>NZ_PYVX01000001.1 GCF_003056305.1 Halomonas denitrificans
GAAGACCACGTCGCCCAGCGCCTCCTGGGCATGGTCGGTGATGCCGATGGTCACGCTGCCATCGCCGTTGTCCAGGACCCATTCGTGGCTTTCGGCATAGCGCAGGTTGGCGGGGATAGAGCTCATCATGATTTCCTATACGAAAAAGGTTTTCGGATCCGCGAATGCTAACGCCCTTGGCGGCGTTTGGCGAGTCCTGCGGAGGGTAACGCGGGCGGTCGACCGCGCCTCGACCCGTTCACTAGGGTGGTCGGAGACGTCGGGTTCGTCCAGTGATCGACCTCCTCTTGCCTCGTGGCGACACCGACAGTACGCTTGCCGCGTTTCCGATCGGAAACCTGTGGCTGGTATGGTCGGTTGCTGGCCGGTGACGGGCGAGGGGCTTCCCCCGGGTCGTCGGACTGGTGCAGCAGCGGCATGATCCGCTATCGTGAAGGCGTTCGTCCTGTCGATCTTTCGTCGAAGAGCGACCTGACCATGCGGTTTCGTCTTTTCGGTTCGCTCGTCTGCCAAGAGGGGGAAGGCGGGCATCGGACATGCCTGGCGGGTCGTCACCAGCGGCAGATCACAACAACAAGCGTGAAGAAGACAATAGGGAGATTCGCGTGGAAACCTTGAACAGTATATTCGGCGCCATCAACGGCGTGGTGTGGGGGCCCCTGATGCTCATCCTGCTGCTGGGGGTGGGTCTCTATCTGCAGCTGGGCCTCAAGCTGATGCCGATCCGCAAGCTCGGTACCGGCTTCAAGCTGATGTGGGCCGGTCGCGACAAGAAGCCGGAACCCGGCAAGGCAGCCGAGAAGCATGACGACGGCGAGATCTCGCCGTTCAACGCCCTGATGACCGCCCTGTCGGCCACCATCGGCACCGGCAACATCGCCGGGGTGGCCACGGCCATCGCGCTGGGTGGCCCGGGCGCGGTCTTCTGGATGTGGATCACGGCTCTGGTCGGCATGGCCACCAAGTTCGCCGAGGCGGTGCTGGCCGTGCGCTATCGGGAAACCGACAGCACCGGCTACCACATCGGCGGGCCGATGTTCTACATCAAGAACGGTCTGGGCAAGAAGTGGCTGTGGCTCGGCGGCGCCTTCGCCTTCTTCGGCGCCGTGGCGGCCTTCGGTATCGGCAACACCGTGCAGTCCAACTCGGTGGCCGACGCCCTGGATTCCACCTTCGGCGTGCCGCACTGGATCACCGGCGTGGTGATCATGGTGCTGGCCGGCGCGGTGATCCTGGGCGGCATCAAGCGCATCGCCAAGGTGGCGGGCAAGCTGGTGCCGATCATGGGCATCCTCTACGTGCTCGCCGGCCTGATCGTGCTGGTCGTCAACGCCGACCAGATCGGCGCGGCCTTCGGCATGATCTTCACCTATGCCTTCAACCCCCATGCGGCCGTCGGCGGCTTCGCCGGTGCGGCGGTGATGGCGGCGATCCGCTTCGGCGTGGCACGCGGCATCTTCTCCAACGAGGCGGGCCTGGGCAGTGCGCCCATCGCCCACGCCGCGGCGCAGACCAAGAACCCGGTGCGCCAGGGCCTGATCGCCATGCTGGGGACCTTCATCGATACCATCATCGTCTGCACCATCACCGCCCTGGTCATCCTGACCGCTGGTGTCTGGCAGACCGGTGAGGCCGGGGCGTCGCTGACCGCGCTCTCCTTCGATGCGGCCCTGCCGGGCATGGGCAACCAGATCGTGTCGCTGGCCCTGGCGGTGTTCGCCTTCACCACCATCCTCGGCTGGTCCTTCTATGGCGAGAAGTGCTTCCAGTTCCTGTTCGGTACCCGCTCGATCATGCTCTACCGGGTGCTGTTCGTGCTGGCGATTCCGCTGGGTGCCATGGCGCAGCTGGGCTTCATCTGGCTGATGGCCGACACCTTCAACGCCATGATGGCCATCCCCAACCTGATCGCCCTGGCGCTGCTGTCGCCGGTGGTCTTCAAGCTGGCCCGTGACTACTTCGACGGCAAGGATATCCTGCCGGGCGAGGAGCTGGACCACGACAAATCCTGAGGGATGCGCAAGCCAGGAGAGGTGCCCCGAGGGGCACCTCTCTTGCATTGGCCCCTCGTCACGAGAGACGACGACATGAGTGAACTCAAGCATACCCCCCTGCACGCCCTGCACGTGGAGCTGGGCGCCAAGATGGTGCCCTTCGCCGGCTACGACATGCCCGTGCAGTATCCGCTGGGGGTGAAACGCGAGCACGAGCATACCCGGAAGGCTGCCGGGCTCTTCGATGTCTCCCACATGGGCCAGGTGCTGCTGCGCGGCCCCAACCCGGCCGAGGCGCTGGAGACCCTGGTGCCGGCCGATATCGTCGGCCTCGCCGAGGGCACCCAGCGCTATGCGCTGTTCACCTCCGAGGAGGGCGGCATCCTCGACGACCTGATGGTGGTCAATGCCGGCGATCACCTCTACCTGGTGGTCAATGCCGCCTGCCGTGAGCAGGACATCGCTCACCTGCGCCGGGGGCTGCCGGATCACGAGGTAGAGGTGGTCGACCGCGGCCTGCTGGCGTTGCAGGGCCCCCAGGCCGCCAGCGTGATGCAGCGGCTGTGTCCCGAGGCCTGCGAGATGGTCTTCATGCAGCATGGCCGCTTCACCATCGACGGCATCGAGGTCTGGGCCAGCCGCAGCGGCTACACCGGCGAGGACGGCTTCGAGATCTCGGTGGCGGCCGAGGACACCGAGGCCCTGGCGCGTCGCCTGCTGGCCGAGGATGAGGTCGAGGCGATCGGCCTGGGCGCGCGGGACTCGCTGCGCCTGGAGGCCGGGCTCTGCCTCTACGGCCACGACATCGACACCGAGACCACGCCGGTCGAGGGCGGCCTGATCTGGGCCATCGGCAAGCCGCGCCGGCGCGGCGGCGAGCGGGCCGGCGGCTTCCCCGGCGCCGACCTGATCCTGCACCAGGTGGCCGAGAAGGATCACCACCGCAAGCGGGTGGGGCTGCTCGGCGAGGGTCGCGCGCCGGTGCGCGAGGGCACCGAGCTCTTCGATGCCGAGGGCGGCCACCTGGGGCGCGTGACCTCCGGTGGCTTCGGTCCCAGTGTCGGTCGGCCGGTGGCCATGGGCTACGTGGCCATCGAGGCCGCCGAGATCGGCACCACCGTATATGCCGAGGTGCGCGGCAAGCGCCTGCCGATGACGGTCAGCAAGATGCCCTTCGTCGCCCCGGGCTACTACCGCGGCTGATCGACCGTTGACGGCTTTATACCGTTATCTATCATCGGCACCACATGACGACCATCCCGAACGGGGTGGCCGTTTTGCGTAGGCCATGGGCATTAGTGGATGGGGAGCAGGAAGCGGCGATCAGTCGGGGCGGGCGGGTGCACCCAGCGGAAGGTCAGGCTGATGCGCAGGCCCTGGAGGCGACGCGGCAGCAGCGCGTGCTGCAGGCGGCGCTGCACCCCGGGCCCCATCACGAGCAGGCTGTCATGGGGCAGCCAGGCGTTGAACGCCGTGGCCTCACGCTGCTTCCAGCGAAAGCGCAGCGGTCGCTCGGCGCCCAGGCTGACCGCCGCGATCAGCGGGTCGACGCCGAGCTCGGGCTCGTCGTCGCTGTGCCAGCCCATGCGCTCCTCGCCGTCGGCGTAGCGATTGAGCAGCACGCTGTTGAAGCGCGCCGGCTGGCCGGCGGCGGCCAGGCGCTCGACCACGGCATCGCGAACGGCCGCGACGGCGGGATGCCAGGCCTCGGGGCAGAAGTCGCGCCCCGAGTAGCGGTAGCGCGCCTCGGGGCTGCCCATCCAGACCTGGTGGCGGGGGATCGGGTGCTCGCGCCCGAAGAGGCGCAGGGTCGGTCGCTGCCAGTCGAGCTCGCGATCGAGCCGCGTCAGCGCCTCGGTGGCGGCGGGCTCGCCCAGCAGGCCGGCGAAGCGCGCCAGGGGCGGCGACTCGAGCAGGGTCTCGTCGGAGCAGGGGGGCATTCGGATCATCGGCTCAGGATGCCATCCCGCCGAGCCCCGGGCCAGCGCGGCAGGCCGCCTGGCCCGGGGCGGTCCCTCAGCCGAACAGCGCCAGGCTGAGCAGGGCGAAGCCCGTGCCGAGCAGGGCGCCGGCGAGCACGTCGCTCAAGTAGTGAAGCCCGAGCCCCACCCGGGAGATGGCGATCAGCAGCGCGATGGGCACAAGCCAGGGGAGCAGCCAGGCGGCGTGCACGGCGGTCAGCTCGCAGAAGAGCACCGCGTGCATGGTGTGCCCGCTGGGGAAGCTGTAGCGGTCCCGGGCGGGTTCCCCGCAGCGGATGATCCCGGTGAAGGTGATGAAGGGACGCTCGCGGCACAGGCGCGTCTTCAGCACCCGGTAGACGGCGATGGCCAGCAGGGCGGTGGCGGTGTATTCGAGCAGCCGGCGTCCGCCCTGCACGGGATCGAGCAGCGGCTGGGCGAGGATCAGCCCGACCCACAGCGGCCAGTCGCCCAGCCGGCTGGCCAGGCGCAGCAGCAGCAGCCAGGGGCGGTGGACGTTGCAGCCGACCAGGCGGCGGCAGAGCTGCCACTCGATGAGGTCCAGGCGATCAAACACGGCAGGGGGGAGCGGCTTCATCGTCGACCTCCAGCGGCTGGGTGAGGGTGGAGAGGAAGGTGTCCGCGATCGCCGGCCAGCGATAGGCCAGGGCGCGGTCGCGCGCCGCCCGCCCGAGCCGGGCATAGCGGGCCGGCTGCTGGCACAGGGCGACCGCCGCCGCCTGGAAGCCGGCCGGGTCGTCGGGCGCGAGGGCGAGGCCGTTGTGGTCGTGATCGATCAGCTCGGCGCCGGCAGCGTGGCGAAAGGCCACCACCGCCAGGCCGCTGGCCATCGCCTCGAGCACCACGTTGCCCCAGGTCTCGGAGAGCGAGGGGAAGACGAAGAGGTCGGCGCTGGCGTAGTGGCGGATCAGGCTCTCGGGGTCGATGAAGCCGGTGAAGTGGGCCTGGGGCAGGGCGCGCTCCAGGGCCGCGCGCCCGGGGCCGTCGCCGACCACCACCAGGCTCAGGTCGGGGCGCGCCTCGAGCATCGCCGTGAAGGTGTCGCGCAGCAGGGCCAGGTTCTTCTCCGGCGCCAGGCGCCCCACGTAGAGGGCCACCGGGCGGTGGGCGTCGCTGCCCCAGGCGGCGCGCAGCGCCGGGTCGCGATGGCTCGGCGAGAAGGCCTCGCCGTCGATGCCCCGCGCCATCACGCGCACGTTGGCGAAGCCCTGCGCGCCGAGCTCGCGGGCCTGGGCATGGGTCGGCACCAGGGTCGCCGCGGTGCGGTTATGGAAGTGCCGCAGGCGGCGCAGCACCAGCGGTGCCAGCCAGGGCAGGCCGTAGTCGCGGCAGTAGTGGTCGAAGTTGGTGTGCCAGCCGCTGATCACCGGAATGCCCAGCCGGCGGGCGATGCGCAGCGCCGACCAGCCCAGCGGGCCCTGGGTGGCGAGGTAGATCGCCTGGGGGCGCTGTTGTCGCCACAGGCGCTGGAGGGCGCGTCCGGTCGGCAGGCCGATGCGCACCTCGCGATAGCCGGGCAGGGCCAGGCCGCGAACGCGCAGTTCCGAGGCGATGCCCTCGGGGCGCGGGGCCACCGGCCCGGCGGGGCGCGGGCGCACCAGCTGCAGCGTCACCCCGCGTCGATGCAGCTCGGCACTCAGGCGGCCGAGGGTATGGGCGACGCCGTTGATATCGGGGAACCAGGTATCGCTGACCAGGCAGATGCGCATGGTGCTCCTCGTACGGTGGCGGGCCCGACCGGGCCTGACACCGCCGAGGATGGGCGACGTTCATGACAGCCCCGCGACGCGGCCTTGACGATGGCGTGACGCCCGGGGCGCGCGCCGCCCGGCCGGGCTCAGCGCAGCACCCGCGCGGGGTCCACGGGCTTGCCGCCGTGGCGCATGTCGAAGAGCAGGCGCGGCCCGCCGTCGTGGCGGCCGACCTCGCAGACCGGGGTGCCGCGCGAGACGCGCTGGCCGCTGTCCACCAGCGGTCGCTTGCAGAGGGCATAGACGCTCTGCAGGTTGTCGGCATGGTGGACGATCACCACCTGACCGAGTTGGCGCATGCTGTCGGCGAAGCGCACCTCGCCATCCGCCACCGCCTTGGCGCGACTGCCCGGCGCGGTGGCCAGCAGCATCGGCTGCAGGGCGCCGCGCTGGTCGGTACCGAAGGGGCGGGCCACCCGATAGTCGTCCAGCGGCCAGGGCCAGCGACGCGCCGAGGCGGGCAGGCCGCCGGGATCCGGCAGCTGCTTGCGGGCCGGCCGGGCGGACGGGCTCGGGCTGGCGGCATTCGAGGCGGCCGTGCGGGTCGGGCCGCCGCTGAGCGGCACCTGGATCAGCTGGCCGACCCTGAGCTCGGTGGGCTCGATGCCGGGGTTGCCCGCGCGGATGCGTTCCGGCGTCGTGCCGAAGCGCCGGCCGATGGCGCTGAAGGTGTCGCCCGGGCGGATCTGGTAGCGATAGGGGCCGCCGGAGGGTGCCCGCTCGCGGCGGGAGGGGACCATCAGGCGTTGGCCCACCGCCAGGCGACGGGCGTCCACGCCGGGGTTGAAGCGCTTCAGGCGCACTAATGGCACGTCGGCCCGGCGGGCGATCTGCCCCAGGGTGTCGCCGCGCTGGATGGTGATCCACTCGCCGGCGATGCCGCGGCCGTTACCGCCATCCCGGCTGTGGCCGGCACAGCCGGCCAGCAGCACCGTCAGGGCGATCAGCAGCCAGATCAGCGGTGGGCGTCGAGACGGCGATCCTTGTCCTGCCACAGGGCGTTGAGCCATGACTGGAAGCGTTCCTTGTAGTCCGTGTTGTCGTGATAGTCGCCCTCGAGCATCCAGGCGGGCACCTCCAGACGCCGCGCCTCCAGCACCACGCGGCCCTCGCGGCCGCAGAGGAAGCCCCAGAAGCTCGGTGCGGGGTTGTCGTAGTGCAGGGTGACGTCGAGGATGCCGCCGAGCCGGTCGCCGAGCAGGCTCACCACCTGGGCGATGCCGCCGGCACGCGGCCGGAGTAGATGGCGGTAGGGGGCGCCCTGGGCCGCGTGCTTGGCGGGGGTGAAGCGGGTGCCCTCGACGAAGTTGTAGATGGCGATCGGCCGCTCCCTGGCGTGGCGGCACATGCGCTCGGTGGCCTCGCGATCGCGCCGCGCCAGGTGGGGGTGGCGCTCGCGCTGCTCCCGGGTCAGGCGACGCAGCATGGGAAACTCCATGGCCCAGAAGGCCAGCCCGACGATGGGGATCCAGATCAGCTGCCGCTTGACGAAGAAGTGCGGCATGGGAATGCGCCGGTGGAAGGCGAAGAAGAGCAGGAAGATGTCGGTCCAGCTGCGGTGGTTGGAGAGCACCAGCCACCAGCGGTCCCGGGAGAGGCAGTCGGGCAGCTGCAGCTCCAGGGGCGGACGCAGCCAGCGGCGCATCCACCACAGGTTGCTGCCCATCCAGTTGAGGGCGACCCAGTTGAGGGCCGTCAGCACCCGGCGACGCCAGCGGCGCCCCGGGGTCACCAGCTTGACCAGCGTCAGCAGGATCAGCGGGATCCCCCAGGTCAGGGTGGTCAGGCTCAGCAGCAGGAGGCTCACGAACCCTCTGAGGGTCGACATGCCGGTCTCCTTGACGGGATTCACGAGGCGTTCATGCTAATGGATCGGCCGCACGCTGCCCAGCTGAAGGGCTCAGCGACGAGACGCAAGCCCCGGGGTGCGAATGGTCTCGGCCAGCACCCGCTGCAGGGCCAGGGCGGCGATCGAGAGCTCATGGCGGTTCCAGGTCAGCACGCCGACGTCGCGCTCGACGATCGGATCCTCCAGCGGCACGCAGACGGCGCCGAGCTCCTGCATCTGGTCGATGCACAGCGATGGCACGGCGCTGACCCCCAGGCCGCTCGATACCATGCGGCCCACGGTGGCGAGCTGATGGCACTCGAAGCTCGCCGGCAGCACCAGCCCGCGGCCCTCCAGGGCCTGCTCGAGCAGCCGGCGCACCATGGAGGGGCGCTGAAGGGTGATGAAGTCCCGGGTCATCAGGGTCGCCCAGTCGAGGCTCGGCCGCTCGGCCAGGCGCGAGTCGGCCGGCACCACGGCGACGAAGCGGTCGCGGAACAGCGGCGCGAAGGAGAGGCTGCCTGTGGCCTCGGGCTCGAACACCAGCCCCAGCTCGACCTGGCGAGCGCGCACCATCTCGATCACCTGCTCGTTGATCACGTCGTGGACCGTGACGTTGACCTTGGGGTGGCGCTGGCGAAAGACCCGCAGCGCCGGCGGCAGCAGGTTGCTGGCGAACGACGGCATGGTCGCCACCGCCAGTCGCCCGAGCTGCAGGGTGAAGCGCTGGCGCAGCAGCTCCTCGGTGTTGTCCCACTCGGCGATCAGCCGCTTGGCCAGCGGCACCAGCGACTCCCCCTCCGGGGTGAGGCGCACGCTGCGGGTGCTGCGGATCAGCAGGCGGCCGCCCAGGCTCTCCTCGAGCCCCTTGATCGCCAGGCTCAGCGCCGGCTGGGAGAGGTGCATGTGCTCGCAGGCCTGGGTGAAGCTCAGCGTTCGCGCCACGGCGAGGAAGGCGCGCAGTTGCTTGACGGTCATGGTGTGCTACCAAGGTCCAATTTATGAGGCAATCATATCAATCAATAAATAAAACAAACTTAACAAATATATTGGCAGGGGCAACACTGGCCTGACACTCTGCCAACGGACTCCCCGAGTTCGCTGTTTCACCCATTCCCCCACTCTCCACAACAACGCGAGGCGCCACGATGGCCGGATTCGACAAGCGTGTGACTTCCTACGAAGAGGCAATGGACGGCATCGAGAGCGGCATGACCGTGATCGCGGGCGGTTTCGGTCTCTGCGGCATCCCCGAGAACCTGATCGCCGAGATCAAGCGTCGCGGCGTGAAGGACCTGACGGTGTGGTCCAACAACTGCGGCGTGGATGGCTTCGGCCTGGGGCTGCTGCTGGAAGACAAGCAGATCCGCAAGATCCATGCCTCCTACGTCGGCGAGAACGCCCTCTTCGAGCAGCAGATGCTCAACGAGGAGATCGAGGTGGTGCTGACCCCCCAGGGCACCCTGGCCGAGAAGATGCGCGCCGGCGGCGCCGGCATTCCCGCCTTCTACACCGCCACCGGCTACGGCACGCCGATCGGCGAGGGCAAGGAGGTGCGCGAGTTCAACGGCCGCCACTATATCCTCGAAGAGTCGGTGGTCGGCGACTTCGCCATCATCAAGGGCTGGAAGGCCGACCGCTACGGCAACGTCGTCTATCGCGACACCGCCCAGAACTTCAACCCGATGGCCGCCACCGCGGGCAAGATCACCGTGGTCGAGGTCGAGGAGATCGTCGAGCCGGGTGAGCTTCAGCCGGACCAGATCCACACCCCGGGCATCTACGTCGACCGCATCATCCAGGGCACCTTCGAGAAGCGCATCGAGAAGCGCACCGTGCGCGAGGGCTGACGCGCCCCCCCACGTGACCACCGGCGATCGCCGGCGCTTTTCCCGCTTTTCCCGACCTACAAGAGGCAGCACGATGGCACTCACCCGCGAACAGATGGCACAGCGCGTGGCGCGCGAACTCGAAGACGGCTTCTACGTCAACCTGGGCATCGGCATCCCGACCCTGGTGGCCAACTACATCCCCGACGGCATCGACGTGATGCTGCAGTCCGAGAACGGCCTGCTCGGCATGGGGCGCTTCCCCACCGAGGAGGAGGTCGACCCGGACATGATCAACGCCGGCAAGCAGACCGTCACCGCCCGGCCGGGCGCGGCGATCTTCTCCTCCGCCGAGTCCTTCGCGATGATCCGCGGCGGCCACGTCGACCTGACGGTGCTCGGCGCCTTCGAGGTCGACCAGAACGGCAACATCGCCTCCTGGATGATCCCGGGCAAGCTGATCAAGGGCATGGGCGGCGCCATGGACCTGGTGGCCGGCGCCGAGAACATCATCTGCACCATGACCCACGCCTCCAAGCACGGCGAGTCCAAGCTGCTGGAGTCGTGCAACCTGCCGCTGACCGGCGCGGGCTGCATCAACCGCGTGCTCACCGACCTCGCCTACCTCGAGATCAAGGACGGCGCCTTCCACCTCAAGGAGCGCGCCCCGGGCGTCTCCGTCGAGGAGATCAAGGAGCTGACCGCCGGCAAGCTGGTGGTGCCGGAGCACGTGCCGGAGATGACCTTCGAGGCGTGATCCGCCGCCGCGCCTCAGCCGAGGACGCCTGCGATGCGACGGCCCGGACCTTGCGTCCGGGCCGTCGTCGTTGGGCGTCCCGCGGGCTGCCGAAAAACTGACCACGGCGCTGCCGGGCCCCGCTCATCCGGGCCCTCGGGGCTTTCCCCGGGGTGATGCACAGCGTTATCCACAGATTCTGTGGATGATCCGGCTCAGGTGAGTTCGCAGCGGGTGTGGTGGGGCAGCAGCAGTTCGGCGGCGCGCTCCTGGTTGGCGCTGACCTGCTTCTGCACCAGCGCCAGGCCACCCAGGCCGATGCGGTGCTCGTCGCCCTCGGCGAAGGCCAGGCGCTGCGAGCGGGTGGCGTAGAAGCGGTAGTCGAGCAGTGGTGAGACGGGGAAGAGGCCGTGGAGGCGATCGTCGCTGCCGGTAAGGCCGGCCTGCTGCAGCTGGCCGTCGAGGGTCTGGATGTCCTGGCCCAGCCGCTGGCAGTCGAAGCCGACGTGGTGGACCCGCGGCCCCATCACCGCGAGCCAGCCGGCCAGGGGATGAGCGCCCTGCAGCAGCCGGTAGGTGTCCCAGTCGGGCATCGGCCAGGCGCGGCCGTGACAGAGCAGCGCCTGGCTGCGCGCCTCCCGCGGGTCGGCGCCTTCGACCAGCGTCTTCAGGCGCTCCCGGGGCTGGCGCGACAGGGTGCCCAGCTGCAGCTCGGCGAGCAGGATCCAGCCGCCGTCGTCCGGGGCGCTGAGCAGGGTGGCGAGCAGGCCGCGGTCGGCCATGCCGTAGCGCTGCTGGGGACGATAGCCGAAGCGCACCAGGGTCGGGATCAGCGACTCCATGGCCCAGGGGCCATGATTCAGGGTCAGCATCGCCAGGTATTCCGCCGGCGTCTCCACCGGCCACAGCCGCAGGCCGCCGACGTCAGGATGGTGATGGACGTAGTCCAGCCACAGCTGCTGGACGAACTCTTCCCGTTGCATCGTGCCGTTCCCCCGTCGTGATGCCCCGTGCGTGTGTCCCGTTCTTCGTGTGGTGTGCGCCCGCAGTATAGGCAGCGAGGACTCGCGCCGATTCAACGCGGGAAAGACGCAGGCCCGGGGGACGGGCCCCACAACGCAAACGCCGCCACCCCTGGGAGGGTGGCGGCGTCGGTGACGGCGCGCGGGGGCGCGTGTCAGACGCTAGCCGTCAGCAGGGCGTTGTCGCGCACGTACTGATCGAACTCGGTGAAGCCGCCGACGTGGGTCTGGTCGACGAAGATCTGCGGCACGGTGTGCACCGGCTGGCCGATGGTCTTCTCCAGGTCGGCCTTGGTGATGCCCTGGTGATGTGCTTAATAAGCTGTTTGTAAAGGGCTTTCCCAGTTCTGTACATGAAACTGATACAGGATGGGACACAAAAATGGCTTACCTTCTGAAATCTCGGCACGGTATCTACTACTTTCGTATTGCTGTTCCTGAACGTCACAGAAAGGCGCTGGGGAGGGGGGAGATACGTAAGAGCCTGCGGACCACCTCTATAAGAGAAGCCAACAGGAAGCTTCCTGAAGCCTATCTAGAGGCCATGCAGACGCTACAGGGTATCGAAGGCGTATCAGGACCAATGCTCACCAAGGTTCTTGAAGACTGTAAGAAGCACCATGAAAGGTTAGGTTCAAGACCTAAGACCATTTGGGAAAAGGAATTCACTTGTCGGTTGCTTGCTAAAATAGTCGGTGAGAAGCCAATAGAGGCTTACACCAAGGAAGATGCAAGAGCTTTCAGGGATACTGTTCTACAGTTACCACCACGTTTCAACAAGCTGATAGAAGAAAAGAAAATGTCTGTTAAGAGCATCATAAAAAGGAATGCTGGAAAACAGACTATCACTGTCACTACGTTCAATAACTATATTCGTGCATTGAATTCAGTGTTCAACTTTGGTGTTCAAGAAGGATATTTTGATAGAAACCCTTTCAAAGGTCTGAAGGTTCAACAGAAGGTGAGGGCATCATCCTACAAAGATATATTTTCACCAGAAGATATTGGAAAGCTTTTTGATTACGTTGAGAACCAAGAGAATATACGTGCTGATAGGTATTGGCTGACTTACCTTGGTGTTTATACAGGGGCTCGATTAGGCGAGCTCTGTCAACTCCATAAAGAAGATATTGTTACTTTTCAGAATATTCCTTGCATCCATTTTAGGGAAGGCAAGGAATACCAAAAGTTGAAGAATGTCAGCAGTGAAAGGATTGTGCCTGTCCACAGCAAGCTTATTGAACTAGGCTTTCTTGATTATGTTTCCTCTGTTAAAGATCGGTTGTTCCCAATGCTTAGGTATTCAAGGAGAACAGGTTTTTCAGCTCAACCATCACAATGGTTTAGTAGCACCATCAAGAACCTGGATATAGAGGGGAAAGTTACTTACCACTCTTTCAGGCATCTGACGGCAACCATCCTGAAGAATAAAGGGATTGATGTCTCATTGGTTGCTTCTTTGTTGGGTCACACTACAGGAACTATTACTTATGACAGGTATGGGAAGTCACTTTCTCCTAAGACCTTGGTGCCTGTCGTTGAAGCTATAACACTAAAGGGTGATCTATGAATACATTTCTTCTTTTAGCTACACTCTCCATCCCTGTTCAAGATGCAAGGCATTCTTACGATGTTGCCTTGGACTACTGTCGGGATAGAGGAGGAATAGCCCAGTACACAGACAAAGGAACTGAAGTACGGTTCTCATGTGGTAATAATCTTACCCAAGTTATCACGATTCTGAAGTAAATGTTAAGGGCCTCTAGGGATAGTTCCTCTAGGGGCTTTTTTGTGCCTTTCTAAATACCACTGATTGTAGGGAGTTAGGTGCCAAAGTCTTCATCACCAAACGACGACATCTGGCGAATAAGAACTCTATAGGTTTTCTAGGGCTGTTTCAGGCGTTTTAAGGTGACCCTAGGCGATGGTACTCCCTACCCCTGCAAACGCCTTAGAAGGCTGTAAAAGGCACCTAGAAGAGCTTTCCAAGGAGTCGAAGACTCCGACACACACAACCAATACCAACACCTACCTTGGAGACTTCTCCACCACTGGTGTAAAAGTGAGATTGACCACACACAGAGGGGGAGATGTTAGAGCATTCTCAAGGTGCTTGGATTTGTTCGCTTCGCTTCCTTGTGTTGTTTCAGTATTTTAAGTGTCACTTGGAAGTACCCCTTATTCCCAACACTATAAGACACCAAACTGATTCACTTCCTGTCCCTGGTCTGCCTATCTCTTGCTTATCTCAACGTCATGCTAAGTTGCGCTCTATCATCTTCGTGGCACAAGCCCAGCAGGAGAAGGGCACTCAGAAGACCCTTGTACCGTTCCCAAGCCTCTTCATCCCCACACAATGCTTTCTCATAGAGATGACCAGCTAGCTCAATGGCATTCGTGGCCTTGTCATAGACTGGCTGCATATCTTCAATTCTCTGGTCCTGTGTCTCGATGATTTGAAGTAGGGTCTGAACCTTCTGAGTATCCTGGGAAGTAGGTTCGTGGAGGAATTCATCTACTTTGTCGCGGCTCTGTTGGTACGTCTCTTTACTCATCACTGATTCATCCCCCATGTTGGTTAGAAAGCATCATTACATGGCGTTTGAGGATTGGTCAATATTCTTTGGACAGTGTTGTTAATACCTGGCTAGAAAGCTAGAAAGCTAGGAAGATAGGTGGTTAGCTCTCTAGTTACGTATCTCCCCACCCCTAGAAAGCCTATAGCGTAGAAAGCATGCTGAAAGAAATGGAACGCACTAATTTACGCTATAACAGTGAGTTAGAATCCAAGCACAGGTGCTGAGTACATCAAGGAGTTACGGCATATTTACCCAACAGTGAGTGAATTTATCCACCAATCAAGGGGGGTGTAAAAAGTTACCCCCAGCGAGAACGATGAAAGCCCCGTACCACGCGGGGTTCAGAACTTTGGTGTTCTATCTGCCTCTTTTAGTAAGAGCAGAAATACCCTCTCTAAAGTTCCTCCCCACACAGAGGGGCTACCGCCCAAGATCACTGGGGAAGAGGTTAGAGCATTCTCAAGGTGTTGAGGGCTGGTCGGCTGTTGCCTCCTTGTTGGTTCAAGTGTCACTTGTAAGTACCCTTATACCCAACACAACAAGGCGACAGCCTGAAACCTACGGTATGTTCCCACACTGTACAAGCCCTTGGGCTACGCGCCATGCACTGTACACGACTTTTCAAGGTGCTCGGACTTGCTCGCTTCGCTTGTTGTGTTGGTGAAGGAATGATAAAAGTTCTCACTACCCGTTGACACAGAATCTAGAAACATGGTCTAATGTAGTTGAGAGTAAGGTAAAGAAGCACCACCACTAGCAGACATCCACACGGCTTGGGAAATTCCCAAAGGCTGTGGGATTCTCTTATGTTCTGTTTTTGCGTTGGAGTGACTTCTAAAACCTTCTCAGAAAAAGGGGGACAAGTACCACTTCTTTTTCTAAGGGAAAATTCCCTATTTTTGAGTCTGTCCCTGTGACAGCGACCGATTCCCCGTACTCAGCAACAAGACACTTAAACCACTACCTTTCACTTCCATCTGGAGGAGGAGAGCTAATGGAACACTGAAGCAAAGGAGATACTAATGACTGACTACAATGAGACTGAAGATTTCACCTTCCAAGATTCTTCTATTAATAAATGCGACGTTAATTCAAAGCTTTCACTAAGGGGCATTGCCAAGGCTGGTATCAGTGTCGTGGAAGGTGTCCAGCATCCAAAGGACATGCCCCACCTTGAAGCCACGATGGACCCTTGGAAGTTCCAGAAGCTAGAGGAAGGTTTTGAAGAAGTTCTTGTTGAAGATTCTTCTATTAATAAATGCGACGTTAATTCAGTCAGGCCCAAGAAGCGTCGTGGAAGGCCAGCGAAACGTATCGAGAACACGGTGATCCAGCACCACCAAGGGTACCGAAAGCTGGAACAGTACCCTAGCGGAGTAGTAGACGTTATTGAAGGCTTCGCAAGACTAGACCACTATGACCGAGGCCCTGCCCCTGTATGCCCCTACAAGCATGATGACCCGAGGCGTAAGGCGTGGCTGGTGAGTCTGTGGGAAGAGTACAACAACGCTGACAGCCTGAGTGTTGGGAAGCTGGTGTGGTGCCTCTCAACCTTGGTGTACTTTAGTACGACGAACATCATGGATTGTTTCAAGGTTGAGAAGAGACAAGCACAGCGTTATGTGAAGACTCTTGAACTGATGCTTCCACATCTTGAAGTTGCTTGGAAATCACACACAGACGAGTTTGGTGGGTTCATCGATGATGAAGAGATTGTTGAAGTGGTCTTAGAGAACAAAGGAGAGTTCCACCATATACACCTTTGGTCTGAAGTAGTAGTAGACCCTGAAGCATTCTCTCGTGGTGGTACTGAGACTTTCCTAGAAGACGAAGAAAAGGGAAGGCTGAAAGCTAAGTTCCTTGGTGTACCCCCTATTGAGGACTTCGACCCTGAAGAGTTTATCAAATCTGAGCTTGGACTTGATGACCTTCCCGAGAAGCCTAACGCTATGGATTTCATCGGTAAGCACGGTGCTCCTCTCCCTGGTAGCTGGCCTGATGTGTTGATGGGACTCTACCAAGAGACAGGGAACTCACAGAAGGACAAGGCTGCATGAATAAAATCAAGAGGACACATGAACGATTTATCCAGAACATTTATTGACAATCTTGAAGCAATCAGGATCACAGCTAACACAGTCGGATATCACGGCTCTAGTAAGTCAACCAAACAAGCATACGACAAAACAAATCTAGTTCGTAAAGTCTGTCATAGCATTGTTGAGCGAAACATCATTGCTATTTCAATCTCTGAACTAGCCAGGCGTCTTGGTGTGTCTCGCCAGTATGTCCACCAGATTGTTCAAAACAAGGACATATTCCACGTAGAGAAGGACAGTAAGCTTGAATATCTGATTTACGTGCATCCCCTGTATTACTTCGTGGGAACAGAGGAAGAACAGAAGGATTCCTTGATTGACTGGTACAGATTAAATACTCATCGTGAAGGCTTCCAACCATTCTCAGACTATGAATTCACCAAAGAATGGTACAAGCAGTAACCTACCGGAAACGCCTACAAGTACACACTTTAACATCTAATAGAAAGGCTCTCTGATGAGGGGCGGCTCTAAAGCTTTAAATGAGCATAGTTAGCGGCTATTGAGCATGAGCGCTTTATCGAGCCAATGGCACAGCACATTCTACGCACCGGGATGAGGGATGGTTATGATCAGGAGGTTGCCACTGTGACAGTGCTACCCACCATGGCAATTGCTCAAGAGATTCAAGAAGCTCTTTGCTGTGAAGTGGAGTTCGATACCAGCATCATGATTGATCTACCTGAGAAGAAAACGAAGGTTGGTAACGGCGATAGGACAAAGTATGAGTTGATGCTTGCTGTGTACCAAGACTACAAGGCGGAAATGACAAGGAAGGCGATTGGAGAAAAATATGGAATCTCCCAGCCGACTGTTCGTAAGTATATCGACGAGATGCAGAAAGAAGAAAGCGTAAAAGATACTGTTTGAAGTGCTGGTCTAACCTGGCCCGGTTGCGTGAAATCGCCTTGATTTTTGAATGGTCCGGCTCTAGCGGTGGGGGGTGGTTTCGGGAGGTAACTGATGCCTGTTGGCTCATGGCTCATGGCTAATTTGTCGTTGGTTCGAGTCCAACTATGCTGCCATCCTGCCAAACCCCGTCAGCTTCCTTCTTTGTCCTGTGTCGGGAGGCACTTTTCTGAAAGCATTGCAAATCCCGGCGGTGATGGAATGGTCAAGATACGTCTAATGTTTGGTCAAGGACGAGACAACTGCCTATCAGGATGATGGTACGGACAGATGAGCCCGGAGATCGATAAGGCGTGGAAGACGTTCAAGCAGACAGGAACGGATACCGATTAGCCAGAAAGGCAGCGGCAAGGTGGTACCAGGACGGGAGGCTCCAGAGATAGGAGGTCGCCTTGAGCTAAAAGTGGCTAGAGGATTGTGTCTATATTTCTCTAAGAAGTTTTTTAAGATCGTTACTCTGTGAGTTCAAGTCTTGAAATATAATCTCAGTCCCTTTTCCACCGTCTTTTATCGGGGTAATGTTTTCTTTAAGGGAAATTGCGATTAGTTCAAGTGCCTTGTTTTTATCTTTTTCTGATAGACCTATATTTCCGATGCCTGAGTTTTCTGTAGAGGAGTTGACGAGACTTAATATCCCTGACGCTAAAGAGAGGTAGCGACAGCAGCAAAATAAAATATATGAATATTCTCTGTCTATTTCGGGGATGAAGGATGCTGAGTGATAAATAAAGTTTTTTATCGATATAACTCCCCCGTTTGTAATGTTTGTTATTTGCTGGAAGTTTTTTTGCGATCCATTAATAAGAGTGGTGATTCTTTCTCCATGCTCTTCCTCGTCACTTGTTTTTAAGTTAACTTGAGTTGATATGGTAAAAAGACTTCCTCCCATTTTTTGACCAAGTGCGGAGACTTTTTTTGCCAAGCAAATAATCTCTCCTTCTAAGATTTTGATATGCTCAATATTTTCTAATGAGGTTTTTTTTATGGCCTTTTCAACATTGGTTACTGCCTCGATAATTCCTTCCATATCTTTTCTGATTGAGGGGGCTCTAAAGTTACCTTCAAAGGCATCGGAGAAAAAATAGCTATGCATCTGGTTGTGCTTAACATTTCTGATATTTTGATTCTGAGAAGCGGTTTCAATAAACTCTTTTCTATGGCTGAATGCGTTTGAAAATGTAGTCGTTTTGACCGACATATTGATTCTTTCTGCATTTTGTTTGCTTGCATGAAGCCTAGCAACCATAACCCCTAGAAGAAGTGAGAGGGATAGGAAGCCTAATCCACCTTTAATATTTTCTTCAAAAATAAAGTTCAATAGCAGGTAAAAAGAGCTTATCGTTACATCTTCTTTCTGGATGTGCTGTCCGGCGTACCACACTCCAATTGATAAAGGAGCTACGCAAGAAAAAACAAACCAGAAATTTTTGTAAAATGGTTCGCT
This sequence comes from Halomonas denitrificans, assembly GCF_003056305.1. Lineage (GTDB taxonomy): Bacteria > Pseudomonadota > Gammaproteobacteria > Pseudomonadales > Halomonadaceae > Halomonas > Halomonas denitrificans. The sequence goes on from NZ_PYVX01000001.1 coordinate 18,174, forward strand.
TGGTTTGAAAGTTAGTTCGGGGTTTAGTTTTTTTGTTATAAGAATGTGAATCAAATATGATAGGGCTATTCCAGATATTAAGTAGTAATGTAGTTGCATATGGTATTTCCAAATCATTTGTTGGTTAGGCTATCTTACTACTTTACCATCGCATACAGTTGAGCTGTAATAATCTTTTTCAGAAAATCTGGGGTTGAACCAAGACCATCTTTCGCAACGTTTACCATCGGAGCGACTGACTTCGGTTTTAGAACTAGGCTCACCAAGCATCGCGTAGAGCTGGCCTTGGGTCATACCGGGCACGATTTCTCCTCGAGCTCGCGCCTGAACTCGTGCGTTACGTCGATCGATGTTGGACTGATACGAGCTCGATGGTTGGGGTTGAGCCGATCGAGACGGTCTAGGCGCTGTACGGCGCAGAGGTTGGTAGTTAGGTGCTTCATAGGTGGTGATGGAACCGCCAGTGATGGGGACCTCAGCACCAGGGCATGGCTGTTGCTGGTATAGCGTGTCATCGCCGATCTCGCATTTGTAGACCTGGGCATTGGCGAGAGCGGGCAGCATGCTCGCGACGAGAAGCAGAAGGGCTGACTTGATCATCCTTGATCACCAATTGAATTCCTTTCGACTAATATAACTTAGCAGAAGGGCGGGAAAAGGCCAGTCGGTGTCTACACCTTGTCTACAGAAGCTTGCCAGAACCTGTCAGAATGGCGATTTTGGATGCCCTAAGGTGCTGATTTAACAGGCTGTGAGCAGCTCTGTGCTGCTCCGGGCAAATCTCATAATCCCTTGGCCGCTGTCGCGCGGTCAGGGACTCAAGCTGATGCAACAAGGCCCGTACCGTTACCTGGGTCATGAAAAGCTGACATGATCTGTCGTCAATCTCCTACATAGATAGATACTCGCGTTGGCCTAAGCTTCAAGCCGATGCTGTCGGAAGTTTCTCGACCTTTGGTCGTCTTGTAGCTCGCGGCATCCGTGATCTTGAGGGAAAGTTTTGCCAAGGATGGCTACATTATAACTTGTGCAGTCGTGGCGTGGGGAAGTTCAAAACGACAATAGCGAAGTAACAATGGGAAAATATATTTGGCCGTGATTATGGAATTGGTCCGAGATATAATTAAAAATCCGATTGGGCATTTGATTGCTGCTTTATGTTTATCTCTAGGGATACTTATAGCTCTTGATGCTAACTTGGCTGGCCTTTTTTTGGAGTTATGGGGCGTACTCATTACCCTAAGCTCCATCCACCAGACAAGGAAGTATTTTGGTGCAGAGGGTCTGGACGCTGCTATGGGGAACCGGCTTAAGGAATTAAAAGCTCTGCTTCCATTAAAAGAGGAGAAAAAGAGGGCAAGCGTTGATGTTATGGAAAGTGTTCTTGTTGAAGGGGGAACTATTGCTCAACTTCGTCAAACCGTTGTGCACAATGTTGATGAACCATCACTTCTTACTTTGAAAGAAGACATAAAAAAATTGTCAGAAAATCAAGAAGTAATAATGGGCATGGTCAAAGAAGACCATGAGAAATTTGAGAGTGCGATCAAAAATTTTACCGATGCTGCTGAAAAAGCCTCGGATGAAGTAAAGCAAACATTTTCAGATATTCACGTTAACGGTACTGAACTTGCCACTGTCGGCGTGGTCTTGATATTCATAGGTGCCGTTTTAAGTGCCACTCAATAACTCCTCTACGGTTCCAACCAAACCTGATTGCTCTCTGTATTGTCAGCGACAGTTGCTCATGAAATCCCGTATCATCTGTTTACCACCTTTGGTTTCTACTGTGTATCCCCAGAAAATTTCAGGATTATGAGGATGCGCTGCATGACCGAAGCTTTCGGACGACTGGATTCGCATCTTCAGGTATGCATCCAGACGAAATAGTCCGGTCACGTAACTCCCACCAGCGACCTCCCATTTCAGAGGGTTGCCTAAATCGATGAACTCACCGTCAACTCGGAGCGAGTGTTTAACTGTACTCTCAAGTATTGTGGAAGCATTCGCGCCAGCCTGGTACATCGTTGTCAGTAATATGTTATCATCTACGCATAAAAGCATGTTGCGCCCTTCACCCCACCAAGAATCCTGGGAGCCGCGCAGATAATATCCTCCTTCTACAATTTCCATCGACCACTCTGGGATCATGCTACCACCTGTAACCAAGTTCAGGCTCTGACTCTCTTCGCGTCCAAGAACGTATATCTCGTCCTTGCTGGCCATAACCATGCGCTCGAAAAGTTCAGATGAAACCCCCATAGCCGTCAGGTGGTTGGTGATAGCTGCCGACAAAATTTGCGCCACATCCAGATCGGAATCGCTCTTCACCTCGGAAGAAAAGCGATGCACACCAAGCTTAGAGCCCTCCTCTAGCGTGCGGAAAAGGCCTCCTACATAGGCCATCACACAAGAGCTAAAGCATTGCCCAGGCAACTTATCTACTGGACTACCACCATCCCGACCTACGTTAGTGGAAAGCCCACTACTTCGGATAACTTGTCCAAGCTCAATGCCTGCCAGCAGGTTTCCGCCAGGAGAGTTCAGGACTACGCTGCCACCGTCAAGTCTCAAATCCTCCACAATCTTTGCGATCTCTCCGGCCAGGTCTGTGGTGATTTCGCCAGTGATGAATAGCGTTCCAAGCCTAGGATTACCTGTTACCTTAGTGTACAAGTCATCCGGCGGGTAGACTTTGATAGAGTTATCTTGGCCAATGGCTTGTCCAGCTAATACAACTAAAGTAAACGCCAGACATCTTGAAAAGACCTTACTGCGCATAAGGATCCGTCCTCATTGTTCTTCAGCTCTGAGCCTACATAGTTTGATCAAGGCGCCCAGTAGCACTATTGCATCAAAATAACAACTGTAGTTGATTTGAGTATGCCGGAACTTTTACACGCCGGGCCTCGCTTGACCACCGACACACCACGTTCATGGAACGTGAAGGTGGTGATGATCTGTTCTTCAGTATGAGGGCTACGCTTCATCGCAAGATCTCCTGCTATCAGGGTAAACGTAGCGGAAATCTCACATTGTGGTAGAACCGATTATGTGGAGGAGGTCAGACAGATGCTATAAGATGAAAGCTTTATCCAGCCTTCTTGAGACTAATTTTACTAATTATTGAGTTGCCAGACAGCGATGCCCAGCAACTCTTATAGAAAATGGGTGTCACCTACTAGCTATCAATGACAGTGATACGGCTGAGAACCAGCGTGGCAGCACTGACCTTGTGGACTGTCCTTCCGGCACCCCCCGCTATGACCAAAAGCAGAGGTAGTGAAGGCGATGAGAACTAAAATCAATAGTATTTTTTGCATATTTGCTCCTACGTCGAAACACTGGGCTTATCTCTGCGAATGGAGATCTACCAGCAAGACTGCAGCGTTAAGTGTAGTAACAAAAAGCCACATTCGCTGTAAGAGATTGCCGACAAAGCTCGTCAGTTTTTATTCTTGTCTCTAGCCAGCCACCCAGCTTAGCTGAACATTCATTACTCAATATTTTAGATTAGCCATCCTTGGCATAAGCGATCCCTGAAAGCATGGACGCCGCGAGCTACAAGACGACTGAGAGCCGTGAATCTTCCGGCAGCACCCTGAAAAAGCGTAGGACAATGCATTTATCCGCCGATGTAGGACATTGACGACATGAGATGTCAGCTTTTTACAGCGCAGGTAGTAGCTAGGGTCTAGTCCCACCAGCTTGAGATTACGAAGGTCCGCTAGCGGCCTGAGATGGGTTGAATGAACAGTGAGACGGCTATCGATGTCAAGAGATTAGAGCGTGCTGGTTAGGTATACCTGAGTGGGCACAGGGCAGAGGAGGTCGTATTCGTGTTCATAATATGTGTTTGACAACCCAAACTGTCATTTTCAGAAGGCGACCGCACGGAGTGTCAGGAGTCGGTTGCATTACCCTGTTGCCTAAGCCAAGCGCTTGCTCCCGAGACGCGATGGGTTCGCTGGTGGCTTCTATCGGTTGAACCGGTGAAACCATGAATACGGGTCAACGGCGGAGGAGGGAAAGGTAGGCCCGACGATAGTTAGGCGGTTTCGCCGAAGGTCTTGCGCCAGTCGCGAGGGCTAACCTGATGGCGCTGCCTGAAATGCTGCCGGAACGACGTGGCCGTATGGAAACCGATCCTTTCCGCGATCGCTTCTACCGACAAGGACGTGGTTTCCAACAGCTCGCGTCCACGCCGTAACCGCTCGCTCACCAGCCACGCCACCACCGTCATGCCAGTGGCCTTGTGGAAATGGCGCGTGAAGGTACGCCGGCTCATGGCGGTCCGGGCAGCGAGCTCGTCGATGGTGTGTGATTCCGCCAGGTGTTCTCGCAGGTAGTCGAGCAGGCGGTTGATATGGGCGTCCTGGGTGGAGGTGGCAACCGGCTGCTCAATGAACTGCGCCTGCCCACCCTCTCGATGCGGTGGGACCACCATGACACGGGCCACCTTGTTGGCAACCTGCGCGCCGTAATATTCGCGTACCAGGAATAAGCAACAATCCAGGCCGGCAGCGGTACCGGCCGACGTTACCAGACGATCCTCCTCCACGTAGAGCGCATTGGTGTCCAGTTTGACTCTGGGAAAGCGGCCACTGAAGTCTTGTTCGGCCATCCAGTGAGTCGACGCCCGTCTGCCGTCCAGCAGCCCGGCGTAAGCCAGGGCATAGGTCCCGTAACAGAGCCCCACCACATGGGCGCCCCGCTCATGACAGCGGACGAGCGCTTCGGCCAACTCTGGAGGCGGTGCTTCATTCAGGTCATGCCAGCCAGGCACCACCGCGATATCCACCCTGTCCAGCAGTTCCAGGCCGCCGTCGGGCCGTACCGTCATCGCCCGCTCGGTTTCCAGCGGCCTTCCCTCCGGCGCCACTATGGACAGATCGAACAGTGGGCGATCGGGCAGGGCCATCCCGAACACCGTATAGGGCACCGAGAAATGGAAGGGACTGATATTCGGGTGAAGGATCAATCCGACGCTGGGCAGCGACAAGGCGCGACTCCTGAGGTTCGTATTGCTTGACCATATCACGCTGGCCCGAAAGTTTCGATTATTGTCTTTTAGGCCAATTTCTAGCTCAGCCGGGTCCCTCTAGACTGCTTGCCATCACCCCAGCAACGTAATGGAGGAGCATCCAGATGCTGATCAAGACCCTCGCCAGTTCCCTGGCCCTGACCACGACCCTCATCGCCGGCATTGCCTCCGCGGACTCGATGTCTCAGGAGACAACGCAGCAAGTGCAGCAGATCCGCAATGCCACGGTGAAGATCACCTATGGGGATACCACCTTCCTGATCGACCCAATGCTGGCCGAGCAGGGCGCCTATCCGGGCTTCGAGGACACCTACCGCAGCGAGTTGCGCAATCCGCTGGTTGGGCTGCCAATGCCGGCAGAGGAGGTGATTGACGACGCGGACGCTGTGATCGTCACCCACACCCACCTCGACCACTGGGACGCCGCCGCGCAGGAGCTGCTGCCGAAGGAAATTCCCCTGTTCGCCCAGAATGCCGCCGATGCCGAGCTGATTCGCTCCCAGGGCTTCAGCGATGTGCGCATCCTCGATGGTGACGCCGAGTTCGGCGGGGTGCAGCTCCACAAGACGGGTGGTCAGCACGGCTCCGATACCCTCTATGCCATCCCCGACCTGGCACAAGCACTCGGCGATGTCATGGGCGTGGTCTTCGAGGCGCCGGGACAGAAGACCACCTATGTGGTCGGCGATACCGTCTGGCGCGACGAAGTCGAACGGGCACTGGAGCGCTACAACCCCGAGGTGATCGTGCTGAATACCGGCGCCGCCGAGATGACCGGTTTCGAAGGTGACCCCATCATCATGGGCCAGGAAGATACGTTGCGTACCCATCAGGCGGCCCCGAATGCCACCATCATCGCGGTGCATATGGACGCCGTGAACCACATGACGCTAAGCCGTGACGAACTGGCCGACTATGTGCAGGAAGAGGGCATCGAGGATCATGTCGTGATCCCGGCTGACGGCGAGGTCATCTCCTTCTGATCCCAAGGGCCGCCACCTTCATGGCGGCCCGTTTCTCCCTATCAGCGCACTGGAGGCGTTCTCGCCCGCTCACCGCAGTCCTGGCCAGAGCATAAATACTCTGGCACGGAAGGCGAATGGCACCAAGGCGTCTGGTAAACACCACCGAAAGAGGATTGGTCACATGAGTAACCGCGCAATCATTGTCGTCGATATCCAAAACGAATATTTTTCCACAGGCAAGCTACCGCTGGAAGGTATTGAAACGGCAGCAAAGAATGCAGCCAAGGTCATCGAGCAGGCTCGATCGGCAAAGGACCTCGTCGTCTATGTTCGACATGAGTCCGCCGATTCGGATATTCCCTTCTTCACTCCCGGTACGCAAGGAGTGGCGATCCATCCCATTGTCGCTCCTCTTGACTCGGAAACGGTGCTATTGAAGCATTTTCCCAACTCATTTCTTGAGACCGGCCTGAAGGAGCTACTGGATCGACACGATATCGAAGAAGTCGTGGTCATCGGCGCCATGAGCCATATGTGCATCGATGCGACCAGCCGTGCGGCTTCGGACTTCGGCTATAAGACGACGATCGTCCACGATGCTTGCGCCACGCAAGATCTTGAATTCGATGGCATGGCAGTGCCAGCATCTCAGGTCCACGCCGCCATGATGGCAGCCTTGGCATTCGCTTACGGCACGGTAATAACCACGGAGCAATACATCGCGTAACGCCATCGACCTGTACGATGCTCCCCTCACCGCCGTCTTCGTGGCACCACTGATGGAAGGCGGCATTCGGGGGCCGTATCACCCCCGACGGTTTTCCTTTCGAATCGATTTGAACGGGCGCGGTAAGTTTTGGATAACTTGACCAGTCATCTAGGTCTACTACCTCCTCGGGCGCGAAACTCTCTGCCCCACACGCCTCAGTTTCCTCGCTTGTGACGGGCAAGCAATTTTTCACCATCGGCTCGCAATTCACCTTTCGGTCCGACGAACCGGTATAGCGTCTGCCGCGTAATCCCGAGTTCAGCACAAAGATCTCGCACCTTGGTTTCCGGTTTTCCCATGGCCGCGCATGCGAGGCGCAACTTGGCCGGGGTCATCTTGAAAGGACGACCGCCATGCCGCCCGCGCGCGCGCGCTGACGCCAAGCCAGCCTGCGTCCGCTCGGAAATCAGTTCACGCTCGAATTCCGATAAAGCGGCAAAGATCCCGAACACCAGCTTTCCCGCAGCGGTTGTCGTGTCGATGGCTGCCCCATGCCCCGTCAAGACCTTCAGGCCCACACCGCGGCCGGTGAGCTCATGCACGGTATTGATCAGATGGCGCAGGTCGCGCCCGAGTCGATCCAGCTTCCATACCACCAGCGTGTCTTCTGACCGAAGGGCCTTGAGGCAGTTCGCTAGCCCTGGGCGGTCTTCCCGCTTGCCGGAGGCCTGGTCTTCATAGATATGCGCCGGATCGACCCCCGCCTCAATCAGCGCATCGCGTTGGAGATGGGTGGCCTGGGACCCGTCGGCTTTCGACACCCGCATGTAGCCAATGAGCATATGCTTCCTGTCACATAAACGATCGATTATGTGACAGTCTGTGCCAGAAAGCGTTGACCGTCAAAATTCGTCACTTAACCAGTCACTTATTTTACGACATGTAAAGGGTCCATCGGGCTCATAATGTGACAAGAATTCCGGCGGAATACCCTCCTTGGCAAACTCGTCGCGCAGACGCTCCAGAGACTCTGGGTCTCGCTTCCCATAGGCTGCCAGCGCGAACAGTGAGCGGGCTGTCTCGGGATTGTGCCGGGCTTCGGCGACGGCTTCGGTGATAACCTTGACCACCTCCTGCCCGTAGTCGATGGGCTCCTGCTTCCGCTCCTTCACGGGCAGGCCGTTGGTGAACCCGGTTTGCGGCTCCGACCAAAATAACTTTGCATGCTCCCCAGGTGGGCTTATCACCCTCGACTCGTTCAAGTGGATTGCCGTTGCCGCCGCTTCCAGCATCTGTAACCGCACTGCCGGGTCCAGGGTTTCATACGGTCGCCATAGACTTTGTCCAGCGCGCACCGGATACCCGCAGCCTTCCCAGACATGGCGGATATATCCCGCGTAGGTTCCGCACGTCGAGAGCGGGGTGTTCAGCTCATCGAGCAGCGTGCGTAGCATCCGAAACCAGAGGCCGGCGTGGATGCGTCGGCGCGGCAGCTCAACGTAGCCCGTTGTCATCGCCTGCCAGGTGCGCCGGTCCATCGCCGTAATCGCTTCGCTGGCTGCGCGAGGTGAAGGGTCGGTGTTCTCCCACCTGAGAAACCGCCCAGGTACTCCCCAATAGGACTCCAGCCAGCAGCCATGCTGCGGGCAGCTCAGCATCAAGGGCAGCTTCCAGGCGAGCAATATGGCTTGATCCGCCGGATCGTTCAGGCAGATCGGGCAGGCTCGGTCAACCGGCTGACGGGGTAGCCAGGCCCGCCAACGTGCGACTGTTCTGATTTTACGCTTGTGTCTCGGTAGCAGCACCGAGCACTGGAACGCATAGGTTTCCAGGGCAGTCGGAATCTGGTCGTCGAGGCTGTCCAGCAGCCACGGTACCCAGCCGACGATGGTCATGCAGCGCAGCCGGTCCAACTCGATGCCGCTGCGCTGGGAGAGCACCGTCAGCAGCGACAGCGGCGGTGCGGTGTCCAGGTCATCGACCTGGCCGTGGCCGAGATCGTGTGCCAGCAGGTCGCGCGCGTCCATCTGGTAGCACGCCGCGACACGGTGGAGCCATGACGATAGGGCCTCTCCCTCCACGGGGGCCGGATGCAGCGGCCAGCGTGGTACGGGCTTCACATCAGTTCCCGCTCGAACTGGCGTCGCCGCTCACCGGGGCCTGTGTAATCGGCCATGCTGAGCGTGCGATGGCTGATGGCCTCCTCGCCGCTCTCCACGGCGGCGACCGCTGCCGCCATCAGCAGGTGCGCCAGTTCGCCGATGGTGCCCTCACAGCGGGTGAGCAGATAGCGCGCCATGTCCGGCGTGGCAATCGGTGAGTGCCGCCGCAGCGGGAGCGACGCGGCGAAGCTGGCCAGCAATGAGCAGCAAGCGTCGTCGGCCTCCCACAACGGCAGCATCATGGGCTCGAACCGGTTCTCCAACTGGTCGTCAGAGCGGATGGCCAGATAGGCGTCGCGCGTGCCGACCCCGACCAGCGGGATACGCAGCTCGTTGCCGAGGAAACGCAGCAGGTTGAGGAATTCCCGCCGGTTCACGCTGTTGCCGGCCAGGACGTTGTGTAGCTCGTCGATGACCAGCAGGCGCACACCGACCTTGCGCAGCAACGCCAACGCCAGTTGCTCCATTTCTGGCAGCCGGGAGCGTGGGCGCAATGGCGCGCCCATCGCGGCAAGCAGCGCCACATAAAAGCGGATCACTGACGGCTCGGACGGCATCTGCACGACCAGCACCGGCATGTGCTCCTGATCAGCATCGGTGCTGGCTGGATGTGCGCGCCGGAATTTCTCGATGATCATCGACTTGCCGTTGTTGGTTGGACCGACCAGCAGCAGGTTGGGCATGCGCTGTTTGTTCGGCCACGCATACAGGGTTTCCAGCCGATTCAGTGCTTCCACTGCGCGCGGATAGCCGATCCAGCGGTCGGCGCGAATGCGCTGGATGCGTTCGTCCGCTGGCAGTCGAGCCAATCCCTGTGCCGCCGGCAGCAGGTGGGAGAAGTCGATAATGGGATACTCGTCCACGGCTACCACTCCTCAACCTGGTCGAACGGTTTGGCCGGCGGCTGGCTCTCCGTCTGCAAGTCCGCCCTGTCCGTGTCCGGCGGAATGGGCTTGCCAGGCGGAGCCGACGCCTTGAGGTGCTGGCGTCGATCCGCATCGCGCCGCGCCTTGCGCGTAGCCTTCTGTGCAGTGGTCACGATGTCGCGCATCTGCTCGATCATGCGGAACAGGGCCGATTCATCGACCTGTTCGCGTCCCAACTGACGCAGCCGCGCCAACGCCTGGCGTTGCTCCCAGAGCGTGACGGCTGGATGGGACAGGGTGCGGTAGGGGATCTCCAGGTAGTGTTGGCCTTCCGGCTCCAATACCCAGATGCGGCTGATGTCGCGCGGGTCGCGCCGGATCAGGAATACGGGCAAGCGGTCGCGCCGGGCAATCCACGGCTTGAGCGCATCGGCATAGTAGTGGATGTGGTCAATGACGAAGCCGGTCCGCGTCAGCGTGCGGCGGATCACCGGCAGGAAATCGACCAGAAACGCTGTAGAGCGAGTGACGACGACCGGCATGCCGACACGTGTCACCGCCTCGGTCCAGCACGCGGCCGGCGGTTGGAGCAGGCTGTTGTGCACCGAGCCATGATAGGTACCGACCGCCAACGCAAGCCAGCGCTCCAGCTCGCGCAGTGTCAGGACGGCCTTGTTCTCGGCGTCGTACTCCCCGCGCTGGCCGGGGTTGGAGAAGGTCGTCCCTGGCAGCTCGTCATGGATCATCTGCATCGCCGTGCCGATGATGCGTTCCACGATCCCGCCGTAGTGCGGCTGCCTGGGCGGGCGGTAGTTTAACTGGATGCCATGCTGCTCGCAGCCACGGCGCAGGGCCTCGCTCTTGAACTCGGCCGCGTTGTCCAGATAAAGCTGCTTGGGCTTACCGCTCATCGGCCAGTCCATCTCCACGTCCATCCCCTCCAGCCAGGGGCGCTTGTCGCAGGCGACGTGCGCGAGGCACAGGCCAACCGAGACGGCGGACGGTGCTTCCAGCGTGGCTACCATGCCGAGCACGCAGCGGGTGAACACGTCGATGGCGATGGTCAGGTGAGGCCTGCCAATCGGTTGCCGGTCGCGCTCATCCACCACGATCAGGTCGATGACTGTGTGGTCGATCTGCACCTGCTCCAGCGGCGAGGTTACGGCGGGAGGTACGCCACCGACACCTTGCAGGTCGCGGGACGCCTCCCGGCCTTCACGGCGGCGAGTAGTCTTGAGCGGATCGAGGTCGGCGATCCGCCGAGCCACGGTGTTCCGCGCTGGCACCCTTAGCTTCTGCGCTTTACACGCCTGCGCGACGTCCCGGTGGAACGCCGCTAGGCTGCGCTTCTGCTTGGTCAGGAAGCGCTTGTGCAGCAGTTCACGGATGATGCGTTCGATCGACTCCGGCAGCCGCCCCTTGCCCTTGCCACCGCCGGATCGGCCGGGAGCCAGGTCCGTCACGAGGCCACTACCTTGCCGGGCGCGGCGGATCAGGACATACACCTGCCGCCGGGACAGGCCCAGCGCTTGAGCGGCAGCGTCGGCGGCCTCATGCCCGACTACCTCAAGCGCTGCCAGTGGTCCGATGATGGCCGTTCGGTGCCGGGCCTGTGTCCAGGCTTCATCGGATAGAGTGGCCACGCCGTGCTCGGCAATCGGTGAGGTGTCTGATGCCATGCCCCGACCCGCCTGTGGTGCATAGGAGTACTGAGCATAGTCGAGGTTGGTGAAGGCGACTGCTGATACCGGGCTGTCAGGAGCCGCCTTCACACCTGGCGTTGCGCCCCGTCACCTGGTGCAGTCGTCTTCTGAAAATGACACAAACGACCACGCTAATAATGACCACATCCTAATGAATACGAATCACAGGGAGTGTGTCGGAATGACTTTCATTCGTGCGTATCTTCGAGCATCCACCGAAGACCAGAACGCCAGTCGTGCCCGTGAGGCACTTGAAGCCTTTGCCAAGGACAAGGGGGCGAAGGTGGCCTCCTGGTATATCGAGAACGCCAGTGGCACCAAGGCTGATCGTACAGAGCTTGCACGCCTGATTGATGATGCACAGGCCGGAGACATTCTCCTGATCGAGCAGGTAGACCGCCTGACACGACTAACCAAGAGCGACTGGGACAAGCTTAAGGTCGCCATTCAGAGTGCGGGGATTCGTGTGGTGTCCCTCGATCTACCTACCAGTCACACAGCCATGACAGTAAGCGCCAGCGATGACTTCACTGGTCGGATGCTGGATGCGGTAAACGCCATGTTGCTGGATATGTTGGCCGCTGTAGCTCGTAAAGACTATGACGACCGCCGTAGGAGACAGGCTGAAGGTATCGCGAGGGCTAAGGCTCAGGGAGTCTACCAAGGCCGCCCTGTTGATCAGGCTTTGCACCAGAAGATTCGAGAACTGCGAGAGAAGGGCTTTAGTATTCGGAAGACGGCTGACCTTGCTGGCTGTGGTGTCTCAACCGTTCAGCGTGCCTTGAAGGGCTAAAGCTGTGACTCGTGGTTGTGTGCGTGACTGGCAAGCTCTAAAGGTGAAAATTTCAAAATCATATAAAAATTCTATAAAGAGTATGCGATTGCATAGTTAAACCCTATGCATGAGCTGTCTTTTCTTACTATCCCAAAAGCTCAAAATCTGCTCGTCTGCTTATCCAGACCCGTATCCGTATCGATGGGGGGTGCTTGAAAAATCCAGATCAAGGGTGGCCTGACAAGTTTTGAGGCTGTTGAGGCATTCCGTTTGCCAGGGGGTGGATACGTCGCTTTCTGGCGTCACTTTTTGTGATCTGGGTAGGTGGTACAGAAGGACGTACAAAATCCAGAATAGTTAGGCAGTGCATCGGAATGTGATCAAGTAGGGTTTTTTACAGGCACGAGAAGAAGGGGGCTGATAGAACCCCCTTTCGATTGCTGCTAAAGTTGAAGGTAAGGACTTGGGAAAATCCTTACAAATCAGGCTTTTTCAGTAGCCAGCAGGGCGTTGTCGCGCACGAACTGATCGAACTCGGTGAAGCCGCCGACGTGGGTCTGGTCGACGAAGATCTGCGGCACGGTGTGCACCGGCTGTCCGATGGTCTTCTCCAGGTCGGCCTTGGTGATGCCCTCGACCTGGATGTCGACGTAGCGGTGGCCTTCGATGGCGCCGGCGCTCTCGAGCCGCTCGGCCAGCGACTTGGCGCGGACGCAGAAGGGGCAGGCGGGACGGCCGAAGATGACGACGAACATGAAGCGGCTCCTGGCACGGCGGGGTGCGTGGCAATGGATGATGGGATAGGAGGAGCCATATTGTGAAGGAGCGCGTGGCCTTTCGCCAATAGTCGCCGCCTTGGGCGGCGATGGCGGCGCGCTATCGCGTCCATGACGCGTGGCGTGGGTCGGGTCAGAGGTCGATCTCGCCGGCGTCGGCGCGGCGCAGCAGGTCGCCCAGGGCGTCGTGGAGCTCGGGGGTGGTGACCAGCAGGTTCTCGCCGTAGAGCCCCTCCGGGATGCCCGGCGGGACGGGGTAGAGATGCCCGGTACGGGCGCCGGCCTCGCGGGCGATCAGCCAGCCCGCGGCGCAGTCCCAGGGCGAGACGCTCTCGTAGTAGGCGTCCAGCCGGCCGCAGGCCACGTCGCACAGGTCGAGGGCGGCCGAGCCGTTGCGCCGGATGTCCTGGCAGTGGCCGAGCACCGCGGTGAGGCGACGCATCAGCGGCGGGCGGCTGTCGCGACGGTAGGGAAAGCCGGTACCGACCAGGCAGCGGCTCAGGCGGTCGGTGTGGCCGGCGCGGATCGGCTCGCCGTTGCACCAGGCGCCCTGGCCGTCCAGGGCGGTGAAGGTCTCGCCGAGGAAGGGGGCGTGCACGACGCCGAGGCGCGTGCGGTCCGCACTGGACCAGGCGATGGAGACCGCCACGTGACGCAGGCCGTGGGCGAAGTTGACCGTGCCGTCGATGGGGTCCACCACCCACAGCGCCTGGCGCTTGGAGAGCGCCTCGCGATCGGGGGCCAGCTCCTCGCTGAGGCGCGCCTCGTCGGCGAAGTGGGCCTGGAGGCGCTCGCCGATGTGCGTGTCCACCTCGACGTCGGCATCGGTGACCAGCTCGTGGCCGTGCTTGTAGCGCTGGCCGAAGGCCTGACCCTCGCGGGCGGCGACGATCATCTGGCCGGCCTCGTGGGCGATATCGACGGCGATCTCCAGGCGCTGGGCGGGGGTCATGGCGGCTCCTTGGCGGGGCGTGGCGGGGGCGAACGGCTTCATGCTAGCAGCTCGCCGGGGCGCTGCCGAACGGTCGGGGGCGGCGAGCCGAGTGACGAGCCCCGGTGGGAGACGCCTGGCGCGGCGACTATACTGGCGGCCTCGCCGAACCGGAGGACACCATGCAGGCATTGAGTGCCGCGCAGTACGCGCGGCTGGGACGCCTGGCCGAGGCCTGGACCCGCCGTTACCTGAAGGCCGCCAAGGCCGAGCCCCACTTCAATCCGCGTCTCGCCGTGGATGCGCTCTGCTTCCAGCCCCATCCGCTCCCCGACGGTCGCCACGGCCTGCTCGGCGCCCTGGTCACGCCCGTCTCGCTGTCGCTGGTGCTGGTGGTCGACGACGACGAGGCCGCGCCGCCCGGCGAGCCGGCCGATGCGCCGCGCCTGACCCTGGACCTGCCCTCGGGGCGCTACCCCTTCGCCTGGGAGCCGGTGGGGGAGGGCGACGAGGAGGGCCACGCCGAGAACGATGACTCGCTCGTACCCGAAGGCTGCTGGCGCTGTGCGCTGCTCACGGACCTCTCCGACCTCGACTCCCGCCAGGCGGCCAGCCGGCTGGCGCAGCAGCTGATGGAGCGGGTCATGACGCCCGCCGAGCCCGCGCCCTGATGGATGACGCACTGCGTCATTAGCCTTATGCTGGGGGCGCAGCGCCACCCCCATGCGCGCGACGACAACCACAACACCACCATCAGCGGGCCCGGGGCGCCGTCGGGATCGCCCCGACGTTCCCGGACGATCCGATCAAGAGGAGTCACGCATGACCGCCAACGCTTCCACCCCCCGCGTCGCCCTGGTCACCGGCACCAGCAGCGGCATCGGCGAGGCCGTGGTTCGCCACTTCTGCGAGCTGGGTCATCAGGTGCTGGCCGTGGACTTCAATCCCGCCGGTCGGGAGGTCGCCGAGCGGGCCGGCGCGGCCTTCTTCCAGGCCGACCTGACCGACGGCGAGGCCTGCCGGGCGGCGGCCGCGGAGGCGATCAAGCGCTTCGGTCGCGTGGACATCCTGGTCAACAACGCGGGCATCCAGCACGTCTCGCCCATCGAGACGTTCCCCGAGGCGAAGTGGCGCCAGATCATCGACCTGATGCTGACCGCCCCCTTCCTGCTGACCCAGGCGGTGTGGCCGAGCATGCGCGAGAGCGGCTGGGGCCGCGTCATCAACATCGCCTCGGTGCACGCCCAGGTGGCCTCGCCGGGCAAGGCCGCCTACATCAGCGCAAAGCACGGCATGATCGGCCTGACCAAGACCGCGGCACTGGAGGGCGGTGGCCAGGGCATCACCGCCAACGCCATCTGCCCGGCCTACGTCAAGACGCCGCTGGTCGACAACCAGATCGCCGACCAGGCGCGGATGCACGGCATGGAGGAGCAGGAGGTGATCGAGAACATCATGCTCAAGAACGCCGCCGTGAAACGGCTGATCGAGCCCAGCGAGGTGGCGTCCCTGGTCGCCTACCTGGCCTCGGATCAGGCCGGCGCCGTCACCGGGGCGAGCTGGAACATCGACCTGGGCTGGACCGCCCAGTAACGGCGGCGAGCGGCAAGCGCCGAGTCACAAGCCAGCCCCGAGGCCATGACCTCGGGGTTGTTCGTTCGTCGGGAGCGGCCGAGCCCCCTGGCCGCCTCAGCGCCTGACCGGGCGCTTCTGCAGCTTGCGCTGCAGGGTGCGGCGGTGCATGCCCAGCGCCCTGGCCGTGGCGGAGATGTTGCCGTCGTGCTCCTGGAGCACCTTCTGGATGTGCTCCCAGGTGATGCGGTTGATCGACGGGGGGTGCTCGGCCACCTCCCGTTCCGGGTCGCCCTCCTCCCGTGACAGGGCGGCGAGCACCTCGTCGGCATCGGCCGGCTTGCAGAGGTAGTTCACCGCGCCGAGCTTGATCGCCTCCACCGCGGTGGCGATGCTCGAGTAGCCCGTCAGCACGATCACCCGGCACGCGGGCACCAGCTCCAGCAGCTCGGGCAGCAGCTTGAGCCCCGACTCGTTCTCCAGCTTGAGGTCCAGGGTGGCCAGCTGGGGCTGGTGACGCCGCGCCAGGGAGAGCGCCTGGGCGGCGTCGTGGGCCACCATCACCTCGAAGCCGCGGCGCGTCAGCGCCCGGTCGAGCACATGGCAGAACATCTCGTCGTCGTCGATGATCAGCAGGCGTTCGGCGGTCTCTTGCATGTCGTCCTCGCAGGGTCGGGGAAATCCCGGAGCCGTCAGGTCGTCGTCTGGCTGCGCGGCAGGATCACCTCGGTGAGGGTGCCGCCGTCGGGGTGATTGTACAGGCTCACGCCGCCGCCGAAGCGGTTGATGGTGGCGTGGGTCAGGAAGAGGCCGATGCCGAGCCCCTTGCTCTTGGTGGAGACGAAGGTCTCGCCCAGCTGGTCGGCGATGGACATCGCCACGCCCGGCCCGTGGTCGCGGATGTCGATGATCACCTCGTCGCCGTTCCACTCCAGGCGGATGACGATGTCGTCGGGGTTGGCGTCGGCGGCGTTGTTGAGCAGGTTGGTCAGCGCCTGGTCGAGGGTGGCGTCCACCGCCAGCCGGGGCGGGTCGCGGCGCTCGGCGACCTCCAGGCGGTGGCTGACGTCGGGACGCAGCACCAGCCAGCGCTGCACCACGCCGGCCAGCCACGCCTGGGCGTCGCAGACCTCGGGTTCGGCCATGCGCCGCCGATCGGCGCTCTGCACCAGGTGGCGCAGCCGCGACTTGCAGGTGTCGACCTGCTGGCGCAGCAGCTCCAGGTCCCGGGTCAGCTCGGGGTCGTCCCGGGCCTCCTCGCGCATCTCGGCGAGCAGCACCGCCATGGTGGAGAGCGGCGTGCCGAGCTCATGGGCGGTGCCCGCCGCCTGGGTGGCCACCGCCAGCACCTGCTCGTTGCGCAGCGCCGCCTCGCGGGTGCGCGACAGCGCCTGGTCCCGGCTGCGCAGGGCATGGGCCATCTTGAAGATGAAGAAGGTGACGAGCCCCGCCGAGAGCCCGAAGTTCATCCACATGCCCAGCTTGTGCAGGCCGACAGTGGAGGTGCCGTCGCCTTGGGCGAGCTGCGGCAGCGGCTGGTAGACCACCATCAGGAAGGTGTAGGCGGCCATGGAGGCCGCGGCGATCAGCCAGGCGTGGCGCCAGGGCAGGGTGGCCGCGGCGATGGTCACCGGCACCAGGTAGTAGTTGATGAAGGGGTTGTGGGCGCCGCCGGTGAAGTAGAAGAGCAGCGTCAGCCCCGTCACGTCGATCATCAGGTGGCCGAGGTACTCCTGGTGGGTCACCGCCCGGGGTCGCCCCAGCCGCCACCAGGTGGCGATGTTGATCCCCCCCATGGTGACGATCACCGCGATCACCGCGGGCACCTGCAGCGAGAAGCCCAGCAGCTCGATGCCGATGATGATGGCGGCGAGAAAGCCGGTCCAGGTGATGCCGCGCACGATCGTCAGCCGCACCAGGTTGCGGTTGGGGGTGGAGAGCGGCAGGGGAAGGGCGGCTTGCATGGCGACTCCGCGAGGCGAATGGGGGCCGATGATACCCGATCCGGGGCCGGGCGGGGCGCGCCGCCGGCGTGGCGGACTGCGGTCGAGTGTCGCCTCGTCGCCGACAATCCCCGGTCGATGACTGTATATTGTGGGCTGTTGATATGCCCGGTGGAACCCTGCCCGATGCTCAGACGCCTGCTCCCCCTGTTGATCCTGGCCCTCGGCGTGGCGGCCTTCCTGTGGCTGCGCGCGACCCGGCCGGAGAGCCCCAGCGTGACCCCCGAGGAGCGTCGCTGGCGGGTCGAGACCCTCGCCGCGACGCTGGCGCCCCAGGCCCCGGTGCTGCCGCTCTACGGCGAGATCGTCGCCCCCGACCTGCTCACCGTCACCGCGCCCCTGGCCGGACGCATCGCCGAGCGGCCGGTCCGCGAGGGGCAGCGCGTCGCCGAGGGCGAGCGGCTGGTGGCGATGGACGACGCCGACGTGCTGCCGCCCCTGCGGCAGGCCGAGGCCGAGGTGGCGGATCGCGAGGCCCAGGTGGAGAACGAGCGGGTGCGCCACGCAAGCGACCGCGAGGCGCTGGCCCGCGAGCGCGAGCTGGTCGACAACGCCCGTCGCCAGCTGGAGCGCACCCGCTCGCTCCGGGACCGCAACCTGGCCTCCCAGTCGGATCTCGACACGGCGCGCAACGAGCTGGCCCGCGCCCGGGTGACGGTGGCGGCCCGGGAGCGGGCGATCGCCGAGCATCCGGCGCGCCTGCAGTCGCTGGAGGCGGGGCTGGCCCGGGCCCGGGCCGCCCTGGCCGCGGCGCGTCGCGATGCCGCGCGCAGCCGGGTCGAGGCGCCCTTCGACGGCATCGTCACGCGCATCCGGGTCGCCCCGGGCGATCGGGTCGCGGCGCAGAGCGAGCTGCTCAGCGTCTATCCGGTGCGGGGGCTGGAGCTTCGCGCGCGCATCCCCCGGCGCCATCAGGACGAGCTCCTCGAGGCGCTGTCCCGGGGGCAGCGCCTGGTGGCCAGCGACGGGCAGGGCGCTCGCTTCGCGCTGGAGGGGCTCGCCGGCGAGGGCGACCCCGCCGGCACCGAGGCGATCCTGCGCCTCGTGGCGGGGGGCGAGCGGCTGCGTCCCGGCAGCCTCGCGGCCGTGTCCCTCGAGCGCCCGCGGGTGCCGGAGAGCCTGGCGGTACCCTACAGCGCCCTCTACGGCAACGACGCCCTCTACCGGATGGACGAGGCGAACCGCATGCAGCGCCTGGCCGTAACCCTCCACGGCGATGTGATCCGCGACAGCGAGCGCTGGGCGCTGGTCAGCGGCGAGGCGCTGGTCGACGGCGACCGGGTGATCGTCACCCACCTGCCCAACGCCATGCAGGGGCTTTTGGTCGAGAGCGCCAATGAGCCGCCGGAAGGCGTCGACGAGGCGCGCGAAGGCGACCCGGAGGCGTCCTCGTGAGCCGTCGGCGCGGCCTGATCGGCTTCTTCGTCCACCACCGGGTCGCCGCCAACCTGGTGATGCTGGTGATGCTGCTCGGCGGGGCGCTCGGCATCTCGCGCATGAACATCCAGTTCTTCCCCACCTTCGCCCTGGACGTGGTCAGCGTGCGCACGGTGTGGAGCGGCGCCTCGGCGGAGGACATCGAGCAGGGCATCACCATCCCCTTCGAGCAGCGCCTGCGCAGCATCGATGGCCTGAAGCGCATGACCTCCACCTCGGCCCAGGGCGTCTCGAGCATCACCCTGGAGTTCCACGAGGGCACCGATCCCATCCTGGCGCTGGACGACGTCCGCCAGCAGGTCGACGAGTTCACCAATCTGCCGGTGGACGCCGAGGAGCCCCAGGTCGCCCGGGCGGCGCGCTACGAGCCGGTGGCCCGGCTGCTGGTGCACGGCGAGGTCACGCCCCGGGAGCTTCGCCACCTGGCCAACCGCTTCGAGGACCAGTTGCTCCAGGCGGGCATCGACCGGGTGGAGATCAGCGGCCTGCCCGACCAGCAGATCAGCATCGAGGTCCCGGCCGAGCGGCTGCAGGGGCTGCAGCTCGGCCTCGGCGAGATCGCCGAGCGCATCGAGGCGATGTCCCGAGACCTGCCGGCGGGGCTGCTCGGCCAGCAGGACAGCACCCGCGAGCTGCGCGCCGTGGAGCAGCGCCGCGACGCCCTGGCCTTCGCCGACCTGCCGGTGCTCAGCGGCGAACGGGTGCAGCTGCGCCTGGGCGACATCGCCACCATCCGCCAGGAGGCCCGCGAGCCCTCGGTGACCCTGAGTCGCGACGGCCAACCGGCGGTGGAGCTGATGCTGCAGCGAAGCGAGAACGGCAACTCGCTGGCCGCTGCCGAGGTGCTCAATCGCTGGCTCGACGAGACCCGCCCCCAGCTGCCGCCCTCGGTGGAGCTCGAGGTGCACGACGAGACCTGGCAGCTGATCGCCGAGCGCATTTGGCTGCTGATCAGCAACGGCCTGGGCGGGCTCGCGCTGGTGCTGCTGCTGCTCTACTTCTTCCTGCCCGCCCGGGTGGCGCTGTGGGTGGCCATCGGCATTCCCACCGCCTTCCTGGCGGCCATGGCGGTGTTCTGGGTGATCGGCGGGTCGATCAACATGATCTCGCTGTTCGCGCTGATCATGGCGCTGGGGGTGATCGTCGACGACGCCATCGTGGTCGGCGAGGACGCCGACGCCCACTTTCGCGGCGGCGAGGCCGCCCGCCACGCCTCCGAGGGAGCCGCTCGGCGCATGCTGTGGCCGGTCATCGCCTCGTCGCTGACCACGGTGGCCGCCTTCATGCCGCTGCTGCTGGTGGGCGGGGTGATCGGCAACATCCTCGGCGATATCCCGGTGGTGATGATCTGCGTGCTCATCGCCTCGCTGCTGGAGTGCTTCGTGGTGCTGCCGGCCCACCTGCGCAACGCCTTCGTGCCGGGCAAGACGCCGCGGCGCCACCTGCTGTCGCGGCCTCGGGAACGCTTCGAGACGGCCTTCGAGCGCTTTCGCGAGGGGCCCTTCCGGCGCTTCTCGGCGCTGACCCTGCGCCACCGCGGCGCCACGCTCGCCTCGGCGCTCGCGGTGGTGCTCTTCACCGTCGGCCTGTTGGTCGGGGGGCGCCTGGAGTTCAACTTCTTCCCGACGCCCGAGCCCAACATCCTCTATGCCAACGCCAGCTTCGTGGCCGGCACCGATCGCGGCACCGTCGATACGCTGCTGGAGCAGATGCAGGCCGCCCTGGACGAGACCGAGGCGGCGCTCGGCGGCGGGCTCGTCCAGCACGCCGTGACGCGCCATGGGGCCACCATCTCGAGCGGCGAGCAGGGACGCAACGGCGACAACGTCGGCTCGATGATGATAGAGCTCACCCCTTCGGACGATCGCGACGTGCGCAACGCCGAGTTCATCCGCGCCTGGCGCGCGCGGATGGACGAGCCGGCGGGCCTGGAGAACCTGACCATCAACGAGCGCGCGGCGGGCCCGCCCGGCAAGGACGTCAACATCCGCCTGACCGGCGAGTCGGCGGAGGACCTCAAGGCCGCCGCGGAATCGCTCTCCCGCTCGCTGCGCGAGCTGCCCGGTGTGCTGGATACCGAGGACGACATGCCCTGGGGGCGCGAGCAGCTCCTCTACCGGGTGAGCCCCCACGGCGAGGCCCTGGGGCTGACCACCCTCGAGCTGGGCCGACAGCTCCGGGCGGCCTTCGACGGCCGCCTGGTGCAGATCTACCAGGACGGCGCCGACGAGATCGAGGTGCGGGTGATGCTGCCCCGGGAGCAGCGCGAGCGACTCTCGACGCTGTCGCGCCTGACGGTGCGCACCCCACAGGGGCGCTTCGTGCCGCTGGACCAGGTCATGGTGCTCGACCATCGCCAGGGCTTCGAGGCGCTGCGCCATGCCGACGGCCGCCTGGCGGTGGAGGTGACCGCCGAGCTCGACGGCGAGATCACCAACGCCGAGCGGGTGCTGGACGCCCTCTCCGAGGAGGTGCTGCCGATGCTCGCCAGCACCCACCGGCTCCGCTACAGCTTCGAGGGACGCGCCGCCGACCAGCGCGAGACCTTCGCCGACATGCGCACCGGTCTGCTGATCGGCCTGGGGCTGATGTACGTGGTGCTGGCCTGGGTCTTCGCCTCCTGGAGCCTGCCGCTGATCGTCATGACGATCATCCCGCTGGCGCTGGTCGGGGCGCTGCTGGGCCACTGGGCGCTGGGCCTCAACCTGACCATGCTGTCGCTGTTCGGGCTCTTCGGGCTCTCGGGCATCGTGGTCAACAACGCCATCATCCTGGTGGCCTTCTACCGCCATCAGCGCCACAAGGGGCTCGCCATCGACGCCGCCCTCAACGAGGCGGTGGTGCAGCGGGTGCGCGCCGTGCTGCTCACCTCGCTGACCACCATCGGCGGGCTTCTGCCGCTGCTCTTCGAGACCTCGCTGCAGGCGCAGTTCCTGATCCCCATGGCCGTCTCCATCGCCTTCGGCCTCGCCTTCTCGACCCTGCTGGTGCTGGCCGTGATCCCGGTGCTGCTGAGCTACCTCGAGCGGCTGCGCGAACGGTTCGGTCGCGCTGACGAACACGGCGAGGAGGCGCCGGCGCGCGGCTGACGACAACCGCGGGCGCGGCTCAGCCGTGGGCGAGGATCGGGCCCGTGAGCCGGTCGAAATCCGGCGTGACGCCGAGGCCCGGCCGGTCGTTCACGCTCATGGTGCCGTCCGTCACCGCCGGGGCGCCCTGGGCAAGCTGGGTGGTGTTGTAGCGGTGCAGGTCGGTGGTATTGAGCAGGCAGTGGGCGGGGGTGCTGGCCGCCAGCTGGGCATAGGCGGCGGTGGCGATGCCGCTGCCCCAGGCGTCCTCGATGGTCATCGGGATGCCGGCGGCGACGCAGAGGTCGCGGATGACCCGGGAGGGCGTGAGGCCACCGAACTTGCTGACCTTCAGCGCCATGGCGTCCATGGCATCGTCGCGCAGTGCCCGCTGGACGTCCGCGAGGCTGGTCAGGCTCTCGTCGAGCTTGACGGGGTGGTGCGAGCGCCGTCGAAACGACAGGCACTCCTCGTAGCTGGCGCAGGGCTGCTCCAGGATCAGGTCCAGATCGGCAAGCGAGCGGGAGAAGCGCGCCGCCTGGTCGCGGCGCCAGGCCCCATTGACGTCCCCCACCCACACCTCGCCCGGCTTGCGGCCCTCGGCAAGCGTGCGCAGCATCGCGATATCGTCCTCCACCGCGTGGCCCAGCTTGATCTGGAAGTGGCGAAAGCCCGCCGCGCGGTAGGTCTCCATCGAGCGTGCCATGGCCTCCGGCTCGGCCAGCGGCACGATGCGATGCAGCGGCATCGCCTCCACGAGTCGCCCGCCCAGCAGCACGTGAACGGGCAGCCCCGCCGCCTGGCCCAGCAGGTCCCAGCAGGCGAGATCGATGGCGGCCTTGGCGTAGGCATGGCCGTTGAGCGCCCGGTCCATGATCCCGGCGAGGCGCGAGACGTGGCAGGGATCCTCGCCGATCACGTGAGGGGCGAGTTCCTCCAGGCAGGCGGGCAGGCCGCCGGCGAAGGCGGGCATGTAGCTCGGGCCGCAGGGGCACACCTCGCCGACGCCGGTCAGGCCCTGGTCGGTGGTGAGCACCACCACGGTGCTGGTGAACCGCCGGTAGGTGCGTCCGCCGGCGAAGGCATAGGCGCTGCCGTCGTAGTGAAGCTCGCCGGTGTAGGCCGCCAGGTGGGTAATGCGCACGGTGCCTCCTTGGCCGCGGGACATCCCCCCAGCATAGCCGAGTTCCCGCTCGCCCCCTGGCCCGCGTCACCGCCGCGTTCTATCGCCTGCGTGCCGCGATCTCCTGGCAAGCGATCGGCGACACGTCTGGCCAGGCCTGCACGATCAATGGCTTGGATCGACGCCATTTGCGCACAGCGTTTCTTCAGTGACAGGCCTCTCGCCATGGTCAAGACTCACTCCGAAGTCTCACCGAGGGAGGGCCCTCCCATGCAACTTCTCGTCGTCAGCTACACCCCGGGCAGCTACCTGCTGCACTGCCTGGAAGCGGATCAGATGCCACGGGTGGGCGACACCCTCGAGGCGGAACGGATCCGCGGCCGGGTCGTCGGCGCCGAGCTTCTGCGCGACGTGCGAGGGTATGAAGGCACCGTGATCCTCGATGACCTGTCCGATCTCGGGGATCTCCCCCTGGGTGCGCCCGGCTCGCTCCCCGCCTGACGCGACGCCCCCTGGTCCTCGTGCCGGCAGGCGGCCGTAAGGTGGCGATCCGGCTGGCCCCTTCCGACCAGAACGGGCCAGTCGAGATCATGCGCGCCCGGCGTCACAGCTCACGGCCGAGCACCACCTTGCAGATGTCGGCGAAGCTTCTCGCCTCGGCCAGCCCGCCCGGGCGATAGCCCAGCACGCGGGCGATGTCGGCCGCCGAGATCACCCCGCGGATGCGCTCTCTGTGGCGCGGGGCGTGTTCGGTGACCAGCAGGTGCTGATCACCGAAGCGCTTCAGCGACTGCACCAGATCCTCGAGGCTCAGCTCGGCCAGCGTCTCCAGGGTGAGCGTCGGGGTCTTGTGCAGCGGGGTCTGGATCATGCCGACAGTGACGTCGCCCCGGTCGATGCCGTGCTGCTGCATGGCCAGCGTGATCAGGCGACCGCCGATCACCTCGCGGGCGGGCAGCACGCCGCTGCAGCGTCCCCGTTCGTCGACCACCAGCAGCAGGCGGACACCGCCGCTGATCATCTTCTGGTGGGCCTCGTCGACGGGTCGATCGGCCTGGATCGTCTGGGGGGCGGTGCGCGCGAAGTCGGTGAGCACCATCATGGCCGGGCTCGTCGCATCGAGGATCAGCGACTCGGGGGTCACGATGGTCGGCCGGGCGTTGAGCGCGACCGGCTGGATCGGGGAGGGGGAGAGGGTCGTCATGGGAGGCTCCGTGTCGTGATGGCCAGGCGGGGCCGCCGTCGCGGCCCCTGATGGCATCAGCGTTTCACGGCTTCCTTACCGGTTTCTTAAGGCCTCCTCGCGCCCAGCGCGGCTGGCTCAGCCGAGGGGCAGGAAGCCCTCGGCGTTCATCCAGAGGTGCACGGCGATGCTCGCCGCGTAGCCCAGGGCGATGACCGGTGCCCAGCGCAGGTGGGTGGCGAAGGTGTAGTTGCCCCGCGCCTGGCCCATCAGCGCCACTCCGGCGGCGGAGCCTACCGAGAGCAGGCTGCCGCCGACGCCGGCGGTGAGGGTGATCAGCAGCCAGTTGCCGAGCGACATGGCCGGCTCCATCGAGAGCACGGCGAACATCACCGGGATGTTGTCGACCACGGCCGAGACCACGCCCAGCACGATGTTGGCCCAGACCGGGTCCCAGCCGGTGTAGAGCGTCTCGGAGAGCAGCGCCAGGTAGCCCATGAAGCCGAGGCCGCCGACGCACATCACTACACCGTAGAAGAACAGCAGGGTGTCCCACTCGGAGCGGGCGATCCGCGTGAAGACGTCGAAGGGCACCACGCTGCCGAGCTGCTCGAGCTTCTTCCAGTCGCCGCGCTGGGCGTAGCGGGTGCGCTTGCGCTCCAGCGACATCGGCAGGCTGCGCCGCAGGTAGTACCCGAAGAACTGCAGCAGGCCGAGGCCGGTCATCATGCCGAGCACCGGCGGCAGGTTGAGCAGGGTATGGCAGGCCACGGCGTTGGCCACGGTGAACAGGAACAGGGCGATGATGCGGCGGGCACCCCGCTTGAGCCAGACGTTCTCCTCCAGGGCGTCGGGCTTCCGGTTCTTGATGAACAGGCTCATGATCACCGCCGGCAGCAGGTAATTGACCAGCGCCGGCACCAGCAGGGCGAAGAACTGGTCGAACTTCACCATGCCGGCCTGCCAGACCATCAGGGTGGTGATGTCGCCGAAGGGGCTGAAGGTGCCGCCGGCGTTGGAGGCGATGACGATGTTGACGCAGCACAGGCCGATGAAGCGCTTGTCGCCCTCGGCGACCTTGAGCACCACGGCACACATCAGCATCGCCGTGGTCAGGTTGTTGGCGATGGCCGAGATGGCGAAGGCCAGCACGCCGGTGATCCAGAACAGCGAGCGGTAGCTGAAGCCCCGCCGCACCATCCAGGCGCGCAGCGCGTCGAAGACGCGGCGCTCCTCCATGGCGTTGATGTAGGTCATCGCCACCAGCAGGAAGAGCAGCAGCTCGCTGTACTCCAGAAGCGTCTCCCGGAAGGCCTCCTCGGCGGCGTCGGGCAGGCCCGCCTGCACGTAGACCCAGCCGATCAGCGTCCAGATCAGGCCGGCGGCGATCAGCACCGGCTTGGACTTGCGCATGTGCAGCTGCTCCTCGGCCATCACCAGCACGTAGGCGAGCAGGAACAGCGTCACGGCGGTGAAGCCGGAGAGCGAGTGGGTGAGCGCGAGAGGGCCGGCGGAAGCCTGGGCCAGCGGGGCGGCCAGCAGGGCCAAGAACACGAGCACGAGAAGACCAGGCAGTCGGGCAGGGTGCCGGAGCCTGTGGTGCGGTCGGGGTAGCATCGACATCGGAGTGGAGGTTCCCGGGGGAGAGGGTGAGCAGAGAGCGCGAATGATAGGGTGCGAATAGTCAGCTCGCAACCGGAAACGCGCCCGCTCGCGCCGTCGGCGTCCGGCGCAGGCGGGCGGAGTATCGCGGCACTTTCTTAAGGATGTCTTAAGGCTTGCCAAAGGCCGGCGGTGGCGCCCCACGAGCGGTCGCCGTGCCCCCGCATGAGGCTCCGCCTGCTAGGAGGTCGCCTCGGGGGGCGAGGGCGCCATCGGCGGGTATTCCGCGGCGGTCAGTGTCTCGCGCTCGAGCAGCAGGGCGGCGCCGGCCTCGAGGTCGTCGCGCCGCGCGGTGAGCGTCTCCCGGGCCAGGGCGTAGGCCTCGTCGACCAGCTGGCGCACCGCCAGGTCGATCTCCCGGGCGGTGGCCTCGGCGTAGTCGCGGGGCTGACCGAGGACACTCTGCTCGCCCAGGAAGGCCTGGCGCTCCCGCTGGTAGACCACCTGGCCGGTCCCGTCGGCCATGCCGAAGCGACTCGCCATGTCCCGGGCGATCTCGCTGGCCTTGGCCAGGTCGTCGGCGGCGCCGGTGGAGACCTCCGCGAAGATCAGCTCCTCGGCCGCACGGCCGCCCATCAGCACCGCCATGCGATACTTCAGGTCGCTCTCGCTCTGCAGGAAGCGATCCTCGGTGGGACGCTGGATGGTGTAGCCCAGCGCGCCGACGCCGCGCGGGATGATCGAGACCTTGTGCACCGGGTCCATGCCCGGCAGGGAGGCGGCCACCAGGGCATGGCCCATCTCGTGGTGGGCGACCACCGCGCGCTCGTGGGCATTGAGCAGCCGGCTCTTCTTCTCGAGGCCGGCGACGATGCGCTCGATGGCGTCGGTGAAGTCCGCCATGGCCACCATCTCGCTGTCGCGGCGGGTGGCCAGCAGCGCCGCCTCGTTGACCAGGTTGGCGAGGTCGGCGCCGGTGAAGCCCGGGGTCAGCGAGGCGATATGGTCGAGGTCGACGTCCGGGGCCAGGGCGTGGATCTTGCCGATGTGCACCCGCAGGATCTGCAGCCGCCCGTGGCGCTCGGGGCGATCCACCAGCACCTGGCGGTCGAAGCGGCCGGCGCGCAGCAGGGCGGGATCGAGGATCTCCGGCCGGTTGGTGGCGGCCAGCAGCACGATCCCGGTGGAGGGGTCGAAGCCATCGAGTTCCGAGAGCAGCTGGTTGAGCGTCTGCTCCTTCTCGTCCTGGCCGCCCATGGCGCCCGGGATGCGGGCCCGGCCCAGGGCGTCCAGCTCGTCGATGAAGATGATGCAGGGCTTGGCCTTGGCGGCCTGCTCGAAGAGGTCGCGCACCCGGGCGGCGCCGACGCCGACGAACATCTCGACGAACTCCGACCCGGAGATCGAGAAGAAGGGCACGCCGGCCTCGCCGGCCACGGCCCGGGCCAGCAGCGTCTTGCCGGTGCCGGGCGGGCCGACCAGCAGGATGCCCTTGGGGATATGCGCGCCGAGCCGGCCGTAGCGCTGTGGATCGCGCAGGAAGGCCACCACCTCCTGCAGCTCGTGCTTGGCCTCGTCCACCCCGGCGACATCCTCGAAGGTCACCTTGGTCGAGGTCTCCACGTAGACCTTGGCCTTGGACTTGCCGATCGACATCATGCCGCCGATCCCGCCGCCACCGGTCATGCGGCGGATCAGGAAGGACCAGATGACGAAGAGCAGCACCAGTGGAAAGAACCACGACAGCAGCACGGTCAGGAAGGGGCTCGCCGGGCGGCCGTCGAAGGTGATGTCGTACTGGGCCAGCCGCTCGGCCAGGCCGGGGTCGACCCGGTTGGTGGTGAAGGCGGTCCGGCCGTCGGGCTGGGGCGAGGTGAAGGTGCCGGTGAGGCGATCGTCGCCGATCTGCACGTCGGCGATGCGGCCCTCCTCCAGCAGCCGGGTGAATTCCGAGTAGGGGATGGGATCGGTGGTCTGCCAGTTGCGGTAGACGTTCTGGAAGGTCAGGAAGAGCATCACGGCGATCAGCACGTAGATCACGTTGAAGCGATGATTGGGTTCCATGCCGACTCCTCGCAACGGGGCCGCGCCGCCAGCGGGGCCGTTGGCCACCAGTGTAGGCCAGACAGTGCCCCTTGAAATCGCCCCTTGAAATCGCGGCGGGGTCCCGCACCTAAAGGGCAGCGCGACACGCTCCAGCCGTCCCCGACGCGGACGGCCGCTAACCGGACGAACGGCCAATGAAGGAGACCACATGGCTACCACCGTACTGATCACCGGCGCCAATCGCGGCGTCGGCTTGGCGCTGGCGCGCCACTACCACCGGGCGGGCTGGCAGGTGATCGGCGTCTGCCGCGCCGGCTCCGAGGAACTCGCCGAGGTGGCCGACCGGATCATCGACGGCATCGACGTGACCCGCGAGGCGGATGTCGCGCGCCTCGCCGAGGTGCTCGGGGAGCAGCCGCTCGACCTTCTGATCAACAACGCCGGCATGCTCCACGACGAGGCGCTGGGCGAGCTCGACTTCGAGGCCATCCGCGCGCAGATGGAGGTCAACGCCTACGCCCCGCTGCGGGTCACCGAGGCCCTGCTGCCCCGGCTCGGCGACGGGGCCAAGATCGCCAACATCACCAGCCGCATGGGCTCGATCGCCGACAACGACTCCGGTGGGCGCTACGGCTACCGGGCCTCCAAGGCGGCGCTGAACGCCTTCGGCAAGTCGCTGGCGGTGGACCTGGCGCCGCGCGGCATCGCCGTGGCCCAGCTCCATCCGGGCTACGTGCAGACGCGCATGGTCAATTTCGGTGGCCTGATCAGCCCGGAGGAGGCCGCCGAGGGCATCGCGGCGCGCATCGCGGCGCTGACGCTCGAGACCAGCGGCGGCTTCTGGCACAGCAACGGCGATACGCTCCCCTGGTAGGGCCTGCCCCGGTGACGCCGCCGGTTCACCGGCGTCGCAGGTTGTTGATGGACTCGCGCCCCAGCAGGCGCAGCAGGAGGGCGCGGCCGCGGCGCAGCCAGGGATAGAGGCGGGCGGTGCGCTCCGGTGAGGCGAAGAGCCTCGCCATCAGGCGGTTGAAGAGGCCGCTGCCGGTGCTCATCAGCGCCAGGCGATGCAGGGCCTCGCTGCCGTGCACCCAGTGCTCGCCGATGCGCAGCGCGACCCCCTCGTCCAGGTCGATGCCCTGCTCGGAGAGCTCGCGTCGGGCGTCGCTCTCCTGGCGGGCATCGATCAGCGCCAGGTCGCCGACGTCGCGACGCAGCCGCTGCAGGCGCACGAATTGCCGGCACAGCGGGCACTCGCCGTCGTAGACCAGCGTGAGGGTGGGTCGCGGCGTGCGCTGCGAACTCATGGCAGCGCCTCGAGGGTCGCGATCTCCAGGCGAAACGGCCCCTCGCGGCGATCGGCGATCAGGAAGCCGAGCTGGCGGATCGCGTCCGGCGCGAGCGGCGGGGCATCTTCCAGCCGCCGGCCGCGAAACACCGCCTCGAACGCGTCCCAGGGGAGGTCGATGGTCTGCCACTCTCCCGTGGTGGCGAACCGGGCGCGATAGGCCGCGCCCTCGACGAGTCGCTCGCTGCGCAGGCGCAGCTGGTAGGGGCGGCCGTCACCGCGCACCCGCAGGCGCACCCCGCGGGCCTGGCCCAGGGCCCGTTCCAGGGAGGCGCTGCGAGGCCCGCCCGGTGTCTGTTCCCGTGCCTCGTCGACCGGCGCCCGACGTATCGAGGCGAAGCCGCCGCCATGCTCGAGGGACAGCCGTCCCGTGAAGACTCCGAGGTCCCCCTCGGCCTGCAGGCGGCCCTGGGAGACGCCGCCCATCACGCCGTCGTTGACGGCGTGCCAGCGTCCCGCCTCGTCGGCGTCCCGAAAGCTGATCCGCGCCTCGTCGCGTGCCGACATCCTCGCTCCTCGTGCGTCGTTGGGTGTATGTCGTCGTCCCGACAGGATGACGCCCAGAGCGCCGTCTGGCCATGCCCGTGGCGGGCGATGGTGGCCCCCGGCGGCTAGACTGGCCAGGTGGCGGCCGCGAAACGCCGAGCACGCCGCGGCCTATCCCCCTCCCGCCGGGAGCCAGGCCATGTCGATCTCCCTCACTCGTTGCTCCCGCGTCTCGGTGACGCGCCCGGCGGTCCGGTCGGCACGCCTTCCAAGGCTTTGGGAAGGGCGCGTGCAGACACTCCTGCTGCTGCTGGCGCTGCTGGCGCTGGTGGTGCCGATGGCCGCGGCGGGCGTGCCGGCCGGCGGCGTCTCGGCCCAGGCCCTCGGCCAGCTGCTGCGTGAGCAGAGCGCCTGGCTCGCAGAACAGAGCGATGATCCGGCTCCCGAGCTGCCCGGGGTGGGGTTCGAGCGCCAGCCCGCGCTGCAGCAGCGCTGCTTCCCCGACTTCCGGGAGCCCCTCGGCGTTCGTATCAAGGGCGCCTACGACCCTCGCGAGGCCCGCATCTATCTGGATGCCGCCCTGGATCTCGCGACCCGGCTCGACCAGAGCTATCTGCTCCACGAGCTCGTCCACCACTTCCAGGTGCATCGGGTCCGCTTCCGGGAGGCCGAGCCTCATGATGAGGCGTCAGAGGAGGCTCGGTCCGACGGCGCCCGTCCCGGCGTTCCCCCGGCCGGCGCCGAGGCACGCTCGCGGGGCCGCCTGGAGGGGGAGGCCTATCGCCTGCAGCTGCGCTGGCTCGAGCACGTCGGCGTGGCCGATCCCCTCGAGGCCCTCGGCCTCGACGACCGGACCCTGCAGATCATCGAGCGCAGCCTCCGCTAGCCGGATCGCGGCCCTCGGGTGGCGTCGTCCTCGACCAGCCTTGCCAGCAGGGCGGGCTGGCGCGGCAGCAGGCCGACCCGCAGCCCCAGGGGGCGAAAGACGCGGTCCATGCTGGCCATGGAGGCGTTGCCGGCGTCGCGCTCGATGTCGGAGAGGGTGCGGCGGCTGATGCCCACCAGGGCCGCATAGTCGCCCTGGGACATGCCCAGCACTTCCCGGCGCAGGTGGCGCAGCACCTGGCCCTCGCTTTGTTCCCCGCGCAGCAGCCGGCGCAGCTGCTCCAGCAGGGCGGCCTCCCGGGCCTCCGGGGTCATGGCGTCGCGTTTCATGAGATCAGCCCCCAGCGCTGGAGTCGTTGATCGAGATGGCCAAGCCCCACCGCGGGACGGCCGAGGATCCTCTCGGGCACGCCGCGTGCGGCCAGGCGCTGGTCCAGGCCCTTCAGGCGGCCGGCGAGGGCCTCCAGTTCCGCCATCAGGCGATCCGGCGGGACCAGCGCGCCCAGCGAGCGGGCGATGGCGGGCCAGTCGTACTCGCCGCCCTGCTCGAGCGGCGCGCCCCACTGGGTCGTGCGCGTGACGCCCTCGGGGTCGGCCTTCATGGGGGCGAAGTCGTAGACCGGGGCGTGCCAGATGCCCTCCGGACGCTTGAGCAGGGCGGCGTTGCGCCCATGGTTGTCCGAGTTGCCGAAGGCCACGTTCAGCAGGTCGCGCTTCACCCACTCGATCACGAAGGCTTCCCGGTCGAAGGGCTCGTCCAGCTCCCGGACCCGATACTGCGCCTCGAGCAGGGTGACCAGCCGCTCGACGACCGCCCCATGGCGCAGGTGCGTGCCCGGGGCCACGCCGAGCAGCGCATAGACGGACTCCAGGCCGAAGCGGCAGAGCCGGCCGTCGCGCGCCGCCACGTCGAAGCGCGGCAGCCACAGCGAGGGATAGCGCTCGCCCTCGGTCAGCGCCAGGCCCTCGAGCGGCACGCTGTCGATGCCAAGATCGGCAAGCTCCCGGTAGTAGTGGTACTCGGCGCGCAGGATGTCGCAGTCGTCGGCCCCGCGCTGGCCACGGGGAAACTTGACCAGGAAGTGTGGGTCTAGGGTCGTCGGGTCGTCCTGCCAGGTGTCGATCCAGACCTGGTCGTCCGGCGTGCGCCGCACCAGCAGCTTGGGCGCCTCGCCGCCGGCACCGGTGGCCCCGCCGCTGGCGGCGCCCATCTGTTGGGCGTACTCCAGGAAGTCGGTATGCCGCTCGATGACGTCCCCCAGCGGGAAGCGCAGCGTCTCCAGCGTGCCGCCCGGGGGGCGGGGCGGCACGGCCTCGCGGATGCGCAGGTTGCCGACCGGGGCGATGGTGCCCCGGTGCAGCAGCTCGCTGTCCTGCTCGCCGGGCGTCAGGTCCTGGATGCCGAGGTGGTCGATCCAGTAACGCCGGCTCGCCCCGGCCGGCATGATGTCCTCCAGGAAGCCGAACCAGCGCTCGCCGTGATGGCGCATCATCAGCTCGACCGGCAGGGTCAGGCTGCAGGCGTGCTCGTCGTCGCGGGACATCCAGGCCAGGGCGTGCTCCTGCAGGTAGCCCAGCCGGGCGGGACCGGCCGTGCCGCGTTCCGGGGTCGGGATCTCCAGCAGGGCCGCATCGTGCCACTGCCCCCGATGGTGGATCTGGATGGTCAGCTGCATGTGGGGCCCTTGTCTGCCGAGGTGTGTGTGCAATCTATTGCGCATAGTTTAGCGCAGGCGCCATTTATTGCGCAGTAAATTACCCATATCTGGGCAGGCAGGTGATATTTGTGCAATAAAACGCCCATTATGTGCCGATGACCTTCGGGACCGGCTGTCGGGACATGCCGGGATGGCACCGCCCGTCCCGAGGGTCGGTGGGCGTCCGGGCTGGCCACGACCGGCGACAGACTCCGTGCCTGACGGTACAATCGCGCCCCACACGCATCGATAGACACCGACACGCGTCGGCCGGCGTCATGACGCCGGCCGGCCCTGCACCAATCAGCGACGAGACGCAATGTCCAACTCGACCCTCGCCCATGAAGCCGCGCTGCGCCGCACCTTCGCGATCATCTCGCACCCCGACGCCGGCAAGACCACCATCACCGAGAAGATGCTGCTGTTCGGAAACGCCATCCAGCTGGCCGGTTCCGTCAAGAGCAAGCGCGACGACCGCCACGCCACCTCCGACTGGATGAAGATGGAGCAGGAGCGGGGCATCTCCGTGACCACCTCGGTGATGCAGTTCCCCTACGGCGGGCGCATCGTCAACCTGCTCGACACGCCGGGCCACGAGGACTTCTCCGAGGACACCTACCGCACCCTGACCGCGGTGGACTCGGCGCTGATGGTGATCGACGGCGCCAAGGGCGTCGAGGCCCGCACCATCAAGCTGATGGAGGTGTGTCGCCTGCGCACCACGCCGATCCTCACCTTCGTCAACAAGATGGACCGCGATATCCGCGACCCCGTCGAGGTGATGGACGAGGTCGAGGAGGTGCTCAACATCCAGTGCGCGCCCATGACCTGGCCGATCGGCATGGGGCGTCACTTCAAGGGTGTCTACCACCTCTACAACGACACCATCCACCTCTACACCCAGGGCCAGGGCAACCGCATCCCCGAGGACAAGCGCATCGAGGGGCTCGACAACCCCGAGGTGGACGCGGTGCTCGGCGAGGACCAGGCCGAGGAGCTGCGCATGGAGGTCGAGCTGGTGCGCGGGGCCTCCCACGCCTTCGACCTCGAGGCGTATCGCCGCGGTGAGCTGACGCCGGTCTACTTCGGTACCGCCATGGGCAACTTCGGGGTGCGCGAGATGCTCGACGGCTTCGTCGAGTATGCGCCGCCGCCCCAGCCGCGGGAGACCGACACCCGCACGGTGGAGTCGGACGACGGACGCTTCACCGGCTTCGTCTTCAAGATCCAGGCGAACATGGACCCGAACCACCGCGACCGCATCGCCTTCCTGCGGGTCTGCTCGGGCAAGTACGAGAAGAACATGAAGATGCGCCACGTGCGCATCGGCAAGGACGTCAAGATCGCCGACGCCCTGACCTTCATGGCCGCGGATCGCTCCCAGGTGGAGGAGGCGTGGCCCGGCGACATCATCGGCCTGCACAACCACGGAACCATCCAGATCGGCGACACCTTCACCCAGGGCGAGGACATGCGCTTCACCGGCATCCCGCACTTCGCCCCGGAGCTCTTCAAGCGCGTGCGCCTCAAGGACCCGCTGAAGATGAAGGCGCTGCAGAAGGGCCTCCAGCAGCTCTCCGAGGAGGGCGCGACGCAGGTCTTCATGCCGATGGACAACAACGACCTGATCCTCGGCGCCGTGGGTACCCTGCAGTTCGACGTGGTCGCCCACCGCCTGAAGGAGGAGTACAAGGTCGAGGCCGTCTACGAGGGCGTGAACGTCAACACCGCACGCTGGGTCTACTCGGACGACGCCAAGAAGCTCGAGGAGTTCAAGCGCAAGGCCAGCCAGAACCTCGCCATCGACGGCGGCGGTTACCTGACCTATATCGCCCCGACCCGGGTCAACCTGCAGATGACCCAGGAGCGCTGGCCGGAGATCCGCTTCCAGCCGACGCGTGAGCACTGACTGCGCTAGTGCCAGTGCAGTCCCGGTCGGGGCTGATCCGGGGCCAGGCCCCGGGGTGCCGGACCATCGAGGAGGCGCTGTGAACCCCTCCCTGGGCGCTACATTTGCCATCCATGGCAAATGTCCTCCTCTTCGGCCTGTCCCCGGCGCCCCTCGCTTTGAGCAAGGCAGCAGAGGTAGCTTGCTCCTTGCTCCTTGCTCCTTGCTCCTTGTAGCTTGCCCCTATGCTGATCGACGCCCACTGCCACCTGGACTTCCCCGACTTCGATGCCGACCGTGAGGCGGTGTTCGAGCGGGCCAGGGCGGTGGGCGTCACGCATTTCGTGGTGCCCGGCACGACCCGGCGACACTGGGGGCGGGTGCTGGCGCTGGGCAAGCGCGAGGACGTCGGCGTCTGCCTGGGGCTGCATCCCTACTTCATGGACGAGCACGCCCCGGACGACGTCGAGGCGCTGGCGCAGTGGGTGGAGGAGCATCCGGAGCTCGTGGCGATCGGCGAGTGCGGCATCGACGCCCGCTTCGACGAGACTCTCGACGCCCAGTGGCGCCTGTTCGACGCCCAGCTGCGCCTGGCCAAGGAGAAGGCGCTGCCGGTGGTGATCCACTGCGTGCAGGCCAACGACCGGGTCGCCAAGCGGCTGCGTCAGCTGGCGCTCCCCGCGGGCGGGTTGATCCACTCCTTCGCCGGCTCGCCCGAGCAGGCCAAGCGGTTCCTCGATCTCGGCTTCACCCTGGGGCTCG
This sequence comes from Halomonas denitrificans, assembly GCF_003056305.1. GTDB lineage: Bacteria > Pseudomonadota > Gammaproteobacteria > Pseudomonadales > Halomonadaceae > Halomonas > Halomonas denitrificans. Next base: position 53,205 of record NZ_PYVX01000001.1, read on the forward strand.
GCGGGGCGACGACCTTCGAGCGCGCCAGGAGGGTGCACCGCGCCGTGGCCTCGCTGCCGGACGACGGCTACGTGCTGGAGACCGACAGCCCCGACATGCCGCTGGCCGGCCACCAGGGCGAGCGCAACGAGCCGGCGCGGGTCGCCGAGGTGTGCCGCCGGGTGGCCGAGCTTCGCGGCCAGTCGGAGGAGCGGGTGGCGGCGGCGAGCACCGCCACCGCGCGCCGCCTGTTCGGGCTGGCTACTTGACCGCCAGCGTTTCCGGGTCCAGCCGCTCCACCGAGTAGGGCAGCTTCAGCAGCTTCAGCTTCTGGCCGGCGCAGCGCAGGGGCAGGGCGGGCTCCTTGGTGCTCATCACCGCCAGCACCTCGGCCTCGCCGTAGGCGTCGAGCTCGGCCCACAGCACCTCACCGAGGCGCTTGTCGTTGGCGTCCTCGATGGCGCTGCCGGGTTCCGGCAGCAGGCCGCCGTCGAGCTGGGCCCGCACCAGGCGCTTCTTGACCTGGCCGCGGAAGTGGGCGCGGGCGACTACCTCCTGGCCGGTGTAGCAGCCCTTCTTGAAGCTGATGCCGCCCAGCGCCTCCCAGTTGATCATCTGCGGCAGGTAGGTATCGCGCTGATCGGCATCGAGCCAGGCGAGTCCGGCCTGGATGTCGTGCAGCCGCCACACGGCGTTGTCGACCGGCGTGGCGTGCTCCGCGAGCCGCGACCACTCCGCCGCGACGCGCTCGGCAGGCAGGCATACCAGCAGGCGAGGGCGCGGCCCTGGGTGGGCCAGCAGCTGGACCGCCGGGTCGCCGCTCTGGTGCCAGGCGCGCGGTGCCGCGGCGTCGAAGCGCACCTCGGCGAGCGCCGGGGCCTCGCGGCCGATCAGGCCGAGCAGCGCGAGATCGTCACGGGTCCGCAGCTCGGTCTTGTAGAAGGCGGCAAACTTCGCCAGGTGCTCGGCAAGCGACGCCACCAGGCTCGCGTGCATGATCAGGCGGTAGTGATCCGGGGCGACACGCATCAGCTGGGCGTTGGCCAGCATACGCCCCTTGGGGGTGCAGAAGCAGGTCAGCGGGGCGAAGGTGCCGTCGGCCAGCGATACCTGGGCGCTGGTCTGGCCCTGCAGGAAACGCTCGGCATCCGGGCCCTCGACGTCGAGCATGCCCAGGTGGGCCAGTGGCGTCATCACCGTGCTCTCCAGGGCGAGGCGGGGCGCCGCGGGCGTCTCGAACGTCACCCGGTCGCCGGCCTCCTGCCGGCCGCCGGTGGCAGCGATCCAATCCTTCATCTGCGGGGCTCCTCGTGATTCGGTGTCGGGCATGATGCTGCGCTAGATGCGGGCGACGGGGCGGCATTGCAAGCGCTGCCCGGTGCTCGGGAGGCATGCTAGACTCGTGGCCTGCTCCCACTCACCCTTCATTCGTCTCAGGAGCCGAGCATGGCCCAGCAGTCATTGAGCTTTCAGGGCGTCGAGAACGCCGACCAGGTCAACCGCATCACCACCGCCCTGATGATGCTCGACGGCGTCGAGAGTGTCGAGGTCGGCCGCCACGGCGCGGAAGTCGAGGGCAAGGCCCGCCGCGAGGCGCTGATCCAGGCGGTCAAGGCCCTGAAGCTCGGCATCGAGGTGAAGTGACCCCGCAGTGATGCGAGGCCGTACAACGTGACAGGAGTGTCGGCGTGAGAAAGACCATTGAAGTCGTCAGCGAGCGCAACCATGTCTATCGCCAGCGGGTCGAACTGGACGGGTTCGAGGAGCTCTTCGTCGACGTGCCCGAGGCCTATGGTGGCGAGAACAGCGCCCCGGATCCCCACGACTACTTCGATCTCTCCCTGGGCGCCTGCAAGGCGATCACCGCCATGATGTACGCCCGGCGCAAGCAGTGGCCGCTGTCGGGGGTGAGCGTCACGGTCAACCGCGACGACAGCCAGGAGCGCCACGGGACCTATCGCCTCGACGTGGCGATGGCCTTCCACGGCATCGAGGACGTCGAGCAGCGGGCGCGGCTCGAGGAGATCAGCGACAAGTGCCCGATTCATCGGCTGATGACCACCGCCACCGTGGAGGTCTCCACCCGTCTCGCCGACCAGAGCACCCCAACCCGCGCCGACGCCTGACCCCGCGCCCGGCGTCGTTTCCTTCTCGGGCGCCGCGACGGCGTCCGGACCGTCATCGGAGCCGTCATGAGCAAGCCCTTTCGTCTGCAGTCCAAGTTCCAGCCGGCCGGCGACCAGCCCGCGGCCATCCAGGGCCTGATCGGCGGGCTCGAGTCGGGGCTGGCCCACCAGACGCTGCTCGGCGTGACCGGTTCGGGCAAGACCTTCACCATGGCCAACGTGGTCGAGCGTCTGCAGCGCCCGACCATCGTGATGGCGCCCAACAAGACCCTGGCGGCGCAGCTCTACGGCGAGTTCAAGGCGTTCTTCCCCGACAACGCCGTGGAGTACTTCGTCTCCTACTACGACTACTACCAGCCCGAGGCCTACGTGCCGTCGTCGGACACCTTCATCGAGAAGGATGCCTCGATCAACGATCACATCGAGCAGATGCGCCTCTCCGCCACCAAGGCGCTGCTGGAGCGCCGCGACGCCATCATCGTGGTCTCGGTCTCGGCGATCTACGGCCTGGGCGACCCGGACCAGTACCTGAAGATGCGCCTGCACTTCACCCGCGGCGAGCTGATCGACCAGCGCGCCTTCCTGCGCCGCCTGGCGGAGCTGCAGTACACGCGCAACGACCTGGACTTCAAGCGCGGCACCTACCGGGTGCGCGGCGACGTGATCGACATCTTCCCGGCCGATGCCGAGGACGAGGCGGTGCGCGTCGAGCTCTTCGATGACGAGATCGATACCATCAGCCTCTTCGATCCGCTCACCGGCGAGGTGCGAGGCAAGGTGCCGCGCATGACCATCTACCCCAAGTCGCACTACGTGACGCCGCGGGAGACCATCCTCGGCGCCATCGAGGAGATCAAGGCTGAGCTGGTCACTCGCCTTGACCAGCTGCGCAAGCAGGAGAAGCTGGTCGAGGCCCAGCGCCTGGAACAGCGCACCCTCTACGACATCGAGATGATGCTGGAGCTCGGCTACTGCAACGGCATCGAGAACTACTCGCGCTACCTCTCGGGGCGCGATCCGGGTGCGCCGCCGCCGACCTTCTTCGACTACCTGCCGGCCGACGCGCTGCTGTTCATCGACGAGTCCCACGTCAGCGTTCCCCAGGTAGGCGGCATGTACAAGGGCGACCGCTCGCGCAAGGAGACCCTCGTCGAGTACGGCTTCCGCCTGCCCTCGGCGCTCGACAACCGGCCGATGAAGTTCGAGGAGTGGGAGCGCATCTGCCCGCAGACGATCTTCGTCTCGGCCACCCCAGGCCCCTACGAGGCCGAGCACGCAGGCCAGGTGGTCGAGCAGGTGGTGCGGCCCACCGGCCTGCTCGACCCGGAGATCGAGGTGCGCCCGGCCACCACCCAGGTCGACGACCTGCTCTCCGAGATCCGCGCGCGCACCGAGGTAGGCGAGCGGGTGCTGGTCACCACCCTGACCAAGCGCATGGCCGAGGACCTCACCGAGTACCTGGACGAGCACGACGTGCGGGTGCGCTACCTGCACTCCGACATCGACACCGTGGAGCGGGTCGAGATCATCCGCGACCTGCGGCTCGGCAAGTTCGACGTCCTGGTGGGGATCAACCTGCTGCGCGAGGGCCTCGACATTCCCGAGGTCTCGCTGGTGGCGATCCTCGATGCCGACAAGGAGGGCTTCCTGCGCAACGAGCGCTCGCTGATCCAGACCATCGGCCGCGCCGCGCGCAACGCCCACGGCAAGGCGATCCTCTACGGCGACCGGGTCACCGACTCCATGCGTCGCGCCATGGAGGAGACCGAGCGCCGGCGCACCAAGCAGATCGCCCACAACGAGGCCCACGGCATCACGCCGACCACCGTGACCCGCTCGGTGGCCGACATCATGGAGGCCGCCCAGGCCCCCGGCAAGAAGGGCAAGGGGCGCCGTGGCGAGCGCAAGGTCGCCGAGCCCGAGGCCGTCTACGATCCCGCCGAGCTGTCGCCCCAGGCGCTGCTCAAGGAGATCGCCAAGGTCGAGGACGGCATGCACGAGGCGGCGCAGAACCTCGAGTTCGAGGAGGCCGCGCGGCTGCGCGATCGCCTGCACGTGCTCAAGGAGCGCCAGCTGATGCTGGGCTCGGCCTGACGGTAACCGGGAGGGGAGACGATGCCTGAAGGCCCCGAGATCCGTCGCGCGGCCGATCGCGTGCATCGCCAGCTCGCCGGACGGCGGCTGGAGGACGCCTGGTTCGCCTTTCCCGAGCTGGCGGGGCAGGCCGCCTCGCTGATCGGGCGCGAGGTCAGCGCCGTGGACAGCTGGGGCAAGGCGCTGCTGACCCGCTTCGACGACGGCCGGGTGCTCTACTCACACAACCAGCTCTATGGCGTCTGGAAGCTGCACGACGCCGAGCGCGAGCCCGACACCGGCCGCTCGCTGCGGGTGCGCCTGGTGGCCGAGGGGAGGGCGGCGAGCCTCTACAGCGCCTCGGACGTCTCGCTCTGGGAGGCCGGGCGGCTCGACGAGCACCCGTTCCTGTCACGACTTGGCCCTGACCTGCTGACCCACGGGGTCACGGTGGAGCAGGCCGCGGCGCGGCTGCTCGAGCCTCGCTTTCGCCGCCGGGGCCTCGGCGGGCTGCTGCTCGACCAGTCGCTGTTCGCCGGCATCGGCAACTACCTGCGCTCCGAGATCCTGTTCTTCGCCGGGCTCCATCACCGCATCCGTCCCCAGTCCCTGGAGGAGGAGGGGCTGACGCACCTGGCCGAGAGCCTCCTCGCGGTGACGCGCCAGGCCTACGAGGAGGCCGGGGTCACCAACCGTCCCGACTGGGCGGCGGCCGATCGGGCCCGGGGTGCCTCACGGCGTCGCTGGCGCTTTGCCGTGTTCGAGCGTGACGGCCTGCCGTGCCACGCCTGCGGGACAACGATCGTGCGCACCGCGGTGGCCTCGCGACGGCTCTACTTCTGCCCGGCCTGTCAGCCTGGCCCTGTGTAGCTATCATATTTATACCGTTACCTAGCATCGCTGACTACAACGAATCAGACCTTTGGGGAGAATGTCGACAGGACGGAGGGTAGGGTATAATGCCCGCCGTTCAGGCCCGACGTGGCGCCGCTTTCCGGCGCAGGCGGGCATGCCGACAACGCCAAGGAGCTCCTTGACCATGACCGTGATTCGCCAGGACGATCTGATCCAGAGCGTCGCCGATGCCCTGCAGTACATCTCCTACTACCACCCGAAGGACTTCATCGACGCCATGGCCGCGGCCTACGAGCGGGAGGAGAACCCGGCGGCCAAGGATGCGATCGCCCAGATCCTGATCAATTCGCGGATGTGTGCCTTCGGCAAGCGCCCGATCTGCCAGGACACCGGCATCGTCACGGTCTTCGTGCACGTGGGCATGAACGTGCGCTTCGAGGCCGACATGAGCCTCGACGACATGATCAACGAGGGCGTGCGCCGCGCCTACCAGCTGCCGGACAACGTGCTGCGCGCCTCGGTGCTGGCCGACCCGGACGGCAAGCGCGCCAACACCAAGGACAACACCCCGGCGGTGATCCACCACAAGCTGGTGCCCGGCGACACCGTCGAGGTGCACGTGGCGGCCAAGGGCGGCGGCAGCGAGGCCAAGTCCAAGTTCGCCATGCTCAACCCCTCGGACAGCGTGGTCGACTGGGTGATGGAGCAGCTGCCCAAGATGGGCGCCGGCTGGTGCCCGCCGGGCATGCTCGGCATCGGCATCGGCGGCACCGCCGAGAAGGCCATGGAGATCGCCAAGGAGGCGCTGCTCGATCCCATCGACATCCAGGACCTGCAGGCACGCGGCCCGGCCAACCGGGCCGAGGAGCTGCGCCTGGAGCTGTTCGACAAGGTCAACCGGAGCGGCATCGGCGCCCAGGGGCTGGGCGGGCTGACCACGGTGCTCGACATCAAGGTCAAGGACTACCCGACCCACGCCGCCAACAAGCCGGTGGCGATCATCCCCAACTGCGCCGCCACCCGCCACGCCCACTTCACCCTCGACGGCTCCGGCCCCGCGGCGCTGCCCGCACCGAAGCTCGAGGACTGGCCGGAGATCACCCGCGAGGCGGGCGACAACGTCAAGCGCGTCGACCTCGACCGCGTGACGCCGGAGGAGGTCAAGACCTGGCAGCCCGGCGACACCCTGCTGCTCAACGGCAAGCTGCTCACCGGCCGCGACGCCGCCCACAAGCGCATGGTCGACATGATCGCCAAGGGCGAGCCGCTGCCCGTGGACATGCAGGGTCGCTTCATCTACTACGTGGGCCCGGTGGATCCGGTGCGTGACGAGGTAGTCGGCCCGGCCGGTCCCACCACCGCCACGCGCATGGACAAGTTCACCCGCACCATGCTCGAGGAGACCGGCCTGCTGGGCATGGTCGGCAAGGCCGAGCGGGGCGAGGCGGCCATCGAGGCGATCCGCGACAACGAGGCCGTCTACCTGATGGCCGTGGGCGGCTCCGCCTACCTGGTCGCCCAGGCGATCAAGCAGGCCCGCGTGGTCGGCTTCGAGGACCTCGGCATGGAGGCGATCTACGAATTCGAGGTCGAGGACATGCCTGTGACGGTGGCGGTCGACAGCCAGGGCACCTCCGTGCACCAGACCGGTCCGGCCAAGTGGAAGGAGATCATCGCCGAGCGCGCCTGACGCGCTAGTGACGTTCGAGGCTGGCGTCTCGAATGGACAGTGCCGGCCACAGGTCTACGCGGGGGCGCTGTGAACCCCTCCCTGGGCGCTACCGACGCCATCCCTGGCGTAGGCCCCCCGCTACGACCTGTCGCCGGCGCCCCTTGCTGCGGCGTGTTCCAGCAACGGCTTTCTGCGGCCCCGCCATCTGGTGGGGCCGTCGTCGTTGACGGTATGCTGGGAGGGTACGGCAACAGGACACGGTGTTTTAGGGCGGCCACGCCGTCGTCCCACGGAACGGGGAGTCGACCATGACCTCTTGGCTGATCGGCCTGGCGATCTTTCTAACGTACGTGCTGGGCATCCTCTCGGCCGTGCTGGCCCTGATGTCGTCGCGCACCTCCCAGGGCGCCATCGCCTGGATCATCTCGCTTCTGACCATGCCCTACCTGGCGGTGCCGGCCTACTGGATCTTCGGCCGGCCGCGCTTCTACGGCTATGTCCTGGCCCGGGGCGAGCGCGACAGCGTGCTGCGCCGCCAGCTGGACCGCTACCGGGACCGCTTCGAACCCTACCTCTCATCCGCCAGCAATGCCGACATTCGCGCGGTGGAACAGCTCGCCCTGATGCCGCTCACCAGAGGCAACCGCGCCGAGCTGCTGATCGACGGCGAGGCCACCTTCGAGAGCCTGTTCGCCGGCATCGACGCCGCCGAGGAGTACATCCTCATCCAGTTCTTCATCGTCCGCGATGACGCCCTGGGCGTGGCGCTCAAGCAGCGCCTGCAGCTCGCCGCCGAGCGGGGCGTGCGGGTCTGCTTCCTGTTCGACGAGATCGGCTCGCACAGCCTGCCGGAGCGCTACCTGCGCGACCTGCGCCTGGCCGGCGTCGAGGTGAGCGCCTTTCGCTCCTCACGGGGACTGAAGCATCGTTTCCAGCTCAACTTCCGCAATCACCGCAAGGTGCTGGTGGTGGACGGCCGCGCCGGCTGGATCGGCGGCTTCAACGTCGGCACCGAATACCTGGGCGAGAACCCGCGCCTCGGCCACTGGCGCGACACCCACCTGAAGCTCAGCGGCCCCAGCGTGCTGGGCCTGCAGGAGGCCTTCTGGGAGGACTGGCACTGGGCCACCGGCGAGATGATCTCGCTCACCTGGACCCCCGTGCCCTATGCCGGCGACGGTCAGGACGACGAGGCCGAGAGCCAGAGCGTGGTGATCGTGCCCTCGGGGCCGGCGGATCACCTGGAGACGGCGAGCCTGCTGGTGCAGCACGCGATCCACAGCGCCCACGAGCGGCTCTGGGTGACCAGCCCCTACTTCGTGCCCGACCAGGGGGTGCAGGATGCCCTGCGCCTGGCGGCGATGCGCGGCGTCGACGTGCGCATCATGATGCCGGAGCGCCCCGATCACCTGCTGGTCTTCCTCTCGGCGTTCTCCTTCCTGCCCGACATGCTGCGCGCCGGGGTCAAGGTCTACCGCTACCAGCCCGGTTTCCTGCACCAGAAGGTGATGCTGATCGATGATGTCGCCGCCAGCGTCGGCACGGTCAACCTCGACAACCGTTCCTTCCGGCTCAACTTCGAGATCACCGCGGTGGTGCCCGACCGGCGCTTCGCCGCCGAGGTGCACCAGATGCTCGAGCGCGACTTCGGCGACTGCCGGCGCGTCACGCTCGAGGAGCTCACCCGCCGCCCGCTGTGGCGCAAGCTGCTCTCCCGGGCGGCCTATCTGCTCTCGCCGATCCAGTAGCCGGCTTGGGTCGCGCTCCCGGCTGGGGTACATTAGCGGGCTTCACAAGCTCCCCGCCGGGGGGCAGTCATTACGCTATCCTGGGGAATCCTGGTGAACCTCGAGACCAAATGGCTGGAAGACTTCGTCGCCCTGGCCAGTACGCGCAGCTTCTCGGCCTCCGCCCGCCAGCGGCACGTCACCCAGCCGGCCTTCAGCCGGCGCATCCGCTCCCTGGAACAGGCGGTGGGCGTGACCCTGGTCGACCGCTCCACCACGCCGGTGGACCTCACCCCGGAAGGGCAGCTGTTCCTGGTCACCGCACGCAACATCGTCGAGCAGCTCAACGAGAGCCTCGGCCACCTGCGCGGCCTGGCCATGGCCAACGAGGCGCTGGACATCGTCGCCGCCCACTCCCTGGCCCTGAGTTTCTACCCGCAGTGGATCTCGCGCCTGCAGCAGGGCCTCGGGGAGCTGCCCACCCGGCTGGTCGCCATGAACGTGGGCGACGCGATCCACGTGCTGCGCGAGGGCAACTGCGACCTGATGCTGGCCTACTACGACCCCTACGCCAGCATGCAGCTGGACGCCGAGGTCTTTCCCTCGTTTTCCATCGGCCAGGTGAAGATGCTGCCGGTCTGCCTGCCCGACGAGCAGGGCCAGCCGCGCTTCACTCTCGAAGGCCAGGAATCGATTCCTTACCTGGCCTATACCCAGGGCGCCTTCCTGGGGCGCACCGTGCGCATGCTGCTCAAGAACGACCCGGTGCGCATGCGCCTGCGTACCGTCTACGAGACCGCCATGGCCGAGGGCCTCAAGGGGATGGTGATGCAGGGCATGGGCACGGCCTGGATTCCCGACTTCTGCATCCGCCAGGAGCTCAAGGACGGGCGCCTGGTGCGGGCCGGCGACGAGCAGTGGGACGTGCCGCTGGAGATTCGTCTCTACCGCTGCTCGCTGGTCCACAAGCCCGGCGTCGAGAAGCTGTGGCGGCAGATGATGAAGTTGCCCAGGGATTTCCTTCAGGCCTGAAGGCCCACCTCCGACCTTTTTACATGGCAACCCGGCTCGCCGGCGACCGTCAGCGCCCGCCGAAGTCGGCGGGCAGCCCCAGGAAGTCCTGGATGATGAAGAAGTGATCCTCGAACAGGCTCTCGGGGTCGAGGTCGGCGAGCGGCACCCAGCGGGCGTGATCGCCGCCCTTGACCGGCTTGAGCTGGGGCAGCTGCTGCTCGGGGCGCAGGGCGAAGTAGAAGGCCTCGGCCAGGGTGCGGCCGCGCCAGCTGCGGTGCGGCTCGTCGAACAGCCGCTGGCCGCGTAGCGAGCCCTTGAGCACCGCCTCCGGCACCTTGAGGCGCACGCGCTCGCGAAGCTCCCGCAGGCAGGCGTCCATCAGCCGTTCGTGGGGGCTGATGAAGCCGCCGGGCAACGCATAGAGCCCCTTGCCCGGTGCGGCGGTGCGCCGGACCAGCAGCACGTGGCCGGACTGCACCACCACCGCGTTGACGGTGACGAAGATGGGCGGGTAGGGGGCCTGGGCCCAGGCCTGGCGGTACTGGTCGAGCAGGCGCTGCTCCTCGACCAGCTGGCCGTAGGTCGCCTCCTCGAGGAAGGTGCGGACCCGGGCCACCACGCCGGGGGGCAGGTCGTGGGCCGCATGGGTGCTCAGGTAGTCCTCCGCCGAGCCTGCCGAGCGGAACAGCCGCTCGCGGATCCGGCTCGCCGAGATGCCCTCCACCAGCGGCACGCTCACCGACTCCCACTGGGGGAACAGCGCCAGGTAATAGCTGGACTGGCCACGACTGGCGCCGATCAGGCCGATGCGCGGCAGCCGCGCATGCGTGGGGCTCGCGATATCGCGCACCTTGCGCTGCACGTCGCGCACCCAGACGTCGTTGTTGTAGAGGGCGTCGAGCAGCGGCACGACCTTCAGGCGTTCGTTCTCCTCCTCCTCGAAGGCGCTGCGAAGCATGCGCAGGCGCTCCTCGTAGCGCCAGGGATTGCGCAGCGAGCGCGCCTGCCAGGCGGAGCCCACCAGCACGATGACCTGGCGCGCCTGGCGCAGCGCCTCGCGGATCACCGCCAGGTGCCCCAGGTGGGGCGGCTGGAAGCGGCCGATGAACACCAGACAGTCGAAGTCGGCAGCGCTGTCGTCCGGTCGTGCGGTCATGAAGGCTCCTGGCGGGAGAGGCGGATGGGCTGGGCGAGGCCATTATGGTCAGCCCCGTGTGGCCCTGCAATCGCCCGGTGCCTCGGCGTGACGGTATCCATTCGGGTATGCTTAACCAAAAGAGTCCAGCACGGGGAACGCAGTGATCAAGCCAAACGTGACGAGCACCCTCCAGGCGGTGCGCTTCTGGTGGAACGTGGTGCAGGACGCGGTCAGGCTCTGGCTGGAGCGCAACGCCTTCAGCTATGCCGGCTCGCTGGCCTTCTACACCCTCTTTTCCCTGGCCCCCACCATGATCATCGCGGTCACGGTGATCGGCGTGGTGCTCGGCGAGGAGGCCGCCCAGGGCCAGATCGTCGCCCAGCTCCAGGCGACCATGGGCCACGACGCCGCCGCCGCCATCGAGCAGGCGGTCGCCCAGTCGCGCATCCAGGAGTCCGGGCTCTGGCCGACGCTGCTCGGGGTGGGGGCGCTGCTGGTCGGTGCGACCACCGTCTTCGCCCAGATGCAGTTCTCGCTCAATACCCTCTGGGGCGTCACGGCGCGGCCCAGCGGCAACAGCGCCCTCAAGTTCATCCAGAACCGCCTGCTGTCGCTGGCCGTGGTGCTGGCGATCGGCTTCATCCTGCTGGTCTCGCTGGTGATCGGGGTGGCGGTGCGGGCCGCGCTCCAGGCGGGAGACGACCTGCTGCCGTTCGTCGGTCTTCTGACCACGATCGCCGAGTTCCTGGTCTCGCTGGCGGTGATCGCCGCGCTCTTCGCCACCATCTTCAAGGTGCTGCCGGACGTGGTGCTGCGCTGGCAGGACGTGCTGGTCGGCGCGGCCGTCACCGCGGTGCTGTTCGCCATCGGTCGCTGGGGCATCGCCATCTACCTGGCCTACACGGCCACCGCCTCGACCTACGGCGCCGCGGGGTCGGTGGTGATGATCCTGCTGTGGGTCTACTACAGCTCGCTGATCCTGCTGTTCGGGGCCGCCTTCACCAAGTGCCACCTGCTGGCCCGGGGAAAGACGGTGGTGCCGCGCAACTCCGCGGTACTGGTGCGCCATGAGCTGCTCGAACGCCACGAGCTCGAGGAGCCCTGACGGGCGCGGGGCCTCGAGAGAGGCGAGGCAGTCAGGAACGCAGAAGGCCGGCATCTTGCCGGCCTTCTGCGTTGGGCCGCGTCCGGCCCGCGGCGCTCCGTAACGCCGGTCCCGCCTCAGCCGGCGGGGCGGAAACGCTCCCGGGCCAGGTCGTCGGCGACGATCGCCGGGCTCTGCCCCTCGCGCTCGGCCCGCGCGAAGATCTCGTCGAGGGTCGTGCCGATGCCCTCGATATGCGCCATGACGGCCTCGCGGGCATAGTCGTCGCGCCGCTGCCAGGCGATCTCGATCACCCCGCCGGCGTTGGCCACGTAGTCCGGGGTGTAAAGGATGCCGCGGGCCTGCAGGCGCTTTGCCATCTCGGGGGTGGCAAGCTGGTTGTTGGCGGCGCCGCAGACCACCTTGGCCTTCAACCGCTCGACCACCTCCGCCGACAGGGCGGCGCCCAGGGCGCAGGGGGCGAAGACGTCGACCTCGGCATCAACGATCGCCTCCGGCGCCACCGTCTCGGCGCCGAGCGCCTCGGCGAGGCGGGCCAGCGCCTCGCCGTCGACGTCGGTCAGCACCAGCCGGGCCCCGGCCTCGTGCAGGTGGCGGGCCAGGTGGGCGCCGACGTGGCCGACCCCCTGCACGGCGACGCGCAGGCCGCTGAGGTCGTCACGCCCGAGGCGATGGCGCACGGCGCTCTTCAGGGCGCAGAACACGCCCCAGGCCGTGAACGGCGAGGGGTCGCCGGAGGCCTGGCCGTGGCGCGGCAGGCCGCCCACGTGGTCGGTGGCCTCGGCGATCCAGCGCATGTCGTCCTCGCCGGAGCCAGAGTCCTCGGCGGTGATGTAGGCGCCGCCCAGGGAGTCGACCAGGCGGCCCATGGCGCGCAGCAGCTCGGGGGTCTTGTCGCGACGGGGGTCGGCGATGATCACCGCCTTGCCGCCGCCCAGGGGCAGGTCGGCCAGGGCCGACTTGTAGGTCATGCCGCGGGAGAGGCGCAGCACGTCGGTGAGGGCCTCGGCGTCGCTTTCGTAGGGGAAGATGCGCAGGCCGCCCAGGGCGGGGCCGCGGGTAGTGTCGTGGATGGCGATGATGGCGCGCAGGCCGCTCGCCTCGTCGCTGCCGAAGACGATCTGCTGATGATGATCGAACTCGGGGTGGTCGAAGACCGGCATGACGTGTCTCCCTCGTGAGGATGATTGTTGTGGTGATGGCTACCCGGGTAGGGCGATCCTCGGCCGCGGTCGGCTTGTGGCCGAAAGGCGTCCGGGGATACCTCCAAGCCTAGGGCATCGGCCTCGTGACGGGAAGTGGGCGGGCGCGCGAGACGCCGCCGTCGGTGGGCCACGGCGCCGCGGGCGGCACGCCCCAAGGGACTGGCCGCGACGCGGGCCGGGCTGGTAGAAAGAGAGACATCCCATCGCGACCATCAGGAGACGACCATGGACACGTGCTGCGCGAAGGCGCTGGTGACCGGCAAGGTGCAGGGGGTGTGGTTTCGCCGGGCGGCCCAGGAACAGGCCCTCAAGGCCGGGATCACCGGCCATGCGATCAACCTGCCGGACGGCCGGGTGGAGGTGCTGATGTGCGGTGAGCGCGAGGCGGTCAAGCGCCTCTCCGAATGGCTCTGGAAGGGGCCGGACGGGGCTCGGGTCACCCACGTGGAATTCGAGGTGATCGAGGCCCATGCCCCGGACGACTTCCACACCGGCTAGGCCGGCAATCCCCTCGGCGACGAACGCGGGCTCGCGGGGCAGGCGAGCCCGGTGGAGCAGGACGACGCGCCCCGGCGGCCGCCGGGGCGCGGGATTCAGGCCAGGGTGTCGGCGATCCAGTCGCTGACGGCCGCGCCGTCGACCCCCAGGCAGACGTCCACCAGCGGCGTGCGCGACCAGCGCGCCTCGATGAAGCCGCGCCCCTCGGGGGCGAAGATCGTCTGGCCCTCGGCGTCGCCCTCGGTGGCCACGGTCAGGTGGCCGCGCGCCGTGGTGAAGAGCTCCGGGCGCAGCAGCCAGGCCAGGGCGCAGCTGTCGTGGGGGCAGCAGCCGTCGATGCCCAGCGCCTCGCGGTAGAAGTCGCGATAGAAGCCGAAGCTGCCCGCCAGCACCTGGCCAAGCGCTCCCTGGCCCGCCTCGATGCGCGCCATATGGGCGTCGGTCAGCACGCAGCGGTGGGTGACGTCGAGGCCGACCAGCGTCAGCGGCCAGCCGGCGGTCAGTACCCGGGCGGCGGCGTCCGGGTCGTTGAACATGTTGGCCTCGGCCACGGGGCTGACGTTGCCGCCCTCGCGGATCGAGCCGCCCATGATCACCACGCGCTTCACCCGGTCGATGATGCCCGGGTCGAGCTGCAGGGCGGCGGCCAGGTTGCCCACCGGCCCGACGGCCACCAGGGTGACCTCGCCGGGCCGGGCATTCACGGTGTCGACGATGAACTGCGCGGCACTCACGCCCTCGGCGCGGCCCTGGACCGGCGGCAGGGCGATGTCGCCCAGGCCGTTGGCACCGTGGATATGGGCGGGGGGCGGATGGCGCTCCTTGACCATCGGCTGCGCCGCCCCCTGGGCGACGGGGATCCGCTGCCCGGCGAGCTCGGCCAGCAGCAGGGCGTTATGAGTGGCCGTTTCCACGTCGACGTTGCCGTAGGTGGTGGTCATGCCCAGCAGCTCGATCTCGGGATGGCGCAGGGCGATAGCGATGGCCTGGGCGTCGTCGATGCCCGGGTCGGTGTCGAAGATGATCGGATGCGTCACGTCAGGCTCCTTGTCTCTCAGCGCGCCACGGGACCGTCGCGCAGGGCGCGCTCGACCGCATCGCGGGCGGGGATGCTCTCGGCGGCTCCCTCGACCTGCACGCCCAGGGCGGCAGCCGTGGCGGCGAGCCGCAGGCAGTCGGTGACGGCCTGGCCCTCCTGGAGCGCCGTCATGTAGTAGCCGATGAAGGTGTCGCCGGCCGCGGTGGTGTCCCGCGGGGTCACCGGCAGCGCCGGCTGGAAGTGGCGCTCGTCGCCGCTCTGGAACCAGGCGCCGTCGCCGCCCAGGGTCAGCACGGTCTCGGTCTCCGGCAGGCGCCGCGCCAGGGCGTCGAGCAGCGCCTCGGGGGCGGCATCCTCGTCGACGCCGGCCAGCCAGGCGGCCTCACCGCGGTTGACGAACAGCAGGGCGCAACGCTCTAGCGGCAGCGACAGCACCTCGGCGGCCATGGGCGCGGGGTTGAAGGCGACCCGCAGCCCGCGCTCGGCGGCCTGCTCGAGCACCTGGGGCAGGGCGTTGGTCTCGTTCTGGGCCAGCAGCCAGTCGCCGGGGCGCGCGGCGTCGAGGCGGCGCGCGAGGTCGTCGGCGTCGAAGCCGTGGTTGGCGCCGGGAAAGAGGATGATGGCGTTCTCGCCCCGGTCATCCACCTGGATGACGGCATGGCCGCTGGGCGCGTCCACCAGCGCGATGCCGGCGACCTCCACGCCGGCCTCACCGAGCAGTTCGCGGGCCCAGGCATCGCGGTGGTTCAGGCGCCCCCAGTGACTGACCCGGCCGCCGGCGCGGGCCATGGCCAGGGACTGGTTGGCCCCCTTGCCGCCGAGGCCGACGCGGTAGTCGCGGCTGGCCAGGGTCTCGCCGGGTCTCACCAGATGGGATACGCGATAGAAGTGATCGAGGTTGATGGACCCGAAATTGTGCAGCATGTCGTCCTCTTGCAATCAGTCGGCCTGCCAGTGGCGCAGGTGGTCGGCGGTCAGGGTCACGATGCGCTGGCGTGCCTCGGGGGTGATCCAGGCATTGTGGGGGGTGACGATCAGGTTGAGCGGCTCTTCCAGGGCGTCGAGCAGCGGGTGGCCGTCACGGGGCGGCTCGGTGGGCAGCACGTCGACCGCCAGCCCGCCGAGGCTGCCCTCGCGCAGGGCCGCGAGGGCGGCCTCCTCGTCGATGATGCCGCCCCGGGCGCAGTTGATCAGCAGCGCCCCGGGCTTGAGGGTCGCCAGCAGGTCGGCGTCGACCAGGTGGCGGGTGGCCTCGGTGAGCGGGCAGTGCAGGCTGATCACGTCCGCCTCGGGGGCGAGCGCGCCCAGGCCCGGACGGCTGTCGTGGGCCTCGTTGCCGGGCCGGGCCGCGAAGTCGACGTGCATGCCGAAGGCCTGGGCGAGGCGGGCCACCTTGGAGCCCAGCTCCCCCTGGCCGACGATCACCAGCCGCTTGCCCTCGAGCTGCAGGGTGGTGTGATCCATCAGGCAGAAGAAGGGGCTCTCGCCCCAGCGGCCCTCGGCCACGTCGCGCTGGTAGCGGGGCAGGCGGGTGGCCAGGGCGAGCATCAGCATCAGGGTGTGCTGGGCCACGCTGGCGGTGCCGTAGGCGGTGACGTTGCGCACGGCGATGCCGAGGCGCTCGGCGGCGGCCGTGTCGATGTTGTTGGTGCCGGTGGCCAGCACGCAGATCAGCTTCAGTTCGGGTAGCGCGGCCAGGGTGTCGGCGTCGAGCACCACCTTGTTGACGATGGCCACCTCGGCTTCGGCGAGACGCGCGGCGATCTGCTCGCGGGCGGTGTGCTGATGCACGTCCAGGGCGTCGAGTTGCTCGCGGATCGGGGCCAGGTCGATGCCCGGTCCGAGGCTGGCGGCGTCGAGAATGACGGCTTTCATGGCAGGTTCCTTGTCGAGTCGGCCGCATCGGATGTCGCGTCCCGCCGGGGCTGGGCCTGGCCGGGCGCGGCAGGCTATAATACCCGGCTTTCGAGGCAGGCTTGGATTATCCGCGGGCCGGCCCTATATCGTACCGCGCCAGCGCGCCCCGGCGAATGCCCGGCAAGCGCTTGCCCCATGGGACATGACAGATATCGGGAGTGAGCAAACCATGCCCATCTACGAATACGAGTGCAAGGCCTGCGGCCACCGCCTGGAGAAGCTGCAGAAGATCAGCGCCGCGCCACTGACGGACTGCCCGGCCTGCGAGGCCGCCGAGCTCAACCGGCTGATCTCGGCGGCGGGCTTCCGCCTGGCCGGCGGCGGCTGGTACGAGACCGATTTCAAGACCGGCAGCAAGAAGAACCTGGCCGGCGGCAGCGAGGGCGGCCAGACCGCCGCGGCAACCGGCAAGGACGGAGCGGTCGCCTGAGCCGCCCGCGCTGCCTTTTCACCACTTCACGTAACGGAACAGGATACGACATGCGCAGCCATTATTGCGGCCAGCTCAACGAGACCCTGGTGGACCAGACGGTCACCCTGTGCGGCTGGGTCCATCGCCGCCGTGACCACGGGGGCGTCATCTTCCTCGACATGCGCGATCGTGACGGCATCGCCCAGGTCGTGGTCGACCCCGACACCGCCGAGGCCTTCGCCAATGCCGACCGCGCCCGCAGCGAGTACGTGCTGCGCATCCAGGGCCGGATCCGGCTGCGCCCGGAAGGCACCCAGAACCCGAACATGCCCACCGGGCTGATCGAGGTGCTGGCCAAGGAGGTCGAGGTCCTCAACACCGCCGCCACGCCGCCGTTCCAGCTCGACGAGCACGGCAAGGTGGGCGAGGAGGTGCGCCTCAAGCACCGCTACATCGACCTGCGCCGCCCGGAGATGATCGACAAGCTGCGCCTGCGCTCCAGGATCTCCCACAGCGTGCGCGCCTTCCTCGAGGAGCAGGGCTTCCTCGACATCGAGACCCCGATCCTGACCCGCGCCACCCCCGAGGGCGCCCGCGACTACCTGGTGCCGAGCCGCACCCATCCGGGCAGCTTCTTCGCCCTGCCGCAGTCGCCGCAGCTCTTCAAGCAGCTGCTGATGGTGTCCGGCTTCGACCGCTACTACCAGATCGCCAAGTGCTTCCGCGACGAGGACCTGCGCGCCGACCGCCAGCCGGAGTTCACCCAGATCGACATCGAGGCCTCCTTCGTCGACGAGGAGGACATCATGGGGATCACCGAGTCGATGATCCGCCGGCTGTTTAAGCAGGTGCTGGATGTCGAGCTGCCGGAGTTCCCGCGCATGCCCTACGCCGAGGCGATGAGCCGCTTCGGTTCCGACAAGCCGGACCTGCGCATCCCGCTCGAGCTCACCGACGTCGACGACCTGATGAAGGACGTCGACTTCAAGGTCTTCTCCGGCCCGGCCAACGCCGACGACGGCCGCGTGGCCGCCCTCAAGGTGACCGGCGGCGCCAAGCTGTCGCGCAAGGAGATCGACGAGTACACCAAGTTCGTCGGCATCTACGGCGCCCGCGGCCTGGCCTGGATCAAGGTCAACGAGCGCGCCAAGGGCCTCGAGGGCCTGCAGTCGCCGATCGTCAAGTTCATGGAAGGCGTGGTCGAGACGCTGCTCGATCGCGTCGGGGCCGAGGATGGCGACATCATCTTCTTCGGCGCGGACAAGGCACGCATCGTCAACGAGGCCCTGGGCGCGCTGCGCGTTCGCCTGGGCGAGGACCTGGACCTCTACACCGCCGAGTGGTCACCGCTGTGGGTGGTCGACTTCCCGATGTTCGAGGAGGACGGCAACGCGCGCCTGCAGGCGCTGCACCACCCGTTCACCGCGCCGTCCTGCGACGTCGAGACCCTCAAGTCCCACCCGGCCGGGGCGCTCTCGCGCGCTTACGACATGGTGCTTAACGGCACCGAGCTCGGCGGCGGCTCGATCCGTATCCACGACCAGGCGATGCAGCAGACCGTGCTCGAGGTGCTCGGCATCGACCAGGAGGAGGCCCGCGAGAAGTTCGGCTTCCTGCTCGACGCCCTGCAGTACGGCGCACCGCCCCACGGCGGCCTGGCCTTCGGCCTCGACCGCCTGGTGATGCTGATGAGCGGCGCCAGGACCATCCGCGAGGTGATCGCCTTCCCGAAGACCCAGAGCGCATCCTGCCTGCTGACCGAGGCGCCGGGCGAGGTGAGCGGCGAGCAGCTCAAGGAGCTCAACATCCGCCTGCGCCAGAAGGCCAAGGCCGAGGGCGCCGGCGAGTAAGCCGCATCGCCCCACCCAGCACCATCCCACCGGCGCCCCAAGGCGCCGGTGGCGTCTCGCAACCTTGAGAAGGGAATCGCGCTTCTACCCGACACGAGAGGCGCCGGGGGCAGGGCGACGAGGAGGTCCTACGCCAGGGGTGAGGAGCACTGCTCCGAACGGGCGGGCCATGGATGGCCCGCTCCGGCCCTGCTAGCGGCGCAGGATGTGAGAGCGCCGCAGGGAAGGCTCCTCATCGCCCTGTCGCCGGCACGGCCTCGAGCAGAGTTAGAGCCACCAGAGGAGGTTGTCATGGCCGGCCATAGCAAATGGTCCAACATCAAGCACCGCAAGGCGGCCCAGGACGCCAAGCGGGGCAAGATCTTCAACAAGCTGATCCGCGAGCTCACGGTCGCCGCCCGCCAGGGCGGGGGCGAGCCCGAGGACAACCCGCGCCTGCGCGCCGCCATCGACAAGGCGCTGGCCAGCAACATGCCCAAGGACACCGTCCAGCGGGCGGTGGATCGCGGCGCCGGTAACACCGACGGCGACGACATGGAGGAGGTCGTCTACGAGGGCTACGGCCCCGAGGGCGTTGCGGTGCTGGTCGAGGCGATGACCGATAATCGCAACCGGACTGTCTCCGAGGTGCGACATGCCTTCAACAAGCACGGCGGCAACCTCGGCACCTCTGGCTCGGTGGCCTTCCTGTTCCACAAGCAGGGCCGCCTGACGCTGCCGGAAGGCTTCGAGGAGGAGGCCGCCATGGAGGCCACGCTCGCCGCAGAGCCCGAGGAGATCGAGACCCTCGAGGACGGCCGGCTCGAGGTGGTGACCACCCCGGATCGCTTCGGCGCGGTCAAGGACGCCCTGATCGAGGCGGGCATCGCCCCCGAGGCCAGCGACGTCGGGCTCTTCCCCGACACCTATACCCGCATCGACGATGTCGACCTCGGGCGACGCATCCTCCAGCTGGTCGACCGGCTCGAGGATCTGGACGATGTGCAGAATGTTTACACCAACGCGGACTTCGACGATGCCATCATGGACGAGCTGCAGGAGTAAGGCAGGGCACCAGCGCGCTCTTGATCCGGCGACTCCGGCGACGATGCCATCACGGACGAGCGGCACGCTATCGAGAGATCGAGGAGAATGATGAGCTTTTTCGGCGACAAGCCCCGGGGTGCCGCACCATCGCGAGGGCGCTGTGAACCCATCCATGGGCGCTACTTTTGCCATCCATGGGCAAAAGACCCTCGCTTCGCCTTGCCCCCGACGCTCGCCCTCACAGGTATGGCGCACCGAGCTCGTGCAGCGGGCGCGTCATGCTGATCCTCGGCATCGATCCCGGCTCGCGGATCACCGGCTACGGGGTGCTGGACGTCACCACCCCCACGCCGCGCTACGTGGCCAGCGGCTGCATCCGCATCCAGGCCGACGACCTGGCCCAGCGGCTGGCCCAGGTCTACGCCGGGGTCAGCGAGCTGATCGCCGTGCACGCCCCTGGCGAGTTCGCCATCGAGCAGGTGTTCATGTCGAAGAACGCCGACTCCGCGCTGAAGCTCGGCCAGGCCCGCGGCTCGGCGATCGTCTGCGCGGCCAACCACGGCCTGCCGGTCAGCGAGTACGGCCCGCGGCAGATCAAGCAGGCGGTCACCGGCGGCGGCGCCGCCGACAAGGCCCAGGTGCAGCACATGGTGACGGCGATCCTGGGCCTCTCGGCCACGCCCCAGGCCGACGCCGCCGACGCCCTGGCCATCGCGCTGACCCATGCCCATGCGCGGCTGGGGCTACTCAACAAGGGCAGCTTCGGCGGCCATCGCGGCCGCCGCAAGAGCGGCACCTGGCGGGATTTCCGCCCCTGAACGCGTCGCCACAAGGCGACGCCCGGGCCTTGTCGAACGCTGTTCTCGCGGACTGGCAAGGCACCCGGGCGAACAGTATAGTGGCCCGGTGACGGCTCCCGGGCCGCTCAGGACTCCAACCCCAAGGGATAGACCATTTCCATGATCGGACGCCTGCGAGGCACCCTGCTCGAGAAACAGCCACCCTGGATGGTGGTGGACGTGGCCGGCGTCGGCTACGAACTGGAAGCCTCCATGACCACCCTGGTGGCCATGCCCGGCACCGGCGAGCCGGTATCGCTCTATACCCACCTGACCATCCGCGACGACGCCCATCTGCTCTACGGCTTCGCCCGCGAGCAGGAGCGCGCGCTGTTCCGCGCCCTGATCAAGGTCAACGGCATCGGCCCCAAGCTCGCCCTCGGCATCCTCTCCGGCATGGACGAGGATGCCTTCATCCGCTGCGTGATGGACGACGACGCCAAGGCGCTGACCCGCCTGCCCGGCGTCGGCAAGAAGACCGCCGAGCGGCTGATCATCGAGATGCGCGACCGCTTTCCCCACTGGCAGCAGCCCGGCGAGCTGGCCGTGGGGATGGAGGGCACGCCCGGCAGCGCGCCGGTCGCCACGGCGGATCCCGTCGCCGACGCCGAGGCGGCGCTGGTCAGCCTGGGCTACAAGCCCGCCGAGGCCGCGCGCATGCTGGTCGGCCTCGAGGAGGCCGAGTCCACCGAGGCCATGATCAAGGCGGCGCTGAGCCGCCGCCTGGCGGGGTGAGCCGATGCCATCGCCGTTTCTCCACCTGACACCGGATCGCCGCCATGCTCGAGAGTGACCGCCTGATCGCCGCCGACGCCCGGGAGGGCGAAGGCGAGGGCAGCGTCGACCACGCCATCCGCCCCAAGCGCCTGGCCGACTACATCGGCCAGCCCCGAGTCCGCGAGCAGCTCGAGATCTTCATCAGCGCCGCCCGCGGCCGCGACGAGAGCCTCGACCACACCCTGGTCTTCGGCCCGCCGGGGCTCGGCAAGACGACGCTGGCCAACATCATCGCCGCCGAGATGGGCGTAGGCCTCAAGTCGACCTCCGGGCCGGTGCTCGAGCGGGCCGGCGACCTCGCCGCCATGCTCACCAACCTGCAGCCCGGCGACGTGCTCTTCATCGACGAGATCCACCGCCTCTCGCCGGTGGTCGAGGAGATCCTCTATCCCGCCATGGAGGACTTCCAGCTCGACATCGTCATCGGCGAGGGGCCGGCGGCACGCTCGATCAAGCTCGACCTGCCGCCCTTCACTCTGGTGGGGGCGACCACCCGAGCGGGCCTTCTGACCTCGCCGCTGCGCGACCGCTTCGGGATCGTGCAGCGCCTGGAGTTCTACAGCATCGACGAGCTGACCGAGATCGTCGCCCGCTCGGCGGGCCTGCTGGGCGTCGAGAATGATCGCGACGGCGCCCGGGAGGTCGCACGCCGTTCCCGGGGCACCCCGCGCATCGCCAACCGGCTGCTGCGCCGGGTGCGCGACTTCGCCCAGGTGCGCGCCGAGGGACGCGTCGATGCCGAGATCGCCGACCTGGCCCTGAACATGCTGCACGTCGACCACCACGGCCTGGATCACATGGACCGCCGCCTGCTGCTGGCGATGATCGAGAAGTTCGACGGCGGCCCGGTGGGCATCGACTCCCTGGCCGCGGCCATCGGCGAGGAGCGCGACACCATCGAGGACGTCATCGAACCCTACCTGATCCAGCAGGGTCTGATGATGCGCACCGCCCGGGGGCGGGTGGTGACCCGCCAGGCCTGGGCGCATTTCGATATGGCGCCCCACGAGCGGGCGCCCGAGTAGTCCACGCTTTCCCCATTCATGACCGACCAAGACCGACGAGGATGCCCGTGAACGACTCCCTGTCCATTCCCCACCTGATCATGAACGCCAGCGGCGTGGTGCAGGCGGTGATGCTGATCCTGATGATCGGCTCGCTGCTCTCCTGGGTGGTGATCTTCCAGCGCACCTTCGTGATGCGCCGGGCCCGCAAGGCGCACCGCCGCTTCGAGGACCGCTTCTGGTCCGGCGTCGACCTCAACGAGCTCTACCGCGAGACCCCGGCCGAGCAGGAGACCCAGGGCGCCGAGCACGTCTTCCGCTCAGGCTTTCGCGAGTTCAACCGCCTGCTGGCCAAGACCCGCAGCCCCCAGGCGATCCTCGAGGGCGTCCAGCGCAGCATGCGCGTGGCCTGGTCCCGGGAGGAGGACCGCCTGAACCTGCACCTGGTGTTCCTGGCCACCGTCGCCTCGGCGAGCCCCTACATCGGGCTGTTCGGTACCGTCTGGGGCATCATGGGCTCCTTCCAGTCGCTCTCCCTGGCCCAGCAGGCGACGCTGGCCACCGTGGCGCCCTGGATCGCCGAGGCGCTGATCGCCACCGCCATGGGCCTGTTCGCCGCCATTCCCGCGGTGATCTTCTACAACCGGCTCTCGGCCGAATCCGGCCGGCTGCTGGGCAAGTACGAGGACTTCGCCGAGGAGTTCCACTCCATCCTGCACCGCAACCTGCAGGGCCGGACCGACGCCGGCGCCGACTGAGGGAGAGGCCATCATGCTGGGACCCTTCAATCGCGCCGGGCGCCGCCGCCCCATGGGCGAGATCAACGTCGTGCCGTTCATCGACGTCATGCTGGTGCTGCTGGTGATCTTCATGATCACCGCCCCGATGCTCACCCAGGGCGTGCAGGTCGACCTGCCCCAGGTCACCTCCGAGCCGATCCAGGAGACCGAGGATCGCGACCCCATCGTCGTCTCGGTGGACAAGGACGGCCAGTACTACATCTCCCTGGGGGGCGACGAGACGTCGGTCAGCCTGGACGAGGTCAGCGAGCGGGTGATCATCCTGCTCGACCGCCAGCCGGGCACCCCGGTGATGGTGCGCGGCGACCGCAACGTGCCCTACGGCCAGGTGGTGACCCTGATGAGCACCCTGCAGACCGCCGGGGTGAGCAACGTCGGGCTGATCTCGGAACCGCCCCCCGGGGACCGTTGAGGAGCGCCCATGGCCAGACATGACCGACGCGTGGGCTACGGCCTGCCGCTGCTGCTCGCCATCGGGCTGCACCTGGCGATCCTCGTGGCCAGCGTGCTGCGCTTTCCCGAGGAGGAGGTCGCGCCGCCGAGCACCAACATCGTCCAGGCGACCCTGGTGAGCACCGAGACCACCACCGATCAGGCCCAGCGCGCCGAGGAGGCGCGGGCCCGGGCGGCCGCGCGCCAGGCGGAAGAGGAGGCCGAGCGCGCCGAAGCCGAGGAAGCGGAGCAGGCGGCACGCCAGGCCGAGCAGGAGGAGGCCGCCCGCCGGGCCGAGGCAGAAGCCGAAGCTGAGGCCGAAGCCGAAGCCGAAGCTGAGGCCGAAGCGCAACGCCAAGCCGAGGCCGAGGCCCGCGAGGCCGCCCGCCGCGAGGCGGAGGAGGAGGCCGCCCGTCGCGCCGCCGAGGCGGAGGCCCAGGCGGAGCGTCGCCGCGAGGCGGAAGCCGAACGGCAGCGTCAGGCCGAGGCGGAAGCCGAACGGCAGCGCCAGGCCGAGGCGGAAGCCGAGCGGCAGCGCCAGGCCGAGGCGGAGGCCGAACGGCAGCGCCAGGCCGAGGCGGAAGCCGAACGGCAGCGTCAGGCCGAGGCGGAAGCCGAACGGCAGCGCCAGGCCGAGGCGGAAGCCGAGCGGCAGCGCCAGGCCGAGGCGGAGGCCGAACGGCAGCGCCAGGCCGAGGCGGAAGCCGAACGGCAGCGCCAGGCCGAGGCGGAGGCCGAACGGCAGCGCCAGGCCGAGGAGGCCGCCCGCCGCGCCGCCGAGGCGGCGAGCCAGGGGCTGGATCGCGCCATCGAGGGCGAGAGCGAGAGCGTCGCCAATGCCCGCCAGGCCAACGAGGCTGCCAACGGTTTCATCAACCTGGTGCGTCGCGCGGTGGAGCAGGCCTGGGTGATTCCGCCCAACGTGCCGCCGGGCGCCGCAGCCCAGGTCAGGGTACGACTCGGGCCGTCGGGGGAGCTGTTTGCCGCCTCCATCGGTCAGAGCAGTGGTAACGGGGCCTTCGACCGCTCCGCGGTCCAGGCCGTGGAGGCCGCCGCCCCCTTCGCCGAGCTTCGCCAGTTGCCGGCGGCGGTGCAACGCGACTACCGTCAATTCAATCTGCGATTCAGACCGGGGGATATCCGCTGATGAAGATTCTGAAGAGTACCTGGCTGGCCGCCATGCTGATGCTGGTCACCGGCCTGGCCCAGGCCGACCTGACCATCGAGATCACCCGTGGCAGCGACCGGGCCACGCCCATTGCCGTGGTGCCGCTGGCCGACGGGGAGGAGATGCCCCAGGACATCGCCCAGATCGTCGCCGATGACCTGGAGCGCAGCGGCTACTTCGAACCCCTCGAGCGCGAGGCCATGTTCGCGCGTCCCGCCTCGAGCGACGAGGTCCGCTACGGCGAGTGGCGCGCCCTGGACGTACGCTACCTGGTGGTGGGCCGTGTCAGCCGCGAGGGCGAGAACTACCGGATCGAGTACGAGCTGATGGACGTCAGCGGCGGCAGCCGGATGCTCGCCGAGAGCGTGACCGCCGGGCGTCAGGGGCTGCGCGACGCCGCCCACTACATCAGCGACCAGATCTTCGAGGAGATCACCGATATCCGCGGGGCCTTCTCGACCCGCATCGCCTACGTGACCTCCACGGGCCTGGGCGATCAGACCCAGTATGCGCTGCACGTGGCCGACGCCGACGGGCGCAACAGCCAGCAGGTCCTGGCCTCCGACGAGCCGATCATGTCGCCCTCCTGGTCGCCGGACGGCAGCAAGCTGGCCTACGTCTCCTTCGAGACCGGACGCCCGGCCATCTACATCCAGGAGATCGCCTCCGGTCGCCGCGTGCGGGCCACCTCCTTCGAGGGGCTCAACAGCGCCCCGACCTGGTCGCCGGACGGCCGGCGCCTGGCGATGTCGCTCTCCAAGGACGGCCAGCCGGACATCTACGTGATGGACATCGGCTCGCGCAACCTCGAGCGGGTCACCACGGGCTCCAGCATCGAGACCGAGCCCGCCTGGTCGCCGGATGGCCAGAGCCTGGTGTTCACCTCCGATCGCAGCGGCGGGCCCCAGATCTATCACCTCGAGCTCGGCAGCGGCCAGGCCGAGCGCATCACCTTCACCGGCAACTACAACGCCCGGGCCCGCTTCGCGCCGGACGGCGAGTCGATCTTCCTGATCCACCGCGGCAGCAACGGCTACCAGGTCGCGCGCCAGGATCTGGAGAGCGGCCGCCTGGTGGCCCTGACCGACTCGCGTCAGGACGAATCCCCCAGTGTCGCGCCCAACGGCACCATGGTAATCTTCGCCACCCAGCAGGGCGGCAACGGCGTGCTGGGCGGCGTGTCCGCCGACGGGCGCGCCTCCTTCCGGCTGCCGGCGGCACAGGGTGATGTCCGCGAACCCGCGTGGTCCCCGTTTCTGAACTGATGTCCCCAAAAAGGAGTTTCTCGATGCAGCTCAAGTCCCACGCCAGAACCCTGGCGATCGCGCTTTCCCTGGCCGTCGTGGCCGGTTGTTCCAGCACGGGCGGCAGCCAGGATGGCGACCTGGACGGCGGCCTCGCCGGCGGCAGCGGCGGCGTCACCACCGGCACCGCCGGGGGTAGCGGCGTCAACGGCGACCGCGCCGGCCAGATGACCGACGCCGACGGCCGCATCCCGGCGACCCGCACCATCTACTTCGAGTACGACAGCGACGCCATCCGCAGCGAGTTCGAGCCGGTGCTCACCGCCCATGCCCAGTTCCTGCGCGCCAACCCCAGCGCCACGGTGATCCTGCAGGGCCACACCGACGAGCGCGGCACCCGCGAGTACAACCTGGCCCTGGGCGAGCGTCGTGCCGGCTCCGTGGAGCGCTACCTCAACGTGCAGGGCGTCTCCCCCTCCCAGGTCGAGGTGGTGAGCTACGGCGAGGAGCGGCCCGCCGCGCGTGGCGCGAACGAGCAGGCCTACGCCCAGAACCGTCGGGTGGTCTTCGCCTACTGAGCCAGGCCCACACGACGAGGGAGATAGTCATGAGACACGGTCTGAAGAGACTGTGCGGCGCGGGAGCCCTGGTGCTCCCGCTGACCGTTGCGGCACAGCAGCCGGTAATCGAGGACCTCACCGAGAACCAGCGGGGAGGGGGCTTCTACAGCCAGACGGCGACCCGCGAGGAGGCCGGCGGCAGCCTGGTGATCTTCAACCAGGTGCAGCAGCACCAGGAGGAGATCCGCCAGCTGCGTGGCCAGGTGGAAGAGCTGCGCCACCAGCTCGAGCAGCTGCGTCGCCAGACCCGCCAGCAGTACCTCGACATCGAGGATCGGCTGATGGCGGCGGGCAGCGGCGTCGGCCAGGCCGCCCCGCCCGTGGACGAGCAGAGCGCCCGCGAGGTGGCCGAGACGCCATCGCCGCGCGGCGATGAGGCCGGCACCCAGCAGGCCTATCAGGCCGCCTTCGGCCACGTCCAGGCCCGCGAGTTCGGCGAGGCGATCAGCGCCTTCGAGGCCTTCGTCCGCCAATACCCCGACGCGCGGCTGACCGCCAACGCCCACTACTGGCTGGGCGAGCTGCACTCCGCCGAGTCCAACCTGGAGCCGGCCGAGGCGGCCTTCCGGCGGGTGCTCGAGGACTTCCCCGAGAGCAGCAAGGTGCCCGACGCCCTCTACAAGCTGGGCCTGCTCGAGGCGCGCCGCGGGCGGCCGGAAGAGAGCCGGGCCCTGCTCGAGCGGGTGCGCGAGGAGTACCCCGACAGCAGCGCCGCCGGACTGGCCGATGACTTCCTGCGCCAGACGGGCAACTGAGGAACCGAGATGACCTGCAAGATCGACTATCAGCCCGCGCCCAATCTGCTCGACGGCCGCATCATCCTGGTCACCGGTGCCGGCGACGGCATCGGCCGGGAAGCGGCGCTGGCCTTCGCCGGACATGGCGCCACCGTGATCCTGCTCGGGCGCACCATCGCCAAGCTGGAGAAGGTCTACGACGAGATCGAGGCCGCCGGCGGTCCCCAGCCGGCGATCTTCCCGCTCAATTTCGAGGGGGCCGTGCTCAAGGACTATCACGACATGGCCGAGACCCTGGACAAGGAGTTCGGCCGCCTCGACGGCATCCTGCACAACGCTGGGATGCTCGGCCGCATCACCCCCTTCGAGCAGTACAATCCCGAGCTCTGGGAGCAGGTGATGCAGGTCAACATCAACGGGCCGATCTGGATGACCCAGGCGCTGCTGCCGCTGCTCAAGAGCTCGCCGGACGCCTCGGTGGTGTTCACCTCGTCGGGCGTGGGGCGCCGCGGCCGCGCCTACTGGGGGGCCTACTCGGTCTCCAAGTTCGCCACCGAGGGCTTCGTCCAGGTGCTGGCCGACGAGGTCGAGCACCTGGGCACGCTGCGGGTCAACAGCCTCAATCCCGGGGCGACGCGCACCGCCATGCGCAAGGCCGCCTATCCGGGCGAGGACCCGCTGACGCTGCGGACCCCCGAGGCGATCATGCCCACCTACCTGTGGCTGATGGGCCCGGAGAGCCGGGGCCACAACGGCGAGCAGTTCGACGCCCAGCCGCCCAAGGGGGCCTGAGGGGCCAGGCCGAACGGTGAGGCCAGCAAGAAGAAGCCCTCGCGCCGGCACGGCGTGGCCGGCCAGGCGTGAGGGCTTCGTCGTGTCTGGGGCGCGGCTGGCGTGCTAGCCCTCGGACTCTCCCTCCAGCAGCGCCGCGACCAGCGCCTCGGCGGTATCGAACCAGAGGTCGGCCGGCCAGCGCCGGTAGTCGTCCTCTTCCTCGATGTAGCCATAGCCCACCGCCACGGCGGCCATGCCGGCCGCCCGGGCCGCCTGCATGTCACGCAGGTGATCGCCGATGTACCAGCAGTGCACGGGCGAGGCCGCGAGGCGTCGCGCCGCCTCGACGAGCGGGGCGGGATCGGGTTTCTTGACCGGCAGATCGTCGGCACAGAGCAACACCCCGGGGGCGAGACCGAGGGCCTCGACCAGGGGGGCGGCGTAGGCGCGGGGCTTGTTGGTGACGATGCCCCAGCGGCCCTCGCCCGCGGCCCAGGCGTCCAGCAGACGGTCCAGCGGAGGGAAGACGCGACTCTCCTCGGCCACCGCCTGGCCGTAGGCCTCGAGCAGGAAGGTGCGGGCCGCGTCATGCCCCGGGGCCTGCTTCTCGAGGCCCAGCGCCAGGGTCACCAGGGCGCTGCCGCCGTTGGAGACCTGGGCGCGGATCGTCGCATAGGGCAGGGCGGGCAGGCCGTGATGCTCGCGCAGGGCATTGGTCGCCCGGGCCAGGTCCGGCGCGGTGTCCACCAGGGTGCCGTCCAGGTCGAAGAGCAGGGCCTCGGGGCGCACTTTGGGCATCACGTCGTCTCCCGGCGACAGTGCATCAGGTAGTTGACCGAGACATCGCGGGTCGAGAGCGAAAATTGGCGCGTGATCGGGTGATAGACCAGGCCGTTCTGCTCGCGCACGGCGAGGCCCGCCTCGCGGCACCAGCCGGCCAGCTCCGACGGGCGGATGAAGCGGCTGTAGTCGTGGGTGCCGCGGGGCAGCATGCGCATCACGTACTCGGCACCGACCACCGCCAGGGCATAGGCCTTGGGCGTGCGGTTCAGGGTCGAGAAGAACACCTGGCCACCGGGCTTCACCAGCGCCGCGCAGGCGCGCACCACCGAGGCCGGGTCGGGCACGTGCTCGAGCATCTCCAGGCAGGTGACCACGTCGAACTCGCCGGGATGCGCCTCGGCCATCGCCTCGGCGCTGATGTGGCGGTAGTCGACGCCGACGCCCTGGTCCCGGGCGTGCAGCCGGGCCACGGCCAGCGGCGCCTCGCCCAGGTCGATGCCGGTGACCTCGGCGCCGCGGTGGGCCATGGCCTCGGCGAGGATGCCGCCGCCGCAGCCGACGTCCAGCACGCGCCGGCCGGCCAGCCCCGAGCGGGCGTCGATGAAGTCCAGCCGTAGGGGGTTGATATCGTGAAGCGGCTTGAATTCGCCGTGCGGATCCCACCAGCGGTCGGCCAGGGCCTCGAACTTGGCGATCTCCGCCTGGTCGACGTTGCCCGCTTGCGGGTGGCTTGCGCTCATCTATTCTCTCCCTGGTGTCGCCTAGCCGACACGCTGTCAGGCCGGCCTGGGTTCGGTATCATGGCCATTGTACCCGCTCCCCGGAGGCCATTCCCACGCTTTCCGGCGAGCCACACTCCACCGTGACAGGGACCGCACCATGATCCACAAGGCCGTTCTTCCCGTTGCCGGGTTCGGCACGCGCTGTCTCCCGGCCTCCAAGGCCATTCCCAAGGAGATGATCACCATCGTCGATCGACCGGTGATCCAGTACGTCGTCCAGGAGGCCGTGGCCGCGGGAATCCGCGATATCGTGCTGGTGACCCACGGCACCAAGAGCGCCATCGAGAACCACTTCGACAAGCACTTCGAGCTCGAGGCGAGCCTCGAGGCCAAGGGCAAGACCGATCTGCTCGAGGAGCTGCGCTCCATCGTGCCGGCCGACGTCAACATCATCAGCGTGCGCCAGCCCGAGCCGCTGGGCCTCGGCCACGCCGTGCTCTGTGCCCGCCCGGTGGTGGGCGACGACGAGCCGTTCGCGGTGCTGCTGCCCGACGTGCTGGTCGACGGCGAGGGTCTCGCACGCAACGACCTGGCCGGCATGATCGATTCCTTCGAGAAGACCGGGCACAGCCAGCTGATGGTCGAGGAGGTGCCCCACGCGCTGGTCCACAAGTACGGCATCGTCGATACCGGCGGCGAGCTGCCGGGCCCCGGCGAGTCGCGCCCGATCGCCGGCGTGGTCGAGAAGCCGCCGGTGGACGAGGCGCCCTCCGACCTCGCGGTGATCGGCCGCTACGTCCTGCCCGGGCGCATCTTCCCGCTGCTCGCCGAGACGCCGCCCGGAGCCGGCAACGAGATCCAGCTCACCGACGCCATCGAGACCCTGCGCCGCGAGGAGGGGGTCGACGCCTTCCGCATGCAGGGCAAGACCTACGACTGCGGCCATCAGCTCGGCTACCTGGAGGCGATTCTCGCCTACGGCCGTCGCCATGCCCGCTACGGGCAGGGCTTTCGCGAGCTGCTTTCGCGCTACGCGGACGAGGAGTGATGCCATGCGGGTTCTGATCCACGGCAGCGAGCTGGCCGCGGCCACCGCGGCGGCCGCGCTCTCCTGGGTGGGCCACCGCGTGGCCTGGCTGCCCCACGCCTCGGCCGACTGGCCGGCCCTCGCGCAGAGTCGCTGGCTGTTGAGCGAGCCGGAGCTGATGGGCCGGCTCGAGGAGGGGCTGACCCAGGGCAGCCTGCGGATCCTCGCCCAGGACGACCACGACCTCGACGACGAGCCCTTCGACGTGATGTGGCTCGCCGTCTCGCCGGACCAGCGCCCGGATGCCGCCGCCTGCGTGGAGACGCGGATGGCGAGCCTCTGTCCCGGGGCCGTGCTGATCAACAACTCCACCTTCCCGGTCGGCGAGACCGAGCAGCTGGAGGCGCGCCTGGACGGCTGCCGCGCGGTGGCGCTGGCCGACCTGCTCGAGGAGGGGCGGGCCTGGGAGACCTTCACCCGGCCCTCGCGCTGGCTGCTCGGCTGCGACGACGACCGGGCCGCGGGCCAGGTGCGCGAACTGCTGCGCGCCTTCAACCGTCGCCGCGAGGTGATCCAGCGCATGCCGCGGCGCGCCGCGGAGCTCACCAAGCTCGCCATCAACGGCATGCTGGCGACCCGCATCAGCTACATGAACGAGATCGCCGGGCTCGCCGACAGCCTCGGCGTGGACGTGGAGCACGTGCGCCAGGGCATGGGGGCCGATTCGCGCATCGGCTACGAGTACCTCTATCCCGGCTGCGGCTTCGGCGGCCCCAACTTCTCCCGCGACCTGATGCGCCTGGCCCACGTCCAGTCGGCGAGCGGTCGCCACTCGGCGCTGCTCGACCAGGTGCTCGACATCAACGAGCACAAGAAGGAGACGCTGTTTCGCAAGCTCTGGTCCCACTTCCATGGCCGCCTGGGCGGCCGCACGGTGGCGATCTGGGGCGCGGCCTTCAAGCCCGGCACGGCGCGCATCGACCAGGCGCCGGTGCTCACGCTGCTGCGCGCCCTCTGGGCCCAGGGAGTGCGGGTGCGCCTCCACGACCCCGCGGCGATCCCCGCGGTCCTCGCCGAGGTCGGCGAGCACCCGCTGCTTGAGGTGTTCACCGCCGACCCGCTGGCGGCCTGCGAGGACGCCGACGCGCTGATGCTGGTCACCGAGTGGAAGGCCTACTGGAACCCCGACTGGCCGCGGCTGACCGACCTGCTCGGCGAGAAGCTGCTGCTCGACGGCCGCAACATCTACGACCCGGCCCACGTCGCGGCCTGCGGCCTGCACTATCGCGGGATCGGGCGCCGCGCCGACCCCTGACGCGTCCCGCATCTCCGCCCTGCGCCTGCGACACGCAACGCAACGGCCCCGCCAAATGGCGGGGCCGTTGTCGTTCAGCGGGCGGCGCCGAGGCGCCGCTGCCCTGGCTGACGGTCAGGCGTACCTGACGTCCGGGCTTAGCTGAAGTTCTGGGCGACGAAGTCCCAGTTGAGGACGCTCCACACGTTCTCGAGGTACTTCGGACGCGCGTTGCGATAGTCGATGTAGTAGGCGTGCTCCCACACGTCGATGGTCAGCAGCGGGGTCTGGCCGTGGGCGATGGGGGTGTCGGCGTTGCTGGTGTTGACGATGTCGACGCCGCCGTCAGCGGTCTTGATCAGCCAGGTCCAGCCGGAGCCGAAGTTGCCGGCCGCCTGGGCGTTGAAGGTCTCCTTGAACTTCTCGAAGGAGCCGAACTTGGCGTTGATGGCCTCGGCCAGGGCACCGGTCGGCTCGCCGCCGCCGTTGGGAGAGAGGCAGTGCCAGTAGAAGGTGTGGTTCCAGACCTGCGCCGCCTGGTTGAACAGGCCGCCGGAGGAAGACTTGATGATCTCTTCCAGGGACTTGTCCGCCTCGGCGGTGCCGTCGGTCAGCTCGTTGAGCTTGTTCACGTAGGTCTGGTGATGCTTGCCGTAGTGATACTCGAGGGTCTCGGCCGAGATGTGCGGTTCCAGAGCGTTCTTGTCGTACGGCAGTGCGGGCAGTTCAAATGCCATCGAGTCTCTCCTTGTCGTCAGCGGTGTCGTAACAGCACCTCATGGTGGGCATCGGGACGCCGGGATTCAAGACTCCCTCGTCGATGTTGACCGGGAACCGTGCGTTCCGATGACAAAAAACCTTACACTATCAGGACGATGTGTCGGTGCTGTCGCGGCATCATAGCACTCGGCCCGGGGGCCGCCAATTGCGCGCCGCCGGGCCGTCGGCCCCGGCCAACCACCCCGAGAGAAGGAGTTCGTCATGGCAGAGCACCCGGATGACCGCCGGCACCCCCGACCGATCGTGCCGGACCCGGATGCCAGCCTCTCGGCGCCGCGCGCCCGCTATCCCGCGCCCCCGCGGGTCTGGCCGCTGTGGCTGCTGATCCTGCTGCTGATCGCCGCCGGCGCGGCGCTCGCCTGGGCCGGCTGGCAGGAACGGACTCGCCTGCAGGCCGAGCTCTCCCGGGTCAGCGGCGAGCTCTCCAACGTGCACGCGCGCTTCGATGCCGACGAGGGCAGGGGAGAGGCCCTCGAGGCCCTGCAGACGCGCCTGGACGAGCTTTCCAACCTGGAAGCCGAGATCGACGCGGTCATCGACCGCCGCCTGTCGGAATTCGACAGCGAGCTCGAGACCGAACTCAAGAGCGACCTCGAGCGCGCACGGGCGCAGCGACTCGCGCCCCTCGAGGAGCGCCTGGAGCGCCAGCAGGCGCGCCTCGCCACGCTCGACGAGGAGGCCGAGACCCGGGACGCCACCCTGGCCGCGACCCGCACCTCCCTGGACGCCCTGGAGCGGGCCGGCGAGGAGGGGCGCGCGGCGCTGGGCGAGCGGCTGGCGACCCTCGAGCAGGCCCGGAAGCGGCAGGCCGAGCGGCACGAGGCCCTGAGCGAGGGCATGGCGACACTCCGGGAGCGCCTCGAGACCCAGCAGGCACGACTGACGGAGCTCGACGGCCAAGTTGAAGCCGTGAGCGGATCACGCGATGATGATCGCCAACGAATGGAAGCGCTGGCGAGCGGGCTTGACGAGATGAGCGCCGGACTGCGCGAACTGCGCCAGTCCCAGCTCGCCCTGAGCGCCCAGCTCGAGGCCCTGCGCCAGTGACATCCCCCCGTCAGGGATCGATGCCCATGGATAATCGCGCGATGACGCGCCTCGCGGCGGCCACGCTGTGTCTCGGCCTGGCACCCGGCGCCCAGGCCCTCGAGGCAACGATCGAGGGCGTCGAGGACGAGCTGGCCGAGAACGTCCGGCTCTATCTCGACGAGCTCGAGGCCGCGCAGTACAGCCCCGAACGCCTCAAGAGCGAGGTGTTGCGGCGCAGCAGCGAGGCCCTGCGGGTCTACGGCTACTACTCGCCCAATATTCGCACGCGCTTCGACGACCCCGAGGCGCCCGAGGAGGTGACCCTGGTCATCGATCCCGGCGCGCCGGTGCGCATCGAGGTCCTCGAGCTCTCGGTGACTGGCGACGCCGCCGATGATCCGCCCTTCGTCGACGCCATCGATGCCTTCCCCCTCTCCAAGGGGGACCGGCTGCGCCATGCGCCCTTCGACAGCCTGCGCAGCACCCTGGCCAACCTCGCCCTGCAGCGCGGCTACTTCGACTGGGCCTTCACCGACCGGCGCATGGAAGTGCGCCCCTATGCCCAGAGCGCCCGGCTCTATCTGGCGCTGGACAGCGGCCCGCGCTACCGCTTCGGCGAGGTGACCTTCCAGGGCCACCACATCGAGACCCAACGGCTCGAGAACCTGGCGACCTTCGAGCGCGGCGATCCCTACCTGGCCAGCCAGGTGGCCAGGCTCAACGAGCGCCTGGGCCAGACCGAGTGGTTCGCCTCGCTGAGCGTGCGGCCGCGCCTCGATCGCGACATCGAGCGACTGGCGCTGCCCGAGGAGGAGGCCGGCTGGTGGCAGGCCCTCGATCTCGAGGGCCGGGAGCCGGCGCCTCCGGCGCCGCGCATCGAGGCCGAGGCGCTGGTCGCGGCCAGCACGCTGCTGCGTCCCGCCGAGGCCCCCATCGACGTCACGGTGACGCCGGCGGATCGCCATCAGTTCGAGGTCGGCCTGGGCTACGCCACCGACGTGGGGCCCCGCATCCGCCTCTCCTGGGATCAGCCCTGGATCAATCGCTTCGGCCACGGCCTCGACCACGACCTCTACCTCTCGGGGCCGGAGCAGCGCTTTTCCGGCCTCTACACCATGCCCCTGGACAACCCGCTACGCGACAGCTATCGCCTCCAGTACGGCCTGCGCAACAAGGACAACGAGGATACCCAGACCCTCGAGAGCACCGTGGAGATCGCGCGGCGCTGGAAGTTCGACAGCGACTGGGCGGCCGACGACTTCTGGTCGTTCGCCAGGGACTGGGAGCAGTCGCTCTACCTGCGCGGCACCTACGAGGACTTCACCCAGGCCGGCGTCTCCAACGAGGTCCTGCTGCTCTATCCCGGCATCAGCTGGACGCGCACCCGCACCCGCAACCCCGCCTTTCCCACCTGGGGGGATCGCCAGCTGCTGGCGGTCGAGTACTCCAGCGAGGCCTGGGGGTCGGCGGCCGAGTTCCTGCGCATCACCGGCGACAGCGAATGGATCCGCATGCTGGGCGATGACAACCGCTTCGTCGGCCGGGTCGGGTTCGGCAGCATCACCACCGACGACTTCGCCGACATCCCGCCGTCGCTGCGCTTCTTCACCGGCGGCGATCGCAGCGTGCGCGGCTACTCCTACGAGAGCATCGCCCCCGAGAACAGCGAGGGCGAGCTGGTCGGCGGCGAGCAGTTGCTGACCGTCGGCCTCGAGGCCCAGCGGCGGGTGGCCGGCAAGTGGTGGCTGGCGACCTTCATCGACACCGGCGATGCCTTCACCGACTGGTGGCCGAGCGACCTGAAGACCGGCGCGGGCCTCGGCGTGCGCTGGATCTCGCCGGTCGGTCCCATCCGCTTCGACGTCGCCCACCCCTTCGATATCGAGGATAGCTTTCGCATCCACTTCTCCATCGGACCGGAATTCTGAGAGCCAACGTCTTGAGAAAGCGCGCCGTGACCTGGGCCCTGGCCCGCCTGTTGATCCTTCTGCCCCTGTGGCTCATCGGCCTCGTGCTGCTGCTGCTGGGCCTGGCCCTCTCCCCCTGGGGCACCGGCCTGCTGCTCGAGCAGGGCGCCAAGCGCGGCCTCTATGAGCTGGGCGCGGTCGAGGGCGCGCCGCTGGATCGCCTGGTGCTCAAGGACCTGCGCCTGGAGGCGGGCCCGGCCCGCATCGCCCTGTCGCGCCTGGAGCTCGCCTGGTCCGAGGACTGCCTGCTCAGGGGGCGGCTCTGCATCGAGCGTCTTGCCCTGGACGGCGCCGATGTCCGCCTGACCGAGACGGCGCCCGCCGCCCCGGAGCCCCCCGAGGAGAGCGCCCCGGGCGGCGAGCCGCTCGGCCCGATCCAGCTGCCGTTTCCCTTCGAGCTGCGCGAGCTGTCGCTTAACGATGTCGACCTGCGACTCGCCGACGGCACGCGGCTCGCCTGGGACTCCTTCACCAGTGCCCTGCGCGCCGAGCAGGGCACCCTGACCCTGCTGCCCACGCGGCTCGCCGGCACCCGACTGACCCTGCCGCTCTCGGCGGGCACGCGTCTCGCCCTGAGCGAGGCCGACCACGAGGGGCCGAGGCTCACCGCCCCGGCCATCGATGCCGCCATCGCCGTGAATTCGCCGCTGCCCGCCGAGGCCGCCGCCGAGCTTCAGGGCGTGGCCGGCCTGCCGCTCGCGGAGCAGCCGCGCCGCGCGCTGCCCGAGGTGACCCTGCCGCTGGCGGTGGAGGTGCCGGAGCTGCTGGTCGAGGACTTCGCCGTCCGGGGCGCCGTCGAGGCCGGCGTGGAGCGCCTGCGGCTGCGCCTGAGCGCCCGTGATCAGGAGATCCGCATCGACCCGCTGAGGCTGGCGAGCCCCGATGCCGACGCCGAGTTCCAGGCGCGGCTGGCCCTGAGGGACGACTATCCCCTCGAGGCGCGCCTGGACGCGGAGCTCTACCTGCCGGAGCGACTGCCGGCGCTCGCCGGCGAGCGCATCGACCTCGACGTCGCCGGCAGCCTCGCCGATCTCGAGATCGACCTGGCCCTGGAGGGGCCGGTCGCGGCACGTCTGACGGCGCGTCTCGACGCCCTGGATCCGACGCTGCCCTTCGAGGCCTCGCTTGACAGCGAGGTCCTGCAGTGGCCACTGCCGGGCGCGCCGTCGTCGCCGGACCCGGCGTCCGAGGCAGCGTCGGACGACGCGCAGGAGGAGGCGCCTGCAGGTGACGCACCGACCGAGCCGCCGCCTAAGCCCTGGCGGGCCGAGGGGCTCTCGCTGCAGCTCTCCGGCAGCCTGGTGGACTACCGGGCCGAGCTCGCCGTGACCGCCTCGGGCCCGTCGCTGCCGCCCACCGACCTGTCGCTGACGGGCAGCGGCAACCTGAGCCAGTTCGCGTGGTCGCCGCTGACCCTGAATCAGCAGGGCGGGGTGATCGTCAGTCGCGGCCGGGTCGACTGGGAAGAGGGCCTCGACGCCACGGCCACGCTCTCCCTGGACGGCATCGATCCGGGTAACTTCGTCGCGGGGCTCGAGGGGCGCCTGGGCGGCGGCGCCGAGGTGAGCTTCGCCCAGGACGCCGACAGCTGGCGGGTCGAGGTGCCGTCCCTCGACCTTCAGGGCGTGCTGGACGACCGGCCACTCTCCCTCGAGGCGGCGCTGGCCGGCGACAGCGAAATGAACTGGACACTCGAGACCCTCGACTTCGCCCAGGGCCGCAACCGGTTGAACGCCGCGGGCACGGTCAGCCCGTCGTCGCTGGACCTGCAGGGCGAGCTCGCCCTGCCGGCCATGGAGAGCCTCTATCCCGGCCTCGAGGGCGTCCTCGACGGCACCTTCATCGCCCAGGGCAGCCTCGAGGCGCCGCAGCTCGAGCTCGACCTGGCCGGGCGCGAGCTCGCCTTCAACGACAACCGGCTGTCGCGCCTGGAGCTGGCGGTACGCGTCGCCGGCCTCGAGGATCCCGACCTCGACGTGACCCTGGACGCCCGCGACATCGCCGCCGGCGGGCAGCGGATCGCCGCGCTGACGCTGGACCTCGAGGGACAGCAGACGGCGCATCGACTGCGCCTGGCCATGGACGGCGGCGAGGGGCTACCGGTCTCGCGGCTGGCCCTGACCCTCGAGGGGGGGCTGGACCGTGCCCGGGAGCAGTATCGGGGCAGCCTGTCGCCGCTGGAGGTCGACAGCGACTTCGGCGACATCCGCCTCGCCGAGGCGCTGGCCTTCGAGGCCAACCTGCCCGACGGCTCGGCTAAGGTATCGCCCTTCTGCCTGAACCGCCGGCAGGGGGGCGACGTCTGCCTCGTCGAGCCGCTCGAGGCCTCGGCCGAGGCCGGGCGCGCCGCCCTCGAGATCCGCGACCTGCCGATGGACCTGGTCGACAGCGTGATGCCCTCCGGATGGCGCATCGACGGCGAGAGCGCCGGCACCCTCTCCGCCCGCTGGTCGGGCGGGGGCGAGCGCTGGCGGC
Source organism: Halomonas denitrificans (assembly GCF_003056305.1). GTDB lineage: Bacteria > Pseudomonadota > Gammaproteobacteria > Pseudomonadales > Halomonadaceae > Halomonas > Halomonas denitrificans. The sequence continues at coordinate 91,313 of NZ_PYVX01000001.1, forward strand.
TAGACGCCGACCTCGACAGCCGCGCCGAGGTGACCGGCGAGGACGCCTACGGCCAGCCCTGGGCCGTACCCGGCACCACCCTCGACGTGACGGTGGAAGCCAGCGAGGCCCGGGCGGACCTCGCGCTGGTCGTCGGCCTGGCCGACACCGGGGAGGTGCGCCTGGCGCTCGGCATCGTCGATCCGCTGGGCGAGGGCACGCTCGACGGCCAGCTGCGCGTCGATGACCTGCGCCTGGCACCCTATCGCCCGCTGGTCGCCGGCCTGGAGACCCTCGAAGGCGGCCTGGACGGCGACATCCGCATCACCGGCAGTCAGCAGGCACCGCGACTCGACGGCCGGCTCGCCCTGAGCGGACTGCGGGCCGGCGGCCTCGATCTGCCCCTGGAGGTGCGGGACGGCGAACTCATCGTCGAGCTGGCCGGCGACCGGGCCGACCTCGACGGCTTCCTGGCCGCCGAGCAGGGGCGTCTCACCATCGACGGCGACGCCCGCTGGCCGGCCGACGGCGGATGGCAGGCAGCCATCGACCTGAGCGCCGTCGAGGACCCCCTGCTGGCGGCCCTGCCGAGCTTCGGGCGCCTGCGCCTGGCCCCGGAGCTGAGCGTGCGCGCCGACCCCGAACGACTGCAGGTACGCGGCACCGTCGCGATCCCCTGGGCGAGGCTCAAGGTGGGCGAGGTGCCCAAGTCGGCGCAGGCGCCCAGTCCCGACGAGGTGATCATCACCGAGGAGGATGACCGCCGCGCCGCCGAGGCCCTGGCGGAACGCCAGCCCGGCGAATCCACCGCCGAGGCCATGGCCAAGGCGGGCATGGCCACCGACATCCGGATCACCCTGATGCTCGGTCCGGACATGCAGCTGGAGGCCTACGGCCTGGAGTCGGAACTCGTGGGCAACCTCGAGGTGCGACAGCAGAGCGGTCCGGTCCAGCTGTTCGGCGACGTCAGCCTGGTCGACGGCCGCTTCCTGGCCTATGGCCAGGACCTGGTCATCCGCGAAGGCATCATCTTCTTCAGCGGCCCGCCGGGACAGCCGCGGCTCGACTTCGAGGCGATCCGCAACCCCGCCGCCACCGAGGACGACGTGATCGCCGGCCTGCGAGTGACCGGCGAGGCGTCGGCGCCGAGCCTAAAGATCTTCTCGGAGCCGGCCATGAACGAGGGCAGGGCGCTCTCCTACCTGCTGCGCGGGCGCGCGCCGGACAGCAGCGGCGGTGGAGACGGCGTGCTGACCTCGGCGCTGATCGGCCTGACCATCGGCAAGACCGGCAACGCCGTGGGGGCCGTCGGCGAGGCCTTCGGCATCGAGGACCTCAGCCTCTCGACCGCCGGGACCGGGGAGGAGAGCCAGGTGGTGGTCACCGGCAACCTGACCGACCGGCTGAGCATCGGCTACGGCGTCGGGGTGTTCTCGCCCATCGCCGAGCTCACCCTGCGCTACAAGCTGTGGCGCAACCTCTACCTCGAGGCGGTCTCCGGCGCCGCCCAGGCGGTGGACATGATCTATACCTTCAGCCTGCCGGGGAAACCGCCGTCGCCGTGATCGGCCCGCGGCCCGCCCGGCAGAAGCGCCATGACGCCCGCCCCCGCGACGCCGCGAGGGCGGCGGACGATCACCGACAAGGAGCGAATCCCATGCCACTCCATCCCGTTCACGCGCCCGCCGGGCGCGAGACGCCGCTGCCGATCAGCGGCACCCACCTGGTCAACGGTCATGCCATGCGTCCCCCCTGGCCCGACGGCCTGGAGGAGATCGTGCTGGGCCTGGGCTGCTTCTGGGGCGCCGAGCGGCTGTTCTGGGAGCTGCCCGGCGTTCACGTCACCGCCGTGGGCTATGCCGGGGGCGTGACCCCGAATCCGACCTACGAGGAGACCTGCAGCGGCCGCACCGGGCACGCCGAGGTGGTGCGGGTGGTCTTCGACCCTCGCGTCGTCGACCTCGAGACGCTGCTGCGGGTGTTCTGGGAGGCCCACGATCCCACCCAGGGCAATCGCCAGGGCAACGACATCGGCCCCCAGTACCGCTCGATCATCCTGACCACCGGCGACGCGCAGCAGGAGGCCGCCGAGCAGAGCCGCGCGGCCTACGGCGAGGCGCTGTCACGCGCCGGCAAGGGACCCGTCACCACCGAGATCGAGCCGCTCGAGGCCTTCTACTACGCCGAGGAGTATCACCAGCAGTACCTGGCCAAGCATCCCGACGGCTACTGCGGGCTGAAGGGCACCGGGGTCAACTGCCCGATCGGCTGAGGCCGAAGGGACCGGCGCCGTCTCGCAACTCCGCGAGGCGCCGGCCGAGCCCGTCCACGCGATCGCTCAAGTAGTCGTCGTCGAAATCCGCCTCGGCATGCAGGCGCCGGGGATCATGGATGACGACGTGCGCGCGGTGCTTCTCGAGCACGCCGTCGCGCTCCAGCGCCGACAGGGTGCGATTGATGTGCACGGGCGAGAGCCCGAGGATCTGTCCCAGCAGGCGCTGCGAGACGGGAAAGGGCATTCGAGCGGGGTCGACGGGCTGGAGCTTGCTCAGGCGCAGGTAGGTCTCGAGCACGAAGTGGCTGACCTGGACCCGAGCCGAGCGATGCAGCGTCACCAGCATGCGCTCGGTGAGCAGCGCCTCCTGGCGCCCGATGGCGGCGAACAGGGCGACCGCCAGGGCGGCGGAGGCCGCGACGAGATCCACGATGTTCCGGTGGGTGAAGGAGCTGACGCTCCCCGCGCTGATCATCCGCGCCTCGCTGCCGTGCCGCCGGAAGGTGAACTCCCGCAAGCCGATGATATCGCCCGGCAGCAGCAGCTCGATGATCTGGCGCTCTCCCTCGACGGTGTCGCGCACGGTACAGGCCCAGCCGCTCTGCAGGATGAACAGGTTCCGGACCCGCTCCCCGTGTCCCCACAGCACCCGGTCCTTGCCGGCCGCGGCGGTGTGCCGCTCGAGCCGCTGGAGCAGCCGGAGATCGTCGTCGCCCAGGGCGACATAGCGGCCCATGGCGGCCTGGAAGTAGGGGACGGGGGGCATGCATGAACCTCGGCGGGTGAGGGGAACGGCGGGACGATGGCCAGCGCGACCCTGCGTCCCCTGTTCACTATAGCGCCATGCCCAAGCCCGAACGCGTGAGCGCCCGGCGATGCCCTCAGCCGATGCGCCGGCGGCATCGACGGCCGCGCGCGACGCTTCCCAGCGAGCGGCGGCGGACGGGAAGCGCCCGGCGCGTCTCCTCGAGCAGCCGGGCATGCGCCCGACACTGGGTGACGCAGTCGCCAAGCAGCCCGTCCACGCCCGGGATCGCGCCCCCGCGTCGCAGCCGCGCATAGAAACGCGCCGTTCGCCGCGCCTCCAGCAGGCTGCGGCTCAGCTCCAGGAGTGCCGTGTCGTCGTCGACGATGAAGAAGTGCGCTGCGCCGGGACTCGCGCACTCCCCGGGCGCCGCGGCCTGGCCGGGCGCGGCCGGGCGCTCCCCCGTCAGCGCCTCGATCAGCACCTCGCGTCGATCGCGGCTCTCGTCGGCCAGTGCCTCCATCAGCCTACTGAGGCCGGGGTGGTAGGTCAGGAAGCGCAGTGCCCGCCAGCGGTAGCGTTGCGCTTCTCGGTCTTCATGCGCGACGACCGCCTGGAGCAGTTCCGCGGGCAGCATGGGCGCTTGGTTCGACAGGTCCATGAGCTCCCTCCTGTGGGATGAATCCAGGCGGAGCTCTGCTGGGCTCGGCCTCGCCATGGGAGCAGACTAGGCACCCTCGCCGGGCATCGGCGACAACATGGGTTAAGGTCGCGACATTTCTCGTCGCCGCGCCTCGCGCCGGCCGGGGCATCACCGGTCCGAGCGCGGGGCGTGCCAGGCGGCGAGCTGGAGGGCGACGCGCCTGGCGAGCCACGAGGCGGGGCGGCCATCGCGCCACTCGACGAAGCCGACGTGCCCGCCGTGGCGGGCGAGCTCCACGCGCACCGCGGGGGAGGGCCTCGGGAAGCGGCTGAAGAGCGCCGGCGGCATGAAGGGATCGTCGTCGGCGTGCAGCACCAGCATCGGCAGCATCACGTCACCCAGCAGGGGGCCGGCCGAGGCCCGCCGGTAGTAGTCGGCGGCGCCGTCGAAGCCGTGCAGCGGGGCGGTCACGGCATCGTCGTAGGCGCGCAGGCTCTCGAGCGCGGCGAGTTCGCCAGGGCCAATCGCCAGCGGCAGCCTCTCGCGCGCCAGGCGCTCGGCCATCTTCCGCTTGAGCGAGGCGAGCAGGTGGCGCTCGTAGAGCCGGGAGAAGCCCCGGCTCAGGGTGTCGGCGCAGGCGGCGAGGTCCAGGGGCGCGCTGATGACGATGGCCCCGGCCAGGTCGAATCCCGGGCCACCCCGCTCCGCGACCAGCTTGGCCAGCATGTTGCCGCCCAGCGAGACGCCCACGGCGACCTTCGGGGCGAGGGGATAGCGCTGCGCCAGCCGGTCGATCAGGAAGGCCGCGTCGGCGGTGTCACCGCTGTGATAGGCGCGCGGCAGGCGGTTGGGGTGCGCACCGCAGCCGCGAAAGTGCATCAGCACGGCGCGCCAGCCGAGTCCGGCGGCGACCTTCAACAGCGCCGGGGCATAGGGGGAGTCGAGCGAGCCCTCCAGCCCATGGAAGAGCACCATGACGGGCGCCTCGGCCTCGACCGGCGCCGGCCGGGCCCAGGCCAGCTCGACGAAGTCGCCGTCGGGCAGCTCGAGGATCTCGCCGCGGGTTTGCACTGCGGCACGGGGCAGGGCCCGCGGCAGCAGGGTCTGGACGTGGCGATTGCCAAGCCCCGGGGGCGCGCGAAAGTCGGCGATCTGCCAGGGCTCGTCCATGAGGGGCTCCACGTGCGCCAGCGAACAAGGGTGGGGGCGGGGTCACAGGATATCAGGCCAACCGTCGCTCAGAGCGCACGGCGCGACTCACTGTCCGTCGCCAGCGCCTCCCAGAGCGCCTCGATGGCGGCATGGTCCACGCCCCGCCGGCGATAGAGGCGGATCTCCAGCGGCACGTCCCAGCGGGCGTCGCCGGCGCGCACCAGGGTGCCCGCGTCCAGCGTCTCCTGCACCACGCGCTCGGGCAGCCAGCCCAGCCCATAGCCCAGGCCGACCAGCTCGCGGATGTTACCGCTCTGGATGCTCTCGTGGAGCACCCGGAAGTCCGGCGCCCCGGGGATGTTCTCGAGATGGCGGCGCAGCGCCATGTCCGTCAGCCCGCGGGGATGGTAGGCGATCAGCGGCAGGCTGGCACGCGGGCCCGCCGCCAGCGAGAAGCGGGGCCGACCGTCGGCCTCGGGCAGCGACACCGGCACCAGGCGTTCGCGGTCGAGGCAGCAGTGCTCGAGGCCGTCGGTCTCGGGCATCTGGGGCCCCTCGACCCGCGGCCAGTAGGTGAGCACCAGGTCGCACTCGTCGCGGGCCAGTGCCTCGAAGAAGTCGCTGGCCAGCCAGCCGGTAGCCCGCAGGTAGGGAGTCAGCGGCGGCGGGTTGGTGAAGCTGGCGAGCCAGGCCGGCAGGAAGTGCGCCAGCAGGCTCTGGGGCGCGGCCAGGCGCAGCTGGCTGGCCTGCTCCTCGGCCAGCTGCGACAGCCGCTGCCGGGTCGCGGCGACCCGGCGCGTCACCTCCAGGCTCAGCGCCAGGAACTCCTCGCCGGCCGGCGTCAGCGTCAGCGGCAGGGTCTGGCGGTTGATCAGGGTGGTGCCCATGCCCTCCTCGAGCAGCTTGATGCGCCGCGAGAAGGTCGGCTGGGTGACGTTCTGCTCCTCCGCCGCCCGCGAGAAGTGCTGGGTCCGGGCCAGGACAATGAAGTCTTCCAGCCAGCGCAGTTCCATGTCGATCCTCGAGCCAGGGCCGGGTGTCACACCCGGCATTGTGCCATACCCCTCGGGGCATCAGTCGATGCGCCCTTCCTCCACGGCATGGCAGGCCACCTGGCCGCCGTCGTCGGTGGCGATCAGCGCCGGGATCTCGCTGCGACAGCGCTCGTTGGCGTGGGGGCAGCGCCCGTGGAAGACGCAGCCCGACGGCAGGTTGACCGGCGTGGGCACCTCGCCCTGCAGGCGGATGTGCTGCGGACGGTCGTCCTCGAGGCGCGGGATGGCCGACATCAGCGCCTGGGTGTAGGGGTGGCGCGGCCGGGCGAAGAGGGTCGCCGTGGGCGCCACCTCGCAGACCCGCCCCAGGTACATCACCGCCACCCGGGTGCCGAAGTGCTCCACCACGGCGAGGTCGTGGGTGATGAACAGGTAGGTCAGGTTGCGCTGCTGCTGGGCCTCCATCAGCAGGTTGAGCACCTGGGCCTGGATCGACACGTCCAGCGCCGAGATCGGCTCATCGGCGACGATGAACTCCGGGTCCACCGCCAGCGCCCGGGCGATGGCGATGCGCTGACGCTGGCCGCCGGAGAACTCGTGGCCGTAGCGGCCCCCCCAGTCGGCGGCGATGCCCACCGAGTCCATCACCTCGGCGACCTGGTCCTTGACCCGCTGCGCCGACCAGTCCGGGTGGTGCAGGCGGATCGGCTCCTCCAGGGTCTGCTGGATGGTCATGCGCGGGTTCAGCGACGCATAGGGGTTCTGGAAGATCATCTGCATGCGGCGGCGATAGGGCATCAGCGCCTGGTGGGAGAGATCATCGATGCGCTCGCCGTCGTAGCGGATCTCGCCGGCGCTGGGATGGAGGAGCCCCATCACGGTGCGCGCCACGGTGGACTTGCCGCAGCCGGACTCGCCGACCACGCAGAGCGCCTCGCCGCGCTGGATCTCCAGGTCGACGCCGTTGATGGCGTGCACGTGCTTCTGCTCGCGGACCAGCTTGCCGCCCTTGAACTTGAGCTGCTCGAGGAAGTCGCCGGAGAGCGAGAAGCGCTTCTCCACGCCGCGAATCTCCAGCAGCGGGGTGGCAGGCTCGGCGGCGGTGGCGTGGGCAGTCGAACTCATCAGCGGATCTCCTCGGCCGGGATGCGCTCGCGATCGAGCATCTCGGCGACCATGTGGCAGGCGACCCGGCAGTTGCCGGAAGTCACGAAGTCGGGCACGTCGTCGGTGCAGGCGTGGCGGGTCGAGCCGTCGGCGCGCTCGACGAAGCCGCAGCGCGGATGGAAGGCGCAGCCGCTCGGCAGGTTGTCCAGCGACGGCATGCTGCCGGGGATCTGGTTGAGGCGCGCGCCGGGCGTGGCCATCTGCGGCAGGGCATTGATCAGCCCCTGGGTGTAGGGGTGCTGGGGATCGTTGATGATCTCCCGGGTCGGGCCCTGCTCGATCACCCGGCCCGCGTACATCACCAGCATGCGCTGGGTGACCTGGCTGACCACGCCGAGATCGTGGGTGATCAGGATCAGGCCGACGTTGTGCTTCTCGCAGAGCTCGAGCAGCAGCGCCATGATCTCGGCCTGGATGGTCACGTCCAGCGCCGTGGTCGGCTCGTCGGCGATGATGATGTCCGGGTCGAGCAGCAGCGCGATGGCGATGATCACCCGTTGGCGCATGCCCCCGGAGAGCTCGTGGGGATACTGGTCCAGGCGCGCCGCGGGGGAGGGGATCTGCACCTGCTCGAGCTTGCGCAGCGAGATCGCCCGGGCCTCCCTGGTGGAGATCCGCCGGTGCGCCTTCAGGCACTCGACCATCTGCTCGCCGATGGTCAGCACCGGGTTCAGGGTCATCATCGGGTCCTGGAAGATCATCGACATGCGGTGGCCGCGCACGTGACGCAGGCCGCGGTCGCTCATGTCGGTGAGTTCCTGGCCATCGAAGCGGATGCTGCCGCCGGCGATGTAGCCGGGCTTGGCGATCAGGTTGAGCAGGCTGAAGGCCGCCACCGACTTGCCGGCGCCGGACTCGCCCACGATGCCGAGGCGTTCGCCGCGCTCCAGGCTGAAGCAGACGTCTCGCAGGGCCTGCACGTCGCCGCGGCGCAGGGCGAAGCGCACGTCGAGGTTGTTTACGTCGAGGAGTGCCATGGGAATCAGCCCTTGTAGAGTCGCGGATTGAGGACGTCGCGCAGCCAGTCGCCGAGCAGGTTGATCACCAGCACGAGGATGACCAGCACGGCCCCGGGGATCAGGGTGATCCACCAGGAGCCCGACTGGATGTAGTCGAAGCCCGACTTGATCAGCGAGCCCAGCGACGGGTGCGTTTCCGGCATGCCGAGCCCCAGGAACGACAGCGCCGCCTCGGAGATGATGGCGTTGGCCACCTGCACCGTGGAGATGACGAAGATCGGCGACAGGGTGTTGGGCAGGATGTGGCGGAACATGATGCGCCGACTGGTGAAGCCCATCACCCGGGCGGCGTCGACGTACTCCTTGCTGCGCTCGGCGAGCACCGAGGCGCGCACCGTGCGCGCGTACTGCGGCCACTCCGCCAGGCCGATGATCAGCACCAGCAGCGGCACCGCGTAGTCACTGTAGGTGGCGCCGCCGAAGACCGCCTTGACCAGGGCGCCGACAACGATGGCCACCATCAGGGTAGAGAACGACAGCTGGATGTCGGCCAGGCGCATCAGGAAGGCGTCGACGCGCCCGCCGAGGTAGCCGGCGAGCAGGCCGAAGCTGACGCCGAGCAGGGCCTGCAGCGCCACGGCGCCGAAGCCGATGATCAGCGACACCCGGGCGCCATAGAGGATGGTCGAGAGCAGGTCGCGCCCCTGGGCGTCGGTGCCCATCACGTAGGCCGGATCGCTGCCGTCGATCCAGAAGGGCGGCAGCTCCGAGGCGAGGATATCGATCTGCGCCAGGTCGTAGGGGTCCATCGGCGCCAGCCACGGGGCCAGCACCGCGACGCCGACCAGCATGATGAACACCAGCAGGCTGAGCTGGGCGACCGGGTCGCGCTTGAAGCTGTAGAGCAGGTAGGAGCCGCGGAAACGCGACCAGCGGCTCGCCACCGGCGCGGCTGCCATGGAAGAGTTCGTGGTAGTCATGCGGGCTTCCCTGTCAGTTTGACGGTGGGATTGACCAGGCCGTAGATGAGGTCGACCAGGGTGTTGGTGATCACGAAGATCAGGCCCACGATCATCAGGTAGGTCACGATCAGCGGCACGTCGGAGCGCTGGATGGCGTTGAGGAACATCAGCCCCATGCCCGGCCACTGGAAGACCGTCTCGGTGAGGATGGTGTAGGCCACCAGGGTGCCGATCTGCACCCCGCCCACGGTGATCACCGGCAGCATGGTGTTCTTCAGCGCATGGATGAAGTAGATGCGGCGCAGCGAGATGCCCTTGGCGCGGGCGAACTTCACGTACTCGGACTGCAGCACCTCGAGCATCTCGGCGCGGATCAGGCGGATGAACAGCGGCAGCATGATCGAGGCCAGCGAGACCGCCGGCAGCACCAGGTAGGTCAGCCCGGTCAGCGAGGCGAAATTGGTGTCCCAGGTGCCGAAGACGTTGACCGGGTCGCCGCGCCCGTAGGCCGGCATGCCGCCGTCGGTGGAGAGCGCCTCATTGAGCCAGGCGCCCCAGCCGGTATCGGCGGGGAAGGGCGAGACGCTCACCCCGATGGCGAAGATCTGGATCAGCACGATGGCGGTCAGGAAGACCGGGATTGAGATGCCGACGATCGACACCCCCATGAAGAAGCGCGACAGCCAGGCCCGGGGCCGGATGGCGCTGTACACGCCGATCGGGACCGACAGCGCGATGATCAGGAAGGTACTGGCCGCCACCAGCTCGAGGGTCGCCGGCAGGTGGCGCATGATGACCTCGGTGGTCGGCTGGTTGAAGGTGTAGGAGTAGCCGAAGTCGAACTGGACGGCGTTCCCGGCGAACCGCAGGTACTGGACCAGGAAGGGGTCGTTGAGCCCCAGCTCCTCGCGCAGGGCCTCGCGCTCGCTCTCGGGCACCGACTGGCCGACCATCTGCTGGATGGGGTCGCCCAGGTTGTCCTGGATGGCGAAGGCGATGATGCTGATGACGAACATCACCAGCAGGGCATGGTAGAGGCGCTTGATCAGGAAAGCGATCATGGCTGGCGTCCCGTGTGCAACACGCGGTGACGCACTCGAGCATCGAGCGCGCCACAGGGGTCAGGGTTTCGAAGGGCCGGCCCGCGAGGGGCCGGCGCGCGGCGGGGGTTACTCTTCGTGGATGACCAGGTCCCCGAGGTAGGGGAAATTCATCACGTTGAGGATCGGCTCGATGTCGACGTTGGCGGCCGAGGCCCAGGCCAGGTCCTGCCAGTGCAGCGGCAGGAAGGCGGCATCGTCGTAGAGCGCCTGTTCGACCTGCTGGAGCATCTCGGCACGCTTCTCGAGGTCGACCTCGAGGTTGGCCTCGGCGATCAGCTTGTCGAGCTCCGGGTTGCAGTAGTTGCCGGCGTTGTACTGGCCGGCCCCGGTGTCGGCGTCCGGGCAGGCGGTCAGGTACTCGTGGAAGTTGGCCGAGTCCTCGGTATCGGAGTGCCAGCCGATCATCATCATGTCGGCGACGCGATCGTCGTACTCGCCCCAGTACTGGGCCTTGGGCAGCGTCTTGAGATCCACGGTGACGTTGATGCGCGCCAGCATGGCGGCGACCGCCTGGGCGATCTTGGCATCGTTCACGTAGCGGTTGTTGGGCGCCATCATGGTGATCTCGAAGCCGTCCTCGAAGCCGGCCTCGGCCATCAGCTGCTTGGCCTTCTCCAGGTCGTAGCGCGGCTCGAGGCTCTCGACATGGCCGGCGTAGCCTTCCGGCGAGAACTGGGCGGCCGGGGTGGCGAAGCCCTTCATCAGGCGATCGGCGATGCCTTCCTGGTTGATGGCGTAGGCGAAGGCCTGGCGCACCCGCGGGTCCTGGAAGGCCTCGACGCGCTCCTGGTTCATGTGGAAGAGGATGATGCGGGTGCCCGACATGGTCACCAGCTGGACGTCCTCGTCCTCGCGCACCCGATCCAGGTCGTTGGGCGGCACCGGGGCGATGAAGTCGACGTCGCCGGAGAGCAGGGCGGCCACGCGGGTGGCGTTCTCGCTGATCGGGGTCATGACGATCTCGTCGACGTTGCCCGGGGACTCCTCGTCCCAGTAGTCATCGAAGCGTTCGAAGGCGATGCGCACGCCCTGCTGGCGTTCGGTGACCACGTAGGGGCCGGTGCCGGAGAGATGGCTCGAGGCGAAGGAGTTGCCGTTCTTGACGATCTCGTCCTTGGGGTCGCCGTCCTCGTCGGTGCCGCTGTAGAAGGCGCTGTCCATCGGGAAGACGTAGGTGGCCAGGTTCAGCAGCAGCGGGTAGGGCTTGGTGGTGGTGATCTCCACCGTGGTGTCGTCGACGGCGGTGACGCTCGCGATCGGCTCGAAGATCGCCTTGAAGTCCGGGCTGCGCTTGAGGCGCTCGATGGTCCAGACCACGTCCTCGGCGGTGAAGGCATTGCCGCTGTGGAAGGTCACGTCATCGCGCAGGGTCATGCGCATGGTGGTGTCGTCCACCTGCTCCCAGTCGGTGGCCAGACGCGGCTCGAAGGAGAGGTCCTTGTTCCAGCGCACCAGCGGGTCGAAGGTCATGTGGGAGAGCTGGAGGATGCCGCCGGAGAGCTGCTCGTGGATGTCCAGCGACACCGGGTCGGCGTCGTAGGCCATGCGCAGGCTGGTTTCGGCGGTGGCCACGGAGGGCAGTACGGCGGTGGTCATGGCGGCGCCGATCACGCTCGCCAGCAGGGTCTTCTTGAGAGTCATGTGTCGTTCCATGCCGGGTGACTTGTTATTGGTGTCATGACCGCTAAGGTCCAGCCCACAACATAGAGAGCCCGGCGGCCCCTGCCCAATCGAAATTTTGACAGGCGCCATGCGCCCGGCGAATGAGGCCGCCGGGCGAACGATGCATCAGTCCTCGCTGGTCGGCGTCAGGCGGCCGATGTGGTAGAGGGTGGCGACCTGGTCGAGCCCCGAGACGCTGCACTCCAGATCGGTGACGCGACCGTCGCTCAGGCCGTAGACCCAGCCGTGCACGGCGAGCGGCTGGCCGCGCTGCCAGGCGCGCTGGATGATCTTGGTACGACACAGGTTGTTGACCTGGGCCTGGACATTGAGCTCGCACATGCGATCGACCTGCTCGCCGAGAGGCAGCGACTCCAGGTCGCCGCGATGGCGGCTGTAGAGCTCGCGCACCGAGTGCAGCCAGTAGTCGACCATGCCGCACTCGTCGCCGGTCACGGCCGCCTTGACCCCACCGCAGCCGTAGTGGCCGACGATCATGATGTGCTTCACCTTGAGCACGTCGACCGCGAACTGGACCACCGAGAGGGCGTTCATGTCGTTGTGGTGCAGCAGGTTGGCCACGTTGCGATGGACGAAGACCTCGCCGGGCGGCAGGTCGATGATCTGGTTGGCCGGCACCCGGGAGTCGGAACAGCCGATCCACAGATAGTCGGGATTCTGCTGCTGCGACAGCCGGGCGAAGAAGTCGGGATCCTGGCGACGGACGCTGTCGGCCCAGTCACGGTTGCGCTCGAGCAGCTGCTGCATTTCGGTTTTCATGGGAGGGCTTCTCTGAAGAACGGGCCATGGGACGTCCGCATTCTGATCACCGGCATAGCCAGGGTCAATGGAGCGGCCCTCCCTGGCCCAGGCCGCGACTGGTATGATCGCGCCCGACCAGATCGACACGACCATCAGGAGACTACTGTGTCCGAGTACGACTACGACCTCTTCGTGATCGGCGCCGGTTCCGGCGGCGTGCGCGCCGCCCGCACCGCGGCGGCGACCGGCGCCCGGGTCGCCGTGGCCGAGGATCGCTACCTGGGGGGCACCTGCGTCAACGTCGGCTGCGTGCCCAAGAAGCTCTACTCCTACGCGGCCCACTTCCACGAGGCCTTCGAGGACGCCGGCGGCTTCGGCTGGCACCTGGCCGAGGCCCCGCGCTTCGACTGGGCGACCCTGCGCGACAACAAGATCGGCGAGATCAAGCGGCTCAACGGGATATACGGGCGGCTGCTGGACAACGCCGGGGTGCGCCTGATCAACGCCCGGGCCCGGGTGGTGGACACCCATCACGTGGAGGTCGGCGGCGAGACTGTCAGCGCCGAGAAGATCCTGGTGGCCGTCGGTGGCTGGCCCTGGGTCCCGGACTTCCCCGGCAAGGAGCTTACGGTCGACTCCAACCAGGTCTTCGATCTCGAGACCTTCCCCGAGCGCTTCCTGGTGCTCGGCGGCGGCTACATCGCGGTGGAGTTCGCCAGCATCTTCAACGGGCTCGGCAGCGAGGCGCACCTGGTCTATCGCGGCGATCTCTTCCTGCGCGGCTTCGACCAGGAGGTGCGCGAGTTCACCCGGGACGAGATGGCCAAGAAGGGCGTCAACCTGCACTTCGACGCCAACATCGAGGCGATCGAGAAGGTCGAGGGCGGCCTGCGCGTCACCCTGACCAGCGGTGAAACACTCGAGGTGGACGCGGTACTGGCGGCGACCGGTCGGCGGCCGCATCTCGAGGGGCTCGGCCTCGAGGCGCTGGACGTGGCCCGCACAGAGAGTGGGCACCTCGCCGTCAACGAGCGCTTCGAGACCTCGGTGCCGTCGATCCTGGCGCTGGGCGACGTGACCGGCGGCCCGGAGCTCACGCCGGTGGCGCTGGCCGAGGCGATGCAGCTGGTCCGTCATCACTTCGAGCCGGGCGAGCCGGGCCCGCTGGACTATCGCCACATCCCCACGGCGGTGTTCTGCCACCCCAACATCGGCACCGTGGGCCTCTCCGAGGCCGAGGCCCGCGAGGCCTGCGGCGAGATTCGGGTCTACACGGCGGACTTCCGCCCCATGAAGCACACCCTCTCGGGCAGCAGCGAGCGTTGCCTGATGAAGCTGATCGTCGACGAGGCGAGCGACGTGGTGGTCGGCGCCCACATGGTGGGCGAGGAGGCCGGCGAGGTGATCCAGGGGATCGCCGTGGCCGTGCGCGCGGGGCTCACCAAGGCCGATTTCGACGCCACCGTGGGCATCCATCCCACCGGCGCCGAGGAGTTCGTCACCATGCGCACCCCGACCCGCCGCTGAGCGCGATCGGCGACGCTGTGTCACCAACGGGCCACCCTCAGGGGTGGCCCGTTTGCGTTGGGGCCCCTCAACGCTATACCGACCTCGCCATGGGCTATTCTGAAGGCGTGGCGTTCGGGCGCCGAGGCCTGCCATGGCGGGCCTGGCCCCTTCGGCATAATGATATTTTATGGTTATGGAGCGCCAGGATAACCATGATTTTGAATTAGCAATAAGGCGCTGTTATAATCCCGCTCAAATTCGCTACAGCGAACCACCGACATGACCGCAACCACCGAACCCTTCACGCCCTCCGCCGACCTGGCGCGGCCCACCGTGGCCGATGCCGTGGTCGGCCACGAGGCCTCGCCGCTGTTCATCCGCAAGCCCAACCCCGACGACGGCTGGGGCATCTACGAGCTGGTCAAGTCCTGCCCCCCGCTGGACGTCAATTCCGCCTACGCCTACCTGCTGCTGGCGACCCAGTTCCGCGACAGCTGCGCCCTGGCCACCAACGAGGAAGGGGAGGTGGTCGGTTTCGTCTCCGGCTACGTCAAGAGCAATGCGCCCGACACCTACTTCCTCTGGCAGGTGGCGGTGGGTGAGAAGGCCCGTGGCACCGGCCTGGCGCGCCGCCTGGTGGAAGCCGTGATGTCCCGCCCGGAAATGGCCGAGGTGCACCACCTCGAGACCACCATCACCCCCGACAACCAGGCCTCCTGGGGCCTGTTCCGGCGGCTGGCCGATCGCTGGCACGCCCCGCTCAACAGCCGCGAGTACTTCTCCACCGACCAGCTCGGCGGCGAGCACGACCCGGAAAACCTCGTGCGCATCGGACCCTTCCAGACCGATCGCATCTGATCATCCGCTTCTCATGGGACCGGCTGCCCGACGGGCAGCCCGGGCCCCTGCGTTTCTACCGACCGCATCCGCGGTCAGATGTCCTCTTCACCTTCCCATGACCCACAGGAGGTCGCACATGCAGACCCAGATTCTCGAACGCATGGAATCCGACGTTCGGACCTATTCTCGCTCCTTCCCGGTGGTCTTCACCAAGGCGCAGAACGCCCGCCTGACCGCCGAAGACGGCCGCGAGTACATCGACTTCCTGGCCGGCGCCGGCACGCTGAACTACGGCCACAACAACCCGCAGATCAAGCAGGCGCTGCTCGAGTACCTGGCCGAGGACAACATCATCCACGGCCTGGACTTCTGGACCGCCGCCAAGCGTGACTACCTCGAAGCCCTCGAGGAGATCGTCCTCAAGCCCCGCGGGCTCGACTACAAGGTCCAGTTCCCGGGGCCGACCGGCACCAACGCCGTCGAAGCGGCCATCCGCCTGGCGCGCAACGCCAAGGGGCGCCACAACATCGTCACCTTCACCAACGGCTTCCACGGCGTGACCATGGGCGCGCTGGCCACCACCGGTAACCGAAAGTTCCGCGAGGCCACCGGCGGCGTGCCGACGGTCGGCGGCAGCTTCCTGCCGTTCGACGGCTACATGGGCGAGAGTGCCGACACCCTGGACTACTTCGAGAAGCTGCTCGGCGACAAGTCCGGCGGCCTGGACGTGCCGGCCGCGGTGATCGTCGAGACCGTGCAGGGGGAGGGCGGCATCAACGTCGCCGGCCTCGAGTGGCTGAAGCGTCTCGAGCAGATCTGCCGCGCCCACGACATCCTTCTGATCGCCGACGACATCCAGGCAGGCTGCGGGCGTACCGGCAAGTTCTTCAGCTTCGAGCACGCCGGCATCACCCCGGACATCGTGACCAACTCCAAGTCGCTCTCGGGCCTGGGGCTGCCGTTCGCTCAGGTGCTGATGCGCCCGGAGCTCGACGTCTGGAAGCCGGGTCAATACAACGGCACCTTCCGCGGCTTCGCGATGGCGTTCACCACCGCCGCCGCCGCGCTGCGCACCTACTGGTCCGACGACGCCTTCGAGAAGGAAGTGGCGCGCAAGGGCGAGGTGGTCGCCAAGCGCTTCCAACGCATCGCCGGCATGCTCAACGAGATGGGCTTCGAGGCCAGCGAGCGCGGCCGCGGTCTGATGCGCGGCATCGATGTGGGTAGCGGCGATATCGCCGACAAGATCACCCACAAGGCCTTCGAGAACGGCCTGGTCATCGAGACCAGTGGCCAGGACGGCGAGGTGGTCAAGTGCCTCTGCCCGCTGACCATCACCGACGAGGAGCTGGCCCGCGGCCTCGATATCCTCGAGAGCAGCGCGCGCGAAGCGCTGAGCTGATACGCTGACAGGACCGCCCGATCACGAGGAGGGGCGGTCCGGTCCTCGACCGGCCGAGGACTCGGCCGGTTCGCCATCGACATTACTGGAGAGTATTCATGATCGTTCGCAATCTCGAGGAAGCCCGCAAGTCCGACCGCCTGGTCAAGGCCGAGAACGGCAACTGGGACAGCACCCGCCTGTCGCTGGCCGACGATGGCGGCAACTGTTCGTTCCACATCACCCGGATCCATGAGGGCACAGAGACTCATATCCATTACAAGCATCACTTCGAGGCGGTGTTCTGCATGGAGGGCGAAGGCGAGGTAGAGACCCTCGCCGACGGCAAGATCTGGCCGATCAAGCCGGGCGACATCTACATCCTCGACCAGCACGACGAGCACCTGCTGCGGGCCAGCAAGACCATGCACCTGGCCTGCGTCTTCACGCCGGGCCTGACCGGCAAGGAAGTCCACCGCGAGGACGGCTCCTACGCGCCGGCCAACGAGCCGGACGACAAGACCCCGCTCTGATCGCGTCGCCTGCCAGCGAGACGCCAACGCCCCCGGCCCAGTCCCGGGGGCGTTGGCGTCAGGGCGCGCGGTCGAAGACGATGGTGATCTCGGCCAGCGTCACGCCGAACTTGCTCATGGCCGTGCGGTTGATCAGCCGTCCGTCGGGCTGCAGGTACATCCAGTCGTCCATCGTGAAGGTGAGCTCGCGCCCCGAGACCTCGACGGGCAGGCGGTAGCGCATGTTGAAGGCGTGGCCGGCCTGGCGTGCCTCGACGGGGCCCTCGACGTCATTGGCGCGGCCGAGCCAGGTCGCATCGTCCTGGCGCTCGAAGGTCCAGACCCGGCGATCCGTCTCACCATCCTGGTAGATGAAGCGCTCGTCCAGGGTCAGGGTGTCGCCCTCGAGGGTGCCGTCGATCACCACCGTGAAGCGGCGCTGCACCTCGCCGCGGTAGTCCTGCACCATGCCCCAGGCGCGGGTCTCGCCGTCGAAGTACTCGCCGATGTCCAGCCGCGGCGTGGTCCCGGCGTAGCGCTCGACGTCGACGCTGCTGCAGCCGACGAGTAGCGGTAGCAGAAGCAGCAGGAAGAGCAGGCGGAAGCGCAATATCTTGTACATGATCTATCCAGTTTCGATTTCAGGTACAGCCCAGGCTAGCGGATCGACGACGACGGTGCCATCCGGTCACCATCGAGGTGATCGTGAAGAGCACGTTGGCGAGCGGCAGATTCGGGGACCCGGCTAGTCGCATAATGTATATTATGTTAAATGATGTCACCCTGTGGAATGAGCGCAACCATACTGTCGCCGCGTGTCGACGTTGGACAAGGTTGGCGGCGACTCCTTATCATCATGCATCACTCTGCTGTTCGAGCCTTGTCCATGCGTCTACGCCTGCCGCTTGCCGGCACCCTCGCCCTCGCTTCCCTGCTGTTCGGTGGCTGCACCTATCTTCCCGAACGTGCGCCGTCACCGCCTCCGGTGACCAGCGCGGAATTCGAGGCGCGCGTCTCGCAGCTGGAGCATTCGCTGATCGCCCGTTGCGATGCGCGCCAGGAAGCGCGCCTGGATCACCAGTTCCGCCACCAGCAGGCGCTGACCGCCGACGTGCGCGAGGTCGGCAGCCTGCTGCGCCAACTGCGCGGCGATGTCGCACGGCTCGGCCCGAATGACGCGCCGCGTGCCTCGACCCGCCAGTGCGCCGACGCCGAACAAACCAGCCTCAACAACAAGGAGATCCTGGGGCGCAGCGAATGGATCGGCCTGCCCGACGTGGGCACCTATCTCAAGGCGCGCATCGACTCGGGCGCCACGACGTCCTCGCTCTCGGCCACCGAGATCACGCGCTTCGAGCGCGATGGCGAAGACTGGGTGCGCTTCAAGCTGGGACTCAATGAGGACGACATCGTCGTCGAGGACGTCCGCGGCGAGTGGATCGAGGCGCCGGTGGATCGCCGCGTGCGCATCATCCAGGCCACCGGTGAGGAGTCCCGGCCGGTGATCAGCCTGCTGATGACCCTCGGGCCGCTGCGCGAGAAGGTGCAGTTCACCCTCAACGACCGCACGCATCTCGATCATCCAGTCCTGCTTGGCCGCCGCTTCCTGCTCGATATCGCCATCATCGACGTCGCCGAGCAGTATCTCCACGCGCGCCCCGAGTTCCCGGGTGGGCGTCCGGCAGCGGACGCCGGCGCCGACGAAGCCACCGATGCTGACGCAAACCCCGAGGGCTGACGCCTTCGTCCGGGCCTGACCCGGACCGTCCGTCTCCCCCCAAGGAAGATCCATGTCACGACTGCCCTTCTATCTGATCGTCACCCTCCTGCTGGTGTCCGGCGCCGCCCTGAGCATCCATCGCCACGTGCAGTTCGAGGTGCCCTGGACGCCGGGCGAACTGCGCCAGGTCTGGGAGATCGAGGCCCAGGTCAACTTCACCGCCGACGGCGGGCCGGCCAAGGTCAACATGGCGCTGCCCTCGAGCCAGCGGGGCTATCGCATCCTCACCGAGCATACCGCCTCGCCCGGCTACGGCCTGGCGTTCCTCGAGGAGGAAGGCGGACGCCGCGCCGAGTGGTCCACCCGCGAGGCCGTCGGCGACCAGCAGCTGTACTACAGCGTCCAGGCCCTGGTGGCCCCGGAGGCGCGCACCACCCAGAGCGAGCCCCCTCCCCTGCGCCGCGACATCCTGTGGGAGTCGCCCTACGACACCGCGGCCAGCCAGGTGATCGATCGCGCCTGGGCGCGTAGCGCCGACCACTTCACCTTCGCCCGCGAGCTGATCCACGACTTCACCGACGAGCGTCAGGGCGAGAATGCGCGGCTGCTGCTGACCCAGTTCGACCGCACGCCGCTGCTGGTGCGCCTGCTCAACCAGGCCGGGGTGCCGGCGCGCGAGGTCAGCGGCCTGATGCTGGACCACGGCCGGCGCCGCCAGAACCTGACGTCGTGGATCCAGGTCTTCGAGGAGGACCAGTGGGCGCTGTTCGACCCGCGCACCGGCGAGCAGGGACGGCCGGACAACCTGCTGCTCTGGGAATCCGCCGGCCAGGCGGTGCTCGAGGTCCAGGGCGGTACCAACTCGCGCATCAACTTCTCGATGCTCTCGCGCAACCAGCCGGCCGCCGCCGCCGTGCGCAGCCAGCTGGCCGACGATACCCTGCTCAACTTCTCGATCCACAGCCTGCCCCTCGAGGAGCAGGCGCTGTTCCAGACCATCCTGCTGATTCCGATCGGCGCGCTGGTGGTGGTGCTGCTGCGGGTGCTGGTGGGCATCAAGACCTCGGGCACCTTCATGCCCGTGCTGATCGCCCTGGCCTTCATCCAGACCACCCTGATCACCGGCCTGGTCGGTTTCCTGATGGTGGTCGCCGTGGGGCTGGTAATCCGCAACTACCTGTCGTACTTGAACCTGTTGCTGGTGGCGCGAGTGACGGCGGTGATCATCACGGTCATCGCCATCATCTCGGTGTTTTCGGTGCTCTCCTACCGCTTCGGGCTCAACGCCGGCCTGACCATCACCTTCTTCCCGATGATCATCCTCTCCTGGACCATAGAACGGATGTCGATCCTGTGGGAGGAGGAAGGACCCAAGCAGGTGCTGATCCAGGGTGGCGGCAGCCTGATGACGGCGGTGCTCGCCTACCTGGCGATGAACAACCCCTGGATCCGCCACATCACCTTCAACTTCCTCGGCGTGCAGCTGATGCTGATGGGTCTGATCCTGCTGCTCGGCAACTACACCGGCTACCGCCTGCTCGAGCTGCGCCGCTTTAAGCCAGTCACGGAGGACTGAGGCATGTGGACGACCCCCGCGCGCCTGCGTGCCAAGGACATCATCGGCATGAACCGGCGCAACATCCGCTACATCGGCCGCTACAACAACCGGCGGCTCTACCCATTGGTGGATGACAAGCTCAAGACCAAGCTGCTGGCCCAGAAGTACGGCATCACCACGCCGGCCCTGATCGGCACCGTGACCACCCAGTTCGGCGTCAAGCACATCCGCCAGATGCTCGCCGGCCACTCGGGCTTCGTGATCAAGCCGGCCAAGGGCAGCGGCGGCAAGGGCATCCTGGTCATCGAGCGGGTCGAGGGCGACCGCTACATCAAGCCGAGCGGCGCCCGGCTGAGCCTCGAGGACGTGGAGCGCCACGTCTCCAACATCCTCTCGGGGCTCTATTCGCTGGGCGGCTCGCCCGACGTGGCGCTGGTCGAGGCGCTGATCAACTTCGACGACTCCTTCGCCGAGTACACCTACGAGGGGGTGCCCGACATCCGGGTCATCGTCTTCAAGGGCTACCCGGTGATGGCGATGATGCGCCTCTCGACGGCGGCCTCGGACGGCAAGGCCAACCTGCACCAGGGCGCCGTGGGGGTGGGCATCGACATCGCCAGCGGCACGGCGATTCGCGGCGTGCAGTTCGACCGCACCCGTCACGACCACCCTGACACCGGCCACGAGCTCGCCAGCCTGCACATCCCCGGCTGGGAGACCCTGCTGATGCTCGCCGCCGGCTGCTACGAGATGACGGGCCTGGGGTATCTCGGCACCGACATGGTGCTCGATCGCGCCCACGGCCCCATGCTGCTGGAGCTCAACGCCCGGCCGGGCCTGGCGATCCAGATGGCCAACGGCGAGGGGCTACGCTCTCGGCTCGACCTGATCGAACGCCAGCCTGACGGCGTGTCCCCCGAGGAGCGCGTCGTCTTCTCGCAGCACCACTTCGCCCGCTCGAGCGAGCTTCGCGAGACGGCCTGAGGCGCCGGCTGGCCCCTCACCGGGCGGCCGCGTAGAATATGCGCTTCCTCCAGCCACCGCCCCGGGTGCCATGACCGACCCACGCGACATGATCCGCCAGGCCGAGCAGCAGTGCCAGCAGCGCGGCGCACGCTTCACGCCGATCCGCCGCCGCGTGCTGGAACTGATCGCTACCACCCGCGGCGGACTCAAGGCCTACGAGCTGCTCGACCGACTGGCGGCCGAACACGCGGCGGCGCGTCCGCCCACCGTCTACCGGGCCCTCGAGTTCCTGATCGACCAGGGACTGGTGCACCGCATCGAGTCGCTCAACGCCTACGTGGCCTGCCCCTGCCCGGAGCACGCCCACGGTTTCCAGCTGCTGATCTGCCGCCACTGCGGCCGCGTCGAGGAGCTCCATCTGGACGAGGTCAACGATCACCTGACACGACGCGCCCGGGAGCTCGGCTTCGAGGTCCAGCGCCAGACCATCGAGCTGCTGGGCCAGTGCGACGCCTGCCGGCAGAGCCTCTCCCACGCCGTTTCCGCGGAGTCCCCATGAGCACGACCTTCAAGGCCCTCGAGCGGGCCCCTCGCGACAGCCGCCGCCCCCTGGCCGAGATCCTCGACGCCGTGGGCTTCAATGCCGACGGCCTGATTCCCGCCATCGCCCAGCAGCACGACAGCGGCGAGGTGCTGATGATGGCGTGGATGAACCGCGAGGCCCTGGACGAGACCCTGCGCACCGGCCGGGTCTGCTACTGGTCGCGCTCCCGAGGCAAGCTGTGGCGTAAGGGCGAAAGCTCCGGCCAGCAGCAGCACCTCAAGGCCGCCGCCCTGGACTGCGACGGCGACACCCTGCTGCTGCAGGTGGACCAGACCGGGCCGGCCTGCCACAGCGGGCGGCGCAGCTGCTTCTACGTGGCGCTCGAAAACGGCGAGGCGCGCGTCGACAGCGATCCGCTGATCGACCCCGACACCCTCTATGCCAAGCGTTGAGACGAGAAGTGCTGAGACAAGAAGCGCTGAGATGAGAAGGGCCGAGCGGTGAGGCGCCTCGC
Source organism: Halomonas denitrificans (assembly GCF_003056305.1). Classification (GTDB taxonomy): domain Bacteria; phylum Pseudomonadota; class Gammaproteobacteria; order Pseudomonadales; family Halomonadaceae; genus Halomonas; species Halomonas denitrificans. The sequence goes on from NZ_PYVX01000001.1 coordinate 113,261, forward strand.
GGCCCTGCTGTCACGCGCGCTGGGCGGGCTCTTGATCACCCTGGTGAGGCTCTACCAGGTCACGCTCAGCCCGCTGCTCGGCCCGCGCTGCCGCTACTGGCCGAGCTGCTCGGCCTACACGGCGGAGGCGCTGAAGGTGCACGGCCCGCTGCGCGGCGGCTGGCTGGGCGTGAAGCGCATCGCGCGCTGCCATCCCGGCGCCGCCGGCGGCATCGATCCGGTGCCGGGCGGGCCAAGCGAGCGGCTGTGCCGCGAGGACCCGGAGCTCGACGAGCAGTTCCGCTGCCGCCCGCCTCACAGGTCGCAGGATCCCCGCTGACCCGCTACACCGCGTCCTGCCCCCTGACCTCCTGCAGGCTCTCCTTCCAGTTGCCCGGATAGAGCGCATAGCCGAACAGCGCCTGGCCGGCGTAGATCAATTCGGTGCCCTCGGGGATCCACAGCATCTGGCCGGGGGTGACGCGATGGCTCTCCCCGGCGGCGGTGACCCGAAGCTCGCCCTCGATCACGAAGATCACCTCGTCGTAGAGCACCGTCCAGGCCACCTCGGCCCCTTCCCAGCGGGCGAACCCGGCGCCCATGGTGGCACTAAGCGTGGTATCCACGGTGCGGCCGATCTCGGCATGGCCGGGCGGCCCGCCGCGATGCCGGAACGGTGTCTCGCGATGATCGAACTTGATGGCGCGTACGGGGGTATCGCTCACGATAACGTCCTGTTCATATCAGATGTCGAAATTTCGCTCGGGCCGGCGCGGGCGGGACTCATCCCGCTCCGCTCGGGTTGGTCCTACATCTCGCTGCGGCTGGCCCAGGCCGCCTGTTTCATGCGCGCCTTCACCCCGAGGCTCAGGAAAGGCTCCGGCGGATTGATCGCCGGCCGTCCGGAGATCGCCAGCATGTCGGCCAGCTGGTCGGAGTCCTCGCCGGTGGCCAGCTCCGCCAGCAGCTTGCCGGAGATGGTGCCCCGCGCCGCACCGACGCTCTGGTGCACGCCGGACATCCAGGCAGCGTCGCCGACCCTGCCGAAGAAGGCGGTGTAGTTGCGGGACAGCCCGCAGGCTCCGCCCCAGGTCGCCTCGAAGGGGACATGGGCCAGCGACGGGTAGCGGGCCTCGAAGGAGTCGCGATGCCCCTTCCGGATCCGCGTCCGCTCGGCCAGGTCGTCGTGGTAACGGGGCACGAAGCGGTACTGGTTGCGGATGATCAGCCGCCGGTCCGGGGTCAGCCTGACCGTGGTGCCGGCATGATCGGCGGGCGTCAGGCCGAAGTGATGGGGCGCGGTAGAGAACAGCGCCATCTCCTCGTCGTTCAGCGCGCAAGTCATGCTGGCGAAGGTCATCACCGGCAACATGCGATGCTTGAGGAAGCCGAACTCCCGGGCATAGATGTTGGAGCCCAGCAGCAGTCTGGTGGCGCGCACCTCGCCCTCCGGCGTGGTGGCACACCACTGTCCCGCCGATCGGGCCAGTGTCACGACCGGGGTATGCTCGTAGAGTTCGACATTTCCCGGCAGAGTCTCGCCGAGGCCACGCACCAGGGCGGCGGGCTGCATCAGCGCGGTATTGGCCGTGTAGATGGCCCCCGCGTAGTGGCGGGTGCCGAGGATCGGCGCCAGCTCATCGCGCGCCAGGCGCCGGTAGGGATAGTCGAACTCCTTGAGCAGGGTCTCGTAGTGGTCGAGGTACTGGAGCCCCCGCTCGCCCACGGCGCCCTGGTACTTGCCGGCTCGGGACCAGCCGCAGTCGATGCGGTGGCGCCGCACCAGGGTCTCCAGGTCGTCCACCGCGGCGCGGTTGAGCGACAGCACCTTCTGCTTGTGGGCCAGGTCGTCGCCCTCGAGGTCGCGCTTGTGGGGCAGGTCGATGACGAAGCCGGTATTGCGCCCCGAGGCGCCCTGGCCGACCCGCAGGGCCTCCAGCAGCACGACGCGATCATGAGGGCGCAGCTCGGCGACGCGCCGGGCCGCGGCCAGGCCGGTGAAGCCGGCACCGATCACCAGCCAGTCGGCGCTCTCGCTTGAATTGAGGCGACGCGCCGGGGCCGGGGCGTCGAGCAGCTGGTACCAGCCGTTGCACTTGTCGTCACGGGGAAGGGTTGCTTGTGACATCCTGGACCTCCGCCGCGCCGGGGCGCGACGTCATCGCCGGCCAGGCCGGCGGTTCGGTAGAAGGCGGCGCCCGTCGGGCTCCGCGTGTCGTCATGCACTTTTTCACGCCATATGATCGAGCGCAGGCAGTTGTCGTCGGGCCTCAGGCGGCCTGGGCGTGGCCGCAAGCCTTGACCCAGTCGCTGCGCCGGGCCATGGCCGCCTCGCCCACCAGGGCGACGCCCAGCAGCCGGCCACCGGCGTCATAGGCGCCGGCCTCGATGCCGTCGGCGGTAGCGGTGACGTGCCACGTCACCGCCACCTCGGCCGGGGGCACCACCGCGCAGACGGGGGCCGCCGGTGTCTTCACCATCACCGGCATCACCGGATAGCTGACCGCCGTCGGCGTACCGGTCAGCGTCGCCGACAGGGCGCGCAGCCCGGCGTTGATCGGCGCCAGATAGGGCAGCAGCTGGCCGTCGATCTCCACGGCATCGCCCAGGGCATAGACGTCCGGCAGCGAGGTGGCGAGATACCCGTCCACCCGGATGCCGCGCCCGCAGTCGACCCCGGCCGCCCGGGCCAGCTCGACATTGGGGGTGAGGCCCACGGCGCTGACCACGAGATCCGCCTCGAGCCTGCTGCCGTCGGTCAGGGTCAGCCGGTAGCCGCCCTCCTCCGCGGCGACGCTGGCCACCGAACGGGAGAGGTGCCAGCCCACGCCCAGCGCCGCGAGCGCCTCGCGCACCACTCGGCTTCCCGCCTCGGGGAGCAGCCGCGGTAGCGGCCGCTCGGCCAAACCCACCACCTCGATCCGGTGGCCGGCCTGGGCCAGGTCGTTGGCGAATTCGCAGCCGATCAGACCGTCGCCGATGATCACCACTCGCGCCCTGCGGCCCAGGGCGTCGAGGCGCCGGCGCATCTCGCCATAGTCGCCGCGGTCGTTGACCGAGAGCAGCGCCCCCGCCTCGCCTTCCACCGGGATGCGGATCGGGCTCGCTCCGGTGGCCAGCACCAGCTGGCCGTAGTCCAGCGCGCCCAGCCGGGTATGCAGGCGCTTCGCCTCGGCGTCGATGCGCTCCACCGGGCAGAAGGCGTGCACGCGAAGGTCGAGGCGCTTCTCGAGGGCCAGCGCCGACTCATCGAGCAGGGCGTCGGCGTCCTTGCCGAGCGCGAAGGCGTTGGAGAGCGCCGGCTTGGCGTAGAGGCCGCCGTCGTCGGCGGTGACCACGTGGATCTCGCGCTCCGGGTCCCGGGCCCGCACCGCCTCGGCCAGCCCGTAGCCGGCATGGCCGCTGCCGATGATCACCAGCGGGCCGGCCGGGGTCGCGGACCGCGGCGCGGCGGCGGTCGCCGCCGGGGCGGCCACGGCATCGGTCAGGGGCATCGGAGCCACCGGCGCCGCCGCAGCCGGCGCGTCATCGGTGATCTCGAGCATCTCGAAATCCGCCTTGCCTACCCCGCAGTCCGGGCACAGCCAGTCCTCCGGCACGTCCTCCCAGCGGGTGCCGGGGGGGATGCCGTCGCTCGGCCAGCCTTCGGCCTCGTCGTAGATCAGGCCGCAGATGATGCAGAGCCATTTCTTCATCGGGACCTCCTTCACGCGCCCTTGATGCGCACGGCGATGTTGCGGGTCTGGACGTAGCTGTAGAGCGCTTCCTGGCCCTTCTCGCGGCCGAAGCCCGAGAGGCCCACGCCGCCGAAGGGCGTCTCCACACCGCCGGCGAACCACTCGTTGATGAATACCTGGCCGCCGCGCAGGCGCCGCGCGGTGCGCAGGGCCCGGTCGAGGTAGGTGTCGAAGACGCCGGCCACCAGGCCGAACGGGGTGCCGTTGGCGAGCTCGACGGCCTCGTCCTCGGTATCGAAGGGATGGATCACCAGCACCGGGCCGAAGACCTCCTCCTGGAAGATCTCGCTGTCCACGGCCACATCGGTGAACAGCGTCGGCTGCATGAAGTAGCCGCGGGTGCCCGAGACCCGCTCGCCGCCGGTCACGCAGGTGGCGCCGGCCTCGATGGCGCGACGGCACATGGCCTCGACCTGCTCGAGCTGGGCGCGCGAGACCAGCGGGGTCAGGTCCGGGTTGGCGATGCCGGGCCCGATGGAGAGTCCCTCGGCCAGCGCCCGCAGCCGCTCGACCACCTCATCGAAGCGCGAGCGATGCACCAGCAGCCGGGACATGGCGGAGCAGACCTGGCCGGCATTGAAGAAGATGCCCGCCTTGACGCTGTCGACCAGCTGCTCGATGTCGGCATCGGCGTGCACGATGGCCGCGGACTTGCCACCCAGCTCCATGACGCTCGGCGTGGCGCGCTCGGCGGCATCGCGCAGGATGCGCTGGCCGGTGGGCACCGACCCGGTGAAGACGATCTGGTTGGCCTCGCGATGCTTGACCAGGTGGGCGCCGACCACCGAGCCCTTGCCGCACAACAGGTTGACCGCGCCCTTCGGCAGGCCGGCGCGCTCGCAGGCGGTCATCAGGAAGGTCATCGCCAGCGGGGAGATCTCCGGCGACTTGATCACCACGGCGTTGCCGGCGGCCAGCGCCGGCGCCAGGGAGCGGGCGCAGATCGAGGGAGGGAAGTTCCAGGGCACGATCTGCACCGAGACGCCCATGGGTTCATGGCTGGTGAAGTCGACGTAGTCGTCGCCCAGCGGGATCGAGGTGCCCTCGATCTTGTCGGCCATGCCGGCGTAGTACTCGAAGTAGCGCGCCGCCTCCTCGAACTCGCCGCGGGCCACCTCCAGGGACTTGCCGTTCTCGCGGCACAGCACCAGGGCCGCCTCCTCGGTCAGCGCCTTGAGCTCCTCGGCGATGGCCAGCAGCCAGGTGACCCGCCTTGCCGGGCGCACCGCGCTCAGCACACCCGACGCCACGCAGCGCCGGGCCGCGGCCATGGCGGCGTCGGCGTCCGCGAGACCGGCCTCGGCGATCTCGGCGTAGGGCTCGTCGGTGGCCGGATCGGCGACCATCAGCCAAGTCTCGGCGCCCGTCCAGGCGCCGTCGATATAGTTATAGTAACGGTCGAGCGTGCTCATCAGGGGGACTCCAGTCTCGAGGGATCGGGCGATCAGGCGGCCTCGGCGTCGCCGCGCACGCGGCGTGCCACCCACTGGTGGAAGAAGTGGGTCGGGTGGTCCAGCACCGGCGAGAAGACCCCGCCCTGAAAGCCCGGCGACTGCCGGCCGCGCTGCATGCCCTCGACGGCCGCGATGTCCTCGCCGAAGACCACCCGCCAGGACTCCAGGGTGGAGGTGCGGCAGGCCGCATAGGCGTCCTGGGTGGCCTCGTCACCGACGTAGTAGACGCGCAGGTGCTCCACGGTCTGCCCGGTGGAGACCGGCTCGAGCATCATGGCGAAGGCGTGGTCGGCCTGGATGCCGAGCAGCACGTTGGGGAAGAAGGAGACGTACTCTGCGTGCTCCATCTTGTCCTTCGGCCAGGACGGGAACTTGGGCAGGCGGGTGCCGGCCACGTCGGAGAGGCGGTAGGCCAGGCTGCCCTGCCCGGAGAAATGCTCGCCGAACTGGATGTTGTAGTGGTCCTCGAGGCGCGAGTAGGTGTTCAGGCTCGGATGCACCCACGGCAGGTGGTAGCTCTCGCAGTAGTTCTCCACCGCCAGCTTCCAGTTGCAGTTGACGGTGATCTCGAGGTTGCCGCCCATGTTGACGCGACGCAGCAGCTCGAAGCCGTCCGCGCCGATGAAGTCGCGCCAGCGGTTCTCCAGGGGCGCCACGTGCTCGGCGAACTCGATCGCCTGGCCGTCGAGATTGACGAACACCATGTCCATCCACACGGCGCTGCGAATGGGCTTGAGGCCATGCTTCTCGCACTTGAAGCCGTCGACCTTGTGCTGGCCGACGCCACCGATGTGCGGCGTGCCGCGCAGGTTGCCGTTCAGGTCATAGGTCCAGGAGTGGTAGGGGCAGCGGATCACGCCCTGCACCTCGCCCTCCTCGGCGACCAGCTGCATGCCACGGTGGCTGCAGACGTTATGGAAGACCTGGGTCTCGCCCTCCTTGTTGCGCATCATCAGAAGCGGCAGGCCCATGAAGTCGACCGGCTTGACGTAGCCGTTCTTGATCAGGTCGCTGGCGAAGCCGACACACACCCAGGTGGCGGCCATCACGCGGTCGCGCTCGGCGGCGAAGTAGGCCTCGCTGACGTAGGCCTCGTTGGGCATGCCGGTGGCCTGGTCGATGGGCGCGAGCACGTCATCGAGCTGGCGGGCGGGAATCAGGGATGGGGTCAGGGTCATCTTGGCCTCCTCACGGGCAACGGGCGAGTCATTATCTGTTGTGGCCCTACCGGGGGTTCCGGCTGGTGGAAGCGAGTCTGGGAGCGGCGCGGCGCCACGACAATCGATGATTCGGCATCATTCCATGAGCCATCATCATCGATTAGACCAAGGACTAATCCCAGTTAGGCCATCTAAACGCCTGTTTATCCGACGATAGCAGAGCCATCACGGCCCGCCGTCGAATGAGCAAGGGTCATGGATCGATGAGAAAACATGCGTTGCCCACGCCCCGCAAAGTCCCCACCCTTCTCGGCGGGTCCTCGTGACCCCTCCCTTCCCGACCTCCCCTGAATCAATAACAAACGAGAGTGACGCCATGCGCTCAGAAAGCGGCCTCTTCAAGGGCCTCAACCCCACGGTGACCATCGCCTCCAAGGTGCTGGTCATCGGCTTCGTGATCTTCTGCGCCGTGCTCGCCGAACGGGCCGGCGCCATCTTCCAGGACATCTCGACGACCGTCCTCGACAACGCCAAGTGGTTCTACCTCGCCGTGGTCAGCGGCGTACTGGCCTTCCTGCTCTACCTGATGGTCAGTCGCTTCGGGCATATCCGGCTGGGCCAGGATGACGAGCGCCCCGACTTCAGCTTCGTCTCCTGGGTGAGCATGCTGTTCTCGGGGGGCATGGGCATCGGCCTGGTCTTCTGGTCGGTGGCCGAGCCGATGTGGCACTACGCCGACAATCCCTTCAGCGATGGGATGGACGCTGCCTCGGCCAGCATGGCCATGCGTCTGACCTTCTTCCACTGGGGCCTGCACCCCTGGGCGACCTTCATCATCGTGGCCCTGGCGCTGGCCTACTTCGCCTACCGCAAGGGCCTGCCGCTGACCCTGCGCTCGATCCTCTACCCCTTCATCGGCGATCGCATCTACGGCCCCATCGGCCACACCGTCGACATCCTCACCGTGGCGATCACCGCCTTCGGCGTCTCCCAGTCGCTGGGGCTGGGCGTGATCCAGATGAACAGCGGGCTGCATAACGTCTTCGGGGTATCCAATGGCATCGGCATCCAGCTGGCCATGATCGCGGTGATCACGCTGTTCGCCATCGCCTCGGTGATGTCCGGCGTGGGTCGCGGCATCCGTCGGCTCTCCGAGTGGAACATGCTGCTGTCGGTGGCGATCATCGCGATCGTGCTGGCCATCGGGCCGACCCGCTACATCCTCAACACCCTGCTGCAGAGCACCGGCGACTATGCCGACAACCTGATCGGCCTGAGCCTGTGGAGCGACGCCAACGCCGACAGCGGCTGGCAGAACTGGTGGACCGCCTTCTACTGGCCCTGGTGGATGACCTGGGCGCCCTTCGTCGGCATGTTCATCGCCCGCATCTCCCGGGGACGCACCATCCGCGAGCTGATCGGCGGCGCCCTGCTGGTGCCGACCCTGGTGACCTTCGTGTGGATGTCGGTGTTCGGCGGCAGCGCGCTGTTCCAGGAGCAGCAGGCGCGCCAGGCGCACGAGCAGGCAGTGGCCAGCGGCGAGGCGGTAGCGGGAGGTGACTTCGCCGGCGGCGCGGTGCTTCAGGCGACCAGGGAGGACACCACACTGGCGCTGTTCACGCTGTTCGACACCCTGGACCCGGGATTGCTGGGCAGCGTGCTGTCGATCATGGCGGTGCTGCTGCTGGCGACCTACTTCATCACGTCGGCGGACTCCGGCACCCTGGTACTGTGCACCCTGGACAGCATGGGCAGCCCGGAGCCGCCCCAGCCGATCCGGGTGATCTGGGGCCTGGTGATCGGCTGCATCGCCGGCGCCCTGCTCTACGCCGGCGGGCTCAAGACGATCCAGACCGCCTCGATAATCGCCGGCCTGCCGATCGCGATGTTCATCCTGATGATGAGCCTGAGCCTGTACCGCACGCTGCGCCGGGAGCCCATCGCCGCGGCCATGCTGCCGGCCCAGGTCCGGCCCGCGGCGGAGGACCTCGATCACCACAGCGGCCAGGCCGAGGCCGCCCCGGCGGCCGCGACGCGCCGCGAGGCGGCGGTCGCGCAGGCCTGAGACGCGCCCTGCGCAACGCAAGAGGCCCGGCGCTTGCCGGGCCTCGTCATTGTCGGGCGCTGCATCGGGACCTCAGTTCAGGCCCAGGTCCCCCACTTCCCGGGGCACGGTCTCGAGCAGCCACTCCCGGAAGGCCTTGACCCCCCGACGCTGCGACGGCGCCTCGCCGCGCTCGAGCAGGCAAAAGCGCGCCGGGGTGCGCAGCAACGTCTCCACCGGCCGCACCAGCTGGCCGCGTTCCAGATAGTCGTCCACCAGCTGGCTCCAGCCCAGCGCCACGCCCTGGTCCATCATCGCCGCCTGCACAAGCATCGAATAGCTGTTGATGTTGAGCCGGCGTCGCGGAGGACGCGAGACGACGCCCACCTCGGTGAACCACTGCTTCCAGCTCATCCAGTCCTGATCGGCATCCTCGAGCGACAGCAGGGTGCAGTCGAGCAGCGCCTCAGGCCCGGAGAAGGGACCGTACTTCTCCAGGTAGCTGGGGCTGCACACTGGGAAGGCCTCCTCGTGGAAGAGCGTCGTGGCCTGCATCGCGGGCGGGGGCGTGCGGCAGTAGAAGAGCGCGACGTCGCACTCCACGCGGGCCAGGTCGCGGAGCTGCTCGATGGCGACGATCCGCAGCTCGATGTTGTCGTGCTCGCGCTGGAACTCGGAGATCTTGGGCAGCAGCCAGAGCGAAGCCATGGCGCTGGTGGTGGCCACGGTGAGCTGGTGCATTCCCTGCCAGCTGCGCACCTCGTCGGTGATCGACGCGATGTCGTTCAGCGAGTGGTGAATGGTCTGGGCATAGCGCTGACCCGCCGCGGTCAGCTTGACGCTGCGGTTGGCGCGCTCGAAGAGCGGCTTGCCCAGATAGTCCTCGAGTCCGCGAATCTGGCGACTGATCGCGCCCTGGGTCACATGGAGCTCCTCGGCCGCCAGCGTGAAGCTGAGGTGGCGGGCCGCCGACTCGAAGGCCACGAGGCTGTTCAGGGGAGGCAGGGGGCTGATCTTCATGGCAGCGCAACATCGACGGTGGGGAGGGGCGAGGAGTTTACGCGTCGCGATGAGGCGGCGCCACGCCCCGGAGGCCGCATGACGCCGGGCGCCGAAGCAAGGCGGCCCGCCCTCCCCGGCCCTTCACCGCCCTTCGCGTCGGCCGGGTCTCGAGCGCCTGTCAGGCGGCTTCCTGCTCGGCCACCCGGTAGATGCGCTCCAGCATGGCGTTGAGGCCGTTGCTGCGGGTCGGCGAGAGGTGCTTGTCGAGCCCCAGGTCCTTGAGGAAGTGCGGGCTGGTGGCTCGGATGTCCGCCGGGCGGCGGTCATTGTAGATGCGCATCAGCACGGCGATCAGCCCGGAGACGATGGCGGCGTCGGAGACCGCATCGAAGTGCAGGGTCTCACCCTCGCGGCGGTGGCGCATCCAGACGTTGGACTGACAGCCCTGGATCTTCAGCTCCTCGACCTTCCACTCCTCGGGAAAGGCCGGCAGCTGCTTGCCCATGTCGATGATGTACTGATAGCGATCCATCCAGTTGTCGAACATCTCGAACTCGTCGAGAAGCTCCTGCTGGGCCTGTTCGGCGGTGGTCTCGGTGCTCATGATCTCTCCTCGAGGCAGTGGACCTCAGTATACCGACTCACGCGCCCCATCTCGATCCTCCGCCGTCGTCAGGCGCTGCTTCGTCGCTCCCGGCGCCGAGGCCGTGGCGCGCCTGCTGGCGATGCCACTCCTCGTCCTCGGCGTGCAGGTAGCGCGCCGTGGTATCGAGCCGCGAGTGGCGCGCGGTGCCCGCCAGGTAGCGAAGCTCCACTCCGGCCTGGGCCTGGTGGGTCAGCGCCGTATGGCGCAGCCAGTGGGGCGTGGCCTGGCGCAGGCGCACCACGGCGTCGCGGGCCTCGTCGCCCTGCTCGGCCTCCAGGGCGTTGGCCGCCTCGCCGAAGGCGTCGCGAATCAGCCGGTAGAGGCGGTTGTCGCCCAGGCCTCGTGTGCCGTCCAGCGCCCTGAGCAGCGGCCCGTCGTCATCGGAGGCGGGATGGGGCGGCAGTCCCAGGGCCTCCCGCCAGGCCACCAGCAGGGCCAGCATGTCCGGCGGCACCGGCACCTGTGCCGCCTTGTCGCCCTTGCCGACCACCCGCCACCACCAGCGTCCCTCGCGGCACACGAAGTCGTTCATGCGCGCCGCGCTCATCTCGCCGATGCGCGGGGCCAGCAGGTAGGCGAAGCCGAAGACCAGCCGGCGGCGTGACCGCTCGAAGACCCGGCGCGGCGCGGCGTCCGCCGGCAGCGGCCGGTCGAGCCAGGCCCAGAACCAGTCCCAGAGCGGCCGCTCAAGGTAGCGCTCGATGCCGCCCTGGCGGTTGTCCAGGCGGCGGCGCTTGTCGCGCATCAGCCGAAAGGGATTGTGGCCGACCCAGCCCGCCTCCACGAGCCAGGCGTACATGCCCTGCAGGATGACCAGGCTCTGCCGGCGGCTCGCCGGGGACAGCGGCCCACGGAAGGGCCGCCAGCGCGGATCCTTCCGCGGGCGCACCGGGCCGATCCAGCGCTCGGCCGGCCGCGGATCGGCCAGAAAGGCCTCGAAGGCGTCCAGGTCCTGGCGGCGCAGCTCGCCAAGCCCCTTGCCCTGCTCACTAAGCCACAGCAGCAGCCGCTCCGCCTCGCGCCGATAGGCGCGTTGGGTCTGCCGGCTCGCCCGGTACTCGGCGAGCCACCTCGCCACCGCCTCGGCGTCGCTCGCGGCCTCGATGTGCGCGCTCACCGCCGGCGGCCGGGATGTCGCCGCGGCCGGGACGCGCCCCAGCGCGACCGCCGACTCCGCGGGCAGCGCCAGGGCGAGGCCCACGCCATCCTGATCAAGCTGCTGTTTTTCCTGGTCTTTCATCGCCATTGCGTCCCTTCTGTCGCGCTCGCCGTGTCGCGGCGTTTCCTGCCCGCGGCCGAGATATGCCCCGTTTCGCGGGCCGCCCCGCCTCCTGGCGGCCGAGTATCGCCCTTACGCCGCCCCATAATCAAGATAATCCGCGTAATCTTGATTTTATCTTGCATAGTGTAAATATATTTACGTAGTACGTAATACGTAAAAAGCTTCAATATTCGTCCGGTGGCGGGTAGACTGGCGCCCTGAACCCGGATGCCGCCCGCAGGAGCGGCCGGCAGATCACCACGAGGAGACGACCATGGCGCGCAGCGGCGTGCGGTACGAGGATGTACAGCGGGCCATCGACGCCCTGCTCGCGAAGGGCGAGGCCCCGAGCGTGCACAAGGTGCGCGAGGTGCTCGGCACCGGCAGCTTCACCACCATCAGCGAGCACCTGCGGGAGTGGCGCACCCAGCGCGAGGAGAATCGCGACCAGCCGCCGCCCCGCGGCATGCCGGCGGCGCTGCAGGAGCTGGCCGAGGCGCTGTGGGAGAAGGCCCAGGTCGCCGCCAACGAGGCGCTCGCCCACTATCGCCAGGAGGCCGACGCCCGGGTGGAGACGGCCCGCGAGGAGGCCAGCGAAGCGTCACGCCGCGCCGAGGACGCCGAGCAGCGGGAGTCGGCGCTCTCCGCCCATCTGGCGAGCACCGAACAGCGCCTGACGGAGCAGAGCGGCGAGCTCGCCCGCCGCGAAGCCGAGCGCGACGCCCTGGCGGAACGCGAGGCGAAGCTCAGTCGCCACCAGGCGCGACTCGAGCAGCAGCTCGCCGACCTGCAGCAGGTACAGGAGCAGAAGGCCCAGGAGCACCAGCAGGCGCTGGCCGACCAGGCGAGACGCCACCAGGAGCGGCTGGCCCAGGAGGAGAAGCGTCACGAGAGCAGCGAGTCGCGGCTGATGGCGCTGCTCGACGAGGCGCGCCAGGAGCGCCAGGCCGCCGACAAGGCCCACGCCCAGCGCCATCAGCAGCTCGAGACGCGCTTGGAGCGCACCGAGCGGCTGGTGCAGGAGGCGCGGAGCGCGCTGGCCGAGGAGGAGAAGCGCCACCGCGAGACCGACTGGGCGCGCCGGCAGGCCGAGGAGCGCACGCGTACCCAGCAGCATGAGCAGACCCTGCTGCAGGGGCGCATCGACGAGCAGAAGCAGCTGCTGGCGGAACAGGCGCGCCGCCTGCGCGAGCTGGAGACCCAGCTGCATCGCTGCCTGTGGCAGGCGCCGGTGGAGACCCAGCGCGACGAGAACAAGGAGGAGGACGCGGCCGAAAACGACGAAGGCCCCGCGAATGCGGAGCCTTCCAGGGAGGAGTGAGGACGGCGCCGGGAGGCCGATGACCTCCCGCGCGCGCCCTGTCGCCGCCTTAGCGGTAGTAGGCGTTGGTGGTGTCGGAGTGATCGGTCACGTCGCGGATGCCGGCAAGCTCCGGGATGCGCTCGAGCAGGGTCTTCTCGACGCCGTCCTTGAGGGTCAGGTCGACCGCCGCGCAGCCCTGGCAGCCGCCGCCGAAGGCCAGCACCGCCACCTGGTCCTCGGTCAGCTCGACCAGCTTGATCTCGCCGCCGTGGGACGCCAGTCCCGGGTTGATCTCGCTGTAGAGGATATAGTTGACGCGATCCTCGAGCGGGCTGTCGGCGTTGACCTTGGGCATCTTGGCGTTGGGCGCCTTGATGGTCAGCTGGCCGCCCATGCGATCGGCGTTGAAGTCGACCACGGCCTCCTCGAGGAACGGCAGGCTGTTCTTGTCCAGGTAGACGCGCAGCTTGGGAAGCTCCAGCAGCTCGTCGCTGGGCTCCTCCTCGCCAGGGCGGCAGTAGGCCAGGCAGGTCTCGGCGTAGGGCGTGCCGGGCTGGGTGATGAAGATGCGCACCGCGATGCCCTCGACGTTCTGCTTCTCGAGCAGCTCGGCGAGGTAGTCCTGGGCGCTATCGGTAATCTGGATGCTGTCGCTCATCATGCTCTCGCTATCGTGACCCGCCGCAGCGAAGACCGTCGCGACGGAGGCAGAAAGGGTGTTGGCATCAATGGTAAGCGACCCGCGCGGCCGACACAATCCCGACTGATTTGCTGGGTTTTACCTCCACCGGCTGCATGAGGCCCGGTCACGCACGACATGAAAGACGCTCGCGTCGCGCCCCTGCCCCGACGCGCCGGCTTTTGCTAGGATAAGCGGCTTCCCCGGCGACCCGCCGACGTGCCGCATCCCGGCAGGCCGCCTCCGGCCCGCAGCGCTTCCACGAGACAAGACGCCCCAGGCGCACCGCTGCCGGCCCGAACCCTGACGCCTCTTCGCTGGAGATAGACCCGCCCATGGCCGCCGTTCCCACCGCCCAGACCGCCTCGCTTCATGACAGCCTGTCCCGTCGCATCCTGATGCTCGACGGCGGCATGGGGACCATGCTGCAGAACGCCGAGCTCTCCGAGGCGGAGTTTCGCGGCGAGCGCTTCGTCGACTGGCCCAGCGACCTCAAGGGCAACAACGACCTGCTGGCCCTGACCTGCCCCGACCTGGTGACGAGCATCCACCGCGACTACCTCGAGGCCGGCGCCGACATCGTCGAGACCAACACCTTCAACAGCACGCGGCTCTCCCAGTCGGACTACGGCATGGAAGCACTGGTGCCGGAGCTCAACCGCGAGTCGGCGCGCCTGGCCCGCCAGGTGTGCGACGCCGTGGCCGAGGAGACCGGCGTGCCGCGCTTTGTCGCCGGCGTGCTGGGGCCGACCTCGCGCACCGCCTCGCTGTCGCCGGACGTCAACGACCCCGCCAAGCGCAACGTCACCTTCGACGCCCTGCGCGACAACTACCGCGAGGCCGCCGAGGCCCTGATCGAGGGCGGCGCCGACCTGATCATGATCGAGACGGTCTTCGACACCCTCAACGCCAAGGCCGCGATCTTCGCCCTCGAGGAGCTCTTCGAGGCGCGCGGCGAGCGGCTGCCGGTGATGATCTCCGGCACCATCACCGACGCCTCCGGGCGCACCCTCTCGGGCCAGACCACCGAGGCCTTCTGGAACTCGGTGCGCCACGCCCGGCCGCTCTCCATCGGGCTGAACTGCGCCCTGGGAGCCGAGGAGCTGCGCCCCTACGTCGAAGAGCTCTCGACCAAGGCCGACACCTTCGTCTCGGCCCACCCCAACGCCGGCCTGCCCAACGAGTTCGGCGAGTACGACCAGACGCCCGAGGAGATGGCGGCTATCGTCGCCGAGTTCGCCCAGAGCGGTCTCGTCAACATCATCGGCGGCTGCTGCGGCTCCACCCCGGCCCATATCGCGGCGATCCACGACGCCATCCGGGACCTGCCCCCGCGCCGGGTGCCGAAGCGCTCCCGGGCCTGCCGCCTCTCCGGGCTCGAGCCCTTCAACATCGAGGCCGACTCGCTGTTCGTCAACGTCGGCGAGCGCACCAACGTCACCGGCTCCGCGCGCTTCAAGCGGCTGATCGTCGAGGAGGACTACACTACGGCGCTGGAGGTGGCCCTGGAGCAGGTGGAGAACGGCGCCCAGGTCATCGACATCAACATGGACGAGGGCATGCTCGAGTCCGAGGAGGCGATGGTGCGCTTCCTCAACCTGATCGCCGGCGAGCCCGACATCGCCCGGGTGCCGATCATGATCGACTCCTCCAAGTGGGCGATCATCGAGGCCGGCCTCAAGTGCGTGCAGGGCAAGGCGGTGGTCAACTCGATCTCCATGAAGGAGGGCGAGGACGCCTTCCGCGAGCAGGCCACCGCCTGCCGGCGCTTCGGCGCCGCCGTGGTGGTGATGGCCTTCGACGAGGCCGGCCAGGCCGACACCTTCGCCCGCAAGAGCGAGATCTGCGAGCGCGCCTACCGCATCCTGGTCGACGAGCTGGAGTTCCCGGCGGAAGACATCATCTTCGACCCCAACATCTTCGCCATCGCCACCGGCATCGAGGAGCACGACAACTACGCCGTGGACTTCATCGAGGCGACCCGCTGGATCCGCGAGCACCTGCCCCACGCCATGGTCTCCGGCGGCGTCTCCAACGTCTCCTTCTCGTTTCGCGGCAACAACCCGGTGCGCGAGGCGATCCACTCGGTGTTCCTCTACCACGCCGTGCGCGCCGGCCTGACCATGGGCATCGTCAACGCCGGCCAGCTGGCGGTCTACGACGACCTGCCGGCGGAGCTTCGCGAGGCGGTGGAGGACGTGGTCCTCAATCGGCGCAGCGACTCCACCGAGCGCCTGCTCGAGCTCGCCGACAAGTACAAGGGCGACGGCAGCGGCCCGGCCAAGAAGGAAGACCTCGAATGGCGCTCCTGGGAGGTCGAGCAGCGCATCTCCCACGCCCTGGTCAAGGGCATCACCGCCTACATCGAGGAGGACACCGAGCAGGCTCGCCAGCGGGCCGCGCGCCCCATCGAGGTGATCGAGGGGCCGCTGATGGACGGCATGAACGTGGTCGGCGACCTCTTCGGCGCCGGCAAGATGTTCCTGCCCCAGGTGGTCAAGTCGGCGCGGGTCATGAAACAGGCGGTGGCCTACCTGATCCCCTACATCGAGGCCGAGAAGAGCGCCGAGACCCAGGCCAAGGGCAAGATCGTCATGGCCACGGTCAAGGGCGACGTCCACGACATCGGCAAGAACATCGTCGGCGTCGTCCTGCAGTGCAACAACTACGAGGTGATCGACCTGGGCGTGATGGTGCCCGCCGAGAAGATCCTGCAGACGGCCCGGGAGGAGAACGCCGACATCATCGGCCTCTCCGGGCTGATCACCCCGTCGCTGGACGAGATGGTCCACGTCGCCAAGGAGATGCAGCGCCAGGGCTTCAGCCTGCCACTGTTGATCGGCGGCGCCACCACCTCCAAGGCCCACACCGCGGTCAAGATCGAGCCCGGCTACGACCAGCCGGTGATCTACGTCTCCGACGCCTCCCGCGCCGTGGGCGTGGCCGGCAAGCTGCTCTCGCCGGCCCTGAAGCCGACCTATGTCGCGGAGATCCGCGCCGAGTACGAGACGGTGCGCGAGCGCAACGCCAAGCGCCGCCCCAAGGCCGCCGACCTCAGCTATGAAGAGGCGCGACGCCGCAAGCCCGACATGGGGTGGGAGAGCTACACGCCGCCGCGCCCGGCCCTCACCGGGCTCCAGGTGTTCGACGACTACGACATCCAGGAGCTGGTCGAGCGCATCGACTGGACGCCCTTCTTCATGAGCTGGCAGCTGGCCGGCAAGTACCCGAAGATCCTCGAGGACCAGGTGGTCGGCGAGGCCGCACGCCACCTCTTCGCCGACGCCCAGGCGATGCTGCGCAAGCTGATCGACGAGAAGCGCATCCACGCCCGCGGCGTGATCGGCCTGTGGCCGGCCAACAGCGTCGACGACGACGTCATCGAGGTCTACGCCGACGAGTCGCGCCAGGAGGTGATCGAGCGGCTGCACCATATCCGCCAGCAGACCACCAAGAACCGCGACGGCGTCTGCCAGAGCCTCGCCGACTTCGTGGCGCCCCGCCATGACGCCAACGGCGAGAAGCGCGGCCAACTGGACTGGATCGGCGGCTTCGCCGTGACCACCGGGCACGGCGTCGAGGAGCTCGCCGAGCGCTACAAGGCCGCCGGCGACGACTACAACGCCATCCTCGTCCAGTCGCTCACCGACCGCCTGGCCGAGGCCTTCGCCGAGCGGCTGCACGAGCGGGTCCGCAAGGAGTTCTGGGGCTATGTGCCCGACGAGGCCCTGGACAATGACGCCCTGATCGCCGAGAAGTACCAGGGCATTCGCCCGGCGCCGGGCTACCCGGCCTGCCCCGACCACACCGAGAAGGCGACCCTGTTCCGCCTGCTCGACGCCACCGAGAACGCCGGCCTCGCGCTCACCGAGAACTTCGCCATGTGGCCCGCCGCGGCGGTGGCCGGCTGGTACTTCTCGCACCCCCGCTCGAAGTACTTCTCCACCGGCAAGATCACCCGCGACCAGGTCGAGGCGCTGGCCGAACGCAAGGCCATGGGCATCGCGGAGCTCGAGCGCTGGCTCGCGCCGGTGCTCTCCTACGATCCCGCCTGACCCCGATGGCCCGCCGCGGCGGGCCGTTTTCTCGCCCCCTTGTCCCACCTTGCCGGAAGACGGATGCTCCCCGAATCCACCCGCCGCCAGACGATCCTGCGCCTCTCCCTGCCGATCATCGCCGGCATGCTCACCCAGAGCCTGCTCAACCTGATCGATGCCGCCCTGGTCGGCTCGCTGGGCCAGGTGCCCCTGGCGGGGGTCGGCATCGGCGGCTACGCCATGTTCCTGATCACCGCCGTGGTCTTCGGGCTCTCCTCGGGGGTGCAGGCCCAGACGGCGCGGCGCCACGGCGAAGAGGACTGGGGGCGACGCGCCCTGGCGCTCAATGCCGGGCTTGCCATCGCGCTGGCCGTGGCGGGCCCGCTCACCCTGCTCTGCCTGTGGCAGGCGCCGCGCCTGCTGGCGCTGATCAACCAGGATCCCGCGGTCAACGCCGTGGCGGTGGAGTACTTCCGCTGGCGGGTGGTGTCGCTGGTCCCGGTGGCGATGATCTTCTGCTTTCGCGGCTACTGGAACGGCATCCAGCAGACCGGCCTCTACCTGCGCATCATCCTGGTGATGCATGCCATCAACGTGGTCGCGAGCCTGGGGCTGATCTTCGGGCTCGCCGGATTGCCGGCCATGGGCGCGGCCGGCGCCGGGGCCGGCACCAGCCTGTCGCTCTTCGCCGGGCTCGCCATCTGGGCGGTGTTCAGCCTGCGCCACGCCACCGCCAGCGGCTTTCTGGCCGAGCGCCCCCACGGGGGCGTGCTGGCCACCACCCTGCGCCTGGCCACGCCCCACTCCTTCCAGCAGCTATGGTTCGCGGCAGGCTACGCCGTGCTGTTCTGGATCCTGGGACGCATCGACACGCCGAGCGTCGCGGTGGGCCACGTGCTGGTGAACCTCTCGCTGCTGTTAATCCTGCCCGGCGTGGGGCTCGGCATGGCCGCGATGAGCCTGGTGGGCCAGGCGCTCGGGCGCCAGGCCCACCAGGAGGCCCACCGCTGGGGCTGGGAGGTGGTGCGCCTGGCCTGGTGCGGCCTGGCGATCCTCGCCCTGCCGATGCTGCTCTTCCCCGAGGCGGTGCTGGGCCTCTTCCTCCACGACCCGGCGCTGGTCGCCCTGGGCCGGCTGCCGCTGCAGCTGACGGCGGTGATGATCGTGCTTGATGCCGCCGCCCTGGTGTTCGCCCAGGCCCTGCTGGGGGCCGGGGCCAATCGCACCGTGATGACCGCGACCCTCTCCCTGCAGTGGCTGGTATTCCTGCCGCTGGCCTGGTGGGTGGGCGTGGGGCTCGAGCAGGGGCTGCTGGGTATCTGGTGGGTGCAGCTGGGCTACCGCTGCCTCAACTCGGCCTGGTTCATGCTGATCTGGCAGCGGCGACGCTGGCAGTCCCTGGCGCTCTAGTCGGGCGCCGCCTCATTCCATTCTGCATATAAACTATGAAGATTTATTCTTTTATAGAATAAATGCGAGCGGGTAAGGTAGCGCCAACGTCCCCTTTTCTCGATTCAGGATCGCGCTGCATGTACCGCTACGACTCCCACGACCAGACCCTGGTCGATGAACGCGTCGCCCAGTTCCGCGACCAGATGCGCCGCTATCTCGCCGGCCAGCTCGGCGAGGAGGAGTTCCTGCCGCTGCGCCTGCAGAACGGCCTCTATATCCAGCGCTACGCCCCCATGCTGCGTATCGCCATCCCCTACGGCATGCTGGCCTCCTACCAGCTGCGCAAGCTCGGTGAGATCGCCGCCCGCTACGATCACGGCTACGGCCACTTCACCACCCGCACCAACCTGCAGCTGAACTGGCCGAAGCTCGAGGACGTGCCGGACATCCTCGCCGAGCTCGCCAGCGTGCAGATGCACGCCATCCAGACCAGCGGCAACGACATCCGCAACACCACCACCGACCAGTTCTCGGGGATCGCCGCCGACGAGGAGGTCGATCCGCGCCCCTGGTGCGAGCTGATCCGCCAGTGGTCGACCTTCCACCCGGAGTTCGCCTTCCTGCCGCGCAAGTTCAAGATCGCCGTGACCGGGGCCGCCGAGGATCGCGCCGCCATCCAGGTCCATGACGTCGGGCTGCGCCTGTGGCGCAACCGCGACGGCGAGGTGCGCGTCAAGGTGCTGGCCGGCGGCGGGCTCGGGCGCACGCCGATGATCGCCGAGACGGTGCGCGAGGACCTGCCCTGGCAGCACCTGCTCACCTACCTCGAGGCCCTGGTGCGGGTCTACAACCAGTTCGGTCGCCGCGACAACAAGTTCAAGGCGCGCATCAAGATCCTGGTCAAGGCGCTGGGCGTCGACGAGTTCCGCCGCCGCGTCGAGGAGGAGTGGGCCCACCTCAAGGACGGCCCCCAGACCCTCACCGCCGAGGCGCTCGAGGCCGTGGCCGAGCACTTCGTCGAGCCGGAGCGCCGCGCCGTGCCGGCCGAGGCCATCGAGGCCTATGAGCGGCTGCGCGGCGAGAACCGCGCCTTCGCCCGCTTCGTCACCAACAACGTCACCGACCACAAGGTGGCCGGCTACAAGGCGGTGACCCTGTCGCTGAAGCGCCGCGAGCACTCGCCGGGCGACGTCACCTCCGAGCAGATGGCCGCGGTGGCGGACCTCGCCGACGAGTTCGGCTACGGCGAGCTGCGGGTCACCCACGAGCAGAACCTGGTGCTCACCGACGTGCCGGTGGATCGCATCGAGGAGCTCTGGCAGCGCCTCGAGGCGCTGGGCATGGCCAACCCCACCGTGGGCACCCTGGCCGACCTGATCTGCTGCCCCGGTGGCGACTACTGCGGCCTGGCCAACGCCAAGTCGATCCCGGTCGCGCATGCCATCCAGGAGCGCTTCGAGGACCTCGACTTCCTCTATGACCTGGGGCCCCTGGAGCTCAACATCTCCGGCTGCATGAACGCCTGCGGCCAT
Source organism: Halomonas denitrificans (assembly GCF_003056305.1). Classification (GTDB taxonomy): domain Bacteria; phylum Pseudomonadota; class Gammaproteobacteria; order Pseudomonadales; family Halomonadaceae; genus Halomonas; species Halomonas denitrificans. The sequence goes on from NZ_PYVX01000001.1 coordinate 133,487, forward strand.
CACCACGTCGGCCACATCGGCATCCTCGGCGTCGACAAGAAGGGCGAGGAGTACTACCAGATCTCGCTGGGCGGCAGCCAAGGCAACGGTGCCTCCCTCGGCAAGATCCTCGGCCCCTCCTTCTTCCGCGAGGACGTGCCGAGCGTGATCGACAAGCTACTGCAGGTCTATGTCGGCAGCCGCCAGCCCGACGAGACCTTCCTCGACACCTATCGCCGCATCGGCCTCAAACCCTTCAAGGAGCGTGTCTATGCCTGAGCAAATTGCCACTCGCCCGCTGATCGTCGATGGCCGCCCGGTGGAGGCCGACTGGCCCCGCCACGACGGCGACTCCGCCCCGGCCGAGGGCCCGGCCCTGGTGCGCCTGGATGTCTGGCAGGCCGCCGGGCGTCGCGCCGACCTGGCGCCCTGGCTGCCGAGCGACACCGAGCTCACGCCGGCACTGGCCGAGGAACTCAAGCAGGCACCGCTGATCGGCGTCGACTTCCCGAAGTTCACCGACGGTCGCGGCTACTCCATCGCCCGCCTGCTGCGCGAGCGCCACGCCTACTCGGGCCAGATCCGCGCCGTCGGCGACGTGCTGATCGACCAGCTCTTCTACCTGTCGCGCTGCGGGGTCAACGCCTTCTCGCTGCGTGAGGATCAGCTGGTGCCGGATGCGCTGAACGCCCTGACCACCTTCAGCCGCGGCTACCAGCCGGGCACCGACGACCCGCAGCCGCTGTTCCGCCGTCGCCTGCGCGAGCTCGCCGGCCGCCTCCGGGAGCCGGCCCTGGCCTGAGGCCAGCACCGCAGCGAAAAAAAACGCAGCGCAATAAACGACGCCGCCGGCCCGAGGGCCGGCGGCGTCGTCAGTTCCGAGCTCAGCGAAGGGCGTCGCTGCCCTCAGCCGCGGCGCTTCTGCTGGCGCTCGCGGTTGTTGGCCTTGGCCCGCTCGCTCTTGCGCAGCATCACCCAGGTGGCGCCCAGGCCGCCGTCCGCCTGGCTCGCCGAGGCGAAGGCCTGGACCTCGTCGAGGCTCTCGAGCCACTTCGCGAGGCACGAGCGCAGCACGTTGGCGGGGCTGTCGATCTCGCGGCCCCGGCCGTGGATGATCATCACCGAGCGAAGGTCATGGGCGTAGGCCTCGCGGATGAAGGGGGCCAGCAGATGGCGGCACTCCTCCAGCGGGCGACGCAGCAGGTGCAGGCTGGCCTGGACCGGGTAGCCGCCATGGCGCAGGCGATCGACGACGCCGGTCTGGATACCGTCCCGGCGGAAGAGCAGCGGATCGAAGGGCGGGAGCAGGTCGATGAAGTCGGTCGAGAGCGGGCCGCCCCCCGGCGTCTCGGCCGCCGCGCTCTCGCGACGGGCCAGCTGTGCCTCGCTGGGCGCGCCGCGGCGGCGACCGGGGTCGGCCCGGTTGGCGGTCTTCGCCAGGGGGCGCACGTCCCCCATCAGCGCCTGGAAATCCTCGTCGTGGCGATTGGGCTGGCTCATGGGGCACCTCCAGGACGTCAAGGGGGGGAGCTCCCATCCTAGCAGAGCCGCGCGGGCGGCTTAAGCGCGCGCCCCGTTCGTGGCAGGATGGCCAGGCACCCGGGGCCCCTCGGTCTTTCAACCGCCACTCACGACGACAAGGAAGCGCCATGCGCCTGCGACACGGCCTCGCCACCCTGGCCATCGCCTCGCCCCTCGCCCTGGCGGGCTGGCTGTGGCTGACCATGCTCAGTCCCTTCACCTACGATCGCCCAGAGCACCTGGCGCCGATCCAGGAGGGCCCCCACCGGGTCTTCGTCTACGGCACCCTGACCCATGCCCCGATCCGCTGGCTGGTCTACGGCCGCGCCGGCGATCCCGAGCCGGCCGTGCTGGAGGGCTTCCGGCGCACGGGGCTGGACCTCGCGCCGGCCCCTTCGGCCCAGGTGGAGGGCCTGCTGCTGCGGGTCGATGCCGAGGAGCTCTCCCGCCTCGACCGCTACGAGCGGCTGGGCCTTCGCTACGAACGGGTGCGAATCGACCTGCGCGACGGCCGGGAGGCCTGGGTCTATCGACGCCTCCCCGAGGCCGCCGAGCCCGGCTCGGGATAGTGCAGCAGCGGGCGGTCGGGTTGTAGCCCCATATCGCCGCCTTCTACAATGGCGACCTTCATCAGGGTTCAAGGAGTCTTCATGGTCGCTATCACCCTCTACCACAACCCGCGCTGCTCCAAGTCGCGCGAGGCGCTGGCCCTGCTCGAGGAGGCCGGCGCGGAGGTGCAGGTGCGCCGCTACCTGGATGAGCCCCTGGCGGCCGCCGAGCTCGAGGCCCTGCTCCAGCGCCTGGAGGGCGAGGTCTCGAGCCTGGTGCGTCAGAACGAAGCCGAGTGGAAGGAGCGCGGTGCCGATGCCGACGACCCGCGCCAGGTCATCGAGGCGGTGCTCGCCCACCCGCGGATCCTGCAGCGTCCGATCGCCGATGACGGGCGCCGCGCCATCGTCGGTCGCCCCCCCGAGGCCATCCGCGCCCTGCTCGGCTGAGCCTCCCTCGCCCGCCCCTCCAGGTCACCCAGGAACCCCCATGACCGCAAACCGCCCGTACGTGCTGATCCTCTTCTACTCTCGCCATGGCGCCACCCGCGCCATGGCGGAGCGCCTCGCCGCCGGCGTCGAGGCGTGCCCGGGCATCGAGGCGCGCCTGCGCACGGTGCCGCCCGTCTCGGCCACCTGCGAGGCGGTGGCGCCCGAGATCCCCGAGGAGGGCGCCGTCTACGCGACCCTCGACGACCTGCGCCACTGCGCGGGCCTGGCCATCGGCAGCCCGACCCGCTTCGGCAACATGGCCGCCCCGCTCAAGTACTTCATCGACGGCACCAGCGAGCTGTGGCTGGGTGGCGCCCTGATCGACAAGCCGGCCACCGCCTTCACCTCCACCTCCAGCCTGCACGGCGGCCAGGAGACCACGCTGATCTCGATGCTGCTGCCGCTGCTGCACCACGGCATGGTCTACGCCGGCCTGCCCTACAGCGAGATCGAGCTGATGGAGACCGCGGGCGGTGGCACGCCCTACGGCGCCAGTCACCTGGCCGGTACGCGCAGCGACCGTCCGCTGGACGAGCAGGAGCGCCGACTCGCCTTCGCCCAGGGCAAGCGCGTCGCGCGCCTCGCCCTGGCTCTCGAGGCGTCGCGCCGGGAGACCAAATGAGACAGTGGCTGGAAGGCCTGGAGGCCCGCAAGGGACTCGACCACCTGACCGACGCCTCGCGCCGGCTGGTGCTCGGCAGCTACGGCGTGCTGCTGGCGCTGATGCTCTATCGCGGGGTGCTCGTCAGCACCGACGGCAATCCCCTGGTGCCGCTGGTGGCCTTCGTGCTGCCGCTGGTGCTCTTCCTGCCATCGATCATCGCCCGTCGCCCCCGCGGCCACGCCTGGCTCTCCTTCGTCAGCCTGCTCTACTTCACCCAGGGCGTGATGGTCGCCACCCTGCCCGGCCAGGGGCTGCGCGGCACGGCCGAGGCACTGGTCTCCCTGGCACTGTTTGTCGGCTGCATGGGCTACGCGCGGTTTCGCAGCCGCCAGCAGCGGGCCGGCTAGCGGCGGAGGCAAAAAATGCTAGGCTGGTCGGGCTCGTCGGCACTCGACGACGAGCCCGAACCGACACGAAAAGGAGATCGTGATGACCCCGATGCGCACCCCGCTCATCGCCGCCGCTACCCTGGCCGTCTCGCTGACGGCCGCCACCAGCAGCCAGGCCGCCGACGTCGACAAGGCCATCGAGTACCGCCAGGACGCCCTGGGCGTCATGGCCTGGCAGATCGGGCCGCTGAGCGACATGGCCCAGGGCAAGATCGAGTTCGACGCCGAGGCCTTCACCCGCCGGGCCGAGAACCTCGCCGCCGTCGCCCCGCTGCCCTGGGAAGGCTTCGTCGAGGGTTCGCTGCAGGGCGATGGCCACGGCGTCGAGACCGATGCCCTCTCGGCGATCGCCGACGACCGGGAAGACTTCGAGTCACGCCAGCAGGCCCTGATCGAGGAGTCCGCGACCCTGGCCGAGCTCGCCCAGGGCGACGACGTCACCGCCATGCGCCGCCAGGTCGCGGCGGTCGCCAATACCTGCAAGGGGTGCCACGACAACTACAAGGCCGAGTGAGCCGACGACAGACGTCGATCAGCGAGGAGGCGGCCTGCGGGCCGCCTCCTCGTTTGGTGTCATCGCGGCCCGATTGCGCGCAGCCCGAACGACCGCGGCTCGATCGTCACAGCCGCCAGAGCCAGGCCACCGCGGCGACCGCCACCAGCATCAGCGCGGCCGCGCGCCCCGGCCGAGCCGCGTCGCGAACCGGCGACTCATCGGCGACGTCCAGGGGCCTGGCGTCCAGCCGCTTGGTGCCGTGGACCATGGCGCCGACCAGGCGCTCACCCTTCAGGCGATGGAACAGCAGCGCCACCAGGTGCAGGCCGATCAAGACGATCAACAGCTGGCCGTTCCAGTGGTGCAGGGTGCGCAACGCATCGCTGGTCCCCGCGGCGACCCGATCGTACAGCGGCGCCTGGAAGAAGATATCGTCGCTCAGGAAGAGGCCGCTTAAGGCCTGCACGCTCAGCGACACCAGCATGACCAGCACCGCCAGGCCGCCCAGGGGATTGTGGCCGGCATAGGGCGGCAGCGACCCGCGGCGCAGGGACCGCAGATAGTTCAGCATGGCGCGCGGCCGGTACAGGAAGTGCCACACGCGGGCGTGACGGCTCCCCGCCAGCGCCCAGCCCCAGCGGAAGAGCAGCAGGCCCAGCACCACCAGGCCGGCCCGGGCATGGATCTCGACGGGAAAGACGAAGGGGGCCCCCGGCGTCTTCATGGTGTAATAGGAGAGCGCCACGGCGCCCACCAGCGCCCAGTGAAACAGACGAATCGGTAGATCCCAGACTCTGATGCGGTGCATATTGCTGGCTCCTTGCCTTCCTGCCATCGCATGTTCTTCTCCCGGGCGAACCCGGATCGTGTCGGCACATGATAGCCCGCCCGGGGGCGCTGTCCGACCCTGAGCGGAAGACAAGACACTTTCGGGGCAAAGGCGCTACGCCCGGCGGCATGGCTCGGTCATGTTCACAGCCGCCGGCCGCGAACATGACAGAACCGGGCGCCCCGAGGCGCCCGGCTTTGCCCGTCCCTCACTCGACGGTGACCGACTTGGCCAGGTTGCGGGGCTTGTCCACGTCGGTCCCCCGCGCCACGGCGACGTGGTAGGAGAGGAACTGCAGCGGCAAGCTATAGACGATGGGCGCGAGGAAGCGGCACACCGCCGGCACCCAGACCACCTCCAGTCCTTCCGCGCTGGCAAGGCCGGTATCCGGATCGGCGAAGGCCAGCACCCTCCCGCCCCGGGCCCGCACCTCCTGGAGGTTCGAGGCCAGCTTTCCCACCAGGCCATCCATCGGCGCCACCGCGACCACCGGCATGCCCTCGGCAATCAGCGCCAGGGGACCATGCTTGAGCTCGCCCGCGGCGAAGGCCTCGGCATGGATATAGGAGATCTCCTTGAGCTTCAGGGCTCCTTCGAGAGCGATCGGGAAGTGCGCGCCCCGCCCCAGGAAGAGGCTGTGCTCGCGATCCCGGAACCGATCCACCAGGTCGGCGGTCACCCCATCCAGCGCCAGGGCATCGCCCAGCACCGTGGGCAGGTAGCGCAGGCGACGCACCAGGCGGGCGGTCAGCCCCGCCTCGCCCCCCCGTACCTGACGCTGCGCCAGGGTCAGCAGCATCAGCGCGGTCAGCTGGGTGGTGAAGGCCTTGGTGGAGGCCACGCCGATCTCCGGTCCGGCATGGGTCAGCAGGGTCAGGGTCGCCTCCCGGGCCAGGGAACTGCCGGGCACGTTGCAGATCGCCAGGCTGCCCAGGTAGGGCGATTCCCCTGTCGCGGCATCGGCGGAGAGGGCATGACGCATCGCCGCCAGGGTATCGGCGGTCTCCCCGGACTGGGAGAGGGTCACGAACAGCGTGCCCTCCGGGGCCACCACCCGCCGGTAGCGATACTCCGAGGCCACCTCGACCTGACAGGGGACTCCCGCCAGCTCCTCCAGCCAGTAGCGGGCCACCAGGGCGGCATGGTAGCTGGTCCCGCAGGCCACCAGGTGGATCTGGCGCGTGGCCCCCAGGAGCGCCTGTGCCGCGTCGCCGAGTGCATCGACCAGCACCTCGTCCTCGCCCAGGCGCCCCTCCAGGGTGTTGGCCACCGCCAGCGGCTGCTCGTGGATCTCCTTGAGCATGTAATGGGGAAATTCGCCCTTGTCGATCGCCTGATCGTCGTGCTCGTAGCGCACCACGGGGCGCTCCACGCGGACGCGGTCGGAGTCCTGGCGCGCTTCGCCGGCCTCCGGGGCATCGCCGCCGGTGACCGGGACGCCTTCACGAACGCTGGCGCTCGCCAAGCCATGCACCCGGCAGTGGCCGTGGGTGGCGACGACCAGGTCCCCGTCCTCCAGGTAGATGAAGCGGTCGGTGACCGAGAGCAGCGCCAGGGGATCCGAACCGAGGTAGTGCCCCTGCTCCCCGATACCGACGACCAGGGGGCTGCCCTGCCGCATGCCGATCATGCGTTCGGGATCATCGGCATGGATCACGCCCATGGCATAGGCGCCGTCGAGCTGGTCCGCGGCCCGGGCCACGGCCTCGGTGAGGTCGTTCGCCGCCATCAGCTCCTTGTCGATGAGATGGGCGATGACCTCGGTGTCCGTCTGGGAGTCGAACCGATAGCCGGCCGATTCGAGGCGCTCACGCAGCACGCCGTGGTTCTCGATGATCCCATTGTGAACCACGGCGATCTTGCCGGAGACATGGGGATGCGCATTGTCCTGGCTGGGGGCGCCGTGGGTCGCCCAGCGCGTGTGAGCGATGCCGCTCCTGCCCGATAGGGGTCGGCTGGCCAGCGCCGCCTCCAGGGCGGCCACCTTGCCGACCTCGCGGGTGCGCCCCAGGACACCGGGCGCCTCGACCAGTGCCACGCCGGCCGAGTCATACCCGCGGTATTCCAGTCGCCTGAGGCCTTCCACCAGGACCGGCAGGATATCCTGCGTCCCCACGGCTGCTACGATGCCACACATCTTGGGTTCCTCCCTGACCATCCCCGGCGTCGCCGGGGGAAAATGATTGATTGATACGACGTCGCGAAATGGCGAGCCCTAGGGCGTGACGGGTTGCTGGGCTGCGCCCCGTCGCCGCCCGCCGGCTCGCAGGGGGACCACCGACGGCGATGCCTCACCGGGCACGCCGCCGGCCTGCCACACCAGGTCGACGATCTCGCCCTGGGGGCGATAGGCCGTGGGCGCCTCGAGCAACAGCTCGCGGATCCGGTCGTGACGAAAGCCCAGGCACGCCTGGAACAGCTCCTCCAGGAACGGCTGGAGCCTGTCCCAGCTCCAGCACACCTCATTGGCCGTCATGATCCGCGGATGCGAGGTGGCCGCCACGTCATTGCCGACCAGCAGTTCCTCGTAGAGCTTCTCGCCGGGCCGCAGCCCGGTGTAGGCGATCGCGATATCCCCCTCCGGGTGATGCTCGTCATTCACCCGCAGCCCCGACAGACGCACCATCTGGCGCGCCAGCTCGGCGATCTTCACCGGCTCGCCCATGTCCAGCACGAAGACATCGCCCCCCTGGGCCATGGCCCCGGCCTGGATCACCAGCTGCGACGCCTCGGGAATCGTCATGAAGTAGCGGGTGATCTCGGGGTGCGTGACGGTGATCGGTCCCCCCGACTGGATCTGGCGGCGGAAGAGCGGCACGACCGAGCCGCTCGAGCCCAGCACGTTGCCGAAGCGCACCATGGCGAAGCGGGTGGCCGGGCCGTCCGCGGCGATGGCCTGGCAGACCAGTTCGGCCATGCGCTTGGTCGCCCCCATGACATTGGTCGGGCGCACCGCCTTGTCGGTGGAGACCAGCACGAAGGTCTCGACGCCGGCGGCGACTGCCGCCCTGGCGGCCTCGCGAGTGCCGAACACGTTGTTGCGGATGCCCTCCACCACGTTGTGCTCGACCATCGGGACATGCTTGTAGGCGGCCGCGTGATAGACCGTCTGCACCCCGAAGGCCCTCATGACCGCCTGCACGCGCTGCTGGTGCTGGACCGAGCCGAGCAGGGCCTCGATGGGGATCTCGAGGCCCTGCGCCTCGGCCATCTGTCGCAACTCCTGTTCGATGCGATAGAGGCTGAACTCCGAGAGTTCCAGCAGCAGCAGCCGGGCGGGCGACTGGCGCAGGATCTGGCGACACAGCTCCGAGCCGATGGAGCCGCCGGCCCCGGTGACCATGACCACCCGGCCGCGGATGTTGGCGTCCATCAGCGACTGATTGGGGGGCACCGGATCTCGGCCGAGCAGGTCCTCCACCGCCACGTCGCGGATCTCGCTGATGCTGGCCCGTCCCGACACCACGTCGGCGATGCCGGGAATGGTCTGCACGGTGAGGCCCTGGGGCTCGAGCTCGGCCAGGATCTCGCGGCGCCGGCCGCGACTGGCGCTGGGCATCGCCAGCAGCACCCGCTGCGCGCCATAGCAGTCCGCCAGATAGCCCAGCTGCTTGGGCGGGTAGACCTTGATGCCCTCGATGAAGGTGTCATGCAGGCTCGTGACGTCATCGACGAAGGCCACCGGCAGATACTCCATGCCGTGGCGCAGGGAGGCCGCCACCTGTCGCCCCGCCGCCCCGGCCCCGTAGATCACCACCCGCGGCTTGTGCAGCACCTGGCTGCGCAGGTAAAAGGCACGCAGGGCGAAGCGCACGCCACCGATCGTCATCAGCGCCAGGAGGGCATAGATGAAGGGCACGGAGCGCGGCACGCCCAGATGGAACAGGTAGCTGGCCATGGGCAGCGTCAGGGCCGAGACCACCACCCCGACCAGCACGGCGCGAATGGCCTTCGAGCTCATGTAGCGGATCACCGCACGGTAGAAGCCCAGGCGGATGAAGATCACCAGGCTCACCGGAATCAGCACCAGCAGGGCCGCCCAGGTCTCGACCTGGGCCAGCCGTCCCCACTCCTCGAGCCGCAGCAGCATGGCGGCGAGGAAGCTGATCGAGATCAGGACGCAGTCCACCAGGACCTGGATGGCCCGCTTGCGACGCCTCGGCAGGCGGAACAGCGGTTGCAGCAACTCGAACATCGTGGTCTCCCGGGTTCCTGCCTTGGAACCCTCCGGGGCCGGACACCTGCCCGGCCGTGATGATCGGTCAGGGCCGGGGCGTCGCCCGGGCCATGACCTCCCCCAGCACCTTCACCGTGAGCGCCATCTCGGCCTCTCCCAGGGTCGGGTGCACGAGAAACATCAGGCTGGTCTCGCCGAGCTCCCGGGCGACCGGCAGGGGCTCGGCGGGACGCCATCCCGTGCCATCGAAGGCCCGCTCGCGATAGACCTCCGAGCAGGACCCCGAGAAGCACGGCACCCCGCCCTCGACCACGGCCTGCTGGATGCGATCACGATCCCACCCCTCGGCCAGGGCCTCGGGGTCCACGAACACGTAGGCCTTGTAGGCCGCATGCTCGATGTCGTCGGGCAGGCTCGGTACCCGCAACCCGGGCATCGCGCGCGCGGCCTGCCAGAGGGTCTGGGCGTTGTGGCGGCGCTGGTGGGTCCAGTCGGGCAGGCGCGCGAGCTGGATCCGGCCGATCGCCGCCTGCATCTCGGTCAGCCGCCAGTTGGTGCCGAAGCTCTCGTGGAGCCAGCGGAAGCCGGGTGGATGCTCGCGCTCGTAGACCGCCTCCCAGCTCTTGCCGTGATCCTTGAAGGCCCACATGCGCTGCCACAGCTGGCGATCGTTGGTGGTGACCATGCCGCCCTCGCCACCGGTGCTCATGATCTTGTCCTGGCAGAACGACCAGGCCGCCACGTCCCCGAGGCCACCGACGCTGCGGCCCCGGTAGCGGGCCCCGTGGGCCTGGGCGCAGTCCTCGATGACGGCCAGCCCGTGCCGGCGTGCCAGTGCCGTGAGCGGGGCCAGGTCGCAGGGCCAGCCGGCCAGGTGGACGGCGAGGATGGCCCGGGTCCGCGGGGTGATCCTGGGCGCCACCGTGTCCGCCGTGATGTTCTGGCTGTCGCGGTCCACGTCGGCGAACACCGGGATCGCCCCGGCATTGACGATGCTGGAGACCGAGGCCAGGAAGGTCCGCGAGGTGACGATCACCTCGTCCCCCTCGCCCACGCCCAGCCCGTGCAGTGCCAGGTCGAGGGCGGTGGTGCCGTTGGCGACCGCGACGGCGTAGTCGGCGTTGGCGAACTGGGCGAACTCCCGCTCGAAGGCACGGCCCTCCTCGCCGGTCCAGTAGTTGACGCGATTCGAGCGCAGCACGCGCGACACCGCGGCCACCTCCTCCTCGGAGAAGTCCGGCCAGGGGGGAAAGGGTCCGTTGAGCATCGCTAGGTTCCTTGTGATTCCGGTAGAAGGTGAGGCGAGTGGACGGGCTCGGCGGGCACCGCCCCGGCATTGCGGCGCAACGGCCGTGCCGGGACGCCGACCACCGTCAGTTGCGGGGCGATATCGCCGACCACCGCGGCGCCGGCGCCGATCACGGCATCCGCCCCGATGCTCACGCCCTGGCGGACCGCGGCGCCGACGCCGATCCAGGCCCCGCGATCGACCGAGACGTTGCCCGAAAGGTTGGCGCCCGGTGCCACGTGCACGCCGGCCTGCAGGCGGCAGTCGTGGTCCACCGTCGCGGCGGTATTGACGATGCAGCCCGGCCCCAGCTCGGCGAAGGCGTTGATGACCGCCCCGGCGACCACCACGCAGCCCTGTGCCAGCCGGGCATGGGGACTGACCGAGGCCCGCGGATGGATCAGCGAGACCAGGGGCGCGCCCGCGGTTCGCAGCGTTTCCAGCTTGGCCTGGCGGACGCGGTTGTCGCCGATCGCGACGACGACTCCATCGACCCCGTCGAGGTCGCGCAGCAGGGCATCCAGGCCTCCGACCACCGGCCAGTGCGCCAGGCACGCCCGGTCGGGCCAGGCATCGTCGTAGAAGGTGATTCGCTGCCAGCCACAGTGGGCGGCGATATCCGCCACCACCTTGCCGTGACCGCTGGCCCCGAGGATCGCCAGGGCACCGCGCCTACTCATGCCGCGACCCCCGGAAACGGGGCATGGCCACCTCGCCGTCGTGGGCGATGCCCTCCCGGGCGACGACCTTGGCGACGGTCATGGCCAGGATCTTCAGGTCCAGCCACAGCGTGCGGTGATCGACGTACCATACGTCGAGGGCGAACTTCTCCTCCCAGCTCAAGGCGTTGCGGCCGTTGACCTGGGCCCAGCCGGTCACGCCGGGACGCACCTCGTGGCGGCGAAACTGCTCGGCGTCGTAGAGCGGCAGGTAGTCCATCAGCAGCGGCCTTGGCCCCACCAGGCTCATGTCGCCCTTGAGCACGTTCCAGAGCTCGGGCAGCTCGTCGAGGCTGGTCGCCCGCAGCTTCTCGCCGAAGGGGGTCAGCCGCTCGGCATCCGGGAGCGGCCTGCCCTGTGCATCCTCGCCGTCACGCATGGTGCGGAACTTGATCATCTGGAAGGGGCGACCGTGACGCCCCGGGCGCGTCTGGCGAAACAGCACCGGGGCGCCGAGGTTGCGCCTCACCACCAGGGCGATCCCCAGCAGCAGCGGCGACAGCAGGAGCAGGGCCACCAGGGCCACCAGGAGGTCCATCAGGCGTTTCATGTCGCTTCCTCCACGACGTCGTCCATCACGTCGGCCAGCCGGCCACTCAGGATGCGGTAGCTGTAGGTCTCTTCCATGTGGCGGCGCCCGGCCTCGCCCATTCGCGCGCGGGCTTCCGGCGACAGGCGCGCCATGGCCAGGATGCCCTCGGCCAGCGCCTGCGGGTCCTCCGGCGGCACGCTGATCCCCGCGCCCGCGTCGGCCACCGGGTCGTTGACGGCCCCGGAGGCGATCACCACCGGACGCGCGGCGGCCATGTAATCGAAGAGCTTGTTCATGCTGATGCCGAAGCGGTAGAGCTGCGGCAGGTCGCGGACGGTGATCACGAAGGCATCCGCCTCCCGCGCCAGGGCCGGGATCTCGCGCCGCGGCACCGGGTCCTCGAAGGAGACCCAGCGACCGTCGAGCCCCAGGGCCTCGGCCTGTCGCCTGAGCGCCGGCTTGAGGGCGCCGTCACCGATCAGGCGCAGGCGGACTCTTGGCTCGTCGGCCGACAGGCGGTCCCGCACCCGGCCCATGGCGTCGATGAGCACGTCCAGGCCATTGGCGTCACCGTGGGAGCCGAAGTACATCAGGGTGAGGGGGGCCTCGGCCGGCGGGGCCTCCGGCCGGTCCGGCGCCGGGTAGTCGGCCAGATCGACGCCGTTGGAGAGCCACACCACCCGCTCGGCGGGCACGCCCTGGGGCGCCACGTAGTCCACCGCCCGCGGCAGCAGGGTCAACACCCGGCGAGCCCGGCGATAGAGGAAGGTCTCCAGGACGCGCATCGCCCGGGTGGTCGGGCTTCCCTCGGCCAGGCGTCCCATGTCGATCAGTGTCTGGGGCCAGAGGTCGCGCACCTCGAAGACGAAGGGCACGCCGTGGCGGCGGGCCAGCCACCAGCCGGCCAGCGCGGCGAAGGGATGGACGCTCGAGCCGATGATCAGGTCGGGAGCCGGCAGCTCCCGCAGGCGGCCGGGACGCAGCGCCTGCAGGCTATAGTGCAGCATGTTCTTCATCCGGCCGCCGCCGTTGCCGCGATATTCCGGGGTGCGGAGCCACAGGAAGCGCACCTCGTCGCAGTGCTCCAGGCGGCGCGTCTCCCGCGGCGCGAGTCGCTGATGGCCGCTGGGGTGCTCGACGCTGGCCGCGATGAGCGTCGCCTGCCAGCCGTGGGCCGGCAGGTAGCGGGCGAGCTGGTAGTGCCGCATCCCCCCGGACCCGCCGGGATGGTTGGCATAGTGGTTCAGGATCCAGACGTGCTTCATGGGGGCCTCGCTCAACGGAAAAGCGCTTGGTAGGTGTCCAGGAGCTTTCGCTCCTCCTGCGCCCAGTTGAAGCGCTCGGCCACCGCCCGCTGGCCGTTCTCGCCCATCTTGCGGGCGCGCTCGGGATGGGCGTGCAGGTAGTCGATGGCCTCGGCGATGGCCGACGGGTCGAGGGGGTCGACGCAGAGCCCGCAGTCACTGGACGTGATGATCTCCCGCCACAGCGGGAAGTCGGAGGCGATCACCGGCAGGCCGGCGCTCATGTACTCGAACATCTTCACCGGCAGGGCATCGAGGTAGTTGATCACCGGATGCAGGGTCACCAGGCCCGCCGTGGCGGTGGTCATCACCCGCCGCACCCCGGCCCGGTCGAGATGGCCCAGGGCATCGACCCGGGACCAGCCCGGATACCCCTGGACCTCCTGCTCGACGCTCGCCTCGCTGAAGCGCCCGGCGAGCTGGAGGCGGCACGGCGTCGTCAGGCGCTCCATGGCCCTGACGATCTCGCGGATGCCGCGGATCGAGCCGATGCTCCCCACGTAGCAGACCGAGGCCGCCTCATGGCGTGGCGCCGGCGATGCGTCGCCGGCGACCAGTTCGCCGCCCAGCGGGAAGTTGTTTACGTCCACCGCCCGGGGGTGGAAGACGCTGAACAGGTCGCGGATATGGGGGGTCGCCGCCACGACCGCGTCGAAGCGCCGGCAGGCGTGGCGCTGATAGCCCTCGACCGTGCGCGACAGCACCCGCCGGACCGGGGCACTGAGGTAGTGCTTGGCCAGCACCTGGCGCGGCAGGTCCTCATGGGCGTCGTAGATCACGACCTTGCCCCGACGCTTGAGGCGCAGCCCCACCGGCAGCAGCTCCGGGTCATGGAGGTGGTAGACGTCGGCATCCAGGGCGCGGGCCAGGCGCTCGACCCGGCGCGTCGTTCTCAGGATACGGTTGAGGCGTCCCGGCAGCCGGCCGGCGTCGTGGATGTCGACCCCGTCGCGCTGCTCCTGGCCCTTTCCGTCGGCCACCACCAGGTGGACCCGGTGCCCCGCCGCCGAGAGCGACCGGCACTGCTTGTGGAAGATCCGGGTATCAAGGCGCGGATGGGCGGAGGTCAGGTGTGCCACTTTCATGGTTGTCTCTTCCTTGTGAGGTCTCGTCACATCCCGCGGGGACGTGCGCATCGTCGTGATCGAGGGGCCGGCGGGAGCGCACCAGGGCATTGGCGAAGCTCCCCCAGCCGAGCGCCGGCAAGGGCCAGAAGACCGGCTTGGCAATCAGCATCAGCAGCAGGCAGACGGCGTTGAGGGCGAAGGCGAACACCCAGCAGGCCGACAGGTCGCGGCACAGCACCATGCGGTAGGTCGCCCCGGCGAGGGCGGTCAGGGTCAGGCCCAGATAGAGGACGAACCCGGGCAGGCCGTAGTTGACCCAGGCCGAGAGCACGTTGTGGGCATAGCCGCCCGAGCCGCCGCTGGCGCTGACGTGGCCGGCGAACTCGCCGATCAGCGGGTGGGCGAGGAGCTGCTCCACCGCCGCCCGCTCGAGCTGCTGACGGGCCTGCCAGGAGCTGTCGCCGGCGAGGTCCAGCACCTGGAACTGGCGACTCTCGGCGATGGCCTCGAACTGGCTCACCACCGTGGCGACCCCGAGCCCGAGGACAGCCAGCAGGATCAGCAGGTAGCGGGCGCTCATCCCCGACCAGAGCATCAGCAGGCCCATGGCCAGCAGCAGGAAGCCATAGAGCTCGGAGCGCGCCCCGAGCAGGAACATGACGAAGCTGCCCAGGCCGATCACGGCGGCCCGGGCCAGGGCCGAGCGCGATACCGCGATCAGGAACACCAGCATCACCAGGGCACTGCGCGCGTAGCCCTGATAGGTCGAGACCTCCTCGGTGGACTCGCCCAGGCCGCGCGCGACGAACATCACCTGGCCCGTGGTGGCCGCGAAAACGGCCAGGTAGATCACCGTGATCGCGAAGGCGAGCCACATGCCGCCCACCAGCCAGCGCGCCTCCAGCGGCAGCCGGTAGGCCAGCAGGAACAGCACCAGCCAGAGCACCACCGTCTCCACGGACTGGATGGCCGCCACCCGCATCGCCGTGCCGCCCTCGACGAGATAGCCGGCGCCCGACCAGACCAGCACGAAACCGAGCAGGCCGATGACGCCCAGCGCATAGCCGGGCACGAGGCTCAGCAGGTCGCGCTGCAGGTAGGGCAGCAGCGGCAGGTAGAGGGCCGCCAGCAGCACCGTCATCAGGCCGAACATGCCCCCCAGGAAGGCCGGGATCAGGCCCAGGGCCACCAGGGTGTGGTAGAACAGGTAGCCGGGATAGAGCACCAGCAGGCCCGCCCCGGAGAGTCGGGCGGCCAGCGCATCGGACGACAGCAGCACGCTCCGGGTCCCCCTCAGGCCGCCAGCACCCGCTCATAGAGCGCGCGCTGCTTGGTGGTGACCAGTTCGGAGTTGTGCCAGAGCAGGGTGAAGCTTCCCCCCAGGGCGCGGCAGCGGGACTTGAGGGTGGCGAAGCGCTCGAAGGCGGCCTCGCCGGTCCCAAGCCCGAGGTAGGACGCCCCGATCACCGACGACTCCATGGCGATCAGCGGACGGATGCGCAGCCCCGGCGCCTCGCCCCTTACCGGGTCGAAGGCCGGGTACTCGAAGCAGGTCCCGCAGCGAAAGCCCGGCGTCTCGGCATAGCCCAGGGTGCTGTCATAGCTCATGCCGGCCTGCTGCCAGCCCTGCAGGGTCATCGGGGTATGCCAGCGCAGGTAGTGCATGCGCCCGCCCCAGGTCGCCTGCTCGATGCCCTCCTCGCCGCACACGCGACGCAGCCGGTCGGCCTCGTTGGCCAGTTCCTTGGGGTTGCGGTAAGTGTGGTAGCTGGGATGCAGGCCGATCTCGTGGCCACGGGCATGGATGCGCCGCAGCAGGTCACGGATGGCCGGGTGCTCCGGCTCGTAGTCGGCATCCAGCCGCGGGTCGGTGCGCCCGCAGATGAAATAGAAGGCGCTCGTCAGGCCATGGCGCTCCGAGGTCGCCATCAACCACTCGAAGGTATTCAGGGGGTCGAGGGGATGCAGCGCCCGTCGGGTGGTCAACCAGACCCAGGGGCCGAGCAGCAGCGCCTGGGGACGCCGGTGACGCAGGGTGTCGCCGGCCATCACCCGCAGCAGACGGAGATCCCCGGCGAAGCCGTAGCGACTCGGCCGGTCCACGTCATGGGTGGGCCGGGTGGTGAAGCGATGCTCGCGCAACGTCGCCCCCGGCCACTGGCGCCGCATGACCTGGCCCAGGATATCGAGCCACTCGTCGACCACCGGGCGGTCGAGGTAGCCGTGCCGTCCACCGTGGGAGGCGCTGGCCGGGAAGCGGCCGTGTCGGTCGCGGGCGTCGGCGTCGACCTCCTCCTGGCGGCTGAGCATCCAGTAGGCCAACCCCGGGATATCGTAGTGGACGACCCAGCCCTCGGCGTCCTGCTCGACCAGCGGCGTCGGCAGGCCATCGTCACCGGGGGCCGGCAGCGGCATGCCCAGGGGCGGCCGGAACCCCTCGGCCCCGGCGTCCCACTGGCCGTGGGGCAAGTCGGCGCCGACCAGGAAGAAGTCCGGCTGGCGGCGGTCGAAGAGGATCCGCCCCCGCTCCCCCTCGAGGCGCAGCGAGAGGCATCCCGCCTCCTCGCGACACAGGCTGACCGGCAGGCCATAGCGCTCCACCAGCACCCGGGAGAGCCAGCGGAGTACCGGGTCGCCGGCCGCCGTGGCGCCGGCCGCCGGGGCACTGGCGGCAACGGGGGCCGACGAGGGGCCCTGTCGCTCTGCGACGGTATGCATGTCGTTCATTTCCTCATCCTTTTCAGCAGCATGCCGACCGTGGCATAGGCTTCCCGGGCCAGGTGACGCGGGCCGCGTTCACTGATCGCGTAGTGGCAGACCAGGCGTCCTCCCCAGGCCTCCTTCATTTCCGCCACCGGGGGAATGTTGGCCCCGATGAAGTCGAAGACCCGGCACTCCCGCGCGGCGAAATGCTCCAGGGCATACTCCGCGACCAGGTTGTTGACGCCGTCCTTGAGGGCCGGGGTCTTCATCCCCGCCGACCAGGCCAGGGCGTGGCCCCCCGGCACGAACAGGCAGACGCGGGCCCCCTGGGGATGGCCCTCGGCGTCGCGGGCCAGGAAGCAGACGACATGGTCGGGGCCGAGCAGGCCGGCGAGCCGCTCGAGATCGGCGGCGTCGAGGCGGTAGTCGAAGCCCTTGCGGGCTTCGGGGCCGGCCAGGCACTCGGCCACGGCCGCATAGTCGTCGCTGACCGCGCAGCGATAGCCGAGGCGATGGCACTTGCGGGCCTTCTTCCGCGCGCTGGGATCGATGCGGGCCTCCCGCTCGGCGATCTCCAGGTGGTAGGTGAACCGGGGACGCACCGCCATGCCGGCCCACTCGAAGGGCCGCGCATCGCAGGCCTCGGCCGACAGGCTCAGGCTGCCGCCCAGCCCCCGCTCCCGGAACGCCGCGGCCAGGCGGGTCAACGCCAGGCGCCGGCGACGGTTGATGGCGGCGGGACGGTCGCTGGCACAGCGGAAGGCGATCGGCAGGTGCGGGTTGCGCGGCGGCGTGACCAGCCGGCCGCGACGGTTGCGGTACAGCACCGTCTGCAGTTCCCAGCCCGTACCCTTCTCGGGCCCCAGCTCGAGCCTCTCGGCCGTCAGGTGCCAGCGACGCTGATTGAACTCGATCCAGCCCGGGTGAAACAGGGGATCCATGTGCATGTTGATTCCTTTCACTCAGTTGGCATCCCGGAGCCAGCGGACCAGGTACTGCCGTTCGTCTCCCGTTGCCGGGTCGCGGTAACGCTCCCGGGGAACGAAGCCCTGCTTGGTCGCCGACGCCAGGGAGGCGGGGTTGTCCAGCGAGATGCGCGTCGAGATCCCGCGATAGCCCTGGGCGGCGAAGTGCGCGATCGCCGCGCCGCGAAGCGCCGTGCCCACCCCCCGACCCGCCATGTCGGGATGGACCCCGATGAATCCCTCGTGGATGGTGCCCTCGCGGCGATCCCGGGGCGTGACATAGAAGAGGTCCATGCCCACCACCCGTGGGCACCCCGCCTTCCCGACCACCGCGACCATCACCAGCCGATCCCCGGCGAGCCGGCACAGCGCGCGCTTCAGCCAGTCGGGCCGACGGCCGCGATGGATGTCGGCATACAGGGTCAGCACCTGGTCGTACTCGTCGGGCGTCATGCCGCGGATGAGGGCCATGGCCCCCAGCTGGGACGGCATCGCCGTGTGTCGCCGGGCGGCGAGCAGGTTGTGGGCCAGCGTGAGGCCACCGCCGGCGGCCGCGCCGAGGCGTCTGAGGTGTCGTGTCACGAGTGCTTCCCTCCTCGTCCGGCCCGAAGCCGCCACCAGGTCCAGGCGGCCGCCAGGGGCACCAGGGCGGCCAGCAGCCCGGCCAGGGGCAGCGCTCCCTGCAGGTACGGCCACACCAGCGGCAGGCTCAGGACGGTGAACATCAGCAGGTGCCCCAGTTCCTGCGCCGCGCAGCGCCGCAGCGACAGGCCCGCCTTGCGGAAGAACCAAGCCTGCTGCAGCAGGTAGACCAGGGCGCTGGTCACGGCGAAGGCCAGGATGGCGGTATCCGCGGAGGCGCCGGCGAGGTAGAGCCCGAGCAGCACGCCGAAGCGCGCCACCAGCATGCCGAACTGGGCCACCAGGGCATCCCGTTGCAGCTCCAGCACGCTCGCCAGCATGGAGAGCGGCGACCACTGGAACTGGATGTAGATCCACGGCAGCATCCACTGGGCATAGAGGCCGGCCTTGCGCCACTGCTCGCCGAACAGCACGGCGAAGAGTTCGGGGCCGACGGCCATCAGCGCCACCAGCGGCGGGATGCCCAGGATGGCGAGCTTGCGATGCAGGCCCCCGACCAGGTCGGCCAGCTCGCCGTCGCGCCGCGCCTGGGCGGCGTGGGCCAGGAAGACGCTGCCGACAGCGTTGCCGATCAGGCTGACGGGCAGGGTCAGGATGCGCAGGGTCAGGGCGTAGAGCCCGGCCACCGGCGCCCCGAAGAGGGCGATCAGCACGATCGGGGCCAGCTGCAGGCTGCCGGTGTTGAACAGGCCGGTCCAGGTCGAGTAGAGCGGAAAGCGCCGATGTCGCCAGCCCTGGCGTCGCATCTCGGCCAGCGAGACGCGACGGAAGGCCGGGTGGCGAAGCGCCGCCAGGGTCAGGCCGGTGGCCCCCACGCCCTGCCCCGCCGCCTGGCCGCCGAGCAGGGCCACCGGCCCCAGGCCCGCGCCGCCGACCTGGATGCCCAGGGTCCCGAGGGCCTGCCAGATCCGGGTGCGGGCCACATGGGAGAAGCACCGGGTCCTGACCGCCCACTTGTTGAACACCTGGTAGCCCCCCACGAACACCACCCCCACCGGCAGCAGCCAGAGGTAGGCGGCGAGTGTCTGCGCGCCCAGCAGGGCCGCCAGGGTCTCCGACCAGAGCAGCACCGCGAGCAGCGCTAGCCCGGCGGTCAGCAGCACGCACACCACGCCGATCAGCGCCAGGCTCGCCGCCTCGTGGTCGGCCTCGGGCAACGGGATCGCCAGCTCGTAGCGCCCCGCCGCCACCACCGTGAACAGCGCCAGGCAGGCGGTGAACACGGCCAGCAGGCCGAAGTCCTCGGGGCCATAGAGGCGCGTCAGCAGGGGCGCCGCCGCCAGCATCAGCAGTTGCGCCCCGGCGGTGCCGCCGACGAGCACCCCGACCCCGCGGGCAAAGGCGTCGGTCGGCAACAGGCGGCGGACAGGACGGGCCACTCGACTCAACACGGACATACTCCCGATCGCCCCACCCTCACTGCAGCGCGTCGATCAGGGCAGTGACGATGCGATGCTGGTCCTCGCCATCGAGGTAGGGGTGCATCGGCAGGCTGATCACGCGCCGGGCCGCGGTGTTGCCGACCGGCAGGTGCGCCGTCTCGTCGGCCACGGCCGGCTGGCGGTTGAGCGGTATCGGGTAGTGGACCGCGGTGGGGATCTGCGCTTCCGCCAGCCGGGCCAGCACCACCTCGCGGTCCTCCACCTCCACGGTGTACTGGGCATAGGCGCTGGTGTTGTGGCGCTCGATGTGCGGCGCCTCGAGGCCTGCCGCGGCGAGCAGCCGGCCGTAGCGCTCCGCCACCTGCTCGCGAAGCCGCAGCTCGTCGTCGAGGATCTCCAGCTTGGGCAGCAGGATCGCCGCCTGCAGGGTATCCAGCCGGCTGTTGATGCCGACCCGCACGTGGTGGTAGCGGCGATCCTGGCCGTGCCGGGCGATCTGGCGCAGCACGGTGGCCAGCTCGTCGTCGTCGGTGAACAGCGCGCCCCCGTCGCCGTAGGCCCCCAGCGGCTTGCTGGGGAAGAAGGAGGTGGTGGCGATGGCCGAGAGGCCCCCTGAGCGCCGCCCCTTGTAGGTGGCACCGAAACTCTGGGCGGCATCCTCGATGACCGTCAGCCCGTGGCGCTCGGCGATCGCGTTGATCGCGTCCATGTCGGCACACTGGCCGTATAGCGAGACCGGGATGATCGCCTTGGTGCGCGGGGTGATCGCCGCCTCGATGCGCGCCGGATCGAGCAGGTAGGTGGCCGGATCGATGTCCACGTAGACCGGACGGGCGCCCAGCAGGGCGACGGTCTCGGCGGTGGCGATGTAGGTGAACCCGGGGGTGATCACCTCGTCGCCCGGGCCGATCCCCAGCGCCATCTGGGCGATCTGCAGGGCATCGGTGCCGTTGGCGCAGCTGATGCAGTGCCTGACGCCGACGTAGGCCGCCAGGCGGGCCTCCAGCTCGGCCACCTCCGGGCCCAGGATGTACTTGCCATGGGCCAGCACCTCACGGATGCCGTCGTTGATGCGCTCGCGGATGCGCACCTGCTGGGACTCGAGATCGATGAATTGCATGGGTGTCGTCTTCCTGGTGGTTCGAGGCTCAGGCCGGGTCGCAGGCGAGGGAGTCCCCCTGCAGCCGGTAGCGGTCGCCGGTGTGCGGGCAGCGGGCCTCGCCCTCCCCGGTCAGCGGCAGGTCGAGGTGCTCGCCGTGCCGGCTCATCCAGCCCAGCTGGCGCGCCGGCACCCCGGCCATCAGGGCGAAGTCGGGGACGTCGCGGTTGATCACGGCGCCGGCGCCCACGAAGGCGTAGCGCCCGATGGTCACGCCGCAGACGACCGTGCAGTTGGCCCCCAGGGTGGCGCCCTCGCGCACGAGGGTGTCGCGGAACTCGTCCTTGCGCTCGACGCGGGCCCGGGGGTTCATGACGTTGGTGAAGACCATGCTGGGACCGCAGAACACGCCCGCCTCGAGGGTCACGTTGTCGTAGACGGAGACGTTGTTCTGGACCTTGCAGTGATCGCCGATCACCGTGCGGTTGCCGACGAAGACGTTCTGGCCGAGGGAGACCTCGCGGCCGATGCGGGCACCGCCACAGACGTGCACGAAGTGCCACACCCGGGTGCCCTCGCCGAGCACGGCACCCTCGTCGACGATGGCGCTGGAATGGATACGGGTACTCATGGAGGACCTCACTGGGCGAAGCGCTTCAGGCAGGGGTGTCCCTCGCCGTGGGCCGGCGGCTCGGGACGGGCGTGTCGCAGGTGATCGACCGTTTCGATGCAGTGGCGCGCGTCCTCGATGCCGTAGCCGCGGCCGGCGAGGATCTCCCGGTAGCTCACGGTATGCAGGTCGGTGAAGCCGCCGGAGAACTCGATCTCCTGGCCCTCGCAGAGGATCGAGCGGTAGGTGGGCTGCTGGCCCTTGACACTGCTGGGCAGGTCCTCGGCATCGATCGACAGGAACCAGCGGACCCGCGCCCGTTCGTACTCCAGGTACCCGGCGGCCTTCTGGTCATCGACATGGTGGAGGACGTTGCGCTGAAGCTTGCCGAACACGAAGTGCAGCATGTCGAAGAAGTGCACCCCGATATTGGTCGCGACGCCGAAGGACTTGCGCGGGTCGCCCTTCCAGCTCTCCTGGTACCACTGGCCGCGCGAGGTGATGTAGGTCAGCTCGACCTCGTACTTGTCGTGGCGGGCACTCTTCGCCACCTGCTGCTTGAGCTCGAGGATCGCCGGGTGATGGCGCAGCTGGAGGATGTTGTAGACCCGCCGGCCGGTCTCCTCCTCCACCCGCTGCAGCTCGTCGAGCAGTGCCGGGGTCGGCACCAGCGGCTTCTCGCAGATGACGTCGCTGCCGAGGCGCAGCCCGGCGGCGATGTGCGCGTGGTGCAGGTGGTTGGGTGAGCAGACCGCGATGTAGTCCAGGGCGGTATAGGGATCGCGACGGCACCGATGCGCATGCTCCAGGAAGCGCTCGAAGTCGGTGAAGAACTCGCTGTCGGGCGAGATCGAGTCGATGATGCCGACGGAGTCGTTGATGTCGTAGGCGGCCGCCAGGCGGTTGCCGGTCTCCTTGATGGCCTTCATGTGCCGCGGGGCGATGTAGCCGGCGGCGCCGATCAGTCCGAAGTACTTCATGCAGTATCCCTCTGTCGTTCTTGTGGGAGGCCCGGTCGGCCTCAGGCCTTGATCACGGTGTCGGCGGCGGCCCCGCGATAGATCCCGCGGGTGTCGACGATCAGCCGGGCGTGGGCGAGGATCATGGCGTAGTCGAAACGGTCGTGGTCGGTGGCCAGCACCACGGCGTCGTACTCCTCGAGCGACGCCGGCGTCAGCGGCACGCTCTCGAGGTCGAAGTGGTGCTCGCGCATGGTGGGGAACGCCGGGACATGGGGATCGCTGTAGGCCAGGTCGGTACCGCGCTCGCGAAGGCGCTCCATGATGTGCACGGACGGCGACTCGCGCATGTCGTCCACGTTCTTCTTGTAGGCGATGCCGAGGACCAGCACGCGGCTGCCCTTGAGCGCCTTGCCCCGCTGGTTGAGGGCCTCCATCAGCTTGCCGACCACGTACTCGGGCATGCCCTGGTTGATCTCGCCGGAGAGTTCGATGAAGCGGGTGTGCAGGCCGTACTCGCGGGCCTTCCAGGTCAGGTAGAAGGGATCGATGGGGATGCAGTGCCCCCCCAGCCCCGGCCCCGGGTAGTAGGGGGTGAAGCCGAACGGCTTGGTCGCCGCGGCATCCACCACCTCGAAGATGTCGATGCCCATGCGATCGGCCACCACCTTCATCTCGTTGACCAGGCCGATGTTCACCGCGCGGTGGATGTTCTCGAGCAGCTTGGTCATCTCGGCCGCACGGGTCGAGCTGAGCGGGACCACGCGGTCGATGGCCGGGCGGTAGAGCGCCAGGCCCACCTCACTGCAGGCCGGCGTATGGCCGCCCACCACCTTGGGAATGGTCCGGGTCTCGAAATCGCGGTTGCCGGGATCCTCGCGCTCCGGGGAATAGACCAGGAAGAGGTGCTCGCCGACGGTCAGGCCCTGGCGCTCGATGCGCGGCAGCAGCTCCTCCTCGGTGGTGCCCGGGTAGGTGGTGCTTTCCAGGGAGACCACCTGGGCCTCGCGCAGGTGAGGGGTGAGCGCCTCGACCGTGTTGATCACGTAGCTCATGTCCGGCTCGCGGTACTTGTTGAGCGGGGTCGGCACGCACAGGATCACCGCATCGACCTCGGCGATCCGGGCGAAGTCGCTGGTGGCCTCGAAACCGGCGTCCCGGGCCACGGCGACCCGCTCGGCGGGGATATGCTCGATATAGCTCTCCCCGGCGTTGAGTCGCGCCACCTTGCCCGGGTCGATGTCGATCCCGAGCACCCGGAAGCCGATATCGCTGTATCGCAGCATCAGCGGCAGGCCGACATAGCCGAGCCCGACGATCCCGATCACGGCTTCCTTGCGCTCCAGCCGCTCCACCAGACGATCTTTCAAGTTGGTCATGACGCATCCATGTTTTCAGACAGAAGGGTTGTGGCAGATCCCGGCCACGCGGGGACCGCCAGGGTCAGCCACCGGCCTTGTAGGCGTAGTGGTAGTAGCCGTAGCCGAAGCTGGTCGCGGCCTTGGGCTCCACGGCATTGAGGATCGCGCCCTTGACCGAGACCCCGCTGCTCTCCAGTCGACCCAGGGCGGCCCGGATCTCCTTGGCGGGGTTCAGCCCGTAGCGCGCCACCATCAGGGTGGTGCCGCTCTGCTTGCCGACCACGGCGGCATCGGTCACCGCCAGTACCGGCGGCGTGTCGATGATCACCAGATCGAAGCGGCCGGCGAGGTCATCCAGCAGGGCGGTGAAGCGATCCCCCATCAGCATCTCGGCCGGGTTGGGCGGGGCCTTGCCCCGGGTGATGAAGCTCAGGCCGCTCACGGACGACGACCCGATCGCCTCGTCGAGGGGGCACTTGCCGGACAGCACCTCCGAGAGGCCGCCCTCGCTCGACACGCCGAAGGCCGTATGCAGGTGTCCCTTGCGCATGTCGGCGTCGATCACCAGCACCCGCTGTCCCCCCTGGGCACAGACCGCCCCCAGGTTGAGGGTGACGAAACTCTTGCCGACGCCGGGGCTCGGCCCGGTGATCATCAGCCGGTTGTCCCGGCTCTCGAGCATCGCGAAGTGGAGGCTGGTGCGCAGGCCTCGCAGGGCCTCGATCGCGGTATCGTCGGCTTCACGGCTCGCCAGCAGGCCGCTGGTCACCGCGCGACCGCGCTTGTGGTGACGGTGCTTGAAGCGACGCACCAGCTGCTGCTGCTCGTCGGACAGCGGCACCGTCGCATAGACCGGCAGCCCCAGTTCCTCGATCTGCTCGGCACTCTCCACGGCGCAACTGAAGATGCTGCGCAGCAGCACGCCACCCACGGCCAGGAAGCCCCCCACCAGGGTCATGAAGACCACGGTCGCCGGCTTGCGGGGTGCCACGGGGTGGGGCTGGACCACGGCATCGTCGAGGATGCGCACATTGCCCACGGTGCTCGCCTTGGTGATGTTCATTTCCTGGATCTTGTTGCGGAGCTGGACGTAGACCTCCTGGGTCACCTCGACGTCCCGGGACAGGCGCAGCACATGCTGCTGGGTCTCGGGCATGTCGGAGATCTTGTCGTTGAGGCGCTCGCGCTCGCGCTGCAGGTTCTGCTTCTTGTCGAGCATGGCCGCATAGGTGGGGTGGGCGGCATTGAAGCGATGAGACAGCTCGGCCTCCTCGAGCTCCATCTCCTTGATCTGGGACTCGAGCCGGACCAGGCGATCGAGCACCGAGCGGGTCTCCATCGAGAGGTCGACGCTGTCGCGCTGGGTGCGGTAGCGGTTGAGGGCGTTCTCGGCCTGGACCAGTTCCTCGCGCACCTGGGGCAGTTGCTCGCGCAGGAACTCGAGGCTCTTCTCGGCCTCGGCGCTTTGCCGGCGGATGTTCTGGGTCAGGTAGATCTCGGCGATGGCGCTCAGGGTGTCCTCGGCACGCGCCGGCCGGGTGTCGCGCAGGGCAAGGCGGAAGACGCCGCTGTCGCGACCGCGCTGGGCGACGCTGAAGCGGGCGCCCAGGCTGTTGATGGCGGAGAGCCGGGTGCGGCGGAGCAGCGTGAACTCGGCGCCCTTCCCCGCCTCGAGCTCGGCGACGCGCAGGTCGATCTGCCCCTTCGCAAACCGCTCATCCTCGCCGACGCGCCCCTCGCCCAGCAGGCGCTCCTCGGCGTAGAGCCGATATCCCCCCGAGCCCATTGCGACCACCCTCAGCGGGCGACCAAGCCAGGCCTCGTCGACCCGCAACTTGCCCACGCTGAGAAACTCACCGGCCCAGACGCTGCGGTCGGCGAAGCCAGGACGCTCCACGCCGCGCCTGACCAGGAACTCGCCGACCAGCGGCAGCCGCGTCGGCGTCACCACGACATCGAGGCGCTCGCGGTCGACGGCCTGCCCGAGCACCATCCGCGAACGCAGGATCTCGAGCTCAGCCTCGGCCTTGGGCTGCTGGTCGAGCATCGAGCGCACCTCGGACAGGGGGTTGCTCAGTCCCGGGTTCCCCTCGACCTGGACCAGCGCATCGGCACGGTAGACCGGGGTCGCGAGCTGGACGTGGATCACTGCCCCCACGGCGAAGACCAGGGTGATCAGCGCGATCCACCACTTGTGGTCCAGCAACGCCCCGGCCAGGCGAGCGATATCGATGTCATCCTGTGCGGGTCGCCCGCCTTGGGTCATCTGTTTCACCATTGAGAAATCCTGCTGAACGAGTGGAGACCGGGCCCTGTGATCAAGACGTGCCCGGAGCCAGGCGACGCGCCCAGCCGTCGGCGGCCTGGACGAGGTGGGCATGCACCGACGCAAAGAGTTCGTCGCTGCCGCGATAGGGGTCGGGCACGTCCGTCCCGCCCGGGCCCAGCCAGTGGCCGAAGCGCATGACCTTGCCCGTGGCGGTGGGATAGCGCTCGGCAATGGCGAGCCGCTGACTCTCGCTCATCACCAGGACCAGATCCGCCTCGCGCACCATGGCGGCGTCCAGCTGGCGGGCGACATGCCCGTTGACATCCAGTCCGTCGGCCTCGGCGAGCCGCCTCGCCCGGGGCTCGACGCCCTCGCCGACCAGCGCGCCCAGGCCGGCGGATGCCACCCGGCAGTGGGCCAGTTTCCGCTGCAGCAGGGCCTCCCCCACGGGGCTGCGGCAGATGTTGCCGGTGCAGACCACCAGCAGACGCTGAAAGGGGCCGATCGAACTCATCGCGCCAGGTCCTCGACTTCGCCGGTCATGCGCGTGCTCTGGTAGAGGCTGCTGACCGTCGGCAGCAGCTGCTGGATCACGCGGTTCCAGCGGCCCAGTGGCGTGGTGGTGACGTAGACGATGTCGCTGGGCGCCAGCCGGAACTCGGTCCCGAGCACCAAGGCCGCGGCATTGCGGGCATCCAGCTGGTAGACGGTCGCCAGCTTGTCGCTTCGGGACGGGCGGCGGCGGATCACGAAGATGCCGGAGGCGTCGGCGCTGCTCTCGTCGATGCCGCCCGCCTCCGACAGGGCGTCGGTGAGGGTCAGGCGGCTACGCCCCATCGGCAGGCTGCCCGGCTCGCCGACCTCCCCCATCACGTAGACCTTCTGCTCGCCCAGGTCGCGCACGTGCAGCACGTCGCCGTCACGCAGCAGCAGGTTCTCGTCGAGGCGGCCGTCGTTGAGCATGGCGTGGAGGGACAGGTCGATCCTCTCACCGTCACGGGTGAGGACGACGCGATGCCAGTTGGCCAGTTCGCCGGGGCCGCCGGCGGCATTGATGGCATCCAGCACGGTCAGCGGGACGTTGGTGATCGGCATGGGGCCCGGCTTCTCGACCTGACCGGTGACGTTGACCTTCTGCGAGTTGAACTCGGCCACCTGCACCTCGACCTGGGGCATGGCGACATAGGGCCGCAGGGCCCGGGCGATGCGTGCACGCACCTCGCCGACGGTCTGGCCCACCACCGAGATCTGGCCGACATACGGATAGAAGATCGTGCCGTCGTTATGCACCGTATTACCGGATTCGGCGGCACTGCGTTCGCTGCCGGCGGGGATGGTCAGCTCGGGGTGGTCGTAGACGATGATGCTGAGCACGTCTCCCTTGCCGATTCGGTACCGGTACCCCTCGGCCGGGGACGTCGTCGCCTCGCCGGACACCGGCGCCTCGCTGGCCTGGCGCTGCATCCGGACCAGGCCGAAGGTGATGGGCTCGATATCCACCAGCTCGTCGATGGGCGCCGTCGAGGTGTCGTAGTCGATGTGTCCGCCCGGGGCGAAGGCGCAGCCCTGCACCAGCAACAACCCGATGGCTGGCAGTGCCGCCCGTATCCGGCGCCACCCGTTCTCAGTCGTCTTCATCTCACTCTCTCGACCATGCCGTTTCCCTCGCCCCATGGGGCAAATATGCCTACCAAGCAGTAAAAATGTCGCGCAAACGATACGCCTAATGCGAGATAAAACCCCAAATTAGACACGCCAATATCCATGCATACCGCACAATGATTCACACGATATCGAATCAATTTTGCGACACGACAAAATTGAAATGTCGCAGATGTGATACACATCTCTCTGCACAACGAGCGCACTATCTCTTCGCTCACCGCCCATACGAGCCGGTAGAGAAGGAGGCATTATCATTTATAGTCAATTACTTACAAAAACAATATGACAGAGACCACTCTTCCAACTGTTGCCGTATGGCAACACATTGACTTTCATTCCCTATGAAAATGGTCAGAAATACTTCTGCGACTTCGAGGCGATAGCTCGAAGGACCTATCCGAATGATGGGCGCTTTCGACTGTATGAGAGGATAATCATTTATCTAACCATGTCACCCATAATTCCGCATTTTTTCATTTCCTTTCCGTTCTTTACATTTCTTAAATTTACGACAAAAAGATTTTCTTTAGTGAATCCTTACCTTTCTGTAAGACGTATATCCCCGCACAGATTCCCATGAATCTGCCTTCGGTAATTCGGGAGGAAACGGCGGCATGCGATCGCCGGCGGGGGGATGCGGGTCAGGCAGGACGCAGGCCGCGGCTGCCTGGCGGCGCAACACTCGGAGCCTTCAGGCACACAGGAGTAGCAGACGATGAAACGATTCCGTACAGCGGCGCGACCGGCCGCCATTTTGGCCACGCTGGCCATGACCCTGTCGCCGCTGGCCCTGGCGCAGCAAAGCGCCCAGGGCCAGGCGAGCGCCTCGGGGAACGCGAACGCCAACGCCGCCATCTCGACGGGCAATGCCAACACGGCCACCGCCGGGAACGCCGGCGCCAACGGTGGCGTGGCCACGGGCGGTGCCGCGGGAGGGGATGCCCCGGGCAATTCCGGCACCGCCATCGGCAACGCCATCGACAACGGGGCCGTGGGCGTCGGCGTGGTGACCGGGGCGAACGGCACCGGCCCCGGTACCGGAACCGGCTCCGGAGCCACGGGCACCGGCCAGGGCAAGCCGCGTTGACGCCTTGGCAACATCGCGCCACGGCGCCACATGAGGAACCACAGGGCCGCCGCAAGGCGGTCCTGCTGCGTTGCCGCCTCCTCGCGATGCTGCTGGTGGGCAGCCTGCTGGCCGGGTGCGCAAGCGGAGGGGGCTTCACCGCCATGGGCGCCACCCTCCTCTCCCCGTGGCGAGCGCCCGACCCCGCCGAGCGCGCCGCGGCGCTGCCCTACGCCTCCCTGGCGGTGGACACCCAGGGCAACCGGGGCCTGCTGGTGATGGCCTACCAGGCCGGTGAGAACGGCCGCGACACCTTCTGGCAGGCGGCGGATTTCGCCACCCTGCAGCTGCGCGATGGCCGACCGGTGGCCACGGACGGCTTCGAGGCGACCCTGCTGGGCAGCTGGCTGGTTCCCCTGGCGCCCCCCTATCGCTATCGCCTGCATGCCCACTGGCAAGACCGCGACGGCCGGGAACACCGGGACGTGGCGATGGCACGCCTCGAGTGCGACGGCCCTCGCCCCGTCGAATTGCCCCTGATGCGCAAGCCGCTGGAGCGCTGCGTCGAGCGCCTGCGCTGGCAAGGCGGCGAACGCGGCACCAACGTCCTGTGGCGAGATCCCGATACCGGTCGGCTCTGGGCCGGCGAAATATCCCTCTGGCCGGACGGCCAGCGGCTGGCCTGGCGGGTCGCACGCCCCTGGACTCGCCAACCGGCGCCGGCGCCTGGCTCCTGACCGCGCCGCGACACGAGATAACCTGAAGATAACCCGATGCCCGAGAAGCGAATCCTGTCCCCGGGGATACCCCGACGCGCTCTGCGATGGGTCGTGGTGGCGAACCTGGCCCTGGTGCCGGTGCTGACCATGGCCGCGTCCCCCCCGTCGTCCCCCCGACTGTCCGACTGGTGGCTGGAGCGGGAGGCGCTCCCCGCGCCCGACACCCGGCCCTACTACCTGCTCGGCACGGATGCCGGCGAACAGCAGCGCCTGGGGCGACGCCTGCTGGCGGAATTGACCACCCTGATCGGCCAGGCGGAACTCGGACGGCCCCACCTCCGCCAGGCCGGCCTGATGGCCTGGCGACAGGCCATCCGTCGCGGACTCGCGCGGGGCGGCCGCACGCCCGCTCGCGCCGACCTGGCCGCCCTGCTGGCGCATCCACGCCATGACCCGCCCCTGGCCTCTCTCGACACGATCGGCGTATGCCAGGCCCCCGACTGGGTGGAGGTCTGGTCACGGGAGGGCGTCACACGGCTTCCCTGGACGGCGCGGATGCGCCTCAGCGATCTCCTGGCGCGCCTGCCGCCCGAGGCGCTGGGCACGACCCAGGCCGCCCGGCTGGTCTCCCCTCACCGGCCTCCCCGGCGGCTCGGCATTGCCGCCTGGAACGCCCAGGAGGCCGAACTCGTCCCGGGCAGTCGCCTCGTGCTCGAGCTGAGCGACGACCTGCCGGCCGCCGCCTGGCTCAACCGTCACCTGCCCGACTTCCTCGCCACCCGCCTGCCCGGGGGGTCCTGCACGCCCCTCGGGCCCACGCCCACGGCCTCGCAGCGGACACGTTCGACATGATGCATCCCCCTTCCCGCCAGGCGTCGCCGCGGCTGTCGCTGGCCCTGCTCCTCGGCCTGGCGGCCGCCACCACGAGCCACGCGGCCAGTCCCGGGCGCAGCGATTTCGGCGACACCGGCCTGATGCAGACCCCCACGGCCCGCATGCCGCCCCTCGGCCATGCCGCCCTGACCCTGTCCCGAACCGCGCCCTACCGACGCTACAACCTGTTCTTCCAGCCCACGGACTGGCTGGAGGCCGGCTTTCGCTATGTGGAGATCGAGAACCGCCAGTACCTGGCCGCCGACGAGGACCGCAACAACCTCGACAAGGGGCTCGACCTCAAGCTGCGCCTGCTGGAGGAGAGCCGCTACCGGCCGCAGCTGGCCATCGGGGTGCGAGACGTGGCGGGCACCGGGCTGTTCGGTGCCGAGTACCTGGTGGCCAGCAAGCGCTGGCACGACCTGGATGTCAGCATGGGACTGGGCTGGGGCTACCTGGGCAACCAGGCGGACCTCGCCAATCCCCTGGGCCACGCCTTCGATCGTTTCAACAGCCGCGACGGCTTCAGTGCGGGAGGCGACGGGGGCTCGATCAGCGTGTCCCGGCTGTTCAGCGGTCCCGCCGCGCTGTTCGGCGGCATCGAGTACCAGACCCCCTGGGACCCGCTGGTGCTGCAGCTCGAGGTCGAGGGCAACGACTACCAGCAGGAGCCCCAGCGCAACGACCAGGCCCAGGACAGTCGCGTCAACCTGGGGGCCCGCCTTCGCCTGACCGACAGCATCGAGCTGCATGCGGGCTGGGAGCGCGGCAATACCGCCATGCTCGGCGTCAGCTTCTCCACCAACCTGGCGACCCTCTCGCAGGCCAAGCGCGACCCGCAGCCGGTTCGCCTGGCCAGTGCGCCGGCGGAGCATGACGGGGACTGGCAGGGGTTGAACCGGGCCATGGAGGAGAATGCCGGCATCCGGGTGCACCGCCTGCGCCAGGCGGGCGACGAGGTGACCGTGGAGGGTAGCCCGACCCGCTACCCGTCCCTCGCCGAGAGCGAGTTTCGCGCCGGGCGCCTGCTCCACAACCGGCTGGGGCGCGAGGTCGAGACCTTCCGGTTCCGCTGGGAGCAGCGCGGCATGGCGCTTCGGGAGAGCGTGCATGACCGACAGGCATTGACCGGGGCGGTACGCTCGGCGAGCCACCGTGTCGAGCATCGCCACGGCCTCTATGCCCATGGCGCCCTGACGCCGGCACGCGGCGAGGTGCTGTTCGAGAACGACCCCCGAGGACTCTCCTACCGCCTGGGGCCCATGCTCGAGCAGAACTTCGGCGGGCCGGACGGCTATCTCTATCGGATCTCGGCCAGCCTGGATGCGGAATACCGCAGCAGCCAGAACGGCTGGTTCAGCGGCAGCGTGGCCTACGGCCTGGCCGACAACCTCGAGAACTACGACTATATCGCCGACTCGGACCTGCCGCGGGTGCGCACCCATATCGGCGACTACCTGGCGGAAACCGACGTGGGCCTGACCAACCTGCAGTACACCCACACGGCGCGACTGGACGACGACTGGTACGCGATGGGCTACGGCGGGATCCTCGAGACCATGTACGCCGGGGTGGGCGGCGAGGTGCTGTACCGCCCCTTCGACAGCGACCTCGCCATCGGCCTGGACCTCAACTGGGTGCGCCAGCGGGCCTTCGACCAGGGGTTCGGTTTGCGCGACTACCGCACCTGGACCGGGCACCTGACCGGCTACTGGCAGACCGGCATCGAGGACACCCTGGCCAAGGTCAGCGTGGGGCGCTACCTGGCCGGCGACCTGGGGGCGACCTTCGACCTGTCGCGGGCGTTCGACTCGGGCGTCAGGCTCGGGGGCTGGGCCACCTTCACGGACGCCGGCAGCGACTATGGCGAGGGCAGCTTCGACAAGGGCATCTACGTCTCGCTGCCCCTCAACGCCTTCTTCGTGAACTCGACCCGCGAGCGCGCCAATATCGCCTGGCAGCCACTGACGCGGGACGGCGGCGCCCGCCTGGGACGCCGCTTCGGCCTCTACGGCCTGACCCGCGAACGCGACATGGCGCGCTACTGGGAGGACTACGACGCGGCACTGCCCTGAGTCTCTCGGCCGCGCCGTCGGGCGGGCCGGCCACGTCGGCCATCACACCGCGGCGGGACGCGGGCGATAGAGGGCCCACAGCATGGCCAGCCAGGCGGCATAGGTCGCAAGCCCCGCGGGATAGGCGAGGAAGCTGTAGGTCAGACCGAAATCGATGAAGGCGACGGGGAGCAGGGTGCCGGCGATGGCCAGCGAACGCTGGCGGGGGCAGGCGGCACGAATCCCTCGGGCGAACAGCCACAGCGGGGTGACATACAGGGCCAGCAGCGCCACCAGGCCGGGAACCCCGCGCTTGACCCAGGCATCCAGCACGTCGTTGTGAGAATGCCAGAAGCGCCCCAACTCGGGATCCAGCTCCCCCTCCCGGATCAACCGGGCCTTGCCGGCTCGGTACCCCTCATTGCCCCACCCCCGCCAGGGTCGCTCGGCGATCAGGGCCAGAGAGCCCCGCCACAGCTCGAGTCGCGCACTGACCGAGGTCATCTCCTCGTCCCCCTGGAGATACCGCTGCAGGCTGGACACGGCATGGTCGACCCTCGCCTGGACACCGGTCTGGGGCACGACATAGAGGGCGATTGTCATCGCCAGCAGGCCGCCCATCCCGATCAGCCGCCAGCGTCGCGCCACTCGCCGCCCCTGACCGCGATAGATCACCCACAGGGCCAGCGGCACGCCGATCCAGCCTCCCCGGGAACCGGAGAGCAGGGAGGCCAGGAGGCCGCCGAAGGCGCCCCCCGCCAGCAGCGGGAGCCAGAGGTGACGGCGGACCCGGGGCCAGGCCCACACCAGCCCGGCCAGACAGCTGAGGCCGGTCAGCAGGGCCAGGTTGCCGAAGAGGATGGCATGCAGTGGCTCGTGGCCATCGGCACGCAGCACGCCGTCGGCCAGTCGCTGCCACAGCGCCCAGGCACCGGCGCCAATGCCCCCCAGCGCCATGCCGATCCACAGCCAGCCGATCGCCGGCGTCAACCGACACAGCAACACCAGCAGCGTCAGCCCCATGCCGATGGAGGCAGCGCCGCCCAGTGCATCGCCGGCCTCGCCTTCCCAGAGGCCGGCCACCAACCAGATGCCCCCCTGCAGCACGAGGGCCAGCATCAACCGTCGGTCCCGACGCCCCCAGTCCATCGCCGCTCGCCCCGGCCATAGACAGCACAGGCCGACGACCGCCAGCAGACCCGGCACCAGGAAATAGCCCCGGGGTACCAGCAGCAGCCCGATCCAGAACCCCGCCACGCCGACGCCCACCGCGGTGCGTCGCCCGCCGCCTCCCCGCGGCCAAGCGACCTCCCCTCCGGACGGCGACAGGCCTCGCTCTTCCATGCTGGTTCTCCCTTCCCGGATCACGTCTCTCGATGTTGCAGCGGCTATGACCACGGCCGGCGTGAAAGGATCACGCCAGGGGCATGACGCTTGCCCTCAGGCCCGGTGCCCGCTGGCACCGCGACGCCACAACAAGTTATTCTAATTCCCCGTGATTCATCAGCAGTCTGAACCGTCAGGAGAGTCGCCGGCAGGGAAATCGTTCACGGGGACGGTCCCGGGCGAACACGCACACAAGGAGGAGCTGCATGGGCAAGCGCCATGCCTGGCATGAGGCCAGCGTCACGACCCTGCCGGTGATGTTTGGCTACCTGCCGCTGGGCGCGGCCTTCGGCATCCTCGCCATCGAGGTCGGCGTCCCCGTCTGGGGCGCGCTGCTGATGTCGCTGGTGATCTACGCCGGGGCCGGCCAGTTCCTCGCCGTGGCGCTGCTCGCCGCCGGGGCGGGCCTGGTGGAGGTGGCGGTGGCCACCCTGATGCTCAACTCCCGCCATCTCTTCTACGGCCTCTCACTGCTCAAGCGCTTCCAGGGGGCCGGCTGGCGCAAGCCCTACCTCATCTTCGCACTGACCGACGAGACCTACTCGCTGCTGACCACCCACGGTGGGGAGCGTGGGCTGGACCACGCCCAGGCCTTCCGCCTCAGCCTGCTCAACCAGCTCTGGTGGGTGCTGGGCAGCGCGGCGGGCGTGCTGATCGGCACCACCCTGGCCTTCGACAGCCGCGGCATCGAGTTCGCCCTGACGGCGCTGTTCATCGTGCTGACCCTGGAGCAGGCCCGGCGGCTGCGCCAGTGGCTGCCCTTCGCCATCGCCCTGGCCACCGGCCTCGGCGCCGTGGCGCTGCTGCCCGACCGCCACCTGCTGCTGGGCGCCATCGGCGCCACCACCCTGGTGCTGCTGGCCGATCACCGCCGCCGTCAGTCACACCGCGAGGCCCTGACCCCATGAGCACCGCCGAGCTGCTGACCTTCATCGCCGTGTGCGCCGCGGCGACCTTCGCCACCCGCGTGCTGCCGTTCGTGGCCCTCGCCCGCCAGGCGGAACATCCGCTGATCCTGCACCTGGGGCGCTACCTGCCGCCGGCGGTGATGATGATCCTGGTGATCTACGCCCTGCGCGACTTCCGTCCCCTGACCGACGGCCGCCTCAACGCCGCCCCCGACGGCTGGCCGCTGATCCTCGCCTCGCTGGCCGTGGTGGGGCTGCACCTGTGGCGGCGCCACGCCCTGCTGTCGATCGCAGGGGGGACCGGCGCCTACATGGCCATGGTGCAGCTGGGCTGGACCCCGTAAGCTGGGGGGAGGATTTCCCGAGGTTCGTTGATCCAGGGCATTGAGCTCGGCCCGACGACCGGCGAGCATGACGAAAAACTTCAAGGAGACGGTCATGACACGCAACATTGCCGACATTCGGCGCGACTATGAGGGCGGCCAGCTGGAGGAGGCGGACGCCCCCGACGAGCCCATGACGCTGTTCGACGAGTGGCTGACCCTGGCGCTCGACACCGAGGGCAGCGACGGCAACGCCATGACCCTGGCCACCGCCGACAGCCAGGGGCGCCCCCACGCCCGGATCGTGCTGCTCAAGGGCACTGACGAGAAGGGCATGGTGTTCTTCACCAACTACCACAGCCACAAGGGCAGCGAGCTCGCCAACGTGCCCCACGCCTCGCTGGTGTTCTGGTGGCCCAGCCTCTCCCGCCAGGTGCGCGTCGAGGGCCGGGTCGAGCAGGTCAGCCCGGAGGAGTCGGACACCTACTTCGCCAGCCGTCCCCGGGGCAGCCAGCTGGGTGCCTGGGTCGCCACCCAGAGCGTGGTGATCCCCGATCGCACCTGGCTCGCGGAGCGCGAGCAGCGCTTCGAGCACGCCTACGAGGGCCAGGAGATTCCCCGCCCGATCCACTGGGGTGGCTACCGCGTGATCCCCGACATGATCGAGTTCTGGCAGGGCCAGCCGAGCCGACTCCACGACCGCCTGCGCTTTGAGCGTCGCGACGGCAGCTGGCACCGCTTCCGCCTGGCGCCCTGAGGGCCTCGACCCCGCCTCGACGGAACGCGGCCCCCGCCCAGAGGCGGGGGCCGCGTTTTGTTCATCGGATGGCGAGCGCCGGCGTCAGTCCGGCTGGCTCTCCAGGCGATGGCGCTGCCACTCGCTCTCCGGCTCGTTGAGGCGCAGCACGGCGTCCACCACCTGCTCCTCCATGTTGTAGCGCAGGCGAAAGCCCAGGTGCTTCATCAGCGCGCGCATCGGGTGGTTGTCGACCATCACCTTGCCGATCATCTCCAGGGTGCCGACGCTGCGGCAGTAGCCGATCATCTTGTTCATCAGCAGGCTGCCGATGCCGAGCCCCTGCAGGTCGTCGCGGATGATCACCGAGAACTCGGTGCGGATGTTGTCGGGATCGTTCCAGACCCGCACCACGCCGAGCATCTCCTGGCTGCCGTCCTCGCCGCGATGCTCGGCGATGAAGGCCATCTGCCGGTCGTAGTTGATGTGCGAGAGGATCGACAGGTCGCGCTGGGTGAGGTCCGCCTTGTTGTGGAAGTAGCGAAAGCGGATGCTCTCCTCGGAGAGCTGGTCGTGGAAGCGGGTGATCAGCGGCGCGTCCTCGGCGCGGATCGGGCGCACCTCGACCTTCCAGCCGTTCTTCAGCGTGAACCACTCCCGCAGCTCCTCGGGATAGGGCATGATCGCGAAGCGCGCCGGGGTGCCGAGGTCCATGGCGAAGTCCACGGCCAGCAGGCCGTCGCGGTTGAGCACCAGCGGGTTGAGCTCCAGCCCGCGCAGCTGCGGCAGGTCGCTGGCCATCTGAGACAGCGTCACCAGCAGCTCGTAGAGCCGCTCGAGGTCGCGCTC
Organism: Halomonas denitrificans; assembly: GCF_003056305.1. Classification (GTDB taxonomy): domain Bacteria; phylum Pseudomonadota; class Gammaproteobacteria; order Pseudomonadales; family Halomonadaceae; genus Halomonas; species Halomonas denitrificans. The sequence continues at coordinate 170,061 of NZ_PYVX01000001.1, forward strand.
GGGGTGGCTGGAGTGCTCGCGGATCAGCCGTGCCGCGTGGGTGCGCCCCACCACGTCCGCCGCCAGGCTCATGTTGAGCGGCGGCAGCGCCACCTGGCGGTCGGCCAGGATATTGACCTTGTAGCCGCCGATGCCGAACACGATCACCGGCCCGAACACCGGGTCGCGGGTGATGCCGGCGCACAGCTGCATGGAGTGCTTGCCGCGCTGCATGGCCTGCAGGCAGTACTCGTGGATCGCGACGTCCGGGAACTTCTCGCGCACCCGGTCGCCCAGCCGCCCCACCGCCTCGGCGACTTGCGCCGGGTTCGCCAGGTCCTGGAGCAGGCCGGCGGAGATCTTGTGGGGGTGCTGGCGGTAGCGGAAGGGTCGACAGTTGCCCTCGTGCACCACCTTGAGGGCCATGGGGCCGTCGAAGTCGGCCGCCGCCTCGGCCGCCTCCTCCGGGGTCTGGGGATAGCGGCTCGGCGCCACCGGCAGCCCGTAGGCCGCGAGCACCTGCGCCGTCTCGGAGTGGGCGAGGGTCTCGCGCCCCGCGTCCCGCGCCTCCTCGATCAGCAGCCGGCAGCGCCGGCGGATCTCCGCGGTGGTGGCGAAGGGCAGGCTCGGCGGAATCTCCTGGAGCAGCGCCTGCACGCGCTGGTAGTCCACCATGTGCATGAAGGCCTTGACCGCCTTCTCCGGGGAGAGATAGGTGGGAATCCCCGCCAGGTTGCATTCGTAGCGCGCCGACAGCGCCTCATGGAGGCCCATCCAGCTGGTCAGCAGGTTGCGCCGGAAACGCTTGCGGGCGGCGATGATCGCCTGGGCGGTGGTCTTGGAGGGCGCCAGCCGCGTCGGGGCGTGGACCACCAGCACGGCATCGACGCCTCGGTCGGCCGCGACGATCTCCAGCGCCTCCACCAGCCGCTCCGGGGTCGCGTTGCCGCCCAGGTCCACCGGGTTCTCGCCGGGCTTGCTCATGTCGAAGTCGTCGCGCCGCAGGGCGTCGCGGGTCTCCTCGCTGAAGGTGGCCAGCCGGCCCCCGGCATTGATCAGCTTGTCGATGGCGAGCATCGCCGGTCCCAGGCCGTTGGAGACGATGGCCAGGCGATCGCCCTTCAGCGGCTTCATGCGCGACAGCGTCTCCAGGGCATCGAACAGCTCGTCGGAGTCGTTGACCCGCACCACCCCCGCCCGGGCGAAGGCGGCGTCGAAGATCTGGTCGCGATTGGCCACGCCGGGCGTCGGCGGAAGGCCCGAGATGTCGGACTCGGCGGTGCGCCCGCTCTTGATGGCCAGCACCAGGCGGTTGCGCGAGGCGTCGCGCAGCGCGGTCATGAAGTGCTGGGCGTCCATGATGCGCTCGAGATGCAGCAGGATCGCCTGGGCCGGCGAGAACTGGTTGATGTAGTCCATCAGGTCGGGCAGCAGCACGTCGACGCTGTCGCCCACCGTGAGCAGGTGGGAGAAGCCGATGCCGCGACCGGCGGCCCAGTCGATCATGGCGTTGCCGAGCATCCCCGACTGGCCCAGATAGGCCACGCGGCCGGCCTTGACCGGCTGGCTGGCGTAGGAGGCGTTGAGCTTGCGACCGGGGACGATCAGCCCCATGCACTCGGGGCCGAGCACGCGGATGCCCGAGGCGCGGGCCGCGCCGAGCATGCGGCTGCGGATCGAGCCCTTGTCGCCGTGGTCGCGGTCGAGGTGGGCGCCGCCGGAGAGCACCAGCGCGGCCTTGACCCCGAAGCGGCCCAGGGACTCGATCAGCTTGGGCACCGTCTGGATCGGCGAGCAGATCACCGCCAGATCCGGCACCTCGGGAAGGTGCGACACCCGGTTGACGCAGGGCGCCTCGAAGACCGCCTCGTAGCCCTTGGGATTGACCGCCCAGAGGCTGCCGGGAAAGCCGCCCTCGCGAAGGTTGCGGATCACCAGGCCGCCCATGGAGTAGGGCTTCTCGGACGCCCCGATCACCGCGATGGTGCCGGGCTCGAAGAAGTGACGAAGAAAGCGCGTGCTCAAGCCAGGACCTCCCTGCGCGGGGGATTGCCCCGTCACGTTTACGACTTATGGACACTGTCCGGCAGACGGGGGTCACGATTAAGGTGACTTCAGCCTTTTCGGAGCCAGCGCATGATCACCGCCTACATTACCCACCCAGACTGCCAGTTGCACCACATGGGGCCCGAACATCCCGAGAGCCCCCTGCGGCTGGACGCCATCCGCGCGCGGCTGATGCGCGCAGGCCTCCTGCAGCAGACCATGCAGTCCGACGCCAAGGCGGCGACCGAGGAGCAGCTCGCCCGGGTGCACCCCCTGCGCCACCTGCGCGCCCTGGAAAAGTGCGTGCCGGAGCACGGCATCGTCACCCTGGACAGCGACACCATGATGAACCCCGACAGCCTCACGGCGGCCAAGGTGGCCGCCGGCGCGGTTGTGCGGGGGGTCGATCAGGTGTTTCGCCGTCAGGCCGACAACGTCTTCTGCGCGGTGCGCCCGCCCGGCCACCATGCCGAGGCCAGCGACGCCATGGGCTTCTGCTTCTACAACAACGTGGCGGTGGGCGCCGCCCATGCCCGGGCGAAGTACGGGGCGCGCCGGATCGCCATCCTCGACTTCGACGTGCACCAGTGCAACGGCACCATCGACATCTTCAAGGATGATCCCGAGGTGCTGGTCTGCACCAGCTTCCAGTACCCCTTCTATCCCTGGCGCTACCTGCGCAGCGAATGGCAGAACGTGGTCAACACGCCGCTGCCGAGCGGCACCGACAGCGCCGCCTTCCGTCGCGCCATCGAGGACGACTGGTTGCCCGCCCTGCACGCCTTCAAGCCCGATATCGTGCTGGTCTCGGCGGGCTTCGACGCCCACCGCGAGGATCCCATGGCGGAGCTCTGCCTGGAGGACGACGACTTCTACTGGGTCACCCACCTGGCACTGGAGATCGCCGCCCTGTACGCCGACGGCCGCCTGGTCTCTGTGCTGGAGGGCGGCTACGACCCGGACGCCCTGGGGCGCAGCGCCGAGGCCCACCTCACTGCCCTGCTCGGCCTGCCGTACGGCGCCTGAGCGGCGTTTCCCGCCGACCGGAAACGGAGGCGCGCGCCCCCGATCCACAAGAGTCCGGCTGACGTCCGCACGAAGGGGCACCGCCCACGACGGCTGTGGTACGCTTCAGGGAAACCTCGTTTCCAATAGTGAACAAGGACAGTGATCCGCGCATGACCGCCACCACCGATCAGGGCGCCGCCCTGCGTATCGCCGCCGGCCGCAAGCCCTTCGTCGAACCGCTGCGCCTGGGCGAGCGCGTGAAGGAGATCCGCCTGGCCAACCAGTGGACCCTGGAAGACGTCAGCCAGCGTACCGGGCTCGCCCGCTCGACGCTCTCCAAGATCGAGAACGACCAGATCTCACCGACCTTCTCCGCGGTGCAGAAGCTGATCGACGGCCTGGGCATCGACCTGCCCCAGCTGCTCTCGCCGCCCAAGGTCCAGACCCGCACCATGGGGCGGCGCGACCTGACGCGCCGCGGCCACGGCGAGCTCCACCCTACCCCGACCTACGAGCACGAGCTGCTCAGCTGCGAGCTCGCCCAGAAGCGCATGATCCCCTTCAAGACCATCGTGCGGGCCCGCGCCTTCGAGGAGTTCACCGAGTGGGTGCGCCACGACGGCGAGGAGTTCCTGATGGTGCTCGAGGGCGAGATCCGACTCTATACCGAGTACTACGAGCCGCTCTCCCTCAGCGACGGCGACAGCATCTACTTCGACAGCGCCATGGGCCACGCCCTGGTATCGACCAGCGAGGCCGATGCCGTGGTGCTGTCGGTCTGCACCCGGGGCGACGGCACGTCCTGAGGCTCAGGCCTCTTCAGACGCGAGCCCGATCCCCCGGGCGGCGCGTCGGCACGGCGTCGAGCTCGAGCCGCCCCGCCCCGTGGATGGCCTGGAAGTGTCGCCCCTTGGCCCGGGCGATCAGCAGCACGCCGAAGCGCTCGGCCAGCTCCACGCCCTTCTGGGTGACGCCCGAACGCGATACCAGCACGCCGATGCCCATCTGCGCCACCTTCAGCACCATCTCCGAGGTGAGTCGCCCGGTGGTATAGAAGATGTCGGCCTCCGTGCTGTCGGCCTCGGCGAGCCACTGGCGCCCCGCCAGGGTATCCACGGCGTTGTGGCGCCCCACGTCCTCGACGAAGTCCAGCACCGTCTCCTGGCGGCACAGCGCGCAGCCATGCACGGCGCCGGCGCTGCGATAGGTCTCGTTGTAGGCGCCGAGGTTGTCCAGCAGCCGATAGAGCACCGACTGGCGCATCACGGTGGCCGGCAGCGGGCGCAGGGCGGTCGCCTCGAGCAGCCGGCCGAACACCGTCCCCTGGCCGCAGCCGGTGGTCACGGTGCGCTGGCCCAGCCGCTCCTCCAGGTCCTCCGGCAGGCGACGAGTCACCACCGCCGCCGCCTCGACCTCCCAGTCCACCTGCACCGCCTGCAGGTCCCGGACCTCGCCGATCAGGCCCTGGTTGCGCAGATAGCCCACCACCAGCGCCTCCGGGTCGGCCCCGAGGGTCATCAGCGTGACGATCTCGCGCTTGTTCAGGTAGACGGTGAGGGCGCGTTCCGCGGCGATCGCCTGGCGCTTCGCCTCGCCGAACTCGTCGAGCACCTCGATCTCCAGGGTAGCGGGCAGGCGTGCCCGGCTCAGGCTGATGTCGTGCATCCACGGCTCCTCGACAGAACGTTGACGTTCGATGATGGCACTCTACGCCCCGCCCTGTCTTTACTATGTAAAGGTTCGTTGACACTGGGCAGTGTCATCAATATCAGATTTTTCTGTACTATTAGCGGACTCGGTACTCCTGACACCGCGGCATGTCGACATGGGATGCCCCGTCACGACACGCCTCCCCCTTCAGCCCGGCCCCGGAGAGACTGACCCATGGCGACGATCAGCAGCACGCGCCCCCTGAGCTTCGAGATCGTCGGCGAGCCGCTCACCATCAAGGGCTTTGCCACGACCCGCTGGCGCATCGCGAACCTCGCGCCGGGCGACGCCGGCCCCTGCCGGCTCGATCTGCAGCTCTACATGACCGAGCGCGCCGCCTACCGCTTCAACCTGACCAGCCGCACGCCGCGCCTGTTCGTGCGGGCCGGCGAGGCCGACGGGACGCCCCGCCCCGATGCCATCACCGCCAGCCAGGAGGTCGCCGCCGGCTGGCTCGACGGCGAGCATCGGGTGCTCGAGATCGACATGCCGCTGGCCCTCCAGGCCTGGCTCGAGGCCTATCTCGCCCACCACGGCGAGGCGCCCGAGGAGGGGCGCAAGAAGAAGCGCAAGGGTGCCGGGCGTGCCCGGGAGGCCAAGTCATGAACCGCCTGGAACGCTGGTCGCGTCGCAAGCGGAGCGAGCAGGAGGCGCCCTCGACCTCGCCCCGGGCCGCGGTTTCCGCCGAGGACGAGAGTCGAGCGGCAGGTCCCGACGCTCACGGCGCCCCGGAGGCGGTCGAAGGGGCGCCCGAGCCGGGCAGCCTCGATCACACCCTGCCCGATCCCGACACCCTGCCCCCGGGAAGCGACATCAAGGCCTACCTGGTCTCCGGCGTCAGCGCGGGGCTACGCAAGCGCGCCCTGCGCCGCCTCTTCGCCGCCAGCCACTACGGCGTCCGCGACGGCCTCGACGACTACGACGAGGATTTCCGGGAGAAGCTGAAGCCGCTGGCCGAGGACGTGGCCGAACGGCTGCGCCAGTGGACCCGCCGTGAGGTCGAGAGCGACGACGAGATGCCGGAAGAAAAGGCCCCGGAGGAGGTCTCGTCACGGGCCATCGACGGCGGTGAGCAGGACGGCGATGAGCAGGACGCCCGCGAGATGCCCCCGGAGGCGTCCGATCCCGCCCCGGACAGCGATATCGCCGACGACGCCGAGGGGCCTTCTCATGAGCGCCCAGGATGACGGCCCGCAGCGGCGCGGCCGACTGCTGCCACCGGGCGATCCATTGATCCGGGCTATCGCAGTCATGCATCAGTCCTATGCATTAGACCAAGGCAGCGTTTGCGCCCACCGCGTATTCGACCAAGACTAACTAGCAGGCATACAACGATGACAATAAGCCTACCGCACGCACGCAACCGTGAGACTGCATGAACCAGCACATCGAACTGATGCCGGTCGACGACGATCGCAACCGGCACGCCAGGGAGGCCGCCCGGCGCCGCGTCTCCTGGCCCGTCAACCTCAGCCCTGCCCGCGTCAGCTATCAGAGTGACGGCCATGCCCTGATCCTCGGTAACGAGCGGGATGTCCGGCGCGCCGCCCGCGCCCTTCTCGCAAGAGGGCTCGCGCCTCCCACCCTGGTGGTCACCGAGCCGCTCCAGGACGATGCCGGCAGCGATACCGAACACGAGGCGCTGCTCGCCGCGACCGCGGATCTCGCCTGCCAGACGCTGTCGCGCGCCCAGGCGCGGGCGCTCACCATCGACGGCTACCTGGGGCAATTCGGCGTCAGTGTGCCCGACGGCGACGGCTCGCTGGATCTCGCCCGGGCGCTCGCCGAGCGCGCCCATTTCGACCTGATCCTCGATCTCGGCGCAACGCCCACCCTCGCCCTCGAGCTTCCCCCGCCCGGCTACGTCGCCCTGCACTGGCAGGACGCGGATCGCGACGAGCGCCTCGAGGCCCTCGCCGGGCTGGTCGGCGAGTTCGACAAGCCGCGCTACTTCCAGATCGACAACGACCTCTGCGCCCACGCCAGCAGCGGCAACACCGGCTGCACCCGCTGCCTGGACGTCTGCCCCGCCGATGCCGTCGCGAGCCACCAGGGCCGCATCGAGGCGTGGATCGAGATCGACCCCTTCCGCTGCCACGGCGTCGGCAGCTGCAGCAGCGCCTGTCCCACCGGCGCCATCCAGTTCCGCCTGCCGGAGACCGCCCGCCAGCAGGACACCCTGCTGGGCTGGCTCGCCGCCTATCACGCGGCCGGCGGCACGGCCCCGGTGGTGCGCTTCGCCGAGGCGAGCGACCTGGCAACCGAGGGCGAGGCGGCGGGCCACGTGCTCGACGTGCCCCTCGAGGAGCTCGGGGCCGCCGGTCACGACCAGTGGCTGACCGCCCTGGCCGCCGGCGCCGCCGAGGTGCGCATCCAGTGCCACGCCCGCATGCCCGAGCGCCTGTCGGCCTTCATCGACGACCAGCTCGCCCAGGCGCGTGCCCTGCTCGCGGCCCTCGGGCACGCCCCGACGCGGATCGCGCGTCTCGAGGCCGGCGACACGTTCGGCCGCGATGCCCTGCCGGTCGAGCCGCCGCTGACGCAGACGCCGCCGGTACTGGACGGTCACGACAAGCGCCGCCGGCTCAACGCCGTACTCGAGCACCTGGCAGGCCTGGGCACCCCGGACGGCCAGCGCCACCGCCTGCCGGCCGGCGCCGCCTACGGCGATATCGCGGTCGATGCCGACGCCTGCACCCTGTGCATGGCCTGCGTCTCCAACTGCCCGACCCCGGCGCTGGCCGCCGGCGACACGAGCCCGCAGCTGAGCTTTCGCGAGGCCGACTGCGTGCAGTGCGGACTCTGCGCCGAGGCCTGCCCGGAGCAGGCGATCACCCTGCGGCCCGGCTTCCTGGCCGATGCGGTGCGCAGCGAGCGGCAGGTGCGCCACGAGGAGGCCGCCTTCCCGTGCATTCGCTGCGGCAAGCCCTTCGCCACCGTGAGCACCGTCGAGACCATCAAGGCCAAGCTCGCCGACCACCCCTACTTCGCCGGCGACGCTCTGGCCCGCCTGGAGATGTGCGAGGACTGTCGCGTCAAGGACGTCTGGCAGGACATGGCCCGCAATCCCGAATCGCAGCTGAAGGTGTGACCGCATGAACGAGCTGAACGAGAGCGATGCGCTGCGCGCCGACGTCTATCGACTGCTGGCCCGGCTGCTGCGGGAGGCCCCGGATGCCGACCTGCTCGACTGGCTGGCGGGGCTCGAGGTCGAGGCCGACGGCACCCTGCTCGCCGAGCGCTGGGCGGCGCTGATCGCGGCGGCACGCGAGACCACCGCCGAGGCCGAGGTCCGCGCCCACTTTCGCCACCTGGTCGGGGTGGTCCAGGGCGACGTCACGCCCTACGCCTCCTGGTACCGCAACGGCGAACTGATGGACGCGGCGCTGGTCGCGCTGCGCCGGGACCTCAAGGCGCTGGGCTTCCAGCGTGCCGAGCATAGCCACGACCCCGAAGACCACCTCGCCGCCCTGGCGGAGGTGATGGCGATGCTGATCGAGGCCCGATCAAAGGAGGAGGCGCGCTTCTTCATGGCGCACCTCGCCCCCTGGGCCGCGGACTGCCTGGCCGATCTCGGCCGGGTCGACACCCCCTTCCAGGCGTGCCTGGGCCGGCTCGGCCAGGCCTTCATCGAGCAGGAGGCCCGGCGCCTCGAGGCCGAGGCACAGCAGCATCCGGTGCGGATCGTCGAACCCTGACGCCGCGCGACAACCGTGACAGCCCCATAACGACAGAGCCCGTCAGGGCCAGCGACAGCGAGAGACAGGAGAGCTACCCATGCCCAGCACACGCAACCCGCAGCGCCGGCGTTTCCTCAAGACCCTCGGCGTCGGCACCGCGGCCGCCGGCGCCGCGGCCGCGGTCGGCCACGTCACCCTGGCCCAGGCCGACACCAAGGCCGAGGCCCCCCAGGCCGAGCCGTCCCGCGAGTACCGGGAGACGCCCCACATCCGTGCCTTCTACGCCACCCTGCGTGATTGACGGCCCCGAGCCAGGAGAGCAGCCATGCGTTTGACACCTAAATCCGATACGCCGAGGGCCGCCGGGCTGGGCATTTCCCGTCGCCAGTTCCTCAAGCGCAGCGGAGCCACCACCGGCGGGCTCGCCGCCGCCGGCTTCATGGGCGCGCCGATGATGCAGCGCGCCGAGGCCGCCGGGAAGACCGCCTGGTCCGATGCCCCGGTGGAGACGAAGCGGACCGTCTGCTCCCACTGCTCGGTGGGCTGCGGCGTCTATGCCGAGGTGCAGGAGGGCGTCTGGACCAAGCAGGAACCGGCCTTCGACCACCCCATCAATCGCGGCGCCCACTGTGCCAAGGGCGCCTCGCTGCGTCAGCACGGCCACTCCAGCCGGCGCCTCAAGTACCCCATGAAGCTGGTCGGCGGCGAGTGGCAGCGCCTGAGCTGGGAGGACGCCATCGAGGAGATCGGCGACAAGGTGCTGGCCCTCACGGAGCAGCACGGTCCCGACAGCATCTACTGGCTGGGCTCGGCCAAGTTCAACAACGAGCAGGCCTACCTGATGCGCAAGTTCGCCGCCCTGGCCGGTACCAACAATACCGACCACCAGGCGCGCATCTGCCACTCCACCACCGTGGCTGGGGTCGCCAACACCTGGGGCTACGGGGCGATGACCAACTCGCTCAATGATATCCAGAACAGCCGGTCGATCATGTTCATCGGCTCGAACCCCTCCGAGGCGCACCCGGTCGCCATGCAGCACATCCTGCTGGCCAAGGAGCGCAGCCAGGCGCAGATCATCGTCGTCGATCCGCGCTTCACGCGCACCGCCGCCAAGGCCGACCACTACGTGCGGATCCGCCCCGGCTCCGACGTGGCCTTCATCTGGGGCCTTCTGTGGCACATCTTCGAGAACGGCTGGGAGGATCGCCAGTACATCGATCAGCGGGTCTATGCCATGGACCAGGTGCGCGAGGAGGTCGCGGCCTTCTCGCCGGACGTGGTGGAGAACATCACCGGAGTGCCGGAAGCGACGATGCGTGACACCGCCCGCCAGCTGGCCGAGAACCGTCCGGGCTGCATCGTCTGGTGCATGGGCGGCACCCAGCACACCACCGGCAACAACAACACCCGCGCCTACTGCATCCTGGAGCTGGCGCTGGGCAACATCGGCAAGTCCGGCGGCGGCGCCAACATCTTCCGCGGCCACGACAACGTCCAGGGCGCCACCGACCTCGGCCTGATGTCGCACTCGCTGCCCGGCTACTACGGCCTCTCCGAGGGCGCCTGGCAGCACTGGGCCCGGGTCTGGGGCCTCGACTACGAGTGGCTCAAGGGACGCTTCGACCAGGGCGACTACGTCGACGGCAAGCCGATGTATTCCAGTGGCATCACCGTCTCGCGCTGGATCGATGGCGTCCTCGAGGAAGAGGAGGACATCTCCCAGCGGACCCGTCTCAAGGCGATGTTCTACTGGGGCCATGCGGTCAACTCCCAGACCCGGGGCCCCGAGATGCAGAAGGCCATGCAGCAGCTCGAGATGATGGTCATCGTGGATCCCTACCCCACCGTGGCGGGGGTCATGCACGACCGCCAGGACGGCGTCTACCTGCTGCCGGCGGCCACCCAGTTCGAGACCACCGGCAGCGTCACCGCCACCAACCGCTCCATCCAGTGGCGCGACCGGGTGATCGAGCCGCTCTTCGAATCCAAGCCCGACCACGAGATCATGTACCTGCTGGCGCACAAGCTCGGCTTCGGCGACGAGCTGTTCAAGAACATCCGGGTCGAGGGCACCGAGCCGGTGATCGAGGACATTACCCGGGAGTTCAACGCCGGCATGTGGACCGTGGGCTACACCGGCCAGAGCCCCGAGCGCCTGAAGCAGCACCAGCAGAACTGGCACACCTTCAGCTTCCGCGACCTCAAGGCCGAGGGCGGACCCGCCGACGGCGACTACTACGGGCTGCCCTGGCCCTGCTGGGGGACCGCCGAGATGGGCCATCCCGGCACGCCGATCCTCTACGACACCAGCAAGAAGGTCTCCGAGGGCGGCCTCACCTTCCGCGCCCGCTTCGGCATCGAGCGCGACGGCGAGAACCTGCTGGCCGACGGCGTCTTCAGCGACGGCTCGGCGCTCGAGGACGGCTACCCCGAGTTCACCGACGCCATGCTCAAGGACCTGGGCTGGTGGGACGACCTGACCGAGGCCGAGAAGGCCGAGGCGGAGGGCAAGAACTGGAAGACCGACCTCTCGGGCGGCATCCAGCGCGTGGCCATCGCCCACGAATGCGCCCCCTTCGGCAACGCCAAGGCGCGCTGCAACGTCTGGACCTTCCCCGACCCCATCCCCAAGCATCGCGAGCCGCTCTACACCAGCCGCCGCGACCTGGTGAAGGACTACCCGACCTGGCCGGACGTGACCTCCCACTACCGCCTGCCGACGCTCTACCGCAGCATCCAGGAGCGGGACGTCACCGGGGAGTACCCGATCATCCTCACCTCCGGACGCCTGGTGGAGTTCGAGGGCGGCGGCGAGGAGACGCGTTCCATGTCCTGGCTGGCCGAGCTGCAGCAGGAGATGTTCGTCGAGATCAACCCGGCGCTCGCCAACGACCTGGCCATCGCCGAGGGCGACATGGTGTGGGTCGAGGGGGCCGAGGGCGGCCGCGTGAAGGTCAAGGCCCTGGTCACCCCGCGGGTGGCCCCGGAGGTGGTCTTCATGCCCTTCCACTTCGGCGGCATGTTCCAGGGCGAGAGCCTGCACGACCGCTACCCTGAAGGCTCGGCCCCCTACGTGCTCGGCGAGGCGGCCAACACCGCCACCACCTACGGCTATGACTCGGTGACCCAGATGCAGGAAACCAAGTGCACCCTGTGTCGCATCGAGAAGGCAAGCTGAGGAGATCCCCATGGCCACAATGAAATTCATGTGCGACGCCGAGCGCTGCATCGAGTGCAACGGCTGCGTCACCGCCTGCAAAAACGCCAACGAGGTCGAATGGGGCGTGCAGCGCCGCCGTGTGGTGACCCTCAACGACGGCGAGCCCAGCGAGGTCTCGATCTCGGTGGCCTGCATGCACTGCGACGATGCGCCCTGCATCGCCGTCTGCCCCACCGAGACCCTCTACCAGCGCGATGACGGCATCGTGCTGCACGACAAGGACCTCTGCATCGGCTGCGGCTACTGCCTCTACGCCTGCCCGTTCGGCGCGCCGCAGTTTCCTAAGCAGAACGCCTTCGGCGAGCGCGGCAAGATGGACAAGTGCACCTTCTGCGCCGGCGGGCCGGCGGAGACCAAGGAGGAGGAGTACCAGAAGTACGGGGCCAACCGCATCGCCGAGGGCAAGCTGCCGCTGTGTGCCGAGATGTGCTCGACCAAGGCGCTGCTGGCCGGGGATGCCCAGGAGGTCGCCGACATCTTCCGCCAGCGCGTCGTCCAGCGCGGCCACAAGGACGGCGGCTGGTCGGGCAATCCCCGCGCCGAGGCCGACTCCCTGGCCTACGATGCCACCCAGCAGGGGTAAGGAGGCGACCATGAGCATCTCGATGACGCACGCGGGGGCCGCCCGGCGGTTCCTGACGCTGCTGGTGCTGCTGGCCGGCCTGGTGCTGTCCTCGCTGGCGCTGGCACAGGAGGCCGATCCCGGCCGGGAGGCGGCCTTCGCCGTCCCCGCCGTGGACGCCGACCTGTGGCGACAGGTCAAGGCGGGCGAGACGGGCCCCAACTACCGGGACTCCCGGGCCGAGAGCACCTATAACCTGGTGAATGCCAGCGGCGAGACCTGGCGGCAGATCCGCGAGCGCTGGATCTCCCCGTTCGGGGCGATCGCGGTGCTGGGCATGATCGCGGCGATCGCGCTCTTCTACCTGCTGGTGGGACGCAAGAAGCTCGACGAGCCGCGCACCGGGCGCAAGCTGCTGCGCTGGTCGCTGGTCGTGCGCTCCCTGCACTGGACGGTGGCGACGCTGTTCATCCTGCTGGCCCTCACCGGGCTCAACCTCGCCTACGGCAAGACGCTGCTGCGTCCACTGTTCGGCGACGGGGCCTGGGCGGCGATGATGTCGGGCACCAAGCTGATCCACAACTACCTGGGGCCGCTGTTCGGCATCCTGCTGGTGATCCTGCTGCTGCGCCTGCTCAGCCACAACATCCCCAAGGCCCACGACCTGCAGTGGTTCGCCAAGGGCGGCGGCCTGGTCGGCAAGGGGCATCCCGACGCCGGCTTCGCCAACGGCGGCGAGAAGGTCTGGTACTGGCTACTGGCCACCGCCGGCCTCGCGGTGATCGCCAGCGGCTTCGTGCTGGACTTCCCCAACTACGGCCAGGCGCGTGACACCATGCAGTGGGCCAGCATCATCCACGCCGTGGGGGCCCTGGGCCTGACCGCCGTGGCCCTGGGCCACATCTACATCGGCACCGTCGGCACCGAGGGGTCGCTGGAAGGCATGACCACCGGCTACGTGGACGAGAGCTGGGCCAAGGAGCACCACAACCTCTGGTACGAGGAGGTCAAGGACCAGGCCATTCCCGAGGAGCAGCTGGCCGAGCAGCGCCCGGCCGCCGAGGGCGAGACGCCCGCGCCACGCTCCGGCTGAGCCCCGGCCTCGATGCCCCCCTACGACACCGCCTGCGGGCGGTGTCTTTTTTGTTAAGCTGACCCCACAGATCCCCCGACCATCGGAGAGCGACGATGTCACAACTCGACGACGCCACCCGCACCGAACTCGAGGCGGCCGCCTTTCGCCGCCTGCTGCGCCATCTGGACGAGCACAAGGAGGTCCAGAACATCGACCTGATGATCCTCGCCGACTTCTGCCGCAACTGCCTCTCCAAGTGGCTGGTGGCCGCCGCCGACGAGCAAGGCGTCGAGCTGGACTACGACAGCGCCCGGGAGCACGTCTATGGCATGCCCTACGGCGAGTGGAAGGAGAAGTACCAGCAGGAGGCCACCCCGGAGCAGCAGGCGGCCTTCGCGGCCCGCCAGGCGGCCAAGCAGGAGCAGCAAGGCCAATGAGCGACCCGATGATCCCCCTCTCCGTGGCGGTGCTGACCATCTCCGACACGCGCAATGAGCAGACCGATCGCAGCGGCCAGGCCCTGGTCGAGCGCCTGACGAGTGCCGGCCACCGACTGCACGAGAAGCGCATCGTGCCCGATGACGTCTATCGCATCCGCGCCGTGGTGGCCGGCTGGATCGCCGACGACGCCGTCCAGGTGATCCTGACCACCGGTGGCACCGGCTTCACCGGACGCGACTCCACCCCCGAGGCGGTCTCTGTGCTGCTCGACAAGCAGATCGAGGGCTTCGGCGAGCTGTTTCGCCACCTCTCCTGGCAGGAGATCGGCAGCTCCACCGTGCAGAGCCGCTGCCTCGGCGGGCTGGCCAATGCCACCGTGGTGTTCTGCCTGCCCGGCTCCACCGGCGCCTGTCGCACCGGCTGGGACGGCATCCTTGCCGAACAGCTCGACAGCCGGCACAAGCCGTGCAACTTCGCCAACCTGGTCATTCCCGAGCGAGGCCAGCATGTGTGACAGGACGACCCATCGGCACAGGCCATGCAGCTCTCTACACCTTCAGGCCAACCGGGGCATTCCCGAGCGGGGCCAACATGGGTGAGCTGAAACCGGTCGAGGCCGCGCTCGACGCCCTGCTCGAGGGCGTCACCCCCACCCCCGCCGAGACGGTGCCCTGCACCGACGCCGCCGGGCGCGTGCTCGCCGAGGCGATCGAGGCGCGCCTAGATGTGCCCGCCTTCGACAACAGCGCCATGGACGGCTACGCCCTGCACCACCTCGACGCCGGTAAGCGGCTGCCCGTCGCCCAGCGCATCGCCGCCGGCGCCCCGGCGACGCCGCTGGCACGCGGCACCTGCGCCCGCATCTTCACCGGCGGCGCCCTGCCCCCGGGCGCCGACTGCGTGGTGATGCAGGAGCGCGTGACGCTCGAGAACGATATCGTCCATGTCCCGGCGGATCTCCCGGCGGGCGACAACGTACGCCGTCGCGGGCGCGACGTGGCCGCGGGCGCGCGGCTGCTGCCCGCCGGGGAGCGGCTGGAGGCCGCGGCCCTGGGCCATCTCGCCGGCCAGGGCATCACCGAGGTGGCGGTGAGGCGCCGCCCACGGGTGGCGCTGCTCTCCACCGGCGACGAGATCGTCGATCCGGGCGCGCCCCTGGCCGACGGGCAGATCTACAACTCCAACCGGCCGATGCTCAAACGCCTGCTGGAGCGCTTCGGCGCCGAGCTGGTGCGCCTCGCCTCGGTGCCGGACGATGCCGAGGGGACCCGCGACACCCTCGCCGCGGCGGCGTTGGAGGCCGACCTGGTGATCAGCACCGGGGGGGTGAGCGTCGGCGAGGAGGATCACGTCAAGGCGGCGCTGGCGTCGCTCGGGCAGCTGGACCTGTGGCGCCTGGCGATCCGCCCGGGCAAGCCCCTGGCGCTGGGGCGCCTACCGGGTCGCGAGGGCCGTCAGGTGCGTTTCGTCGGCCTGCCCGGCAACCCGGTCTCCTGCTTCGTCGGCGCCTGGCTCTTCCTGCGCCCCCTGCTGGGCGCCCTGCAGGGCTGTCCGGCACTCGCCGAGCTGCCCCGGGTGCCGGCGCGCGCCGACTTCGCCACCTCCACAGGCCCGCGCCGCCACTACATGCGCGTCACCCTCGCGCTGGGTGATGACGGCATCGTGGCCCGGGCGTTTCGCGATCAGAACTCGGGGGTGCTGTCATCGTGCATCGGCGCCGATGCCCTGGCGGAGATCCCCGCCGAGACGCACATCGAACCGGGCGATCGCGTTGACTGCCTGTGGCTCAGGGTCGATTGAGGATCGAGGGGCGACCGAAGCCGGCTAGGGTGGCGGGGGGCGCCGGCCGCCATCCGGCACCTCGAGCGCCGCATTGACGGCCGGCCATAGCCGCTCGAAGTCGCGGGCGAGGCGGACATAGTCCGCCTCCAGCCACGGCACCAGCTCGGCGAGGCGATTCGGACCGGAGAGCCGCCCGCCGATGCCCGCGATGGCACGGCAGGTGAAGGCGAAGTCGGCGTAGCGGTTGAGCCAGTCCTGCTCCACCAGCACCGGCACCATCCCCGCCAGCCGGCCCGGCGCGGGGGTGGTCGCCAGCAGCCGATAGCAGCGCGCGGCCAGTCGCCGCCGCGCCTCTTCCTCGAGGGCGCGGGCCGCGAAGTGGTCCCAGAGCAGATCCAGGGCGATGCCGGCGAAGCGGCGCTGCGGCCACGGCGTGCGTGCCAGCACCTCGGCGATCACCGGATGGCCATCGACGAAGGCGTCCACCCGACGGTGGTGGCGGATGCCCTCCGCCGTTTCCTGCGACCACGCCGAGAGATCGCTGCCCTTCACCCCGTCGGCGATCAGGTTGCCATACAGGAAGTCGTCACCGCCGCCGCGGGCGAGCCAGCCATGGGCGAGGAAATTCACGGGGAGCCGTTCACAGGCAGTGGGAAGGCTTGGGCAGCCCGGCCAGTCGCGCCGCCACCTTGGCGGGACTGCCAGGGAAGAGCCGCATCAGGTGGATCGAACGCCCCTTCTCGGGCCCCAGGGCCTTGCCCACCGCCTTGACCAGGGGGCGCATGGCGGGCGCCATCTCATAACGCGCATAGAAGTCGCGCAGCACCCTGAGCACCTCCCAGTGCTCCTCGGTCAGCTCGATGCCCTCCTCGCGCGCCAGGGCGTCGGCGACCTCGGGCGACCACTGGGTCATGTCGACCAGGTAGTCTTCGGGGTCGAGGCCGTAATGGTGTTCGCCCACGGATAGATAACGGTATATTTCTGTCGAGGCCATCAGTACCAGCTCACCGTCCGTTCGGCTTCCTCGGTCAGGGTCACGAAGCCATCCACGTCGACCACCTGCACGCTTTCCGCGCAGCGGCCCAGCAGCCCGCGCGCCTCGAGGTCCTCCTTCAGGGCGAAGAGCCGCCCCTCGATCGGCGCGAAATAGCGCACCAGCTGGGGCAGCGCCCCCTGGACGCCATCCTCGATCAGCAGCAGGACATCGTCCGGCCCCATGCCGCTCAGGGCCTGCTCAAAGACCCGACTGTTCGCCGGGGAACGGTTCACCACATGCAACAGCATCCCGGTTCTCCTTGCGACTCGGGCTAGAAGGTCAACACCAGGCGGTGGGCGGACAGGGCCTCGGGGATGGCCTCGGCCGACACCGGCGTCACGTCGAGCATCAGCTCGTCGGACGAGAAGCCAAGCGCCGACAGCGCCTGCGCGTCCACCAGCAGGGTCTCGATATCATACATCTCCAGCATCTCCAGCGTCGCGGCCGTCCCCTTCTGCCCGAGCGGCCCGGGGCCCTGACCCGGCATCAGCGCCGTGACGCCCTCCCCCATGAACAGCAGGGACACGCTCTGGCCGAAGGCGGCGGCGACCAGGGCGGCGTCCAGCCCCTCCTTCAGCCAGCTGCTGCCGTGAGGAGCATGGCGCAGGATGACCAGCAGGTCGCGGAGGGTGTCGTCGTGTTCGTGCATCATCGCTCCATCGCAAGCAGAGGGTCAGGGGCCGAAGGTCACCAGCCGGTCGCAGCGCGTGCCCAGATCGATCAGCTGCCCGAGCCCCGTCAGCTCGAAGGGCGCGGCCACGCTGCTCCCCTCCTTGCCGTGCCGGGCGGCCTCGCGCTCGTCGAGCAGGCCGCGGCGCAGCGCGGCGGCGATGCAGACCTGCAGCGAGACCTCGTGCTCGCGGGAGAGGGCCGTCCAGGCGTCCACCAGGTGCGGTTCGTCCTGAGGGGGAGCGGCCAGCCGGGAGGCATTGTGCACCCCGTCGTGATAGAAGAATACCGCCTCGAGGCGATGGCCGCGCGCCACCAGGGCGCGGGCGAAGCGCAGGGCCGAGTGGCTGGCCTGATGACTGTAGGGAGCGCCCATCAGCAGGATGGCGTAGCGCATGAAGGTCCTCCTGAAACGACCTGGCCCCGCCGGATGGCGGGGCCAGATGATCCTGATACCGCGCGGGGGTCAGTCCTGGCTCATGATGCCCAGGATCGACAGCAGGCTGATGAACAGGTTGTAGATCGACACGTAGAGGGTGATGGTGGCGAGGATGTAGTTGGTCTCGCCGCTACGATGCACGATCTCGCTGGTCTGGTAGAGGATGGCCGCCGAGGAGAACAGCACGAAGCCGGCGGAGACCATCAGCGACAGGGCCGGGATCTGCAGGAAGATGCCCGCCAGCATGGCCAGGATCAGCACGATGGCGCCGGCCATCAGGAAGTTGGCCAGGAAGCTGAAGTCCTTGCGGGTGATCAGCGCCACCGCCGAGAGCCCCACGAAGGTCAGGCCGGTCATGCCCAGCGCGGTCATGATCAGCTGGGCGCCGTTGGGCAGGGTGAGATAGGCGCTCAGCACCGGTCCGAGCGTGAAGCCCATGAAGCCGGTGAAGGCGAAGGTGGCGAGCAGCCCCATCGCCGAGTTGGCGGTCTTGTGCACCAGGAACATGAGGCCGTAGGCGCCGATGAAGAACACGAAGATGTTCATGCGCTCGACGCCCATGCTCATGGCGGTGCCCGCCGTGATGGCGGAGAACAGCAGGGTCATTGCCAGAAGGCCATAGGTGTTGCGCAGGACCTTGCTGGCACCGACCGACTGCGCCTGCGTCTGCTGACGTGTCGTCTGCGTCTCTTGATAAGCCATGGATCCGAAGCTCCCTGTATGGTTGGACTAGGCACTAGACTTAGGATGCAGCCAGATGGTTCCCGACGCAAGCGCCCGGCTAATCAGGGTTCAACGCCTTTTCCGCGGCCGCGGCCTCCTCGAGGACCCGCCGCGCCACCCGCGCCGCGGTGTCGCAGACCGCCGACCCGGCGCGATCGAGCGCCGCCAGGTCCATCCAGCAGAGCGCCGTGGCATCGTCCGCGGCCGCCTCGATGCCGCCCCGCCACACAAGCTGGACCACCACGATGACGAAGTGCATGCGCAGCGCGCCATCGGCGTCGTGATCGAAGAGGTCGAGGGCGGTCAGGATGCGCCGCGGCTCGGCCAGCACGCCGGTCTCCTCGAGAAGCTCGCGGGCCGCGGCCTGCTGCAGGCTCTCCCCCGCCTCGACCTTGCCGCCGGGCAGCGCCAGCTTGCCTGCGTTGGGGGGATTGCGCCGCCTGATCATCAGGATACGATCTCCCCGGACCACCGCGGCCGACACCGCGGGAATGGGCTGCACGGGGGGTGCTGCCGAGCGCTCGGTCATAGGGCTCTCCTCCATCGACGTACCCCATTGTGCCCCACCCCCGAGCCGGGAGCTAACACCCTGATCCGGATGGGGTCTTGACCTGCGGATGAAAACTGGTAGAGTACGCATCCGTAAGCCGGAGGGATGGCAGAGCGGTTGAATGCACCGGTCTTGAAAACCGGCGTAGGTTAATAGCCTACCCAGGGTTCGAATCCCTGTCCCTCCGCCACCTTTTCAGAGAAAACCAGCCCACCGGGCTGGTTTTCTTGTTTTAGTGCACGGACCATGCACCTGGTGGCTCACCGTCGATCGCGCCGCATGCGGGGGCGAAACCCGGGCCCCTCAGACGCTGTCCACCCACCAGACGCCACCGGGCAACGCCCGCCGGCATCATCTAGCCGCCCTGCCCCGTAGGGCCGCGCCCCCAACAGAGGTCCATCTCGCCATGGCACTGAAGGCAACGATACATCGGGTCCAGCTGCAGGTCGCCGACATGGACCGGCACTACTATGCCGATCACGCCTTGACCGTGGCGCAACACCCCTCGGAAACCGATGAGCGGATGATGGTCAGGCTGCTCGCCTTCGCACTGAACGCCGACGAGGCCCTGGCCTTCGGGCGCGGCGTGAGCACCGAGGACGAGCCCGACCTGTGGCGCCGGGACCTCACCGGGAAGATCGAGCAGTGGATCCAGCTCGGCCAGCCCGACGAGAAGAGCATCCGGCGCGCCTGTGGCCGCGCCGACGAGGTCGTCATCTACACCTACAGCGGCCATGGCGCGACGCTCTGGTGGGAATCGCTGGCCGGCAAGCTGGCGATCCTCGACAACCTGACCGTGGTTGCCATCGCGCCGGAGACGGTGCAGGCGCTTGTCGGGATGGTGGCGAAGAGCATGGCCCTGAGCGCCACGCTCCAGGATGATACGGCGTGGGTGGCCGACGGCGCGCAGGCCGTCGAGGTCCCCCTCGAGGTGCTCAAGGCGGCGACCCGGCAGGCCTGAGCGGCCGCACTCGTCCCTCCCAGCCGCACCCTCGCCCCCCAATGCATCCATCAGGCTGCTTTGATCAGAGGCGCCGCCTGGCGATTAATAGAGACGCAGACCCACCCGTGTCACGCGATTGCCCTCCATCGCGCTGACCACCCAGTGGATGCCGTGCCAGTCCACGTCGTCGCCCACCACCGGATGCCCGCCGACCCGCAGCGAGACGAACTCGGCGAGAGTCATGTCCTGCTCACCGGGGCTCAGGGTGAGGCCGTAGGCGTCGGCGATGTCGCGCATGAAGGCGTCGCCGTCGAAGGTGAAGGTGCCGAAGAAGGCCCGCTCGCGCTTGAGCTTGGCATCCCCGTTGAACAGGCGGTTCAGCGCCGGCAGGTCATCGGTGCGGCCGATCACGCAGATCACATCGCCCAGCCGCAGCCGAGTGCTGCCCTTGGGGTGCAACATGGCGTGCTCGCGGAAGAGCGCCGAGATCAGGGCCCCCGAGGGGAAGCGCAGCAACCGGATCGGCACGTCCTCGAGGTCGGCGTTCTCCACCTCGTAGACGAACATCTCGTAGTCGTTCTCCGGCAGGATACCTAGCGGGCCGCGGCGGTTGGGGGTGACGGTGGGCGGCAGCTCGACCTTCATGCGCCGCGCCATCCACGGCAGCGAGCCGCCCTGGATCAGCAGCGACAGCAGTACCACCGCGAAGGCGACGTTGAAGTAGAGCGAGGCGTTCTCCACCCCGCCGATTACCGGGAAGATCGCCAGCACGATGGGCACCGCCCCGCGCAGCCCCACCCAGGCGATGAAGCCGATCTCCCGCCAGCGAAACTTGAAGAAGGGCTTGACCGCGATCAGCACCGCCAGCGGCCGGGCGACGAAGATCAACGCCAGGGCCACCAGCAGCGCCGGCAGCGCATAGTCCAGCATCTCGCTGGGGGTGACCAGCAGGCCCAGCACCAGGAAGAGCCCGATCTGGGAGAGCCAGGCCAAGCCGTCGTGCACCGGCAGGATGAAGTTGAGGTGGCGACCGGGACGGTTGCCGATCATCAGGCCGGCCAGGTAGATCGCCAGGAAGCCGCTGCCACCCAGGGCGCTGGTCAGGCCGAACACGCAGAACCCGAGCCCCAGTGCCAGCAGCGAGTAGAGGCCCGGCGCCAGGTCCAGCCAGCTCAACAGCCGCGCGCTCAGCCAACCGACGCCGAGCCCGATGAGAATGCCCAGGCCGAACTGCTGGACCAGGAAGAGCAGGGTCTCGCCGATGCCGCCGATGTCGCCGACCAGCACCTCCACCAGCATCAGGGTCAGGAAGATCGCCATGGGGTCGTTGGTGCCCGACTCGATCTCCAGGGTCGCGCCGACCCGCTCGTTGAGGTTGACGCCGCGCCCGCTGAGCATGGAGAACACCGCGGCGGCGTCGGTGGAGCCGACGATGGCGCCCACCAGCAGGCCCTGCACCAGGCTCAGGTCGAAGACCCACATGGCGAAGAGCCCCACCAGGCCGCTGGTGATGAAGACCCCCAAAGTGGCCAGGGAGAGCGCCGGGCGAAAGCCGACGCGAAAGGTCTTGAGGCGCGTGCGCAGCCCGCCGTCGAGCAGGATCATGGCCAGCGCCAAGTGGCCGATGGAGAAGGCCAGGGAGTAGTCGTCGAACTGGATGCCGAGCAGTCCCTCCTCCCCGGCCAGCATCCCCAGGCCCAGGAAGATCAGCAGCAGCGGCACGCCGGCCATCGAGGAGAGCCGACTGGCGAGGATGCTCAGGGCCAGCAGGAAGCCGCTGAGCAGGAACAGACTGTTGATCGAATCCATGGCCGCCTGCCTTGGCTGCGAGAACGCCCAGTATCGCATGCCACGACGAACGCGGCGATTGTCGTTGGCGGTCGCGACTGGCCCTGGCCGACCGCCAGCGGTTAAGCTTGCGCGGCATCTTCGACCGGGTACCGCGCATGCCAGGAATCCTTTCCATGATCCCCCCCGCCGTTCGTCGGCCTCCCCTGACGACGGCCCTGCTGACGATCGCCTGGCTACTGCCGACCGGGCCGCTCGCCGCCGACGCCGCGCCGGCCGTTGCCGAACCGCGGAAGGGCTATCCACCGCTGAACACCGAGGTGATGGTGCTGGATCTCGAGGCCCTGGCCGAGGCGGCGAAACGCGAGATCGCCGAGCGAGAAGCGATCCGCCAACGCTACCGGGAGGCCCCGCGCGGCCCGGCGGTCGACACGCCCTCCCGTCCCAGCGTGCCGGCGATCGCCCTGCGCCCGGCGGAGCCCATCGAGCCACCCCCCGTGACCCCGCTCAGGGTGATGCTGGACTGGACGCCCAGCCCGCGGCATGCCGCGCTGATCGTCGCCCGGGAGCGCGGCCTCTTCGCCAGCCGCGGGCTGGAGGTGACCCTCTCGACCCCCGCCGATCCGGACGTGCCCATCAAGCTGCTGGCGGCGTCGCGGATCGATCTGGCCCTGGCGCGCCAGCCGCTGCTGCATCTCGGCGTGGACCGCGGGCTGCCACTGGTGCGCGTCGCCACCCTGGTCGCCATGCCGCTCAGCGCCCTGGTGGTGCGCGAGGACAGCGAGATCACCGCGGCGGTCGACCTGGCCGGCGCGCGGATCGGCCATGCCGATGCCGACAGCCGGGACGTGCTGCTGGCGGCCCTGCTGCGCGAGGCCAGCGTGCGCGACGACGAGGTCGAGACCGAGGAGCTGCATTTCCGCCTCGGCGATGCGCTGCGCGAGGGTCGCGTGGAGGGGGTAATCGGGGCCATGCGCCACCTGCTGCCGCGCCAGCTGGCCGACGAGGGACTCGCGACCCGGGTGCTGACCAGCGAGGCCCTCGGCATCCCGCTGCACGACGGCCTGGTGCTGCTGGCCAACCGCGATCACCTGGGGTCACAGCGCGACGCCATCCGGCGCCTGGTCGAGGCGCTGGAAGAGGCCTCGGCCTGGATCGCCAACCACCCCGAGGAGGCGTGGACGCTGATCGCCAGCGCCGAGCCGGGGCTCGACACCCCGGTGAACCGGGAGGCCTGGCAGCAGGTTCGCCCGCGCCTGAGCCTGAGCCCCGCGGCCCTGGACCAGGGCCGCTACCGTCGCTTCGAGGCGTACCTGCTCGAGGCCGGCATCCTGGAGCAGCGCCATCCGGTCTCCCGCCTGGCCGTCGATCCCGGCGCGCTCTCTCGCTAGCTAGCCCGCCGGGCGGCCATCGCTCTCGCTAGTCGTCCAGCGCCTCCAGGAAGGCGTTGACCGCGGCCTGGAAGGCCGCCGGCTGCTCGGCATGCAGCCAGTGGCCGGCCTCCAGGGTCTGGATCTCGGCGTCCGGCAGCACCTCGTGCAGGGCCGGGAGCATCTCGTCGGTGACATAGCGCGACTGGGCGCCACGCAGCACCAGCGTCGGCCCCTCGAAGGCCCCCTCGCCCGCCGGCACGCCCATGATCGTCTCGTAGTCGTCCTGAATCTCGTCGAGGCCGATGCGCGGTCGCAGGATGCCCGCCTCGTCGCGCTCAAGGTTGGTGGCGAGGAACAGCCGCACCGCGGGCTCGTCGACGTGCTCGGCGAGCAGCGCATCAGCCTCGCGCCGGTTGGTCGGCGAGCCCGCCTCGACGCGGCGCAGGGCGGCGAAGACGCTGTCATGGTCGTGCCCGTAGGCCACCGGGGCGATATCGGCGACGATCAGCGACGCCACCCGCGCGGGGGCGAGCCTGGCCAGGCTTATCACCACCTTGCCGCCCATCGAGTGCCCCAGCAGGTGGGCACGCTCGACGTCGAGACGATCGAGCAGGGCCAGCAGGTCCTCGGCCATGGCGTCGTAGCCCATCCCCGCCACGTGGGGCGAGCGCCCGTGGTTGCGCAGGTCCACGGTGATTACCCGCCGGCGACGCTGCCACTGCTTGGCGTGGGAGCGCCAGTTGTCGGCGCTGCCCAGCAGGCCGTGGACGACCACCAGCGGCGTCTCGTCGCCGCCGCTGTCGAGGAAATGGAGATCGGTGGGCATGCAAGCCTCCTTGGCTACGGGGATATCGGGTGCTGAGGGGTCATGTGCTCGAGGCTCAGGACGAGGCGCGCGCCTCGTCCGGCCTCAGGTCGTCGCGCCCCGTCACCGCCACAAGTCGACGGCTCAGCCAGGCCAGCAGCACGCCGTAGAGCGGCAGGAAGAACGCCAGGCTGATGGCCAGCTTGATCGCGTAGTCGACCCAGGCGATCTCCGGCCAGTTGGCGGCCATGAAGGGATCGGGACTGCGGTAAAAGGCGATGGAGAAGAACGCGAAGGTATCGGCGAGATTGCCGAGCACCGTGGAGACGGCCGGCGCCACCCACCACGCCTTGAGGGTGCGCAGCCGGTCGAAGACCTGCACGTCCAGAAGCTGCCCCAGCACGTAGGCCATGAAGCTCGCCAGGGCGATGCGGGCGACGAACAGGTTCGCCTCGCCCAGCGCCTCGAGGCCGGCGAAGCCGCCGCGGGGAAAGACCACGGAGACGACGTAGGAGATTACCAGCGCCGGCAGCATCACGCGCAGGATGATCGCCCGGGCCGGCTCCTTGCCGAACAGGCGCACGGTGAGGTCAGTGGCCAGGAAGATGAAGGGGAAGCTGAACGCGCCCCAGGTGGTATGGAAGCCCCACAGGGTGAACGGCAGCTGCACCAGGTAGTTGCTGGCGGCAATGACCAGGATATGGAAGGCGACCAGCAGCGCCAGGCAGCGCCGGGTCTGGGCCTCGGAGAGCACGAACATCACGGCATCCTTTTTGGGGAGGGGTGAGGGAACCCTGGTGGACGACGCCCGCTCGGGGCGAGCACGGGCCGAGCATTATACGGCCTGGCCGACACCCTGGCCATGCGACGGCCGGCCCCACACGACGACGCCGCCCATGCTGGCGGCGTCGTGGCCTCGCGGCAGGGGCTCGCCGAGATCAGACCTGGCGGGCCTCGTCGGCGGCACCGACTGCGCGCTCCTTCATCGCCTCGTGGACATCCTGGAGGCTAGCCGGATCGTCGATGGTCGAGGGCACGCCGAACTCCTGGCCGTCGGCGATATTGCGCAGCAGCTTGCGCAGGATCTTCCCGGAGCGGGTCTTGGGCAGGCGGTCGACCACCAGCACCTGCTTGAAGCAGGCGATCGGCCCGATCTTCTCGCGCACGAGGCCGATCAGCTCGTTCTCCAGGGTCACCTCGTCGCCCTCGAAGCCGTCCTTGGGGATCACCAGCCCCACCGGCAGCTGCCCCTTGAGGGCGTCGTGGATGCCGATCACCGCGCACTCCGCCACCGCGGGGTGGGCGCCCACGACCTCCTCCATCTCGCCGGTGGAGAGGCGGTGGCCGGCGATATTGATGACGTCGTCGGTGCGCCCCATGATGAACAGATAGCCATCCTCGTCGAAGTAGCCGCCGTCGCCGGTGAGGTAGTAGCCCGGGAATGCGGCCATGTAGGCGCTGTGGAAGCGCTTCGGGTCGCGCCAGATGCCCGCCAGGCAGCCCGGCGGCAGCGGCTGCTTGATCACCACGCTGCCCTGCTCCATGGCCCCGGACGGCTCGCCCGCCCGGTCGAGGATCTGCACGTCGAAGCCAGGCACCGGCACCGTGGCGCTGCCGGCCTTGGTGGGCATCGGCTCGAGGCCGTGCAGGTTGGCGGCGATGGGCCAGCCGGTCTCGGTCTGCCACCAGTGATCGATCACCGGCACCGTCAGCAGGTCGTCGAGCCAGTGGAAGGTCGGCGGGTCCAGACGCTCGCCGGCCAGGAACAGCGCCTTGAGGCAGCTGATGTCGTACTGGGCCATCAGCTTGGCGTCGGGGTCCTCCTTCTTGATGGCGCGGAAGGCGGTGGGCGCGGTGAAGAAGCTCTTGACCCGGTACTCGCTGATCAGCCGCCAGAAAGCGCCGGCATCCGGGGTCTTCACCGGCTTGCCCTCATAGACCACGGTGGTGGCACCGCGCAGCAGCGGCGCATAGACGATGTAGGAGTGGCCGACCACCCAGCCCACGTCGGAGGCCGAGAAGAAGACCTCGCCCGGCGCCACGTCGTAAATGGTGTCCATGGAGTAGGCCAGCGCCACGGCGTAGCCGCCGGTGTCGCGCACCACGCCCTTGGGCTTGCCGGTGGTGCCGGAGGTATAGAGGATGTAGAGCGGATCGCTACCCTTGACCGGCACGCAGGCCGCCGGTGCGGCCCGCTCGACCAGCGTCGACCAGTCATGGTCGATGGCCGCGCCCAGCTCGGCGATGTGCTGCTCGCGCTGCAGGATCACGCAGGCCTCGGGCTTGTAGCGGCTCTGCTCGATGGCGGCATCGATGATCGGCTTGTAGGGCAGCACCCGGTCGCCCTCGACGCCGCAGGAGGCGGCGATCACGACCTTCGGCTCGGCGTCCTCGATGCGCACCGCCAGCTCGTGGGGCGCGAAGCCTCCGAACACCACCGAGTGAACGGCCCCGAGGCGGGCACAGGCGTACATGGCGACCAGCGCCTCGGGCACCATGGGCATGTAGATCACCACCCGATCGCCCTTCTCGACCCCCAGGTCGCGCAGCGCCCCGGCGAAACGCGCCACCTGGTCGCGCAGCTCGGCGTAGGTGATGGTGCGCTTGCTGTCGGTGACCGGCGAATCCCAGTAGAGGGCCGGCTGCTCCCCCCGCCCCTGCTCGACGTGATGATCCAGGGCCGCGTGGCAGATGTTGAGCTCACCGTCGACGAACCAGCGGGCGTGGTTCGCCTCGTCGTACTCGAGGATCGTGGTGGGCGGGGTGAACCAGGGAATACGCTTGGCCTGCTCGGCCCAGAAGGCCTCAGGGTGATCGATGGAGCGGCGGAACTCGTCTTGATACATGCGCGTCAGCATCCTGTCAGCAATCGAGGAAAGGGCATTGATTGTTGACACTCTAGACGAAGCCCTACCGCCAAACCTCATACCATCGGCTAATCTTCGACAAAAGAACGAGAAACCTCTCGACTATTGTCAACAAAATACGAGCCCCCACCGCCGATCTCCGCCCCGCGATCGCATCGTTGATCCGGCGTTAGCCTCCGGAGTGCGCTATTATTGCGCATAAGCTGAATCAGAGGGCCACCATGCGGCCTGTCGCTCCCCCCAGGCGTGGACTCAGGGGATCCTTTTCACCGCGCAGGCGGCCGACCATGGGCGGCGCCTGCAACGCAGGGCACAGATCATGGGCACTACCATCAGAGGTGCGTCAGCACGCCTTCTCGAAGGCGGAGAGGCGGTCATCAACGAGGCCAGCTCCCTACTCAAGGCGATGGCCAACGACAATCGGTTGCGGATACTCTGCCTGCTGGACGGCACCGAGCTGTCGGTCACCGAGCTGAACCAGCGCCTGGTGCTCAGCCAGTCGGCGCTGTCCCAGCACCTGGCGATCCTGCGTCGCGAGAATCTCGTCACGACCCGCCGCGAGTCGCAGACCATCTACTACTCGCTGCAGGGCCAGCGCGCCAGGACGCTGATCGAGGCGCTCGGCCAGCTGGCCCTCGACGGCCGCCCCTGAGGGCCTTCAGCGCTTCTGCCAACGTCCGGCGTCGAGCATCTCCAGCCCCCGCTCGATGCCGCGCTCCACGCCCCGCGAGACCCCCACGCCCAGCCGACGCGAGAGCGTCGGCTTCTGCTCCAGCTTGACACTGATCACCCGGGCCTCGCCCATGCGCCCGACCAGGTAGGCCTCGCTGGTGCCCAGCTCATCCACCAGGCCCCGCCCCAGGGCATCGCTGCCGTACCAGATCTCGCCGGTCGCCACCGCCTCGATGTCCAGGCCCGGGCGCCGTTCGGCCACGTGCCGCTTGAACAGCTGGTGGGTGGTCTCGAGATCCTCGATGAACTTGTCGCGCCCCTCGTCGGTGTTCTCGCCGAACACCGTGAGGGTGCGCTTGTAGCGCCCCGCCGTGAGCAGCTCGACGTCGATGTCATGACGCTTGAGCAGGCGATGGAGGTTGGGCAGCTGGGCGACCACCCCGATGGAGCCGATCACCGCGAAGGGCGCGGCCCGCAGACGATCGGCGCCGCACGCCATCAGGTAGCCGCCGCTGGCTGCCACCTTGTCGACGCAGACCGTGGTGGTGAGCCCAGCCTCGCGGAGCCGATCGAGCTCGGCGGCGGCGAGGCCATAGCTGTGCACCAGCCCGCCGGCCGACTCCAGGCGCAGCACCGCCTCGTCGTTGGCGCCGGCCACCTCGAGCACCGCCGAGACCTCCTCGGCCAGGCGACCGGCTGCGCTGGCCTTGATGTCGCCGTGGAAGTCGAGCACCCAGACCGTGGGACGCGTCTCGTCCGCGCCCTTGGCACCGCTGCGGGCCTGTGCCTTGTCATCGCGGCGAAAGGCCTTGAGCAGCCCCTTGCGAGCGCCTGGCTGGCTGGCCGCCAGCTGCATGCGCCGCCGGCGCTGGCGGCGGGTCTGGTTGAGCTCCTCGAGGCGCAGCCGGGTGCGCTCCCCCGTCTCGCCTCGCGCCTTCATGAAGAGCGCCGCACCGAGGCCCACCACCACCGCCAGGGTCAACAGCTGCGCCACGAACATGCCGAAATCCGTCAGCCACTCGTTCATCGTCCTCTCCGCGTCGATGCGCCCTGCCACCGGCCTGGCCGAGGCCTTCCGGCGGCGCCGGAGCGCTTGATTCAAACAGGTGTTTCAAATACGCTGGCAAGGCTCAACCCCTGCCACGATGCACTCGACTCCCCCACAAGGATCCCCGATGTCCGACGCGACCCTCGACAAGCTCAAGCGCCGTTTCGATGCCGACGCCGCCAGCGGCATGCACGAAGTCTTCCAGTTCCACTTCAGCGACGTCGGCGACCACTACCTGGTGGTGAACGACGGGCAGCTGGAGGTACATGAGGGCGAGCATGACGATCCCTCGGTCAGCCTGAGCATGAGCAGCGACACCCTCAAGGGCGTGATGAACGGCGAGATCAACGGCATGAGCGCCTTCATGACCGGCAAGCTCAAGGCCACCGGCAACGTCATGCTGGCCACCAAGCTCTCGAGCCTCTTCCCGAGCCACTGAGACTCGTCCCTAGCCCCTGCCGCCCACCTCCTTGAGGTGGGTCTCGATCAGCGCCCGCGAGATGGAGTAGAGCGGGGGCAGCTGGGGCAGCTGTCGCGGACTGAACCAGGCGGCGTCGGCGATCTCGACCCCGTCGATGCGGATGCGCCGGCTGGCGGCCTCGGCGAAGAACCCCAGCATCAGCGAGTGGGGAAAGGGCCAGGGCTGACTCTTGTAGTAGCTGACCCGCCCCACGCTGAGCCCCACCTCCTCGAAGACCTCGCGGCGCACCGCCTCCTCGGCGGCCTCGCCGGGCTCGATGAAGCCGGCCAGGGTCGAATAGCGCCCCGGCGGGTGGCGCGGGCTGCGCGCCAGCAGCAGCGACTCGCCGTGGGTCACCAGGGTGATGATGCAGGGCGAGTTCCGCGGATAGGTGCGATGGCCACACGCCTCGCACTGCATGGCGAACTCGGCGTCCAGCCGCGCCGTCGGGGTTCCGCAGCGGCCGCAAAAGCGATGGTTCTGCAGCCAGGCCGCCACCTGCAGCGCCGTGGCGACCAGCGCGTACCAGGGCTCCGGCAGCCGCCCCAGCCACTCGCGGGCCTCCGGCCAGTCCTCGCCCGGCTGCTCCTCCAGCGACAGCGCCACCGGCTCCTCGTGCCACCAGCAGAGCGGCTGCAGCCGGGCATGCCAGGGCTGGAAGGCCTGCAGGGGGCCGTCGTCGATCCCCGGCGCGATGCGCCCGCGGGCCAGGCGGATCACCCGCCCGGCAGGCGCCTCGCTGGGCAGCTCCCGATGCAGCATCAGCGCGCCCCCTGCTCGCCCACGAGCCCGGCATGGGCGTCCCAGCGGCACTCGCCGGCGGCCTCACGAATGCGATCCAGCTTGGCCTCGTGGGCGGCCAGCTCCGCCTCGTCGGGGCGCACCACGCGCAGCTGGCCCGGCGAGAGCGACAGCCGGCGGATGGCGAGGCCGTGCTCTTCGCTGCCGGTTCCCTCCGAGGTTGCCGAGGCGTCCAGCGACAGCGCGGTCTGGCCGCCGGTCATCGCCAGGTAGACGTCGGCGAGGATCTCGGCGTCGAGCAGGGCGCCGTGCAGCACCCGGTGTCCGTTCTCGATGTCGTAGCGCTTGCACAGCGCATCGAGGTTGTTGCGCTGCCCAGGATGGAGGTCGCGCGCCATCTTCAGCGTATCGAGGATCCGGCAGTGCTCGGCCACCGGGCCGAGGCGCGGCTCGCCACGCCGCGCGTTGAGCATGTCGAGCTCGTGATCGATGAAGCCCACGTCGAAGGGCGCGTTGTGGATCACCAGCTCCGCCCCCTCGATGAAGGCCCAGAAGGCGTCGGCGATCTCGGCGAACAGCGGCTCGTCCGCCACGCGCTCGTTGGTGATGCCGTGGACGCCGATGGCCTCGGCCTCGATGTCGCGCTCGGGATTGATGAACTGATGGTAGGAGTTGCCGGTGAGCCGGCGGTTGACCATCTCCACCGCCCCGATCTCGATCAGGCGGTGGCCGTCACGGGGGTCGATGCCGGTGGTCTCGGTATCCAGGATGATCTGACGCATGGGGTCTCTCGTCGACTCGCGGGTAAGCAGGGGGGAAGCCGGGGCAGGCGCGGCCACGTCACGGGGGAGCGCCTTGCCTCACCCCAGCGGCGCCTTCTCGCGCCGCGCCTCGCCCGGCGCCCCGATGCGGGTAGCGCTGCCGAGCGTCGGCCCCGCCAGGGGATTGGCCAGGTCGAGCGCCGGCCGCGATGGCGAGACCAGCTGGGCCCGGCGCCGGGCGTGAATCATGTAGCTGTCGCCCAGCGGCAGGTTGTGGCGCCGCCCGAGGGTCTCGAGCATGGCGTTGTGCGGCAGGCCGCCGGGCAGATGAAAACCGCAGTAGTCTACCCGGTCGATCTCGAAGTCGACAAACGCGAGCCAGTCCCCCAGCCGCCCCGGGGTGCGCCAGCGCCCCCGCCACGGCATGCGCTCGCGTCGCCCCGGCCAGGCACGCGACAGCCCGCCGGCGCTCAGCGGATACCAGCCGAAGATGATCAGCCGACCATCGTCGGCGGTGACCCGGGCCGCCTCCTGGAGCATGTGGTGGGGATCGGGCACCACCTCCAGCAGGTGGTGGATGACCACCAGGCTCACGCTGTCGTCGGGCAGCGGCAGGCCGTCGGGAGGACAGACCAGGGTCGCCTCATGGGCGGCCATCTCGCGGGTCGGCGACCAGCTCAGGGCGTGGCGGATCGGGCAGATATCGCTCAGCACGGGGGCCATGCCGAGCTCCAGGCTGTGCCGGCCGAAGAGGCGCTCGCAGACCGGTCCCAGGCAGGCGCGCTCGGCCCGCCACAGGGCGCGGCCCGCCGGCGATGCCCAGTAGCGGCGGCCGTCGCGTACCAGCTGCGCCAGTCCATGGAGATCCCGCGAATTTGACATAACGCCCTTATCCCTCCACAGTGCCGTGTTTTGCAAGCCATATCGCAACGAATCGCGGCAGCGTCTGGGAACGCCTCCGTCAAGGATCCTGAGCCATGTTGAGCGTGACACCGATCCCCGCCTTTAGCGACAACTATATCTGGCTGCTTCGCCAGGATACGAGCCAGGCAGTCTGCGTGGTGGACCCGGGCGATGCAACGCCGGTCATCGAGTGGCTGGAGCGCGAGGGACTCGAACTCGGCGCCGTGCTCATCACCCATCACCACCCGGATCACACCGGCGGCCTGCGCGAGCTGATCACGCGCTACTCGCCCCGCGTGATCGGGCCCGACAACCCCGCCATCGACGGCATCGACGAGCGGGTCGGCGATGGCGACGAGGTGCGGGTGATGGGCCGTCTGTTCGAGGTGTTCGCCCTGCCCGGCCACACCCTGGACCACATCGGCTTCTTCACGGCGGGCATCCCGCCGCTGCTGTTCGCCGGCGACGTGCTCTTCAGCGGCGGCTGCGGTCGGCTCTTCGAGGGCACGCCCGAGCAGATGCACGAGTCGCTGTCGCGCCTGGCCACCCTGCCGGAGGAGACCCTGGTCTTCGCCGCGCACGAGTACACCCAGGCCAACCTGGCCTTCGCCCGCGCCGCCGACCCGGACAACAGCGACGTCGAGGCGGCCCAGGAAGAGTGCCGCCGCGCCCGCGAACTCGACCGCCCCACGCTGCCGAGCACCCTCGGCCGTGAACGCCGGATCAACCCCTTCCTGCGCTGCGACTCGGCCGGGGTTCGCCAGGCCGCCGCCGCCCATGGCGACACCGATACCAGCCTGGCAACCTTCACCACGCTGCGCGCCTGGAAAGACGCTTTCTGAACGCTCTGATGACAGACGTTTTCAGGCCTGCCCCCTGGGGCAGGCCTTCGCATGACCTGGAGATCACCTCTCGATGACTTACTACACCTCACGTCGACGGATCCTGGGCTTCACCAGCTGTCTCGCTCTCATGGGATCCCTGATGGCCGCCGGCAACAGCCAGGCGTCCACCACCCCCGGGAGCGCCTTCAAGGATGATTCGGCCAGCCTGACGGCCCGCACCGCCACCCTGCCCACCAGCCTGCATTTCTGGGATGCCCTGGCCCTGGAGCCCCAGGACGCCTGGTCGCGCCTCAGCGAGGCCTTCCAGTGGCAGGCCGACGCCGACCATCCGCGCGTCCAGCACTGGATCGAGCACTATCGCCATAGCCCGCACAACATCGCCGAGATCACCGAGCGGGCCCGGCCGTGGCTCGCCTGGATCACCGAGCGCGTCGAGGAGCGGAAGCTCCCGGGCGAGATCGCGCTGATCCCGTTCATCGAGAGCTCGTTCGACCCCACCGCCCGCAGCCATCGCGGCGCCAGCGGTCTGTGGCAGTTCATGCCCGGCACCGGCAACGCCCTGGGGCTGCACCGCGGCGGCGGCTACGACGGCCGCCTCGACGTGGCACGCTCCACCCACGCCGCCCTGGACTACATCGAGATGCAGGCCGAGCAGTGGTACGAGGGCGACATCGAGCTCTCCCTGGCCGCTTACAACGCCGGCGCCGGCAACGTCAATCGGGCCCGCAGCGCCGCGCTCGCCCAGGGCAAGGCCGGCAACTACTGGGATCTCGACCTGCCGCGGGAGACCATGAACTATGTGCCCAAGCTGATCGCCATCGCGACGATCATCGCCGACCCCGAGCGCTACGGCGTCGCGCTGCCCGAGATCGAGGCCGAGCCGGCCGTGGCCGAGGTGCCGGTGACCCGCTCCCTGGCGCTCGGCGAAGCCGCCCAGCTCGCCGGCGTCTCCCGCTCGGAACTCGAGGAGCTCAACCCCGGCCTGCTCGGCAACCGCGCCGACCCGCGCCGCGTGACGCGCCTGCTGGTGCCCGCCGAGAGCGCCACCCAGATGGTCGCCCGCCTGCGCAGCGACACCCCCGACCGCGCGACCGGGCGCAGCGACGAGACCTACGTGGTGCGCCGGGGCGACAGCCTCTCGGCGATCGCCTCGCGCCACTCCGTGGCCCTGGCCGACCTGGCGCGGTGGAACGGCATCGAGCGGCCCGATACTTTACAACCGGGGCAACAGCTGACACTTTCCGGTAGTTGATGACCGGGGCCGCGGCCCCGCCCTGCTACAAGGATGCTGATCGATGCGACACGCTGCCCCTGGCCTGGGCCTGCTGCTGGGTGCCCTGCTCGGCGGGCCGGCCCTGGCGGCCGAGCCCGCCGAGGTGCCGACCGTTCACGGCCTGGCGCTCTACGGCGACCCGGCCCTGCCCGCCGACTTCCCGCACCTGCCCCATGCCGACCCCGAGGCCCCGACCGGGGGCAGCCTGGTCCGCTCGGCCATCGGCAGCTTCGACTCGACCAACCCCTTCATCATCCGCGGCACCCCGGCCACCGGGCTCACCGAGATCTACGACACCCTGCTCGCCCAGAACCCCGACGAGCCCTTCTCGATGTACGGGCTGCTCGCCGAGGGCGTACGCCTGGATCCCGATCGCCAGTGGATCGAGTTCGACCTGCACCCCGAGGCGCGCTTCCACGATGGGCACCCGGTCACCGCCGAGGACGTGATCTTCAGCTTCGAGACGCTGACCGAGCAGGGCCAGCCGTTCTACGCCGCCTACTACGCCGACGTGGTGGAGGTCCGCGCCGTCGATGACGACACCGTGCACATCGACCTGGCCGACAGCGACTCCCGGGAGCTGCCGCTGATCCTCGGTCAGCTGCCGATCCTGCCCGCCCACTACTGGGAAGGCCGGGACTTCGAGGCGACCACCCGGGACGCCCTGCTCGGCTCGGGCCCCTACCGCATCGCCACCGTGGAGCCCGGGCGGCGCATCGTCTACGAGCGCGTCGCGGACTACTGGGGCCAGGATCTCCCGGTGAACCGCGGCCGTCACAACATCGAGCGACTGGTCTTCGACTACTACCGCGACCAGACCGTGGCCCTAGAGGCCTTCAAGGCCGGCAACCTCGACCTGCGCATCGAGACCAGCGCCCGCAACTGGGCCACCGCCTACGACTTCCCGGCCCTCGAGGCAGGCTTCGTGAAGCGCCTCGAGGTGCCGGACGGCCAGCCCGCCGGCATGCAGGCCTACGTGATGAACCTGCGCCGCGAGACCTTCCAGGACGTGCGGGTGCGCGAGGCGCTGAACCTGGCCTTCGACTTCGAGTGGCTCAACCGCAACCTCTTCTACGGCGCCTACGAGCGCACCGAGAGCTACTTCGCCAACTCCGAGATGGCCGCCGAGGGGCTGCCGAGCGAGGCCGAGCTCGAGCTGCTCGCGCCCCATCGCGAGGCGCTGCCCGACGAGGTCTTCGAGGCGCCGCTGCCGATCGAGCACCCCGAGGGGCTGCGCCCGCGGCTGGCCCGGGCGCTGGAGCTGCTCAACGAGGCGGGCTATGCGGTGCGCGACGGCGTGATGACCGATCTCGACAGCGGCACCCCCCTGCGCCTGGAGGTGCTGCTCTTCGACACCCAGTTCGAGCGAGTCGTGCAGCCGCTGCTGCAGAACCTCGAGCGCCTCGGCATCCAGGGCGACATCCGCATCGTCGACGTCAACCAGTACCTCAACCGGCTGCGCAGCTTCGACTTCGACATCATCGTCGGCAGCTTCCCCCAGTCGGCCAATCCCGGCAACGAGCAGCGCGACTTCTGGACCAGCGAGTTCGCCGACGTGCCCCAGAGCCGCAACCTGATCGGGCTCAGCGACCCGGTGATCGACGACCTGGTCGACGCGCTGATCGCCGCCGACTCCAGAGAGGCCCTGGACACCGCCGCCCGGGCGCTGGACCGGGTGCTGCGCTGGGGCTTCTACGTGATTCCCCAGTGGCACCTGGGGCAGACGCGGATCGCCCTGTGGGACAAGTTCGGCTGGCAGGAGCCCTTCCCCGAGTACGGGCTGGACCTGTCGGCCTGGTGGGTGGATCCCGAGCGCGGCCGCGAGATCGAGGCCCGCCAGCGCAATCGCTGAGGGCGCCGACTGTCACCCGGCTTGAAGACCCTGATCATCTAGTAAGGACACGCCGTGGCTGCCTACGTACTGCGCCGCCTGCTGCTGATGATCCCCACCCTGCTGGGGATCATGCTGCTCAACTTCATCATCGTCCAGGCCGCCCCGGGCGGCCCCATCGACCAGGTGCTGGCCCGCTTCCAGGGGCTCTCCAGCCAGGCCAGCACCCGCATGGAGGGCGGCGGCGGCGATGTCGCGGCGGGCGGCGAGTCCCGCGGCGCCCGGGGCATCCCCCCCGCCTTCATCGAGAAGCTCGAGGCGCAGTTCGGCTTCGACGAGCCGGCCCACGAGCGCTTTCTCGGCATGATCGCCGACTACGCCACCTTCGACTTCGGCGAGAGCTTCTTCCGCGACGAGCAGGTCACCACCCTGATGCTCGAGCGCCTGCCGGTGTCGATCTCGCTGGGGCTCTGGACCACCCTGGTGGTCTACCTGGTCTCGATCCCGCTGGGCATCCGCAAGGCGCTCCACCACGGATCGCCCTTCGACGTCTGGAGCTCGGGGCTGGTGATCGTCGGCTACGCCATCCCCGGCTTCCTGTTCGCGATCCTCTTGATCGTGCTGTTCGCCGGCGGCAGCTACTGGGATGTGTTCCCGCTGCGCGGCCTCACCTCGGCGGACTTCGACGAGCTCTCCGCCTGGGGCAAGGTCAAGGACTACCTCTGGCACATCACCCTGCCGGTCGTCGCCTCGGCGATCGGCAGCTTCGCCACCCTGACCATGCTGACCAAGAACAGCTTCCTCGACGAGGTGCACAAGCAGTACGTGCTGACCGCCCGCGCCAAGGGCGCCAGCGACCGGCGCGTGCTCTACGGCCACGTCTTCCGCAACGCCATGCTGATCATCATCGCCGGCCTGCCCGCCGCGCTGGTGGGGATCTTCTTCACCGGCTCGCTGCTCATCGAGGTGATCTTCTCCCTCAACGGGCTGGGCCTCTTGGGCTTCGAGGCGGTGATGCAGCGCGACTACCCGGTGATCTTCGGCACCCTCTACCTCTACACCCTGATCGGCCTGGTCCTGAAGCTGATCTCCGACCTGACCTATGTGTGGGTCGACCCGCGCATCGACTTCGAGACACGGGAGTCCTGAGTCATGAACGCCCCCGGCACCGACCCCGGCAGCGCCACGCGCCGCCCCTCCCGCCTCTCGCCGATCACCCGGCGGCGCCTGGCGGTGTTCCGCGACAACCGCCGCGCCCGGCTCTCGCTGTGGATCTTCGCGGCGCTGTTCGTCGTGAGCCTGGTCGCCGAGCTGATCGCCAACGACCGGCCGATCGTCATGCAGTACCAGGGGCAGTGGTACGCGCCGGTGGTCGCGGACTACCCCGATACCGAGTTCGGCGGCTTCCTGCCGAGCCCCGCCGACTACCGCGACCCCTTCACCCGGGAGGAGATCGCCGCCAACGGCTGGATGCTCTGGCCGCCGATCCCCTTCTCCTACGAGACCCTGGACCGGGAGCTGGACCATCCCGCACCCTCGCCGCCCACCGCCCGCCACTGGCTGGGCACCGACGACCAGGGGCGCGACGTGCTGGCCCGGGTGATCTACGGCTTTCGGCTCTCGGTGATCTTCGCGCTGGTGCTGACGGCGGGCTCCCTGGTGCTCGGGGTGCTGGCCGGCGGCATCCAGGGCTACTTCGGCGGCAAGGTCGACCTGATCGGCCAGCGCTTCACCGAGATCTGGTCGGGGCTGCCGATGCTCTTCCTGCTGATCATTCTGGCGAGCCTGGTGGAGCCCAACCTCTGGTGGCTGCTCGGCATCATGCTGCTCTTCTCCTGGCTCGGCCTGGTCGACGTGGTGCGCGCCGAGTTCCTGCGCGCGCGCAACCTGGAGTACGTGCGCGCCGCCCGCGCCATGGGCCTGCCGTCGCACCTGATCATGTGGCGCCACGTGCTGCCCAACGCCATGGTCGCGACCCTGACCTTCATCCCCTTCCTGTTCACCGGGGCGATCACCACCCTCACCGCCCTGGACTTCCTGGGCTTCGGCCTGCCGCCGGGCTCGCCGTCGCTGGGCGAGCTGGTCGCCCAGGGCAAGAACAACCTGCAGGCGCCGTGGCTCGGCATCACCGCCTTCGTCACCCTGTCGGTGATGCTCTCGCTGCTGGTGTTCATCGGCGAGGGGCTGCGCGACGCCTTCGACCCGCGCCACATCCAGCACGCCGCCACCCCGAGGACGCCCCGCGATGCCTGAGCCCCTGCTGCGACTCGACGACCTGACCATCGCCTTCGACGACGTCACCGTGGTCGACCGGCTCTCGCTCACCGTGGAGCGCGGCGAGACCCTGGCCCTGGTGGGGGAATCCGGCTCCGGCAAGTCGGTCTCGGCGCTCGGCGCCATGAGCCTGCTGCCCGCCAACGCGCGCATCGAGGGCGGCCGCCGGCTCGGCGACACCGACCTCGCCGACCTCTCGCCGCGGGGCTGGCGGGGGCTTCGCGGCAGCCGGGTGGGCTTCGTCTTCCAGGAGCCGATGACCTCGCTGAACCCGCTTCACCCCATCGGCAAGCAGATCGGCGAGGCGCTGCGCCTGCATCAGGGACTCACCGGCAAGGCCGCCCGCCAGCGCACCCGTGCGCTGCTCGAGCAGGTCAAGCTGCCCCGCGCCGAGGAGCTGCTGGACGCCTGGCCGCACCAGCTCTCCGGCGGCCAGCGCCAGCGGGTGATGATCGCCATGGCCATCGCCAACGAGCCGGACCTCTTGATCGCCGACGAGCCGACCACCGCGCTCGACGTCACCGTGCAGCAGGAGATCCTCGCCCTGCTGGCCGAGCTGCGCGACCGCCACGGCATGGGCATGCTCTTCATCACCCACGATCTGAACCTGGTGCGCCGCCACGCCGACCGGGTCTGCGTGATGCATCACGGCAAGGCGCAGGAGAGCGGCGCGGTGGACGCGGTCTTCGACCGGCCCCAGAGCCCCCATACCCGCCTGCTGCTGGAGGCCGAGCCCACCGGCCGGCCGGCGCCCATCGAGGGCCGGGCGCCGCTACTCGAGGCCCGCGGCATCGGGGTCAGCTTCCAGCGCCCGAAGCGGCTGTTCTCGCGTCGCCCGCCCCCCTTCGAGGCGGTCAAGCCGCTGAACCTCTCGGTGGCACCCGGCGAGACCCTGGGCATCGTCGGCGAGTCCGGCTCGGGCAAGACCACCCTGGCCCTGGCGCTTTTACGCCTCGGCCAGGGGAGTGGCGAGATCGAATTCGACGGCACGCGGCTCGATCGCCTGAGCGGCAACGACCTGCGCCGCCAGCGCCGCAGCCTGCAGGTGGTCTTCCAGGACCCCTACGGCTCGCTCTCCCCGCGCCTGCCGGTCTTCGATATCGTCAGCGAGGGTCTGCGCTTCCACCACCCGGAGCTTGCCCTGGGCGAGGTCGAGCGTCGGGTGCGCGACACCCTGCGCGAGGTTGGCCTGCCCGAGGAGTGCGCCTCCCGCTATCCCCATGAGTTCTCCGGTGGCCAGCGCCAGCGCATCGCCGTGGCGCGCGCGATCATCCTCGAGCCGCGCCTGGTGGTGCTCGACGAGCCCACCTCGGCGCTGGATCGCAGCGTACAGAAGCAGCTCGTCGAGCTCTTGCGCGACCTGCAGGCCAGGCGCCGGCTGAGCTACCTGTTCATCAGCCACGACCTGGCCGTGGTGCGCGCCATGGCGCACCGCATCCTGGTGCTCAAGGATGGCGAGGTGATGGAACAGGGCGACTGCCGCCAGGTGCTCGAGCGGCCCGCCAGCGACTACACCCGGGCCCTGGTGGCGGCTGCCGGCCTCGCCGAGGTCGACTGAGCCGGCAAACGGCGTGCCCTTGCTATCTGTGAAGACCCGCGAAGACCCGCGATAGGCTCATGACGGGAAGGCGTCGATCGATGAGCAGGTAGACAAGATAACGGTATAAATACGAACCAGCGAGCGCCACGGCCGTCACCCCATTAGCGAGCCGAGGGCCATTCGTCACCTGCGTCGTCGGGGCGTTGACAGGCGGCGAGGATGCGCTGATTACGCCGCGTTACACTGTATCTCTTCCAACATGCCGATGAGACGCCATGCGACGCCTCCTTCCCTCGCTGCTCGCCCCCCTGCTGCTGGCCGCGCTGCTCGTTGCCAGTGCCAACGCCAGGGCGCTGGAGCTCGACGAGGGCTGGGAGTACCGCTGGGGCGACTCTCCGTTCCAGGCCGACGGCACGCCCGCCTGGGTCGTCGAGCCCGGGGACGAGGCCGCGTGGAAGCCCATCGCCTTCCCCTCCAACCCGCCCGGTCGCGATGGGCACAAGCACGCCTGGTTTCGCATCACCCTCCCGGAGGGCGAGTGGCGTGACCCGGTGCTGTACATCTACAGCGTCGACCTGATCACCCAGGTGTGGTTCGGTGACGAGCGGATCTACCAGTACGGTCGCTTCGATGCGCAGGGAGAGGGGCGCTTCGAGGGCTGGCCCTGGCACATGATCAGCCTGCCCGAGGACTTCGCCGGCCAGACGCTCTACTTCCGCGTCTTCTCCGACTACAC
Source organism: Halomonas denitrificans (assembly GCF_003056305.1). Lineage (GTDB taxonomy): Bacteria > Pseudomonadota > Gammaproteobacteria > Pseudomonadales > Halomonadaceae > Halomonas > Halomonas denitrificans. Next base: position 209,844 of record NZ_PYVX01000001.1, read on the forward strand.
CGACATCGGCCTGTGGGGGGAGGTCAAGCTGATGGACCGCCCCGCTCTGCTGACCTATATCCTGGAGCGCTCCGCCGGGGAACTGGTCGTCAGCGCCTTCCTGCTGCTACTGGCCCTGCTCGCCTTCATCTTCACCCTGGTGCAGGCCGATCAGCGCAGCTTCCTCGGCATCGGGCTCTTTGCCCTGGCATCCGGTACCATGCTGCTGGCCGAGACCCAGGCCAGCCAGCTTCTGATCGAGCGGCCCCTGCTGTGGGACTATCTCGCCGCCGCGGGCTACTACACCGTGCCGCTGGCCATGGGCCTGATGCTGGAGCACTGGTTCGCCGACCGGCGCCCGACGCTGTTGCGCCGCCTCTGGCAGCTCCACCTCGGCTACCTGGTGGTGGCCCTCGGGCTGGCGCTGGCCGGAATCATCGACCTCTCCAGCACCTTCCCGCCCTTCGATGCGCTGCTGGTGGCGAGTCTCGTGCTGATGTTCATGGCCATCGTCGTGCACCTCGGGGAGCTCAACGGCGAGCAGAGGCTGATCGTGCTGAGCTACGGGCTCTTCGCCCTGATGCTGCTGGTCGACATGGCCGTGGCCCACGGGCTGCTCAGCTGGCGTCGGGTGCCCGTGCATGGCGGCGCCCTGGGCTTCGCGGTAGCGATCGTGGCGATCTCGCTCTGGCACTACAGCCGCACCCAGCATGAACTGCGCCGCCTGAATCACTCCCTCGAGCAGCAGGTTGCCCAGCGCACCCGGGAACTCGAGGAGACGGTCATGAAGCTTCAGGCCTTCTCCTACCAAGACTCCCTGACCGGCCTGCACAACCGCCGCTACTTCGACGAACTGCTCGAGCACGAGGCCGCCATGGCGCGTCGCCACGCCACGCCCTTGACCCTGGCGATGATCGATATCGACCATTTCAAGCAGTTCAACGACCGCGAAGGCCACGAGGCGGGAGATACGGTACTGATCGGCCTGGGCCGCCTGCTGACCCATCATTTCCGCGACAGCGACGAAGTCTGCCGCATGGGGGGCGAGGAGTTCGTCGTGGTCATGCCGGGCGCCACCGCGGCAATGGTCGAGGCGCGCCTCGCAGAGCTGATGGAGATCATCGACCGAACGCGCTTTCGCTATCGCGGCCAGGTGCTCGACCCCCTGACGATCTCCTGCGGCATCGCCTCCTATCCCGAACATGCCGGCGAGCCGCTGACGCTGATCGGGCTCGCCGACAAGGCGCTCTATTCGGCCAAGCATCGCGGGCGCGCCCGCATCGAGACCTACGCCTGAACGCGACCAGCGCTCAGGCGCCCCGCACCCACACCCCGCAGTGCGGGGCGGGATTCAGGGCGGCATGGCCCGCAGTGCTCAGGACAGAAGAACGCCCCTCAGAACTGGGCTCGCTCGGCCTCGCTGAGTTCCCGCCACTCGCCGGGGGCAAGCTCGCCGAGCGAGAGCGGGCCGATCGCCTCGCGATGCAGGGCCGCCACATGGTGGCCGATCGCCGCGAACATGCGCTTGACCTGGTGGTACTTGCCCTCGAAGAGGGTGAGCTCCGCCACCCGCGGCTCGCGCATCGAAAGCTCGGCGGGACGCGTCGGCTTCTCCTCGCCGTCGAGCCACAGCCCCTCGGCGAACTGCGTCACGGCGGCCTCCAGGGCCTCGCCCTCCAGCGGCTCGGCGAGGGTGACGCGATAGACCTTGCCGCAGCGCCGCTTCGGCGAGGTCACCCGGTGGGACCACTGGCCATCGTCGGTGAGCAGCACCAGGCCGGTGGTGTCGACGTCGAGGCGCCCCACCGTCTGCAGCCGCTCCACGTGGGGCAGGTCGACCAGCTCGCGCACCAGCGGATAGAGGCCCCGGCGAGCGCTGCATTCGACTCCCTCGGGCTTGTGGAGCATCACGTAGCGCAGGCCGACCAGCGCCAGCGGCTCGCCGTTCCAGGTGACCCGACGGCTCGCGTCGACCTGGGTGGCGGGGTTCTTGACCACCTCGCCATCCACCCGCACCTCCTCGCGGTGCAGCGCCTTCTTGGCCAGGCTGCGGGTCAGGTCGGTGGTCTCGCTCAGGAATCGGTCCAGGCGCATCAGAAGCCCACTCCGTCGGCGAGGCCGAAGTGGTCGGCGTCGCGCCAGGCCGGGAACTTCTCGCGGAAGGCCTGCAGCTCGTCGAGGGAGAGCGTGCCGGTCTTCAGGAAGGGCGCGTCGCGGGGCTCGTCGATCAGCGCCTCGCCCTTGGCATCGATCAGCATGGAGTCGCCGGCGTAGGGGAGGCCCTTGGCATCCTCGCCGACCCGGTTGACGCCGATCACCGGGCACAGGTTCTCGATGGCGCGCGCCTGCAGCAGCACCCGCCACGGGTGGCGACGCGGGGCCGGCCAGTTGGCCACGCAGAGCAGGGCGTCGTACTCGAAGTGCTCACCGGGCTCCGGCCGCTGGCGCAGCCAGACGGGGAAGCGCAGGTCGTAGCAGACGCTGAGCAGGAGCCGAAAGCCCTTGAGCTCGACGATCACGCGCTCGTGGCCCATGGCGTAGCGCTCGTGCTCGCCGGCCATGCGGAACAGGTGGCGCTTGTCGTAGTGCACCAGGCTGCCGTCCGGGCGCGCCCAGATCAAGCGATTGAAGTAGTCGCCCTCCTCCACCACGGCCACACTGCCGGTGACCACGCAGCCGCGGCGGGCCGCCTGCTCCTTGAGCCAGGCCACGGTGCGGCTCTCGGCCATCGGCTCGGCCATCTCGCGAGAGTTCATGGTGAAGCCGGTGGCGAACATCTCCGGCAGCACGATCAGGTCCGTGTCGTCGGCGCCGAGGTCGCCCAGCGTCTCCTCGAGCATGCGGCAGTTGGCCTCGGGGTCTTCCCAGCGCAGATCGCACTGCACCAGGGTGGTTCGCAACTCGCTCATCGGGGCACTCCGTCCGGGGGATGTCTCTGGCCCCCAGACTACCGCAGCACCGGCGTCGCGTCAGCCGGGCGCGCATGGCGGCGACGCCGATAGCCTGCTAACCTCGAGGGTCTTTGCGACCGAGATCCCCATGACGCGCTCTTCCGCTTCCGTCACCGCCGCCGATGCCCGGGACACCGGCCGGGGCGTGGCCTTCGGCCTGGCCGCCTACACGATGTGGGGCTGCTTCCCGCTGTTCTTCGCCCTCTTCCAGGGCGTGCCCGCCTTCGAGGTGCTGATCCACCGGGTGATCTGGTCCTGCGCCTTCCTGGCCGGACTGATCACCCTGCTCGGGCGCTGGTCGCCGGTGCGCCTGGCCCTGGCCGAGCCGCGGCGGCTGGGGCGGGTGCTGGGCTGCGCGCTACTGATCGCGCTGAACTGGGGGCTCTACATCTATTCGGTGGAGACGCGCCACGTGCTGCAGGCGAGCCTCGGCTACTTCATGACGCCGCTGGTCAACGTGGCGCTCGGCATGCTGGTGCTGCGCGAGCGCATGGCGCGCCTGCAGGGGGTCGCGGTGGCGCTGGCCGTCGCGGCCATCGCGATCCAGCTGGTGATGCTTGGCGAGCTGCCCTGGATCAGCCTCACGCTGGCCTTCTCTTTCGGCACCTACGGGCTGCTGCGCAAGCAGGTGCGTCTCGACGGCCTCTCGGGGCTGTTCGTCGAGACCCTGCTGCTGCTGCCCCTGGCGCTGATGGCGCTGGGGTGGCTCACCCAGGCCGAGCTCTCCCACTTCCTCGACGAGGGCCGCACCACGCTGCTGCTGATCGCCAGCGGCGTGATCACCGCCCTTCCGCTGCTGGCCTTCGCCGGGGCCGCGCGGCGCCTGCGCCTGGCCACCCTGGGGTTTCTCATGTACCTCAACCCGACCATCCAGTTCGCGATCGCCCTGTGGGTCTTCCATGAGCCCCTGCCGGCCACGCAGCTGGCGACCTTCATATTGATCTGGCTCGGCCTGGCCCTCTACTCCTGGTCGGCCTGGCAGACCCATAGCCGGCGCGCCGCCCCCGGGATGGCGGCGCGCTGATCGGCCCGCGCGGGCCGCGTATCGCCCGCGCCTCGCCTTTGGGCTACCATCGCGCCATGACGATCGCCTCTCCCCGCGCCGAGCGTCCCCGCCTGCTGCTGGTGGGCGCCGGCCATGTCCACCTGCAGCTGCTGTGCCATCGACGCCGCTTCGCGGCGGCCGAGGTGACGCTGGTCGACCCCGGCGGCTTCTGGCACGCCGGTTCTGCCGCCGGCCTGCTGGGCGGACGGCATGCGGCCAGCGAGGGTCGGCTGGATCCGGTGCGGCTGGCAACCCGGCATGGCGTGACGCCGATCCGCGGACGCCTGGCGAGCCTGGATCCCGAGGCGAGACGGGCCCGGCTCGAGGACGGCCGCACGCTGCCCTTCTCGCTGCTCTCCCTGAACCTGGGTTCCGCCAGCCACTGCCCGCCCCCCTCGTCGCCGGGCCCCCGGGTCTGGGCGATCAAGCCGGTGGCGCGCCTGCTGGCACTGCGCCACTGCCTGGAGCGGGCGTTCGCCCGCGGGCTCACCCCGCGGATCGTCGTGGTCGGGGGCGGCGCCAGCGGCGTGGAGATCGCCTGTCAGCTGCGCGAGCTGGCCCGGCGCCGAGGTGGGCATGCCGAGATCCTGCTGGTGACGCGGGACGACCGGCTGCTGGAGGGCGCCCCGGCGGGGGCCGTACGCTGGCTGATGTGCTATTTAGCGCGCCAGGAGATCGCGGTGCGCATCGGCGTGAACGTCACCGGCCACGCCCCGGGGGGCGTGACCTTCACCGCCGCCGATCACGGCTGGGGGGAGGACAGCCTGCAGTGGCTGGCGGCCGACCACGTGGTACATGCGACCGGCCTCGCCCCGCCCGAGGGACTGGAGCGACTGGGCCTGCCGCTGATCCCGGGGCGCGGCCTGGCCGTCGAGGAGACCCTGCAGAGCCCGGGCTCTCCCGACATCTTCGCCGCCGGCGACTGCGCGGCCCTGATGCATCGGGTGCTGCCAAAGCTGATCCTCCACGACCGGCACCAGGCCGCCGTGCTGGCCGACAATCTCGGCGCCCGCCTCGCCGGCGAGCCGCCCAGGCCCTATGTGCCCCGGCGGCTCGCCGTCACCATCCTCGACCTGGGCAGCCAGGGGCTGGCCATCCGCGGCCGGCACTGGTGGGGCGGGCGCCTGGCGCTGGCCTGGAAGCGTCGGCTCGACCGGAGCCTGCTCGACCCGGACTGACGCTCGAGGCCCTGACGCGATGGCGAGGTCCTGGCGATACCCGCGGCGCCCCCGACAGGAGGCGCCGTGAGAGTGGCCCGGTGCCCCTAGGCCTGGCTCGCCGCCAGGGCCTGATCCAGGTCGGCAATGATGTCGTCGACGTGCTCGATGCCGATGGAGAGGCGCACCATGTCAGGCGTCACGCCGGCCGCCGCGAGCTCCTGCTCGTTGAGCTGGCGATGGGTGGTCGCCGCGGGGATCGACGAGCAGGTCTTGGCATCGCCGATGTTGACCAGACGCAGGATCATGCCCAGGGCATCGTAGAAGCGTGCGCCGGCCTCGAGGCCGCCATTGATGCCGAAGCTGAGGATGCCCGAGGCACGACCGTCCATGTAGCGGCGGGCCAGGCCGTTGTCCTTGTGGCTCTCGAGGCCGGCATACTGCACCCAGGTCACCGCGGAATGCCCCTCGAGGTACTCCGCGACCCGGAGGGCGTTGTCGCAGATGCGCTCGATGCGCAGCGACAGCGTCTCGAGGCCCTGCAGCAGGTTCCAGGCCGCCTGGGCGGAGAGCGCCGCCCCCATGTTGCGAAGCGGCACCACCCGCGCCCGGCCGATGAAGGCCGCCTCGCCCAGGTCACGGGTGTAGCAGACCCCGTGGTAGGAGACGTCCGGCTCATTGAGCAGCGGGAAGCGCTCGGCATGCTCGGCCCAGGGGAACTTGCCGGAGTCGATGATCACCCCGCCCACGGTGGTGCCGTGGCCGCCGATGTACTTGGTGGCGGAGTGGATGACGATGTCGGCGCCGTGCTCGATGGGCCGCCACAGGAAGGGCGTGGGCACGGTGTTGTCGACGATCACCGGCACGCCATGGCGATGGGCCGCCTCGGCCAGGGCGACCATGTCCACCACGCTGCCCGAGGGGTTGCCCACGCTCTCGCAGAAGACCGCCTTGGTGCGCGCATCGATCAGCGCCTCGAGGCCTTCGATGTCGTCCTTGTCGGCGAAGCGCACCTCGATCCCCTGGCGCGGCAGGGTGTGGGCGAAGAGGTTGTAGGTGCCGCCGTAGAGCTCGCTGATCGAGACGATGTTGTCGCCGGCCTCGGCGATGGTCTGGATGGCATAGGTGATGGCCGCCATGCCCGAGGCCACGGCCAGGCCCGCGATGCCGCCCTCCAGGGCCGCCAGGCGCTGCTCGAGCACCGCGCAGGTAGGGTTCATGATCCGCGAGTAGATGTTGCCCTCGACCTTGAGATCGAACAGGTCCGCGGCGTGCTGGGCGCTGTCGAAGGAGAAGGAGGTGGTCTGGTGGATCGGCACGGCCACGGCGTGCTGGTCGTCGGGGGCGTAGCCGTGGTGCAGGGCGAGGGTCTCGGGCTTCATGGCGTGTCCTTGGGCGTTGTCATCGTTGGTGGTGTCACTGCGTATCGCTGATTCACCCGATGCTAACCAAGCCTGAACCTCGAGACCAATATCGTTTAGTCTGGTCGGCATGCCCGCGGGCCACTGCCCGCCGCCTCCACCACCGACACGGCGTGACAGGATGCTCAAGCGCTACCTCCCGATCCTCACCTGGCTGCCCCACTACACCCGCCGCCTGGCCGGCGCCGACCTGCTGGCCGGCGCCATCGTCAGCATCATGGTGATCCCCCAGTCGCTGGCCTATGCCCTGCTCGCGGGGCTGCCGGCGGTGGTCGGCCTCTACGCCAGCATCCTGCCCCTGCTCGCCTACACCCTGCTTGGCACCAGCCGGACCCTGGCCGTGGGGCCGGTGGCGATCATCGCCCTGATGACCGGGGCGGCCCTCTCGGGCGTGGCCACGCCGGGCACGCCGGAGTACCTCCAGGCGGCACTCGTGCTGTCGCTGCTCTCGGGGCTGATGCTGACCGCCATGGGGCTGCTGCGCCTGGGCTTCTTCGCCAACTTCCTGAGCCACCCGGTGATCGCCGGCTTCCTCTCCGCCTCGGCGGTGCTGATCGCCGCCAGCCAGGCGGCCCACCTGCTCGGCATCGAGGCCAGCGGCTTCACCGCCCTGGACCTGGTGGCGAGCCTCGCCGGCGAGCTCGGCCAGACCCACGGCCCGACCCTGCTGATGGGCCTGGGCAGCCTGGCCTTCCTGGTGGGCATCCGCCAGTTCGGCCAGCGCGCCTTCGTGGCGATGGGCCTGCCGGCGGGATTCGCCGCCCTGCTGACCCGCACGGGGCCGGTGATCGCGGTGGTCGTGACCACCCTGCTCAGCTGGCAGCTGGGGCTCGCCGAGCGGGGCGTGGCGGTGGTCGGGGCGGTGCCGGGCGGGCTGCCGCCGCTGACCCTGCCGCCGCTGGAGCCGTCGCTGTGGCAGCGCCTGCTGGTCCCGGCGCTGCTGATCAGCGTGGTCGGCTTCGTCGAGTCGATCTCCATGGCCCAGATGCTCGCCGCCAAGCGCCGCGAGCGGATCTCGCCGAACCAGGAGCTGGTGGGCCTGGGGGGCGCCAACGTGGCCGCCGCCTTCACCGGCGGCATGCCGGTCACCGGCGGGCTCTCGCGCACCGTGATCAACTTCGAGTCCGGGGCGCGCACCCCCATGGCGGGGCTGTTCGCGGCGCTCGGCATCGCGGCGGTCACCCTGGCGCTGACCCCGCTGCTCCACCACCTGCCCATCGCCACGCTCGCCGCCACCATCACCGTCTCCATCCTGACCCTCGTGGACATCCCCCTGGTGCGCCAGACCTGGCGCTACTCGCGCAGCGACTTCTCGGCCATGGCGGTGACCATCGTGCTGACCCTGGTGGAGGGCGTGGAGGCCGGCATCATCTCGGGGGTGCTGCTCTCCATCGGCCTCTTCCTCTACCGCACCAGCCGCCCGCACAGCGTGCTGGTGGGTCGCATCGAGGGCACCGAGCACTTTCGCAGCGTGCACCGCCACCAGACCGAGACCGTCAGCCACCTGGCCATGCTGCGCGTCGACGAGAGCCTCTACTTCGCCAACGCCCGCTACCTCGAGGACACCCTCTACGCCCTGGTGGCCAGCCGCCCCGAGCTCGACCACGTGGTGCTGATCTGCTCGGCGGTGAACCTGATCGACGCCTCGGCCCTGGAGAGCCTCGAGGCGATCAACGCCCGGCTCCAGGACTCCTCGGTCACCCTGCACCTCGCCGAGGTGAAGGGACCGGTGATGGATCGCCTCAAGCACAGCGACTTCCTCGACGACCTGACCGGCCGGGTGTTCCTCAGCACCTACGCGGCCTGGCAGGAGCTGCGCCAGCCCCGCGAGGCCGCCGACTGACCCGGTCAGAATGTCCACCATCGCCGCAAGCGTCCATGTTTTGGTCGTGGAGGCGATGATTCACCACAGTGGCGATCATTGGGTATGATGATCGGGACACTCAGGACGACAAGCGGGCCATGGACACCATCTCGAAGCAGAACCTCGGCGTCAGTGCCTACCACTGGCTGAAACACGACATCATCCGCGGCGTCTTCACGCCCGGTGAGAAACTGCGCATGAGCGGGCTCAAGGAGCGCTACGGCCTCGGCATCGGCCCGCTGCGCGAGGCCCTCTCGCAGCTGGTGGCCGAGCACCTGGTGGTGGCGATCAGCCAGCGGGGCTATCGGGTCGCCCCCATGTCGCTGTCGGAGCTCGCCGACCTCTACGACGCCCGGGCCCAGCTCGAGGGGCTGCTGCTGGAGCTGGCCATCCAGCGCGGCGGCGACGACTGGGAGGCCGAGATCCTGGCCAAGGCCCACACCCTCGCCAAGGTGACCGAGGTCAACAGCCCCGAGGAGCAGCTCGAGGTGTGGGACACCCGCCACAAGGCCTTCCACACCGCCATCGTCGCCGGCTGCGACTCGCCCCACCTGCTCAAGGTGCGCGAGAGCCTCTTCGACCAGGTGGAGCGCTATCGCCACCTGTGGCTGCGCGAGACCGTCTTCTCGGGCGAGGCCCTGGCGCGCAAGCGCGAGGAGCACGAGGCGCTGGTCGAGGCCATCCTCTCCCGCGACGTCCCGCGTGCCGCCCGGATGATGCGCGAGCACCTGATGACGCCGGTACCGATCATCACCGACGCCATGAAGCGCCAGGGGCTGGCCTGAGGGGCCGGCGCCGCCACGGCCGCCGCCCCCGGGGATTTCCCTCGCCCGAACAAGACGTCATGATGGTGTCATCCACCGTCGCGACACTCGACTCAGACCCACTGCAAGGAACTAGCCCCATGCCCCACCTGCTGCGTTTTTCCCGCGACATCGAGACCCGCCTCGAGCAGGCCTGCCAGCACACCGGCATCACCAAGGCCGAGCTGATCGAGCGCCTGGTGCAGGATGGCCTGAGCGACCTGGAGACCCAGCTGCTGCTCGAGGGCGGCGCCCCCCGGGCCGAGCGCAGCATCGACCAGCTGCTGCGCGAGAGCGGCCTGGGCGCCTAGGCGCGACTCCGACGCGGCGCCCGGGAGGGCGCCGTCTCAGGCGAAGGCGGCGCGAAAGCGCCGGTAATCCTCAAGCGCCGGCTCGGTGGCGACCGCCTTCAGCCGCACCTCCTGCCCCGGCAGGCACTGGGCCAGCCGGGAACAGGCCAGCGGCGTGAGGGCGCCGAGCCGAGGATACCCGCCGATGGTCTGGCGATCGTTGAGCAGGGCGATGGGCTGGCCGTCGGGCGGCACCTGCACGGCGCCAAGGCCGATCCCCTCGGAGATCATGCTGGTCATCCGGCAGGATAGCGGCGGGCCGGCGAGCCGGACGCCCATGCGATCGGCACGATCGTCCACCCGCCAGGGCGCGTTGAAGGCCCGGTAGAGACTCTCCCCGCTGAACTCCCCCACCTGGGCCCCCGGCAGCAGCGACAGCTCGGCGGGCCGGCGATAGTCGATCCGCGCCTCGGAGGGGGCCTCGTGCCCCAGCTCGCACCCCCTTCCGGCGCGCTGCGGCGTGACCCGCAGGCGATCGCCCTCGGCCAGCCGATGGCCCCGGCCGTCGTGGCCGCCGAGCCCCTCGCGCACCACGCAGGCGACGCTGCCGAGCACCGGCGGCGCCGCGAAGCCTCCGGCCACCGCCAGGTAGGCCCTCAGGCCGTTGACCGGCGTGGCGAAGGCGAGGCGCTGGCCGGCCTCGAGTGAGAACGACCGCCAGCCATCGAGCGGCGCGCCGTCGAGGGTCGCGCCGAGGTCCGCCCCGGCCACGGCCACCGTCAGGTCGCGCTCGGCGACCAGTTCCAGGCCGCCGAAGGTCACCTCCAGGGCCGGCGTGCCCCAGGCATTGCCGACGAGGTGGTTGGCCCAGGCCCAGCCGTGCAGGTCCGCCGGCCCGCCCTGGGTCACGCCCAGCCGGCGCACGCCGCAGCGCCCGGCATCCTGAAGCAGCGCCAGGGGACCCGCGCGCATCACGCGCAGGCCGTCGACGGCATCGCTCATCGCGCCTCCTCCATCGGGCGGGCATCGCCGCCCCGTCGTTCGAATTCGGCGCGCTCGATGGGCACGAAGCGCACCCGATCGCCCACCTGCAACAGGCTGAACCCCTCGCGGTCGCGATCGAAGAGCACCGCCGGAGTGCGGCCGATGAGGTTCCAGCCGCCCGGCGTGACCGCGGGATAGGCCGCGGTCTGGCGGCCGGCCACGGCCACGCTGCCCGCCGGTACCCGGCGACGCGGGGTCTCCAGGCGCGGCGCCTCGAGCCGCGCATCGACGCTGCCCATGAAGGCGAAGCCCGGGGCGAAGCCCAGGGCGAAGACCCGGTAGGTCCGCTCGCTGTGACAGGCGATCACCGCCTCGCGGCTCATCCCCGCGAGCTCGGCCAGTCGGCCAAGCTCCGGCCCCACCGAGGCGTCGTACCACACCGGCAGCTCCTTGACCGGGGCATCAGCCGCCTCCTCGTCCGGGGTGAGCCGCGCCAGCAGTGCCCCCAGCCGCTGGCGGGCCTCGGCCGGCGAGAGCCGCAGCGGGTCGAAGATCACCAGCAGGGTCGTGTAGGACGGCACCAGGTCGACCAGCGTCTCGCCGAAGGCCGCCTCGCACTCCCTCACCAGGGCGGTGAGCCAGGGCATGTTGGCCTCGTCGATGGTGTCGAACAGGCGCACCATCCAGCCGTCGAGGCCGGCGGGCTCGAGGCGCGGCAGGCCGCGGGGGAGACGCCGGCTCATGAGCCGCTCGCGGAGCCGTCGAGGGCCTCGCGGATCGCCCGGATGGCGGCGATCGACTCGGCGTTGTCGCCGTGCACGCAGAGGGTGTCGGCGGCCAGCACCAGCTGGCTGCCGTCGCTCGCCGTCAGCGGCTCGCCACGGGCGATGCGCCGGGCCTGGTCGACGATCACCTCGGGGTCGTGGTGCACGGCGCCCGGCTCGCGCCGGGAGACCAGCCGCCCCTCGGCGTCGTAGGCGCGATCGGCGAAGGCCTCGAACCACAGGGTCACGCCGTGGCGCTCGGCCAGCTCACGCGTCGCGGACGGGTCCCGGGTGGCCATCACCATCAGCGGCAGGCGGGGGTCATAGGCGACCAGCGCGCGCATCACCGCCGCGAGGATCTCGGGGTCGCGCATCATGTCGTTGTAGAGGGCGCCGTGGGGCTTGACGTAGCCGACCTCCAGCCCCTCGGCCCGACACACCCCGGCCAGGGCGCCGACCTGGTAGAGCACCAGGTTCTCGACCTCCTCGGCCGTGCAGGCCATCGAGCGCCGGCCGAAGCCGACCATGTCCGGATAGGCGGGGTGGGCCCCCACGGTGACCCCGTGGCGCTTGGCGAGGCGCACGGTCATGCGGATCACGTCGGGGTCGGAGGCGTGGAAGCCGCAGGCGACGTTGGCGAGGTCGACGTGGGGCATGACCTCGTCGTCCAGCCCCATGACCCAGGGACCGAAGCTCTCGCCCATGTCGGCGTTGAGCAGCAGGCGCTTCATGCTCCATCTCCTCCAAACGAGTATTTGACGAGAATTTATCAACGTTTTATCGATAAGACATCGTTCTTTAGTCTACAGATCGTTGACTCTGACTCCCTCGCCTCCCTAATCTGCCGTCCAGACACCCGCTAGACTGGTTCGTGACGACCCGCCGGCGGCGCCCTGCGACGCCGCCCGCCGTCCCGCCACGACCCCACGCATTCGACACGAGGTACCGCCCATGACCGTCCGCTTCCCGCTCCGCTCCCTGACCTCGGCCGCCGTCCTTGGTCTCAGCCTAGCCACCCTGGGCGGCACCGCCCAGGCGGCGACCGAGTGGAACATGCCCACGCCCTATGGCGACATGACCTTCCACACCGTCAACATCCGCGAGTTCGCCGATGACGTGCGCGAGGCCACCGACGGCGAGCTGGACATCACCGTGCACTCCAACGGCTCGCTGATCGGCCACGCCGAGATCAAGAACTCGGTGCGGCGCGGCATCGTGCCCATCGGCGAGCTGATCATGTCGCGGCTGGCCAACGAGAACCCGATCTTCGAGGTCGACTCCGTGCCCTACCTCGCCTCGAGCTACGAGAATGCCGAACTCCTCTGGGAGGCCTCCCGCGAGGTGATCGCCGAGGAGCTCGCCGAGCAGCGCCTGCGCCTGCTGTTCGCCGTGCCGTGGCCGCCCCAGGGCATCTACACCCAGCAGGCGGTGGAAGAACCCGACGACCTCAAGAACCTGAGCATGCGGGCCTACAACACCGCCAGCGAGCGCTTCGCCCAGCTGGTCGGCGCCGTGCCGACCCAGGTCGAGGTGCCGGACATCCCCACCGCCTTCAGCACCGGGCGCGTCGGCGCCATGATCACCTCGCCGGCCACCGGTGCCGACACCAAGGCCTGGGACTACCTGAGCCACTTCAACCATGCCCAGCTGTGGCTGCCGAAGAACATGGTGATCGTCAGCGAGAAGGCCTTCTCGCGCCTCGACGAGGCGACCCGGCAGGCCGTGCTCGAGGCAGCCGAGGCGGCCGAGACCCGCGGCTGGGAGATGAGCCGCCAGGAAACCGCCGACGCCCTCGCGGTGCTCAAGGAGAACGGCATCGAGGTCAGCGAGCCGACGCCCGAGCTCGCCACCCTGCTCGAGGAGGTCGGCGCGACCATGACCGAGGAGTGGGCCGGCCGCGCCGGTGACCAGGGCGCCGCCATCCTCGAGGCCTACGAGGCCGCTCGCGACTGATCCGCCCTCCTCTGCCGGGGCCCTCGCCCCGGCAGCTGCCTCTGGACCCTGCCATGACCTATCGCCTCAGACCCCTCTACCAGCTGGGCGGCTACCTGGCCGCCCTCTGCCTGTGCCTGATCTGCGCGCTGATCACCGCCCAGATCCTCGGCCGCCTCGTCGACCGCTTTGCCACCGCCCTCGGCGGCGACCGCATCGGCCTGGCGATTCCCGGCCTCGCCGAGATCTCCGGCTTCCTGCTGGTCGGTGCCAGCTTCCTCGGGCTCGCCTATACCTTCGTGCACGGCGGCCATATCCGCGTGACGCTGCTGGTCGGTCGGCTCTCGCCAGCCCCGCGCGCCTTCGTCGAGGTCTTCTGCCTGAGCATCGCGCTGATCCTCGCCCTCTACCTCGGCTGGTACCTCTACTGGCTGCTGGCCGACAGCATCGCCTTCAACGAGACCTCCTACGGCCTGCTGCGCATCCCGCTGTGGATTCCCCAGTCCGCCATGCTCACCGGCGTGGTGCTGTTCTGCCTGGCGCTCGCCGAGGCCTGGTGGGCAACCCTGGTGACCGCCGTGACCCGGCCCTCCTCCTTCACCATCGACGACAGCGGCCAGGAATGAGCCCGGGAGACACACCATGCTCGTGATGATGACGATCCTCTTCGTCGCCCTGATGCTGCTGCTCGGCAGCGGCGTCTGGGTGGCCTTCTCGCTGCTGGGACTGGGCTGGCTCGGGCTCTCGCAGTTCACCTCGGTGCCCACCGGCGACGTGCTCGCCTCCAACGTCTGGGGCGAGAGCTACAGCTGGGAGCTCACGGCGCTGCCGATGTTCATCTGGATGGGCGAGATCCTGTTCCGCTCGCGGCTCGCCGACGACATGTTCACCGGCCTCTCGCCCTGGATGCAGCGCATCCCGGGGCGCCTGCTGCACACCAACGTGGTCGGCTGCGGCCTGTTCGCCGCCGTCTCCGGCTCCTCGGCGGCCACCTGCGCCACCATGGGCAAGATGACCATTCCCGAGCTCACCCGCCGCGGCTACGACGAGCAGCTGGTGATCGGCACCCTGGCCGGCTCCGCGACCCTGGGCCTGCTGATCCCGCCGTCGATCATCCTGATCGTCTACGGCGTCGCCACCGACCAGTCCATCGCGCGGCTGTTCATGGCCGGCATCTTCCCGGGGCTGCTGCTGATCTCGCTGTTCGCCGGCTACCTGATGCTCTGGTCCTGGCGCTTCCCGGACAAGGTGCCCCCCGCCGAGGCCGGCCTGCCGCTGGGCGAGAAGCTGCGCCGGGCGCGCCGGCTGATCCCCCTGCTGGCCCTGATCGTCGGGGTCATCGGTTCGATCTACGCGGGGCTCGCCTCGCCCACCGAGGCGGCGGCCGTGGGGGTGGTGCTCTCGCTGCTGCTGGCCCGGGTCCAAGGCAACATGAGCGGCGGGGTCTTTCGCGACGCCCTGCTTGGTGCGGTGCGCACCTCGACGATGATCGCCTTCATCCTCGCCGGTGCCGCCTTCCTCACCGCGGCCATGGGCTTCACCGGCCTGCCCCGGGAGCTCGCCGCCTGGATCGGCACCCTGGGGCTCTCGCCGGTCATGCTGCTGGCGGCCCTGACGCTGTTCTTCATCCTGCTGGGCTGCTTCCTCGACGGCATCTCGGTGGTGGTGCTGACCACCTCCATCATGCTGCCGATGGTCGAGGCCGCCGGCATCGACCTGATCTGGTTCGGCATCTACCTGGTCATCGTGGTGGAGATGTCGCAGATCACCCCGCCGGTGGGCTTCAACCTCTTCGTGCTGCAGGGCATGACGGGGCGCAACATCCTCTCGATCGCCTGGGCCGCCCTGCCGTTCTTCTTCCTGATGATGCTCGGCGTGGTGCTGATCAGCCTCTTCCCCGGCATCGTGACCTGGCTGCCCCAGGCCATGGGCAATTGATCGAACCGTTGGACTCATCGACAAGGAGCGGCACATGACGCGCGAACGGACACCCCGCAGCCCCATCGTCTCCTCGGAGCACCTGTCTCGCAGCAGCCAGGAGACCTCGGAGTTCGAGTTCGGCCTGATCATCGCCGGGCATGCCTTCGACCGCTGGATGGTGCGCTGCATGACGGCCAGCGGCTACCCGGAGCTCGGCGCCCTGGACGTGCTGGTGCTGCACAGCGTCAACCACCGGGAGCGGGCCAAGCGCCAGGCGGACATCTGCCTGGTGCTCAACGTCGAGGATACCCACACGGTGACCTACGCCCTGAAGAAGCTGGGGCGCCTGGGACTGGTGGCCGGCGAGAAGCAGGGCAAGGAGAGCCTGTTTCGCACCACCGACCTGGGCCGTGAGGCCTGCAGCCGCTACGCCGAGATCCGCGAGGCCTGCCTGGTCGACTCGCTGGCCTCCATGGGCATCGAGCGCGAGGAGATGAGCCGCCTGGCGGGCCTGCTGCGCGCCATGTCCGGCCTCTACGACCAGGCCGCGCGTTGCGCGGCCTCGCTCTAGGCAGGCCGTAACGGCTTTCTCTCGGCGGCGCTAGGCCGCGCAGCGCGGGTAGCGCCGCCGCGCCTGCCACAGGCTTAGCATGAACAGCAGGCCGCTGGTCGCCATCGACGAGGCCAGCGACAGGGCGAAGACCAGCAGGCCCGGCAGGTGGCCCACGCCGAGGTAGCTGACGACGCAGAAGGCGAGCAGGCTCAGCATGCCGCGCTGGGTCATGCTGACCGTGGTGCGGGCCACGTCGATCCCGTAGCGCTCGGAGAGCGCCCAGGCGATGGTCAGGATCCCTACCGGAAAGCCGAGGATGACGCCGGAGAGGGCCGGCCCGGAACGCGCGGCGAGCGTGGTCGCCAGGCTCACCAGCAGCCCCGCCAGCAGCCCGCGCAGCACCAGGTCGCCCCAGCCGGTGCTGGCCACCACCACCGGCTGACCCAGCCGCAGCCGGCGGTTGATCCCCTCCGCCATCGCAAGCACCGCCAGGTAGGCGACGACGACGCCGACCAGCCCGCCCGGCAGCCGGGTGAACAACAGCGCGCCGGGCACCCAGAGCAGGCTCGCGAGCGCCAGGCCCTGCAGAGCCGTGCGCCGCGCCGTGCTCACCACGAAGCAGACCGTGAAGAGCAGCGTCGCCACCAGCGCCTGCAGGGTGGAGAGCACGGCCTGCTGCACGAAGTCCGCCGACTGCTCGCGCAGCATGAAGAAGTAGCCGGGCCCGAGGATCACCGGGGTGCCGGCGACGATGCCGCCGAGCCTCGGGCCCAGGCGCCCCACCGACAGCGCCACCAGCATGACGATGCCGGCCGTGGCCAGCAGCTTGATCAGCAACGGCTGGAGCATAAGCGTCGACCCACCTCCCTGTGCGACGAGAAACCCGGCGAGCGAATACCCTACTCGCTTTCGCGCGTCGCCGACAGTTCCGCCGCCTGGCGGGGGTTGCGCGGATAGAAGCGCTCGGGCTGGCGTTCGATATGGGCGAAGAAGCGGGTGTCCTTGTAGGGCATCTTCATGAAGCCCGAGACCCCGAGCCCCTCGATCAGCCCCACCGCATCGAGGATGTCCTCGAGCCGGCGGCGAAACTCCACCTCCCGGGAGGGGTCCAGCAGGCGGTAGTGGCTATGGATCTTCAGGTGCTCGGGCAGCGCCTCGAAGATGATCATGCCGGTGTGGTGGATCTCGTTGAGCGCCTCCAGCGAGGTGATGATCGCCTCGGGCAGCACCAGGAACTCCTCGGGGTCCGGGCCATCCTCGAAGTAGCTGTGCAGGCGCGAGCGGTCCTCGAGCTCCGGCACCGCGCTGACCTCGTAGTGCAGCCGCATGCCGGGGGTGAGCACGAAGGGGCGATCGACGCTCTCCCGCTCCAGGTGCAGGGTGTCGCGGGCATTGAACAGGCAGCTCTTGAAGATCCCGCGGCGATGGATCGCCCGGGCGAGGGTCACCATGTTGTTGACCGCGGCGATGAAGGCCGGCTTGAGGCCGGGGTCGTGGAGGTTGAGCGAGGTGTCGATGTAGACGCCCTCGGCCTCCCAGCGCACCGCCAGCCCGCCGACCACCGGGTAGCGGCCGAGCCGGCTGACCGCGGCCAGGAAGGCCTTCTCGGTCTCGCCCATGTTCTGCATGAAGTTCTTGTAGTAGCGATCGAGCTGGACGTCGTTGACGTCGTTGAGCGTCTCGCGACCGCCCTCCTCGCGCAGGAAGGACTTGCGCGAGCTGTAGACCACGGTGTCGATCTCGCGCCCGGCGGGCCGGCTCCAGACCGGCACCAGCGGCGCCTCCTGGGGCGTGGGCAGGTCGAGCATCACCAACCGCCCCAGGCGCGGCATCTCGCGGATGAAGTGATCGCCGGCGCGCCGGCGTGTCTGCGGGTCGGGATCGAGCATGCCGTCGAGCATGCGCGCGAACTCCCGGGGCAGGCCGAGCGAGGTGGCGGGGATGGCCCGGTGGCCGAAGCGGCAGGACTGGGCCGAGGCCAGCGCATAGAGGGTCGCCGCCGCGCCCTGCTCGTCGAAGCGCGGCGAGGAGAGCGCGCCGTTGAGCTGCTCCTCGCCGATGAAATAGACGTCGCCCAGGCGGGCGTTGGTCTGTTGCAGGTTGTCCGACATCAGCTCCATGACGTTGGTCGCCACGAACTGCTGGTTGGCATCGAGCTGGGCGAACACCGAGGAGCCCCAGTCGATCAGCGCGATGGTCTCGTGTTGCGCGTCGAAGACCAGGTTGGAGGGCTTGATGTCGCCGTGCACCACCGGCTTGCCGGCGGGCCCGCTCTCCCGGCGCAGGGCGCGCAGGATATCGGCCAGCTGGTCGGCGATGCGCACCACCAGGCGCGGCGAGAGCCGCCCCCGCTGCAGCGAGACCTCCTCGAGGTTGTAGCCCGGCGCCCGCTGCATCACCAGGATCGACTGGCGGCGGACCCGCTGGAAGACGATCAGCTTCGGTACCCGCGGGTGGTCGACCTGCTCCAGCATGAAGGCCTCCTCCTCGAGGCGGTCCTGCAGGCGCTGGGGCAGGTTGACCCGGGTGAACTTGAAGACGTACTCCTCGCCCACCCCGGTGAAGCCGGCGAACACGAAGCCGTAGGCGCCCTTGCCGATCAGCTCGATGCCCCGGTAGCCCAGCTGCTCGAGCTGGGCCTGGCACAGCGACACCCACGCCTTGAGCTTGCGGGCGTCGTCGTGGCTGAGCAGGTAGATCGACTGCTCTTCCGGGATGTAGAACTGCTGCAGGGACGCCTGCGTCATGACATGGGACTCCTTGCACAACCCAGTGGATCAGATCCCGTCGGCAAGTCTTCGCGAGGGCGCTGTGAACCCATCCCTGGGCGCTACCTTTGCCATCCTTGGCAAAGGACCCTCGCTTCGCCTTGCCCCCGGTATCCGGCATGGCGAGGAGCCGTGAAAGGCGCGCTTATCCAAGGTGCAGGAGCATCGTCTCCGGGGCTTCGAGATAGCCCTTCCAGGCGTTGCAGAAGCGGGCGATGGTGCCGCCGTCGATCAGCCGGTGATCCCCCGCCCAGGTGACGGTCATGATCGCCCGCTTGACGACGTTGTCGTCGGCGTCGAAGCGCGGCAGCCACTGGGTCTTGCCGATGGCGACGATCGCCACCTCCGGGGCGTTGATGATCGGCGCCGCGTAGGTACCGCCCAGCGCGCCGATGTTGGAGATGCTGATCGTTCCCTCCTGCAGGTCCGCGGAGGCCACCCGGCCCTCGCGGGCATCCTGGGTGAGGCGCTGGATCTCGCCGGCGATCTCCAGCAGGCTCAGCCGCTCCACGCCCTTGACGTTGGGCACCATCAGGCCCGCCTTGCCGTCCACGGCCATGCCGATGTTGCACGAGGGCAGGTAGTGGATCTCGTCGCCCGCCTCGTTGAGCCGGCTGTTGAGGATCGGGAAGTCGCGGATCGACAGCGCCATCGCCTTCATGAAGAAGGGCATCAGCGTCAGGCGCGCGTCCCGGGCCTGGGCCTCGGGCTTCAGGCGCTCGCGCAGCGCCAGAAGCTCCGTGACGTCGAGCTCCTCGCCGTACTGGAAGTGCGGGATCGTGGAGGCCGAGGCGACCATCTTGCGGGCCATGGCGGCGCGGATGCCGCGCATCGGCTCCACGCGCACCTCGCCCGGGGCGCTCGCGGGCGCGGATGCCCGGGCCGGCTCGGCGGGGCTTTCCGCGGCGGCCGGGGCTTCTGCGCCGGCAGTCCCGCCGCGGGCCAGGTAGGCCTGGACGTCCTCCTTCAGCACCCGGCCCTGCTTGCCGGAGCCCGGCACCTCGCCCAGGCGCAGCCCGTGCTCGCGCAGCAGGCGGCGCACCGCCGGGCTCGCCGGGATTCGCCCGTGGGGCCCCTGCCCGCTCGTCTCGCGGGCCACCGTGCCAGACGACGCTTCCGTCGCGGCCGCCTGCGGGGCTGGCTGGCTCGAGGCGGCGGGCGCGGACGCCTCGCGTTCGGCCGTCTCGGGCTCCCCTTCCGGCTCGGCGTCGGCCGGCGCATAGGCGAACAGCGGCGCGTGCACCTTGGCGATCTCGCCCTTGGCGACGTGGAGCCGGGTCACCTGCCCCGCCTCCGGAGCGGTGATCTCCATCATGGCCTTGTCGGTCATCACGTCGACGACCGGCTGGTCCTCCTCGAGCATGTCGCCTTCGGCGATGCGCCACTCCACGACCTCGCACTCGACGATGCCCTCGCCGAGGTCCGGCAGGATGAAGTCCTTGGCGGCGGCCGTCGCGGCCTTGGCCGGGCGAGCGCCCGCCTCTGCAGCGGAGGGCGAGGGCTCGTCGGCCCGGGGCTCGGATTCTCGTGCCTCGGACGCCGGGGCCGAGGCACCGGCCTCGCCGCTCTCGGCCTCGTAGGCGAACAGCGGCGCGTGCACCTTGGCGATCTCGCCCTTGGGCACGTGGAGCCGGGTCACCCGCCCTGCCTCCGGGGCGGTGATCTCGACCAGCGCCTTGTCGGTCATCACCTCGACCACCGGCTGGTCCTCCTCGATGACGTCACCCTCCTGGATGCGCCACTCCACTACCTCGCACTCCACGATACCTTCGCCGATATCGGGCAGCTTGAACTCTGTCATCTTGTCTCTCCTGTCCTGGATCCGGTCGTCAGAAATTCACGCTTTCGCGGATGGCCTCGACGATCTTCAGGTGGTCCGGCAGGTACTCCTTCTCCAGGGTCAGCGGGAAGGGGGTATCCAGGCCGGTCACCCGGGCGATGGGCGATTCCAGGTACAGGAAGCAGCGCTCCTGGATGGCCGCGGCGATCTCGCCGGCGAAGCCCCCGGTGCGCGGTGCCTCGTGGGTGATGACCAGCCGGCCGGTCTTCAACACCGACTCGGCCACGGTCTCCTGATCCCAGGGCAGGAGGCTCCTCAGGTCGATCACCTCGCAGGAGATGCCGTCCTTCTCGGCGAGCTCCACGGCACGCTCGATCACCTCCATCTGGGCGCCCCAGCCTACCAGGGTCACGTCGCTGCCCTCCTTAGTCACCTCGGCCTCGCCGATGGGCAGCTGGTAGTCCTCCTCCGGCACCTCGCCCACGGCGGCGCGATAGAGCCGCTTGGGCTCGAAGAAGAGGACCGGGTCCGGGTCGCGGATGGCGGCCAGCAGCAGTCCCTTGGCCTGGTAGGGATCGCGGGGCACCACGATCTTGAGGCCGGGGGTGTGCGCGAAGTAGGCCTCCGGCGACTGGGAGTGGTAGAGCCCGCCGGAGATGCCGCCGCCGTAGGGGGCGCGGATGGTCAGGCCGCCGACGTTGAAAAGATCGCCGGAGCGGTAGCGGAACTTGGCGGTCTCGTTGACGATCTGGTCGAAGGCCGGAAAGATGTAGTCGGCGAACTGGATCTCGGCGACCGGCACCGAACCCTGGGCGGCCAGGCCGTTGGCGAAGCCGATGATGCCCTGCTCCACCAGCGGCGTGTTGAAGCAGCGCGCGCGGCCGTACTTCTCCTGCAGGTGGCTGGTGGCGCGGAAGACGCCGCCGAAGCTGCCCACGTCCTCGCCGAAGCAGAGCACCTTGTCGTCCTCGCCCATGGCGATGTCCAGGGCGTTGTTGATGGCCTGCAGCATGTTCATGGTCGGCATCTCACTTCTCTCCCTTGGCCGCGGTGGCATCGGCTTGCACGTCCGGGTCCAGGGCACGCGCCCCCTTGGGGTAGGCCTCCGGGTACTGGCGGATGTGGCGCTTGAGCGCATCGAGCTGTCGCTGCAGTTCCGGGGTGACGTCGGCGTAGACATCGGTCACAAGACTGTCCAGCGGCGGCGGCGGACGCTTCTCGGCCCGCTTCATGGTCTCCAGGACCTCGCGGCGCAGGCTCTCCTGGAGCGCCTTCTCCTCGTCGTCGCTCCACCAGCCCAGGTCGCCCAGCCAGCGCTGCATGCGCAGGATGGGATCCTTCTCGCGCCAGGCCTCCTCTTCCTTCTTGGAGCGATAGCCGGAGGGGTCGTCCGAGGAGGAGTGGGCGGCCAGGCGATAGCTCATGGCCTCGATCAGCACCGGCTGGTTGTGCTCCACGGCGATCCGGCGCGCCTCGCGGGTGGCCGCGTAGACCGCCAGGATGTCGTTGCCGTCGACGCGGATCACGTGCATGCGATAGCCGAAGGCCCGTGGTGCCACGCCGTCGGCGGCGAACTGCTCGATGGAGGGGGTGGAGATCGCATAGCCGTTGTTGCGGCAGAAGAAGATCACCGGCACCTCGTGGACCGCCGCCATGTTCAGGGCGGCATGGAAGTCGCCCTCGGAGGCCGCCCCCTCGCCGAAGAACACCGTGGTGCACTGGCCGTCGCCGGCGAGCTTCTGGCCGTAGGCGTAGCCGGTGGCCTGGGGGATCTGGGTCGCCAGCGGCGACGAGATGGTCATGTAGTGCAGCTTGCGCGACCCGTAGTGGATCGGCATCTGGCGGCCCTTGCCGTAGTCGAGCTCGTTGCCGAACAGCTGGTTCATGAACTCGTCGAAGGTGAAGCCGCGATAGATCAGGGCGCCCTGCTCACGGTACTGCGCCATGATCATGTCGGCGTCGTCCAGCGCCGCCGTGGCGCCGATCACCGCGGCCTCCTCGCCGGTGCACTGCATGTAGAAGGAGAGGCGTCCCTGGCGCTGGGCGGCGAGCATCCGCTCGTCGAGCACCCGGGTGGCGACCATGGCGCGGTAGATGGCCAGCGCCTGCTCCTGGTCGAGCTCGGGCGCCTTCGCCCCCTCGTGGAGGGTGCCGTCCTGCTGGAGCAGCCGGAAGGTCGGAATGCTGAACTCGTCACCGGCCAGGAAGGTCGGCTCGTGGATGTCCGCTGTTGTTGTCATCGTCATGATCCTGTGCCCCTTTTGGGGGCAGTGTTGTCTTTAATGTTCCGCTCCGCCAGGGGGTCGCCCCGGGGCCGGTCAACGCAACAGGATTGACGTTAACGTAAACTGTTCTTCTTGGGTAGTCCCCCATCGCACGAGGGAACGCCGCGTGCTGCATGCGTGCGAGCAGCACTCAGGAGAGAGTTGGACGTAGCACGAAGCGCGGGCGCGAGGCGCTCAGCGCCCGCCGGGGGACGGCAGGCGGCTGAACAGGCTGTCGACGCTGATCGCCAGCAGCCCGATCAGCAGCGCCCCCTGGATCACGTAGGCGGTGTTGCCATTGACGATGCCCGAGATGATCGGATCGCCCAGGTTGCTCGCCCCCACGGTGGCGCCGATCGCCGCGGTGGCGATGCTGATGGTCACCGAGGTGCGGATGCCGGCAAGGATCACCGGGGCGGCCAGGGGCAGCTCCACCTGGCGAAGGATCTGGCCGCTGCTCATGCCCATGCCGCGCGCCGCCTCGCGCACCGAGGGGTCGATGCCGAGGATGCCCGCCAGGGTGTTGCGCACGATGGGCAGCAGCCCGTAGAGCAGCAGCGCCACGATGATCGGCAGGGTGCCGAAGCCGAGCACCGGCACGGCCAGCGCCAGCACCGCCACCGGCGGGAAGGTCTGCCCCATGGAGGCCAGTTGGCTGACCAGCGGCAGGAAGTCGCGGCCCCGCGGGCGGGTCACGGCGATGGCGGCGCCGACCCCGATCAGGACGGCCAGCACCGCCGCCACCCCCACCACGGTGAGGTGGCGCCCGAGCAGGGTCAGGAAGTCGGCCCGGGCGTAGATCACCTGGCGGCTGTCGGGCTCGAGGAGGCGAAAGAGCCCCTCCAGCTGCCCCATGCCCAGGGTGGCGGCCAGCAGCAGCGCCACCCAGCCCAGTGGCACGGCGAGTCGTCGAGCCTCAGTCATCGCTGCGCGCTCCTACCAGGCGGCGCAGGGAGAGTTCGCCCACCGGCAGGTCGTCGTCGTCGACCACGGTGAGCCGCTCGGCATGGCGCCACAGCATCAGCGACAGCGCCTCGCGCAGGCTGGCCTGCTGGCCGATCCGCTCGCGCGCCAGCAGACGCGGCCCCAGCGGCAGCATGCGCTGGCTGACCGGCAGCAGCGCCGCCTCCTTCAGGCCGCGATCCTCGCCGCCCAGCAGCGACTCGACGAAGGCGTCGGCCGGCTCGCGCAGGAGCTCGAGCGGCCGGCCCTGCTGCTTGATCCGCCCCTGGTGCATCACCACCAGGTGGTCGGCCAGGCGCAACGCCTCGTCCATGTCGTGGGTGACGAAGACGATGGTCTTCTCGAGCCGCCCCTGCAGCGCGCGCAGCTCCTCCTGCAGGCCCTCCCGGGTCAGCGGGTCCAGGGCGCCGAAGGGCTCGTCCATCAGCAGGATATCGGGATCCGCCGCCAGCGCCCGGGCGACGCCCACCCGCTGGGCCTGGCCGCCAGAGAGCTGGTGGGGGTACTTGTCGGCGAACTCTGCCATGGAGAGCCCGAGCAGGCCCATCAGCTCCTCGACCCGCGCCCTGACCCTGGCGGCCGGCCACTTGAGCAGGCGCGGCACCAGGCCGATGTTGCGGGCCACCGTCCAGTGCGGGAAGAGCCCGGTGCTCTGGATGGCGTAGCCCATGCGCCGGCGCAGGTGCTCCTCGCGGAAGTCGCGAATCTGCTGGCCGTCGATATGGATCTCGCCCTCGCTGTGCTCGATCAGGCGGTTGATCATGCGCAGCGTGGTCGACTTGCCGCAGCCCGAGGTGCCGACCAGCACACAGAGCTCACCCCGCGCCACGCTCAGCGAGATGTCGTCCACCGCGACGGCATCGCCGAAGCGCTTGGTGACGTGGATCAGATCGATCATGCGGCCCCTCCCGGGCGTAGCGTATCGGTCAGGGCCCCGAGCAGGGCGTCGGCGACCAGCGCCAGGGCCAGGATGGGCAACGCGCCCAGCAGCACCAGGTCCATGGCGGCCTGGCCGAGCCCCTGGAAGATGAAGGTGCCGAGGCCGCCGGCGCCGATCAGCGCGGCCACCGCGGTCAACCCGATGGCCTGCACCGTGGTGATGCGCACCCCCTCGAGGATCACCGGCAGCGCCAGCGGCAGGCGCACCTGGCGAAACACCTGGCCGCGGCTCATGCCCATGCCGCGGGCGGCATCGATGACGCCGGGATCCACCGCCTCCAGCGCCACGAAGGTGTTGCGCACCATCGGCAGCAGGCTGTAGCCCACCAGCGCCAGCAGCGCCGGGGCGGCGCCGATGCCGCTCACCCCCAGCGCCGCCAGCCAGTCGACGTGGGCCGAGAGCCAGGCGAGCGGGGCTAGCAACAGGCCGAAGAGCGCGATGCTGGGGATGGTCTGCAGGACGTTGAGCATGCCGAAGCCGATCCGCTGGGCGGCCTGCCAGCGGCGCATGGCGAGCGCCGCGGCCACCCCGAGCACGAGGCTTGCGCCGACCGCCGCGCCGACCAGCGCCAGGTGCTCGAGGACGGCGCCCAGGAACTGGTCGCGGCGCCCCTGGAACTCCTGCCACAGCGCCAGGGGCGCGAGCCACCGGCTGAGACAGAGCCCGAGCACGGCCAGCGGCAGCGCCAGCAGAGCGACGCCCGCCAGGCGCGACAGTGCCAGGCGACCGCGCAGCTCCACCAGCAGCATCAGCAGCAGGAAGAGCAGCAGCCAGACGCCGGCGCCGACGCCCAGGCGCGCCCCGGCCGCGCCGGGATCGACCAGGCGATGCGCCGCCAGGGAGAGCCAGAGCGGCAAGGCGGCCAGCATCAGCACGGTGAGCCCCAGGGCGAGGAGCAGCGCCGCCGGCGTCGGCCGCCGGGAGAGCGCCGCCAGCGCCAGCAGCGGCAGCGCCGAGACCAGGGCGCCGGCCCAGCCGAGCGATGCTGCCAGGCCATGGGCGGTGCCGGGCACGATGCGGTTGGGCGCCACGCTCACCGTGTCGAGGGTCAGCCAGACCAGCAGGCCGACCAGCGACAGGCTCAGCAGCACGACATTGTGGCGGGGACGTTCGGCGGGCAAGGTCGCCTCAGTCGCCCAGGGTATCGAGGAACTCGGCGGCCACGGCAGCCGGGGGGCGCCCGTTCACCGCCACGTCGCCGTTGAGGCGCTGCAGGGTCTCCTTGTCCAGCGCCCGGAAGACCGGGTCGAGCAGCTCGGCGATCTCGGGGTGCTGGTCGAGGACCGCCTCGCGGACCACAGGCGCCGGCTGATAGACCGGCTGCACGCCAAGGGTGTCGTCCATGACCACCAGGTCCAGGGCCTGCAGGCCGCCGTCGGTACCGTAGGTCATGGCCGCATTGACGCCGCTGGTCTGCTGGGCGGCGGCGCGCATGGTCGCCGCGGTGTTGCCGCCGGAGAGGATCAACAGCTCCTCCTCGTCGAGCTCGAAGCCATAGGCCGACTGGAAGGCCGGCAGCGCCTGGGGCGACTCCACGAACTCGGCGCTCGCCGCCAGCTTGAAGTCGCCGCCGTCGGCGAGGTAGTCCGCCAGGTCCTCGAGGCTCTCGAGGCCGTGCTCGCGGGCCAGCTCGCCGCGCACGCTGATCGCCCAGGTGTTGTTGGCCTCGGCGGGCGTCAGCCAGACGAGATCGTTCGCCTCGGCGTCACGCTCGCGCACGGTGTCATAGGCCTTGGCGGCGTCGTTCCACACCGGGCTGTCGGTCATGTCGAAGAAGAAGGCGCCGTTGCCGGTGTACTCGGGGTAGAGATCGATCTCGCCGGCCAGCAGCGCCTCGCGCACGATGCTGGTGCCGCCGAGCTGCAGGCGATCCTCGACCTCGATGCCGCCCTCCTCCAGTCGCTGCAGGATCAGCTGGCCGAGCACCGAGCCTTCGGTATCGATCTTGGAGGCCACCACCACGGGCTCCTGCGCCTGGGCCGTGGAGATGGCAATCAGCGACGCGGCCGCCAGGGAGACGCAGCGAGACAGGGGACGAATCATCATGTTCACCGGGTTCCTTATGAATGTATCCTGAGTATAAGGCCTGTATAGCTTCAATGTCAGACACGGGCATCAACGTCGGACCCTCAGCATGCCGCTCACCGCCTCGGCGCAACGCCTCCTCGATCACTGCCGCCACCCGCTGGTCCGCGACCTCGGCTGGATCCTGTTCGCGCCTTGCCTCGTCGCGCTGCCGGGCGTCCCGCGCCCGACCCGCGCCGAGCTGGGCCTCGCCGATGACGACCGGCTGGCGGCCTGGCTGCGGGAACACGAACGCGCGCCGGGCCGCCTCGAGGCGCACCTCGCCCCCACCCTGCGCGGGCGGATGGGGCTCTATCACGAGCGACTCTGGCAGTTCCTGCTCGAGGAGGCGCCGGCCACGCGACTGCTGGCCCACAACCTGCGCATCCACCAGGGCAAGCGCACCCTGGGCGAGCTGGACCTGCTCTACGCCCGGCGCGATGACCCTCGCCCGGTGCACCTGGAGGTGGCGATCAAGTTCTACCTGGGCCTCGACGAGGGGCCCGGCGCGCCGGACAGCCAGGCGCGCTGGATCGGCCCGGGCGGGGCCGACAGCCTGCTCGCCAAGCGCGACCACCTCTTTCATCACCAGCTCTGCCTCACGCGCACCCCGGAGGCCATCGAGGCGCTGCAGCCGCTGCTGTCATCCGCCCAACCGGCAGAGCCGCCCTCCTCGGGCAGCGTACCGGCCACGCCCGTGCGGCTGGCGATGCCGGGCGTGCTCTTCTACCCCTGGCACGCGCCCCTGCCAGCGCCGCGCGACGCCACCCCCGACCACCTGCGCGGCCGCTGGCTCTGCGCCCGGGACTGGCCCCGGCTGCGGGCCGGGCTGCCGCCGGGCACGCGCGGCGCCTGGCTGCACAAGCCGCACTGGCTCGCCCTGCCCCGCGGCGAGACGCTTGCGCCCCTGTCGATCCTGGACGGGCGGCTCAGGGCGCACTTCCAGGCCGGCGGCGCGCCGCTGCAGCTGGCGCTTGGTCACCCCGAGACCGGCGAGCGGCGCCTGATGCTGGTCCCAGACGACTGGCCACACCAGATCCCGTTGCCGCCCTCGCCGCCTCGCTGACCCTCCGCCCCGAAACGCGACGCGCCCGGCCCCTGCCGTGCAGGAACCGGGCGCGCGTTCACGGCTTCGGGGCGGGCCGCGGTCAGTCGCCGGGCGCCTCGAAGACCCAGGTGGTGCCCTCGCGGGAATCCTTGAGGATGATCCCAAGCGCGGCGAGCTCGTCGCGAATAGCGTCGGCGCGGGCGAAGTCCTTGGCCTTCTTGGCCGCGGCCCGCGCCTCGATCCGCGCCTGGATCTCGGCCTCGGCGAGCGGCAGGTCGGCGGCGCCGGCCTTGAGGAAGCTCGCCGGGTCCTGCTGCAGGAGCCCCAGCACCGCGCCCAGGCGCTTGAGCTCGGCGGCCAGCGCCGGGGCCCGCTCCGGCGCCTCCTTGCGGGCGCGGTTAACCTCGCGGGCCAGGTCGAAGAGCACCGAGAGCGCCTCGGGCGTGTTGAAGTCGTCGTCCATGGCGGCGGCGAAGCGCGCCGCGTGGCCGCCGTCGCTCGACGGCGCGAGCGTCTCCGCCGTCGACTCGTCGAGGGCGACGGCCTCCAGGGCCAGCCCTTCGAGCGCCAGCCCTTCGAGAGCGTTGTAGAAGCGCTCCAGCGACTTGCGGGCCTCGGCCAGCGACTCGGGGGCGTAGTTGATCGGGCTGCGGTAGTGGCTCGCCACCAGCAGGTAGCGAACCACCTCCGGGTCGTGGTGCTCGAGCACGTCGCGGATGGTGAAGAAGTTGCCCAGCGACTTGGACATCTTCTCCTGGTTCACCCGCACCGCCCCGGCGTGCATCCAGGTGTTGACGTAGCGCTGGCCGGTGGCGGCCTCGCTCTGGGCGATCTCGTTCTCGTGATGGGGGAACATCAGGTCCGGCCCGCCGCCATGGATGTCGAAGGTCTCGCCCAGGCAGCAGGTGGACATCGCCGAGCACTCGATGTGCCAGCCGGGACGTCCCTCGCCCCAGGGCGAGGGCCAGCTCGCCTCGCCGGGCTTGGCCGCCTTCCAGAGCACGAAGTCCAGCGGATCCTCCTTGTGCTCGTCCACCTCGATGCGGGCGCCGGAGCGCATCTCGTCGGGGTCACGGTTGCTCAGCGCCCCGTAGTGCTCGAAGCGGCGCACCCGGTAGTAGACGTCGCCGTTGTCGGCGGCGTAGGCGAAGCCCTTGTCGATCAGCGTCTCGATCATGGCGATGATCTCGCCGATGTGACCGGTGGCGCGAGGCTCCCGGTCCGGCGGCAGCACGGACAGGCGCGCCTCGTCCTCGTGCATGGCCGCGATCATGCGCTCGGTGAGCGCAGTAATGCTCTCGCCGTTCTCGTCGGCCCGCTTGAGGATCTTGTCGTCGATGTCGGTGACATTGCGCACATAGGTGACGTCGTAGCCCCGGGCGCGCAGGTAGCGGGTGATGACGTCGAAGGCCACCATCACCCGGGCGTGGCCCAGGTGGCAGTAGTCGTAGACCGTCATGCCGCAGACGTACATGCGCACCTTGCCGGGCACAAGCGGCGTGAGAGGCTCCTTGCGGCGTGTCAGCGTGTTGTAGATCTGCATCTCGGCGCTCATGCTCACCCCTTGTTGGCCTGTGCGGTCTTCTGGCTTTCCTGCTTCTTCACCTTGGCCCAGCCGTCCTTGAGGCCCACGGTGCGGTTGAACACCAGGGTGCCGTCTTGGCAGGCGTGGCGATCGGCGCAGAAGTAGCCCACCCGCTCGAACTGGAAGCGGCTCTCGGGCGTGGCCTCGGCGAGGCTCGGCTCGCCGATCGCCTGCACGGTGACCAGCGACTCGGGGTTGAGGTGGTCGAGGAAGTCGGCGTCCTTGTCCTTGTCGGGCTGCTCGACCTGGAAGAGGTTGTCGTAGAGGCGTACCTCCATGGGCACGCCGTGCGCGGCGCTGACCCAGTGAATCACGCCCTTGACCTTGCGCCCTTCCGGGTTCTTGCCGAGGGTGTCGAAGTCCACGGAGCAGCGCAGCTCCGCGATCTCGCCGGCGGCGTCCTTGATCACCTCGTCGCAGCGGATCACGTAGCTGTTGCGCAGGCGCACCTCCTTGCCCGGCGCCAGGCGGAAGAACTTCTTGGGCGGCTCCTCCATGAAGTCGTCGGCGTCGATATAGAGCTCCCGGGTGAACGGGATCTGGCGCACGCCCATGTCCTCGCGGGCCGGGTGGCCGGGCACCTCGTAGACCTCCTCGTGATCCTCGGCCACGTTGGTCAGCACCACCTTGAGCGGCTTGAGCACGGCCATGGCCCGCGGGGCGTTGTCCTCGAGGTCCGAGCGGATGGCGTGGTAGAGCATGGCGATGTCCACCAGGCCGCCGTCGGCGCGGGTCACGCCGATCATGTCGCAGAACTTGCGGATCGAGGCCGGGGTGTAGCCGCGACGGCGCATGCCGGAGATAGTCGGCAGGCGCGGGTCATCCCAGCCATCGACGATCTGCTCGTCCACCAGCAGCTTGAGCTTGCGCTTGGAGGTCAGGGTGTAGTTGAGGTTGAGCCGCGCGAACTCGATCTGGCGCGGGGTCACCGGCACCGGCAGGTTGTCGAGGAACCACTCGTAGAGCGGGCGGTGATCCTCGAACTCCAGTGTGCAGACGGAGTGGGTCACGCCCTCGAGGGCATCGGACTGCCCGTGGGTGAAGTCGTAGGAGGGGTAGATCTTCCACTTGTCGCCGGTCTGATGGTGGCTGGCGTGGCGGATACGGTAGAGGATCGGGTCGCGCAGGTTGATGTTGGGGGAGGCCATGTCGATCTTCGCCCGCAGCACCTTCTCGCCTTCGGCGAACTCGCCCACGCGCATGCGCTCGAGCAGGTCGAGGTTCTCGTCCGCGTCACGCTCGCGATAGGGGCTCGGCTTGCCCGGCTCGGTCAGGGTGCCGCGGTACTCGCGGATCTCGTCCGGGGAGAGGTCGTCGACGTAGGCCTTGCCCTCGCGCACCAGATGCTGGGCCCAGGCGTAGAGCTGGTCAAAGTAGTCCGAGGCGAAGCGCACCGGGCCCGCCCACTCGAAGCCCAGCCAGCTGACATCCTCCTTGATGGCGTCGATGTAGGCCTGCTCTTCCTTGGCCGGGTTGGTGTCGTCGAAGCGCAGATGACAGTCGCCACCGAAGTGCTCGGCAAGCCCGAAGTTCAGACAGATCGACTTGGCGTGGCCGATGTGCAGGAAGCCGTTGGGCTCCGGCGGGAAGCGCGTCACGATCTTCCCGGTCCGCCCGGCCTCGATCTCCTCGCGGATCTGGTTGCGGATGAAGTTCGGCGCGCTGGTAGTCTCGGTGGTCATGTCGGTGGGGCAACCTCTGGTTGAATCGCGGGCCTGGCTCGATGCGCCGCGCAGGACGTGACGGACACGCTCCCGCCTTCGCGCATCGAGGCAAAACGGCTATTATAGCGCCACGCCCATGGGCAGCGCCAAGGCGCATCCCCCATTGCTCCCTACATCGCACACAGGAACGGATCGATGATCGTACTGCAGACCAACTTCGGCGATATCACCATCGCCCTCAACCACGACCAGGCCCCGAAGACCGCCGCCAACTTCGAGCAGTACGTGCGCGACGGCTTCTACGATGGCACCCTCTTCCACCGCGTGATCCCGGGCTTCATGATCCAGGGCGGCGGCTTCGACAGCGACTTCAACCAGAAGCCGACCCGCGAGGCCATCGACAACGAGGCCGACAACGGCCTGAAGAACACCCGCGGCACCCTGGCCATGGCCCGCACCCAGGACCCGCACTCGGCGACCGCGCAGTTCTTCATCAACGTGGCCGACAACGACTTCCTCAACCACAGCGGCAAGAGCATCCAGGGCTGGGGCTACTGCGTGTTCGGCGAGGTCGTCGAGGGCATGGACGTGGTGGAGAAGATCAAGGAGGTGCCCACTACCCGTCGCGGCATGCACGCCGACGTGCCCGCCGAGGACGTGGTCATCCAGAAGGCCTACGTGAAGGACGACGCCGAGGCCTGAGCCTCGCCACGTTCGCTGCCACGCCCGCCGACCCTTGGCGGGCGT
Source organism: Halomonas denitrificans (assembly GCF_003056305.1). Classification (GTDB taxonomy): domain Bacteria; phylum Pseudomonadota; class Gammaproteobacteria; order Pseudomonadales; family Halomonadaceae; genus Halomonas; species Halomonas denitrificans. Next base: position 241,330 of record NZ_PYVX01000001.1, read on the forward strand.
GATGCGTTTCGCCAACCGACACGCATCACCGACGCCCCCTTTCCCCTGCCAACCGGGCCGACCATGACCACCCTGCTGATCTCCGACCTGCACCTGCAGCCCGCCACCTCCGAACTCACCGACGGCTTCCTGCGCTGGCTCGACGAACGTGCCTCCGGCGCCGAGGCCCTCTATATCCTCGGCGACTTCTTCGAGGCGTGGATCGGCGACGACCTGCTTGACCTCGGCGCCGGCGACCCGACCGGCACCGCCGAGCTGGCCGCCCGCGTCGCCGCCGCGCTGAAGCGCCTCGCCGAGGGCGGCACTGCCGTCTACCTGATGCACGGCAACCGCGACTTCCTGCTCGGCGAGCGCTTCGCGACCGCCGCCGGCGCCCGCCTGCTGCCGGACCCCAGCGTGGTGACCCTGGGCGACCGGCCGGTGCTGCTGATGCACGGCGACAGCCTCTGCACCCGGGACGAGGCCTACATGGCCTTCCGCCGCCAGGCCCGGGACCCGCAGTGGCAGGCACAGATCCTCGCCATGCCGATCGCCGAGCGGCTCCAGCTCGCGAAACAGCTGCGCGACCAGTCCGGGGAGGCCAACTCCAACAAGGCCGAGGACATCATGGATGTCACCCCCGAGGAGGTGGTCGCGGCGCTGCGCGACCACGGGGTCGATACCCTGATCCATGGCCACACTCATCGCCCGGCGGCGCACGACCTCCAGGTCGACGGCACCCCGGCCAGGCGCCTGGTGCTGGGCGACTGGCAGCCGGACCAGGGCTGGGAGATCGTCGTCGAGGACGGCACCGAGCCACGACTTCAGGCGTTCCCGCTCGCCTGACGCGCGCCGCGGGGCGGACGCTTCACCCCCTGGCCCGGCACGCCTCGAGCATGACTTCCAGCGCTTCGGGGTCCGGCAGCCGCCCCGCCTCGCCGATCAGCTCCAGGCGGGAGTCGCGCCGCCAGGCGGTATCGCCGAGGCTGACCACGCCCTCGGCCCGGTTGTAGAGCCGCCAGCCCTCGGTGGTATGCAGCACGCCCTTCACCCGGAGACCGGCGGGCAGCTCGCCGAGGCGCGCCGCGAGGCGATCCAGGTCGAAGCGCTCCGCGGCGTGCCAGCGCCAGCCCAGGCTCGCGTGCCCGAGCGACGCCCCCTCCTCGCGGACCGGCCGACCGGGGGCCGGCTCACGCTCGATCGCGGCCGGCGCTGCCGGCGGGTGGCGCGCCTCGTCCCGCGCCGCCCGATGCGGCGCCGGGGCGGATCCCCCGCCGCCATCGGCGTGGCGCCCGCCCGCCGCCAGCAGCGCGAGCGGCAGGTCGCCATGGGGCGCCTCGCGAATCCAGCGCTTCGCCGGCCAGAGCGCGCCGAGCCACTCCCTCGCCGCCTGGACCTGTTCGGGTGTGGCCAGGTCGGTCATGGTCAGCGCCACGCCGTCGGCCATGACCAGCTGATCGCGAAAGGTCTCGTGCGACCGGGCGCGCGGATCATCCAGCCGGCGCGGGTCGAGCAGCGCGATCACGTCGTGCACCGCCAGCGCCTCGCCCAGCCCCTCGCCGCGCAGCATCTCAATGAGGCCGGCCGGATGGCCGAGCCCCGAGGGCTCGATGATCAGCCGGTCCGGGCGATGGCGATGCAGCAGGTTCACCAGCGAGGCCTGAAGCACGAAGGCCAGCTGGCAGCAAAGGCAGCCCCCGGGCAGCCCCTTGACCACCAGGTCGTCACGCGCCTCGAACATCGCCTGGTCGATGCCCACCCGGCCGAACTCGTTGATCACCACGGCCCAGCGCTCGTCGTCGGGCTTCTGGTCGATCAGGCGCCGGATCAGCGAACTCTTGCCGCTGCCCAGAAAACCGGTGATCAGGTGGACGGGAATGGCGGAGAGGGGTGCGGGCATGGTAACTCCAGGCGGGCATGGCGGTATTGTTACAACATAACATTTTAGGTTCGGGCCGGCACCCGCTCGAGGGTAAGCCCTCCGCCCCTCTTCGCCCCATCAAAAAACCCCTGCGGGCGTGAGCCCGCAGGGATCGTCGTGGTCGCGCGACGCAGCATCCGCGCCGATCGCTCAGAGCCGCTCGATGTTCGCCTTCTCGCGAAGGTCCTCGAGCAGGCCCTGGATGGCGGCCTGGGCCCGCAGGCGCTCGGCCATGTTGGCGACGAAGGCCTCCATCTGGGCGTTGGGCTCGCCGTCCTGGACGCGCTCCAGGGCGATCAGCACCACGCGCTCGCCGTCCACGGCGTGGCCGTAGACCGGCTGCTCGCCCTCGGGGTGCGGCAGGCGGAAGGCAGCCTGCACCAGCGCCTCGGAGAGCGTGCTGCCGGTCTGGCGGCTGACCGACTCGGCCTGCTGCCAGTCGATGTCGAGCGTCTCGCCCGCCCGCAGGCTCTCGACGCGCTGGGCCGCGAGCTCGACCAGCGCCTCGCGGGTCTTGGCCTCGAGCACGGCGGCCTCGACCTGGCCGCGCACCTCGGAGAGCGGCAGCGTGGTGGCCTCGCGATGCTCGGCCACGCGCAGCACCAGGCGGCGATCCTCGTCGAGCTCGATCACCTCGCTGTTGTAGCCGTTCTCCAGCACGTCATCGCTGAAGGCCTGCGCCATCACGCCGGGCTCGGAGAGCACGCCCTCGTCGACATCGCGACCGACCCAGTCGCTCTGCTGCAGGGTCAGGCCCAGGTCATCGGCCACGCTTGCCAGGTCGTCGGCGGCGAAGCTGTCATCGATCAGGCGCTGGGCACGCTCGTTGAAGGCGTCGTCGACCTGCTCGAGGGCCAGCTCGGCGCGCAGCGCCTCGCGGCGCTCCTCGAAGGCGGGGCGATCGAGCTCGGTGACCTTGATCAGGTGCAGGCCGTTGTCGGTCTCGACGATCCCGGAGACCTCTCCCTCGCCGAGGGCGAAGGCGGCGTCCTCGAAGGCCTCGCCGAAGAAACCGCGGGAGATGACGCCGAGATCCCCGCCGGCATCGCTGGTCGAGGTGTCGTCGGAGACCTCGGCGGCCAGCTCGGCGAACGCCTCGCCCTCGGCGAGACGCGCCTGGACCTGCTCGAGACGCGCCCGGGCCTCCTCGCGGCTGCCGTCGTCGTCGCCGACGGCGACCATGATGTGCGAGATGCGACGGTCGGCCTCGGCCGCCCCGGCCTCCCAGGCCTCGCGCAGCGCCTCCTCGCTCACCTCGGCCTCGTCGGCCATCTGCTGGCGATCGAGCACCACGTAGTTGACCTGCACCTGCTCGGGGCGGCGGAAGTCGTCCCGGTGGGCGTCGTAGTAGGCCTGGAGGTCCTGCTCGGTGATCTCGGGCGTGGCCGCGAGGTCGTCCGGCGTCAGGGCGTGGTGGCGGAAGCTGCGGGTCTGGCGCTGCAGTTCGGCGAGGCGCTCCCGCTCCTCCTCCAGGGTGAAGGTGCTGACGGCCAGGCCCTGCTGCACCTGCTGGCGCTTGAGATCGACGGCGAGCTGCCGGCGGAAGGACAGCGGCGTGAAGCCGGCGCTGGCCAGGCGATTGCGGAACAGCTCGCGGTCGAAGCGCCCCTGGGCGTCCTGGAACTCCGGCAGGGTGACGATCAGCTGATCGAGCTGCTGCTCGGAGACGTAGAGGCCTCCCTCCTCGGCGTACTGGGTCAGCAGCCGCTCGGTGATCAGCATGTCGAGCATCTCGGCGCGCAGGGCGCGCTCCTGGTCCGGCGGCACCTGGCCGCTGCGGATGGCGCGCTGCACCTCGATCTCGAGCTGCTGGCGGGTGATCGGCTCATCGTTGACCTGGGCGACCTCATCGCCGCTGTTGCCCAGCAGCCCGACCAGCGATTCCACGCCGAACAGCGCCATGGTGACGACCACGGCACCGATGATGATCTTGGCGCCCCAGCTCCTGGAGCGGTCACGAATACTTTGCAGCATGCAGGCCTCTGCGGATCAAATGAGTCGGGTCGCGCACATTATACGCATCGCCTCGCGCCTCGCGACGCGCGGTGTCGATGCCCATGAACGCGAACAGGCGCACCGCCGGGGCGATGCGCCTGTTGAAGAAACCACCGTCAATGCTACGGCAGGCGCCGTTGCCTCAGTTGACGGAGTCCTTGAGCGCCTTGCCGGCCTTGAAGCTCGGCACCTTGGCAGCGCTGATCTCGATCGGCTGGCCGGTCTGCGGGTTACGGCCAGTGCGAGCGGCACGCTCCTTGACGGTGAAGGTACCAAACCCCACCAGGGACACGCTGTCACCCTTCTTCAGGCTCTCTGACACGGTGTCGACCATGGCATCCAGTGCACGGGATGCGGCTGCCTTGGGAATGTCGGCAGACGCGGCAATGGCTTCGATCAGCTCGGATTTGTTCACACTTCACCCCTTGACTATTTCGTAAATTGGCTCTAATCGGCGAGACTTTTGGCTGACTGACGCGATCACAGCATGGCGATAGTTTATAGCAATGCGGCGAAAGCTCTGTCAAGCAACCTTAGCAGCCAAACCCCGCCATACCGGGCTTTTCACTCCGGCATGGCAAGGAAAATTACCGTTAGTGCGTACTGATCATCGACGATTTGGAGGAGGAGTCTTCCGCAGTGGAACCCTCCTTTTTCGGCCCAGGCTTCTCGGCCAGGGCCACCTCCAGCACGTCATCAATCCAGCTAACCGGCCGAATATCGAGGGCTTCCTTGATATTGTCCGGGACCTCCTTGAGGTCGCGGCGGTTCTCCTCCGGTATTAGCACCGTCTTTATACCACCGCGCCTGGCGGCCAGCAATTTCTCCTTGAGTCCGCCGATCGGCATCACCTCGCCGCGCAGGTTGACCTCGCCGGTCATGGCCACGTCGCAGCGAACCGGACGCCCGGTGTAGGCCGAGACCATCGCCGTGACCATGGCGATGCCGGCGCTGGGACCGTCCTTGGGCGTGGCGCCCTCGGGGACGTGGATGTGCAGGTCCTCCTTCTCGAAGCGCTCGGGGTCGATGCCGAGCGCCAGGGCGCGAGCCCGCACCACGGTCTGGGCGGCGCTCACCGACTCCTTCATCACGTCGCCCAGCGAGCCGGTCTTGTCCAGGCGGCCCTTGCCGGGGGTGATCACCGACTCGATGCTGAGCAGCTCGCCGCCCACCGAGGTCCAGGCCAGGCCGGTCACGCGACCCACCTGATCCTGCTGGTCGGCCAGGCCGTAGCTGTAGCGCCTCACCCCGGCATAGGGCTCGACATCGGCGGCGCAGAGCCGCTGCGGCGCCTGGGCGCCCTCCTTGCTCTCCTTCTCGATGCGCTCGCGCAGCACCTTGCGGCACACCTTGGCGATCTGGCGCTCGAGTTCCCGCACCCCGGCCTCGCGGCTGTAGTAGCGGATCAGCTCGAGCAGCGCATCGTCGGTGAAGCTGAGCTCGTCGTCCTTGAAGCCGTTGGCCTTGAGCTGCTTGGGCACCAGGTAGCGCTTGGCGATGGCCAGCTTCTCGTCCTCGGTGTAGCCCGGCAGCCGGATCACCTCCATGCGGTCGAGCAGCGGCCCGGGGATGTTCATCGAGTTGGCGGTGCAGATGAACAGCGTCTCCGAGAGGTCGTAGTCCAGCTCCAGGTAGTGGTCGCTGAAGGTATCGTTCTGCTCCGGGTCGAGCACCTCGAGCAGCGCCGAGGAGGGATCGCCACGGTGATCCATGCCGATCTTGTCGACCTCGTCGAGCAGGAACAGCGGGTTCTTGACCCCCGCCTTGCTCATGCGCTGGATCATCTTGCCGGGCAGCGAGCCGATGTAGGTGCGACGGTGGCCGCGGATCTCTGACTCGTCACGCACCCCGCCGAGCGCCAGGCGCACGTACTTGCGGTTGGTGGCACGGGCGATGGACTGCCCGAGCGAGGTCTTGCCCACCCCGGGCGGCCCCACCAGGCAGAGCACCGGCCCCTTGAGCTTCTTGACCCGCTTGTGCACCGCGAGGTACTCGAGGATGCGCGCCTTGACCTCCTCGAGGCCGTAGTGATCCTCGTCAAGCACCTTCTGGGCATGCACCAGGTCGTGCTTGATACGGGTACGCTTCTTCCAGGGCACCGCCACGAGCCAGTCGAGGTAGGAGCGCACCACCGTGGCCTCGGCGGAGTTCGGCGACATCATCTTGAGCTTGCCCAGCTCCTGGAGGGCCTTCTCGCGGGCCTCCTTGGGCATGCCGGACTCCTCGATGGCCTGCTCGTACTTCTCGGCCTCGTTGGGCACGTTCTCGAGCTCGCCCATCTCCTTCTGGATGGCCTTCATCTGCTCGTTGAGATAGTACTCGCGCTGGGACTTCTCCATCTGGTCCTTGACCCGCGAGCGGATGCGCTTCTCCACCTGCAGCAGGTCGATCTCGGACTCGATCAGCGCCATCAGATGCTCGATGCGGTCGCGCACCCGGTCCATCTCCAGCAGCTGCTGCTTGTCGTCGATCTTCAACGACAGGTGGGCGCAGATGGTATCCACCAGGCGGCTCGGGTCCTCGATGCCGGAGAGCGAGTTGAGCACCTCATTGGGCACCTTCTTCGACATCTTGACGTACTGCTCGAACTGGTTGAGCAGCACGCGCACCAGCGACTCCTGCTCGCGCTCGGAGAGCGGCTCGCTCTCGCGCAGGCTCACCTCGGCGCGGCTGTAGCCGCCGTCGACGGCGACGATCTCGCGGATGTCGGCCCGCGACTCGCCCTCGATCAGCACCTTGACGGTGCCGTCGGGGAGCTTGAGCAGCTGCATGATCTCGGCGACGGTGCCGATGGCGAACATGTCCTCGCTATCGGGATCGTCCTTGCTGGCCTCGCGCTGGGCCACCAGCAGGACGCGCTTGTCGGCCTCCATGGCGGCCTCCAGCGCCTGGATCGACTTCTCGCGGCCGACGAACAGCGGGATGACCATCTGCGGGTAGACGACCACGTCCCGCAGCGGCAAAAGGGGCAGACTCAGGGTCTGTTCGGCGTTCTGCTGCATCGCAGACGTTCCTCACACGAAATCGGATGGATACTCAGGGAGTGGGGGCGAAGCGGCGGCATTGCAAGGCAATGGCGGGCGACCACACACAAGAAGGGGAGCGACCCTCCCCCGGCGTGCCCTTCGGGCATCCCGGGGATGAAGCCGCTCCCTCATCAGGGCGACGTGCGCCCGGGGCGTGTCAGCCGTCGGTGCCGTCGACCCGCGCTGCTTCCTGCTGGGAGTAGATCAGCAGCGGCTCGCTCTCGCCGGCGATGACCGAGGCATCGATCACCACCTTGGAGACTCCCTCGAGCGACGGAATCTCGTACATGGTGTCGAGCAGCACCGACTCGAGGATCGAGCGCAGCCCGCGGGCCCCGGTCTTGCGGGCCATGGCCTTGCCGGCCACCGCGCGCAGGGCGTCCTCGCGGAAGTCGAGTTCCACGCCCTCCATCTCGAACAGCCGGCCGTACTGCTTGATCAGCGAGTTCTTCGGCTCGGTGAGGATCTGGATCAGGGCATCCTCGGTGAGCTCGGTGAGGGTCGCGATCACCGGCAGGCGACCGACGAACTCGGGGATCAGGCCGAACTTGACCAGGTCCTCGGGCTCGACGTCGAGCAGCAGGTCACCGATGCCCTTGGACTCGTCCTTGCTCTTGACCTCGGCGTTGAAGCCAATGCCGCCCGTCTCGGCGCGATCGCGGATCACCTTGTCGAGACCGGCGAAGGCGCCGCCGACGATGAACAGGATGTTGCCGGTGTCCACCTGCAGGAACTCCTGCTGGGGATGCTTGCGACCGCCCTGGGGCGGCACCGAGGCGGTGGTGCCCTCGATCAGCTTGAGCAGCGCCTGCTGCACGCCCTCGCCCGAGACGTCACGGGTGATGGACGGGTTGTCCGACTTGCGCGAGATCTTGTCGATCTCGTCGATGTAGACGATGCCGCGCTGGGCCTTGTCCACGTCGTAGTCGCACTTCTGCAGCAGCTTCTGGATGATGTTCTCGACATCCTCGCCGACGTAGCCCGCCTCGGTGAGGGTCGTGGCATCGGCGATGGTGAAGGGCACGTTGAGCAGGCGTGCCAGGGTCTCGGCCAGCAGGGTCTTGCCGCTGCCGGTGGGACCGATCAGCAGGATGTTCGACTTACCGAGCTCGACATCGTCTTCCTTGCCGCCGAAGCGCAGACGCTTGTAGTGGTTGTAGACCGCCACCGACAGCACCATCTTGGCGCGGTCCTGGCCGATCACATAGTCGTCGAGGGTGTGGCGGATCTCGCGGGGAGCGGGCAGGCGCTCCTCATCGGTCTCGGCATCGGCATCGAGCACCTCCTCGCGAATGATGTCGTTGCAGAGGTCGACACACTCATCGCAGATATAGACGGATGGGCCGGCAATCAGCTTGCGCACCTCGTTCTGATTCTTGCCGCAGAACGAGCAGTAGAGCAGCTTGCCGCCTTCGTCCTTGCCTTTGCCGTCGGCCATTCGCGTACCTCTTTCTTGGTGACGCCCCGTACAGTATGGCTCACGGGACGCCGGGTTCACCACGGTGGCCGGAGCCACCGGGAAACGTCTCAGTGCATGAAGGGCACTCGGATGATTTTCACGCTATCAGGATGTCGGGCGCTGTTCCAGCACCGCATCGATCAGGCCGTATTCGGCGGCCTGCGCGCCATTCATGAAGTTGTCGCGATCGGTATCCTTGGCGATGGTCTCGATCTTCTGGCCGGTGTGGTGCGCCAGGATCTGGTTGAGCCGGTCGCGGATGCCGAGGATCTCGCGGGTGTGGATCTCGATGTCCGAGGCCTGGCCCTGGTAGCCGCCCAGCGGCTGGTGGATCATCATCCGCGAGTTGGGCAGGCAATAGCGCTTGCCCGCGGCACCGCCGGCCAGCAGCAGCGCGCCCATGCTCGCCGCCTGGCCGATGCAGACGGTGGAGACATCGGGCTTGATGAACTGCATGGTGTCGTAGATCGACATGCCGGCGGTCACGCCACCACCCGGGGAGTTGATGTACAGGTGGATGTCCTTGTCCGGGTTCTCGGACTCAAGGAACAGCATCTGCGCCACCAGCAGGTTGGCCATGTAATCTTCCACCGGCCCGATCAGGAAGATCACGCGCTCCTTGAGCAGGCGGGAGTAGATGTCGTAGGCCCGCTCGCCGCGCGCGCTCTGCTCGACCACCATGGGCACCAGGCCGCCGGCGGATTGGGGTTCGAACGGGTTGCTCATCTGGTGATGTCCTTGGATCCGATGAATGGATGCGGAGGATGCGCCACCTGCCCGGCCGGACGGCCGGGCAGGATGACCCGAGGCGAGGATCAGGCCTTGGCGTCGCCTTCGGCCTCTTCGTCTTCCTCGGCCGCCTCGCCCTGCTGCTGGGCCGCGGCGAGGGCCTCCTGATAGCCCATTTCCACGTCCTTGACGGTGGCCTGCGCGAGCAGCGCGTCGACCGCCTTCTCCTCGAGGATGGCGGACTGGACCTGGGTCTTCAGCTGGTCATTGCCCATGTAGTGGGCGACGACCTGCTCGGGGTCCTGGTACTGCTGGGCCAGCTCCTCGACCTTGGCCTTGATCTCGTCGTCGGTGGCCTCGAGCTCGTTGCTCTTGATCACCTCGGCCAGCAGCAGGCCGACCTGGACGCGGCTCTTGGCCTGCTCGCTGAACAGCTCGTCGGGCAGCTGGGAGACGTCGAAGTCCTCGCCGAGGCCGAACTGCTGGGCCGCCTGACGCTTGAGACCGTCGGTCTCCTGTTTGACCAGCGCCTGGGGCACCGGGATGTCGTTGGCCTTCTTCAGCGCCTCGAGCACCTGCTGCTTGACGCGGTTGTCGACGGCCTGGCTCGCCTCGCGGGTCATGTTCTGCTTGACCTCGCTGCGGAACTTCTCCAGGTCGCCATCCTCGACGCCGAACTTGGCGATGAAGTCGGCATCGACCTCGGGCAGGGCCTGCCCCTTCACCGCGTGGACCTTGACCTTGAAGGTCGCTTCCTGGCCGGCCAGCTGCTCGGCCTGGTAGTCCTCGGGGAAGGTGACCTTGAGTTCCTTCTCCTCACCGGCCTTGGCACCGATGAGCTGCTCCTCGAAGCCCGGGATGAAGCTGCCGGAACCGATCACCAGCTCGTGGCCCTCGGCGCTGCCGCCCTCGAAGGGCTCGTCGCCCAGGAAGCCCTGGAAGTCGATCTTCACCTGATCGCCATCCTCGGCGGCACGCTCGACCTCTTCCCAGCCGGCGTTCTGCTTGCGCAGGGTGTCGATCATCTCGTCGACGTCGGCCTCGGTCACCTCGACCACCGGACGCTCGACCTCGGTGCCCTCGATGGAGGCAAGCTCGATCTCCGGGTAGATCTCGAGGGTGGCGGTGAACTCCAGGTCCTTGCCGGTCTCGTTGGTGGTGGCCTCGATCTGCGGGTAGCCCGCCGGGTTGAGCTCGTGCTCGGAAATGGCGCGCACGTAGCGCTCGCGCATCACCTCGCCCACCACTTCGTTGCGCACGTCGTGGCCGTAGCGCTGACGAATCACCGACATCGGCACCTTGCCCTTGCGGAACCCGTCCAGGCGCACGTTCTTGGCGGCATCCTTGAGACGAGCGGCAACGGCCTCGTCGACCTCGGCGGCCGGCACCTGGACCTTGATGCGGCGTTCAATCTGGGAGGTCGTATCGACGGAAACTTGCATGAAATGTCCTCTACCGACTTGGGCGTTCTGAAAGCGTGAAAAGTTCAAAGGGCTGATTCTAAGAATCCCGCCCGTGACTGGCAAGCGCCGTGCCTGATCAGATGGGGGCTCGGCGGCGCATTACAAGGGTCGTCATGGAGATTTTCTGTTCCGGCCACGACGACACGGAGGCGCGCGCCACGAGACACCACGGCACCGGAGCACGGGCTGACGCACGGCACTGGCCATGGCGAAAGACAGGAAAGGGAGCACTGCGAAAAGGACGGGGTCACGCTGAGGGAGGCAATGGGGTGGATGATGGGGATCGAACCCACGACCACCGGAGCCACAATCCGGGGCTCTACCACTGAGCTACATCCACCACTGCCTGGAGATCATGTCGAGATGGGGTGGATGATGGGGATCGAACCCACGACCACCGGAGCCACAATCCGGGGCTCTACCACTGAGCTACATCCACCACGACGACACGGGTCTTGCTGCTTGCTACGAGCTCTCGCGAACTTCGGACCGCTGCCGACACTCCCATGCTTCGCATGGCGCGCCCAGCAGGACTCGAACCTGCAACCTACGGCTTAGAAGGCCGTTGCTCTATCCGGTTGAGCTATGGGCGCATGATACGTATCCGGGCGCCTGACCGCAACCCCTGATGAAAAAATAAAACTTTCCAATCAACAGGTTGTGGTCGGGGTGGAGGGATTCGAACCCCCGACATCCTGCTCCCAAAGCAGGCGCGCTACCAGACTGCGCTACACCCCGCCGGCTCTTGCACGGCCTCGACGTCGCCGCAGGGGCCTCGTCAAGCGCTGCGTATTCTACGTAACTTTACTCAGGGGTCAAGCGCCAACCGCGCCATGGACGCCCTGCGCTTTGCCTGGGGGTCCCGGCATGCGAAAATCCCGCCCCGACTGCCGTGCAACAGCCGCCACGGCCTCACACTCACCCCGAACCACCAGAGGGAAGCTCGATGACCGCCCAACTGATCGATGGCAAGTCCATTGCCGCCCGAGTCCGCCAGCAGGTCGCGCGCCAGGTCGAGGCGCGCCGCGAGGCCGGCGGGCGCATCCCGGGGCTTGCCGTGGTCCTGGTGGGCGAGGACCCTGCCTCCGCCGTCTACGTACGCAACAAGCACCGCGCCTGCGAAGAGGCCGGCATCCTCTCGTTCAAGCACCAGCTGCCGGCCGACACCAGCCAGCAGGCCCTCGAGCAGCTGGTCGACCAGCTCAACGAGGACCCGCGCATCGACGGCATCCTGGTGCAGCTGCCGCTCCCCGAGCATCTCGACCCGCGACCGATCCTCGAGCGCATCCTGCCGAACAAGGACGTCGACGGCTTCCACCCCTACAACCTCGGGCGCCTGGCCCAGCGCCTGCCGCTGCTGCGCCCCTGCACGCCCAAGGGCGTGATGACCCTGCTGCAGCAGAGCGAGCTCTCGGTGCGCGGGCTGAATGCCACCGTGGTCGGCGCCTCCAACATCGTCGGGCGTCCCATGGCGCTGGAGCTGATGCTCGCCGGCTGCACCACCACGGTCTGCCACCGCTTCACCCAGCACCTCGAGGAGCACGTGCGCCGCGCCGACCTGCTGGTGGTTGCCGTCGGCAAGCCGGGCCTGGTCAAGGGCGAGTGGATCAAGCCCGGCGCCATCGTCATCGACGTGGGCATCAATCGCCAGGAGGACGGGCGCCTGATCGGCGACATCGACTTCGACGCCGCCGCCGAGCGCGCCAGCTGGATCACCCCGGTGCCCGGCGGCGTCGGCCCGATGACCGTGGCCACCCTGCTGGAGAACACCCTGCAGGCCGCCGACCTCCACGACGCCGCCCAGACGCCGTAAGGCACCGAACACGGGGCGGCGCGCGGGCCGCTGCCATGCACCCGCCCGCGAATTCCGCTAGAATCTCGCCTCCACTTTTTCCGACTCGCGAGGTCGTCCGATGAGCGACAAGAAGATGAACGTCGAGAGCTTCAACCTCGACCACACCAAGGTGAAGGCGCCCTACATTCGTCTGGCCGACATCAAGACCGGCGAGCACGGCGACACCATCCACAAGTACGACATGCGGATCTGCCAGCCCAACCAGGACCACATGGACATGCCCGGCCTGCACTCGCTGGAGCACCTGATGGCCGAGCTGTCGCGCAACCACTCCGACAAGGTCGTCGACATCAGCCCGATGGGCTGCCAGACCGGCTTCTACATCGCGATGATCAACCACGACGACTACGACGGCGTGCTCGCGCTGGTCGAGGGCACTCTCAAGGACGTGCTCGAGGCCACCGAGGTGCCCGCCTGCAACGAGATGCAGTGCGGCTGGGCCGCCAGCCACAGCCTGGAGGGCGCCCAGCAGATCGCTCGCGGCTTCCTGGCCAAGCGCGACGAGTGGGCGGACATCTTCGCATGAAGCGCATCGGCATCATCGGCGCCATGGCCCAGGAGGTCGCGCAGCTCGCCGCCCAGCTGGAGGGTCGCCGCACCCGCCATCACGTCGGCTGCACCTTTCACCTCGGCCGGCTGCACGGCGTCGAGGTGGTGATCCTGCAGTCCGGCATCGGCAAGGTGAACGCCGCCGTCGGCACCACCCTGCTGCTGGACGTCTACCAGCCCGAGGCGATCATCAACACCGGCTCCGCCGGCGGCTTCGGCGAGGGACTCGAGATCGGCGACGTGGTGGTCTCGAGTGAAGTGCGCCACCACGACGTGGACGCCGTGGTGTTCGGCTACGAGCACGGCCAGGTGCCCAACATGCCCGCCGCCTATCTGCCGGACGAGCGCCTGGTGAAGGTGGCACGGGAGTGCGTCGAGTCGCTGGGCGAGGTCAACGTCGTCGAGGGGCTGATCGCCACCGGCGACGTCTTCATGGCCTGCCCGGAGCTCGTCGCCACCACGCGCTCGCGCTTCCCCACCATGCTGGCCGCCGAGATGGAGGCCGCGGCGATCGCCCAGACCTGCCACCTCTACGGTTGCCCCTTCGTGGTGATCCGCGCGCTCTCCGACATCGCCGGCGGTGGCGACAACCACCTCTCCTTCGAGCAGTTCCTGGAGAAGGCCGCCGACCACTCGACGCGCATGGTCACGGCCATGGTCGACCGCCTGGGCCAGCCCTGCCCCCAGGCGGAGCCGGTGGAGGGCTGAGCCATGCCCCGCTCGGCGGTCGGCGGATGGCGAGCCCTCGCCCTGAGCCTGCCGCTGCTGGTGGCGGGCTGCGCCACGCATCTCTCCACGAGCGACGCGCCCGCCATCGCCCAGTCGGGGCCTCGCCCCGACGTCGACTTCCGGCGCCTGGCGCCGCGCCCCTACACGCCACCCGACTGGCCCGAGTCCCTCGAGGCGCGCGTGCTGCTGCCCGACACCCCTGACGGGGCGCCGCGCCCCGCCGCCCTGCTGGTGCATGGCGGCGGCTGGCAGCGGCGCAGCCCCGACGACATGACGGCGATCGCCGAGCGGCTCGCCCGTCGCGGCTATGTCACGGTCAACGTCGCCTACCGCTTCGCCCCCGAGTACCGCTTCCCCGCCCAGCTCGAGGACCTCGAGCAGGCCGTGGCATGGATCCACGAGCGGGCCCAGGCCTGGCGCATCGATACCGGGCGCCTCGTCGGCGTCGGCTACTCCAGCGGCGCGCACCTGGTCAGCCTGCTGGCCCTGACCGGCGAGCAAGATCGCCTGGCGGCCGTGCTGGCCGGCGGCCTGCCCAGCGATCTCATGAAGTTCGACGATGGCCGCCTGGTGGTCGAGTTCATCGGCGGCACCCGCGCCGAGAAACCCGAGGCCTATCGGCAGGCCTCGCCGATCACCCACGTCGATGCCGACGCCCCGCCCCACTTCCTCTTCCACGGCCGCTGGGACGGCCTGGTCCCGGTGGATCACGCCACCGACTTCCATGCGGCGCTCGAGGCGCACGGCGTAGCAAGCGAGCTCTACCTCCAACACTACCGCGGCCACTTCACCGGCTTCCTGCTGCGCGACGGCGCCATCGAGGCCGGCATCGCCTTCCTGGATCGGCAGCTGCGCGACGACTGAGCGCCCTGCTGGCGAGCCCCCATCACCGGTTCAAACGACGGCGGCCGCCCATCGGGGCGGCCGCCGGCCTGTCACCTGAGGCGATCGCTTGGCCTCAGTCGACGAGCTTCCAGGTGAGCGTCTCGCCGGCGGCGAGGGGCACGATGGTCTGACCGCCGGCATAGGGCAGCGCCTCCGGCAGCTGCCACGCCTCGCGCATCAGGGTCACGCTCTCGGCGTTGCGAGGCAGGCCGTAGAAGTCCGGGCCGTGATGGCTGGCGAAGCCCTCCAGCCGCTCCAGGGCGCCGGCCTGCTCGAAGGCGGTAGCGTAGAGCTCCAGGGCCGCCGGGGCGCTGTAGGCGCCGGCACAGCCACAGGCGCTCTCCTTGTCGCCCCGAGCGTGGGGCGCGCTGTCGGTGCCCAGGAAGAACTTGGGGCTTCCCGAGGTCGCAGCCTCCAGCAGCGCCTGGCGATGACGCTCGCGCTTGAGGATCGGCAGGCAGTAGTAGTGCGGGCGAATGCCGCCCACCAGCATGTGGTTGCGGTTGAACAGCAGGTGGTGGACGGTGATGGTGGCGGCCACGTTGGCCGGCGCGCTGGACACGAATGCCGCCGCCTCGGCGGTGGTGATGTGCTCGAACACCACCTTGAGGGTCGGGTGGCGTTCGAGCAGCGGCTTCATCACCCGCTCGATGAACACCGCCTCGCGATCGAAGATGTCGATCTCGGCATCGGTCACCTCGCCATGAACGAGCAGCGGCATGCCCAGCCGCGCCATGGCGGCGATGGCCTCGTCGCAGTGAGCGAGATCGGTCACGCCGGAGGCGGAGTTGGTGGTCGCCCCGGCCGGATAGAGCTTCACGCCGTGCACCAGGCCGCTGGCATGGGCCCGCTCGATCTCCTCGGCCGAGGTGGCATCGGTGAGATAGAGCGTCATCAGGGGCTCGAAGCTCGCCCCGGCGGGCAGAGCCGCCAGTATCCGCTCCCGGTAGGCCAGCGCCTGCTCGGTGGTGGTCACCGGCGGCTTGAGGTTGGGCATGATGATCGCACGGCCCATCTGGCGCGCACTGGCGGCCACCACGGCCGAGAGCACGTCGTCATCTCGCAGGTGAAGGTGCCAGTCGTCCGGGCGGGTCAGGGTAATCGAGTTCACGGCGGATCCTGTTTCGAAAATCTGTATCGAGAGCGCCTGTCACGCACGGCGGCAGGAGTAATCATGGGGGCTGTCGGGCCTGTGCCACGCGATTGTCATCGCGCGGCAAGACGCACCGGAGCCAGTATATCGCAACCGACGCGCGTTCCAGAGGCCAGGGCCCCGCCGGGTCTGCTACCATGCGCCCTCGATCAGATACCGCGGGATCGGGACAGGCCGGCACGAGGGGCCGTCCGCGAGGCCCGCCCGCCGAGTCGCCGCCCACTCCCGACCGTCTCCGCCATCGTCGGCCACGCGTCTCCGCAAGCGGCGCCGAATGCCGTATCATGGCGTCAGCCCGACAGGCCGCACCACTCCTGCATGAGGACAGCATGCCCAAGGTAAGACACTACGCCGACATCGTCGCCATCCTGGCCGGTCTCATGTGGCTGGTGCTCTACTGGTCGGTCAGCATCTCGGCCCACCTCGGCAGCATCGAACCGTCGCTGGCCGCGCTACTGATCGTGGGCAGCCTGATCCTGATCAGCTTCGTGCACCGCCCGATCCGCGTGCTGCTGGGGCGCTACCACGTCCGCAAGCGGCGCACGGAGATGTGGATGCACATCCTCGCCCTGCCCCTGACCCTGGCCTTCCTGCTGGCCATCGTCATCGATCACCTGATCACCCCGATGAACGGCGAGCTCAAGATGCTGCTGTTCAACACCCTGGCCACGGCGGGCTGGCTGGTGTTCGTGGTCACCCTGCTCTTCAAGCTGCTGATCCACCTGATCCAGCAGAAGCGCAAGGCGAAGCGCTAATCTCCTGCTCGCGGCCGCGCGTCGTCCCGTGAGCACGGCTCGCACGGCACTGCGAGACGCGAGAGCATCATGCATCAACCTTGTGATAGCGCTGTGCTGAGAGCAGGAGGGCTTGCTCCGCCCTCCTCCCCTTCAGCTTCCCTGATCGCCGGGTGTTCAGAACCGATCGACCCGGAACGGCGCCATGTCGATGTCGGGCGTCTCGCCATCCATCATCTGGCCGAGCAGCCGGCCGGTCGCCGGCCCCAGGGTGAAGCCCTGGTGGCCGTGACCGAGGGCCAGCCACAGCCCCTGCTCTCCCGGCGCCGGCCCGATCACCGGCTTCATGTCGGAGGTGCAGGGGCGCGCCCCCTTCCAGGGCTCGGCCTCGAGGCGCTCGCCCAGCGGCACCAGTCGCCGCGCCGCCTGCTCCGCGGCCGCGAGCTGCGCCAGGTGCGGGGGCGCATCGAGTCGCTCAAGCTCAGCCCCGGTGGTCAAGCGGATGCCCGCCTGCATGGGCGCCAGCACATACCCGACCTCGGCATCCATGACCCAGTGGCGCAGCGTCTCTTGCGTCGTGGTGGCATAGTGCATGTGGTACCCGCGCTTGACGAACAGCGGGATCTCGATCCCGAGATCGCCCAGCCAGTCGCGCGACCAGGGCCCCATCGCCATCACCAGCTGCTCGGCGTCGAGCGCGCCCTCGGAGGTCGCGATACGCCAGCCGCTGCCCCGGCGTTCGATGCCCGTCACCTCGGCCCGCTGCACACGCCCTCCTTCCGCCTCGAAGCTCTTGGCGTAGGCCTGGACCAGGGCGCCGGGATCGGCGACCGTCCAGGGATCCTGCCAGTGGATGGCCCCCGCCAGGCCCTCGGCCAGACAAGGCTCGAAGGCGGCCAGTTCGTCGGCATCCAGCACGCGATACCGGATCCCGAAGCGCTGTGCGTCCTCTCGCGCCTCGGCCGCGCGCGCCTCGAGTTCGGCCGCGGTGCGATAGACCTCGAGCCAGCCTTCCCGTCGCACCAGTCGCTCGGCATCGGCGGCCTCGATCATCGGGGCGTGCGCCTCCAGCGACAGCCCGATCAGCGAGGCATACTCCGGCACGATCTGCTGGTAACGGGCCTTGGCGGAGTTGTGCCAATAGCGCAGCAGCGGGCCCGCCGCCTGCAGCATGCCGCCGGGGCGATAGCGGATGTCCACCTGGCGGTTGGGCAGCACGCGCAGCAGGGTGGCGAGGTCACGCGGGAAGGGATAGGGGCGCACCGCCTCGCGCTGGATGATGCCGGCGTTGCCGAACGAGGTCTCGCGCCCAGGCTCACGCCGATCGACCAGGGTCACCGAGTGCCCTCGCCGAGCGAGGTGCCAGGCCACCGACACCCCCACCATTCCGGCTCCCATCACCACTATCTCACGCGCCATCGCTCGACTCCTTGTCTGCTGTTACGGGGCTCTTGCCATGCGGACTGCCACACAAGGGCTGCCATATAAGGGATTGTCCCATAAGGGTTTCCCCATGTAGAGGCCTCCCCACAGCATGCCCCTTTCAGGAGACGAGGAAAAGCGGGGCTCACGCGATCAGCGATCGAGCTCCTCCTGGACCTTGAGCTTGGCTCGGATGAAGTCGGGGTGGCCGACATGCAGCAGCTCGCTCAGACGGCGAATGCGATGCTCCTCCAGGTGGTGCCGCTCTCCATCGGCCAGCGACAGCGACCACATCATGCGCACCAGCTCGCAGCGCTGCTCATAGTCGCAGTGCTCCTTGACCAGGCTGACGAAGCGGTAGTGATCCACGGCGGACTCGGCCTCCCGTCGCGCGAGGTGCAGCAGCTCCTCGAGCTCGGCGTCTTCCAACGCGAATCGCCGCTGCAGCAGCTCACGCAGCAGGTCGACCTCGCTGTCGTCGAGATGATAGTCGGCCAGCACCACCTCGAAGAGGAGGGCCGCCGTGGCCAGTTCCAGCGAGATCGTGGGCTCATCGGGGCGATCGCTTGCCGTCACGATGTCATTGAAGAAGCGCTGTATCGAATCGATCATCGAGGCTTACCAGATAGCGTGTTCAGGTCAACAGACACGCAAGTCAGGGAATCATTTCATCTCAAGCGCCGATACCGCTTCCGGATCGATGCGGCAGTTAGGTTCACTTCGCCCGCTGAGAATGACGATAAGGAGTCGATGACTCAAGGGCTCTCAGTATCGTCCAGCAGCCGACGCAAAGGCCGAGGTAACCGCTGAGGCCGCGGACGTCCCTCAACATGGACTGGGAAAGCCCGAAGACAATGAACGCCATCACAATCATCACTCCCGAGATCGCCACCAGGCGGACGCGAGGGTCTGGATCCTTGCGGCACCGCCAGAACATCGCCAGAGGCACCCCGTAGAGCGCCATCAGCGAGAAAAACCCGACCAGGCCTCGCCTGGCGGCAGTATCGATCGCATCACTGTGCAGCTGTGTGAATCTACTTACCCCTTGATACAACTCTCCTCGCTTCACAAGGATATCTCGCGCGGGCTGCAGCCCTGCCTCTCCCCAGCCCGTCACCGGCCGCTCGCTGAAGAGCATCAGGCCTCCTCTCCACATTTCGAGTCGTGCCCCCACCGAGCCGCTCCGTTCGCCCAACAACCAATAGGCCTGCAGCTGCTCTACGGCGGCGACCAGGCGATGAGCGGGCACACTCACGAGACTTATACCGACGAGACTCAGCAGGACCAGGGAGACGAAAAGCCAAATTCGCGGCCGCCACTGACGCACTTGATGATCCGGCATACTGCACCAGGCGACCCAGATCAAAGTTGCCAGCACGGGCGCTGCAACCCAGCCGCCACGCGTCCCCGACAAGAGCGAAGCCATGGACCCGCCAGCAGCAGCAGCGAGAGCAAGCCAGACCTTCCAACGCGCGCGGTGCCCCTGTAGCGACCACCAAAAGGCCGCTATCAAGGACAGGCATCCAAGTAGCAAAGCCAGGTTGCCAAAAGGGATCGCATTCATGCCGTTGCTGGCTCTGTCGAGCATCAGCACTCGATGCTCGAACAGTGCAATGCCACCTGCCAACAAGCCTCCCGTACAGAGACCCGACCACCACAGCGCTGGCAAAGGAGGAAACAGACGACACCAGATCAGTATTAGTGCCGCGAGCGCTGACCAGAGTGGCATGGCAACGCCGTCACCAATCGACCATTCTCCGGACTTCCAAACATCTAACAGCCAAACGGAAGAATAAAAAAGCAGGGCAAGACAAAAAGTGAGATCTCTATTGTCCAGACAAGACAAAACCCGACGCATCACCGGCAGGCTGAAAAGAATCACGCCAAGTATCATTAGAGGGACAACGGCATACCCCAATGGTATTGCTATCAAAAATGCCAGAAACAGAAAAAGAAGCCAACCATTAACAAAGGCTATTACTCTTGATACAGACATCTCTCGCGACGACCTTTATAATAAAAACTCCGGATAAGAAATTAAAACACATTCGCTTTGGCTCGGCCTCTCCATTCATGGAATTGGTCTAAAGCATCTTTGTTGGTAAAGCAGAGATATACCTACGTGCCGGTCTCAATGACCAGTTGCAGCACATGAGTCACCAGATCAGGAGCGGCCATGACGCACTGCTATGGCCACCTCCCTGCTAAAGACCAAGCCGCCATCATGATGATGCGAGCCACTCATTAGATTCAGGCCATCGCCAGTCATTCGGTTCGTGCATCAAGCACCGACGCCAGCAGATTCCCGACTTGGTCGGCATTCGCATGCGCCCGCCTGAGATCTAAGAACGCCTGATCCCTGGCCACTGGGAAGGTGCTTTCATCCTAGGCGCGAACGATCCGCTCTAGTGTCGAAATGCGGGTGGAGCGCACCACCTGCTTGGTGATCCTGGCGAAAGTGGAAGGCACCAAGGCCGCCACGGCGACCGTTGGCATCAGCAACAAGCTAAATGTGGTGCCACTAGTCCCAATTATTTTCATTACCCACGACATAGGAAGAGGGATGATGAAACATGTCGAGATTACGCAGAAGACCCGTAAGGCGCTACTTCGATGGCACCGCACAGCCCATGACAGCGGGGCTCCACCGAGAACACCGAGAACACCGAGAACACCGACGGGGTGTTGCGGCATTACCTGCCAAAGGGCACGGCTGTCGGTCTACAGTCAGGCAGAATTCGACCAAATTGACGACTCACTAAACACACGACCGCGCTAAACACTGTGATGGCGCACGCCACTGCAAGTTTAGGATGAGGTGATCAAGAAACCGGTCACAGCCCCGCCCCTTTCAATAAGGTTGCGATTGAAATTTTGGCCGCAAAGCTTTACAAAAATCAACCACTAAATCTTCAAGAAGAACGCCGGACTCGAAAAAACTCACCTCTAGTTAACATAAAACCATTGTCGACCATATGTAACATAGGAAGATCTTCCGAGGAGTCTCCATAGGCGTAACTCTCTCTCTGTGTAAGATCAGTTATGCAACAACTTATTCTTTCACACTTTTCTTCACCATGACAGTTTTTTAAAACCAGACTTCTGGATACAACAACCCCTGAGCCAGTACTTAAGGTTGAGCATAAAGATTCTGAAAAACCATACATTTTTGACCAGTGGGATAAATACAAATCCATTGAGGCACTCACCAGAACGCACTCATGCCCCTTCTCCTGGTGTCTCCTAAGACGCTCAATGCCTTCCGGGCGCAACATGGTGGGGATCACCTCTTCACTGAAGCGCTGCCCCTGCTCGAAAAGATCATCAATATGGTACCCTGCCAGGTACTGCCGGAGAAAGATTTGCTTGGCAATATCGTTGCGTAGCAGGTTGGCGACAAGGGCGGCCCGCACCGGACTAACCAAGGCCAGTTTAGCGTAGTAGGTCGGCGTGCCTACGACATATTTGAGAAACGGCATCAGAGAATCGTCAATCGTCAGGGTCCCGTCGAAGTCAAAAAAAGCTACTGGCCGAGTATCAGATTTGGTTAGCTGGCCCACAGAGAAATCCGCTTAAAAGTAGGTTCAGGGGTTTAGTTGTTGCCTGGATTCGCAGAATAACAGCAGCACTATGGACACCACGGAGAGGCACGAGGGCCAGCGCCAATACCCTTCACGGCTCACCGACCAATGTGATGCAGAGCACGGGGTAGCAACAGCTGATCCAGCCTCAAGGTCGAGCCAGCCCATGGCGGATGATTCGATCCGTAGTCCACCATGCAGCGGTTAGTGTTAGATTGCATGGAGATGAACGACAACCGTAAGTGCTAGTATCGTGCCATCGGGATAATCTGCCTTGAGGCATTCGCACCCCAAATAGTTGCTTAGATCGGTGTCTAAAATTGCTGGGGAAGATCACTAAAGATCTAGGCACATACCTGAAAAATGGCACGATTTCCTCTTCGATCATATGATATTCAAATACTGCGCGATAGCTAGGCTCATCACGTTTTTTTATATTGCGCATTTAATCAGCAACTGCCTCAGCCTATGTCCTGCGGTAAGTTTAGCGAGTTTCTCGACCTGTCATCTCGCTGCACGTTGCATCACCTCCTTCATCACCTGACAGTTCAACTCCAGTTCGGCTTCGGTGAGCGTGGGGTCGCAGAGAAACATCAATGCCACCTCGCCTAGATGCTTGGCAACCGGCAGCGACCGCTTAGGAACCCACCCACTGCCCAAGAAGGCTTTCTCGCGATAGATCTCGGAACAGGATCCCACCAGGCAAACCACTCCAGCCGCCACGATCTCGGCGAGGATGCGGTCGCGATCCCATCCCGGGCGAAGCCGTTCGGGCTCTACGAAGACATAGGCCTTATAGGCGGCGTGTTCGATGTGGGATGGTGGCTCGGGCGCCCGCAATCCCGGGCAAGTACGCGCCGTGGCCCAGATCCGCTCGGCATTGGCGCGTCTCGCCCGCTTCCATGCCGGCAGCTTGCGCAGCTGCACCCGGCCGATCGCGGACTGCATCTCGGTGAGTCGCCAGTTGGTGCCGAAACTCTCGTGCAGCCAACGAAAGCCCAGCGCGTGCTCAGAATGAACCGCCTCCCAGGACTTGCCATGATCCTTGTAGCTCCAGGCGCGCCGCCAGGTTTCCTTGTCACGCAGCAGCAGCATCCCCCCCTCGCCCCCGGTGGAAATGATCTTGTCGGTGCAAAAGGAGAAAGCCGCGGCATCCCCGATACTGCCGACGAGACGGCCGCGCCAGGTGGCGCCATGGGCTTGGGCGCAGTCTTCGATCAGCCATAACCCGCACTGATCGGCCAGTGTCCTCAGCGCGTCAAGATCACAGGGCCAGCCAGCCAGATGCACCGCGATGATCGCCCGAGTACGCGGTGTCAGTACCGCCCGCACGCTCTCGGCAGTCAGGTTGCCGGAATCCGGGTCGACATCGGCGAACACCGGTTGTGCCCCCCGAGCCACCACACAGGAGACCGAAGCCATGAAGCTGCGCGGCGTCACTACCACCTCGTCACCGGGGCCGACACCCAGGGCATACAGCGCCAACTCCAGTGCCACCGAACCGTTTGCCAGAGCAATGGCGTGAGGCACATCATGGAAGGCGGCAAACTCCCGCTCGAAGGAGACTCCCTCTTCGCCACTCCAGTAGTTCACCCATCCGGAACGCAGCACTCTGCTAACCGCCTCCAGTTCGTCCTCTTCAAAACATGGCCAGCTTCCCATTCACTCCTCCCGGCGCCTTGGGCGCCCCTCCAGTCGCGGCGCCTAGGACTTCGTCTTCTCGCGATACGGCGTCGAGAAAACCGTGCGCCACAGATAGACCAGGTCCATGATGAAGGACCAGTGCAGAACATAGTCGCGGTTAAGTCTCACCTTGTCGGGGAAGATCACCTCGCGATTGTAGCGTTCCGGCGCAGCCATGCCGGCCAGCAGCGCCTCCTCGTTTCGATACTTCAACGTCGCCGGCCCTGTAATGCCGGGTCGTACCGAGAGGATGACGCGCTCATTGTCGCCCAGGGCATCGGCAAACCCCGGCACATCGGGTCTCGGCCCAACGAAACTCATCTGGCCAACAACCACGTTGAATAGTTGAGGTAGTTCATCAAGCTTAGAGCGGCGCAGCAGTCGGCCGAATGGGGTAATGCGCGGGTCACCCAGGGTGGTCACCGTGGTGCCTGACAGAGGACGCATGGTACGCAGTTTGACGACTCGGAACGGCCGACCCTCGCGGCCGATACGCTCCTGAAGGAAGAACCCGGAGGCACCGGTGTCTAGAGCCGCGGCCCAGGCCGCCAGCAGTATCACCGGCCACAACAACGCCAGCAGCAGCACCGACATCACAAGGTCGAAGGTGCGTTTCAAGCCACGCTGTCCGGGAGACAGGCCGGCTCCTCTACGCTCTGCCGCACGCTCGCCCATATGCCGCTCGAGCTGGGACATCTCAGCGCACCATACCGGCTTCAAGAGGATTCATGCTCTGGGTCTTCACCCCTTTCGCCAGGTAGTAGAACGCTTCCCCGAACAGCACGAGCGGGTCGTCGAGCTTGAAGTCGTCGAAGGCGTCCACCCTCTCCCCAGAACTCAGCCGCAGAGCTTCGACAAGACTGCCCCGCCGCAGCAGGTCGAGACGGCGGATAATGTCGCCAAGCAACCACTTCTCCACTACCCCTTCACGCGCCGGCTTGGCCGCCTCCAGCGCGGCATCGAGTCCGCGGGTCTCGGCCAGATAAAGTAACCAGCTAAAGTTCACGCCCGAACTCAGCGCGAGATCAATGGAGCCCCAAAGTCGCGGGTTGATCTCGATAAAATGGTGTCGCCCGCTGTCGGCGTCATGCTTGAACTCGAGCATCGCCAGACCATGCCACTGGAGGGCGTCGAGCAAGTGATGGGCATCTGCTTCCAGCTCCGGGTTGGAAGTGCTAATCCTCAGGGTGCTGGTCCCCCCGGTCGCAACCTTCTCCTGGAGGCGTCGATGAGTGAACGAGGCGATTCGGCGGCCATGCCAGTAGAGACAGGAAACTCCCCAACCACAGCCTGTTACCCGCTCCTGAACAATCGGTGCGCGTTCCTGGTCGAGTCCAAAGTCCAAGGTCATACGCTCGAGCTCAGAAGCCAGGGCCTCGCCACCCCGGGAGAATCGCACGCCCTTGGAACTGTTTCCACGACGCGCCCGGGCCACGTACCAGCGGTCCGGATCCGTGACGACCTGAGCCTCGGCAGGCGTTCGGTAATCGACGATGGGCGCGACCGGCAGGCATAGCCCCCTGGCCAGTCGACTCATGCGGTCTTTGTCATTGACAAGTGACAAGCTGGCCGAATCAGTCATCGGTAAAGCGACGCCGGGAGGCAAGCGACCCGATTCACGAGCCTGCACTAGAAGCTCACCCTCCTCATGTCCGGGGATGATCAGCCCCACCCCGTGGCGACGACAAAGCTCGACAATATCCGCCACAAAGCCATCGGGATCGGCATAGGGCGAACGGTACCGCCCACGGGCATGGGCCAGGTGTGACGCCTGACACATGCCGATCCGGGCAGTATCAGCCACCACCACCTTGACTCCATGCTTCGCCAGGCCCCGCAGAACAGAGTAGCTGCTGCGGCACCAGCCGTGAGTGAGCAGTACCGTCAATTCAACTCCCATAACCCCCCCTCTAAGATGGATTATCACTAGCAGCTATAGATTTGCGCGCTGAGAGTAATAATGCTGTGTCTATTTCTATAAGCTGGCACGCCCTGTAATCGTCACTAAAGCGTCAATGGTATTGCTCATGAACAACGGCGGAGGACTGCAAGGCTCGATCAACTGGCCATTGACAAGCGTCTCCATTCACACTCTTGAACTAGGCAGGGCCTCGATAATGATCTTGAGTACGGTAAAATTCACCGCCATCACTCAAGGTTGCCACAGATCAGAAAAAGAGATGAACTCAGCAAAAAGATAATTAATCTCAGAAAAATACAAAAATTAAAATGCCGAAACCACAAAACGCTTTAAAACGAAAACCACCCCGCTTTAAAGAGAAAAATTAGTTATATTCCACGCGACTGGGGTCTTTGTCAAATAGAACAACCATAGTCACTCACCATGACTATAAAAACTTTACTTTATAACACTTAATTGTAGAGAGAGCATCAAGATCAACCACGAAGGTAACATCATTAGATAGACTTGAAGTCCATGCAATAATAAAGAAACAAACCCTATCTTAGACAGAGAAGACAGTATCACCAGACTTCGAACTTAATAAAAAATCTCTTCAGGACTTCAATAACAAACAACAGATAACCTACCGTGAAAAAACTAATGAGCAACAAAAGGATCGAGCCGAAGAAGACTGAGCAAATCAGGAATCTAATATCAAAGATAGAAACAATGAAAAATGTCTCCTAAATCATGAAACAGCTAAAGTTCACAACCAGAATCACTGAACGCACCGGTGCTCACCACCACTAAACATCTAAAATCACGCTGAGAAGAAAAGAACCTGCTCAGCGATAGAAACTGAAAACTATAAAACTTGAGCACTCAATAAAACCATCAGCATTACTCTTAACATGTATGACTTCTGCATTAAAACCCAGTTAGGAGTGTGTGGCCATTCGTTGGAAAAGAACATTCCTATCAACTAATTCATCGTATTTTCCGTGGTCGACCACACGCCCCCTTTCCATGAGGTAGATGCAATCACAGCTCCTCACCGTTGCAAGTCGATGAGCAATCATTATGATAGTTTTATTACCGGAAAACTCATGTATAGAATCCATGACCAACTTTTCGGTGATACCATCCAAGGCACTAGTAGCCTCATCAAAAATTAGAACGCTGGCATCATCATATAACGCCCGCGCTATCCCAATACGCTGTCGTTGACCTCCAGATAGTTGAATACCACGCTCACCGACACGGGTCTCAAGACCATCAGGGAGTTGACTTATCAGTTCATCTAGACGAGCCATACTCGCAGCCCTCTGAACACGATGGTAGTCCACCTGTTCATCAAGAAGCCCAAAGGCAATATTCTCCCGAATACTGGCATCAGCAAGAAAGATAGATTGAGGTACAAATCCTAAGCTATTCTGCCAGGCACGTTTCATTTCGTCGTTGAGGGGCAAACCATCAATCAGCAACTCACCGCTATCAGGTTCTATAAGGGCCAAAAGAATATCAATCGCCGTAGATTTCCCTGACCCTGAGGCCCCCACCAGCCCGACGACCTGATTAACCGGAACAGTTATTGAAAGCTTCTCCAGCGCGGCCTCCTCCTTACCAGGGTAGTGAAATATGACATTGCGCAACTCGATAGCCTGATGAAGTTCCAGATACCCTGCAGTCGATTCGGAAGGAGGGCTTTGACAAGCCGCGTAACGGCTATCTGAAAGATCCTCGCGTATGCTGTCGAAAGCAGCCAGCTCACCCCTGATAGTTGCTACACAAGTATAAATCTGCTGGAAAGCTGGCAACAATTTAAGACCTGCGAGAGCAAAAACAGAAAGCACAGGAAGAATATCACCGAGATTTCCATCACGCGCGACTAAAAGATAGAGAACGAGAAATATCACAGACCCAAAGGCAAGCAACTCCATAGCATAACGAGGAACTTCCGATAGAGTTTTTGTCATCCCTCTTGCACGCCCTAGCGATCTGCTGGACTGTTCGAAACGCTGGTTAAATACCTGCTGCCGACCTAATAATAACACATCTTTTATTCCACCAAAGCCTTCGCCCATCAATTTAAAGCGCTCACGCTGGGTAGCGGAAACCACCTTGCCATTAGCCACTAGCTTTCGACGCACGGTACGATAAAGCAGCAGATACACCAAGAAGAAAACAATGAAACCCGTTATCGCCACGACAGGATTGAAGATCAGTATAGCTACCGACATGAAAAACACCATGACTACTCTAGCATTCATCTTCATCAATGGGGCAATGATCTTGTCGGTAACTCGCGTACACTCCTGTGAGATCTTGTTTGTCAACTGGGCGCTGCTACCAGCAGCGTGGAACAACCATGGTTGGTGCATGTAATGTCGATAGAGACGCGTGCTGAGTTCGGCCCCTATCTGCTGACCGTACATGGATAGCCTCCAAACAGTAAGCATCGAGATGCCGGAAGCAACGGTCAGGGCTGCAAGAACTGAGATGCCCGTCCAAAACAGGAAGTCAGTGGGATCGGTGAAGCCGGTCATTGTATAAAGGCGTGCCACCACACCATCACCTTCAATACGGCTCATATCACCGACAAGAGCCATAAAAGGGCCAATAGCCACAACGCCAGCAACCTCAGACAAGGCCATTAAAACGACCAGAAGTTGCAAACGGAGAAGTTGCTTTCTCTGTTCACGGGTAAGAAGGTCATAAAGAGCTTTTAGGCTTGAGATCATTGGCTTATCGCTTGATGATTGATATGAAGTATGTGCCCTAGACTATTCGGTTCAAGAGTAGCTATAGCCATAGCTATAGCTATATCGGGAGATGGCCTTGCGTTCGATCGCATTGAGGATCGTTCCCTTGACCGTTACCCCAGCCGTCTCTAGGCGCCTCACTGCTAACTGGACTTCCCTTAATGGATTGACCTGGAATCGTACAACCATCAGGGTAGTGCCGCATTGTGCACCTATCACCGCGGCGTCCGTCACCGCCAATACAGGCGGTGTATCGAAAATCACCAGGTCGTAGCATTCACTCACCTTATGACAAAAACGGCTGAAGGCTTCTGACATCAGAATCTCAGAGGGGTTGGGGGGGGCATGACCGCGGGAGATATAGTCCAGGCCACTGATGCTGCTTTGACGGATCACTTCATCGAGTTTTGCATGGCCTGACAGCAGGTCCGAGAGACCAACACCGCTACGTTCACCGAAGGCATGGTGAAGCTGTCCTTTGCGCATATCGGCATCTACCATCAGCACTCGCTGCCCTGCCTGACCACAGACGGCGGCCAGATTGGCGGTAATGAAGCTCTTGCCAATATTGGGGCTGGGACTGGTAATCATCAGACGGTTGTCGTGACTTTCAAGCATGGCGAAGTGCAAGTTGGTACGCAGACTGCGCAACGATTCGACGGCCATGTCGGTAGGTTCAGACTCGGCAAGAATCTGATTGAAGACATCTCGACTACGGCGATCGCGGCGGTGCTTGACACGCCTGACCAATTTTTTCTGCTCATTCGAATATGCCACCGTGGCATATACCGGCAAAAAAGCCTCTTCAAGCTGTTCGGGCAACTCTATACCGCGATTGAGCAGACCGCGTATCAATACGAGTCCCGCCGCCAATGTCCCTCCGAACAAGGTGGATAGCATCACGATTCGAGACTTCCTTGGCTCAATCGGATTGGTACCCACCACAGCATCATCGATGATGCGTACATTGCCAATTGTCCCCGCACGTTCAATCTGCAATTCCTGCATTCTGTTGAGCAAATTGACGTAGATGGACTGAGAGGCTTCCACTTTACGGGTCCGGCGGACCACCTCCTGCTGTTCGCGTGGTAGATCGTCAACCCTGTCGCTGAGAGCGACTCGCTCAGATTCCAGGTGCCGCTTCTGACGTAACAGCGATTGATAGGCAGGGTGGTTTACAGTGTAACGCTGCACCAACTCAGCCTCTTTGAAAGCCAACTCATTCAATTGACTATCGATCGCGACGAACTGATCGATGGCAGCACGAGCCTCGGACGTCAAGTCAACGCTATGCTGATTTGCGCGGTACTCATTGAGGCTGTCCTCGGCTTCCCGAAGTTGGGCACGAATCACGGGGGTCTGTTCTTCAAGAAACGCCAAACTCTCATCGATCTCGGCTGACTGCCGCTGGATATTCTGTTCCAAGAAGGTTTCTGCCACGGCATCCAGCGATTTTCGCACCTCCTCTCGGTCGGGTCCGGTTAGCGTCAGGCGAAGCATACCGCTTCTGGTAGCCCCTGAGCCTCCTACTTCGAAAACGTCTAAACGGTTTCTCAAGTTGCGGATGGCCGAAACTCGTGTGTGCTTGAAGAGGGAGAACTCCGCGCCTGGAGGCGCCTGAAGGTTGTTTATCAAAAGCTGAATATCCCCCTCCAGGAAGCGCGTCAGCTCGCCCACCACTCCCTCGCCGATGGATCTGGGCACCTGTTCATCCAGCCAAAGAGAGTAGCGACCATCTTGTTCAGTCTTGACAATCAATGGAGTTCCGAGGAAACGCTCCGAAACCTCCAGGTGAGCTAGCTCGAGCCTTTCGCCCCCCCAAACAACCGAGTTAGGCTCCAAAATGCTCGGGATACGCAGCCCCCCCTTCATGGCATCGGGGAGAGAACTGGAAATATCGATACCGCCAGTAGCGAATGTTGGACGGGTAATTTCTCGCCGATGCAGATAGTTTCCAATGATTGGCAAGGCCTTGGGAATGACCTCTATATCCAGACCCATACGATCAACGACCTTCCCAAGTACCATGCGAGACTGCAGAATCTGCAACTCCGCTGCCGTGCTGCTCTCACCCTCTTCTCCTCGTGATCCGATAGAGATCTCACCAAGAGGATTAACAGTGCTACGAAGCTCTACTTGGACTAGTGCATCACCACGATAGATAGGCGTAGAGAGCATTGCATACGCAGCCCCCATCAGTGCGAATACCAAGGTAACGAGGATGATGAACCATTTATGATCTAGCAGCATGCCGAAGAACCGCGCCAGATCGAGTTCCTTATAGCTTTTATCGACTGTTTTATTCATGATTCACACCATTTGTATTATTCACCGAGGCATTCTAATTAAGTCTAAGATGTTAACGTACGCGAATAATCTGATATGAAAAAGACCTGCACATTGACAGCCTGACTTGTACTCACACTGCTTGAGAGGAAAAGATAGCTATAACACAAAAAAAATGTCCGCATTAAGCACCTGGTGGTTTATATAAAAATCTTTTCAAGAGACTAGCAAAAATGCGAATAAATCACCGACACTTAAAACGTCGAAGAAAACCATCTCCTTACATCGAAAAGACTAACAGACAATAATTTACAACTAAAAAAGGTCGATCCATGCACTTACCGTGTTATTTCGCGCCTTGAAAAACATAGGCAAACATTTAAAACTATTGCCATATACTTCTATAATTATCGTAATGGATCTACGAGATAGGCGTCATAGCCCACTTACAAGATCAAGGAGGTACTGACCATAACCATTCTTTGAAAGATCGCTGCCCGCTTTTGAAATGTCATTGACTGTTAACCACCCATTGTTGAAGGCAATCTCCTCGAGACAAGCAACCTTGTAACCTTGCCGTTTTTCCAGTGTCTCTACAAACTGGGACGCTTCCAGAAGGCTTTCATGAGTGCCGGTATCTAGCCAGGCGAACCCACGCCCAAGGACCTCGACCCTAAGTTTTTGCTGATCGAGATAGGCATGGTTGACACTGGTAATCTCCAACTCTCCTCGTGATGATGGCTGTACCTGCTTGGCGATCTCAATAACATCATTATCATAAAAATAGAGACCGGTAACTGCAAAACGTGACTTCGGGTTACTTGGTTTTTCTTCAATAGAAAGTACCTGTCTATTTTCATCGAACTCTACCACCCCAAAGCGTTCTGGATCCTTTACGAGATACCCGAACACCGTGGCTCCCACTTCTCTTTCAGCCGATGCTCTAAGAACAGGAGAAAAACCCTGACCATAAAATATATTATCACCAAGAACAAGACATACCCTGTCGTTGCCTATAAATGCCTCTCCGATGATAAATGCCTGTGCTAGACCATCCGGGCTCGGCTGAACCGCATAGGTAAAGTTCACACCAAACTGACTGCCATCACCTAGAAGCCTCTGGAAGCAATACTGTTCATCTGGGGTAGTAATGATCAAAATATCCTGTATACCCGCTAGCATGAGCACAGACAAGGGATAGTAAATCATAGGCTTATCGTAGATGGGAAGCAGCTGTTTAGATATCCCCATCGTGATGGGATAGAGTCGAGTGCCGGAACCTCCTGCCAGAATAATTCCTTTCATTTTCATACACCCTCCCTTCTAAAACTACAGGACAATCACCATAATAGGAGCCGTACTGAAACCGTGTGCACGGGACAAGATAGAGACAGCAATGACAACGATCATGCCAGACTTTTATAGAAACCAACTAGCTCATTATTAATCAACTCTCTATCGAAACGACTTGCCCAATGTGGACCATTGTCGGCATGTCTTTTTAAAACATCAGGGTTATCAAGGTAACGTATAATTGAGTCCTTCAGGGCGACTTCATCTCCCACTGGAACAATGGATCCATTATAATCATCCTTTACGGCATCACAGCTACCAGTTCCGTTAGTGGTAATGACAGGAACTCCAAGATATGCAGCTTCAACTAAGGTATTGCCAAATCCCTCCCAGTGGGAAGGCATGCAAAATACGTTCATCACTTGCATATACGGTGCCACATTGCTTTGATAGCCTACATGTACGATATTCTCATGATTATGGATCATATCCATGCACCACTCGGAAATAGGTTGTGCCTTTTCCACTCCCCCCACCAGAAGCAACTTCAGATTTGGCCGAGATTCAGATATTTCTACAAAAACAGACACGAGCTCTTCAATCCCTTTTCTGGGGATTAACCTGCCAACGAAGCCAATAACAAAATCGCTCGACTGAATACCAGTTGACGATTTTATTACTTCGCAACTTGGACCTTGAGTAGTTCCGTTTTTTAACTTACCTAAAGAAACACCACAACTACCCATACCCAGTACACGCGACTTGCTTTCCGAGAAAAAACCTGATGAAACACCAAGTTGACGAACACTGGGGCTAACACAAATGACGTGAGTAGCTAAGCGGCACGTAACAAGCTCCATTGCAATTTGAATAGTACGTGACAGACCGTTAAGGGATTCATGCCTGAATCCATGCTGTGTATAGATTCTGTGTGGAACACATGATACCCAGGCCGCTAACATGCTTAGAAGTGAAGCTTTTGGAGTACCAGCATTTACTATGTAGGGTTTTTCTCTCCGGAAAATAGATATAAGAGAAATCAGACAAGCAAGGTCGTTTCCAACGTTTATTTCTCTGCTGAATGGTACTTCTTTGAATTTCGTTTTCTCACTGACAGAAATGTTCTGTGAATTGGGGCCAGCTTGGCATATCAGAACAGTATCGAACCCTGACGCGTGGGCGCACGCGAAATGCCCTTCCAGGAAGATGACACTACCATCACTTGTCACAGTAGTAATTATTTTTCTTTTGCTCATTTGATTTCACCAGATCAAGTATAGTGGCATTTATTTTCTCAGTAGAGACATCACTTCCATCGTTGGTAAGGAGAACCATTCCTGAAAAGGGATTTAGGCTATGTATTGTTGAACATAAAACCTCTAATGCCGCCTTGGATTCTGTGGCATTTAAGTCGTTAAGTCCCCTCTTTTCCATTCTTTTCTCAAGAAGTATTTCAGGAGGGTCCATGACCACAATGACATACATAAAAGGATCAATATATTTTTTTGCATTCTCCAAAACCCCATTAAAAACTTTCAGGGCTAATCTTATATTAGAAGAATAGTAAAACAACGGCCACCCCAGCTGGAAGATACCTTGTTCAACCACGGCTGATGACGATTGGATCCTGCACTTCGTAAAAAAACTTAGTAAGAAAATGTAATTAATTAATAAAGTCCATGCCAGAAACTTGGAATTATAATTATTGGAGAATATCAACGACCTTAAAAACAAAAACTCCCTTGGCTTGCTGATAAAAAAACTCAGCGAAGATATTGCTTTCTTTGACATGCGCAAAATACTTGCAATACGCGAGTCGTTTTCGCCACTGTTAGAATAACTTGAATAACTTGAAATACTGTGCAATTCTGAAGCCAAGAGAGACTCAAGTTTCAAAGATGAAAAGGTTTTACCTGACCCTGGCGCACCAATAAACTCAACAATACATGGCATTCCAAGCATACCTTCAATTGTTCTGGAATTTAATAGGCGTACTGAATAACCAGAAAGTTTTAATCACAGCGTATTTCAGCAAACCGAGTTCTTCCCGCTTTGATCTCCTTTTCCTGGAGATAAACTCGGCTGTTTCATTAACGTTCCCCATATTACATTCATCAGGAATAAATGAATCCATGTCAAGTATCTGCTGCTTAAGATTGTTGCTGATATTGGATGCATAGTGAAAGACACGCACACTCTTTAGCCATTTTTTTCTATTCAAGAAAGGATCCGTATCATTCCAACGTTTCTCCAGACCCAAGAACCTAACATCAGATTTAAACACCGCCTCAACCAGAGACACTTGATCGTACTTCACACCAATACTGTTATAGCATTTGTTCCACTTGGAAAAGAAATGGTTGACTGCTTCAGATTTTTTGAAAAGAATCACACCACTATTCCAGTGTGGAAGACTGGAGACCAGCTCCCCTCCCAGAATAGAAACATCACCTTTTCCCTTTCTTTCTTGAGGATAAGGGTTAACCCTCATGGCAACATCAAAATGATCCAATAGAAATTCACCAACAGAAAGGTCTTTCATGATCAATGTATCTGAATCCAGAAAAATTGCTTTTTCATAAGAAGAATACTCATGCAAGCGACTTTTTATATTCCTGTTCTCTTCCGTATCAAGGTCAACCAGAATAATTGTATCAATATCTTCAGATAAGAAATCGACTATGCTTGTTGTGATTTCTACATTCGTGATCACGGTGACAGGCATAGCAGGGCTGACTGACTTTAAAGTCTTGATAGAAAGTAATGTCATAGCCAGATAAGGTCGTCCCATGGCCACATATATTGCACCATAACCACGATCTGCTTTATTGTTCTGTTGTTTCATTTTCCGCCCAACCATGTAAGTTTGTCACATAAAGCAAGCTGGCCATGGCTATGATGATCCATGGTTGCATTCGATCTATATCACTTGATGTGGACACGGATAAAATTATATAAGTCAATACGGCTACAGGATAAATGGCACCTATTGAAAGCGACCGAAAAAGATTTGCCAGTATAAAGAAAATAATGGGTACAACACCGACAATACCAAAGGCGATAAATGCTCCTATCCAGAATGAATGTGGATTGCCAAATGTCCCTAATCCGATGCCAAATAACATGTCTAACACATCCATTTGTTCTAAATACCCCCCCCACATTATCAGCCTTCCATTGTCAGCAAAATCTATAGTCTTGAAAATACGCAGTGAATCGACAGATTCCGGCACAAATGGTAAGGCTGAGACACCGTGCTCGCCAACATAAAAAACTAAAGCTGTTATGAACAATAGAAAAACTGCCACCCATAGAAAAAACTTAGCTGGTAGCTCTCTGAAATTTATCAAAAGATAAACAAATAGTCCTATTGTTATAGAGATAAAAGTCGCGATTAGTGGCATTCTCGAACCAGCATAAGCCATGGCCATCAAGATGGTTACCGAGGATACCAGATAAAGAAGTTTCGGTAGTATTCCAGACTTCTCTATTGCCAGCGCGATGCTTGTAATCGTAAGCACAAATCCAAGCACAGTAGTCAAGAGTCTTGGTGAACTTTGCGTATCACCAATAGCCAAGCTCATCTCAGAATCTCTTGCTAACGATAATTCTTGGGAACTGAACAGTACAAAGACAGCCACTGCCATACATAGCCCAGAAAACGCCACACCGAGCAAGAGTTTATTTTCCAAATACTGGGGAGTATAGTTATCAGCAAAGCTCAAGAGAACAACCATATAAACAAGGACAGCTATTAATCCAAAGTACCTTTCCAGAAAGGTAGTATCACCAAGCAAATGAATAAATGACAGTATCAAAATGACCAGAAACAACATCCCGAATGGGGTGTATACTCTGAGAATACCATTTGCAATTACTTGATAAAAAGCACCTAACAATGCTGAAAGCAGAATGAACCATCCATAGTGCACTCCTGAGTAGATACCAATTAGTTGAAAACCAGCCCCAAACAAAACCAGCGGAATTGAGTAGTAGATACTTTTCGATGCAACCACTGTCGTCAACAAGAAAGCAAGAATCAAACTGGCTGTAATCGATACAATAGAAACAGCAGCAACCATCGCAACCGGAAAAAACATGGAAGATAACTTCAATTCATTTCTCATGAAATGACACCTATCGTTATTCTTGCTCCATAGGCTTTGTTGCGCTCATAGCCCTACGTGGCAATAAGTTACTACGAACACATACTCCTGGAGAACTTCTTGATATCTTTAAACTAACCATGAGAAAAGACTTTAAATAAATACGGCGAAAGCCTGCTAACTCAACACCTGAAAAAGAAGGTTGCACAGCTTAAGACTGAATTTTCAGCATACTCGCATGCTGTATAAAACGTAGCAGGAATGGCTTTTTACGGGATAAAGACACTAAAGAAGTTTGTCGACCTTGCTTTCTAAATAGCTTAACCAAAGCTTGTCAAGTGCAAACTAAACCTTTACAAGAAATTCACTTGATTTATAAGATTCTAAAGATCTTAAAAAATCAACTACCTCACCAATCACAACATCATCACCCTTGCTTACATCAATGGTAATGGCTGAAAAATTTCTTTCCCTCATCGTAGTGACTAAAGCCTCGCTTTGTTCGAGGAATTGCGAGTTGAATTGTGACAATTCTTCTTCTGTCTTATCCTGATGGTATGAACGCATGATACCCTTTCTTTTAGCTCTAGTCCGAATGCGTACATTGATCTGCTTGGGGGAAGTGCTTAGATTAATCAGCGCGCGCCTTTTCATAATAAAGTCGAAATGGTCGGGACGTTCACTTGCCAGCATACGTAGCTCATTCATAAAGTGCTGGCAAAGCCCCTCATCGACCATGACGCCCAGTGTAGCGCTATGGATATTAAGGTCATATAGCGCTTTAGTCACTTTTTTTTGGAGAATACCGATATCGATGATTCTTCTGGAAGCTAAAGAAAGCAACAAAGCTCTAGATTTACATTCCATCCTTTTTTTATCAATTTTTTGACGCTCATTGTTAAGTACATGTCCTTTTATCAGGTGCTTGATTAAGTGCGATTTGCCCACTCCTGGAGGGCCGATGACATCAACGATAAACGGAAAACATTCATAATTGGCACATCGATAAACATCGAATCCAGCTCTATTAAAGAATATATTTGAAATTATTTCTTTCATAAAGCCCTTCTTTTAATTTCTTGTAGGAACCTGGAGTGTTCAATTTTTCATGTCTTATTCATTGCTTCTAGGGTTATTGCTAACGTTAATGATAAATTTCAATTTACATGCAGCGGCACATGACGCTTTCATATCATGCTTGCCATGGTCTGTTCCAGTAATTAGCTATGCACTTTTGTAAGCCGTGCATCAAACCGACAATTATCTACTAGGTAGTTTCTATGTAACCAGGCATAATAGCCAGGGATATAAAATCTTACTTAACTATCAGGCAATACAACTCGAGGTTGCTTCCAATATAAACTTCTACTTCTCCGAAAAATCTCTGTACATTGTCACTAACCCAGAGAATCGACCAGAGAAACTATCTTGTCTAAAAGCTACGCCAGGATCCACTTCTTCAACGCCATGGAATATTCTCGTGTTGTAAACGACGATAGTGCCGAGCTCAAGAAAAGCGTCGTAATAAACTCTCTCTCCCTCGAGTACGAAATACCCTCCCCCTTTTTGATAGTCGCATGTGCCATCGCTACCTTTCTTACTCATGACGATCAATGGCTGAAAATAGGCATCCACTCCGTGTTTGCCGACCACCGTGGGTACATAATCATCGACATGGCCAGCCATATGGCCACCGCCTGATGGATAGTGATGCACACGAGAAGCCGTCCAGAAACCATCTTGTATAGTGTCAAGGGCAAACTTCTTATCAAATCCTGTTACGATATTTCTAATCATTGCCGCCTGAGTGAAAGCATTTCTCAGGCCATAAATATCAGCGGAGAATATCGGATTGTAAAAAGTTCGCACGCACTTAGCTAGGTCCTTTTCTCTGAGCTCCCCCCCTCCAATGGAAAACTTTTGATAGTTTTCCTGGATACTTGCCGGAGACTCGCCTGTAGCCGGATTGTCATTATCAATAGAAAAGACTTTCCTTAGAGCTCTCTTGCCTTCAACGATCTCATCATGAGTTATCAGCCCTACTATAATTGCAAAATTTTTCTCATTCAGGACCGACTGCAATTTCATGAAATCGAGGTCGTCAATACTTTCTGCGGAGAATGTAGCTTGATCAATATCAGTATGCGTTAGCATGACCTGTCTCCCAGTAGTGATGTGCTGCTGATTCCAGGCTTTCAGTTTTTGCCATCAAGATACCGAGCCCGCCCTGGCCATAATCATTACCACTGTAGGCCACATAGACGACTCCCTTGTATTCAAATGCTGATGGATAGCACTGCGCACGGTCATCCCACGCTCCGGCGCCACCTACTGGAAAGCGATAATGCAATCTGTGCCAGATCAGCCCATTTCGAGATATCGCATGATGCAGTTGGTAGTAGTCTCCTCTAGCACAGAACCACATATGATACGTATCACCCAGCTTCAATACCGTGGGATGACATACAGAATGCTCTCCTATCTCGAAACCGATACGATCAATATAATCTCGTTGCCATAGAAAACCGTCTTTTGATTCAGCATTCCTAATTAAATAACGATGGATTGTAGAGGTATCGAGGTTCCTGTGCCACTCAATAAAACTCGTGTACCACATCCTCCACTGTCCATCCTCTAGCATCACAAATGATGATCCGATGGAAAAAGGTTCATCGTCGGTTCGGTGCAAGATAGGAGCATCAGAGGTCCTAAGAAAATGCTCACCGTCGTCACGACTCACAGCTCTACCAAGCTGGTTCTGGAAACCAGTAGAACAAGTGGCCACCCAACCGGTGTAAAAAAGATGCAAAACGTCTCCATCCGACACAACACATGGATATGAAACTCCATCCTCATCAAAAGCCCCGAGCTTGCCATGTGAAAAGCAAGGGTGATTTTCGATATCGATGACGGCAGGGGTATCCTCCATGTCGACCAATATCCTACCAATAAGCGATCGGTTAAAGGCATCCCGCCCTGTGATGTAGAACCAAAATTTCCCGTCTCCAGGAGCAGCAATTATAGATGAAGATCCCGTATAGCGTTTCAGCCAATCTGGATGAGAAGGCGAAGGCTTAATCAGTAAACCTAATGATTGCCAACAAGAATTCAATATTTTATTCATCCTATCACCGTGAAGTCTTACCCTAGATCTACTGAATTAGATATCCCCTGCGTGCTAGCTAACTTGTTTACTGCAAAAAGCGCTATCCAGCGACCATTGAAATCTTCCCATTGGCGCTCTTTGTGCGGATCTACAGGTGCTACTCCATGCACCATCTGAGCATTGAAGAAGGTTACCTCTCCCCAATCACTGTATTCATCAATGAATACTGTCTCGCCATGGTCATCAATGAAGAATGCACCACCTTGACTAAAGTCTTCACCCTTCCGGCAAAGTAGCATGGTGGGAACGGTAAGCTGATGTCGATCAACGGGGTCCATATGCTTATTCATGGCCCCTCCGCCTGTTGGGTAATACTGGAAAGACAGCCTTGCTGCGCATCCTTGTTCAGGTACCATAGAAAGAAAACTTTCTTTCGGAAGCCCACTGATCAGATTTTTGAGGTAGTAAACTTTCTTGAAGGTTTCAAAGAGGCCAAAGAAATCATCGTTCCATGGAAAAAATGAGAATTGATGGAAACACCCTTTAACATATGACCTGGTATCCCAATTGTTTATTCTGTGAAAATTTGGACACCCTGCCTCTATCGCATGATAGGTAGGAAGAGAGTTTCTCCCAATAGATGTAAGATATTTTCTTATACGCTCTAGAAGTGAGCGATCTATGCCACTATCGAACACATAAACCTCGCCACTCAATATTCCTTCCTGTACACGTTTTATTATCTCAGGGCTATCCAGTGCCTCATCTACCGACCCCATCCTTCTGATTTTTTCTGACATTGGCATAAAACCTCCTGTCGATAATTACCCCCAAGGTCCTCCATAGAACATGCAAAACAAATTCTGTCTTTAATAAAATACGGTTCGTTCAATAGAGCTTATAACTGATAAGATTCATTAATTTCTAATTCTTATAAAGCCAATCATCTAGAACATGCGTTAGATTTAAATGAAAGATATTCTCCACCTTATTTTCCGGCAAGTTCTCTACGAGTCTAAGCGCAACATCGAGGCATTCTTTGGGTGTATACTCAGGAAAATCCGATCCGAATGTCACGCGTTGATCCAATGTACGAGCTATGAACTTGATATCCATATCCAGCGAGCTACCGCGATACCTCATCATGGAGAATGAAATATCCATCGTGAGATTTTTCCTCATTCTTACCACTTCATAGACATCCAGCATACTTGTCCCGCCACCATGTAGTAATACTATTTTTGAATCTGGGCAGCTATGAGCTATTTTGTCGATTATATCTGGAGTATGCCGGGTCATTACTCTAAGCTGCCTGAAGAGCGTATCAATAAATACCACCAGGTTAAAACTGCTCGCTTCCCTTATCGTATAAATACAATTTTTATCAAGGGGGTCATAACCATTTAATCGCGGGTGAAGCTTGATCCCGGCGAAATTTCTTTCAGAAAGTTCAGCCAACTCTTTTCTTATGCTTTTTTCATTTTCGTGTATTGAAGGATCGAAACCTGCGATTGGCACGAAAAGTTCAGGATATCTCCTCGCGACTTCTTCTAAATGGTCGTTATCCTGATAGCCATGTATATTGACAAGGCAGGCACGATAGTCAGGAATGCGCTTTGCCTCTACCAGCAAACGCTCAAGACCGGCATCGAACTGGTTTCGTCCTAACCAGCTTCCATCCTTTGAGACATGGGTTAAGGAGTCAAAGAAGGGTATACTCATGTCAGTTCATCTCATATTTCACGGCGTCACAAGCTTTGTTCAAGATTGCCTTCAGACTCATAATACTTTCACTTACCCCTATTATGTAGGCTTTTCTCCCATCGGCATCTCTAATTACTGGTATATTACTTCCCGGCATGTAATCACTTTCTGAATTGACAATTCCGCTGATTTGCTTGATGCAGTCTAAACCCTTTACTGATTTCATTACCCCTGGCGGAGGAATCAAGTAGCGGATACCCGCTGTCCTGTCATGAGTCCTGCGTATTTCAGGTTCGACTCCGAGGCTTAAATTGATTGCTGCGGCAACCATATTGATACCTGTTGCAAGGGGTATGAGTTCAGTCGTTATTGATCCACCACCAAGTCGCGCACCTACTTCCACAAGTACCGGCACTCCCTCATCCACCTTGAACTCTATGTGTGCCGGGCTATTATCTATGCCCACGCCCTCAATCACCGAAAAGAGAAACCTCTTGACCTTCTGCCAGTTATTCTCATCAAACACGTAAGGTACATTGTGCCCGACTTCCATGAAATAGGGATATCCGGAAGTTATTTTTTCCGTTATAGCAATCACTCGGGTGACACCACGAAAAGTGATCGTTTCTGCCGAATATTCCTTACCGCCAATGAATGATTCAATGATGACCTTGCCATTCTTGCTGAATTGAAGAGCATACCTAACTGCGTCTCTTATTTGCTTCTTTTCTCCCCCTTCCTTCTTTATGCAGGTAACACCTCTTCCCCCGGAACTACTAGTTGGCTTTACAACAACTGGTAGCATATCAACTATATTATCTACTGCTTCTTCATTTATCTTTTCTGGGATGAGGTAATGTGGGGAGTTTATTCCACGATCATGGCAAAGGTTTCGCAACACTGCCTTATCGGTGACAACTTCGGACGCAGTTCTTGAAATTCCTGAAAGGTTATACATGGAGTTAAGAGTTCCCACTGCCTTCACAGGATAATCAGCAGCAAGTGTCATAACGCCATCCACATGATGCTTTCCGAATATCTTTACCAAACTCGGTATATCCTGAAGGTCATGGGAATAAAAATAATCTGCCAATCCCCTGCAGGGCGCGTCAGGATTCGGATCGACACCGATAACTTTGATCCCAAGCTTTCTGGCCTCGCTATAGGCAGGACGCTGCATCCGCCCGCCGCCTAAAATCATTAGCAGCATTCCATTCACCCTATTCCTTTCTTAAAAAGCACGAATGAACAGGTTGCTTAGTTTACCTAACCCTGTCTGTTTATTGTTTGGCAGGCAGCGAGTCAAACAAAATTTCTTCCGCATTTTTGCTTTCGTAAAAACGACGAATTAAGTCTACAACACAGTGAACATCATCTTCATCCATACCATACCAAATTGGCAGCCTTATTAACCTGTCGCTTTCAGAAGTTGTATGATCGTGCTGCCCAACGAAGCGGCTGATGCCTCGCGATGCGGGAGCAGTATGTAGCGGTACATAATGATAGACAGCCGATACACCGTTACTTCTCAAGTGATCCATCAAGAAGACTGCTTCATACTGTTTTACGGTTTTGATGTAGAAAATATGCGCATTGTGCCTGCAACCAAGGGGAACCTTCGGTAGGCAAATCCTCCCTTCTTTCTCCAAGGCTGACAATTCCTGAGCATATATTGACCATATATGACGTCGACCTTCATTGATCACTGTAGCCTGCTCAAGCTGTCCCCAGAGATACGCAGCCTGAATCTCAGATGGCAGAAAACTTCCACCTATATCGCACCAACTGTACTTGTCTACCATTCCCTTCAGGAATTGTGTTCTATTGGTTCCTTTTTCCCTGATGATTTCTGCTCTATTTATCAACGATTTGTCGTTAATTATCAAGAGTCCCCCCTCACCGCCACTGGTATAGTTCTTCGTTTCATGGAAACTGTAAGATCCCATGTGCCCGATTGAACCAAGTGCCTTGCCTTTATATGAAGCCATCATTCCTTGTGCGGCATCTTCAATCACATATATCCCATATTTCTCAGCCAAATTCATTATGACATCCATCTCACAGGAGATGCCGCCATAGTGAACGGGGATAATGGCTTTGGTTTTTTCAGATATTCCTTCTTCCAGGAGAGTCTCATCCATGTTCATGGTATCTTGCCGAACGTCAACGAAGACAATCTCCGCCCCGCGCAGAGCAAAGGCATTTGCTGTACTCGAGAATGTATAGCTCGGCATGATGATTTCATCACCCGGCACGACATTTATCAGCAGAGCCGCCATTTCCAGGGCATGTGTGCAGGAAGGTGTCATTAATGCTTTATTAAAGCCGAATTTTGTCTCGAACCATTCCTGACACAGCCTTGTATACGTCCCATTACCTGCAAGACATCTTCCATGCATGGCAGACAAGACATGAGCATCCTCTTGTCCCGTATAAAGCGGCTGATTAAATTCTACCTTCATCGAGTCCACCATGATTGTTATCGAAACGTAACTCTCTCAGGCCCACAATTTAGTCACATATTGCCCGTAGCTGATGTTTTAGGACATCTGAGTTGAACTTCTCTTTAATGATCCTGATATTATCATCTCGCTCTTTTTCACCAATAGCCTCAAGACTTAATTCGTTAACATCGAATATAGTTAAGCCTGTATTACAAAGCATTCTTGACAAGGTTGAAGATTTATTCATGTAAACCTTTTTCCCAAGTGCCAGAAGCATGATGATGTTACCCATGGCCTGTTGACGGTCGTGCGCG
The DNA here is from genome assembly GCF_003056305.1 of Halomonas denitrificans. Taxonomy (GTDB): domain Bacteria; phylum Pseudomonadota; class Gammaproteobacteria; order Pseudomonadales; family Halomonadaceae; genus Halomonas; species Halomonas denitrificans. The sequence continues at coordinate 284,411 of NZ_PYVX01000001.1, forward strand.
AAAACAGCAATATCTATATCACTCAAGAACTTTAAATAATCTTCATAACACATAAAATCCATAATAGCCTGGAAATCCTGACCAAAGATTTCCATACCTATTTCACGAACCTCATTTGCATATTTTTTATCACCGTACGAAAGTGGCGATATGATGCAGACACCATTACACTCTATTTTTTTCAATTTTTTGAAAACATGAACGTGTCGGTTTGATGGTGCGGCTGAATTACCAACCATTATCTTGAGGCGCCCTGGTTTCCTTTCCCTATTGTTTTTTTCAAGTTTATCCGGCACCACATTACTTGTGTACATAAGGCATTCTATATGTTCGCCCTTTGCACCATACCATTTTCTTGCCAGATCAACATCACCCGGCACATAAGTCAATATATGACCTACGCCGCCTATAACCTTAGACTTGAATATTTTTTCGTAGATCTTTCTTGGTATATCCTTTCTTTTTTTAAATGAATAAAGTTCACCTCCCCATATAGACCAGTAACATTTCGCATGCAACCGAGGATTCATGGCTAAAAACATAATCACGTACTTATTGGTGAACCCATGTAGAACAATTCTTTTTGACGTATAGAGCAATCTCACTACCATCACCACATCTTGAATTCCCCTCAGTATCGTTCCATTTTCTTCCCCATCCTGTGCTGAAGGGTTATATAATATCTTTTCCTTTTTTTTCCTTATGTAGTAAACATTACTGGCGTCGGGGAAATTTTTCGCAACAAAGTCAATAAATGATGGCATGAATTTTTCTTCACTACATACATGAAGATTGGTGTTGGTGTATTTCATATCGAAATCCATGCTTCCCAGGTGCTCACAAATACTGTGCCATGAAATGTTTAGGTGTTTTTATACTCAATCATTAGAATTCAAAGACACCTGGCTAAGTATGAAGACCTTATCCTATTAACATAACAATCAATGCACCCTGCATATCTTCCATGATGAGAGCTGAAGTCCTTTAAAGTACATCGTCATCTTGTCTGAACGAAAGTGAAGATATGAGATATAGCTTTAAGATGACTTTTCATTATATGCTGATAAGAGCATGATGATTGTTTAAGCTACGTCTCTTCCCTGCAGCCCTAGTCGTTCACGATGATAAGAGCCATCCAGCACGTTTCTGCACCAGCTAAGGTTATTGAGATACCAAGAAACCGTCTTGTGAATCCCACTATAGAAGTCTTCTCGGGGTTCCCATCCCAACTCCTTCCTGAGCTTCGTAGAATCGATTGCATAGCGGCTATCGTGACCAGGTCGGTCGTGCACGTGAGTAATCAACTCTTGGCACCCCTTGCAGCGAGGTAATAGCTCTCCCAGAGTCTCACAGATTCTTTCCACCACTTCTTTATTTGTTCTTTCATTGTTTCCGCCTACATTATAGGTTTCTCCCGGCCTTCCCTCTTTCAGCACCATGTATAAAGCTCGGACATGATCCTCAACGTACAGCCAATCTCTTATTTGTCGTCCTTCTCCATAAACGGGAAGCGGCTTGCCATCCAGTGCGTTCATCACCATCAGTGGTATCAATTTTTCCGGAAATTGATATGGTCCGTAGTTGTTTGAACAGTTCGTTATCAGGGCGGGAAAGCCGTAGGTGCGCCGCCAGGCACGCACGAGATGGTCTGAGCTGGCCTTACTGGCAGCATAAGGTGAACTAGGAGAATACGCCGTTTCTTCACTAAATAGTGACTGATTATCGCCCAGATCTCCAAACACCTCGTCCGTGGAGACATGGACGAATCGAAACTTTTCTCTCCTAGAGTTTCCCATTTTTTGCCAGTATGCCCGGCAGACTTCGATAAGATAGAAGGTACCCAATATATTGTTATTAATGAATTCTTCTGGGCCATCAATAGAACGGTCTACATGACTCTCTGCTGCCAGATGAATAACAGAGTCGGGTTCGTATTTTTCGAATACCGCTTCGACACCAGTACTGTGAAGTATATCTACTTTCTCGAAATGATACCTTTCACTGTGCTCTACATCCTTCAACGACTCCAGGTTTCCTGCATAGGTCAGTTTATCGAGATTGACCACAGTATCATTCGTGTTATTAATAATGTATCTCACGAGAGCGGAACCAATGAAGCCTGCCCCCCCAGTAACCACTATATTCATATATCCTCCGACGGATCTTACAATTAAACTTGCAAGGGGCATATTCTATATCAATTTTTACTTACATCATCAATTACAAGAAAATCACTATCCATTTTGGATTTAAAGCAGTTACATTCATCGCATGAAGTTACGTTTCCCGCAAGGCTTTTGAACTGCTGATCAGGAAGCTCAATAGTATCTTAAGCATGAGCCTTACCGCCTTGTCGGCTCCCTATAGTCTTGCTCTAGCGGCATGGCTGATTCCCTGCCATCCCTCATTACCTTCCTGTGCGCCGGATGCTGAGGCTGCATTCTCCGGTAAGGACTCACTAGCGGGGGGCGTCCCAGCGAAGGTGGTCGATAGTCCTGGCCGATAGTCCAGCGGCGCTTGCCTTAGCAGTGTGATGACTTTCTCTTCATTGCGGCTTTCTACCGCTGAGTTCAAACTTTCCAGAAAAGGCTCTAACCTCTCCCAGGACCAGTAGCGCTCGCGAGTCGTTAGTATTCTCGGATGGGGGGTGGGATGAGCACAATCGCCAATGATCAATTCCTCGTAGAGCTTTTCACCAGGCCTTAGGCCCGTATAGCGAATCTCGATATCACCGCTTGGATTCTCCGTACTCTTCACCTCTAGCCCTGAAAGCCGGATCATGCTTTTAGCCAGCTCTGCGATACGCACGGGTTCGCCCATATCCAGCACGAACACCTCACCGGCCTCCCCCATAGCCCCAGCCTGGATCACCAGCTGTGCAGCCTCGGGAATGGTCATGAAATAGCGGGTAATCTCCACATGGGTCACCTCCACCGGGCCTCCGCGGGCGATCTGCTCACGAAAACGGGGCACGACCGAGCCGCTAGATCCCAAGACGTTACCGAATCGCACCATGCACAAGCGTGTCTTGACGTCCCGTGGATAGCGGCTAGCGAAGGCCTGGCAGATGAGTTCAGTAAGCCGCTTGGTAGCTCCCATGACATTGGTGGGTCGCACCGCCTTGTCGGTGGAGACCATCACAAAACTCCCCACGTCGGCTGCCACGGCAGCTTTCACCAGGCCTAGGGTACCGAAGACGTTGTTTCGTATGCCCTCGATCAGGTTGCTCTCCACTAGAGGGACGTGCTTGTAGGCCGCAGCATGATAGAGCGTCTGCACGCTTTCACGCCGCATGAGCGCCTCTAGGCACTCATGCTGCTGTATCGACATCAGAGCTGCATGGCACACGCCGCGGCCATCGCCAGCGCGGTCGCCTAGCAACTCCTGTTCGATGGAGTAAAGAGCGAACTCACAGCTGTCGACCAGCACCAGGCGTCGCGGTTTCTGCAGAAGGATTTGTCTGCACAGTTCCGCACCGATCGATCCGCCTGCCCCCGTGACCATGACGGATTTGCCGCGGATGTCCTGAGCCATGAGATCAGGAAAAGGCGGCACAGGCTCACGCCCCAACAGATCCTCAACAGCGACGTCGCGGGTCTCATTGACGAATGCTCGCCCGGACACAAGATCCTTTGTCCCTGGGATGGTCTGCACCGGGATGGTGAGTTCGGCGAGATCCTCCAGAATCTCCCTGCGTCGACAGCGTGGAGCACTGGGAATTGCCAGGAGGACCAATTCCACACCCAGTCGATCCACCAGCCCGCCTAGATCGTCGGGCGGATAGACGCGTAGCCCCTCCACCAGCGAGCCTTGGAGTCCACGCCAGTCGTCCACGAAGGCACGCGGCCAGTAATGGCCGCCCTGCTGCAGGGCTCGCGCCAGTTCGCAACCCGCAGCACCGGCACCGTAGATAATCACCGGTTTGCGCTGGGTCCGACAGCTGAATTGGTAGAGCTCATGCAGCACGAGCCTCAGGCTACCGATCCCCAGAAGCGCCAGAATGGCGAATACCGGCACCACCCTTAGCACAAACGGCTGCCCCATGATCATGTCCAGCAGGATCATCCCAGCGGCCACAAATGCGACTCCAGCCATCATGGTCTTGATCACGCGCCGGTTCATGTAGCGCAGCACTACCCTATAGATGCCCAATACCTCGAAAAACAGCGGTGTAACCAATACCATTGGAACCATCACCGCCAAGGTACGCCCATCCCACAAGGTCTGGCTGTCGCCCACCAGCAGGACAGCCATGACCATGGCCAGCGCCACCAGCAGCATATCCGTAAGCCGTAGCAACCAGCGCTTGAAACGACGTGGCAACCGCACGAGCGACTTGAACCAACAGGGCACCGCCATGATCACAGGCTCCCCGCTTCATCGACGGACGAGCCGATGTCGCCAGGCAGAGCGATAGACGGCAACAAGAGGCTGATTACATTATTCCAGCGAGCGATCGGCGCGGATGTGACATAGACGACATCCTGGGCCTGTAGTGGAAAGCGAGTCCCCAGCATCAACCGTGTTGCGTCGCTGATGTCAAGCTGATAGACGGTGGCCAGTTTCTCACTCTCCAGGGCATGGCCGCGAATGACGAAGATTCCCGAGGGCTCGGCACGACTCTCGTTGACCCCTCCGGCTCTGGCCAAGGCATCTGTCAGATTGATGCGTTCGTTCCCGACGGAAAGAGTGCCGGGGCGGTTGACTTGACCCAGCACCACCACATTCTGGTTGTCCGCCGTGGGGACATGCAGCAGGTCGCCATCCCTTAACAGGCGGTTATCGCTTTGGTCGCCCAGGCGCAGCAGGTCATAGAGCGAGATTTGGTGTTTCTGGCCGTCTCTCACCAAGGTCGTGGAGTGCCAATCCGCCTCTGGCGTGGTGCCCCCCGCTAGGCTGATCGCATCCAATATGGTCATGGGCTCAATGGTTATCGGCAGGGTTCCGGGAGTCTCCACGGCACCGGTCACGTAAACCTTCTGTGATCGGTAGGCGGCAACGCTGACCTCCACCTGAGGGTCGGTGATCACGCTGGACAGGCGGCTGGTCAGTAAGCGACGCACCTCCTCCAGAGATCTCCCTCCAACCTGTAGGCGGCCCACATAGGGATAGAACATGGTGCCATCCGTCTGGACCCGGTTGCCGGTATCTGCGGCTTCTCGTTCTGCCCCCGCCGGTATCGTCAGCTCCGGGTGGTCATAGACGATGATGCTCAACACATCTCCTGGCCCTACACGGTACTGATAATCGCTCAGCTCGCGGCGGGCCTCACTGGGCATCGGCCGAGCCATTGCCTGTTGCGAGTGACTCATGGCGGCCACCAACTGAGGCGTGATTGGTTCCAGATCGACACGCTCGTCCAAAGACTCACCAATATGGTCCTCATCGATATGCCCCCCCGGCGCCAGGGCGCAACCCGATAGCACAACCGCCACGAGCATGGCGAGCAACCCGCCCCCGAATCGCCAGGCGACACGCTGCGCTTCCCCTGGAGCCTCGTCTTGTGCGTGTACCGCATGCATGATCATGGCGACATCCCCGCTGTTTATTGCCAGGCCACGCTACCGCCCCGGGGATGTCGTTTGGCATCACCCCGAAGCCCGTGGCCGCTGGAGGAGCAACCTCTCGATTGCTTCCTCCCGCCTTTTGGCTGCTCGCCCGCCGAGACGTGCCTCGGCACGCATCGAGATACATTCCAATAACAATTCAGGCCGAACAGATAACGTAAGCTTACAAAGTGACTGCTCCGCCACATTGGGATTTTCCTGCCTCGCCACGGGTGATAAGTGGCCTACGGGAAAGCTCGCAAGGATGGAGAGAAGATGATGAGGCGGACATGGCTGAACCAGCATCCCCTCTCATCCAAGAGACTGATCGTGTACCAGGCAAGCCTCATGCTCTGTGCAAGATGCTGGCAAGAAAATGTATTAGCGACAAAAGCTTGGAAAGGGGACGGCGGGAAAGGGGGCAAGCAGGTGTATTGGCGAAAGAGGTATGGAGAGAGGGTTTGGGCGAGAGAGGAGTCGGCCAGAAGCGGCCTCTAATTAGGAGGGGTGTAACCGTGGACTCGAGGAGGGCCTGGCTCCCCCTGCCCCATCAGACGATACCCGCCGACCGTTCTGGCGGAGCGGTGCAAGGGAAGGAAGTAGGCGATGTCAGGCCTCGACGGCGACCTCGAGGCGTCGATGACGCCATCGGGACCAGCGGGGTGTGAGATATTCTAGGCCGTGATGGCTAGCTCAGCGAGTCCCCCCGCCCCACTGCGAAGTAGAGCAGCCCGGCTGCTTTCACCGTCTCCGGCTCGAAGAGGTTTCGGCCGTCGACCACTACCGGCATGCCCAGCTGCTGTTTCAGCCAGGTGAAGTCCAGGGTGCGGAACTCCTTCCACTCGGTGCAGATCACCAGGGCGTCGGCGCCCTTCACCGCCTGGATGCGATCGCCCACCAGCACCAGATCATCGCGCACGCCGTAGAGTCGGCGGCACTCCCGCATCGCCTCCGGATCGTAGGCCTGCACCCGGGCACCGACGTCCCACAGTGCCTCCATCAGGGTGCGACTCGGCGCGTCGCGCATGTCGTCGGTATTGGGCTTGAAGGCAAGGCCCCATAGCGCGATGGTCTTCCCCGCCAGATCGCCATCGAAGGCCTGTTTGAGCTTCGTGTAGAGCGTCTGTTTCTGGCGCTGGTTCACCGACTCGACGGCGGTGAGCAGCTCCGCCCGGTAGTCCACGTCGGCCGCGGTGCGTGCCAGCGCCTGCACGTCCTTGGGGAAGCAGGAGCCGCCATAGCCACAGCCCGGATAGATGAACTGGTAGCCGATGCGCGGATCCGAGCCGATTCCCCGGCGCACCTGTTCCACGTCGGCGCCCAGCCGCTCGGCCAGGTTCGCGATCTCATTCATGAAGCTGATCTTGGTCGCCAGCATGGCATTGGCGGCGTACTTGGTCAGCTCGGCGGCCCGAACATCCATGAACATCAGCTTTTCCTGCTGGCGGATATAGGGCGCGTAGCACTCACGTATCAGTCCCATGACCCGCTCGGAATCTGTGCCGACCACAATCCGCGCACCTTGGCTGAAGTCCTGGATCGCCGTGCCCTCCTTGAGAAACTCTGGATTAGAGCAGACATCGAAATCGACGTCCTTTCCCCGGGTCTCAAGGATCTGCGTCACCGACTGGCGAACGCGATCGGCGGTGCCGACAGGCACCGTCGACTTATCGACGATCACCTTGTACTCATTCATGTGACGGCCGATGGTCTCCGCCACCGCCAGCACGTACTTGAGATCGGCGCTACCATCCTCATCGGGGGGCGTGCCCACGGCGATGAACTGCAGGGTCCCAAAGGCCACCGCTTCTTCAGGATCGGTGGTGAAGCGCAGCCGTCCCGCCGCGGCGTTGGCCTGCACCATGGGCTCGAGCCCGGGCTCGTAGATGGGAATCTCACCGCCCTCGAGGCGGGCGATCTTGTCAGCATCCACGTCCACGCACAGCACGTCGTGGCCCACGTCGGCCAGGCAGGTGCCGGTAACCAAGCCCACGTACCCCGTTCCAAAAATGGTGATCTTCATTCCCTGTCTCCTGATCTGTCCCGGTGATCTGTTCTATCCGGTAGACGCTGTCGCCGCATTGTAAAGGTGTTTTGGGAGCAAAGCCGCCCTTGTCAGCTCGATGCTTCCATCAAGATAAAGCGCGAATGGTGTCAGACCGCTCTAAACCCCATAAACCCGCGATAGCACGTCACGATCCAGCTCATTTCTTCCTAACGCTGACCATAGTGGTATAGTCCGTTGGCTGGAATAGCACGTAGGCATCATTCAAGGCACGCGGCACGTTTCCCGGCTGCAGGGGCAAGCAGTCGCAGATCGCCGCACAGCCGGAAGCAACCTTTTCTAGCTCTAGTAGTATATCAATGGCACCAGACTGCCATGGCCGATATTGTAGGACGCATCGCATATAGCGCTCTGGAGCTGTCTGGCTCCGAGTCGCCGGCCTACCACTACAGATCGGTCCGGGAATAACATCAAGCACACATACGACGAACCCGACGATCTCGTCAATGTAGGAGGCGTTGCTGTTGACGTAGACTTGGGGGGCTCACGGGAGTAGAGAACACCCGCATGGGACGACAGATGAATCACCCGGTCGAAGCGGTGCTCGGCGAACGGTGCGGCCATCTACTCGCGATCGGCCAGGTCCAGCTATGAATCGCACATCTTTGTAACCGGCTAGATCGTCGAAGCGAGTCTACTTGAGCGAAATATCGTAATAGGCATTGAGGTTGTCGGTCCCGACGATCTCGTGCTGCTGCCCCGCCAGCCCCCGGCAACGGCATGGCCGATAAAACCGGCCATGCCGTAATGAAGAGCTTAATGGTGTTTTCTTTGAGGCACCGGCTGAACTGTAACGCAATCCTTCCCTGGACGCGCCCCAACCACTTATCACGAACATTGTGGTAAGCTTTCGAAGATTTTTTGCCGCAAGATCTCCATGGACATCAACGCTTCGCCTTCGTCATCGAGGACCTCTACAGCACAGCGGCGGCACTCAAAAATCGCTGCTATACACGGTGGATCAGCTGAGCCAGAGTGGCTACGACGTCATCGTCTTCATCCTGCGCGGGCGCATCGAGCACCGCCTGCTGATTTTGGCGTTCCTCAAGGAGAGCACTCTGCCTCTGTTCGAAACGCTCTGATCAAGGGCTTAGTTATTAGGACATGACGTGAAACTGCTGGATATCCCCTTCAATGACCGCCGCCGCCGCTACCTGGTCGTCCATCCGGATGGCCTTTCGAATCAGCTGGCGTTCTCGAGCACCACAACCACCCAGGCCTTCGAGGCCCTGGGCAGCAGTCGTTTCTTCGTCTCACAAGACCAGAAAATTCTCGCCAAAGTGGTACCGGACAAGTTCCCCCGACGCCAGGCCCCGTTGAAATGGCTGCTGAGGGACTACCTCGAGAAACGCTGGCTTGGCCAGACCGACGCACGAAAGGAATATCGAAGCCTGCAGGTTCTGCGTCGTGCCGGCCTGGCTACGCCCCGCTGCTACGGCTGGGGGGTATCGCTCAACCCCGGCAACCACAACGGCTCGCTTTTGTTGATGGAGCACGTGCAGAACGCACAACCGGGCGGCGAGGTCTTCAACAAACTCGACGAACAGGGCCGACTCGCCTTCCTGGAGCGCTTCTGTCTAGAGGTGGCCCGACTAGCCGGGGCAGGCTACGCACACCGCGATCTTCACTACGATAACCTGCTAATCGATAAAAACGGAGATATTCTCTGGATCGATACCCACGTACGCCGGCTACCAACGAAAAGCGCCGACCAGTGGCCGGCGCTGAAGCGTTCATTGACTGTGACCAAGCTACGGGGCGAAGCCTACCACTCCCTGGCAGAAACACGACTTCATGCTCTCTTCATTGGGGATGAGAGCGCGGCATCTCACCGCGGTTGAATCAGCATTCGGATATTGCTCGACCCCGGCCCGGCCTCTGGAGAAAACGCCAGCTACGTAGGGGAAGGATCCAACGGCCCGGGCTCGGTCTCGGGAAGACACTCGGCCAAACGAACCTTGACGCGCGTCAATGCTTCCTCCCCGGTAGCCCCCTGCGTGACGGTTTCCCACCATTCCCGGTGCACAGCCTTAACCGTCACCGGCACCGAAGGCAAACCCAACCTCTGCGCCATGGCAAGACGATGCAGGCCGCGGTTGATTTTGATCAGTCGCCCTTCACGACTAACCGCAACTCCGAGCTGATCCTTACCTCTACGGGCATCAAAGCCTCTCACCGCCATGTCATCGAGAAAGCTCAAATACACTCGCAAATAGGTGAGAATACGATTCTCTGAATCCAGCAGTATACCCTGCTGGTGTGAAGACCACGGACGGCCGGCATCCAGACGCGCTTTCAGTTCGCGAAACCGCTCTGTTCGGCGCAGGTCATCCCGGTGGTCGTCGAGATCGCTAATAAATCGGTAGCGTGATCCCTGACGAAGATCCCCCCGGCGGAGGTCCCACTCGCCATCCCATAAAAAGGCGGACGATGATGGCCGGCTTCTGTGCGCGTAGCCTCGCCAATCGGTGATACGGATAAGTTCGCACGGATCCACACGCAATATCAAGGCATCCCCCAGTCGCTCCTCAATCGCGCGCCGGGGCAATCCAAATTTTTCAAGAGTGCTGGTGCCAGGCAGGCCGGCCCGCCACCAACTCAACGCGATGCGTTCGAAAGGCATACCGACAACAGACTGAAACCCTGATCGTACGGCTACCTGACATTGCGCACGGCGGATGGGCCAGTGCATGCGTGAATCATACAAAGGCGCAAACGCCGCATCACCCGCCGGGGCGAGCGGTACGGTCGAGGTTGATCGGCGATTCCTCTTCATTCCTCAAGCCACCAAGATCCACTCCGCTGGTCCCGTAAGCCCTTAGACACTCGATTTCCGCGACTCATGCGCCCTCATCGTCCCGTAAAGGACAACCAACCAGAAGGCGAACATCATCACCCCACTGTTATGCGCCAAAAAGACCTGGGAGAGCCCGAAGTCAATATACGCCACCGACAACAGCACTCCTGCCACGGCCAGGGATCGCTGCTGCAGATCCCGAGTGGCGAAGCGTTTCGCAAACAACTTCATGGGTACGAGATAAAGCGCAAGCAGCACCACTAAGCCTATGATCCCGCGCTTGGCGAAGGCATCGATGAACTCGTTATGGGCATGACCATATCTGAGTACACCCGAATCAATTACTCCGGCCTCGGCCAGCGCCTGCATGCCCTGCTCATAACCGTTGTCGCCCCAGCCCGTTAACGGCTTCTCAAGAATAAGCTGTGTCGCCCCCTTCCACATCTCGAAGCGAGCACCAACCGAACTGGTTTGGCTTTCGCCGGAGGCGTAGCGAGAGACATCGTCAAAGGCTTGATGCACGCGAGACTGCACCCCCGTCTGCGGCAACGCATACGCTAGCGAGGCCATAACCAAGACTGCCATTACTGCGCCCACCTTAAGCAGGGCCGGCAATTCGCGCCCGTATCCGCGATAGAGCACCAACAGCACGAAGGGGAAGCCAATCCAGCCACCACGGCTGCCGGAGAAGAGCGAGCCCAGGATCCCCATGAGCGCCCCTATCAGCAAGAATACCAACCAGGCTTTCCGGCGAGGCTGTTCCATGGCCCAACCCAGCCCAGCCAGGCAGAAAATACCCAACAGCATGCTCAGGTTACCGAACTGGATGACATGGGTATGGCCCGACGCGCGCCAAGCTCCCTCGACGAGCTTCTGCCAACTGGCCCAACCGCCTGCCCCAATGGCTCCGATGGCCAGCCCGCTCCACATCCACGCCAAGCGTGGCGGATAGGCCATGACCAGAAGCATCGCGGGGACAGACAGCAGAAAGCGAATCGGCTTGTCGATCCCGCTGGTTCCCTGCCCATCCCACCAGGCTTCGAATACGCCGATGGCGGTATAAGCTGACAGGGCTGCAATTACCAACCAGTCCTGTCTCGTCAAGCCGAGCACCGGTCGCTTAAACAACAACACCGAACTGCCGAGGAGCAACATCACCGCCCCCAGCGAATACCCCGAGGGCACGATCAGGGCAATAGCTCCGAGCAAGAAGACGGCCAAGCTAGTGTAGAGTCGCAACGGCGAACTTGCTACGGAAGTGATGGAATGGGTCATGATCGGCATGAATCTAATTTGTCCTGAGAAAATACCAGGCCATATACGCGAATGACCGGCACGAAGGCCAGTCATTCTAGCACAGAGCAAACAGGGGAGCGGAAGCTCAGCTGTCGAAGCCGTGTGGATTCAAGGATTGCCAGCGCCAGGTATCGGCCATCATCTCTTCAAGGCCACGCTCCGCGCGCCACCCGAGTTCACGCTCCGCCTTGCCAGCATCCGTCCAGAAGGCAGGCAAGTCGCCATGACGCCGCGGCGCAAAGCGATAAGGCACCGCGACGCTGGTAGAGGCCATGAAAGCAGTGACCATAGCGAGAACCGATACACCCTTGCCCAGTGCCCAGGTTGAAGCAACTGACACTTGGCTCATCAAGTGCCCTCAGGACCTTGAGGTGGCCAACAGCCAGGTCGACTACCTGTAGGTAATCGTGCTCGCAGGTGTCATCGACGGTGGGATAATCATTGCCGAAGATTGAAAGCACCGGCAACCGCCCCACCGCCACTTGGCTAATATTGGGCATCAAGTTGCTGGGAATGCCGCACGGATCCTCACCGATTAGCCCAGAGGAATGTGCACCAATGGGATTGAAGCAGCGCAGCAGGGCCACGGACCAGAGCGAGTCGGCGGCGCACAGGTCCTCCAACACCTACTCGACCATGGCCCTGGAAGTATCGTAGGGGCTCGACGTCCTGCCTCGGGGCATCGACTCCACATAGGGAACCGGCTCCTCTTCTCCGTAGACAGTGGCCGAAGAACAGAACACCAGACACCGCACTCCAGCCGCTTCCATTGCTTGGCACAACACTAGCGTGCCATGAACGTTGTTCTCATAGTAGGCGAGAGGTCGATCGACACTTTCACCCACCGGCTTGAGCCCAGCAAAGCGAATCACCGCCTCGATAGCATGCTTGACAAACACCGTATCGAGTAAGGCTCGATCCCGGATGTATCCTTTCAAGAGGGTGACGTTCTTCCCAGTTATTGCTTCTACTCGCCGCAGAGCCAATTCGGAGCCATTGCAGAGATTGTCAATCACAACCACCTCGTGTCCAGCATTCAGCAGCTCAACTACTGTATGAGAACAGATATATCCCGCCCCCCGTTACTAAGGTCGTCATTCGCCCCTCAATACGCGTTCTTGTTGATAAAGCCTTTGAACACCGTCAACAGGATAATCCGCAGATCCAGCCAGACCGACCAGTTGTCGATGTACCACAAGTCATACTCAACCCGCTTTTCCATCTTTTCCAAGGTATCCGTCTCACCACGCAGGCCATTGACTTGGGCCCAGCCGGTAATGCCCGGCTTGACCTTGTGGCGGCGCATGTAGGATTCCACCAGCTCCTTATATTGCTCGTTGTGCGCCAAAGCATGCGGTCGTGGACCCACAATGGACATACGCCCCTGCAACACGTTGTAGAACTGGGGCAGTTCGTCCAGAGAAGTCCGACGCAGGAAGGCGCCAAACGAGGTGATACGCGGATCGGTCTTGGTGGCTTGGGTTACTTGGCCGTTCTTTTCCTGATGCAGCTTCATCGAACGGAACTTGTAGACTTTGAACTGCTTACCATTAGCTCCGGTGCGATATTGCTTGAACAGCACCGGACCGGTCGAGTTGATCTTGATTGCGATAGCGATGACGATACAGACTGGCAGGACAAGTATACTGATCATGCCACCGACCACGATGTCTTCGAGTCGCTTGATCACCCTGGCCATTCCATTCATGGGTGTCACGCTCAAGTCGATAGCATAGTGACCCGCCACTTCACTCACCCGATGGTTCAACAGATGCATGTCACGAAAGTCGGGTATGAGACGCACCTCCGCAGTATGGTTGCGCAGTACATAGAAGATAGAACGCACGATACTGCCCATCTCCAAGGGCACACAGATCCACACCTCCCGAGCCTCGCAATCTGTAACTCGTCTGGCCATACGTTCGAGCCAGGCATCACCCACACTTCCACTTATGCGTTCAACACCAGCAATGGAGTAGCCTTCGCCTGGTGAGGCCCGCATGCCCTTGGCAACATTCACCAAATGATGTCCCGGCCCCACCAAGAATACTGAGCGACGCGCCCTCCCCTTCAAACGAGCCCCGCGTAGTACGAGTTGCACTGCCACACGAGCACCACCAGCGATGGCAAAAGATAGCAGTAATGTACCACCCACCCACAGACGTGAGTAGCGCTGCGCCGCATGGGAAAAATAGATGATCGACGTAGCCAGCAGTGCCACAACCAGCCAGACTAGGAGCAAACGACCCAGCAATGTAGAAATAGTGGTGATACGCCAACGGGTATAACCGCCAAGCACAGTATTGAGCATCACTACTAGCAAAGCTATGATGGCCATAGCCAGCACAAAACGTTCTGGCAACTGGAAATGTTCGAAACGCCACCAGTGCGCAAGCAACCCACCCATGACAATGGAAAATGCATCAACGAAAGGAATAATCAACTGGGCTGGGTAACGTTCGGCAAGACCTGTAGTATTATGAAACATTTAAGTCAGCCTATTTAGCAGCGCCCATATTGATCTTTCAATCGAACGATATCATCCTCTCCCAGATACGAGCCAGACTGTACTTCAATCAGCTCAAGAGTAATCACACCAGGATTTTCCAAGGAATGAACCTGGCCGATTGGGATATAGGTCGACTCGTTCTCGCTGATAAGGGAGGTCTTGTCACCAATGGTGACTTTGGCCGTCCCCGAGACCACCACCCAGTGCTCCGCGCGGTGGTGATGCATCTGTACCGAGAGCTTGGCGCCGGGCTTCACAGTTATGCGCTTAACCTGATAGCGCTCGCCGTTGTCGATACTGTCGTAGACGCCCCAAGGGCGATAAACCTCGCGATGATTCGACTGCTCGCTGCGGCCTTCCGCCTTGAGTCGCTCTACGATCTGCTTGACCTCCTGCACCCGATTTTTGTGGGCCACCAGCACCGAATCTTTGGTCTCTACCACCACCAGATCCTCGACGCCCACCGTAGCCACCAGGCGATGGTCGGCATGCACTAGCAGATTATGGCTGTCGTAAAGCATCACATCACCGTGACAGGCATTGCCCTGGGCATCACGCTCGCTGACCTCCCACAGCGCCGACCAGGAGCCTATATCGCTCCAGCCAGCGTCCAGCGGTACCACGCTGACGCGTTCGGTACGCTCCATCACCGCATAGTCCACGGACTCGGCCGGGCAGGCCTTGAAGGCCTCGGCGTCGAGCCGCGTGAAGTCGAGATCCTCGCTGGCACCGCCCAAGGCAGCGCGACAGGCCTTGACCATGGCCGGTTGGAAGCACTCTAGTTCTTCGAGGTAGCGTTTGGCCGAGAACAGGAACATGCCGCTGTTCCAGTAATAACCACCGACTGCCAAATATTCTTCGGCCGTGATGGCATCGGGCTTCTCGACGAAGCGCTTAACCTGAAAGCCGAATTCGCCCTGCCCCTCGCCACGCTGGATATAGCCGTAGCCGGTCTCGGCATGGGTGGGCACCACGCCGAAGGTTACCAATTGTCCCTGTTCGGCGAGCCGACGGGCATGACCCACACTCACGTGAAACTTCGCCACATCGCGAATTAGATGATCGGCGGCTAGTACCAGCAGCAACGCCTCGGGCTCAACTTCCATCGCCTGCAGTGCCGCCAAAGCGATGGCCGGAGCGGTATTGCGCCCTTCCGGCTCAAGCAGGATACGCGCATCGTTGATGCCTTGCTGGCGCAACTGTTCGGCCACCAGGAAGCGATGTTCCTCATTGCAAATCAACAGCGGTGCGTGGTGCTCGATCGGCGACAGTCGCTTGAGCGTCTCCTGCAGCATGGTTCCCACGCCAGTAAGCGGCAGGAACTGCTTGGGGCGCAACTGGCGCGACAGTGGCCAAAGGCGTGATCCAGAGCCTCCAGCAAGAATCACAGGATAAAGCATATCGAAAGTCACTCCAGCTATTTATAAAACACAAAGGGAGTTAGCTAAAAACGTAGTATACAGAAAACAAAATTCAAATAAATATTATTAACAACGCAGCCGGCACACCGAAATAAATAATCAATGAGAACCGGATTTTGGCACACCAGGTTCCTTTGAAGGCTTAAAATTAGAAGTAAACATCAATGGAAAAATCTTGAAATTACTTAAATATCTTTTCCATAGCCTTCTAGGGTTTCTAAAGAGTCTGTACAACCACTCAAGCCTCATTGACTTTACTATTCTTGGAGCCCGCTTTTCATGTCCAGTTAAGAAAAGTATTGACGCACCCACACAAAGGCACAAAGCTCCAATGCCGCCTTGCTGTTTAAGCTTATATGCGAGCTGTTCTTGCTGAGGAGAACCGACAGCCAAAAAAATAACATCAGGCTTAACGCCCAATACAAAATCAATGCATTCGTTAGTTTCTTTCACAGAGTTGATAAACCCCATTGGGGGATTGTGGTGGAAAAGGCTCTGAAAATGGAATCGCCTTTTAAACTCTGAAACAACATCTTGTGAGCCACCTATCACCGCAACCTTTCGGCTCAAAAAAAATTTATCGTTCACTAACGATGCAACTATCTCACTTCCTGGGAACACACATGGTGCTTCGTGCCCTCTTATTTTAACCAAAAACTCTAAAACACGACTATCACAAACACTAAGCCAAGCCGAATTGTATACTTCCCTAAGAGAGGGGTCTTTATTTACCCTTAGAACATGATCAACATTTGGAGTAATCACCACATCAACACACGTACCTCCGTCTTCAATACGTTTAAGGATACAAGCGACAAGGCCATTCTTATCAACATAATCAAAGGGGGTGTTAAGAATGAACTTACGCCGCGAAGCAAAATTTTCTACATCAAACATAGCAGCATCACTTATTAATAGCCAAAGTATCATTGAGGCGAATACGATTCCCCTCGAAAACATTACCCGTGCTAAGAGCCCCCCCTTGGATAAGATTGTCAATCAAAATCGGATCAGGATCAACTCCAAGCTCTTCAAGAATACTTGCAATAGTATCAGAAGGACTATGAACAAGATCCTCATAATTAACAACACATTTATGATTGCGATGTAACCCATAGGCGATGCCACACATCCAACCATTTATTATATGATAAGCTTTAGCGCTAGCTTTTGACTTTGAAGGCTGCTCCAAACCTTTCCTAGAAAATGACTTTAATACATCTCTTCGATTTCTCTTCAAATATACTAATCTAACATCATCAAAAACCATGGACAAAAGCATAGCTCGGGCAGGATACTTAGAAGAATCAACAACCATGCTCTTACTACTACCAATATAATCAAAAAACGACTTAAAAAACCCTCTCCAAAGCCTGCAGTAACTTTTCGGGACCCAATTAAAAAGCCTTAAAAAAAGGACAAGTGGGTAACTTGTATGGTACTCTAGCGCGGCGCATTTTTCTATAGACTTATTTTCTTTTAGCTGTTTACTCAAGCCTGCATAAAACTCTCTCCAAAAAACATAAACATTATCATTTTTATCCCTAGATGGTGGCTTTCCTTCGAATACAAAAAACTTCCTAACCTCTCCAACGCTGAATGCTTCCTTATGGTTTCCAATTACTATATCAAGCAGAGTAGTACCACTGCGGCCGGCACCCATTATGTAAATGATCACAAAAAATCCTCGCCATCAACCAAGTCTATTGTAAATAACTTTCGCAGGGACTCCTCCTACAACTGCATACGCTTCAACGTCTTTTGTAACAACCGAACCAGCACCAACAATAGCCCCCTTACCTAATTTCACCCCAGGCAGTATAATAGCATTTCGCCCTATCCAAACATCGTCTTCAACTTTAACTAAATTTCCTTTAACCTTCCCTTGATCTTTAATCGGAATATCCACTCGATCAAACTTATGCATGTTAGATAATAATGATGCATTCGGTGCAATCATCACATCTTTCCCAATAACAGCACCTTGAATAAATACACCTTCATTAATCTGGCAACCTTTACCAATGGTAACCTTAGTGCCATCACCTAGATATACTTTAGGCTCGATAACAGAATTAGACATGTCTTCCAAAACACCTAGTACATGCACCGCATACCAGACTCGCACTTTAGAGAAAGCTTTAAAGTATCTAGAGTGTGGCAGGTTTTGAACTATGGCATAATATAATATTAATTTAATTTTTCCCATGTCAGCTTGCCTTATAAATGTTTATTAATTCCCGACAAACGTTATCAAGCGAGTAGGTCCTCTCTGAAAAAATACAGGATCTCTTATACTTCTCATATTCGTGCGCAGGCATTAACATAGCCTTTCGCATATAGAAAAAAAGATTCACGCTATTAAGATCCGAAACCAGCAAAGAGTTCTTCCCTATATCAACCTGATCTTTGACCCCTAAAATACCGGAGGCAATTACTGGTGTACCACAATATAGCGCTTCACTCACAGCCAGTCCAAAAGAATCGCCTCGGGATGGAAAAACAAGCCACTTGGACTTATTAAGCAAATAACTTATACGTTCTTGACTAACGTCCTTGAAAAGGTCAAATGAATGCCCACACAACTCTTCTTTTAACTGTTGCTCTAGAGGACCGCTTCCGACAATGCATATTTTTACATCACCCGGATTGAATTTTTTCACGGCTTTTACAAAAATATCAAAACCCTTTACCTTATAGAAGGAGCCAACAAAAATAAAATCATATTTTTTCTCCCTTAAACCTTGGTGAAAAAATACAGCTTGATCAATCCCCGCAGGAAGGCGTTTTATGCAAACATTATATTTTTTTAAAGAAGAGACATAAACCTTCTGCCCAGATCCGACGTATATAGCTGTATCACTATATGATGCAAGCCAACGATATAAAAGATTATCAAGTCGAGTCTCATCACCACCATGAAATGTTATTATAATACGACACTTCCAATGAAAAAGCTTATAAGCTAAAGCTAGAAAATAGTGAGGACCGAAATAATGCACATGGACAACCGTGTACTTTTTGAAAAAGAATTTACAGAAACCTAAGAAAAATAAAACATACTTAACCAAAGAACCAGCTTTATTTGTAAAGCTTCTCTCCATATAATATATTTCTACGCCACCTTTCATTTTATCTAGAAGATGATAATATTGATTTTTTACAAACACACCGCTATACGGCTTAGCACGTGACGGGTACATGTTAGATATGATTAGCACTCTATCTTTCACAAGAAACCTTATTCAATTAATTACAAAAAGAAACGTCAAAGCTACACTTCTTACAAAAACCTTAACTCACACCTCAAGCTTAACAAAATAAAACACAACAACTGGTTACCATCAAAAAATAATATTCTGAATAAACGCTCGGCATCATACACCATTAGAGCAAGAGACTTCCTCCGCAATATACCTTAAATGAAATTATGTACACAGATCTTATGTACCGATTAGCAGCAGATTACCAAAGCATCTAACCAACTTCAGAACTGCTGACCGTGGGACGGCTCTAACTATGTTCTGTCTAAAAAGTCAGCACGCAAACAACGTTCTATGAAGGCCAGGCATACCATCCCCGGAAGCTGCTAGCGAGCTTGTCATAACGCTTGCAGACACGGCTCAGCTCCTTGAGCCAGCCGATACAACGCTTGATGAGGTTCAGCGGGGTTTGTCAAAGCCTCGGGGCGCCCCGGGACACTGCTTTTGGTGCATCTTGCGTTTGGCGATGATCGGTTTCATCCGATGGTGATCGCAGTACCGGCGGAGAGGATCACTGTCATAGCCCTTGTCAGCCACGATGTATCGGCACCGCTTACGTGGCCGTCCCACCGGCCCGGGCAGGTGGACGTGTTCCATATAGTGGTAACAAAAGTGGCGGGTATCCGAATCCTGCCCGGTGACACGGTAAATGTGAGTGGCCAGCCATGTCGGTCGCAGACCAAGTGGATCTTGGTGGTCAGGCTGCCTCGGCTGCGTCCCAGCGCATGGTCTATGGGTTCTTTCGATCCCCTTTTTTGCCGCCTCCCGAGGCAGCGCGCGTGGCCAGGATCGACGTGGAATCTATCATCCAGATATCCAGATCCATCAGCCCGGCTTCACGCAGCTTGAGATGGAGCCGCTACATGCCAGAGTGCTACGGCCAGTGAAAGACCGTCTATGACAGTTTTGTCAGTAGCGCAATGACGGCTCCTCTGAGGCCACCGTGGCAAGCCTCCAACTCCGCTTACGTGAAGATGGCCAGATGGACCTAGTAATAATTCGAGATTTATTTGTGTCACTGGGGTAGGATTTGGATCCCCGTCACTACGTCCCACCATGGAGCACATTCACCGGGCTGGGCTTGTGGGTAGGCGACGTAAGCGTTGCCGCCATCGTGGTAGTCAAGATCTACGACAGTGATCTCCTCCGTCAGTACTGCGTTTGTCATAGGATGAAGCTGATTATTGTTTGGCGCAAAATGCACACAAAGTCATGTCTAAGGAAGACCGGAGTTTTTAACAAACCGTGCTACCGTGCAAGGAAGGTCATCTTGCGATGCATTGGCTGGAAAAAGTAGCTATGCCGTATCTGCACACGTTACGACAAGCTCGCCAGAAGCTTCTGTGCAATAGTATACCTGACCTGCATAGAACGTTGTTTTCGTACGGACTTTTTAGACAGAACCTAGTGATCTGACAGCTATAGTAACTTGGCATCCGCGAAAAGATTCAAGAAAATTTTATATGGGAATTTGCGCTGATAACAACAGGGACATTTCACCCTGTGCGAAAGTGCCACGCCATAATCGATCATTACCCAACATTTATCGGCTATCTCATGGCACCCTGCAACGGGGCATTCTTAATATTAAGTATAGTCAAACTTATAGGATATATATTAAGCAGAACCCTAATGCAGAAGACAACAAGTCACTATAATACTTATTATAGCATAGCTATTTTTTAGAAACACCAACCCCCAGTTTTAAGTTGCGGCAGCAAGGGTATTACCTGCATGTAGTGGCGGATAAAGTCTGCAACAATGATGAGCTATTCCACCATCAGATAACATCGTTAGCATCGATACGAAAAGCACATGGATCTAAAAAAATTGTCGTCTTTGGAAAATCACATATCAATTAAAGTGCAAACATCTCTCAACAGATGAAAAGCAAAATAAATACTTTATGAGAATTTTTGTCAAGCGCCACTACACTTAAAATCATTGTTTAATTTTACATCTTGGCGGCTTGATCTTACGTAAAGATTGGCGATCAGTCCAAAATAAAGTGAAAAAAGTGCTGACTGAACTACATGTCCAGCAAAAAAGCTTATTACAAATATCAAAATAATAACGCAAAAAAAATAACGCGAATCAGGACTGTTGATTCTAAAATTAATCAGAACATACACCATGTAAAACAAGTATATGGAAAAACCTAAGAGACCAAACCCTTGTACCAAATCAAAAAAATTGTTTTCAGGCAAACCTGTCCAGCCTTCCCCCAATAAAAGCTTCACAGGATCTGATGATATATCTACAAACCATGCTTCTATTGCTTTCCACCTCTTCACTCCCCCCAGGAAATAAATAACCCCATATTCATTATAAAAGTACGACCACCTAGATATGGATGGACCTAAAAAGCTGGCGATAAACGAAGAAAAAAATAAAGCGAAGGGGAAGCAAACTAAAATCACTATGTAAGCATAGACTCTTTTCATTTTAAAAATAAAGTATATAAAAAGAACTAGAAAAACTCCAAATATAGCTGTTTTAGACATTAGCGCGATTGAGGCAGCAAAAAAAGCGGTAATACCTCCAAGAAAAAACAGCAACTTCCCACTAAAAAAGTATAGATAGAGTGAAAAAAGGGCGATCAATGTCACACCAACTTCATTCCCAGCAAATATAAAACCTGTCCCGCCGAGTAGAGCTTCTTTTTCTACGCCATAATTCGAGAAGCCGATATCGAAAAAGTATAAAAACTGGTTAGCTAACAGAGCTGCAGCCCCAACCATTACAACGTTCTTCAACAATGAATAGGAGATCAACTCTAAATCCATAAGTCTGTTAATTGCTGAAAACCATAGCAGCGGAAGCAGCAGCTTTGTTGAAATCAAGAAGCTGTCGTAATTATCGTAAAACGCCAAATGAACAGAAGATAGCGACACTAAAAAACATGACAAAACAAGTATTAAAATCGAAGACTTGTTTAATTTCGCCTGTCTAAAGCAGAACCATAGTAAAACAAGAAAAAACACGCCTCTAACAATCAAAGTGAACTTGGGAAACCCTAAATACTCTCTAAAAACACCACCTAAAATATCAATAAAAACCCAAACCAAAGCTAGACAATAAATTATTGTTGATTTTTTCAATATGAGCGCCATGAGCTTTATTTAACCCCATAGTATTGCTCTAGTTTTTCCCTTGAGGCTCTACTAAGCATAGGTTTATTACCTTCAACTCTATTCACCTTAACTAGGCATTTGCGTATGTATGACCTCATAGGAAAAGGAATAATTCTACCAAACTTCTTAACCATATCATATCTAGGACTATACCCATGTAAAAATTGACTAACGAACCTAATTCTCACCCCGCCTTTTGTTGAGTTCTCCTTATTAAATCTAGGCACGAAAGAACTATCTACACCGATAAAGCAGCACAAGTTTTGAAAAACCTCTGCGGGTTGATTTATCATTTTTTCAAAATCAACCACTTCCACATTATTCTCAGAAAACTCACGCCTTAAAACCTGAACTTGTTTTGTATAATCTCCATGTTTGAGGTAGTCTGCCCACAAACTATCCTTTTGCTCGTACCTTCCTCCTTTCAACTCATAATCCAATGCCTCATCAAAACTTCTGTTTTCAAGACCTCTTTCTACAGCATGACAGTATGCGGAAAAAGCCCTATCAACTGGATTTCTTTTTATCATTATAACTTTGGCTAAAGGAAACTCCTCTTTCAATTTATAGATATTTTCATCACGGTATGAAATATTTGCATCTGCCCCAAGTGTTTTTTTTCCGTCAACTGACCTATGGACTTTATTAAATACTTCTCTACCCCTACGGTACACTTCTTCGTCTGAGAAATATGGATAATCTTTCGCATTCACTGATGCTGAAATACTAGGATGCTGTGATAGCCAATCATAGATTGTGGTTGTACCAGCCTTTTGAGCCCCAACAATGAATACATGCTTGCAGCCATTATTAAACAAATCTCGTACACCTCTTATTAAAGCTTCAAATGAAAATAAATCTTTCTCGGTTATCGACGGCTTGATGGGATTGTTGCTACCGCAATGTGGAAAAACAGTGGAGCTGCTCGACTCGGGGTTATCAAGAGCAATAAATTGTAGCCGAAATTATAAATAAAAGCTTTATTATATACATCAACTGATCATGACCCCACTCTCAAATCTTTGAGGAATTATGTAATGATTTCACCCACTCCAGTACTTGTTATTTACGTTTCTTACATACCGATAAAGGCGCCTTCATCACTTTCTTATCTTGCAGATCTTTTTTCAGGCCAGCTTATAATAAATTATCACACCACTAGCAGGAACCGAATTCAGTCAAATGGATTCTCGCTCTGTTGATATGCCGAGTAATTTAAACAGATTCGGTAATGGAAGCATCCAAATACCCAGCCGTCGCCAAGCAAAGAACAACGCAGTCAGGTTTTGTAATACCAACACTGTCGCAAATGAAAAGGCCGCGCCGACAATGCCAAACTGGGAAGTCATAATTAAAAGCAATAACAAACCAAGCGCATTACACAAAAGGGAAATATTGCGCATCAGAGCCTCATGGCCAGTCATGTTGAGCAGAAATCCAACGGAGCCAGTAGATACATTCACAAGTTGAGCGCAGGCGAGAATTTGTAGTATGAAGCTCGCACCAGAGAAGCCTTCTCCCATCAAGCCTAATACCCAAGATGGGTAACACAAACATATTATTAATAACGGAAAAGCCAACAGCGAAGCAAACAGCGAACTTTTCTTCGCAAGTCTATTAAGACCAAAATAATCTCCTTTATAAAACAGCTTAGCAAAACGTGGTGGGAAAACAGCATTAATCACTAACAGTATAAAGCTTATAAGAAAAGCTATACGTTCGGCAGAGCGAAAAAGCCCAAGTTCATCACTGGATAGCAGCCAACCAGCGATCATGATCCCCACTACCTGCTGCATGAACTGGGCCAGGCTCAAAAAGAAGAAGGCCTGGGATGAAGAGCGGAATTCTTTTCGCGAAATTAACTCGCCAATCACCTTCCATTTTTGCCTAACAAGCCAATGTCTTGCCTGCCAGAAGCCCTGCCCTAGCACCAACCAGGCCGCAAGGGCAAAAGCCCAGCCGGCTTGAAGAATTCCGGAATCAGGCCACATCAGGTTCATGCTTAGCAGCAAGAGAGTAGCGATCAAGGATATACTGCCGTTTTCCAATAAACAGGCGGTGGCAGGCTTGTTCACCCCTTTCATAAACCCTCCCAGCACGAAAGCCAGGGTAAAGGCGGGAATAGCCACAGCGATGCCCGGCAGGACACTCGCCAGCTCCGGAGACGAGAAAAGTCTTTCCAATGGCGACCGTAATAGGTAAATCGCAACAGCCGCCAACAGGCTCAGCCATAAAGATCGCATCAACGCCCAGCGCAGGTATGTCTTTACATGAACGCAGTGAGGCTCCTGTCCCACGAAGCGCATCAAAGCGTTATCCATACCATACTTGGCCATAATCCCGGCACCGAGGTATAGGCTTTGAGCAAGCGCAAAGAGTCCGACTCCGTTGGGGCCATAGAGGCGCCCCAACACCACTACTAACAGCAGCCCACCCAGCGCTGAGACACCACGAGCAATGAAGGTTCGCAACAAGGCTAGGCCCAGTTCGCTCCGGAACTGCTTGGCCGTCCTGCTAAGCATTTTTTTCAACAAAGAATTAAACACTCTTAATTACTAAGCAACAAAAACTTAACATCCATTTTTTTTCACTTAGCAGTCCTGAAACATCAAAGCGTGCCATTTGTCGTCTCATCCTTGAGACTCGCGCACACTAGGCTGGCAAATTCCAAAACGAATACGCCAATCACGGCCAGCATGCCACCGAGCACGATGCCCAACGCTAGAATCAGGCTACGGCTGGTGCCCACAGGTTCAAGGCTTTGTAGCGCTATCTGGCTAGCTTCACCATTCCTCAGCTCGGAAAGGCTGGCCTCAAGGTCGGCGATGCGGGAGGTATAGGTTGCGATCAGTTCCCCAGTATTGGAGCTATCGGTTCCACGCACGGCCTCTAGCGCCTCGCGACTACTTTCCAGCTGCCGCTCCAGGGATTCACGGCGATGCTCCACCAAAGCTTGTTGGGATTGCTGCAAGCTTTCCAAGACCTGGGCATGCAGTGTCTCCACCTGACTGGCATGGTTCGGGCTGGCTTCGCTGGCCAGCATGATCAGAAAAGTGTCAGAAGGTTGGTTGACCTGAACCTCAAACGGAAGGTACTCCCAACCCTGATCTTCAAGCAGTTTTCGTATGTGCGGCCCTAGGTAAAGGTTACGCACTTTAGCGACGAGCGACGATGGTGACTCCAATGCCTCAGACGGTGCATTTTCGGCGACATTGTAGACCGACACATACTGGTAACTGCGCGGCAACAGCAACACGTAGATGAGAGAGGCAGCAACCACCAGTGCAAAGATGGTGACCAGCGCCTTCCAGCGCCGGACCAGGATCTTGGCCAAATCAACCATAGATATCTCATCGTCGGCATGCCCGCGAGGTTCTTGTTGGGAGGGGGGCTGTGTAGAGCTCGTCATGGTGTCGCTCCGGTCAACGTAAAAAGCTAGGCACGCTACCGCCCGAGGATTTTTCCGGGCGCTTCCCATGCCCTTCAGAAACAGAAATATCGCCGGGTGGGCCTTGCCCCCGCACTGGCATCAATTGATGATCACGACATTCTACGCAACTGCGCAGGTCTACTCCACGCTGGGCGCCGATAGGACGCCCAGGGCAATGATCAGAAGCTAAGGCGACTTGGCTTGTGAAGGATACAGACCTCCTGTCGCGCCCACAACGACATCTATCGCAACACCAGTCAAAGAGCCGAACCGGAAGCTCCAACAAGAAGTCGCTCGGAATTTAGAAGGGAAACACCAGCGGCGTGAGCAGCAGAACGGCACTGGAATAGGCCAGACTGACCGGAAGGCCCACCCGCAGGAAATCCCCCATGCTGTAACGACCGGGTGAGTAGACCATCAGATGGGTCTGGTAGCCATAGGGGATAAGAAAGCAGGCGCTAGCGCCGTAGGCCACCGCCATGATGAAGGGCATGGGGTCTGCGCCAAAGGCCTGAGCGGTGGTCCAGGCCACGGGGAAGGCCAGAGCCGCAGCGGCGTTATTGGTCACCGTCTCGGTGAGCAGCAGCGTCAGCAGATAGCAGCCGATGAAGGCGGCATAGACACCGTGGCCGCTGAAGAGCACCTGCATGCCCTGTGCCAGCAGGTCAGCAGCGCCTGAACTCTCTAGCCCCTGTGCGATGGCCAGCGCCGAACCAATGATGACCCACAGCTCGAAAGGGAAACGTCGCCGCAGCTCGGCCGGACTGAGCACTTTTCCCACCAGCAGCCCCGCCATCAGCAGCAGTAGTCCGTGGAACAGCGGCAGCAGCTCCAGGGCAGCCAGGCCGATCACACTGGCGAATCCGACCAGGGTCAGCCCACTCGCCACAGGACGGAGCTTGGGACGTGTCAGGCTGCCACTGAGCAGGTGGAAGTTGCGATCGAGGTTTCGGTGCTGGCGGAAGTCGCTACCCACGGCCATCAGCAGGCAGTCGCCGGTTCTCAGGGTGATTTGCCCAAGCTGCCCCTCGAGACGCTTGTCCCCACGGCGAATGCCCACCACGCCAGCATTGAACATGCTGCGAAAGTCCACCTCCTGCAAGGTGCGGCCCGCCAGCTCCGATTCGTGAGAGATCACCACCTCGACGAGATTGGTCGCCAACAAGGCATCGGCTTGGTGCCCGAACAGCTTGAGCCCCGGGAAGCGCTGAAGCGCCTGGACCTTGCTCACCTCACCGGTGAACACCAGAGTATCATCCGCTTGCAGGATCTCATCCGGCCCCACCGGACTGATCAGCCTCCCCTGCCGCTCGATCTCCAGCAAGTAGAGCCCATCCAGGCTGCGTAGCCCGTTGGCCTCGATACTGCGGCCGACCAGATCGGAACCGGGCTGCAGGTCAGCAGCCAGGAAGTAGGATAGTTTGTCGGCCGTCTCCTCCGGCATATGATGCGGCAGCGACCGCGCCCGCCACAGCAGCATGCCGAAGGTGACCAGCGCCACCGGAATACCCACCAGGCTGAACTGGAACATGCCCAGCTCGGTGCCTCCGCTGCTCAAGACGAAAGAGTTCACCACCAGGTTGGTGGAAGTGCCCACGAGGGTGGTCATGCCGCCTAGGATGGAGGCGTAGGAGAGAGGGATCAGCAGCCGAGACGGCGCGATCCGTTTCTGCCTTGAGACGGCCCCGAGGAAAGCCGCGACCACGGCGGTGTTATTAAGGAAGGCCGACAGCACGGCACTGGCCCCCATCAGGCGAGCCGTCGCGGTGGATTCACGACCGGCCAGCAGCCGCCCAGAAAGCCAGTCGAGCAGCAGGGAACGCTCCAGGGCCAACGAGACGAGCAGAAGCAACATGAGGGTAGCCAGGGCCGGATTGGTGTACTGCTGAAGCAGGGTCGAGGTATCCACCAAGCCAAACAGGAGGTAGGCCCCGGCCAGGCTGACGAAGGCGATGGCCGGGCGCACCCACCCGGAGATCAGCGCGGCCAACAGGCCAGCGATGGAGAACAGTACCGCCCAGGTCATCATGGTCGCTCGTCCTTGAGGGGATCGGATCAGGCTTGTGGGATTCTACTGGGGCTTTTATGATGATGTCGAATAGCCTTCTACCCCTTTTCTTCACATTGATATTTTACACTTTATAGTCAATAAGTTGACTCTATATTGAGCACTAAATTTTTATCGCCCAAAGTGCTGAACGAGCGCCGACTGGAAGCGGTTCGGCTTCGCCTGGATGGCCATACCGTGGCAGAGGCAGCTATCCGGACAGGACTATCCGCCCCCACAGTCTCAGCGGCCTGGAAAGCCTTCCGGGAAGGCGGCTGGGAGGGCGTGCCGGTGCGCCGGCGTGGTCGCAAGGCGGGTCAGGCGGAGAGTCTGGATGAAGAGGCTCAGGGCGACCTGGAATCGCTGCTGGCCTCTCACCCAGATACACCCGAACCAGCCTGGAGCAGTCGGGCGCTGGCAGTTGCGCTGGCTGAAGAAGGCCACAGGGTATCACCGAGAGCGATCGACCATTGGCTCACTGCGCAGGGTCTCAAGCCCGAACCGCTTTCGCTGGAGAGCCTGGCGCGCAAGCGCTCCTCTTCGGGACGTTGGTATCGTCAGCAGGTGCAGCCGGTGCTCGAGCAGGTCAACCAGGCCGGCGGCAGCCATTGGCTGGGAGGCGTTCGCGTGGCGAGGCCGGACAATTCGGCGGATAGTGTTCCCCGACGCTATCAGCTCTATCTGCACGGCAAGCGTGGCGCCCTCTTCACTCGCTGCCTGCCGGCACCGCCCATGGCCGAGGAGTACCTGGCACTGTTCGAACGGTTTCTCTCCAGCGCACAAGGCCCCATCACCCTGCTCTTCCGCGGCGCCTTCTTGCAGGCCAGTCCGGAGATCCAGACCTGGCTGGCGGATCATCCCGAGTTCCACCTGATCAACGTACCGCCAAACCTCGGCTTGGGGTCTGCCCCAAAAGTTCGCTGAGACGCGGCCCCGACAATTCCTGTACATGGACAGACGATGACGACACTCACCCATCTGCAGCGGCTCGAAGCCGAGAGCATCCAGATCATGCGCGAGGTGGTCGCCGAGACCGAGAATCCGGTGATGCTCTACTCCGTAGGTAAGGACAGCGCCGTAATGCTGCACCTGGCGCGCAAGGCCTTCGCGCCTGCGCCGCCGCCGTTTCCGCTGCTTCACGTCGATACCCGCTGGAAGTTTCGCGCCATGTACGAGTTCCGCGACCGCATGGCCGAGGAATCCGGCATGGACCTGATCGTGCACATCAACCCCGAGGGCGTGGAAAAGGACATCAATCCGTTCACCCACGGCTCGGCCATTCACACCGACGTGATGAAGACCGAGGGCCTCAAGCAGGCGCTGGATCAGTACGGCTTCGATGCCGCCTTCGGCGGGGCGCGCCGCGACGAGGAGAAGTCCCGTGCCAAGGAGCGGGTGTTCTCCTTCCGCACCGCTCAGCACCGCTGGGACCCCAAGAACCAGCGTCCGGAGCTGTGGAAGCTCTTCAACACCCGCAAGCACAAGGGCGAGTCGATCCGCGTCTTCCCGCTCTCCAACTGGACCGAGCTCGATATCTGGCAGTACATCTACCTGCAGAACATCCCCATCGTGCCCCTCTACTACTCCGCCGAACGCCCGGTGGTTGAGCGCGACGGCGCGCTGATCATGGTCGATGACGAGCGCATGCCGCTGGAGCCCGGCGAGGTGCCGATGATGCGCAAGGTACGCTTCCGTACCCTGGGCTGCTACCCGCTCACCGGCGCCATCGAATCCGAGGCCGACACCCTGCCGTCGATCATCCAGGAGATGCTGCTGACCAACACCTCCGAGCGCCAGGGCCGGGTGATCGACCACGACAGCGCCGCGTCCATGGAAAAGAAAAAGCAAGAGGGGTACTTCTGATGGCACACGCGTCCGACCTGATCGCCGAGGATATCGCCGGCTATCTCGAGTCTCACGAGCACAAGGGGCTGCTGCGCTTCATCACCTGCGGCAGCGTGGATGACGGCAAGAGCACGCTGATCGGCCGCCTGCTGTTCGAGTCCAAGCTGCTGTTCGAGGACCAGCTTGCCGCCATCGAAGCCGACTCGAAGCGCTTCGGTACCCAAGGCACCGAAATGGACTTCGCCCTGCTGGTCGATGGTCTGGCCGCCGAGCGCGAGCAGGGCATCACCATCGACGTGGCCTACCGCTTCTTCTCCACCGACAAGCGCAAGTTCATCGTCGCCGATACCCCGGGCCACGAGCAGTACACCCGCAACATGGTGACCGGCGCCTCCAACGCCGATGCGGCCATCCTGATGGTCGATGCCCGCCACGGCATCCTCACCCAGACCCGCCGCCATAGCTTCCTGATGTCGCTGATCGGCATGCGCAAGGTCGTGGTGGCGATCAACAAGATGGACCTGGTCGACTACTCCAAGGACCGCTTCGACGAGATCGTCGAGGAGTACCGGACCTTCGCCAAGCAGCTGGGGCTCGAGTCGATCACCTTCATCCCCATGTCGGCGCTCAAGGGCGACAACGTCATCGAACACGGCCACCACATGCCCTGGTATCACGGCCCCACGCTGATGGCCTACCTGGAGACCGTGGAGGTCGACGACGAGCGCCTCCAGCGCGCCCCGTTCCGCCTGCCAGTGCAGTGGGTGAATCGCCCGAACCTGGACTTCCGCGGATTCACCGGCATGGTGACGAGCGGCAAGGTCAAGCCGGGCGACGCCATCCGCGTGCAGCCCTCCGGCAAGACCAGCACGGTGTCTCGGATCTACACCTTCGATGGCGACCTGGACGAAGCCGTGGCGGGCCAGTCCGTCACCCTGCTGCTGGACGACGAGATCGACATCTCACGAGGCGACATCATCTCCGGCGTCGAACAGCCTGCGCAGACCGCCGACCAGTTCGAGACCACCCTGGTGTGGATGCACGATCAGCCGCTGCTACCGGGGCGCCCCTACCTGATGAAGCTCGGCACCCAGACCGTCTCGGCCACCGTCACCGACATCAAGTACCAAGTGAACGTCAACACCCTGGAGCACGCGGCCGCCAAGCAGCTGGACCTCAACGGCATCGGCATCTGTACCCTGAGCCTCAACAAGCCCGTGGCCTTCGATCCGTACCAGGAGAGCCAGGATACCGGCGGCTACATCTTGATCGATCGCCTGACCAACAACACGGTCGGCGCCGGGATGCTGCACTTCGCCCTGCGGCGCAGCCAGAACATCCATATGCAGCACGTCGACATCGACAAGCAGGCGCGAGCGCTCGCCAAGGCCCAGCAGCCCGCGGTGCTGTGGTTCACCGGCCTCTCCGGCGCCGGCAAGTCGACCATCGCCAACATGGTGGAGAAGAAGCTGCACGCCGCGGGCCAGCATACCTACCTGCTGGACGGCGACAACGTCCGCCACGGCCTCAACCGGGACCTGGGCTTCACCGATGCCGATCGCGTCGAGAACATTCGCCGCGTCGGCGAGACGGCAAAGCTTATGGTGGATGCCGGCCTGATCGTTCTGACCGCCTTCATCTCGCCGTTCCGCAGCGAGCGCGACCTGGCCCGGGATCTGGTGGAAGACGGTGAATTCATCGAGATCTTCGTCGACACCCCGCTCGACGTGGCCGAGGAGCGCGATCCCAAGGGGCTCTATCGCAAGGCGCGCCGTGGCGAGTTGAAGAACTTCACCGGCATCGACTCTGCCTATGAGGCGCCGGAGACCCCGGACCTGCATCTCAAGACCCAGGAGATGAGCAGCGACGAGGCCGCCGACGCCATCATCGCGCTGCTTCGCGAGCGCCAGATCATTGCCTGATGCTGCCATGGCCGTGCACGTTGACATCGGCTCTCACCATACCCAACCCGGCGCCTGCGCCGGGTTGTCACGATAGGGACCATCACATGCCGCTAGACATGTCCGACCTGCTCGAGCAGGTACACACCATCGCCAAGGATGCCGGCGCCGCCATCATGGCCGTCTATGCCCGCGACTTTTCCATCGAGGAAAAGGAAGACAAGAGCCCGCTCACCGAGGCCGACAAGGCCGCCCATGACGTCATCGTGGTCGGGCTCGAGGCCGTGCCGGGCGAAATCCCAGTGCTCTCAGAGGAGCACACCGAAGGCTTCACCGGGGCGGATGCCCACGGCCGCTACTGGCTGGTCGATCCGCTGGACGGCACCAAGGAATTCATCAAGCGCAACGGCGAGTTCACCGTCAATATCGCGCTGATCGAACACGGCAAGCCGGTGCTCGGCGTGGTCGTAGCTCCGGCACTGGAGGTCTCCTACCTTGCCGCCGAGGGAATCGGTGCCTTCAAGGTGGACGAAAGAGACGAGAAAGGCGGCGAGCGCCAGTCGATCCAGGTGGCGGGCAAGCCCGCCGAAGGCACCACCTGGCGCGTGGTGGGCAGCCGCTCCCACCCCAGCCCGGATCTCGCCGAATGGCTGGAGCGGCTTGGGGATCATGAGATGGTACCCATGGGCAGCTCGCTGAAGCTCTGCCTGGTGGCCGAGGGTGCGGCGGATGCCTATCCGCGCCTCGGCCCCACCTGCCTGTGGGACACCGGGGCCGCCCAGGCCGTGGTCGAGCAAGCCGGCGGCCGCGTCGAAACCCTGGAGGGGCAGCCGCTGCGATATGCCAGCCCCGAGCAGCACCTGAATCCCTACTTCGTGGTCTGGGGAAGTCAGTGATGCCTTTTCGATCTGCCATGTGAAGAGCTTACGGGCTCAACCGAGGCGAGCCGCCCAGGCCTCACAGGCTTCGCACAGCAACCGGTGCACCGCATCGAACACGGCAGGGGCTTGCCGGTAGGGATCGGGAATGTCCCTGCCCTGCCCCGCCTCCAGCCACCGCCCCAGCAGCATGGTCTTGCCCAGTGCCTCGGGCACCAGGTCGGCCACCGCCTGACGCTGGCCCTCGCTCATCACCAGCACGATGTCGGCCTCTCGCACCATCTCGACGGTGAGCTGGCGAGCCCGATGGCCAGCGACCTCCAGGCCATCGGCCTCAGCCAACGCTCTGGCTGAAGACTCGACACCGTGATCCACCAGCGCGCCTAGGCCGGCGGATTCCACCCTGTGATTCGGCAGCGCACGAGCAAGCATCGCCGCAGCGACCGGGCTGCGGCAGATGTTGCCGGTGCAAACCACCAGGATGTGATGAAACATGGCGGGATTTTCCTTCATGATTCGAACCAGGCGGGAGGCAGTTGCCGACGCACTCCGACGTGCTGAATACCAGCGATCGCCGTGCAAGCACGGCTCCCACAATCCCACAGGGCTTTGCTGCTCACCATTGGGCCTGGTGATCGGCCCCCAGGCTCACCTCGACCCTCCGGCCCGCTTCCCGCGCCCACTGCTCGATACGAGCCTTGAAGGCGAGCTGAGCGTCGTGCTCACCGTGTACGAGCCGGATCCGGCGAGGCGGGTGGCGCATGCGGCGGATGAAATCGAGGAGATTTCGCTGGTCGGCGTGAGCCGAGTAGCCACCCACGGTCTCGATATGGGCGCGAATATCAAGCCGCTCGCCGTCGAGGAGCACCCAGCCGCCGCGCGGTCCATGGCGCTGGATGGCGCGACCCGGAGTACCGACGGCCTGATAGCCGATGAACACCACGGCGTGACGCGGGTCGCCGAGCATCCGCTTCAGGTAGTTGACCACCCGACCGCCGGTGACCATGCCGCTGGCGGCGATCACCACCGTCGGGCGGTGGCTAAGCGCCAGGTAATCCACCGTCTGCACGTGCTCGGCATGGCTCTCCACTGTGTAGACGCTCTCGAAGTTCAGCGGGTGGCGGCCGCCGCGCAGTCGCCGATGCGCCTCGGCGTCCCACCACGGCCTGAGTTCGCGATAGACCTCGGTGAAGCGCGCGGCTAACGGCGAGTCGACGATGATCTCGAGCTCGCGCCAGCGCGCATCCTTGGCACCATGGATCAGCCCCTCCAGCTCGTAGAGCAGCTCCTGGGTACGGCCGATACTGAAGGCGGGAATCACCACGCTGCCGCCGTTCTCGAGCGCCCGGTCGATGGCGGCCTTCAGCCGTTCTCGACGAGCTTGCCGCCCCTCATGGCAGCGATCGCCATAGGTGCTCTCGATCACCAGGGTGTCGGCGCGATAGGGAGACCGGGGGGCCGGCAGCAAGGGTGCATAGGGCGCCCCGAGATCGCCGGAGAACACCGTGCGATGGCGCTCGCCGGTGGCGTGTTCCCGCGTATCGACCTCGACATAGGCGGAGCCGAGGATGTGCCCGGCCCGCTGCAGCTTGACGCGCACGCGGTGGCGCGGATCGTCGATCACGACATGCCACTGCCGGTAGTCCAGGGGCACCAGGCGCTTCTCCACCTCGGCGAGGAAGCGCTCGATCAGTGCCCGGTCGCGGGTGAAGCCGATCTTCAGGGCATCTTCGATCACCAGCGGCAACAACCGCGCGGAGGGCACCGAGCAGAGGATCGGCCCCTCGTACCCCGCGGCCAGCAGGTAGGGCAGCCGACCGATATGGTCGATGTGGACATGGGTGACCACCAGCGCCAGAACATCCTCGACCGGGAAGCGCACCCGGTGCTGCTCCAGGCTGTCGAGACCATCGGCGTCCTGGCCCTGGAAGAGGCCACAGTCGATCAGCAGAGCACGCTCTTCACTTATCTGCAGGCGGTGGCAACTGCCGGTCACGCTCTCGGCAGCGCCATGATGGACGATCCGTGGGGGTTGCATTGAGGTGGCCTCCCTGCCCGCAATCCAGTACCCGCTCTCTGATGTCTTCAATGTAGGCAAGGGTGGCTTCGCGGGTGGACCCAAAGGGCGCAGCCTGTCAGCGGCTATCGGGATCGGCCTCCAGCGCCTCGGCCAAGGCCCGTTCCCAGCGCGGATCTCGCTGGCCGCAGGCGATGAAGTCAGGATTGAACAGGCTCTCTTGCTGGTTGCAGCGCAGCGGCTTGAGCGTCTTCGCCTCCAACACCTGTCCACCGGCGGCGGTGACGATGGCCTGGGCCGCCGCGGTGTCCCATTCGCGGGTAGGCGCCAGACGCGGATAGAGATCGGCCATTCCCTCGGCGATCAGGCAGAATTTAAGCGAACTGCCGATCGATTGAGTGGCGTGGGCAGGCAGCGCCTGGCAGAAAGCCGCATAGGCGCCCGCCCCTTGGCGGCGGCTACCGACAACACGCCAAGGCTCACGTTCGGGGTCAGGAAGCGCCCGCACTCGAATCGGAGAGTCGCGAACGTCATCGCTGTTTTGCGCACTCTGGCGTCGGAAGGCGCCCTGCTCTGCCAGGCCCCACCAGGTCACCGCCCCCTCTGGCAGCGCCGGGGCATGCACGATGCCGAACACCGGCACGCCGGCCTCGATCAGCGCCAGGTTGAGGGTGAACTCCCCGTTGCCGGCGATGAACTCCCGGGTGCCGTCCAGCGGATCGACCAGCCAGTAGCGCGTCCAGTGCCGGCGAGTCGCCCAGGCAATCTCGCCGGACTCCTCGGAGATCATGGGAATGCCTGGCGTCTCACGCTCGAGCAGCGCCACCAGAGCGTAATGGGCGGCCATGTCCGCCTCGGTCAGCGGGCTCTGGTCGGCCTTGTGCTCGACGGCGAAGCCTCGTCGATAGATCGCCATCACCTTGCGGCCGGCGTCCTCCACCCCGGTGATGAGTCTTTCGATGGTGACGCGATTCAGCTTCATGGTCGCCCTATCGATTTCTCAGGGCCAAAGTTCTGAATACAGCCCACATGCACATTTTTTCCATAACCCTCACTCACGTTAATATAAGCCAACACCATGAGAGACAATGAAAAAGGAACACCATGATAAAACAGCCCATCAACCAAACTAAAAGCAAGAATGGAGAGCATGAATAAATACATAAAAACAAGGTATTCAGAAGACCTTTTAACATAGATTGCAAGGAAGGATTTGCATATCAAAAACAAGGCAAGAACAGAGACCACAGACAACCCCAAAAAACCGAACTCAATCAAAACCTGGAAGATCAGACTATGGGGCTGAACAATATTGGCATCTATAACATTGTAATTATAAAAAGCTTCAGGCCCCAAGCCAAAAATCGGGGAAATCTGTGAAACCTCCCACGTAGCGCCCCATATA
Organism: Halomonas denitrificans; assembly: GCF_003056305.1. Classification (GTDB taxonomy): domain Bacteria; phylum Pseudomonadota; class Gammaproteobacteria; order Pseudomonadales; family Halomonadaceae; genus Halomonas; species Halomonas denitrificans. Next base: position 319,965 of record NZ_PYVX01000001.1, read on the forward strand.
GCAAGCCTCCCTGAGGAAATCCCATTCATAGAATCCCTAGCGGAAGTGGAGACACTATCAAAAAGCATATGAGTTTCACCTGAAAGCAATAACAAAGAGGCCCCAAAAAGTAACCAAACCGCCATAGAGCCAGCTAATGCGACAGCCTCTTTCCTGAAAGTCAGCATCAACAATACAATCAATACAAACGTTGCCGCTGCTTGTCCTCTCGCTCCCGTCCAGGCAGTCAAGAACCCAATCAAAACCATCAGAAATGCAAAAAACATGTAGCTAACAAAATTCTTCAAGTACGCCCAGCACAACAATCCCGTGAATATAAAAAGATCGTAATTAAAATGACGTATGTGCCGATAGAGAGGCGGATGAGGTTTAACACTACCTTCCCAAGCAGCAGGATCACTTGAAAGCCAAACAATCAAAAAAACCACCAAGACAATTAGCAACGAGAAACCTTTAATAAAAAAAACCTCTTTCAAACCCACTCTCTGCTCCTGCAGGTAAGCGACAAAAGAAAAGTAGAAGAAGAACTGCACTATATAGAAATAAAATCTATCTTCGCGAACCACCTCAACCCCTAAAAAAAACCAAGACAAAGCACAAATAAAAAATACACCGACAAGTAAAGTAGGCATAACCCACCGGCTTAGAAAGTGAGACATGCACTTTGACAGGCTCCGATAGTTAGCCAAGACAAAAACTAACTGCAACCCCATGACAATAACATTTATATCCCTTGACGTATAAACCGAAGTCAGAAAAACCGGAACCACAATCGTCGCACACAGAAAAAACAAAGACACATAATTAAAGAACTCGCCATCGCCGTCTCGAACTTCTGAAAGAGATGCATTGCTCATAAAAAACTGTAGCCTCTTTAAGTTTTATTCTAGCTTTTTCCAGACTGAAGCATTATCCACGGCACAACCCTGGACTCGAAATGGTCCTCAAACTCTTCCCTATCAAACAGTCTAGGCTCATGATCGCCGACTACAACTACATCAACATCCTGCATTCCATCTTGAGACAAAAGCTTCGCAAGCGAGTCAAAAAACTGAGCATTCAACTTCAAGTTTCTACATGCCTCAGCGCTAGTAATTTGGTGTTTCTCGCAATCAAACCTATCAACAGATATATCACGCGCATCGTAGGGCGAGTGACTATTCAATGTTAGCCAATAAAAGAAGCCTTTATCATTTTCTACAAAAAAATCTTCAACGTCGTCAACCATGTCAACGTCGCATGCTCCTGGAAAGGAGAAGCACCTGCGTGGCCAACTACGATCCTCAAAAAAAGTTACTTCATCGAAGCCAATTTTTGGATACCATACACCACGATCATACATGGTACTACTAGCTCCATGCATGGCAGCAGTACTGTAACCGAGACTGCTTAACTTACGTGGCAGGCAATCTCTTGAAATCTCATCGGGTATCAAACGCACATCATAGCCACTTGGCCGAAGACCACATAACTCTCTTAGCTCACCCTCAACGGTAGCACCCGAAAACTGAAAAATCCCCGAATCATAACTAAGACCTCTCAAGGCCCTAAGGGGGCGTAAGATATCTTCCTGTATCTCAGGTTTATGAGGAACTCCCCAAGATTCTACGATGACGAATAGAAGTTGGTCACCAAGGGTTTCGTCATCACGATCAGACCATTGGGTTATCGCTCTTACCCCAACATAATTGGAAAAATCAGACTTTCCTGTTCGTACATTTGAAGCAAAACCTACCTGTCTGCTAGAGATAAGATAATCGAATTGACTTGCTGCAAAGAACTTCTCTGGCTTTCGATAAGTGCTTCTTCCGTCTGATAGCTGTGAGGCTGAAAAGTAACAACTACCAAACAGCACCATCGTTAGGAAAAAGCCACGGCGAGAGATTTTTGGCGCCATATAGAAATGCAAGGCCAACAAAACAACAGCTGAACAAAAAACTCCAGCAGCAACCACTTTATAATAAAGAGGAGCTAACAGAAAAAACTTGGAAAGGTAGACTACTTCTTCTAGTCTAAAAAATGGAAAAACCTGCCCGATGAGTGCAAATATATCAGCAAGAAAAGCAACACTGACCAACAACACCCCTAAGTGCCACCACCCTAAAACAAATACTGACATCGTCAGCAAATAATCCAGATTCACTACTGGTCGAATCAAGGAATAATATTCTGCTGCGGCTAACAGAATTATGTTCGGCAAGAAAGCGGCTGCAGCCAAAATAGCAGCGCGTCGAAACATCAATGAAAAAGATCTCAAGCGTATTTCCTTGAAAACAGGCTTGCTGTTGCGAAAAACATAAATAACGGCCGACATAACTGCCGGCCGCTAAAATCGACTTGATGGAAAAGATCAATCCATTAATCTTTTGGCAAGCTCATGCTAGCTTCCTGCACCGCATCCATCAGGACGGTACTGCACATCAACATCTGTTGTACACTCCCAGCCGGCATCAGTACGCTCATACTTGATAACAGGATCTCCGCCACCAGTCAATGCTAACTGTGGTGCATACTGTTTATCCGTACCCACCCCAAATTGATAAACTATACTTATGTAACCACCTGTTGCAGGCACACCAGTAGCAGGATCAAAGGCCAAAGTGCCATACGCTTGATCAGCTACAACTCCGACATATCTTGTATCTCCCGTTTGATCGCTAGAATTGAAAGAAAGATTGTAACCTCTATTTACAAAGTCATCAGCTTGGGTCAACACCCCTCTAATTGTGGCCTGTGCGTTACTCATTTGACTTCTGGCTATATAGTCTTGGTACCGCGGAATCGCGATTGCCGCCAGAATCCCGATGATCGCCACCACGATCAGCAGTTCGATCAGGGTAAAACCGCCCTGCCCGGTCTTGACGTACTTCTGCATGCCCTGTCGTTTCATGACCCTGCCCCTTGCTCCTTTCCGCCGTGGCCGATGCCTATTGGTATGCAGGCCCGTGCGGGTTTCACGTGAGGCGGCTAGTCCAGGCATCTCAGCCTTTCGCCAGCCACCGGTATCATCAGGCGTCATACCGCCTGCTAAAAGTTACATTAATTTACGCACCGCAACCCTGCAAGCGTCAGTGTATCCCAGCGGTGAGTGAACATCAGAAATTTCAGCCATAAGGATGAGCCAAAACATGAGCAAAAAGCGGAGCGAGCATGACGCGGCGCTGGGCGGGCACTGGCCACAGGGGCTAGAATCAGCTAAGCCAGTGAACTTCATCTGTCCTTTCCCTGCGACACCATGAGGCGCCATGAACGACTATCGCCCCCCGTCCCCCGAACGCCACCCGAGCCCGCCGGAAGCCGGCCCCTCGCCGCTGCATGGGGCCACCCAGCGCAGCGGGCTTCGAGGCCTGGCGCGTCGTCTGGTGGCCGATGGCCTGCTGAGCGAAGCGGCGGCGGTGCGCGCGGAGGCCGAAGCCCGCGAGGCGGAGCTGTCACTGCTCGCCCACCTGATCGAAACGGGGATGGTGCCCGCCCGCCAGGCCACGCTGACCGCCGCCTGGGAGTACGGGCTGCCAATCATCGATCTCGATGCCCTGCGCTTGGAGAGCCTGCCGCCGGCCAAGGACTACCCGGACAAGATCCTGCGCCGGCTGGGGGTGCTGCCGCTGGTACGCCACGGCCATCGCCTCACCGTCGCGGTGCCCTACCCCTCCACGCTGGCGCTGCTCGATGAGCTCCAGTTCGCCACTGGCCTGACGCTCGAGGGAGTGCTCGCGCCGATAGACCAGCTGCGCCCGGTGCTGGAGAGCTACCTCGCCAGCAGCGAGCGCAGCATGCTCGACGATCTCGCCAACGTCGACGATGCCGTGGGGGAGCTTGCCTACGACGAGGGTGTAGTCGACGCCACGGACGAACAGGCCGCAGTGGCCGCCGCCGGCGACGATGCGCCCATCGTCAAGTTCGTCAACAAGATCCTGCTCGATGCCATCAACCGCGGCGCCTCGGACATTCACTTCGAGCCCTATGAGACCAGCTATCGGGTGCGCTTTCGCATCGACGGCATCCTTCACGACGTGGCCCATCCGCCCTTCGCCATGCGCTCGCGCATCTCGGCGCGCCTCAAGGTGATGTCGCGGCTCGATATCTCGGAGCGCCGGCTCCCCCAGGACGGCGCCATCAAGCTCAAGCTCTCCAGCACGCGCTCCATCGACTTTCGCGTCAACTCCCTGCCCACGGTCTACGGCGAGAAGGTGGTACTGCGGATCCTCGATCCCGGCTCGGCGCAGCTCGGCATCGAACAGCTCGGCTTCACTCCCGAGCAGCGCGCCATGTACGAGAGCGTGCTTGACTCACCCCAGGGCATGATCCTCGTCACCGGCCCCACCGGCAGCGGCAAGACCGTCTCCCTCTATACCGGCATCAACATCCTCAATCAGGTGGAGCGAAACATCTGCACCGCCGAGGACCCGGTGGAGATCAAGGTGCCGGGCGTCAACCAGGTCAACGTGCTGCCCAAGATCGGCCTGACCTTCGCCAGCGCCCTGCGCGCCTTCCTTCGCCAGGACCCGGACGTGGTAATGGTGGGCGAGATCCGCGACCTGGAGACCGCCGAGATCGCCGTCAAGGCCTCCCAGACCGGCCACCTGGTGCTCTCCACCGTGCACACCAACTCGGCGGCGGAGACCCTGACCCGCCTGGCCAACATGGGCGTGGCACCCTTCAATATCGCGAGCTCCGTCAGCCTGATCATCGCCCAGCGCCTGGCGCGCCGGCTCTGCCAGCGCTGCAAGCAGCCGGCGGAGATTCCCCGCGAGGCGCTGCTCGCCCAGGGTTTCACCGAGGACGAGGTGGCCAGCGCCACCATCTACGAGCCGGTGGGCTGCCAGCACTGCACCCAGGGCTTCAAGGGGCGCGTCGGCATCTATGAGGTGGTGCCGATCAGTGACGCCATGAGCCACCTGATCATGACCCAGGGCAACTCCCGGGACTTCGACGCCCAGGCCCGCCAGGAGGGTCATCCGGACCTGCGCCGCAGCGGGATCCTCAAGGTGATGCAGGGGTTGACCAGCCTGGCCGAGGTGAACCGGGTCACCAAAGACTGACATAACGACCATAACGACAACGCGACGCAGGGATGGACCACACGATGAACATGGCGACTCAGCCCTTGCGCAAGGGGCAGAAAACCAAGCTCTATCGCTGGCGGTGGACCGGAAAGGGCCCCAATGGGCGCAAGGTCGGCGGCGAGATCATCGCGCCCAAGCGGGCCGAGGTGGAACGCGTACTCGCCGGGCAGAACATCATCGTCAAGCAGGTCCGTCGCAAGGGCGGCTTCGGCGGCGGCATGGGCAAGATCAAGCCGCGGGACATCATGCTCTTCGCCCGCCAGATGGCCACCATGATCCGTGCCGGCGTGCCCGTTCTGCAGGCCTTCCAGGTGGTGGCGGAAAGCCTCAAGAAGCCGGCGATGAGCGCGCTGGTCCAGGAGCTGATGAACGACGTGGCCGCGGGCGCCAGCTTCTCCGAGGCGCTCAAGCGCCATCCCGAGCACTTCGACCGCCTGTTCGCCAACCTGGTGGAGGCCGGCGAGCAGTCGGGCTCGCTGGACCACATGCTGGAGCGGGTGGCGACCTACAAGGAGAAGGTCGAGTCGCTCAAGAGCCGTGTCAAGAAGGCGCTCTGGTACCCGGCCGCGGTCATCGTGGTCGCCATCGCCGTCACCGCCCTGCTGCTGATCAAGGTAGTCCCGCAGTTCGAGAGCCTGTTCCACGGGTTTGGCGCCGAACTGCCCGCCATGACGCGCATGACCATCGCGATGTCGGAATTCGCCCAGCAGTACTGGTGGTGGGGGCTGCTCGGGGTCGCGGGCTTCATCTTCCTGCTGCGCGGCGGCATGAAGAAGTCCGAGGCGTTTCGCTTTCGCATGCATCGTCTGGCGCTGCGCATCCCGGTGATCGGCGACATCCTCGACAAGTCCGCCGTGGCCCGCTATTCGCGCACCCTGGCCACCACCTTCGGCGCCGGCGTACCGCTGGTCGAGGCGCTGGAAACCGCCGAGGGCGCGGCGGGCAACATGGTCTACGAGCGGGCCATCGCCCAGATCCGCGAGGACGTGGCCACCGGCCAGCAGCTGCACTTCGCCATGCGCCTCACCGAGCAGTTCCCGCCGCTGGCGGTGCAGATGGTGGGCATCGGCGAGGAGGCGGGGTCGCTTGACGCCATGCTCAACCGCGTGGCGGACTACTACGAGGAGGAGGTCGACAACAAGGTCGATACCCTGACCTCGCTGCTCGAGCCCTTCATAATCGTCATCCTCGGCGTGCTGGTCGGCGGCCTGGTGATCTCGATGTACCTGCCGATCTTCGAACTGGGTAGCGTGATCTGATCGTCAGTCGTGCAGCCACACCGGGGTGCCCGGTACGGCGATGTCGAAGAGTGCCAGCAGGTCATCATCGCGCAGGCGAACGCAGCCGTGGGAGCGGGCCACCCCCATGGGCTCGCTCGGCGGTGTGCCGTGCAGGTAGATGTAGCGGCGCTGGGTATCTACCCGGCCGCCGCGATTGCGCCCGGGCTCAAGCCCGCCTAGCCAGAGAATGCGGGTGAGGATCCAGTCGCGCCCCGGGTGCTCCGCGGCCAGGGCCTTGGAGTAGACCTCGCCGGTAGGCCGACGCCCGCGATAGACGGTACCCGGCGGCTGGCCCGCGCCGATTGCGGCGCGAATGGTGTGCCAGCCCAGCGGCGTCGCCCCGCTGCCCTCCTCCTCCCCGGTGCCGTTGCCCCCCGTGGAGACCTCGCACGTCCACTGCAACTCGCGCCCCCGCCAGACGCAGAGCCGCTGGGCGGCGGTATCGATCTCCAGCCACAGGCCGTCTTCCGGCGGCAGCTCGGCCAGCACTGGCGTGCGCATCAGCCCACCTCCCGCTGGGGCGGAAGCGCCTCGGGCAGCGGCGCGTTCATCGCCGCCACCACCACCGGGCGCAGGCGACGGACCAGGTCGCGCACGCCGACGTGCTCTCCGTAGTCCTGCTCGGCGATGTCGCGCAGAGCATCGAGCCCCGAGAGCGTGAAGATCACCGTGCCGAGCATGAAATGCAGCCGCCAGAAACGCTCGGCGTCGGGCAGCTCGGGGGTGGCCAGGCGCACCAGCTCGGTGAAGCGGGTGAAGGCGCTGCCGTACTCCTCCTGGATATAGCGCCTCAGGTGACCCTGGGCCTGGCTGTAGGCGAGCCCCAGCAGGCGCATGAACACCTTCAGGCTGTTGCGCTCTGCCGGCACCTCCAGCACGCAGCGCGCCATGGTCTCCAGGAGTTCCTCCAGCGGAATGACGCTGCCCGCGTGTCGCGCCTCGAGCTCGTCGAGGGCGGTGTGGAAGCGCTCGGTGAAAGGGGTGAGATAGCGGGCGAACACCGCCTGGATCAGCGACTTCTTGGAGCCGAAGTGATAGTTCACCGCGGCGAGATTGACCTTGGCCTTGCTGGTGATGTTGCGCAGCGAAGTCTCGGCGAAACCACGCTCGGCGAACAGCACCTCGGCGGTGTCGAGGATGCGCGTGACGGTGTCGGGCTGCTGGGCCATGGGCGGCTCCACGTGATTGGAAACAATTGTTTGAATCTAGCAGGAGTCTATGACAGACAAGGGGATGGCTCAATGCCGCCAAGGTCGGGGCGTTTGAAACGCCGACAAGAGCGCGCACACCCTCGCTGGATGATCAACCGACGCACATGCTTTTACTGGATGTAAAGACATGCTGTATACTTGACCAGACGCGTGACGATGGCATCGTCCCCCACGGTTACAGACCCCGGAGGTCCCATGAGCCGCTCCCTTACCGCTCGGCAACAGAACGTGCTCGATTTCATCGTCAAGACCATGAACGAGCTGGGCTATCCGCCGACCCGCGCGGAGATCTCCCGGGCGCTCGGCTTCAAGTCGGCCAATGCCGCCGAGGAGCATCTGCGCGCCCTGGAGCGCAAGGGCGCGATCCGCGTGATCCGTGGCACCTCACGGGGCATCCGCCTGCCGGCCCAGGAGCCCGAGGCCCACGGCGAGCAGCCCCTGGAAGAACCGCCCGCCCAAGGCCTGCCGATCATCGGCGAGGTCGCCGCCGGCAGCCCGATCCTCGCCGCCGAGCATATCGACCGCTACTGCCCGCTCCCCCCGGAGTACTTCACCCCCCGCGCCGACTACCTGCTGCGGGTGCGCGGCCTCTCCATGAAGGACGTCGGCATCCTCGAGGGCGACCTGCTGGCCGTGCATCGCACCGAGCGTATCCGCGACGGCCAGATCGTGGTGGCACGTCTCGAGGACGAGGTGACCGTCAAGCGCTTCCACCGCCAGGGGCACGTGGTCACCCTAGAGGCCGAGAACCCGGACTTCGCCCCCATCGAGGTGGACCTGCGCCACGATGCGCTCGAGATCGAGGGCGTCGGGGTGGGCGTCATCCGCGGCGGCAACGGCCAGGCGCTGGGCTAACCCCAGGGCACGAGGCGATGCGGGCCCGACCCGCATCCTGTCGATCCCATGAGCGAGCTGCGCAAGATCCTCCACGTTGACTGCGACTGCTTCTTCGCGGCGGTGGAGATGCGCGACGACCCGAGCCTGCGCGACATCCCGCTGGCCATCGGCGGCTCACGGGAGCGCCGTGGGGTGATCGCCACCTGCAACTACCCCGCCCGGGAGTACGGCATCCACTCGGCGATGCCCACCGCCCGGGCGCTGCGCCTCTGTCCCCACCTCACCCTGCTGCCCGGCCACTTCGAGAAGTATCGAGAGGTGTCGGCGCAGATGCAGGCAGTCTTCCATGAGCTGACCCCGCTGGTCGAGCCGCTCTCCCTGGACGAGGCCTTCCTCGACGTCACCGCGGTCGAGGGCTTTCGCGGCAGCGCCACCTGGATGGCACGCTGGATAAAGGAGGAGTGCTACCGTCGCACCGGCATCACCGTCTCGGTCGGCGCGGCCTCCTCCAAGTTCCTGGCCAAGATCGCCAGCGACTGGGAGAAGCCCGACGGCCTGACGGTGATCCCGCCGGAGCGGGTCGACGCCTTCGTGCGCGAGCTGCCGGTCAAGAAGCTCCACGGCGTGGGCCCCGCCACCGGCGCCCGGCTCGACGCCATGGGCATCACCACCTGCGTCGAGCTGCGAGAACTGCCCATCGAGCGGCTGATCGAGGAGTTCGGCAAGTTCGGCCGCCGGCTTTTTGAACTCGCCCGGGGCATCGACGAGCGGCCGGTGCGGGTCGAGCGCGAACGCAAGTCGGTGAGCGTGGAGACCACCTTCGATCGCGACCTGCCGGACCTGGCCAGCGCCCGAGACGCACTCGTGCCGCTCTGCGAGCGGCTAAAGGGCCGCCTGGAGCGTCACGGCCACCCGCCCCTGGCCGGGCTCTTCGTCAAGGTGCGCTTCGACGACTTCAGTCTGACCACCCTGGAGAGCCGCGGACTCACCCCCGAACCCGAGAGTTACACCCGACTGCTGGAGCAGGCCTGGGCCCGCGCCAGCCGTCCGGTGCGCCTGCTCGGCGTCGGGGTGCGCCTGCTGCCGGAAGATGCGCGCCAGCAGCTCACGCTGCCGTTATAAGCTCCAAGCAGCCAAGCACCGAGCAGCCAAGATACATGCCGAGATCCGACCAGGCAGGCTGCTAGTGCTATGTTGAAAGCATTAGGGAATTGCAAGGGAGGCAGGGATGCGATTCGAGGATCTCCAAGTATGGAAACGCTCAGCAAGGCTTTGCTCAGAGGTTTACCAGTCGTTCAGCCAATCGAGAGACTTCGGGTTCAAGGACCAGATCACCCGATCCGCCCTATCGATCGCCAGCAATATTGCAGAAGGCTATGAACGAGATGGCGACAAGGATCGCGTCAAGTTCTTCAGCTATGCCAAAGGTTCCTGTGCCGAGCTTAGAACCCAGATCTACATCGGCATCGAGATTGGCTACATCGAGAAGTCGTCAGGCCAGCGTTGGGCCGAAGAGACACGTGAGATTTCTCGGATGCTCTACGGGCTCATGAACCGGTTCCGTGAATGAACTGGTGGTAATCCTTGGCGCTAGGCAGCTTGGCCGCTTGCGGCTTACTTCGTATCGATATAGCGGTGGTCGTTGAAGGTGGCGACCCAGCCAGGGTGGTAGACGAGCAGGATGCTCAGCAGCATGCCGGTGATGAAGGCCTCGGAGGGCATCAGCAGCGGCAGGAAGCGGGCGTACTCGAGCGCCTGGCGCAGCGCCTCGGCGTCACTGGCCCCCAGCGCCATCAGCCCCACGGCGGTGAGGCCGGCGGCCAGGGTGGCGAGCGCCGAGCCGAAGAAGCCACAGACGAACAGGAAGACCATCAGGTTATCGGGCAGGCGGCGGTCGACCAGCCGCCAGACGATGCCCATCACCAGCGCCGGCACCACCCCGGTGATCACCACGTTGACGCCGAGCAGCGGCCAGTCGATGCGCCCCAGCAGCACCATCGCCACGTTGATGGCGGTGATCGAAAGCAGCGCCAGCGGCGCCTTGAAGATCAGCGTCAGCAGCGCGGTGAACATCAGGTGCAGGGTCAGCCAGTCCACGGCCTGGGCGCGCAGCTGCCAGAGCAGCATCACCATGACGGTCGCGGCCAGCCAGCGGTGCTGCAGGGCGGTATCGGCGATCAGCGCCGCCCAGGGCCGCCGGCTCAGCGCCAGGCCAACCACGGCCAGCGAGACCAGGCCGCACAGCCACAACAGCCAGGGGGCGAGCACCGGTTCGGCAAGCGTCATCTCGACTCCCTCTGGTTCGCGCCACTCACCTCGCGCTTCACCTGCTATTCACCCTCCGCTTCACTTCGCGATCGTCGGCCCGGCCGTCACGCGAAGACCACGGTCTTGTTGCCGTGAATCAGCACCCGATCCTCCAGGTGCCAGCGCAGGCCGCGGGCCAGCACCGCCTTCTCCACGTCGCGGCCGAAGCGCACCAGGTCCTGGGGCGTGTGGCAGTGGCTGACCCGATGGATGTCCTGCTCGATGATCGGGCCGGCATCGAGTTCCTCGGTGACGTAGTGGCAGGTGGCGCCGATCAGCTTCACGCCGCGCTGGTGCGCCTGGTGGTAAGGCCGGGCGCCGGCGAACGACGGCAGGAAGCTGTGGTGGATGTTGATCATGCGGCCCCGGAAGTGCTCGCAGAGCGCCGGCGGCATGATCTGCATGTAGCGGGCCAGCACCACGCAGTCGGCGCGCGCCTCCTCGACCAGCCGCTCGACCTCGGCGAAGGCGGTCGGCTTGTCGTCGGCCTTGACCGGCACGTGGTGGTAGGGAATGCCGTGCCACTCCACCAGGCCGCGCATGTCCTCGTGGTTGGAGATCACCCCGGCGATGTCGCAGTCGAGCTCGCCCGCCGTCCAGCGGTAGAGCAGGTCCACCAGGCAGTGGGTCTCCCGCGACACCATCAGCACCACGCGCCGCCGCTGGCGGGTGTCGGTGAGCGCCCAGGTCATGTCGAACTCCTCGGCGATCGGCGCGAACGCCTCGCGCAGCGCCTCCGGCGGCATGCCCACCGAGTCGGCCAGGATCTCGTAGCGCATGAAGAAGCGACCGCCCTCCAGGTCGGAGTGCTGGCTCGCCTCGGTGATCGAGCCGCCGTGCCCGGCGATGAAGTTGGAGACCCTGGCGACGATGCCCAGACGGTCCGGACAGGAGACCACCAGGCGGTAGTAGTGTGACATCGAATGATCCCGCGTTGCGGCAGTGACTGGGAGCAACAGTGTAGCCAAAACAGGGGCTTCGGGCACGCCCGGGCTGCCGAGGCGCCGGCCGTGGGGTAAGCTGTCCGCGGTCGCATCGCGACCCTTCCCTGAACCAGACGAGGCACTAGCGGCGATGCTCAATACGCGGGCCCTCTCCTACCTGAGCGAGGTGATACGTCGCGGCTCGCTGCGCAAGGCGGCCACCCACCTCGACGTCGACGTCTCGGCCATCAGCCGCCAGATCCGCCACCTCGAGGAGCACCTCGACACCCGGCTGCTGGAGCGCCATGCCGGCGGCATCAAGGTGACCGAGGCGGGTCGCCTGCTCGTGGATCACCACCACCGCCAGCAGGCGGCGGAGGACGCCGTGATCTCGCGCCTGTCGGCCCTTCAGGGGCTGGTCAGCGGGCAGGTGCGCATCGCGGTGGGCGAGGGCTTCATCGGCGATCTGATCGCGGCCCCCCTGCAGTCCTTCATGAACGCCTATCCGGGGATCGAGCTGGAGGTGGTGATGGCCGGGGTCAACGAGGCCATGGCGCTGGTCAAGGACCGCGAGGTGGAGCTCGCCCTGCTCTACGCCCCGCCGGTCGACCCGCTGCTGACCTGCCATGTCGAGACGCGCCAGCCCCTCGACCTGATCGTGCCCGTCGACCATCCCCTGGCCGCCCTCGGGCGCCCGGCGCGGCTGCAGGACCTGGTGGGCTGGCCTGTCGGCCTGATCGACAACCCCTTCGGCATGCGCCAGATGGTCAACGCCGTGGCCCATCAGGAGCGGGTGCATCTGCAGGCTCGCCTGCATACCAACTCGGTGGCCGTGCTCAAGAACTTCGTGCGCTGGGGCACGGGGATCACCTTCATGCCCGAGCTGACCGTGGCCGAGGAGGTACGCCAGGGCGATATCACCGTGCTGCCCATGGCCCATCGCGTGCTCAGCGACGCCCGCGCGCAGATCGTGAGCCTCACCGGGCGCGAGCTCACCGTGGCCGCCAACGCCTGCCTCGAGCATCTCTGCCGGGGCATGCGCTTCTTCAACGCCGACGCCCCTCGGCTGCTGGAGGCCGAGCGTTGTCGAAAAACCAACACTCAGCGGTTTGATTAGTCAACGCATCAACGCATAGTCTGCCGATGAGTCGCCCGACAGGCCGCGACATCGCCAACAACATCACCAACAAGAACCCGGAGCCCTCGCATGAACCGCACCCGTCCCTTCGCGCTCTCCTCCCTGGCCGCCGCCGTGCTCGCCGCCGGCACCCTGGCCGGCCAGGCCCAGGCCGCCACGACCGTCAACCTGAGCTACAACGGCGCCCCGGATGCCGACAAGAACGCCGTGCACGTCTTCGCCACCCACCTCAAGGAGCTGGTCGAGGAGAAGACCGACGGTGAGCTCGAGCTCACGCTCTACCCCAACAGCATGCTGGGCGAGGAGCAGGAGCGCATGGAGCAGACGATGAACAGCCCCAGCCTGAACATCGCCTCCTTCGCCGGCATGTCGCCGCTGGTCCCGGAGATCTTCGTCAGCGCCATCCCCTTCCTCTTCGAGGACTTCGACTCGGCCCGCACCTTCTTCGACGAGGGCGACTACTGGCAGGCCGTCGAGGGCGACCTGCGCGAGCGCGCCGGCCTCGAGCTGCTGGCGGTGGTCGAGGAAGGCGGCTTCCTGGCCTTCACCAATGACGAGAAGCCGATCTCCTCGCCCGACGACTTCGAGGGGCTGCGCTTTCGCGCCATGGACCCGAGCCAGGTCGCCCTCTACGAGGCCTTCGGCGCCTCCGGCACGCCGATCCCCTGGACCGAGGTCTACATGGCGCTCAAGACCGGCGTCGCCGACGGCCAGATGAACCCGCCGATGTACATCATCCTCGGCAGCCTCTACGAGGTACAGGACTACCTGACCCTGGCCAACATCCAGTACTCGGACCAGTTCCTGGTCGGCAACGGCGCCATGATCGACGGCTGGGACGAGTCGATGCGCCAGGCCTTCCTGGAGGCGGTCGACGAGGCCAACGAGATGGCGCGCGAGCGCAACGCCGGCCGCGTCGACGAGCGCATCGCCTTCCTCGAGGAGCAGGGCATGGAGGTGATTCGTCCCTCCGAGCAGGAACTCGCGGCCTTCCGCGAGCAGGGCCAGCCGGCCTACCTGGAGTGGCTCGGCGAGCAGGGCATCGATCGCGCCTATATCGACATGGCGCTCGACGACGCCGGCATGACCCACCTGGCCGAATAAGCGACACCCGCCTCGCGATCTTCAGCCGTTCGGGCAGGGGCCAGTCCCCTGCCCCATGACAGCTCACGGAATCTCCCCCTATGGCGTTCTTGAACCCTCGCGTACCGGCCATCAGCCGGTCCGTGTCGCTGACGGTGGCCAGCAGCCTGCTGCTGATCGACCTCGCGGTCATCCTCTTCGGCGTCTTCATGCGCTACCTGGCCGGCGGCGCCCCGATCTGGACCGACGAGCTGGCCCGTTTCCTGATCATCGGCAGCGTGCTGCTCGCCGCCGGCGCGGTGTGGGTGGAGGGCGGCCACATGCGCATCGCCCTGATCGAGCGCCTGCTGCCGGCCCGGCTCTGCCGCCTGCTCAACCTCTACCAGTGGCTGCTCACCCTGTGCCTGGCCATCGCGGCGACGATCGTCAGCTATCGCTACGCCCAGTCGGTCTCGATGTTCACCAGCCAGGGCCTCGGCATCAGCCGCACCTGGCCCATGCTCTCCCTGCCGATCGGCTTCGCCCTGCTGGCCTGGCAGGCCCTGTGTCATGGCCCGGCGCCCCTGAAAACGCTCACGGAAGAACCGACATGACCCTGACCATGCTGGCGGTGTTCCTCGCCCACGTCCTGCTGGGCTTCCCGCTCTTCATCTCGCTGCTCGTCACGGCGGTGGTGGGCTTTCTGTTCGTCGACCCCGCCATGATCCCGCGCATGATGCCCCAGCAGTTCTTCGGCGGCATCAACGCCTTCTCGCTGATGGCCATCCCGCTGTTCATCCTGGCCGGCAACCTGATGAACGTGACGCGACTCACGGATCGGCTGATGGCCTTCGCCAGGCTGCTGGTCGGCCACCTGCGCGGCGGCATGGGTCATGTCAACGTGGTCTCCAGCGTCTTCTTCGCCGGCGTTAACGGCTCGGCGGTCGCCGACACCTCGGCGCTCGGTTCGTTGCTGGTGCCGCCGATGCGCAAGGAGGGCTACTCCACCGCCTTCGCCGCCGGGCTCACCGCAGGCAGCTCGCTGATCGGGCCGATCATCCCGCCGAGCATCTTCATGATCCTCTACGCCTCGCTGACCAACACCTCGGTGGGCGACCTGTTCCTCGCCGGCGTCATTCCCGGCCTCCTGCTGGGCGTCGCCTTCATGGCCATGAACGCCTGGTACGCCTGGCACAAGGGGCTCGAGAAGCGTGGTGGGCTGCCCTCGCCACGCGAGCTGGCTGTCACGGCCCTGGGCGCCCTGCCCGCCCTGGTGGCACCCTTCATCATCGTCGCCGGGATCGTCATGGGCATCGTGACGCCCACCGAATCCGGCGCCCTGACGGCGCTCTACGTGGCGCTGTGCGGCCTGGCCCAGGGCAACCTGCGCCTCGCGGAGTTCTGGAAGGCCATCGTCGACACAACCCGGCTCACCTCGGCCATCTTCCTGATCATGGCCGCCTCGGCGACCATCAGCTGGCTGCTCTCCTATGCGCAGGTGCCCAATGAGTTCGTCGCGCTGCTGGCTCCCTACATCGAGCAGCCGGTGGTGATCCTGCTGATGCTGAGCCTGATCACCTTCGTCACCGGGATGTTCATGGAGGAGGTCTCGGCGCTGATGCTGCTGACGCCGATCTTTTCGCCGGTGGCGATCATGGCCGGCATCGACCCGGTGCATCTCGGCATCATCATCACCCTGAACATCACCATCGCGCTGATCACGCCGCCCATGGGCGCCTGCGTCTTCGTCGCCGCCGCGGTCAGCCGCCTGGAGATCACCTCGCTGTTTCGCACCATCTGGCCGTTCGTGGTGACCGCGATCCTGGTGCTGCTGCTGCTGATCCTGTTCCCCTCTTTGACCCTCTGGCTCCCGACCCAGCTCGGTTGAGCCCATGGAGATCGCCGTGAACCGCTCGCTCTCATCCCCCATCGCCCTTCAGGCCGAGCCCGACTGGTCCGTGGTCAGTCGCATCCCCATCGCCGGCAGCGACGAGCCGCTGGTGCCGCTGAGCCTGGCGCCCTCGCCGCTGCGCATCTTCCCGATCTACGCCAAGCAGGACGTGCCCGGCGCGATCAACGAGTGCTACGTCCGCGAGGGGGTCTATCGCCGGCTGATCGCCGTGGCCCGCTCGCTGCCGGCGGGCCTCGGGCTGGTGGTGCTCGACGGCTGGCGCCCCTGGCGGGTGCAGCAGTACCTGTTCGATACCCTGCAGGAGGCGATCCGCTCCCGTCACCCCACCCTCGACGACGAGGCGCTGCTGGCCCGCACCCGCGAGTTCGTCTCCGTGCCCAGTCGAGAGGCGAGCGCGCCGAGCCCGCACCTCACCGGCGGCGCCGTGGACGTGACGCTGTGCGATGCCGACGGCCTGGCGCTGGACATGGGCACCCTGTTCGACGAGGCCGTGCCGGCCTCGCACACCGCCGCGCTGGAGGCGCTTGAGCGTCCCGATGCGCGCGAGCAACAGGCCCGCGACAACCGGCGCCGGCTGTATGGCGCCATGCAGGAGCAGGGCTTCACCAACCTGCCGAGCGAGTGGTGGCACTTCGATGCCGGCGACCAGCTCTGGGCCCACTACAGCGGCCAGCCGCAGGCGCTCTACGGGCCCGCGGAGCTCGAGACCATCGAGAGTCGCTGGCAGCGCCAGTGGTAAGCGGCGTTGAATATTAATAACCAGAGGCTATTGGAAAAACGCTTTCTTATTCTTTAGTGTGAGCGCCCAACACGTCACGATCCCGTGACGGACCTTCTCTCATTGCGAATGTCCAGGAGCCCTCACATGCACAAGCGCATTACCCGCACCCCGCTGGCGATCCTCACCGCCGGCCTGCTCGGCGCCGCCGGCCTGGCCCAGGCCGACGATCACGCCCTCAAGGTCGGCATGTCCGGCGGCTACTTCCCGTTCACCTTCGTCGAGCAGGATGAGCTCCAGGGCTTCGAGGTCGACGTGCTCACGGCGGTGGCCGAGGAGATGGGCGTGGAGGTCGAGTTCGTCACGGCGAACTTCTCGGGCCTGTTCGGCATGCTCGAGTCCGGCCGCATCGACACCATCGCCAACCAGATCACCATCACCGAGGAGCGGGAGGCCAAGTACGCCTTTACCGAGCCCTACGTCTACGACGGCGCCCAGGTGGTGGTGAAGGCCGGCAACGAGACGATCCAGGGCGTCGAGGACCTCAAGGGCAAGACCGTTGCCGTCAACCTCGGCTCCAACTACGAGCAGCTGCTCAACGAGCTGCCCTACGCCGACGAGATCGAGATCCGCACCTACGAGAGCAACATCGAGCAGGACACCGCCCTGGGTCGTGTCGACGCCTTCGTGATGGATCGCGTCAGCGCCAGCCAGGTGATCAAGGAGAAGCCGCTGCCCCTGGCACTGGCCGGCCAGCCCTTCTCCGAGATCCGGAATGCCCTGCCCTTCCGCGACACCGAGGAAGACCGCGCCCTGCGCGACCGGGTCAATGCGGCGCTCGCCACCCTGCGCGAGTCCGGCGAGCTGCGCGCGATCTCGGAGCAGTGGTTCGGCAGCGACATCACCACCCCGTGAGGCGCTGAGCGGCTGACATGTCCGTGCTCGATCTCGACTACATGCTGGGGCTGGTGCCCATCCTGCTGCGCTACCTGCCGCTGACGCTGCAGATGGCCGCCGTGGGCATGGCGCTGGCCCTGATCCTGGCCTGCGGCCTGGCGGTGATTCGCGTGCTGCGCATCCCGGGCCTCAACGCCGCCACCCTGCTGTTCATCTCCTTCTTTCGCGGCACGCCGCTGCTGGTGCAGCTGTTCCTGTTCTACTACGGCCTGCCCCAGCTGCTGGCGTTCCTGACCCAGATCAACGGCGTGACCGCGACCATCATGGGCCTGACCCTGCACTTCTCGGCCTACATGGCGGAGTCGATCCGCGCCGCCATCGTCGGGGTCGATCGCAGCCAGACGGAGGCGGCGCTCTCCATCGGCATGACCAACGGCCAGCTGATGCGCCGCATCGTACTGCCCCAGGCGACCCGGGTCGCGGTGCCCACGCTGATGAACTACTTCATCGACATGATCAAGGCGACCTCGCTGGCCTTCACCCTGGGCGTCACCGAGCTGATGGGCGCGACCCAGAAGGAGGCTGCCGGCAGCTTCCTCTACTTCGAGGCCTTCATCACCGTGGCGATCTTCTACTGGGGAATCGTCGAGCTGCTGGCCTGGGTCCAGCGGCGCCTGGAAACCCGGCTCAACGAGGCATACCGTCGATGATCAAGGTAGAAGGACTCATCAAGCGCTTCGGCGGCCAGCCGGTGCTCGACGGCATCGATCTCGCCATCGAGCAGGGCGAGATCGTCGTCATCATCGGTCCCTCGGGCACCGGCAAGTCGACGCTGCTGCGCTGCCTCAACTTCCTCGAGCGCCCGGACGCCGGCCGGCTGACCATCGGCGACCTGGAGGTGGACGTCACCCGCGCGACCCGCGCCGACATCCTGTCCGCCCGGCGGCGCACCGCCTTCGTCTTCCAGAACTATGCGCTGTTCGCCAACAAGACGGCGCTCGAGAACATCGCCGAGGGGCTGATCGTCGTCAATCGCTGGCCCAAGGCGCGAGCCCATGCCCGGGCCCGGGAGATCCTCGAGCGCATTGGCCTCGCCGACAAGGCCGACGCCTACCCCGCCTCGCTCTCCGGCGGCCAGCAGCAGCGGGTCGGCATCGGCCGCGCCATGGCGGCCCAGGCCGAGGTGATCCTCTTCGACGAGCCGACCTCCTCGCTGGACCCGGAATGGGTCGAGGAGGTGCTTGGCCTGATGAAGCAGCTCGCCACCGAGCGCCAGACCATGCTGGTGGTGACCCACGAGATGAGCTTCGCCCGGGACGTGGCGGACCGGGTGATCTTCATGGAGGGCGGGCGCATCGTCGAGCAGGGGCCGCCCGACCAGCTCTTCCGCGCGCCGAAGGATCCCCGCACGCGGGACTTCCTGCGCCAGGTGTTGGCCACCCAGGTCGCCCTGGACGTCCCCGAGTAGGCTGTGTCCAAAAACTGGCAGCGTTGACCGGATAGACCTGCGCCGCGCAGGGTTATCGCCGTTCTCGAAATCATGGTGCGCTGGGGACAAGCCGAAGAGGAGGTCCTACGCCATGGATGGCGTCGGTAGCGCCCAGGGAAGGGTTCACAGCGCCTCCTCGACGGTCCGGCGCTCCGGGGCTAGTCGCCAGCTCAACTCGACCTACCGAGCTGTCAAAGGCTCTGCGATATCCCCGCCGCGCCGGAGGGTCGCGTTGTGGGGCGCGGCGGCCATCCCGTATAGTGTTCGTACACGTTTTCAGGCCCACGCTTCCTCGATGCCACAGCCCCGCGTCCAGATCCGTCCCCGCCGCCGCCCGCCGCTGCACTTCCTGCCGCTGGGGGGCTGCGGCGAGATCGGCATGAACCTCAGCCTTTACGGCTTCGGCGAGCGGAAGGCGGGCCAGACAGGCGGCGAGGACGACTGGATCGCCGTGGACTGCGGCATGATGATCCGCCAGGACCTGCCGGACAATCCGCTGCAGGTCCCCGACCTCTCCACCCTCGAGCGACTGTCGATCCGGCCCCGGGCGCTGATCATCACCCACGGCCACGAGGACCATATCGGCGCCGCCGCCTGGCTGTGGCCCAAGTGGGGCTGCCCGATCCACGCCACGCCGCTGGCGGCGGGCCTGCTGCGGGCCAAGTTCGTCGAGCGCGGGCTCGCCACCGACGCCATCCGGGTGATCGAGCCCGGCGAGGCGCTGGAGACCGGCCCCTTCACCCTGCGCTTTCTGCCGCTGACCCACTCGATCCCCGAGAGCTGCGCGCTGCTGATCGCCGCGGGCGAGCATCGGGTGCTGCACACCGGCGACTGGAAGCTCGACCCCGAGCCGCTGATCGGCCCGCCGATCTCGGCCGCCACCTTTCGCGCCATCGCGCCGGTGGACCTGGTGGTGGGCGACTCCACCAACGCCCCCTTGCCCGGCCACTCGCGAAGCGAAGGCGAGGTCGCTGAGGCCCTGGCCCGCACCATCGCCCGCTGCGAGGGCCGTGTGGTGGTCAGCTGCTTCGCCAGCAACCTCGCCCGGGTGCTGGCCATCGGCCGCGCCGCCCAGCGCTGCGGGCGGCGGGTCAGCCTGATGGGGCGCTCCATGGAGCGCATGGTCGGCGTGGCGCGCCAGCTGGGCTACATGGACGACCTGCCGCCGCTGGTGCCGGTCGCCGACCTCGGATACCTGCCGCCCGAGGAGGTGCTGGTGATCGCCACCGGCAGCCAGGGCGAGCCCCGGGCGGCGCTGTCACGCCTGTCGCGGGGGCGCCATCCCCACTTCGAGCTGATGGCCGGCGACACCGTGATCTTCTCGGCCAAGGCGATTCCCGGCAACGAGCGGCTGATCCAACGCCTGAAGGCAGGACTCCGACACTTCGGCGTGCATCTCTTCGATGAGGACAATCATCCCGAGCTGCACGCCTCGGGCCACCCGGCCCAGGAGGAGCTGAACACCTTCTATGGCTGGATAATGCCGCGTCACCTGCTGCCGGTGCACGGCGAGGCCCGCCACCAACGGGCCCACCAGTCGCTGGCGGCGTCGCTGGGCATCCAGGCTCCGGTGATCCCGACCAACGGCGACCTGATACGCCTGGATGCCGACGGCCTCTCCCTCACGGCACGCCACCCCCAGCAGCCGCACATCGTCAGCCAGGATGCGGTCGCCGCCCTGCCGGGCCTCGGGGGCAATGACGGCGGGCAGCGCGCCCGCCACGGGAGCCTCTACCTCGCCCTCTCGGTGGCCGCCACCGACGCGGGCTGGACGCGGATCGGCCGGCTGATGCTCGATGCCAGCCAGGCGAGCCCCATGGACGAGACCGCGTTCGCCGACTGGCTGGATGACTGCCTGGACGAGATCGAGGTGGATTCCCTGGCGGAGCTGCGCCTGGCGCTGCAGCCCCGGCTGCTCGGCTGGCTGGCCGATCACCTGCACCGGGTGCCGGAAGTGCACCTGCAGATCCTCGCCGTGGAAGCGGAGCTGCTGGGCAAGTAACGCACAGGTGATGGTGGGAGTTCTGGTGGGAGCGATGCCGGCGGGCAATCGCCTGGCACGTCGAGATGGCGACCCGATGGCTATCGGGCAATCATCACCGCGCCTCCGGGAAAAGGCGCGGCAGAAACCGACTCACGACTTGCTGGCGTTCTTCGGCGGACGACCGCGCTTGCGGGTGGGCTGTTCGGTCACCAGATCATCCAGGGAGAGGCCAGCCTCGTTGATCTGCTCGCGGATCTCAGCGAGCTTCCTGGCCTTCTCGGCTTCCTCTTCCTGGCGCTGAATTTCCTCGTCCTTCTTCTGCTCGATGACCTCACCGATGACCTCGGCCAGCTTGTGCAGCTGCTCCATGCTGAGCTGGCGTGCCGCGGCACGAGCCACGTTCTTGTTGCGGGCGATGCGCTCCAGGGTTTCGCTGGACATTGGCGGTCTCCATGCCGAATGTTGGAATGTCGCAAAGGGATGTTACACGTCAAAAGTATATGCACTGATGCCACATTGGCAAGAAGCATGGCGGGAAAATCGCGGCGTTGAGAGGCCAAAAAGCGTGCCGATATGCCGCGGCAAACGAGCAGGATTCGAGACCCGGTGCGGCGATTAGCGGGCAGAAAACAGAGCGGGCGACACCCAAGTGTCGCCCGAAAAAAACCTGCCGGCTCCGGCCGGCGTTACCGAAGCGGCTCAGCCGCCGGTCATGTTCATGAAGCGCACCACCTGGACATCGCCATCGGTGGTGAAGTGATGACGCTCGGGCTTCAGCGGCATGGCCCGCACGATGGCCGACTTCACGGCCTCGATATCCCCCGGGTAGCGACGCAGGACAGCGCGCAGGTCCACGGAGTGCTCGTTGCCGAGGCAGAGCAGCAGGCGCCCCTCCACCGTGACGCGCACCCGGTTGCAGGTGTCGCAGAAGTTGTGGCTGTGGGGCGAGATGAAGCCGACCCGCGATTCGCTGTCAGGCATCATGAAGTAGCGCGACGGCCCGGGGGTCGACTCGGTGGTGGGAATCAGCTCATGGCGCGTCTGGATAAGCGCCTGCACCTCGTCGCTCGAGCAGAAGGTTTCGGCCCGGGAGTGGTCGGAGACATCGCCCAGCGGCATCTCCTCGATGAAGCTGATATCGAGCCCCTCGGCGCGGGCGAAATCGACCAGGTCGATCACCTCGTCGTCGTTGCGCCCCTTGAGGATCACCGCGTTGAGCTTGATGCGCTCGAAGCCGGCCTCCCGGGCGGCACGAATGCCCGCGATGACCTTGTGCAGGTCGCCGGTGCGGGTGAGACGCCGGAAGCGCTCGGGGTCCAGCGAATCGAGACTGATATTGAGCCGCTTGAGGCCGCCATCGCGCAGGCGGCCGGCGAACTTCGGCAGGCTCGCGCCGTTGGTGGTCATGGCGAAATCCTTGAGACCGGGCAACGCGCCGATGTCATCGACCAGCCGATCGATGTCGCGACGCACCAGGGGCTCGCCCCCGGTCAGGCGGATCTTCTCCACGCCCAGTTCGGTGAAGGCGCGGGCCACCGTCGCCAGCTCCTCGAGGGTCAGCACCTGGGCCCGCGGGAGGAAGGTCATCTCCTCGCTCATGCAGTAGACGCAGCGAAAGTCACAGCGATCGGTGACCGAGATGCGCACATAGCTCACCCGTCTGCCGAAATCGTCGATCAACTCATCGGTCATGAAGAGAACTCCCAGCGACGGGCATCTTGATGATCCCCGTCGCGTTCCGACACCCAATAGTCCCCGCTGGCCGTGTGCTCCTTCTTCCAGAAAGGAGCGCGGGTCTTGAGATAGTCCATGATGAAGTCGCAGGCCTCGAAGGCGGCGCGTCGATGGGCACTGGCGACCACTACCAACACGATAGGGTCCGCAGGGGCCAGGCGTCCAATCCGGTGAATCACCGTCACCCCCTGCAGCGGCCAGCGAGTCTCGGCCTCCTCGACGATCGCCTGGAGGGCGGCCTCGGTCATCCCCGGGTAGTGCTCGAGGGTCAGGGCCTGGACCTCGGGGCGCTCGTTGAAGTCGCGCACCAGCCCCGTGAAGCTCACCACCGCCCCGACATCGCTGCGATCGTCGAGGAGTGCGCGCTGCTCGGCGCCGGCGTCGAAGGTCTCCCGCTGCACGCGTATCATCGTTCAGCCTCCGGTAACCGGGGGAAAGAAGGCGACCTCGTCGTTGTCGGTCAACGGCGTGGCATCGCCGGCCATCACCTGGTTGACGGCGCACAGCACGCGCCCCTGGTCGAGCCCCTCGAAGCTCGGATCCTGCGCCTTGAGCGCGGCCTTGAGGCCCGCCACATCGGCGCTCGGCAGGTCGTTGAAGGGCACCGAGACGTCGCCGACCCCGAGGCGCTCACGCAGCTCGGCCAGGCACTTGACCCGGATGCAGGGGGCGGCGATGTCGCAGCGGGTGCCCACCGAGACCTCCCCCGCAGCCCCCTCGCCGGTGACGATGGGCGCCGCGGCGGCCTCGATCACCGAGGTGGCCGGCGCCGAGGGCGCCTCGCGCCGGTAGTCGCCGGACTTGCCGCCGGTCTTGGTCTCCAAGTGAATGGCGCCGATCTCCATCTCCTTGTCCACCGCCTTGCACATGTCGTAGAGCGTCAGGCAGGCCACGGAGACCGCGGTCAGGGCCTCCATCTCGACGCCGGTCCGGCCGTTGAGGCGGCAGGTCGCGGTGACGTGCACGCAGGCGTGCTTCTCGTCGAGGTCGAAGTCGACGGCTACCTTGGAGAGCGCCAGGGCGTGGCAGAGGGGAATCAGCTCGTGGGTGCGCTTGGCGGCCTGGATGCCGGCGATGCGCGCCGTGGCCAGGACGTCGCCCTTGGGCAGCCCGCCCTCGGCGAGCAGCGCCAGGGTCGCGGGCCGCATGCGGATGAGCCCGGAGGCCGAGGCTTCCCGGCGACTCTCCGGCTTGTCGGCCACATCGACCATGTGGGCCTCGCCGCGGGCATTGAGATGGGTCAGGGACATGGAATCGGGCCTCATGGCAAGCGATGCAGGGGGTGGATGCTCACCGCCTCGCCGGGGGCCGCGCCCTCCCGGTCGTCGGCGAGCTCGATCAGGCAGTTGGCCGCCACCATCGAGGAGAGGATGCCGGAGCCCTGGGCGCCGGTGCTGCGCACGTGGAGGCGGCCGTCATCGGCGGCGTGGAAGACGCCGCGCAGGAAGTCGGTGCGGCCCAGCCGGCTCTTCAGGGCCTCGTCGGCGATGGCAATGAGCCGCCGGGGGGCGACGGCGCCTCGCCCCTGCAGACGCGCCAGCAGCGGGGCCACGAACTGCAGGAAGGTGACCATCACCGCCACGGGGTTGCCCGGCAGCCCGAGGAAGGGCACGCCGCGCTCGCCCAGCAGGCCGCAGGCCAGGGGGCGCCCGGGACGGATAGCGATGCGCCAGAACGCCAGGCGACCGACCGTCTCCAGCGCCGCCCGGGTGAAGTCGGCCTGACCCACCGAGACGCCGCCGCTGGTGATCACCAGGTCGGCGGTGTCGGCGGCCTCGCGCAGCGCGGCCTCCATGGCCTCGCGATCGTCGGGCAGGATGCCGAGGTCCATCGGCTCGGCGCCCTGCTCGACCAGCAGGCCCGCCAGGGTGTGGCGGTTGGCATCATAGATGCTGGCGGGCGGCAGCGGCTGCCCGGGGGCGACGACCTCGTCGCCGGTGGAGAACACGGCGACCCGCGGCCGGCGATGCACCCGCGCCTCGGCCAGCCCCAGGGAGGCCAGCAGCCCCAGCTCCGCGGCGCCGAGCCGCGTGCCGGCGGCGAGCGCTCGCTGGCCGCGGGGGATGTCCTCTCCGGCACGACGCACGTGCTGGCCGCGGCGGACGCGCTCGGGCCGGTCGATCACCACGCGCTCGCCGTGTGGCTCATCGAACGTCTCGGCGAGCTGCTCGCGCATGACCACGGTGTCGGCGCCCGGCGGCAGCGGGGCGCCGGTGGTGATGCGCACGCACTCGCCGGCCCGGAGGCTCTCGCCGCGCCGAGCGCCGGCCAGCACCTCGCCGACCAGGCGCCACTCATCGGGCCGCTCGGCGTCGTCGGGCCAGGCCAGGGCGACGCCATCCATGGCGGCGTTGGTGTTCTGGGGCACGTCGATGGGGGAGATCGCGTCCTCGGCCAGCACGCGCCCGTGAAGGTCGGCGAGCGCGACCCGCTCGGCGGGCAACGGCGCCTCGATGAGGGTCGCCAGGCGCTCGCCGGCTTCTTCCACCGTCAGCATCCGCTCGCCGAGATCGAAACAGGAGAGCGTCATGACACGGCCTCCTCGCGGGGGCACTGGCGGGCCGGCCAGCGCGCGGGCCAGGCGGCGATCCAGTCGGCGAGCGCCTCGAGGTCGTTGAGGTCCAGCGCCTCGACGCCCTCGGGAAGCGCGAGCGACGCGTCGCTCGCCACGGCCCGCACCCAGGGGTCCTCGGCGACCCGCAGCGGCTTGCCCACCGTGGGCCGATACAGCTCCAGCTTGGGCAGCGGCCAGGCCTTGAAGCCCTCCACCAGCACCAGGTCGGGACGCTGGGGGCGCACCATCTCGATCAGCGCGGCCAGGTCGGCCTCCTCGCGCCCCGGGGTCTCCATCATCAGCGCCACCCGTGCCCGGGACGCGACCACCATGGGCGAGGCGCCGGCTTGGCGCAGGCGGTGGCTGTCCTTGCCGGGCTGGTCGACATCGAAGGCATGGTGGGCATGCTTGATCACCGCCACGCGCAAACCCCGCTCGCCGAGGTGAGGCAGCAGCCGCTCCAGTAGCGTGGTCTTGCCGGTGCCGCTCCAGGCGGCGATGCCCAGCACCGGCAGCTCGTCGTCGAAGGGCAGGCGCTCCGGCACGTGCTCGCTCATGGGTTCACCCTCGCCGCCCGCGCCGCTTCGCCGAGGACGCGCTCCAGGCGCGCTTTCTCGTCGTCGGTATTGAGGTTGGCGAAGGCATCGGGGCAGTCGCTGACGTGCACCCGGCACCAGACGTGGCGCGCGTACCAGCGATCAATCTTGCGCTCGCCCTCGGCCAGGGCCGCGGCCAGGTCGTCGGCCAGCGAGGTGCGGATCAGCGCCACCACCGGATGCAGGCGCTCGCCGTCGAAGGCCACCGCGATATCGTGCTCGCCCTCTTTCTCACCGATGCCGGCGACCAGGCGCTCCACCAGGTCCAGCGGCAGCGCCGGGGTGTCGCAGGGCGTGACGATGAGCCAGGGCGTGCTCGCGGCCTTAAGGCCGCTGTAGATGCCCATCAGGGGGCCCTGGTAGCCGCCCTCGGCATCGCTCACCACGCGATCGGCCAGCGGCCGGTAGCGCTCGACGTTGCGGTTGGCGTTGATCAGCACCTCGGCGACGCGCCCCGCCAGGCGCTCGCGGACATGGGCCACCAGCGGTCGACCGGCGAAGGGCTCGAGCCCCTTGTCGCGACCGCCCATGCGGCGTCCCTGGCCGCCGGCCAGGATCATGCCGGTGAGCGCTTCTCGGGTGATCATGGGCTCTCCTGACGAATCGGTCATGTCACTGCCCATGATGCCTTAGCCCGCCCGCGGGTGCCATGCCGGCCGAGCGCGCAGGCCCATGACCCTGATACGGGTCAAGGCGCCCCTTATCCGGGTACCGAGGAGACGGTATGATATGTTGAAAATATTCCACGAATACGACGACGAACGTCCCGAGGACCGAGACATGGATCAAGACACGGAAGCGGCATTCGACGTAGGCGCCCGACTCAAGCAGCTGCGGCTGGCCCGCGGCCTGTCGCAGCGCGAACTGGCCAAGCGGGCCGGTGTCACCAACAGCACGGTGTCGCTGGTGGAGCAGAACCACGTCAGCCCGTCGGTGAGCTCGCTGAAGAAGATCCTGGACGCCCTGCCCGTCTCGATCAGCGCCTTCTTCGCCGGCGACGAGCCGACCCAGCCCAAGCCCTTCTACCGGGCGGACGAGCTGACCGAGATCGGCGATGGCACCCTCTCCTGGGGGCTGGTGGCCGCCCGCCGCCCGGACCGCCAGATGTCGATCATCCACGAGCGCTATCCGCCGGGCGCCGACAGCGGCGAGGAGATGCTCGAGCACGACGGCGAGGAAGGCGGCGTGGTGATCTCGGGGCGCATCGAGATCACCGTGGATGGCGAGGTGGGCGTGCTGGGCGCCGGCGACGCCTACTACTTCGACTCCCGCCTGCCCCATCGCTTTCGCAACGTCGGCGGGGAGGAGTGCGTGATCGTCAGCGCCAGCACCCCGCCGACCTTCTCCGACGCGGGCCAGGAGCGGCACCACGCCTGAGCGGGATCACTCCTCCTCGGCGCGGGGCAGCACCCAGTTCAGCACGATGCCGACCAGGGCGGCGAGGCTGACGCCCTGCAGAGTGAACTGGCCGTTGCCGAACTGCATGCCGCCGATGCCGAAGACCAGCACCAGGGAGACCACCACCAGGTTGCGCGGCGCGGTAAGCGGCTTGCCGGCGCGCACCAGGGTGTTCATGCCGACCACGGCGATGGAGCCGAACAGCAGCGTCATGATGCCGCCCATCACCGGCCCCGGAATGGTCTGCAGCAGCGCGCCGAGCTTGGCGACGAAGGCCAGCACGATGGCGATCAAGGCGGTGGTGACCATGATCCAGGGGTTGAAGGCGCGGGTCAGGGTCACCGCCCCGGTGACCTCGGAGTAGGTGGTGTTGGGCGGCCCGCCGAAGACCGCCGCGGCGGCGGTGGCCAGGCCGTCGCCCAGCAAGGTGCGGTGCAGGCCGGGCTTCTCCAGGTAGTTCTTGCGGGTCACCGAGCCGATGGCGACCATGTCGCCGATGTGCTCCACCGCCGGGGCGATGGCCACCGGGATCATGAACAGGATCGCCGCCCAGTGGAAGCTCGGCGCGGTGAAGGACGGCAGCGACAGCCAGGCCGCCTCTCGGACCGGGGTGAAGTCCACCACGCCCATCAGCACCGCCAGGCCGTAGCCGGTGATGATGCCGCCCATGATCGGGATCAGGCGGATCAGGCCGCGCCCGAACACCGCCAGCACCAGGGTGACCATGAGGCTCGCCATGGAGAGGAAGATGGCGGAGCCGTAGCCGATATTCTCGCTGGTCTCGCCGGTGGCCATGTCCACCGCGACCGGCGCGAGCGCCAGGCCGATCACCATGATCACCGGCCCCACCACCACCGGTGGCAGCAGGCGATGCAGCCAGGCGGTGCCCTTCAGGCGCACGAACTGGGAGATCACCACGTAGACCAGGCCGGCGACCATCAGCCCGCCGAGGGTGGCGGGAATGCCATAGTTGGCCACCGAGCCCTGGATGGGCGCGATGAAGGCGAACGACGAGGCCAGAAAGACCGGCACGCTGACCCGAGTGACGCCGTGGAAGATCAGGGTGCCGATGCCCGCGGTGAACAGCGCCACGTTGGGATCGAGGCCGGTGAGCAGCGGCACCAGCACCAGGGCGCCGAAGGCGACGAAGAGCATCTGTGCCCCGGTGAGCAGGGTGCGAAGGGGGCTTTCGGTCGGCAGGGGCGAGGCCGCCGTCTGGTCGGTCATGGTCGTGGACTCCATCGGATCCGGGGAGGGGCAGTCGAGTTGCGCGGCATTCTACCAGCCTCGTTGCGGCTTGGGACCCTCACCGCTCTCCCCTTCTGACGCGAGCCCCGCGGACTCCGGCGAGGCACTCGCCAGGTACTCCGCGAGGCGCGCCTCGGCCTGCTCGTCGAAGAGGATGTCGCAGGCCTCGCGCAGCCCCGGGGAATCGCGGATGGTCTGCTCCGGGACCACCAGCGAGATCTTCGAGCGGCGCCGCAGGAAGTCCTCGAGCTTCGTCACCATCTCGCGGCGCCTGGCCTGCTTGAGCTCGCAGCGCAGGTACTCGGTGTGCTCGATCAGCACCTCACCCTGTCGCGGGTCCTGGCGGATCTCCTCGAGCATCTCCAGCGCCTGGGCGCCGTAGCGCCGCCACAGCCGCGTGCTCAGCGGCTCCGAGGCGCCCTCGGCGGTCATGGCGTCCAGGTCCATCAGCCGCGCCTGGTGCAGGAAGGCCTCGCGCAGCGAGGCGTCCGGCTCGCCGTACCAGCGGACCTTCGGGTAGGGGATCGCGACGCCCAGGCGCGCCACCTCCTCGACCACCTCCTCGCCGACGTTCAGGCAGTCGGTGAGCTTGCCGCCGAAGATGCTGAGGTGGCGCATCTCGGGGTCGATGTCGATGGCGTGCTTGCGCGAGAGGTTGAGGAAGTCCCGGTCGTCGCCGCCGCTCGGCTTCACCGCCAGCGGTCGCACGCCGCAGCGGGTGGCGATGATGTCCGCCTTGCAAAGCGGCGTCTCCAGGGCGAGGCGGGTGTTGATGTTGTCGAGCACGAAGCGAATATCGTCTTCGGTGGCCCCGACCTCGGGCTTCTCCACGCGGGTATCGGTGGTGCCGATGCAGGTGCGCGGCCCCATGGGGATGACGAAGAAGAGCCGGCCGTCGTCGGCGAAGAAGGCGAGCACCCGCCGGCTGTCGGTGAGCCGCGGGACGATCAGGTGGATGCCCTTGGAGAAGACGTGGCGATGGTCGGTCTGCTGCCCCGAGAGGCTGTTGTGCTGATCGACCCAGGGCCCGGCGGCGTTGATCAGCACCTTCGAGCGGACCTCGAAGGTGCGGCCGTCCATGCGATCACGCATCCGGGTGACCCACAGCTCGCCCTCGCGGCGCGCCCCCAGCGACTCGACGTAGTTGGCCGCCACGGTACCGAAGTCCAGCGCCCCGCGCACGAAGTTGAAGACGAAGCGCGCATCGTTGTCGTGCAGGTAGGCGTCGGAATACTCGAAGCCGCCCTGCGCCTTCGCGGTATCGATGATCGGCTCCCGGGCCTTGATGCCGGCGGGGCGCAGGAAGTGCGGGCGCCGGGTGAAGGCGCCCCCCATCAGCCAGTAGAGCCAGGTACCGGCCCAGGGATAGAGCGGATGATGGCGAAAGCCCCGGTTGATGGTGGTCAAAAAGCGGATCTCCTGCACCGTGGAGGGGTAGCTCTCGATCAGGTGGTTGCGGCTCTTGCAGAGCTTGCGCACCAGCGCGAAGTCGCCGCTCTCCATGTACTTGATGCCGCCCCACACCAGGTTGGAGGAGTGCATGCTGGTGCTGCCGGCGAAGTCGCCGCGGTCGATCAGCGCCACCCGGGCGCCCTTGCCGCTGAGCGCGGCGGCGGCCGCGGCGCCGTTGATACCGCCGCCGACGATCAGCGCATCGAAGACCCGCTCGGGCAGCTTTCGAAGGTTGTTCTGTCTGAGTTGCATGTCTGGCCCTTTTGTCGAAGCGCCTTGTGTCGAAGCCCATGGTATCGACGCGAAAGGCCCCGCTCGGCGTGCACCGAGCGGGGCCCCTGGGTCCCGGTCAGGCAACCGGTCACACGTACTGATTCGGCGCCAGGCGAGCCCGGCGCCCGGTGATCATTCGCGCGAGCCGGCGGCCATCCACTCCTCCATCATCTGGTCGTAGGGCACGGTGGTGCCCTGAGGCATCTCGTTATCCAGCTTGGCCTTGGGCGAGCCGGGCTGGGAGAGCCAGTACTCGGGATCGCGCTCCTCGTTCAGGTTGGGCGCGTAGGTGGTGAAGACCTTGGCCCGGGCCAGGCGCGCCATGATGCTGTCGAGGTCCGCGGCCAGGTTGTCGAGCCCCTCCTTGGGCGAGATGTCGCCGCTGACCGCCGGCGCCAGGTTCTGCCACCACAGCGGCGCCATGCGCGGATAGTCCGGCACGTTGGTGGAGGACGGCGTCCAGTTGGACTCGTTGGGGCTGCGATAGAACTCGACCAGGCCGCCGAGGCGGGGCGCCATCTCGGTCATCTGCTCGGAGAAGATGTCGGACTCGCGGATCGGCGTCAGGCCCGCCATCAGCTTCTCCAGCGACACCGTCTTGGCGGTGGTGAACTGGGCGAACAGCCAGGCCGCGGTGCGACGATCCTCGGGGGTGGAGTCGAAGAAGGTCCAGGAGCCCACGTCTTGGTAGCCGACCTTCATGCCCTCCTCCCAGTAGGGACCGGCGGGCGACGGCGCCATGCGCCACTTGGGCGTGCCGTCCTCCTCGGTCACCGGCAGGCCCGGGTCGGTCATGTCGGCGGTGAAGGCGGTGTACCAGAACATCTGCTGGGCGATCTGGCCCTGGGCCGGCACCGGCCCCGCCTCGCCGAAGGTCATGCCGCTGGCCTCAGGCGGCGCGTACTTCTCGAGCCAGTCGACCATCTTGGTGACGGCGAAGATCGAGGCCGGGGAGTTGGTGGCGCCGCCGCGGCTGACGCTCGCGCCCACCGGCTCGCTCTGCTCGTTGACGCGGATGCCCCAGTCGTCGACCGGGTTGCCGAAGGGCACGCCGGGGCTGCCCATGCCGGCCATGGAGAGCCAGGAGTCGTGGAAGCGCCAGCCCAGCGACGGGTCGCGACGCCCGTAGTCCATGTGGCCATAGACCTTGGTGCCGTCGATCTCGCCGACGTGCTCGGTGAAGAACTCGGCGATCTCCTCGTAGGCGGTCCAGTTGGTCGGCACGCCGAGCTCATAGCCGTAGCGTTCGCGGAACTGCTCCTTGAGGTCCTCGCGCTGGAACCAGTCGTAGCGGAACCAGTAGAGGTTGGCGAACTGCTGGTCGGGAAGCTGGTAGAGGTTGCCGTCGGGGCCGGTGCCGTACTGCAGGCCGATGAAGTCCTCGAGATCCAGGGTCGGCAGCGTGTAGTCGGCCCACTCGTTCTCCATGGCCTCGGAGATATTGATGGTGGTGCCATAGCGGATGTGGGTGCCGATGGCGTCGGAGTCGTTGACGTAGGCGTCGTAGATGTTGCGACCCGACTGCATCTGGGTCTGCATGTTGTTGACCACGTCCCCCTCGCCGATGATGTTGTGGGTCACCTCGATGCCGGTGAGCTCACCGAAGGCCTCGGCCAGCACGTCCCGCTCGTAGATGTGGGTGGTCAACCCCTCCGCCACGGTGTTGATCTCCATGCCGCGGAAGGGCTCGGCGGCCTTGGCGAACCACAGCAGCTCCTCGATCTGCTGCTCGCGGGTCAGCGTCGAGTCCTGGAAATGCTCATCGATGAGCCGCTCGGCGATCGCCCGGGCATCGTGGTTGTCGGCGTGCAGGGAGGCGCTGGCCAGCATGATGCTGGCCGCCACCAGAGAGCGTCGTATTGTTATTGCTGTCATGTTGACCTCGTCGGTTAGGGTGCTTCGTCCGTGAAGCGTGCGTTCCATGGCGTGTTGCCAGGCACTGCGTGCAGGGCAGTGGCGGCGGGAGATTGCCGTCAGCCCCAGCGCATCAGGATCAGTAGCCAGATCACCGACGCCCCCAGTGCCAGCCAGATGCTGAGCGGGGTGAAGCCCACGACCAGCAGGTGGATGTAGGCGGCACAGAGCAGCCCGATGAAGAGGCGATCGCCGCGGGTGGTGGCGATCGGCAGGAACCCCTTGCGCTCCACCGTCGGCGAGGCCACCTCCCAGGCGGTCATGCCGACCAGCATGGCGGCGATGACCGAGAAGAAGACGGTGGTGGGGGTGGTCCAGACCATCCATTCCATGTCGCGCCCTCCTCAGGTCCGGCCCAGGGCGAAGCCCTTGGCAATGTGGTTGCGCACGAAGTAGACCACCACGATGCCGGGCAGGATGGTCAGGGTGCCGGCGGCGGCCAGGGTGCCCCAGTCGATGCCCGAGGCCCCCTTGGTCTGGGTCATCACCGAGGCGATGGGCTGGGCGCCGGTGGAGGTCAGGGTGCTGGCCAGCAGCAGCTCGACCCAGGAGAACATGAACAGGAAGAACAGCGTCACGCCGATCCCCGAGCTGATCATCGGGATGAAGATCTTCACGAAGAAGCGCGGGAAGCTGTAGCCGTCGATGAAGGCAGTCTCGTCGATCTCCTTGGGCACGCCGCTCATGAACCCCTCGAGGATCCACACCGCCAGCGGGATGTTGAACAGGCAGTGGGCCAGCGCCACGGCGATATGGGTATCGAAGAGCCCCACCGTGTAATAGAGCTGGAAGTACGGGAGCAGAAAGACCGCGGGCGGCGCCATCAGGTTGGTCAGCAGCCAGAAGAAGAGGTGCTTGTCGCCGATGAACTGGTAGCGGCTGAAGGCGTAGGCCGCCGGCAGTGCCACCGCGATGCTGATCAGCATGTTCATCAGCACGTAGGTGATCGAGTTCACGTAGCCCATGTACCAGCTGGGCTCGGTGAAGATCTTGGCGTAGTGCTCCAGGGTGAAGTCCTCGGGCCACAGGGTCAGCCCGCCGAGGATCTCGGTGTTGGACTGGAAGGACATGTTGAGCAGCCAGTAGATCGGCAGCAGCACGAAGACGATGTAGGCCGTCATCAGGCCACGGCGGCGCCACTGGCGGGAGGCCGGGCGTGCCTGGCGACGCCGCTTCTGGTCGGCGGCGGCGGCCCGCTTGCGCACGGCAGCGGGGGTCGTGGGCAGGGAATCACTCATCCGGGGCCTCCTTGCGCGGAGCGTCTTTCTGCATGTTCATGATCGCCGTGTAGAAGACCCAGGTGACCAGCAGGATGATCAGGAAGTAGATCAGCGAGAAGGCGGCCGAGGGCCCCAGGTCCTGCTGGCCGATCGCCATGGTGGTCAGCGACTGGCTGAGGAAGGTCGTGGAGCTGCCGGGACCGCCGCCGGTGAGCACGAAGGGCTCGGCGTAGATCATGAAGGAGTGCATGAAGCGCAGCAGAATGCCGATCACCAGCACGTTGGTGAGCTTGGGCAGCTGTATGTAGCGGAACACCGCCCACTTCGAGGCGCGGTCGATGCGCGCGGCCTGGTAGTAGGCGTCGGGAATCGCGCGCAGGCCGCTGTAGCAGAGCAGCGCGATCAGCGGCGTCCAGTGCCAGACGTCCATCAGCACGATGGTCGCCCAGGCGTCCACGGGACTCGCCGTGATGTTGTAGCCGTAGCCCAGCTCGCGCAGGCTCCAGCCCATCAGGCCGATGTCGCCGCGGGTGAAGATCTGCCAGATGCTGCCCACCACGTTCCAGGGAATCAGCAGCGGCATGGTCACGAGTATCAGCACCGCGGAGGCCTGCCAGCCCCGCTTGGGCATGATCAGGGCGATGCCGATGCCGAGCGGCACCTCGATGGCCAGCACGGTGAACGAGAAGGCGAACTGGCGCAGCACGGCCGCCTGCAGGGCCGGGTCGTTGAGCATCACCTCGAACCACTCGGTACCCGTGAAGAAGCGGGTGTTGGCATCGAAGACGTCCTGCACCGAGTAGTTCACCACCGTCATCAGCGGGATGACCGCGGAGAAGGCCACCAGCGCCAGCATCGGCAGGATGAGCCACCAGGCCCGGTTGTTGTAGACCTTATTCATGGTCGAACTCCACGCGAAACTCGTCGACGTACAGGCCGAGGCGCTCGTCCGGGAAGCGCAGCCAGGCGCGGCCATGGGGCACCGGCTGGCCCTCCTCGATGCGCGCCTTGAGGGACGTGCCGCCCAGCGTCAGGGTGACGAGCGAGTAGGTGCCGAGGTCCTGGGCGTGCTCCACCCGGGCCTCCATCGCCCCGTCGACGGGCGCCGGATGTACCTCGATGAACTCCGGGCGGATGCCGAGCTTGACGTTGGCCGAGCGCGCCCCGGCCACGGCGTCGTGGACGCCTTTCCCCACCTCGAGCCGGGTCTCGCCGGCCATCACCCGCCCCTCGCGGGTCGTGACCGTCAGGAAGTTCATGCCGGGGCTACCGATGAAGTAGCCGACGAAGGTGTGGTTGGGGGTCTCGAAGAGCTCGCGGGGGGTGCCGAACTGCACCACCTGCCCCTCATACATCACGGCGATCTTGTCGGCGAAGGTGGAGGCCTCGAGCTGGTCGTGGGTCACGTAGACCATGGTGATCTCGAAGCGCTGGTGGATCTCCTTGAGCTTGCGGCGCAGCTTCCACTTGAGCTGCGGGTCGATCACGGTGAGCGGCTCGTCGAAGAGGATCGCCGAGACGTCCTCGCGCACCAGCCCCCGGCCCATGGAGACCTTCTGCTTCTCGTCGGCGGTGAGGTTCTTGGCCTTGCGCCGGAGCTGGCCGGTCAGCTCCAGCACCTCGGCGACCTCCATCACCCGCTCGTGGACCCGCGCCTCGGGGGTCTTCACGTTGCGCAGCGGGAAGGCCAGGTTGTCGTAGACCGTCATGGTGTCGTAGACCACCGGGAACTGGAACACCTGGGCGATGTTGCGCGCCTCGGGCGGCAGGGCGTTGACCACCTCGCCGTCGAAGAGCACCTCGCCGCTGGAGGGTTCCAGCAGGCCGGAGATGATGTTGAGAAGGGTCGACTTGCCGCAGCCGGAGGGCCCGAGCAGCGCGTAGGCCCCGCCCTGGCGCCAGACATGATCCATCTCGCGGATGGCGTAGTCCTCGGGGGCGGTCGGGTTGGGCAGGTAGGTATGGGCCAGCGACTTCAGGGTGATCTCGGCCATCTCACACGCCCCCCAGGTGGCTCGGGATATGCACCACGGCGCCCGCGCGGTCGAAGGCATAGACCTTGTGGGTCGGGAAGTAGAGGGTCACGGGGGCATCGACGTCGAACGCGTGGACGCCCTCCAGGTGGACCGTCATGTGGAAGCGGTCGTTGTGCACGTGCAGGAAGGTCTCGGAGCCACTGATCTCGGCCAGGTCGACGATCATCGGCACCTCGATGTCGTCTGGAGCGCGGGGCGCGAGCGAGATGTGCGAAGCGCGCACGCCGAAGCGGTACTCGCCGGGGGGCAATGAGCGCAGGTCGTCGTTGAGGGGAAAGTGCGTGCGCTCGTCGAAGGTCACCTCGCTGCCGGAGACGATGCCGTTGACGATATTGATCGGCGGCTCGGAGAACATCTCCGCGGCGAGGATGTCCCGCGGGCGGTGGTAGACGTCCTCGGTGCGGCCGAACTGCTGCAGGCGTCCCTCGTGGAGCACGGCGGTGTTGCCGCCGAGGGCCAGCGCCTCGGTAGGCTCGGTGGTCGCGTAGACGGCGATGCAGTCGCGTTCGCTGAAGACGCTTCGCAGCTCATCGCGAAACTCCTCGCGCAGCTTGTAGTCGAGGTTGACCAGCGGCTCGTCGAAGAGCACCACGTCGGCCTCCTTGACCAGCGCCCGCCCCATGGCGGTGCGCTGCTGCTGGCCGCCGGAGAGCTCCAGCGGCAAGCGGTCGAGCAGGTGCTCGATGTGCAGCATCTCGGCCACCTCCCTCACCCGCCGGTCGATCTCCGCCCGGGAGACCCGGGCGAGCTTCAGGGGCGAGGCGATGTTGTCGTAGACCGAGAGGGCCGGATAGTTGATGAACTGCTGGTAGACCATGGAGACGTTGCGCTTGCGCACCGAGCGGCCGGTGACGTCTTCGCCGTTCATCAGG
Source organism: Halomonas denitrificans (assembly GCF_003056305.1). Taxonomy (GTDB): domain Bacteria; phylum Pseudomonadota; class Gammaproteobacteria; order Pseudomonadales; family Halomonadaceae; genus Halomonas; species Halomonas denitrificans. The sequence goes on from NZ_PYVX01000001.1 coordinate 356,086, forward strand.
ATGCGTCCCCGGGTGGGGACGTCCAGCCCGGCCATCAGCCGCATCAGGGTGGTCTTGCCCGACAGGGTCCGTCCCAGCAGGACGTTGAAGGAGCCGGGCTCGAGCTCCAGGTTCACGCCCGCGATGTGTGTGGAACCACCGACCACATGATCGATGTTGTCTAGGATCAGGGACATACGGCTCTCGAGGTGTCGTTGTTATTGGACGAGCCCGGGACTCGTTCAGACAACGTAGTCGAGATTCGCTTTCAAACACAAATGTCGCCAAGCGAAAACATCAACGCTCCCCGCTCAAGCGCCGCGCTTTCTCTCACAACCCGCTGAAAGTCATGGATTTTTTTCGATATTAAACTTTTGTCTAATCGACGACGGGCGCGACGGGCGCGGGACGTCGCCGCGACGCCATGCGCGAAAACGAACATATCGAGACCCATGGCGAACCCGCGTGCCAAGGAAAGGCGGTGGCGTCTGAAGCCGATAAGCCTGTAACACCGTCACAGGGTTGGCATTACGACTTTGTATCGCCATGGCGATAGAGTGTCTCGTACCCGGTAAAAAGTGATAACGCCTACCTACCTCACCGCAGCCCCGAGGCGAGCGAGACCTCTGTTAGACTTCAGTGAGTAAATGTGAAGCGCATATCCATCTCACTTGGCGCAGGGATCCCTCCGATGTCCGGACTGACAGCCATCATCCTTCACCACTCCATCTTTCACGGGAAGCGTTCCCGGATCGATTGTGATGGCCACACCAACGTGCAGGGCACCAACGGGGCGGGCAAGACCTCGGCACTGAAGTTGATCCCCGTCTTTTACGGCCAGGACCCGGGGGCGATGGTCGAGCGGGCGGCGAACAAGGTCAGCTTTGCCGACTACTACCTGCCCAACCACCAGAGCATGGTGGTGTTCGAGTATCGCCGGCGCGATGGCGCCTGCTGTTGCTCGATCCTGTATCGCCGCTCCGGTGGGCAACTGGCCTACCGGTTCGTGGAAGGGGCGGCCGACGAGACGCTGTTTCATTCCGACCTAAGCGAACGCTTTGCTGCGGGCGAGGCGGCCCACAGCATCGTCGGTGATGCCCTGCCAGGCATGGGGTGCGCGGTCAGCTCGCAGATCAATAGCGTCATGGACTATCGCTCCATCATTCAGAACGACGTCCATGCCAGCGGGAAACGGCGCCGGAAGAAAGCCGCCAAGTTCAGCCGTCACGAGGATGCACGACGCTTTAGCCTCGGTGATGGTCTGGGGCGGATGCAGCACATCGAGCAACTGACGGCCGTGGTGCTGGACAAATCGCGCCTCGTGTCGAGTCTCGAGGACATGGTGATCGACACCATGCTGCGAGACCGTATCGATATCAGTGATCCCCCGACCCACCACAAGAACGCCGACTTGTGGCAGAACGTCGAAAGCTTGGAGAAGTTCAAGCAGCATGAGCCGCGACTCCGCAAGGCGCTTGAAACCCACCTGGCCCTTCAGGACAGCCGAGAGGCGATCACGAGCACGCTTAGCGGCCTGGAACAGGCGATAGCGAGTAAGAAGGAGCAACTCAACACGCTAGAGGCTCAGCGTCGGGAGCTCGATGACAACCTCGAAGAGACCCGTAAGCGCTTTGATGAACGGCGGGAAGAGCTGAATGGCATCATCAGCCAGCAGCGCAGCGAGGCCCAGGCCGCCCAAAGCTGGCTTCTCGGGCAGGAGAAGGAGCAGGAGGCATGGGATGCCAAGGACATCGACACCTGGCAACAGCGCCTCGATGACCTGCCCTCGCTGCGCAAAGCGCTGAAGGGGGCGGAGGACGCGCTGGCCTACATGTCGGCCTCAGCCACACGGATCGAAGAAACCTACCACGCCCAGGTCAACAAAGTCCGTGAGGAGCATGGCAAGGCGCAAGCGGACTTCACCCGGCGTATCGACGCCGCCAACGCTGAGCTTCAGGATTTGAACGAGGCGCACAATGCCGCGCAGGCCGCCCTCGAGGACGAGATACGCAAAGAGCAAGACGATCTGCGCACCCGCGATGCGCAGCGCGCGGACGAGCTCCGGGCAGCCATCCAAGAGATTCAGGAGCAGCGCGCGACCGCCAAGGACCCCACGCCGGAGGAGGCTAAACGGTTGGCGGAAGCGGTGTCGAGTATCCAGAGCGCCGAAGCGCTCGTCGCCAGCCACTTGCAACAGCTGAACGCGGCCAACGACGCCGAGGAAAAGGAAGCACAGGCCCTCGAGCGGGCGGAACGGCTCTTCACTCAGGCAAAGAGCGCCAGAGATCTGCAATCCGCTGACGTCGAACGGCTGACGCGACAGGTCTACCCGGCCGATGGGACCCTGCTGGCGTTCCTACGTAATTCCGGGCTTGATTGGCACGATGGGCTTGGCAAGCTCATCGATCCGCGGCTGCTGCGGCGGCGTGATTTGCACCCCCGGCTGTCGAGTACGCCAGACCTGACCCAGGCCTTTGGGTTGGAGCTGGACTTGGCCGGGCTGGAGCGCCCAGACGACGCGCGGACCATCGAAGAACTCATGGCACTGCTGGAACACGCCAGCAACCGACTGGAAGCGGCCAAGAAAGAGGTGGACCGTCAGGAGAAGGCGTGGAAAGAGGCCCAGCAAAAGCAGGCGAAAACCGCCCAGAGCGTCACCCTCAGTCGATCGCGCCACAAGAACGCCGAGGACCAGTTATCTCAGTGCCGGGCCACCCATCACGCCATTGAGGCGGAGGTGACAGGCGCCGGGAACCAGCGCTACCAGGCCCTCACGGGCCAGCTGACTGACGCCAACCATCGCCTCGAGAAAGAAAAACTCGAGGCCGAGAAGCGTTCCCTTCATCTGCAGCGTGACCACAAGGCGCGGCAACTGCAGCTGAAGGCCGATCAGGGCAGCGCAATAGATGCTGTAAAGGAGCGGCGAGACCAGATAGTGGTGCGTCGCGAGGACCACGAGGCCTCGCTCACCTCGCGCCTTATCGAACTGGAGGCGGTCCGTGACCAGGCCCTGGCGGATGAGGGCATCGATATTGCCACACGACAGGCGAAAAAAGCGGAAGTCGCCCGCTTAACCGACGAGATAGAGGCGGCTGAGGCGATGCGCGATGAGGTCTTCGCCTACCAACAGTGGCGAAACCTCATGGTCGAGGAAAAGCCACGGAAGGAGCGCAGCTTTCACGACGCGAAACGCGCGCAAGACAAAGCCGAGCTTGAACTGAGCGATGCCCAGCAAGCCTATAGCAGCAAGCGGGAACGCCTTGAGGCTGACCGCCAGCAGGTCGCAGCTAACATCAACGGCGCCTCGCAAACGTGTGAGTCCTGGCAGCGGCTTTGTGACAACGCAACCGGCCTGCTTGATTCGATCCCGGTGATCGAGATTCCAGACCGTCAGGCGCTGGCGCCCAACAGCGAGGCCCTGGGCGATGAGCAGCTGGCTACCGAAATGCGCCGGTTGATCGAGTTCACTACCCGACAGAAGCAGGATGTCATCAAGGCCTCGCGCGAAAGCAGCAGCCTGATCGCGCAACACCCCGAAACCCAGATTCACGATACCTGGGACCGCATGAGTGAGGCGCGGCGCTTGCAGTCCGGGCTGCCTGAGGCCACTGAGGCACTGTACATCGTGCTGATGCAGGACCTTCAGGCGCTGGTCGATGAAGCGCTCCCCCAGGTCGAAAGCGCGCTCAACGAAACGATCCACAGTATCGGCGGGCAGCTCGCCTACTACCATGAGAACCTCAAGAACCTCGACACGATGACCTCGCGAGTCAGCCGTGAGCTGGAAGCCCAGCTGAACACGCAGCACGAGTTCTCCGAGATCAGTGATGTGAAAGTCGTCGTGCGTTCGAACATCCACGAATACGACTTCTGGAAGAACCTCAGTGCGTTTGCCCAGGTATGGAAAGCCTGGGGTCAGCAAAACTTTGCCGGCCTGCCGAGTACCGCCCTGCTGTCGTCGATGAGCCACGTCGACAAAGACCTGAAAGCCGCCAAGATGGCGACCTTCGACCTCAAGAACCTGGTCAGCATCGAGATCCAGTTCCGGGAACAAGGGCGCTTAGTGCCTATTCGCCGTGATGAGGACATGAAGAAGGCCAGCAGCGAGGGGCTGTCCAACATCGCCATCCTGATCCTCTTCAGCGGACTGACGCGCTACCTCTGCCGTGATCCACAGGTCAACATCACCTGGCCCATCGATGAGCTGGGCAAACTCGACCCGAAGAACGTGGCCAAGATCTTCCGCATGATGGCCGACTACAACATCACACTGCTGTGTGCCCAGCCCAAACTGCACAGTGATGTGCAGCGTCATTTCACCCAAAAAGTCTCCTTGAGCAAGGACGGCGGGGTTCGCATCATGCGCCCGCGCGAACATGACAAGGGCCATAACCCGCTGTTGGGCATGAGCAGTAGTGACGCCTCGGCGCCTGCGGGCCTGGCTCCTCAGGTCGACATGGAGAATCCGCTATGAGCTACGATCCCCGTTTCGCCGCCGCCATAGAGGGACTCTTGAGGGGCGAGGTGCTGTGCCCCGTCAGTGCCAAGGAGGCCCACGAATACCTCAGCACACTCGAAGGCCAGGACCGGGTGAGTCATTACTTGGCGGAGATCGGCCATGGGCTTGAACAAACCCGGGATGGCTCAGGGTATTACTGCGTCTATCTGGATACCGAGTCGCGTGGCGTCCGGCATCGGATCCGCCACCAATTCGAAAGTGCGGTGCGTGACTGGGAAGCCCTCTTGCGCTGGTTGCGCCTGTCTCGACAAGCCTCGCCATCCTCGCAGCCTTTGAAGGTGAAGGATGTCGTGCGCGAGAGTGAGTGGCTGGCCGCGATCGAAAACTCTTCCATGATGCAGGAAGAGCTGGAAGTCATCGCCACCCGCTTTCAGGTGCAGTCCCAGTCACGCGATGCCAAGGTCCGCCTGCGCCACTTGCTCGAAAAACTGTGCAAGCTGGGCTACCTAGTGGCCATCGACAGTTCCGGAGCCATCTACCAGGCCACCGGCAAGTGGTCCTTGCTTCAGGATCAGCTCGAGTTCGTGATGGCGCGTGAAGGCATCGTCGCTGAGGAGCGTGAGGCCGCGCTGAACGAACCACGGCAAGAGGGGCTCTTCCTTGGCACGTCTTGATGATGCGCGAAATGCGATGAAGGCCTTGGCCAAGTATACCGACGCGCTGGCCGAGGCAACGCTCGAACACGGCGGTGTGATCTATGACACCCCTGATAATCGCGAGACGATTCAGGCCCTGCGTCATCACCAGCTGGTCTTTCACCTTGATGAGGACCTCCCGCACGTACAGGTCAGTCGTGTGGTCGGAGACTTGATGGCGCATGTGACCCAGAGCTATCAGCGTCAGGCGTCCAGCGGTGCTGTCAGTGACTTGGTGCGCGAGCTCCAAAACGTCGTGGAAAGCTATTTTGTCGCCCGGGACAACGGTGCGACCGATGATGCCTCTCGGAAACTGATCGAGGCCCAGGAAGTCATTGCCAGCCTCATCAACACCCTCCAGGCCATCGTGGTCCGCTTCACGTACTATATCCATAATTGCTTTTCGACGGTCTCCGATATCGATCTGCGCATCCTGGAGAACCGCCGTGCGTTGGATGAAGCCGGCAACATTAACCGGCTTCTCGATACCCTGACCCCGTCCTACTTGATGCAGCTCGCCCGCTTCAGCCGCGAGCTGCAGTACCTGTTGACCAAGATCCTGGCCCGCAGCCTCTCGCGCTTGAGAGCGAATCTGGTGGATGCCCTCCACCGGCTCACCGATAACCTGGCCAAGCTGCAGAACGACAAGGAAGTGCAGCGACAGAACCATGTCATCGATGCCTGGCTGCAGCACTACGAGCGCAATCCCCGATATACCCCCGGCGAGGATATCCTCGATGAAGCCCATGGCCGGTCGCCTAGCCTCTTCCGAGTGGAGCCCCTTGAGATACGAGCGCACCCGGCCATAGACGACCCTTCACAGCGTGAGGGGCTTGATGAGCTCGCGGAGAACGCGTTGCGTCGCCTCGAGCCCGGCGCGCTCACCGATTCGAATGTCTCCACGGAGCGAGTCGAGGTGATCGACCAGCGTGGCGCCGAGGAGGTCGAGCCTGAAGATCCGCTCGAGCAGGCCCTGGAATGGTTCTTTGAGGCCTTGCCGACTCTCGTGACCCAACAGCCAATCTCAGCCATCGACGCCTACTACAAGCTCGATGTCGAGGAGCCCCTCGATTTCTGGATGCTGGCACTATGGGAGAGTTACAACATGCGGCTGGAGAACGGTGAGGACGTCGTGCCGGTCGAGCTGACCGAGCGGCAAATGGGTACTTATGATGGCACCCGCTTGGTGGAGGACATCGTTTTTTCTCTGGAAAGGCATCACGCGGCATGAGGGACACGATCAAGGCACTCCAGCGCGTCCTTCGTCAGCCCACCGACCAGGTGCGACTGGGCCAGGTGTGGCGGCACATTCATGAAGAGCATGGCATTGGCACCCCTCAAGGAAGGACGCTGCGGCTACTGGCCCACGACCTCGATCGTATCCGCCGTGTCTATGATCGACTCACCAATAACGCCGGCCTTCACGTCAACCTGGATCAGGATCGGGTGAGCCTGGCGGGTCACCTACCGGACGAGAAGATCTCCACGCACCAGGCCTTCTCTACCCTCCAGCGTGTTGCGCACACCAAAGGTGAGATGACCATCCGGGCCGGGGATACTGCTCTCCCGCTTCCTTGCCCGCCCGGCGTTCTCCTCGCAGTACTCGGCGACATGCTCATCCTGCCGCCCGAGACCCAGAACGTGCTGGTGGTAGAAAATGGGGCAGTGATGGAGCGCTGGTGGCAGATCGTGCCGCTGCTGCCAGACGCACTGCGCCACAATACCCTCATTCTCTATCGGGGCCATGACCAAGGCGCCCGCGAGCTGAAAACATTGCTGGCTGATTGGGCCGACAGAATATCGTTGCACTTGTTTGTGGATTTCGACGCGGCGGGCCTTGAGATAGCCCAGGGGGTCTTTGCAGACGTTCCGGCGCGCCAGCAGCAAGTCGTCATCCCCGTCTTCCCCCTCGAGCTCAAGAAGTCCCGTAAAGAGGGCGAGTATTTCAAGCAGCTTGAACAACTGGCCCGTTTGGAGCGCCAGCATGGCTTGAGTGCCGAGCTGCGCCAGGCAGTGCAGTTGATGAAGCAGGAACGACTCGCCTTGTCACAAGAAGCGATGCTGGCGCATGGAGCACCAGTGACCAGCATCGCCTATCGTGCTGGCAATCACCATCCAGCCTAACCGGGGAGCAATGGGTCAGCACCAACTTCGAGCGCAGCAGAAAGCCCCGGTAGGCAATGACCTTCCCCCTGGTTTAGGTCCACCCCCCGGAGACCCGCTCCCCAAGGGGGAAGCCACTATTGAGTGTGGCGCCTATCATCCCTCGCTTGAAGCTGTCGCCGCCTTCTGCTTTCGGCTGTGCTCTCTGGCGGCTATTGCCGCCTGCCGCCGAGAGCTGAAGACGGGTCAGTCAGGGAGGGCGAGCAGCACGGGATGGGGCGTCTGACGACGTCGATCGCCCTGCCAGCAGGGCGCCCGCGAAATGCGGGACGAGCCCCTGCTCTGATGACGAGGGATGTCATGCAAGGGAAGCTCCCGCAGGCAGAGCCCTGCGGGAGCGAAGCGGAGGCTTAGCGGGTGCCGAAGATCTTGTCGCCGGCGTCGCCCAGGCCCGGGACGATGTAGCCGTTCTCGTCGAGGTGGTCGTCCACCGAGGCGGTGTAGAGCTCGATGTCCGGATAGCTCTCCTGGACGCGCTTGATCCCCTCGGGGGCCGCCACCAGCACGATCACCTTCATGTGCTTGCAGCCGCGTTCGCGCAGCATGTCCAGGGTCGCCACCATGGTGCCGCCGGTAGCCAGCATCGGGTCTATGACGATGGCCATGCGCTCGTCCAGGTCATTGGCGAACTTGGCGAAGTACGGCACCGGCTCGAGGGTCTCCTCGTCGCGGTAGAGCCCGACCACGCTGACCCGCGCGCTGGGAATCAGGTCGGTGACGCCGTCGAGCATGCCCAGGCCCGCGCGCAGGATCGGCACGATGGTGACCTTCTTGCCCTTGAGCAGCTGCACCGGGATCGGCTCGCCGCTCCAGCCGTCGATGTTCTGGGTCTCGAGCTCGAGGTCGCTGGTCGCCTCGTAGGTGAGCAGCTTGGCCAGCTCGCCGGCCAGTTCGCGGAAGCTCTTGGTGCTGATGCCGGCTTCGCGCATCAGGCCAAGCTTGTGCTGGACCAGGGGATGCTGGATGGCATGGACGCTCATGGGGATGACCTCTTCGACGGCGGCGGGAAGGCGGCGACCATCGTCGGATGGACGACGGCGGCAAATTGCGCGCCATTCTAAACGCATCCGGCGTCGAGGTTAAGGCTGCTCGGGCAACTGCCAGTCGATGGGGGCGCGGCCCTGCTCGACGAGAAAGGCGTTGGCGCGCGAGAAGTGGTGGTTGCCGAAGAAGCCGCGATGCGCCGAGAGCGGCGAGGGGTGCGGGGATTCCAGCACCAGGTGGCGCCGGGTGTCGATCAGCGCCTTCTTCTGGCGCGCATGGCCGCCCCACAGCAGGAACACCGACGGCGCGGCGTGCTCGCTGACCGTCGCGATGGCGCGATCGGTGAAGGTCTCCCAGCCCTTGCCGCGGTGGGAGCCGGCGCTGCCCTGCTCCACCGTCAGCGAGGTGTTGAGCAGCAGCACGCCCTGGCGCGCCCAGGCCTCGAGGTTGCCGTGGGCCACCGGCCGGGTACCGAGGTCCGCCGTCAGCTCCTTGTAGACGTTGGAAAGCGACGGCGGCACCCGCACCCCGGGGCGCACCGAGAAGCAGAGCCCGTGCGCCTGATCCGGGCCGTGGTAGGGATCCTGCCCCAGGATCACCACCTTGACCTCGTCCAGCGGGGTCAGCTCGAAGGCGCGGAACCAGTCGGCCGAGTGCGGGTAGATCACCTTCCTGGCCGCCTTCTCGGCGGCCAGGAAATCGCGCAGCGCCTGCATGTAGGGGGCGTCGAACTCCTGACCGAGCCACTGTTGCCAGCTGTCGGGAAGGGGACACGTCGTCATGGCTCAGCGCCTCTCCTGGTCGACCAGCGGCTCGACATAGGCCACGCCCATGTCCCAGGGAAACTGGATCCAGCAGTCCTGCGCGACCTCGGTGAGGTACTGATCCACCAGCGGCCTGCCCTCGGGCTTGGCGTAGACGGTCACGAAATGCGCCTTGGGCAGCATCTCGCGCACCGCCTTCGCGGTGCGCCCGGTATCGACCAGGTCGTCGACCAGCAGCCACCCCTCGCCGTCGTGATCGACCCCCTTCATCACCTCCAGGCCGCCCTGCTCCATGCGCTCGTAGCTCTTGATGCAGACGGTATCGATGAGGCGCACGTCGAGCTCGCGGGCGATCAGCGCGGCGGGAATCAGCCCACCGCGGGTGATCGCGACGATCCCCTTGAGGTCGCGGCCGATCAGCCCCCGGCAGAGCTCGCGCACGTCGGCATGCAGCCGGTCCCAGGAGATGATCAGGCGCTTCTGATAGCGAGAGCCACTCATGAGGTCATTCGTCCTCGGTGAAGGAGCAGACCGCGAACACGCTGAAGCCCGCGTCGCGGATGCGCTGCGCGCCGCCGAGGTCCGGCAGGTCGACGATGGTGGCGGTCTCCACCACCTGGCCGCCGCTGCGGGTGATCAACTTGGCGGCGGCCAGCATGGTGCCGCCGGTGGCGATCAGGTCGTCGACCACCAGGATGCGGTCGCCCTCGCGGAAGGCGTCGGAGTGCAGCTCCACCTCGGCCTCGCCGTACTCCAGGGTGTAGGTCTCGCTGATGGTACGAAACGGCAGCTTGCCCTTCTTGCGCACCGGCACGAAGCTGCAGCCGAGCTCGTAGGCCAGCGGCGCGCCGACGATGAAGCCGCGCGCATCGATGGCGGCGATGGCGTCGATCTCCATCTCCTGGTAGCGATGCACGAAGCTGTCGATCAGCTTGCGGAAGGCCGCGCTGTTCTGCAGCAGCGGGGTGATGTCGCGGAAGTTGACCCCCGGCTGCGGCCAGTCGGGGACGGTGCGGATCACGGACTTGATGTAGTCGCCGTAGATGCTCATCGGATGCAGCCTCGATCAGTGAATGCGGTCAGCCAGGATCAGCTGAGGAACAGGAACTTGGCGGCGAACAGCAGCGCCAGCACGATCACCGCCGGATTCAGGTCCTTGAACCGCCCGGAGAGCGCCTTGATGGCGGCGAAGCTGATGAAGCCCAGCGCGATGCCCTCGGCGATGGAGAAGGTCAGCGGCATCGCCAGGGCCGCGATCAGCACCGGCGCGGCCTCGGTCGGGTCGTCCCAGTCGGCGTGGGAGAGGCTGCCGGCCATCAGCACCGCCACGTAGAGCAGCGCCCCGGCGGTCGCATAGGACGGGATGGAACCGGCCAGCGGCGAGAAGAACAGGCTGATCAGGAACAGCCCCGCCACCACCACGGCGGTGAGGCCGGTGCGCCCGCCGGAGACGATGCCCGCGGTGGACTCGACGTAGCTGGTGGTGGTGGAGGTGCCGAGCACCGCGCCCGCCATGGAGGCGCCGCTGTCGGCCATCATGGCGCGACCGATGCGCGGCAGCTTGCCATTCTCGTCCAGCAGGCCGCCCTTGTGGGCCACGCCCACCAGGGTGCCGGAGGTGTCGAAGAGGTCGACGAACAGGAAGGCGAAGATCACGCTCAGCATTGCCACGTCGAACGCCCCGGCGAGGTCCAGGGCCATGAGGGTCGGCGCGATGGAGGGCGGCATGGACATCAGTCCGCCGAATTCATTGTGACCGAGCACCATCGCCAGCGCGGTCACGCCGAGGATACCGATCATCACCGCCCCGGTGACCCGCAGGTAGGCCATGGCGGTGATCGCGAAGAAGCCCAGCAGCGCGTAGAGGGCCGACGGCTCGGTGAGATCGCCAAGCGACACGAAGGTCGCCTCGTTGGCCACCACGATGCCGGCGTTCTTGAGCGCGATCATCGCCAGGAAGAGGCCGATGCCCGCGGCGATCCCCAGGCGCAGGGAGAGCGGGATCGAGTTGATGATCCACTCGCGGATGCGAAAGACGCTGAGCAGGAAGAAGATGAAGCCGGAGAAGAAGACCGCGCCGAGCGCCGCCTCCCAGGTGTAGCCCATGCCCAGCACCACGCCGTAGGTGAAGAAGGCGTTCAGGCCCATGCCCGGCGCCTGGGCGATGGGATAGTTGGCCCACAGCCCCATGATCAGACAGCCCACGGCCGCGGCCAAGCAGGTGGCGACGAACACCGCTCCGTAATCCATCCCGGTCTGGGAGAGGATGCTCGGGTTGACGAAGATGATGTAGGCCATGGTCAGGAAGGTGGTGATCCCGGCGATGACCTCGGTCTTCACGTCGGTGCGATGCTCGGCGAGCTTGAAATGGTTGTCGATGAGACGTTTCAACATGGGTGTCCTTCCTGCGCGCGATGACGTCTGGGCGTCCGGATGTCATGAGCCGTCTCATGGCCCGGAACACCGGAGGGTGGCGAGAAAAGCGGCCTATGGTACCCAAAGCCTCTGCGCGTTGCGAGGCGTCCGGGCGGCACGCTCCCCCACAGTTAAGCAATCGCCGGGCCATTCGCCACCCGGCCTGCCAACGCAGTGACGCGCCCCGCCCGACCTACCCCGTGCGATCAGACCCCGCGCGCCTCGAGCACCCGCTCCACCGTCTCGACGATGGCCTGAGTCTGGGGGTCGATCTCGATGTTGACGAGGTCGCCTGGGACGCGGTCGACCAGGATGGTCCTGGCCAGGGTCTCGGGGATCAGGTCGACGCAGAAGCGCGGGCCGTGCTCGGCGCTGGCGCGGCGGGTCTCGCCGATGGTCAGGCTGATGCCGTCGACGCCGATGTAGCCCTTGTCGAACAGGTAGCGCCCCAGGGCCGCGGGGACCTCGAACCACAGCCGGCGATTGTTGGGTGCCTCGTCGAGTTCGACGAGCTCGGCCATGCCCATGACGTGGCCAGACATGGCGTGGCCGCCAATCTCGTCGCCGAAGCGGGCCGCGCGCTCGATATTGACGCGATCGCCCTCCTTCAATGCACCGAGGTTGGTCACGCGCAGGGTCTCGCGCATCAGGTCGAAGCTGATCCGCTCCCCGTCGATGGCGGTCACCGTGAGGCAGACGCCGTTGTGGGCCACCGAGGCGCCCAGCGTCAGACCCTCGTTGAGCGGCGCCGGCAGCGCCAGCACGTGAGTACGGAAGGCCTCGGCCTCCTTGATGGCCACCACCTCGGCGGTGCCCTGTACGATGCCTGTGAACATGACTGCTCCTCGTGCGCGTCGACCCCTGGCGGGCCGCCAAAACGGCCAGTCTAGGAAACCCGGCCCGGCGCGTCCATTGACCGCGCCGCCCCAAGCTCACCGACCGCCGCGGCGCGGTTCGACGCGCAAGGAACACCACTGCGTGGCCGGGCGACAGAAAAAATCACCACGGCAGCGCCATCCCGCCGGGCACATGCCCTGGCGAGCTTGACGATCGGGCGTTTGAAACATAGAATATTGCGCTACATTTTGAAGGCGCCGATTTGTACCCGGATTGCGGGCGCCGACGTCGTGGAGCGCCTCTCGAGGCAAACCGCGGCGTGAAGTGCAGCTAAAAGGGTGTGTCCAGCGTTGATGGCCACCCGTCAGGGTGGCCTTTTTTTATGCCCGTTGCTGCCACGCCCGCCCGGCCGGCGCCCCACCGGCGGCTGCGATGATTCGACTACACGACGTTTCCAAGACCTACTATCCCAAGGGACGCAGCGGCGGCCCCGGCGCCGTGACGGCGCTCAAAAATGCCAACCTGCACGTGCCCAAGGGCGAGATCCATGGCGTGATCGGCCTCTCCGGTGCCGGCAAGTCCACGCTGATCCGCTGCGTCAACCTGCTCGAGCGCCCCACCACGGGGACCGTGACCGTGGACGGCGAGGAGCTGACCGCCCTCTCCGGCGCGGCGCTCAACCAGGCCCGCCACCGCATCGGCATGATCTTCCAGCACTTCAACCTGCTGACCTCACGCACCGTCTTCGCCAACGTGGCCCTGCCGCTGGAGCTGATGGGCATGAAGCGCGCCGAGATCAAGGAGCGGGTGATGCCGCTGCTCGAGCTGGTGGGCCTGGCCGACAAGGCGCACCAGTACCCGGCCCAGCTCTCCGGCGGCCAGAAGCAGCGCGTGGCGATCGCCCGGGCGCTGGCCAGCCGCCCCAAGGTGCTGCTCTGCGACGAGGCCACCTCGGCGCTGGACCCCCACACCACCGGCTCGATCCTGGAGCTGCTGCGCGACATCAACCGCCAGCTCGGCCTGACCATCCTGCTGATCACCCACGAGATGGAGGTGGTCAAGTCGATCTGCCACCGGGTCAGCCTGATCTCCGACGGCGAGCTGGTCGAGGAGGCCGAGGTCGGCGACTTCTTCACCGCACCCCGCACCAAGCTCGGCCGAGACTTCCTCAACGACTTCCTCGAGCTCGAGCCGCCCCAGGCGCTCATCGAGCGCCTCGAGGAGACGCCCGGCCCCGCCAGCCACCCGGTGGTGCGCCTCGCCTTCTCGGGCGACGCCGTCTCGACCCCGCTGATCTCGCGGCTGGCCCGCGAGTGCGGCGTCGACGTCAGCATCCTCCAGGCCAAGGTGGAGTCGATCCAGGATCGCACCCTGGGCCTGATGATCGCCGAACTGATGGGGCCGGCGGCGAAGACCCGCGAAGCCCTGGACTATCTCGAATCCCACGACCTGCAGGTGGAGGTGCTCGGCCATGTCCAGCGCGATGATTGAACTGATTCTCGAGGCCACCCTCGACACCCTCTACATGGTGGCGGTCTCGGGCGTGATCTCGGCCCTCGTCGGCATTCCGCTGGGCGTGCTGCTCTACGTCACCCGGCCGCGGCAGATACTGGCCGAGCCCACGCTCAACCGGGTGCTGGGCGCGATCACCAACATCGGCCGCTCCATCCCCTTCATCATCCTGATGGTCGCCATCATCCCCCTCACGCGGATGCTGGTGGGCACGTCGATCGGCACCAACGCCGCCGCCGTGCCACTGACCATCGCCGCGATCCCCTTCGTGGCGCGCCTGGTCGAGGGGGCGCTCAACGAGATCCCGCCGGGGCTCGTCGAGGCCGCCCAGTCCATGGGTGCCACGCCGTGGCAGATCATCACCAAGGTGCTGGTGCCCGAGGCGCGCGGCGGCATCTTCACCGCGCTGACGGTGACCGCCGTCACCCTGGTCAGCTACTCGGCCATGGCCGGTGCCGTGGGCGGCGGCGGGCTCGGCGACCTGGGCATTCGCTACGGCTACAACCGCTTCAACCCGACGATCATGCTGATCACCGTGGTGATCCTGGTGGTGATGGTGCAGGGCTTCCAGAGCCTGGGCGATTATCTGGTGCGCAAGAGCGACCATAAGTGATGCGCCCTCTTAAATAACCAGAATGCATTACAATTTTTCTGTTTATTCCGTTAGTATCGAGTCCGACTCGTCTTTCACAAGGAGCATCGCGACATGCGCAAGACCCTGATCGGCACCCTGACCGCCTCCGCCCTGACCCTCGCCGCCGGCGCCGCCCTGGCCGACGAGCACGCCATCAAGGTCGGCACCGTGGCCGGCCCCGAGACCGACGTCATGAAGGTCGCCGCCGAGATCGCCGAGCGCGAGTACGGCCTCGAGGTCGAGATCATCGAGTTCACCGACTACGTGACGCCCAACGCCGCCCTGGCCGACGGCAGCCTTGACGCCAACGCCTACCAGCACGAGCCCTACATGCGCTCCATGGTCGAGGATCGCGGCTACGACTTCGCCATCGCCGGCTACACCTTCGTCTACCCGATCGGCGCCTACTCCGACAAGTACGACAGCATCGAGGAGCTGCCGGAGGGCGCCACCATCGCCCTGCCCAACGATCCCTCCAACGAGGGTCGCTCCCTGATCCTGATGCACAACGAGGGGCTGATCACGCTCCAGGACCCGACCTTCCTGGAAGCCACCCCGCTGGACATCGCCGAGAACCCGCACGACTTCGACTTCCGCGAGATCGAGGCCGCCCAGCTGCCCCGCGTGCTGCCGGACGTGGACATGGCCTTCATCAACAACACCTTCGCCCAACCGGCCGGCCTGACCCTGGACGACGCCCTGATCAAGGAGGGCGCCGAGTCCCCCTACGTCAACCTGATCGCGGTGCGCGGCGGCGACGAGGATCGCGAGGCCATCCAGCAGCTGGTCGAGGCCTACCAGACCGAGGAAGTCGAGGCCAAGGCGAGCGAGCTGTTCGGCCCGCAGGCCGTGCCCGGCTGGAAGTAAGGGCCGCCCGCCAGAAAGCGGATGTAACGAAGCAACAAGGCCGGCCGCTGCGCCGGCCTTTCCTGTTCAAGGAGCCGACATGACACCGGATCACCCCCAGCCCGACTACCCCCTGCTCGCCCGCCAGCTCGGTGCGCTGCTCGACACCCGCGACTGGCTGACCAACAGCGCCCAGACCTGCGCCTTCATCATGCAGGAGATCCCCGCGCTCAACTGGGCCGGCTTCTACCTGCAGCGCGAGCCCGAGCTGCTCTGCCTCGGCCCCTTCCAGGGCAAGCCGGCCTGCCACCCCATCCCCTTCACCAAGGGCGTGTGCGGCGCCGCGGCGCGCAGCCGCCAGACCCAGCGCGTCGACGACGTCCATGCCGTCGCCGACCACATCGCCTGCGACGCGGACTCCCGCGCCGAGCTGGTGGTGCCGATCGTGGTGGCGGATCGCCTGTGGGGCGTGCTGGACCTCGACAGCCCGACCCAGGGCCGCTTCACTGACGACGACCGCGCGGGCATCGAGGCGCTGGTCGACGTCTTCGTCGCACAGAGCGACCTGGCGTGACTCCCGGCCCGGCGAGGCGATCGGCCTCGCCGGGCACCCCGCCATTCGGGCTGCACCCCGCCATTCAGGCTGCGCAGTCCCATGGCGAGACCGTCGAGACGAGGCGCTCGCGAAAAATCACGCAGCATGAGAAACGCCCCGCAGCCGATGGCTGCGGGGCGTTCTCGAATCTGGTAGGACCAGGCGGATTTGAACCGCCGACCTCCACGATGTCAACGTGGCGCTCTAACCAACTGAGCTATGGTCCTGCAAGTTTTGCCGGGCGTGTGATGGTAGGACCAGGCGGATTTGAACCGCCGACCTCCACGATGTCAACGTGGCGCTCTAACCAACTGAGCTATGGTCCTTCGCCCTGTTGTCGGCATGACTTCGCCGTGGCAACGGATGCGTATTCTACGCAATCGAATCCGAAATGCAAGCCCGGCGTGCGTTTTCTTCTCCAGCGAATCAGCAAGTTGGCCCGCCCCGGCGCCGTCGGCTACTGGGTGCGGACGCGCGCGACGGCCTCCTTCCAGCCGCCGTAGAGGCGCTCGCGCTCGGCCTCCTCCATCTGCGGGGTGAAGCGCCGCTCGCAGCGCCACAGCTCGGCGATCTCGTCGAGATCGCGATACCAGCCGAGACGCAGCCCCGCCAGGTAGGCGGCGCCCAAGGCCGTGGTCTCCAGCACCGTGGGACGATCCACCTGCACGCCGAGCATGTCGGCCAGGAACTGCATCACCCAGTTGTTGGCCACCATGCCGCCATCGACCCGCAGGATGCCCGGCGACGCCGCCATGTCATCGTCCATGCAGACCTGCAGGTCGCGGGTCTGGTAGCAGACCGCCTGCAGGCCGGCCGCCACGATCTCGGCGATCCCGGTATCCCGGGTCAGCCCCAGGATGGCGCCACGGGCCTTGGGGTCCCAGTGGGGCGCGCCCAGCCCGGTGAAGGCCGGCACCAGGTAGACGCTGTGGCCGGTGCGCGTCTGGCAGGCCAGCGCCTCGGTCTCCGCGGCATTGGCGAACAGCTGCAGGCCGTCGCGCAGCCACTGCACCGTGGCCCCGGCGACGAAGATGCTGCCCTCCATCGCATAGGTCGGCTTGCCGTCTAACCGATAGGCCACCGTGGTCAGCAGGCGGTTGCGCGACGTCTCGGCCACCGCGCCGGTGTTGACGATCATGAAGCAGCCGGTGCCGTAGGTGCTCTTGCCCATGCCGGGGGCGAAGCAGGCCTGCCCCACCAGCGCCGCCTGCTGGTCGCCGGCCACCCCGGCGATGGGCAGCTCGCCGCCCAGCCAGCGGGCCTCGACGCGGCCGAAATCGTCGCTGGAGTCCTTGACCTCGGGCAGCAGGCTCGCCGGAATGTCGAACAGGTCGAGCAGCGCCTCGTCCCAGCGCTGCTCGTGGATGTTGAAGAGCGCGGTACGCGAGGCGTTGGTGGCGTCGGTGGCATGCACCCGCCCCCCGGTGAGCCGCCAGATCAAAAAGCTGTCCACGGTGCCGAAGGCCAGCTCGCCGCGCTCGGCCCGCTCGCGGGCGCCGGGCACCTCGTCGAGCAGCCAGGCGAGCTTGGTCGCCGAGAAGTAGGGATCGATCAGCAGGCCGGTGCGCGCCTGGACATCTTCCAGGTGACCCGCCTCGCGCAGCCGCCGGCAGGCCTCGTCGGTGCGCCGGTCCTGCCAGACGATGGCGGGGTGCAGCGCCTCGCCGGTCTCGCGATCCCACAGCAGGGTGGTCTCGCGCTGGTTGGTGATGCCGACGCCGGCGATCTCGGCAAGCTCGACCCCGTGACTGGCGATCACCTCGCGACAGGTGGCGAGCACGGTCTCCCAGATGTCCTCCGGGTCGTGCTCGATCCAGCCGTCGTGGGGATAGTGCTGGGGGAACTCGCGCTGCGCCGTGGCGACGCTGCGCCCCTCGCGGTCGAACAGAATCGCGCGGGAGCTGGTGGTGCCCTGGTCGATGGCCAGCAGGTAAGAAGCCATAGCAAGCATCCTGTTGTGGTTGTCGTGGCGTGCCAATTTCGCTTTTCGACGCTAATGTTCGCTTATGATCATTAAGCCTACTCCAGCCCGCGACCGCGCTCAAATGGCGCCGGGCGACGCGATGGGCCCCGCACCAAGGGGCACCAGGGGCACCCGAGCCGCTCGCGGGGCGCGGCGCCTGCATCCGTGGGCACGATGGCATAGAATCGGGCCAGCCAAGGAGACACCATGAACCAGCAGCAACGCCAGGACGCCATCATCGAGCTGGTCCGCCGCCAGGGCTATGCCAGCATCGAGCAGCTCACCGAGCACTTCACGGTCACCCCGCAGACCATCCGCCGCGACCTCAACACCCTCGCCAACGAGGGGCGCATCCGGCGCGTGCACGGCGGCGCCGGCCTGGAGTCGAGCACCGTCAACACCGCCTACTCGACCCGCAAGACCCTCAACCTGGAGGCCAAGCAGCGCATCGCGTCGCTCCTGGCCCGCCACGTGCCCGACCACGCCTCGCTGTTCATCAATATCGGTACCAGCAACGAGGTGATCGCCGAGGCGCTGCTCGACCACCAGGGGCTCGAGGTGATCACCAACAACCTCAACGTGGCGGCGATCCTCCAGCACAAGGAGGACTTCAACGTGATCATCGCCGGCGGGCAGGTGCGCTCGCGGGACGGCGGCATCATCGGCGAGGCCACCATCGACTTCATCAACCAGTTTAAGGTCGACTACGGCATCATCGGCATCAGCGGCATCGACGAGGACGGCTCGCTGCTGGAGTTCGACTACCAGGAGGTGCGGGTGGCCCAGGCCATCCTGCGCAACTCCCGCCAGGTATTCCTGGCCACCGACCACTCCAAGTTCCGCCGCAACCCGGTGGTGCGCCAGGGCAACCTGGCCCAGCTCGACGCCCTGTTCACCGATCGCGAGCCGCCCGAGGCGATCATGCGCCTGCTGAAGCAGCACGACGTCGCCCTGCACCTGGCCTAAGGGCATCGAATAAGCGCCGCCCGGCCCTCCTGCCGCCCTCCCCTGCCCCCTTCCCGCCGGTCGACGGCACCGCTCACGCCACCTCGTGTTGGCGTGCGAGCATGTCGCGCGCCTTGATGTTCGGATTGATTTCATCTACTTTCGTTTTCGAACATCACTGCATGTCCGACAGCGGACGGGAGCGCTCATGAGCGACAGGCCAGACGAGGTCCTCGACCTCTTCGTGATCGGCGGCGGCATCAACGGCGTCGGCATCGCTAACGATGCCGCCGGCCGGGGACTCGCCGTCGGACTCTGCGAGCAGGGGGACCTGGCCGGCGCCACGTCGTCTGCCAGCAGCAAGCTGATCCACGGCGGTCTGCGCTACCTGGAACACCACGAGTACCGCCTGGTGCGCGAGGCCCTGCGCGAGCGCGAGGTGCTGATGGCCAAGGCCCCGCACATCATCTGGCCGCTGCGCTTCGTGCTGCCCCATCGCCCCCACCTGCGCCCGGCCTGGATGCTGCGCGCCGGGCTGTTTCTCTACGACCACCTGGGCAAGCGCAAGACGCTGCCGGGCTCCCGGAGCATCCGGCTGGACCACCGCCAGGGGCTCGCCCCCAATATGACCCGCGGTTTCGAATACTCGGACTGCTGGGTGGATGATGCCCGGTTGGTGGTACTCAACGCCGTGCAGGCCCGGGAGTACGGCGCCGAGCTCCTGGTGCGCACCCGCTGTATCAATGCCCGGGAGCGCGATGGCCTCTGGGAGCTCACCCTGGAGGACACCGAGAGCGGCGCGCGGCTGACGCGCCGCTGCCGCACCCTGGTCAACGCCGCCGGTCCCTGGGTGGAGAGCGTGGTGCGCGACCAGGCCGGCCGCGATTCCCGCTACGGGGTGCGCCTGATCCAGGGCAGCCACCTGATCGTGCCGCGCCTGAACCACGACGAGCGGGCCTATATCCTCCAGAACACCGACCGGCGCATCGTCTTCGTGCTGCCCTACGAGGAGGATTTCAGCCTGATCGGCACCACCGACCGGCGCTACGAGGGCGATCCGACACGGATCGAGGTCTCCGAGGAGGAGATCGACTACCTGCTCTCGGTGGTCAACGCGCACTTTCGCACCCGGCTCAGCCGCGAGGCGGTGATCCGCACCTTCGCGGGCGTCAGGCCGCTGTGCGACGACGAGTCGGCGGATCCCTCCGCCATGACCCGCGACTACACACTCGATCTGGACACCCGCGGGGCCCCGCTACTGTCGGTCTTCGGCGGCAAGATCACCACCTATCGCAAGCTCGCCGAGGCGGCCCTCGAGGCACTCTCGCCCCACCTCCCCGAGATGCGGCCGCCCTGGACCGCCGAGGCGCCGCTGCCGGGCGGCGAGATCGGCGATCACGACGCCTTCGAGGCCCGCCTGCTCGCCGACTATCCCTACCTGGAGGCCAACCAGGCGCGGCGCTTCGCCCGCACCTACGGCACCCTCTGCCGGGCCTTCCTCGACGGCCGGGACTCCCAGGCGGCGCTGGGCGAGGCCTTCGGGGCCGGCCTGACCGCCGCCGAGGTCGACTACCTGATCGAGCGGGAGTGGGCGCGCAGCGCCGAGGACATCCTGTGGCGGCGCACCAAGCTGGCCCTGCGCCTCACCGCTACCGAGCGGCAGCGGCTGACCGACTACCTCGAGGCCGCCGTCCCGCGCGCCACGTCCGGCCCCGCGGCGACGGACGCGCAGCCCCGCCACCCCGCCTGAGCGGGCGGCTCACGGCACGCGGCCCAAGGCTCACAGCGCGGTGATGCTGGCCGGCGCCAGGGGCGCCCGCTCCCGGTGGAGACTCAGGGAGCGCCCCTCGAGGGCGGTCAGCAGGATCTGCAGCGGGTCGCCGTGACTGACCAGCAAGATCGTCTCGTCCCGATGGCGTGCCTCCAGCTCGTCGATCACCTCGCGCATGCGTGCCGCCACCTCGGCCACGGCCTCTACGCCCCCCTGGCGCAGGGTCGGGTCCTGGGCGTCGAGCGCCCAGACCTCGGCATAGCGCGCGTCGCTCTGCCCCTCGAGCTCACCGAAGTGGCGCTCCCGCAGGCGCGGCTCGGCGGTGAGCGTCAGGCCGAAATGCGCGGCGACGCGCTCGGCGGTCTCGGCGGTGCGCAGGAAGTCCGAGTGCAGGATGCGCTGGGGCCTGGCCCAGCGCCAGTCGGCCAGCAGGGTGTCGAGCTGGGCGCACCCCTGAGGGGAGAGGCCGAACCCCGTCAGGCCAAGGGACGGCGAGCTGATGATGCGCCCCTCCTGATTGGCCTGGCTGTGGCCGTGGCGCATCAGCAGGTAGCGGTTGCGCCAGGCGCCGTCGGCGGGGGGGAAAGTGTTTGACATGGTTTTGTGACAAACCCTAGATTGAAGGAGGTTATTCGGAATCAATCATCGGCGGCTCGCCATGTCGATATCCGAACATGCAACACACCACACGCCCTAGAACAATAATCGTGAGGCACGCCATGATCTACCCTTCCGCTCGATCCGGGACACGCTCGCTCGTTCCCCTCGCCCTCTCCACGCTGCTGCCGCTGGCCATGCTGGCGAGCCAGGCCCAGGCACAGGAGGAGTGCGAGCGCGGCGCCCTGGCCGAGATCTACTGCGACGAGAACGGCGACATGGTCGCCGACCGGCCGTCGGACGAGTCCGAGTGGGCCAACCCCGACACCCTGATCTTCGCCTACACCCCGGTCGAGGATCCGGCCATCTACTCCGACATCTGGCAGCCGTTCATCGATCACCTCGAGGAGGTGACCGAGCGCGACGTGCGCTTCTTCGCCGTGCAGTCCAACTCGGCCCAGGTCGAGGCCATGCGTAGCGGTCGCCTGCACATCGCTGGCTTCTCCACCGGCCCGACGCCCTTCGCCGTCAACCTGGCCGGCGCGGTGCCCTTCGCGCTGATGGGCTCGGACGACGGACGCTTCGGCTACACCCTGCAGCTCTACACCCACGTCGATTCCGGCATCGACGAGATGGAGGACCTCAAGGGCAAGCGCGTCGCCCACACCTCGCCGACCTCCAACTCCGGCAATCAGGCGCCGCGGGCGCTGTTCCCCGAGATGGGCATCGTGCCCGGCGAGGACTACGAGGTGGTCTACTCCGGCAGCCACGACCAGTCCATGCTCGGCGTGGTGGCCCAGGACTATGACGCCGCCCCGGTGGCCTCGGAAGTGGTCGAGCGCATGGCCGCCCGCGGCCTCTACGACCCGGAAGACGTCAAGATCATCTACGAGTCCGACAGTTTCCCGACCACCTCCTACAACTACGCCCACAACCTGCATCCCGACCTGGTCGAGAAGATCGAGGAAGCCTTCTTCAGCTTCGAGTTCGCGGGCACCGAGCTCGGCGAGGAGTTCGAGGGCGTCGAGAAGTTCGTCCCCATCAACTACAAGGACAACTGGAAGGTCATCCGCACCATCCAGAATGCCAACGGGGTCGAGTACACCCCCGACAACCTCCAGTAACCTTTCGCGAGTCAGCGGCGCCGGCCTTCCCGGAGGGCCGGCGTCGTCGTCTTGATGACCCTTTCTCGACGGACCCCTCATGCTAGAGATATCCAACCTGATCAAGCGCTACGGCCGCGACGAGCCGGTACTCAAGGGGCTCGACCTGACCGTGGAAGGCAACAGCGTCGTCTCCATCGTGGGCGCCTCCGGCGCCGGCAAGAGCACCATGCTGCGCTGTATCAACCGCCTGGTGGAGCCGACCTCGGGCTCGATCAAGCTCAATGGCATCGAGCTGGTCACGCTGCGCCGCGCCGAGCTGCGCCGCGCCCGGCGCAAGATCGGCATGGTCTTCCAGGGCTTCAACCTGATCGATCGCCTCACCGTGATGGAGAACGTGCTGGCCGGACGGCTCGGCTACGTCAACCTGTTCCAGGCCGTCACCCGCCGCTACCCGGCGGCGGACATCGAGCGCGCCTTCGTGCTGATGGAGCGCGTGGGCATCGCCCACTACGCCAACAAGCGCGCCGACGAGCTCTCCGGCGGCGAGCGCCAGCGCGTCGGCGTGGTGCGGGCGCTGATGCAGGAGCCCGAGGTGCTGCTCGCCGACGAGCCCACGGCCTCGCTGGACCCGCGTACCTCCGAGCAGATCATGGTGCTGCTGCAGAGCCTGGCGAGCGAGCTGTCGCTGCCGGTGCTGATCAACATCCACAACGTGGCGCAGGCCCGGACCTACACCGACCGCATCGTCGGGCTGCGCCACGGCACCATGATCTTCGATGGCGCCCCCTCGGACTTCGACAAGGAGGCCCTGGAGGCCATCTACGGCGGCATCGAGGCGCCGGAGGACGAGGCGGCCCCCGCGGCCGAGGAGGTGCGCGATGGCCAGCCCTGACCGCGAGGAGCGCGCCGCCCCTCGCACCTGGCGCAAGCCGCCCTTCATCGCCAACCCGCTGCTGCGCTACGGCCTGCTGGTGGTGCTGGCGGCCTACCTGGTGTGGGCCTTCGGCAGCCTGCCCTTCAACTGGGAGCGCATCAGCGAGGGGCTGCCGCGGGCGGCACGCATCTTCGGCGGCGGCTTCCCGCCGACCCTGTCGCGCTTCGACCTGCTGCTCACCGGCTTCACCGAGAGCCTGCAGATCGCCATCCTGGCGACCCTGCTCGGCGTGCTGCTGTCGGTGCCCTTCGCGGTGATGGCGGCCCGCAACGTCGCGCCGCTGCCGATCTACCTGCTGGGGCGCGCGGTGATCATCGTCTCGCGCAGCTTCCACCCGGTGATCGTCGCCATCCTGTTCGTCGCGGCGGTGGGCTTCGGTCCGCTGGCGGGCATCCTGACGCTGACCCTCTACTCCATCGGCTTCGTCGGCAAGCTGCTCGCCGAGGAGATCGAGGAGATCGACTGGGGCCAGGTGGAGGCCATGCGCTCCACCGGGGCCGGCTACCTGGCGACGCTCTTCTACGCCGTCTTCCCGCAGATCCTGCCCCGTCAGGTGGGGCTCTCCATGTACCAGCTCGACAGCAACCTGCGAGCCTCCGCGGTGGTCGGCATCGTCGGCGCCGGCGGCATCGGCAGCACCCTGATGAACGCCTTCGGGCGCTACGACTATGACTTCGCCTTCGCCATCCTGCTGGTGATCATCGCGGTGATCCTGGCCAGCGAGGGCGTCAGCGGCTGGGTAAGGAAGAAGATATGGTAGACGACGCCGACCTGTTGGCCGATCGCGTCTGGCGACGGCACAACCCCAAAGAGCAGCTGATCCGCTTCGGCGTGATGCTGCTGACCCTGATGGTGGTGGTCTGGGCCGTCAGCGACATCGACATCTTCTGGCCCTGGGTGTGGGACGCGCCCAACCAGATCTCGAGCCTCGGCGCGCGCATGTGGCCGCCGGACCCGACCCGGCTCGGCGAGATCGTCGATGCGATGATCGAGACGGTGCACATCGCCACCCTGGCGACGATGCTGACCATCTTCATCGCCCTGCCGGTCTCCTACATCGCCGCCCAGAACACCACCCCCAACCGTGCCTGCCTGTGGCTGGGGCGCTTCATCCTGGTCTCCAGCCGCTCGGTCAACACCATCATCTGGGCGCTGCTGTTCGTGGCGATCTTCGGCCCCGGGGTGCTGGCGGGGATACTGGCCATCATGTTCCGCTCGGTGGGCTTCATCGGCAAGCTGATGGGCGAGGCGATCGAGGAGATCGACCGGCGCCCGGTGGAGGCCATGGAGGCCACCGGCGCCTCCAAGGCCAAGGTGATCGCCTACGCGGTCGTCCCCCAGGTGATGCCGGCGTTCTTCGCCATCATCATCCTGCGCTGGGATATCAACATCCGCGAGTCCACGGTGCTGGGGCTGGTGGGGGCCGGCGGCATCGGGGTGATCCTGCAGGGCTCCATCGACACCTTCGCCTGGCCCACCGTGGCGACCATCCTGATCGCCATCATCGCGCTGGTGCTGGTCGGCGAGGCGGTGACCGGCCTGCTGCGCCGCAAGGTGCTCTAGCCGCGGAGCAGGCACGGCGGCTATCGTGGGCGACAGGCGCCGCCCGCGCCCGGCCCTTCGATAGGGAGCTCACAGGGAGCCCATAGGGAGATCGGTTCGTGCTCTCCATCCTGCTGACGGGGGTCGCCGTGCTGCTGCTGGCGACCACCCTCCTGCCCCGCCTGCCGCTGACCTGGTGGTTCGTGCGCAGCTGCGAGTTCCCGCGGCTGCAGTTCGCCGCGCTGGCGGCGGTGGTCGCGGGCCTCGCCACGCTGACCGCCCCACCCTGGTCGTGGTGGAGCCTCGCCGCGAGCCTTGCTACCCTCGGGCTCCAGGCGAGTCGCATCCTGCCCTGGACGCCGTTCTGGCCCCGCCAGGTCAAGGATGCCGACGCGGGCCAGGCGCCGCGCTGCCTGACCCTGATGATCGCCAACGTGCTCACCCCCAATCGCCACGCCAAGACGCTGATCGACCTGATCCACGCGCACCAACCCGACCTGGTGCTTACCCTGGAGTCCGATGCCTGGTGGCAGGAGCGGCTCGATGCCGCCCTGGCGAGGGAGTGGCCCCACGCGGTGCGGGTGCCGCTGGACAACCTCTACGGCATGCACCTCTACTCCCGGCGGCCGCTGGTCGACCCCGAGGTCCGCTGGCTGATCCAGCCCGATATCCCCTCGATCCATACCGGCGTCGCGCTGCCGAGCGGCGACGTAATCCGCCTGCACGCCCTGCATCCGCGTCCGCCGGCGCCGGGAGAGAGCGAGGAGTCGCTGTGGCGCGACGCGGAACTGTTGCTGGTGGGCAAGGCGATTCATGAGCACCCCGAACCCACCCTGGTGGCCGGCGACCTCAACGACGTGGCCTGGTCGCGCACCACGCGGCTCTTCTGCCGGGTCAGCGGCATGCTGGATCCGCGACGGGGGCGCGGCATGTTCAGCACCTTCCATGCCGACTACCCGCTGCTGCGCTGGCCGCTGGACCACGTCTTCGCCAGCGAGCATTTCACCCTCAAGGCCATGCAGCGCCTGCCGCACATCGGCTCCGACCACTTTCCGATGCTGGCGACCCTCTGCTACCGCCCCTCTCGCGCCGACGAGCACGAACCGCCCGAGGCGGGCGGCGCGGAGCACCGCGACGCCCGGGCGACCATCGAGGAGGGCAAGGAGCGGGAGCAGCCGGACTGAGCGCTATTCCGGCACCCCGCCCCGCGTCAGGGCGGCGGGGTCGAGCAGCCGCTCGAGCTCGTCGCGCGACAGCTCGGTCTGCTCCTCGGCCACCTCGATGATCGGCCGTCCCGCCTGGTAGGCCTGCTTGGCGATCGCCGCCGCCGCGTCGTAGCCGATCACCGAATTGAGCGCCGTCACCAGGATAGGGTTGTGTGCCAGCGGCCCCTCAAGGTGGTCGTGGCGCACCTTGAAGGTGGCGATGGCCCGGTCGGCCAGCAGCCGGCTGATACTGGTCATCAGGGTGATCGACGTGAGCAGGTTGCTGGCCACCAGCGGCAGCATGACGTTGAGCTGGAAGTTGCCGCTCTGGCCGGCCACCGTGATCGCCGTGTCGAGCCCGATCACCTGGGCGGCCGCCTGGGCGGCGGACTCGGGGATCACCGGGTTGACCTTGCCCGGCATGATCGAGCTGCCGGGCTGCAGGGCCTCGAGCTCGATCTCGCCGAGCCCGGCCAGCGGGCCGGAGTTCATCCAGCGCAGGTCGTTGGCGATCTTCATGATCACGCAGGCCAGCCCCTTGAGCTGCCCCGAGAGCTCCACCGCAGCGTCCTGGGAGGCGAGGCTCGCGAAGAAGCTGTCGTTGGGCGAGAACTCAAGCCCCGTCTGCTCGCTGAGATCCCGCGCCATGCGCGCGGCGAATTCTGGGTGGGCGTTGATGCCGGTGCCCACCGCGGTGCCTCCCTGGGCGAGGCGGCACAGGCGGATCAGGGCACTGTCGAGACGCTCGATGGCCTGGCCCACCTGGCTCGACCAGCCCCCCAGCTCCTGGCTCATGCGCAGCGGCATGGCATCCATCAGGTGCGTGCGGCCGGTCTTGACCACGTCGTCGAGCTCGGCGGCCCGGGTGTCGATGGTCGCACGCAGGTGCTCGAGGGCCGGGCGCAGCTCGCCGGTCACCGCCAGCGCCGCCGAGAGGTGGATCGCGGTCGGGATCACGTCGTTGCTCGACTGCCCCATGTTGACGTGGTCGTTGGCGCCGACCTCCACGCCGTCGCGGCTGGCCCGCCGGGCGATCACCTCGTTGACGTTCATGTTGCTCGAGGTGCCGGAGCCGGTCTGGAAGACGTCCACCGGGAACTGGTCGTCCAGATGCCCGGCGAGCACCGCCTCGGCCGCGGCGACGATCCCCCGGGAGCGGGCGTCGTCCAGCAGCCCCAGCTCGCGGTTGACCCGGGCCGCCGCCAGCTTGATGCGGGCGATGGCGTGGATGAAGGCCGTCGGCATGGGCTGGCCGGAGACGGGGAAGTTGTCGACCGCCCGCTGGGTCTGCGCCCCGTAGAGCGCCTCCCTCGGCACCGCCAGCTCGCCCATGCTGTCCCGCTCGATACGATGGTCGCTCATGCTTCCCTCCTCTTCTGTCGTGCGTGCGGGCCTGCGCGGTCCGTCATCGTTTCCTCCCTCTCAACATGGTGGCGGCCTCGGCGGGGTGCAAGGTCCTCGCTACCCGCCTTGCGCCGACGCGCGCGACGGGGCGGTGCGGTCGCCGCCGATTGGCCCTGAAAAATAATCCAAGTTTCGCATGTTGCAGTGCACAAACCCCTCTGCTATTGTGCATTGCAACAGAGGTCGTAATGGCCAGAGTGAGAAGGCATCGGCACCCCGCCACGGCCTTCGAATCGATCCGAAATCCCTGGGAGGGAATCACGATGCAAAACTTCGACACCAAGCAGTTCACCGAGCAGTTCGAATCCATGTTCTTCGGCCCGGCCCGCGCCTACGCCGCGCTCTCCGTGGACTACACCGAGAAGCTGGTCAACGCCCAGCTCGACGCCGGCAAGGCCTACACCGACACCGGCCTGGCGCAGCTGCGCAGCCTGATGAACGTCAAGGACGCCGAGGGCCTGAAGTCCTACATGGAAGGCCAGCAGAAGGTCGCCAAGGACCTGACCGAGCGCCTCAAGGGCGACGCCGAGAAGGTCGTCTCCCTGCAGCAGGACTTCGTCCAGCAGAGCCAGAAGCTGACCGAAGAGAGCGTCAAGCAGGCCACCGACACGGCGACCAAGGCCGCCAAGTGAGCCTGACGGCGTCGGCCCTGCCGACGCCCGACTGACCCGCCCGACGGGTCAACCAGAACGGGCCGCCGATCGATGATCGGCGGCCCGTTTGCGTTATGCTCTCCGCTCACGCCGTCCCCTTCACCACTGCCGGAGAGTGACCATGACACGCGGAATCCTTCTCGCCCTGCTGGGGCTCACGCTGGCCGGCTGCCAGATCATCGAGCCGCGCTATCCCGGCGGGCAGAGCGAGCGCGTCGAGGTGATCGAGCGCGGCACGAGGGCCCCGGACGAGGCCGCCCCCGACGAGCGCGCCGCTGCCGGGCGTGTCGAGCGCCGGGTGGCCTTCCCCGCCGACGAGTACGCCGCGCTCGAGAAACGCGGCAGCGCCGCGATCAGCGGACGCCTGACGATCGGCGGACGCCCGATCGCCAACCGCCCGGTGGCGGTGGCGCCGGTGACCACCTACTCCGCCGAGGCCGCGGAACAGGCGCTGGCCGGCCGGGCCGTGGAGCCCGCCGATCCCCGGGCGAGGGCCTACACCCACACCACCCGCACCGACGGCAATGGCCGCTTCCGTCTCGATGGCCTGCCGGCCGGGGAGTTCTACGTCTCGAGCAGCGCCCGGGATCCCGTCAGCGGCGAGACGCGGGTGATCATCCAGCAGGTCAGTCTCGGCAACGGCCAGACGCGACGGCTCGAACTCAGCCGCTAGTCGCGTCGACCTACCAGCCCAGCGCCTGCTTGACGAAGGGAATGGTCAGCTTGCGCTGGGCGGAGAGCGAGGCGCGATCCAGGGTCTCCAGGGTCGCGAAGAGCGCATCGAGGCGCCGCGGCCCGCGGTGCAGGATATAGCGGGCCACCTCGTCGGGCAGCTGCATGCCGCGCCCCTTGGCGCGCAGCTGCAGCGCCGCCAGGCGGCCGGCATCGTCCAGGCCCTGCAGGTGGAAGGTCATGCCCCAGGTGAGGCGCGAGGCCAGATCCGGCAATTGCACCGGCAGCTGCCGCGGCGGCGCCTCGGCGGCGATCACCAGCCGCTTGCCGGCGTCGCGCAGGCGGTTGAAGGCGTGGAACAGCGCCTCCTCCCAGCGCTTGCGCCCGACGACCCGCTCGAGGTCGTCGATGGCGACCAGGTCCAGGCGCTCGATCTCCTCGAGCATCAGCGGCGGAAAGTGGCCGAGCTCCGCCAGGGGCAGGTAGAGCGCGCGGCCGTCGCGGTCGGAGGCGGCATGACAGGCGGCCTGCAGCAGGTGACTGCGACCGGTGCCCGAGGCGCCCCACACGTAGAGGAAGGGCTCGCCGTCATCGTCGAGCTGGTGCACCAGCCGGTCGACCAGGGTCGCGTTGGGCCCGGGATGGAAGTTGGCGAAGGTGGCGTCGTCGCGAAGCCCCACGCCCAGTGGCAACTGCGCGGGTGCTCGACTCATGGCGACTCCTCGTCGTGGGTGCGTGAACGACCGGCATCATACAAGGTACTGTTTTTATAGTGATCGTGGAGATAACGCAACACCACCATCAGCATCGCGGCCACCGGCAGCGCCAACAGCACCCCGGTGAAGCCGAATAGCTGCCCCCCCGCCAGCACGGCGAAGATCACCGCCACCGGGTGCAGGCCGATCTTGTCGCCGAGCAGCTTGGGCTGCAGCACCACGCTCTCGATCAGCTGGCCGAAGCCGAACACCGCGCCCACGCCGAGCAGGATCAGGAAGTCGCCGAACTGGAAGAAGGCCACTACCCCGGCCACCGAGATGCCGACGATCACCCCGAGATAGGGCACGATGCTGGCCAGCCCGGCGAGCAGCCCGATCAGCAGCCCGAAGCGCACGCCGAGCAGCGTCAGCCCCACCGCATAGATCACCCCCAGGCAGAGCATCACGATCAGCTGGCCGCGCAGGAAGGCGGAGAGCACCTCGTCGCACTCGCCGGCCAGGCGCACCGCCGCGGGCTCCCAGCGCCGCGGCAGCGAGGCCTGCACCTTGCCGACCAGGATGTCCCAGTCGAGCAGCAGGTAGAAGGTCACAACCGGGATCAGCGCCAGGTTGGCGATCCAGGCCGCCACCGCCAGTCCCGAGCGCGACACCTGGGCCAGCAGGCTGGCGGCGAAGGTGCCGGTCTCCTTCCAGTTGTCGACGAACGCGGTGCGCATCTGGTCGATGTCGGTGGAGAGGTCCAGGCCGGTCAGGGCCTGCACGCGCGGCACCACGCTCTGCTGCACCCAGTTGAGCACAGCGGGCAGGGAGTCGATGACCTGACCGAGCTGCCGCCCGAAGATCGGCACCACCACCAGCAGCGTGAGCACGATGATCAGGCTCAGCAGCAGGAACACCAGCGACACCGCCAGGCGCCGGGAGAGCCCCCAGGTCTCCAGCCGGTCGGTCAGCGGATCGCCCAGGTAGGCCAGGATCATGCTGACGAAGAACGGCATCAGCACCGGCTCGATGCTGATCAGGAACCACAGCGCCAGCGCCGTGCACGCCGCCACTATCCACCACTGTCTGCGCATCGCCTCCTCCCTGTATCGGCGCGGCCGTCAGGCTGCCAGCCGCGCGCCGTGATGCTACAATTCCTTCCCCGAACCCGACCGTCGCGCCTCGCCCTGCGACAGGCCTCGCGACCGCCATTCTCATACAGGAAGCGTCATGACCGATTCCACCAACCGCCCGACCGGGACCTCGCTCAGCTACAAGGACGCCGGCGTCGACATCGATGCCGGCAATGCTCTGGTCGACCGCATCAAGGGCGTCGCCAAACGCACCACCCGCCCCGAGGTCATGGGCGGCCTGGGCGGTTTCGGCGCCCTGTGCGAGCTGCCCAAGGGCTACCAGGAGCCGGTGCTGGTCTCCGGCACCGACGGCGTCGGCACCAAGCTGCGCCTGGCCATGGACATCGGCCGCCATGACACCATCGGCATCGACCTGGTGGCGATGTGCGTCAACGACCTGGTCGTGGCCGGCGCCGAGCCGCTGCTCTTCCTCGACTACTATGCCACGGGCAAGCTCGACGTGGATATCGCCGCCGACGTGGTGACCGGCATCGGCGAGGGCTGCGAGCAGGCGGGCTGCGCCCTGGTGGGCGGCGAGACCGCCGAGATGCCCGGCATGTACGAGGGCAGCGACTACGACCTCGCCGGCTTCTGCGTGGGCGTGGTGGAGAAGTCCGAGATCCTCGACGGCAGCAAGGTCGGCGAAGGCGACGTGCTGCTGGGCCTGGCCTCCTCCGGCCCCCACTCCAACGGCTACTCGCTGATCCGCAAGATCCTCGAGGTCTCCGGCGCCGCCCTGGACACCGCCGTCGACGGCAAGCCCCTGGGCGAGGCGCTGCTCGCGCCCACCAAGATCTACGTCAAGCCGCTGCTGTCGCTGATCAAGGAAACCGACATCCCGGTGCACGCCCTCTCGCACATCACCGGCGGCGGCCTGACCGAGAACATCCCCCGCGTGCTGCCCGAGACCCTGGGCGCGCGCATCGACGCCGCCAGCTGGACCCGCCCGGCGATCTTCGACTGGCTGAAGGAGCAGGGCAACGTAGACGAGCACGAGATGCACCGGGTGCTCAACTGCGGCATCGGCATGGTGATCGTGGTACCGGCGGAGAAGGCCGACCAGGCCCGCGCCCACCTGCAGGCCCAGGGCGAGACGGTCCACCGCATCGGGGTGATCACCGCCCGGGGCGAGGACGACGAGCCGGTCCAGCTGGAGAACCTCGAGGCATGAGCGGGACCGACTACCAGAGCGACACCCTGAACGCCTTCACCCCCGAGCCCAGTGAGGCGCGGCGGGTGGTGGTGCTGATCTCCGGCAGCGGCAGCAACCTCCAGGCGCTGATCGACGCCCAGGCGCATGACGAGCTGGGCGGCGAGATCGTCGCGGTGATCTCCAACCAGCCGGACGCCTACGGCCTTAAGCGCGCCCGGGACGCCGGAATCGACGCCGTCGCCCTGCCCCATCGCGAGTACGACAGCCGCGAGGCCTACGACGGCGCGCTGATCAAGGTGATCGAGCGCCACGAGCCCGACCTGATCGTGCTGGCCGGCTTCATGCGCATCCTCACCCCGCGCTTCGTCAACCGCTTCCTGGGCCGGATGCTCAATATCCACCCCTCGCTGCTGCCCGCCTACACCGGGCTGCACACCCACGCCCGGGCGCTGGCCGACGGCGTCAGCGAGCACGGCTGCAGCGTCCACTTCGTCACCGAGGAGCTCGACGGCGGCCCGGTGGCCCTGCAGGCCGAGGTGGCGGTGGCTCCGGACGAGACCGAGGAGAGCCTGCAGGCCAAGGTCCAGGCCCGGGAGCACCTGATCTACCCGATCGCCGTGCGCTGGTTCCTGGAGGGACGCCTGCAGCTCAAGGGCGAGGCGGCGGCCATGGACGGCGTCGCGTTGCCTTCCACCGGCATGCGCCTCTCCCACGCCGACGCCGCCGAGGAGCTCGACGAGGACGTAGAAGAGTAGGTCCGTCCTCGAGTCTGCTAGAGACGAGACAGCCCCGCCGGCATCCGGCGGGGCTGTCTTGTTTTGGAGGCTTTATCGCAAACTCAAGAAAGCCGGCGATTTGCGCAGCGAGCGATGGCAGACTGGGCGCCGCCGGAGCGCAGGAACCGGAGTGTAGCCTGCTACATGAGGATTCCGAGTACCGCCGGCGGCCAGGTTGGCGAGCGCAGCAGCAAATCGGCGCTTTCTCAGGTGCGCGGCAGGGTCACACCCCTCTGCCCCATGTACTTGCCGCCGCGATCCTTGTAGGAGGTCTCGCAGACCTCGTCGGACTCCAGGAACAGCATCTGCGCCACGCCCTCGTTGGCGTAGATGCGCGCCGGCAGGTTGGTGGTGTTGGAGAACTCCAGGGTCACGTGCCCCTCCCACTCCGGCTCCAGCGGCGTCACATTGACGATGATGCCGCAGCGCGCGTAGGTGGACTTGCCCAGGCAGATGGTCAGCACGCTGCGCGGGATGCGGAAGTACTCCACGGTGCGCGCCAGGGCGAAGGAGTTGGGCGGGATCACGCAGACGTCGCCCTTGATGTCGACGAAGCTCTTCTCGTCGAAGCCCTTGGGATCCACCACCGCCGAATGGATGTTGGTGAAGACCTTGAACTCGTCGGCGCAGCGTACATCGTAACCGTAGCTGGACGTCCCGTAGGAGATCACTCGCCGCTCGTTCACGTAGCGCACCTGGTCGGCCTCGAAGGGCTCGATCATGCCTTCCTGCTCGGCCATGCGGCGGATCCACTTGTCGGATTTGATGCTCATCGACACGTCCTGAAGCTATCTGGTGGAAAAAGCGCCGTGGGAAACCACGGCGCCAGAAAAAACCGGGGCCACATCATAGCGGCCCCGGGCGGGAAGGTCACGGCAACTCGCCCCGGGCGGGCGATGCCGGGCGAGCGGCTCATCACTCGCCGAAGGAGATCTCCGGACCATCGGGCGCCTGGCCCTCGACCTGCTCGGCCACCTGGCGGGCCATATCGCGAAAGCCGGTGGTCACCTCACCCTCGGGCTCGGCCACCACGGTGGGGCGACCGCCATCGACCTGCTCGCGGATCGCCAGGCTCAGCGGCAGCCGGCCGAGCACCCGGGTCTCGTACTCGTCGGCGATGCGCTCACCGCCGCCCTCGCCGAAGATCGGCTCGCTGTGGCCGCACTGGGAGCAGGTGTGCAGGCTCATGTTCTCCACCACGCCGAGCACCGGCACGTTGACCTTGCGGAACATCTCGATGCCCTTGCGGGCGTCGAGCAGCGCGATATCCTGGGGCGTGGTCACGATCACCGCGCCGTCCACCGGCACCTTCTGGGCCAGGGTCAGCTGGATGTCGCCGGTACCCGGCGGCATGTCGATGAACAGGTAGTCGAGATCGTCCCAGGCCGTCTGGGTGAGCATCTGCTGGAAGGCCCCGGCCACCATCGGCCCGCGCCACACCATGGGCTCACGGACGTCGGCCAGGAAGGCCATGGACATGGCCTGGATGCCGTGGGCCTCGAGCGGCCGGAAGCGGTTCTCGCCCGCGGACTGGGGGCGCACGCCCTCGCCCACCCCGAGCATCTGGGCCTGGCTGGGCCCGTAGATGTCGGCGTCCAGGATGCCGACCCGGTAGCCCTCGGCGGCCATGGCCAGCGCCAGGTTGACGGTGACGGTGGACTTGCCCACCCCTCCCTTGCCGGATGCCACGGCGACGATATGCTTGACCCCTTCGATCACGGATCGCTCCTTCTGCTGTTGGGGGTTGCCACGCGAGCGGCATGAACGGCCAGTATACCCGCCGGGTCGCCCCGCCATGCAATGCCTGCTCGTCGATGCCTGCCTTGCCCTCTCGCCCTGCTCTCATGCCCGACAACGAAAACGGCGAGCCGAGGGCTCGCCGTGGGGCAGGACAGGAAGTGGCTTCCTGGAAGGTCAGTCGGTGTTGGCGCCCTGGGCGGCCTCGGCCTTCGGCGGCTCCTCGGCCGCCGGCTCGGCAGCGGCTTCCTCGCCACCCTCGGGCTGGACGCTCTGCTCCAGCTCGTCAAGCTCGCTGCGCCAGGTCTCGAGCTGGCCGTCCAGGCGTTCGAGCTTGGACTGGCGCGAGGCGACCTGGGCGTCGAGCTCGGCTACCTCCTCGCGGCCGACCTTGATCGCGACCTCGAGATCCTTGAAGGTCTCGCGGGCCTGCTCGACGCTCGAGCGGGCCTCTTCCAGCTCGCCCTGGGTCGCCTCGAGGGCCTCGGCGGCCTCGTTGCGGCTCGCCTCGAGCTCGGCGATCTCCTGCTCGAGGGCATCGCGCTCCTGCTGCAGGGCCGACAGCGCCTCGTCGACCTCCGCCTGGCGCTGCTCGGACGCGGCGATCTGCTGCTTGAGCTCGTCGAGCCTCGCCAGCGCCTCGTCACGGGCGGCGACCGCCTCGCTGCGCTCCTGCTCGGCCTGCTGGCGGGCCTGCTCGGCTTCCTGGCGAGCCTGTTCGGCGGCCTGGCGCGCCTCCTCGGCCTTCTGGCGAGAGGCCTGGGCCTCGTCACGCGCCTCGGCGGCCTCGCGACGCGCCGCCTGGGTGGCCGCCAGCTCCTCCTCGGCGCTGGCCAGTGCCGCCCGGCGCTCTTCCAGGTCGGCCTCGGCGGACGACACGGAGGCCTGGGCCACCTCGAGCTCGGTCTGGGCCGCATCGATCTCGGCGCGCACGCCCTCCAGCTCGGCCTCGGCGGCCTGGAGCTGCTCGTCGAGCTCGGCACGACGCGCCTCGAGGTCGTCGATATTGCCGGCCTCGCTCTGCAGCGCCTCGACGCGCTCGGTGAGCGACGCGTTCTCGGCCTGCACGCCGTCGAGGCGCTGACGCAGCGACTCCAGGGCCTCGTTGCTGGAGCTGGCGCTCGACTGGGCGATCAGCGCCCAGATCAACGCCACGACCGCCACGGCCGTAAGGCCCTTGACGCGATTATCCTTGAACAGCTCACTCATCGACGTATCGGCCATCGGCGAGTCCCCCTGCATGGTTGGGTGTCGGTCGCCGGCCACGCTCGGCCGGCCATCACGGTGTCGTCTCCCAGCATACACGCCAGGCCGGCGACCGCCACCCGGGCAGCGATGACGCCGTCAACGTCAGGGCTCGACCTTGCCGCGCAGGGCCTTGTGCCGACCGCGCTTCTTCTTGCTGTCCAGGCGACGCTGCTTGGCGCCCTTGCTGGGTCGGGTGGCGATGCGCTTCTTCGGCGCGTACATCACACTCTTGATCAGCGCCTTGAGCCGCGCCAGGGCCTCGGCGCGATTGCGCTCCTGGGTGCGGTGGCTCTGGGCCTTGATGATCACCACGCCGTCGCGAGTGATGCGCTGATCGCCCAGCGCCAGCAGCTTCTCCTTGAAGCCCTCGGGGAGGCTGGAGGCCTGGATGTCGAAGCGCAGGTGAATCGCCGTGGCGACCTTGTTGACGTTCTGGCCGCCGGCGCCCTGGGCGCGCACCGCCTGCATCTCGATCTCGTGGTCGGGAAGGGTCACCTGGCGTGAGAGTTCCAGCATGCTGTCTGCCTGAGTGGGAGAAATGGGCCCGGCGCCATCGGCGCCGGGCATGGGACGATCAGCTGGCCAGCCAGATCCGGTGCTTCGCGCCCTTGCCGGGGCGGTGGGCGCGCACGGTGATCTCCTCGACCAGCAGGCCGACGCGGCGCAGCCGCTCGGTGAAGGCCGGGTCCTGCCCCGCCGACCAGACCGCCAGCACCCCGTCGGGGCGCAGGGCCTGCTGGGCGACTTCGAGCCCCCGGGGCGAATAGAGCCAGTCGTTCTCGCGCCGCGTCAGCCCCTCGGGGCCGTTGTCCACGTCGAGCATGATGGCGTCGAAGCCGCCGGGCTCGGCGCGCAGCAGCTCGCCCACGTCGCCCAGGCTCACTCGCGTACGGGGATCGTCGAGGGGGCGCCCGGCGGCCGCCCCGAGCGGGCCGCGATTCCACTCCACCACGCCGGGGACCAGCTCCGCGACGACCACCTCGGCATCCTCGCCGAGCGCCGCCAGGGCGGCCGCCAGGGTGAAGCCCATGCCCAGGCCGCCGACCAGCACGCGCGCCCCGGGACGCCCGGCGACGCGCCGGCAGGCGAGCTCCCCGAGAGCGTCCTCGGAGCCGTGCAGGCGCGTGTTCATCAGATCGCCCGGGGCGCCGACGATGCGGATGGAGAACTCGTCGTTGCGCTGCAGCAAGCGCAGCTGGGTGCCCTGACCGGGAATGCTCGCGATGCCGATCTCTTCGAATTTGGCCATGCTGTCTCGCTGTCACGGGAATGACTCGGTCACCGGAACGGCGCCGAAAGCGCGCATTATGCGCGGGCCGCCGACGACTTGCCACGCCGTCGCCCCGGCGCGCCTCGCACCGGCGTCACTCCTGCTTGTGCGCCAGCGCCATCAGGTAGAGCGCCAGCGCCAGGGCCAGCACCGAGAGCGCCAGGTAGATCGCATCCAGCGGGGTGTCGAAGTTGATCCCCACCACCGCGCGGAAGAACTCGATGATCACGGCGAGTATGACCACCCGCGCAATCTTGTCCTTGAGCTGATCGAGGGAGCTGACGTTGAAGGGGTGATGGGGATCACGCCCCTCGGCGGGCTCGATGCGCGAGACGAAAAGCTTGTAGACGCCCAGCGCGAAGATCATCAGCACCAGAGCGATCAGGTAGATGTCCACGGCCACGATGATGTCGGTGACCACGGTCTTGTGGATGTCGTCTCCTCCGCTGAGGTAGTGACGCCAGGTATCGGCCAGGACCGAGAGCACGTCCAGGCTGGCGATGATGAACAGCACCAGCGCCCCCAGCAGCGCCGGAATCACGGCCATCAGCACCATCAGCCGCGAGTGCCACAGGAAGGCCTCGAAGCGTCGCTCGAGCTGCCCGCGGCGTTTCGCGGGGCGGGGATCAGGGCGGTGTTGCGGTTCCATGTCGTGCGTCTCCTCGATGACGGGGCGTCCGCCGACGCGATCGCCGCCGAACATTTGACCCAGGCGCGAAGGATACCCCTATGATGACGCAGGCACACTGGCACGGCAGCCCCGATGACGTCACCCCCCGAAGCCCCCCGGCAGTCGCTCTTCGCCCTGCTGCCGCTGACGCTGCAGTTCCTGTGGCGCGTACTGTGCGCCTTCCTGCGCAACCGCGGCATCCTGCTGGCCGGCGGGGTCGGCTACAACATCCTGCTCTCCATCGTGCCGCTGTTCGCCCTGATGGTCGTGCTGCTGGCCGGCGTGGTGGACCAGCAGCACCTGCTCGAGGTGCTCTCCATCCAGGCGCGCCACCTGGCCCCCGCCCACGCGGAGGTGCTGCTCGACGCCGTGCGCACCCTGCTCGACTCCCGCG
Organism: Halomonas denitrificans; assembly: GCF_003056305.1. Taxonomy (GTDB): domain Bacteria; phylum Pseudomonadota; class Gammaproteobacteria; order Pseudomonadales; family Halomonadaceae; genus Halomonas; species Halomonas denitrificans. The sequence continues at coordinate 393,837 of NZ_PYVX01000001.1, forward strand.
ACGTGATCGGCATCCTGGGCTTTCCGGTGCTGCTGCTGTTCAGCTCCTTCGCCTTTCGCATGCTCGAGGATGCCCTGGCGATCATCTTCCACGCGCCCGACACCCACCACCCCCATCGCCGCCTCTGGGTTTCGGTGGCGCTGCCCTACGCCTTCATGCTGGTGCTCGGGGCGGGCCTGCTCGCCCTGACCCTGCTGGTCAGCCTGGTGAGCTCGATGAACGCGCTGTGGCTGACGCTGTTCGAGCGCAACCTGCCGCTGGCCGGGCTCTCCGAGCCGATGCTCAACCTGACCAGCTTCCTCGGCGTCTTCCTGCTGTTCAGCGCCATCTACAAGGTGCTGCCAGTGGTCACCATCGCCCTGCGCCGGGCGGTGGTGGGCGGCTTCGTCGCCGCCCTGCTGTGGGAGGGCGTGCGCTTCCTGCTGGTCTTCTACTTCGCCAACATCTCGCTGGTCAACGCGGTCTACGGCTCCCTGGCGACCCTGGTCGTGGTGCTGCTGAGCCTGGAGGTGGGTGCCATCATCCTGCTGCTGGGTGCCCAGGTGATCGCCGAGCTGGAGCGCAACGCCCGTCTCGGCCTCGCCTGGTACATCGACCCGCGCCGCCAGGCGGTGACCCACGTCGACTGACGCCCTCGCCGGCGTGGCGCAGGCACCAAGACGGCTCGGCGAGGACGCGGCTCAGAAGGTGGAGAGCCCGGTGGCCTCCATGATCCGATAGCGCCACCGCTGCCAGGTCGAGGCGTCATCATGGGACGCGAAGGGCTCGCTGGTGATCCGCTGCGGGGTCGAGTGCCAGCGACGCGCGAAGAAGGCCGCCGCGTCGAGCAGGGCCTGGGTCTCGGCAGGCCCCACCAGGCGCACGCTGGTCTCCAGGTTCAGGTCGTCCAGGTTGCGCCGGGTGAAGTTGGCCGAGCCCAGGATCAGCTCGGCCTCGCCATCGCCCGCGGCGGGTCGACGCAGCAGCAGCTTGCTGTGGCACTGCTCGCCCTCGGTGGCGCACCAGCGCACCGGCACCCCGGCGGCGTGCAGCTCACGCGCCACCGGGCGGTTGGGGATGCCGCCCTTCTCGATCCCGAAGGCGTCGCGATTGGGATCGAGCAGCACCCGCAGGGCCACGCCGCGCCGCTGGGCCGCCACCAGCGCCTCGATCAGCGCCCGGTGCGACAGGTAGAAGACGGCGATATCCAGCCGATCGCCTGGTTCGCTTGCCTCGATGGCCGCCAGCAGCGCCTCGCGGATGGCCCCCTCGGTGAGCACCTGCAGCCTCGCGCCCTCGGTCGGGGCCGGCGAGGCGGCCAAGGCCTCGGGCCCCGGCAGGCGCACCCCCGACCAGCCCGCCACCGCGCGCTCCGAGCCCAGCAGGTCCAGCGCCGCCGCCCCCTCGAAGCGCAGCGCCACGTTGCCGTGCCGGCTGCTGGCATCGTGGGGATTGGCCGAGGTGACCAACCCGGCCCAGCCTTCGCCCCGATCGACGACCAGGGTCTTGCGATGGTTGGCGTTGAAGTTGAGCAGGGTCAGGTAGCTTCGCAGCGGCACCTGCCCCGGGCCCAGGGGATTGGGCAGCCAGCCACCCTCGTGATGATTCCCGAGCCAGCGCGGCCCCAGGTGCCAGGCCCCCGACCAGAGCGGGTTGGAGGCTCGCAGCCGCGTCAGGTCCGTCACGACCACCCGGATACCGGCCGCGCGCAGCCGCTCGAGGTGTGCCGGCTCGAGGCCGCCGTAGAGGGTATTGAGCGGGTCGGTGATGACCACGGCCTCGAGCCTCGGACGCTCGGCCCTGCGCTCGATCAGCGCCTCGGTGAGCTCCGCCGACAGCGGCCGGAAGTCCTGGCCGTCGGCGGCGCCGGCGAAATCGTTGAACAGGAACATGTCCAGCACCACCAGGCGCTCGGCCTGGCCGATCAGCGCCATGACCTCGTCGAAGATCCGGCGCCGGGCATGTCGCTCACCGGACGGGGCGTACCAGGTCTCGTCGGCGAGGAAACGCACCCCCTCCGCGGAGCGCGCCGGAAAGGCCCGGCCCAGCCCCTCCGGCAGCGGCTTGTAGCGCTGCCAGGCGCCCATCGCCAGCCAGGCCACCAGCAGCGCCGTCACGATCCAGGGCCACATGCGGCGCCTCCCTCTCCCTCGGTCTGTCACAGCGTCTCTCCCTCGCGGTTTCCCGGGCGCCGCCGACCCTCCTGGCGCCCTCACCCGCCCTGCCGCCAACGGGAGGACGGCCTGCCAGCATAGCGAGCGGCCGCCACCAACGCACTACGCCCGGCCGGGGCCGGGCGCAGCAGAGGGCGTGAGGCGCCGGCTCAGCCCTGGCGCGGTCGCCTACGACGTCGCACCAGGCGCGCCAGCGGTACCAGGGCGGCGAGCCCCAGGGCGCCGATCGCCAGCACCGCGAGCATCGCCGGGCTGCCGGTATGGGCATGGACCTCGGGGGCGCCGTGGCCCGAATGCGCCAGGGCCAGCGGTGTCGCAAGCAGGCTCGCGGCGAGGACGGGGAAGGTTCGGGATGCGCGAAGGGTCATGGGCAGGTCTCCAGGCAGTGGAAAAGAGGGTCGGGTGAGCAAAGGATCAGGCGGGGGCTGCGTCGCGTCCTCCGGGCGAGGCGACCGGGCGACGCTCGGGGAGCATGCCGCGCTCGAGGATGAAGGCGATGATCTCCTCCAGCCCCACGCCATCGTAGAGGTTGGTGAAGACGAAGGGACGCTCGCCGCGCATCGTGCGCGAGTCGCGCTCCATGACCTCGAGCGAGGCGTGGACCTGCTCGGCGATGTCGATCTTGTTGATGATCAAGAGATCCGACTTGGTGATGCCCGGCCCCCCCTTGCGCGGAATCTTGTCGCCGGCGGAGACATCGATCACGTAGAGGGTCAGGTCGGAGAGCTCGGGGCTGAAGGTCGCCGAGAGGTTGTCGCCCCCGGACTCCACCATCACCAGCTCGAGCCCCGGATGGCGCGCCTGGAGCTCATCGATGGCGGCGAGGTTCATGGAGGCGTCCTCGCGGATCGCCGTGTGCGGGCAGCCGCCGGTCTCGACGCCGAGGATCCGGTCCGCCGCCAGGGCCTCGTGCCTGAGCAGGAAGTCGGCATCCTCGCGGGTGTAGATGTCATTGGTGACCACGGCGATGTCATAGTGGTCGCGCAGGGCACGGCAGAGCTGCTTGAGCAGGGCCGTCTTGCCGGAGCCCACCGGGCCGCCGACGCCGATTCGCAGGCAATGGGTCATGGATCCTCTCCTAGGTTCTTGATCCGTTAGCTTCTGAACAGTCGTGAGTACTGGGTCTCGTGCAGGGCGCTGGCCAGTGCCAGGCCCGGCAGCGCCGGCCCCAGGTCGTCGTCCTCGAGCGCCAGGGCCTCGTCCACCGCGGCCACCAGCGCCGGGCGCAGCCGTTCCACCAGGCGCTGCGCCGCGGTATGGCCGAGCGGCAGGGCCTTGCAGGCCACGGCGAGCTGGTTCTCCAGCCAGGCCCAGGCGAAGCCCAGCAGCGCCTGGCGCACCGGCACGCCCCGCACGTGGGCCGTCCAGGCAAAGACCGTCACGTAGCCGGGCTCGCCGGGCAGCGCCGGGGCCTCGCTCGCGGGGCCGCCGGGCAGCAGCGCGAGGCTCGAAAGCAGGCGTACCAGGGCGGCGCCCAGGCGGCGATCCTCGGCGGCGAGCTCCGCGGTCTCGCGGGAGGCGGCGAGCCAGGCGTCCCACTCGGCGACGGCCTCGCCGTCCGCCGCCTGCCAGGCCCGGGTGAGGCGCGCCAGCGCCGGCAGCTCGCAGCGAGTCAGGCCGTCCTCGAGCACCCCCTCGAGCCACTCGCCGAGGCTCGCTTCGTCCGACACCCAGCCCAGCTCGAAGGCGCTCTCGAGCCCCTGGGAGAAGGCGAAGGCGCCGATGGGCAGCGCCGGGCTGACCAGCTGCAGGAGCCCCAGCAGCGCCAGGTCGTCGTCCCTGGGCGCCGTCGCCGGCCCCTCAGTGGGCGTGATCATGGGCATGGCCGTGGTGATGCAGGTGTTCATGGCCCTCTCCATCCGCCGCTTCGCCGCGGGCGTGGGACGCCGTGTGAGAATAGGCGCCCGGCTCGGGGTCGAAGGGCGCCCGGTGATGCTCGAGGCGCGCCCCCAGCCGCTCGGCCAGGGCCTCGAGGACATGATCCGGCGGGAAGCGCACGTAGCCGCCCTCCCCGTCCTCGCCCAGCGCCAGCTGCACGTGGCGGTTGCCCAGGTGATAGGCGAGCCGCGCCAGCGGCAGGCCGGCCGCGATGCGGGCGGTCACCACCGGCTCCACGGCGGCGCGGATGCGCACCACCTCGCCTCCCTCGCCGCGCAGCCCCTCGCCGTCGCGCAGCACCGGGCCGCGATCGAGGAACAGGCCCATGGCGCGCCCGGCATCGCTCTCGGCCTTGAGCCGACCCAGCACGCGCTGTTCGAAGGGCAGCGTCAGGGTGTCACTCGCCCGGCTCGCCTCGATGGGCCCCAGGCGTTCGATCAGTTTCAGCATCGGCATCATCCCTAGAAGGTATTCGCGGCTGATCGGGCGGCAGGCCCGACGTGTCGGACCATGACGAGGGCGCTGTGAATACTTCCCTGTAAGCTACTTTTGCCATCCCTGGCAAAAGACCCTCGCGCCGACCTGCCCCCGGCGCCGCTTGAGTGTTGGTCATCACCTGCGGCTCAGAACAGGTGATAGCGCTGGGCGAGCGGCAGCTCGGTGGCGGGCTCGCAGGTCAGAAGCTCCCCGTCGCAACGCACCTCGTAGGTCTGCGGGTCGACGCTGAGCTCGGGGCAGGCGTCGTTGAGCTTCATGTCGGCCTTGCGAACGCCCCGCACGTCCCGGCAGGCGGTGAGCGGACTCTTCAGGCCGAGTCTGTCCTTGATACCGGCTGCCAGCGCCGCCTGACTGACGAAGGTCAGCCGCGTCTGGCTCACCGCCCCGCCGAAGGCGCCGAACATCGGGCGGTAGTGCACCGGCTGAGGCGTGGGAATCGAGGCGTTGGGGTCACCCATGGGCGCCATGGCGATCATGCCGCCCTTGAGGACCAGCGAGGGCTTGGTGGCGAAGAAGGCCGGCTTCCAGAGCACCAGGTCGGCGAGCTTGCCGACCTCGATGGAGCCCACCTCATGGGCGATGCCGTGGGTGATGGCGGGATTGATGGTGGTCTTGGCGATATAGCGCCTCGCCCGGACGTTATCCGCGCCGCGCGCCTCGTCCTCCGGCAGCAGCCCGCGCTGGACCTTCATCTTGTGGGCGGTCTGCCAGGTCCGGCAGATCACCTCGCCGACCCGCCCCATGGCCTGGGAGTCCGAGGCGATCATCGAGATCACGCCCAGGTCCTGGAGGATGTCCTCGGCGGCGATGGTCTCGCGGCGGATGCGCGAGTCGGCGAAGGCCACGTCCTCGGGGATGTTGGGGTCGAGGTGGTGACACACCATCAGCATGTCGAGGTGCTCGTCGATGGTGTTAACGGTATAAGGACGCGTCGGGTTGGTCGACGACGGCAGCACGTAGGGCTTGGCGCAGGCGGTGAGGATGTCCGGTGCGTGGCCGCCCCCGGCCCCCTCGGTGTGATAGGTGTGGATGCCGCGCTCCTTGAAAGCGGCCAGGGTGTCCTCGACGAAGCCCGACTCGTTGAGGGTGTCGGTATGGATCGCCACCTGGACGTCATAGCGCTCGGCCACGGAGAGGCAGGCATCGATGGAGGCCGGGGTGGTTCCCCAGTCCTCGTGCAGCTTGAGGCCCATGGCGCCGGCCTCGAGCTGGGCCTCCAGCGCCCCGGGCAGGCTGGCGTTGCCCTTGCCGAGCAGGCCGATGTTCATGGGCAGCTCGTCCACCGCCTGGAGCATCTTGCCGAGGTGCCAGGCGCCCGGCGTGCAGGTGGTGGCGTTGGAGCCGGTAGCCGGCCCCGTGCCGCCGCCGAGCATGGTGGTGATCCCGCTGGCGAGCGCCTCCTCCACCTGCTGCGGGCAGATGAAGTGGATATGGGCATCGATGCCGCCGGCGGTAAGGATCTTCCCCTCCCCCGCGACCACCTCGGTGCCGGGACCGATGACGATCGTGACGTCAGGCTGGGTATCCGGGTTGCCGGCCTTGCCGATGGCCGCGATGCGCCCCGCCTGGAGGCCCACGTCGGCCTTGACGATGCCCCACCAGTCGAGGATCAGGGCGTTGGTGATCACGGTGTCCATGACCGCCCCGTCGTGGCGCTGGCTCTGCCCCATGCCGTCGCGGATCACCTTGCCGCCGCCGAACTTCACCTCTTCGCCGTAGCGGGTGGCGTCGCGCTCCACCTCGATCCAGAGCTCGGTGTCGCCCAGGCGCACCCGGTCGCCCACCGTGGGGCCGTACATGTCGGCATAGGCCTGACGGCTGATCTTCATGAGGGCTCTCCCTGACTCGAGTCACCGGGTTGCGGGGGGTGCGCCGTGGAGGGCGCGGGCGACAGCTCGCCCATGACCTCGCCATGGAAGCCATAGATGCGGCGCTCGCCGAGGTAGGGGATCAGCGTCACCTCGCGCACCTGGCCGGGCTCGAAGCGGATCGCCGTGCCGGCGGCCACGTCGAGCCGCAGGCCCCGGGTGCGCTCGCGATCGAAGGCGAGGGCCGGGTTGGCCTCGGCGAAGTGATAGTGGGAGCCGACCTGGATCGGCCGGTCACCGGTATTGGCAACCTCGACGGTGAGGCGCTCGCGCCCCGCGCAGAGCTCGATCTCGCCGTCCTGCAGCTGGTACTCACCGGGAATCATGGCGCGCTCCTTAGACGATGGGCGTATGCACGGTGACCAGCTTGGTCCCGTCCGGGAAGGTGGCCTCGACCTGCACCTCGTCGACCATCTCCGCGACGCCCTCCATCACATCGTCGCGGGTCAGGATCTCGCGTCCGTGGCTCATCAGCTCCGCGACGCTGCGCCCGTCGCGGGCGCCCTCGAGGATCTCGCAGCTGATCAGCGCGATCGCCTCGGGGTAGTTGAGCTTGAGGCCGCGCTCGCGCCGCCGCTCGGCCAGCAGGCCGGCGGTGAAGAGCAGCAGCTTGTCCTTGTCTCGGGGGGTCAGTTCCATGGGGCATCTCCGTCGTGTCGGGCCATCAGGTCAACCAGATCCGGGGGGTGTGGGCCGGCAAGCCGAGCAGGCGCGGCCGCAGGATCGCCCAGGCCCGGCTGCATAGCTGCCAGGCCGCGTTGCGCTCCGCGCCCAGGTAGCGCAGCAGCAGCACGCCGTGGCGCACCGTCACCGCCCAGTGAGGGCCTGCCGGCAGGTCCTCGCGCAGCGCCGCCACGGCGCCCGCCTCGTCCTCGAGCCCCACCGCCCAGAGCGTGGCCTGCACGCTGGCCCCGCCCTGCCCCCAGCGGCCGGCGAAACGCGGATGGCGGGGATCCAGCGGTTGGCGCTCGAGCCACAGGGGCCGGCCGTTGCGGGTGAGGTGGAAGCGCTGCTCGATGGCGCCGCTCTGGAAGGGAAGCCGGCTGGCCGGGCGTCCCAGGGCCATCACCTCCCAGCCCAGGCAGCGTGACGTCTCCCCCAGCGCGATGGTGGTGCACTGCTCGCCTCGGGAGCCATCGAAGGCCAGCGTTTCCTGGGGCAGCCACTCGAGCACGCCCCGCTCGGCGACCTCGAGCCGGGTGGCCTGCCGCCAGGCGACACCGTGGCTGTCGCAGCGGTAGAGCTTGTTGGCGGCCGGGGTCGTCAGCAGCGCGTGGGCACCCGGCTCGACCCGGGCGGTGATGGACAGGGCGTCGCCGCTGACCAGGCCGCCGGGCGGGTGCAGCAGGTAGGCGTGGCAGGCGCCGCGGCGGCCCTCGGGGTGAAAGGGGCGCTGGACCCGCAGCGGCCCGAGGTGGCGACAGCGCGTCAGGCGGGTGACGCCGTCCCGGGGCGCGAAGGCGAGCTCCAGCGAGGCCGCCCAGTGGCGGCCGGCATCGAAGCGATGCCCGGAGGGCGTAGCCGGCGCCGTGGACGCCGGCGTGAGTGTCGGTATGGCCGTCATGGCGGTGCGCCTGGTCGGTAACGTGGCAAGTACCCTGTCACTCGCAAAGGCTGTACCAGAACGGCAAATCTCCGATTTATCCTTATTATTTCAATAGCTTGAATTGTATACGAAGGCGCATTCCCCGATCGGCGGCACACCAGAAAGGCGCAGCCAGGCACGGAAGCGCACCAGAAGCGGCAGGCCTCGAGGGCGGCCGTGCCCTTTTGGTGCAGGGTCTGGTGCAGGGCCGGGACTAGACCGTGAGGTGCTCGCGGATCAGCGCCTCGGAGAGCTCGCCGATCGCGCCGCGGGCCACCGGGCGCCCGCGATCCATGATCGCGAAGCGGTCGGCGTACTTGCGGGCGAAGGGCAGCTTCTGCTCCACCAGCAGCACCGTCAGGCCGTCCTCGCGGATCAGCCGGCGGATCACCTCGCCGATCTGGGTGACGATATTGGGCTGGATGCCCTCCCCCGGCTCGTCGAGGATCAGCAGCCGAGGCTCGAGCACCAGCGCCCGCCCGATGGCGAGCTGCTGCTGCTGGCCGCCGGAGAGATCGCCCCCGCGGCGGTGCTTCATCTCCTCGAGCACGGGGAAGAGCTCGTAGACCCGCCGGGGAATGCGCCTGAGCCCGTCGCCGCGCGCCGAGAGACCGGTGCGCAGGTTCTCCTCGACGGTGAGCAGCGGGAAGATCTGGCGCCCCTGGGGCACGTAGCCGATGCCCAGCCGCGAGCGATCCTCGACCCGGCGGCGGGTCAGCTCCACGTCGTCGGCGAAGCGGATGCGGCCAGAGGCCACCGCCACCTCGCCCATGATCGCCTTCATCAGGGTGGTCTTGCCGACCCCGTTGCGCCCCATCACGCAGGTGCACTGGCCGGTCGGCACCTCGAGGTCCAGGTCCCAGAGGGTATGGCTCTCGCCGTAGTACTGGTCGAGCGATGTGATCGTGAGCATCAGGCGGCCTCCTCGTCGGGTTCGGCACCCAGGTAGACCTCGACCACCCGGGGGTCGCTCGCGACCTCGTCCATGCTGCCCTCGGCCAGCACGCTGCCCTGGTGCAGCACCGTCACGGTGCGGGCGATGGAGCGCACGAAGCCCATGTCGTGCTCGACCACCACCACGGACTGCTTGCCCTTGCCGGCCAATCCCGTGAGCAGCTCGGCGGTGCGCTCCATCTCCTGCTCGGTCATGCCGGCGACCGGCTCATCGACCAGCAGCAGCCGGGGGCGCTGCATCAGCAGCATGCCGATCTCCAGCCACTGCTTCTGGCCGTGGGAGAGGATGCCGGCCGGGCGCTGGCGACACTCGACGAGCCCGACGGTGACGAGTACCTCCTCGATGCGATCGCGGATCTCGCCGGTCAGGCGCGCGGTGAGCGTGGGCAGGATGCGCTTGTCGGCGGCCATGGCGAGCTCCAGGTTCTCGAACACCGTCAGGGCCTCGAACACCGTGGGCTTCTGGAACTTGCGCCCGATGCCGAGGCTCGCGATCTCGGGCTCGCTCTTGGCCAGCAGGTTGTGGCGGCTGCCGAACCAGACCGAGCCGCTGTCGGGGCGGGTCTTGCCGGTGATGATGTCCATCATGGTGGTCTTGCCGGCGCCGTTGGGGCCGATGATGCAGCGCAGCTCGCCGTCGTCGATGGTCAGGTCTAGGGCGTCGATCGCCTTGAAGCCGTCGAAGCTGACGGTCACGCCGTCGAGATACAGGATCGGGCCGTGGCGCACGTCCACCGGCGAGGCGGCCGGCACCAGGAAGTCGAAGACGTGGTCGCGATCGGCCAGCGAGGTGAAGAAATTCATGCCGAGGCCTCCTTGGGCGAAGCGGGGTCGGGGGATGACGGGCGTGCCGAGGGGCGACGACGAAGGCGATAGGCCAGCAGGCCGGCGATGCCCTTGGGCAGCAGCACCGTGACCAGCACGAACATGCCGCCCAGGGCGAACAGCCAGGCATCCGGCATGGCGCCGGTGAACACCGTCTTGGCGTAGTTGACCAGCAGCGCGCCGATCACCGCGCCGTAGAGGGTGCCGCGTCCGCCCAGCGCCACCCAGAGCACGATCTCGATGGAGAAGATCGGCGAGAACTCGCCGGGATTGATGATGCCCACCTGGGGCACGTAGAGGGCACCTGCCACCCCGGCCAGCATCGCCGAGACCACGAAGACGAAGAGCTGGAAGCGCTCGACCCGATAGCCGAGAAAGCGGGTGCGGGCCTCGGCGTCGCGAGTCGCCACGCAGACCCGGCCGAGCTTGCTTGAGACGATCGCCCGGCACAGCACGTACCCCAGGGCCAGGGCCACGCCGGTGGCCAGGAACAGGCCGAGCCGGGTGGCGTCGCTTCGCAGGTCGAAGCCCAGCAGCTCCTTGAAGTCGGTCAGGCCGTTGTTGCCGCCGAAGCCCATCTCGTTGCGGAAGAAGGCCAGCATCAGGGCGAAGGTCAGGGCCTGGGTGATGATCGAGAGATAGACCCCGGTGACCCGCGAGCGAAACGCCAGGAAGCCGAACACCAGCGCCAGCAGCCCCGGCGCCAGCAGCACCATCACGAAGGCGAAGCCGGCCATGTCGAAGCCCAGCCAGTACCAGGGCAGCTCGTCCCAGTCGAGAAATACCATGAAGTCCGGCAGCAGCGGGTCGCCGTAGACGCCGCGATCACCGATCTGGCGCATCAGGTACATCCCCATGGCATAGCCGCCCAGGGCGAAGAAGGCGCCGTGGCCGAGGCTCAGGATGCCGAGATACCCCCACACCAGGTCCACGGCCACCGCCAGCAGCGCATAGCTCAGGTACTTGCCGAGCAGCGTCACGGTATAGGTGGAGACGTGCAGCGGATGCCCCGCCGGCAGCGCCAGGTGGAGCAGCGTCACGACGGCCAGGGCCGTGAGCAGGACGCCCAGAAAGAGCCGCGTCGCGCGTTCACGGAATGGCCGGCTGAGCCACGAGGTCGAATCAGGCATGGATCAGCCCTCCGCCGCCCGGCCCTTCTGCGGAAAGAGTCCGCGGGGGCGCTTCTGGATGAACAGGATGATGAAGACGAGCACCAGGATCTTGGCCAGCACGGCGCCTGCCCAGGGCTCGAGCACCTGGTTGATGACGCCCAGCGACAGCCCGGCCACCAGGGTGCCCCAGAGGTTCCCGACTCCGCCGAAGACCACCACCATGAAGGAGTCGATGATGTAGTTCTGGCCGAGGTTGGGCCCGACGTTGGTGAGCTGGGAGAGCGCCACGCCGGCGAGCCCCGCCACGCCGGAGCCGAGCGCGAAGGTCAGGATGTCGACCCGGGTCGCGCGGATGCCCATGGCGCGCGCCATGGCGCGGTTCTGGGTCACCGCCCGCACCTCCAGACCCAGCCGGGTGCGCCGCATCACCAACATCAGGCCGGCAAAGACCAGCAGCGCGAAGCCCAGCACGTAGAGGCGATTCAGGGTCAGCGACAGCCCTTCGTTGATCATCAGCGAGCCGCTCATCCACTCCGGGGTGACCACGGTACGATTGAGCGGCGAGATGACGGTGCGCACCAGCTGCTGGAGGATCAGGCTGACGCCGAAGGTGGCGAGCAGGGTCTCCAGCGGGCGGCCCTTGAGGAACTGAATGACCCCGCGCTCGATGGCGACGCCGGCCAGCGCCGCGACCAGGAAGCCGGCGGGAATCGCCAGCAGCAGCGCCAGCCCGGGCTGGCCGGGCAGCAGCTGCTGCATCGCCCAGGTGGTGTAGGCGCCGAGCATCATCAGCTCGCCGTGGGCCATGTTGATCACCCCCATCACGCCGAAGGTGATGGCGAGGCCAATGGCCGCCAGCACCAGCACCGAGCCGAGCGACAGGCCGAAGTAGAGGGTCTCCAGGCCGCGGTTGAGCCTGAGCTTCTGCTCGATGTCAGCAAGCGCTCCGCTGGCGGCCTCGGCGAGGTCGGGATCCTCGCTGCGCGCGGCGGCGCTGAGGGCCGCCCGGGCCTCGGGGTTGAGGCTGCCGGCCAGCGCCTCGACGGCCGCCGCCTCGCCCCGCTCGAGCCGGTGAATCGCCAGCCCCTGGGCCAGCAGGCGGCGGACCTCGGGGTCGCCCTCGGCCTCGAGCACGTCCTCCAGCGGCGCCACCATGGCCGCGTCGACCCGGCCCAGCAGGTCGCGGGCCGCCTCGCGGCGGGCCCCCGCGTCCTCCACCCGCAGGTCGAGCACTGCCAGGGTGCTCTGCAGCCGGCCGCGCAGCGCATTGTTGATGCCGATGCGGTCGAGCTCGCGGCGCGACATCTCGCCGAGTGCCTCGCCGGTCAGGGCATCGGCCACCGGCCAGTGCCGGCCGCGGTTCTCGAGCACCACGACGAAGCGCCCGGTCTCCTTGTGACGCTGCAGCTTGCCGTCCATCAGCGCCTCGAGCCAGCGCCGGGTGCGCGGGTCGCCGCTGGCGGCGAGCGCCTCGATGGCCTCGCCCTTGTCGGCGTAGGCGCGGGTGTCGAGGGCCTCGAGCCGCGCCTGGCCGTCGTCGTCGGCAGCGGCCAGGGCCGCCGGCGCGGCAAGCGCGACGACGACCAGGCAGAACAGCGCTCGCACGAGGGAGCGGATCATCCTCATGACCATGTCCTGTCGGTAAGGGGGAAAAGCCCGGGCCGCGGACGCGGCCCGGGGAGTGGCTTACTCAGCCGAGGCCACCTCGGCCTCGCCGCCACCGCAGCTCCCCGTCACGACGTTGTAGTTGCCGCAGGACATCGGGGCGCGCCAGTCGCTGATCAGGTCCTTGGAGCCTTCCAGGTAGTCGGACCAGGCGTCCCCGGCCACGGTGGAGGGGGTCTCCCAGACGATGGAGAACTGGCCGTTGTCCTGGATCTCGCCGATCAGCACCGGCTTGGTGATGTGGTGGTTGGGCATCATCGCCGCGTAGCCGCCGGTGAGGTTGGGGACGCTGACGCCGATGATGGCCTCCTTGACCGCATCGACCTCGGTGGTACCGGCCTTGCGCACCGCCTCGGCCCACATGTGGAAGCCGATGTAGTGGGCTTCCATGGGATCGTTGGTCACCGCCATGTCGTCGCCGGTGTACTCGATCCAGGCGTCGATGAAGTCGTAGTTGGCATCGGTGTCGACGCTCATGAAGTAGTTCCAGGCGGCGAGATGGCCGACCAGCGGCGCGGTGTCGATGCCGGTGAGCTCCTGCTCGCCCACCGAGAAGGCCACCACCGGGATGTCGGCGGCGTCGAGGCCCTGGTTGCCCAGCTCCCGGTAGAAGGGCACGTTGGCGTCGCCGTTGATGGTCGAGACCACTGCGGTCTTCTTGCCCTCGCTGCCGAACGCCTTGATCTCGGAGACGATGTTCTGCCAGTCGGAATGGCCGAAGGGGGTGTAGTTGATCATGATGTCCGCCTCCCCCACGCCGTGACCCTTGAGATAGGCCTCGAGGATCTTGTTGGTGGTGCGCGGATAGACGTAGTCGGTGCCGGCCAGCACCCAGCGCTCGACGCCCACCTCGTTCATCAGGTAGTCCACCGCGGGGATCGCCTGCTGGTTGGGCGCCGCCCCGGTGTAGAAGACGTTCTCGGAGGACTCCTCACCCTCGTACTGCACCGGATAGAAGAGTAGGCCGTTGAGCTCCTCGACCACCGGCAGCACCGACTTGCGCGACACTGAGGTCCAGTTGCCGAAGATCACGTCGACCTCCTGCTGGGCGAGCAGCTCGCGGGCCTTCTCGGCGAACAGCGGCCAGTCGGAGGCCGGGTCCACCACCACGGCCTCCAGCTGGCGCCCCAGCAGGCCGCCCTCGGCGTTCTGCTGCGCGATGAGCATCTCGACGGTCTCCTTGAGCACCGTCTCGCTGATGGCCATGGTGCCGGAGAGCGAGTGCAGGATGCCGACCTTGATCGGGTCCTCCTGGGCCAGGGCGGGGGCGGCCACCCCCAGGCTCAGGAGGGACGCGGCCAGCCAGCGGGGGGAACGGGAAGCGGATGACGGGATCATGGGAACTCCTTGCGGGCGATGTTGTTGTCGGTCTGTCCAGCGCAGGAGGACATCGCACACGATGCCTCTGGCCTGTCATCGCAAGGGGTGTGCCAGTTCGACGGAGTGGCGAGATTCGCTCCGCGAATCAGTCAATTGGCAGATGCTCAACGAGGCGCAGCGGGCGCCGTCGCGGGCCGTCGAAGCCCGGACGCCAGCCGCGGCGCCCCACCATCGCCCGCCCCCGTGGTGCAACGCACCATCGCGGCGCGCGGCGGCCACAGACGACACGGGGGCGCCGGCCAGGCCGGCGCCCCCGTGGGACGTGCAGGAGGTGGCGGTGGGCTCAGTCGCCCTCCGGGTTCCCCGTCCCGGCGGTCACCTTCATGCGCCGGCGCAGGAGCGGGCCGACGATGTAGGGCAGGATCAGCCCGAGGCCGGCGAACACCCACAGGCCGATGGCCAGGCCGCTGTCCCACAGGATGGTCCAGTCGCCGTCGGAGATGTCCATGGCGTGACGCAGGTTCTTCTCCATCTCCGGCCCCAGCAGCAGGCCGAGGATGACCGGCACCAGCGGGATCTCGAGCTTGCGCAGCACGTAGCCCCCCACCCCGAAGGCGACCATGAAGTAGAGGTCGAAGGTGGTGTTGCTGATCGAGTAGATGCCCACGAAGGCGATCATGGTGACGACCGGCAGCAGGTACATCGGCGGCACCGAGAGCAGCCTGACGAAGATGCCGACCAGCGGGATGTTGAGCACCAGCAGCAGGAAGTTGCCGATCAGCAGCGCCGCGATCACTCCCCAGACGATGTCGGCGTTCTGGGTGAACATCAGCGGGCCCGGCGTGATGTTGAGCGAGATCAACAGCGCCAGCAGCACCGCCGTGGTGCCGCTGCCCGGCACGCCCAGGGTCAGCATCGGCACCAGCGCGCCGGAGGAGGCGCCGTTGTTGCCCGCCTCGGGGCCGGCCACGCCGCGCGGGTCGCCCTCGCCGAAGTAGCCCTTCTTGCCCACGACCTTCTTCTCGAGGGTGTAGCCGATGAAGCTGCCGAGCGACGCCCCGGCCCCCGGCAGGACCCCGGCGATGAAGCCCAGCACGCCGCCGCGCAGGCTCGAGGGCAGGATGGCGCGGATGTCGGCCCAGGAGAGCTTGAGCTTGTTGACGACCATCTTCTCCTTGCCGCCGCCGGCGCGCTCCTCGATGAAGAACAGCAGCTCCGAGATGGCGAACAGCCCGACGATGGCGATGATGAAGTCCACCCCCTCGTAGAGCTCCAGCGTGCCGAAGGTGAAGCGCTGCACGCCGGTGTTGTCGATGCCCACGGTGGCGATCATCAGGCCGATGGCCGCGGCCACCACGGTCTTCATCGGGTTCTTGCCGGTGATGCCGCCCAGGGTGGCGAAGGCCAGCAGGAAGAGCGCGAAGTACTCCGCCGGCCCGAAGGTCAGGGCGAAGTCGGCGAGGATCGGCGCCAGCAGGATCAGCCCGATGGTGGCGACCAGGCTGCCGATGAACGAGGCCACCGCCGAGATCGCCAGCGCCTCGGCCGCCTTGCCCTGCTGGGCCATGGGGTAGCCGTCGAGGCAGGTCATCATGGCCGGCTCGTCGCCGGGGATGTTGAGCAGGATCGACGAGATGCGCCCGCCGTACATGGCGCCGGCGTAGACCGCGGTGAGCATGATCAGCGCGGTCTCGGGGGCGAGCCCCAGGGTGAAGGCCAGCGGGATCAGGATCGCCACCCCGTTGGCCGGCCCCAGCCCCGGCAGCGCGCCGATCAAGGTGCCCAGGAAAGCGCCCATCAGGGCGAACATCAGGTTATGGGGCGCCAGGGCGACGCCGAAGCCGTCGATCAGATAGCCGAGGGTCTCCATCAGCTCACCTCCAGAAACGAGAGCAGGCCCAGCGGCAGCGCGAGGTCCAGGGCGAAGTTGAACACCAGGTAGACCACCAGGCCGGAGATCGCCCCGACGAGGTAGGCGCGCGGCGGCCGCGACCCCATGCGCCAGCACAGGGTGCCGACGGCCAGGGCCGTGCTGAGGATGAAGCCGAGCGGCTGCAGCAGCATGGCGTAGAGCACCAGCACCACCACCGCGATGATCAGCTCGATGCCGGTGCGGCTCCAGGGCCAGGCGTTATCGGGGTCGGGCCTGACGATCAGGTAGAGGCTGGAGAGCGCCAGCACCACGGAGAGCAGCAGCGGGAAGGTCTCGGGACCCACGGCCTCGCTGCCGCCGAAGGGTTCGGGGAGTTGCGTGGCGCCCCAGCCGTACGCGACGGCCAGGACGATCATCAGCACTCCGAAGATGCGGTCGTTGAAGGTCATTACTGAATCAGTCCGATGTCCTTGGAGAGCTGCTCGATGTCATCGATCTGGTCGGTGACGAAGGTCTCGAACTCGCCGGCGCTCATGTGGAAGGGCATCAGGCCGTTGTTGGTCATCACGTCCTGCCACTCCTGGCTGGCGTAGATGGTGTCCATGGCGTCCACCCAGTACTGCTTGGCGTCCTCGGAGATGTCGGCGGGCATGTAGAAGCCGCGCCAGTTGGGGCCGAGGGCGTCGATGCCCTGCTCGCGGGCGGTGGGGATGTCACCGAACTCGCCGGGCAGGCGCTCCTCGGCGAGCACGGCCAGCACGCGCAGGTCGCCGGACTCCATGAAGCCCTGGGCCTCGGAGATGTCGCCGGTGAAGGCGTCGACATGGCCGCCGACCACCTGGGTCATGGCCTCGCCGCCGTTGTTGTAGGATAGGTAGGCGATGCGCGGCAGGTTCTCGACGCCCGCCGCCTGGGCGGCGATCAGCACCTTGAGGTGATCCCAGCCGCCCTTGGCGCTGCCGCCGGCGAACTTGACGCTGCGCGGGTCCTCAGCGAGGGCCTCCATGAGCTCGGGCAGGTCGTCGTACTCGGAGTCGTCGGCCACGGCGATCACGCCGTAGTCCGCGCCCAGCGCGCCGATCCAGTTGACCATGTCGGCGGTCATGCCCGGAAACTGGCCCTGGGCCAGGCGGGTGGTGGTCGCCGTGGAGGCCGCCACCAGCAGCTGCTCGTCGCCGGCGCGCTTGCTGACGGTGTGCGCATAGGCGACCCCGCCGCCGGCGCCGGCCATGTTGATGGTCTGGACGTTGCCGGGCACCAGCTCGAGGTCCTGCAGGACCTGGCCGACGCTGCGGCAGGTGAAGTCCCAGCCGCCGCCCGGGTCGGCGGGGGCCAGGCACTCCACCTTGCCCTCGGGCTCGAAGGCGAAGGCGGTGACGGCGGTGGTGGCGAGCATGCTGATCGCGACCAGCTGGACGGGGCGCTTGAGGTTCATGGCGGGCGTGCCTCCTGACATCGGGCTTGTGAAGTCGTTGTGTGATGGTCGGCTTGCGGAACCTGTCGGCTTTCCTTACAATTCTGTAAGGCAGAACATCGTTCCTCAGGATGGAAAGTTAGGCGCGCCCGCCGAGGGCGTCAACGCCGCGATGCCGGATTGCGACCAAAGTTCAAGGGGCGGTGCGGCACGCCCTCGAGAGGCCTGAGCGACGCTCGAGACAGGGAGCCCGCGGGCTCATTCACTGCAGAGAGGCTCGAACCCCCATGGCACAGGACCGCGTCGAGGCGGTGGAGCGCGCACTGACGGTGCTCGAGGCCTTCGACTCCCCGCAGGAGCACTTCAGCCTGGCGGAGCTCGCCCAGGCCACCGGCTTCTACAAGAGCACCCTGCTGCGCCTGCTGGGCTCGCTCTCCCGCTTCGACTATGTGCAGCGCGACGCCCACGGCCGCTGGCACCTCGGCCACGCCCCGGTGCGCCTGGCACGCCGCCACCTGCCCGGCCGGCAGCTGGCGAGACGCATCCAGCCGCTGCTCGCCCGCCTGGCGGCCGAGTCCGGCGAGACCGCGACCCTGCTCGAGGTGGAGGACGGCGTAGCGGAGTGTCGCCTGGTCACGCTGCCCGAGAGCGCCCTGCGCCACGACCTGCACCCGGGCGACCGCTGGGCGGTCAGCGATGACCGGGACCCGCGCCCGGCGCTGCCCGGCGGCGCCATGGTCTGCCAGCCGCTGCCCGGCGACGCCCTCGAGCCGCCGCGCTGGCTGGCCCTCTCGGGCCCGGCCGGGCGCCTCGACACGACGCGCGCCAGGGCCGCGCTGGAGGCCGCCGCGGCGACGCTGTCGGCCGGGCCGGGACAGGACGCACAGGAGACGGGATCATGACGCTGCTGCTGGTGGAGGACGACGCCCTGCTCGCCGAGACCCTGGCCGAGACCCTGCGCCTGGAGGGCCACGAGGTCTGCCACCTCGATGACGGCCGCGCGGCGCGTGAGCGGCTGGCCACGCCCGACCACGGCGTCGCGCTGGTGCTGCTCGACCTCAACCTGCCGGGCTGCAGCGGCCTCGAGGTGCTCGAGGCCCTGCGCGCCCATGACCGCGCCACCCCGGTCCTGATCCTCACCGCCCGCGGCGCCGTGGAGGACCGGGTACGCGGCCTCGACCTGGGCGCCGACGACTACCTGGCCAAGCCCTTCGCCCTGGACGAGCTGGAGGCGCGCGTGCGCGCCCTGCTCCGGCGTCGCAGCCCCGCGGCAACGCTGACCGTGGGCCCCCTCACCCTCGACACTCAACAGCAGCGCTTCACCCTCCAGGGCGCGCCGCTCACCCTGCCGCCCCGGGAGCAGCGCCTGCTGGCGTGCCTGATGCGCCATGCCGGCACCCCGGTGGACAAGGTCCAACTCGCCGAGGACGCCTTCCAGGGCGACGCCATGGGCGACAACGCCATCGAGGTCTACGTCCACCGGCTGCGCAAGCGCCTGGCCGACAGCGCCGTGGCCCTGCGCACGGTGCGCGGCCTGGGCTACCTGCTGGAGGCCGAGTGACGCGCGGCGACAGCCTCTCGCGCCGCCTGCTGGCCTGGCTGCTGGTGCCGCTGCTGGTGCTGGGCAGCCTGATGCTGCTGCAGGCCTGGTTCGAGGCGCGACGCACCGCCGACCGCGCCTTCGACCGCCTGCTCGAGGCCGCCTCCCTGGCCATCGCCGAGCAGGTGCAGTGGCAGGACGACCGCCTGTGGCTCGACCTGCCGCCGGCGGCGCTGGAGATGCTGGCCACCGACGCCGAGGAGCGGGTGTTCTACAGCCTGGTCGACCATCGCGGCCGGCTGATCACCGGCAACGCCGAGCTGCCGGGAGATGCCCGCGAGGCGCCGTCGGACGACGACACCCTGCTCTATCGCGACATCGCCTGGCAGGGTCTGTCGCTGCGCCAGGGGGTGCGGCGCACGCGTCTCGAGGAGTGGCAGCTGCGCGAGCCCTTCGAGGTACGCGTCGCCCACAGCCGCGAGGGGCGCGACGCCCTGGCCGCCGAGCTGTGGCGGGCCAACCTGGCGATGATCCTCGCCATGGCGGCGCTGGCGATCGTCGCGCTGCTGCTGTCGATCCGCACCGCCCTGGCCCCGCTGACCCGCCTGCGCCGCGCAATCCGAAGTCGCGATCCGCGCACCCTCGCCCCGCTAGAGCTGCGCCTGCCCCGCGAGCTCGCCGAGCTGCGCGATACCGTCAACGACCTGCTGGCCCGGATGCGCCGGGTGCGCGCCAACCAGGAGCGCTTCATCGGCGACGCCTCCCACCAGCTGCGCACGCCGCTGGCGGGGCTCTCGGCCCGGGCCGAGCTCGCCCTGCGCCAGGAAGATCCGGCCCGCTGGCGGGAGGCCCTGGTCGCCATGCAGGCCACCAGCACCCGCACCGCGCGACTGGCGATGCAGCTGCTGTCGCTGACCCGGCTGGCCAACCCCGAATATCGCCCCGAGCTCGCCCCGCTGTCGCTCAACGTCCTCGCCCGGGAAGCGGTGCGCGAGCACTGGTCGAGCTGCCACCGGTCGGGGGTCGACCTCGGCGTGGCGAGCGCCGCGGCCGACGTCGAGATCCGGGGCATCGACTGGCAGCTCGCCGAGGCGCTCGGCAACCTGATCGACAACGCCTGTCGCTACGGGGCGCGCCACGTCACGATCCGGGTCGGCGAGGCGCCGCCGAGCCTGGCCGTCGAGGACGACGGCCCGGGCATTCCCGTGGCGCGGCGCACCTTGATGCTGCGCCCCTTCCATCGCGATCGCGACGACCTGGAGGGCTCCGGGCTGGGACTCGCCATCGTCGACGGCATCGCCCGCACCCACGGCGCACACCTGGCGATGTCCGAGGGCGCCGGTGGCGTCGGGCTGCGCGTGACGCTGCGCTTTCCCGGAGAGACCCCATGACCCGCCGAGGCCCCACGAGGACGTCGCCGATCCGCTGCGCCGGATGCTGGCTGCTCGCGCTGCTGCTCGCGGTACCGCTGGCGCTCGCCAGCCGCGCCGTGCACGCCGCCCCGAGCCTGCACTACCCCGCCACGGCCGGTGGCGACGCCGCCTCGCCGCTGGTGATCCACGGCGCCCTGGACCTGCCCCAGGTGCGACCGCTGCTGGACGCCTTCCATCGCGACCATCCCCAGTTCGCGATCCACTACCGCAACCTCTCCACCCTGGCCCTGCACGAGCGCTTCCTCGGCGCGCCCGCCGAGGCCGACGTGCTGATCTCCTCGGCCATGCCCTGGCAGTACCGCCTGGCCAACGACGGCTGGGCCCAGCCGCTCGAGACGCCCGCGGCTAGGCGCTGGCCGGCCTGGGCCCGCTGGCGCAGCGAGCTCTTCGCCGTGACCTTCGAGCCCATCGTGATGGTGGTGAACGAGGCGATCATCGCGCGCTTCGGGGAGGTACGCAGCCACGCCGACCTGCTGGCGCTGCTGGAACGCCGGGACGAGACGCTGCGCGGCCGGGTGGTGACCTACGACCCGGCGATCAGCGGGGCGGGCTACACCTATGCCATCGAGGAGTCGCGGCTCTCGCCGCGCTACTGGGAGCTGGTGGCGGCGCTGGGCGAGGCCGAGGCCGCCCTGGCGGGGACCACCGGGGAGATGCTGGAGGGATTGATCGAGGGGCGCTACCTGGTGGGCTACAACCTGCTGGGCAGCTACGCCCGGGAGCGCCTGGCCGACCAGCCGCAGCTCAGGATCGTGGTGCCCGAGGACTACACCCTGGTCACCCAGCGCCTGGCGCTGATACCCCGCCAGGCCCCCCATCCGGCGGCGGCCCGGCGGTTCGTCGACTTCCTGCTCGGCGAGAGGGGGCAGTCGGTACTGGCGCGAGAGACGCCGCTGGGCGCCCTTCATCCCGCGCTCGAGGGGCCGGGCACGGCGGCCGCCCTACGACGGCGACTCGGCGAGGCGCTGCGCCCCATCGCCCTCGGTCCCGGGCTGCTGGCGACCCTGGACGACCTCAAGCGCGAGGCGCTGTTGACGCGCTGGCGACGCGAATTCCTGCGCCGGGAGCGTCGCTGAGCCGGGCCCTCGGCTCAGCGAACGTAGGAGATCTCGACCGGCACGGTGCCGCGCTTGAGCATGCCGAGCGCCTTGGCGGCGCGCTTGGAGAGATCGATGATGCGGCCCTTGGCATAGGGGCCGCGATCGTTGATCAGCACCTCGACCTCGCGGCCGTTGTCCTCCCGGGTCACCGTGACCCGGGTACCGAACGGCAGGGTAGGATGGGCGGCCGTGAGGGCCTGCTGGTCGAAGGGCTCGCCGCTGGCCGTGGTACGGCCCTGGAAGCGGTCGCTGTAGAAGGAGGCGATGCCCTCCTGGGTCCTGGCCTCTGTCTGGTGGGCTTGACTCATCGCAACGTGGCCGAACATCAGCCACACCGCCACGCAGGCGGTCAGAATCGATCGGGAGCGAATATCCATGAAGTCACCTATGACATAGCAGATCGCGCCAAGGCCCACTGGGAGCGATCAGGCGCCTTGATCGAGGGTCGACGTGGACGGGTGCTTGCCCTGCAGCCAACCCGCGCTGTTGGCCTGGGCCCGGTCGAACCAGGCCAGCCGGTCGTGGAGTGTCACGACACCGCCGACGACGATCAGCGTCGGCGGTCGGATAGTAACCACTTCGCCTGTCGGCGGCAATGCCCGGAGGGTGCCGACGTGCACCCGCTGGCGTGACGTGGTGCCCTGCTCGATCAGCGCCACCGGGGTCTCGGGGTCCAGGCCGTGGCGGCACAGCTGCTCGCCGATCAGCGCAAGGCTGCCCAGCCCCATGTAGAACACCAGGGTCTGGCCGGGGCCCGCCAGCGTCGGCCAGTCCAGGTCGCTGCTGCCGTTGCGCAGATGGCCGGTGACGAAGCGCACCGACTGGGCATGATCGCGGTGGGTCAGCGGGATGCCGGCGTAGGCCGCACAGCCCGAGGCCGCGGTGATGCCGGGCACCACCTCCACCATGATCCCCGCCTCGACCAGCGTCTCGAGCTCCTCCCCGCCGCGCCCGAAGATGAAGGGATCGCCGCCCTTGAGGCGCACCACCCGCCTGCCCGCCAGGGCCCAGTCGACCAGGGCCTGGTTGATGCCGTCCTGGGGCACGCTGTGCCGCGAGCGCTCCTTGCCGACGTAGAGGCGAAGGGCCTCGGGCCTCGCCAGCGCCAGGATCTCGTCGCTGACCAGCCGGTCGTGGAGGATCACCTCGGCGGCCTGGAGGCGCCGCCACGCCTTGAGGGTGAGCAGTTCCGGATCGCCCGGGCCGGCCCCGACCAGGCTGACACAGCCCTGAGGGAAGGCCGAGCCCGGCGGCAGCCCCATCGCCGCCTCGTCGCGCCCCGCCGCGTGCACGGAACCGGTTCTCATATTCCAATAACCTCGATCATGAATGACGATTTATTCGTTATGGTAATTAACAGTCGCCCCGGATACCACGACTCCCTCGGCACAAGGCTATAACCGCTGGTTTCATGGGTGGCGGCCCGCCCGAAACGACATCGCCCCCGCACGGGGCGGAGGCGATGGGGCAAGGCGCGACGCGGCGGGCTCAGGAGCAGAGCATGCGCCTCAGGCGCGGGCTGGCGAGTTCACCGACCAGGGTCGCAGCCACGAGGATCGCCAGCAGCCAGGGCCAGTGCAGGCCGAACTCGACGCGGGTGATGCCCAGGGCGTCGACGAAGATCATCAGGATCCCCAGCGGGCTGACGTAGCGCACCATGAACAGCCAGAGCGCATGGCAGGCCGGCGACAGGCCGAGCTCCTCGCGGAAGGTCTCGCTCTTCAGCACGAACCCGGCCAGCATCACCATGCCGAGCCCGCCCAGCGGCATCATCCAGCGCGAGGTCAGGTAGTCGAGCCAGTCGAAGAAGTGCTTGCCGGCCAGGGTCCAGTCGGCCCCGACGTTGAAGGAGAGCATCGCCAGGGTGCTGATCAGCCACAGCACGAGGCCGGTACCCCAGGAGGCGCTGCGCCGCGAGATGCCCTTGTTGTCGGTCAGCCAGGAGACCGTGGCCTCGACCATGGAGATCGACGAGGTCAGCGCGGCCATGGAGAGCATCACGAAGAACAGGACACCGAACAGGGTACCCATAGGGATCGCCTGGAAGGCCAGCGGCAGGCTCATGAAGATCAGGCCGGGGCCGCTGCTCGGACTCATGCCGTTGGCGAAGATCACCGGGAAGATCGCCAGTCCCGCCATCAGCGCCACCACGGTATCGGCCAGCGCCACGGAGAGCGTGGTGCGGGCGATCGAGGTGGTCGCGGGCAGGTAGCTGCCGTAGGTGAGGATCGCCCCGGAGGCCAGTGACAGGGTGAAGAAGGCGTGGCCGAGGGCGGCCAGCATGCCCTCGCTGGAGAGGCGGCCGGCGTCGAAGGAGAACAGGAAGTCGACCGCCGCGGGAAAGCCGCCGGAGAACACCCCGTAGCCGATCAGCAGCAGCAGCATCAGCACCATGCCGGGCATCATCCAGCTGACGCTCTTCTCGATACCGGCCTGCACGCCCTTGCCGACGATCACCATGGTGGCCACCGTGACCAGGGTGCTCCAGAAGCCGAGGTTCAGGGGGCTTGCGTTGTTGGCCGCGAAGATCGCCGCCATCTCGTCGACGCTCGAGCCCGCGAGACCGCCGGTCAGCATCTTCCAGAGGTAGGCGAAGGACCAGCCGGCCACCACCACGTAGAACGACAGGATCAGAAAGCCGCACAGCATGGCCATCCAGCCGAGCAGCGACCAGGCCGAGCCGCGGCCCGACTCGGCGATGACGCGGCGCAGCGCGTCCACGGGGCTGCCGCGGCCGCGACGCCCCAGGGCGATCTCGGTCATCATCACCGGCACGCCCACGGCGAGGATGCAGGCCAGGTAGACCAGCACGAAGGCACCACCGCCGAACTCGCCGGTGATGTAGGGAAACTTCCAGATGTTGCCGAGGCCCACGGCGGAGCCGGTCGCCGCCAGGATGAAGCCCCAGCGGCCGAGCCACTGGGTTCGGGGTTGTGCGTTCGTTGTCATATCACACCAGGATCACCGGGGTTCTTTCCGACACCGCGAGGCATCGCCACCAGCCGCCTATTGTGACGGATTTTAGCGTGATTGGGCAGATGCACGGCCGATCATGCTGCCTTTTCCCCCCAGCGGCGGCGAAGCGGCGACACCGCGTCGTCGTCGCGTCTGGCACACGGCGCCGGCTCGCTGGTCTATGCTGGTGGCTAAGTGGCATTGGCGCGGCCTCGCCGCGTTCGTCAGCCTGTCAGCCGGCACGCGACCAGGAGGGCATCATGACCAGTGACACCCCTATCGGCCCGATCGCCCTGCCCGACACCCGATCCAGGCGCATCGTCGAACGCCTGCTGGCGGGATCGGGCGTCACCCTGAACGGCGAGGCGCCCCAGGACATTCGCGTGCTCCACCCCGACGTCTTCTCGCGCATCCTGCACCAGGGCACCCTGGGCCTCGGCGAGACCTACATGGAGGGCTGGTGGGAGTGCGAGCGCATCGACCAGATGGCCCACCTCATGCTGCTGCACGGCCTGGGGCAGCACGCGCGCACGCCGTCGGAAAAGCTCATGTACCGGCTGCAGTCGGGCTTTCGCAACCTGCAGAGCCGGACCCGCGCCTACATGGTCGGCGAGGCGCACTACGACCTGGGCAACGACCTCTTCGAGCGCATGCTCGATGAGACCATGTGCTACTCCTGCGGCTACTGGAAGGAGGCCGAGGATCTCGCCGCCGCCCAGCGGGCCAAGCTCGAGCTGGCATGTCAAAAGCTCGACCTGAAGCCGGGCATGAGGGTCCTCGATATCGGCTGCGGCTGGGGCAGCTTCGCCGAGCACGCCGCGCGGCATCACGGCGTGTCGGTCACCGGCATCACCATCTCCCGGGAGCAGGCGGCGCTGGCCCGGGAGCGCTGCGCCGAGCTGCCGGTGGAGATCCTGCTGCAGGACTATCGCGACCTCGACGGCCAGTATGACCGCATCGTCTCCATCGGCATGTTCGAGCACGTGGGGCACCGCAACTATGCTACCTATTTCGAGACCATCCGACGCCTGATGCCGTCGGACGGGCTCTTCCTGCTGCACACCATCGGCGCCAACCGCTCGGAGATCTCGGCCGATCCCTGGATCAATCGCTATATCTTCCCCAACGGCACCCTGCCCTCGGCCATGCACATCGCGCGCGAGAGCGAGGATCACCTGCTGATGGAGGACTGGCAGAACTTCGGCCCGGACTATGACCGGACGCTGATGGCGTGGCTGGCCAATTTCGACGCCCACTGGCACGAGATCGCGCCGCGCTACAACGAGCGCACCCGCCGGATGTTCCGCTACTACCTGTCGGTCTGTGCCGGCGCCTTCCGCGCCCGCCATCTCCAGCTCTGGCAGGTGGTGTTCTCCCGCGGGCGGGCGCGACGCTACGATGCCCCGCGCTGATGCCCGGTCGCCCCCGACCTGAACCGGCGACGTAGCATATTAACCAAGCCTTATTGTCGGCGATCGCCTACACCTCAAGGCGGATAGGCAGTACCCTAATAAAGGCGCCATACTGCCGACCACCAAAAAGCGACGTGCCCCAAGCGCCCGCGATCGATCCCAGCCCTGCGCTGGACAGGACGACAACGACTCTCTGTGCGCAGCAGGGATACAAGGACACCCGCATGCCCTCCAACGATGTCCTGCTGGGTACGACAACCTCACCCTCACAGTGGCTCTTCGAGCTGACGGAACAGCTGCCCGGCGTCATCTTCCAGCTGCACCGTTCACCGCGAGGCCACCTGCATTTTCCCTATCTGGCCGGCAGCGCCACCGGACTCAACGGTCTCGATCGACACGACCTGGCCCGGAATGCCCAGCCCGCCCTGGAGCGACTGGCCGAGCCGGACTATCCGCGGCTGATGGCCATCATCGAACGCTCGGCGCACGCGGGGACCCCCATCGCCACCACCTTTCGGCTGCGCCTGAACGGGGAACGCATGAACTGGATCGCCGTGCGTGCCCAGCCCCGCCAGGTCGACAGCGGCACCCTCTGGGTCGGTCTGATGATCGACATCAGCGAGCAGATGCTCGAGGAGGACCGCCTGCGACGGCTCTCGGACACCGACGACCTCACCGGCCTGGCCAATCGACGCAAGCTGATGACGCGCCTCGACGAGGAGCTCTCGCTGAGCAACCGCCACGGCCTGCCGCTGTCGCTGATGATGCTCGATCTCGACCACTTCAAGTCGATCAACGATACCTGGGGCCACCTGCAGGGCGACCAGGTGCTGCGCGAACTCGCCAGCCTCTGCCAGGGCATCCTGCGCGAGGAGGACCTGATGGCGCGCCTCGGCGGCGAGGAGTTCGCGGTCCTGCTGCCCCTGACGCCCGAGTCGCACTGCCGGCAGCTGGCGGAGCGGCTGCGTCGGCGGATCGCCGAGCACGACTTCGGCGTCGGGCGCGGCCAGATCACCATCAGCATCGGGATCGCCGAACACCGCGTCGGCGACTCCCGCGAGATCCTCATGCAGCGCGTCGACGACAGCCTCTATGCCGCCAAGCACGGCGGGCGCAATCGCGTGATGGCCGACGCCTAGCCGGCCTCGGGCGGGACCTCCCTCAGGTGGTCGAGAAACCACCGGGCGGCGTGGGCCTCGACCCGCGCCAGGGTGCCGGGCTCCTCGAAGAGATGGCTGGCGCCGGGCACGATCAGCAGCTGCCGAGGACTGCAGAGTCGCGCCATGGCCTGCTCGTTGAGCCGAATGACCTCGGGATCATGCCCGCCGACCAGCAGCAGGGTCGGCGCCCTCACCCGCGCCAGGGCCTCGCCGGCGAGATCGGGGCGTCCGCCGCGGGACACCACCGCCCTCACCCACCCGGGCTGATCGGCCGCCGCGATCAGCGCCGCCGCGGCCCCGGTGCTGGCGCCGAACAGGCCGATCCCGAGATGGCGCGACGGCGGCGCCTCGGCGACCCAGGCCACCGCCCCGCTCATGCGCGCCCCGATCAGCGCGATATCGAAGCGCAGCGCCCGGGTACGCTCGTCGATCAGGCTCTCCTCCGGCGTCAGCAGATCGAACAGCAGGGTCGCCAGCCCCTGCTCGGCCAGGTGGCGCGCCACCCGGCGATTGCGAACGCTGAAGCGGCTGCTGCCGCTGCCGTGGGCGAACACCACGATGCCGACCGCAGCCTCGGGCATCAGCAGGGTGGCCTCCAGGGCGACCCCGGAGGTCTGGATCTCGAGATCATGCTCGGTCATGGCCATGCCACCTCCCCGACCCGCCGATCGCGACGGGCACACCCGAAGTATAGTGACTGCATCGACCGGCGGACGCGCGTCGCCCGGGACCGGTATACTGGACGGATCCCCAGTGAACCTCCAACGACCCGGCAGGGAGAGCCCCATGATCCAGCAGACGCTCGCACAGGTCTTCGGCTACGACGACTTCCGCCCCGGCCAGCGGCCGGTGATCGAGGCGATCGTGGCCGGCCGCTCGGCGGCGGCCATCTTCCCCACCGGCTCCGGCAAGTCGCTCTGCTACCAGCTGCCCGCCCTGCACCTCCCGCACCTGACGCTGGTGATCTCGCCCCTGCTGGCGCTGATGCAGGACCAGCTGGCCTTCCTGGCGCGCCACGGCATCGCCGCCGCCAGCCTCGATTCCGGCCAGAGCCGCGAGGAGGCGGCGGCGGTGATGGAGGGCGTCAAGCGCGGCGACATCCGCATCCTGATGGTCTCCGTCGAGCGCCTCAAGAACGAGCGCTTCCGGGCCTTCATCCGCCGCGTGCCGATCTCGCTGATGGTGGTCGACGAGGCGCACTGCATCTCAGAATGGGGCCACAACTTCCGGCCGGACTACCTCAAGCTGCCCGCCTATCGCCGGGAGTTCGACATCCCGCAGGTGCTGCTGCTCACCGCCACGGCCACGCCGCGGGTCATCGACGACATGCGCGACCGCTTCGACATCGCCCCGGAGGACGTCACCGGCACCGGCTTCTATCGCGCCAACCTCGACCTCGAGGTCTCGCCGGTGCCCGCCGATGAGCGCCCGCGCCGGCTGGTGGAGTGGCTGCGACCGAAATTCACGCCGGGCCCGCCCGAGCCCACCATCGTCTACGTCACCCTGCAGCAGACCGCCGAGCGCCTGGCCGCCTACCTCCAGAAGGTCGGCCTGCCCGCCACGGCCTACCACGCGGGACTCGACGCCGAGCGACGCGACACCATCCAGCGGGACTTCATGGCGGGACAGACGCCCTGCATCGTCGCCACCATCGCCTTCGGCATGGGCATCGACAAGGCCGACATCCGCAACGTCGTGCACTTCGATTTGCCGAAGTCCATCGAGAACTACAGCCAGGAGATCGGCCGTGCCGGCCGGGATGGGCGGCCCTCGCGCTGCCTGATGCTGGCCGGGCGCGACCACCTCGAGGTGCTGGAGAACTTCGTCTATGGCGACACGCCGGAGCAGCACGGCATCCGGCGCGTGATCGACACCCTGCAGGCCGCCGGAGGCGAATGGGAGCTGATGCTCAACGCCCTGTCGCGACACAGCAATATTCGCCCCCTGCCGCTCAAGACCCTGCTGGTACAGCTCGAGCTGCGCGGCATCATCGCCCCGCGCTACAGCTACTTCGCCGACTACCGCTTCCGGCTGACGGAGGAGCCGGAGACGCTGGTGGCCCGCTTCCAGGAGGAGCGCCGCGCCTTCGTCCAGGCGATTCTCGATGCCGCCTCCCGGGCGCGCACCTGGTACACTCTCGACTTCGCCGCCCTCGAGGCGCTGGGCGCCGAGCGCGGGCTCGATACCCGGCGCGGACGCGTCATCACCGCCCTGGAGTACTTCGTCGAGAAGGGCTGGATGACGCTCGAGAGCAAGCAGATGACCGAGGTCTACGAGGTGCTCGACCGCGAGGCCGACCCGGCGGCGCTCACCGAGGAGCTGACCCGCTATTTCCGCGACAAGGAGCGCGCCGAGATCGCGCGACTCGAGGCCATGCTGGCCCTCTTCGAGAGCGACGGCTGCCTCAGCCGGCGCCTGGCCGACTGGTTCGGCGATGCCCGGGCACCGGCGCGCTGCGGCCACTGCTCGGCCTGCCGTGGCCAGGTGGCGAAGCTGCCCGCCGCCGCCAAGGCCGCGCCGCCGGCGCCACAGGACCTCGACGCGCTGTGCGCCCCCTTCCTCGAGCGACTCGGCCAGGCCGGCGAGGGCCACCCCGCCACGCCGGACCTGCTGACACGCTTTCTCTGCGGGATCGCCACCCCGCTCTTCACGCCGCTGAAGGCGCGCCAGCTGCCCGGCTTCGCCGCCCTCGAGGGCGTGCCCTACGGCGAGGTGCGCGAGCGGGTCGCCGCCGGGATGGCCACGCCGCCACCTGCGGCCTGACCCGCGCATGCCGGAGGGCGGCGCAGCGACGATGCCCGGCGCGAGGCCGGGCCCGGCATCGGCTTGACGAGGCGGCGCCGCTGCACGACCTTTCTCGGCAGAGGTCGGCGCGCCGACGCGCCGAGCCCTGTCGACGACCAGGAGGAGACCATGAGCCAGCTTTCCGAACAGACGTGCGAGGCCTGTCGCGCGGACGCTCCCCAGGTGACCCAGGCCGAGATCGAGCGCTACCACGCCGAGATCCCCGAGTGGCGGATCGTCGAGCGCGATGGCATCATGAAGCTCGAGCGAAGCTTCACGTTTCGCGACTTCCAGCAGGCCCTCGAGTTCACCAATCGCGTCGGCGAGATCGCCGAACAGGCCGGCCATCACCCGGCCCTGTTGACCGAATGGGGCAAGGTCACCGTGACCTGGTGGTCGCACGAGATGAAGGGCCTGCACAAGAACGATTTCATTCTTGCCGCCAGAACTGACGAGGTAGCGACGTAAATGTTCGAGAAAATTGAGCGGGTTCCCGGGGACGCCATCCTCGGTCTGATCGAGGCCTTCAAGAAGGACACCAATCCCCAGAAGGTCGATCTCGGCGTGGGCGTCTACAAGGACGACCAGGGCAACACCCCGGTGATGCGCGCCGTGAAGGAAGCCGAGGCCCTGCTGCTCAAGAACGAGACCACCAAGACCTACATCGGCTCGCACGGTGCGCCGGCGTATGGCCAGGCGGTGCTGCCTCTGGTGCTGGGCGAGGGCTCGCCGGTGCTCGAGGCCGGTCGCGCCAGCGCCACCCAGTCCCCCGGCGGCACCGGCGCCCTGCGCCTGGCGGCGGACTTCATCGCCAAGCAGCTGCCCGGCAAGGACATCTGGGTCAGCGACCCGACCTGGCCGAACCACTTGGGCATCTTCCCGGCCGCCGGCCTGACCCTGCACAAGTACCCCTACGTCGACGCCGAGAACCGCCTGGACTTCGACGGCATGCTCGGCGCGCTCAAGCAGATTCCGCAGGGCGACGTGGTGCTGCTGCACGCCTGCTGCCACAACCCCACCGGTTTCGACCTCTCCCAGGACCAGTGGCAGCAGGTGCTGGAAGTGGTCCGCGAGCGCAACCTGCTGCCGCTGATCGACTTCGCCTACCAGGGCTTCGGCGAGGGCCTCGACGAGGACGCCTACGGGGTGCGCCTGCTGGCCGAGAACCTCGACGAGGTGATCATCACCAGCTCCTGCTCCAAGAACTTCGGCATCTACTGCGAGCGCACCGGCTGCCTGATCCTGGTGGCGAAGGATGCCGAGCAGATGGAGAACGTGCGCTCCCAGGTGGCCATCGTCGCCCGCGAGAACTACTCCAACCCGCCGGCCCATGGCGGCGCCATCGTCAGCGAGATCCTGCACTCGGCCGAGCTGGCCGCCGTGTGGCGCGAGGAGCTCACCGAGATGCGCGATCGCATCAACACCCTGCGTCGCGACTTCGTCGAGGCTCTCAAGCCCTACGGCCTGGACCAGAAGTACGCCTGCGTCGCCGAGCAGCGCGGCATGTTCTCCTACACCGGCCTGACGCCGGACCAGGTCGACCGCCTGCGTGACGAGTTCGGCATCTACATGGTGCGCTCCGGTCGCGCCAACGTGGCCGGCTTCTCCCACGAGAACCTGCCCTACCTCGCCAAGGCGATCGCCGCGGTCAACTGATCCCGGCCCTCCCCCAAGCGACGACGCCCGGGCCAATGGCCCGGGCGTCGTGCGTTACGGCGGGACGATCACGCCGCGTAGCGCGAGACGTCCAGGCCGCGGGGATCGATGGCCGGCGACTTGCCGCTCATCAGGTCGGCCAGCAGCTGGGCGCTGCCGCAGCTCATGGTCCAGCCCAGGGTGCCGTGGCCGGTGTTGAGCCACAGGTTGTCGACCCGGGTGGCGCCGATGATCGGCGTGGAGTCCGGGGTCATGGGGCGCAGCCCGGTCCAGAACTCCGCGCGGCCCACGTCCCCCCCCTCGGGGAAGACGTCGCGCACCACCATGGCGATGGTGGCCCGGCGCTTCTCCAGCAGGCTCAGGTCATAGGAGGCGAGCTCGGCGGTGCCGCCCACCCGGATGCGGTCATCGAAGCGCGAGATCGCCACCTTGAAGGTCTCGTCCATCACCGTGGACTGGGGGGCGCCGCCGTCGTCGGTGACCGGGACGGTCAGGCTGTAGCCCTTGACCGGGTAGATCGGCAACCGGATGTCCATGTCCTTGACCAGGAACGGCGAGTAGCTGCCCAGGCAGACCACGTAGGCGTCGGCGGTCAGCTCGCCCTCGCTGGTCACCACGCTCTCGATGCGCCCGGCGCTGCGCTTGAGGCGCTGGATCTCGACGTTGAAGCGGAACTCGACGCCCAGCCGCTCGCGGCAGTAGTCGGCCAGGCGATTGGTGAAGAGGTAGCAGTCGCCGGTCTGGTCGTCGGGCAGGTGCAGCCCGCCGACGAACTTGCCCGGCACCCGGCCAAGCGCCGGCTCGACCCCGGCGATCTCGTCGGCGCCCAGCAGCTTGTGACGCACGCCGCACTGCTCCAGGACCCGCATGTCCTTGGCCACCGCCTCGACCTGGCTCTCGTGGCGAAACAGCTGCATCAGGCCGCGCTGGCGATCCTCGTAGCGGATGCCGGTCTCGTCGCGCAGGGCATCGATGCAGGCGCGGCTGTGCTCGGCCACGCGCACCATGCGCTCCTTGTTGACCATGTAGCGCTCGGGATCGCAGTTGCCGAGCATCTGCATCATGAAGCGCGCCATGCTCGGGTCCATCTTGGGCTGGATCTTGAGCGGCGCATGCTCCTGGAACATCCACTTGACGGCCTTCTGGGGAATGCCCGGCGCCGCCCAGGGCGAGGAGAAGCCGAAGGAGACCTGGCCAGCGTTACCGTAGCTGGTTTCCAGCGCCGGCGACGGCTGGCGATCCACCACCGTGACCTCGTGGCCCTGCCGAGCCAGGTAATAGGCGCTGGTGACGCCGACGACGCCGCTGCCGAGAATCAGTACCTTCATGCGCTTCCCCTTCTGCCGGGTGGTGAGATCATCGAGCCACGCAGTATAGGGATACACTTCCAGTGAATTTGCCCAAATCATCCACCATTCACGCACGAAAGGAACGTTTTTTCTCTTACAAACAATAGGAAAGCATTTTTGTAGACAATTTTTCAGAGGATTCCTCTAGGAGGCTTCGGCGGGCTGGCGGCGCGGGCTCGCCAGGATCCGTCTCAGCACCTGCCAGGCCGCCAGGCCCGCCAGCAGATTGCCGATGGCCGCCCCCACCGCCAGGCCCACCAGGTCGCCGAGCCAGGCCCCGAGCCACAGGCACGGCAGGTAGAAGAGGAAGAGCCGCGCCCCCGACATCAGCATGGCCCGCAGTGGCCAGCCCAGGGCGTTGCCGGCCGAGACCACGATCATGCAGACCCCCAGCGCCGCATAGCTTGGCAGCAGGAAACGGATCAGGATCGCCAGGTCGTCTCGCACCTCGGGGTTGCCGGAGAGCGCGAGGGCGAGCCAGGGGGAGGCCAGCGCCATGATCACCCCCAGCGACAGCTGCCAGGCCACCACCACCCTCAGCGCCAGGCGCATCAGCCGATGCACCTGCGCCCAGTCGCCCGCCCCGTAGCAGCGCCCGAGCCAGGGGGGCAACGACATCGTCATGGCCAGCACCACCATCAGCGACAGGGTCTCCAGGCGGCTGGCCAGTCCCCAGGCCGCCACCTGGGGCTCGCCCAGGGAGGCCACCACCGAGATCGCCAGCATCGCGGCAAGGGGCGGCATCAGCTGGCTGATCATCGCCGGGCCGGCGATACCGAGGAAGGGCGCGAGCGAGCGCCCAAGCTCCGCGGCCAGCCCCTCGACGGCGAGCCACGCCTTGTCTCGCAGGCGCTGGGCCAGCAGCGCAAGGCCGATGGCGAAGGCGATGGTGGTGGCCCAGGCGGCGCCCGGCAGGCCCAGCCCCGCCCAGGGCCCGATCCCGAAGATCAGCAGCGGGTCCAGCAGCAGGTTCAGCAGGCTCGTGATCACCATCATCTTGCCCGGCAGCCAGGTGTCGCCGTGGGCCCGGAACAGGCTGTAGCCGAAGTAGAGCACCGCCCCGAGCCAGGCGGCCACCAGCTGGGGGCCCCAGTAGTCGCGAATCAGCGCCCGGGACGCCGCGTCGGCGCCCAGCAGGCCGAAGAGCGGCGCCTGGACGGCCCACAGCAGCAGGGCGAGGAGCGCGATGGTGACGGTGCCGACCAGCAGCACCAGGCTGCCCAGCCGGCGGGCCCGCGCCGCTTCTCCCGCGCCGAGGGCCCGTGAGATCAATGCCGCGATGGCGATGCCCATGCCCACCTGGATGCCGATGACCAGGAAGGAGAGCGGGAAGGTGAAGGACTGGGCGGCCAGCGGCGCCGTGCCGAGGCGAGCGATGAAGGCGCTGTCGACCAGCTGGAAGCCGAGCAGCGCCAGCACGCCGATCGCCATGGGCCAGGTCTGGCGCCACAGGGTGAGGCCTAGGGAGGAACGGGATGCGTCGAGGGAATTCACACGGACTCCGGGGTCTGTCGGGGTGACGCATTCTACGCCATGGCGGCGCCGGGCTCAGCCCGAGTTCCCCTCCTCCCCTGCCCCCCGTCCGGCCAGCAGGCGCTCGATGTCCGCGGCGGACATGGGGTGGAAGAAATGGAAGCCCTGCACCCACTCGCAGCGCAACGCCTGGATCAGCGCCAGCTGCTCGTGCGTCTCGACCCCCTCGGCCACCACCTCGAGCCCCAGCCGATGGCCGATGAAGACCGCGGCCTCCAGGATGGCCCGATCGTCGGAGAGTTCCGGCGCGTCCCGCACGAAGGCGCGATCGATCTTCAGCGCCTTGACCGGGAAGTGCTTGAGGTAGCTCAGCGACGAATAGCCGGTACCGAAATCGTCGATGGCGATGTGATAGCCCTGGCGATGCAGCCGGCGCAGCCCCTCGAGGATGCGTTCGTCGGCCTCGATCAGCACGTGCTCGGTGAGCTCGATGCCGATATGCCCCGCGCCCAGGCCGTGACGGGCCAGGCACGCCTCGAAGCGCTCGACGAGATCGGGGCGGCTCACCTGTCGCCCGGAGAGGTTGATGTCGATGCGCCCGATCGGCAGGCCGAGGTCTCGCCACCGGGCCCGCTGGCGACAGGCGGTTTCCATGACCCAGTCGCCGAGGCGATGGATCAGGTCGGACTGCTCGGCCAGGGGAATGAACTCGGTGGGCGAGATGGGCGCACCCTCCGCCGACTGCCAGCGCAGCAGTGCCTCGAGATGCTCTATGCGCCCGCTCTCGACCGACACCAGGGGCTGATAGTGCAGGGCGAGCTCGTCACGCTCGAGCGCCCACTCCAGGCGCTCGACGAGACGATGCTGGTGCAGCAGCTCGTCGTGGAGCCGCTGATCGAAGAACCAGACGCTGCCGCGGCCGTCGAGCTTGGCCCGATTCTTGGCCACGTCGGCATGGCGCACCAGCTCCCGCGCCGACGCGCCGTTATCCGGATAGCAGCTGATCCCGAGGCAGGCCGTGACCTGGCGACGCACGCCGCCCACCACGAAGGGGGCGCGCAGGGCCTGCTGCACCTTCTGCACCAGCTGCACCGCGACCTCCTCGCGGCGCACGCCCGGGAAGGCGATCACGAACTCGTCGCCGGAGAGACGCGCCATCGGATCGGCGCCGCCCTTGATGCGATGCAGGCGGCGGCTCAGCTCGACCAG
Organism: Halomonas denitrificans; assembly: GCF_003056305.1. Taxonomy (GTDB): domain Bacteria; phylum Pseudomonadota; class Gammaproteobacteria; order Pseudomonadales; family Halomonadaceae; genus Halomonas; species Halomonas denitrificans. The sequence goes on from NZ_PYVX01000001.1 coordinate 429,053, forward strand.
CAGGCGATCGCCCTGCTCGTAGCCGAGGGCGTCGTTGATCTCCACGAAGCGATCGATGTCCAGATAGAGCAGTGCCAGGACGGTGTCCTGGCTGCGACAGTGGGCCAGGAGCTCGTCGAGCTGGGCCTCGAAGGTCTGGCGATTGGGCAGGTGCGTCAGGGCATCGAAGCGTGTGGCGAAGTCCAGTTCGCGATGGGCGCGCTTCTGGTCCGAGAGGTCCACGTCGATGCAGAACATCAGGGGGTCGTCGGTGTGCTCGTTGAGCATCACGTGATGGGAGAAGACCGGCACCCGCTCGCCGCTCTTGTGCTGGAGCTCGAGTTCCTCGGCGGGAATCTCGACACCCTGCTCCACCCAGGCATGGTGGGCCCGAATCACGGGCTCGCGCATGGCGTCCGGGATGATCAGCTCCTCGAGCAGCCGGCCCTGGACCTCGTCGGGGGCATAGCCGTAGAGCCGGGTGCTGGCATCGTTCCAGTAGATCACCCGACGGTGGCGATCGTAGCCCTGCACGGCGACCCTGGGCAGGCTCTCCAGCAGCGCCCGGAAGCGCTGCTCGCTCTCCAGGTACTGGCGACGCAGGCGATCGGCGTCGTCCCGGGAGGCACGCTCGCAGAGGGCGCACCACCCGGCCCTGACCTGCCGCCAGCGACCGGCCAGCCATTTCCGAACACGGGTGTCACGACCGCTCATTGCTTCCCTCGTCATCGCCTGGCGATACCGTCCGGCTGGCTGAACGCCCATGACCGTGAGCGGCATCGATCCGACCCATTTTACCCTCTTGTGTAAGAATTATCTTACATTGCATGACGCCGTCGCCTGGGTAGTTCACTCCGCTCTTTCTTCAGCAACCTAGTCGCACGACGCCGAGGCGTCTCATACATTTTCATACCTGATGGCCTCGACTCGTTGCGACGCCACAGGCCAACGACGCAACGCCCCCCTGGGAGCTCCCAGGGGGGCGTTGCGTTGCCGGATCGGTCAGGAACCCGAGGCGACTTACTGGCGGATGCCCTCGAAGGTGACGTAGAGCTCGAGCTCGTGCATCGACTCGGGGAACTTGCTCATGTCGATGCCGTAGTCCGCCAGGACCAGCGTGGTGGAGCCCTCGAAGCCGGCGCGATAGTTGCCCCAGGGATCCTCGCCCTCACCCAGCAGGGTCACCGGCATCTCGATCTCGTTGGTCTCGCCGTGCAGCGTCAGCTCGCCGCTCAGCACGCCCTCGTTGTCGCCGCTGGGCGCGAAGCCGGTGGAGGTGAAGGTCGCGGTCGGGTACTCGCCGGTCGCCAGGAAGTCATCGCTCTTGATGTGCTTGTCGCGCTCGGCGTGGTTGCTGGTGAGGCTGGTCACGTCGACTTCGAGATTGGCGGCCGAGGCCTCCAGGTTCTCCGGATCGTAGTGGAAGCTGCCCGAGAACTCCTCGAAGCTGCCGAGGATGTAGGAGAAGCCCAGGTGGCTGATCTTGAACTGGATGAAGGCGTGCTGGCCCTCGGTGTCGATGGCGTAGTCGGCGGCCTGGGCCTGGCTCAGCGGCACCAGGGCGGTGGCGGCCAGGGCGGCGGCGATGGCGGTCTTCTTGATCATGACGGCTCCTTGCAGTCGTTTCAGGGGGGATCGTCGCCTCAGGGGCGACCGGAACGGCGCGGGTCGACCATCCGCGTCAGGACGTCGCTGCGATCGACCCAGTGGTGTTTCAGGGCGGCCAGGGCGTGGCCGGCGGACAGCAGCATCAGCACCAGGGCGCTGTACCAGTGGACGCGGCCGGCCAGGGTGGCCTGGTCCGGCAGGCCGCTGATCAGCGCCGGCACCTCGAAGAGATCGAACACCTGGATCCCGTCGCCCTCGGCGGTGGAGATCAGATAGCCGCTGATCAGCACCACCAGCATCAGCAGGTAGAGCCCGACGTGGCCGAGATGGACGGCCAGACGCTCGAGGCGCTGCCCCCTCTCCTCCGGCGTGGGCTGGGCGGCCCGCCATCCCAGGCGGATCAGGGTGGCCAGCAGCAGCAGCATGCCGACCGAGCGGTGCCACCAGGGCCCGAGGTTGTACCAGCGGTCGTAGTAGTCGAGTTCCGTCATCCACCAGCCCAGGGCGAACAGACCGATGACGGCCAGGGCACTGATCCAGTGCAGCAGGATGCTGGTCAGCCCCCAGCCGCGAGGGGTGTTCTTCCACATGGTCTCACTGCCTCCCTGCACATGGTGATCGGCGCCCAGCATACCCTAGCGCTCGATCGACATCCGCGAATAAACCCGAACGTCCCATTCAAAAAAACCGCATGCCGCCGACACGACGGGCGTGACGGGCGGCATGGCGGGGGGTGCGGCGATCCTTGTGGCCGCGCGGTATCAGTGGCGCTCAGCCAGCACCTCGAGCAGCAAGCGGGCCGTGGGCGCGCTGGAGGCCGGGTTCTGCCCGGTCACCAGCAGCCCGTCGCGGACCTGGAAGGGGGCGAAGTCATCGTCGCTGCGCTCGTACCGCCCCCCCTTCTCCTTGAGGGCATCCTCGAGCAGGTGCGGCACGACGCCGGTGAGCCCCACCGCCTCCTCCTCGCTGTTGGCGAAGCCGGTGACCCGGCGGCCCTGGATCAGCGGCTCGCCATCGGGGGTCCGTGCGTCGAGCAGCACCGTGGGCGCGTGGCAGACGGCGGCCACCGGCCGCTCGGCGGCCAGGAAGGCCTCGATCAGGCGGCGGGAATCGGCATCGCCGGTCAGGTCCCACAGCGGGCCGTGTCCGCCGGGATAGAAGATCGCGTCGAAGTCATCGACCTCGACCTCGGCGAGCTTGCGGGTGCTGGCGAGCTGCGCCTTGGCCTGGTCATCCGCCTCGAAGCGCCGGGTCTCCTCGGTGAGGGCCTCCTCGGCCTGGGAGTTGGGGTCCACCGGCGGCAGGCCGCCCTTGGGCGAGGCCAGGGTGACCTCGGCGCCGGCGTCCTTGAAGACGTAGTAGGGCGCGGCGAACTCCTCGAGCCAGAAGCCGGTCTTGTGGTCGGTATCGCCCATGCGGTCATGGGAGGTCAGTACCATCAGGATCTTCATCGCGGCCCTCCTCGGGCGTTGGTGCATGCGTGCCTAGATGAGATGGAGATGCGGGCGAGGAGTTCAAGGAGGGGGCGAGAAAACCACAAGAAAGCGCCTGCCACGACGGGCAGGCGCTCGGTGCCAAGGGACCGTCGACGGGCCGTCAGACCAGGGCGTCGAGCCCGCGGGCCAGGTCGTCGCGGATGTCCTCCAGCGCCTCCAGCCCCACCGCCAGGCGGATCAGGCCCTCGCTGATCCCGGCGGCGGCCTTCTGCGCCTCAGAGAGGCGGCCATGGGTAGTGGTCGCGGGGTGGGTGATGGTGGTCTTGACGTCGCCGAGATTGCCGGTGATCGAGACCATGCGCGTGGCATCGATCACCGACCAGGCCGCCTCGCGCCCGCCCTTCACCTCGACGCCGACCACCGCCCCGAAGCCCAGCTGCTGGCGACCGGCGAGCTCATGCTGCGGATGGCTGGCCAGGCCGCTGTAGTGGACCCGCGCCACCGCCGGGTGGCCCTCCAGCCACTCGGCGAGCCGCCCGGCGTTCTCGCAGTGGGCGCGCATGCGCAGGTTCAGGGTCTCGAGGCCCTTGGTGAAGAGCCAGGCATTGAAGGGGCTCAGGCAGGGCCCGCAGGTGCGTACCACCCCGAACACCTCCTCGAGCTCCTTGTCGCGGCCGACCACGGCCCCGCCGATCGCCCTGCCCTGGCCATCCAGGTACTTGGTGGCGGAGTGGATCACCAGGTCCGCCCCCAGCGACAGCGGCCGCTGCAGCGCCGGCGTCAAAAAGCAGTTGTCGATGGCAAGCCAAGCTCCGTGGCGGTGGGCGATCTCGGCCAGGGCCGCGATGTCCACCACCTCGGAGAGCGGGTTCGAGGGCGTCTCGGCGAACAGCAGCTTGGTCGCCGGGGTGATGGCCGCCTCCCACGCCTCGAGGTTCGACAGCTCCACGTAGCGGGTGGTGATGCCGAACTTGCCCAGGTACTTGTCGAACAGGCTGACGGTGGAGCCGAACAGCGAGCGCGAGGCGACGATCTCGTCGCCCGCGGAGAGCAGCGCCAGCGCCGTGGCCATGATCGCCGCCATGCCGGAACTGGTGGCCACGCAGCGCTCGCCGCCCTCCAGGGCCGCCAGGCGCTGCTCGAAGGTGCGCACGGTGGGGTTGGTGAAGCGCGAGTAGATGTTGCCCGGCTCCTCGCCGCCGAACTTGGCCGCCGCCTCGGCGGCGCTGCCGTAGACGAAGCTCGAGGTCGGGAAGATCGGCTCGCCGTGCTCCTGCTCGTGGGTGCGCTGATGGCCGGCGCGAATGGCCAGGGTCTCGAGCTCCCACTCCGGCGCGGGTGTCTGGTCCTGCTGCATGACGGGCCCCTTCAGTCGTCGATGTCGTCTTCCTGGTTGTGCATCCCCACCAGCGCATGGTCGCCGGCGCTGAGCTGCTTGGCATCGTCGCTGCGCGAGGCCTCGAGCGCCGCCAGGTAGCGGTCGTCGATGTCACCGGTCACGTAGTGGCCGTCGAACACCGAGCAGTCGAAGCTCTCGAGGTCCGGGTTCACCTCGCGACAGGCGGCCTTCAGGTCGTCGAGGTCCTGGTAGAAGATCCGGTCGGCCCCGATCAGTTCGCCCACCTCGGCCTCGCTGCGCCCGTGGGCGATCAGCTCGTTGGCCGCCGGCATGTCGATGCCGTAGACGTTGGGGTAGCGCACCGGCGGCGCGGCGGAGGCGAAGTAGACCTTGCGGGCGCCGGCCTCGCGCGCCATCTGGATGATCTGCTTGCAGGTGGTGCCGCGCACGATGGAGTCGTCCACCAGCAGCACGTTCTTGCCCTGGAACTCGACGCCGATGGCGTTGAGCTTCTGGCGCACCGACTTCTTGCGCTGGGTCTGGCCCGGCATGATGAAGGTCCGCCCGATATAGCGGTTCTTCATGAAGCCTTCGCGATAGGTCACGCCGAGGTGCTGGGCGAGTTCCAGCGCCGAGGTCCGCGAGGTGTCGGGGATCGGGATCACCACGTCGATGTCGTGCTCGGGCCACTCGTTGCGGATACGGTCGCCAAGCTTGCGTCCCATCTGCATGCGGGTGCCGTAGACGTAGGCGCCGTCGAGGATGGAGTCCGGGCGCGCCAGGTAGACGTGCTCGAAGATGCAGGAGGCGAGCCGCGGGGCATCGGCACACTGCTGGGTGTGGATGGCGCCAGTCATGTCGACGAAGATCGCCTCGCCAGGGGCCAGGTCGCGATCGAGCTCGAAGCCGCCGACGTCGAGTGCCACGGACTCCGAGGCGATCATCACCTCCTGCCCCTCGCCCTCGTCGCGGGTGCCGAAGACCACCGGACGGATGCCGTGGGGGTCGCGGAAGGCGACCAGGCCGACGCCGTTGATAATCGCCACCGCGGCATAGCCGCCCCGGCAGCGACGATGCACGCGGCGCACCGCGTCGAAGATGTCGCCGGGCGCCAGGTGCAGCCCCTGCTTGCCGAGCTCGTGGGCGAAGACGTTGAGCAGCACCTCGGAGTCGGAGCTGGTGTTGATGTGGCGCAGGTCGGAGGAGAACAGCTCCTGCTTGAGCTGATCGGAGTTGGTCAGGTTGCCGTTGTGCGCCAGGGTGATGCCGTAGGGGGAATTGACGTAGAACGGCTGCGATTCCGCCTCGCTGGAGGAGCCGGCGGTGGGATAGCGCACGTGGCCGATGCCCAGGTTGCCCTTGAGTCGGGCCATGTGGCGGGTATGGAAGACGTCCCGCACCAGGCCGTTGCTCTTGCGCAACAGGAACCGGCCATCGTCCCAGGTCATCATGCCGGCGGCATCCTGTCCGCGGTGCTGGAGCACGGTCAGGGCGTCATAGATGCCCTGATTCACCGCCTGCTTGGCCATCAGGCCCACGATACCGCACATTCTACCTTACCTCTCTTGCCGGGTACTTGCTGTGAAGGGTCGGGACGGGGCATGGCGCCGTCCCGGTGTCATGTGTCAGGGGGGCGTCGCCTCATCGGCGTCGTCCGGTTCGGCCTCGGCGGACGGGGCCGGCGCCGCCTTCGGCAGGGGGAGCTCCCGCAGCGAGGAGGGCTCGGGCAGGCGGCCCTCCCAGGCCGCCAGATGGCTCACCGCCCAGTCCTGGAGCCGTTCGAAGGTCGGGCGCAGCGCTGCCTCCTGCCAGGCCTGGAGCTGGACCAGCGGCGTCAGGCCCATCAGCAGGGTCGCCAGCACGAGGATCGCCGTGCCCTTGGCCAGGCCGAAGGCGGTGCCGGTCACCCGGTTCAACAGGCCCATGCCCACCCACTCCACGGCGGCATGCACCATGCGGATGACCAGGCCGCAGAGCAGGATCACCGCGAAGATCACCAGCACGAAGGCCAGCACCAGGCGGCCATCGGCGCTGTCGATCACCCCGGTGAACAGCTGGGCCACCGGCGGGGCCAGCAGCCGGGCCGCCAGCAGCGCGATGATCCAGGCGGCGAGCCCCAGGGCCTCGCGGACCAGCCCGCGCATGAAGCCGGCAAGCCCGGTCACCACCAGCACCGCGACGAAGATCCAGTCGATCCAGGTCAGCGTCATGAGTCGCTGTCCGCACGCACCAGCAGGCCCTGGAGGTTGTCCCGGGCCTTGAGCTCACCCATCACCCGCTCGCCCTCCCGGGAGGAGGCGAAGGGGCCGACGTAGACGGTGGTCAGGCCGTTGTCGCGGGCGCGGCGATAGACGGGCAGGCCCTGCTCGGCGAGCCTGGCCTCGAGGCGCTCGGCGTTGGCGACCTCGCCGAAGCTGCCCACCTGCACGGCCCACTCCCCCTCGGGGACGGCCTCGACCGGGGTGGCCGAGGCCTGCTGCTGACTCGCCAAACGCTCGTCGGCGGCGCGGGCCAGCTCGGCGATGGGATCCACGGTCGGCGCCTCGGCGGGCTCGGGCGACGTCGCTGCCGGCTCGGACGCCGACTCGCCCTCGGGCACGTCCTGTCGCGCCACCTCCGGCGCGGCGGAGGCCTCGCGGGACGCAGCGACCTCGGACTCGGCCGCCCGATCGAGACTCTCCGGCGGCTGCGGCTCCGGCAGCTCGCGGCGCGACACCTCGACCGGCTGCTCGATGGTCATCACCGGCTGGGGCCGCTCGCCCCGCGGGGCCGGGTCGTCGAAGAGCATGGGCAGGAAGATCACCGCCAGGGCGATCAGGATCACGGCCCCGCTGAGGCGCTCTCGCATTCCGTACTTCATCTCGCTTCCTCGCTGCGCGTGGCATGCTCTGCCGTCGTCGCCACGCCCGAGCCATCGGCGTGATGCCAGGCCAGCACGGCGGCGACGGTGAAGAAGGAGCCGCAGACCAGCACGCGATCCTCGGGCGCGAGGTGCGTCGACAGCCAGTCGGCGGCCTCGGCCGGCGAGGCGCCGCGATGCCAGACCGTGGCGCCCCGACGGGCCAGGCGTTCGGCCAGGTCGTCCGCCGTGCGCGCCCGCTCGCCGTCGAGGCTCGCCGGCACCCAGGCATCCACCACCGGCGCCAGGGCGGCGATCACCCCGTCGGCATCCTTGTCGGCGAGCATGCCGATCAGGACGACGGTGCGCCCCTGGCAGGGACGCGCCGCGAGCCGCCGCGCCACGTAGTCGGCGGCGTGGGGGTTATGGCCGACATCCAGGCACCAGGAACCGAGCCACTGCATGCGTCCGGGCAGCCGCACGCTCGCCAGGGCCTGGCGGCAGGCCGCGTCCTCCAGCGACACCCCGGCGAGCGCCAGGGCCTGCAGGGCGCTGGCGGCATTGTCCAGCGGCAGCCCCGGATCGGGCAGCTCGGCAACCCCGAGGGGATGCCCCTCGGCGTCCTGACCGAGCCAGCGCCAGCCGGCGCCCTCCCCCTCACGGCGGAAGGCCTCGCCCAGCGCCACCCGCCGCGCCCCGCGCTCGCGGGCGACGTCGCTGACGCTCGCCGGCAGAGTCGTGCTGCCCAGCACCGCGGGGCGGCCGGGACGCAGGATGCCGGCCTTCTCGCGACCGATGCCCTGGAGATCGGTGCCCAGGAAGGCGGCATGATCCTGGGCCACGGTGGTGATCACCGCGACGTCGGGATCGATGACGTTGACGGCATCCAGGCGGCCGCCCAGCCCCACCTCGAGGATCGCCAGCGCCGGGCGCTGCCGGGCGATCGCCCACAGCGCCCCGAGGGTGCCCACCTCGAAGTAGGTCAGGCTGATCGGTTCGCCTGCAAGCCGCGCCGCCTCGACCGCCTCGAAGCCGGCGATGAGGGTGGCGTCATCGGCCTGCCGGCCGTCCAGGCGCAGGCGCTCGTTGTAGTGCAGCAGGTGGGGCGAGGTGTAGGTCGCCGTGGAGAGGCCGTGGGCCCGGGCCAGGGCCTCGAGCATGGCCACCGTCGACCCCTTGCCGTTGGTGCCGGCGACGGTGATGACGCGAGACGCCGGCGGCGCCTCGAGCAGGCCCATGCGGCGCGCGACCTCGGCCACGCGGTCGAGGCCGAGGTCGATGCCGACCGGATGGGCCGCTTCCAGCCGGGCCAGCCAGGCCGAAAGCGTCGTGGGCAGGGCGTGCTCGCTCATGGGGAGGGGTCAGCGCGCCGCGTCGGGACGCTCGCCGTTCGGCTCGGCGTCGCGCTCCGCGTCCTGCGCCGCGTCGACCTCGGGCGCCGTGGTGAGCGCCTCCTCCTGCTCGGCCTGTTCGGCCGCCTGCACCAGGTCCGGCGCCTCCGCAACGGGCTCCTGGCCGGTCACCGGCTGGTGGGTCAGCTTGCGCAGCACGCCGCCGAGGCGCGAGCGGATCTCGCCGCGATGGACGATCATGTCCACGGTGCCGTGCTCGAGCAGGAACTCGCTGCGCTGGAAGCCCTCGGGGAGCTTCTCGCGCACGGTCTGCTCGATGACCCGCGGCCCGGCGAAACCGATCAGCGCGTTGGGCTCGGCCACGTTGAGATCGCCGAGCATCGCCAGGGACGCCGTGACACCGCCGAACACCGGATCGGTGAGCACCGAGATGTAGGGCACGCCGGCCTGCTTGAGCTTCTCCAGGGCCGCCGAGGTCTTGGCCATCTGCATCAGCGAGAAGAGCGCCTCCTGCATCCGCGCCCCGCCCGAGGCGGCGAAGCAGACCAGCGGGATGCCCTCCTCGAGGGCGATAGTGGCGGCACGCACGAACTTCTCCCCCACCACGGCGCCCATGGAGCCGCCCATGAAGGTGAACTCGAAGGCCACCGCGACCACCGGCAGCCCCTCGAGGGAGCCGCGCATGGCGATCAGCGCGTCGTTCTCGCCGGTGGCCTTCTGGGCCGCCACCAGGCGATCCCGGTACTTCTTGGAGTCGCGGAACTTGAGGCGATCGATCGGCTCCAGCTTGGGCGCGATCTCCTCGCGGCCCTCCTTGTCCAGGAACCAGTCGAGCCGCTTGCGGGCGGTCAGGCGCAGGTGATGGTCGCACTTGGGGCAGACGCTATGGTGCTTTTCCAGCTCCGGGAGATAGAGCACCGCTTCGCACTTGGGGCACTTGCGCCACAGGCCGTCGGGGACGCTTGCGCGGCGATCCTTGCGCTGGATGCGGCCTACCGAGGGCACGATCTTGTCTAGCCAGCTCATGTCAGAAACACTTCCGTAAAGGCTGATGCTCCCGGCGGCGCCGGGAGCAGGGTCGATTCGTTGGCGAGGAGGATCAGGCGTCCAGCGCCTGGCGCATCTCTCCCAGGACCGCCTCGAGGGCGGCGGGGATCGCCTCGGGCTGCTCGGCATTCTCGGCGATGCGATTGACCAGCGCCGAGCCGACGATCACGCCGTCGGCCACCTTGCCCACCTCGGCGGCCGAGGCCCCGTCGCGGATCCCGAAGCCGACGCACAGCGGCAGGTCGGTCATCTCGCGCAGCGGCGCCAGATGCTCGGCCACGTCGTCGGCATTGAGGGTCGCCGAGCCGGTCACGCCCTTCAGCGAAACATAGTAGAGGTAGCCCTCGCCGTGGGCGCATATTGTAGCGGCCCGGGCACGCGAAGTGGTAGGGGCGACCAGGAAGATCGACGCCAGACCGCGCGCCTTGAGCAGCGGGCCGACCTCGTCGGCCTCCTCCGGCGGCATGTCGACGATCAGCACGCCGTCGACGCCGGCCTCGGCGGCCTGGTCGGCGAAGGCCTCGAGGCCGAGGCGCTCCACCGGGTTGAGGTAGCCCATCAGCACTACGGGGGTCTCGGTGTCGGTACTGCGGAACTCACGGACCATCTCGAAGAGATGACTGAGCCGCACGCCCTTCTTGAGGGCGCGCTCGCAGGCCTTCTGGATCACCGGGCCGTCGGCCATGGGGTCCGAGAACGGCACGCCCAGCTCGATGACATCGGCCCCCGCCGCCACCAGGGCGTGCATGAAGCCGACGGTGTGCTGGGGCGCCGGATCGCCGGCGGTGATGTAGGGAATCAGCGCGCGCCGGCCCTCGGCCTTGAGCGCCGCGAAGCGTTGGTCGATACGATTCATGGTTTGGGCCGTCATCTAGAATTCGATCCCGTCGATCTTCGCCACCGTCATGATGTCCTTGTCACCACGGCCGGAGAGGTTGATCACGATGTTCTGGTCGGGACGCATGGTCGGCGCCAGCACCTTGGCATAGGCCAGGGCGTGGGCGGACTCCAGCGCCGGCATGATGCCCTCGACGTGGGTCAGCTCGCGAAACGCCTCGAGCACCTCGGTGTCGTTGGCGGCCACGTAGTTGACCCGGCCGACGTCCTTCCACAGCGCGTGCTCGGGGCCGACGCCCGGGTAGTCCAGCCCCGCCGAAACCGAGTGGGTGTCGGAGACCTGGCCGCCCTCGTCGGACATCAGGTAGGTGCGGTTGCCGTGCAGCACGCCACGCGGGGCGCCCGACGCCAGGGGCGCGGCATGGCGCCCGGTCTCGACGCCGTCGCCGCCGGCCTCGACGCCGTACATGACGACGTCATCGTCCTCGACGAACGGGTAGAAGAGGCCCATGGCGTTGGAGCCGCCGCCAACGCAGGCGATCAGCGCATCGGGCAGCTTGCCGAACTCCTCGAACGACTGGCGGCGCGCCTCGCGGCCGGCGACGGCGTTGAAGTCGCGCACCAGCATCGGATAGGGGTGCGGTCCCGCCACGGTGCCGATGATGTAGAAGGTGTCGTCGACGTTGGTCACCCAGTCGCGCAGCGCCTCGTTCATGGCGTCCTTGAGGGTGCGGGTGCCGGACTCCACCGGGATGACGTTGGCTCCCAGCAGGCGCATGCGGTAGACGTTGAGCTTCTGGCGCTCGACGTCCGCGGCGCCCATGTAGACGTCGCACTTCAGGCCCAGCCGCGCCGCCACGGTGGCGGTGGCCACGCCGTGCTGGCCGGCGCCGGTCTCGGCGATCACCCGCGGCTTGCCGCTCTTCTTGGCCAGCAGCGCCTGGCCGATGGTGTTGTTCACCTTGTGGGCGCCGGTGTGGTTCAGGTCCTCGCGCTTGAGCCAGATCTGTGCCCCACCCAGCTGCTTCGACCATCGCTCGGCGTGATAGAGCGGTGACGGGCGGCCCACGTAATGGGCCAGGTCATAGTCGAATTCCGCCTGGAAGTCCGGGTCATCACGAAGACTCAGGTAGGTCTTCTCCAGCTCATCCAGGGCGAAGCTCAGGGTCTCCGAGACGAACCGGCCGCCGTAGGCGCCAAAATGGCCGCGGGCATCCGGCAGTCGGGTCAGGTCACTGAACTTGCTCACGAAAGACACCTCACAGGGTCGCCAGAAGGGGTGTAGGGGGAACAGGAAGACGCCGAGGGCTCAGTGCGCGCGCCGCTCGTCGGCCCGTCGCACGGCGTTCAGGAAGGCCGCCATGCGGCTGGCATCCTTGACGCCGGGCGCGGTCTCGATGCCACCGGAGACATCCACCGCGAAGGGGCCAACGGCCGCGATCGCCGCGTCGACATTGCCCGGCGTCAGGCCTCCGGCGAGGATAACAGGTTTTGCCAGGCTTGCGGGGATTCGCGACCAGTCGAAGGTCTCCCCCGTGCCGCCCGGCACGCCGGGTCGATAGGCATCGAGCAGCAGCGCCCGGGCACCGCCGTAGGCCTCGGCGGCGGCGGGCAGGTCGAGGCCCTCGCGCATGCGCAGGGCCTTGATCCAGGGCCGCCCGGCTGCCTCGCAGGCCTCCGGGGACTCGTCGCCGTGGAACTGCAGCAGGTCCAGGTGCGGCGCGCAGCGCGCGACCAGGGACGGCTCCGGGTCGACGAAGAGCCCCACGCGGGTGACGAAGGCCGGCACCCGCGCGCTCAGCTCGGCGAGCCGGCGCTCATCGATGGCGCGCTTGCTGCCCGGCCAGAGCACGAAGCCCAGGGCGTCGGCGCCGGCGGCCATGGCGGCGTCGACGTCCTCCTCGCGGGTCAGGCCACAGAACTTGATACGGGTGCGAAGCGAAATCGGCATGGGGGCAAGGGTCTCCGGCGCTAGGATGTGCAAGCACGCCACAGGGGGCGCGCCTATCGCGATGTGACGCCTGCCATCACACGGCAAGGCACACGAGTGATTCGGGGGCCGTGGCGGCTAGGCGCCCTCCGCCACGGGACGGCCACGGCGGAACGCCACCATCGGGCAGTCGGGCAGGGCTCGCTCGCCGGTCCACTCGCCGAGGAAGGCGAGCAGGTTGGGCCCCAGCGGCTCGCGGGGCAGGCCCCAGTCCTCGTCGTAGAGGGAGTCGACGAAGTGCAGGCCGCAGGCGGGGGCGGTCACGTCCCCCAGGCTGCGATCCTTCAGCGCCATGAGCTCGCTCAGGTAATCATCGCCCCGCTCGCCCCGCCCCACGGTCACCAGGGCCCCCACGATGTTGCGGATCATGTGGTGCAGGAAGGCGTTGCCCTGGACGTCGACGACCACCAGGGGGCCGTGGCGATGCACCTCGATGAAGTGGAGGTGGCGCCAGGGCGTCTTCGACTGGCAGCCGGCCGCGCGGAAGCTCGAGAAGTCGTGCTCGCCCACCAGCGCCTGGGCGGCCCGGTGCATGGCCTCGGCGTCCAGGGGGTCGCGACACCAGGTGGCGTTGGCGCGCTCCAGCACCGGCCGGCTCGGCTGGTTGAGGATCACGTAGCGGTAGCGCCGGGCCAGGGCCTTGAAGCGGGCATGGAAGTCGTCGGGGACCGGCTTCACCCAGCGCACCGCGACGTCGCGCGGCAGGTTGGCATTGGCGCCGAACACCCAGGCCTTCTCGGAGCGGGTGACCGGGGGATCGAAGTGGACGATCTGGCGGGTCGCGTGGACGCCGGAATCGGTGCGGCCGCTGCAATGGACGGTGATCGGGTGACCGGCCGCCACCTTCGAGAGCGCGGCCTCGACGGCGCCCTGCACCGAGGGGGAGTGCTTGAGGCGCTGCCAGCCGCAGTAGCCGCTGCCGTCGTACTCCACCCCCATGGCCAGGCGGCCGCTCAGGGGGTGGTGTTCATCGAGGGATCTGAAAAGGGTCATTCGGCCTCATGGCAGGTGTTGATCCAGCAGGTCGCGGGCCTCCTGCCGGGCATCCGGATCGTCGGTCTCGTCGATCAGGCGCTCGAGCAGCACCCGGCCCTGGCCGCGCTCGCCGGCCTCGAGCAGGCGTCGTGCCTCGGCGAGCGTCGACGTCGGGGAGGCCGCCGCGGAAAGGGCATCATTATCCCGCGACAGCGGCGGGAAGGCCACCTCCTCGACGTCCCACTCCTCGGACAGCTCGCGTCCCTCGCGGGACCCGGAGGCCGCCGATGGCGACTCGCCCCCGCCGAGGCCGGACGGCGTGAAGTCCACGCTGGGCTGCATCGGCGTCTCCTCCCGCGGCGCGGGGTTGGCCTCCAGGGTGGGGGGACGATAGTCGATGATGTCGCGCCCGTCCTCGGCCTGCACGGTCTCGAGCGGCGCCTCGGCAGGCGACGGCGCGGGCTCGGACCCCAAACCCTCGTGCTGCGCCTCATGCGCCCCGTCACCCTCGTCGGCGCCGTGAACCGCGCCAGGCTCGGCAGCGTTGGACTCGGCAGCCGCGGGCTTGGCAACGACGTCCGACTCGGGGGGGCGATAGGCGGCCAGGAGATCGGCGGCCCGGTCGTCGGGGGATGGCTCATCGCCGGCCGCCGCAGGGGCAGTCGGCGGTGTCTCCTGCGCTGCATCGTCGCTCGTCGGTCGAGCGGCTTCCGCCTCGCCGGCCGCAGTAACCTCGTCCGGCGCGTCGTCCTCGTCCGGCGCGTCGGGCTCATCGAAGCGACGCGGCTGATGCTCGTCGGGCACGGGGAAGACGGCACGCTCGGGTGCGGCGGAGGCGGTGTGCAGCGCGTGGCGCTGCATGAGCTCGGCCACCTCGGCCTGGACGTCGGGATCGCCGTCGGCGCGCAGCCGCTCCGCCTGGCGCGCGGCGGCGTTGCGATCGCCCTGCTTCAGCTGCACCCGCAAAAGCTTGAGCCTCAGGTCGTCGCGACCGGGCTCGCGGACCAGGCTCGCCTCGAGCAGCTCGCGCGCCTGGTCGTAGCGCCCGTAGGCGATGAAGATATCGGCCTCGTTGATGGCCTCGGCCTCGGGCATGGAGGCGCTGACCGGCGTTCTCTGCGGCTCGTCGCGCTCGGAGGCAGGCGCCTCGTCGGCGGTCCGGTCGCCGGCACCGGGCATCACCACCCCGCTGGCCGCGGGATCCACCACACGGGCCTCGTTGAAGACCGGTGCCGGCGCCTCTTCCTCGCGACGCCGCCGGCGCACCAGGGCCCAGAGCGCCAGCAGGGCCGCCAGGCCGGCACCGCCCAGCATCAGGGGGCGATCGACGGCGCCCTGGTAGAGGGCACCCCACCAGGGGACCGGCTGCGCCTCAGACGCGCTGCCCGGGGCCACCACGCCACCCGCCCCGGCGGCATCGGCGCCGCTGCCGCCCGCGGCGAGGCTCGCCAGCTGCTCGCGCATGACCTCCACCTCCTCGCGCAGATCGCCGAGCGCCGCCTGCAGCGCATCCCGCTCGCTGCGCACCGCCTCCAGGGACGCCTGACTCTCCTGCCAGCGCGCCTCGAGGCGCAGCAGGCGCTCGTCCTCGGTGAGCTCGCCGTCGCCCTGGATCATCGCCAGCACCTCGGGGTCGATGGCCTCTCCTTCCCCCCGCTCCGCCGGCGAGAGCGCGAGGGCGGGTGTGTCGCCCGCTCCCCGCACCCCGGCGCCCGCGTCGGTCGCTTCCTCCATCGCCCCCTCGGCCGCCTCCGTCGCCGAGGGGCCGTCTTCGGCGGCGAGTTCGGCGTCGCTCAAGAGCGTCAGCCGCTGGCCGCCCTCCCCGCCGGACTCGCCGGCATCGGCCGTCGCCGGCTCGGCGGAGGCCTCCTCATCGGGCGCCGTCGGCGCCGGCGACTCGGACCCGGCACTGGCCACGGCCGCCGCCGGTTCGGCGCCGCCGAGGGGCACCCGGGCGGGGGCGCCGCTGCCGCGATTGGCCCAGGCCTGGTTCATGGCCTGGACGAGCTCGCCGGCCCGGGCGTCGGAGCGCGCCGCGATGGCCTCGCGGGGCGGCACCACCAGGGTGAAGCCGGCGCGCATGGCGTTGATGTTGCCGGAGGGGAAGACCTCCGGGTTGGCCTCGACCAGGGCGACCATCATCTGGTTCATGCTGATGCCGCTGTCCGGGCGCAGCCGGCCCGCCACGGCCCAGAGGGTGTCGCCGGGCCGCACCCAGGCGGGATCGCCCGCGCCGGCCGCGCTCGCGGTGCGGGCCACGGGGCGCGGCGCAACGTCCGACGCGCGCGCCACCGAGCGCTCGCCCGACACCGCCGCCGGCGGCGTCGAGGGGGCGGCGACCAGGGCCGGCAGCCGATCGTAGTCCGGCGGATCGAGCAGCAGGGTCACCTCGCGCAGCTGACGGCCGCCGGGCCAGTCGAAGCGCAGCAGCAGGTCGACCCAGGGTTCGCGCACGGCACGCTCGGTGGTCAAATCGACCATCAGGCGTCCCTGACGCCGGGTCACCTCCATCTTCACGCTGGCCGCCAGCGGCGTGCGCGCGAGGCCCGCCGCCGCAAAGGCCTCGGCGTCCGCCACCGAGACGTTGAGCAGCCCGGGCTGCAGGCCGGCACTGTCGGTCAAGGGGATGCTGGCTCGCAGCGGCGCGCTGAGCGTCGAATTGACCTCGGCCTCCCCCAGGCCGAGGGCCAGCGCCAGGGGACTGGCGGCGGAGAGCGAAAGCAGCATGGCGAGTGTCAGCTTGCGTTTCATGGGGGTCCCTTGCGTCATTGCTGCCGACGCCTCGAGCCGGGCGACGGACTGGTCATATATTCTTAGTCGTATCGATGTCTATGTAACACATTCCGCTCAAGGGCGCGCCATCACGGAACCTCAGCGAATCCCATACTTTGCAACATACGACATGGATCATGGGCGCCGCGAATCCTCGCCGCCAACGAAAGGCGGGGCGCCTCCCTGAGGAGACGCCCCGCGCATCGACGGCGTGGCGATCGGCCGCCCGCCGCTGAGGCCATGCCTTACTGCTCGCGCAGGATCTTCAGCATGCGCTTGAGCGGTTCGGCGGCGCCCCACAGGAGCTGGTCGCCGACGCTGAAGGCGGAGAGGTACTCGCCGCCCATGGCCAGCTTGCGCAGGCGACCGACGGGCACGGTCAGGGTGCCGGTAGCGGCGGCCGGCGTCAGGCCGTCGATGGTGGCGTCCTTGTCGTTGGCGATGACCTTGACCCACTCGTTGTGGCGCGCCAGACGATCCTCGATCTCATCGATCGGCACGTCCTTCTTGAGCTTGATGGTAAAGGCCTGGCTGTGGGAGCGCATGGCACCGATGCGCACGCAGAGCCCGTCGATGGGGATCGGGTGGTCCTGGAGGCCGAGGATCTTGTTGGTCTCCACGGAGCCCTTCCACTCCTCCTTGCTCTGGCCGTTCTCCATGGGCTTGTCGATCCAGGGCAAGAGGCTGCCGGCCAGCGGAGCACCGAAGTTGTCGGTGGGGAAGTCGCCGCTGCGCATGGCCGCGGTGACCTTGCGATCGATATCCAGGATGGCGCTGGCCGGGTCGGCGAGCTCATCGGCCACGCTGTCGCGCAGGCCGCCCATCTGGTTGAGCAGCTCGCGCATGTGCTTGGCGCCGGAGCCTGACGCGGCCTGATAGGTCATGGAGGTCATCCACTCGATCAGGTCGGCCTCGAAGAGCCCGCCCAGGCCCATCAGCATCAGGCTGACGGTGCAGTTGCCGCCGACGAAGGTCCGGGCGCCCTTGGCCAGCTGGGCGTCGATCACGCCGCGGTTGACCGGGTCGAGGACGATGGTCGCCTCGTCGGTCATGCGCAGGGTGCTGGCGGCGTCGATCCAGTAGCCCTTCCAGCCGCCCTGGCGCAGGTCGCCGTAGACCTTCTCGGTGTACTCGCCGCCCTGGCAGGTCACGACCACGTCCAGCGCCTTGAGGGCCTCGAGGTCGAAGGCGTCCTTGAGCGGAGGCACGTCGACGCCGACGTCGGGGCCGGCCTGGCCGACCTGGGAGGTGGTGAAGAAGATCGGCTCGATGCCCTTGAAGTCACCGTCATCGAGCATCCGCTGCATCAGCACGGAACCGACCATGCCACGCCAACCGACAAAACCGACTTTCAACATGTGAAGTCCTCCAGCAATCGAATGTGCGAAATACTATACACGAGCCGGCCGCGCCTGGCAGGCGGGCCGGCTCGGGTCGTGGGGCCACCGCGACCGCCCGGCGGTGGCGGGGCCCGGCGCGTCAGAGGGCCTCGAAGGCGGCCAGCACGGCGTCGCCCATCTCGGCGGTGGAGACGGTGCGAGTCCCCTCGGCGGCGATGTCGGCGGTGCGCAGCCCCTCGTCCAGCACCTTGCCCACGGCGGTCTCGATGCGCGCGGCCAGTTCCGGCGCGCCGAGGGAGTAGCGCAGCATCATGGCGACCGAGAGGATGGTCGCCAGCGGGTTGGCGATGCCCTGGCCGGCGATGTCCGGCGCGCTGCCGTGGCAGGGCTCGTACATGCCCTGGCCGCTCTCGTTGAGGGAAGCGGAGGGCAGCATGCCGATGGAGCCGGTGAGCATGGCGGCGGCGTCGGAGAGGATGTCGCCGAACATGTTACCGGTGACCACGACGTCGAACTGCTTGGGCGCGCGCACCAGCTGCATGGCGGCGTTGTCGACGTACATGTGGGAGAGCTCGACGTCCGGGTACTCCGGCGCCAGGCGCTCCATCACCTCGCGCCACAGGATGGTGGCCTCCAGCACGTTGGCCTTGTCGACGCTGCACAGCCGCTTGCCGCGCTTCTGGGCCATCTCGAAGGCCACCCGGCCGATGCGCTCGATCTCGCTCTCGCTGTAGACGTAGGTGTTGAAGCCCACCCGCTCGCCGTTGCGCTCCTCGATGCCGCGGGGCTGACCGAAGTAGATGCCGCCGGTGAGCTCGCGCACGATCATGATGTCGAGGCCGGCAACGAGCTCGGGCTTGAGGCTGGAGGCGGCGGCCAGCTGGGGATAGGTGATGGCCGGGCGCAGGTTGCCGAACAGGCCGAGCTGCTTGCGCACGCCGAGCAGGCCCTTCTCGGGGCGCTTGGCGAGGTCCTCGAGCTTGTCCCACTTGGGGCCGCCCACGGCGCCGAGCAGGATGGCCCGGGCCGCCTTGGCCTTCTCCAGGGTCTCGGCGGGCAGCGGCTCGCCGTGGGCATCATAGGCGGCGCCGCCCAGGAGCCCCTCCTCCACCTTGACGTCGAGGCCGCGGGCCTGGCAGGCGGCCAGGAGGCGGCTGGCCTGGGCGGTGATCTCGGGGCCGATGCCGTCGCCGGGAAGAATCAGAATTTTCTGTGTCATTACTTCATCCTTGTTGGCACAAGGGGGCTGATCCGGTGGCAGGCCTTCGAGGAGGCGCTGTGAACCCATCCCTGGGCGCTACTTTTTCCATCCATGGAAAAAGACCTCCTCTACGGCCTACCCCCGGCGCCCCTTTCGTCGCCATACTTAGTGACTCTTTCGTCAGGATCAGGCCTGCGCAGAATCGCGGAACAGCCAGGGGCGAGCGGCGCGATGCTTCTCCTCGAAGGCGCGGATGGCGTCCTCGTCCTTCAGGGTGATGCCGATATCGTCCAGGCCTTCCAGCAGGCACTGCTTGCGGAACGCGTCGACCTCGAACTCGAGGATCTCGCCGGCGGGGGTGATCACCCGCTGGTGCTCTAGATCCACGTCGAGCCGGTAGCCCTCGCTGGCCTCGACCTCGGCGAACAGGCGGTCGACGGTCTCCTCCGGCAGGGTCACCAGCAGCAGGCCGTTCTTGAAGGCGTTGTTGTAGAAGATGTCGGCGAAGCTCGGGGCGATCACCACCCGGAAGCCGTAGTCCTCGAGGGCCCAGGGCGCGTGCTCGCGGGAGCTGCCGCAGCCGAAGTTGCGCCGCGCCAGCAGCACGCTCGCCCCCTGGTAGCGCGGCTGGTTGAGGACGAAGTCCGGGTTGAGCGGGCGGTTGGCGACGTCCTGACCCGGCTGGCCCTCGTCGAGGTAGCGCAGCTCATCGAAGAGGTTGACGCCGAAGCCGGTGCGCTTGATCGACTTCAGGAACTGCTTGGGGATGATCAGATCGGTGTCGACGTTGGCCCGATCGAGCGGGGCGACGAGGCCCTCGGCGCGTTCAAACTTGTTCATGGCTCAGGCCTCCTGGGCTGCGGGTGAGACGTCGACCTGGCGGACGTCGACGAAGTGACCGGCGATCGCCGCGGCCGCCGCCATGGCCGGGCTGACGAGGTGGGTGCGCCCGCCGAAGCCCTGGCGCCCCTCGAAGTTCCGATTCGAGGTGGAGGCGCAGTGCTCGCCGGCGCCGAGCTTGTCGGCGTTCATGGCCAGGCACATGGAGCAGCCGGGCTCGCGCCACTCGAAGCCCGCCTCGATGAACACGCGGTCGAGCCCCTCGGCCTCGGCCTGGCGCTTCACGAGGCCAGAGCCCGGCACGATCATCGCGAGCTTGATGGAGTCGGCCACCTTCTTGCCGCGCGCCACCTTGGCCGCCTCGCGCAAATCCTCGATGCGCGAGTTGGTGCAGGAACCGATGAACACCTTGTCGAGGCGGATATCGGTGATCTTCTGCTTCGGCGCGAGCCCCATGTACTCCAGCGCCCGGGTGTAGCCGCGCTGCGTGGTCTCGTCGGCGGCCTCCGCGGGATCGGGCACCTCGCCGGAGATGCCGGTGACCATCTCGGGGCTGGTGCCCCAGGAGACCTGCGGCTCGATCTCGGCGGCGTCCAGGGTCACCACGGTGTCGAACCGGGCGTCATCGTCGGAGACGAGCGCGCGCCAGTCGGCCACAGCGGCCTCCCACTGCTCGCCCGTCGGGGCGTAGTGGCGATCGCGCAGGTAGTCGATGGTGGTGTCGTCCACGGCGATCAGGCCGACGCGGGCGCCCGCCTCGATGGCCATGTTGCACACGGTCATGCGCCCTTCCATGGAGAGCTCGCGGATGGCGCTGCCGGCGAACTCGATGGCGTAGCCGGTGCCGCCTGCGGTGCCGATGCGGCCGATGATCGCCAGCACGACGTCCTTGGCGGTGACGCCGGTGCCGAGGCTACCCTCGACGCGCACCTGCATGTTCTTCATCTTCTGCGCCAGCAGGCACTGGGTGGCGAGCACGTGCTCCACCTCGGAGGTGCCGATGCCGTGGGCCAGCGCCGCGAAGGCGCCGTGGGTGGCGGTGTGGGAGTCGCCGCAGACCACGGTCATGCCCGGCAGGGTTGCGCCCTGCTCCGGGCCCACCACGTGGACGATGCCCTGGCGCGGGTCGTTGATCTTGAACTCCTCGATGCCGAACTCGACGCAGTTGTCGTCGAGGGTCTGCACCTGGATCAGCGACACCGGGTCCTTGATGCCGGCGTTCCCCTCGGCCCGCTCCTTCACGGTGGTGGGCACGTTGTGATCCGGGGTGGCCAGGTTGGCGTCGATGCGCCACGGCCGGCGACCCGCCAGGCGCAGCCCCTCGAAGGCCTGGGGCGAGGTCACCTCGTGGAGCAGCTGGCGGTCGATGTAGATCAGCGCGGTGCCGTCGTCGCGCTCCTTGACGAGGTGCTGCGACCACAGCTTGTCGTAGAGTGTCTGGCCTGCCATCTCATTCTCCCGGGCGCGTGGGCCCTTCATGTCTTGTCCGGTCTCGGAATTGCACCTCGACGTGGCTTTTCCGGCGCCACTTGCTCATGCCTCGACGATGGATCGTGGCGGCTGGCGTTCGGTGCTATGCCAGCAGTCTCCCGCCCATCGCCCATAAAAGCAATTCATGTTATTTATGGATTGGATTCCACAAAGGAATCCCATTGATCCTCACGGAGCCCTCATGGATACCCAGAGCCTGCAGGCCTTCCTCGCCGTGGCGGACAGCGGCAGCTTCTCGCGGGCCGCCGAACAGCTGCACCTCACCCAGCCGGCGGTCAGCAAGCGGATCGCGGTGCTGGAGGGGCAGATCGATGCCCGGCTCTTCGATCGCATCGGCCGGCGCGTGAGCCTAACCGAAGCGGGCCGGGTACTGCTGCCCCGGGCCCGCCAGATACTCGTGATGGTGGACGACAGCCGCCGGGCGCTGGGCAACCTCGAAGACAGCGTGGCCGGAAGACTCACCCTGGCCACCAGCCACCATATCGGCCTGCATCGGCTGCCGCCGCTGCTCAAGGCCTACACCGGCCAGCACCCGGACGTGCGCCTCGACCTGCACTTCCTGGACTCCGAGCAGGCCTACCAGGGGGTGCTCGACGGCGAACTGGAGCTCGCCGTGGTGACCCTCGCCCCGCACCCGGATCCGCAGCTCGAGGCGGTGCCGGTGTGGATCGACCGGCTGTGCTTCGTCTGCGCCCCGGACCATCCCCTGGCCGGGCGCGGCCGGCTGGGGCTGCACGAGCTCTGCGCCTTCGATGCGGTGCTGCCGGGGCCGCTGACCTTCACCCGCGGACTGATCGAGTCGCGCTTCGCCTCGGCCGGGCTCACGCTCCCCGTGGCGCTCTCCACCAACTACCTGGAGACCCTGAAGATGATGGCCGCCATCGGCCTGGGCTGGAGCCTGCTGCCCGAGCGCCTGGTGGCGGGCGAGCTGCACGAGCTGGCGGTGGATCATCCGCCGATCCACCGCCCGCTGGGCTATCTGGTCCACCGCAGCCGCACCCGCTCCAACGCCGCCCGGGCGATGCTTGCACATCTCGACGAGGCCCGGGAGCCGACCGCCCGGGCGTGGGGCTGAGGCCCGGGCCAGCGCCACGCCTGGCGGCCGCTGCGCGAGGCCAGCTAGCCGGCCGGCACCAGGCGCCGCGACAGCAAGGCGGCGGATTGTTTAGACTGCTCACCATTTGCCACGGATGTTCGCTGTGCCTGCCCACACACCCTCCCCCCTGGCGCCACGCCACGCCCTGGCCGGCGGCCTGATCCTCGCCGGCCTGGTGACCCAGATCCTGACGTTCACCGGACTCGTGACATGGGAGCATCTGGTGGGCTACTGCCTGTGGCTGGCGACGGCGCTCTTGTGGAAGGACCTGCCGCGACGCACGAGTCGCCAGGCGGGCCTGCTGGCCGCGATCGGCCTGGTGCTGCTGGTGCTGGCAGAGACCTGGCAGGGCGCCGAGGTCGACTGGCCGGGCATCCTCGACGGCAATACCTTTGTGGTCGCGATGCTGGTGGGGGTCAGCTTCATCGGGCTGATCGGCAACCTGCGCGGCCGACCGCGCCCGCCCGGCAAGGCCCTGACCGGCGCCCGGGGCGTGCTCGGCACCTGGCTCGGGGTGCACCTGCTCGGCTCGATCCTCAACCTCTCCACGGTCTTCATGGTCGGCGATCGGCTGGAGCGGCGTGGACCGCTCACCACGCCGCAGCTGCTCGGCCTCAATCGCGGCCTCTCCAGCGCCGCCCTCTGGTCGCCCTTCTTCGCCTCCATGGGGGTGGTGATGACCCTGGCCCCCGAGATGCACTACGCCACCGTCCTGGCCGTCGGGCTGCCGCTGGCCCTGGCCGCGGGGCTGCTGACGGTCGGCGAGCTCTCGCAGCGCTTCGACCTGGCCGACACCGCCGGCTTCTCGCTGTCGCCGCGCAGCCTGCTGATGCCGGTGAGCATGGCGGCCGCGGTGATGCTCTTCCACTTCGGCCTGACGCCCGAGCTCTCCATCGTCAGCATCATCACCTTCCTGATGCCCGGCATGGCGCTGCTCGTCAACCTGCCCCGCGGCCTGCACTGGACGCGCCGGCGGGTCCACCAGCACGCCATCACCCGGCTGCCGGCGATGCGCGGCGAGATCTCGCTGTTCCTCTGTGCGGGCCTCCTGACCGTCGGACTCTCGACCTTCATCGGCGCCGCCACCGACAGCGACTGGACGCTGTTCGTCCACTTCGGCCCGGCGCAGGCGATGGCCAGCTTCCTGGCCATCGTGGCCAGCGCCGTGGCCGGGCTGCACCCGATCATCGGGGTCTCGGTGCTCGCCTCGATGCTCGACCTCGATGCCCCGGACCAGACCCTGTTCGCCTTCGTCGCCCTCGCTTCCTGGGCGGTAGGCACCAGCGTCGGGCCGCTGTCGGGGATCAACCTCTCGCTGCAGGGGCGCTACGGGGTCAGCGCCACCGGCATGATGCGCCAGAACCTGGGCTACGCCGCGACCATGACCGGGCTGGTGCTGGTCGCGATCCTGCTGATGGAGCGCCTGCGCTAGGTGAGAGCGGTGGCGGCGCGAGACCGCGGGATCCGAGGTCGGATCGCCGCGCCGCGGCGGCGATCCGGCGGCTTACTGTGGCGCGCGAACGAAGTAGCGGTGGCCGCACTGGTGGCAGGGCTCGATCCGGGTGACCCCCTCGAGCTCGACGATGGCGTCGCAGTGCACGCAGGCCATGCGCCCGGGGGCGGCCATCTCGCCGACACTGTAGTCGGCGCGGGCCGCTTCCAGATCCTCCTCGAAGCGCTCGCGCTCGACCACGCTGCGATCGGCGATGGAGAGCAGCGAGTCGACCACCTTGCGCGACAGCATGGAGAGGTCGATGCCGAGCCAGGTGGCCACGCTCTCGCCCCCGGCCCCCAGGTAGCGGCGCATCTCCTTGAGGTCGCGCTCGACCCAGGCGCGCAGCAGCGAGAGCTCGTCCTTGGTGAACTCCTCGAGCTCGGCCTCGAACTCCACCGCGTCGTCGAGTTCCTGCTGCAGGTTCTCCCAGGTCAGCTCATCGGCGCCCTCGCGCAGCCGCTCGAGCATGCGCTCGTAGCCCTCGCGCAGGCGGTGGTCGTGGTGCGAATCCTGTTGCTCGCTCATGGTGCTCTCCTTATGTCGCGACGGGGCGTGCGGTGGCGGCGGCGCTGCCCGTAGCCGCCGCCCGCCGTGCTGGGGTATCCTAACGGTTCGCCAGCTATTCCATTTAGACGACATCCCGCCGGTAATTCAATGGTTTCGCGCCGCCTCGGCGCCCGACCTTGAGCCCGGGCAAGGGCCGCTGACACCCGCGGCGCCGAGGCGCTGCGCTCGACTTGCAAGGTACCCGAAGAGAGCGATGGACGCACAGTACAAGCCCCACGAGACCGAACGCGACGCCCAGCAGTTCTGGGACAAGAACCAGTGCTTCAAGGCGGTGGAAGACGCCAGCCGCGAGAAGTTCTACTGCCTGTCGATGTTCCCCTACCCCAGCGGCAAGCTACACATGGGGCATGTGCGCAACTACACCATCGGCGACGTGGTCTCGCGCTACCAGCGCATGCAGGGCAAGAACGTCATGCAGCCCATGGGCTGGGACGCCTTCGGCATGCCGGCGGAGAACGCCGCCATCCAGAACCGGGTACCGCCGGGTCAGTGGACCTACGACAACATCGACTACATGCGCCGCCAGCTCAAGGCGCTGGGCTTCGCCTACGACTGGAGCCGCGAGTTCGCCACCTGCGACGTCGACTACTACCGCTGGGAGCAGTGGTTCTTCACCAAGCTGGTCGAGAAGGGGCTGGTCTACAAGAAGATGTCCACGGTCAACTGGGACCCGGTCGATCAGACCGTGCTCGCCAACGAGCAGGTGATCGAGGGGCGCGGCTGGCGCTCCGGCGCGCTGGTGGAGCGCAAGGAGATCCCGCTGTGGTTCCTCAAGATCACCGACTACGCCGAGGAGCTGCTGGCCGACCTGGACAAGATCGACTGGCCCGAGCAGGTCAAGACCATGCAGCGCAACTGGATCGGCAAGTCGCGCGGCGTGGAGCTGACCTTTGATATCAAGCCCGCTGAAGGCTCTGACATCAAATCCGCCGAGGGCGCCGACGCCGAGCCGCTCTCGGTCTACACCACCCGCCCCGACACCCTGATGGGCGTGACCTACGTCGCCGTGGCCGCCGGCCATCCGCTGGCGAAGCAGGCCGCCGAGGGGAATCCTGAGCTCGCCGCCTTCGTCGAGGAGTGCGCCCACGGCGGCACCTCCGAGGCCGAGCTCGCCACCATGGAGAAGAAGGGCATGCCGACCGGCCACCGGGCCGTGCATCCCCTCACCGGCCGCGAGGTGCCGGTCTACGTGGCCAACTTCGTGCTCATGGAGTACGGCACCGGCGCGGTGATGGCGGTCCCCGGCCACGACCAGCGCGACTGGGAGTTCGCCACCAAGTACGGCCTGCCCATCGAGGCGGTGATCGCCGACGCCAACGGCGAGGCCCCGGACCTTTCCGCGGGGGCCCATGACGACTACGGCACCCTGATCCACTCCGGCAAGTTCGACGGCCTGGACTTCGAGGCCGCCTTCGAGGCCATCGCCAAGCGGCTCGCCGAGCTCGGTCGCGGCGAGGTGAAGACCAACTTCCGCCTGCGCGACTGGGGCGTGGCCCGCCAGCGCTACTGGGGCGCGCCGATCCCGGTCAAGTACGGCCCCGAGGGCCAGACCGTGCCGCTCACCGACGAGGAGCTGCCGGTCGCGCTGCCCATGGAGGTCACCGTCGACGCCACCGGCTCGCCGCTCAAGCGCATGCCGGAATTCTCCGACCTGGGCGACGGCTGGACCCGCGAGACCGATACCTTCGACACCTTCATGGAGTCCTCCTGGTACTTCGCGCGCTTCTGCTGCGCCGACAACCAGGAGGCGATGCTCGACGAGCGGGCCAACTACTGGCTGCCGGTGGACCTCTACATCGGCGGCATCGAACACGCCATCCTGCACCTGCTCTATGCGCGCTTCTTCAACAAGCTGATGCGCGACTTCGGCATGGTCGAGACCGACGAGCCCTTCCAGCGCCTGCTCACCCAGGGCATGGTCATCGCCGAGACCTTCTACCGTCCCACCGAGAACGGCGGCAAGGAGTGGTTCAATCCGGCCGACGTCGAGGTCAAGCGCGACGACAAGGGCCGCCCGGTCAGCGCCGTGCTGGTCAAGGACGGCGCGCCGGTGGAGATGGGCGGCATCGAGAAGATGTCCAAGTCCAAGAACAACGGCGTCGACCCGCAGTCCATGATCGACCGCTTCGGCGCCGACACCGTGCGCCTGTTCATGATGTTCGCCGCCCCGCCCGAGCAGTCACTGGAGTGGTCCGATTCCGGCGTCGAGGGGGCCAGCCGCTTCCTCAAGCGCCTGTGGCGCCTGGTCAGCGAGCACCTCGCCGCCGGCACGCCCGCCACCCTCGACGCCCAGACGCTCCGCGAGGGCCTGAGCGACGCGCAGCGCGACCTGCGCCGCAAGACGCATGAGACCATCAAGAAGGCCGGCGACGACATCGGCCGCCGCACCACCTTCAACACCGCCATCGCCGCGGTGATGGAGCTGACCAACGCGCTCGCGAAATTCCACGACACCTCTCCTCAGGGGCTCGCCGTGGCGCGCGAGGCGGTGGAGGCCTGCGTGCTGCTGCTCGCCCCGATCACGCCCCACGCCTGCCACGCCCTGTGGGCGGAGCTCGGCCACGACGAGCCGGCGATCGACGCCGTCTGGCCCCGGGTCGATGAGGCCGCTCTGGCCCGCGACAGCATCGAGCTGGTGGTACAGGTGAACGGCAAGCTGCGCGCGCGCATCGAGGTCGAGTCCGACGCAGACAAGGCCGCCATCGAGGCCCAGGCCCTCGCCGCCGAGAACGTCCAGCGCCACCTCGAGGGCAAGAGCGTGCGCAAGGTGATCGTGGTGCCGGGCAAGCTCGTCAATATCGTGGTGGGCTGACCGCCATGCCCCCTTCATCGCGCCACACGGGAGATCGCCCCATGCAGCGCCGACACCTCCTGCGCCTCGGCCTCGCCGCCGGCGCCACCCTGGCGATCGCCGGCTGCGGCTTTCGCCTGCGCGGCTATGACCAGCCGCTGGTCAGCCTCGACGCCCTGGCCCTGGCGGGGCCGGAGACCGCGCTTCGTCGCCTGGTCGCCCGGCGGCTCGAGGGCGCCGGCACCCGGGTGGACGACGACGCCGCGAGGGTGCTCAACCTCGGCAACGAGACCTTCAGCGAGCGGCGCCTGGGCGGGCTCGACAGCGGACCGCGCGAGCTCGAGCTGACCCTCGAGGTGCCGTTCTCGGTCCAGCGGCGCGCCGACGGCGCCTACCTCCTCGACCAGCAGCGCCTGGCCGTCAGCGAACGGCTGACGGTCAACGACGACGAGCTGCTGGCCCAGGATGCCGAGCGCGAGGCGGTGCGCGAACGGCTGCGCGGCGAGGCGACCCGGCAGCTGCTGGACCGCCTGCGCGCCCTGGGCGAAGGCACCGCCGCGGCGGAACGATCGTGAAGGGACTCTCTTGAAGGTACTAACGTGAAGGTCTTTGCCGACAAGCTCGAGGATGCGCTGGCCAAGAAGCTGCCCCCGGTGGTGATCGTCGCCGGCGAGGAGCCGCTGCAGCACATGGAGGCCTGCGACGCCGTGCGCCGCGCGGCGCGCCAGGCAGGGGTCGAGGAACGGGAGGTCCTGCACGTCGAGGCCAACTTCGCCTGGGGCCGCCTGACCGAGGCGGCCGCCAGCCTGTCGCTGTTCGCCACGCGCCGGCTCATCGAGGTGCGCCTGGGCAGCAGCAAGCCGGGCCAGGAGGGAGGCAAGGCGCTGCGCGAGTACGCCGAGACCCTGCGCGACGGCGACGATATCCTGCTGCTCTCCACCGGCAAGCTCGACTATCGCGAGCAGAAGAGCGCCTGGTTCAAGGCGCTGGACAAGGTCGGGCTGTTCGTGCCGGTCTGGCCGGTGGACGCCTCGCGGCTGGGCTACTGGCTGCGCGATCGGGCCGGACACCACGGCCTCTCGCTGGATCTCGACGCCGCCCGCCTGCTCGGCGAGCGCACCGAAGGCAACCTGCTGGCCGCCGACCAGGAACTGCAGAAGCTGGCCCTGCTGCTGCCGGCGGGGGCGCGCGTCGGCCCCCGCGAGGTCGCCGGCGGCGTGGAGGACAGCGCCCGCTACGACGTCTTCACCCTGATGGATGCCTGCCTCAAGGGCGAGCGCGCCCGGGTCTCGCGCATCATGGCCGGCCTGCGCGGCGAGGGCGTCGAGGCGCCCATCGTGCTGTGGGCTCTGGCCCGGGAGCTGCGCATCCTGCTCTCCCTGCACCAGCACCTGGACCAGGGCCAGAGCCTCGAGCACGCCTGCAAGGCCCAGAAGCCGCCGATCTTCGAGAAGCGGCGCCCGGCCTACCAGCAGGCCATCGCCCGGCTGCCGCTGAAGCGGCTGCACAAGCTGCTGCTGTTCGCCCAGCGCCTGGACCTCGCCATCAAGGGCGGCAGCCGCGTGCCGCTCTGGGACGGCCTGCACGATCTGGCGCTGACGCTGGCCGGCGGACGGGGCCTGCTGGCCGAGCTGCCCTCCTCCTACCGCATCGGCTGAGTCCGTTGACCGTTCAGGGCCCTACAAGGGCATGAAATTTCACGTCATTTCGTCCTATACTGGACGGGCATCGTACTCTGCCGGGCTGCACGGACGCAGCGCTGACGGAGCCTGGAGCCGGAAGCCAATCCCAAGAAGAAGGAACACCGAGATGATGAAGAAGATCTGCCGTTACTTGAGCCCGCTGCTGATCGTCGCCCTGGTGCTGGGCAGCCTGCCGGTGGCCGCGGCCCCGGTGACCCCGGGCAGCGACCTGATCACCACCCAGGACGTGCTGAACGCCGAGCGCTCGCAGGGCGATCGCGAACGCATTCAGGCCATCCTCGCCCGGGACGATGTCCAGGAGCAGCTGGTCGCCCAGGGCGTCGATCCCGCCGAGGTGGAGGCCCGCGTGGCCGCCCTCTCCGACGCGGAAGCCGCCCAGATGGCGGATCAGCTCGAGCAGCTCCCCGCCGGAGCCAGCGTGGTCGGCGCCCTGTTCGCCGTCTTCGTGATCCTGCTGGTCACCGACATCCTCGGCCTGACCAATGTCTTCCCGTTCACGCGCTGAGTGAGAGCCCCGCATGATGGCATGCCTTGACCGGCAGCGAGCCAGCGCCCCCCTGCAGAACGCCCGCCTCGCGGGCGTTCTCGCGTTGGCACTAATGATGCTCGTGATGACCGGCTGCGCCTCCACGCCGCGGCTGGCCGAGTCCACCCAGCAGAGCCTGCCCCGCCAGACCCTCCTCGAGGACGTCCCCTTCCACGGGCAGCGCGACTACCAGTGCGGCCCCGCCTCGCTGGCCATGGTGCTCAACGCCGCCGGCGTGCCGGTGACGGTCGACACCCTGATCCCCCAGGTCTTCCTACCCGGCCGCGAGGGCAGCGTCCAGCCCGAGATGCTGGGCACCGTGCGTCGCCAGGGGCGCATCCCCTTCCGGATCGACGGCACCCTCGACGCCCTGCTCACCGAGATCGATGCCGGCCACCCGGTGGTGGTGATGCAGAACCTCTCGCTGCCGGCCTGGCCGGTCTGGCACTACGCGGTGGCCATCGGCTTCGACCGTGACGAGAAGACCCTGACGCTGCACAGCGGCATGGAGCCCGAGCGCCTCGAGTCCTTCAAGCGCTTCGATGCCACCTGGGCCCGCAGCGACCGCTGGGCCTTCATCGCCCTGCCCCCGGGCGAGCTGCCGGCCACCGGCGACGGCCGGGATGCCCTGGACGCCATCGCCGACTTCGAGCGGGCCCAGGGGGCCCGGGCCGCCCTGCCCGCCTGGGAGGCGCTGGTGGCGCGCCATCCGGACCTTGCCATGGGCCATTTCGCCCTGGGCAATGCCCGCCATGCGGCCGGCGACGCCGCCGGCGCCCTCGAGGCCTTCGCCGACGCCGTGAGGGCGGACCCCGAGCTCGCCGTCGCCTGGCTCAACCTGGGGCTGCTGCAGCGCGACCAGGGTAGCCCCGGCGAGGCGCGCGCGGCCCTCGAGCGGGCCGCCGCCCTCCCCGGGCCCTGGCAGGAGCAGGCGCGGGAGGTCCTCGCGGACCTGACGAGACGGACCGGATGATGCGGTGCTGATCGAGAGAGGCTGACCATGAGCTACGACATCGCGCTCAAGCGCATCTATCAAGCGATCGACGACGAGGACGGCGCCCGGGTGCTGGTCGACCGCCTCTGGCCGCGCGGCAAGCGCCGCGAGGGGCTCGCCCTCACCGACTGGTACCGGGACGCTTCCCCCTCTCCGGCCCTGCGCCGGCAGTATCACCAGCAGGCGATCAGCGCGGAGGTGTTCGCCGCCCGCTACCGGGGAGAGCTCAGGGATGCGCCGGAGAGCCTGGCGCCGCTGATGCGCCACGCCCGCCAGGGGCGGCTGACACTGCTCTCGGCGGCACGGAATCTAGAGGACTCCTACCTGCCGATCCTGCGGGAGGCGATCCTGCAGGGACTCCATAGCGAAGACGCCGAGGATCTCGAGCCGGCCTCGCCGCCCTGTCTGGCCCATCGACTCACGGATGGGCAGGCCCCCGAGGCTTAGCGCGTCCAGCTCCTGCTCAACTGCGGCACCAAAAAAAGGATCAAGGGCGGCAACGCCCTTGAGCCTTTTGCGTGATGGCGGTCGCCTGCGCCGTTAACGACGAGTCGCGTCGTACCCCAGGTCGGCGCCACGGCTCTCGTCGCTGCGGCGACGGGCGCTGCCACGCTTGCGGTTCTCCTCCTCGCAGACCTCGTCCTTGCCGCCGCAGACATCGCACCCCTCCTTGAGTCCGAGCTGATTGAGGCCGCCGCAGGTGCCGGCGATGGGCTTGCGCCCCATGATCACGCCGATGGCCATGGCGGCGACGATGAGCAGCATGAAGGCGAGTACCACCAGGAACAGGGTCATGTCGTATCTCCTCGAGAGCGAAAAAGGCTTGGCGTCACGCCGTGTGACAGCGTGGGACCGTGTGAGGTCCATGGCGTCGACGTTCTGGTGCCTGAGATGACGACCGGGGGCGATCGTCATGTCGGGCGGCAGAAGCAGGAGTGGAGATCAGGGATCGCCGCCCCGATGCAAAGGGGCCGGCCTCTCGGCCGGCCCGGGGTGCCGCGTGTCGCTCGAAATCAGCCGCCGAAGTCGTCCAGCAGGATGTTCTCGGGCTCGACGCCCATGTCGACCAGCAGCTTGATCACCGAGGCGTTCATCATGGGCGGCCCGCACATGTAGTACTCGCAGTCCTCGGGGGCCGGATGGTCCTTGAGGTAGTTCTCGTAGAGGACGTTGTGGATGAAGCCGGTCGGCCCCTCCCAGTTGTCCTCCGGCTGCGGGTCGGAGAGCGCCAGGTGCCACTCGAAGTTCGGGAACTCCTCGGCCAGCTGGTCGTACTCCTCGTTGTAGAAGGTCTCGCGCCAGGAGCGCGCGCCGTACCAGAAGCTGATCTTGCGATCGGTCTTGAGACGCTTGAGCTGATCGAAGATGTGGCTGCGCATCGGCGCCATGCCCGCACCGCCGCCGATGAAGATCATCTCGGCATCGGTGTCCTTGGCGAAGAACTCGCCGAACGGCCCCATCACGGTGACCTTGTCACCCGGCTTCAGGGAGAAGACGTAGGTGGACATCAGGCCCGGCGGATGGCTGGAGTTGGGCGGCGGCGTGGCGATACGGATGTTGAACTTGAGGATACCCTTCTCGTCCGGGTAGTTCGCCATGGAGTAGGCGCGGATGATCTCCTCGTTGTTCTTGTGGGAGATGTCGAACAGGCCGAACTTCTCCCAGTCGCCCCGGTACTCTTCCTCGATATCGAAGTCGGAGAACTTGATGTCGTAGGGCGGCGCCACCAGCTGCACGTAGCCGCCGGCGCGGAAGCCCACTTCCTCTCCTTCGGGGAGCTTCAGGTTGAGCTCCTTGATGAAGGTCGCCACGTTGGGGTTCTCGATGACCTCGCATTCCCACTTCTGGACACCGAAGACCTCTTCCGGCACCTCGATCTTCATGTCCTGCTTCACGGGCACCTGGCAGGAGAGGCGCCAGCCCTCCTTCTTCTCGCGCAGGGTGAAGTGCGACTCCTCGGTGGGCAGGATGGAGCCGCCGCCCTCCTCGACCCGGCACTTGCACTGGGCACAGGAGCCACCGCCGCCGCAGGCGGAGGAGAGGAAGATGCCGTTGGCCGCGAGGGTGTTGAGCAGCTTGCCGCCGGCCTGGGTGGTCAGGGTGTGCTGGGGATCGCCGTTGACCTCGATGGTCACGTCCCCGGTACTGACGAGCTTGCTGCGGGCGGCCAGGATCACCGCGGTCAGACCGATGATGATCACGGTGAACATGACCACACCGAGCAAGATGACTGTTGTATCAACCATGTCGGTTTCCTATTGCTTGCGTTGCCTGGTCTCCGGCGGCGCGGACGCCGCCGGAAGAACACGAGCCTCTTAGAGCTGGATGCCCGAGAAGGACATGAAGCCCAGCGACATCAGGCCCACCGTGATGAAGGTGATGCCCAGCCCCTGGAGGGAGGCCGGCACGTCGCTGTACTTGAGCTTCTCGCGGATCCCGGCCAGGGCCGTGATCGCCAGCGCCCAGCCAGTGCCCGCACCCAGGCCATAGACCACGGATTCGCCGAAGTTGTAGCTGCGCTCGACCATGAACAGCACGCCGCCGAGGATCGCGCAGTTCACGGTGATCAGCGGCAGGAAGACGCCCAGGGCGTTGTAGAGCGCCGGCACGTACTTGTCGAGGAACATCTCCATGATCTGCACCAGGGCGGCGATGACGCCGATGTAGGAAAGCAGACCCAGGAAGGAGAGATCGATGTTCTCGGCGCCG
Source organism: Halomonas denitrificans (assembly GCF_003056305.1). Taxonomy (GTDB): domain Bacteria; phylum Pseudomonadota; class Gammaproteobacteria; order Pseudomonadales; family Halomonadaceae; genus Halomonas; species Halomonas denitrificans. The sequence goes on from NZ_PYVX01000001.1 coordinate 461,980, forward strand.
CTGATGCCGGTCCAGGTCAGCGCCCCTTCCTTGAGCAGGAAGGTGTAGACCAGGTTGTTCACCGGGACGGTGACGGTCAGTACCACGATGACCGCGATGCCCAGGCCAATGGCCGAGGAGACCTTCTTGGACACCGCCAGGAAGGTACACATGCCCAGGAAGAAGGCCAGGGCCATGTTCTCGACGAAGACCGAGGCGACGAACAGGCTGAGATAATGTTCCATGTTACACGGCCTCCTTCGGCTGGGTGTTGGCCTTCATGGTGAACTCGTTCTCCTCGATCTGCTCCGGGTTCAGCGCGCGCAACACCCAGATGATCAGGCCGATGATGAAGAACGCGGAGGGCGGCAGCAGCAGCAGGCCGTTGGGCACGTACCAGCCACCGTTCTGCACGGTCTCGAACACGGTGATGCCGAACACGCTGCCGGAGCCGAGCAACTCGCGGAAGAAGCTCACCACCATCAGGATGAAGCCATAGCCCAGGCCGTTGCCGATGCCGTCGAGGAAGCTCAGCAGCGGCGGGTTCTGCATGGCGAAGCCTTCGGCACGCCCCATCACGATGCAGTTGGTGATGATCAGGCCGACGAAGACCGAGAGCTGCTTGGACATCTCATAGGCGTAGGCCTTGAGGATCTGGTCCACCACGATGACCAGCGAGGCGATGATGGTCATCTGCACGATGATGCGGATGGCCGACGGGATCTGATGGCGCAGCAGCGAGACGAACAGGTTCGACAGCGCCGTCACGAAGATCACCGCCATGGCCATGACCAGCGACACGCTCATGCTGCTGGTCACCGCCAGCGCCGAGCAGATCCCCAGGATCTGCAGGGCGATGGGGTTGTTCTTGAAGATGGGCGTCGTCAGAACGCCCTTGGGAGTCGGGGCAGACATGATCAGGCTCCTTCAGTGTCGTCGGACGCGGTGGCCATTCCCTGAACCTCGGACCGGGAGATGTCCTCGCGGAACTTGGCCAGGTACTCGCCGAAGCCCTGCGGGCTGAGCCAGAACTGCAGGAGGTTGGAGACCCCCTTGCTGGTCAGCGAGGCGCCGGACAGCGCATCGACTTCGGTCTCGCTGCTGGCCCCGCCCTTCACGAGCTGAATGGCCGGCTGCACGCTATCGTCTTCGGCAAAGATCTCCTTGCCTTCCCACTGGGCCTTCCAGCGCGGGTTGTCCACCTCGCCGCCCAGACCGGGGGTCTCGGAGTGCGAGTAGAAGGTGATGCCGTTGATGGTGTTGCCGTCACCCTGCACGGAGAGGTAGCCGCGCATCAAGCCCCACAGCCCCTGGCCGCGGATCGGCAGGATCAGCTGCTGGGGGTCGTCCGGGTTGCCCACCAGATAGACGGTGCTGTGCTTCTCCAGCCGCGACAGGCCGGCGATGTCCTTCTCGCCGGACAGCGTGCGGGACTGGGCCGGGTCCTTGGCCGCCTGGAAGCTGTTGTAGCTCTGCGGGTCGAAGTCGTCGGAATACTCGCCGGTCTCCAGGTTGACGACGCGCGGCGTGATCTGCTCGCTGTAGGCTTCCTCGATGTCCATGCCCGGCTCATAGAGGTCGGCCACGGCCAGGATGTTCGACTTGCGGTCGAGCTCCTGGTTGAGCTGCTGCTTGGAGCGCAGCGCCACGGCGGCGGTGGAGACGATGATCGAACACACGATACATAGTGCGAACGCCACCGTCAGGATCTTCTTGATGGAGTTGTTGCTCTGTGCCATCAGGCAGTCTCCTCGGCCGGCACACCGGTGCGCTGCAGGCGGCGCTTGATGTTGGCCTGTACAAAGAAGTGGTCGATCAGCGGGGCGAACAGGTTGGCGAACAGGATCGCCAGCATGATGCCTTCGGGGAACGCCGGGTTGACGACGCGGATCAGCACGGTCATGACACCGATCAGGGCGCCGAAGATCAGTCGACCCTGGTTGGTCATGGAGGCGGAGACCGGGTCGGTGGCCATGAAGACCATGCCGAAGGCGAAGCCGCCGACCACCAGGTGCCAGTACCACGGCATGGCGAACATGGCGTTGGTGTCGGAGCCGATCAGGTTGAACAGCGCACTGGTCGCCACCATTCCCAGGAACACGCCCAGCATGATCCGCCAGGAGGCGATCTTGGTCCACAGCAGCACCGCGGCACCAATCAGGATCGCCAGGGTCGAGGTCTCGCCCACCGAGCCGGGCACGAAGCCGAGGAAGGCATCCCACCAGCTGAAGGTCTCGGACAGCGCGGTCATGCCCTCCTGGAAGGCCAGGGAGAGCGCCGTAGCGCCGGTGTAGCCGTCGGCCGCCACCCACACCGCATCACCGGAGATCTGTGCCGGATAGGCGAAGTAGAGGAAGGCGCGACCGGTCAGCGCCGGGTTGAGGAAGTTCTTGCCGGTGCCGCCGAAGATCTCCTTGCCGATCACCACGCCGAAGGTGATGCCGAGCGCCACCTGCCACAGCGGGATGGTGGCCGGCAGGATCAGGGCGAAGAGCACGGAGGTGACGAAGAAGCCCTCGTTGACCTCGTGGCCGCGCTTGATGGCGAACAGCACCTCCCAGAAGCCGCCGACCACGAAGGTCACCAGGTAGATCGGCAGGAAGTAGGTGGCGCCGAGCACCAGGTTGGCCCACAGGCTGCTCGGGTCATGGCCGCCGGCGAGCGTCATGATGATCGCCTCGCGCCAGCCGCTCGGGGCGCCGAAGCCCTCGGCGATGGCCAGGTTGGCCTGCCAGCCGGCGTTCCACATGCCGAAGAACATCGCCGGGAAGGTGCACAGCCAGACGGTGATCATGATGCGCTTCAGGTCGATCCCGTCGCGCACGTGCGCCGTGGTCTTGGCCACGCTCGGCGGCGTGTAGAAGATGGTGTCCACCGCCTCGTAGAGGGGATAGAACTTCTCGTACTTGCCACCCTTGTGGAAGTGCGGCTCGAGATTATCGAGTGTCTGTCGGATAGCCATCATCAGGCCTCTTTCTCGATCATGGTGAGATTGTCACGCAGGATGGGACCGTACTCGTACTTGCCGGGGCACACGTAGGTGCACAGCGCGAGGTCCTCTTCATCCAGCTCCAGGCAGCCCAGTGACATTCCCGTCTCGATATCGCCGACGATCAGCGTACGCAGCAGCTGGGTGGGCAGGATGTCCAGCGGCATCACCTGCTCGTAGGCCCCCACCGGCACCATGGCGCGTTCGGAGCCGTTGGTCGAGGTGGTCGGGGCGTAGTTGCGCAGGCCCTTGATCTTCGAGAGATAGATGCCCATCACCGAGTGGCGGTTGGCGCCGGGCGACATCCAGCCCATGAAGATGCGCTTGTTGCCTTCCTCGAGCAGGCTGATCTGATGGTGGAAGCGCCCCACGTAGCAGAGGCTCCCCTCGGCGGTGAATCCTGAGAACACCGAACCGGAAATCACGCGGGTTCCGGTGGGTTCGACGACTTCACCGTCGAGCAGTTCCTCGGTGCTGGCCCCGAGGCGGGTGCGCAGCAGGCGCGGATTCTTGGCGCGCGGGCCACCCACGGCGATCACGCGGTTGACGTCGAGCTTGCCCTCGGCGAACAGCTTGCCGAAGGCGATGACGTCCTGATAGCCGAGGTGCCAGACGCGCTTGTGCAGGGCCACGGGCGAGAGATGGTGGATGTGGGTGCCCACGAGGCCGGCCGGATGCGGCCCGGCGAAGGTCTCCTGCTGGACGCCCTTGAGGTCGCCGCCCGGCACGCGCGCCTCGGGCGCCGTGCAGAGGTAGACCTGCCCCTCGGTGAGGTGGGTCAGCACCTTCAGGCCATCCTCGAAGGCCTCGGCCTGCTCGTTGATGATCACGGCAGGATCGGCGGCCAGCGGATGGGTATCGATGGCCGTCACGAAGATATCGGTCGGCGCGCTGTCGATGGCCGGCGTGCGCGAGAAGGGACGCGTGCGCAGCGCCGTCCACAGCCCCGACTCGACCAGCTGGTCGACGACGGTCTGGCGCTCCAGGCTCTCCAGCTTGTCGCGGCCGTGGGCGGTGAACTCGACCGCCTCCTCGGATTCGTCGACCTTGATCACCACCGACAGCAGCTTGCGCTTCTCGCCACGGTTGATGGCGACGATCTCGCCGGCCGCCGGGGCCGTGAAGCGCACGCCATCGATCTTCTTGTCGGTGAAGAGAAGCTGGCCAAGCTTGACCCTGTCTCCCTCACGGACCTCCATGGTCGGCTTCATGCCGACGTAGTCGGTGCCCAGGACGGCCACATGGCGCACCGGCCGCGCATCCTCGATACGCGCCTCCGGCGTCCCCGCGATGGGGAGATCCAGGCCTTTCTTGACTTCGATCATAGTCTCGCCCAGTTGATGGATCGGATAGATGAAGAAAGGGGTTCGAATGGATTCGAATTCTTCTGTTTTCAGTACGTTACCAGACAGGCCCGAGGCTCGCTCGAACCACCCCGAAAAATCCACCGTATTATAAAGACAAGCGTCAGGGATGACCACCTGCCCTTAGGTCGCAAAGCGCGCCACCATGCAAGGGGTAACGATGTCGCAGGCCGCGCCGCACCCGCCGCGACCGGCAACGCAAAACCCCCGCGGGAGCCAGGCTCCAGCGGGGGTTAGCGAGCGCTCGGCGCCGCGGCGAGCTCACCGCGGGCGGCGTCGATCCTGGCGGGACCGGCGCCGCCGCGGGGCATCAGGCCTGGGCGCGGGGCAGCTTGAGGAAGTGCACGTTGGAGACCTGCTGCAGGATGCGAATCACCTGGCAGCTGTAGCCGAACTCGTTGTCGTACCAGACGTAGAGGACGGCGTTCTTGCCGTTGGCGATGGTCGCCTTGGCATCGACGATGCCGGCGTGACGGTTGCCGACGAAGTCGGTGGAGACCACCTCCGGCGAATCGACGAAGTCGATCTGCTTCTGGTAGGGCGAATCCAGCGACATGCGACGCAGGAAGTCGTTCAGCGTCTCGGCGTCGGTCTCCCGGTCCAGACGCAGATTGAGGATCGCCATGGAGACGTTGGGCGTCGGCACGCGGATGGCGTTGCCGGTCAGCTTGCCCTCGAACTCCGGCAGCGCCTTGGCGACCGCCTTGGCGGCCCCGGTCTCGGTGAGCACCATGTTGAGCGGGGCGCTGCGACCGCGACGATCGCCCTTGTGGTAGTTGTCGATCAGGTTCTGGTCGTTGGTGTAGGAGTGCACGGTCTCGACGTGGCCATGCTCGACGCCGAACTCGTCGTTGAGCACCTTGAGCACCGGCACGATGGCGTTGGTGGTGCAGGAGGCCGCGGAGATGATGCGATCCTCGTCGCGGATGTCCTGGTGGTTGATGCCGTAGACGATGTTCTTGACCTCGCCCTTGCCCGGGGCGGTCAGCAGCGCCTTGGCCACGCCCTTGCACGCGAGGTGCTGGCCTAGGCCCTCGGCATCGCGCCAGATGCCGGTGTTGTCGACCACCACGGCGTTGTCGATGCCGTAGGCGGTGTAGTCGACCTCGGCCGGCGAGTCGGCGTAGATCACCTTGATGGCGTTGCCGTTGGCGATCAGGGTGCGCGACTCGACGTCGACGCTGATGGTGCCGTTGAACGGGCCATGGACACTGTCGCGACGCAGCAGGCTGGCGCGCTTCTCCAGGTCCTTGGCGATGTCGCCGCGGCCGCGCACCACGATGGCGCGCAGGCGCAGCAGGTTGCCGCCGCCGGCCTTCTCGACCAGTACCCGGGCCAGGATACGGCCGATACGGCCGAAGCCGTAGAGCACCACGTCCTTGGGCTTGCCGTTGCCGGCGTCCGGGTCGTGGGCATCGACGATCTCGCTGAGCTCGTCGCGCAGGAAGGCCTCGGCGTCGGCGTCGCCGCGCTGCTTGAAGGCCACGCCCAGCTTGCCCACGTCGACGTGGGCCGGCCCCAGGTTCAGGTCCATCATGGCCTTGACCAGCGGGAAGGTGTCCTGCACGGAGAGCTCGGTCCCCTCGACCTTCCGCACGAAGCGATGATCCTTGAGGATGCGGATCACGCTACGGTTGAACAGCGACCGCCCGTACATGGTCACGACCACGTTATTGTGGCGATAGAGGCTGCCGATCATCGGGATCATCTGCTCGGCGATCGCCTGGTTGTCGTGCCATTCCTGGAAGACGGTATCGGGGGACTGCTGGCTCACGGCTGGCCTCTCCTGGTGAGAATAGTGAGGGTAAGTGGGGGGTATTATCCGGGGCGACGCTCCTGGGGGCAATCGCAGGATGGTCGCAGCCGCTGTAGGGGTTTTACAGAAACCCGCCCGCGACTACAGCGCCACGCCGGGGCTGGTATGATGAAGCCACTCTTGCACACCGCTCACGAACACGGTTGGGTAACCGAATCGCATGCCGAACTTCTCGCCGCTCGACCCGCCACGCCCCCAGGGGCTGCGCGACATCCTCTACTGGCAGACCCCGGCGGGCAGCGCCACGGCCCTGGCCCTGGCGCACCTCGCCGAAGACGCCCCGCTGCTGGTGATCACCCCCGACACCGCCTCGGCCCAGCGCCTGGAAAGCGACCTGGGCTTCTATGGGCGGATGCCGGTGATGCCCTTCCCCGACTGGGAGACGCTGCCCTACGACAGCTTCTCGCCGCACCAGGACATCGTCTCCTCGAGGTTGCGCACCTTGCGCCGCCTGCAGGACGGCGAGCACGGCATCGTGCTGGTGGCCATCAACACCCTGATGCAGCGCCTGCCGCCGGTGGACTACATCGCCGGGCGCGTCATGACCCTGGAGGCGGGCCAGACCCTGGACCGCGAGGGCTTCCGCAACGCCCTGTCGCGCGCCGGCTACCGCGCCGTGGAGACGGTCTTCGAGCCCGGCGAGTACGCCCTGCGCGGCGCGCTGATCGACCTCTTCCCCATGGGCGCCGAGGCGCCGCTGCGCATCGACCTGTTCGATGACGAGATCGACACCCTGCGCCACTTCGATCCCGACACCCAGCGCAGCGCCGACCGCGTCGATCGGGTGGAGCTGCTGCCGGCCCACGAGTACTCGCTGTCGCGCTCGGCCATCGCCTGCTTCCGCGAGGGCTTCGAGACCCTGTTCGACGTCGACCCGCGCCAGTGCCCGCTCTACGTGGACGCCCTCAAGGGCATCCCCTCCCCCGGCCTCGAGCAGTACCTGCCGCTGTTCTTCGACGAGACGGCGACGCTTTTCGAGCACCTGGCCGAGGGCACCCGGGTGGCCATGCTGCCCGGCGTCTTCGACGCGGCCGAGCACCACTGGGCCGCCATCGAGAGCCGCTACGAGAACCTCGGCGTCGACCCGACCCGCCCGCTGCTGCCGCCCCACCGGGCCTTCGTGCCGGTGGCCGAGGTCTTCGCGGGCATCAAGCGCCACCCCCGAGTGGCGCTGACCGAGGAGGCCGAACACCGCCACGCCGTGATGCCCGCCAGCCAGGCCCCTCCGACGGTGACGGTCAACGCCCGGGCCAAGCACCCGCTGGCGGCCCTCTCGACCTTCCTCGACGACCATCCCGCCACGCGGGTGCTGTTCGTCGCCGAGTCCCGCGGCCGGCGCGAGGCCCTGGAGGAGACCCTGGCGCCGCTGGGACTCACCCTGCCCCACGTCGACGACTTCGCCGCCTTCCTCAAGAGCGAGGCGCGCCTGGCCATCACCGAGGGCGAGATCGATGCCGGCCTGTGGCTGACCGACCCGGATCTCGCGGTGATCAGCGAGACCGAGCTGTTCGGCGAGGTGGTCCGCCAGAGCCGCCGCCGCGAGAAGGCCACCGACGACGGCGCGCTGGCGATCCGCCACCTCTCGGAGCTGCATCCCGGCGCGCCGGTCGTCCACCAGGCCCACGGCGTGGGCCGCTATCGCGGCCTCGAGACCCTGGAGGCCGGCGGCCAGGCCGCCGAGTTCGTGACCCTGGAGTACGCTGAGGGCGCCCGGCTCTACGTGCCGGTGGACAGCCTGCACCTGATCTCGCGCTACGCCGGCGCCGACGACGAGCTCGCCCCGCTGCACCGGCTGGGCTCCGACCAGTGGGAGAAGGCGCGCCGCCGCGCCGCCGAGAAGATTCGCGACACCGCCGCCGAGCTGCTCGACATCTACGCCCGCCGCGAGGCGCGGGAAGGCTTCGCCTGCCCGCCGCCCGACGAGGAGTACGCCCGCTTCGCCGCCAGCTTCCCCTTCGAGGAGACTCCCGACCAGCGCGCCGCCATCCAGGCCGTGATCGGCGATTTGACCGCGCCGCGCCCCATGGACCGGGTGGTCTGCGGCGACGTCGGCTTCGGCAAGACCGAGGTCGCCATGCGCGCCGCCTTCCTGTCGGTCCACGCCGGCCGCCAGGTGGTGGTGCTGGTGCCCACCACCCTGCTCGCCCGCCAGCACTTCGAGAACTTCCGCGACCGCTTCGCCGACACCGCGGTGAACATCGAGCTGATCTCGCGCTTCACCGCCGGCAAGGGCCAGGCGGCCTCCCTGAAGCGCATCGAGGAGGGCCAGGCGGACATCGTCATCGGCACCCACAAGCTGCTCTCCAAGAGCACCAGGCTCCCCAAGATGGGCCTGCTGATCATCGACGAGGAGCACCGCTTCGGGGTGGCCCAGAAGGAGCGCCTGAAGAGCCTGCGCAGCGAGGTGGACATCCTGACCATGACCGCCACGCCGATCCCCCGCACGCTCAACATGGCCATGAGCGGCATCCGCGACCTCTCGATCATCGCCACCCCGCCGGCCCGCCGCCTCTCGGTGAAGACCTTCGTCCAGCAGCGCGACGAGGCGGTGATCAAGGAGGCGATCCTGCGCGAGATCCTGCGCGGCGGCCAGGTCTACTTCCTGCACAACGAGGTCAAGACCATCGAGACCGCCGCCGAGAAGGTCCGTGAGCTGGTGCCCGAGGCGCGGGTCGGCGTCGCCCACGGCCAGCTGCCGGAGCGCTCGCTGGAGCGGATCATGTCCGACTTCTACCACAAGCGCTTCAACGTGCTGGTCTGCTCGACCATCATCGAGACCGGCATCGACGTGCCCAGCGCCAACACCATCGTCATCGAGCGCGCGGACAGGTTCGGCCTGGCCCAGCTCCACCAGCTTCGCGGCCGCGTCGGGCGCAGCCATCACCAGGCCTATGCCTACCTGCTCGCCCCGCCGCCGCGGGTCATGAGCAAGGATGCCGTCAAGCGCCTGGAGGCGATCGCCGGCGCCGAGGACCTGGGCGCCGGCTTCACCCTGGCCAGCCACGACATGGAGATCCGCGGGGCCGGCGAGCTGCTCGGCGAGGAGCAGAGCGGCCAGATGGAGGCCGTCGGCTACGGGCTCTACATGCAGATGCTCGACCGCGCGGTGAAGGCGATTCGCGAGGGACGCACCCCCAACATCGAGGCCCCGCTGGATCAGGGCGTCGAGGTGAGCCTCAACCTGCCGGCGCTGATCCCCGACGACTACCTGCACGACGTCCAGCAGCGCCTAGTGATGTACAAGCGCATCGCCAGCGCCGCCGACGAGGCGGAGCTCAAGGAGCTGCAGGTGGAGATGATCGACCGCTTCGGCCTGCTGCCGGCGCCGGTCAAGACGCTGCTGCGCCAGACCCGCCTGCGGCAGCGCGCCGAGCGCCTGGGCATCGCCCGCCTGGAGGCGGGCCCCGAGAAGGGCCGGGTGATCTTCTCCGGCCAGACCGCCGTCGATCCGCTGGTGCTGGTGCAGCTGATCCAGCAGGCGCCCGACCGCTACCGCCTCGACGGCGCCGATACCCTGCGCTTCGAGGCGAGCATGGAGCAGGAGGAGGCGCGCTTCGCGGCGGTGGAGGGGCTCCTCGAGACCCTCAATCGCAAGGCCGAGGCGGCCTGAGCAACGACACCGCGGGTGGATGCGCCCTTGCCGATCCACCCGCCCCAACTGGCAGAAACCGGTCGCGCCGGGCGATACTATAGGGTCAAGACGCCCAGGAAGGGCCCATCGCAGCCCCCGACGACCGGTAACCACGAGACATGACTCGATGACGCACTATTCCCCGCTCGGGCGCTCCGCCCGCTTCGCCACCGCACTGGGCCTCTTCGCCGCCCTGTCCGCGCCCCTGCAGGCCGACACCGACGACTGGCCGCGCGGCCACTACCCCCTCCCCGAGGAGGGCGATCTCGTCGGCGAGGTCTACACCGTCGTCAGCGAGAAAGAAGACACCCTGATCGACATCGGCCACGAGCACGGCATCGGCTACGAGGAGATGGTCCGCGCCAACCCCGACATCAGCATCTGGGCGCCCTACGAGGGGACCGAGGTGGTGATCCCGGGCCGCTTCATCCTCCCCGAAGGCCCCCGCGAAGGCGTGGTGGTCAACGTGGCCGAGATGCGCCTCTACTACTACCCGCACGCCGAAGAGGGCGAGACGCCCCGCGTCGAGACCTACCCCATCGCCGTGGGCCGCATGGACTGGAAGACGCCGCTGGGCGAGACCCGGATCACCGAGAAGGTCAAGAATCCGGCCTGGTATCCGCCGGCGTCGATCCGGCGCGAGCATGCAGAGGCCGGCGACCCCCTCCCCAGCGTGGTGCCACCGGGCCCCGACAACCCGATGGGCTCGCGCAAGATGCGCCTGGGCATCCCCGGCTACCTGATCCATGGCACCAATCGCCCCGAGGGCGTCGGCATGCGGGTCACCCACGGCTGCATCCGCATGCTGCCCGAGGACATCGAGGCCCTCTTCCCGCGCCTGCCTATCGGCACCAAGGTCAAGCTGATCAACGAGACCCTCAAGCTCGGCTGGGCCGACGGCGTGCTGCATGTCCAGGCCTACCCCTATCTGGACGAGGAGGACGGCACCTCCATCCAGCGCATCACCGAGGCGCTCTCCCAGGTCGACACCGCGATCAGCGGCCTCGACTACCCGGTGGACTACGCCCGGCTGCGCGAGGTCGTGGAAGTGCCCCGCGGCATGCCCATCCCCCTGGAGGTCACGGAGCCCGAACCGGTCCCCGAGACGCTCTACGAGCGCCTGGAGCTGATCGCCGCCGAGCCCCGCTCGAGCGACGACGCGACCCGGGAGGGCTGACCCTCCCCGCAGCCCGTCCGGCCGGCAGGACCCTGCCGGCCGGCGATCTCGGGTGGCACTGATGCCACCCGCCTGCCCGCCCAGGCCGCCTCGCGCGACCGTGGCGGGCCGATCTCTCTCCCCTCTGCTCGCCCCTCTCTCCTGCCCCTCTCCCGGCCGGCCATCGGCCCGACCCGGGGCGCAGCATCGCGCCGTTCGCCCGGCCGTGGTCCAGCCAGAAACGACAAGGGCCTCGCCGAAATGGCGAGGCCCTTGTCTGATGGTCCGCTACCGCCCTACCGGGCGGTGGAGAACGATCACTTGCGCATGGAACGCTCGAACATGCGGTTCATCTCTTCGCGGTTCTGCTGAGACATCTGCAGGGCCGCCTGAGCATCACGCTGAGCCTGGTTGGCAGTGTTCTGCGCCTGGGTAGCGATGCTGCGAGCTTCTGCAGCGTCGGCCTGAGCAGACTCGGCGGTCATGCGAACTTCTTCCAGGGCGCCGGTAGAGGCACAGCCAGCCAGCACGGCCAGAGAAGCAGCGGCGGCGGTCAGCTTCAGGGTAGTCTTCAGAGTCATGGTGTTCTCCTTGAGTCTTCCTTGGTACTGCGTTGATGTTGCCTGGGAATCAGGCTTCCTGCAGATGCAGGACTTCGTGCAGCGAGTTCGGCTGCGAAGCATGGGGAGTCAAACGCTGTTCTAAAGTACGTCACGGAGTACGTCACGGCGCTTATCCTTAGCTTAGAACGCCCCTTGCGCATGTAAAGCCTAGCGGATCACGACGCGTGTGCCAATGTCGATAAGCGACGACAAGCGCTCTACCTGCGGGTCCGTCACCGCCACGCAGCCATCGGTCCAGTGAAAGCGCCGGTGGATGTCGGGATCTCCCTCCCCCAGGCCGTGAATACCGATGAAACCGCCGAGGACCGTGTCCTGGGGCGGATAGCCGTGACGACGGTAGTAGGAGAAGTAGTCGTCGTAGTCCTGCTGGCTGTAGACCCCGGATTCCAGGGCCATGCGGGCATGGGTCGGCGTGGGATAGTCCAGGCCGATGAAGATATGGAACTTGCTCCGCCGATTGAAGCGATTGACCCGGAACTCGCCCAGCGGCGTGGCCCGATCGCCTTGCCGACGCTGGGGCCTGGCCCCGCCGCGTCCCAGCGAGACCGACGGGAAGCGCTCCAGCACCCGGCTGCCCTGGTAGATCTCGAGGCTCGCCTCGTCGTCATCCACCAGCACCCAGCGCTCCCCGCCGTGGCGAGGCACGATCGCCTGGGAGAGAAGGTCATCCATGGGACTGGCGGACGCGGACGCGGACACAGAAGCGGACGCACCCAGCAGCAGCAGGGGCGAGCCCAGCGCCAGCAGGCCGAAGCGGCGGCGAGAGAGGTGATTCATCGGGGCCATCTCTGGGACGTGGTGAAGTGAAGCGAAGCGTGTGGGCAGACGTTATACCGCATTGCGTCGACCCTGTCAGGGGCGGCCGGCAAGGCGCGGCCGGCGTAGACCGCTCAGCCAGGCAGGATCGCGCCCATGCGATAGATCTCGCGCAGGCTGGTGATGCCGTCCGCGGCCTTGGCCAGACCATCGGCGAGCATCAGCGTCTCGCCACGCTCCCGCAGCGCGCGTCGCAAGACGGCGTCATCGGCGTGCTTGAGCAGCAGGGCGTGATCGTGCGGGGTCGGCTGCCAGATCTCGAACACCCCCGTGCGCTCCCGGTAGCCCAGGCCGTCACATCGCTCACAGCCCACGGGATACCAGGCCTGCCGCGGCACTTCGAGCGCCACCGCCTCGAGCCACTCGACGTCCTGGGGCTCGGTCGGACGCCGCTCTCGGCAGTGCTCGCACAGCCGACGCACCAGCCGCTGGGCGATCACCAGGCCCAGAGTGGCGCTGATCTCGGCATCGACCAGCCCCAGCTGTCGCAAGGCGGAGACGACCCCCACGGCGTCGCGGCTGTGCAGGGTCCCCATCAGCGAGCGGCCGCTGCCGGCCACGCTGACCGCGGCGGCCGCGGATCCGGGGTCGCGGATCTCGCCGATCAGCACGTAATCGGGATCCAGCCGCAGCAGGGAGCGCGTGCCGGTGGCGAAATCGAGGCCGTTGTCGGCATCCACCTGGATCTGGTTGATCCCGGGGATGGCGTACTCCACCGGATCCTCCAGGGTCACCACATGGCTGTCCCCCAGCCGCAGCTGGTGGAGCAGGGTATAGAGGGTGGTGGTCTTGCCGGCGCCGGTGGGGCCGGCCACCAGCAGCATGCCGCCGGTGGCATCCATCCAGCGACGAATGCCCCGAGCCCCCTGCTCGCCGACCCCCAGGGCGAGGGGGTCGTGGAAGGTCCGGGGCGGGGCCAGGAAGCGCACGGCCAGCTTCTCGCCAGCCACGCAGTTCACCGCCGTGACCCTCAGGAAGCTCTCCCGGGTGGCCTCGTCCGGGGCGGGCCAGCTCAGGCTTCCTTCGCTGGCGACCCGGGACGGCATCGGATCGAGGCCGGCCAGCACCTTGAACTGGTTGACCAGCGCCAACCCCTCGCCCCACTCGAGCACCAGGGCGTCGATGACCCGGCCGTCGATACGCAGGCGGATCCGCCACTGATCCTGGAAGGGATCGAGATGGATATCGCTGGCCCGCGCCCGAATGGCGTCCTCGATCAGCAGATGGGCCGCCAGGGCCTCGTCCCCGGCCTCTCCCTCGGCCTCGGCGCCCGACTCGGGCGCGCGACGGGCCTGCAGGCGGGGCAGCAGCGCTGCCTGAAGCGGTGGCCGCTCGCTATTCATCGGCGGGCCTCCTTCCACTAGTAGTCCTCGAGTCGCTGCATGTCGCGGGCCAGGCGTCGCACCTCGGCCTCGTGGCCGCCGGCCAGGGAAGCGAAGAACTCCCGTTCCGCCTCGATCGATGCCCGTTCGGTGCGGTGCGCATAGAGGTCCTGCAGGGTGCGATGCATGGTCAGGGCCGTGGCCAGCACGTCCTGGACGCTGTCGCAGGCCATGCACCGAGTCAGACGGTCGAGGGTGGGCGCATGGGGAAAGTCGGCCGGGTCATCGAACCAGGTCTCGAGGACCTTGCGGTGGTCACCGCCCTCCTCGAGATAGCGGGCAAGCTCGGTCTGCATCTTGCGCTCATGCTCGGCCAGGTACTCCAGGGCCATGCGGACGCGATCGCTGACCTCGCCGCCGGCCAGCTGCTCGTAGCGCTCGGCCAGCCCCTGATGATAGTCGGCCGCCCAGGCGACCAGCTCCTTGACCTGATGAAAGCGCATGAGACGCTCCTCCCGGTGATGGCCCGACGCGGGCGAGTGGATCCTGCCTTCAGCCTAGCCAAGCCGTCGCCATTACGCTTGATGCAGATCATCCGATATGCGCTCGCGCGGTCGGCGGCATCGCCGGCCGCCGGGCCGCAACGATCAGCCGTAGAGGCCCTGGCTGCGCAGGTAGTCGTCGTAGCTGCCGCTGAAGTCGGTAATGCCGTCGCCGCTCATGTCGAGGATGCGGGTGGCCAGCGACGAGACGAACTCGCGGTCGTGGCTGACGAAGATCAGCGTGCCCGGGTAGTTCTCGAGCGCCAGGTTGAGCGCCTCGATGGACTCCATGTCGAGGTGGTTGGTCGGCTCGTCCATCAGCAGCACGTTGGGCTTGATCAGGGCCAGCTTGCCGAACAGCATGCGCCCCTGCTCGCCGCCGGAGATCACCTTGACCGACTTGCCGATGTCGTCGCTGGAGAAGAGCATCCGCCCCAGCGCTCCGCGGACCTCCTGCTCACCGCCGGTGGTCCACTGCGCCATCCACTCGAAGAGGGTGGCGTCATTGGCGAAGTCGTCGGCGTGATCCTGAGCGAAGACGCCGACCTCGGCGCTGTCGGTCCAGCGCACCGCGCCGGCGTCCGGGTGCAGCTCGCCGGCCAGGGTCCGGAGCAGGGTGGTCTTGCCGATGCCGTTGGGGCCGATGATGGCGATGCGCTCGCCGGCCTCCACGGTCATCGAGAGGCGCTCGAAGAGCGGTGCGTCGGCCTCGAAGCCCTTGGTGATCGCCTCGACGTTGACCGCGTTGCGATGGATCTTCTTGCCCTGCTCGAAGCGGATGAAGGGGCTGACCCGGCTGGAGGGCTTGATCTCCTCGAGCTTGATCTTGTCGATCTGCCGCGCCCGGGAGGTGGCCTGCTTGGCCTTGGAGGCGTTGGCCGAGAAGCGGCTGACGAAGGCCTGCAGCTCGGCGATCTGCGCCTTCTTCTTGGCGTTGTCGGCATGCTGACGCTCGCGGGCTGCCGTGGCGGCGGTCATGTAGTCGTCATAGTTGCCGGGGAAGAGCGTGATCTCGCCGTAGTCCAGGTCCGCCATGTGCGTGCAGACGCTGTTCAGGAAGTGGCGGTCGTGGGAGATGATGATCATGGTGCCGTCCCGGGCGGTCAGCATGCCTTCCAGCCAGCGGATCGTGTTGATGTCCAGGTGGTTGGTGGGCTCGTCGAGCAGCAGCACGTCGGGGTCGGCGAACAGCGCCTGGGCGAGCAGCACGCGCAGTTTCCAGCCCGGGGCGATCTCGCTCATGGGGCCCGTATGCTGGTGCAACGGGATGCCCAGCCCCAGCAGCAGCTCGCCGGCCCGAGCCTCGGCGGTGTAGCCGTCGAGCTCGGCGAAGCGCACCTCGAGGTCGGCCACGGCCATGCCGTCCGCCTCGCTCATCTCCGGCAGCGCGTAGATGCGCTCGCGCTCGGCGGCGACCTGCCACAGCTCGTCATTGCCCATGATCACGGTGTCGATGACCCGCTCGTCCTCGAAGGCGAACTGGTCCTGGCGCAGCTTGCCGAGCCGGGCGCCGGACTCGACCATCACCTGGCCCGAGGACGGTTCCAGATCCCCACCGAGGATCTTCATGAAGGTGGACTTGCCGCAGCCGTTGGCACCGATCAGGCCGTAGCGGTTGCCGTTGCCGAACTTGACGGAGACATTCTCGAACAGCGGCCGGGCGCCGAACTGCATGGTGATATTGGCGGTGGAGATCAATGAAGCGTCCAGTCAGTGCGTGAAGGGGGCGCGATTGTACCGGTTATCGCCGCCGCTCACATCCTGATCGCTCCCGTTTACAGCAACAGCTCGCCTTCGATGGGCACGAAGCGGCTCGCCGCGCGGATCAGCGAATCGGCACTGAGGCGCGCAACGCCGACCACCTCCACCGTCACGCCGTGGCGCTCGCGCAGCCGCTCGACCAGCAGGTCGAAGTCGCCGTCGCCGGAGACCAGCACCAGTCGGTCGACGTGGGACGCGGCCTCCATGGCGTCCAGGGCGATGCCGACGTCCCAGTCGCCCTTGGCGGAGCCGTCGCTGCGCTGGATGAAGGGCTTGAGCTTCACCGAAAAACCGATGCCGCGCAGGATCTCCTGGAACTGGCGCTGCTTGGGGTCGCCGCGGTCGATCGCATAGGCATTGGCCATGACGACCTCGCGGTCGGCGGCAAAGCGGCGCCAGAAGGCGTGGTAGTCGAAATGGCGACCGAAGGCCTGACGCACGGTGTAGTAGACGTTCTGCACGTCGACCAGCAGCGCGACGCGCTCCCGAGCGGCCTGTCGGGACGCCACTACCACTCCTCGCTGGTCTCGCGCAGCGCGGCGATCTCGCGCTTGGCCTCGCGCACGCACTCGGCGAGCTCCTCGGCCAGCGACGCCCCGCCGCCCACGGCGATCAGCCCCGGATTGCCGGACCGACGCCGGGCCACGCCGTCGGTGCCGTGCAGCGCCTCGAGCCGGGCGAGCAGCCCGGAGAGCCAGCTCTCGGGGCGGGCGGCCAGCTCGCGCAGGCGGTGCAGCTCGGCGATGCCGGCCCCCTCGGGGCCGAGCAGCTCGCGCCAGTCGTGGCGCTCGAGGTGGGCATGCTCGGTGACCTCGCGCAGCAGCGACTCCAGCGCCAGCTCGAGCAGGGCCAGCCCGCCCTCCTCCGCCGCCATGCGGCGCGCCTCGGCGTGCTCGTCGTCGCCGGCCGGCAGCGCGAGCAGCAGCTCGGCCTGGTAGAGCAGCTGGTTGGTGCGAGCTTTCGGGGTCACTTGCGCTTGTCCTCCACGTGCCACTTGCCGCCCTCGAAGGTGGCCTTCCAGCCGGTGGCCTTGCCGCCCTCATCGGTCATCACGAACTGCTCCTTCGCCTTGCGCGAGAAGCGGATCTGCGCCGGGCGACCGTCCGGATCCTCGGTGGGCGCCTCCAGCAGGTAGCGGTACTTCTCGGGAAGCTCCTCGGCGTGAGCCTTGAGCTCGGCGACCAGCGGCGGGCGGGTCTCGCGGTTCTTGGGGAACTTGCTGGCCGCCAGGAAGAGCCCGCTGGCACCGTCGCGCAGCACGTAGTGATCCTCGACCTTCTGGCAGGCGAGCTCCGGCATGGGGATGGGATCCATCTTGGGCGGCGCCACCTCGCCGCTTCTGAGCAGCTTGCGGGTGTTCTTGCACTCGCTGTTGGTGCAGCCGAAGTACTTGCCGAAGCGACCGGTCTTGAGCTGCATCTCGCTGCCGCACTTGTCGCACTCGATGGTCGGCCCGTCGTAGCCCTTGATGCGGAACTTGCCCTGCTCGATCTCGTGGCCGTCGCAGTCCGGGCTGTTGCCGCAGATGTGCAGCTTGCGCGTCTCGTCGATCAGGTAGCTGTCCATGGCGGTGCCGCACTTGGGGCAGCGGTGCTTGGCGCGCAGCGCGTCGGTCTCGGCGTCCTCGCCGGCATCGGCCGCCACCGCCTCGTCGCCGGGCAGCAGGTCGATGGTGGTCTTGCAGCGCTCCTTGGGCGGCAGGTTGTAGCCGGAGCAGCCCAGAAAGACGCCGGTGGAGGCGGTGCGAATCTGCATCTTGCGCCCGCAGCTCGGGCAGTCGATGTCGGTGGGCACCGGCTGGTTGGGCCGCATGCCCTCCTCGCTCTCGGCCACGGCGAGCTCCTTCTGGAACTCGGCGTAGAAGGCATCGAGCAGCTCCTGCCAGTTGCGCTCGCCCTCGGCCACCTCGTCGAGGCTGTCCTCCATGCGCGCGGTGAAGGAGTAGTCCATCAGGTCCGGGAACGACTCCTTGAGCCGCTCGGTGACGATGTCGCCGAGCTTCTCGGCGTAGAAGCGCCGGTTCTCCAGCTTGACGTAGCCGCGGTCCTGGATGGTGGAGATGATGGCGGCATAGGTCGAGGGCCGGCCGATGCCCTTCTTCTCCAGTTCCTTGACCAGGCTCGCCTCGGTGTAGCGAGCCGGCGGCTTGGTGAAGTGCTGCTGGGGATCGAGGCGCTCGAGGGTCATCGGGGTGCCCTCGGCGAGGTCCGGCAGGGACTGGTCCTCGTCCTTGCGCCCCATCGGCTTCATCACCCGGGTGTAGCCGTCGAACTTCAGCACCCGGCCCTTGGCCTTGAGCTCGAAGCCGTCGACCTCCACGGTCAGGGTGCTC
Organism: Halomonas denitrificans; assembly: GCF_003056305.1. GTDB lineage: Bacteria > Pseudomonadota > Gammaproteobacteria > Pseudomonadales > Halomonadaceae > Halomonas > Halomonas denitrificans. Next base: position 480,311 of record NZ_PYVX01000001.1, read on the forward strand.
GACAGGTACTCGGCGGGGGTCATCTGGCAGGCCACGAACTGGCGCCAGATCAGCTCGTAGAGGCGCTCGGCGTCGCGCTCCATGCCGGCCAGATCGGTGGCGCGGCGGGTCACCTCGGAGGGACGGATCGCCTCGTGGGCCTCCTGGGCGCCCTCCTTGCTGGAGTAGCGATTGGGCGCCTCGGGCAGGTAGCGCGCGCCGTACTCCTCGCCGATGAACTCGCGCACCCCCTCCACCGCGTCCCGGGAGAGGTTGGTGGAGTCGGTCCGCATGTAGGTGATGTAGCCCGCCTCGTAGAGGCGCTGGGCCAGCGTCATGGTCTTCTTCACCGAGAAGCCCAGCCGGCCGCTGGCCGCCTGCTGCAGCGTCGAGGTGATGAAGGGGGCGTTGGGCTTGGAGCGGGTGGGCTTGTCCTCCCGCCCGGTGATCGCGAGGCTCGCCTCGCGCAGCGCCGCGATACGCTCGAGGGTCTCGGCCTCGGAGGTGGGCCGGAAGGCCTTGCCGTCCTGGCGCACCAGCTCGAAGCGCACCGGCGTCGCGTCATCGCCGGACGGACGCAGGTCGGCGTGGACGTCCCAGAACTCCTCGGGGATGAAGGCGTGGATCTCGCGCTCGCGCTCGGCGATCAGCCTCGTCGCGACCGACTGCACCCGGCCGGCGGAGAGGCCGCGGGCGATCTTGGCCCACAGCAGCGGCGAGAGCATGAAGCCCACCACCCGATCGAGGAAGCGACGCGCCTGCTGGGCCTCGACCCGCGGGATGTTGAGCTGGCCGGGATCCTCGAAGGCCTCCTGGATGGCGTTCTTGGTGATCTCGTTGAACACCACGCGCCGGTAGCGGGTCTCGTCGCCGCCGATGGTCTCGCGCAGGTGCCAGGCGATGGCCTCCCCCTCGCGGTCCAGATCGGTGGCGAGATAGACCGCATCGGCCTTCTCGGCGAGCTTCTGGAGCTCGGCCACCACCTTCTCCTTGCCCGGCAGGATCTCGTAGTGCGCCTTCCAGCCGTGCTCGGGGTCGATGCCCATGCGCCGGATCAGCTGGTCGTGGGCCTTGCGCTTGCGATGCGCCTCCTTCTCCTCCGGCGACATCTTGCGGGTGGCCGCCGCCTGTCGAGCGCGCTCCTTGGGGTCCGTCGCCGTCTTGCCCGAGCCGCTGGTCGGCAGGTCACGGATGTGCCCCACGCTCGACTTTACGATGAAGTCGTTGCCGAGATACTTGTTGATCGTCTTCGCCTTGGCCGGCGACTCGACGATGACCAGTGACTTGCCCATAGTGCTCCACTGTGCTGATGGCGCCAGCGTGACGGCTCGCGCCAGACGGTATCGACCCGTCCGCTGCGACGGGTGAAAAATGCGCTTACCCTACCCCAGCGATCGGCTTCACGCCAGTCGCCCCCCGGCGGGCGGCTCCTTGAACCTAGACCGCCGGGTCGCGGGACGCCAAGCCGAGAACGTCCGGGCATCAACGACGACGCCCCCGCCGAAGGGCGGGGGCGTGGGGTTCTCGACGCCGGCACAGGGGCCTGACCGGCGTCGCGTTCACGTCATGGCGATCACTTCTTGCCAGAGTTGCGCGAGGTGCGCCGGCGCGGGGCGGCACGGCTCGCCGGCTTGCGCTTGACGCCGGTCGGCGGCGCGGCCGGTTCCGAGGCCGCATCGCCGGCCGGAGCGGCCGCCTTCGGCGCCTCCGGGTCCTGCGATTCGGCGTCCTTCGCCTGTGGCGCCTGAGGCGCCTTGCCGGCCCGGGGCGGCTCGGCGACGGGCAGCGCCTCCATCAGGCCTTCCACCTCGCGGCGGGCGAGCTCTCCGGCCTCGGCCTCGCGGACGAGGCTCGCCTCGGCGTCGCGACGCGCCTCCTGCTCCTGCTCGGGGGCGTGATCGATGGCCTGGTGGAACAGCGCCTTGATACGCTCGAAGCGCTCCGCCGCGTGCTCGCTGAGCTCGCCGCTGGCGGCCAGCACGTGCTCGATATGCGCGAGGTGAGCGTCGATCTCCCCGGCCGCCTGCCCCTTGAGCAGGGTCGGAATCGCCTCCAGAGCCGCTTCGTGATCCTGCTGGAGAGTGAAGAACTGCTCGCGCACCAGGTGCTTGAAGTCGGCCAGCTCCGCGCCCGGCTCGAGCTCGGCCCGGGAGGCGCGCAGCCGCTTGAAGTTGCGCTCGTCGGTGGCCGGGGCACCGCCCAGCACATGGATCACCGAGCGCATGACCGCCTCGTGGCTGCCGCCATCGGTGATCGCGCGATGGACGTCCTCGCGGCGGCGCTCGATGAAGCGGCGATGCTCCGCCTCGGCGCCCGGGCGACGGCGGTGCACGTGGGCGTCACCACCCAGTCCCACCATGGCCTGCAGCAGCGGCTGGCCGTAGAGGTCCAGGAAGAAGCGCTCGCTGGCGCTGTCGCGCAGGTCGCGCCAGGCGTTCAGGCTGCGCGTGACCTGGTCGGAGAGGATGCCCTCCACGGCCCGGAAGACGTTGTCCTCGTGCACCGGATGGCGATCGGCCCGTACCTGGTCGGCCAGCACCGGCACGGCGGTCATCAGCGGGTTGCGGTCGGAGAGCAGCCGATAGCCCAGGCGGTTGGGGTGCATGCGCCGCATCCACTTGGCCGACTCCGGAGTGGCCATCGCCTGCACCCAGGGCTGCAGGAAGGCGCGGTAGAAGCCCAGGTTGATCTCGGAGATGCGCGCCACCGCGGCGAAACGGGTGTCGTCCTCGGGACGATGCTGGACCTCGCGGTCGAGCTCCTCGATGGTGCGCGGCGTGAACTCGAGCAGGTAGTCGCGCTCGATCAGCTCGGCGTCCTCGCGCTCGGCGGCGGACGAGACGGTGGTCTCGTAGAGGCCGGGAGGCAGGACGTCGATGTAGTCCATGTTGGCGGTGAACTCGGCGTGCTCCTTGCGGGACACGCTGCCGGACACGAAGATGCCCAGGTGGCCGGTGGTGTCGTGCACGCAGTAGACGATGGTCTGCTCGTTGGCGATCACGTCCTCGACCCCCTCGTAGAGGTCGCGCACCCAGCCGAGCGCCTGGGGCGGGGGCGTGATGTCGTCGCCGCGGGAGCAGAACACCACCACCGGCGAGCGCACGTTGCGCAGGTCGATGCGCCGCCCGTCGGAGGTCACCAGCTGGGCGGTGGAGAGGCGGTTGCCGATGAAGAGGTTGTCGACGATGTACTGGATCTCGTCGCCGCCCAACACCACGTGGCCGCCCCACCAGCGCTCGAACTCCAGATAGCGATCGGCCTCGGTGTCGACCTGGGCGTAGAGCCGGTACTGCTTGGTCCACCAGGTGTTGGCCGGGTTGAGGCGCTCGAAGTTCTGCACCAGCCAGGCGCCGTCGAAGAGCCCGGCCCCCAGGTCGCTGAACAGCGAGGTCATCCAGCTGCCGCCGGTCAGGCCGCCGGTGTAGCGCATCGGGGCGCCGCCCCGCTCGCCGGCCCAGTAGGAGAGCGGCGAGCCGGCGATCAGCAGCGGCCCGAACAGCTCGGGCTCCAGGGCCGCGGCCATCATGATCTGCCAGCCGGCCTGGCAGTTGCCGACCACCATCGGCTTCTCGGAGGTCTCGGGGTGGCGCTCGATGACGTGGCGCAGGAAGGCGACCTCGGCCTCGACCACGTCCTCGACGGTCTGCCCCGGCACCGGATAGGGCAGAAAGCCGATGAAGTAGCAGGGGTGTCCGGCGCGCAGGGCGACGCCGATCTCGCTGTCGGGCTTGAAGCCGCCGATGCCCGGGCCGTGGCCGGCGCGGGGGTCGACCACCACGAAGGGACGCATCTGCAGGTCGGTCTCCACGCCCTCGGGCGGGACAATGCGCAGCAGCTCGTAGTTGACCGGACGCGCCAGCTCGCGGCCGTCCATCAGCACCTCGGCCTCGAAGCCCAGCACGTTGGGCTTGGTCTTCTCGATGTGCTCGAGGTACTGGTTGCCCCGCCGGCGCATGACGTCCATGAAGAGCACGCTGCGCTCCAGGGTATCGCGCCAGTAGTCGCAGGCCGCGCGTCCGAAACCGAACGGATCCATGAAGGGCAGCGCCTCGGCTGCCGGAGTCGGTATCAGGGGATTCATTATCAGCTCCAGGGTTGCTCGGTGCTCCCGTGCCTGAGGCCCTCGGCACCGATGCATGAAAACGGGCTTTGCTGCATTGCAATATAGCGCATGAGCCCCGCTCCTGCGAGGGGCTTATGGTTGCCAAGGGCCAGGACCGCGCCGGGCATGGGACCAGGACCCGGCACGGCCGGCGGCGGCGCCGGTAGCGATGGCCGGCGGCGCGCGAGCGGTGCTAGCATGTCGCCAGACTCCCAGAGACCCACGGCATGGCGCCGGCGGACAGACCGACATGACCACACCCAAGCTGCTCAACCGCCTGACCTTTCGCCAGCTTCAGGTGTTTCGTGCCGTCTATGACCAGCACTCCTACTCCCGGGCGGCCGAGGCGCTGGGGCTGACCCAGCCCGCGGTGAGCGCCCAGATCCGCCAGCTCGAGCAGGCCCTGGGCCAGCCGCTCTTCAAGTACGCCGGGCGCACCCTGCACCTGCTGCCCGCCGCCGATGCGCTGGCCGCCTCGACCCGCTCGATCTTCGGCCAGGTCTCGCGCCTGCAGATGACCCTCTCCGACATGGCCGGGACGCTCAACGGCGAGCTCAACCTCGCCGCGGTCTCCACCGCCCAGTACGTGGTGCCCCACCTGCTGGCCCGCTTTCGCGCCCACTACCCCGATATCGTGGTGCGCCTGCGGGTCTGCAGCCGGCGCCAGGCGCTGGAGCGGCTCGCCGAGCGGCGCGACGACCTGGTGATCATGGCGCGGGTCCCCGAGGGCGACGAGCTGACCTTCATGCCGATCCTCGAGAGTGAGCTCGTGCCCGTGGTCTGGCCGGGTCACCCGCTGCTGGAGGCCGAACACCCCACCCTGGAGGACTTCGCGCGCCACTACGTACTGATGCGCGAGCCCGGCTCCGGGGTGCGCAGCGCCTTCGAGGAGCAGGCGGCCGAACAGGACGTCTGGCTGCCCCACGCCATCGAGCTGGGCTCCAACGAGGCGGTCAAGCAGGGGGTGATGGCGCAGCTGGGGGTGGCCGTGCTGCCGCGCCTCGCCGTGCGCCTGGAGATCGAGGCAGGACTGCTCGTGCCGCTGGCCCTGCCAGGATTCCCGCTGCGCCACGCCTGGTGCACGGTGCATCCCCGCGACCACTTCCCGACCCCGGTGACCGAGCTGTTCCTGCGGTTCGTGCGCGAGCACCTCGCCGAGCTCCACGAGCACTTCGCCGCGCCCCCGACCCCGCTGCCGAGCCACGGCGTCGACTGCCTGCCGATGACCGTCTATTGAGCGCCCGCGCTTGACCATACCCCCTTGACCCGCCGCCGGGGGCCAGCGCCCCTGGCCCCGCCCGCTGTCCAGAAAGGTGACGGCTGTGGTAGGTTATGGGGCCTGAATCCCCGTACCATTCGACGTGCCAGGCTGACTGGAAACGCCGGTCGACGCGCCCCGAGCGCCGCCCCGGCGAGACAGCCGGCGAGCAGAGAGGCTCACAGCTATGAGCGACACCCCCTCCCCACGCGTCTCCAGCGGCGAAAAGTATCGCAACGACCATGGCACGGCCGCCATCAAGGACGGCATGAAGGTGCGTCGCGAGGTCGAGGAAGGCGGCGTCAGCGGACGCAAGCCGAGCTGGCTGCGCGCCCAGATTCCCGGCGGCGAGCGCTTCGAGGCGGTCAAGAAGAACGTGGCCACCCACCGCTTGAGCACCGTGTGCGCCGAATCCCACTGCCCCAACCAGGGCGAGTGCTGGAGCAACGGCACGGCGACCATCATGCTGATGGGCTCGGTATGCACCCGCGCCTGCCGCTTCTGCGCCGTGGACACCGGCAACCCCAGGGGCTGGCTGGACGCCGAGGAGCCGGAGAACACCGCACGCTCCGTGGAGCTGATGGGGCTGCGCTACATCGTGCTCACCTCGGTGGACCGGGACGACCTGCCCGACGGCGGCGCGGGCCACTACGCGGACTGCATCCGCGCCATCAAGGCCCGCACCCCCGAGGTGGTCGTCGAGGCGCTGACGCCGGACTTCGACGCCGAGCCCGCGGCGATCGAGCGGGTGGTCGACTCCGGGCTCGAGGTCTTCGCCCAGAACGTCGAGACCGTCGAGCGGCTGACCTCGCGGGTCCGCGACCCGCGCGCCGGCTACCGCAAGACCCTCGACGTGCTGGCCCACGCCAAGCGCCACCGCCCCGGGGTCATCACCAAGACCAGCCTGATGCTGGGCCTCGGCGAGACCGACGAGGAGATACTCGCGACCTTCGACGACCTGCGCGAGATCGGCGTCGACATCGTCACCCTCGGCCAGTACCTGCGCCCCACCCGCAACCACCTGCCGGTGGAGCGCTGGGTCACCCCGGAGGAGTTCGAACGCTACCGCGTGCTGGGCCTGGAGAAGGGCTTCATGGAAGTGCCGTCCGGCCCCCTGGTGCGCTCCAGCTACCGGGCCGACCGGGTGTTCGAGAAGAACAACCTGGGCCTCGCCGCCCCCGCCGAAGTGCCGGGCCAGGCGCCGGACCCCAACCGCATCGACGCCGTCAACGTCGGCTGAGCGTCGGCGCCCTCGCCGAGGCGCCCGAACACCAAAGACCCCCACCGCAAACGGTGGGGGTCTTTTGTTGCATCACATGAGCCGCGGACGGCTAGGCGCTGGCGGGGGCGCGCTCGTCGCCCTCGACGAGCTCGCGGCCGAGCTCACGCGCCAGGCAGCGCGCCAACTCCATGCCGACCGCCGTCGCGGGGGGACAGTCGTCGACCAGGTCGGCCAGGCGCGTCATGGCCATGCCGGCGTAGCCGCAGGGGTTGATCCGCGAGAAGGGCGCGAGATCGCCGTCGACGTTGAGCGCCACCCCGTGGAAGCTCGCCCCGCGACGGATCCTGAGCCCCAGGGAGGCGATCTTGGCCTCCCCCACGTAGACGCCCGGCGCATCGGGGCGGGCATGGGCCGTCACGCCGTGCCCGGCCAGCAGCGCGATCACCGCCTGCTCCAGGGCGGTGACCAGGTCGCGCACGCCGAGGCGAGCGCGGCGCACGTCGAGCAGCGGGTAGAGCACCACCTGGCCGGGGCCGTGGTAGGTCACCTGGCCGCCGCGGTCGGTGGCGACCACCGGGATGTCGCCCGGCATCAGCAGGTGCTCGGGCTTGCCGGCCTGGCCCTGGGTGAACACCGGATCGTGCTCCACCAGCCAGAACTGGTCCGGCGTCTCGGCGTCGCGCTCGTCGGTCAGGCTGCGCATGGCCTGCCACACGGGGCCGTAGGGCCGCCGACCGAGGCGGTGCAGCGCGATCGGCGCCGTGCTGTCGAGCGCCATCACACCACCATGTGCACGCGGCCGGTGGCCTTGAGCTCGCCGAACAGCGCCTTGATCTGCACCTCGCCGGTGGCGCGCAGGGTCAGGCGCACCGAGACGAAGCGGCCGTTGCGGCTCGGCACCACCTGGATGCCCTCGGCGTCGAAGTCCGGGTCGTGGCGGACGACGATCTGACAGACCGTCGCCGCGAAGTCGTCGGCGGCATCGCCGACGACCTTGATGGGATAGTCGCAGGGAAAGGTGATCTTCGGCGGCGCATCGCCCGCCCGGGGCGCGGGCTTGCGAAGGTCGCGCAGGGAGTTGTCGCTCATGATCGCGTCCGGATGGAGGGTATGCCCCTATTCTACGCAAGGCGGCGGCGGCGACCAACCGGACAGGCGCCGCCGGGGGCCGGAAACGCCACGGGCCGGCCCGAAGGGGGCCCTGCCCGTGGCGCCTTGCCGCGACGAGCGCGTGGCGGGCGACGTGCGCCCGTCGACTCAGTCGAACCAGCCGCGGGTCAGGTTGGTGAAGAAGCGCTGCACCTGATCGATCAGGCGCTTGAAGAAGCCGCCCTCCTCGATGCTCTCGAGGGCGACCAGCGGCCGCTCGCCGACCACTTCCTCGCCCTGGCGCACCTCCATGGTGCCGACCCGCTCGCCGGCGGCGATCGGCGCAGTCAGGTCGGCCTGGATGTCGAGCTTGGCGGTGAGCTCGTCGTCGCGTGCCCGCGGCACGGTCATGACCACGCTGCTGTCGACGCCGACGCGCAGCTCGTTCTTGTCGCCACCCCACACCTGCGGCGTGTTGAGCACGGCGCCGGCATCATACAGGTTCAGGGTCTCGTAGTAGCGAAAGCCGTAGCTCAGAAGCTTCTGGGACTCCTGGGCCCGCGCCTCCTCGGAGGCCGTGCCCATCACCACCGAGATCAGCCGCATGTCGTCACGCTCGGCGGAGGCGACCAGGCAGTAGCCCGCCTCCTCGGTCCAGCCGGTCTTCAGGCCGTCCACGCTGGCATCGCGCCACAGCAGCCGGTTGCGGTTCGGCTGCTCGATGCCGCCATAGGTGAACTCCTTCTGGCGATACATCCGGTAGTGCTCCGGATAGTCGTTGATGATGTGCTGGGAGAGCAGCGCCAGGTCGTGGGCCGAGGAGTAGTGGTTCTCGTCGGGCAGGCCCGTGGGATTGACGAAGTTGGTGTCGTGCATGCCCAGGCGCGTCGCGTGCTGGTTCATCAGGTCGGCGAAGGGACGTTCGCCGCCGGCCAGGTACTCGGCCATGGCCACGCTGGCGTCGTTGCCCGAGACGATGACGATGCCGTGCAGGAGCTCGCTGACCGGCACCTGCTCGCCGACCTCGATGAACATCTTCGAGCCGCCGGTGCGCCAGGCCTTCTCGCTGACCGGCACCAGGCCGTCCGGGCTGATGTTGCCCTGATTGAGCTCGCGCTCCACCAGGTAGGCGGTCATCAGCTTGGTCAGGCTGGCCGGCGGCAGGCGCTCGCGGGAGTTGTGCTCGGCCAGTATCCGGCCGCTGTCGGCATCCATCAGGATCCACGAGCTGGCGGCCAGCTGCGGCGGCGAGGGAATCATGGTCTGCGGCTTGGGCACCGACTGGGCCGCGGCCTGTGACGCGACCAGCAGCAGGCTGACCAGCAGCGCCGGCAGCAGCCGGTGGCGGCGGAGGAAGAGCGTGAATCTCATGGCAAGGGTTCTCATCGGGTGCATCACAGGGTTATACGCAAGGGGACGCCGACTCAGTCGGCGTCATCGACAATGAAGGCCTGGGCGAAGCCGGCCCGGCGCAAGGCCTCACGGACCGGGGCCACCTGCCCGGAGGGATCCAGCGGGCCGACCTGAACGCGGTGCAGGCCCGTGGCGCTGGCCACGCGCACCGGGCGGGCGATCTCCGCCTCCAGGCGCGCCTGCAGCGCCCGGGCCCCCTCCTCGGACCCCAGGGCGGCCACCTGCAGGAAGACGCCGTCCGCCGGCTCCTGGCGAGCGACCCGGGGCGCGTCGCTTGCCCCCGCGGGACGCGACGTCGCCGCGTCCTCGGTGGGCGCGGGCTCGGGGTCACCGCCACGCCTGGCGAGCCAGCGTTCCACGTCGATCGCCTCCACGCGCACCCGGCCGGTGCCCTGCTCGAGGATGCCCAGGCGCGCGGCCGCGGCATAGGAGAGGTCGATCTCCCGCTCGCTGTGGAAGGGGCCGCGGTCGTTGACCCGCACGATCGCCGAGCGCCCGTTGTCGAGGCTGGTGACCCGGACGAAGCTCGGCAGCGGCAGGGAGCGGTGGGCGGCGCTCATCTTGTACATGTCGTAGATCTCGCCGTTGGAGGTGGCGTAGCCGTGGAACTTCTCGCCGTACCAGGAGGCCCGCCCCTCGCGGCGGTAGCCGCTGGCATCCGCCATCACCTCGTAGCGCTTGCCCCACACCTCGTAGGGGGACTTGTTGCCGCCCCGGGAGCGCGGCTCGCGCTGCGGCACGGCATCGGGCACCTGGGCGACATCCGGGGGATCCTCGGGGTAGGCGTCCCCGGCGAGCGCATAGCGCTCGCCGCCCTGGGTCGAGGCCGAGGCGTTCGAGTCGGCCGGCTCGACGGAGGCGGGCCGCGGGCCGCCGCTGCCGGCACAGCCGGCCAGCAGCGAGGCAAGGCTCAGGATCACCAGGACGCGTCTCATGAGGCCTCCTCGGACTGGGTATCGGCGGCCTCGAGCCAGCCGGGCTTGCGGCCGCGCGCCTCGGCGATCGCCTCGGCCAGCTCCGTCACCGCCATGGCGTAGAGGTGGCTGTGATTGTAGCGGGTGATCACGTAGAAATTGTGCTCGCCGAGCACGTAGCGCCAGCCGCCCTCGCCGTCCTCCAGCGCCACCGGCAGCAGCCGATGCTCGTCGCCCAGCGCGTCCGGCACCGCGAGCCCCGCCTCGGCGAGCCTGGCGGCCGCCACCGCGGGCGGGCGCGCGGCGCGATTGAAGGTGATGCCCTCGGGCGGCGTCGCCGGCCCCTCGACCGCGTGATAGATCGGGGCCTGCGGGCGCCAGCCGTGCTCGGCGAAGTAGTTGGCCACGCTGCCGATGGCGTCCACCGGATTGGTCCAGAGGTCGCGCAGGCCGTCGTCGTCGAAGTCCACCGCGTAGGCGCGGTAGCTCGTGGGGATGAACTGGGGGTAGCCCATGGCCCCGGCGTAGGAGCCGGTCAGGCTGCCCGGCGCGCGCTGCTGCTCGAAGGCGATCGCCAGGAAGGCGGCCAGCTCGCCGCGGAAGAAGTCGCCCCGGCTCGGGTGGTGGAAGGCCAGGGTCGACAGCGAGTCGAGCACGCGATGGCGGCCGGTGACCTCCCCGTAGCGGGTCTCGACGCCGAGGATCGCCGCGATGACCGCCGGCGGCACGCCGAAGTCGGCCTCGGCCCGCGCGAAGGCCTCGGCGTGGGCCTCGATGAAGGCCGCCCCGTTGGCGATGCGCGCCTCGTCGAGGAAGATCGCGCGGTACTCGGGCCAGGTCAGTCGGCGCTCGGCGGCGCCGCTCATGGCGTCGAGCACCGACGGGCGGTACTCGGCCGCCTGCAGGGCATCCTCGAGCCAGTCGCGGTCGATGCCCTGCCCGGCGAGTTCCTCCACCAGCCGGCGCGCCTCGGCGTGGCCCTGGGGATCGAAATCGGCCGCCGGCGAGCCGGCGGCGCCCAGCGCCAGCAGCCCTCCCGCCAGCCAGGCCTTCCAGCGTGTTCCCTGTGGTGACGACACCGTCATCGCAGCTCTCCCTGAGTCGTGTCGGCCGCCTAGCGCGGCAGCAGTCGGCGGTGGGCATTCACGGCCATGAGAATACCGAAACCGGCCATCAAGGTCACGCTGGAGGTCCCGCCATAGCTGACCAGCGGCAGGGGCACGCCGACCACCGGCAGGATGCCGCTGACCATGCCCACGTTGACGAAGACGTAGATGAAGAAGGTCAGGATGATGCTGCCCGCCACCAGCCGGCCGAAGGTCTCCTGGGCGGCTCCGGCGAGCCACAGCCCGCGCCCGACGATCAGCAGGTAGAGCACCAGGAAGGCGAGCATCCCGACGAGCCCGAACTCCTCGCCCAGCACCGCGACGATGAAGTCGGTGTGACGCTCGGGGAGGAACTCCAGCTGAGACTGCGTGCCCTGCAGCCAGCCCTTGCCCCAGAAGCCGCCGCTGCCGATGGCGGTGGTCGACTGGATGATGTTCCAGCCGGCACCCAGCGGGTCGCTCTCCGGGTCGAGGAAGGTCAGCACGCGCTGGCGCTGATAGTCGTGGAGGTTCATCCACAAAAGCGGCAGCGCCGCCGCCGCCAGGGCCCCGCAGAAGAAGATGAAGCGCCAGGAGAGCCCCGCCAGCACCACCACCAGCACCCCCGCCATCGCCACCAGCAAGGAGGTGCCGAGGTCGGGCTGCCGGGCGATCAGCCCCACCGGCAGGCCGATGATCACCGCGCACACGACCAGGTCGCGCCAGCGCGGCGGCAGCACCTGGCGGCTCAGCCAGGCGGCCACCATCATCGGCATGGCGAGCTTCATCAGCTCCGAGGGCTGGAAGCGGATCACGCCGGGAATCACCAGCCAGCGCTGGGCCCCCATGCCCATGTCGCCGATCAGCTCCACGGCCACCAGCATGCCGAGCCCCCCCACGTAGACCAGCGGCGTCCAGCGCAGCAGGGTCGCCGTGGAGAGCTGGGCGAGCCCGACCATCACCACCAGGGCGACGCCGAAGCGGATCGCCTGGGCGGTGACCACCGAGAAGCGCTGGCCGCTGGCGCTGTAGAGCACCACCAGGCCCGCCAGCATCAGCAGCAGCAGCATGCCGAGCAGCCAGGGGTCGAGGTGGATCCGCTCCCACAGGCTGCGGCGCCGGGCGATGCCGCTCAGCGAGGGTTTCACGGGGTGGCTGCGCAGGCCACGCGTCAGTTCGCTCCAGATCATCCGTCAGTCTCCCGCCACGCGATTGTCCTCGCGCTCCAGCGCCTCGCGCACCTCGTCACTGTCCGGGGCCTCATCCTCGAGCAGCCAGGCATCGGTCATCGCCTTGGCCAGGTGGGCGGCATGGGTGCTGCCGCCCCCGGCATTCTCGACGATCACCGCCACGGCGATCTCGGGCTCCTCCACCGGCGCAAAGGCCATGAACAGCGCGTGGTCGCGCAGTCGCTCCTTGAGCTCGTCGGCGTTGTACTTCTCGTTCTGGCCCAGCGAGAAGACCTGGGCGGTGCCGGACTTGCCGGCCATGCGGTACTCGAGGTCGCTGCCGATGCGACGCGCCGTGCCCTCGCGGCCCGAGACGACCTTCTCCATGCCGGCGTAGACGCTGTCCCACCAGGCCTCGTTGCCGAGCTCGATGTCCGGGGGCGTATCGGGCAGCTCGACCGGCAGCTCCCGGTCGCCGATGCGCTGGGCAAGGCGCGGCTTGACCCACTCGCCGCGATTGGCCAGCACCGCCGTGGCGGTGGCGAGCTGCAGCGGCGTGACCTGCAGGTAGCCCTGGCCGATGCCCACCGAGAGCGTCTCGCCGGGGTACCAGGGCTGGTTGAAGCGCCCGCGTTTCCAGGTGCGCGAGGGCATCAGCGCATCGCTCTGCCCCTGGACGTCGTGGGCGACCCGCTCGCCGAAGCCGAAGGCGGTCATGTTCTCGTGGATGAGGTCGATCCCCAGCTCATGGGCCAGGGAATAGAAGTAGGTGTTGTTGGAGACGGCCAGCGCCCGCTCCAGGTCGACCCGGCCATGCCCCCAGCGCAGCCAGTTGCGGTAGCGCCGCGAGTCGTTGGGCAGCTGGAAGTAGCCGGGATCGTAGATCACCTCGCCCGGCGTGATCGCGCCCTCCTTGAGGCCGGTGATGGCCATGAACGGCTTGATGGTCGAGCCCGGCGGATAGTGGCCGCGGATGGCGCGGTTGTAGAGCGGCAGATCCAGGTCCTCCTGCAGCGCCCGATAGGAGGCGACGTCGATGCCGGTGACGAACTGGTTGCTGTCGAAGCCCGGCACCGAGGCCAGGGCGAGGATCTCGCCGGTAGCCGGCGCGATGGCGACGATCGAGCCGCGGCGTCCGTCGAGCAGCTCCACGGCGAGCTTCTGCAGCTCGCTGTCCAGCGTCAGGGTCAGATCGCGACCGGGCACGGGATCGGTATGGCCGAGCTCGCGCAGCACCCGCCCGCGGGCGTTGGTCTCGACCTTGCGCAGCCCCGCCTGGCCGTGCAGCTCGTCCTCGTAGAAGCGCTCCACCCCGCTCTTGCCGATGAAGTGGGTGCCGGCATAGTTGCCCGAATCCAGCCCCGCCAGCTCCTCGGCGTTGATCCGGCCCACGTAGCCCAGGGCGTGCACCATGGTCTCGGCGTCAGGATAGTAGCGCAGCAGCTGGGCCTCGACCTCGACGCCGGGCAGGCGGTGGCGATTGACCGCCAGGCGGGCGATCTGCGCCTCGTCGAGGTCGCTCATCAACAGCGCCGGCTGGAAGGGGCGTTGGCGCTGGCGCGAACGCACCCGGAAGGCCTCGGCCTCCTCCTCGGGCAGCTCCAGCAGTTCCACCAGCAGGGCCAGGGTGGCGTCCAGGTCGTCGACCCGCTCGCGCACCAGGGTCAGGTTGTAGGTGGGTCGGTTCTCGGCCAGCAGCTTGCCGTTGCGATCGTAGATCAGGCCGCGGGTCGGCGGCAGCGGCTCCACCCGCACCCGGTTCTTCTCGGAGCGCGTGCTGTAGACCTCGTGCTGCACCACCTGCAGGTAGAAGAGCCGCCCGCCCAGCAGCCCCGTCAGGACCAGCACCACCAGCACGGCCAGCAGCGATCGCATGCGGAACACGCGCAGCTCCTGTTCCGGATTCTTCAGGGTATCGCGGCGGCGACGCATGCTAGGTAATGCCCTCGAAATGATGACGCTTAGAGCCTTCGGCGGTGTTCACGAACGGACCTCGGCGGCTTGCAGAATCGCACCGTCAGCGCGGCCCGGTGCGGCGCGCCGTCAGCGGTGATAGGGGTGGCCGACCAGCAGGGTCCAGGCCCGATAGAGCTGCTCGGCGAGCAGGATGCGCACCAGCGGATGGGGCAGGGTCAGCGGCGAGAGCGACCAGCGCTGGTCGGCGCTGGCCGAGAGCGAGGGCTCGAGGCCGTCGGGCCCGCCCACCAGCAGCGCCACGTCGCGCCCCTCGAGGCGCCAGGCGTCGGCCTCGCGGGCCAGCTGCTCGGTGCTCCAGGGCTTGCCGCCCACCTCGAGGGCCACCAGGTGCTCGCTGCCCCGCAGGCGGGCGCGGATGCGCTCGGCCTCCGCGGCCATGGCCCGCGCCACGTCGGCGTTCTTGCCGCGCTGTCCCGGGGCGATCTCCTCCACCTCCAGGGCGAAGTCGCGGGGCAGGCGCTTGCGGTACTCCTCGACGCCGCGATCGACCCAGTCGGGCATCTTGGTGCCCACCGCCAGCAGGCGGACCCTCATGAGCCCTGCTCGGCCCGGGATTCGGCGTCGCTCGGCAGGTCGGCCCAGAGCCGTTCGAGGTCGTAGAGCTGACGCGTCTCGGGGAGCATCACGTGAACCACCAGCTGGCCGAGGTCGACCAGCACCCAGTCGGCCCCGTTCTCGCCCTCGACGCCCAGCGGCGCCAGGCCCTCGTCCTTGGCCGCCTGCACCACGGTATCGGCCAGCGCCGCCACGTGGCGGGTGGAGGTGCCGGTGGCCAGCACCATGCGATCGGTCACGCTGGTCAGTCGTGAGACGTCCAGGACGGCGACGTCCTGGGCCTTGAGGTCCTCCAGTGCGTCTACCACCAGAGTCTTGAGTGCGTCGATATGCATAGCCCTTCGTATCTGCCCTTGGTCAGCGAGAAATCGTTACCCCCATTGTACCGACTCGACGCGCCGGTGGGCAGCACTCAGCCATGCCAAGGACCAGGGCCAGCCATCAGCGAGGCCGATAGAGTCCGCGTGCGAGGATGCGTGCCTCCACCGGCTCGGGCAGCAGGTAGCGAACGCTGCGCCCGGCCGCCAGGCGCCGGCGCACCTCGGTGGCCGAGATGGCCATGCGCGAGGGCAGCCGCAGGCGCAGGAGCTTTCCGGCCGGCGCGGCCATCAGCGCCTCGCCCGACTCGACCTCGCGCCCGGCCAGCAGCCTTGCGAGCGCCGCCGGCAGCGCCGCCTCATGATCCGGGCGATCGATCACCACCACGTGGGCCAGCGCGAAGAGACGCTCGGGCTCGTGCCAGTCGGCCAGGCGCAGGAAGGCATCGTGCCCCAGCGCCATGACGAGCCGCGCCTCTTCGCCGACCTCGCGGCGCAGCGAGGCCAGGGTGTCGGCGCTGTAGGAGGGGCCGTCGCGCTCGAGCTCCCGGGGATCGGCCAGCAGCCCCGGCGTGTCGCCGATGCCCAGGCGCAGCAGCGCCAGGCGCTCGTCGGGCGAGACCCGCGGCTCGCCGCGCAGCGGCGGCATGGCCGCGGGGATCATGTGCACGCGATCGAGCGCCAGCGCCTCGCGAAGCTCCACGGCGCTGCGCAGGTGCCCCAGGTGGACCGGGTCGAAGGTGCCGCCGAGCATCGCCAGGCGTGGCGGGGTCGACACCTCGGCGACGCGAGCCGGCAGCCCCGCCTCGCTCACTGGCGCACCTGGCCGTCGCCGAGCACCACGTACTTGCGGGTAGTCAGCCCCTCGAGGCCCACCGGGCCCCGGGCGTGCAGGCGGTCGGTGGAGATGCCGATCTCCGCGCCCAGCCCGTACTCGAAGCCGTCGGCGAAGCGGGTGGAGGCGTTGACCATCACCGAGCTGGAGTCGACCTCGGCCAGGAAGCGTCGCGCCAGGGTGTAGTTCTCGGTGACGATGGCATCGGTATGCCGCGAGCTGTAACGCTCGATGTGCGCCATGGCGGCATCGATGCCGTCGACCACGCGGATCGCCAGCACCGGCGCCAGGTACTCGGCCGCCCAGTCCGCCTCGGTGGCCGCGGCGATGTCGCCGAGGACCTGCCGGGTCCGCTCGCAGCCGCGCAGCTCGACGCCATGCTCGGCATAGGCGGCGGCGAGCCGCGGCAGCAGGGCCTCGGCCAGCGGCGCATCGACCAGCAGGGTCTCCATGGTATTGCAGGTGCCGTAGCGCTGGGTCTTGGCGTTGACCGCGATGGCCAGCGCCTTGTCGGTATCCGCGCTGGCGTCGAGGTAGACGTGGCAGACGCCGTCGAGGTGCTTGATCACCGGCACCCGCGCCTCGCGGGTGATGCGCTCGATCAGCGACTTGCCGCCGCGCGGGATGATCACGTCGACGTACTCGGGCATGCTGATCAGCCGGCCCACGGCGGCGCGATCGGTGGTGGCCACCACCTGCACCGCCGCCTCGGGCAGGCCGGCCCGCTCGAGACCGGCGCGGATGCAGGCGGCGATGGCGGCGTTGGACTCGCGGGCCTCGGAGCCGCCGCGCAGGATGGCCGCGTTGCCCGACTTCAGGCACAGGCTTGCTGCCTCCAGGGTCACGTTGGGACGCGACTCGTAGATGATGCCGATGACGCCCAGGGGAACGCGCATCTGGCCGACCTGGATGCCGCTGGGGCGCGAGCGCAGCCCGTCGATCTCGCCGACCGGGTCCGGCAGCGCGGCCACCTGGGCGAGCCCCTCGATCATCGCGTCGAGGCGCGACTCGTCCAGCGCCAGGCGGTCGAGCAGGGCCGCATCGAGGCCGCTCTCGCGGCCGCGGGCCAGGTCGCGGGCGTTGGCCGCCAGCACCTCGCCGCGGGCCTGCTCGAGGGCCTCGCCCATGGCCAGCAGGGCGGCGTTCTTGGCCGCCGTGTCGACCCGGCGCATGCGGGTCGCCGCCTCGCGGGCGCCCTGCCCGAGGCGCTCCATGTAGGTGTCGACGTCCGCGATCTCTGCGGTGGCGGTCTCGCGATCCGAGCGGGAGGCTTGATCTGTCATGCCGATGCGTCTCTCCTGGGGGGCGGCACCGCCGCGACAAGGGCAGGGCCGGGGTTATACTGTGCCGAAAACCGGGAAGGGAATCATACTAATCCACCATGCAGACCAAGTACAAAAGCGTCCTGCTGCGCGGCAACCTGCTGATCGCGGCGGTGCTGATGGCGCTGCTGGCCGCCTACACGCCGACCCTGACCGACACCCTGCTGATCTGGCTGGCCGCGGCCTGGCTCGCCATCACCGCCCTGCTGCTGACCTTCGACCACCGCCGCCCCGCCACCCTGCCCTGGCAGCTGCTGCCGAGCCTGCTGCTGGCGGCGCTGCTGTGGGGCGAGCCCGGCCGCCACGTCACCTGGCTGTGGGCCTGGGCCATGCTGCTGATGCTGCCCCAGCCCCGCTGGGTGCTGATGCTGGGCAGCCTGCTGGCGCTCGCCACCTGGTGGCCGCTCAGGGACCTGCTGGGCCTCGAGCAGTGGGTGCTGAGCGGCCTGCTGCTCGCGGCCCTGATGCTGCTCGGCCTGTCCCGGGCGCTGGACCTGCGAGCCCGACGCCAGAGCGCCCTGCGCCGCGCCCGCCTGGTGCCGGGCCTGCCGCTGTGGCCCGGCGAGCGGCTGCCCGACGACCTGATCCTGGAGCGCAAGCGCAGCCAGCGCGAGGGCGTGCACGCCGAGCTGCTGCTGCTTCACGCGCCGCGCCACCGCTGCTGGCGGCTGGCCCAGCGCCTGTGTTGGCTGACCCACGGCTTCGAGCACTGCTACCGGCTCGATGCCACGACGCTGGCGGCGCTGCTGACCAGCCGCGACCCTGACCAGGCCGCCGAGCGTCGCGCGCTGCTGTGGCGCTCCCTGGAGGCCCGCGGGCCGGGCCGGGCCGTCCCCCTGCGCGCCCTCGCGTCGCTGGAGGAGGAACGCCGAGCCCTGGCCCACCAGCCGCCGGGCCTCGCGGTGATCGGGGAGACGCCCGATGCATGAGCACTACCGCCACTCCTCGCGCCTGTTTGCCCTGTGGCATGCCGGCGGCGCGCTGCTGCTGCTGGGCATGGCCCTGTGGCTCTACCTGATGGGCGAATACCAGCGCATCCCCCTGCCCGCCGCCCTCTCGCTGCTGATGGTGGTCGCCACCCTGCTCAGTGCGACCCGCGAGGAGCACTCGCGGCTGGCCGCCTACCTGGCCCTGATCTGCGGCTACCTGCTGATCGCCGTCGAGCTGCCCCGCCAGTCCGGCCTGCCGGCGCTGTGGGTGGGCCTGCCGCCGGTGCTGACCCTGCTGCTGCTGCCATTGGCCCCGGCCATGCTGCTCAACCTGGCGCTGACGCCGGTGTGGCTGGCGCTGCTCGGCAACGGTCAGCTCGATGGGCAGATGCTGCTGGGCTACCTGAGCCTGGTGGCCGTGGCGGCGCTGGTGCCCTGGGAGCAGGCCCGCCAGCACGCCCTGCTCAGGGCCACCGATCCCCGCGACGCCGAGTGCGCGGCCACCGGCCGCGAGACCCTGCACGAGCTGCTGGAAAGCGAGGTCGAGCGCGCCGCGCTGCTCGGCCAGCCGCTGGGGGTGCTGCTGATGCACCTGCCCCAGCTGGACATGGCCGGCGAACAGTTTGGCCAGGGCGCGCGACAGGCGCTGCTGGACACCCTCTGCCAGGCGGTCTCCAGCCGCAGCCGCGATCACGACATCCTGGGCCGGGAGGGCCCGGCGGACTTCTGGCTGGTGATGCCGGACACCAGCGAGAGCGGCGCCCTGCTGGTCCAGCACCGCCTCCAGCAGGCGCTCGAGCAGATCACCCTGATGGACACCGGCCCGATGGAGCTGCGGCTGCGCCTGTGCCGGCCGCGGGCCGGCGAAGCCTGGCCGCACTTCGAGCAGCGCCTGGAGGCCAGCAGCCAGTCGCTGGCCGCCGGCTGAGCGGCCGCCGCGCCACGACAACGGAGCGTCACGTGAACCTCGCCGACACCCTCTTCCAGCTGGCACCCTCCCCGGGGCTGCTGCTGCTGATCATCGCCGCCATCGCCCTGGTGGAGTCCCTCGCCCTGGTGGGGCTGCTGGTCCCCGGCGTGGTGCTGATGACGGCCGCCGCGTCCCTGGCCGGCCACCAGGAGCTCGCTGTGATCACGGCCATCTTCGCCGCCTTCGTGGGCGCCGTGATCGGCGACGGCCTGAGCTTCCTGCTGGGCTATCACCAGCGCGAGCGGGTCACCGCCCAGTGGCCGCTGTCGCGCCACCCGGAGTGGCTGGCCCGAGGCGCACGCTTCTTCCAGCGACACGGCTCGCTCTCGGTCCTGCTGGGCCGCTTCGTGGGGCCGGTGAGGCCGGTGGTACCGCTGATCGCTGGCATGCTGCGCATGTCGCCCCGCGCCTTCCTGTGGGCCAACCTGATCTCGGCGGCGCTGTGGGCGCCGGCCTACGTGCTGCCGGGCTACGTGCTGGGGCGCACCTGGCAGCGGCTGGTGGCGCTGCCCGAGGGGCTGGAGGCGTGGCTGGTCGGCCTGGGCGTGCTGGTGGTGGTGCTGGCGGTGATCTTCTCCTGGGTGCGCCACCTGGTGACCCGCGAGGGCCCGGCCTATCGCGGGCTGATCGGCTGGGCGCGGCGCAGCGCCTTCGGCCGGCGGCTCTGGCGGTGGCTCTCGCCGCCCCACGACGTCGAGCCGCCCCTCGCCTCCTGGCTGCTGCTGATCCTCTCGCTGACCGCCCTCTCCGCCTGGACGCTGGTGGTCCTCCATCACGATGCGCCGCTGGCCATGGACACCCGCCTGGAGGCGCTGATGCGGGGCCTCGCACTGCCCGGCCTCGACGCCATCGGCCAGGCGCTGGACCGGGCCGGCGACCTGGTCGGCGTGCTGGCGCTGGTGCTGCCCTGGGGCCTCTGGCTCGTCTGGCGGCGCCACTGGGCGGCCTTCTGGCACCTCGCTGGCGGCCTTCTGGGCATCGCGCTGCTCAACACCCTGGGCAAGGCGGCGATCGGCCGCATCCGCCCCATGACGCCGGAGCACCTCGCCGACTCCTTCTCCTACCCCAGCGGCCACACCTCCACCGCGGTGGTGCTGTTCGGCATGGCCGCGGCCTTCGTCAGCCGCGAGCTGCCGCCCGGGCGACGCTACCTGGCCTACTGGGCCGCGATCGCCGCCATCCTGCCCATGGCGCTGTCGCGCCTGGTGGTCGGGGTGCACTGGCTGAGCGACCTGATCGGCGGCGCCCTGCTCGGCCTGGTGGTCTGCGCCCTGGTGCAGCTCGCCTGGCAGCGCCAGCCGCGGGCGACGCTGCGCCCCTGCCCCTGGCAGCTGCTGGGGATCGCCTCGCTGGCGCTGGTCGCCGCGCGGATCGCCTGGCTGCCGCCGTTCTAGCCCCGGCTCAGCCCAGCGCCAGCCACAGGCCCACGCCGACCATCAGCGTGCCGGCGGCGCGGTTGAGCAGGCGCACGCTGTCGCGCCGGCCGAGCAGCCGCCGCAGGGTCTGGCCGCCCGTGGCATAGAGCAGCAGGCAGAGGAACTCGATGACGAGGATCACCGCGATCAGCGCCGCGAGCTGGGGCGCCAGCGGCCGCGCGGCGTCCAGGAAGGGCGGCAGCAGGGCCACGAAGAAGGCCCACCCCTTGGGGTTGGCCACCGCCGTGACCAGCCCCTGCAGGGCCAGCTGACCGCGGGCGGCGGGCGGGCCCGCCTCGAGGGTCTCGGGAATGGCCATGCCGCCGCGGGAGCGCCACATCATCACGCCCAGGTAGCCCAGGTAGACGCCGCCCAGCCACTTGAAGACCGCGAAGAGTTCGGGCTGGCGCAGCATCAGCGCGGCCACGCCGGCCCCGGCGGCGAAGGCCACCAGCCCCACGCCCGCGAGCTCGCCGAGCATCATCCACAGCGTGCGCCGCACCCCCTGGGTCATGCCCAGCACCATGGCGAGCGTCATGCACATGCCCGGCGTCAGCGAGACCAGCAGGAAGGTCGGCACGAACACCGAGAGGACGGAGAGCGGAATCATATGGGGAAGACATCCTTGTGGCCGCGACCCGCCCAATATGGCGGATCGGCATGACGCCGGCATGCAGGGCGCTCCGTGGCCCGGGCCGGCCTACTCGCCCCAGCGGGGCATCAGGCGGTGCTCGATGCCGAGCTGGTTGAGGATGCGCGCGACGATGAAGTCGACGAGGTCCTCGAGGCGCTTCGGCTGGTGGTAGAAGCCCGGCGCGGCGGGCAGGATCACCGCGCCCATGCGGGTCAGCGAGAGCATGTGCTCCAGGTGGATCGCCGAGAAGGGCGTCTCGCGGGGCACCAGGATCAGCCGGCGCCGCTCCTTCAGGGCGACGTCGGCGGCGCGCTCGATGAGGTTGTTGCTGGCGCCGGTGGCCACCGCCGAGAGGGTGCCGGTGGAGCAGGGGCAGATCACCATGGCCGAGGGCGCCCCCGAGCCCGAGGCCACCGGAGCCATCCAGTCCTCGCGGCCGAAGCAGCGGATCTGACCGGGCACCGCGCCGGTACGCGCGGTCAGCGCCTCGGCGAGCCGCTCCGGGCGCGCCGGCAGCTCCTCGTCGGTCTCGGTGGCGATCACCAGGTGGGCGGCCTTGGAGATCATCACCCAGACCCGGTGCTCGGCCGCGACCAGCGCCTCGATCAGTCGCAGTCCGTACTGGGCACCGGAGGCCCCGGTCAGGGCCACCGTGACGGGCTCGCGCAGCGTGCTCGCCCCTCTGGGCTCGATCGGCTCACTCGGCTTACTCGGCTTACTCGGCATGGGCGACCTCCAGCGCGGCCAGCAGCTTGTCGTGGATGCCGCCGAAGCCGCCGTTGGACATCACCACGATGCGGTCCAGCGGCCGCGCCTCGGCGACCAGCGCGGCGACCAGGGCGTCGAGGTCCTCGTAGAGCCGGGCCGGCACCGGGCTCGCCTCGAGCACCGGGGCCAGCGACCAGTCGAGCCCCGGCGGCTGGAACCAGAAAGTGGCATCGGCGGCGGCCACGCTCGCCGCCAGGCGGTCGCGCAAGGTGCCGAGTCGCATGGTGTTGGAGCGCGGCTCGATCACCGCCAAGAGCCGGCCGCGCGGCGTGGCGGCGCGCAGGCCCTCCAGGGTGGCGGCGATCGCCGTGGGGTGGTGGGCGAAATCGTCGATCACCGCGATGCCGGCGACCTCGCCGCGCAGCTCCTGGCGGCGCCGTGGGGTGGCGAAGCGCGACAGCGCGGCGGCGCCGCGGGCCAGGTCGACCCCACAGGCGTGGGCGGCGGCCAGCGCGGCCAGGGCGTTGCGGGCGTTGTAGGCGCCGGTCAGCGACCAGTCGACCACCGCATCCTCGTTCACCTCCTCTGCCCCGTCGCGGGCCTCGTGGACCACCCGGAAACGCGAGGCGTCCTCGCGCTCGAGTTCCAGCCGCCAGGGGCTCGACGCGGCCTCCCCGAAACGCGCCACCGGCGTCCAGGCGCCCTGCTCGAGCACCCGATCCAGCGCCGGCTCGCCGTCGGCCACCAGCAGCCGGCCGCGACCCGGCACGGTGCGCACCAGGTGGTGGAACTGCCGTTCGATGGCGGCCAGGTCGGGGAAGATATCGGCGTGGTCGAACTCCAGGTTGCCGAGGATGGCGATCTGTGGGCGGTAGTGGACGAACTTGGAGCGCTTGTCGAAGAAGGCCGTGTCGTACTCGTCGGCCTCGACCACGAAGGGCGCCCCCTCGGCGCCGAGGCGCGCCGAGACGCCGAAGTTGCGCGGCACCCCGCCGATCAGAAAGCCCGGCGCCTGGCCGGCGGACTCCAGCAGCCAGGCCAGCAGGCTCGCCGTGGTGGTCTTGCCGTGGGTGCCGGCCACGGCGATCACGCGCCGCCCCGGCAGCACCCGCTCGGCCAGCCACTCGGGGCCGGAGACGTAGGGCAGGCCGAGGTCGAGCACCGCCTCGACCTCGGGGTTGCCCCGCGACAGGGCATTGCCGATCACCACCCGGTCGGGGCGCGGCGATAGGTTGTCGGCCGAGTAGCCGTCGCACAGGACGATGCCGGCCTCCTCCAGCTGGGTGCTCATGGGCGGATAGACGTTGGCATCCGAACCGCTGACGGTGAGGCCCATCTCGCGGGCGAGCAGCGCCAGGCTGCCCATGAAGGTGCCGCAGATGCCGAGGATGTGAAGGTGCATGCAGTCTCCGGGAACTCAGGGTGCCGCCGGCCGCGGCGCGATCTGCGCGAGCCTAGCATGCCGCCGTCGGGCCGCTCCAGCGGCCACCGTCGCCCGGGAGGCCCAAGGCGAGTTGGGCCCGAGCGGCACGCAGATGCAGCTCCTGCCACTTTCGGCTAGACTTTGCGGCTTTCGCCATCCCCGACGCATCAGGAACAGGTAAGCTCCATGGCCCAGCATAACGCCTTCTACGCCCAGTCCGGCGGCGTCACCGCCGTGATCAACGCCAGCGCCTGCGGCGTGATCGAAGCCTGCCGCCGCCATCCGGACCAAATCGGCAAGGTCTATGCCGGCCACAACGGCATCATCGGCGCCCTCACCGAAGACCTGATCGACGTCAGCCAGGAGAGCGACGAGGCCATCGCGGCGCTGCGCCACACGCCGGGCGGCGCCTTCGGCTCCTGCCGCTACAAGCTCAAGGACATCGAGACGCACCGCGCCCAGTACGAGCGGCTGATCGAGGTCTTCAAGGCGCACGACATCCGCTACTTCTTCTACAACGGCGGCGGCGACAGCGCTGACACCTGCCTGAAGGTGTCCCAGCTCTCCGAGAAGCTCGGCTACCCGCTCACCGCCATCCACGTGCCCAAGACCGTGGACAACGACCTGCCCATCACCGACAACTCGCCGGGCTTCGGCAGCGTGGCCAAGTACATCGCCACCTCGACGCTGGAGGCCTCGCTGGACATCGCCTCGATGTGCGCCACCTCCACCAAGGTGTTCGTGCTGGAGGTGATGGGCCGTCACGCCGGCTGGATCGCCGCCGCCGGGGCCCTCGCCGGCGAGGGCGAGGGCGAGCCGCCCCACCTGGTGATCTTCCCCGAGGTCGCCTTCGATCGCGCCGCGGTCATGGCCCGGGTCGACGCCTGCGTCAAGGAGTACGGCTACTGCGTGATCGTGGTCTCCGAGGGCGCGCGCTACGAGGACGGCACCTTCCTCGCCGACTCCGGCAACACCGACGCCTTCGGCCACCGCCAGCTGGGCGGGGTGGCACCGACGCTGGCCGGCATGGTCAAGCAGGACCTGGGCTACAAGTACCACTGGGCGGTGGCCGACTACCTGCAGCGCGCCGCGCGCCACCTCGCCTCCAAGACCGACGTCGACCAGGCCTACGCGGTGGGTGACAAGGCGGTGGAGCTGGCCGTCGCGGGCCAGAACTCCATGATGCCGGCGATCAAGCGGGTCAGCGACGCGCCCTACGAGTGGCGCATCGAGGCCGCCCCGCTGGCCGAGGTGGCCAACCGCGAGAAGTTCATGCCCGGAGAGTTCATTCGCGAGGACGGCTTCGGCATCACCGACGCCTGCCGCCGGTACCTTTCCCCGCTGATCCAGGGCGAGGACTTCCCGCCCTTCGAGAACGGCCTGCCCAAGGTGGCGCGCCTGAAGCTGGCCAAGGTCGAGCGCAAGCTGCCGGAATTCACGATCTAGGCGCATCGCGCGAGGCGCCCTGCGAAAAACGCCCCCGGGACAGGCCATCCCGGGGGCGTTATCGTGTCGGGCCAGGCGACGGCTCGCCGGGCTATCTCAGCAGCCAGGAGAGCACCAGCAGCAGCAGCAGGATCCCCGCCACCCCCTGCCAGAAGCTCGCCCGCTCCCCCGGGCGGCGCCCGCCGCCGTCCGCCTCCCGGGGCGGGCGCAGGGCGCGGCGAAACTCGGACATGCGCCGGAAGCGCAGCGCGCGCTGGGGATCCAGGGCGCGGCGCAGGGCGTCGTCCAGGGCGACCGTCACTTCCGGGTTGAGGGTGCGGGCGCTGCGGTAGGCCAGCTGCTCGAGGTCGGTGTGGCTGCGCAGCCGGTGGGGCGCCAGGGCGTAGGGCAGCTCGCCGGTGAGCAGCCAGTAGATGGTCGAGGCCAGCGAATACTGGTCGCTGCGCCGTCCGACCTGATCGTCCAGGGCATACTCCGGGGCGCTGTGCTCGGTGAGCCCGAGCTGGCGCACCAGCCCCCGGGAGCGGCGGTGGCCGTCCACGTCGCGCAGGTGGCAGGCGCTGAAGTCGGCCAGCACCACCTGGCCGTGCAGGTCGATGAGCACGTTGTCCGGGTGGATGCGCTGGTGCAGCAGGTCGCGGTGGTGCAGCGCCTGCACCGCCTTGCCCAACTGGTTGGCGATGTCCAGGCGCTGCTCGAGGCTCGCCTGGGGGTGCTGGCGGGCCCATTCGGTCAGGGTGCTGCCCCGCACGTGGGCCATCAGGTAGTAGAGGTAGCGCCGCGGCCGCGACGACTCCATGATCCGCACCACGAAGGGCGAGTTGACGCGCTCCACCACCCACTGCTGGAGCAGGAAGTGCTCCAGGTAGGCGTTGCGGCTCGAGAGCTCGGGGCTCGGGGCCTTCATCACCATCTCGCGCCCGCTGTGCACGTCGCGCACGTGATAGACCCGCGACTGGGCGGTGCGCGACAGCACCGACAGCACCTCGAGCCCGTCGAGGCGCTCCCCCGGGGCCAGCTCCGGGGGGATCGGCAGGTCGCCGTAGACCCGGCCGGGCTGATCCTCGGCGGCGTCGGGCAGGCCGTCGATGCGCACCAGCTGGAAGCAGAACTGGTCGCTGCCGTAGCCGCGCTCCTGGGCCCGGTCGCGGGCCGCGGCGGCCAGCCGCTCGCAGGCGGCATCCAGGTCGCTGACGTCCTCGCGAATCAGCCGCACGTAGTCCGAGGGCATCAGCGTGCCCTGCACCGCCTGGGTGGTGAACAGGAAGATGTCGCCCTGCTTGAGGGGCAGGCTGGCGTAATCGATCTCCAGGCCGCTGTCCATGCCCATGGCCCGGGAGGGGTAGCGATAGCCGCCCAGGTCGGTGACGTGATCCCGGGAGAGCTGCTCGAACTCGGCGCCGCGCAGGCGGAACACCACGGTGTCGCCCATGTGGAAGAGGTGCGCCTCCCGCCCGCGGAAGACCATGGCGGAGAGCGAGGAGACGTAGCTGCCGTCCGAGATCCGGTGATTCTGGCTGAAGCACCAGGCGTTGAGCGCCCGCAGCACCCGGGTCGCCGAGGCCTTGACGTCCCAGTGGTCCGGCGTGGAGAAGTAGTCGGCCAGAAAGCCCTTGACGCTGAGATCGCCGGCCTGCTTGGCCAGCGTGTTGCGCGAGGTCGAGTCGCTGATCAGGGCGCAGGCGCCCTTGGCCGAGAGCAGCGGGGGCTCGGGCAGGCGCACCGACATGGAGCTGCGATGCCGACGCCGATCGGGCGCCACGAAGGCCTGGCCGTAGCTCAGCGACAGGTGCAGGGGGGTCAAGGCGTTCTCCTCGCAAACGACGCGATCCGCCGGCCGGTGGCCGACGCCTTCCATCGGGGTCCCATGATACACCCTGCTTACACGCCTGGCCCATCGACGGATGAGGCGACGTGCCACCTATGGCCGATTGGTAATCACCGCGCCGGCTTCGTATAATTCGGCGGATTTTTTCCACCATTCCGATTCGCCCCGCACTAGCATTGCCAACCCAAGGAAGCGACGATGAACTTCGACAACATCCCCGCCGGCAAGGATCTCCCCAACGACATCTACGTGGCGATCGAGATCCCGGCCAACCACTCGCCGATCAAGTACGAGATCGACAAGGACATGGGCGCCCTGCTGGTCGATCGCTTCATGGCCACCCCGATGTTCTATCCGGCCAACTACGGCTTCATCCCGCACACCCTGGCTGATGACGGCGACGCCCTGGATGCCCTGGTGGTCACCCCCTACCCGGTCCAGCCCGGCGCCATCATCCGCGCCCGCCCGGTCGGCATCCTCAACATGACCGACGAGGCCGGCGAGGACGCCAAGCTGGTCTGCGTGCCCCACCCCAAGCTCTCGAGCCTGTATGACGACGTCCACGAAGTGACCGACCTGCCCGAGCTGCTGCGCCAGCAGATCGCCCACTTCTTCGAGAACTACAAGGATCTCGAGAAGGGCAAGTGGGTCAAGGTGGAGTCCTGGGAAGGCTCCGAGGCCGCCTGCAAGGCCATCGAGAAGGCCGTGGCCGCCCACGACAAGGCCTGATCGCCAGAGCGCATCATGCCCGGCGGCACCAGTGCCGCCCAACGAGACGGGCCGCCCCTTGGGGCGGCCCGTCTTCGTTGCCGGGTGGTGGCGCCGCCCTACTGCTGCGGCGCCTCGACGGCCGAGTCGTCTCCAGTCGCCTCGTCCTCCGCCGTCGCGTCTGACGGCGAGTCCTCGGCGGCCGGCGCCGTCTCGAGCTCGCTCTCGGGCTTGCCAGCGCCCTCGCCGGCCGCCTCGTCCGTCGGCTCGCTCTCATCGGCAGCCCCGTCGGCGACCTCGGACTCGGCCTGATCACCGGCCATTGCCTCGCCATCGGCTTCCGCCGCTGATCCCGCCTCGGCCGCGGCGGCTGCATCGGCCTCGCTGGCGGACGCCTCTGCCTCCGCGGCGGCGTCGGACGCCGGCTCACCGGCGGGCGGCTCGACGGGAGGCACGGCATCGTCATCGGCCCCGCCATCGGCGGCACCCTCTCCCTCGACCGGCGCATCGGTGCCCGACGCATCGGCGCCGCCCGACCCACCATCGGCCGGGGTCGCCGCCGCGAGCTGCTCGGCGAGGGTCCGGGAGAGGTCGCGGGCCCGGATCATGTGGTTGGCCAGCACCAGCG
This sequence comes from Halomonas denitrificans, assembly GCF_003056305.1. Classification (GTDB taxonomy): domain Bacteria; phylum Pseudomonadota; class Gammaproteobacteria; order Pseudomonadales; family Halomonadaceae; genus Halomonas; species Halomonas denitrificans. The sequence continues at coordinate 508,237 of NZ_PYVX01000001.1, forward strand.
AGTGGTTGGCGAAGAGGCCGAAGCCCGAACCGTTGAGCACCAGCGGGCTCCACAGTCGGCGCTGGCTGAGTTCGAGCTCGGCGACCAGTGCCTCCCAGCGCGCCTCGAGGCCGGCCGCGGCCAGCACGTCGGCCTGGTCGCGCTCTACCGCCCGCAGCAGGTGGAGCATGGCCCAGGCCTGGCCGCGCGCCTCGAAGAAGACGTCGTCGACCCGGTACCAGGGGGTGCGCGCGGGCAGCGCCTCGGCGTCGATGTCCAGGTCGCGAAGCTCGACGCGGGGGCCGATGCTGGCCGACAGCCGCAGCCCCAGGTCGTCGAGGGAGCGGGTGAGCGCCTCGAGCCAGGCGGTGAGCCCCTGCCCTCGGTCGCCGAAGGCGGCCTCGCCGCCCTCGTCGAGGGCCTGCAGGTAGCCGTCGAGGGCCTCGAGGGCCTGGTTCAGGCGCTGCTCCGTGGAGGGATAGAGCCAGTCGCCGCTGTCGCCTGCCAGGCGCTGCTGCGCGGCCTCGAGCGCCGGCAGGTCGGCCTGCTCCATGGCCGGCAGCGCCACCGAGAGTCGACGAGCCTGGGTGAGCACGCCCAGCTCCCAGGCGGGCATGTTGTCGAGCCACACCCCGGGCGGGGCGATGTCGTTGCGCAGGTAGCCGCCCGGCTTCTCGAGCAGGGTCTCGACCAGCGTCATCAGGCCGGCGACGGTCACCGCGCCCCGGGAGGCGGGCGCCTGGGCGGCCGCGCCGCGCTGCTCGGCGACCGCCTGCTCCACGTCGAAGGGCGCCGGCGTGCGGCTCCACCAGATGCCGAGCCCCACGCACACCGCCAGGTAGATCACCAGCAGCGTCAGCAGCGGCTTCCAGATCCAGCCATAGGCCGGGCGCTCCAGTTCCTCGGTCCGCTTGCGGCGCCTGGCGGCACCCTTTTGCGTCAACGCCATGTTCGGGATTCCTTGAAGATGAGAGCTTCCGGCGGCGCGACAATACGGCGCAGCCTCCTGGCGAGGATGCCATCAACACCCTCCTGATACTGCGATATCCTAGCAGGCGGACGGCCATGCCGCCGATGGGGAACCCGGCCCAGCGCTCGGGGTCAAATCGCGCCAAACGACCACCGCTCACCGCCATCAAGGAAGTCCCGTGCCGATCGTCCTGCGACTCGCCCTGCTGATCACCCTGCTGCTGCCGCTGGGAGCCCAGGCCCAATGGTTCTCCCAGAACGATGACGAGGCCCAGTTCCTGCCGGTGCATGAGGCCTTCCAGCCCAGCGCCTGGCATGACGGCGAGACCCTCTACGTCGGCTTCGAGAACGCCGACGGCTACTACCTCTACCGCCACCAGTTCGAGGTCGTGACCGCGACCGAGGGCCTGACGCTGGGAGAGCCGGCGCTGCCCCCGGGCGAGGCCAAGAGCGATGAGTTCCTCGGCGACGTCAACGTCTTCTACGACAGCGTGGTCTTTCAGAGCGCGCTGTCGCCGGGCCACCAGGGCCCGCTGGATCTGACCCTGACCTTCCAGGGCTGCGCCGATGCGGGGCTGTGCTACCCGCCGGAGCGGGTCGAGCTCACCGCTCGCGAGGGCGAGGCCCCGGCCCGCTTCGCCGCCTGGACGCCGAACGCCGAGGCTTCCGCGCCCGCGGCCTCCCAGGTCGACGCCGCCCCCGCGGCGGCCTCGTCCGCGACGGCCAACGACGCACCGAGCCTCGCCCCCACCAGCGAGGACGGCCGCTTCCGCTCGCTGATGGCCGAGGCCAGCCTGCCGCTGGTGCTCGGGCTCTTCTTCCTCGCCGGCCTCGGCCTGACCTTCACGCCCTGCGTGCTGCCCATGGTGCCGATCCTCTCCTCGATCATCGTCGGCCAGCACCCGACGCGCGCTCGCGCCTTCGCCCTCTCGGCTAGCTACGTGGGCGGCATGGCGCTGACCTATGCCGCCGTGGGTGTGCTGATGGGGCTGTTCGGTGCCGGCCTGAACCTGCAGGCGCGCCTGCAGTCGGCGCCGGTGCTGATCACCTTCGCGCTGCTCTTCACGCTCTTCGCCCTGGCCATGTTCGGGGCCTTCAACCTGCGCCTGTCGTCGTCGCTCTCGGGGCGCATCGACGCCTGGCAGGCGCGCGCCCAGCAGAGCGGCCCCGCCGGCCTGGCACTGGCCGGCGCGCTGTCGGTGCTGGTGGTCTCGCCCTGTGTCTCTGCCCCGCTGGCCGGCGCCCTGGTGTTCATCTCCACCACCGGCGATGCGCTGATGGGCGGCGCGGCACTGCTCGCCCTGGCGCTCGGCATGGGCGTGCCGCTGCTGCTGGTCGGCACCTTCGGCACCACCCTGCTGCCGCGCTCCGGCGCCTGGATGAACGGCGTCAAGACCGCCTTCGGCATCCTGCTGCTGGGGGTCGCCATCTGGCTGGTCGAGCGCCTGCTGCCGGGCAGCGTCGCGCTGCTGCTGTGGGCGGGTCTCGCCATCGGCAGCGCTCTGGCGCTGGGCGCGCTGACCGTCAACCAGGCCCAGGGCTGGCCGCGGGTCCGCCAGGCCGGCGGCCTGATGCTGCTGATCTGGGGCATCGCCCTGGTGATCGGCGCCTCCCGCGGCGGCGAGGACCCGCTGCGCCCGCTGGCTGTCACCGCGACGCCCTCGGGCACCGCCACGGAAAGCGCCCCCGCCTCCGCCCAGCCCATCACCACCGTTCAGGACCTGGCGACCCTCGAGGCGACCCTCGCCGAGAGCGACGCGCCGGCCTTCGTCAACTTCACCGCCGACTGGTGCATCTCCTGCAAGGTCATGGAGCGCAGCGTCTATCCGGCGCCCGAGGTGGCCGGGCAGCTGGCGAGTTTCCGGCGCATCAACGTCGACGTGACCGAGAGCAACGCCGCCAGTCGCGAGGTGCTCGAGCACTTCCGGCTGTTCGGCCCGCCCAGCCTGCTGTTCTTCGACGACGGCCAGGAGCTGCGCGACGCCCGGGTCCAGGGCGAGGTCGACGCCCCCCAACTTGCCAGCCACCTCGAAGGCGTGCTGGACTGGCTGGGGAGCCGAAGGGGCTGAGCCCACGGCTCCCGGGGGATCGCGGTCGAACAGTGTTCCCCCACGGCTGGACATCCCGGCCGATTTTCGGCAGACTCCGCTTCCACTGCTCCTTCATGGTCAATAGAGGCCGCAAGACACGCTATCTTGCCGCGATCTATTGCAAGTTGGCCGGGGTTGACAGCACCCCGGATCACCACCCCAACCCCACCGGTCGAGACAACGTCATGGATATCCGCAAGGTCAAGAAGCTGATTGAACTGCTCGAAGAGTCCAACATCAGCGAGATCGAGATCCAGGAAGGGGAAGAGTCGGTTCGCATCAGCCGCCACCCCAACGGCACTAGCTGGCAGCAGCCCGCGTCCCAGCCCTACGCGGCCGCCCCCCAGCCGGCGCCCCAGGCCGCGGCAGCGCCCGCCGAGGCCGCCGCCGACCCTGAGCCCGCCTTCCAAGGCCATAGCGTCAACTCCCCGATGGTCGGCACCTTCTACCGCTCACCGGCGCCGGGCTCCAAGGCCTTCGTCCAGATCGGTCAGAGCGTCAAGAAGGGCGAGACCATCTGCATCGTCGAGGCGATGAAGATGATGAACCAGATCGAGGCCGATCGTGACGGCGTGATCGAGGCGATCCTGGTCGAGGACGGCGAGCCGGTCGAGTTCGACCAGCCGATGGTCGTCATCGCCTGAGCGTCTCCCGCGTCTTCCTCACTCATCAACTGGCGGATTCATCATGCTGGACAAGGTTCTGATCGCCAATCGCGGCGAGATCGCCCTGCGCATCCTGCGCGCCTGCAAGGAGCTGGGCATCAAGACGGTGGCGGTCCACTCCACGGCGGACCGTGAACTGATGCACGTACGCCTGGCCGACGAGGCCGTGTGCATCGGTCCGGCCTCCTCGGCGCAGTCCTACCTGAACATCCCGGCGCTGATCAGCGCCGCGGAAGTCACCGACTCCAGCGCCATCCACCCGGGCTACGGCTTCCTCTCCGAGAACGCCAACTTCGCCGAGCAGGTCGAGCGCTCCGGCTTCACCTTCATCGGTCCGCGCGCCGAGACCATTCGCCTGATGGGCGACAAGGTCAGCGCCATCGAGTCCATGAAGAAGGCCGGCGTGCCCACCGTGCCCGGCTCCGACGGCCCCCTGGGCGACGACGAGGGCGAGATCCTCGCCGTGGCCCGGCGCATCGGCTACCCGGTGATCATCAAGGCCGCCGCCGGCGGCGGCGGGCGCGGCATGCGCGTGGTGCACACCGAGGCGCACCTGCTCTCGGCGGTCAACGTCACCCGCACCGAGGCCCACTCGGCCTTCGGCGACGGCACCGTCTACATGGAGAAGTTCCTCGAGAACCCGCGCCACGTGGAGATCCAGGTGCTGGCCGACGGCCAGGGCAACGCCATCCACCTCTATGACCGCGACTGCTCGCTGCAGCGCCGTCACCAGAAGGTGATCGAGGAGGCTCCGGCGCCCGGCATCGACGAGACCGCCCGCGCCAAGGTCCTCGAGGCGTGTCGCGAGGCCTGCATCACCATCGGCTACCGCGGTGCCGGCACCTTCGAGTTCCTCTACGAGAACGGCGAGTTCTTCTTCATCGAGATGAACACCCGGGTCCAGGTCGAGCACCCGGTCACCGAGATGGTCACCGGTGTCGACATCGTGCGCGAGCAGCTGCGCATCGCCTCCGGGCTTCCGCTCTCGATCAGCCAGGAGCAGGTGGAGCTGAGCGGCCACGCCTTCGAGTGCCGCATCAACGCCGAGGACGCCCGCACCTTCATGCCCTCCCCCGGCAAGGTCACCCTCTATCACCCGCCCGGCGGGCTCGGCGTGCGCATGGACTCCCACGTCTATACCGGCTATACGGTGCCGCCCCACTACGACTCGCTGATCGGCAAGCTGATCACCTGGGGCGTGGACCGCGAGACGGCGCTGATCCGCATGCGCAATGCCCTGGACGAGCTGCTGGTGGAAGGCATCAAGACCAACACCGACCTTCACAAGGACCTGGTGCGTGACGGCTACTTCCAGCAGGGTGGCGTGAACATCCACTACCTGGAGAAGAAACTGGGCCTCTGAGCCCGTCTCCTCCTGCACGCGGGGCGGCCACGGCCGCCCCGCTTGCGTTGTCCGCCCCCTTTCCCTTCCCCCCGTGCGCACCGACCGGAGACCGCCCATGCCCTGGATGCAACTCAAGGCCCGTATCGCCCCCGAGCAGGCCGAGCCCCTCGAGGAGCTGCTGCTGGCCGAAGGCGCCACCGCCATCACCCTGCAGGACGCCTACGACGACCCGGTCTTCGAGCCGGAACGCGGCACCACCCCGCTGTGGGACGAAACGGTGCTGACCGGGCTCTACGACGACCTGGAGGGGACCGAGGCGATGCTCGAGCGGGTGCGCCAGGCCTGGGCCGCCGAGTTCCCCGACGAGCCCTGCCCCGAGGTGGAGGTCGAGCTGCTCGCCGACCGCGACTGGGAGCGCGAGTGGATGGCCGACTTCCACCCCCTGCGCATGGGCGAGCGGCTGTGGATCGTGCCGAGCTGGCACGCGCCGCCCGAACCCGGCGCCGTCAACCTCCACCTGGACCCCGGGCTTGCCTTCGGCACCGGCACCCACCCCACCACGGCGCTCTGCCTGGAGTGGCTGGACGGCCTGGCGGTGGAAGGCGAGCTGGACGACCTGGAGGTGCTCGACGTGGGCTGCGGCTCTGGGATACTGGCGATCGCCGCACTCAAGCTCGGCGCCCGGACGGCCACCGGCACCGACATCGACCCCCAGGCGCTCTCGGCCAGCCGCGACAACGCCGAGCGTAACGGCGTGGTTGATGCCGCCTTCCGGCTCTGCTACCCCGAGCAGCTCGAGGCGGGGGAGTTCCCGCTGGTGGTCGCCAACATCCTGGCCGGGCCGCTGGTCGAGCTCGCCGACGAGATCGCCGGCCGCGTGGCGCCGGGCGGGCGCCTGGCGCTCTCGGGCATCCTCGAGGCCCAGGCCGAGGAGGTGCTCGAGGCCTACCGCGCCCGGGGGCTCGCCATGGACGAGCCGACGGTGCGCGAGGGCTGGGTCCGGCTCAATGGCCGACGTCCCGCGACCATCGCCTGATCCATGAGCCCGCGCCTGGTGGTTCACCAACGCACGGCGTGGGCGTATGATATGCACCCCCTCTCGCCGACGACCCCGATCATGCACGACGCTCGCCCCCTGCCCCGCATCGGTCGCCACACACTGCCCAACCGGGTGGTGCTGGCGCCCATGGCCGGGGTCACCGACCGCCCCTTCCGCGCGCTCTGCCGGCGTCTGGGCGCGGGGCTGGTGGTGGGCGAGATGGTCACCTCGGATCCCACCCTGTGGCACACCCGCAAGTCGCGGCTGCGCATGGATCACCGCGGCGAGCCGGGCCCGCGCAGCGTGCAGATCGCCGGCGGCGACGCCGAGATGCTCGCCGAGGCGGCGCGACTGAACGCCGCCATGGGCGCCGAGATCATCGACATCAACATGGGCTGCCCGGCCAAGAAGGTCTGCAACAAGGCGGCCGGCTCGGCGCTGCTGCGCGACGAGGCGCTGGTGGCCGAGATCGTCCAGGCGGTGGTCGCCGCGGTCGAGGTGCCGGTGACGCTGAAGATCCGCACCGGCTGGTGTGCCGAGAGCAACAACGGCGTGCGGGTGGCGCGCATCGCCGAGGACGCCGGCATCCAGGCCCTGGCCGTGCACGGCCGCCATCGCCAGCAGCGCTACGGCGGCCACGCCGAGTACGACACCATCGCCGCCATCAAGGCCGCGGTGAACATCCCGGTGTTCGCCAACGGCGACATCGACGGCCCCGAGAAGGCCCGCCGAATCCTCGACTATACTGGGGCGGATGCAGTGATGGTCGGGCGCGGCGCCCAGGGCAACCCCTGGATCTTCCGCGAGATCGACCACTACCTGCGCCATGGCGAGCCGCTGGCTCCCCCGCAGGACGAGGAGCGCGCCGCGGTGCTGCGCGACCACCTCGAGGCCCTGCACGACTTCTACGGCGATCACATGGGCGTGCGCATCGCGCGCAAGCACCTCGGCTGGTACCTGGCCGGCGACGCGCGCTTCGACGACGACGGGCGACGGGCCCTGCGAGCCACCTTCAACGGCCTCGAGAGTCCCCGCGCCCAGCGCCGCTTCATCGACGAACTCTTTCGCCACGACCCCGCCGCGACGCCCGCTCGCGTCGCCCGGGCCGTGGCATCCGACGGAACCTGTGCCGCATGACCAGCAGCCAATCCCTTGATCAGCATCTCGCGCAGCCCGAGTTCGAGTCCCCGACCTCCGGCGAGCTCGCCGACCTGCGCGACACCGCCCGCCCGGCCCCCCAGGACGACCGCCCGCTGCGCGAGGCCGTCGAGGCCTCCCTGGCGCGCTACTTCGATCATCTCGACGGCTCCAGCGTCACCGACCTCTACGCCATGGTGATGGCCGAGGTCGAGGCGCCGCTGCTGGCCTCGGTGCTCGAGCACACCCAGGGCAACCAGACCCGTGCCGCCGAGATGCTCGGCCTCAACCGCGGCACGCTGCGCAAGAAGCTCAAGCAGTACGGCCTGATCTGAACGGTCCATCCGGGGAGCCCGTGCGGCTCCCCGCGCGTTTTCGCCGCCCCTTCGCAACCCGTGTCAGCCTGACCATCGACAGAGAGTGACTCCCATGGCCCAAGCCTCCTCCCCCGCGGTACGCCGCGCCCTGATCAGCGTCTCCGACAAGACCGGCATCGTCGACTTCGCCCGCGGCCTCGCCGAGCAGGGCGTCGCGCTGCTCTCCACCGGCGGCACCTTCCGCCTGCTGAAGGAGCACGGCATCGCGGTCACCGAGGTCTCCGAGCACACCGGGTTCCCCGAGATCATGGACGGCCGGGTCAAGACGCTGCACCCGACGATCCACGGCGGCATCCTCGGCCGCCGCGGCCAGGACGACGCGGTCATGGCCGAGCACGGCATCGATCCCATCGACATGGTGGTGGTCAACCTCTACCCCTTCGCCCAGACCGTCGCCAAGCCGGACTGCAGCCTCGAGGACGCCATCGAGAACATCGACATCGGCGGCCCGACCATGGTGCGCGCCTGCGCCAAGAACCACGCCTACACCACCATCGTCGTGGATGCCGGCGACTATCCCCGGGTGCTGGCCGAGATCGCCGCCGGCGAGGGCGCGGTGTCTGACGCTACCCGCTTCGACCTGGCCGTGAAGGCCTTCGAGCACACCGCCGGCTACGACGCCGCCATCGCCGACTACCTCGGCCAGCGGGTGCCCGGCGGCGAGGACGGCTTCCCGCGCACCTACAACCTGCAGTTCGAGAAGAAGCAGTCCATGCGCTACGGCGAGAACCCGCACCAGAACGCGGCCTTCTACGTCGAGGCGGGCGCCCGCGAGGCGAGCGTGGCCACCGCCACCCAGCTCAACGGCAAGGCGCTGTCGTTCAACAACGTCGCCGACACCGATGCCGCCTTCGAGTGCGTCAAGGGCTTCACCGACACCGCCTGCGTGATCGTCAAGCACGCCAATCCCTGCGGCGTCGCTGTGGGGGCCACCGCCCTCGAGGCCTACGACAAGGCCTTCGCCACCGACCCGACCAGCGCCTTCGGCGGCATCATCGCCTTCAACGTGGCGCTCGATGCCGAGACCGCGCGGGCCATCGTCGAGCGCCAGTTCGTCGAGGTGATCATCGCCCCTGGGGTCGAGGACGAGGCGGCCCGCATCGTCGCCGAGAAGAAGAACGTGCGCCTGCTCGACGTCGGCGCCAACTGGCCCGGCGAGCGCGAGCACGCCCACGACCTCAAGCGCGTCACCGGCGGCCTGCTGGTCCAGGATCGCGACCTCGGCATGGTCGGCCGCGACGAGCTCACCGTGGTCAGCGAGCGCGTGCCCACCGAGCAGGAGATGCGCGACCTGGCCTTCGCCTGGAAGGTGGCCAAGTACGTCAAGTCCAACGCCATCGTCTACGCCAAGGATGGCCAGACCATCGGCGTGGGCGCCGGCCAGATGAGCCGCGTCTACTCGGCCAAGATCGCCGGCATCAAGGCCGCCGACGAGGGACTCTCGGTGCCCGGCTCGGTGATGGCCTCCGACGCCTTCTTCCCCTTCCGTGACGGCATCGATGCCGCCGCCGCCGCCGGCATCGCCGCGGTGATCCAGCCCGGCGGCTCCATGCGCGACCAGGAGGTGATCGACGCCGCCAACGAGGCCGGCATCGCCATGGTCTTCACCGGCATGCGCCACTTCCGCCACTGAGCGGCGCGACACGGCGGGGACTCTCCCGCCGTTTTCTCGAGTGCTGATAAAAAACCCCGCCGGGCTCAGCGCCCGGCGGGGTTTTTCGTGGGCGACGCCGGTGAGCCGACGTCGCCGCCTCGGTCTCTTAGCCGAGGTCGAAGCAGAGGTACTTGGTCTCGAGGAACTCGTCGAGACCCTGGTGGCCGCCCTCGCGGCCGAGCCCCGAGGCCTTGACCCCGCCGAAGGGCGCGGCGGCGTTGGAGATCAGGCCGGTGTTGATGCCCACCATGCCGTACTCCAGGGCGTCGGCGACCCGCCAGACGCGACCCAGGTCGCGAGAGTAGAAGTAGGAGGCCAGGCCGTACTCGGTGTCGTTGGCCATGCGCACGGCCTCCTCCTCGTCGTCGAAGGGGAACACCGCCGCCAGCGGGCCGAAGGTCTCCTCGCGGGCCACCTTCATCCGGTCATGGGCGAAGCTGATCAGGGTCGGCGAGAAGAAGTTGCCGCCCAGCGGGTGCGGATGGCCGCCCAGCAGCAGCTCCGCGCCCTGGTCCACGGCGTCGTGGACGTGCTCGCTGACCTTGGCCACCGCGTTCTCGTCGATCAGCGGGCCGATGTTGACGCCGCCCTCGGTGCCGTTGCCCACCTTGAGCTCGCTGTTCATGGCCACCGCCAGCTTCTCGCAGAAGGCGTTGACGACGCTGGACTGCACCAGGAAGCGGTTGGTGCAGACGCAGGTCTGGCCGGCGTTGCGGAACTTGGCGGCCATGGCGCCCTCCACCGCGGCGTCCAGGTCGGCATCCTCGAAAACGATGAAGGGGGCGTTGCCGCCGAGCTCCAGGGAGATCTTCTGGATGTGCTGGGAGGCCTGGGACATCAGCTGGCGCCCCACCTCGGTGGAGCCGGTGAAGGTGATCTTGCGCACCAGCGGCGACTCGGTCATGGCCGCGGCGATCTCCGAGGCGCGCCCGGGCACCACGTTGAACACGCCGCGCGGCACGCCGGCCCGCTCGGCGAGCTTGGCCAGGGCGGTGGCGGAGAACGGGGTCTGGCTGGCCGGCTTGACCACGATGGTGCAGCCCGCGGCCAGCGCCGCGCCGGCCTTGCGGGTGATCATCGCCGCCGGGAAGTTCCAGGGCGTGATGGCTCCCACCACGCCGACCGGCTGCTTGGTGACCACGATCCGCTGGTTGGACTTGGCGGCCGGCACGGTGTCGCCATAGACGCGCCGAGCCTCCTCGGCGAACCAGCGCAGGAAGCTCGCCGCGTAGGCGATCTCGCCGGCGGCCTCCTTGAGCGGCTTGCCCTGCTCGTAGGTCATCAGCATGGCGAGGTCGTCCTGATGCTCCATCATCAGGTCGTGCCACTTCATCAGGATGTCGGCGCGCTCCAGGGCGGTGAGCGCCTTCCAGCTCGGCAGGGCGGCGTCCGCCGCGTCGATGGCCCGCTCGGTCTCCGCACGCCCCAGGCGCGGCACGTTGCCCATCGACTCGCCGGTGGCCGGATTGAGCACATCGATCTGCTCGCCGCTGTCGGCGGCGACCCAGCTGCCGTCGATATAGGCGAAGGGGCAATAGAGCTGCGTTTCCTTGAGGGCTTGCATGGTCGTCTCCTGCCGCGAACGCGGCCTCTTGTCGGTTTTCCCCCATGCTAAGCGCAAAGCCCCCGGTGTACCAACCACCGGGGGCCTTCTCGATCAACGCGAGGCGTCACTGCGGACGGCGAGGCTCGCGGGAATCGGACAGCGTGATCGAGACCGAGTCGGAGAAGCGCAGCGCGTGGGGCTTGTCGATCTCCACCTGGGCGGTGAGCACCTGCTCGTGGCCCATGATCAGGTCCAGCACCTCGCGGGTCATCCGCTCGAGCAGCAGGAAGCGATGATCCTCGACCAGGGCGATCACCTCCTTGGTGATGGTCCGGTAGTTCAGGGCCTGCTCGATGTGGTTGAACTCGACGGCCTTGTCGGCGCGATAGCGAATCACCGCGTTGATCACCACGTCCTGACGGTTCCTGATCTCGTCATCCTTGATGCCGATGTGCGTGCGCAGGCGCAGGTTCTTGATGCGGATCGTGGCCAGGTCGTGGTCGAAGTGCTGATCGCCCAGGGCGTGAATCGGCATGGCGTGGCTCCTTGCGGGACAATCAGCGTCCGTTGACCAGGGTGAGGAACTCCTGGCGGGTGCTCGGCTTCTCGCGGAAGGCGCCGAGCATCACCGAGGAGGTCATGCTGGAGTTCTGCTTCTCGACCCCGCGCATCATCATGCACAGGTGGCGCGCCTCGATCACCACCGCCACGCCGCGCGCATCGGTCACCTGCTGGACCGCCTCGGCGATCTGGCGGGTCAGGTTCTCCTGGATCTGCATGCGCCGGGCGTACATGTCGACGATGCGGGCGAACTTGGAGAGCCCCAGCACCTTGCCGCTGGGCAGGTAGGCGATGTGGCACTTGCCGATGAACGGCAGCAGGTGGTGCTCGCACATCGAGTAGAGCTCGATGTCCTTGACCAGCACCATCTCGTCGGTCTCCGACTCGAACACTGCGCCGTTGATGATCTCCTCCAGCGACTGGGTGTAGCCGCGATTGAGGAACTGCATCGCCTTGGCGGCGCGCTTGGGCGTGTCGCGCAGGCCCTCGCGCTCGGGGTTCTCGCCGAGCTCTTGGATGATGTGGCGATAGTGATTGGCGAGTTCTTCGGTCATGGTCAGGCCCCGTGGCAGAGTCGGTATCCGGCGTGTCGATGGTGGGAAGCCCGGCCATCACGCTTACATCGTGTACAGAAGATATACAAGATAAACATCCTGTACAACTAGAGAATCCAGGAACTCGATATTCTAGCGCATGACGACCGCCGACGCAGGCCGGCGGCGCGGCGGCCAGTGACATCGTGTCGCGGCCGTCGCCCTCCCCCCAGGGCTGCCGGGTGGGCCGCCCTGTGGTAGGCTATGGGCTGCTTCATGCTGCGCCCAAGTCACCCTCGAGAGCCCGACATGATCAAGACCCCTGCCTCTCTTCTGCTGATGGCCGCTGCCCTGGCGGTACCGTCCCTGGCCATGAGCGATACCCTCGAGCTGCCCACCGATGCGACCCTCGACGTCCAGGTCATCGACACCCTGACGCTCAGCGCCCAGGAGCCGGCCCGTGACGACCTGGTCATCCACCCGGTCGCCGGCGGCAGCGCCTCCCACACCCTGCCGGAATACTGCGTGCTGGTCGGCAACGCCCGCCTCGACGGCGAGCGCATCCGCCTGACCACCGAGGCCCTGACCTGCATCGAGACCGACGGCAGCGAGAGCGAGATCTACAGCGGCGAACTCTCCGCCGCCGCCTACGGCGCCGACGGCGACTTCGGCATCCCGGCCTGCCAGGACGGCGAGTGCCGCCTGACGCCGCAGCAGACCTTCCAGCTGCGCCTGGCCAGCGACCTCTCCATCGAGCAGCAGGCCAACCCGGCGGCCGAGATCAACGCGCAGCGCCGCCGGGGGGAAGGCGCCGCCGCTCCCACGCCCGCCGAGACCCCCACGCCCGCCGAGACCCCGGCCCCCGGCGACGACTGAGCGCCTCCCGGCCCCTCGCCCGCCCACAGGACGCACCCCTCGGGGTGCGTCCTGCGTTCTGAGCCCTCGATTTCTCCCGCTCAGGCCAGCCAGCGAGGCCCCGTCTCCAGCACCTGGCGCTGCTGCTCGAGCAGGCGCAGGTGGCCATCCCAGTAGCCGGCATCGGCCAGCCACGGGAAGGCCTGCGGAAAGGCCGGGTCCTCCCAGCGGTCCACCAGCCAGGCACTGTGGCGCAGCAGGCGCAGGGTGCGCAGCGGCTCCACCAGGGCCAGCTCCCGGCGCTCGAACTCGCGGTGCTGCTCGTAGCCCTCGAGCACCTCCGAGAGCTGCATCTGGCGCTCGCCCTCCTCCTGGGCGGTGAACAGCATCCACAGGTCCTGGATCGCGGGTGCCATCAGGCAGTCGTCGAAGTCGACCAGGGCGAAGTGCTCGTCCCGACCGAGCACGTTGCCGATATGGCAGTCGCCCTGCACGCGCAGCATCGGCCCCAGCTCCTCGGCATGGGCGGCGAGCCGGGCATGCAGCGCCTCGCAAATGCGCAGGTAGGCGGGGCGCTGGCGGCGGTCGAGCCAGCGGCTCGCCAGCACCTTGTCGCGGGCCTCGAGCACCATGCCGTCGAGATCCAGCGTGCGACGATGGGCGAAGCGCCCCCGCTCGCCCACCGCATGCACCGCGCCGATCAGCTCGCCGAGGGCGAACAGGTGGGTCGGGTTCTCCAGCTCCGGCGCCTGGCCCGGCAGGTGCGGGAAGAGCGTGAAGCGAAAGCCCTCGGCGCGATGCAGGCTCTCGCCGGCCGCGTCCCGCCAGGGCGCGGCCACGGCCACCCCGGCCTCGGCCAGCTCGGCCAGGAAGTCGTGCTCCTCGCGGATCTGGGCATCGCTCCAGCGCTCGGGGCGGTAGAACTTCACCACCCAGCGGCGGCGCTCGTCGTCGTGCACCAGGAAGACCCGGTTCTCGTAGCTGTTGAGGGTGAAGGGCTCCCCGGGCAGCCAGAAGCCGAGCGACTCCACCGCCGCCACGACCCGGGCGGGCGAGAGATCGGCGAAGGGATGGGATCTGGTCTCCATGGAGGGCTCCGGCAAGCGTAAAGAGCCCCACTCTACCAGAGCCCGGATACCAGAGCCCGGATCAGCGGTCGTGAAGGGGCGTGCGCGCCACCGACCAGGCGACCACCTCCCGGGCGCCGGCCCGGCGACAGGCCACGGCCAGCGCCTCCAGGGTCGCGCCGGTGGTCATCACGTCGTCGACCAGCGCCACGCGCCCGGGCAGGCCCGCCGGCACGCCGAAGGCCGCGCGCAGGTTGGCACGCCGCTCGCCGCGATCCAGGCCGCGCTGGCTGGGCGTGTCGCGCAGGCGCACCGCGCGCACCAGCGGGCGGTCGAGCCGCCGAGCCAGGCGCCTCGCGAGCCAGCGCGCCTGGTCGAAGCCGCGCTCCCGGGCGCGGCGCGGATGCAGCGGCACCGCCACCAGCGCCTCGGGCCAGGCTCGCTCGTCCGGCGTGAGCCCCGCCACCAGCAGCTCGAGCAGCAAGCTTCCGGCCCGCGGCGAGGCATCGAACTTGAAGCGCTGCACCAGGCCCGCCACCTCATCGGCATAGCGCAGCGGCACCTTCGCCCGGTCGAACGCCGGGGGCCGGCGCAGGCAGCGCCCGCAGCGCAGCCCCGCCTGGGCCGGCGGCTGGGGTTCGCCGCAGCCGTCACAGGCCGGCCGGTTCCAGGGCAGCCCCGCGAAACAGGCCACACACCACGGCGCCTCGTCCGGCAGCGGCGCCAGGCAGAAGACGCAGCGCCCGGGCAGGGCCCGGCGCAGCCAGCCGTCAACCCGGCTCATTCTCGCGGTTGACATGACCGCCGCAGGCCTTAGGCTATCCGTCAACCTCGATATCCACGCCAAGTTGACCATAAGCGAGCCCGCCATGCCTGCCGCGTCCCAAGAATCCCGCCCCGACTCCCAGACCCTAGCCACGCTCGGCGAGGTCCGCCACGACTGGTCGCTCGAGGAGATCGAGGCGCTCTTCGCCCTGCCCTTCAACGACCTGCTGTTCCGCGCCCAGCAGGTGCACCGGGCCCACTTCGAGGCCAACGCCGTGCAGGTCTCCACCCTGCTCTCCATCAAGACCGGCGCCTGCCCCGAGGACTGCAAGTACTGCCCGCAGTCGGGCCACTACAACACCGGGCTCGGCAAGGAGAAGCTGCTGGAGATCGAGAAGGTGGTCGAACAGGCACGCGCCGCCCAGGAGGCCGGGGCCAGCCGCTTCTGCATGGGCGCGGCCTGGAAGAGCCCGAGGGAGCGTGACCTCGAGGTGGTGCTGGAGATGGTGCGCCGGGTCAAGGCGCTGGGGCTCGAGACCTGCATGACCCTCGGCATGGTCGACGGCGACCAGGCGGGCCGGCTGGCCGAGGCCGGGCTCGACTACTACAACCACAACCTCGATACCTCGCCGGAGTACTACGGCGAGATCATCACCACCCGCACCTACGCCGACCGCCTGGAGACCCTGGGCAACGTGCGCCAGGCCGGCATGAAGGTCTGCTCGGGCGGCATCCTCGGCATGGGCGAGGCGCCCCGCGACCGCGCCGCCCTGCTCCAGCAGCTGGTCAGGCTCGAGCCGCACCCGGAGTCGGTGCCGATCAACATGCTGGTCAAGGTGCCCGGCACGCCACTCGAGGACGTCGAGGATCTGGACCCCATCGAGTACGTGCGCGCCATCGCCGTGGCCCGCATCCTGATGCCGAAGAGCCACGTGCGCCTCTCCGCCGGCCGCGAGCAGATGGATGACGCCACCCAGGCGCTGGCCTTCCTGGCCGGGGCCAACTCGATCTTCTACGGCGACACCCTGCTGACCACCGGCAACCCCCAGGTGGAGAAGGACCGCGCGCTCTTCGACCGGCTCGGCCTGCACCCCGAGCGCCGGGAGACCTGCACCGACGAGGTCGGCCAGCAGGCCGCCCTGGCGGCCGCGCTCGAGGCCAGCGCCGTGCGCCAGGCCGCGACGGCCCAGGAGGCCGCGGCCAGCCGGCTCGCCTACGACGCCGCCCAGGCCTGACGCGCCATGTCGGCTGCCTGGAGCACGCACCTTGCCGAGCGGGCCGCGACGCAGCGCGACGCCGGCCGCTGGCGGGCGCGCCGGACCCACAACCCCCGGGGACCGCTGCGCGACTTCGCCGGCAACGACTACCTGGGCCTGGCACGGGACCCGCGCCTGGCCGAGGCCCAGGCCGAGGGCGCGCGCCGCGACGGCGCCGGGGCCGGCGCCTCGCACCTGGTCAGCGGCCACCTCGCGGTCCACGAGGCGCTCGAGCAGCGCCTGGCCGCGCTGACCGGGCGCCCGGCGGCGCTGCTCTTCTCCACCGGCTACATGGCCAACCTCGGCACCCTGCAGGCGCTCTGCGACGGCGAGACCCGGCTCTTCCAGGACCGCCTGAACCACGCCTCGCTGCTGGACGGCGGCCGGCTCTCGGGAGCCCGCTCGCGGCGCTTCCACCATCGGGATCTTGACGACCTCGAGCGGCTGCTCGCCCGCTCGCCGGCCGACGGGCGCCGCCTGGTGGTCAGCGACGGGGTGTTCAGCATGGACGGCGACGTGGCCGACGTCGCCGGGCTCGCCGCGACCTGCGAGCGACACGACGCCTGGCTGATGATCGACGACGCCCACGGCCTCGGCGTGCTGGGCGAGCACGGCGACGGCTGCGCGGGCCGGGCCTTGGGCCCCGCGCGGGTGCCGGTGCTGGTCGGCACCCTGGGCAAGGCGCTGGGCTCCGCCGGCGCCTTCGTGGCCGGCAGCCAGGGGCTGATCGACCACCTGATCCAGTTCGCCCGCCCCTACGTCTACACCACCGCCCAGCCCCCTGGGGTGGCCGCGGCGACCCTCGAGGCGCTCAGGCTGCTCGAGGCCGAGCCCGAGCGGCGCACGCGCCTGGCGACCCTGATCGCGCGCTTTCGCCGCGAGGCCGTCCGGCTCGGCCTGCCGCTTTCGCCATCCACCACGCCCATCCAGCCCCTGGTGCTGGGCGACAGCGAGCGGGTGATGCGCTGGGCCGCCCGGCTGCGCGAACGCGAGATCATGGTCGGCGCCATTCGCGAGCCCACGGTGCCCCGCGGCGAGGCACGGCTGCGCATTACCCTGAGCGCGGCCCACCGCGACGAGGATCTGGAGGCGCTGCTCGAGGCCCTGGCCGCCCTGCACGCCGAGGAGGTGCCCGCATGAGCCGGCTCGTCCTGCTCTCCGGCTGGGGCTGCGATGCGCGCCTCTGGCAGCCGCTCGCCGAATACTGGCCTGGTCGTCGAGAGGAGAAGGTCGAGGTCTCCGCACCCGACTGGCCCGGCTACGGCAGTCGCCCCGCCCTGGAGGACCCCGAGGATCTCGCCGCCCTGGCCGAGGCGATGGCCGAGGACCTTCCGGCCGAGGCCGTCTGGGTCGGCTGGTCCCTGGGGGGCCTGCTCGCCGCGGCCCTGCTCGACCACCTGCCCGCCCCCCGCGGCCTGGTGCTGCTCGGCATGGGGGCGCGCTTCTGCGACCCCGAGGGCATCACGCCGGAGGCGCTGGCGACCTTTCGCGATGCCTTTCGCCGCGACCCGGAGGCCACGCGCGCCCACTTCCTGCGCTGGCAGCTGCGCGGCGAGCCCTCGCCCCGGGCCGCCCATCGCCGGCTGCTCGAGCTGCTGGGGCCCGATCCCGCCGCCCCGCCGGCGACCCTGGCGGCGGGGCTCGGGCAGCTGGCCGAGCTCGACAACGCCGAGCGCCTCGCCGACGCGCCCTGTCCGGTGTGGCGCGTCTCCGGCGAGCAGGATCCGCTGCTGGCCCCGTCGGCCCGCGAGGCGGCAGACATTCGCCTCGCCGAGGCGGGTCACGCCCCGATGCTGAGCCAGCCCCGGGCGCTGGCGGAGTGCCTGGCCGCCGTCGCCCTGGAGCCCGCATCATGATGGCCCTTCCCGCGCCAGCCACGGACGCGCCTCGCCGCGCCGCACCGTCCTCGACGCCGCAGGCCGCGACGGAGCAGGCCGGCTGGCGGGGCCGCGTCGCCCGCGCCTTCTCCCGGGCCGCCCCGCACTATGCCGAGCGGGCCAGCGCCCAGCGTGCCATGGCCGCGACCCTGCTCGAGCGCCTGCCCGCGCGGGCCGAGGCGGTGCTGGATCTGGGCTGCGGCCCCGGCGAGACGGCCGCCGGCCTCAAGGAGCGCTTCGGCGCGACCTGCCGCGTCACCGGCCTCGACCTCGCCCCGGGCATGCTCGACGAGGCCCGCCGCCGCCACGGCGAGGGCGTGCGCTGGCTGTGCGGCGATGCCGCCGCCCTGCCGCTGGCCGAGGCGAGCCAGGCGCTCGTGGTCTCCAACCTGGCGATCCAGTGGTGCCCCGACCTCGACGCCGTGCTGGCCGAGGTGAGGCGCGTGCTGCGCCCCGGCGGTCGCGCCCTGATCAACACCCTCGCCCCCGGCACGCTGGCCGAGGTGAGTCACGCCTGGTCGCACCCCGAGAGCCCGGCCGCCCTGCTCGCCTTCCGCGACGCCGGCGAGCATCGCCGGGCGGCCTGGGCGGCGGGCTTTCGCCGGGTCGACTGCCGGGAGCAGGCCGCACGCTTCCACTATCCCGACCTCGCCGCGGTGATGGCCTCGATCAAGGGGGTCGGAGCCCAGGTCGCGCGCCCCGGCGCCCGCCTGACGCGAGCCGACCTGGCCCGGGCGGCGCGGCGCTTCGAGGCGCTGCGCGACGACCACGGCCTGCCCGTCACCTATCGCCTGCTGACCCTGGAGCTCTCGACCTGACATGCCCGCCTACTTCGTGACCGGCACCGACACCGACGCCGGCAAGACCCTCGTGACCAGCGGCCTGCTCGCCCTGGCCCGGCGCCGCGGCCTCACCACCCTGGGCCTCAAGCCCGTGGCCTCCGGCTGCGAGGAGACCGTCGAGGGGCTGCGCAACGTGGATGCCCTGGCCCTTGAGGCCCAGACCCGGCCGGCCCTGCCCTACGCGACGATCAACCCTGTCGCCTTCGCCCCCGCCATCGCCCCGCACCTGGCCGCCCGCCGCGCCGGGGTCACGCCGACGCTCAACCAGCTGGCCGACCATGTCCGGGCCCCGCTCGCCCTCGCGCGCGAACTGACCCTGATCGAGGGCGCGGGGGGCTGGCGGGTGCCGCTCAACGACCGCGAGGACCTGTCGGGGCTGGCCGTGGGCCTGGGGCTGCCGGTGATTCTCGTGGTGGGCCTGCGTCTCGGCGCCATCAGCCACGCCCGGCTCACGGCTGAGGCGATCCGCACCGACGGCCTGCGCCTCGCCGGCTGGGTGGGCAACCTCCTCGACCCCGGCTTCGCGGCGGACGACGCCCTCTACCGCGACAACCTGGCGACCCTCGCCGCCACCCTCGACGCCCCCTGCCTCGGCGTGGTGCCGCGGCTCGCGGGCGAGGATCACCGGGCGCTGGCCGAGGCGGCCGCCGATCACCTGGCGCTGCCCGATGCCGATTGACTTGGGCGAAGGCGTCCGTAGAATGTGCACGCCTGCCTATCCGTGCGGATGTGGTGGAATTGGTAGACACGCCAGATTTAGGTTCTGGTGCCTTCGGGCGTGGGAGTTCAAGTCTCCCCATCCGCACCATCTCAGCTCAGCGTCGCCCTCCTTATCGCACCGGCTTTCTCCAGGAAAGCACGGCGTTTCGCTGCGCCCATCGTTCCCGCGTCCGTCAGCGACGCCCCGGGCCATCGCCCGACGCCTTTTCCGCCCCCTACACTCTCTGCCGATTCCCCGGAGGCCCTCATGACGTCCCCCGTCTGGCACCCCTATGCCCACCTCAAGACCCAGCGCCCGGCCCCCAAGGTGGTCGGCGGCGAGGGCGCGACCTTCATCCTGGAGGGCGGCGAGACGCTGCTCGACGCCACCTGCTCCTGGTGGTGCATGATCCACGGCTATCGCCACCCGCGCCTGGTCGAGGCCATCCAGCGCCAGGCCGACGAACTCTGCCATGTGATGCTCGGCGGCCTGACCCACGAGCCCGCCGACCGCCTGGCACGTGAGCTGGTGCGTGTGACGCCGAAGGGCCTCAACCACGTCTTCTTCTCCGACAGCGGCTCGGTGGGCATGGAAGTGGCCATGAAGATGGCCGTGCAGTACCACTACCTGCGCGGCCAGCCGGCCAAGCACCGCATGCTGACGCTGATGAAGGCCTACCACGGCGACACCGCCGGCTGCATGGCGGTGTGCGACCCGGAAGAGGGCATGCACTCGCTGTTCTCGGGTTTCCTGCCCCAGCACCATTTCGCCCCCGCCCCCACCGCCCCCTTCGAGGCCAGCCGGGAGGCGGTGCAGCCAGACCTCGACGCCCTGCGCGACGTGCTCGAGGCCCATCACGAGGAGATCGGCGCGCTGCTGATGGAGCCGCTGCTGCAGGCCGCCGGTGGGCTCAACATGACCTCGCCCCACTACCTGCGCGGCGCCCGCGAGCTCTGCGAGGAGTTCGACGTGCTGCTGATCTTCGACGAGGTGGCCACCGGCTTCGGGCGCACCGGGCGGATGTTCGCCGCCGACCACGCCGACGTGACGCCGGACATCATGGTGCTCTCCAAGGGGCTGACCGGCGGCTACCTGGGCCACGCCGCGACGCTTGCCACCGATAGGGTCCACGACGCCTTCGTCGGCGACAGCGAGCTGCACGCCTTCATGCACGGCCCCACCTTCATGGGCAATCCGCTGGCCTGCCGAGTGGCGCTGGAGAGCCTGGCGGTGTTCGAGGAGGAGGACTACCTGGGCCGCATCCGGGCGCTCAACGCCGTGCTGCACGAGGCGCTGGTCGAGGATGCCGCGCTGCGCGACCACCCGGATGTCGCCGACGTGCGCGCGCTCGGTGCCACCGCGGTGATCGAGGTCCACGACGCCGCCGCACTGAAGGGCGTGGCCGACTTCGCCCGCGCCCAGGGCGTCTGGCTGCGCCCCTTCGGCCGCTGGCTCTACACCATGCCCGCCTACGTCACCAGCGAGGCCGAGATGCGCCGTATCACCGACGCCATGAAGGGCTGGTTCCTGGCGCGCTGAGCGCTCACACCAGCCGGCGCGGCAGGCGCAGGTCCCAGCTGCGGCAGAAGACCCGGGTCTCGCCCTCGTAGGCGTCCAGGGTGGCGTGCAGCCGGAAGGTCTCGGCATCCGAGGTGAGGCGCGTGTGCGTCACGGTGCGTACCGCCCAGTCGCCCCGGGCGAGCGAGCGCTCCCAGTGGGTCGTGCCCTCCAGGGAGTCGACGTCGTCGTCGCGGCAGGCGTAGGTCTCCACCGCCCGGGTCGCCACCTCGATCCCGGAGTCCTCGAGGCGGATCCGGCCGTTGTCGTTGACCACCTCGAGGATCGACAGGTCCTCGGCGAGGTCGCGATGCACGTACCAGTTGTGATGGCCGGGCTCGAGGTGGGTGGTCTCGATGCTCGCCGCCGCCTCGGGGGCGGCGAAGGGGGCCAGCCGGCTGTCCTCCTCGCGGGGCGGACGCACCGGCAGGTGCAGCGCGCAGCCGCGATCGAAGAGCGTCAGGCGCACCAACGCCGGCGGCGCCCAGGCCAGCGGCCAGTAGGAGGTAGAGAGCGACAGCCGCAGCCGGTGGCCCTGGGGGAACACCTGGGCCACGTCGTTGAGCTGCAGCCTCACCCGGTAGCGGCGGCCCGGCTCCAGCGGGCTCGGTTCGGCGTGGCTCTCGCGGTGGGTCAGGTTGAGCAGGCCGTAGGTGACCCGGGTGGCCTTGTCGTCGGGGGCCACGTCGCACAGGCGCGCCGCCACCATGGCCACCGGCCGGTCGGCGGCAAGCTCCAGCTCCACCACCGCCGCCCCCATCACCTCCAGCGGCGCCGTGAGGGGCGGGCTGTCGAAGGTCAGGGCGCCGCCGTCCTCCTGGCGCTGGTCGTGGGCCAGGTCCGGGCCGGCGGCATAGGAGCACCACTTGCCGGCGAAAAGCCCGCAGGTCAGCGGCGACTGCAGGGTCAGCACGCCCTCCTCCTCGCTGGGGCGTCCGTCGAGGTGCAGCCGGTCGGGCGAGAGCGGCAGCTTGACCTGCATGATGTTGGGCGAGGGCCAGCAGGGCTCCGCGACCCAGCGCCCCGGCCGGCAGCCATAGCGCGTGGTCGGCGGCATGCTGTCCTGCATCCACACCTTGAGCGCCGGCTGCTCCTGCACCCCCGTGTCGCGCCCCTTGAGCCACTGGTCCCACCAGCGCAGGCACTCCTGCAGAAAGCCGATGGCCGGCCCCGGCTCGCCCAGGTGCGGGTACTTGTGGCTCCAGGGGCCGATCAGCCCCTGGCAGCGGTCGGGCAGGTTCGCCACCAAGCGCTTGACGGCGTTGGAGTAGCCGTCCGACCAGCCGCTGACCGCCAGCACCGGCACCTGCACCCGGGAGAAGTCCTCGCAGATCGAACCGTGGCGCCAGTAGGCGTCGCGGTGCGGGTGCTCGAGCCAGGTGGCGAGCCATAGCCCGCTGCCCTCCAGGCGCCGATGCCACATCGCCCGCCACGCCTCGCCGACCACGCTCGGGTCCGGCGGCAGGGAATTGTAGGCGAACATGGTCGAGGCCCAGGAGAGGTTGTCCCCCAGCAGGCAGCCGCCCATGTAGTGGACGTCGTCGGCATAGCGGTCGTCGGTGGAACAGACGCTAACCACCGCGCCGAGCTCGGGGGGCTGGCGGGCCGCCAGCTGCAGGCCGTTGAAGCCGCCCCAGGAGATGCCGATCATGCCGACCCGGCCGTCGCACCAGGGCTGGGCGGCCAGCCAGCGCAGGATCGCCTCGCCGTCGAGGAGCTCCTGTTCCAGGTACTCGTCGGTGAGCACCCCCCCGGAGTCGCCGCTGCCGCGGATATCGACGCGAATCGAGGCATAGCCGTGGCCGGCGAAGTAGTGGTGGTGCTGGGCGTCACGTCGCGCCGAGCCATCGCGCAGCCGGTAGGGAATGTACTCGAGGATGGCAGGCACCGGCCGCGCGTCGGCGCCCACCGGCAGCCAGAGCCGCCCGCACAGCGAGACGCCGTCGTCCATGGGGATCCACACCGGATCGTGGCACTCCACGCGGTAGGGAAAGTCGGTGACGATACGCATGGCCTCCTCCTCTGCTGATGGCCCGGCGACGACGGCTCAGCCCCCCTCCTCGTCCGCCAGCGGCGCGATCGTAAAGGGCAGCATCCGGCGACACTGCGCGATGCGCGCGTCCAGCGCCTCGCGATCCTCGGCCCCGGTGAAGAGCACCCCCAGCTCCCAGGAGAAGGAGTCCTGGTGCCGGAGCTCCGAGAGCCGCATGCCCGGGGCCACGTTGAGCTGCACCAGGGTGCCCGGGAACGCCGCCTCGACGCGGCGGATCTCCGCCTCGCTCGGCACCCGCTCGACCCGGCCATCCTCGAAGACCCGCAGCATCTGCTTGGCGGCCACGCCGTAGGGGCCCTCGCGATGGGGCATGCGCGGGGCGATGCCCAGTCCCACGTCCACCATCACCTGGAAGTGCGGCGCGCCGTCGACCAGCTGGAAGAGCGCCGCGTGGGAGCGCGAGAGGCGCGCATTGACCTCGAGCAGCCAGAGCCGGTCGCTCTGCTCGTCGTGGAAGTACTCGATGTTGAAGGGCCCGTCATCAAAGCCGATCCGGGCGATGAAGCGTCGGGTGAGCTCGAGCATGCGCTGCTGGAGCGCCTCGGGCAGCGAGGAGGGGTACTCATAGCGCAGCAGCACGGAGGAGTGCTCGGCGTCGCGCAGGCTGTCGACGATACCCTCCAGGTGCACCTCCCCGCCCTGCACGTAGCCCTCCAGGGTGACCTGACGCCCGTCCGAGATGATCGCCTCGGCGATGCAGTGATGGCCGGTGACCGCCGCCACCTCGTCGGGCAGCGCGACACGCGCGCAGACCTCATCGAAGGGCCGGCCGAAGCGCCCGATGCCCTCACGAATGGCCGGCAGCACCTCGCGCAGCTGGTCGGTGCTCTCGACCCGGAATCCGAGGTGCGAGGAGTGCGCCTTGATCGGCTTGAGCCAGAACGGATAGTCGATCTGCACCGACTCGACGGCCCGGGGATCGAAGGGGTCCAGCGCCTGGAAGGCCGGCACGCACTCCGGCACCGAGCGCGCCTGCTCCAGCCGGCTCCAGTACTTGTGCTCGCACTTGAGCACGGCATCGAGCGACGGGCCGGGCAGGCCCCGGGCCTGACGCAACACGGGCAGGAGCCCGCTGGTCGGAAAGTCCCAGTAGCCGACGATGGCATCCACCGGTCCCTCGAAGCGCTCGAGCTCCGCCAGCGCCTCGTCCACCAGGCGATCGAAGGGGTACTCCTCGGCGTGCACCACCTGCTCGAGGGTCAGCAGCGGATGAAAGGCATACTCCTCGGCGTGACGAAGGTGCGGCAGCAGGCGTTGCGACAGCTGATCCTGGCCGACGATGAAGACGTTCCAGCGCATGGGGATTCCTCCAGACAGGCCATCCCATGGCAGCGGACCCGACGTCTCGTCCCATCCTCCAGCATGGCAAGCGATCCGCGACTCTGCCTCCGGGATATGCGCCGCCCGCGCGCGCCAGGCCCAGAGGAGACAGAAGGGGCTGGCGAGGGGGCAGACATGGTGCCGGGGAGGACGAAGCCGCTAGACTGCAGGCAGCGAGGCGCGGCGCGCCGCGGCGTGCCGCTCGCCCGAGCCCGACTCCCGTCAAGCCGTCAAGGATGCCCCGCATGACCCTGAGCAAGACCCGCACCAGCTTCTATCGTCGCCTCTACGTCGCCCACCTGGTGGCCAGCGGTGCCGCCAGCGTGCCGGCCATCATGGAGGCCACCGGCATGCCCCGTCGGACCGCCCAGGACACCCTCGCCGCCCTGGCCGAGCTGGACATGGTCTGCGAGTTCGAGCACCTGCCGGGCGAGCGCCACAACATCGGCGCCTACGTGATTCGCGACTGGGGGCCCATCGACCCGACCTGGGTGGCCAACCACGCCGAGCGACTGCGCCAGGCCCTGGGCTATCCGCCACGGCATTGAGGCCACGCCCCGTCATCAGCCGTTGCCCGTTGAGGGGAAGCGATAGCCGAGGGCTTCCAGGGGCGCCCGTGAGGGGGCCGCCGGCGGCGCGGCATCCTGCTCGTCATCCGCCGCCCCGGGCAGCGCCATCACGCCGGCCTCGCCGTGCTCGACGCCCACCACCTCGCCGCAGCGGCGACACGACAGGCTCACCCCGCCCGACGCCGCCTCGCGAGAGGCGAGCTCATCGACGCCCTCCCCGACCTGCACCGCCTCCAGCGGCCAGAGGGTGACGGGCTCGCCCGCCGGGTCCACGGCGCCGCCGAGGGGCGACCCGCAGGCCAGCAGGCAGACCGCGCCGCAATCGCAGGCCAATCGCTGATAGAGACCGTTGCTCATCGTGCCCTCCTCGATCGATGGATAGCGCCTGGCGACAGGCGCCTCGAGTGTGGCAGCACCGCTCGCATCGGCCCAGCCCGGTTCGGCATGTGACTCGGGCCCTCAGGCCCTGCCCGGCGGCCACTCCGGGTGGGCGGGCACGCCCTCGGCAGAGAGCCAGTCGACATCGTGCGACGTCCAGATATGCGCCTGGGGCCCGACGCCGGGGTCGTCGTCCAGCGTCGCGACCCGCACGATGACGTGCGCCTGATGGGCCCGCTCCGCGACGAGGTGCGTGCCACACACCGAGCAGAAGTGCCGCAGCTTTCCGGGGCTCGATTCGAAGCTCGAGAGCCGGTCTTCTCCGGCGAGCCAACGGAATTGTGACCTCTCGACCCCGGCGGTCGGCACGAAGGGCGCCGCATGCGCCTTACGACAGGTGCGGCAGTGACAGAACGTGATCGGTCCATCCAGTGCCGTTACCTCGTAGGCTATCGCCCCGCACAAGCAGCTTCCTTTCATGACCGACTCCTATAAATCACCACCTCTTCAAGACAAAAAGTACGCCACAAGCTGGCGAGTGAAGCCATACTAGCAGCATTGAGACTTACAACCCCATCTTCCCTACGCAACATCAACAACCATGCTTTGGAGTTCCACTTGTAGCGACTTATTACTTTTTCCCATAGCCGGGCAAAAGCGCGGGCTTTGATACCAAAGGTGAGTCACCGTCTTCAGCCCCGCAATCGCTAGGGGGCATGCTGAGATTTACTATTGTTTGCGCTTCGGGAGGATTCTCACTCTCTGGCGATAAAGCATCAAACACTTCATTCCCTATCTGAAGCTGACCGACCACAATGGTTGTCACAATGGCCAAATTACCCATCACACCCCAAAACCTCTTACCCACATCAGTTTCACGAGTACGAGTACAAATATCAGGATTTCTGGCCGTCGCGCCTATTAGCCGCTCGACTTCTGCTTCTAGGGGACGAATCCCAAGAATTTTGTATTCCTCTATAGCATTTTTCACTAGATAGAGATGTTCAAAGATAAACTCTCTTAGGTCTAGAGGAAGCTCAGCTTCTTTCAGCCTGTCGAGAAGCGCATTTACTTCCTCCAAAAGACTCTTCAAAGATTCTGGCTCAGCGACCTTTTCCGGACGATTCCGGCTCAACAAATCATCACACACTTCAAGACCAAAAATCGTTTCGGCATTGAATCTTTCGATGAACTGTTTCCACTGAATTTGCAGACTCAGTACTGAAAAAGATGTCTCTACGCTGGACAGCCATTTCAAGTGAAGTTGGTGGTTAATGTTCTCAAGCTGCCCGACTTCAGACTTGATAGCTGCAGGCAAAGCCATGACGTGTCCGACACGGGACATTAAAAGGCTCTTGTCGCCTATTGGTACATCAAGGATTGCAGCCCAAGCACTAGCAGCTTGCTGATCTTTCTTCTGTTTCTGGCCCTCTTGAATGATATTGAGTAGCCGACTTGCTGGATTGTTTTCACTCATAGGCTTCAATCACGCACAAAATAATAGGTATTAGATAGCGTGCCGCATATCAACTTGAACGATCACGCACGTTTAACAATGCTATAAACCGGCACTCATTGAATCGCTAACAGCTAATCAGCCTACGTCAGTCGGCTGGGGAGCGCCATCAGTGAAACGTCGCGGCCCACCCCTCATGAAAACGCCCCCGGCGAGTCGTATCATGAGAAGGCACGCCACATTCAAAGGAGGGAACGACGATGATCAGCGAGACCGACAAGCAGCACCTCGAGCGCTGCGTGGAGCTGGCCGAGGAGGCCCTGGAGGCCGGCGACGAGCCCTTCGGCTCGGTGCTGGTGAGCGGCGACGGCGCGGTGCTGGTCGAGGACCACAACCACGTGGCCGGCGGCGATGCCACCCAGCATCCGGAGTTCTTCCTGGCCCGCTGGGCCGCGGAGAACCTGCCGCCCGAGGAGCGCGCCCGGGCCACCGTCTACACCTCGGGCGAGCACTGCCCGATGTGCGCGGCCGCCCACGGCTGGGTGGGGCTGGGGCGCATCGTCTACGCCAGCTCCTCCGAGCAGCTCGGCGGCTGGCTCAAGGAGATGGGCGTCGCCCCGCCGCCCGTGAACACCCTGCCGATCCAGGAGATCGTGCCGAGCGCGACGGTCGAGGGGCCGGTGCCGGAGCTCGCCGAGCGGGTCCACGCCCTGCATCGCCGCCTGCACGGGGTCTGAGCCACTGCCCCACCCCGGCGCCGCGCCGCGTTGAGCAAAGTGTCGTGGCTCAGGCGCCGGGGATCAGACGTCAGACCCCGCCGTGAGGCCGAGCCGATCGAGGATGCGATAGGCCTCGGGACGCGCTTCGCCGGCTGCCGGTTCGCTTTCCCCGGCAGGCGCCTCCAGCCCCGCCGCCAGTCGCTCGGCGGCGGCCGACACGGTGAGACCGAGCGCACCCGCGGTGTCGCGGCGGGCCTCCGCGATGCCCTCAAACAGCCGGGCCTCGAGGGCCGGGCGCTCACGCGCCTCCTGCAGTTTCAGCAGGGCGAACTCGCCGCCGACGAGCCCGGCGAGCCCCGCGGCGGTGGTCGCCGCGCCGACCATCAGGGCGCCGGGGCCTGCGGGCGCCGTCACCGCCGCCGCCGCCCCGCCACTGGCCAGCGAGCGCGCGGCCCCGGCGCCCAGTCGCGTCGCCAGCGCGCGCAGCGCCACCCGACCGCCCTGCCCCACGGCCCCTGCCGCCAGCCTGCGCGCCAGGGGCCGCCCGACCATCAGCCCGATGCCGCTGCCGCCCAGCGCGGCCGCCTGCCAGCGGCGGGCGTCCAGCGTGGTCAGCAGCGCCTCGTCCATCCGGCCATCCAGATCAATGGTTGGTGGCGCCACCACCGGCGTCTTCGCGCCAGAAACACTTCGCGGGGCGTAGCGTTCGAGCAGCGTGGCACTCATCGCCTCCATCAGCGCCTGTTGCTCGCGGGCGAGCCGCGCCGCATGCGCCGCCTGGAGGTCGACCAGGGCCGCCTCGATGCGACTCGCCTCGATCAGCCGCCGCTGGCGCTGGGTCTCGAGCCAGGCGGCCTGGTCGCCCGCCAGCCCCATCGCCAGTCGCAGGTAGCTGCCGCCCAGGGAGAAGTACCAGTCGAGATAGCCCGGCACCGCCGCCTCGAGCGGCGCGAAGGCCTGCGCCAGGCGGGCCTCGGTCCAGGGCGCCATGCGGGCGGCCAGCGTCGCCTCGGCCTCGGCGGCGAGCCTCTCGAGATCGCGGGAGAAGGCGGCATGGGCCTCGGCCTCCAGGGTCAGCGACTCGCCCGCGACGATTACCCGGTAGAGCGGCGCCTGGCTGCGCGTCTCGAGAACGCGATGGCCGGCCTCGAGCGCCGCCAGCAGCAGGAGCACCACCAGGGCCGAGAGCGCCCAGCCGCGCCAGCGGGAGGCGCGCGTCGGGGTGCGTTCGGCCGACGGGGTCACGGCCTCGCCGCTCACGCTCACGGTCGCGTCTCCCGATCGGTGGCCGGCGCCGGCTCGTCCGACGCCCCCCTGCGGGGCGAGCGGCCCTCGCGGCGCAGCGCCTCGGCGCCCACCAGCAGGCGAACGTAGGCCCAGGCGACGGCGCCCTGTGTAAGCAGCAGCACCAGCCAGCCCAGCACCGCCACCGGCGTGGCGAGGTGCAAGCGCTCCACGGCGTTCTGCATGGCCCACTGGCGGGTGAGCTCGGCGCTGGCGGCCAGCCGCTCGAAGAGGCCGAGCAGCCTGCCGCCCTCGCCGGCCGCCAGGTGGCGGGTGATTGCCTCCTCCCAGCCGAGCCCGACCAGCCACGGCTGGGGCAGCCAGAGCGCCGCCAGCACCATCGCCAGGGCCAGCAGCGCGGCGATGGGCGCCACCAGCAGGCGACGGGTCACCGCCGGCAGGTGCTCGGCCACGACATGGCGCGATAGCCGGCGCCGCAGCCGGTGCCTGGCCAGCACCAGCGCGGGCAGCGCGGCCAGCAGCAGCGGCCACTCCGCCAGGGAGAGCAGGCGCAGGTCGACCAGCAGCACCAGGGCGAGCAGCGCGCCGACGAGCTGGTGGCGCAGCACCATCAGCGCCCCGCCCTCGAGCCAGCGCCGCCAGGGGGAGTCGTCGCGCAGGTACTGGCCGAGCCAGGCCCGCCGCCGCAGCCGGGCGGCCTCGAGGCTGCCGGCCACGATCAGCTGGGTGGCCACCACCCAGACCGGCAGGAAGAGCGCGCCGGCCCAGTCGTCGCTCGAGAACGACCAGACCAGCAGCACCAGCGCCGCCAGGGCCAGGTGGCCGTGGCGGCGCAGCGGCCCGCTGATCGTCCCGCGCCCCGCCATCAGGCCAGCGGCGAGAGGGCCTGCTCGACGAACGCCTCGCAGCGGGCGCGCGCCGGCCGGTCCCTCAGGCCCGCCCAGTAGGCCTCGAACTCGGGCCGCCGCGGCACGGTGCCGAAGTGCATGCCCCAGCCGAGGTGAGAACCAACGTAGACGTCCGCCGCGCTGAAGCGATCGCCGGCGATGTAGCGACGCCCGGCGACCGCGGCGGAGAGGGTGTCGAGCACCGACCAGACGTCGCCGCAGCCGAGCTGCACCTGCTGCTCGGGCGTGGGCTGCACGCCCAGCAGGCCGAGCCCCAGGGCGGCCTCCAGCGGCCCGGCGGCAAAGAACAGCCAGCGGTAGTAGTCGGCCCGCTCGGCGGGCGGCGGCGCCAGCCCGGCCTCGGGAAAGGCATCGGCAAGGTAGGCGCAGATCGCGGCGGCCTCGGTGACCACCGCGTCGCCGTGGCGGATCGCCGGCACCTTGCCCATGGGGTTGAGCGCCAGGTAGTCGGGCGACTTCATCGTGGTGCCGTAGTCGAGCACCACGGTGCGGTAGGAGACCCCGAGCTCCTCGAGCATCCAGTGGACGATGCCGCCCCGGGAGAGCGGATTGGTGTAGAAGATCAGCTCACCCGACGCCCGCGGGGCAGGGTCGGCCAGTGACGCAGGAGGCAGCGCGATGTCGGGCGGCAGCACATAGCCCTGGCCAGCCTCGTTGACGACCTCGACCCCCACCGCCCGCAGCGTGGCGATGTCCTGATAAAGGGTCCTCAGGGTGATGCCCAACAGCTCGGCAAGCTCGGGTCCGCCGATCGGGTCCGTGCGGTGGCGCAACACCCGGATCAGGGCTTGCAGGCGGATCGTGCGGGACATGGCTGGCTCCTTGCGTGCCTGGCACGCGTCGCTCTCGTTTGACGGCGGGGCATCTTGCCGTCGCCGGTCGTTCGGGTGGATTCTGGTCTGCCATGCGCCTCGCGGCAACGGCCACACAGTAGTGAGTGTGGCGCCATCATGCCTTCACCAGGAGGGCCAGCGCCAGATGCCCCGGTCCAGAAAGCGCAGGCCCTCGGGGTTGCACTAGAATGCCGGGAGGCGAAGGGCACGGGGCCCCGCGCCGGGCCGGTTTCCCGAGGGGGCGCCATGAACATGCGACGTGCACTGTGGGTCTTCTCGACCACGCTCATCCTCGTCGGCTGTGCCGCCAGCCCCTACGGCACCCCGCCGGATACCTCGGATCCGTGGGAACTGGTCCATTCCGCAAGGGCCTGGCTGGAGAAGGGTCGACCCCGGGGCGCCCTCCCCAGTCTTCATCAGGCACAACGAGAGCTGGAAGGTCTCGATCCAGAGGAACGTGAATACCGACACCTCGAGGCGGCGATCTTGAACGAGTACGGGCGGGTCTATGAGATGACCAGCAACCTGGACGAGGCGGAGCTGGCCCTGCGGGAAGCCGGCAGGATCAGTGACACGATTCCCGAGATCCGCCCTTTGGCGTTCGACATCCACTACAACCTGTCCACGGTGCTCGAGCGTCAGGAGAGGCCCGGGGAGAGCTGCGCGTCTCTGCGTCGGGCCCATGCCACGATCATCGATCTGGGCGAGAACCCGTCACCGCCACCAGAGGGCTATGGTGGCCATCGCCAGGCGTTCATCGACCAGACCGTGATGCCCAGGATCGAGGCGCGCGCAGACCGCATCGACTGTCGGCTCTGAAGAAACGGCGGGCCAGGACACCGTGTCATGTGCCGGGTCCTGGGCCCGACTCACCGCCCCTGGGCACCTCGACGCAGCCAGTCATGCACGAAGACCAGCTTGCGGCGGGCGATGTCCGACAACACGAAGGGGTAGAGATCGGAGAGTCCCATGGAGCGGTTGACGTGGTTGACCCCCGCCACCAGCGTGGCCGCGACATGGATCAGACGCTCGGCGTCTGGCTCCACGTAGGGATCCCAGGAGGCGTTCGGCAGTTCCGGCGAGGAGAGGCCCGCCGCGACGAAGCTGTCGGTGATATCGGTCAGGTGCAACAGGTGGGCGGCGGTCTCGGCCCAGTCCTCATGGGGATGCGCGGAGGCATAGGAGGTCAGGAAGCTCATCCGCCAGCCCGGCAGCGGGCCGTTATGGTAATGGCGCTGGAGCGCGGCGGGATAATCCGCCCGCTCATCGCCGAACATCTCCCGGAAGGCCGCCAGGAAATCCTCCCGCAGGCTGAGACGCCACCAGAGCATATGCGCGATCTCATGACGCATGTGGCCGATCATGGTGCGGTAGGGCTCTTCCAGGGCCTCTCGACGGGTGATGCTCAGGACCGGGTCTGCCTCGGCCACGCTGATCGTCACCACACCCCCGACGTGGCCCATGGGCACCGGCGTCGGGCCCTCGGCCAGCATGTGAAACACGGGGCGAGCGCCGGGATCCTCGGGGCGGAACCAGTGCCAGCGGCCAAGGTTGTCGAGCACCCAGCGCTTGGCCGCCTCGGTCTGCGCCCAGTTGGGCATGGCATTGGGAAGGGAGGGATCCGGTGCCAGCGCGGTCATCGCACAGGACCGGCAGAAGGCGCCCTGCTCGGGGGCGATCCAGTTGCAGCCGATCACCTCGCGGTTGGCACAGAAGGGCGGCATGGGCAGGAAGGTCCTGGCCTGCGGGTCATAGGCCACGGGCGTCCCGTCGGCGGTGGCCAGGTTGTCGAACCAGATGGATCCGGCACCGACCGGGTTGGCAAAGACACGCATGAGGCAGGGGCTCCGTGGGCACGACGGGCCAGGTGGCACGACGCAATGCCATTCCATCCTGCTCCTTACGGGGTCCCCGATCAACCGTCCGGAGGGTGACGCCCGGCAGGACCCGAAAACGCCGCCTGGGAGGTGACGAGGGACGGCGGGGGCCCTCCCTCGTCACCTCCATAGTCGGCTTCGTAGCGAGAGCGTGCCCGCCGGTCGGTCATGCCGAGGGCATCAGATCTCGAAGCCCAGGCCGAAGTCCTCGGCGCCGATCGCCATCAGCGTCTCGCCCCCCGCCTCGATGGCGGCCTTGTGGGCGCGGGTACGCGGCAGCAGGCGCTGGTAGTAGAAGCGCGCGGTATCGAGCTTGGCGCGGTAGAAGGCGGCCTCGTCCCCGCCCTCGGCCAGGGCGGCGCGGGCCTGCCGGGCGGCCCGGGCGAAGAGGTAGGCCAGGGTCACGTAGCCCGCGTACATCAGGTAGTCGACGCTGGCCGCGCCGACCTCCTCGCGGTCGCTCATGGCCTTCATGCCCACGCCCATCGTCAGCTCGCCCCACTCCCGGTTCAGCTTGGCCAGCGGGCGCACGAACTCGGCGAGCTCGGCGTTGCCCTCCTCGGCCTGGCAGAACTGGTGGATCTCCTTGGTGAAGACCTTGAGGGTCTCGCCCTGGCTCATCAGCACCTTGCGGCCGAGCAGGTCGAGGGCCTGGATGCCGGTGGTGCCCTCGTAGAGGCGGGTGATGCGCGCGTCGCGCACCAGCTGCTCCATGCCCCACTCCTGGATGAAGCCGTGGCCGCCGAAGACCTGCACCCCCTCGTTGGTGGCCTCGAAGCCGACCTCGGTGAGGAAGGCCTTGACGATGGGCGTCAGCAGGCCGAGCAGGGTCTCGGCGCGTTCCTTCTCCGCGGCGTCGGTTCCGTGCTCGACCAGGTCGATCATCTGCGCGGTATAGAGCACCAGCATCCGGCCGCCCTCGGCGAAGGCCTTCTGGGTCAGCAGCATGCGGCGAACGTCCGGGTGGACGATGATCGGGTCGGCGGGCTTCTCCGGGGCCTTGGGACCGGCCAGCGCACGCATCTGCAGGCGGTCGCGGGCGTAGGCCAGGGCGTTCTGGAAGCTCGCCTCGGTGAGGCCGAGCCCCTGGATGCCCACGCCGATGCGCGCGGCGTTCATCATGGTGAACATGCAGGCCAGGCCCTTGTGGGGCGCGCCCACCAGGAAGCCGCGGGCGGCATCGAAGTTCATCACGCAGGTGGCGTTGCCATGGATGCCCATCTTGTGCTCCAGCGAGCCGCAGGTGACGCCGTTGCGCTCCCCGGGGTTGCCGTCACCGTCGGGCAGGAACTTGGGCACCACGAACAGCGAGATGCCCTTGGAGCCCGCCGGGGCGTCCGGCAGCTTGGCCAGCACCAGGTGGACGATGTTCTCGGCCAGGTCGTGCTCGCCGGCGGAGATGAAGATCTTGGTGCCGGTGATCGCATGGCTGCCGTCGTCATGGGGCACGGCGCGGGTCTTGATCAGCCCCAGGTCGGTGCCGCAGTGGGGCTCAGTCAGGCACATGGTGCCGGTCCAGGTGCCCTCGACCAGCTTGGTCAGGTAGGTGGCCTTCTGCGCCTCGCTGCCGTGGTGGCGCAGGGCGTCGGCGGCGCCGTGGGAGAGCCCCGGGTACATGCCCCAGGCCAGGTTGGTGGCGCAGATCATCTCGTTGAGCGCCATGCCGAGGGAGGCCGGCAGGCCCTGGCCGCCGTGCTCCGCCTCGGCGGCGAGCCCCGGCCAGCCGCCCTCCACGTACTGGGCGTATGCCTGCTTGAAGCCCTTCGGCGCCTTCACCTCGCCGCCCTCCAGCCGGCAGCCCTCGCGGTCGCCGCTCTGGTTCAGCGGCAGCAGCACCTCGCGGGCGAAGCGCGCGCCCTCCTCCAGGATGGCGTCCACCACGTCGGGGGTGGCGTCCTCGCCGCCCGGCAGGCGCGCATAGTGGGCCGGGTAGTCGAGCATCTCGTCCATCACGAAGCGCAGGTCGCGCAGGGGGGCCTGGTAGTCGGGCATCTCGTCTCTCCTGGATATCGGGCGCAAGCAGCGGCGGCGACCGCTTTCAAACATGTGTTTGAAAATATCCATCCGCCACCCATGAGTCAAGCGTTCGTTTTAAAGCCCGCACACTGGAGGATGGCCGTATGCCATCGCCGGCCCCAAAGAGAACACCCCCGCAGCCGGGCTGCGGGGGTGTGCCTCTTCACGCTTCGAGCCTGCGGTTCACGGCTTCCGGCGAAGCCGGATCACTGCATGCGGATGCCGCCGTCCAGGCGGATCACCTCGCCGTTGAGCATGGGGTTGGTGACAATCTGCTCGGCCAGGCGGGCGAACTCCGCGGGCTTGCCGAGCCGCTTGGGGAAGGGCACGGCGGCGGCCAGGGCCTGGGCGGCCTCGTCGGGGATCTCGCTCATCATCGGCGTCTCGAAGACCCCGGGGGCGATGGCCATCACCCGCACGCCGTGGCGCGAGAGCTCACGGGCCGCCGGCAGGCTCATGCCCACCACCCCGGCCTTGGAGGCGCTGTAGGCGCACTGCCCCACCTGGCCGTCGAAGGCGGCGACGGAGGCGGTGTTGATGATCACCCCGCGCTCGCCGTCCTCGCCGGGGGCGTTCTTCGCCATGGCGGCCGCGGCCAGGCGCATGACGTTGAAGGTGCCCACCAGGTTGATCTGGATCGTGCGGTTGTAGGCCTCGAGATCGGCGGGGTTGCCCTCGCGGTCGACCAGCTTGCCCACGCTCACCACACCGGCGCAGTGCACCACCCCGGCGAGGCCACGCCCCTCGGAGAGGGCCACGGCGGCGTCGACCGCCGCCTGGATGTCGTCGCCGGAGGTGACGTCGCCGCGCACCGCGCGGGCGGCCTCGCCCAGCGTCTCGGCATGGGCCTCGACCGCGTCGCTCAGGTCGCAGAGCACCACCCGGCCGCCCCCGGCGACCAGGCGTTCGGCGGTGGCCGCGCCAAGCCCGGAGGCGGCGCCGGTGATCAGGAAGGTGTTGTCCTTCACGTTCATGCAGGGTTCCTCGATGTCAGGTAACGGATGCACCGCCCGCCTTCTCGGAGGCGTCGGCGCGCAGTTTGAAGCGCTGAATCTTGCCGCTGGGGGTCTTGGGCAGCACGTCGACGAACTCGATGACCCGCGGGAAGGCGTGGGTCGAGAGCCGCTCGCGCACCTGCTGGCGGATCTCGTCGGCCAGCGTATCGCTCGCTTCAAACCCCTCGCGCAGCACCACGTAGGACTTGATGATCTCGCCGCGGATCTCGTCGGGCTGGCCCACGGCGGCGGACTCGGCGACCGCCGGGTGGGTCATCACGCTGTTCTCCACGTCGGTCGGGCCGACCCGGTAGCCGGCGGTGGTGATGATGTCGTCATCGCGGCCGGCGAACTGGAAGGTGCCGTCCTCGTTCCGGATCACCACGTCGCCGGTGAGGTAGTAGCCCTCGGCGAAGGGGTGCTTCTCCTGCCAGGTATAGCCGGCGAAGAAGTGTGCCGGCGAGTTCTCGATGTCCACGGCCAGCACGCCGGGCTCCCCCGCCGGCAGCTCGTTGTACTCGGCATCGAGGATCGCCAGGCGATAGCCGGGCAGCGGCACGCCCATGCCGCCGACGTGCTTGGGGTGCTCCAGGGCATGGTGGTTGTTGCAGGTCATGCCGGTCTCGGTCTGGCCGTAGTGGTCCATCACCGGGCAGCCCAGGGAGCGCTCCACCCAGGTCACCACCTCGGTGTTGAGCGGCTCGCCGGCGGAGCTCGCCGCGCGCAGCTCGAGGGTCGCGTGGGCAT
The DNA here is from genome assembly GCF_003056305.1 of Halomonas denitrificans. GTDB lineage: Bacteria > Pseudomonadota > Gammaproteobacteria > Pseudomonadales > Halomonadaceae > Halomonas > Halomonas denitrificans. The sequence goes on from NZ_PYVX01000001.1 coordinate 544,167, forward strand.
CGTCGAAGAGCCCCGAGGCCTTCATCAGCCGATAGGCGGTCGGCGCCGCGGCGAAGTTGGTGATGCGGTGGCGCTTCATGAAGGCGAGCGCCCCCTCGGCGCTGAAGCCCGCCTCGCAGAAGTGGGTGGTCACGCCCAGCAGCAGCGGGCCGGCGATGGCGTAGTAGAGGCCGTAGGCCCAGCCCGGGTCGGCCATGTTCCAGAAGCGGTCGCTGTCGCGCAGGTCGACGGCGAGCTCCATGTAGAGCGCGAAGGCCGGCATGGCGGAGAGCGGCACCGCCACGCCCTTGGGCTTGCCGACGGTGCCGGAGGTGAACATCTGCAGGAAGGGCGCCTCGCGGGGCAGGCGCGGCGGCGCGGCCTCGAGGGGCGCATGGGCCAGCGCCTCGGCCCAGTCGCGGTCGTCGGCGTGCGTGGCGTCGGGGCCGCCCACGGCGAGCACCGGCGGGCACTGGGTCAGGTCGTCGAACTTGAAACGGTTGGCGTGATCGGTGATCACGAGCTTGGTATCGGCCCGGCCCAGGCGGTAGTCCACGGCATCCGGACCGAAGGCGGTGAAGAGCGGCTGGTAGACCGCGCCGATGCGCCAGGTGGCCACCACCGCCACCAGCAGCTGCGGCGTGCGCGGCAGCATGCAGGCGATGCGATCTCCCTCGCCCAGCCCCTGGGCGACGAACCAGCCGGCGAGGCGCACGCTCTGGGCTTCCAGCTCGGCGTAGCTCAGGGTGGTGACCTCGCCCTGGGCGTCCTCGTGGATCAGCGCCGCCACCTCGCCCCGGCCGGCGCGCACGTGGCGCCCGCAGCAGGACTCGAAGGCGTTGGCACGGCCGTCGCGATGGTCGTCGAGGCGCGCGATGACGTCGTCGATGGAGAAGGACTCGAGATAGGTCGCGTAGTCGGTCAAGGATGGCGCGGGTTGGGTGCTCATGGTCTGCCCTCTGGCGGCTTGTGATTGTTGTAGCGGCAAACGGTGACGACCATGAGACTGGCCGGTCGCTGGCGCGAAGACGCCCTCTTCCGATTGCCAAGCAGTTAACGTAAGCGTAAACCTAGCAAGCGCTCGGTACACGCTAGTGGCAACCGGGGAAGGGGGCAACCCCTGAGCGACGAGAAGGGACTAGACGATGGTCGAGCACCGCGGGCCGGCGGCCCGCGCGGGGAGAATTGCAGGGAGGGAGGATCAGGCGGGGCGCCGGGTGATCATGGCGACCAGCTCATGGGCCAGGTCGTCCGGCGAGCGCGACCCGGCGGGGTCGTACCAGCGCACCGTCCAGTTCAGCGCGCCCATCACGAAGCGCGAGACCAGGAAGCGGTCGCCGTGGATCAGGCCGGCGTCCAGGGCCTCGTCGATCACCGCCTCCCAGAGCGCCTCGTAGGCATCGCGCAGGTGGCTCAGGTGATCGCGGGCCTCGGGGTCGAGGCGGCGCCACTCGTAGAGGGCGACCACGTGGGCGTTGCGGTCGGTGAGCAGGGTCTCCAGGTGCGCCCGGGCCATCGCCTGCAACCGCGCCTCGGGCGTGTGGTCACACGACTCGAGGGCCGCCCGGGCGATGGCCAGGGCGTTCTGGGTCCCCGCCTCGATCACCGCCGCGAGGATCTCCTGCTTGTCGCGGAAATGGTGGAAGAGGCTGCCGGACTTGATCCCCATCTCCTGGGCGAGCATGCGCACGGTCGTACGATCGAAGCCCTCCTGGACGAACAACTGGGCGGCCTGGCGGGTCAATTCCTTGCGGCGCGGGGAGTCATTCATTACATTCATTGGGATTTACACTAGCGCTTGCTTGGTTGACCCTGAGAAGACCACAGGCCCGACGCCGGGTCAACGCGCGGCCATCGCCCGAACGGCACGCCCTGACTTTTCGGACAACACCCAGCGACACGCCCCAACAACGACAACCTTCATCCTGTCCGGCCCACGCCGGAACACCCCGGGAGCCATGCCATGAGCCAGTCCAACGATATCGTCTTCCTCTCCGCCACCCGCACGCCCATGGGAGGCATGCTCGGCAGCCTCTCCAGCCTCACCGCCCCCGAGCTCGGGGCCACGGCCATCCGCGCCGCCATCGAGCGCGCCGGCATCGAGGCCGCCGCCATCGACGAGGGCATCATGGGCTGCGTGCTGCCCGCCGGCGTCAAGCAGGGCCCGGCCCGCCAGGCCATGCGCCAGGCCGGCATCCCCGACGCCAGCGGCGCCACCACCATCAACAAGCTGTGCGGCTCGGGCATGAAGGCCGCCATGCTGGCCCACGACCTGATCCGCGCCGGCAGCGGCGAGGTGATGCTGGCCGGGGGCATGGAGTCCATGTCCAACGCGCCCCACGTGCTCACCAAGGCCCGCGCCGGCTACCGCCTGGGCCACGGCGAGCTGAAGGACCACATGTTCCTGGACGGCCTCGAGGACGCCGAGACCGGCAAGCTGATGGGCGTCTTCGCCCAGGACGTCGCCAGCCAGCGCGACTACGGCCGCGAGCGCCTGGACGACTTCGCCATCGCCTCGCTGGAGCGCGCCATGGAGGCGACCAAGGCCGGCCACCTCGACGCCGAGATGGCGCCGGTCACCGTCACCAGCCGCCAGGGCGAGAGCGTGGTCGACCACGACGAGCAGCCCTTCCAGGCCAAGCTCGACAAGATTCGCGCCCTGCGGCCGGCCTTCGCCAAGGACGGCACCATCACCGCGGCCAACTCCAGCTCCATCTCCGACGGCGCCTCGGCGCTGATCCTGGCGAGCCAGGCGGCGGCCGATCGGCTCGGCGCCAAGCCCATCGCCCGGATGCTCGGCCACAGCACCCACTCGCGCCACCCGAGCGAGTTCACCATCGCCCCGGTGGGCGCCATCGACAAGCTGATGAAGAAGCTCGACTGGGGCGTCGACGACGTCGACCTGTTCGAGATCAACGAGGCCTTCGCGGTGGTCACCCTGATGGCCATGGACGACCTGGGCCTGCCCCACGAGAAGGTCAACGTCTTCGGCGGCGCCTGTGCCCAGGGCCACCCCATCGGCTCCACCGGCTCGCGGATCATCGCCACCCTGATCCACGCCCTGCGGGCCAAGGGTGGCAAGCGCGGCATCGCGAGCCTGTGCATCGGCGGCGGCGAGGCGACCGCGGTGGCCGTGGAGCTGATCGACTGAAGGAGCGCCGAGGCCCGACGCCCCAACGCCTAACCCGCCTGCCCTGATACGCGCCCGCCCCTCGGCGGGCGCGTTCGCTTGGCGGGTCCGCTCAGTCGCGGGGCGCCGAGAGCCGCTCCAGGCGCAGCCGCTCGCGGCCGTCGAACAGCCGCCGGCTGCCCGCCGCCACCGCCGCCAGGGTGCCGAAGCCGGTGCCCAGGGTGATGGTGAACATCACCAGTATCTGATACTTCACCGCCAGCGCCGGCGGGCTGCCGGCGAGTATCTGGCCGGTCATCATGCCCGGTAGGCTGACCACCCCGGCCGCGGCCATGGCGTTGATCATCGGCATCATGCCGCTTCTCATCGCCTCCCGGCGGATATCGCCGATCGCCTCCTGCCAGCGCTGGCCGAGCATCAGCCGGTTCTCGATCACCGCGCGCTGACGCCAGGCCGTGTCGGTGAGGCGGTCCAGCGCCAGGGCCACGCCGGTCATGGTGTTGCCGAGCATCATGCCAAGCAGCGGGATGGCGTACTGGGGCCGATACCAGGGCTCGGGGCCGATGATCACGGTGAGCGTCAGCACGGTGACGGTGAACGAGGAGAGAAACATCGCCACGGTGCCGATGCCGAAGGCCCAGCCGCCGCGCAGCCGCCGCGTCTGGCGGGCCGTCACCTCGCGCCCGGCGATCAGCAGCATGCCGAGCGCCATCAGCGCCACCCAGTGAAAGCGCGCCACCGAGAAGAGCGCCTCGAGCACCAGGCCGACCAGGCCGAGCTGGATCACCGTGCGCGCCGCGGCGACGAGCAGGCGGCGCCCCATCCCCAGGCGGGCGAGCACCGTGCAGCCGGCAAGCGCCACCACCATCAGGGCCGCCAGGGCCAGCTGCCACCAGGCCAGCGCGATCACGCCCATGCGCCCGCCTCCTCCAGCCGCCCCTCGACGATGCGCCGATGACGGTCCGCCACCCGAGCGATCTGCGCCGGGTCGTGGGCGACCCAGATCACCGGCCAGCCCCGCGCGCGGATCCGCGCGCAGAGCCACGCCTCGACCCGCCGGGCCGTGGCATCGTCCAGGTTGGCGGTGGGCTCGTCGAGCAGCAGCGCCGCGGGCTCGCGACTCAGCGCCCGGAGCAGCGCCAGGCGCTGCTTCTCGCCAGACGAGAGCCGCGCGACCTGCCAGTCGCATACCTCGGGGGAAAAGCCCAGGGCCTCGAGGTCGTCGCGCCGCGCCTCGGGCAGGTGCTCGCCGACGGTGTCGGCCCACCACTGGCTCTCCGCCGGCACCAGCATCACCCGGGCGCGCCAGGCGTGGCCGGCCAGCGAGGACTGGGCCGTCTCGCCGAGCCACGCCTCGCCGCCGTGGGGCTCCAGGTCGGCCACGGCGCGCAGCAGCCGGCTCTTGCCCGAGCCGCTGGTGCCGGAGAGGCAGAGAATCTCGCCGGGGGCAAGCGTCAGGCTGACGGGGGCGAGGTCGCCGACGCTCAGCCGGTCCAGGCGCAGGGCTTCGGTAGCGGGCATGCAGGCCTCCATGGCAGGGGTCCATGACCAGGGCGTCGAGGCGGCGGGGTCACGGGTCCCGCCGGGTGCCGGTGGCGCCGAGCATAGCAGCTCCCGGCCGCCCCGCCGGCGGGTCGATTGAAGATATATGGAACATCATATATCGTCGCGATATCCACCCTACCCCACCGGGAGCGCCGCCCATGAGCCATCACGCCACCACCGACGCCGCGACGACGACGGAGGGCATGGGGCTCTTCGAGCGCCTGCTCTCCCTATGGGTGGCGCTGGCCATCGTCGCCGGGGTGCTGCTCGGCCAGTTCGCCCCGGGGATTCCCGAGACCCTGTCGCGCTTCGAGGTGGCCCAGGTGTCGATTCCAGTGGCGATCCTGATCTGGGCGATGATCTTTCCCATGATGGCCCAGATCGACTTCGCCGCGGTGCTTGGGGTGCGCCGACAGCCGAAGGGCCTGCTCATCACCACCACCGTGAACTGGCTGATCAAGCCCTTCACGATGTTCGCCATCGCCTGGCTCTTTTTGATGGTGCTCTTCCGCCCCTGGCTGCCCGAGGCCGTGGCCAGCCAGTACCTAGCCGGCGCCATCCTGCTGGGTGCCGCGCCCTGCACCGCCATGGTCTTCGTGTGGAGCACCCTGACCCGCGGCGACGCCGCCTACACCCTGGTGCAGGTGTCGCTCAACGACCTGATCATGCTGTTCGCCTTCGCGCCCATCGTGGTGCTGCTGCTCGGCGTCTCCAACATTCAGGTCCCCTGGGACACCGTGGCGCTCTCGGTGGTGCTCTACATCGTCATCCCCCTGACCGCCGGCGTGCTGACCCGGCGCGCCCTGGTCGCCCGTCGCGGCCGCGACTGGTACGAGCAGACCTTCCTGCCGCGCCTGAGCCCCGCCACGCCGATCGGCCTGATCATCACCCTGGTGCTGCTGTTCGCCTTCCAGGGCGAGGTCATCCTCGAGGCGCCGCTGCACATCGTGCTGATCGCCGTGCCGCTGATCCTGCAGACCTTCCTGATCTTCTTCCTCGCCTACGGCTGGGCGAAGGCCTGGCGGGTACCCCACTGCGTAGCCGCCCCCGGGGCGATGATCGGCGCCAGCAACTTCTTCGAGCTGGCCGTGGCCGCCGCCATCGCGCTGTTCGGGCTGCAGTCGGGCGCGGCGCTGGCGACGGTGGTCGGCGTGCTGGTGGAAGTGCCGGTGATGCTCGCCCTGGTGCGCATCGCCAACGCCACCCGCGACCGCTTCCCGGCGGGGCCGGCCTGAGGGCGCGCCTGCCACGACACGCCGAGTTCAGCAGAGCGCGGCGCGGCGCTCCGGCCGCTGGCCCATGGCGTGGAGGCGCGCGCGCAGCGCCTCGAGCCGGGAAGCCTCGCCCTGGGCCGCCGCCTCCAGGGTGGCCATCACCCAGCCCGGCAGGCTAGCCTCGACCCCGTAGTAGACCCACTGGCCCTCGCGGCGATCGTCGAGCAGGCCGCACTGGCGCAGCTGCGCCAGGTGCCGCGACACCTTGGGTTGCGAGACCTCCAGCGCATGGGTCATCTCGCAGACGCAGAGCTCCTGCTCGCGCAGCACGAGCAGCGTCAGCATCAGGCGAGTCTCGTCGCCCAGGCACTTGAAGACACGGACCGGGTCCAGCGACATCGAGGGTTCCTCCAGGGAGTATCGACATGATTCTACGCGACGAGGGCCGGGGCGCGCAGCACGGCGCCGGGCAGTGCGAGCCGTCGGAGGGGAGCGCATGAGCCGCGTCCTGCAGCGCCATCCGCTCGCCGTCATCGTACTGGCCCAGCTCTGCGGCACCTCGCTGTGGTTCTCCGTCAACGGCGTGGGCCTCTCGCTGGCCCGGGACCTCGGCATCACCGAGGTCGACCTCGGCCGGCTGACGCTGGCCGTCCAGGCCGGCTTCATCCTCGGCACCCTCGCCATCGCCGCCAGCGGCCTGGCCGACCGCTTCCGGGCCAGCCGCATCTTCGCCGTCTCCTGCCTGCTCGGCGCGCTGATCAACGCGGGCTTCGTGCTGGCCGCCGAGCACACCGCCGCCGGCCTGCTGCTGCGCTTCGCCACCGGGCTGTGCCTGGCCGGCATCTACCCCCTGGGCATGAAGCTCGTCATCGGCTGGACGCCGACCCACAAGGGGGCGGCACTGGCCTGGCTGGTCGGCATGCTGACCCTGGGCACCGCCCTGCCCCACCTGCTGCGCGGCTCGACCCTGGGCCTGCCCTGGGCGTGGCCGCTGCTCGGCGCCTCGCTGCTGGCGCTGGCGGGCGGGGCGGCCATCCACCGCCTCGGCGACGGCCCACACCTGCCGCCCCCGGCCGGCCCCACCCGGCTGCGGGAGGGCCTCGCCGGCCTTCGCGCACCGCGCTTTCGCGCCGTGGCCGGCGGCTACTTCGGCCACTGCTGGGAGCTCTACGCACTGTGGATGCTCACGCCCTTCCTGGTGGCGCGCGAACTGGAGCGCCTGGCGGCGCCGGTGGACCTGGTGCCGTGGCTCTCGTTCGGCGTCATCGCCCTGGGGCTCGTGGGCTGCGTGGGCGGCGGGGAGCTGAGCCGCCGGCTGGGCAGCCTGTGGGTGGCCAGGCGGGCGCTGGCCGTCTCCGGGCTGACCTGCCTGGCCTACCCGCTGCTGGCCTGGGCGCCGCCCGGCCTGCTGCTCGCGCTGCTCGCCGTCTGGGGGCTCACGGTGATCGCCGACTCGCCCCAGTTCTCGGCCCTGGCCGCGGCCACCGCGCCCCACGCCCGGGTCGGCTCGACGCTGGCCGTGATGAACGCGGTGGGCTTCGCCCTGACCCTGCCGGCGATCTCGCTGACCTCGAGCCTGTGGGCCGCCCAGGGGCCCTGGGTGCTGTGGTGGCTGCTGCCGGGGCCGATCCTCGGGCTCTGGGCGCTGCGCAGGCTGATCGAGACCTCGCCCCGAGAGGCGCCGCGCGCCGGCTCCTGAACGGCCCCTGTACCGGCGTCAGCGCGGCGTCGCCTCCCGCGGCAGCGCCAGGGCCATCAGTGCGCTCCCCGCCACCAGCGCCGCCGAGACCCACAGGCAGGCCGCAAGCCCCTGGCTCTGGTAGATCCACCCGGAGAGCAGGGTCCCGGCGAGGCGGCCCATGGCGTTGGCCATGTAGTAGAAGCCCACGTCCATGGAGACGCCGTCGGCCCGGGCATAGTGGACGATCAGGTAGCTGTGCCAGCTGGAGTTGACGGCGAAGAGCACGCCGAAGGCGAGCAGCCCCGCCACCAGGGCGCCCACCTCGGCCAGGGGCAGCAGCGCCAGCGCCGCCGGCAGGCCGGCCAGCAGCAGCGCCAGCATCACGGTGACGCCCCGCGGGCTCGCGCCGAGCCGGGCGGTCAGCCGCGGGGCCTGGGTCTGCACCCCGCCGTAGCCGATGACCCAGAGGGCCAGCAGGCCGCCCACCGTCCAGTGGCTCCAGCCGTGCTGGTCATAGAGGAACACCGGCAGCGCCACCACGAACCAGACGTCCCGGGCGGCGAACAGGCAGAGCCTCGCCGCCGAGAGCACGTTGACGGCCCGCGACGCCGAGAACACCTCGGTGAACTTCGGCTTGCGCTTCTGGCGTCCCAGGTCGGCCTTGAGCCGGACCAGCGACAGGGCGAGCACGCCCGCCAGCATCACCGCCATGGCGATCACGGCGCCACGGAAGCCGACCAGGGTCAGCAGCGCCCCGCCCAGGAAGAAGCCGGCCCCCTTGAGGGCGTTCTTGGAGCCGGTGAGGATCGCCACCCAGCGGTAGAGCGCGGAGCCGGCGGTGGGGCTGTCGCTCGGCACCAGCACCTTCACCGCGCTCTTGGCGCTCATCTTGTTGAGGTCCTTGGCGATCCCCGAGAGCGCCTGGGCGGCCATCACCCAGGGCACGGTCAGCGCGGCCGCGGGCACCATCAGCATGGCAAGCGCCACGATCTGCAGGGCGAGGCCGGCGTTCATGGTGCGGTTGAGCCCCAGGCGCGCGCCCAGCCAGCCGCCCACCAGGTTGGTGATCACGCCGAAGGCCTCGTAGAAGAGGAACAGCAGCGCCACCTCCAGCGGCGAGTAGCCGAGCTGGTGGAAGTGCAGCACCACCAGCATGCGCAGGGCGCCGTCGGTGAGGGTGAAGGCCCAGTAGTTGCCGGTGATCAGCAGGTACTGGCGTACCTCGAAGGGCAGCGCCCTGATGCGCCCGGCGAGCCCGCCCGCCTCAGGCATGGCCCACCGGCTCCTTTCCCACCTTCAGGGCCAGCTCCACGGTGCGGTTGGCGTAGCCCCACTCGTTGTCGTACCAGGCGTAGAGCTTCACCTGGGTGCCGCTCACCACCAGGGTCGAGAGCGCATCGATGATGGCGCTGCGCGGGTCGGTGCGGTAGTCGATGGAGACCAGCGGGCGCGCCTCATAGCCCAGGATGCCCGCGAGCTCGCCCTCGGCGGCAGCTTCGAGCGCGGCATTGACCTCCTCCACCGTGGTCTCGCGCTCGAGCTCGAAGACCATGTCGGTGAGTGAGGCGTTGGCCAGCGGCACGCGAATGGCGTGGCCGTTCAGCTTGCCCTCGAGCTCCGGGAAGATGGCGGTGATCGCCTTGGCCGAGCCGGTGGTGGTGGGGATCAGGCTCATGCCGCAGGCGCGGGAACGGCGGAGGTCCGGCTTCTGTGGAGAGCTGGGCGCGTCGAGGATGGTCTGGGTGTTGGTGATGTCGTGCACCGTGGTCATCGAGCCGTGGCGGATGCCGAAGGTCTCGTGGATCACCTTGACCACCGGTGCCAGGCAGTTGGTGGTGCAGCTCGCCGCGGTGACGATGCGATGCACCTCGGGATCGAAGGCGTCGTCGTTGACGCCCATCACCACGTTGAGCACGCCCTCCTCCTTCACCGGCGCGCTGACCACCACCCGCTCGACGCCCTGGTCGAGATAGGCCTGAAGTGCCTCACGCGTCTTCATCTTGCCGGAGCACTCGAGGGCCACCCGGCAGCCGGACCAGTCGGCGGCAGCGAGGGTGTCGTGGCCGCTGAAGGCGATGCGTCGGCCGTCGATCACTAGGGCCTCCGCCTCGGCACGGATGCCCTCGCCCGGCGACCAGCGTCCATGCACTGAGTCGAACTCGAGCAGATGGGCGAAGGTGGCGGCGTCGCCGCCCGGGTCGTTGATGCAGACGAGTTCGGCCTCCCCGGCCGCGACGCGGGGCCAGAGGCTGCGCAGGGCGAGGCGGCCGATGCGGCCGAAGCCGTTGATGCCGATGCGAAGGGTCATGGTCTCTCCTGAGGGGCTCGGGCCGTGGCAAATATACGGAATTCCATATATATCGTCGACGAATGTCAATGCCGTGACGGCGATCGGGGCGCCGGCACTCGCCCGATGATCAGGGGGCGATCAGGGGCCCAGCCGCGGCCAGCAGCGCCACCACCGCCCAGGCGGGCAGCCGCCAGCGCACCAGCAGCAGGAAGCCGGCCAGCGCCAGGACGAACGCCTCGGGCCCGAGGATGACGCCGGTCCAGAGCGGATCGTAGAGCGCCATGCCGAGGATGCCCACCACGGCCGCGTTGGCGCCGCACATCGCCGAGCGGGCGGCGGCCCAGTGGCGCAGCCGGTTCCAGCACGGCATCGCCGCCACCAGCAGCAGGAGCCCCGGCACGAAGATGGCCACCAGCGCCAGGCCGGCGCCCATGAGCCCGCCCGGCCCGATGGCGAGCAGGCTGCCAAGATAGGCCGCGAAGGTGAAGAGCGGGCCCGGCACCGCCTGGGCGGCACCGTAGCCCGCCAGGAAGGCCTCCGGCGAGACCCAGCCCGGCGGGACCAGCTCGGCCTCGAGAAGCGGCAGCACCACGTGCCCGCCGCCGAACACCAGGGCCCCGGCCCGATAGAAGGCGTCCAGCAGCGCGAGGATCGGCGAGGCACCGGCGAGTGCCAGCAGCGGCAGGCCGCCGAGCAGCGCGAGGAAGAGCGCCAGGGCGAGGCCGCCGGCCCGGGGCGAGACGGGCCACGCCCGCCCCGCGTGCGGGAACGCCTCGCCGGTGCCCCGGCAGAGGCACAGGCCGGCCAGCGCCCCCATCAGGATCGCCGCCAGCTGGCCGAGCGGCCCGTCCACCCCCACCAGGATGGCGACCGCCGCCAGCGCGATGCCGGCGCGACGCCGGTCCGGGCAGAGGCTCTGCGCCATGCCCCAGACGGCCTGGGCGACGATGGCCACCGCCGCCACCTTGAGGCCGTGCACCAGCCCCGACGCCACGGGCCCCGCGACGAGGCTCGCGCCCAGGGCGACGGCCACCAGCAGCAGCGCGGATGGCAGGGTGAAGGCGACCCAGGCCAGGGCCGCGCCCCAGGGACCGGCGCGCAGCAGCCCCAGGGCGAAGCCCACCTGGCTGCTGGCCGGCCCGGGCAGGAACTGGCACAGCGCCACCAGCTCGGCGTAGTCCGCCTCCTCGAGCCAGCGACGGCGCGTCACGAACTCGTGGCGGAAATAGCCGAGGTGCGCCACCGGGCCGCCGAAGGAGGTCAGGCCCAGCAGCAGGAACGCCCGGAAGACCTCCCCCGGGCGCCCCGGCCGGCGCGCCCCACTCTCGCGGGGCGCCGCCGGCGTATCGAGCCGGTCGACCACGCCTAGCCGTAGCGGCCGGTGATGTAGTCCTCGGTCTTCTTGGTGTGGGGGTTGGAGAACATCGTCTTGGTGTCGTTGTACTCGATGATCTCACCCAGGTGGAAGAAGGCCGTGTAGTCGGCGACCCGCGCCGCCTGCTGCATGTTGTGGGTCACGGTGATGATGGTGAACTGCTGCTTGAGCTTGTCCATCAGGTCTTCGATGGTCGCCGTGGAGATCGGGTCGAGGGCCGAGGTCGGCTCGTCCATCAGGATCACGTCGGGCTGCACGGCGATCGCCCGGGCGATGCAAAGGCGCTGCTGCTGGCCGCCGGAGAGCGAGGTGCCCGGCTGGTGCAGCTTGTCCTTGACCTCCTCCCAGAGGCCGGCATCGCGCAGGGCCCGCTCCACCAGCTCGTCCTGGTCCGACTTGCGGCCGACCAGGTCGTGCATGCGCGGCGCGTAGGCGACGTTCTCGTAGATCGACTTGGGGAAGGGGTTGGGCTTCTGGAAGACCATCCCCACCCGGCGTCGCAGGGCCACCTCGTCCATCTTGACCGCGTTGACGTCGCGACCGTCCATCTCCACCAGCCCCTCGATGCGCACGTTGGGGATCAGGTCGTTCATGCGGTTGAGGCAGCGCAGGAAGGTCGACTTGCCGCAGCCCGAGGGGCCGATCAGCGCCGTGACGTTCTTCTGGAAGACATCGATGTCGATGCCCTTCAGCGCCTGGCTCTGGCCGTACCAGAGGTTGAGGTCGCGCACGCGGATGGAGAGCTCGTGATGGGCATCGTCGTTGCGCGTCACCGGCTGACCGCGTTGCTGCTCCCTGTTCTGCTGTCCCGGGCCGTCCTGGCCGGACCTGTGTTGAGCTGACATCGGCGCACTACTCCGCTCGGCAACTTGCATGTTCATCTGAGGATATCCTGTGTCGTGTCGATGGCTACCAGCGACGCTCGAATTTCTTGCGCAGCACCACCGCCGTGGCGTTCAGGGTGATGAGCACGGTCAGCAGCACCAGGATGCCGCCGGAGGTCTTCTCGATGAAGGCCCGATCGGGCTCCCCCGCCCAGGTGAAGATCTGCGCCGGCAGCACCGTGGCCGCCTCGGTGAAGGAGGTGGTGACGTCGGGGATGAAGGCCACCATGCCGACGATGATCAGCGGCGCGGTCTCGCCCATGGCCTGGGCCAGGCCGATGATCGAGCCGGTCATGATCCCCGGCAGCGCCAGCGGCAGCACGTGGTCGCGCACCACCTGCCAGCGCGAGCAGCCCACCCCGAAGGCGGCGTGGCGGATCGACTCCGGTACGCTGCGCAGCGCCGTGCGGGTGGCGATGATGATCACCGGCAGGGTCATCAGCGCCAGCGTCAGGCCGCCGACCAGCGGCGAGGAGCGCGGAACGCCGAAGAAGTTGATGAAGATCGCCAGGCCCAGCAGGCCGAAGAGGATCGAGGGGATCGCCGCCAGGTTGTTGATGTTGATCTCGATGGCCTGGGTGAAGCGGTTGTCCGGGGCGAACTCCTCCAGGTAGACCGCCGTCATCACGCCGATAGGGAAGGCCACCGCCAGGGTCACCAGCAGGGTCAGCAGCGTGCCCATGGCCGCCGAGGCGATACCGGTCAGCTCGGGCATCTTGGAGTCGCCGCGGGTGAAGAAGGTGGTGTTGAAGCGCAGCTCGGCGCGCCCCTGCTCCACCAGCCGGTCGACCACGGCCTGCTCGCTCGCCTTGAGCTTGGAGTGGTGGCCCTTGAGGTACTGGTCCACCTGGCCGTCGGCGAGCACCCACTCCAGGCGGGTGGTGCCCAGCAGGTCGGGGTTGTCCTCCATGCGCCCGGGGATCAGGCGCAGGTAGCCGCGGCTGACCAGCGAGCGGACGTCCTCGTTCACGGCGGCCAGGGGCAGCTGGCTGGCCTGCTCGCTGTAGTCGACCTGGACCTGGATCTGGGCCTGCTTGAAGGCCGGCAGGCCCTTGACCAGCATGTCGGCGAAGAACAGCACCAGGAAGAGCCCGGCGAGCCCCAGGGCGCCCATGGAGATCCACTTCAGGCGCGCCGACTTGCGGTGGCGGCGCTTGAGCTGGGCGCTGATGTCGTCGAAGGATTGACTCATCGGAACGTGTCCTCGGCGTTACAGGTTGTTGACCCGGTACTTCTCGCGGAAACGGCGAATCATGATCACCGAGACCAGGTTCAGGCTCAGGGTCACCACGAAGAGCACCAGCCCCAGCGCGAAGGCGGAGAGGGTCTCGGCGCTGGCGAACTCCTGGTCGCCGGTCAGGGCGGCCACGATGCGTACCGTCACGGTGGTCATGTCCTCCAGCGGGTTGGCGGTCAGGTTGGGCCGCATGCCGGCGGCCATCACCACGATCATGGTCTCGCCCAGCGCCCGGGAGACCGCCAGCAGCGAGGCGGAGATGATCCCCGGCAGGGCCGCCGGGATCACCACGTCGCGGATGGTCTCGCCCTTGGTCATGCCCAGCGCCAGCGAGCCCTGGCGCATGCTGTCGGGGACCGAGGTGATCACGTCGTCGGAGAGTGACGAGATGAACGGGATGATCATGATGCCCATCACGATGCCGGGCGCCAGCGCGTTGTTGAAGGAGGCCTCGAGCCCGAAGAAGCCGGCCACGCTGACGATGATCGGCGCCACGGTGATGGCGGCGAAGAAGCCGTAGACCACGGTGGGGATGCCGGCCAGGACCTCGAGCACCGGCTTGGCCACGGTGCGCACGCGGGTGGGGGCGAACTCGGCCATGTAGATGGCCGCCAGCAGGCCGATGGGAATCGCCACCAGCATCGCCACGGCGGTGATCATGAAGGTGCCGGCGAACAGCGGCACCGAGCCGAACTGGGCGGCGCTGGCGCCCTCCTCGGCGCGACCGGCGGCCTCGAGGAAGCTGGCGCCCGGGTTCCAGGTGGTCCCGGTGATGAAGTCCCAGAAGTTCTGCATCTGGAAGAAGCGCAGCGCCTCGCCGATGATCGAGACCAGGATGCCCAGGGTGGTGAAGATGGAGATCAGCGCGGCGCCGGCCAGCACGAAGCGGATCACCCGCTCGATGGCCTGGCGCGCGTGGAAATCGGGGCGCACCATCAGCACGCCGACGGCGAGCCCGAGGCAGGCCACGAGCAGGCTGCCGACGAGCAGGTAGAGGGTGGGGATCTCGGCCCCGAGCAGCAGCAGCGTGAAGCCGCCCACGGCGCTGAGCACCAGCGCCGGTCCCGCCGTCGACAGCACGGCGAACCAGGCGTACTGGTCGGGCTGGGCCTGCATCGCGGTACCACCGGCCCGCACCCGAGACGCCTTGGCACGCCCGAGGAAGAAGGCTATCAGACCCAGCAGCAGCAGGGCGCCGCCGAACATGGCGAGTATCTGATTGGTCTGCATAGGTGTCTCTCGAAGGAGTTCATTCGCGGACGGGGCAGATCGGCCCGGTCCGTCGAAACGTGAGCCGGCCGGCAGCCCTGAGCTGCCGGCCGGGTGAAACGACTCGCGCCGGCGTTACTTCAGATCGGCCAGTTCGAGGGTCTCGCGGTTCTCGACGTCCTGGCGCGCTTCCTCGCGCATCTCGGCGGGCGCCGGGATCAGGCCGATGCCCTTGAGGTAGCCTAGATCACCGATCATCTGCTCGCTCATGAACAGGTCGGCGTAGGCGTACATGGCCGGCACCTCGTCGGCGTGCTGATTCTTGATGTAGAAGAACATCGAGCGCGACACCGGGTACTCGCCGCTGCCGATGGCATCCGGGGTCGGGGCGACGCCGTCGATGTTGGAACCGGTCAGGGTATCGGCGTTCTCCTCGAGGAAGGAGTAGCCGAAGATGCCGAAGGCCTCGGTGTTCTCGGCCAGGCGCTGAACGATCAGGTTGTCGTTCTCGCCGGCGTCGATGAAGGCGCCGTCGGTACGGATGTCGGTGTAGCCCTCGCCGCCGTAGGCGTCCATCTCCTCGGAGGCGGCTTCCATCACCAGCTCCTCGAAGGCGTCACGGGTGCCGGAGGTGGTGGGCGGGCCGTAGACGGCGATCTCGCGCGCCGGCAGGGCGTCGTCGATCTCGCTCCACTGGGTGTAGGGGTTGTCGACCAGCTCGCCGTCGACCGGCACCTTGGCGGCGAGAGCCAGGAAGATCTGCTCGCGGGTGACGTCCATCGCCTCGTTGGCGTTGGACTGGGCGAAGGCGATGCCGTCGTAACCGATGAAGGCCTCGGTGATGTCGGTGACACCGTTCTCCTCGCAGCGCTCGAACTCGGAGGGCTTCATGCGGCGCGAGGCGTTGGTGATGTCCGGCGTGTCGTCACCGACCCCATTGCAGAACAGACGCAGCCCACCACCGGAGCCGGTGGATTCGATGACCGGCGTCGGGTACTCGGTGGTGGCACCGAACTCCTCGGCCACGTAGCTGGCGAACGGGTAGACGGTGCTGGAGCCGACGATGCGAGCCTGCTCGCGGGCCTGGGCGACACCGGCCACACCGATCACGGCGGCGGCGATGGCGGTGGTCTTGAGGATGCGGTTCATGGAGCGATCTCCTGTCGAGAAAGGGATTCATCCTTCGCGACACACACGATGCCCCAGGAAAGTGACAGCTTCATGACAACCGGCGGCGACAGCGCAATCCCCGCCCTGCCGGCCGCTCAGGCGGCGGGCGCGACCTCCCGGCCGGCGCGCCCCACGAGCCCGCGCAAGGCCAGGTTGCCGGCCAGCGACACCGCCAGCATGGTCAGCACCATGGGCCAGGCGCTGTCGATCTCGAAGCCGCTCACCACCACCCCGGCGAGCGCCCCGCAGGTGAACTGGATGCTGCCCAGCAGCGCCGTGGCGGTGGCACTCATGTGGCTGAAGTGCTCGAGCAGCGAGGCGATGGCGTTGGGGGTGATCAGGCCGACCATGCCCATGAACAGCATGATCAGCGGCACCACGGTGACGAGCGAATCCTGCCCGGAGGCCACCAGCAGGGTCAGGCAGCAGGCCACACCGAGCTGGACGCCGAGGCCGAGACGCATGTTCTGCTGCGGGCTGCGGCGGCGCAGCAGGCGGATGTTCAGGCGGTTCGACGCCGCCATGACCACCACGTTGGCGCCGAAGACCACTGGATAGATCGCCGGCGACACGCCGTAGTGGCTGATGTAGAGAAACGGCGAGGCGGTGATGAAGGCGAACATGCCGGCGAAGGTCGCGGCCACGGCGAGCACGTAGCCCATGCCCTCGCGATGGCGCAGCACGCTGGCGTAGTTGCGCAGCACCTGGCGCGGCGAGGCCGCGGGGGCGTCCGGCGCGCGGGTCTCGGGCAGCTTGGTGCCCATCAGCCAGAGCAGAAAGGCCGCATAGACCGCCAGGAAGACGAAGATCAGCCACCAGTCGGCGAGGTAGAGCAGCCCGCTGCCCACCGCCGGCGCCGCCAGCGGCGCCAGCATCATGATCATCGCCATGGTCGACATCACCTTGGCCGCCTCGCGGCCCTGGAAGCAGTCGCGCACGATGGCCGCGGAGTTGACCACGCAGGCGCCGCCGCCCAGCGCCTGCACCAGCCGCCAGGCGAGCAGCTCGCCGAGGCTGCCCACCGTGGTCAGCATCAGGCTCGCCAGCAGGAAGATCACCAGGCCGCTGAGCAGCACCGGCTTGCGGCCCAGCCGGTCGGAGAGCGGGCCGCCGGTGAGCTGGCCGAGGGCGAAGCCGGCCAGGAAGGTGCTGATCGAGAGTTCGGTGTGGTGAATGCTCGCGCCCACGGCCTCGGCCAGGGCCGGCATGGCGGGCAGGTAGGCATCGATGGCGAAGGGGGCCAAGGCGGTGTTGGCGGCGACCAGCAGGGCCACGCGCCGGGGATTCAGGGTCAACAAGGCGCCTCCCACAGGGCTCTTGACAGAGAAGGTAGTGGATAGCGGATAAAAGATAGAGGGCTAATGATAACCCAAAAGCCGCTCGCTGGCCCGACCGCCTATAATCGGCCCGGCTGCCTTGCTAGAGTGAACGCCATGACAACCGGAGGGATCCCCACCATGGCAGACGACCTGCTTTCACAACTCAAGACCATGACCACCGTGGTGGCCGACACCGGCGATCTCGAGGCGATTCGCCGCTTCCAGCCCACCGACGCCACCACCAACCCCTCGCTGATCCTCCAGGCGGCCCAGCACGAGGGACGCCGCGCGCGGCTGGCCGAGATCGCCCGCCACGCCACCGACGTCGACGACGCCCTGGACAGCGTGGCCGTCGAGATCGGCAGCGAGATCAGCGCCCTGGTGCCCGGCTACGTCTCCACCGAGGTCAGCGCGCGGCTCTCCTTCGACACCGACGCCACCCTGGCCCGGGCCCGGGCGCTGATCGAGCGCTACGGCCGCCACGGGGTCGGCCCCGAGCGGATCCTGATCAAGGTCGCGGCCACCTGGGAGGGGATCCGCGCCGCCCGGATCCTCGAGCGCGAGGGCATCCACACCAACCTCACCCTGCTGTTCAGCTTCGCCCAGGCACAGGTCTGCGCCGATGCCGGCGTGACCCTGGTCTCGCCCTTCGTCGGGCGTATCCTCGACTGGCACAAGGCCCAGGATCCCGAGGCCGACTTCGAGGGCGACCGCGATCCGGGCGTGCAGTCGGTGAAGCGCATCTACGAGCACTTCAAGGGCCACGGCTACGAGACCGTCGTGATGGGCGCCAGCTTCCGCAACAGCGGCGAGATCCTCGCCCTGTCGGGCTGCGACCGGCTGACCATCTCCCCGGCGCTGCTGGAGGAGCTGGCCGGCACGAGCGGCACGCTGACGCGCCGGCTGACGCCGCTGGACGCCGAGACTCACGCGCCGGAGCCGCTGGACGAGGCCGAGTTCCGCTGGGCGATGAACGAGGATGCCATGGCCACCGAGAAGCTCGCCGAGGGCATCCGCAAGTTCATGGCCGACCAGCGCAAGCTGGAGGCGCTGCTGGCAGAGCTGCGTCAGGGGTAGGCGCATCTCGCGGGAGACGCGCCGGGCCCCGCAGGCGTCCCAGGGCAGGGAGCGGGGCCCGGAAGGCGGGCTTGGCAAAACAGCACGACGCGCCCGACGCCGAGCATCGGCGCCGGGCGCGATCAGGCGGGCCTAGGAGCCGTGGGAAGTAGCCTGCTGGGCCTCGAGCATCTCCACCAGCGGCTGGAACTCCTCGCGATTGTGCTCGTTGAGGCGCATCAGGATGCGATGCGCCTCGAGCACCCGCTGGCGGGTCTCCTCCACGTCGGTGGGGATCTCGGGCAGGTCATGAAGCTCACGGGCCTCGGTGATCGGCGAGTCCACCAGGGTGAAGATGCGCGAGAAGCCCATGACGTCGAGCATGCGCTGGACGTCGGGGTTGTCGGCGATGATGGTCGGCGGCTCGCTGACCCGGCCCTGCACCGCCATGGCCACCTTGGCGAGAAAGCCCAGGGCGGTGGAATCCACGTTGGTGGTGTCTCTCAGGTCGATGATCAGCGTCTCGAGCCCCGGCGTCTCGGCAAGCTGCTGGGCCTGGCGGTCCAGGGTCGCGCAGAGGGTCAGGCGCACGTCCCCGCAGAGCTTGAGGACGAAGACCCCCGATGCAAACGCTGCCTTGATGCGGCCCTCATGATTTATCATTGCCAAATCCGCTCAACACCATGATCGTCAGGTCGTCCGGCAGCTCCTCATGACCGGGAGCGCTCTGGGCCACAATTTCATCATCGTCGGCCAGATGCTCCAGTGCAAGGCTGCCGCGCAGGTCTTCCAGCGTCGCACTGGCGAGGACCCGCCGCTCGAGCTCCCTGAGCCGCCCCTCCAGGGTCTCCCCGGGCAGGCACTCCAGTATCCCATCCGAACAGAGCCACAGCCGAAAGTTCTCCGGCAGCGGACAGCCCAGGCTCGGGTAGTCGACCCCGGGGAAGAGGCCGACCGGCATCCCCTCGCCGGGCAGCGCCTGCACCTCGCCCTCGGCCACCAGCAGCGGCATGGGGAGCTGTGCGCCGAGGGAATAGTGGAGATAACGGCGCCGGTGGTCAATCACCCCGACGAACAGGGTCGCGTGCTTGCCGATGCCGGCATCCAGCAGCTCGCGATTGAGCGCCGCCAGCCAGCGCGGCGCCAGCCGCTCGGGATGCTCGCCGTCCCACTCCTGCTGCCAGCGATTGGAGAGATATTTCAGCAGCACGGTGACGAAGGCCGAGGAGGCCCCGTGACCGGAGACGTCGGCGAAGTAGAACAGGCTGTAGCGCTCGTCGAAGGCCTGGAAATCGAGGAAGTCGCCGGAGAGGTAGAGCGAGGGCGCCAGCCAGTAGTCGAAGGTCACGCCCTGCAGGGTCTGGGGCCGGGGCGGCAGCAGCTTGCGCTGGATCTGGCCGCCGGCCTGCTGGTCGAGGCGCAGCATCGCCAGGTGGGTCTCCAGGCTCTCGTTGAGCTCCTCGAGGTTCTCGTTGAGGTGGGCCAGCCGCGCCCGGTCGCGCTCCCGCTCGGCGGCCAGCCGGTGCACCTCGATGGCCTTGACGATCATGCGCCGCAGGAGCGAGCCGTGGCGCAGCGGATCGATGATGTAGTCCACCAGCCCCGCCTCCACCGCCTTCAGCAGGTCGGCGTCCTGGCGATCGTCGCTGACCACCAGGGTCGGCAGCCGCTCGGCCAGGCGCTCCCAGTCGGCGCGGGACACCGCCCGCGCATGGGCGACGATCAGCGCCGTCTCCGGCGGCAGCTCCTCGATGCCGGAGGCGGCGTACACCGCCAGGTCGTCACGGGCGATGGTCCGCGCCAGGGCGTCGCGCTCCGGCCCCGGGACGTCGATCACTCCGATCAGTTGCTTGGCTGGTGGCATGCGGTCATGGCCTCATTCGGCGAAGGCGTCGTCGAAATCCGCCCCATCGAAGTCGAACTCGTCGCTGGCGAAGGGATCCTCCTCCAGCTGCCCATCGTTGACCTCGAAGCGACGCTGCTGCAGATAGGCATCGCGGATGAAGCTGTAGCGATCGCCGCTGATCAGCGCCTCCTGGTCGAGCAGCCCGGCCCGGGTATCGATGATCTGGAGGGCGCGCAATCCGTAGCGGACCGTGTCGTCTTCCACGTAGGTGAGCGGGTAGGTGTACGCGTCCGCCGGGAGCCCTGCGGTGTCGCGCAGGGTGCTCGGCCCCAGCAGCGGCAGCACCAGATAGCGAGACTCTTCCCATCCCCAGGCGCCCAGGGTCTGGCCGAAGTCCTCCTCGCGGCCGGTGATGTCCATCCGCGTGGCGACGTCGAACAGCCCGCCGATGCCGACGGTGGTGTTGATCAGGAAGCGCCCGGTGGCGACGCCGGCGTTGGTGCCCTTGCCCTGCAGCAGGCTGTTCAGGGTGGTGCGGATCTCGCCGAGGTTGGAGAAGAAGTTGCCCACGCCCGTCTCCACCGGATCCGGGGTGATGAAGCGATAGCCCCGGGCAACCGGCTTCAGCGCGTAGCGGTCGACCACGTCGTTGAAGGCGAAGACCTTGCGGTTGAAGCCTTCCCAGGGGTCGTCGGGATGGCGCTCGCGCATATCGCCGCTGCTGGCGCAGCCGGCCAGCAGCGCCAGCGACACCAGCAGGGCACCGCGCCCCGCCCACCGAGTCATCACGCCTCTCATCTTCCCTCTCATCTCAGGTCCGTTCATCGGGCACTATCGCCTCCCTGCGGTTACTGTCTTGACGCTCACTGGCGACGCACCACCACGCTGCCGGCACTGTAGCCCGCGCCGAAGGAACAGACCACCCCGAGCGCGTCCGGCGCGAGGTCGTGACGGTGCAGGTGGAAGGCGATGATCGAACCGGCCGAGCTGGTGTTGGCGTAGCGATCGAGGATGATCGGCGCCTGATCCGGCTCCGGGGCGTGGCCCAGCACGCGCCGGGCGATGAGGTCGTTCATGTGGCGGTTGGCCTGGTGGAGCCACAGCCGGGCCAGGTCCTCGCCGGCGAGTTCCAGGCTCGCCAGGTGATCGGTGATCAGCGCCGCCACCAGCGGGCAGACCTCCTTGAAGACGCGGCGTCCCTCCTGCACGAAGAGCCGGTCGGTGGCGAGCGGGTCGCTGTCGGTGACGCGATCGAGGAAGCCGGCGTTGTTGCGGATGGCGTTGGAGAAGCGCGTGACGAGCCGGGTGCCAAGGATCTCGAAGCGCTCCTCGGCCGTCGCCACCTCGTCGCTCTCCAGCACCAGGGCGGTGCAGGCATCGCCGAAGATGAAGTGGCTGTCGCGGTCGCGGAAGTTGAGGTGGGCCGAGCAGATCTCGGGATCGACGATCAGGGCGCGCCGCACGCTGCCGGCGCGGATGGCGTTGGCAGCGGTCTCGATGGCGAAGGTCGCCGAGCTGCAGGCGACGTTCATGTCGAAGGCGTAGCCGCCGGCGCCCAGCGCCGCCTGCAGCTCCACGGCCACCGCCGGGTAGGGGCGCTCCAGGTTGGAGCAGGCGACGATCACCAGGTCGATCTCCCCGGCCGCCACGCCCGCCGCGTCCAGCGCCTGGCGGGCCGCGGCCAGGCCCATCTCGCACTGGTGGGAAGGCTCGTCGTTGCCGCGCGGGGCGAGCCGCGGGCGCATGCGCTCGGGGTCGAGGATGCCCTCGGCGTCCATCACGTAGCGGCTGTGGATGCCCGACGCCTTGACGATGAACTCGGTGCTGGAGTGCAGCAGCGCCTCCCGCTCCCCGGCGGCGATGGCCTCGGCATGGCGCGCGTTCTCGGCGTCCACCCAGGCATTGAAGGCGGCCACCAGGGCCGCGTTGTCGATGGCGTGCTCCGGGGTATAGAGCCCCGTGCCGGTGATCACTGCCTGGGTCATGCGCTTCTCCCTGTGAGTTCGGCCCAGCGTTTCTCGAGG
Organism: Halomonas denitrificans; assembly: GCF_003056305.1. Lineage (GTDB taxonomy): Bacteria > Pseudomonadota > Gammaproteobacteria > Pseudomonadales > Halomonadaceae > Halomonas > Halomonas denitrificans. Next base: position 566,126 of record NZ_PYVX01000001.1, read on the forward strand.
CGCTTGGTGGAGACCGGGAGCTTCGTACCCAGCTGCTGGGCGAAGAGCGAGACGCGCAGCTCCTCGATCCACCAGGCGAACGCCACCAGCGCCGGGTCCTCCACCCCGCCGCGCCGCTCGCTCTCGCGGCGGGCCGCCAGGCGGGCCTCGAAGTCCTGGACCTCCTGCATGTGCATCTGGTCGCGCATGCGCTCCCGGGGCGCCTTCTCCAGGCGGATCAGCGCCGCCTCCATGTAGCGGGGATACTCCTCGAGCCACTCGCCGGCCTCGCTGACGAAGCCGGGGTGCACCAGGCGCTGCATCTGCGCCTTGAGGTCACTGTACACCAGCGCCAGGGCCAGGTTCAGGTTGCCCTTGAGCGCCTTGGTCACCGCCAGGTGACCCTGGAGCGCCTGCTCGAGGGTCGCCACCAGGGCCTCGGCGCGGGGCAGCAGAGCGTCGCCGGTGGCCTCCAGCCGCGCCTGAAGCTCGCCTTGGGAGCGCGGCAGCGGGTCGACGGCCACCACCTGGCGAAAGACCGCCGCCACCACGTCATCGATCAGCACGCGCTTGCTGCCCACCTTGGCGAACAGCAGCGCACAGGTGGACAGCCCCTTCAGCCGCTCGATGGCGCGGGCCTGGTCGGGCCGCTGTTCCATGGCGGCCCGCACCACGCCGTCGCGATGGGCCTCGCGGGCCTTGTCGGGATGGTCGAACAGCTCGACCCGGAAGGCCTCCTTGGCGGGCACCAGGGCGGGATAGGCCTCCACCCGGATGCCGGCCTGGGTGGTGACCCTCGACTCGGGCAGCGGCGTCTCGGGCAGGGCGGAAAGCTCGCCCGCGTCGCTCGCCTGCTCGGCCAGGGCCCGAGCGCCCTCCCCCGCGGCCGCCTCGAAGCGACGCTCCAGCGCGCGGGCGTCGCGCCCCTGGCCCAGGGTCTCGCCCTGATGGTCGACCACCCGCAGGTTCATCACCAGATGGGGCTCGAGGGCCTCGAGGTTCCAGTCGTCGGGGTGCAGGCGCACGCCGGTCTTGCGGCGCAAGAACTCGCCCAGCGCCTCGGTGAGCGGGATGTCGTCCGGGGTCATCGCCTCCAGGGCCGCGTCCACCCAGTCGGGGATCGGCACCACCTGGCGGCGGATCGCCTTGGGCAGCGACTTCATCAGGGCGATGCACTTCTCGCGCAACAGCCCCGGCACCAGCCACTCCAGCCGCGCCAGGGGCAGCTGGGGCAGCATGGCGGCCGGCACGGTGAGCGTCACGCCGTCGTCCGGGGCGCCGGGCTCGAAGTGGTAGGAGAGCGGGTAGCGCACGCCGTTGAGGGTGAGCTCGTCGGGGTAGTCGGCCTGGGTGACCTCGCCGGCCTCGCGGGCCAGCAGGGCCGCGCGGTCGAACTTGAGGATGTCGGGGTCCTCGGCCTCGGCCTTCTTGCGCCAGGCCTCGAAGCCCTTGCCGTTGACGATCTCGGCGGGAATCCGCTCGTCGTAGAAGGCGAAGAGGGTCTCCTCGTCGACCAGGATGTCGCGCTTGCGGGCACGGTCCTCGAGGTCCTCGACCTCCTCGACCAGCGCCCGGTTGTGGGCGAAGAAGTCGCCGCGGGTCTTGAACTCCCCCTCGACCAGCGCGCGGCGGATGAAGAGCTCCCGGGACGCCACAGGGTCGATCGGCCCGAAGTGGACCCGGCGCCCGGTGACGATGGGCAGGCCGAACAGCGTGACCTGCTCGGTGGCCACCACCTGGGCGCGCTTCATCTCCCAGTGGGGCTCGGCGTAGGAGCGCTTCACCAGGTGGCCGGCCAGCGGCTCGATCCACTGGGGCTCGATCCGCGCCGCGGTGCGGGCGAAGAGCTTGGTCGTTTCCACCAGCTCGAAGGCCATCAGCCACTTGGGCGACTTCTTGGCGAGCCCCGAGCCCGGATGGACGACGAACTTGCGGTTGCGCGCCCCCAGGTACTCGCGGTTCTCGGTGAGCAGGCCGATATTGGAGAGCAGCCCGGTGAGCAGCGCCTGGTGCAGGGCCGCCGCGCGCTTGCGACCGGCCTCCCGTCGCGCCTTCTCGTCGTCCTGCTCCGGCGCCTCGACCGGCGCCGGAGGCGGCGGCACCTCGATCTCCATGTCGCGCAGCAGCTGGCGCAGCTGGCGGAAGGTGTCGTGCCACTCGCGCAGGCGCAGGTAGTTGAGGTAGTGATCCTTGCACCAGCGACGCAGCCGGTTGCCGGAGAGCTCCTCCCGGGCGGCCTCGAAGCCGTGCCAGAGGTTGAGCAGCGCGACGAAGTCGGAGTCCGGGTCGTGCCAGCGGCGATGGGCCTGGTCGGCGGCCTGGCGCTTGTCGGCCGGGCGGTCGCGGGGATCCTGGACCGCCAGGCCGGCGACCACGATCAGCACCTCGCGCAGCCCCCCCTGCTCGGCACCGGCCAGCACCATGCGCGCCAGGCGCGGATCGATGGGCAGCCGCGCCAGCTTGCGCCCCAGCGGAGTCAGGTGATTGCCCGCGTCGACCGCGCCCAGCTCGAAGAGCAGCCGGAAGCCGTCGGTGATGAAGCGCGAATCCGGCGGGTCGACGAAGGGGAAGGCCGCGATGTCGCCGAGCTTCAGCGAGAGCATCGAGAGGATCACCGAGGCCAGGTTGGTGCGGCGGATCTCGGGGTCGGTGAATTCGGGACGGGCGAGGAAGTCCTCCTCGTCATAGAGGCGGATGCACAGGCCCTCGGCCACCCGGCCGCAGCGCCCCTTGCGCTGGTTGGCGCTGGCCTGGCTGACCGGCTCCACCGGCAGGCGCTGGATCTTGGCCTTGTAGCTGTAGCGGCTGATGCGCACCAGGCCCGGGTCGATGACGTAGCGGATGCCCGGCACCGTCAGCGAGGTCTCGGCGACGTTGGTGGAGAGCACGATGCGCCGCCCCGCGTGGGAGGCGAAGACGCGGTTCTGCTCGGCGTTGGAGAGCCGCGCATAGAGCGGCAGGATCTCGGTGCCGCGCAGGTCGGCCCGGCGCAGGGTGTCGGCCGTCTCGCGGATCTCGCGCTCGCCGGGCAGGAACACCAGGATGTCCCGCGGCCCGTGGAACCAGCCCTTCTCGCGTTCGACCCGTTCGATCTCCTCCACGGCGTGGAGGATCCCCTCCTGCAGGGTGCGATCCTCCTCGTCGTCGTCATCGCGCACCAGGGGACGGTAGCGCACCTCCACCGGGTAGGTGCGCCCGGAGACCTCGACCACCGGCGCCGGCACGTCGTGGCCCTCGGCGTCGCGGCGGCCGAAGTGCGCGGCGAAGCGCTCGACGTCGATGGTCGCCGAGGTGATGATCACCTTGAGGTCGGGACGGCGGGCGGTGAGGCGCTTGAGGTAGCCGAGCAGGAAGTCGATGTTGAGGCTGCGCTCGTGGGCCTCGTCGATGATGATCGCCTCGTAGCGGCTGAGGTCGGGATCGTGGCGGGTCTCGGCGAGCAGGATGCCGTCGGTCATCAGCTTGACCAGGGTCTCGTCGCTGCTCTGGTCGGTGAAGCGCACCTGGTAGCCGACCTGCTCGCCCAGCGGCACCGACAGCTCCTCGGCCAGGCGCGTGGCCACCGAACGCGCCGCCAGGCGCCGCGGCTGGGTGTGGCCGATCAGCCCGCGGCGCCCCAGTCCCAGTTCCAGACAAAGCTTGGGCAGCTGGGTGGTCTTGCCCGAGCCGGTCTCGCCGGCGACCACCACCACCTGGTGCTCCTCGAGCGCGGCGAGGATGTCCTCGCGGCGCTCCGCCACCGGCAGCTCGGCCGGGTAGTCGAGGGTGACCGGGCGCGCCCTGCGCCGCTCGACGAGGCCGCGCGAGCGTTCCACGGCGCGGCGCACCTCGGCGAGGCCGCGATCGACGGGCTTGCCTTCCTTCAGGCGGCGGCGCAGGCCGCGCAGGCGTCTCTCGAGGCCGACGACGTCGCGGCGCATGACGTCATCGAGGTCACGGGTCAGGGCGTCTAGCTCGGCGGCGTCCTCGGCCTTCGCGGCGGGGGGCTGGCGGGTCTCGGTGGTCACGGTATCGACGGTCGGCTCCGGGTCACGGTCAGCGAAAAAAAGGGGCCCGCCCGGGCATCCCAGGCGGGCCCGCATTATAACGTCGCGGCCTCGACCGCGCCTAATCGGGGCCCGTTTCGGCAGGCACACGGCCCTCCTCGTCGTGCAGCTGGCGACGCTGCACCTTGCTGCACGTGACAGCGTCTTGGGCAGGGCGGACTGGCGGCATCACGCCCCCGCACTCTCCTGCTCCTCGTCGCGCAGCTGGCGGCGCACTACCTTGCTGCACGTGACAGCGTCTTGGGCAGCGCGAGCTGGCGGCATCACGCCCCTGCACTCTCCTGCTCCTCGTCGCGCAGCTGGCGGCGCACTACCTTGCTGCACGTGACAGCGTCTTGGGCAGCGCGGGCTGCCGGCATCACGCCCCCGCGCTCTCCTGCTCCTCGTCACGCAGCTGGCGACGCAGCACCTTGCCCACGTTCGTCTTGGGCAGCTCGTCGCGGAACTCCACGAATCTCGGCACCTTGTAGCCGGCGAGCTCCTTGCGGCACCAGGTGCGCAGGGTCTCGGCATCGAGGCTCTCGTCGCGGGCCACCACGAACAGCTTGATGGCCTCGCCGCTGGTCTCGTCCGGCACCCCCACCGCCGCCGACTCCACCACCCCGGGATGGGCGGCCACGACGTCCTCGATCTCGTTGGGGTACACGTTGAAGCCCGACACCAGGATCATGTCCTTCTTGCGATCGACGATGCGGATGTAGCCGTCCGGCTGCAGCACGGCGATGTCGCCGGTGTGGAACCAGCCCTGGTCGTCGATCGACCGCGCGGTCTCGTCGTCGCGGCGCCAGTAGCCCTTCATCACCTGGGGACCGCGCACGCAGAGCTCCCCGGCGGTATCGAAGGAGGCGTCCCGGCCGTCGGCGTCCAGCACCTTCACCTCGGTACCGGCCACCGGCTTGCCGATGGTGCCCAGCTGGATGGCGTCAACGGGGTTGAAGCTGACGATCGGCGAGGTCTCGGTCAGTCCGTAGCCCTCGGCCACCTGGCAGCCGGTGACCTCCTCCCAGCGACTCGCCGAGGCGCGGGTCAGGGCCATGCCGCCGGAGATGGTCAGGTGCAGCCGCGAGAAGTCGAGCCCACGAAAGTCCTCGCGGTTGCACAGCGCGTTGAACAGGGTATTGAGGCCAATGAAGCCGGTGAAGGGCACCTGCTTGAGCGTCTTGACGAAACCGTCGAGGTCGCGGGGATTGGGGATCAGCACCGAGTGGTTGCCGGTCTCCATCATGAACAGGCAGTTCACCGTGAAGGTGTAGATGTGATAGACGGGCAGCGGCGCGATGATGGTCTCCACCCCCTCGCCCAGGGCCGGGCCGATCGCCTGGCGGGCCTGCAGCATGTTGGCCACCAGGTTGCGGTGGGTCAGCATGGCGCCCTTGGCGAGCCCCGTGGTGCCGCCGGTGTACTGCAGGGCGGCGATGTCGTCGGGCGCGCGGCTCACCTCGCGGTGCGACTGGCGGCTGCCCATCGCCAGCGCCCGACGGAAGGGCGTGGCGCCGGGCAGCGAGAAGGCCGGCACCAGCTTCTTGACGTACTTGACCACGCTGTTGATCAGCGGGCGCTTGGGGAAGGGGTGCAGGTCGCCGAGCTCGGTGACCACCACCTGCTCGATCTTGGTCTGCTCGATAATGTGCTCAAGCTTGGCGGCCATGTTGGCCAGGATGACGATGGCGCGCACCTCGGCATCCTTGAACTGGTGCGCCATCTCGCGCTCGGTGTAGAGCGGGTTGGTGTTGACCACCACGAGGCCGGCCCGCAGGGCGCCGAACACCGCCACCGGGAACTGCAGCACGTTGGGCAGCTGGATGGCGATGCGATCGCCGGGCTCGAGGTCGGTCTCCTGCTGCAGCCAGGCCGCGAAGTGCCCGGAGAGGCGATCGAGCTCGGCGTAGCTCAACACCCGCCCCATGCAGCTGAAGGCCGGCTTGTCGCCGAAGCGCTCCACCGAGGCGTGAAAGACTTCCATCACCGAGGCGTAGTCGTCGAGTTTCTCGAGGGGCTGGCCGGTCAGGATGGCGGGCGTGGCGTTCTCGCTCATGGGCTGTCTCCATGCGGCGGCCAATGTCGGCATCGGCCTTATTGTTCTCCGCGCGCAGGGTTATCCACACGCGGTGTTGTCAGCAGGCACCTTATACCAGCGGCTCGACGGCTGTAAAACGAGTGATTGAAACTTACGTTTTATAGCGCGCCTGGATCACGCCACCCTGCCACACCAGCAGCTCGCCCGGCACCATGCGCACCCACTCCTCGTTGTCGGTGAGCGGCTCGGTGGCGATCACCGAGACCACGTCGTCGGCGGTGGTGTGTTCGGCGAAGTTCACCGTCAGCTCGGCATCCGACAGGCTTGCCCGGCCGAAGGGCGCCCGGCGAGTGATGTGCGCCAGCTTGGTGGAGCAGAAGGTGTAAAGATAGTCCCCGTCGGCCAGCAGCAGGTTGAACACCCCCAGGCCGCGCAGCCGTTCGCAGAGCCCGTGCAGCATCGACCAGAGGGCCTCGCGCTGCGCCTCGTCGGCGGGCGGCTCGGGGAAGGCGCCGCGCAGCTCGCCGAGCAGCCAGCAGAAGGCGTGCTCGCTGTCGGTGCTGCCCACCGGGCGGTAGAAGGAGTGCGGCAGGGCCTGCCAGTCGGCCAGCTGGCCGTTGTGCGCATAGCACCAGGGACGCCCCCACATCTCGCGCACGAAGGGGTGGGTGTTGGCCAGGCGCACCTGGCCGACGTTGGCCTGGCGAATATGACTGATGACGATGTTCGACTTGATGGGGTAGTCGCAGATCAGCCGGGCGATGGGCGAGTGCACCGAGGGGTGGGGATCGCGAAAGTCGCGGTAGCCGCCCTCCTCGTAGAAGGCGATGCCCCAGCCGTCGCGATGCGGCCCGGTCCCGCCGCCCCGGTGCAGGAAGCCGGTGAAGCTGAAGCAGATATCCGTGGGCACATTGGCACTCATGCCCAGAAGCTCACACATGGGGTTCCTCCCGGCGTGGGGGGCGCCGCGACTGGCGGCGCCGAATCAGGACAAGGACCATCAGCGCCAGGGTGAGCGCCGCCAGCGCGCCCCACAGGCGCGGGTCGCGGCGGTGCGCCTGCCAGAGGTCCTGGAGGCCCGGCCAGCCCGCCTGCCAGAGATCCCGGGCCGCCTCCGGCATCCGGTTGACCAGCTCGACGAAACGGTCGGCGGCGCGCTCGGCCGACGTCTCGGGCGGCGGCAGGGAGGCGTCAGCCTGCTCGTCGAACGACTCGGTGGCAAGCGTCGGGCCGGCCACGTCGGCCACGCCGATGCCGAGGCGGCCGTCGGGATAGAGCACCAGGCGCGGCAGGGAGAGCGTCTGGCGCTCGCCGTCGAGCTCGATGGTGGCCTCCAGCAGCAGCGGCAGGGAGAGCGAGGGGTCGAGGACGGGCAGCGCGAGATGCCAGCGCCGCTCCCCCACCGCCTCGGCCTCGAGGCGCTCGCCCTGCAGCTCGCCGACAATCTCGGTGTTGTCGCGATTAAGCCCCGGGTGCTCGGCGACCAGCACCACCCGCCCGGCCCGGGGACGATGCACGGCCCCGATGGCCGGCAGCACGTTCACGGCCTGGGAGCGCTGTCGCTTGAGCGCCTCGCTCTCGGCACGGATCACCAGGTGGGCGTTGCCGGTCAGCGCCGGCGCCGGCAGGCGCCCGCGATAGCGCCCCGCCTCAGGCTCGAGCACGACGCGAGACTGCACCTCGCCCTCGGCGTCCTGCAGCGCCACCGAGAGCGTCAGGTCCTCGCCGCCCTCGAAGGGCCCGCCGTCGTGGGTGATCCACGCCTCCACGGGGACGTCGAAGCCGCGATAGAGGGTGGTCGGCAGGTCGGTGGTACGCAGGTGCAGCGGCGAGGCGACGTTGACGCGGCTCTCCTCCCCCACGTCGCCCTCCAGGCGCCACTCCCCGGCCTGGGGGTCCGGCACCCGGATCAGGTCGAAGCGCGACTCCTCCTGCCAGCGGACGTCGCCGGGGGCGTCGTCGGCCCGGTAGCGCGTGCCATCCGGGGCGACCAGGGTCAGGGGGGCGTCGTCGGGCTCATGGAAGATCAGCGCCGAGAAGGTCTCCACGCCGTCATCGATGACGAAGCGCCCCTCGTCCAGGGGCACCTGGTCGGCGGGGAAGATACGCTCGACAATGTCCAGGAAGGCGCCCAGCAGGCCCTCGGGGCTCTCGGCCAGCGCCGCCAGCCCGCCGGTGGACTGGGCCAGGCGCTCCACCAGGGCCAGGTCGGCCTCGCTGGAGAAGGCGATGGCATGCACCGCCACGCCCTGATCGGCGAGCTCGGCCGCCCGCTCCTCGACCAGCCGACGCCGCGAGGCCCGGTCGATCTCGGGCTTGGGGCCCCGGCCGGGCGACAGGTCGATCATGCCGTCGGTGAGCAGCACCAGGTGGCGCCAGCCGTCGGCCTCGCCGCGGGAGGCGGCGTTGAGCGCGGCTTCGATGTCGGTGTACTGCTGGTAGGCCTGCAGCGCCGGCGGCAGGGTCAGGGCCTGCTCCCGCCAGGCCGCATCCACCTCGCCCAGCGGCAGGGGGTTGTCGACCGTCTCGCCGAAGGTCCACACGCCGGCCCGGGCGCCGCTCGGCAGCAGCGCCACCAGCAGGTCCAGGGCGCTGACGGCGAGCCGTTCGGGGTCGTTGTCGCGCATGCTGCCGGAGACATCGACCACCACCCGGACGTCGGGGCGCTCCTCGTGCGGCTGGGCCCAGAGCGGGCCGGCCACGAGCCACAGGGCCATGCCCGCGGCCAGCATCCGAGGCAGCCAGCCGCTGCGTTCCTTGCCGTACCCACTCATCGAAGCTCCTTAGCCGGTCGGTGCCAACGCGCCCGCCGGCCGATCATGGCGTCCGTCAGCCGAGCACCGGCTCCTGGCGTTCGCCGTTGCCACGGCCGTCGGCGGCGGGCGCGTCGTCGTTCCGGTCCACGGCGTCATCGTTCCCGCGAGCGCGGCCGCGCCACCACATCAGCAGCCCCAGCAGGCCACCCACGCCCGCCCCCACGGCGACCAGCAGGGCCACCGGCAGGAAGGTCTCGCGGTTGTTCTCGAGGAAGGCCACGGCCGCGACCATCACCGCCGGCGCGAACCCGCTGTAGAATTCTCCCTCGTCGAGCAGGGGCAGACGGAAATGGGACGGGGTCCACATCACGCCGGCCACCGCCCAGGTGATCACCAGCCGCGGCAAGCGCGGCAGAAACCCCAGCCCCAGGTAGCCGGTGAGCAGCACCACCAGCGACAACACGACATAGACCAGCCATAGTAGGGGCATCGAATCCGACATCAGCATCACGACCTCGCGAGTTGTGCGTCGACGACGCACGTTCTTGAAAACACACTGAGTATGGTACATCCCGCGCCATGAAAGCACAGCCGCCACGTGACAAGGCCCCGACCCTCCCCGCCGAGGATCCCGCCGCCCGCTTCCACCACGCCGACGATCCGGCCTGGCACTGGCTGGAGAACCGCGACGCCCCGGAGGTCACCGCCTTCCTGGAGGCCGCCAACCGGGAGTCGGATCGCTGGTTCGCCCCGCTGGACGACCTGGTGGAGCGGCTCTATCACGGCCACCTGGCGCGCCGCGAGCTCGCCGTGAGCGGACTCAGGACGCCGCTCGACCACTTCACGGTCTGGAGCGAGACGGCGGCCAACGCCGACTACCCGGTCTGGTGGCGCCACCCCAACGGCCGCCCGGAGGCCGCCGAGGCCTTCCTCGACCTGGAAGCCAGGGCCCGCGAGCACGACTTCCTGGAGCTCGGCGACATGGCGCTCACTCCGGACGAGGCTTGGCTGGCCTGGACCGAGGACACCCGTGGCAACGAGACCTACACCCTCTACCTCAAGCGGCTGCCGGACGGCGAGCCCGCGGTGCTGCTCGAGGAGATCGGCCCCGAGATCGGCTGGGCCGAGGACAACGCCACCCTGCTGTTCACCCGCTTCGACGCCACCCAGCGCCCGGAGAGCATCTGGCGCCTGCCGGTCGCCGAGGGACGGGCCGGCGAGCCGACGCTGATCCTCCTCGAAGAGGACCCGGAGTTCTGGCTGGGCCTGGGCAAGACCCGATCGCGGGAGTGGCTGGTCCTGGAGAGCGCCTCCAAGGACACCAGCGAGAGCCACCTGATCCCCGCCCGCGCCCCGGCCACGCCGCCCCGCTGCTTCCGCTCCCGGGAGCGCGGCGTGGAGTATGCGGTGGACCATCGCCCCGGCCACTTCTACGTCCTGCACAACCGCCAGGCGACCCATTTCCGCCTGGACCGGATGGCAGAACGAGACCTCGGCGAGGCCGATCCGGCGCCCCACTGGCAGCCGCTGGTCGATCACCGCGACGAGGCCACCCTGGAGGGGGTCGACGCCTTCGACTGGGGGCTGGTGCTCACCGAGCGCGACCACCACGAGGCCCAGGTGCACCTGCGGGTGTTCGAGCTGGACGGTGACCACACCATCACCCGGGACGAGCGTCTGCCGCTGCCGGAGCTGCCCTGCAGCCTGGCGCTGGGCGACGCGCCGCACTTCGCCGACCGGCGCCTGCGGCTGCGCGAGGAGTCCTTCACCCTGCCGGTGACCTGGATCGAGCTCGACCTCGACAGCGGCGAGCGGCGCGTGCTCAAGCAGCAGCCGGTTCACGGCGACCTGAGCCCCGACGAGCTGGCCTGCGAACGGATCTGGGCGACCTCCCACGACGGCGAGCGCGTGCCGGTCTCGGTGGTCCGGCGGGCCGACCTCTCCGGCCACCCCCTGCCCACCCTGCTCTACGGCTACGGCGCCTACGGCGAGGTGCTCGACCCCTGGTTCTCGGTGGCCCGCCTGGAGCTGCTGGCACGCGGGGCGGCCTTCGCCGTGGCCCACGTGCGCGGCGGCGGCGATCGCGGCGAGCCCTGGTACCTGGCCGGCAAGCTCGAGCACAAGGCCAACAGTTTCCACGACTTCCTCGCCGCCCGCGACGCCCTGGTCGAGAAGGGGCTCAGCGACGGCGAGCACATCGCCGCCTACGGCGCCAGTGCCGGCGGCCTGCTGGTCAGCGCCAGCCTCAACCTGGCCCCCGACGCCTTCTGCGCGGCGGTGCTCGACGTGCCCTTCGTCGACGTGCTGCGCACCATGGAGAACCCCGACCTGCCGCTAACCACCGCGGAGTACACCGAGTGGGGCGACCCCCGCGAGCCCGAGGCGCGGCGGCGCATCCGCGACTACTCGCCGCTGGACAACCTCTCGGCCCAGCCCTGGCCGGCGGTCTTCCTGCAGAGCAGCTGGCACGACACCCGGGTGCCCTACTGGGAGCCGGCCAAGCTCTATGCGCGCCTCAAGGAGCTAGCGCCCGCGCCGCGCCTCGAGGAGCACCCCATCCTGCTGAGGACGGACATGTCCGCCGGCCACGGCGGCGCCTCGGGACGCTTCAAGGCCTGGCACGACAACGCCCGCCAGGACGCCTTCATCCTCTGGGCGCTGGGCCTGGAAGACCGGGAGGCCTGACGCCTCGAGGCGCTCGCCAATACGACAGGGACCCGGCCGAGGCCAGGTCCCTTGAGGCCCGCCGGAAGCGGTGGGCCTCGCCTGCATAGCGCCGGGTCAGCTGCCGCCGCCGGCACCGCCTCCCGGGCCGCCACCGGCACCGCCGCCCGAATCGCCACCGGCACCGCCGTCCGAACCGCCACCGGCACCGCCGCCCGAGCCGCCACCGGCACCGCCGCCCGAACCGCCACCGGCACCGCCGCCCGAGCCGCCACCGGAACCGCCGCCCGAACCGCCACCCGAACCGCCACCGGAACCGCCACCGGAACCGCCGCCCGAGCCGCCCCCGGGACCGCCGCCCGAACCGCCACCGGGACCGCCGCCTCCGCCCCCGTCGCGAACCAGATCGTCATCGCCGCTACCATCATCCGTGTCGTCGTCGGACCCGTTATCGGTGCCATCATCGGCCCCGTCATCCGTTCCACCATCGCCGCCGTCACCGCTGCGGCTATCGGGAGTGGTGCCGCCGCCGGTGCCCCCATCGCCGCCACCGGTGCCGCCATCGCTGGCGGCCAGGACGACATCACTGCCGTCGCGCGCGCTGGCGAGCCCCGTGTCGCGATCCCCGGCGCCCGGCGGAAAGAGCAGCAGCAGCTCCTCGGGACTCTGCCGCGTCGGCAGCCATGACTGCAGCTGCGCCATCTCCTGGTCGTCGAGCACCCGCCCCTCGTTCATGAGGTCGTTGAACATCGCCGCCATCTCGTCGTCGCTGAGCGCCTGCCCGCCCCACGAGGAGGACTGCGCCGATACGCCGGACGAGGCCAGGGCACCCACCGCCATGGCCAGTGCTAGCTTCGTGAACGCTTTCATGATGCATCCCCTTGTCGTTATCCCATGCCCCCGGACGTGACACGCCACCCTCACGCTCACGTTGGACAACAAACTGTTACACACAGCAAAGCATCGTCCCCGCCGGTGGGCGGCGCCATAGGACGAAGCCATGAAAGCACGCTGTCAGGGGAATGACCCTGGACGCCTACCGCGGATGAGACGTCTCAGACTTGAGGCGGAGGGCGCCCCGACGGGGGGGGATCAGCCGTCGATGGGCAGGATGGCGATGATGTGCTCCTCGAGCGCCTCTTCGGGCACCTCGCGCTGGGAGACGGCGAAGCTGCGCACGCTGACGCCCTTGCGGTGCATGCGCTCGGGCCCGCCGGCGATCAGCGGATGCCAGGCGGCCAGCTTGCGCCCCTCGGCCACCCGGCGGTAGGCACAGGACTTGGGCAGCCAGCGGAAATCGTCGATGCGCTCGGGCGTCAGCTGCGTGCAGTCCGGCACCTTGGCAAAACGATTGTCGTAGTCGCCGCAGCGACAGCTGGGGATATCGAGCAGCTCGCAGGCGACGTTGAGCACCGCCAGGTCACCGCTCTCCTCGTCCTGGAACTTGAGCAGGCAGCACTGGCCGCAGCCGTCGCAGAGCGCCTCCCACTCCTCGCCGGTGAGCTCCGCCAGGTCGAAGTGCTCCCAGAATCGTTCTCTCATGATCTCTCCTGCGCCACGTGTGGGGCCACACTCTTGATCAATGCGATGCATTGTCGGCCCGTTTCAGCGGCTTCCGCCGGGCATCAGTGGGGTAAGCGCCTTTCGCGCGGCACCGGGCGCGATGCTCGTTTATCGCGCCCGGTACCGCGCGTGGCTAGTACCGCGCCTCGGTCGGGACGCGATAGAGGTCGAGCAGATACTCCTCCTTGGCGGGCGGCATCTGCAGGTAGTAGCCCTTCTCGCGGATGGCGGCCATGACGTCGCCGGCCTGGGCACGGCCCAGGCGCTTCTCCGGGGTGAGGATCAGGGTCATGGCCGAGATCGGCCGGCCGAAGTGCTCAAGCAGCGCCTCGGGAACGTCACTGAGCCCCTGGCGCTTGTCCACGTAGAGGTACATCTCCTCCTTGCGCGCGCTCTTGAAGATCTCGCAGAGCAGCTTGTCGCCGCGCATCCGGTCGTCGCTCATCGTGATGCCTCCTCGAGGGCCGCGGTCAGGCCCGTCGCCAGTCGATCCCCGCGCCAGCCGCCGGGCAGGGGCAGCGGCTCGCCCCGCAGGTCGGCGCTCACCAGGGCCTCGAGCTCGCGCCGCTTGAGCAGCACCTCGGGCGCCACGCCCAGCGTCTCGGCCTCGGCATTGACCACCTTCTTCAGGGCCTTGAGGCGCTGCTTGAACTCGGGGGCCATCGGCGAGAGCGGGGCCGCCGGCAGCGCCTCCTCGTCGACCTTCATCGCCTCGCGCACCAGCCTCAGCAGGTCGTCGCCCTCGCGCTTGATCAGCGCGGGCTTGAGCTCCTCGATCCGCGACAGCTCGAAGCGGTTCTCCGGCAGCTGCTCGGCGATGGCGTAGAGCAGCCGGTCGTTGACCAGCCAGCCCCGCGGCACGTCGCGACGCCGGGCCTCGCCCTCGCGCCAGACGGTGAGGCGCCGATAGGCCTCCACCTGGCGCGGCGAGAGGCGCCAGAGCTGGCGGTGGCGCAGGTACCACTGGCCGTCGGCGGCCTCGCTGCGCGCCGCCTGGTCGACCAGTGCGGCACAGTCTTCCTCGACCCAGGCCATGCGCCCCTGGCGCTCAAGGGAGGCGCGCTGGCGCTCCCACACCTCAAGCAGGAAGACCACGTCCAGGGCCGCGTAGCGCTGCTGGGACTCGGAGAGCGGCCGCAGCAGCCAGTTGGAACGGGTCTCGTCCTTGGGCAGGGTCTCGCCGGTCCAGTGCTCCACCAGCTTCTGGTAGCCCATCGAGGGCACCTCGCCGAGCAGCGACTGGGCGACCTGGGTGTCCACCAGCGGCGCCACGGGCACCCCGGCCCAGTGGGCGAAGACCTCGAGGTCCTCGCTCGAGGCGTGCAGCAGCTTCAACGGCCCCTCGGCGAGCAGGCGACGAAAGGCCTCGGTGCACGCCACCTCCTGGGGATCGACCAAAAAGGCCGGGCCGCCGGCGGCAAACTGGATCAGCGCCGGCACCGGATGGAAGGTGTTCTCGCGAAAGAACTCGGTGTCCAGGGCGATGACGTCGGCCTGGGCCACCTCGGCACAGGCGGCGTCCAGGGCGGCGGGGGTATCGATCCAGCGAATCTCGGGGTTCAGGGTCATGCAGGGTTCCGACAGCAGGGAAAAGGGCTCACTCGCCCCGGAAGGGCAGGCGACCGTTGAAGGCGCGGCTCAGGGTACCACCGTCGACGTACTCGAGCTCGCCGCCCATGGGCACGCCATAGGCCAGCCGCGACAGCGAGACGCCCCGGGGCGCGAGCTGGGCGGCGATGTAGTGGGCGGTGGCCTCCCCCTCCACCGTGGGGTTGGTGGCCAGCACGATCTCCTCCACGCCCCCCTCGGCGACCCGCGCCTCGAGCTGGTCGAGCCCGATGTCCTCGGGGCCGATGCCGTCCAGCGGCGAGAGGTGGCCGTGCAGCACGAAGTAGCGGCCGCGAAAGCCGCCGGCCTCCTCGATGGCCAGCTGGTCGGCGGGGGACTCCACCACGCAGAGCAGGGCCTCGTCGCGCCGCGCGCTCTGGCAGATGCCGCAGACCTCCTCCTCGGTGAGGGTCCGGCAGCGCCGGCAGTAGCCGACCCGCTCGAGCGCCACGTCCAGCGCCTCCACCAGGCGCCGGCCGCCGTCGCGGTCGCGCTCGAGCAGGTGCATGGCCATGCGCTGGGCGGTCTTGGGGCCGACGCCGGGCAGCACCCGCAGCGACTCCATCAGTCTCTCGATCAGCGGGGAAAAGCTCATGGTCGGTCCGTCTCGGCCTGGATCAGAACGGCATCTTGAAGCCCGGCGGCAGGTTGAGACCGGCGGTGGCCTCTTCCATGCGCGCCTTGGAGTCCGCCTCGACCTTGCGCACCGCGTCGTTCACGGCGGCCGCCAGCAGGTCCTCGAGGAGCTCCTTGTCCTCCTCCATCAGGCTCGGGTCGAGCTCGACCTTGCTGACGTCGTGGCGACCGTTCATGGTCACCTTGACCATGCCGGCGCCCGCCTCGCCCTGGACCTCGGCCTTGGCGACCTCCTCCTGGGCCTTCTGCATCTTCTCCTGCATCTCCTGGGCCTGCTTCATGATGTTGCCCATGCCACCCTTCATCATGGCGAAATCCTCTCGTGGTTGATGTGATCGGTCACAGCGCGCGGTTCAGCCGCGCGCCTCGGCGTCGGCGGGCTTGACCGTGGATTCGATCAGGCGCGCGCCGAAGGCCTGCTGCAGCTTCTGTACATGGGGGTCGCGGTTCAAGGCTTCAATCGCCTCGGCATGCCGCTGGGCGGCCAGGCGGTCGGCCTGCTGGCGGGGCGTCTCGATCGCCGGGGGCAGCTCCCCGGGCTCGATCGTGAGCCGCCGCTCGACGCCGATGGCCGCCAGCGCCTGGCGGATGCGGGTCACGTGGACCTCGGCGTTCATCGCCTCCTGGGAGGGGTCGAGGCGCAGCCGCAGCTGCTCCCCGTCGTCGGCCTCGACCACGCAGTGGGCCGCCAGGTTGCGGGTCAGCCCGCCGAGCCCCAGCCCCTCGAAGCGGGCGAGCCAGGCGGCGTGGTCGAAGCGCCCCGCCGGCGCGGCCGCCTCGGCGGGCGCGGGGGCGTCGGTCGCTTCGGGCTCGGGCTCGGGCTCAGGCTCAGGCTCAGGCTCAGGCTCGGGCGACATCGTCGCGGCCTCTGCCACTGGCGTCACGGCCGCCGCCTCAGACGCCATCGCCGGGGCGGGTGCCGCGGCGCGAGTCTCCTCGCCTGCCGGCGGGCGGGCCGGCGCTTCCCCGGAAGACGCGGCCGCGGCCGGCGGCGTGGCCTCCGGGGCCGCTGCCGGCTCGGGGGCCGGGGCAGGCGCCGCCTCGGGTCGCGTCGCCTGGGGCGGCTCGGCCTGGGGCGGCTCGGCCTGGGGAGGCTCGGCCTGGGGAGGCTCGGCCTGGGGAGGCGTCGCCGCGGGCGCCGCAGCCGGGGGCCTCTCGGCAGCCGTGGCAGGGGCCGTCGCGGGCCCGGGCGCCGGCTCGCTGCCCGTATCGCCGGCGGGCCCCGCCTCGCCGCCACCCGGCTTTCCGCGCAGGGGCAGCGGCGTCTGCGCCGGTCGCGGCACGCCCTGGGGACGAAACGCCAGCATGCGCAGCAGGGTCATCTCCAGCGCGGAGCGCAGGTCCGGGGCATGCTCCATGTCGCCGCGGCCCTGGATGCCGATCTGGTAGAAGAGCTGGATGTCCTCGGCGGTGAAGCGCGCGGCCAGCTCAAGCAGGGCGTCGCGGTCGCCGTGGCCGTTGTCCACGGCGTCGGGCACCATCTGGGCGATGGCCAGGCGGTGCAGCACGCCGGTGATGTCGTCGAGCACCGCGGCGAAGTCGGGGCCCTGCTCGGCCAGGGCGGCCACCTCACCGAGCAGCCGGGCGGCATCCACCTCGGCCAGCGCCTCCACCAGCGCCAGCACGTGGCGATGGTCGAGGGTGCCGAGCATGGCCGCCACGTCGGCGTGGCGCACCTCGCCCTGGCCGAAGGCGATGGCCTGGTCGGTGAGGCTCATGGCGTCGCGCATGGAGCCCTCGGCGGCCTTGCCGAGCAGCCACAGGGCGCTCTCCTCGAAGCTCACCCGCTCGGCCTCGAGGACCGCGGCCAGGTGCCCGACGATGCGCTCCGGCGCCATGTGCTTGAGGGTGAACTGCAGGCAGCGCGACAGCACCGTCGGCGGCAGCTTCTGCGGGTCGGTGGTCGCCAGCAGGAACTTCACGTGGGGCGGCGGCTCTTCCAGGGTCTTGAGCAGCGCGTTGAAGCTGCTGGTGGAGAGCATGTGCACCTCGTCGATGAGGTACACCTTGTAGCGCCCCTGGGTCGGCGCGTACTGCACGTTGTCGAGCAGCTCGCGGGTGTCCTCGACCTTGGTGCGGGAGGCGGCGTCGACCTCGATCAGGTCGACGAAGCGCCCCTCGTCGATGGAACGGCAGCTGTCACACTCGCCGCAGGGAGTGGAGGTCACCCCCTCGTCGCCGCGGCCGTTCGCCGTGCAGTTCAGGCACTTGGCCAGGATCCGCGCCAGGGTGGTCTTGCCGACGCCGCGGGTGCCGGTGAACAGGTAGGCGTGGTGCAGCCGGCCCTGGTCCAGGGCATTGACCAGCGCGCGCTGGACATGCTCCTGGCCGACCAGTTCATGGAAGGTACGCGGTCGCCACTTGCGGGCCAGAACCTGATAGCTCATGCAGCGCGGGATCCTTGCGGTAAAGCGAACAGCAGCTGGGTGATGAGGAGGCCGGGCGATCGGACGGCTCGCTCGTGCGGGCCCGTCGCTCGACGGCAAACGGTCATTCTATCGACCGGGGCGCCCGGCGGAAAGCGGCGCGGCCTCAGGCTTCCCGCGCCAGCCCCTCCGTCCCCCAGCGCTTTGCGAACTCCGCGGCCGTCAGCGGCGGGCTCAGGTAGTCGCCCTGATAGGCGGGACAGCCCAGCGAGCGCAGGAAGTCGAGCTGGGTGGCGTCCTCCACGCCCTCGGCGATGACGTCGAGCCCCAGCCGCTCGGCGATCGAGAGGATGGCGGCGACGATCGTCTCGTCGTCGGGGTCGCCGGGCACGTCGCTGATGAAGGAGCGGTCGATCTTCAGGCACTGCACCGGCAGGCGCTTGAGGTAGGAGAGCGAGGAGTAGCCGGTGCCGAAGTCGTCCACGGCCAGCTCGACGCCGAGGCGACGCAGGCCGTTCAGCCGCTCCAGCCCCTCGTCGGCATGGCCGATCACGAAGCCCTCCGTGATCTCCAGCTCCAGCCTCGCGGGCGAGAGCCCGCTCTGCTCAAGCGCGTCGCGCACATCGCCGACGATGTCTCCCTGCACCACCTGCAGTCCCGAAAGGTTGACCGCGACGCGCAGGGGCAGTCCGGCCAGCTCCCACTCCCGGGCCTGGCGACAGGCCTCGCCCAGTACCCAGCGGCCGATGTGGTGGATCAGCCCGGCCTCCTCCGCCAGGGCGATGAAGCGTCCCGGCCCGATCACCTCGCCCTCCGGGGTCGTCCAGCGCACCAGCGCCTCGGCCCCGAACACCCGGCTGCCCTCCACCCGCGCCTGGGGCTGGTAGTGCAGCACCAGCTCCTGGCGCTCCAGGGCGCGGCGCAGGCCGGTGTCCATGGTGAAGCGCTCGCGGCTGGCCTCGGCCAGCGCCGGCGTATAGAACATCCAGGTGTTGCGCTTGAGCGCCTTGGCCCCGTACATGGCGGTATCGGCGCGCTGGATCAGCTCGCCGGCGTCGCGCCCGTCGCGGGGCGAGACGCTGATCCCGATCGAGGCGCCGATGAAGATCTCGTGCTGGTCGACGATGAACGGCTGCAGCAGGGCATCGATCAGCTTCTGCGCCACCCGGCCGGCGTCGGCGGGCTCGTGGAGATGCTCCAGCACCAGCACGAACTCGTCGCCGCCCAGGCGGCCCAGGGCGTCCTCGTCGCGCACGGCGCGGCGCAGCCGCCGCCCCACCGCCTGCAGCAGCCGGTCGCCCAGCGGGTGGCCGAGGCTGTCGTTGATGTCCTTGAAATGGTCCAGGTCGAGGAACAGCACCGCCAGGGCGCTATCGTCCTCCTCGGCCCGCTCCAGCGCCAGGGCGAGGCGCCGGTTGAGATAGGCGCGATTGGGCAGGCCGGTCAGCGCGTCGAAGTGGGCCGAGTGCCTCAGGCGTCCGGCCTGATCGGTGATGCGGGTCAGCAGCGGACTGATCACCCGGGCCGTGGCCAGCGCCCCGAGCGCCATCAGCACCAGCACCACCATGGCCGCCCAGAGCAGCTCGTGGTAGACCACGCCGTAGAAGCCGCGGGCGGGA
Organism: Halomonas denitrificans; assembly: GCF_003056305.1. Classification (GTDB taxonomy): domain Bacteria; phylum Pseudomonadota; class Gammaproteobacteria; order Pseudomonadales; family Halomonadaceae; genus Halomonas; species Halomonas denitrificans. The sequence continues at coordinate 585,380 of NZ_PYVX01000001.1, forward strand.
ATCTGCACCAGCAACCCCCAGCCGGGCGTGGCCAGCGGGACCCGCACCAGCACCGCCGCGTCGTCCCCCTCCTCGTCGAGGGTCGCGTGGGTAAGCTCGGCCCGACCGCTCGCCAGCGCCTCGCCCAGGCGCTCGGTGCGCCGCCCGTCGGCCTCGGCCTCGGCCTCGGCCGGCACCAGCGCGCCGCCAGGTCCCGCCGCCAGCAGCACCGGGCCGGACGGCGCCAGCAGCCACTGGCGGGCTCCCTCACCGAAGCGCTCGGGGTCGTCGAGCATCTCAGCGATGCCCCGCGGGCCGAAATAGAGCCGGTCGCTGCCGAGGGGCCGGCCCTCCCGGGAGAGCACCGGCGCCGTCACCTCCACGAGCAGCCCCTCTTCCGCCGGCACCAGCCGCGTCTGGCCGGCCGCCTCGGCCCCATCGACCGGCGGACGGCTGTCCGGCACGCGACCGATGGTCACCAGCGGCCGGCCCGCGGGGTCCCGCCGCTCCAGGCCCACCAGGTCCGGGGACGGCAGCATGGCGTCCACCAGCCGCGGCGCCATGAAGGCCGCCAGGGCCTCACGCTCCTCGCCGGTCGCGGCCGGGTCCTCCAGGTACGTCTCCAGGCGGCACCGCAGCTCGGAGCGGCTGGCGATCTGGCGGGCCACGTCCCGATAGCGCGCCAGCAGGTGGTCGAGGCTCTCCGCCTGGGCCGAGGCGCTCATCAGGGTGACCGTCTCGAGCCCCTGGCGGTGGGCCTGGTAGAGCGGCCAGGCCGTGGCCAGCCCGACCAGCGCGCCCGTGACGAGGATGCCGAGCGTCGCCAGCGAGACGATGCGGCGCTGGGCGCGCTTCACCCGGGGCTCCCCCCGTCACGGCACGCCTCGAGCCCCCCGCGCACCGGGGCGGACCGGGCCCCGACGCCGTCGGGCCCCGCCGGATCATCCCACATGCTGCATCCTCGGTGGCCGGCGCTCTCGCCATTCCAGTGTGGCCCGGAGGCCGGTAAACGCCAAGCCTCGTGCACTGGCCACGGCCATCGCGGCAATCCGCGACTTCCTCCCACCCGCGTCCTGCCTGCGACGACGACACCCCGCCCCGCTACCGTTCCCCTGCCTTGGCCGGGCGCAACCTATACTGACGCGGTTCCCATGCCCCCTGTGGTCGCCACGCCACCAAGGAGAGACGTCATGCGCATCATCGGCCTGCTGTTGGCCCTGATCCTTCTCGGCTACGTGATGAAGACCTACCTGGATTCGGCCATTACCGCTGGAGATAGCAGCGATACGCTGTCGCAACCGCAGGGGACCATCGAACGGGCCGAGCAGGCAGCAGAGCGGATCAACCAGTCACTGGAGGAGAGGCAGCAACAGCTCGAGTCGTCGGGCGGCTGAGCCTCGCCGATGGCTTCGGTTACGCCACCTCACTGGCGCGTTGCCGGTCGAGCGGAAGTGCCAGCGCGCGCGGCTCAGGGCCGCTCGAAGCCGCTCAGCACGTTGACCGCGTTGATGCCGATCTCCTCCACCGCATAGCCGCCCTCGAGCAGGAAGACCGTGGGCAGGCCGAGACGCCCCAGCCGTCGCCCCACGTCGGTGAAGTCGTCGCTCGAGAGCTTGAAGGCGCTGATCGGGTCGTGCTCGAAGGCGTCGACGCCGAGCGAGACCACCAGCAGCTCGCAGCCGGCCGCGAGGATGCGCGCCTTGGACGCCTCCAGCGCCTCGGCCCAGGCGGCGTAGCCGGTGCCCGGCGCCAGGGGGTAGTTGACGGTGAAACCCTCGCCCGCCCCTTCGCCGGTCTCGTCGGCGTGGCCGAGGAAGTGCGGGAAGCAGTGGCGCGGATCGCCGTGAATCGAGAGGAAGAGCACGTCGTCGCGATCGTAGAAGATCTGCTGGGTGCCGTTGCCGTGGTGGAAGTCGATGTCGAGAACCGCGACCCGCGAGCGGCCGGCTTCCAGGGCGCGCTGGGCGGCGATGGCGGCGTTGTTGAAGAAGCAGTAGCCGCCGAACTGGTCGGTGGCGGCGTGATGGCCGGGCGGGCGGCACAGCCCGAAGGCCGGCTCGCCGCTGGCCAGCACGTGATCCACCGCCGAGAGCGCCACGTCCTTGCTGGCCATGGCCGCCTCGAAGGTGCCCTCGCAGATCGAGGTGTCGGCGCCCAGGGCGTAGTGGCCGAGCCGGCCGTCGATGTGGTCGGGGATGACGCGCCCCGGCATGGTACGGGTGGGCCAGATCCAGGCGATCGCCTCGCCCGCACGGCCGGCGGCGACCCACTCCGCCCAGCAGCTCTCGAGGAAGGCGACATAGTCGGCATCGTGAATCGCCAGCACCGGGGCGAGGCCGTGCTCGGCCGGGGCGCGCACCTCGCCCAGGCCGCTCTCGAGTACGCGCTTGAGCACCAGGTCGACCCGCTCGGGGCATTCGTAGGGCGTCACCAGCTGCCCGCCGTCCAGCTCGGTGCGGGCGCGGCGCAGCTTGGTCCGTTCACTGTGAAAGGTCAGCATCTCGGTCTGGCATCCTCGTCAGTCGGATAAGGAACAACAGGCGCCGCGGCGGGCCGGGCACCATCAGGCGGGGTACTCGCGCAGCAGGTCGCGGCCGCAGGCGCGGATGAACTCCAGCGCACGAGCATGCTTCCAGTCCTCGCGATACACCAGCCCGAAGCTGAAATCGATCGAGGGGGTGAAGGGCAGCACCGCCACCTCGTCGCGGCCGACCAGCTGGTCGGTGGCGGTGATCGGGTTCATCACGCTGATCCCGACACCGTTGGCGACCAGCGAGGTGATGGCCCCGATGTTGGCCTCGGTCTTGCCGGCGATGTGGATGCCGTGGGCGGTGGCCAGGTGGAGCAGCGGGTCGGCCCCGACGTTGGGCTGGTTGCCGATCACCAGGAACTGGTCCTTGAGGTCGCTGACGGTGACCTCGTCCCGGCCGCTCAGCGGATGTCCCCTCGGCACCAGGCAGCGCGCCTGGGTGGTCAGCCACTCCTCGACCCGCAGCACCCGGGAGCTCGCCGGCAGCGTCACGAAGCCGATATCGGCATGGCCGGACTCCACCTCGCGCAGCACCTCGTGGCTCGACATCATGTCGAAGCTGATGCTGAAGCCGCGATTGTCCTCCAGCAGTGCGGCGATCAGGCGCGGCACGAAGCCGAAGGCGAGCCCCGGGATCGCCGCGATGCGCAGCCGCGAGGTGCCGAACTCCTTGAGCGCCAGCACGCTGTGGCGCAGCTCCTCGATGTTGCCCATCAGCCGCAGGATCTCCTCGTAGAGCTCCCGCGCCTCGGGCGTGGCGACCAGGCGGTTCTTCTCGCGCAGGAAGAGCGCGAGCCCGAGGTTCTGCTCGAGCTGGGAGAGCGAGCGGCTGACGCCCGACTGGGTGATGCCGAGCGTCCGCGCCGCCTGGGAGGCGCTGCCCGCCTCGAACAGCGTCTTGAAGATGGCCAGCGCCTTGAGCGAGTGGATGTTGACGTCAGGCATGAGTGAAAGTCATCGAAGTCGGTAAAAACATCATATCTTGAAATAGTTTATCGCGGCTACCTAGACTGAGCGACATCCGAACAACACCCTCACAACGGATCGACACGATGACGTCCTCCCCCCTCTTCTACCAGGCCGGCCCCGCGATGCCGGAAGTCAGCCACGGCGATGGCGTCTTCCTGTGGGACACCGACGGCAAGGAGTACCTCGACGGCTGCGCCGGCGCCATCTCCTGCAACCTCGGCCACGGCCGCCAGGACCTGCGCGACGCCATGCTGGCCCAGCTCGACCGCGTCGCCTTCACCTATCGCACCCAGTTCGAGAACACCCCGGCCGTGGCGCTGGCTCACGCGCTGGTCGAGATGACCGAGGGCGCGCTCGACAAGGTGTTCTTCGTCTCCAGCGGCTCCGAGGCGGTGGAGTCCGCCCTCAAGCTGGCGCGGCAGTATTTCGTGGCCCGCGGGGAATCGCAGCGTCGCCACTTCGTCTCGCTGCGCCCCTCCTACCACGGCAGCACCCTGGGGGCGCTGGGCGTCACCGGCTACCAGCCCCTGGAGGCGCCCTTCGCCGACATCACTCCGGGCTCGCTGAAGGTGCCCGGCCCGGACTTCTACCGCCAGCGCGACGGCGACCGCGACGCCCACGTCCGCCGCGTGCTCGCCGAGACCCGCGCGACCATCGAGGCGGCCGGCGGCGAGAGCGTCATCGCCATCGTGGTCGAGCCCGTCGGCGGCGCCAGCACCGGGGCGCGGCTGGTCGACCGGGCCTACCTCGAGGGCCTGCGCGCGCTGTGCGACGAGTTCGGCTGCCTGCTGATCTTCGACGAGGTGCTCTGCGGCGTGGGTCGCACCGGCACCTGGTTCGCCTATCAGCACTTCGGGGTGACCCCCGACCTGCTCACCACCGCCAAGGGGCTGGGGGCCGGCTACTACCCGATCGGGGCGCTGCTGGCCCGCGAAGCGATCGTCGAGACGGTGATGGCCAGCGGCGGCTTCCAGCACGGCCACACCTACGCCGGCAACCCGCTGGCCTGTGCCACCGGCCTCGCCGCCGTCGAGGCGGTGCGCCGCGAGGGGCTGCTCGACAACGTCCGCGCCCGGGGCGAGCAGCTCCAGCGCGGCCTCGAGGTGCTCAAGGCGCGCCACGCCTGGCTCGGCGACGTGCGCGGCATGGGGCTGTTGTGGGGCGTGGAGCTGGTCATGGATCCCGTGGAGAAGACGCCCTTCCCCGCCGAGGCCAACCTCTTCGCCCGGGTGACGGCACTGGCCAAGGAGGAGGGGCTCCTGATCTATCCCCGCCGCACCCTGAACGGCCTGGCCGGCGATCACTTCCTGGTCAGCCCGCCCTTCACCATCAATGAAAGCGAGACCGAGCTGCTGCTCGAGCGGCTCGGCCGGGCGCTTGACCGCCTCGACCGCGAGGTGGTGGCCCCGCTGCTCGACGAGGCCACCGCGACCTCCGCCCACGGCATCACAGGCTGAGACCCATGACACTGCTCAACCAGAAACCCGCGACCCTCGAGGCGGCCATCGCCGAGATCCCCGACGGCGCCTCGATCATGGTCGGCGGCTTCGGCTCGCCGGGCACCCCCTTCGCGCTGCTCGACGAGCTGCTGGCCCAGGGCCAGAGGCGCCTGACGCTGATCAAGAACGACGCCAACGAGCCGGACATCGGCATCGGCCGGCTGATCCGCGCCGGCCGCGTCGACAAGCTGATCACCTCGCACATCGGCCTCAACCGGATCGCCATCGAGGAGATGAACGCCGGCCGCCTCGCCGTGGAGATGCATCCCCAGGGGCTTTTGGCCGAGAAGATCCGCTGCGCCGGGGCCGGCCACTACGGCTTTCTGACCGACATCGGCCTCGGCACCGAGGTCGCCGAGGGGCGTCGCGAGATCGAGTGCGACGGCCGGACCTGGGCGATCGAGCCCGCCATCCGCGCCGACTTTGCCCTGGTGCACGCCGACCTGGCCGACGCCTACGGCAACCTCATCTACCGCGGCACCGCCATCAACTTCAATCCGCTGATGGCCATGGCCGCCGATCACGTCATCGCCCAGGCCTACCGGGTCGAGGCCCCCGGCCAACTGGTGCCGGAGCGCATCCATACGCCCTGCGCCTTCGTCAGCCGCATCGTCGAGGTCGATCCCGCCACCAGCGACCAGGGGAGGCGCGCCCATGCCGTCTGATCAACAACGCATTCTCGCCCGGGCGGCCCGGGAGGTCAGCGCCGGCCAGATCGTCAACCTCGGCATCGGCCTGCCCACCCGGCTCTTCCACTACCTGCCGCCGGAGATGGAGGTGCTGGTGCACTCAGAGAACGGCGTGCTGGGCTGCCACCCCCTCGAGGAGGGCACCGCCCCCGACCCCGAGATGATCGACTCCGGCGGCGCCTACATCGCCACCCGCGACGGCGCCAGCGTCTTCGACAGCGCGCTCTCCTTTGCGATGATCCGCCGGCGCCGGGTGGACGTCACCTTCATGGGCGCCTTCGAGGTCGACCAGCAGGGCAACCTCGCCAACTGGAAGATCCCCGGCAAGTTCTCGCCGGGCATCGGCGGCGCCATGGAGCTCGCCCAGAAGGTCGAGACCCTCGTGGTGCTCTGCTCGCACAACGACAAGCACGGCAACCCCAAGATCCTCCGGCAGTGCCGCCTGCCGCTGACGGCACCGCGCTGCGTCACCCGCATCATCACCGAGAAGGCGGTGATGGAGGTGACCGAGGCGGGCCTCGAGGTGGTGGACATCGCCGAGGGGCTCGACGTGGCCACGCTGCGCGCGGCCACCGAGGCCGACCTGATCATCGATGAGACACGGCTGGGGAGATTCTGATGCTCGACGCCACCGAACAACGCATCCTCGCGCGCTGCGAGGCGCTGCTCGACACCACCCTCGACCTCACCCGGGACCTGGTCCGCGGCTACAGCGTGCTGGGCCAGGAGCGCGGGGCGCTCGACACCATGGAGCGCTGGCTCGAACGCCTGGACCTGCCGGTGGAGCGCGTCGGCCTCGACGCCCCGGGCTTCGCCGACCATCCCCACCGGGCACCGGCCGAGTGGCCGAGCGAGGGGCGCTACAACCTGGTCAGCCGGCTCAATCCGCAGAGCGACAAGCCCCACCTGGTGCTCAACGGCCACCTGGACGTGGTGCCCGCCGAGCCCACCGACATGTGGACGCGTCCCCCCTGGGAGCCCTGGGAGCGGGACGGCTGGCTCTACGGCCGCGGCGCCGGCGACATGAAGGCGGGCATCGCCGCCATGGTGATGGCCGTGCAGGCGGTGCGCGAGGCCGGCGGGACCCTCGACTTCCCGCTGACCCTGCAGACCGTGATCGAGGAGGAGTGCACCGGCAACGGCGCCCTGGCCTGCCTGCACCAGGGCTACCACGGCGACTTCGTGCTGATCCCCGAGCCCTTCGGCGCGCAGATCTACAGCGGCCAGGTGGGCGTGCTGTGGTTTCGCATGCGCCTCGACGGCGTACCGGCCCACGTGCTCGACACCCGCGCCGGCCGCAACGCCATCGAGACCCTGCAGGGCTACCTGCCGGCCTTCAAGGCGCTGGAGGAGGAGATCAACGCCCTGCCCCGCCCGGCGCCCTACGACGCCCTGGAGCACCCCTTCAACCTCAGCATCGGCAAGATCGAGGGCGGCAACTGGGCCTCCAGCGTGCCGGCCCACGCCCAGCTCGAGGGGCGCGTCGGCTTCCCGCCGGGCATGCGCCCCGATGACGTGATGGCGCGGGTCCGCGAGGTCATCGCCGATCACCACCGCGCGCTCGGCGACGGCTCCCCCGCGCCCCGGGTCGAATTCCACGGCTTTCGCTCCGAGGGCCACCTGGTCGACCTGGAGACGCCCGGCATCCGCCTGCTCTCGCGCTGCCACGAGGACCTCGCCGGCGAGCCGCCGGCCCATTACCTCTCGACCTGCACCACCGACCTGCGCGCCTTCCACGTGTCCGGCGGCATCAACGGCACCTGCTACGGCCCGGTCGCCCAGCGCATCCACGGGGTCGACGAGTGCGTCGAGATCGCCTCCATCCGCCGGGTGCTGACCACCTACGCCCTGTTCATCCACCGCTGGGCCAGCGGCGACGCCAGCGCAAGGAGCGCCTCATGAACGACGCCTATCTCGTCGACTTCGCGCGCAGCGCCTTCACCCGCGCCCACCCCCGCAAGCCCGAGGTCGACGCCTGGTCCGGCCAGCGCGGCGACGCCCTGCTCGGCCGGGTGATCGATGCGCTGCTCGAGCGCAACCGCGTCGCGGGCGAGCGCATCGAGGACCTGAGCGTCGGCTGCGCGCTGCCGGTCAAGGAGCAGTGGAGCTTCGGCGGCCGCTATCCCCAGTGGCTCTCCGCGCTGGGCACGGGCTGCGCCTCGCGCCAGATCGACCAGCAGTGCGGCTCGAGTCTGGCCGCGCTGCGCGCCACGGTGCGCGAGGTCCAGGTCGGGGCGATCGAGGCCGGCATGGCCGGCGGCTATGAAAACATGTCGCGAGTGCCGATGGGGCCGAGCCTCTTCAAGGAGGGCGTGCTGACGCTTCCCGAGGCCCTGGAGGGGCGCGACGACCTGGACCTCGGCGTCGCCATGAACATGGGCCTGACCGCCGAGCGCCTGGCCCGGGAGAGCGGCATCACCCGGGAGGCGATGGACGCCTTCGCCCTGCGCTCCCACCAGCGGGCCGCCCGGGCCGAGCGGGACGGCTGGTTCGACGGCGAGCGCCTGACGCTTTCCAACCCGGCCGGCGAACCGGTCGCCATCGACGCCAACATCCGCCCCGACACCAGCCTCGAGCGCCTGGCCGGCCTCGACCCGGCCTTCGTCGAGGGCGGGCGGATCACCGCCGGCAACAGCTCGCCGCTGACCTCCGGGGCCGGCGCGGCGCTGGTGATGTCCGAGGCCGCCGTGGCGCGTCACGGCCTGTCGCCCCTGGCGCGGGTGGTCGCGGTGGCCGACGTCGGCGTGACGCCGGAGCGCATGGGCGCCGGGGCGGCCAAGGCGATCGCCCGGGCGCTGACCGCCACCGGCCTGCACGTCGACGACATCGACGCCTGGGAGATCAACGAGGCCTTCAGCGCCGTGCCGCTCTATGCCATGGACTCCCTCGGCCTCGATCCCGAGCGCGTCAACGTCTTCGGCGGCGCCCTGGCACTGGGCCATCCGCTGGGCGCCACCGGCATCCGGCTGGCCGGCACCCTGGCCCGCACGCTCCGGCACCGCCGGGGGCGCTACGGCTGCGCCGCCGCCTGCATCGGCGGCGGCCAGGGCATCGCGATGATCCTCGAGCGCGCATGAGCTCAAGGCACGGCGTCCGGCGCCGGATTTCCCCCACCACCCACAGGAGGTCAAGGCGGCACAGGCATCGACCACGGCGATCGCGCATCGCCTAATCTGAATCACCTTATAGACTGATAACGGCAACCCACCACAGACAGGCATCGACATGACAAAACACAACAAGCCTTTCTCCCGTTCCCTCGTTGGCGCCCTGACGCTGCTCGGCGCCCTCTCCCTGGCCAGCGCCCAGGCCCAGGCCCGTGACCTTCCCGAGATCCGGGAGGACGTCTTCCAGGTCGCCAATTCCGGCGCCTACCCGCCCTTCAGCTTCGTCGATACGCAGGGCAACGTGGTCGGCTTCGACGTGGACATCGCCAGGGCCCTGGCGGACCGGATGGGGGTCGAGGTCAACATCCAGACCTCGCCCTGGAACGGCATCGTCGCCGCCCTGGCAGGGGGCCGCTTCGACGCCTGCATCTGCAGCATGAGCGCCACCGAGGAGCGCCGTAAGGCCGTCGACTTCACCGATCCCTACTACAGCTCGGGGCTCTCCATCTGGGTGCAGGAAGGGACCGACGACGTCTCGAGCATCGCCGACTTCGAGGGCAAGCGGGTGGGCTCCACCCTCGGCGAGACTGGCAACCAGTGGGCCACCGAGAAGGCCGAGGGCCGCTGGCGCAACCAGACCTTCCAGGGGCTACCCGACATGCTCAATGCCCTGACCACCGGTCGCATCGACGTCATGGTCGCCGACGACATCCCCGTCTATGTCGCGCTCAACGAGGACGATATCCCCATCAAGCAGGTCGACGTGGGCGAGCTGCCCCGCTTCCCGGCCGCCATCGCCGTCCAGAAGGGCTCCCCCGAGCTCAAGGCGGCGCTCAACGAGGCGCTGGCGGAGATCCGCGCGGATGGCACCTACCAGGAGATCGTCGACGAGTGGATCGGCCCCGGCGTCGACTTCAACTGATAGCAGCGACACGGCAGGGCTTACGCCCTGCCGCCCCCCACCCTTCCTGACAACACGACAACAGGACAGAAGGGCTCATGGACTTCAATCTGATGATCGAGATCACGCCGCTGCTGGTGAAGGCGGCGTGGGTCACCGTGGACATCTCCGCGCGCGCCCTGCTCTTCGGCTTCATCATCGCCTCGGTGCTGGTGACGCTGCGCACCTCGCGCATCCCGCCCGTGCGCTGGTTCGCCCGCGCCTATATCAGCGTGGTGCGCGGCACGCCCTATTTCGTGCAGCTGCTGCTGGTCTTCTACGGCGGGCCGGCCATCGGCCTGCGCCTGGACCCCTTCACCTGCGGCGTGGTGGTCGGCGCCTTCAACATCGGGGCCTACATGAGCGAGGCCATCCGGGGCGCCATCGAGTCGGTGGACAGCGGCCAGAACGAGGCGTCGCGCTCCCTGGGCTTCGGCCGCCTGGAGACCCTGCGCTACATCGTGCTGCCCCAGGCCGCCGGCCTGATGATCCGCTCGGTCGGCGTGCTGGCCATCATCCTGGTCAAGAACTCCTCGCTGGTCTCGATCATCTCGGTCATCGAGCTGACCTATCAGGCCCAGCGGCTGATCGGCTCCACCTACAAGCCGCTGGAGGTCTTCACGCTCAGCGCCCTGATGTACATCGTCATCATCTACGCGGTGATGGGCATCGTGGAGTTCTGCTATCGCCGGGCGACCCGCTACGCCTTCCTGTAGCGCCGACCGAGCCTCCTACCGGGCCACAACAACACAGGACAGCCCCATGGAATTCGACTTCAGCCCCGTCATCGAGTACCTGCCCACCCTGCTCCAGGGCGTCGGCGTCACCCTGCTGATCGGCCTGGCCGTCGCCGTGATATCGGTGCTGGGGGGCCAGATCGTGGCGGTCATCACCCTCTATACCCGCAAGGTCGTGAACTGGCCGCTGCGCTTCTTCATCTGGCTGTTCATGACCACGCCGCTGCTGCTGCAGCTCTACTTCCTCTATTTCGGCCTCGGCGAGCTGATCCTGATTCCGGCGATCGTGGTGGGGATCCTGGGACTGGGCTTTCACTACATGGCCTACAACGCCGACATCTTCATCGCCACCATCCGCTCGGTCTCGAGCGGCCAGTACGAGGCCTCGCGATCGCTGGGCTTCGGGCATCTGAGGACGTTGTTCTACGTGATCCTGCCCCAGGCGTTCTATCGCGCCCTGCCCCAGCTGAGCAACAACATGATCATCATGGTCAAGGACATCTCGGTGCTCTCCGCCATCGGCATCGGCGAAATGGTGTACGTCTCGCAGTACGCCATCAGCGTGACGTTCCGCCCCTTCGAGTTCTACATCACCATCGCCGTCATCTACTACCTGATCAACCTGATGATGGAAGCCGGCCAGACGTGGATCGAGCGTCGCGCCGCCTACCGCCGTTAACGAGGACCTGACATGACACAGTCGACAGAGACCCCGATGGTCGAGCTCAAGGGGGTCAAGAAACGCTTCGGTGACCTGGAGGTGCTCAAGGGCATCGACCTGCGCGTCGATCGCGGCCAGATCATCTCCATCATCGGCCCGTCGGGCTCGGGCAAGAGTACCCTGCTGCGCTCCATCAACAACCTGGAGGCGATCGACGAGGGCACCATCCTGCTGGACGGGGTTCAGGTCAACCGGCCCGACCTCAAGGGCCTGGCCTTCGAGCGGCACATCAACCATATCCGCCAGAACATGGGCATGGTGTTTCAGCACTTCAATCTGTTTCCCCATCTCTCGACGCTGGAAAACGTGACCCTGGCGCCCCGCAAGCTCAAGGGCATGACCGCCGGTGACGCCCGCGCACTGGGCATGGAATTGCTCGAGCGCGTGGGCCTGGCGGACAAGGCCCAGGTCTACCCCAGTGCCCTCTCCGGGGGACAGAAGCAGCGCGTGGCCATCGCCCGGGCGCTGGCCATGCGGCCCAAGGTGATGCTCTTCGACGAGGCCACCTCGGCGCTCGACCCCGAACTGGTCGAGGAGGTGAACCGGGTCATGAAGGGCCTGGCCGAGGAGCACATGACCATGCTGATCGTCACCCACGAGATGGCCTTCGCCCGCGACGTCTCCGACTGGGCAATGTTCATGGATGGCGGCGTGGTGGTCGAGGCCAATACGCCCGACCACCTCTTCAGCCACCCCGACCAGGAACGCACCCAGCACTTCCTGCGCAAGCACCTGGGCGCCCACGCCTGAGACGACGCTCGACCCGGCCGCATATCACCCGCGAATCGTTCGTGGCGGCCACGTTTTGACCAATAACAATCCCTCACAGGAGCCACACCTTGCACGGTACAACCGCTCACGATGCGTCCATTCGCCCCTCCTTCCTGGGGGCCGCCGTCTGCATCGGCTTTCTCTGCTTCATGATGTTCGCCCAGATCTTCCTGCTCGGAGAGGACTGGGTCACCCATATCTCGCTGATCTTCGCCATCGTGGTCACCGCCATCATCGCCATGCTGTCGGGCTTCAGCTGGCACGACATCCAGCGCGGCATCCTCTACGGCTGCGAGATCGCGATGCTGCCGATGCTGATCCTGATGATGGTCGGGGTCCTGGTCGCCAGCTGGATCGCCTCGGGGACCATTCCCTCGCTGGTCTACTTCGGCCTGCAGCTGATCAACCCGACCTACTTCCTGTTCACCGCCGTGATCGTCTGCTCCATCGCCTCGCTGGTCACGGGCAGCTCCTGGACCACCGCCGCGACCTTCGGCGTCGCCTTCATGGGCATCGGCAGCGGCCTCGACGTGCCCGCGGCCATGACCGCCGGCGCCGTGATCTCGGGGGCCATCTTCGGCGACAAGATCTCGCCGGTCTCCGACTCCACCAACCTGGCGGCCGGGGTCGCCGAGGCGGACCTCTTCGACCACATCCGCTCGATGCTCTACACCACCGGCCCCGCCCTGCTCATCTCCGCGGCGCTGTTCTTCGTCATCGGCCTGGGCTTCGACGGCAGCGGCGTCGATACCTCGCGCACCGACCGGCTGCTGGCCGGCATCCGGGAGAACTACTCGGTCGGCCTGCTCGCCTTCGTGCCGCCGCTGGTGGTGCTCGTGCTCGCCTATCGCCGCGTCAGCGCGCTGTCCGTCATGGTGATCGGCAGCCTGGTGGGCGCGGCCATGGCGGTCGCCCTGCAGGGCGTGGCGATCGGCGACATGATGAACTTCATGAACTACGGCTACGTGTCCCAGACCGGCATCGAGTCGGTGGACAGCCTGCTCAGCCGCGGCGGCCTGCAGGAGATGATGTGGACCATCTCGCTGGGCTTCATCGGCCTCAGCCTCGGCGGGCTGCTGGAGAAGACGCGCATGCTCGAGGTGCTGCTCGAGAAGATGGGCCGGATGGTCAGCCACTCGCGCGGCCTGATCGTGACCCACGTGGTCGCCTCGCTGGCCACCAACCTGTTCTCCGCGAGCCAGTACATCGCCATCATCATCCCCGGGCGCATGCTGGTGCCGGCCTATCGCAAGCTCAGGATCCTGCCGTCGGTGTGCTCGCGCACCTGCGAGGACTCCGCCACCGTGACCTCGCCCCTGGTGCCCTGGGGCCTGGGCGGGGCCTACTACATGGGCGTGCTGGACGTGTCGGCCTGGGACTACATGGGCTGGACCTTCCTGGCCCTGATCACCCCGGTCATCGCCGTGATCTACGCCCTGTTCAACGTCTTCATCTGGCGCGAGGGCGAGCGCAACGACGTCAACACCTATCGCGAGCCCGAGGTGCAGGCCGGCTGATCGAAGCCTTAACCCACGCGCCACGACAAGGGGGCGCCGTGTTCGACACGGCGCCCCCTTCTACCTTCCATGGCCACTGCTGCGGTGACGAGCCGCGCTCCTCACTGCCGACGGAGAACGCGGCAGCGGCGCCTAGCCCGCCGAGAGCGCCTGGCGCTCGAGTTCCTGCCGCATGCCGTCGTCCAGCCCCAGGGCGTGGCCCAGCTGATCGAGCCAGGCGCGCTCCATGGGGTTCTGGTCGTCGATCACCGCCACGCTGACCAGGTACATCTCCCGTGCCGCCTGGGGCGAATCGGCCTGGCGGGCCAGCGCCTCGGCATCCAGCGGCGCCGAGAGCTGCCGCTCCACCCAGTCGTGGAGTTCGGCGTCGGCCCCCATGGCGTCGATCTGCTCGGTCAGCAGGGCGCGCTCACGATCGTCGATGTGGCCGTCGGCCCGCGCCGCCATGATCACGGCCTGCAGGAGCTCCAGGCTACGCTGCTCCCGGGAGGCCCCCTCGAGGCGCTCCATGGGGCGCCCCTCCTTGGCCTCGCCGCCACTCTCTGCACCGCTATCGCCGCGCGAATTCTGCCAGGCCCTCCAGGCCAGCACGCCGACGCCGGCGATGGCGCCGTATTTCAGCGCCTTGCCGCCCATCTTGCGACCGCGCTTCGAGCCGATCAGCATCCCGAGGGCCCCGCCGCCGAGCAGGCTCTTCATGTCGACGCCGCCTCCCGAGGAGTCGCCACCGCCACGTCGCGCCCCTCCACCGGCGCTGCCGCCGAGGGAAGAGGTCACGCGATTCACCATGTCCTGGACGTCCAGGCCGCCCGTGCCCTTCTGGCCGCTGGCGGCCTGTTTCATGACCTGTTCGAGAATGCTCTTGGCGTTCATGTCGCGCTCCTTGTGAAATCGGCAAGGGCTTCGATAGGCAGAGACGCAATAGGTTTCGCGGCCGGCTCTTCTGCCAGGGCATCAGGCGGGGCATCGCGCGGCGACGGCGGCCAGGCGACCACATGCCGGGAGCGGCGAATGGCGTCGAGGACGCGAGCGAGCACGGGAAACGGGAGAAGAGACAGCGGGAGCCAGATCGCCTGGGGAAGGCGCGGGCCAAGCGGGGCGCGGATGAGCCACCACGGCGGCCACAAAGAGAGGCGGCCCCGAAAGCCAATGTACTGCACAGAAAATTCCATACATTACATGCTCAGGAATCGCCTAGCCCGTTCAACAAATTGAATTCAAAGAAGTTTTTCCCACTGGTCATTGGCGAGATAAAAAACACTCAAAACACAAAATAGCAAAATTGAGCCATTTTGTACTACCAAGATGGACCTACACCATGCCTTTCGCAAAGCGGCCCAGGGAATCTGAAAGCTACGACCTAAGCCACGAATCCAGACTGACTCAGAAATTTCAAGCACCCCCCATTGACACAAATACGGGTCTGGACGAGCAGACAGACAGATTTTGAGCTTTTGGCATAGTTCACACGGAAGGCAACAGCATAGTGCCAGACTATGGAAACACTACCTTACTATAGTTTTTATGGTTTTGAGATTCGCTCCATTAGAGCTGGCCAGACACACACAACGAATAGTCACAGCATCAGTCCCTCAAGGCACGCCACACGGTTGAGAAGCCACAATTTGGCTCGTCATGGCATCACCCCGTAGACGTTAAGTAGACTTATCAAACTGTGCGCGTATTCGTTCACTTAAACAACAACTCGACAACTGGTGTTACGTCCTCCATTTTTTCATCTGAAGAAGAGAAAACCGCATAACTGCTAGACATCAAAACCACTACCAGAATAGAAAAGTAACAAACATTCGATAAATAACCGTGAATTTTACAAGCGCCCTCCAAACTTCCAAAAACAGGATTTATCTCTTGTTTAATAATACGATCGATTTCATGAATGGCCTCATTCTTTTTAACATCATTGTCTTCTGAAAATAAATTCTGCATTGGAAACCCACCAGATCCTCCATTACCTTTCGTATCCTCGAAACACTGGTAATAGACATCTTTAATCCTACCCAATGAATCTCGTATTCCTTTCATTGGCGACTCAAGATCTTCATACTTTAATGCTGTTGCCTCAACGTAACTATCCAAGGCTTCAATTTTCCTAATCAGATCCACGTGCAAGGACCTTACTTCCTGCCTCAAACTGTATAACTCTCTAGCCACTTTCTGATAATCTCGCCAAAGCTCTTCTAGCCTAGGAACATCAGTATTTTCCACATCAAAATTCTCATGGGCACTAACCGCAGAGAAAAAACCTGCGTTCAAGTCCCTAATACAGATAGATCCTTTACCATTTTTCACCACATAACGCCTATCCCCAAGCATCTTTTCAAGATTTGACAAATGCACTAAATGGGAATTTCCAGTGATTGTTGAAAATAGAAAGCCAACATCTTCATCCACTTGCTCGTGCAACATTTCCTCAATCTTATTACACCTTCTAACCATCTCTTCTCGTGTCGCACTATTCTTGTTAGTCTCATTCACCAAATAGCTAAAGACTAAGACCACCAACCCCCCTGTTAAGGCTATAAAAGCTCCCACTTCAACTTCAACCAGAAAACTAAAAAGCCATCCAACAAGGACAGACAGAACAATAACCACAACACCCAATATACATGAAAACAACATTGACTTATTGTTTGCCCACATTAAGAATCTTGCTAGCTTGTACACTCGCCCCTCCGCAAACCCTAACTACATGATTAAATCATTGTTCAGAATGGTTAGTTCTCATTTTATCTAACCTAACCCCAGTTGCCGCTGCTTTGCTGGCTAGTCGGCATCCATCCCTGTCTACATTGACCTTCTTCCTCGCACCCTCCATCTCCAGGATGGTCTGCCCTTCGTAGTCGTCCAGACAGGCAGGAAGCGGATGGAATGATCTAGCAGGCATATCATTCTAGACCTAACATTAGACGAATCTTGACCATACCACCACCGCCGGGATTTGCAATGCGTTCAGCAAAGTGCCTGCCGACACGGGACAAAGAAGGGAGCTGACGGGGTTTGGCAGGATGGCAGCATAGTTGGACTCAAACCAACGACAAATGAGCCATGAGCCAACAGGCATCAGTTACCCCCGAAACTACCCACCACCGCTAGAGCCGGATCATTCAAACATCAAGGCGATTACACGCAACCGGGCCAGATTAGACCAGCACTTCAAACAGTATCTTGTACGCTTTCTTCTTTCTTCATCTCGTTGATATACTTACGGACAGTCGGCTGGGAGATTCCATATTGTTCTCCAATCGCCTTCTTTTTCATTCCCGACTTATAGTCCTGGCACACCACACTGATCAACTCATCCTTGGTCCTATCGCCATTACCAACCTTCGATTTCTTCTCAGGAGGGTCAATCATGATACTGTTATCGAACTCTACTTCACAGCAAAGAGCTTCTTGGATCTCTTGAGCAATTGCCATAGTTGGAAGCACCGTCACAGTTTCAAACTGTTGAGCATCACCATCTCGCATCCCGGTACGTAGAATGTGCTGTGCCATCGGATCAATGAGACGTTCAAATTTTATCGCTTCCATGCCGACTTCTGCGGGCAACCCCATAATATCGAACATCTCATACAGAATTCGACCTTCCACAGGTTCAGGGTTTCCATGAATCATGTTCACAGTACGACTATAGCTTCGATAAGTATTTAGGCCACGAACATCAAACTCGGTGATAGTCACGTTCTTATGATTGGCTTCAATGTTCCGCTTGAAACGTTTCTCTTTGACCATCCAACCATGGCACTGGAACAACAGCCGTTCACCTTTGTGGTACTCGAATGCCTTTTCCGCCAGAACCCAGCCCAAACACGTCTCATCAAACTGACCGGCATCAGAACCATCTACACAAGTCTTCATCAACAATGTACTGAAGCTATTACCGTTCACCAGAGGCACAAGAGTCAACGGAAGCTTGTAGCCCTTGAACATTGGCGTAAGCGGAGACATTTCAGGTTTGAAGCCATGCCAGCAAAGATGCTGATACAACAGAGTGTTCCACACTGCATTGCCCATCACATGGAACTCATTGGCATTCTCCACGACAGGCCTCCAATCGTTATAGTCTGCTGACTTGATGATGTAACCCTTATCTCGCTTCTCCAAAGACACACCAGCCTTTCTAGACGTCAGACCACCCAACATCACTTCTACGCTTTTCAGATCACTGCCGAGGTGGTCACGGTATAGTTCATCCATCTGGTGATCCCCTACACCTTCGGCGATTGAACATGTGCCATCATCGTGAACTTGAACTAGACCATCGAACAGTCGGTGAAAGGTAGAAAACGGCACTGTCTTTGAACGCTTACAGTTGTCTATGGTCGGCACCTCATCCACTACAACCTTCCAACCCTTGAGTTGCCTAGGATTGACATTCAACAGACTTGCATGGGTAGTGACTATATAACCATCAATCTTGTTCAGAGCATCGCTTAGGCGATCAACGGTAGAACTCTGATGTCCTTGTCTGCTATGAATCACTTCTGGATCGATACCGACTTGATGCATCCGAATAGCCACTTCATCAGCAAGGTCGATCTTGGGTACTGCTAAGAGTACGTTGTTGGTAGCCTTAGCGTATTCAATGAAGGAATGGGTCTTTCCAGCGCCCATAGGTGCTGATACAACGTAAAAGGTCTTGTTCTTCATGTGTTCTCCTTTCTCTTTATGTTCCCAACTGGGATATCAGGTGGACGTACAGCAGCACCCCACCAACGTTTTCTTAGTTCACAGGTAAAATCTCGGTTTCTACTTGGTGCTCGCCCTCCTTCTCTTCCTTCAAAAAGTGAAAAAACCCCTTAGAAAAAACAAGGATCAAATCTTTCACTTCCATGATTGAGTATTCGGGTACCGTGAAGCCGGGTATCGTTTACTCTTTCGAGGTTCATTGAGCGAGTTACGACCGACTCACACACTCTTTAATGCGGTGTCTATCGACAACAACACTCAAGACCTTCCGAGTAGAGAGGAACCAAATGAGTGACGATCAAACAACCAACCCATCACTCATGCAACCACCTTCCGGGTTAACTTCCAGAGTCCCTTCACTCAAGCGACAGCATGGAAATTGTGCGAAGATGCTTCAATCAGACGCAAAAAACCCCAGACCACCTCAAATAGAGGTTCTGGTGACCCTGTTGTACGCAGCCTTTACCGCAACGTACGGGCTTGTCTTGTGAAGGTGGTGTATAGCTATCTGGTAATGTGGGGCTGTGTATTTGCCTCACAAGAGCTATTAGACCACAGTGGGGAAGCCTAAGTCAAATTTGTTACATTGCGTAACTGAGCCTACCTTTTCACACACCCACAGAGCCCAGCGGAATCTAGATTTCTCAAGCTAGCAGGCTGATACTGGTTCACATGGTGACCGCGCCACAGGAGCGTGTGCAGGGTGATCCTGCTACCCTTCATGCACCACTCGGTGGAGTGACCACGATGACGAGACTGTGGTTGTGTGTGCTGGTAGCCGCTTCCATGGCAGGAAACGCTAGTGAAGTGACCTTTCAGACTTCGGACTCCCCCTACGGCTTCGCTCTCGATTACTGTGAGGACAAGGGAGGTCTCGCTAGGTTCACCTTCAGTGATGGCGTGTACACCTTCTCATGTGCGAATGACTTGTCCAAGCTGGTACGGATCAGCCGATAGAGAGTATTCACTGTCCCAAGGAAAGCCCCTGTGAGTCCGCCTCAGTTCTCCATGGGGTAGCATGGTTCATGATCGAATCGTCTCTCACAGAGGCATGCAAGGCGAGATATCAAGAAGTCGTCGTTTGTGCCATGTCTTCAACACTTCAACAGCATTTTCCGACAGCCAGAAGGTCTGGGACTCAAGGCTTGATCATCTCAATATACGGCTGTAGTACCTCTGGACGATATTCTTTCCCGTACCGGGTGCTAGTTATGCCGCCTGTCGAGTGACCAAGAATGCCCCCAATATGGGGCTCAGCCACTCCAAGCTGTTTCAAATTATCGGCTACCGTGTGGCGGAAGCTATGGAAGTCTTTCCGCTCTCCATCATCTATGTTCAGTTCTAGTTGCTTCCTGAGTCTACCAAACCACTTACTAGGTGTGGCGGAATATCCATGTTTGAGGTGTGCGACCAACTCAGGGAACAGCATCTCTTTCCCCTGTGCCTTTGCTGACTCGATATAGTCCATCAATCCCAACTCGATAAGACGAGAATGAATCGGCAACAATCGTTCAGACTCAGGGGTTTTCAGCCTTTGTCCTTGTTTAGTGTCCTGAATATGGACACACAAAATCCCGTTGACTGTCTTGAAGTCTGACAGGTACAGCTGGCACAACTCACCAAGTCTGGCGCCAGTGTAGAAACCTAGGTAAGGGAGCCAGCGCCTGTAGGCTTTCTTCTCCGAGTCCACGCTATTGAAAATCTTTTGAAGGTCAACAGAGGTAAACACAGAACGAAAACTGTTCGCCTTCTGGCGTTGTTTCATCTTCATTTTAGCGAATGGATTTCGGGTCATGTGCTCTTCCCTGATTGCATGCTCAAACAGGGTCGATAGATTCTTGACGTAGTTATTGTACGTCGTAATGGAGATGGTCTTCCCTGATTGAGCTATGACTTGTTCTAGCGTTTTTCCCTTGAGTAACCGGGTCACCATGGGCGGGAGCTTCAAGGCTGTGTCCCTGAAGGTTTTAGCATGGGTCATCGAGACTTCTGAAACAGGGATATCGCCAATGATGCGGATCAGCAGGTTGGCAACAGCCGCTTTGTCATCAAGGGTCTTTTCGGAGACCCCTTCGACTCTCTGGCTATGACTGTAGCTCTCCAACAGGCTGGAGATGGTGGGGCAATCACTGACAGACAGTCCCCCGGTCGCAGGGAGGTGCAGTCTCGCGGCTACAGGTTGGTTTGCAGGAACGTCATGGCTCAAGGGCGCGTCGAGGGTCAGGGTGGTGAGGTCGGGTCTTCTGCCCAGTCTTGCTGCATCTATATGCCTGTGAGCGTTCACCACAAGGGGACCAGCCCTCAGGATCGCTTCACGCTTGCTACGGGTGCGTAGGGATCGACGTATCTCTCGCTTCCCAAGCATAGGCCGCAGAGGTACAGGGATGACGATGCGGAAATGGTAGACACCCTGAGGGGTGCGGATCACGTAAGGAGGGAGGCTGCTAGGCATTTTGTGTCACCGGATTGTGTTTTTGACAGATCCAGTGGAGAAAAAGCCTTTAAAATCAATTGCATAGCCACAAAGAGAGGCGGCCCCGAAAGCCACATCCCGGCACACGCGTCCATCACTACCGTTGCTCCCTTCCGGGCCTGGCGGGGTTTGCGACTTGGCGTTGCGGGAGGACCAACGAGGCCACCACGACATGCGTCTCGAAGACGCCTCGACCGACGCGGGACACGCCCTTGTCGATCGGCGGGCACTATACCAATGTGCCTTGCCGGCAACAAGGGCCGAGGCGGGAATCGGACGCTTGATTTCTCCGTCCAATGCAGGCGTCATAGAGATCATGACAGCTGACGACAAGGAGTCCGTGTGACGAGCCCACGTGACACGACAGACAGCACCCGCCGTGGTGTGACGAGAGTCAGCGGCAAGCTCGCCGGCCTGCTCAAGACGTTCGATGACACCGTCAGCCTGCTCAGCGACGCAAGCAACCGCGCCAAGCCGGGCGTACTGCCCGACCTTCTCGATATCGCCCGACAAGTGATGCTGCAGGAGGGCGGCTGCGACGCCATCGAGCAACGCGCCCGCGCCTTCGAGGAGGCCGGGACCTTCCTCGGGTCGGACTGGGAGACGCCCCAGTACCTCGTGCCCTCCCTTACCCCGCATGCGCTGAAGAGCGCCGATCCCAATACCGTCGCGATCGAGGCGCTCAGCGAGCTCCGGCTGCTGGCCGTGGCCAAGGGTGGCTACCTGCACCCGCACATCTCGATGGAACAGGCGCACCATTACCTGACCCAGGTGATGGCCATCAATCTCTGGCTGCTCTTCGGTACGCCCAGCGAAGCGGAGCGCGAGTCACAGGGGCAGCTGGCGATGGTGCCGCGAATGCTGTTCGGCCATCTGGCCGAGCGCATCGGCTACGAACACATCATCGACCGCCTGATCGAGGAGATCTGGCGGATCATCGAGCAGCGTCCCATCCAGGTCGAGCCGGTCAAGCAGATGATCACGCAGATCGCCATCTGCCAGGCCAACCCCGACATCGACCTGGGCGCCAGCGGCCAGGGGGCCGACCGCCTGGTCAGCTCGCTGTTCGGCCCGACCCGGGCCAGCCGCGAAGACCCGGGGCTCGAGATCTACCGCGAGCGGCTGTCGAGCATGGACACTCCCGCGCTTCAGGGCGAGGCTACCGGTTTCGCCCGCGCCATGCACGACACCGGCCTGGTCTCCGCCTACCATCCGGTGCTGCTGCGCCACCTCCTGGACCACAGCGACCACCTGCTGGCGGAAGCGCTGGGGCTCTCCTCCACCGGCCGGGACTGCCTGCTCTGCTATCGCGAGCTGGTCCATGCGCTGATCCGCGGGGGCATCTATCCCGCCACGCCGCAGGCCGCCTATGGCCTGGCGCTGATGCTGGAGCGCGGCATCCTCTACCAGCCGCCAGTGGCCCCGGCGATGTGGCGCCAGCTGGGGCTCTCGCTGTCGGAGTGGTCCCAGGCGCGCCTCAACCTGGCCTTCGGCGAGACCGTGTCGCCCCGCGCCCGGCTGCTGGAAGGCGTGCTGTGCATGCTCGGCCTGCCGCTGGGGGTGGGCCAGGGCAACAACCCCACCTGCCAGTCGGCGCGCGCCCTCTCCATGTGGGCCTACAACGACCCGGACTACCTGCTGCAGATGGTGACCTGGGCGGCCCGTGACGACGACATCATCATCCATTTCGAGGGCATGCCGCTCTCCTCCATGGCGAGCCTCTCCGGGGTCGCCCAGGCACTGCCCATGGACCTCGATCCGGTATCGCTGATCGTGGTGCCGCACCTGGATCGCATCTATGCGGAGATGATCCGGCGCTGCATCGGCCGCGAAGGCGACCCGCACCGCTGGGTCAATCCGGAGTTCCACGGCTGGTGGTCGGGCCGCGGCTTTCGCATCAACGTCGACGTGGCGACCGGCAAGCTCCATGCGCTGGACGACTTCCTGCGCCACTTCTATGCGAGCTACCACCCCTACTACAACGGCAACCAGCCGCTGATCCACCCTCAGCCGGCGGGCATCGCCGTCACCGACAGCGCCGCCCGCTTCATCGGCTGGCACGCCATCACCATCCTGCGGGTCAACCTCGACCCCAGCGACGTCATGCGGGTGTACTTCTTCAACCCCAACAACGACAGCGGCCAGGACTGGGGCGACGGCATCAAGGTGAGCACGGCAGACCAGGGCGAGCGCTTCGGCGAGTCCTCGCTGCCCTTCGAGCAGTTCGCCTCACGCCTCTACATCTACCACTACGATCCCCTGGAGCGCGGCGAGCTGGCCAAGATCACCCAGGAGGAGCTGGACCGGGTGACGGGCTATATCCACCGCAGCTGGGGCAGTGACCGGATCCCGGCCGTCGGCCTGCAGGCCGACGAGGGACCCTAGCCCAGCACGCCGGGTCGCCGACCGCGATAGCCCGCCCGACGCGATGCCCTCGTGCCCTCTGGTGCGGGGGCATCGTGCATGAGAACGGCCCAACGCCGGCCTCTGGCGCCTCGAGCGCGTGACGCGATATGCCATAATGGCGCCTCCATCCACGCCCCGCCGGAGCCGCCATGCCACGTCTCGATCAGTTGCTCGTCACCCAGGGCCTGGCCCGTTCCCGCACCCGCGCCCAGCGGCTGATCCGCCATGGCCGCGTGCGCCTGGCGACGGGCGGCGCCCCGCTGGTCAAGCCCGGCGAGAAGCTTCCGGAGGCGACCGAGCTCGCCCTGGAAGAGGATCCCGAGGAGCGTTACGCCTCCCGGGCCGGGCTCAAGCTGGAGGCGCTGATCGAGGCGCTTGGGCTGTCGCTCAACGAGCGCCTGGTGCTCGACGTGGGCCAGTCCACCGGGGGCTTCACCGACTGCGCCCTGCGCTTCGGCGCGCGCCACGTGATCGGCGTGGAGGTGGGGCACGACCAGCTCGACGCCGCCCTGCGCGACGACCCCCGGGTGACCTGCCTGGAGGGGCTCAATGCCCGCGCCATGGCCGGCGACCCGCGCCTCGCGGCGGCCTTCGCCGCCCAAGGCGCGAGCGGCCCGGAGCTCGCCGTGATGGACGTCTCCTTCATCTCGCAGACGCTGATCCTGCCCGAGCTCGCCGCCCTGCTGCCGCCGGGCAGCGAGCTCGCCAGCCTGGTCAAGCCGCAGTTCGAGGTGGGCCCGGGCGGCGTCAACGCGCGGGGGGTAGTGGTGGACGAGCGCCGCTTCGCCGAGGTGGAGGCGCGCATCCGCGCGACCTGCGCCGAGCTCGGCTTCGCGATCCTGCACTGGCAGCCGAGCCCACTGCTCGGCGGCGACGGCAACCGGGAATTCCTGCTCCATGCCGTGCGCCGCTGACGCCCAGCTCAGCGCCCGGCGTCGCCGCCCCCGTCGCCGTCCCCCCCGGCACCGAGCTCGCCCGGGTCGCCCTTTGCGCCCGGTGCCGGGCGCTCGGGCTCGGGCTCGGCCAGCCGCCGTGAGGAGACGCTCTGGACCCGGCTCGCCTGGCCGCCGGCCCGGTGGAGCCAGACGTCGAGCTGATTGAAGGCGATGTCTATGCCGTGTTCGGCGAACAGCTCGCCGACCCGGCAGTTGATCTCGTCGGTGGCGAAGAGTCGATCGCCGAGGCTGTTGACGAAGATGCGCAGCTCGAAGTCGAGGGTGCTCTCCGCGTAGTTCATGAAGAACACCTGGGGCTCCGGGTCGGCCAGGACCCTCGCGTTCTGGTCCGCCGCCTCGCGCAGCAGGCGGTGCACCAGGCGATGGTCCGAGCCGTAGGCGACCCCGTAGGTGAGCACCACCCGGGTGATGGTGTCGGAGAGCGACCAGTTGATCAGCTGGTCGGTGATGAAGGTCTTGTTGGGGATGATGATCTCCTTGCGGTCGAAGTCGGTCACCGTGGTCGCGCGGATGCGGATCTTGCTCACCGTGCCGGTGAGGTTGCCCAGGGTGATGGTGTCGCCGATGCGCACCGGCCGCTCGAACAGGATGATCAGCCCCGAGACGAAGTTGGCGAAGATCTCCTGCAGGCCGAACCCGAGCCCCACGCTCAGCGCCGCCACCAGCCACTGCAGCTTGTTCCAGGAGACCCCGAGGGTGCCCAGCGCCGCGACCACGCCGCCGCCGACGATGGCGTAGGCGAGCAGCGAGCTGATGGCGTAGGCGCTGCCCTGCTTGAGCGACAGCCGCGAGAGCACCATCACCTCGAGCAGGCCCGGCAGGTTGCGCGCCATCATCAGGGTCAGCCCCACCACCAGCAGGGCGGTGATGACATCGGCCACCGAGACCATGCTGCCGAGCGCCTCGGCGGACGCCCCCTCGTCGGGCCCCACCAGGGCGACCTGCTCGAGATAGCCGAACACCGAGAGCAGGTCCGACCACACCAGATAGAGCACCAGGATGAAGCCGATCAGCAGGATCAGCTTGGAGAGGCGCAGCGACTGCTGGTTGACCTGCTCCATGTCCAGCGGCGGCTCCTCGACGACTTCCAGGCCCTCGCCCCCCTCCTGGGCCAGGGCATGCCGCCGGGCCAGGGCCCGACGGTAGGCCAGTCGCCGTGCCGCCACCGCCAGGCCACGGATCACGGCGGCCTCGACCAGAATCCAGAGCCCCAGCAGGTAGAGCGTGATGACGAAGCGGCCCACCAGGCTCAGGGCCGTGTACTCGTAGCCATAGGCGATCAGCCCCGCCAGCGCCACCGGCACCAGGGCGATGGCGAGCCCCAGCATCAGGCGGAACAGCTTGACCCCGAAGAAGGGCACGTGGGCGAGGATCAGCTTGGCCAGCACCAGGCTCATGGCGAACAGGCCGCCGAGCAGCAGCAGCAGGCCGACCGGGCGCTGGTTCAGCGCGACGGCCGCCTCGCGAGCCAGCGGGGCGATCAGCAGCACCGGCACCAGCGCCACGCCCAGCCACCAGAGCCAGCCGCGCAGGGAGGCGGCGTAGCCCGCGTGCCAATGGAAATGGCGCGTGGCCACGCCCTCCGCGACCAGCAGATTGCGCGCGCAGCCGAGCACAGCCCAGGCCAGTGCCAGGTGCAGCAGCGCCCCGCCGATGCCCTGACCGATGCCCTGGGTGCCCGCCAGCAGGGCGACGCCGACCGCCAGCAGGCAGAGCGGACCGGGCAGCGCCAGCAGGGCGTTGAGTGCCACCGCCTGAGGGGTATGCCCCTGGGAGTCGCGCCTGAGATGGCCGACCTCCCGATGCAGCTGCGCGAGCCGCGTCCGGAAGCGCCGACGACAGGCGATCAGCCCCAGCGCCGCCAGCAGGATCGGCACGCCAAATAGCGCACGAGCGCTCGGCAGCCGCCAGTTCACCGGCAGCAGGGCACGCCACTCCCCCTCGCGCCACTCGGTGGCCAGGTTCTCCGGCAGGTGGCCGAACCAGGAGAGACTCAGGGGCCGCGTGTTGGCGATCCAGAACAGCTGCTCGTCGATGGTGGCGCGCAGCGACCGGCTGGTGTCCAGCAGCTGCTGCTGGTTGAGCTGCAGGTCGATCGCCGCGCTGAGCATCTCGCCGTAGGCCTTCTCCAGCTGGTCGACGAGCTCGCGACGCGCCTGGTAGAGGTCGAGCAGCGACTCGAGCAGCGCCGGCGAGGCCTCGGCATCGGCCTCCTCGATCCTCTGGCGCGCCAGCTGCCTGCCCTCGCGCAGCTGATCGCGGTGACGGCCGAGCTCGAACTGCTTGAGGTGCAGATCGGCGATCTCGTCCTGCAGACCGGGCCGCGCCTCCACCCGGGGCAGGGTCAGCCGCTGCTCGCGGAGAATGCGCGACAGCAGCATGCTGCCGCGGACGGCGTCGATCTGCTCGTTGAGGTTGCGCTCCAGCTGGCGGACCCGATCGAACTGGCGACGCACCTCCTGGCTCTCGCGCACCAGGCGATTGGCCCGGTCGGTGGCGCGCAGCAGCTCGAGGCTCATGGTGCGATTGATCTCCCGGGCCTTGCGCACCAGGGGATGGCCGACGATGCCCTCGCCATCCTCGCTGACCGCCTTGGCGATGGCCTGTTCGGACTGCTCGCGACGGCGGCGATCCATGACCGCCTGAAGCATGGTCAGTCGGGCCTCCTGGCTGGCCACCTGGCGCTCGAGCAGCTCACGGTGCGCCTGATCCAGCTCGCGCAATTGGCTGTTGGTCTCCAGCTGGCGCTGGTGCAGCGCCAGGGTCTGCTCGGCCAGCGCGCGCTCGATGCGCAGTTGCCATCGCCTGGGGTCGTCCATCGCCACCTCGGCGTCGGCCAGTTCCTCCAGTTGGCGACGCCGCTCGTCGACCCGCTGCATCGCCTCGCCGATGGCCTGCTGGGCGCGCTCCGGCAGGGTCTGGGCGTTGAGCAGCCGCGACGAGACCTCGGCGAGCGTGTCCTGGGACGACGACAGAGCCTCCTCGGCGCTTTTGCGACGCGTCTCCAGCGCCTCGAGGGAGAGCTCCTCCAGCTCCTCGAAGGTCGCCTGCCGGTCGACCCGCTCCATCCTGTCGAGCGCCTGCTGGATCCGCTGCAGCTCCTGGGGCGCCCGCTCGACCCGCGCCTCGAGCTCGGCCAGCTGCTCCTTAACCGCGGCCAGTCGTTCCAGGCCCTCGAGGGCCGCCCGCAGCGCCTCGATATCACGCTGGGCGCCCTCGGCGGGAGTCTCGCCCTCGGCCGGCTGGCGCTCCTCGAGGCGCGCCTCGACCTCCTCGCGGGTCGGTAGCGGCTGGTCGACGCCGGCCGGCGAGGCAATCTCCTGGGCCAGCGCCGGCGTCATCGCCGTCGACGCCACCAGCAGGCACAGCAGGAGCACGAGGCCGAGGCCGAGGCACGCGGCGGCGCGGCGACGACCGGGGGGACAGGGGGCATTCAATGGACAGCCTCGGTTATGATGATGCATCGCGTGATTCTCGGCCTCCCGGGGCGGCAAGGCAATCACCGCCTGTCGCTCCGGGAGCACAGTTGACTTGCCGGACTGGCGTGATAGAAACGCCGTGTTCTTCCACAAGGTGCCCGACCATGATGTCTGCCCGAACACCCCTGTGCGCCGTGACGCTGCTGCTCGCGAGCCTCGGCGGCGCGGCCCAGGCCGCCGCCCCCTTGAGCGAGGGCGAGCGCCAGGCCATCGAGTCCCGCATCGCCGAGCTCGAGGCGGAGATGGGCGCGCTGCGCCAGCGCCTGCAGGCCGCCGAGGACACGCCGTCCGCCAGCGCCGCGCTCGCCGCCGATGACGGCGGGCAGGAGCTCGAGGAGGTCGTGGACGAGCGCCGCCAGCTCGAGCGCGCCTCGGCGAACAACCCCTACGCCATCACCACCCATCGGCGCAACTACTGGTTCCCGCTGAGTTACAACACCACGCCGAACGAGGGAGTCTTTCGCGACGTCAGCGACGGCAGCGAGGCCGACCGGGCGGAGATGAAGTTCCAGTTCAGCGTCAAGTTCAACCTGGTCGAGGACCTCTTCGGCGATGCCGGCGGCGACCTGCATTTCGGCTACACCCAGCGCAGCTGGTGGCAGGCCTACAACGCGGACGCCTCCTCGCCCTTCCGCGAGACCAACTACGAGCCCGAGGTGTTCGTCGACTTCGACAACGACACCTCGCTGCTGGGCTGGACCAACATCCATAACCGGCTGTCGCTCAACCACCAGTCCAACGGCCGCTCCGAGACGCTGTCGCGCAGCTGGAACCGACTGATCCTCGAGACCACCTTCATCCACGACGACTGGTCCCTGGTGCTGGCGCCCCACTGGCGCATCCCGGAATCCGAGAGCGAGGACGACAACCCCGACATCGACGAGTACCTCGGCTATGGCGACATCACCGTGGCCCGGCGCGTCAACGACGACAACGAGCTGAGCCTGCTGCTGCGGGGCAATGCCGCCGAGGGCCATGTGGGCACCCAGCTGGACTACTCCTGGCCGATGTTCGGCAGCATCCGCGGCCATCTGCAGTACTACTACGGCTATGGCGAGAGCCTGATCGACTACGACCAGCGCACCAACCGCCTGAGCCTGGGCTTCAGCCTCAACCCGCTGTTCTCCGCCGGCAGCGAGCGCTGAGCCGTCCGGGGTCGGATGCAGAGCCGTGCAACCTGCTGCTATGCTGACCGTGTCATTCACCGTCCAAGGAAGACCCGATGGCCAGTCAACAATCCCGCACCAGCGAGTCCACCCAGCAGCTCAAGGAAGACCTGCACCACCTTTCCCAGACCATCGAGGAGCTGGTCAGCGCCACCGCCGATGACTCCCGGAGCAATATCAAGGAACTGCGCGAGCGCGCAGAGAAGCGGCTGAAGGATACCCGCGGGCGCCTCGAGGCGCGCGGCGAGCGGCTCTACGGCGAGGCGCGCGACAACGTGACCCAGCAGGCCGACGCCTGCGACCGCTATGTCCACGACAACCCCTGGACCAGCATCGGCATCGGCGCCGCCGTGGGCGTGGTGGTCGGCATGCTGATCGGGCGGCGCTGATGGCGGCGAGCCAGGGACCGGCTCATCGGCTGTTCGGGGCGGGCAAGCGCCTGCTCGGCAGCCTGCTGGCGACCGGCGAGACGCGCCTGCGTCTCGCCGTGCTCGAGCTGGAGGAGGAGCGCGCGCGCCTGTTTGGCCTGCTGCTGCTGGCCGGTCTCAGTCTGATCCTGCTGCTGCTCGGCATCGGCGTGCTCACCGCCCTGGTGATCGTCGCCTTCTGGGAGACCCACCGCCTGGCCGCCATCGGCGCCAGTGCCGTGGTACTGCTCGGCGGCGGGCTGCTGCTGGCCCTGCGCGTGATGCACCTGGCCAGGCGTCGCACCCTGCTGGCCGGCACCCTGAGCCACCTGGCCACCGATCGCGAGCTGGTGGAGGCGAGCCGTGAACCGCGCTGAACGCCAGGCCCGCCGGGCCGAACTCGAGCATGCCATCGAACAGCAGCGCATCGACCTGCTGGTGGCCGCCCATCGCTGGCGCACGGCCGAACGCACGCTCGACCAGGGCTGGCGCTTCCTCGCGCGCCACAAGACCCCGCTGCTCGTGGCCGGCGGGCTGCTCGCCTATCGCGGACTGCGACACCCCGGCGGCGCGGCGCGCCTGGCGCGGCGGCTCACCACCGGTCTGCTGTTCGCCAAGAAGGCCCGCGACCTGCTGCGCTGA
Source organism: Halomonas denitrificans (assembly GCF_003056305.1). GTDB lineage: Bacteria > Pseudomonadota > Gammaproteobacteria > Pseudomonadales > Halomonadaceae > Halomonas > Halomonas denitrificans. Next base: position 615,078 of record NZ_PYVX01000001.1, read on the forward strand.
GCCACGCCGTCCCCCTGCACCGTGCCGAGGGCGGCCCTGCAGCGGCCGCCTCCCGGACGAGCCCCGTCCCCAGCCCCCAAGCTCCACGCAACCATGAAGGAGCCCGTCATGCCCCTTGCCATCAGCCTGCACCTGCTCGCCGCCGTGATCTGGGTCGGCGGCATGTTCTTCGCCTGGATGATCCTGCGCCGGGTCGCCGGGGAGCTGCTCGAGCCGCCCCAGCGGCTGACGCTCTGGTACCAGGTCTTCCAGCGCTTCTTTCCCTGGGTGTGGGCCAGCGTGGCGGTGCTGCTGGCGACGGGGCTGTGGATGCTCTTCGGCTACTTCGGCGGCATGGCGGGCGCCGGCCTGCACGTGCATCTGATGCTGGTCTCGGGTCTCGCCATGATGGCGATCTTCCTGCACGTCTGGTTCGCGCCCTTTCGCCGCCTGGGACGGGCCGTGGCCGATGAGGACTGGCCCACCGGCGGGCAGCAGCTGGCCCGTATCCGTCGTCTGATCGGCCTCAACCTGCTCCTGGGGCTGGCCACGATCGCCATCGCCGCCGGTGGCCGCTACCTGTAATCCGGCCCCGATGTGACTTTAAGGCCAGGTAACCTCGGCGCCAAATGACGCGGACACCAACGCAAAAAGGCAGGGCCAACGCCCTGCCTTTCTTCGTGCTGCCGCTGCCTGAATGGCAAGCGGGATCGCATCACTAGACGTAGAAATCCAGGTCTTCCTGGGCCTTGAGCAGATCCCGCATCTTGATCGGATCATCACCGAAGAAGAACACCAGCCCCCAGTGTGTGCCGAAGGCCGAGCGATCCGGCACCGTCTCCTCGGCGGGCGGCGTCAGTTCGTGGAAATCGAAATAGGGATGCTCGATGGTTTCCTTGGGCATCTCCAGCTTGCTGACGACGCGCCGACGCGGATAGACGCCGAAGCAGCCCGCATAGCCCTTGGCATCGACCACTTCACGCGGGAAGAAGTTGGCGACCTCCTCCTTGGTGCTCTTGGGATCGAAGACGAGCATCGATGCCTGATAGGCATTGAAGCCGTAGGCACGTTCGATGAGTTCGAAGGCCTTGAACCCCGGGGGTCGATACGCGACCTCGCCGAAGTACATCTCACCGTCGGCGGTCACGAAATACTCGGGATGGATCAGTCCGAACTGGATGTCGAACGTCTTGATCAGTTTCTCGATCTGCTTGGTAATGGCATTGCGCCAGCTCTCGAGCTCCTTGGTCGCGGGAACGAAGACCGAATAGCCGAGCGTCACGTATTCGGAGATGTTGAGGAACTGGATCTTGCCATCATGGATCCAGGCCTCGACGGCGAACTCCCAGCCATCCAGGTGGCTCTCCATGAGCAGCGGATACTCTTCATCCGGGATATGCTCGATCTCTTCCATCGTGCGGATCATGCGATGGCCGAGGCAGCCGGCCTTGTCGAAGGCCTTGACGTGAATCGGATCGTCGGGGTCGCCGTCGAGCTTGAGAAGCGTCTGATTGACGCGCTTCATGAAGCGAACGACGTCTTCCTTCTCGTGGGCCTCCTCGAAGATCCCCACGCGGATGCCGCCCAGCTGGGCACGGCGTTTCATCAGCGCCTTGTCGCGGAACAGGATCGACTGCCCGTACATGCGTGGGTTATCCAGCAGCACGGAGTTGATCGCGCCAGACCACTCCACGGTTTCCTCGAACAGCGGGATGGCGACATCGACACCCTCATCCTTGAGCCGCTGGGCGATCTCCATGGATCGATCGTTCAGGCGGATGAAATCCCACGGAATGAAGGGAATCTTGTTGGCCGTGCAGAAATCTTCGGCCCACTCGGGCGCAACGACCACGTAGCGGCGATCGAACTTCTGGGCCGCCTTGATGGCATTGACGCTCCAGCCGAGCAGGGCGATATACCCCTTGTTGGGATCCTTGGGCGTTTCCGTTCCGCGAACCGAGTCCATCGAAGGATCGGTCCAGGCTGCAACCTCCGGGGGCAGTTCAGTTACTGTTTCTGGCGTCGTCATTCGACATTCTCCTTGGGGTTGTACGGAAAGCTTGCACTCGGATTGGAGCGCGGGCTCGGGGAAGAGAGCCGCCGGAAGGCGTGGTTTTATTACATTCATGCCATCCAGCAAAGTGTGCGATGCAAATCAGAAAAAATCACAAATGCGTTCGTGAACCCTTAATTCCAATCGTATAAATCAGTGTAGCGGCTCTGCCATTGAATAGGAAATCGGGGCGATAGCCCTGAAACAGTTAGGTGACGAACGACCAGTCGTGTCCGTCCCGACCCGCTTAGCGGCCCGCTGCCCAGCTAGCTTGCGCCAGCCGCATGACGCCTTGCACCTCGCCTGCGGGCACCGAGGCAGGATCGCCCTTCTCCAGGGGGTCATAATGAAAGACGTAGAGCCGTGAGACGAACTCGGTCACGGGCAGTGATGCCTCACCATAAAGTTCGCCATGGCCCTGAGTTGATGTAATGATCCCCTGCCCCCAATTCTGGCCACTGTCGTTATTGGGATTGAAGAAATACACCCGCATGACGCCGACTGGGTCGAGAGCAAGTCGCTGAATCGTGATCGCATGCCAGCCGAGAAAGCGCGTGGCGCTGTCGGTCACGGCAATGCCCGCAGGCTGCGGATTGATGACCGGAATATTGCCATTGTAGTAAGGGTGATAAGCCGCATAGAAATCTCGGATGAACCCCTCGAAATCCTTCAGCCCGCCCGTAAAGACATCGACGGCAATGCGGAAGCCGTGGCCGACTTGCTCCCCATGGAACTCGGCATTGACCCACTTGTGAGGATCCTCTCCTCGACCGGCACTGCGACGTCCCATTTCGAAGTATATGCGGTCGAGGTGGGGGACCGTCAGCAGTGAGACAGCATCCACATCGACGGGAGGCTCGCTCGCCAGGCCGGCGCCGAGTTCCCGCGAGGAAATGTTCTCACCCTCGAAGCGCATCACGATCTCGTCATCGCGCGCGGACCAGGCGACGATGCGCAGCAGGTCGGCCGGCGCACCGTAGGCCCACATGGACAGCGCGCGCGTGGACTGGCAGGTAGGATAGTTGCCCTGCCCCACGCCAAGGGGGTGGCCGAGGACGTTGAGGACATCGGCCAGCAGGAAGCGCTCCGGAGCGAGACGGTTCCCGAAGACGCTGACGATCTTCTCTGCCGCGGCCTCGCACAGGGTCAATCGCACCTGCCGCCACAGCGACGGAGCCACCGGTGGCGCATAGAGAATGCCCCGCTCAAGCATCATGGCGAGGCCGTAGACCGCCTGACTGGTTTCGGCGAACACGGCTTCGTCGATCAGCGTATGGATCAATGCCGGGTAGCAGTGAAAGGCGTCGGCACCGGTGTAGCTGAGCCCCAGCGCCGTGGGAATCAAGGCATTCCAGCGGGTGCGCAGGTAACGAATGAACCCCGGCATGTAGGGCGAGACCAGGCCGGTGCCATGCATGGCCTGGGCGAAGGCAATGGCCTCCTTCAGCAGCGTCTCATCGTCCATGAGCGCCAGCCGCTCGGCATAGACGTCGAAACCGGGATCCTCGCGGCACCCTGCCGTGGGGCTGAAGACGGCATTGATCAGTCGCAGCGCATCGTCCCCGACCTCGCCGAGCGTCGCGTCCGGCTTGTTCAGGCAGGCGGCGATCTGGGTCACCATGTGCTTGACGCCGTCGACCTGGACCGGACGTTGCGCCAGCACCCGCCACACCTCGGCGACCAGATGTTCCAGCAGGTTTTCGTAGCCCAGGTGGTGCAGCAGATAGTGATAGAGCTGCTGGACGAGGACGCCCAGCCTCTCTGGCCGCAGGCGGTCGCCCTCCTGCAGGTCGCTGACCACGAGGTCGAGGTTCATCGCCATCACCTGAGCCAGGAAGTGATGGGCATGCTCGGCGGAGATGGAGGGGTGATGGAAGTCGCCGCTGGCCACCGCCAGCAGGCGGACCTGGCTCAGGCTCTCCACCAGGGTGGCGACCGGATCGCCATGCCGGACCGTGCGCACGGCGAGAGAAGGCACCAGCGTCTGGGGATAATCCCAGTCGCTGCCGCGAAAGAACCCGGCCGCCTCGAGCGCCGGCACCCTCTTGTAGACGAGATCGATCCCTTCGGGGTCGAGCATCAAGGCGCGTGCCGGTTCGAGGACCTCGAACACGGGCGAGACGCCCGCGACGCTATTGGCGGCGGCCAGCCGCTCGATGGCCGCGTCGAGTTGCTCAACGGCTGCGGCGATCGATGCAGGGTCGTCGTGGGGATGGGAATCGTGGGTGCGGGGGCTCATGCATCCACTGTCAATCCTATCCCGAGACATGTCAAACGCGTGGGGAGGCCCCTGAGCCAGGCGTTCGATGACCAGGAAATTGCCCCGACGGCGCGAACCCGCGGGGCTCACCGGCCCGTCAGACGCGGCAGCGCCGCCCAGGGATGGCGTGGGCGATGCCCGCTAGCGTGGCGACGCGGGGCTTCGCCATGAGGGGCGGCATGGGGGGATGTGGCTATCTCGGCAAGGCACTACAGCGCCATGCCGCAGGCCACGCCCGACGCCCAGGCCCACTGGAAGTTGTGGCCGCCCAGCTCGCCGGTGACGTCCAGCACCTCGCCGATGAAGCGCAGCTGGGGCAGGTCCGTGACCGCGAAGTCCTTCGAGGAGATCGCCCGCGTATCGACGCCGCCCAGGGTCACCTCGGCGGTGCGCCAGCCCTCGGTGCCGGCCGGCTTGACCCGCCAGTCGCCGAGGCGCTCGGCCCAGGCCGCCAGTCGGTCGTTGGAGTACTCGGCCAGCACCCCGTCATCGCCATGCCACTCGATCAGCGCCTGGGCGAGGCGCTTGGGCAGCCGCTCGCCAAGCCAGGTGGAGAGCCGGCGCCTGGGGGTCTCGCGGCGCGCCGCGGCCAGGGCCTCGAAGGCATCGAGGCCGGGCAGCAGGTCGATGGCGAGGGAGTCGCCCGGCTGCCAGACGCTGGAGATCTGCAGCATGGCGGGCCCCGACAGGCCGCGGTGGGTGAAGAGCATCGGCTCGCGGTAGCGCCGCCCGCGACAGCTCACCGCCACCTCGACGCTGACGCCGGCCAGGGCCTCGGCCCGCGCCTTCCACTGCGAGGTCAGGGTGAAGGGCACCAGGGCGGCCCGGGTCTCGGTGACCGCGAGGCCGAACTGCCGGGCCAGGTCGTAGCCGAACCCGGTGGCGCCCATGGTCGGGATGGAGAGCCCCCCGCTCGCCACCACCACGGCCCCGGCGTCGATGCGCCCCGCCGAGGTCGCGAGCCGCATGCCCACGCCGGCACGTTCCACGGCCTCGATCGAGGTCTTGAGGCGGATCTCGACGCCCGCCCAGTCGCACTCGGTCAGCAGCACCCGCAGGATCTCCTTCGCGGAGTCGGCGCAGAACAGCTGGCCCGGGGCCTTCTCCACGTACTCCACCCCGTGGCGGTCCACCAGCTCGACGAAGTGCTCGGGGCGGTAGCGCTTGAGGGCCGAGATGCAGAAGGCCGGATTGGCCGAATAGAAGTTGGCCGGCCCCGAGGCCAGGTTGGTGAAGTTGCAGCGTCCCCCGCCGGACATCAGGATCTTCTTGCCGGCCTTGTTGGCATGATCCACCACCAGTACTCGCCGTCCGGCATAGCCGGCGGTCAGCGCACACATCAGGCCGGCGGCGCCGGCGCCGATCACTACCACGTCATACGTCACGGCCTGGGTCTCCTGCAGGGCATCGAGTCGGGCCGCGCATTCTAGCAGCCCGCCGGCCCGGCGCCGACCACCGCCGGCGGGTGGCCATTTCTATACAAGGATTGTACATTGAGAAGATAGCGAGTCGCCTGTGCATTGCTTCCACACTCTGCTGCCACACTCGCCCCAAGCCGAGCGATCGGCTGTCACGGGCCCGACGGAACGGGCACCCGCTCATCGATCATCGACAAGAAGCCCGCCATGACCCCATCGCGAACACGCCTGACCCTGCTGATCGGCCTGGCCCTGCTGGTGCTCTCGCCGCTGCTGGCCGCCCAGCAGCCCACCGCGGTGATCGCCGCCCGCGCCAGCCTCGCCGCCTGGTCCGATCCGCTGGCGGCGCTGGGCACCCTGCGTGCCGACGAGAGCGTGACCCTCTCCGCCACCGTCACCGAGACCATCGTCGAGCTGACCTTCGAGGGCGGCGAGCGCGTCGAGGCCGGCGAGCTGCTGGTGCGCCTGGCCGACGACGAGCAGCGCGCCGACCTGCGGGTCGCCCAGGCGCTGCGCGACGAGCGCCGCAACGCCGTCAACCGGCTCGCCCAGCTGCAGAGCCGCAACCTGGCGCCGCGCGCCGACGTGGAGGACGCCCGGGCCCGGCTGCGCCAGGCCGAGGCGGAGATCCAGGCCCTGGAGGCCCGGCTCGCCGACACCCGCATCCAGGCGCCCTTCGGCGGCATCGTGGGCTTTCGCAACGTCAGCGTGGGCACCCTGGTGACCCCCGGGACCGAGCTCGTCACCCTCGACCGGCTCGACGTCATGAAGCTCGACTTCACCCTGCCCGAGCGGGCCCTCGGGCAGCTCTCGCCGGGCCTCGCGCTGACCGCGACCAGCGCGGCCCTGCCCCACACCCCGTTTCGCGGCGAGATCGCGAGCATCGGCACGCGCATCGACCCGGTCACCCGCAGCATCACGGTGCGCGCCGAGCTCGCCAACCCCGAGCTCGCGCTGCGCCCCGGCATGCTGATGCAGGTGCGCCTGGAGAGTGCGCCCCGGGAGGCGCTGGTGATTCCCGAGGCGGCGCTGATCCCCCAGGGGCAGCGCCAGTTCGTGCTGACCCTCCAGAGCGACGGGGAGGCCTACCGGGTCGAGGAGCGCCAGGTGCGCATCGGCGCGCGCCGCGAGGGCGAGGTGGAGATCCTCGAGGGACTCGCCGTGGATGACCTGGTGGTCGCCCACGGCACCGAGCGGGTCCGCGACGGCCAGCCGACCCGCCTGCTCGGCATCCTCGACGACGACACCACCGTGCCCCAGCTGCTGCGGCGCAGCCGCGACGGCGCCGAGGTGAACGGCTGATGCGCCTCTCCGACCTCTCCGTCCAGCGCCCGGTGCTGGCCGTGGTGATGGCCGCCCTGATCGTCGCCTTCGGCCTGCTGGCACTCGAGCGCCTGCCGCTCCAGGAGTACCCCGCCATCGATCCGCCGGTGGTCTCCATCGATACCCGCTACCCCGGCGCCTCGGCCAGCATCGTCGAGACCCGGGTCACCCAGGTGCTGGAGGATCGCATCGCCGGGGTGGCGGGCATCGAGGTGATCTCCTCCTCCAGCGAGGACGGCCGCTCCAGCATCAACGTGGAGTTCGGCCTGGACCTGGACATCGACGCCGCCGCCAACGACATCCGCGACCGCATCTCCGGGGCCCGGGGCAACCTGCCCGAGGAGGCCGACCCGCCCGAGGTGCAGAAGGCCGACTCGAGCTCCGAGGTGGTGATCTGGTTCTCGCTGAGCGGCGGCGGCTACGACGTGGCCGAGCTCACCGACTACGCCGACCGCTACCTGGTGGATCGCTTCTCGGTGCTGCCCGGCGTCGCCCAGGTGCGGGTCGGCGGCGGTCGCGAGTACGCCATGCGCGTCTGGCTCGATGCCGACGCCCTGGCGGCACGCGGCCTCACGGTGGGCGACGTCGAGGACGTCCTGCGCGACGAGAACGTCGAGCTGCCCGGCGGCGCCGTGGTCTCCGAGTCGCGCCAGTTCATCGTGCGGCTGCCGAGAAGCTTCGCCACCCCCGAGGACTTCCGCCGGCTGGCGCTGGACGAGGGCGCCGACGGCTACCTGGTGCGCCTGGGCGACGTGGCCCGGGTCGAGATCGGCGCCGTGGAGGAGCGTACCGTCTTTCGTGGCAACGGCGTGCCGATGGTGGGGCTGGGGCTGATGAAGCAGTCCACCGCCAACGTGCTGGAGATCTCCAAGGGCGCCCAGGCGGAGATGGACCGCCTGCAATCGACCCTGCCCGAGGGCATGGAGCTGTCACTGAACTTCGACGCCTCGGTGTTCGTCGACGGCGCCATCGGCCAGGTGGTGCAGACGCTGTTCATCGCCATGGGCCTGGTGGTGGTGGCGATCTTCCTGTTCCTCGGCAACCTGCGCACCACCTTGATCCCGGCGGTGACCGTGCCCATCGCCCTGGTCGGCACCTTCGCGGCGCTGGCGACGTTCGGCTTCACCATCAACCTGCTGACCCTGCTGGCCCTGGTGCTGGCCATCGGCCTGATCGTCGACGACGCCATCGTGGTGCTGGAGAACATCCACCGGCGCATGCAGGAACACGGCGAGACGCCGCTGGTGGCGGCCTTCCGGGGCACCCGCCAGATCGCCTTCGCGGTGATCGCCACCACCCTGGTGCTGGTGGCGGTGTTCGTGCCGCTGAGCTTCCTGCAGGGCGACATCGGCCGGCTGTTCTCGGAGTTCGCCCTCACCCTGGCCGCCGCGGTGGTCCTCTCGAGCCTGCTGGCGCTGACCCTGACGCCGATGATGGCCTCCAAGCTGCTCCGCGCCGACATGCACGAGGGCCGCCTGGCCCGCGCCGTGCAGTGGGGCCTGGAGCGCTCCCGCCGGGGCTATCGTCGGCTGCTCGAGCGGGTGCTGGGGCTGCGCCTGCTGGTGCTGGCGCTCTTTCTCGGCATCGTCGGCGCCATGGTGTGGCTCAACGGCGAGCTGCCCAACGAGTACACCCCCAAGGAGGATCGCGGCAACTTCTTCGTGCTGGTCAACGGCCCGCCCGGCGCCACCTACGACTACATGCTCGACTACATGAACGAGATCGAGACCCGCCTGCTGCCGATGACCGAGCAGGGCGAGGTGGAGCGCATCCTGGTGCGCGCGCCGCGGGGCTGGGGCAACATCGAGAACTTCAACAGCGGCTTCGTGATCGTCACCCTCGCCGACTGGGCCGAGCGCCGCTCGGCCTGGACGATCATGGACGAGATTCGCGGCCGCCTCGCCGGCCTGCCCGGCATCCGGGCCTTCCCGGTGATGCGCCAGGGTTTCGGCTCGCGGGTCGAGAAGCCGGTGCAGTTCGTGCTCGGCGGCGGCACCTATGAGCAGCTCGCCGAGTGGCGCGACACCCTGCTGGCCCACCTGCGCGAGCACAATCCGCGCCTGACCGGGCTCGACAGCGACTACGAGGAGAACCAGCCGCAGCTGCGCGTCGACATCGACTACACCCGTGCCGCCGCCCTGGGGGTGACAGTCAGCGAGATCGGCCGCACCCTGGAGACCCTGCTGGGCGGGCGCACCGTGACCCAGTACGTGGACGACGGCCAGGAGTACGACGTCATCCTCGAGGGCGTCCCCGGCAGCCGGCCGAGCCCCCGCTCCTTGGAGAGCCTCCGGGTGCGCTCCGACCGCTCCGGCGAGCTGATCCCCCTGGCGAGCCTGGTGACGCTCCACGACTTCGCCGGGCCCAGCACCCTGAACCGCTTCAACCGGGTCCGGGCGATCACCATCGAGGCCAACCTGGCGGACGGCTACCCGCTGGGCGAGGCGCTCGCCTACCTCGAGGCGACGGTGGACGAGATCCTGCCGCCCGCGGCCCAGACCGACGTCAAGGGCGCCTCGCGGGACTACCAGGAGGCCAGCGGCGCCACCGCTTTCCTGCTGGGGCTGGGCATCCTGGTGGTCTTCCTGGTGCTCGCCGGGCAGTTCGAGAGCTTCGTGCACCCCTTCGTGATCATGCTCACCGTGCCGCTGGCGATCTGCGGCGCCCTGCTGGGGCTCTATCTCACCGGGCAGTCGCTGAACATCTACAGTCAGGTGGGGCTGGTGATGCTGGTGGGACTGGCGGCCAAGAACGGCATCCTGATCGTGGAGTTCGCCAACCAGCTGCGCGATCGCGGCATGGCCTTCCACGAGGCGCTGGTGGAGGCCTCGGTGACCCGCCTGCGGCCCATCGTGATGACCGCGGTGACCACCATGGCGGGCGCCGTGCCGCTGATCGTCTCCAGCGGCGCCGGCGCGGAGACCCGCCTGGTGATCGGCACCGTCATCCTCTGCGGCCTGGCCGCGGCCACCCTCTTCACCCTCTTCGTGGTGCCGGTGGCCTACGACCTGCTGGCCCGGCGCACCGGCTCGCCCGGCGATGTTGCCCGGCGCCTGGCCGACGAGATGGGCGAGGAGCCCGCCGCCCACTGAGGAAAAGCGCTGCCGCCGGGACTCGGCGGCAGCGGTCGAGGCGTGGGGATCCGGTCAGCGACGCGTCGCCGGCGGGGGATGGCGGGAGTGGCATGAGTGGCGAGCGCTGCCCGCGCGGCTCAGCAGTCGCCGAGGCGCCGGCCCTCCACGGCGGTGGTCATGCTGAGCTCGCCCGCGGCGGAGTCGACCAGGATGTCGACGTTGCCCTCGACCCGCTCGCCGAGGAAGTCCATGCGGCCGACGATGCTCGCCTCTCCCCCCTCGGCCCGGCACACCATGCGGTAGTCCATGCCGTCGACCGTGACCTCGTGGTCGAGCAGCTCGCAGCCTTCCTCCTCCTCGATGAAACTGAACGACTCGTCCTCGAGGTCGCCCTGGGCGATGCACTCCCGGGTGGTCTCGGTCTGATCGGGAATCGGCAGGTCCCCGGCCACGGCGGTGGTGCTGGTGAACTCCCACTCCCCCGGCACGATATTGGGGGCAGCGGCGACGGCCGCGAGCGGCGTGGTCAGCAGCGGGGTGACCAGCAGCAGGCTGGCGAAGAGGGGACGGAACGACATGGAGGCTCTCCCTGAGGTGGATGATCTGCCAGGCCTTCGGCATCGCCCTCAGCATATCCCAATCGGGCACGACACGCCCCCGGCCGCCCGGATCGCCGACCTAGTCCCCGACCGCTCGCCGCCCCTGCGGGGCCCGACGGACACGCGCCTCGCCGAGCGCCAGCCAGGCGGTGAACGCGACCACCAGCCCGATCGGCCCCAGCATGGCCAGGTTGAGCGCGGTCCAGCCCAGCTGCTGTAGCAGGCTCCCCGACAGCAACGAGCCTGCCGCCACCAGCGAGAAGATGACCAGGTCGTTGATGCCCTGCACCTTGCCGCGTTCGGCCTCGCCATGGGTGCTGGCGAGCAGGGTGCTGCCGCCGATGAACAGGAAGTTCCAGCCGATGCCGAGCAGCAGCAGCGCCGCCCAGAAGTGCCCGAGCCCGGTACCGGCGGCCGCCAGCAGGCTCGAGGCGGCGAGGATCGCGGTGCCGACCAGCAGGATACGGGTCACGCCGACGCGGGCGATCAGGCCGCCGGTGACGAAGGAGGGCGCGAACATGCCGAGCACGTGCCACTGCATGACCAGCGCCACCTGCCCCATCTCGAACCCCCGAGCGCGCATGGCGAGCGGCGTGGCGGTCATCACCAGGCCCATGATGGCATAGCCGAGGGCCGCGGCGACCAGCGCGACCTTGAAGCGCGCCTGGGCGCCGATCTCGGCCATCGGCCTGGCAATCTCGCCGGGCGCGGGTTCGCCGCTGGCCGGCACCCGCAGGCCGCCGAGGACCAGCATCGCCAGCAGCGCCAGGCCGGCGACCATCAGGTAGGGTCCGCCATCCGGCACCGAGGCGATCCAGTCGTTGGTCAGGCTGGCGTTCCAGGGGCCGAGGAAGGCCGCCACCACGCCGCCGGCCAGCACCAGGGAGATCGCCCGGCTGCGAAAGGCCGGGCGGGTCACGTCGACCGCGGCGAAGCGGTAGTACATGGCGAAGCCCTGGTAGCCGCCCAGCAGCAGGTTGCCCAGGCAGAACAGCCAGAAGTGCGCGAGGGCGATGCCGGCGAAGGCCACCAGCCCGCCGAGCACGCCGCCGAGCGCCGCCCCGACCATGAAGCCACGCCGGCGCCCCACCCGCTTCATGTAGAGCGAGGCCGGCAGGGTCGCGATCAGGGTGCCGATCATCATCGTGGCGACGGGCAGCGTCGCCAGCCCCGGCGCGGGCGTCAGCCGGTGGCCCACCACCCCGCTCAGGGTCATCACGGTGATGGTGGCAACCATGTAGAGCGTCTGGCCCGCGACCAGGATGGCGACGTTGCGTTTCTCCAGGCGGCTGGCGGCCCTCATGACGACTCCTCGGCGACGATCGGTGACCTCGGCAAGCGTATCAGAAAGCGCACGGCGTCCGGACGCAAAAGGGGCACGCCGCCGGCGTGCCCCCGTCGATCGCCCGGCTCGGTGTCAGCGGGCCATGTCGACCACCACGCGCCCGCGGACCCGGCCGGCCAGCAGCTCGCTCGCCGTGTCGATCGCCTCGTCCAGCCCGATGGTGCGGGTGATGGCGTCGAGCTGTTCGGGCGCGAGCAGCTCGCCGAGCCGGCGCCAGGCCTCGACGCGATCGGCGTAGGGGCGCATCACGCTGTCGATGCCGCAAAGCGTCACGCCGCGCAGGATGAAGGGCGCGACGCTGGCCGGCAGGTCCATGCCCTGGGCCAACCCGCACGCCGCCACGGCGCCGCCGTAGCGGGTCGAAGCCAGCACGTTGGCCAGGGTGTGGCTACCCACCGAGTCGACCGCCCCCGCCCAGCGTTCCTTGGCCAGCGGACGACCAGGCTCGGAGAGCTCGGCGCGGTCGATCACCGACTCGGCGCCGAGCCCCTTGAGGTAGTCCGCCTCCTCGAGGCGACCGGTGGAGGCCACGACCCGGTAGCCGAGTCGAGCGAGCAGCGCGATGGCGTAGCTGCCCACGCCGCCGTTGGCGCCGGTCACCAGCACCTCGCCCTGCTCCGGCGTCACGCCTTGGCGCTCCAGCGCCATCACCGAGAGCATGGCGGTGTAGCCGGCGGTGCCGATGGCCATGGCCTGGTGGGCCGTGAAGGCCGCGGGCTGGGGAATCAGCCAGCGGCTGTCCAGCCGCGCCTTCTCGGCCAGGCCCCCCCAGTGCTTCTCGCCCACGCCCCAGCCGTTGAGCAGCACGGCGTCGCCCGCCTGGTAGGCATCAGCCGTGGAGTGCTCGACCGTGCCCGCCAGGTCGATCCCCGGCACCATGGGGAACTGGCGCACCACCGGCCCCTTGCCGGTGATCGCCAGGGCATCCTTGTAGTTGAGGGTGCTGCAGTCGACCCGCACCGTGACGTCGCCCTCCGGCAGGCGGGCCTCGTCCAGCGTCTCCACCGCGACCCGCTGCCCGTCGTCGTTATTGTCGATCAGAATGGCCTTGAACATCGTGCACCTCGTGTTGTTGAACACTTATAGACCGAGCGTCTATCGAATGGCATGAAGCGACGCCCCTAGCGGGGCAGCCCCTCCATGTACGTGGTGATAAAGACCTCCAGGGGCCGCGCCCGGCGCTCGAGTCGCGCCCGCATCACGGCCCCCTCCCAGCCGATCCAGAAGGCCTCGGCGAGCCGCTCGACGTCGGCGTGCTCGGCGAGTTCGCCGGTCGCCTGCGCCTCCTCGAGACAGCGCGCCAGGCGCCGCTGCCAGTCGTCGAGGGTCGCCCGCAGCCAGTCGCGATACCCCTCCGGCAGGCCGCCGGCCTCCTGACCGAGGTTGCCGACCAGGCAGCCGCGGCGGAAGTCGTGGCGGGCCATGCCGTCGCGGGCATCGGCGACGAAGGCCTCGATACGCGACAGCGGCGGACGCGACGCGTCCTCCAGGTGACGCTCCAGCTTCTTCGCGAAGTAGGCGCCGTAGTGCTCCATCACGGCACGCCCGAACGCCTCCTTGCTGTCGAAGTAGTAGTAGAACGAGCCCTTGGGCACGCCGACGCGCTTGAGGATGCCGTCGATGCCCGAGGCGGTGAAGCCCTGTTCGGTCAGCACCTCGGTGCCGCTGCGGATCAGCGCCGCCCGGGTATCCGGGTCATCGCGGGGCACCCTGGGGGGCCGGCCGCGGCGGGGTTTGGTGGTCGCGTTGGTCATGACAATCAATATAGACCGAGCGTCTATAAAATCAAGCCGACGATGAACGATTCATCGATCGCGCCCTCTCCCGTCCGCCTTCCCTCCCCCACACACGAAAGCGACCAGTCGACGAATGCCGACTGGCCGCTTCTCGTTGGTGGTTCGAACCTATCGGGGGTCCGGGCCGCGGGCCGTCGCCCGGGCGATCAGGTGCCGAGGCCGGCGACCATCACCACGCCGAGCACCACGACAAGCAGGAAGAGGGTCTCCAGGGCCATCAGGATCACCGGCTTCCAGCCCACCACCGCGAGCTTCTGGAAGGAGGTCTTGATGCCGAGGGCGGCGATGGCGGTGACCAGGCACCAGCGGGAGAGGGTCGACATCCCCTCGTTCACCGCCTCGGGAATCAGCCCCAGGCTGTTGACCAGCACCAGTACCACGAAGCCCACCAAAAAGCCCGGCAGCATCGGCACCTTGGCCGCCGCCCCCTCCTCTCGGCGCGAGGCCCGGAACAGCCACATGAAGACCATCACCGCCGGCACCAGCATCGCCACCCGCACCAGCTTGACCAGGGTCGAGATGTCGCCGGTCTCCTCCGAGATCATGTAGCCGGCGCCCACCACCTGGGCCACGTCGTGGATGGTGCCGCCGAGGAAGATCCCCGCCTGGCCGTTGGCGAGCTCCAGGGCCCCGGCGATCAGCGGGTAGATCACCATCGCCATGGTCGAGAGCGTGGTCACCCCGACCACGGTGAGGATGGTGTTGCGCTCGTGGTTGTCGTGGCGCGGCATCACCGCCGACAGGGCGAGCGCCGCCGAGGCGCCGCAGATGGCGACGGCGCCGCCGGTCAGAAGCCCCAGGTCGCGCTCCAGGCCGAGCACCCGGGCCAGCACCGAGCCCATGGCGATGACCAGCGCCACGGCCGCCACCACGGTCAGCACGGGGCCGATCCCCAGGTCGCCGACCTGGGCGAGGGTCATGCGCGCCCCCAGCAGGGCCACGCCGAGGCGCAGCACGGTGCGCGCGGCGAACTCGATGCCCTCGCGGCAGCGCCCCTCCTCGCTCAGGAAGTGCAGCGACATGCCGAACAGCAGGGCGTAGAGCAGCGTCGGGCCCCCGTAGTGGTCGGCGATGAAGGTGGTGGCCAGCGCGATGGTGACGCACACCAGCAGGCCGCGGCCGATGGGCCGAGCCCTGCCGACCCGCTCGGCGAGTGGCGTATCGAAGAGCGTGGTTTTCATGTCGCGAGTCTCCTGAAGCCGCCCGACGGACGCGCGTCGCCCCTCCCCGCCGCAGTGGGCGGGGACGACACGGCCCGGCGAAGCGGGAAAACGGGGCCCGAGCCCCGCTCGGACCGGATGGTCGGGACGGCCGGGCGTGATGGCCCGGCCGTCGACGCCCGGTCATGACGACCCGGGCGAAACGATCAGGGCGTGACGGCCTCGACGCCCTCGGCGGCGGTCACCACCTGTTCGGCCAGCACCCGGACGCTGTCCACGACCGGCAGCGAGCCGTCGAGTGCGTCGTCGATGACCGAGAGCTCGGTGCAGGCCAGCACCAGCACGTCCGCCCCGCGCGCCTTGAGGTCGTCGGCGGCCCGGGCGAAGGCCGCCAGGGTGTCGGGGTGACGCCCCTCCCCGCGCTTGACGGCGCGGATCACCTCGAGCACCGCGGCCTCGTCCTCGGGGTAGACCAGCGACAGGCCGCGCGCCTCGACGAAGCCCTCGTAGAGGCCGATCTTGCGCAGCGCCGGCGAGCAGAGCAGGCCGACCCGCGCCCCGGGGACGGTGCGGGCGACGCTGTCCAGGGTCCGCTCGACGATGTGCCAGACCGGGATGTCGACGGCGTCCTGGGCATCCTGCCAGTAGTAGTGGGCGGTGTTGCACGGCATCACCAGGAAGGCGGCGCCGGCCCGCTCGAGGCGCCGCGCCATCTCGGCGATCGCCGGCCCCGGGTTCTCGCCGTCGCCGTCGATCAGCGCCTTGATCCGCGACGGCACCTTGGGGTTGTTGTCCACCAGCAGGTGCACGTGGTCGATGTCGTCCTCGGCGGGCGTGGCGTCGATCACCCGCTGCATGAAGGTCACGGTGGCATCGGGCCCCATGCCCCCCAGCACGCCGACCATGGTGTGCGGGTCGCGGGGGGAGGACGGGCGGTCGCGGTCGTGCATCGTCATCGTTTGCCTCTTATGGGGGATCAGAAGCCCAGCACCGTGGGCAGCCACAGGGTGATCTGGGGGAAGAACGCCAGGATGAGGTCGATCACCACCATGGAGCCGACCAGCGGAATGGCGCGCACCGAGATGCGCTCGATGGAGACGTTGGCGATGCTCGAGCTGATGAACATGTTCTCCCCGAGCGGCGGCGTGGAGAAGCCGATGCCGAGGCTCACCACCAGCACGATCCCGAAGTGGATCGGATCGACGCCCAGCTCCACCATCACCGGCAGCAGCACCGGGGTGACGATCATGATGGTCGCGAGGATCTCGATGAACATGCCGACGATCAGCAGGAAGCCGATCACCAGGATCCAGACCAGCCACAGGCTGTCGGTGATCTCGAGGATGCCCTGGGCGATCATCGCCGGGATGTGGTTCTCGACCAGGATGCGGCCGAAGGCGGTGGCGGTGAACATGATGATCAGCACCCGTCCGGTCAGCCAGGTGGTGCTCTGGAAGGCCTCGTTGAGGCCGCGCAGCGACGACTCCTTGTGGATGAAGATGCCGACGAACAGGGCGTAGAAGATGGAGACCACCGCGGCCTCGGTGGGCGTGAACATCCCGGAGTAGATGCCGCCGAGGATCACCACCGGCGCCATGATCGACCAGAAGCCGTCCTTCAGGACCTTGAAGATGCGCTTCTTGTCGTAGCCCGTGCCCTCGGTCTGGTAGCCGTTGCGCTTGGCGGTGATGTAGTTGGCCACGATCAGGCCCACGCCGAGCATGATGCCGGGAAAGACCCCGGCCATGAACAGCGCCGAGATGGACTCGTTGGCGGTCACGCCGTAGATCACCAGCGGCATGCTGGGCGGGATCACCACCCCGAGCCCGCCGGCGGTGGCGGTGATCGCCGCCGGGTAGCTGCGCCCGTAGCCGCGCTCGATCATCGCCGGTATCACCAGCATGCCCACCGCGGCGGTGGTCGCCGGCCCCGAGCCCGAGATCGCGCCGAAGAACATGCAGGCCATCACCGCGGCGGCACCCAGGCCGCCGGCGGCGGGCCCGGCCAGCTCCTCGGCGATATGGATCAGGCGCCGGGCGATGCCGGCGTCGCCCATCAGGGCGCCGGCCAGGATGAACGAGGGCAGCGCCATGAGCGGAAACGAGTTGATGGCGGAAAAGGCCAGCTCGATCAGCGAGCTGAGATCATCGCCGCTGAGGACGTAGACCGCCATGGAGGCGACCCCGAGGGCCACCACGATGGGCGCACCGAGAAACAGCAGCGCCCCGAACATGGAAAAAAGAACCGTTGCGGCCATCAGGCTTACCCCTTGCCGTTAGAAGAGGAGTCGCCGGTGGTGTTGGACTCCCCCTCGGTAATCTTGCTGACTTCCTGCTGCTCCACGTCGCCGGGTTCGATGCCCTTGACCAGCTTCAGGTACTGCACCTGCAGCACGCGAAAGGCCATCAGCACGAAGGCGATGGGGAACACGAAATAGACGTAGGCCAGCGACCAGCCCAGGGCCGGCGAGTCGTAGGGAAACTCCAGCAGCAGCCCGATCAGGTCCAGGCTCTTCCAGGCCAGCACCAGGCAGAAGCCCACCCAGACCAGGTCGACCAGCAGCAGCAGGGTGTTGGCGACGCGCCTGGGCATCATCTTGATGTGGGTCTGCAGGCGGTTATGGGCCCCCAGGTGGGCCGCATGGGCCGCCCCCAGGAACACGAACCAGACGAACGCGTAGCGCGCCAGTTCCTCGATCCAGGCCATGCCGATGCCCAGCGTCACGCGCATCACCACCTGCGCGAACAGCAGCACGACGAACAACCCGAGCAGGAAGCGGCAGGCGTAATCCTCGATATGATTGAGCTTGTCTAACACGTAAGCCTCCTTCCCCGGTGGGAGTGCGAGAAGCGTCGAGGGCCGGGCGACGCGGCGTCGCCCGGCCCGACCTCACTCAGTGCCCCAGGGCCTTCTGCATTTCCTCGAAGGCTTCCTGCCCGCCGATCTCGTCATAGAACTCCGGCCAGACCTGCTCCTTGGCGATGCGTACCCACTCTTCCTCGTCCTCGAGGGTCGAGACCTCGACCCCTTCGGCCTCCATGCCGGCGCGGGCCTTGGAGGCCTCGGTCAGCTGGAACTGCAGCGCGTAGAGCTGCGCCTCGAGGCCGGCCCGATCGATGATCTCGCGCTCCTCGTCGGAGAGCTTCTCGTAGGTCCGCACGCCCATCACGATGGGCTGCAGGGAGTACTGGTAGTGGATCTCGGTGAGGTAGTCCTGCACCTCCTGGAACTTCATCGTGTAGTTGACGATGTAGGGGTTGTCCTGACCGTCGATCACGCCCTGCTGCAGGCCGGTGAAGACCTCCGGCCAGGACATGCTGATCGGGCTGGCGCCCCAGGCCTCGTAGGTGGCGAGCATCAGCTCGTTCTGCGGCACCCGCACCTTGAGCCCCTCGATGTCCTCGAGGGTGGTCACCGGGCGCTGGGAGTTGGTCAGGTAGCGGAAGTTGGAATAGAGCCAGCTGACGATGTGCACGCCGGCTTCCTCTTCGGCGATGGCGTTCCAGCGATCCGCCAGCGGGCCGGTGGTGGCCTTGACCGCGTCGGCGTGGCTGCGGATCGCGTAGGGCATGGTCAGGGCGCCGAGGCGCGGCGCATACGGCGTCAGGTTGCCCACGCCCACCAGGGCGAAGTCGAGCTTGCCGATGCGGGTGTCCTGGATCATGCCGGTCTCGGAGCCGAGCTGGCCGCCGGGGAACAGCTCGACCTGCATCTCGCCGCCGGAGAGCGACTCGACCAGCTCCTCGAAGCGCTGCGCCAGGGCCCCCTGGTCGGAATCCATGGGATCGCCCATGCCGACCTTGAAGGTCTCGGCCTGGACGGCCTGGGTGGTCAGCGTGGCCAGCACGGCGGAAGCCAAGAGAGTTTTCTTGAACATTGTTGTCACTCCATTCTTCATCGGGTGGGTGCTGCTACTGCGTACGCAACGTACGCACTACCCGCGGGTAGTCGTGTCGGTGGCCTGCGCCAGGGCATCGCCGAGCAGCTCGGCGATGTCGTCGCAGTCGTGTTCGTCGAAGGTCAACGGCAGCCTCAGGTCGCACAGCGTGGCGAGGATCCGGTCGGCGTTGGGCAGCGGGCGCGTCTCGGTCAGGTAGCCCCAGCTGTCGTAGCGGCTGGTGTAGTCCTCGGGCTGGGGCTTGCCGTACCACTTGAGCGGGATGCCCCGCGCCTCGCAGCCGGCGATGAACCGGGCGATCGCGTCATGGGAGAGCGACGGCAGCCGGAACTGGATCGAGCTGCCGACGAAGTCCTCCCGCGCGGGCCGCGGAATCGTCTCGACCGGGGCCATCTCGGCCAGCGCGCCCTCGAGGCGGCGGTAGAGCGCGTTCCAGCGACGCTGGCGCGAGGCGAGCTCGGCCAGCTGCGGGCGCAGGATCGCCGCGCGCAGGTTGTCCATCCGCCCGCTCATGTTGGGCGTCACCAGCCGGGTCTCGGCGAAGGTATCGGCCGGCGGGGCCGCCAGGTGACGGTCGTAGAGCATGTAGGAACCCGACATGATCACCGCACGGCGCATCACCTCGGGGTCGTCGGTGCTCAGAAGCCCCCCCTCGCCGGAGTTGAGGTGCTTGTAGGTCTGGGTGCTGAAGCAGCCCACCTTGCCGAAGGTGCCGCTGGGCCGGCCGTCGTAGCGGGCCCCCATGGTATGGGCGCAGTCCTCGATCAGGGTGATGCCGTGGGCCTCGCAGACCGCCACGATGGCGTTCATGTCGCCGATGTGGCCGCGCATGTGCGAGAGCAGGAAGAAGCGCGCGCCGCTCTCCTTGGCCGCGGCGGCCAGATCATCGGGATCGACGGTGGTGTCCTCCTGAATGTCCACCAGCACGGCCTCGCCGCCCGCGGCGTGGATGCTGCCCGGCACCGGCGAGAGCGTGAAGGCGTTGCACAGCACCGCCTCGCCGCGCTCAAGCCCGCAAGCGCGCAGCGCCAGCTGCAGCGCATAGCCACCGGAGGCGCAGGCCAGCACGTAGGGCACGCCCAGGCTCGCCGCGAACTCCTGTTCCAGCAAGGCGGTCGCGCCCTTCTCGCCCTCGACCAGGTTGTAGCGATGCAGGCGGCCGGTGCGCATGACCTCCACCGCGGCCTCGATCGCCTCCTCGGCGATCGGCTCCTGCTGGGTAAAGGATTTCGAGAAACGGCGCATGGGACCTACCTCAGTAACGCTGCTGGTGATGGACGGGGAAATCCCACTGCTCGTCGGGGAAGTACTTGGTCAGGCGCCAGTCGCAGGCCCGGGCGTGCCCTTCCATGCCCTCGACGCGGGAGATGCGCGAGCCCACGGCGCTGAAGGTCCGGTTGGCCTCCTCGCTGAGCTGCTGGGTGGTCAGTACCTTCATGAACTTGTGCACGTTCAGGCCACCGCTGTAGCGACCGGCGCGCTTGGTCGGCAGGATGTGGTTGGTGCCCGAGCACTTGTCGCCATGGGTGACGGTGCTGCCCTCGCCGAGGAACAGCGAGCCGTAGTTGCGCAGGTGCTCCTTCCACCAGTCGAGGTCCTCGCACAGCACCTGCAGGTGCTCGCAGGCGTAGCGATCGCTCACCTCGACGACCTCCTCGCGGGTGTCGCCCAGGATCACCTCGCCGTGGTCGCGCCAGGCGGCGTGGATGACGTCGGCGTTGGGCATGTCGTCGGCGACCTTGGGCACCAGCTCGATGACCTTCCGGCCCAGCGCCTCGCTGGTGGTGAACAGCCACACCGGCGAGTTGGTGCCGTGCTCGGCCTGGGAGACCAGGTCGACGGCGATGGTCATCGGATCGGCGGAGTCGTCGGCGATCACCGCCGATTCGGTCGGGCCGGCGAAGACGTCGATGCCGACCTGGCCGAACAGCAGGCGCTTGGCCTCGGCCACGTAGGCGTTGCCCGGACCGACCAGGATGTCGGCCTCGCGCCCGCCGAACAGGCCGAAGGCCATGCTCGCCATGGCGTGCACGCCGCCCATCTCGAGGATCATGTCGGCGCCGGCCACGTGCAGCGCGTAGACCACCGCCGGGTTGATGCTGTCGCCGCGGGGCGGGGAGCAGGCCACCACGTGGGGCACGCCGGCCGCCTTGGCGGTCGCCACGCTCATCAGCGCCGAGGCGGCGTGGGCATAGCGGCCGCCGGGGATGTAGCAGCCGGCGCAGTCGACCGGCAGCACCCGCTGGCCGAGCAGCACGCCGGGCTCGGTCTCGATCTCGAAGGAGGTCAGGCTGTCGCGCTGCGCCTCGGCGAAGCGGCGGATCTGGCGATGGGCGAAGTCGATGTCGTCCTTCACCGACTGCGGCACGCTGTCGATCAGGCGCTGGCGCTTCTCGTCGCTGAGCACGAAGTCGCCGGTCCAGCCATCGAACTTCTCGGCGTACTCGCGCACGGCCGGCTCGCCCCGCTCGCGAATGTCGTCGAGCATCTGGCGCACCGCGGCGGTGACCCGTTGATCCTCGGCGGCGACGCCCTCGGCGCCCTCCGCCTGCTTGAGATGTCGAATTGTCATTGTCTACTCCGCAATGGCGCTAACGGCTCAAATCTCTGATGAATCCCCCGGGGCGCACCCCGGGGACGACGACGCGGCCCCACACGGCCCGGCGAGGGCCGGGGGCCGGCCGTCACGCCTGGTAGTCGGGGAAGCCGAAGGCATCCGGGTAGCCGAACAGCGCGACGCTGCCGCCGGTGTGCAGGAACACCACGTTCTCGCCGGCCTTGAAGTGGCCCTTGCGGATCAGGTCGATCAGGCCCGCCATGCCTTTGCCGGAGTAGACCGGATCGAGCAGGATGCCCTCGTGGCGCGCCAGCAGGGTGACGGCCTCGACCATGCTCTCGGTGGGGATGCCGTAGCCCTCGCCCACGTAGTCGCAGTTGGCCACGACGTCCTCGCGGGAGACCACGCCGGAGAGGCCGAGCTTGGCCTCGGTCTTCTGAGCCAGCGCGAAGACGTTGGCCTCCTGCTTGTCCTTGGGCGCGCGCACGCCGACGCCGAGCACCGGGATGCCGGCGTTGCAGGCGGCCAGGCCCGTGACGAGGCCGGCCTGGGTGCCGGCGCTGCCGGTGGCGTGCACCAGGTGGTCGATCTGCAGGCCCATGTCGTTGGCCTGGGCGAGCAGCTCCAGGGCGGCGTTGACGTAGCCCAGGGCGCCGATCTCGTTGGAGCCGCCGCCGGGAATGATGTAGGGGGTCTTGCCATCGGCCTTCAGGGTCTCGGCCAGGGCCTCCATCTCGGCCGCCATGTCGGCGCCGCCGGGGCGCTTCTCGACGCTGGCGCCGTGCAGCTGGTCGAGGAAGACGTTGCCGTTGTAGTTGTAGGCCGGGTCGTGGCTGCCGGTGCGATCCTCGAGCAGGATGTGGCACTTGAGGCCCAGCTTGCAGGCCGCCGCGACGGTCTGGCGGGCGTGGTTCGACTGGGTCGCGCCCTGGGTGATGATGGTGTCGGCGCCCTTCTCCAGGGCATCGGCCATCAGGAACTCGAGCTTGCGGGTCTTGTTGCCGCCGGTGGAGAGGCCGGTGCAGTCATCGCGCTTGATCCACAGGCGCGGGCCACCCAGCAGACGGCTCAGGTTGTCCATCGGCTCGAGCGGCGTCGGCATGTGGCCGAGGCGGACACGGGGAAAACGGGAAAGGTGCATACGAGCCTCCAGGCGGGTAATTTGTTGTGGCATAAGCGTGCTCTCGAAATGAGACGGTCAACGGGCCGGCGAGTCACCGTTCGCCACCGACCGGTCTGTCTCAAAGCTAATACGAGCGCACCGACGCGGACCAATGCCAAGATGCTCGTGAGCGGTTACTTTTTTGCATACACCACAGATTTGTCTTTTCCTGTACTGCCTCCCGGAAAATTGTTATGAAAATCGAATGGATTGAAGATTTTCTTGCTTTGATCGAGGCAGGCACCTTCTCCCAGGCCGCCGAGGTGCGCCACGTCACCCAGCCGGCCTTCTCGCGACGCATCCGCCAGCTCGAGGAGTGGCTGGGGGTCGAGCTGATCGATCGCCACTCGCCGCGCCTCGCCCTCACGCCCCACGCGCGGACCTACGAGCCGTCGATGCGCGACTGGCTGGCACGCCTCTACGCCATGCGCAGCCGCATCCGCGCGGACGCTAAGCACGGTCCCCGGGCGATCCTGACCACCCAGCACACCCTCACCGTGAGCTACCTGCCCCGGCTGCTGCGCCACTTCCGGCGGCGCGCCCCCGAGGCGCGCCTGCAGGTGCGCTCGTCGGATCGCAGCGACTGCATCCGCAACTTTCAGCGCGGCGAGGCCGACCTGCTGCTGTGCAGCGAGCTCGAGGGGGCACCGCTGTTCCTCGATCGCGAGGAGATCGAGCGCGTGCCGCTGGGCGTGGAGCAGCTGATCCCGGTCTGCGCCGCGAACCAGCAGGGGCAGCCGCTGTTCGATCTCGAGGGCCGGTCACACCTGCCGCTGATCGGCTACGAGCCGGACAGCTTCCTCGGCGGGGTGCTGGCGAGCCCCTATATGCTCGACCTGCAGCGCCGCTTCGATACCGAGCTGGTCTGCGAGACCTCGTTCACCATCGGCATCCGCGAGTTGACCCTGTCGGGGCTGGGGATCGGCTGGCTGCCCCACGGCCTGATCGAGGAGGACCTGATCGCCGGCCGGCTGACCTCGCTGCTGGACACCCTGGGCGGGCCGAAACTGGTCGTGGCCTGCTACCGCCAGCCCGACGTCGAGTCCAGCTCGCTCGAGACCCTGTGGCGGCTGATGCACGACCGCCCCCCGACGATCTGACGCACCCCCCGACGTTCGGCGCCAGGGGGCCAGTGCGATAAGCTAGGAAGTGCTGACTATCACTGATCGCGCGACGCGGCCCCCGATGCCGCGCCGTCGAAGGAGGCATGATGAGCCATGGTATCCGTCGCATCCTGTGCTGTGTGGGGCTGAAGATCGACTGCAATCCGGTGCTGGCGCATGCGGTGGGGCTGGCGGTGGCCACCGGCGCGGAGCTCGAGGTGCTGCACGCGGTCAAGTCGCTGTCCGACGACGTGGTCAACACCCTGCGGGTCAACATCCCGGATCGGGAGATCCTCGAGACCCTGCGGGCGCAGCGTCTCAAGGAGGCCAGCGCCGTGCTGGACGAGAAGATCGAGACCTTCTGGGCCGGCCACTCCGAGCTGCGGGAGGCCTTCGGCGCCCGCGAGATGAAGCGCAGCGTGCTGGAGGGCTATCCGGCGGTGGTGATCACCGACTACGCCCATCGCCGCGGCAGCGACATGATCGTGATGGCGTCCAACAAGCGCAGCTTCTCGACGAGCTACGCGGGCAAGATCACCAAGGGGGTGATCAAGCGCTCCCACGTGCCGGTGGTGGTGGTGCCGCCGCGTCGCGACTGACCCTCGGCAGCGACAGGGTGAAGGTGGTGCCGCGCTCGGCGTCGCTCTCGACGCCGACCTCGCCGCCGTGCCACTGGGCGATCGAGCGCACGATGGCAAGCCCCAGCCCCCCGGAATCCACCGAGCCGGTGCGCGCCGGGTCACAGCGATAGAAGCGCTCGAACACCCGCGAGAGGTCATCGGGCGCGATGACGTCGCCCTGGTTCTGCACCCGCAGCTCGACCCGCTCCGCGGTGGTCGCGGTAGTGATGCGGATCGGCGTGCCGCTTCTGCCGTGGCGCAGGGCATTGGCCAGCAGGTTGGCCAGCGCCCGGCGCAGCAGCTCGCAGCTGGCCACCACGCTGCCGCTCGCGTGATGGATCAGTTCGCGCCCGTCCTCTTCCGCCATGCCCTCGAAATACTCGCAGAGCTGCTCGACCAGCAGGCCCAGGTCGACCGCCTCGCGGGGGATCTCCTTGGAGGGGTTCTCGGTACGCGCCAGCAGCAGCATGCTGTCGATCATGCGTGACAGCCGCTCGTACTCCTCGATGTTCGACTCCAGCACCTGCCGGTACTCCTCGGCGCTGCGCTCCCGGCGCAGGGTGTGCTGCGTCTGCCCCAGCAGGTTGGTCAGCGGCGTGCGCATCTCGTGGGCCATGTCCGCGGAGTAGCGGGCGAGCTGGAAGAAGCCCTCCTCCAGGCGATCGAGCATCCGGTTGAGCCCCAGGCTCAGGGCGCCGATCTCCTCGGTCTCGCCCGCGTCGTTCAGGCGCCGATCGAGGTGGCGCACATCGATGCGGTTGGCCTGCTCGGCCAGGCGGCGCAGCGGTCCAAGCCCCCGGCGGCTCACCCCCCACCCCAGCAGGAAGGCGAGCAGCGCGCCGGTGGCCAGCGCCAGCCACAGCCGCAGCCGGTAGGCCGAAAGCATCTGCCGGCGCTCGTCGAGCAGCTTGCCGGCGACCAGCGTCAGCGGCCGCCCGTCCTGCTCGAGGGTCTGCCAGGCCAGGCGCGCCGGCACCGCCCCGGCCACGTCGTCGAGACGCACCTCCCGACTCGCCGGCAGCGTGGGTACCGCCAGGTTCCCCGGGTTGACCTCGATCAGCACCTTACCCCGGGGATCGAGGATCCACAGCAGGCTGTCGCGGTTGCCCAGCATGTTGGCGTAGAGCTGGGGGCGTTCACGCAGGGCGGCGACGCTCTCGCCGTCGTCGAGCAGCGCCTCCATGCGCTCCAGGCGCCCGCGCAGCATCTGGTCGTCGCGCCAGGCGATCTCCCGGTGCAGCGAGTGATAGAGGTAGGCGCCGATGCTGCCCAGCAGCAGCACACTGACCAGGGCGAACAGCAGCGACAGGCGCGTCGCCAGGGAGTTGAGCACCGGCATCAGGCGCGGTCCTCCAGCACGTAGCCCATACCGCGCTCGGTGTGGATCAGCTTGTGGGGGTAGGGGTCGTCGACCTTGGCGCGCAGCCGGCGCACGGCCACCTCGACCACGTTGGTGTCGCTGTCGAAGTTCATCTGCCAGACCCGCGAGGCGATGTAGGTGCGCGACAGCACCTCTCCCTCGCGGTCGAGGAACAGCTCCAGCAGCGCGAACTCCTTGTTGGTCAGCGCGATGCGCTCGCCCTGGCGGGTCACCCGGCGGCGCAGCACGTCCATCTCCAGGTCGGCCACGCGAAAGTGCTCGGTCTCCCGGGGCGGCCCGCGGCGCAGCAGGGTACGCACTCGGGCCAGCAGCTCGACGAAGGAGAAGGGCTTGACCAGGTAGTCGTCGGCGCCGAGCTCGAGGCCCTTGACGCGATACTCCACCGCGTCGCGGGCGGTCAGGAAGAGCACCGGCACCTGGCTGCGGCGGCGGATCAGCCGCAGCAGCTGCCAGCCGTCCAGCCCCGGCAGCATCACGTCGAGGATGATCAGGTCGAACTCGCCCTCCTCGATCAGGTGCTGGGCGTCATAGCCGTCGCGGGCCACCTCGACGCGATACCCCGACTCGCTGAGCCCCTTGCACAGGTAGTCGGCGGTCTTCTGTTCGTCCTCCACCACCAGGATACGCATACCGCCCCTCCGCGAAATCGGCACAGGGTAGCCGGGCCCGGCCCCCTTGCCCATTACAAAGCTGTAATCCTGCCGTCAGGGGTTTGACGAGGCCAGGGTGTCAGGATGGCCTCGTCACTTCATCAGGAGGTTCTCATGAGATCACGACTGGCTCGCCTGCCCCTGCTCGGCGCCGCCATGCTGGCCGGCAGCGTCCTCGCCGACACCGGCGTGGGCCTGACGCAGCAGAACCTGTCGCTGGAGCTGGCCAATCGCCTGGTCGACGCCACCCTCGAGGCCTGCCATGCCGACGACCGCACCGCCGTGGTGGCGGCCGTCGACCGCGGCGGCAACCTGGTGGCCCTGCAGCGCGACGACAACATCGGCCCGCACAACACCGTGGCCGCCCAGCGCAAGGCCTTCACCTCGCTCTCGACCGGCACCAGCAGCCGCGCGCTCTCCCGGATCGCCCGGGACGATCCCGAGTCGGCCAACCTGAACACCCTGGACGAGCTGCTGCTGCTCGGCGGCGGCGTGCCGCTTACCGTCGACGGCGAGGTGATCGGCGCCCTGGGCGTGGCCGGCGCCGGCGGCTCGGCCATCGACGAGGGCTGCGCCCTCAGCGCCATCGAGGACGTGCTGCCCGAGGCCAGCGCCGCCCGGTAAGCCGGCGAGCCGGCCTCGCCGCCGTCACGCCCTCCGTTTCGACCGACCCACGACCACCGTGTCCCGCACGGTATCGACACCACCCCAAAGGAGTCATCCATGAAGAAGATCCTCACTTCCGTCGCCGCCGGTATCGCCCTCAGCAGCGCCGCCGCCACCGCCATGGCCGCCGACAACCCGCTGAGCGTGCACGTGCTCAACATCCAGAGCGGCCAGCCATCGCCGGGCGTCGAGGTCGAGCTCGAGCGTCGCACCGACGCGGGCTGGGAGTCCCTGGCCACCGCGACCACCGACGAGGCCGGCCGCATCAACGCCCTCTACCCCGAGGACGCGGCCTTCGAGGCGGGCGTCTACCGCGTGACCTTCGAGACCGGCGAGTGGTTCGCCGAGCACGACACCGCCACCTTCTTCCCGGAGATCCCGGTGCCCTTCCAGGTCGAGAACACCGAGCAGCACTACCACGTGCCGCTGCTGCTGAGCCCGTACGGCTACTCCACCTACCGCGGCAACTGATGCGCGCCGGCGTGGATCGGCCCGTCAGGGTCGATTCACGCCAGCGAGCTCATACAAGCGCGTTCACCTAAGCCCGTTCAACTAAGCCCGTTCAACTAAGCCCGTTCACGTCAGTTCCCCTATCGCTAATTGCGGGAGGTTTACCATGCTGTCCAAGTCCCTTGCCGGCCTGATGCTGGCCACGGCCCTGCTCGCCGGTACCGCCCAGGCCGATCCCGCCACGGAGCGCGCCCTGAGCCTCAACGAGGCGACGATCTCCTACGCCGCGCCGATGACCATGACCGACCTTGCGACCTACACCGGCGGCATGCTCGGCGACTCCACGGCCATGATGCAGGCGCGCCAGCGCCTTCAGGAGCGCCACCAGGCGACCCGCGACCTGGCCCTGATGCCGAGCGGCCTCTCCCCGGCTCGGGAGGCGACGGGCAGCTGAGCCCTCGCCGGGCCCCGACCCTCGGGGCCATGCGGGAATCGCCACGATGCCAGCCGGCGCCCGCCGGCTGGCATCGTCTCGTCTAGGGCGCCGAATGGGATCAGAACGAGGCGAGCAGCCGCCCCAGCGTCTCCATGGCCCGCTCGCTGCGCGGCGTCCACGGGTGTCCGTAGCTCAGGCGCGCGCAGTGGCGAAAGCCCTGGGTGGCCGAGAAGATGGGCCCCGGGGCCAGGCTGACGCCCTGGTCCAGCGCCATGCGGAACAGGCGCAGCGAGTCGACCCGCTCCGGAAACTCGACCCACAGGAAGTAGCCACCCTCGGGCCGGGTGATGCGGGTGCCGGCGGGAAAGTGGCGATCGGCGGAGGCCAGCATGGCGGCCTGCTGCGCCTCCAGGGCATGGCGCAGCGTGCGCAGGTGGCGATCGAAGCCGCCGCGCTGGAGGTAGTCGGCGATGGCTGCCTGGGCCGGGATCGACGGCGAGAGGGTGGTCATCAGCTTGAGGCGCGAGATCGCCGCGGCGAAGCGCCCGCCCGCCACCCAGCCGACGCGGTAGCCCGGCGCCAGGCACTTCGAGAAGGAGCCGCAGTGCATCACCAGGCCTGCGTCGTCGAGCGCCTTCACGGGCGTCGGCGGCGTGCTGCCGAAATAGAGCTCGGCGTAGGCGTCATCCTCAAGCATGGGCACCTGGTGCCGCTTCAGCAGCCCATAGAGGCGACGCTTGCGCGCGTCGTCGAGGCTCGCGCCCTGGGGGTTCTGGAGGTGGCTCATGAACCAGCAGGCCTTGATGGGCAGCGTCGCCAGGCGCGCCTCGAGGATGTCGAGGTCGATGCCCTCGCGCGGATGCACCGGGATCTCCACCGCCTTCAGCTCGAGGCGCTCGAGCACCTGGAGGCTGGCGTAGAAGGCCGGCGCCTCGATGGCCACCAGGTCGCCTGGCTGGGTCACGCACTGCAGCCCCAGGTTCAGCGCCTCCATGGCGCCGTTGGTGATCACCAGCTCCTCCAGGGGCAGCTGCATGCCGCCGAGCATGTAGCGCAGGGCGATCTGGCGGCAGAGGTCGGGATGGCCGGCGGTCATGTCGGCGATCACCGCGTGGGGCGACAGCTCGCGCAGCCCGCGCGCCATGCTGCTCGCCAGGCGCGCCAGGGGGAAGAGCTCGGGGCTCGGGAAGGCCGAGCCGAAGGGCACCGTGCGGGTGTCCTGAAGCGACTCGAGCACCGAGAAGACCAGCTCGCTGACGTCCACCTCGGCGGGATCCGCCCGCTGCCCCCAGACCCGGGGCTCCTCCATCAGGCGCCGGGCCTGCTCGCGCACGAAATAGCCCGAGCGGGGCCGCGCCCGAATCAGCCCCCGGCGCTCCAGCAGGTAGTAAGCCTGGAACACGGTCGAGGGGCTGATGCCGTGGTGCCGGCTGGCCTGGCGCACCGAGGGGATGCGCTCCCCGGGCGCCAGCACTCCCTGGCGGATGAGGGTCGCAATCGTGTCGGCGAACTGTTCGTAACGCTTCATCGGAAGGGTGTCCGGCGCATCGCGGGGCCGTCAGCATACCCCAGCCGGGGGGCTCGTCGCGAAAACAGCCCCGCTCGATCGCAGACGCCGCCGCACAGCGCAAAGCCTTGTGACACGGCGGACGGCGAGCATCTGATCCGGTTTTTTGTCGGCCATCTGAGTCTGTTATGCGCCGCACCCCGCGCGCATAGTGCGGCCATCGTCCGCCTGCCCTCTTCCGGATATCGACATGACCCAACGCATCCCCCTGCACGACCTGGCGCCCGAGACCGGGGTCGGTCGGCACGACCCCGCCGACACCCCGCCGCCGGCGAGGCCCGCCCCACGCTCACGCCTCTACGTGCGCGAGGTCCAGGGCGTCTTCCAGCGCCTGCGCCGCCGCGCGAACTGGGCACTGATGGCGCTCTACCTCGCGCTGCCCTGGCTCCGCTGGGGCGATCGCCCCCTCGTCTGGTTCGACCTGCCGAGCCGCGAGTTCCACCTCTTCAGCGCCACCTTCTACCCCCAGGACTTCATCCTGCTGGCCTGGCTGCTGATCGTCTGCGCCTTCGGCCTCTTCCTGATCACCATGCTCGCCGGGCGCGTCTGGTGCGGCTACGCCTGCCCGCAGAGCGTCTGGACCTTCCTGTTCCTGTGGTTCGAGCATCGCCTCGAGGGGCCACGACACCGGCGGATGCGCCGCGACCGCGCACCCCGACGCCTCGACGTGCTGTGGCGCAAGGCCGCCAAGCATAGCGCCTGGCTTACTATCGCCTTCGTCACCGGCCTGACCTTTGTCGGCTACTTCACGCCGATCCGCGACCTGGTCGTCGACCTGGCGAGCCTCGACGCCGGCCCCTGGGCGCTGCTCTGGATCGGCTTCTTCACGCTGTTCACCTACCTCAACGCGGGCTGGCTGCGCGAGCAGGTGTGCCTGCACATGTGCCCCTACGCCCGCTTCCAGTCGGTGATGTTCGACGCCGACACCCTGATCGTCTCCTACGATGCCGCCCGGGGCGAGCCGCGCCGCGAGCGCCGGCACAAGGCCGACGGCCAGCAGGCGCCGGCGGGCGACTGCATCGACTGCGAGCTCTGCGTGCAGGTCTGCCCCACCGGCATCGACATCCGCGACGGCCTGCAGTATGCGTGCATCGGCTGTGCCGCCTGCATCGATGCCTGCGACGACGTCATGGAGCGCCTCGGCAAGCCGCGAGGCCTGGTGCGCTACACCACCGAGCACGCCCTGGCCGGCCGGGCCTCGCGGATCCTGCGTCCCCAGCTGGTCGGCTACGCCGCCGGCCTGGTGGTGATGGTCGCCCTGATGGTGGCGTTCATGATCGAGCGCACGCCCCTGCAGTTCGAGATCGAACGCGACCGCCAGCGGCTCTTCACCCAGGTCGCGGAGGGAAGCGTCGTCAACCACTACACCCTGACCCTGCGCAACCAGGACGACCGGGCGCATCGCTTCCGCCTGGAGGCGACCGGCCTGCCGGCGCTGTCCCTGGTCGGCCCCGACGTCATGGAGGTGGCCGCGAACGCCACCCAGCGCTGGCGCATCGCCCTCGAGGCCGACCCCGAGGCCCTGGCCCGGCCGAGCCACCCCGTCACGCTGCGCGTCGCCGCCCGCGACTCGGCACTGGCGATCGAGCGCGAGACCCGCTTCCTGGGGCCGTCCGCCCCGCGCTAAGGGCCCTTCGCGAATCGCCCCTCACCGATCCCTCCCAACGGCCCACAAAAAAGGCCCCCTCATCGAGGGGGCCAAACAGCAAAGCATGGAACATCGCAAAGCGGGGCGATCAGCCGTGACGATCGTAGCCGTTGTCCAGGAACGGATAGTCGGTGTAGCCCGTCTCGTCGCCGCCGTAGAAGGTATCGGGGTTCGGCTCGTTGAGCGGGGCGTCGACGCGGAAGCGCTCGACCAGATCCGGGTTGGCGATGTAGGAGCGGCCGATGGCCACCGCATCGGCGATCCCGTCGTCGATGATCCGCTGGGCACGCTCGGCGTCGTAGTGGCCGCAGAAGATCAGGCTGCCGCTGAAGCGCTCGCGCAGGGCGCGACGGAAGTCGTCGCTGAACTTGACGTCGCCGCCGGCCCAGTCGGGCTCGTTGACGTGCACGTAGGCCAGCCCACGCCGGGAGAGCTCTTCCATCAGGTAGAAGGCCATTTCTTCGGGCTCGTCGTCGGTCAGGCCGAAGATCTCGATGAAGGGGGTCAGGCGAATGCCGGTGCGCGCGGGGCCGAACACCTCGGCCACCGCATCGACCACCTCCAGCGGGAAGCGGGCGCGGTTCTCGATCGAGCCGCCGTAGCGGTCCGTGCGCCGGTTGGTGCCGGTGGCCAGGAACTGGTTGAGCAGGTAGGCGTTGGCGGCGTGCACCTCGACCATGTCGAAGCCCGCCCGCTTGGCGCGGATCGCCGCCTGGCGGTAGTCCTCGACGATGCCGGGGATCTCGTCGGTCTCGAGCGCCCGCGGGGTGCTGGTCTCGTGGCGACCGGCGCTGCCATCCGGAAACTCGACGAAGCACTGGGCGCCCTCGCCCTTCAGGGCGCTCGGCGCCACCGGCGCCTGGCCGTCGGGCTGCACCATCTCGTGGGAGACGCGCCCCACGTGCCACAGCTGCAGGGCCATGCGCCCGCCCTTGGCGTGCACGGCCTCCACGACGCCCTTCCAGCCGGCCTCCTGCGCGTCGGTCCAGATGCCGGGGGTATAGACGTAGCCCCTGGCCGTGGGCGAGATGTTGGTCGCCTCGCTGATGATCAGGCCGGCGCCGGCGCGCTGGCCGTAGTAGGCCTCTTGCAGCTCGCCCGGAACGCTGTCGGGCGTGCGGGCCCGGGTCAGCGGTGCCATCAGGATGCGATTGGGCAGCGTCAGGCTGCCCAGGCGGGTCGGGGTCAGCAGGGTCTCGTACGCCATGCGGCAACGTCCTCTTCGATGGGTCGAATCTGGGGTCGGCGCCTCGGCGGGCGACTCGACCGGGCCTATGATTAGACCAGTTTACTAGCAACCTCCGAGTGCTGGCTACCCCTGCTAATCGTTAACGTGATAATCGATATCCGGAGCGGCCGCGTGCCGCCGTCGCAGGGCCCCTGGCGGCAGGCTGTTCCGAGGCCCCTGGGCCACGTCAGCGCTTTACATCCAAGCCCGGCGCGGCCTATGCTGGCGTCAGCGCCGATTTGATCACCAGCTTGCGGGCGCTCTACAAATGCCGCTAAAGCGCCGCCGAAGGCCCGCTTTAGCCCATGCAAAGCGGGTTTTTTGTTGCCTGGCCCCCGGGCCGCCGCCGATTTAAGCACCAACTTGCGGGCGGAATAGAAATGCAGCTAAAGCGGCGTGCGACTCCTCTCCCCTGGGTCGGCGCTGGCCGAACCATCCTGTCCAATGTCAGGGGAAACGGAGACGATCATGACCCACCGCACTACCACCACTCAGACCCCGGCCGCCGCTGCCGTCACCCGCCGTCACACGCTGGCCGCCCTGCTCGCCGAGGACGACATCGTGCGCCCGGAGCTGCGCAACGACGCCATCCTCGAGGCGCAGCGCGGAGATCGGCACCGGTCAGGCGCACCACGGCCCCACCACCAGCCGGCAGGGAGGGCGTGACCATGGACCTGATACAGGAACTGCAGCTGCGCACCCAGCACCTGCGCCCGGAGGACGTGCTCGCCCATCTCGGCTACGCCCCACACGACACCGACGCCCTGGCGCACTACCAGCGGCTTCGCGAAGGGCCCTACCTGGGGCTGGAGCGAGAGCATCGCGATAGTCGCTACGGCGAACGCGGCTTTCTCGAGGCGCTCTGTCGCTGCGTGGGCATTGCCGAGGCCGATGCCGGACCCGCCATCGAGGCCGTGCTAGAGCGGCTGGCCGAGGACCGCGCGGCCTTTCGCCACTGGCTGTTCGCCGATACCGACTACGTGCGCGGCCCCGGCACGCCGATCTTCGCCATGGCCTTCACCGAGCACTTCCGGCGACGGACGTTTCCCCTCGGTTTCTGGCGACTGCCCTGGGCGGAGCGCCTGGCGGCAGCCTGCCTGAAAGCCCGTGATCACTGGCAGGAGAGCGGCGGCAGGCTGGTCACCTGGGGCGAGATCCAGCGCTACCACTACTGCTACGCGGAGCGACGCAGCATCGTCATCTCGACCCGCGGGGAGGTGATCGGCGAGCGGGAGGATTTCGATCCGCCCCGCGCCACCTTCGGGCTGAGAGGCAGCGACGAGAACCTGGGCGATCTCTTCGCCGGCGACAAGGAGTGAGGCGCGGTAGGGCCAAGCGATCCCGGTCATGGCGAGGGGAATAAGAAAAATGCATGGTGAGCGATAAGTCCGCGGCCCTACCCCGCGGGCGGCACAACGCCCACCATGCCGGCGATCGAAAGCCCGATGATCGACGCCATACGAGGATGCCCGTCATGCCCACTCGCCCCGCATTCATCCTTCACGAGCAGCCGCCCTCGGTGGTCCTCGAGGACGGCGACGCCACCCGGGAGCTCAGCCCGCTGTGGCTGCGCGAGCGCACCCAGTCGCCCGACCAGCTGGAGCCGATGACCCAGCAGCGCCTGTTCGACTCCCACGCCATCGACACGGTGCTGACGCTGACCGAGGTCACCCGCATCGACGAGCACCACGCGGCGCTCGCCTTCAGCGACGGCCACCGCGAGACCTATGACCTGCGCGTGCTGGCCGACGAGCTGGACGACACCGCCACCTTCCCGGCCGCCGAGCCCTGGGACGCCGGCCTGGACCCGGCGCGCGTGCGCTTCGACTGGACCCGGGTGCGCGACGAGCCGGCCTACTTCCGCGCCGCCCTGGACGCCTACCTGCGCCTGGGCCACCTGGTGCTCACGGGCGTGCCCACCGACCCCGAGCGCATCCTCGAGGTCGGCCGCCACTTCGGCTACGTCAAGGAGACCAACTTCGGCCGCTACTTCGAGGTCTACTCGCGGCCGAGCGGCAACGACCTGGCCTATCGCAGCGTGGCGCTGGGCCCGCACACCGACAACCCCTACCGCACGCCGGTGCCGGGCATCCAGCTGCTTCACTGCCTGATCAACGAGACCCAGGGCGGGCTCTCGACCCTGGCCGACAGCCTCAAGGTGCTCGAGCGGCTGCGCCACGAGTCCCCCGAGGGCTATGCGCTGCTCAAGAGCACCCCGGTGCGCTTCCGCTTCGTCGATGCGGGCACCGAGCTCGTCACCCACCGCGCCATGATCCAGACCGACGACGACGGCCACCCGACCGGGGTGCACTACAGCCCGCGCCTCGACGCCCTGCCGCTGCTCTCCGACGCCGAGACCCGTGTCTTCCACGCCGCCCGGCAGCGCCTCGGCGAGCTGTTCTCGGACCCCGCCTATGAGCGGCGCTTCGCCCTGGGAGCCGGCGAGCTGATGCTCTTCGACAACAGCCGGGTGCTGCACGGGCGCACCAGCTACGACAGCAACGAGGGGCGTCGCCACCTGCAGGGCTGCTATCTCGACAGCGACGGCCCGCGGGAGCGCTTCGCCAGTCTTTTGAAACACCGTGAATCGATCGAGGAGGTCGCCTGAATGGAACAGGTCGCATTTCGCCAGATGAAGGACGGCACCCGGGAAGAGTACATCTTCCTCGAGGGGCTGGAGGCGCAGTTCAACGAGGGGCTGGTGGATCGCCTGCTGGACGCGCTGCGCGGGCTGGAGCACAGCCTGAGCGGCTACCAGGTGACGCGGCTGGAGCACTCGCTGCAGTCGGCGGCCCGCGCCGAGGCCGACGGCGCCGACGAGGACATGATCGTCGGCGCCCTGCTGCACGACCTGGGCGACGATCTGGCGCCCTACAACCACTCTCAGCTCGCCGCCTCGATCATCCGCCCCTACGTGCGCGGCGAGGTGACCTGGGTGGTCCACCACCACGGACTCTTCCAGACCTACTACTTCGCCCACCACTTCGGCAAGGATCCGAACGAGCGCGACCGCTACCGGGACCATCCCTGCTACCAGAGCTGCGTCGACTTCTGCGAGCACTACGACCAGGCCGCCTTCGACCCGGACTACCCCACCCCGCCCCTCGAGCACTTCGAGCCGATGCTGCGCCGCGTCTTCTCGCGCACGCCCTTCGACCCGGCGGTGATCGGCACGGAGTACCCGCTGGAGCTCTGAGCGGCCTAACCGAGACGACGGGCGCCTTCGCGGCGCCCGCTCTCCCCTCCCTGGCACGCTTTCCCGACGCGCGTCCCGCCATGCTCCCCAACGCAACGACCGGGCCTGGGCCCGGTCGTTGCGCTTATCCAGACGCCTTCCCGCTCAGCAGGCCTGGGGCATCTCGCCTCGGGCCAGCCGGGCGTTGATGTCGTCGATCACCCCCGGCAGGTCGGCGATGGTGTCGATCAGGTAGTGGGGCCGCGAGGCCTCGAACTGCCGGGCGACCCGGGCGCGCCCCTCGGCGAGGGCCTCGGGCGAGAGCGCTCGGAACGCCTCGAGGGTCAGGCCCAGGGCGTTGCCCGAGCAGGTCAGGCCCACCGTCCACATGCCCGCGCAGCGCCCCTCGAGGATGCCCGGGGTGGTGTCGTCGATCTTCACGCAGGCGGCCACGTCCTCAATGCCGAGCGCGATGACGCTGGCCAGCGCCTGGGCCGGATGCGGGCGGCCGTTGGGCACCTCGTCGGAAGCCACCACGTGGTCGGCCTCGTAGCCGTGCTGCGCCGCCATCTCCACGACCCGCTTCATCACCACGGCCGGATAGCCGGAGCAGGAGCCGATCTTCATGCCCTGCGCGCGCATGGCGGCGATCGCCTCGATGGCGCCGGGGATCAGCGCCGAGTGCTCGGGGATCTTCTCGACCTGCAGCGGCATGAAGCGCTCATAGATGGCGGTCACGTCGGCATCGGTGGGCGCATGGCCGAACACCTCGGCGCAGCGCGCGGCGATCTCGGGGAGATCGCACAGGGCGCGGATGTGATCCCACTTGCCCATGCCCATGGGGCCGCGGGCCTCCTCCAGGCTGAGCGCGACGCCGAACTCGGCGAAGGCATCGACGAAGATCTGGGTCGGCGCGAAGGAGCCGAAGTCCACCACGGTGCCGGCCCAGTCGTGAATCGCGGCCTGCAGGCGGTCGGGGGCGTGGTAGTGCATGGAGCGTTCCTCGTTGTTGTCGGGAAGGTGGCGTGTTTCAGAGAAGAGTGGCGTGTTTTCGGTTGGAAATAAGCGGCTCAGGCCGCCGGACGGCCGTCGTCGACGCCCATGGCGGCCAGCGCCTCGCGCACCGCATCGAGCAGGCGCTCGACCACCGCGACATCCAGGCGACCAATGCAGCCGATGCGAAAGCTCTCGGCCTCGGTCAGCTTGCCCGGATAGATGACGAAGCCCCGCGCCTTGAGCTCGGCGTAGAAGCGACCGAAGTCGAAGGCGGGATGGCCGGGGCTTACGAAGGTGGTGATGATCGGCGACAGCCAGCGGTCCTCGAGCAGGGTCGCGAAACCCAGCTCGCGCATGCCGGCCACCAGCCGCTCGCGGCTGCGGGTGTAGCGGGCCAGGCGCCCCGCCACCCCGCCCTCGGCGCGGTGCTCGGCCAGCGCCGTATGGAAGGCGGCGACCACGTGGGTCGGCGGAGTGAAGCGCCACTGGCCGGTGCGCTCCATGTAGCGCCACTGCTCGAAGAGATCGAGGCTCAGCGAGTGGGCGCGGCCGGCGCTGGCCTCGAGCAGATCGCGGCGCAGAATCACGAAGCCGAAGCCCGGCACCCCCTCTAGGCACTTGTTGGCCGAGGAGACCAGGACGTCGACGGGCACCGCCTCGACGCTCAGCGGCACCGCGCCGAAGGAGCTCATGGCGTCGACGATCAGCCCCTTGCCCCGGGCCTTGACCACCTCCGCGATCTCGGCCAGCGGGTTGAGGATGCCGGAACTCGTCTCGCAGTGGACCAGGAAGACATCGGTGATCTCGGGGTCGGCATCGAGCCATGCCGCCACCTCCTCGCCCCGGGGCGGGAGGTAGTCGCCCTTGTCGAGCACCACGTGCTCGCGGCCCAGGACCTCGAGGATCCTGGCGGCGCGCTGGCCGTAGGCGCCATTGGCCAGCACCAGGGCCTTGCCGTGGCGATCGATGGCGGTGGCCAGCGCCGCCTCCACGGCGAAGGTGCCGCTGCCCTGCAGGGGCACGCAGGCGTAGGCCTCATCCGAGGCGCCGGCCATCTCGAGCAGCTGCGCGCAAATCTCGGCGGTCAGGCGATTGAAGTCGTCGTCCCAGGAGCCCCAGTCGTGGAGCATGGCGGCCTTGATGGTATCGCTGGTGGTCAGGGGGCCGGGGGTCAGCAGGTAGGGGGCGTCCTGGCCGGGCGCATCGACGGGTCGCGTGGCGGTGGCGAGGGACATGGGCGGCTCCGGATGACTAGAGGGAAGTGACGCCCATCAGACCAGCCGCTTGACCATAGATAAAATCGATTTAACGTATCTTTGATACAAGCTGAACTTATAGTGAAACCATGTCCCTCTCCCACGCGCAGCTGCGCGCCTTCCATGCGGTGGCCGTCCACGGCAGCTTCACCCGGGCCGCGGAGCGCCTCTGCCTCAGCCAGCCGGCGGTCTCCGATCAGGTGCGCAAGCTGGAGGAGCGCTTCGGCGTCAGCCTGCTGCGCCGCAGCCGGCGCTCGGTGGAACTCACCGACCTCGGCGAGCGGCTGCTCGGCATCACCCAGCGGCTGTTCTCCGCCGCCGACGAGGCCGAGGCGCTGCTGGCCGGCGCCCGGGACCTGCAGTCGGGCAAGCTCACCCTGGCGGTGGACTCGCCGATGCACGTGCGGCGCTTCATCGCCCGCTTCCAGGCGCGCCACCCCGGGGTGCGCTTCCAGCTGATGACCGGCAACACCGACGCGGCCCTCTCCCGGCTGTTCGAGCACCGCGCCGACTTCGCCGTGCTGGGCCGCACGGTGGAGGATCCGCGCCTGCTGACGGTGGAGCTGAGTCGCGCCCCGCTGATCGCCTTCGTGCCCGCGGACCACCCCTGGGCCCGCTGGCGCGCGATCCGCCTGGCCGACCTCGCCCGGGCCCCGCTGGTGCTGCGCGAACGCGGCTCCATGACCCGCCAGGCCCTGGAGGCGGAGCTGCGCGCGGCGGGCATGGCGCTCACGCCGGCCATCGAGGCCGAGGGACGCGAGGCCGTCTTCGAGCTGGTGGCGGCGGGGCTCGGCGTGGGGATCGTCTCGGCGGCCGAGGCCGGCCATCATCCCGGCATGCACCGACTCGCCATCGAGGACAGCGGCCACTGCATGATCGAGACCCTGGTCTGCCTGCGTCAGCAGAGCGAGCGGCGCCTGGTGGCGGGCTTCCTGGGGGTGGTGCGCGAGGCCCTGGCCGAGCCCGAGGGGTGAGGCTCAGCCCGCCGTCGCGTCGTGGGCCCGGGAGGCCTGGACGTCGGGCCGGCGGCGGTGGACCGCCTCGATCAGCCAGTCGCCGATCGGCTCGAGCACCGCGCTGCGGTGGTGCTTGACGCTGAGCCAGTAGCCGTAGTCGCGCCGCGTGACCCGCGGACCCAGCGCGACCAGCTGACCGTTCGCCAGGTGCTCCTCGACGAGGATCGACCAGCCGAGCGCCACGCCCTGGTGGGCCAGCGCGGCATTCAGCAGCAGCGCGTAGTTGTAGTAGGCGAAGACGTCGTCGCGGGGCGCCAGGCTCAGCCCGGCGGTGTGGCACCACTGCGCCCAGTCGAGCCAGCGCGGGTCCTTGATGTCCTGGTGCAGCAGCGCGAGGTCGGGCAGCACTTCCGAGGTCAGCGTCTCGGTCAGGCCGTGCTGCTCGGCATAGGCCGGGCTGCATACCGGGAAGACCGCCTCGCTGGCCACCAGGCGCGCCTCGGTATGCGGCGTTCGGGGCCCGAAGCGGATGGCGATGTCGGCGGCCTGCAGCTCCGGGTCGTCGGCGCGATCGATCGGCATCAGCTGGAAGGTGACCTCCGGAAAGGCCCGCTTGAGCGCCGGCAGGCGCGGCAGCAGCCAGAGGTGCGTGAAGCCGGAGCCGGCCGCGATCACCACCGAGGGCGACGGCCGCCGCCCCTCTTGCATCACCCGCTCGCAGGCCTCGCGCACCGACTTGAGGCCCGGCGCCACCTCCCGATAGAAGCGCTCGCCCTGGGCGTTCAGCACCAGCCGCCCGCCCTGGCGATCGAACAGCGGCAGCCCGACGCGCTCCTCCAGCGCCCGGATGCGCTGGGAGATGGTCGGCTGGCTGGTGCGCTCGGCATCCGCCGCCGCCGTCATCGAACCCAGGCGCGCGGTGGCCTCGAACGCGATCAGCGACTTCATGGAGGGGGGCTGGTGGCTCACAGGAGGGGCCTTGCTTCGTGGGATTTGTTCAGGGGTCGGGGGATTTTCTCATATGCCGTTGTGTTGGGAACACGATCAAACCGATGAACGCGAGCCTTGCCCGAGCCACCGACGCCAACCACCAGCAGCTCTCGCTGCTCGACACGCCCGATCGGGAAACCCAGCGCGAACACGACCACCAACTCATGGCCACCCTAGACGAGCTCGACGAGAAGATAGGCAAGGGCACGGTACGCCTGGGCGTGCCGCGCCAAAACGCCGCCTGGCACCTGCGCTGCGCGCACCGCACGCAGCGGTGGGCGACGCAGTGGCGGGAGTTGCCTAAAGCAAAGGCATAGTATTCTTAACTGCACCTATTTTTATGACGAACATTCTCTCCGATAAGCAATAAACTCATCCAAGTGAGCAACAACATCCCCTTCTGAATTAATACTAGACAGAGTAAAAACTCTATTCGCGTGCTTACGCCAATCGTCTAGCATTTGATAATCAAAGCGTATCCTAACAAAAGTTTTGAGCTTTAACCTCCAACTCACCTCCTCTCCCAAATAAACACTATAAACAGGAA
Source organism: Halomonas denitrificans (assembly GCF_003056305.1). Lineage (GTDB taxonomy): Bacteria > Pseudomonadota > Gammaproteobacteria > Pseudomonadales > Halomonadaceae > Halomonas > Halomonas denitrificans. Next base: position 655,371 of record NZ_PYVX01000001.1, read on the forward strand.
AAACCCTATCATACCTAGCGTAGACAGACATAAAGCTTAACAAAGGAAGAAAAAGAAGCGATAAAACAGGAACCATCAAGAAGCTACGCAGGCCTTCCAGACTTAAAAGCTTTTCATAGTTAAAAACCAGACCAAGAATAGAAGCACCAAAAACAAAATAAATCATGGATGCCTGCAACCACAAAACAAAGGTATGGCCAGGCTTACCAGTAAAGCGTTCATCCCTCTCCGCGACCGCCACCAAGCATGCAACGAAAGCCAGCACGGGCAAGATCAGAACTTCCCAAAAGAAGGACAAAGGATAAAAGTCCATCAAAAACGTCAAGGTGAAAAACAGTACAACCTGCCATTTCAAAAATGACAGAATTCGAGGAACACCTTCAGTGACAGACACCACTTTCCCAACTGTCACGATAGTACCAAAAAACCAAAAAATGGAACCTGTCACCAAGGAGAAATCCCAAAACCCGAACTTTTTAGAAAAACCAACGCAACCATAAAATAAAGCAAACAGGCCAGCCATATAGGAACCAGTTTCTTGGCAAAAAATGACTTAACAACAGCTACCAAAGATTCCCTAATCTCTCTCTTGCAGCAAGAAAAAGCCAGCAAAATAATAACATATAATATTAGAGCTGATTCTCGACTGTTGGGCAAAGGAACCTCCCTTATGCTTTGCTATACGAAGGCTTCTATCAAGCCGGCATCGTCATTGGTCGGCTTGTTCACCCGCGTGCTCACGGGCCAGTGGGTGATTCGCTCGGCAGACAGATGATGGACGACGTGGCGGATCGTCGCGCGGTCGGTCAGATGGGGATCGAGCCAGGGCGCGAGACTCTCGGCGTCCAGGGCCAGCAGCATGCGCGGATGGATCTCGGCCGCCACGCCGCGAGCCGGCTCGGTGAGGATGGCGCAGCCGGGCTTGCCGTCCGGTCGCTCGCTCCAGATACCCGCCAGCCAGATCGGCTCGCGATCCTCGCGGAACAGGAAATGCGGCTGCTTCTTCCCGTCTACCGGCAGCCACTCGTACCAGCCATCCGCCGGCACCAGGCAGCGGTGATGGGCGAACGCCCCTTTGATGTAGTTGGAGGTGGCCACCTTCTCGACGGTGGCATTGATGGGCTCGGGCGCCTTTTCCTTCGCCCAGTACGGCCGATAGCCCCACCACACCTCGTCCATCACCAGCGGCGCGTAATCGCTGGAATGGCGCACTGCGGTGATCCAGGTGCCCGGCGCCACGTTGTAGCGTGGCGTCAGCTCTCCCGACTCCAGCGATAGGCGCAGGGCCTTGGAGAGCGTGGGGTGTGGGCTATATAGAGCGAAGCGGCCGCACATAATTTAATTGAGGGTCCGTCCAATAAGCTGCATCACTTGGCCTCGGTTATTATCAAAATACCATTTCGCAAAAATCTCATAAAACTTCTTCTGAAACTCTCTCTCTCCCATATCAGCCAAATTTGCCGAGAAAGCAGCAAAAAAATCTTTCATCGCATCCTTTGCAAGGCGCCTCTGCTCTCCTCCAGGCTGCATCGGAACTCGCCCAAAGCAATTCGGAATCCCAAGCCTATGATCTTGAAACTCATCTCTCAATAGCTGACGAGCTTGATCTTGAAAGTCCCTCAAAAACTCCACCATAGAACACTCGGGGGTAAAAGGGAGGAAAAAGGTTCTTCTCTGCTGACGTTGAAACTCTTGCAGCCTTTCATGACTCTGACTTCTCCTTAGCTCTGCTAGGGTTTCATCTTTAACATCGGCATCTAGTAAGGCGCTGGCTTGCGTCATCCTGGGCAGAAGGGCATCACTACTATCTAAAAACCTGATGACGGAGAGAAAACCACCAATTGGAACAACATGGACTGTCGGGTAGTAAGATTGACCAGCATACCTAGATAAATTATATGCCTTTACAAAAACCCTAGCTATCGATGCCGCCGCATCATCTTCTGTAAAAACAATCTTATCAGGCAAGCTCTCCTCATCTAGGGCCATATCCCCAATTGCATATGTGGGAAAACAGCTACTTATCAACTCAACGCCACTCCCATTTTTTGCCAGATGTAATATCTGGCGCCTATCAGCAGTTTTGATAAGGCTAACTGAATGAGTAGAAAAAACAACAGTAAGCCCTTTGTCATCAGCAACCTGCTTAACATAATTAAAAAGATTAACTTGTGCCCTAGGATGCAAGGCAAGCTCAATCTCATCAATTAACACGAGGGCTCCCTGGTCACATGAACTTAATTGCCGAAGCAACTTTATGACACAAAGCTCTCCAAGACTGAAGTTTTTCTCAGAAAAATATTCACTCGCATTCCCAGAACCCCGCTTTAATACAAAAGCCTGATTCGCTGAGCCTCTGGTCAAATTTATATATCTAAGCCCATCAAACCTTTCAGTCTCAAATATACTATTCGCAGCATCTTTAATATCTTGCCCCACTCCCCTGATTCGCCTCGTGTCAAAGTCTTCAGGCCGAGGAGTTATCCTATCAGCTGTAGCTCCCACATATATTACTGAAGAAAAACCAAACGCGCTAAGTACATTACTGTTTCGCTTCGGCTGAGGCACCCAGCGTTGTCCAGCATGCGAATATTTAACCTTCCGCCCATTGACCTCATAAATTATCCTGGCTTTAGAAAAATCATCCAGCTTATCAGACTGCTCAGAGACAGGAAAATGTTTGGCAAAGGCATTTCTAAAACCAATACGCCTTAGACAGGCAAGCAACGAGGTCTTTCCGGCACCATTTGTCCCTGACAGTAAGTATACACCTGGAGAAGGAACCTCAAAGTCCAGCTTATCAATATTTTTTAAATCTCTTATACGAACAAACTTAGCCATTATAGAAAAACCATTAACTTACACAGAACAGATTAATAAACAGGACCGACTAAAACTCTTTTCTTTCAAGCTATTTGATCAGGCAACTCACCTGTCAACAGCATTCGCTTGAGTTGTGGTTTATCCAATAACGTGCACCCTTGCTCTCGCGCCTTTGCCAACTTTGTAGAACCAGCACGCGGACCGGCACACACGAACATTAAATTCTTCGTCACTGTTTTCCGCACGACGAGCCCCGCTTCCTCGGCATCTGATTCAAGGTCAAATCGCTCGTCTTCACTGAAACCAGTGAACAAAATTTCCATGCCAGGGCGATCAGCAAAGGGCTCATCGACAATATCATCGGGATCAATCATCGGTACCAGAAGCTCTTCGCCCTCAAGGTACTCTACGACACGGTCACGTCGGAACGTCCGAACTGCTCGCCTGCTGTGACAGAAACCTTCGATGTAAACGCCATCATCCGAGAAATCTGATACTTCACGGGCCGATGTGTTGCCATTGGCGTCTTCATAGATAAAGCGCAACCGGCCATCCACGGAAAGGGCCGATGTGCCAGAAAGGTAGGGGGCTTGAGTTGAGGAAACGGATGATCTGAAAGCATTTTTGTAAGGCTCGCCTTCTTCGGAGGAGGCCCGAAGTGTGTACTCAACATCTACATCCCTCGCCTTGGACTTCGCCTTCTTGGCTTTCCGCTTCCAGTCGTGAGGGGCGATGGCACTGCGGGATGCGCGCCGGTTTTCGTCCTGGATGTGCTGGAGGGTCGCCTCCTTTCGCCGCTTAGAGTCCGCCTCGGCCTCCCGCGCCTTGCGTTTGGTGCGCCGGATCATAAAGACAAGAACGGCACCGGCCAGCACCCAGAAAATCAGTCCTTCCATGGCTGTCTCCCTTGCGTCTGTGTTGTCGTACCCTTTGCGGGCTTTCTTATTGAGCACGTCGAGCAAGCGCCGCGCTTACAGCCTCCTGTCCTTACAGGAATGCAGTTTTACAGTCACGAAACCCGTCCAATCCGTATCTCACACCGCCCCAGGATCTCTACATCCTTCATATCCTGCGGCTTGATCAATTCCTTCTCGTAGCGCGGGTTGTCGCTGATCAGCAGCAAGGCGCCGCCGGCCACGCGCTGCACGCGCTTGATGCGCCGCTCGCCATGCACGAGCAGCCGGATCACCCTCGGAGGATGTGTGTCTCTCTCTGAAGAGCATCATGGGCAGCCGGAATGCATGAGCCGCGATGCTCTTGCAGGTAAGCCACCGAATGGATAACTGACATCACAAGCGCTTCCTTTCGCTAATGTCACTTAGCTTGACGGTACAGAAAGGCCTAACCGCTGTCATTCCTTGATTAGAAAATGATCGACTAAGGTCGGCTAGTGCGGGGAGGCAAGCAAACCAGCGGCAGCTAGCGCACACCGTTAATCCTGCCCGCTGGCGAGGCCACCTCGATAGGCTGCTGGCCAGGCCTACGTCGATACGCACCATGCCAATGGTTCAATACAACTGATAACGTTGCTATCGAGCACTCGCCTTTTGCCAATTCCAGCGACGATGCCAGCAAGTCATGGCCCAACTCCTGGAGGAGCCTGTCTCATGGGGTCGCGGACGTCGGGCCGAGAAGCCCCCGGTCAAGGCTGTTCGACCGGAGACCACCGGCCGATCACCACGGGTCCTGCAGCGTTGCGGTGGCAGCCGCCGACCGGCGGCGCGTGATTCTCATGGCAGCCGAGTGGGTACAGCAACCAGGCTCAGGAGATCGGGATTGGTAAACATGGCCAGACAGCAGGAGCGCAAGGAAGACGTCCCTCCCCGCTTACCCCAAGCCTCCAAGCGGCGCCTCCTGTGTGGCGTGGGGCTGCTTGTCGCCTTCCTTGCCACCGCCCTGTTGCTGTGGCGCACAGGAACGCTTGAAACCCTGTTGACGGGCAACACCCTCGAGGAGGCGGTCATGCGGCTTGGCCCACTGGGGCCGGTCTTGGTCATTGGCCTGATGACCCTGGCCATCGTCATTAGCCCGATCCCCAGCGCGCCGATCGCACTTGCCGCCGGGGCCGCCTATGGCCATGCCTGGGGGACGCTCTATGTCGCAATCGGCTCAGGCGCAGGGGCGCTAATCGCCTTCTCCATTGCCCGCCTGATGGGGTATGACGCCCTGAGGACCTGGTTGGGCGTGCGCCCTACTCCGAACCTGCTACACCGTTTCATCGGCTCTCAGAATGCCCTGATGGTCGCGGTGTTCGCGACCCGGCTGATGCCGTTCCTGTCCTTCGACGTCGTCAGCTACGCGGCCGGTCTCACCCCCCTCAAGGCCTGGCGCTTTGCCGTCGCGACACTGCTCGGGATCATTCCGGCGAGCTTCCTGCTGGCGCATTTCGGTGACGAGCTCGCCTCCAGCGATCTGCGCCGCGCGGGCCTCACGGTGCTCGCGCTCGGCACCATCACCCTGCTCCCCCTGGCCTGGAAGGCGGCGCCGGCGCGCTATCGCGCGACCCTAAGGCGCTGGCTGCATCTCGGGTAGCCGGGTCTCAGTTCCGCCCGGCGCCCTGCTTGAACCGTCAATCATGGGGTGCCGGGACGCGTAACCCGTCATGCCTGATCGAGATGCGCATGACGCCTCAAACAGGCTCCGCCCATTCAGTGCTGGTTCAGCTTTGCCACCCAGGCTATGGGTGAGTTTCAAGGAGCCGGGCATTGCATGACGTCGATCAAGGTTCGTAGCTATCCACACCCCTGGGGCTCCCCGCTCGCTTGACCTTTGCGTTACCCAAGGGCGTTAGGCTTCGAGCAAATCGGCGGCTTGCCAGCGGCCAGGTATCGCCGGAAGCCGAGGGCCGGCGACGGCATCAAGGATGCCCTGGGCCGAGGGGGATAGATCGGCATCGCCATGGCGATCAGCTCGGTGTCGGTGACGGACATTGCTCCGCACTTCCACCAGACGAGGATCTACCCGTGCAGGACGAAATGGCAGAAGGGAGAGTTTCGTATGTCAAAGAACGAACACCGTCTCGGCGTCTCCGAGGTCAACTTGGTGACGCGCAAGTTGAAGCTCGAGCCCTGCGATGAGGAGGCTTTGCGCGTCGCCGTGGGAAAGATCGATGCGCTGTATGGGCTCGAGCGAGTCACCTATGACACCGACAAGCGCAAGCTCAGCATGGCCTATGATGCGTCGCGGCTGTGTATCGACCATATCGAGGCGATCCTCGCCCGGCAGGCCATCGAGATCAGTCATGGCTGGTGGACGCGTTTCAAGGAAGACCATTACCGGTTCGTCGACCAGAACATCAAGGACAATGCCAGCAAGGAGCCATGGAGCTGCCATTGACCGCTCTATTCATTTTCCATGCGCCCCGACCGTCTGCTGACGTTCGCCCACGCCCCTCAGGGGCCTCAACACTCAGGAAATGGACCTCATGAAAGACTGTCTGCAGAGGCCGTGGCTGGCTTGTCTCGTGGCCGGCATCGCCCTCGGCGCCTCGACGGCCGCCCTGGCGACCGGCGACCGGGCATTCGTGCCGATGGGAGCGGCAGATGCCGTGGGCATCATCGACCTGGAGCGTCACCAGGTGATCTCCACCGTGTCTGGCACGATGAACTCGCACGGCTCCGCCCTCACGCCCGACGGTGAGCAGCTCATCCTCGGCAGTCTCACCCCTCATGAGCCCGGCAGCGAGATCGCCCGGCCCGAGGGAGTGACGGAAGACGAGCACGCGGCCCACCATGGCGATGGCGCAGCGGCCTCCCCGGAGAAAGCGAGGACCGGCCTGCTCTACGTCGTCGACACGGCCACGAGCCGCCTCGTCAGGACCCTGGAGGTGCCAGGGCCCGTGCATCATGTGCTGGTGACAGGTGATGGCCGCCACGTCGTCGCGACCCATCCCGCCGGCGGCGGCATCAGCGTGGTGTCACTGGATAGCGGCCGGGTCATCGCCTCCCTGGCCACGGGGCCGAATCCGAACTACCTGGTTCAGCACGAGGAAGGGGGGAGCATACTGGTCAGCAACGCCGGTAACGGCACCATCAGCGAGGTGGATCCTCAGCACTGGTTCGTGCGGCGCAACATGCGCGTCGGCGGGAGTCCGGAACACATGGTGCTCTCGAAGGACGGCCAATCCCTGTACGTCAACGATGCTACCGGGGGGAACGCCCTGGCGGTGGATCTTGCGACAGGGAGTGTGGCCGATGAATACGAGATCGGCGCGGCACCTCACGGCATCGACCTGAGTCCGGATGGACAGAGACTCTATGCCACGAGTCAGGGCGACAACCGCCTCGTCAGGATCTCCCTCGAGGACGGCACACGACACAGCGCCGAGCTGTCTCCGGCCCCTTACCATCTCACCGTGGTGCCCACCGATGGGCGAGTGCTGATCACCAGCCGCGCAGCGCAGCACCCCACCTGTGGATCCTCGCCCCGGATTCCCTCGAGGTGTTGCAGACCCTGGAGCTGGGGGGCATCGGTCACCAGATATCTCTCGAGGCATCACGTCCCGATTGACCCATGAGTAGGTGACCACGAAGTCCGCTTCCGCACCCAGGCCGGCACCCCTGACGATCGCCGGCCGATAGCCATTCCCTTCATTTCACCCAGGGAGAAGCTCAGTGGAAACGCTCTCCTCTATCGGCTTGATCGGCGCCCTCGTCGGTGGGCTGCTGTCGTTCTTCTCGCCCTGCACCCTGCCCTTGCTGCCCGCCTATCTGTCGGTGGTCACTGGCGGCAGTGCCGGCAAGGCGGATCGGCGCTTCGAAGCGTTGCTGCTGAGCACCTTCTTCGTCTTCGGCTTCAGTGTGGTGTTCATCCTGATGGGCCTGGGGGTCACCAGCATCGGCCAACTGCTGCGCGGTTATCGCCAGGAGCTCAACTGGATCACCGGCAGCATCGTCATCGTGCTCGGCCTATTCATGACGGGCGTGTTCCGGCTGCCCGTCCTGCAGCGCAGCTTTCAATGGTCGCCCGAGCTGAGAGGGGGCTCCCCCATGGCGGCGACCTTCTTCGGCATCTCCTTCGCCATCGGCTGGACGCCCTGCATCGGCCCGATCCTGGGCGCTATCCTGATGGCCACCTCGACCACCGCCAATGCCCAGGCCGGCATGCTCTACCTGGCGACCTACTCCCTGGGGCTGGCCCTGCCCTTCCTGGCCAGCACCCTGCTGCTCAACAGGTTCAGCCACTATCGGGGCCGTCTCGGCAAGTGGAGTGCCTATGCCCGACCGATCGCCGGCGTGGTGCTTATCCTCATGGGCTTGCTGATCGTCTCGGGGACGCTCACCCGTCTCTCCAGCATCCTGGTGGACTGGTTCCCGGCCCTGGCCACGATCGGCTGAGGGTGCCGGACGGATGGCGATGACCTGGCCATCGGCGGCGACCCTCGCTGGGGAGAGAGGCGGAAGCTCGCGAATATCTCACGCAATACTCACGATGAGCCGGGGGCTTCACGAACATGGAGTGACGCCTCAACGCCGGCGTGCGGCGTTGATGTCATGTCACCGAAGAGGCCGAAAGCTGACCAGGATCAAGAGCCGCGGCTTCCCCCTCCAACTTGCTTGACCCTTGGGTTACCCACAGGTCTTAGCCTGAGATCAGGGCAGGATAATTCAACATGAAAGGAGATCCGACCATGTGGGGCGACATGATGGCGCATATGGAGAGTTTCGGCTGGGGGCACATGCTCTTCGGCGGACTCATGATGGTGCTGTTCTGGGGCGCCGTCATTGCCTTGGCCGTTTTGCTGGTGCGCAGCCTGACCCGAGACCGGAGCGAGGCCGCGCGCCAGCGGCCAACCGCTCTGGAGCTTCTGCAAGAACGCTACGCCCGGGGCGAGATCGACCGCGAGGAATATGAGCAACGCAGGCGCGATCTGCAGCGTCATTGAAATCGCCTTCGCGATGAGCGCGTATTCGCTGTCGGTGGTCATGAATTCACTGCGTCTGCGTCGGATGAGGATCTGATCATGGTCGACAACAACCGCTGGCTGGACCGAAAACCGAGCAAGGGCACCCTCTGGCTGATGGTGGCCATTGCGCTGGCGATAATGGCCTTCCTGCTCTGGGAGGAGCACCAAGTGCACCTGCTGGGCGCCCTGCCCTGGCTGGTCGTGCTGGCCTGCCCGCTCATGCACCTGTTCATGCACCGCGGGCATGGAGGCCACAAGGGACCTGGCAAGCCGGGAGACGGTCCGGATGACTGAGCCGATACCCGCTCAGGTGTGGCCCCCTTCAGGGTATCGGCTTCGTGCTGCAGTGGCCCACCCTGCTGCCCCTGGTCATGTTTGACGTGGCGCTCTACGAGACCCTTGTCGGCCCCGGGAATCGCCTGGCCGTCAATCCGTGGACCGCGGAGACGCTGCGCCAGTGGCACCCGGCACGACACGCGACAGCCTGTGCGAGATGGCCTTCAAGGGGGCTTACGGCTGTCCGTCGGCTCGTCCATCACCGTAACTGAAGCGAGGCTTTGATCCGCTCGGCTTGCCGAGCGGTGGCGTGCTCCAGGCCATGCTCGGCTTGAGCGGGATGTACGAGTTGGCAGTGGCGTGTCCCTGCATCACGCCATGACCACAGCGAGGGGGACGCTAGTATTAGGATCGGGGGAAGCGAGAGTGGCGCCCTCGCGAACAGCAGACATCCGCCACGTGGCAAGCCTGGCGAAGGACCCTCAGAGGGTGGCCAGCACAGGGCCCGCCGGCGAGGGTCACGGGAGGTGAGATGAAGCATACAGGGTGGACCCTGGTGGCCATCATGCTTCTGGCGGCCGGAAGCTATCTTGGCTATCTCGCGTGGCGCCCCCCGGAGCCGACACCGGGGTTCCTCTATGCCAGCGGGCGTATCGAAGCCACCGAAGTGAGGCTTGCCGCCGAGCTCTCGGGCCGAGTGGTGAACAGCCGGCTGCGCGAGGGGCATCCGGTGGACAAGGGGAGCGAACTGGTTCGCCTCGACGATCACCTCCTGCGGCTGGAGGAGGCCGAACTGGCGGCCCGCCTGGCCGCCGCCGAACATGCCGTAGCACGGGTCGAGGCCATGCTCGACACGGCGCACCACCATCTCGCCAACGCCGAGACCGACCTGGAACGATCCCGCAGGCTGCGCCGGAGCGGCAGCCTTCCCCAGCAGCAACTGGAACGCAGCGAAGATCGTCGGCGCGAGGCACAGGGCGAGGTCGATATCCTGACGGCCCAACGCGCCGAGGCCATTGCCAACCTCACCGCCCTTCAGCAGCGTCGGGCTCAGTTGACCTATCGGCGTAGCAAGACCGTGCTGCGCAGCCCCCTCGAGGCCACCGTGCTGACCAAGGCCATCGAAGTCGGCGAGGTGGTCACCCCGGGACAGACCGTGGCCGTGCTGGTCGACCTGGCGCGCCCACGACTCAAGCTCTACATCGACGAGCGCTCGCTCGGCAAGGTGCGCCTCCGCGCGCCCGCCCGCGTTCGTGTCGATGCCTTTCCCGATCGTTACTTCGAGGCCGAGGTCGCCGCCATCGACAGCGAGGCCCAGTTCACCCCACGCGATGTCCACCTGCCGGAGGAACGTGCACGCACCGTGTTCGGCGTGACCCTCCAGCTTGCCAACCCCGACGGCATCCTCAAGCCCGGCATGCCGGCCGATGCCTGGATCCGCTGGCAGGACGAGGCGCCCTGGCCCGATGCCCTGGTCGTGCCCCCATGACGACGGTGATCCATGCCGACGGCGTGGGGCGCCGATTCGCCGGACGCCGGGTCGTGGCGGATATCGATCTGGAGGTGCGGGACGGGGAGATCTTCGGCCTGCTGGGCCCCGATGGGGCCGGCAAGACCACCCTGATGCAAATGATGACAGCGATCCTGGAGCCCAGTGAGGGACAGCTCAGGGTGTTCGGTTTCGATACCCGCCGCGACGCGGCGCAGGTCAATGGGCGTGTCGGTTACATGACCCAGGGATTCTCTCTCTACGACCGGCTCAGCGTGATCGAGAACCTGCAGTTCGCCGCCCGCATCCGTGACGTCACCCCCGCTGACTTTCGCCTTCGCAGCCAGGAACTGCTGGCCATGGCCGGCCTGGGGGATTTCCGGCATCGCCGGGCGGGCCAGCTCTCGGGCGGCATGCGCAAGAAGCTGTCGCTGTGTGCGGCGCTCATCCATGCGCCCGCCTTGCTGTTACTCGATGAACTCAGCCTGGGCGTGGACCCTCTCTCTCGCCGGGATCTCTGGCGTCTGCTGCGTCGACACCGGGATGAGGGCAACACGGTCGTCATCAGCACTCCCTACATGGACGAGGCGGAGCGTTGCGACCGACTGGGGTTTCTCTACGAGGGGCGACTGCTTGCGGTCGACACTCCCGACAGGTTACGTCGACGCGTGGCCGGCCCCATCTACCAACTGACGACGCCTCGTCTCGACGAGGCGGAGGGTTTCGTCAGGTCATGGCCCGGCGTCACGAGCCTGCAACGCCTGGCGGACCGACTGCGCATCCAGTTCTCCCCCGGTCATGACGTCTCCGAGACGGCCCAGGCGCATCTCGACGAGCTGGGCCAGCTCATGGCGGTCGAGCCTAACCTCGAGGAGGCGTTCATCGCCCTGTCGCCCCTTGCCGCGCCCGCGGACAGGCCCCCCATGATGCCTCCGGCCTTCACCACGACCGGCGTGGAGGTTCGCGCCGAACATCTGGGCCTTCGCTTCGGAGACGTCGTGGCCGTGGACGAGGTGTCGTTTCGGGTGCCACCGTGCGAGGTGGTCGGCTGGCTGGGCCCCAATGGCGCCGGCAAGACCAGCCTGATCCGGCTGCTGTGCGGCCTGCAGACGCCAACCGCAGGGCAGGCCTGGATCGGCGACCTGTCGGTGACCGAGTCGCACCGTGATCTCCGCGGTCGCCTCGGCTACATGTCTCAGCACTTCTCTCTGTACCCGGACCTCTCGGTGGCCGAGAACCTGACATTCTTTGCCGGTGTTTACGGATTGGCGGGGCGACAGCGACGCCTGGCCATCGACTGGGCCAGCCACATGACCCGTCTGTCGGGGCTGGAAGAGCGGCGTGTGCACACGTTGTCGGCGGCGGTGCGTGAACGCCTGGCACTGGCCTGCAGCATCCTGCACGGACCGGCGGTGCTGTTCCTGGACGAACCCACCTCGGGGATCGACCCCCTCAGTCGACAGCGCTTCTGGCACCTGATCCTGGCCCTGGCCGCACACGGCATGACCGTGTTCGTCACTACCCATTATCTGGAGGAGGCCAACTACTGTCACCGGCTGGGGCTGATGCACCAGGGCCGGCTGATCGCCCTCGATACCCCGGCCCAGCTGCGCCTGACACTGAACCTGCCGAACGATGCCGACATGGAGGCCGTGTTCATGGCCGGTATCGAGCGCCAGCAGAGGCGACCGGCATGAAGCTCAAGCGCATCGCCGCCGTGGCGACCAAGGAAGCACGGGAAGTGTTGCGTGATCCGATCACTCTCGGCGTGGCCCTGCTGATGCCCTTGATCATGCTCTTGCTGTTCGGCTACGCCATCACCCTCGATGTCGATGACATAGCTCTGGGCGTGCTGGACGAGGACCACAGCCCCGCCAGCCGCCAGCTGCAACAGGCCTTCACCGCCAGCGACACGTTCCGCCTGTCGGCCAGCCTGCAGCACCACCGGGAGGTGGAGAGGACGCTGCAGGAGGGCGAGGCTCGGCTGGTTCTGGTCATCCCCTCAGGCTTCCAGCGCCGGCTGTATCGGGGCGAGGCGAGTCCGGTACAACTGGTGGTGGATGGCAGTTATTCGGCCACGGCGACGCTCGTGAGCCAACGGGCGATGGCTATCGCCAGAGGCTTCCAGCGGCAGGAAGGCTCCACGCTGCTATCCCTGGATACCCGCATCTGGTTCAACCCCTCGCTGAGCAGCGTCCACACCGTGGTGCCCGCCCTGTATGCCGTCATCCTGATGGCGTTTCCACCGCTGCTCACGGCACTCGCCCTGGTGCGCGAAAAGGAAACCGGCACGATCCAGCAGATCTATGCTTCGCCACTCTCCGCCGCCCAATTTCTCTGCGGCAAGCTGGTACCCTACGGCGTCATCGCCTGTCTGCAGATGGCCATGGTGATCGCCGCGGGACTCCTGTGGTTCGGGGTGCCGTTCCACGGCAGCCCCGGCGTCCTGCTGGCGGTGTCCCTGCTGTACGTGCTCTGCACCCTGGGCATCGGGCTGCTGGTTTCCGCGGTGACCCGCACCCAGCTGGCGGCCATGCTGGCCGTCCTGATCATCACCCTGATGCCCTCCTTCCTGTTCTCCGGCCTGCTGTTCCCGATCTTCACCATGCCCTACCTGCTGCAGCTGTACACGCTGCTCTTTCCTGGCCGTTACTTCGTCGATATCGCCCGGGGCGTGGTCCTGAAGGGCGTCGGGGTCGAGGTCCTGTGGCCCAGCATCGCCGTCGTGGCGCTCTATACCCTGCTGATCCTCGTGCTGGCCGCGTGGCGACTCAAGAAGAGGGTGGCCTGATGCGCCTGCCGAGCCTGCTTCACAAGGAGTTGATTCAGTTTACCCGGGACCGGGTGGTGCTGTTTTTGATCCTCTGGCTCTACACCGTCGAGGTCGTCATCTGCGCCTATGCGTTGTCACTCGACATGCAAGACCTGCCGCTGGTAGTTGCCGATGCCGATCACTCGCCGGCGAGCCGCGAGCTGGTCCGGGCCTTCACGGAGAGCGGCGATTTCCGCCTGGTGGCACAGCTGGATGATCCAGCAGCCGTGACCGGATACCTGGAGCGTGGACAGGCGCGCGCGGTGCTGGTGATAGGTGAAGGCTTCGCCCGCCATCTGCTGGAAGGCAGCGAACAACAACTGCAACTGCTGGTGGATGGCAGCAATGCCAATACCGCCGCCGTGGCACGGGGCTATGCGCTGCAGACGGTGGAAGCGTTCCAGCGTCAATGGGCCGCCTTGCCCGAGACGCCAGCACCAGGGGTGATTCCCCACCTGCGAACCTGGTACAACCCCGGGGTGACAAATGTCAGTTTCGTGGTGCTATCGATGATCACCCTGGCGGGACTGATGGTCGGCGTCGCCCATCCGGCGGCATCGATCGTCCGAGAAAAGGAGGCCGGCACCATCGAACAACTGATGGTCACGCCCGTGCGCACCGAGGAGCTGTTCTTCGCCAAGACGCTACCGACCCTGCTGGTCGGGCTGGTGGCACTTTTCCCGAGCCTCGCGCTGGTCGGCTGGTTCGGCGTTCCCGTACGAGGCAGCCTGGCGCTGTTCTTCTGCCTCACCGCCCTGTTCCTGATCAGTGCCATCGGGCTCGGCGTCCTCGTCGCCGCCATCAGCCGCACGCTGCAACAGGCGCTGCTGTTGACCTTCTTCGGCCTGTTTCCGCTGATGTTCCTGTCCGGGACCCTCGTGCCGGTGGAGAGCATGCCGCGCCTGCTGCAGGCAGCATCACTGGCCAGCCCACTGCGCCATTACCTGGACATCACCCTGGGGATCTTTCTCAAGGGCACGGGGCTCGACATTCTCTGGCCGCATGTCCTGGCACTGGTCCTGATCGGTCTCCCGCTTTACGGCGTCGCATGGGTCATTTTCCGGCGCCAGTGAGCCACTGGCAGCATGAATCGCAACGCCAAAAATGCACGGCGGAGAGAGCCTCGGAAGAGGACTTCAAGGGTTTGGTCACAGGATCGATGTGTCCAGCGGAGTCCTGAAGGGATCAAGGGAAGCCAGATGCAAGACATGGACTGAGGTATGGGCTGGAGCACGGCACGAAATAAAAAAGCCGCTGATTGCTCAGCGGCTTTTTCGATATTCGTGGCGGAGGGGGAGGGATTCGAACCCTCGAAGCCTTTCGACTTACACACTTTCCAGGCGTGCTCCTTCGACCACTCGGACACCCCTCCGCATTGTGGTTCCAAAGCTGTGGCGCGTGGCCTTTTGCTCAAGAACGGCGCATATACTAACGACTTAAGTCCGCGAATGCAAGCCGTTTTCGCCCTTTCCACGCGACCCGGCTCAGGTCTCGGGCAGCACCGCGTAGTCGCCCCGGGCCTCCAGGCAGAGGGTGTCGCCGCACCAGAGCCGCTGGACCAGGGCGATGCGCCCCTTGCCGCGCTGCGCCAGCCGCTCGGCGAGGCTCGCGGGGCCGTCGCCCACCTCGGGCTCGCAGACCAGGCGGTAGTCGCCGGTCACGGGCGCCAGGAAGCGCTGGGTGGCCTCGGCCACCACCACGTCCCGGGCGAGGCCGCGACGGCGCAGCCAGAGCGTGGTCCAGCACCAGCCGAGCAGGGTCGTCTGGGCGGCGAGCGCGCCGCCGAAGCCGGTGCCCTTGTCGTTGAGGTTGGGCGTGAGCGCGAGCCGCCAGGTGAGGCGCTCGTCGTCGCGGGTCATCTCGCGGATGCCGAGCGCCCCCACCATGGGGATCGCGTCGCCCAGCCAGATGAGGAAGGCGGCCATGTCGTCCTCGCCGCCGGCGGCGGGCAGCGGCAAACGCGGGTGGGGAACGCCGATCTCGCGCATGGGCTCAGTCCCAGCGCTCGACGAAGGCGTCGATGTCGTGCTCGGGCAGCGGCTTGTGGCGCCCGCCCATGGTGCCCAGATACAGGAAGGCCACCACCTCGTCGTCCTCGGCGAGCCCCAGCCCCTTGCGCACGGTGGGATCGAAGGCGTACTTGCCGCTGCGCCACATGGCGCCGAGCCCCTGGGCGTGGGCCGCGAGCAGGATGCCGTGGGCGGCACAGCCGGCGGATATCACCTGCTCGATCTTCGGCACCTTGGGCTCGTCCGGGGTGACCTTGGCGATCACCGCGATGATCATCGGCGCACGCAGCGGCTTCTTGCGGGCCGCGTTGAGGGTGGCGTCACTGGCGTGGGGATCCTCGCGGAACTCAGCCTCGGCGAACAGCTCGCCGAGGCGCGAGAGGCCCTCGCCGGAGAACTCGATGAAGCGCCAGGGGCGCAGCTCCTTGTGATCCGGCGCCCGCAGGGCCGCCCGGTAGATCGCCTCGAGCTGCTCGGGGCTCGGCGGCGGGCCCATCAGCTTGCCCATGGAGCTGCGTTCGTGCAGCAGCGTCAGCGCGTCCATTGAGTCTCTCCTTGGGTTTTTCAGACGAGAATCTTTCTCGTCACTCTATCAGCTGCCCGGGCGCCTGTCGTGCCGGGCGCCCGCCTCCTCCCTCACTGCCGCGCGTCCCTTATGGCCGCACGACCTTATTGCCGAGAGAGGCGCAGCGGCTCGGGCGGCCGCTCACCGGGGGTGGCGCGCCAGGGGCTGATGTCGAGCCCGCCGCGGCGCACGTAGCGCGCCAGCACCAGCAGCCGCTCGGGCCGGGCGCGGGCCATCAGGTCGGTGAAGATGTGCTCCACGCAGTGCTCGTGGAAGTCCTGGTGCTGGCGATAGCCGATCAGGTAGCGCAGCAGCCCCTCGCGGTCGAGCTTGGGGCCGCGGTAGCGGATCAGCACGCTGCCCCAGTCGGGCTGGCCGGTAACCGGGCAGTTGGACTTGAGCAGGTGGGAGTAGAGCGTCTCCTCGACGATCTCCTCCCCCACCGCCAGGTGCTCGGCGCTCGGGGTGTAGTCGGTCACCTCGATGTCCAGGTCGTCCAGGCACTCGCCGGGCAGGCGCTTCACCGCGAGGGCGGCGTCGTCCAGGCCGAGCAGCTCGACCGCAACCGGCGCGCCGGCCGCCTGGGCCAGGTCGCGCAGCAGGGTGTCGATCACCGCCTGGCGGCTCTCGAAGCGGGTCTGGTTGAAGCCGTTGAGGTAGAGCTTCCAGGACTTGGACTCGATCAGGTAGGGCGACTCGGCCGGCAGGCGAAAGCGCGCCACGGCGACCAGCGGCTTGCCCCGGGCGTTGAGCCACGAGAGCTCGAAGGCGTGCCACTCGTCCTCGCCGACGAAGGGCAAGGCGCCCTCCTCGATCCCCAGCGGCGCACGATTGGCGGCCCGGGGGATGGGATAGAGCAGCCCGGCGTCGTAGTGCTCGGGATAGGCGGAGTCGCGCCCCAGCGGGGCGTGCTCGAGGGTGTCGGGTCGGTGTTGGGTCATGTCAGCTCCTGATGCCCTTGCCATGCTTCAGCATCCACAGCGCCACGCCATACAGCACGCTGATGAAGGCCAGCACGGCCGCCAGCGCCCAGCCCACCGGGATGTCGGAGACCCCGAGGAAGCCGTAGCGGAAGACGTTGACCATGTAGAGGATGGGATTGAGCATCGAGACGCCCTGCCAGAAGTCCGGCAGCAGCGAGATCGAGTAGAAGACGCCACCCAGGTAGGTCAGCGGCGTCAGCACGAAGGTCGGCACGATGGAGATGTCGTCGAACTTCTTGCCCAGCAGGGCGTTGATGAAGCCGCCGATGGCGAACAGCGCCGAGGTGAGCACCACCACGAAGACCGTCAGCAGCGGATGGGCCATCTCGATGCGGGTGAAGAACAGCGACACCCCGGTGACGATCAGCCCCACGCCGAGGCCGCGGGCCATGCCGCCCAGCACGAAGCCGGACAGGATCACCCAGTTGGGCATCGGCGAGACCATCATCTCCTCGATGGAGCGCTGGAACTTGTTGGAGAAGAAGGATGATGCCACGTTGGAGTAGCTGTTGGTGATCACCGCCATCATGATCAGCCCGGGGACGATGAAGTCCATGTAGCTGTAGCCGTCCATCTCGCCGATCCGCGAGCCGATCAGGTTGCCGAAGATGATGAAGTACATCGTCATGGTGATCGACGGCGGCAGCAGGGTCTGCGGCCAGATCCGCGTGAAGCGCTTGATCTCCTTGACCACCAGGGTCCAGAGGGCGATGGCGATCTGCTTGGGATTCATGTGTGCGCTTCCTTCTGCTGGCCGTCCTCCACCATGGAGACGAACATCTCCTCCAGGCGATTGGCGCGGTTGCGCATCGACATCACCTGCATGCCCTGCTCGCTGAGAGCCGAAAAGACGTCGTTGAGGCGCTGGCCGCGGTGCACCACCACCGCCAGCTGGGCGTCGTCCACCCGGCTGATCTCGAAGCCCTCGACCTCGGGGGCCGCCTCCACCGGATGGGCGAGATCGAGCAGGAAGGTCTCGGTGTCGAGCTCGGCGAGCAGCTCGCGCACGCTGGTGTCGCGGATGATCTCGCCGTGGTTGATGATGCCCACGCGGCGACAGAGGCTCTCGGCTTCCTCGAGGTAGTGGGTGGTGAGGATGATGGTGGTGCCCTCCTCCCGGTTGATGCGGCGCATGTACTCCCACATGCTGCGGCGCAGCTCGATGTCCACGCCGGCGGTGGGCTCGTCGAGGATCAACAGCTTCGGGCGGTGCATCAGGGCGCGGGCGATCATCAGCCGGCGCTTCATGCCGCCGGAGAGCATCCGCGCGCTGCCGTTGCGCTTGTCCCAGAGGGCCAGATCGCGCAGCAGCTCCTCCGCGCGGGGCATCGCCTCGCGCCGCGACATGCCGTAGTAGCCCGCCTGGGCCAGCACGATGTCGATGACCCTCTCGAACTGGCTGAAGTTGAACTCCTGGGGCACCACGCCGAGGTGGTACTTGGCCCGGGCGAAGTCGGTGTCGATGTCGATGCCGAAGATCGAGACCTTTCCTGCGGTCTTCTGCACCAGCGAGCAGACCACGCCCAGGGTGGTTGACTTGCCGGCGCCGTTGGGGCCCAGCAGGGCATAGAAGTCGCCCTGGGCGACGTCGAGGTCGATGCCCTTGAGGGCCTCGAAGCCATTGCCGTAGACCTTGGTCAACCCACGGATGGAGAGAGCCGGTTCGGCCATGAAAGATCCCGTACAGAAGATGAATGGGGTGCCATGCCGGCACGCGCCGGAAAAAACACCGCTCGCGGCCCGGCACACGGGGCGCTGAGATGGGGGCGGCACGGCGCAATTCAAGCCGCCGCTCACGTGGCAGTTCGAGCCGCCGCTCGATCCGAACCTCACGCAGCAACCGGTGCCTGCGCGCCCCGTCGCGACCTTCCATCTTACGCCACCGGCATGACAGTTCGCATGCTCATCGTTCACTCGGGCGTCGCGGGCCGTGTTGACCCCGTGACGCCGGGTCTCTAGGCTGGAGCGCATTCCTGGGGGAGTCCTCGCGGACTGAGATTCCGGCCCCGTGCCTCGACGGCACGACCGGTAACCCTTCGAACCTGATCCGGATCATGCCGGCGAAGGGAAGGAAGTGCCATCCGGCCACGCTTCTCACCCAACGCAACTGCGTCCTCTCGTAGCGACGCTCGGCATCGCGCCCGGGCCATTCCATGCTAGGGAGAACGTCATGCTGCCGACCACTCA
This sequence comes from Halomonas denitrificans, assembly GCF_003056305.1. Lineage (GTDB taxonomy): Bacteria > Pseudomonadota > Gammaproteobacteria > Pseudomonadales > Halomonadaceae > Halomonas > Halomonas denitrificans. Next base: position 674,420 of record NZ_PYVX01000001.1, read on the forward strand.
TGCCTTCTGGTGGCTCATCGCCTTCGCGGCACTGTTTGCCGTACCGGGCATGCTCTACGCGCGCCGCCACACCGAGAGCCTCGAGGACTTCATCATCGCCCGCAACAGCCAGGGCGCCACCGCCACGGTGCTGACCCTGATGGCCTCGACGCTGGGCACCTGGATCCTGTTCGGCCCCGCCCAGGCGGCCACCTGGGGCGGGCTGGGCGCCATCGCCGGCTATGCGCTCGGCTCACTGGCCCCGCGGCTGGTGATGATCCCGCTGGGGCGGCGCCTACGCGAGCTCTCGCCGGGCGGCCACTCGCTCACCGAGTTCGTGATGAGCCGCTACGGGCGCCCCATGTACGCCTTCACCCTGGTGATCATGCTGTTCTACCTGTTCATCTCCCTGGCCGCGGGGATCACCGCCATCGCCAAGATGGTCGGGCTGCTGGCGCCGGTGCCGCTCTGGGCGACCAGCTCGGTGGTGATGGCCGCCACCCTGCTCTACACCCTCTACGGCGGCCTGCGCGCCTCGATCTTCACCGACAAGGTGCAGATGGTCGTGATCCTGCCGCTGCTCGCCGTGCTGCTGATCGTCGGCTGGCAGGCCGCCGGCGGCGTTGGCCCCACCCTCGCCGGCATCGAGGCGACGGCGCCTCAGCTGCTGGACATCACCGACCTGGGCGGGCTCAAGGCGGGCCTCACCTTCTTTTTGGCCGTGATGCTGACCGGGCTCTTCTACCAGGGCAACTGGCAACGGGTCTACGCCGCCCAGAGCAACCGCGCCGTGGCCCTGGGCTTCCTGCTCGGGGGCCTTCTGAGCGCGCCGATGATCTTCGTGATGGGCCTGTTCGGCCTGGCGTTCGTGGGGCTGGGGCTGCCCGGCGACGGCTCGGTCGCGCTGTTCAGCGTGCTGCTCGCCGACATCCCCGGCTGGTTCGCGGTGGGCCTGATCTTCCTCGGCCTGGCGCTGGTCATGAGCAGCGCCGACACCACCTTGAGCGCCGCCTCGAGCATGATCGCCGTCGACGGCGGGCGCCTGCTGCCCGGTGCCAGCGACCAGCGGCTGATGCGCCTGTCGCGCTGGCTGATCCTGCTGCTGGCGCTGCCGGTGACCTTCGTCGCCGCCCAGGGCTACAGCGTGCTCTACCTCTTCCTGCTGGCCGACCTGCTGTGCTGCGCGGCGGCCTTCCCGGTGTTCTTCGGGCTGTTCAACCGCCGCTTCGACGGACGCGCCGCGGTGCTCGCTACCGTCAGCGGCCTGATCGCCGGCCTCACCCTCTTCCCGGCGCCGGGCGATGCCCTGACCACCCTGATGGAGTCCTTCCTGCTCGCCACCTTCATGCCGGTCGTGACGGGCCTGGCGCTGCTGGCGCTGCTGCCGGCGAAGCAGCGCTTCGACTTCGCGGCGCTGAGCGCCGGCGCGCGACGCTTCGAGGGCTGAGCACCCCCCGCCCCAGACGACAACGCCCCTCTCGAGGGGCGTTTTGCTTTTTGGGGCGCCGTGAGCGAATCGCTAGAGGCGTCGGCCCGCCGGGCGCTCGAGGCCCAGGTGGCCGCGCAGCGTGGTGGCGGTGTACGCCTCGCGGAAGAGCCCGCGGCGCTGCAGTGCCGGCACCACCTGGTCCACGAAGTCCTCGATGCCGCCGGGCAGCGACGGCGGCATCAGGTTGAAGCCGTCCGCCCCGCGGCCGTGGAACCAGCGTTCCATCTCGTCGGCGATGCTCTCCGGCGTGCCGACCATGGTGCAGTGGCCGCCGCCGGCGGCGAGCCGCCCCAGCAGCTCGCGCAGGGTCGGTCGTTCGGTCTCGATGATGCGCAGGATGGTGGCGTAGCGCCCCTGGGGGCCGCGGAACTCGGCAAGCGGCGGCAGCCGCGGCACCGGCGCGTCCAGCTCCCAGTCGCTGCAGTCCTGTTCGATGAAGAGCCCAAGCTGGCGCAGCGAGGCCGCCACCGGCAGGCACTCGTCCAGCTCGCGCTGCTTGGCCCTGGCCTCCGCCATGGTGGAGCCGACGTAGGTGACGAGCCCCGGCAGGATGGGCACCGGCGCGGTGCGCCCGGCCGCTTCCACCCGTGACTTGATGTCCCGGTAGTAGCCCTGGGCGGTCGGGAGGTCGTAGGCGACCGCGTAGATTGCCTCGGCGTAGCGCGCCGCCAGATCGCGCCCCTGGGAGGAGGCGCCCGCCTGCACCAGCACCGGGTGGCCCTGGGGCGGGCGCGGCAGGTTCAGGGGCCCGTCCACCAGGAAGTGCTCGCCGTGGTGGTCGATCCGGCGCACCTTGTCCGGGTCGGCATAGCGGCCATGGTGGTCGCGCTCGATGGCGTCGTCGGCCCAGCTGTCCCACAGCGCCAGCACCGTCTGCACAAACTCCTCGGCCCGGGCGTAGCGTTCGGCATGCGGGGGCATGGCCGGGTAGCCGTGGTTGCGCGCCTCGCTGTCGAACATCGAGGTCACCACGTTCCAGCCCACGCGTCCGCCGGAGATGTGATCCAGCGAGCCCACCAGCCGGGCCGCGTGGAAGGGGGTGTAGAAGGTGCTGGAGAGCGTGCTGATCAGCCCGATGTGCCGGGTGGCCCGGCTCATGGCGGAGAGCGCGGTCAGCGGCTCGAGGTGCCAGTTGAAGCCGTCCTCCACGCTGCCGGCACTCATGCCGTCGGCGAAGAACACCGCGTCCAGCTTGCCGCGCTCGGCGGTACGGGCCAGGGACTCGTAGTAGGCGATGTCGCCGAGCCGCTCGGCGCTGGAGTCGGGGTGCCGCCAGGCCGCGCGATGGTGGCCGGCGCCCATCACGAACAGGTTGAGGTGCAGCTTTTCGTCGGGGTTGCGCGGTTTCATCACCCTTTCACCAGTCCGCCGTCGACGATCAGGTTCTGGCCGGTGACCGCCCTCGCCCACGGCGAGGCGAAGAACAGCGCCGCGTCGGCGAACTCCTCCGGCGTGGTCACCCGGCGCAGCGGGGTGTTCTGCGCGATCAGCTCGAAGACCGCCTCCGGGGTCGCGCTCGACGCATCGGTGGTGCGCAGCAGGCCCCCGGAGATCATGTTCACGGTGATGTTGTCGGGCCCCAGGTCGTTGGCGAGGGTGCGGGTCAGCGAGAGCAGCGCGGCCTTGCCGGCGGTGTAGTCGTGATAGGGCACGACGGGATTCTGGAAGAGGTTGGTGCCGACGTTGATGATCCGCCCGCCGCCCTGCTCGCGCATGCCGGAAAGCGCCGCCTGGATGGTGTTCAGCGCGCCCCGGTTGACGCCCTCGAGCTGCTGCTGGAGGTGTGCCCAGTCGAGGGTGTCGGCGTCGGGCCGCGCGTCGCCGTTGAAGGTGAATTCGGGCAGGGCGTTGTTGACCACGGTGGTGATCGGGGCGCCGAAATGGGCGCGCGCCTGCTCGAAGAGCACCTTCACCGCCTCGGGCTCGCGCACGTCGGCCTGGACGGCCAGGGCGCGCTCCGGCGCGTCCTTCGCCAGCGCCTCGGCGGCCTCGCGGCTCTGGTAGTAGTTGACCACAACGCGGGCGCTCTGGTCGAGGAAGGCCCGGGTCAGGCGGGCGCCGAGACCGCGAGCGCCGCCGGTCACGAGCACGACCTGCTGGTCGAGGGGGAGAGAGGAAACGGCCATGAGGACTCCTTGGTGCGCGGCAAAGGGCGCCGCACTGGAGCCGGCCGACATCCCTTCGCCAGTGTGAACTGGATCAGGTTCGACGGGTATCATCTCAGCGGCCGTGGCCGCACCCCGTGTCTCGGGCCACCATAGCGCATTCAGTCAGGCAGCAACAGCCGGGCTGGCGCTCCAGCTCGTGACAGAGCCTTGGCCTGACCGGAGAAGTACTGGAGTCTTATGGAGCGGGGAACGAGATTCGACCGGGCTGGCGCTCCAGCTCGTGACGCGAGCCTTGGCCTGACCGGGGAGATACTGGAGTCTTATGGAGCGGGAAACGAGATTCGAACTCGCGACCCTCGCCTTGGCAAGGCGATGCTCTACCACTGAGCTATTCCCGCTGATCTGGAGGGCGTGCTTGTGAGAAGTGGCGTCCCATAGGGGGTTCGAACCCCTGTTACCGCCGTGAAAGGGCGGTGTCCTAGGCCACTAGACGAATGGGACGCATGGAGCGGGAAACGAGATTCGAACTCGCGACCCTCGCCTTGGCAAGGCGATGCTCTACCACTGAGCTATTCCCGCTTGGTCTTCTCGCACTGTGTTGCCACCGGAAGTCGAAGGTGGCGTCCCATAGGGGGTTCGAACCCCTGTTACCGCCGTGAAAGGGCGGTGTCCTAGACCACTAGACGAATGGGACGCAATTTTTACCTTCAAACTACTACCTTCCTCGAAAGGAAGATGGAGCGGGAAACGAGATTCGAACTCGCGACCCTCGCCTTGGCAAGGCGATGCTCTACCACTGAGCTATTCCCGCACTCCGGTACCTTAACGAATCGAGTGGCGTCCCATAGGGGGTTCGAACCCCTGTTACCGCCGTGAAAGGGCGGTGTCCTAGACCACTAGACGAATGGGACGCATTGGCTCGCCTCGTCGAGGTGCGGCGAATATTACCGACGCCCCCGGGGAGTGTCAAGCGCCTGTCGCCGCTCGTTGATATCACGTGACCTGTCGGAGGGCAGCACTGGAAACCCCCGCCCGGGGAGATGTCAGAATGAGGGCGAGACGCCGAGCCTGCCGCCGGTTCCACGACGCAATGAGGAGAGAGGCCATGCGCAGCAAGATTCACAAGAGCGACGCCGAGTGGCGTGAGCAGCTGACGCCGGAGCAGTACCGCGTCACCCGCGAGAAGGGCACCGAACCGGCCTTCAGCGGGAAGTACCACGTGAGCGACGAGCACGGCATCTACCACTGCGTGTGCTGCCACGCGCCGCTGTTCGAGAACGAGCACAAGTTCAATGCCGGCTGCGGCTGGCCGAGCTTCGATCGCCCCTTCACGCCGAAGTGCGTCGAGGAGCATACCGACACCAGCCACGGCATGCAGCGCACCGAGGTGACCTGCGCCCGCTGCGACGCCCACCTCGGCCACGTCTTCCCCGACGGCCCGCCGGAGACCACCGGGCTTCGCTACTGCATCAACTCGGTGGCGATCGAGTTCCACGCCGGCGAGTAGCCGCGCGCCCCGCGACCGCCCCGCTCGGCGACGGCCGTCCATCTGCTATGATGGGCGGCCGTTTTTATTCACGCTCACGCAGGAGAGGCTCGATGCTCGGCTGGTTTCCGGGACACATGAACAAGGCGCGACGGCAGATCCTCGAGGCGCTGCCGGAGATCGACGTGGTGATCGAGGTGCTCGACGCCCGTCTGCCCTACTCCAGCGCCAACCCCATGCTCGCCGAGCTGACCCGCCACAAGCCGGTGCTCAAGATCCTCTCGCGGGCCGACCTCGCCGACCCCGAGCGCACCCGGGAGTGGACGGCCTTCTTCGACGCCCAGGCCGACACCCGGGCGCTGGCGGTGACCACCACCAAGGCCCGCGAGCTCAAGCGCATCCCGAAGCTGTGCCACGAGCTGGCCGGCCAGGTGCGCGCCGACCGCGACGTGCGGGTGATGGTCATGGGCATTCCCAACGTCGGCAAGTCGACCCTGATCAACGGCCTGGCCGGGCGCACCATCGCCAAGACCGGCAACGAGCCCGCCGTCACCAAGCGCCAGCAGAAGGTGCGCATCGGCGGCCGGGTGGCGCTGATCGACACCCCCGGGGTGCTGTGGCCGAAGATCGAGGACCAGGCGAGTGCCCACCGCCTGGCGGCGAGCGGCGCCATCCGCGATACCGCCATCGACTACGTCGACGTCGCCGTGGTCGCCGCCGCCGAGCTGGCTCGGCGCTATCCCGAGGCGCTCAGCGCGCGCTACAAGCTGAAGTCGCTGCCGGCCTACACGGCGCATCCCGACGCCGACCAGGTGGACGCCGACGGCCCCGCGCGGGTCGACCTGCTGGCCCTGTGCGGCTACGACGGCCATGCCATCCTCACCGAGATCGCGTCAAAGCGCGGCGGCCTGCGCGCCGGCGGCGAGGTCGACCTGCACCGCGGCGCGGAGGTGCTGCTCCACGAGCTGCGCGACGGCAAGCTCGGCCGCCTGACCCTGGAGACCCCGGCCGACATCCCGCCCGAGCCGGAACCGGAGCCGGAACCGGGAGACGCGCCCCGCGAGGATGGTGGCGACGAGGCCGAGCCCGCATAATCGCAGGCGACGCCGACGAACAACGACCGCCCGCCAGAGGCGGCACACGGACATCACTGGATTCAGCGCCCATGGATACCCCCCCGATCAGCAAATCGCACAAGCTCGAGAACGTCTGCTACGACATTCGCGGCCCGGTGCTCGAGCACGCCAAGCGGCTGGAGGAAGAAGGCCAGCGCATCCTCAAGCTGAACATCGGCAACCCCGCGCCGTTCGGCTTCGAGGCGCCGGAGGAGATCCTCCAGGACGTGATGCGCAACCTCCCCACCGCCCAGGGCTACTGCGATTCCAAGGGGCTCTACTCGGCGCGCAAGGCGATCATGCAGGAGTGCCAGCGCAAGGAGATCCCCGGCGTCGGCATCGAGGACATCTACATCGGCAACGGCGTCTCGGAGCTGATCGTTATGGCGCTGCAGTCGCTGCTCAACGACGGCGACGAGGTGCTGATCCCGGCCCCGGACTATCCGCTGTGGACCGCCGCCGCCAACCTCTCGGGCGGCCACGCCGTGCACTACCGGTGCGACGAGCAGGCCGACTGGGCGCCGGACATGGACGACATCCGCGCCAAGGTGACCGCCCACACCCGGGCCATCGTGATCATCAACCCCAACAATCCCACCGGCGCCGTCTACCCGCCGGCGGTGGTGCGCGAGCTGCTCGAGATCGCCCGGGAGCACGACCTGGTGGTGTTCTCCGACGAGATCTACGACAAGATCCTCTACGACGGGGTCGAGCACGTCTCCACCGGGGCGCTGGCCGGCGATGACCAGCTGGTGGTGACCATGAACGGGCTCTCCAAGAGCTACCGCTGCGCCGGTTTCCGCAGCGGCTGGATGATCCTCTCGGGCAACATCGCCAAGCAGCGCGCCGCCGACTTCATCCAGGGGCTGACCATGCTGGCCTCGATGCGCCTGTGCGCCAACGTGCCGGCGCAGCACGCCATCCAGACGGCGCTGGGCGGCTACCAGTCGATCAACGACCTGATCCTGCCCGGCGGGCGCCTGCTCGCCCAGCGCGACATCACCGTCGAGAAGCTCAACGCCATTCCCGGGGTCAGCTGCACCCGGCCCAAGGGAGCGCTCTACGCATTCCCGAAGCTCGATCCGAAGGTCTTCAACATCCAGGACGACCAGCAGCTGGTGCTCGACCTGCTGCTGCAGGAGAAGATCCTGCTGGTCCAGGGCACGGCCTTCAACTGGCCCGAGCCCGATCACGTGCGCATCGTCACCCTGCCCTGGGCCGACCAGCTCGAGGATGCCCTGGACCGCTTCGCGCGTTTCCTGTCGCGCTATCGCCAGTAGCCGCAGCGATCCGGCCCGCCGCTTGAAACCCGACGGGCCAGCCCGTATCTAAGCAACAGCTTGTGCATGCCGCGTTTTGCGGCACCCCTGACGATGACTGGAGAGTTCCGGCAATGATGAGAATCCTGCTGTTCCTGGGCACCAACCTGGCGGTGATCCTGGTGGCCAGCATCACCCTGCGCCTGCTGGGGGTGGAGAGCTACCTGAACGCCCAGGGCATGAACTTCAATGCCCTGCTGATCTTCTGCTTCATCTTCGGCATGGCCGGCTCGATGATCTCGCTGTTCATCTCCAAGTGGATGGCCAAGCGCTCGACCGGCACCGTGGTGATCGAATCGCCCAGCAACTCCACCGAGCAGTGGCTGCTCGATACCGTGGGTGAGCTCGCCCGCGAGGCCGGCATCAAGATGCCGGAGGTGGGCATCTTCCCTGCCCAGCAGTCCAACGCCTTCGCCACCGGCTGGAACAAGGACGACGCCCTGGTGGCGGTCTCGGCCGGCCTGCTCAACCGCATGCGCCCCGAGGAGGTGCGGGCGGTGCTGGCCCACGAGATCGGCCACGTCGCGAACGGCGACATGGTGACCCTGGCGCTGGTGCAGGGGGTGCTCAACACCTTCGTGATGTTCTTCGCTCGGGTGGTCGCCCACCTGATCGACGGCTTCCTGAAGAGTCGCAGCGACGGCGAGGGCGGCCTCGGGTTCATGGGCTACTTCGCGGTGGTGATCGTCGCCGAGATCGTCTTCGGCCTGATCGCCTCGGCCATCGTCGCCTGGTTCTCGCGCTTCCGGGAGTACCGGGCCGACAGCGCCGGCGCTCAGCTCGCCGGCAGCGGCGCCATGATCAATGCCCTGGCACGGCTCAAGGCCGAGACCGAGATGCCCGACCAGATGCCGGATACACTGCGGGCCATGGCCATCACCAAGGGCCAGACGCGCTCGCTGATGGAGCGGATGTTCGCCAGCCACCCGCCGCTGGACGATCGCATCCGCGCGCTGAAGGAAGCCGCCTACCGGCAGTGAGTTGGCTTCGCACAGCAGTTCCGAAAACGACAGCAGGCCCGCCATTCGGCGGGCCTGCTGTCGTTGGGGCCAGGGCCGTCCTCAGCCGGCGGCGATCCGAAAGCCCGCACCTGCGAGCAGCGGCTGCAGTTCCCGCGCGCCGTCGCACAGGGCGATCTCGAGGGAGGCGGCCTCCCGACGCAGCGGGTAGCGGGCCCGGCAACCGTCGAAGCCCTTGGCCATGCCCTGGCGGCGCGCCTCGCGGTGCAGGCCGTCGTGGTCGCGGCGCGGATCATAGACGGCGCGCAGGCAGAGCCGCAGCGCCTCCTCGGGCGTGAGGCCGCCGTCGAGGGCCAGCCGCGCCACCGGCGGCGGCGGCGCCAGGTCATCGAGGCTCAGGCGCGCCGGCAGGCCGACGTGATGGGCCAGGGCGCGGTAGATGTGATGGGTGCCGCGCAGCTTGCCGTCCAGGCTGTAGCCGGCGATGTGCGGCGTGGCGATCTCGGCGAGATCGGCCAGGGCGGCATCGATGGCCGGCTCCTGCTCCCAGACGTCGAGCACCGCCGTGATATCGCCCTGCCCCGCCAGGCGCTGGCGCAGCGCCCGGCCGTCGACGCAGTCGCCGCGCCCGGCATTGAGCAGCAGCGTGCCCGGGGCCAGGGCCGCGAGGCGCTGGGCATCCAGCAGGTGACGGGTGGCGTGGGGCCCCTCGCTCACCAGCGGCGTGTGCAGGCAGAGCACGTCGCACTCGTCGATCAGGGTGTCCAGATCGTGGAAGCGAGCCAGGTCCTCGGCCTCGATGCCCTCTGCTTCCACCCTGGGCGGGTCGCAGGCCAGGCAGTCGATGCCCATGGCGGTGAGCCGCGAAAGCAGCCGCCCGCCGACGTTGCCGACGCCGACGATGCCGACGCGGCGCTCGAGGAGCCGGAAGTCGTGGCGCTCGGCCAGGGTCGCGAGGCTTGCCAGCACATAGTCGACCACCGCCTCGGCGTTGCAGCCGGGGGCGCTGGCAAAGGCGATGCCGTGATCGGCCAGGGCCCGCTGGTCGACGTGATCGGTGCCGATGGTGCAGGTGCCGACGAAGCGCAGCGGCGAGCCCGCGCGCCGCGCCTCGGCGATCAGCGCCGCATCGACCCGGGTGATGGAGCGCACCACCATGGCATCGGCCGCGGCGAGGGTGGCCGGGACGATCTCGCGCCCCGGCACGCGGATCACCTCGCCCAGGGCGCCGAAGCAGGCCTCGGCGGCGGGAACATTGGCATCGACGACGATTTTCATGGGGGACTCCTGACTTCCACAGCGCTGCGACTTGTTCAGTGTGCCCAAGCCCTTACAATACCGCCATACGCCAACCGGGCGGCGCCGAGCGCGCCGCCCGCCACCTCTGGAGCTGCCGTGATCGTCCGCTGGGAAACCGACCATGACTATGTGCTGGTGCATGTCCATCAGGACATGTTCGGCGACTGGATCTTCAGCCGCGCCTGGGGCCAGATCGGCACCCAGTTCGGCGGCCTGAAGCATCGCCTGGCCGACGACCACGCCCAGGCGATGATGTGGCTGGCCGACGAGGCCACCATCCTCAGCTCCCGCGGCTTTAGCAAGGTGCTGGAGGTGGAGGCCGAGAGCGCCGAGGGGCGCGACGCCGTCAGCCAGCTCTCGCTGCTGGATTCGCTCTAGGCGCGCTCGGCCCGCTCTTCACCCCAGGTAGCGACGCCCGCCGCGCAGGGTCGCGCCCTGCGCCGCCCTCGCCGTCTCCCCGGGCGGCGCCTCGCCGTTCAGCCGACGCTGCAGCCCCTGCCAGGCCGCCTCGTCCCGCCAGCCCCGCGCCGCCAGCCAGGCGGCCAGGCGCTCGGGCTGCATGCCGCGGTCGAGCTCCTCCCCCACCTCGTCCACCAGCACCGGAATGCGCACCCCGTAACGTTCGACCAGGGCGTCATCGTCGCTGATCTCGACCCGCTCGAGGCGGTACGGCACGGCGCAGAGGGTCGCGAGCAGCGCCTCGAGCTGCTCGCAGAGATGACACCCCAGGGTGGTGTAGAGCCTCAGGCGGATCATGCGTCCTCCCGGTGGCGGATCAGGAAGCAGTGATGCAGGTCCGGGCGGCGTGTGAAGTCCGGATCGAACGTCTTCGCCGAGATCTCCTCGACCCGGTACTGCTCGGCCAGGTCCGCATCGAGCTTGAAGCGCCGCTGGTTGTTGGAGAACACCAGGGTGCCGCCGGGCGCCAGGCGCGCCATGGCCAGGCGCACCAGCCGGCCGTGATCGCGCTGCACGTCCAGGGTATCGGCCATCTTCTTCGAGTTGGAGAAGGTCGGCGGATCCATGAAGATCAGGTCGAACTGGCCGCCGGCAGTCTCGAGCCAGCGCAGGCAGTCGTCGCGCACCACCCGGTGGCGGCTCGGGTCGAGCCGGTTGAGGGCGAAGTTGTCCCGCGCCCACTCCAGGTAGGTGTTGGAGAGATCGACGCTGACGCTCTCGCTGGCGCCGCCCGGCTCGGCGCCCTCCTTCTGCGGCCCCAGGGCCGCCTGCACGGTGGCGGTGGCGGTGTAGCAGAAGAGGTTGAGGAAGCGCTTGCCGACGGCCATCTCGCCGAGCATGCGCCGCACCGGCCGGTGATCGAGGAACAGGCCGGTGTCCAGGTAGTCGCGCAGGTTGACCCACAGCCGCGCCTGCCCCTCGCGCACCTCGAAACGCTCGCCGCTGGCCGCCTGCTTGCGGTACTGCTCCTTGCCGCTCTGCCGCTCGCGGCGCTTGATCACCACGCGACTAGAGTCGATGCCGAGCACCTCGGGGATCACGCCAAGCGCCTCGAAGAGGCGCTTCTGGGCCTGGGCGGCATCCACGGAGCGGGGCGGCGCGTACTCCTGCACGTGCACGCGATCGCCGTAGACGTCGATGGCCAGGGCGTATTCCGGCATGTCTGCGTCATAGAGCCGGTAGCACGGCTCGCCGCTCTTCTTGAGCCACTTCTTGAGCCGCTTGCGGTTCTTCTCCAGGCGATTGGCGAACATCTGCGCGCCCTCGGAGCGTGCCGGGGGCGCCTTGGCGGCGTCGCCCGCTCCCTCGCCTTGCCCCGCGGCATCGCCCTCGCCCCGCTCGGGAATCGCCATCAGCAGGAGCCGAGCGTCCAGCGGGCCGTTCTTCAGCGAGTAGTGCTTGTGGGCGCGCAGCCCGATGCGGTGCCCCAGGTCCGGGTTGGCGGTGAACACGGCCAGCCGCCAGCCCGGGAAGGCCGCCTTGACCCGCTCGCCGAGCTGGGCGTAGAGCGACACCAGCTGCGGCAGCTCGCCGAGGCGCTCGCCGTAGGGCGGGTTGGTCATCACCAGCCCGCGGGGCGTGTCGGGCAGCCCCTCGGGGCGCGAAAGCCCGGTCAGGGCGGCGCCCTCGAGCTCGATCAGCGCCGGCACGCCGGCGCGCATGGCGTTGGCCTTGGCCGCCGCCAGCGCGGGGGGGCTCTCGTCGAAGCCGTACAGCCGCGAGCGGCAGCGCTTGCGCCCGATGCTCGCCCGCGCCTCGGCCTCACGCCTGAGCTCGCGCCAGCAGGACTCGTCGTGGCCGGCCCAGCCGTGGAAGCCGAAGCGCTCGCGGGCGAGCCCCGGGGCGATGTCGGCGGCCATCAGGGCGGCCTCGATCAGCAGCGTGCCGGCACCGCACAGCGGGTCGACCAGCGGCGCGCCCTCCTTGGCCAGCGCCGGCCAGCCGGCACGCACCAGCAGGGCGGCGGCCAGGTTCTCCTTGAGCGGGGCATGGCCGACGTCGCGCCGATAGCCGCGGCGGTGCAGGCTGTCCCCCGAGAGGTCCACCCCCAGGGTCAGCCGGCCGCGGTGCAGGTGGGCATAGAGGCGCAGGTCGGGGCTGCGTGTGTCGATATCGGGTCGCGGCCGCGCCTCGGCGTGGAGGCGATCCACCACCCCGTCCTTCACGGTCTGGGCGCCGAAGCGGGTGTGGCGGATCGCCTCGGCGCGGCCGTGGAAATCCACGGCCAGGGTCTTGCCGGGGGCGAGGTGGTCGCGCCAGTCGATGGCCGCGGCGGCGGCGCGCAGCGCCTCGGGCGTCTCGATGCCCTCCTCCCGGGCCAGGCAGAGCACCACCCGGTTGGCCAGCCGCGACCAGAGGCAGGCGCGGTAGGCGGTCTCGAGGCTGGCCTGGAAGAACACCCCGGCCACCGTGGTCTTGCCGGGGGTGGCGCCCAGCGCCGCCAGCTCGTCGGCCAGCAGCAGCTCGATGCCCTTGGGGCAGGTCGCCAGGAAGTTGAGGGTGTGCGGAGCTTGCGGTTCGGTCATGGCATATCCATCGGCGCGGCGTCAGGCCGGCATGGTGGCGTGACGATCAGGTGAACGCCTTGTTACAAATCATCAGTCGACAATCGTCGTCATCTTGGGCTATCAATGACTGAGTAGCTACTGAATGACGCATGCGTTCCTGTCATCGGGTGGAGTGTCTTGGCGCTGCCGTGTTCGCACGGCTTGAACCTTCACGGCGTGTTTTGCACGGCATGTTTTCGCAGAAAGGGATCTTCGATGAACATGAGCAATACAGTGCATGAACAACACGCTGGTCGCGCCACGATTGACGCCTCCCGAGCAAAACGAATCCGGTCTCGAGACCGGGTTCTCGTCGGTACCTTCATCAAGAGGTAGTCCAATGAAACGACAGAAACGTGATCGCTTCCAGCGTGCCTATGTTCATGGGTACAAGGCGGGTCTCTCGGGTCGTTCCCGCGATGAGTGTCCCAGCCAGGATATCAATCTACGCGAGTACTGGATGAGCGGTTGGCGTGAAGGTCGTGGGGATCAATGGTCCGGCATGACGGGTGTCTCAGGCATTCACAAGAACCCCATGGTGGTGTGACCCCGACTCCCCGGGTCATCAATCCATCGTCGGTGATGACGACGAACCCCTCAAGCCCATGGCCCTGCCATGGGCTTTTTCGTGCGCGGGTGCCGCTCATGCCGCCCGCCCCTCAGGCCTGGCCCGAACGGTCCCGGAGCGCCCGGGCGCACTCGCCCACCAGCGCCGGGCCGCGATAGATGAAGCCCGAATAGAGCTGCACCAGATCGGCCCCGGCCGCCACCTTGCCCAGCGCCGCCTCACCGCTGTCGATGCCGCCCACGCCGATGATCGGCATGTCGGGCAGGCGTCGGCGCAGCTCGCGGATCACCGCGTTGGAGGGCTCGAGCACCGGTCGCCCGGAGAGCCCGCCCTGCTCGTCGGCGTGGGCCAGTCCCGCCACCGCCTCGCGGGCGATCGTGGTGTTGGTGGCGATCACCGCGTCGATGGAGTTGGCCTCGAGGGCCGCGGCCACCAGCCCGACCTCGTCGGCGCTCATGTCCGGGGCAATCTTGACCGCCAGGGGCACGCGCCGCCCGCTCTCGCGATCGAGCCGGCGCCCCTCCTCGCGCAGCGCCCCGAGCAGCGCATCGAGGTGCTCGCCGAACTGCAGGTTGCGCAGCCCCGGGGTGTTGGGCGAGGAGATGTTCACCGCGATGTAGTGGGCATGGGCGTGCACCTTGCCGAGGCAGGCCAGGTAGTCGTCCACCGCCTGCTCCACCGGGGTGGTCAGGTTCTTGCCGATGTTGATCCCGATCACGCCGTCGTAGCGGCTCGCCTTGACCCGGGCCACCAGGTGGTCGACCCCGGCATTGTTGAAGCCCATGCGGTTGATGATGGCGCCGGCTTCCGGCAGCCGGAACAGCCGCGGCTTGGGGTTGCCGTCCTGGGGCTTGGGCGTCACGGTGCCCACCTCGACGAAGCCGAACCCCAGCGCCCCCAGGGCATCGAGGTGGTCGGCGTTCTTGTCGAGCCCGGCGGCCAGGCCCACCCGATTGGGAAAGCGCAGCCCCATCACCTCGACCGGGTCCTCGACCCGGCCCCCGCCCAGTCGCGCGGCCAGGCCCGCGCGGCCGGCCAGGTCCAGGGCGGAGAGCGCCATGCCGTGGGCGGTCTCGGCATCGAGACGAAACAGCAGCGAACGGGCAAGCGAGTACATGGCGGCTCCTGGACGGTGACGAGCGGTGGGGGCTGGGGCGAGGCCGCCGACGGCGCGGCGGCAGCGGGGCGAGAGTATACCAGCCCCGCCGCCGCGAGACGACGCGCCCGCAACGGGACCCGAGCGGTCGGCGCGGCGGGTCACGGCTCCATCATCCGCGCCATTTGTGCTCTACTGGACGCTCACGAGTTCCCAACTCAGGACACCGCGAGGCGGCTCGCCCGCCTCGATGCACCATTGCCAGGAAGCGCCCATGACCGATACCACCGAGACACTCGAGCACCGCCTGTCGCGGATCCACCTGGCGCTGGAAAAGGAGCAACTGGAGGAGGTCGACGATGTACTCTCCGACCTCGAGCCCGCGGAAGTGGCCCTGCTCCTGGAGTCGCTGCCCCCGGAGGCGCGCATCCGCCTGTGGGAGCGCGTGCCGGGCGAGATCGACGGCGAGGTGCTGCTGCACGTGCACGACGAGGTGCGCGGCACCCTGATCGACGACATGGACCATGCCGAGATCGTCGCCGCCACGACCGGCCTGGACACCACCGATCTGGCCGAGATCTTCGAGGACCTGCCCCAGCAGGTCGCCGCAGACATGCTGCGCTCCATGGACGCGCTGCAGCGCTCGCGCCTCCAGGAGACCCTCTCCTTCGAGGAGGACAGCGCCGGGCGCCTGATGCGCACCGACACCATCGCCGTGCGCGCCGACGTCAGCCTGGAGACGGTACGCCGCTTCCTGCGCTGGAAGGAGGCCGTCCCCGACAACACCCACCTGCTGATGGTGGTGGACCGCGACGGCCGCTTCGTCGGCGTGCTGCCGCTGGCGCGGCTGGTCGCCAACGACCCCGAGATGGCCGTGGCCGACCTGATGGACAGTGAGGTGGACAGCATCCAGGTGACCATGAAGTCGACCGACGTGGCCACCCTCTTCCAGACCCACGACCTGACCTCCGCCCCGGTGGTCGACGAATCGGGCCTGCTGCTCGGGCGCATCATCATCGACGACATCGTCGACGTGATCCGCGAGAACTCCGAGCAGGCGCTGATGAACATGGCCGGCCTCGACGAGGAGGAGGACCTCTTCGCCCCGGTGATGCCCAGCGCCAAGCGCCGCGCCGTGTGGCTCGGCATCAACCTGCTGACGGCCTTCCTGGCCGCCTGGGTGATCGGCCGCTTCGAGGCGGCCCTGGACCAGATCGTCGCCCTGGCAGTGCTGATGCCGATCGTCGCCAGCATGGGCGGCATCGCCGGCAGCCAGACCCTGACTCTCGCGATCCGCGGCCTGGCGCTCGGGCAGATCAGCCGCACCAACAGCCAGTGGCTGCTGCGCAAGGAGATCGGCATCGCCGCCCTCAACGGCGTGCTGTGGTCGCTGGTGGTGGCCGTGCTGGCGGTGGTGTGGTTCGAAAGCGTCGCCATCGGCGTCATCATCGCCGCCGCGCTGGTCATCAACATGCTGGCGGCCGGCATCGCCGGCATCGTCATCCCGCTGCTGCTCAAGCGCGCGGGCATCGACCCGGCGCTGTCGGGCTCGGTGATCCTGACCACGGTGACCGACGTGGTGGGCTTCATGTCCTTCCTTGGCCTCGCCACCGTGTTCCTGCTCTAGACGCCCGCGCGAGACGCGCCTCCCAGACGCACGAAACCCCGCCGCTGGCGGGGTTTCGTGTCTTCAGGGCCTGGCAACATCAGGCGCGATGGGACGGATCAGGCACGGTTGCTCTCGGCCAGGTCGACCAGCTCGCGCACCGCGACCGCGAACAGCGGGAAGCCGCCGTGGGTGCCGCTGCTCACCTCCTCGACCAGGCGGCACCAGCGCTGGTGCATGCCCTGGTGGAGCGTCAGCCACTGGCTGACCCGCTCGGTGGAGTCCTTGGCGCCGTTCTCCATGCCGAGCACGCTGGTGGTCAGCGCCAGCTGCTGGCGGTCGATGTCGTCGCGGAAGGTCTCCCGGGCCTGGGCCTGCCAGCTGTCGCGCACCTTGAGCTCGGTGATCTGCTGGATCATCCAGGGCAGCTCGAGGCGGTCGCCGATCTCGTAGAAGACCTCGGCCACGCGCTGGGGCTTCTCCTGGGTCTGGCGCGCCGTCTGGATGATGCCTAGCGCCGCATAGAGGCTGCCGGCGGCGGCCACGGTGGCGGCCAGCGCCTCCGGCACGCCGGCCTCCACCAGCGCCTTGCGACGGGCCTCCCAGGCCTCGTGCTCCTCGCCCCGCAGGCGCTTGCCGATCTGCTCCTGCAGCTGCGCCAGGCGCGGCGCGAAGAAGTCGATCGCCTCCTGGGTGCTCATGCCGGTGCGGTTGCGCAGGAACCAGCGGGTGGCGCGGCGCAGCATGCGCATCAGGTCGAGCATCATGTCGTACTGCACGGCGCTCGCCACCTGGTTGTCCAGCGCCTCGATCTGCTCCCACAGGCGCGGCAGCTGGAAGCTGTCGCGGGCGATCACGTAGGCCCGGGCGATCGCCGCCCGGTCGGCGCCGGTGGAGTCGATCAGCCGGCGCACGAAGACGATGCCCATGTGGTCGACTAGGTCGTTGGCCACCTGGGTGGCGACGATCTCGCGGGTCAGCCGGTGCTCGTAGACCTCGTCGCGGTAGCGCTCGACCAGCACCTTCGGGAAGATGCGCTCGACGAACTTGACGATGGTCGGGTCGTCGGGAACGTCCGAGGCGATCAGGTCGCCCTTGAGCACGCTCTTGGCGTAGGAGATCAGCACCGAGAGCTCGGGTAGCAGCATGCCCTGGTCGTTGGCGGCCCGCTCCTGGAGCTGCTCGTCGTCGGGCAGGAACTCCAGCTCGCGGTCGATCTGGCCGGCCGCCTCCAGCTCGCTGATGAAGCGCCGGAAGGGTCCGATGCCCTGCTTGGAGAGGCGCTCGGCGAGATCCAGCGCCTGGGTCTGGCGATAGTTGTCCTTGAGCACCAGGTCCGAGACCTCGCCGGTCATGTCGGCGAGCAGCTTGTTGCGCTGCTTCTCGGTCATGTCGCCGCGCTTGACCACCTCGTCGATGAGGATCTTGATGTTGACCTCATGGTCGGAGCAGTTGACCCCGCCGGCGTTGTCGATGAAGTCGGTATTGACCCGCACGCCCTTGGCGGCGGCCTCCATGCGGCCCCGCTGGGTCAGGCCGAGGTTGCCGCCCTCGCCGACCACCCGGCAGTTGAGCTCGCGACCGTCGATGCGCAGGCCGTCGTTGGCCTTGTCGCCGACCTGGGCATCGGTCTCCTCGCTGCACTTCACGTAGGTGCCGATGCCGCCGTTCCACAGCAGGTCGATCTGCGACTTGAGCATCGCGCGGATCAGCTCGTTGGGCGAGAGCTTGTCCTCCTTGATGCCGAACAGCGCCTTCATCTGCCGGGAAATGGGCACAGTCTTGGCGGCGCGACTGAAGATGCCGCCGCCTTCTGAGATCAGCGCGGCATCGTAGTCCTGCCAGCTGGAGCGCGGCAGGTCGAACAGGCGCTGACGCTCGGCGAAGCTCGCCGCCACGTCCGGATTCGGGTCGACGAAGATGTGCAGGTGGTTGAAGGCACCCACCAGGCGAATCTTGTCGGAGAGCAGCATGCCGTTGCCGAAGACGTCGCCCGCCATGTCGCCGATGCCGACCACCGAGAACTCGTCCTGTTGGGTGTTGAGCCCCAGGCCGCGGAAGTGGCGCTTGACCGACTCCCAGGCGCCCTTGGCGGTGATGCCCATCTTCTTGTGGTCGTAGCCGTTGGCACCGCCCGAGGCGAAGGCGTCGCCCAGCCAGTGGCCGTACTCGGCGGAGATCTCGTTAGCGATGTCGGAGAAGGTCGCGGTGCCCTTGTCGGCGGCCACCACCAGGTAGGCATCGTCATCGTCGTGGCGCACCACGTCCCTGGGCGGCACGATCTCGCCGCCCACGCGGTTGTCGGTGACGTCGAGCAGGGCGCGGATGAAGGTCTTGTAGCAGGCGATGCCCTCCTGCTGGATGGCATCGCGATCGGCGCCCTCGGGCATCCGCTTGCAGACGAAGCCGCCCTTGGCACCCACCGGCACGATCACCGCGTTCTTGACCTGCTGCGCCTTGACCAGCCCCAGCACCTCGGTGCGGAAGTCCTCAAAGCGGTCGGACCAGCGCAGCCCGCCGCGGGCGACCTTGCCGCCACGCAGGTGCACGCCCTCGACCCGCGGCGAGCAGACGAAGATCTCGTGGGCCGGGCGCGGCTTGGGCATGCCGGTGATGCGGGCCGGCTCCAGCTTGAAGGCCATGTAGTCCTTCTGCCGGCCGTCGGGCCCGGTCTGGTAGTAGTTGGTGCGCTGGGTCGCCTGGATCATCTCCATGTAGCGGCGCAGCAGCTGGTCGTCGTTGAGGCTGGCGACGTCGTCGAGCAGTGTCAGGATGCGCGCGGTGCAGGCCTCCTCTTCGCCTTCCGGCGGGCGTTCGCTGGGATCGAAGCGCAGCTCGAACAGGGTGACGAGCTCGCGGGTGATCTCCGGATGGTTGACCAGGGTGGTGGCCATGTAGTCCTGGGAGACGCCGAAGCGGATCTGCTTCAGGTAGCGCGCATAGCCCCTGAGCATCGCGACCTCGCGCCAGTCGAGGTTGGCGCCGATGATCAGCCGGTTGAACGGGTCGTTGTCCGCCTCGCCGATCCAGATGCGCTGGAAGGCCTCGATGAAGGGTGCGCGCATCTCCTGGAGATTGACCTCGTTGCTGGTGTGGTGCTCAAGGTCGAAGTCATGGATCCAGTAGCAGCCGTCGCTGGCCTGCACCTCGTAGGGGCGCTCGCCGATCACGCGCAGCCCGAGGTTCTCCATCATCGGCAGCACGTCGGAGAGCGGGATCGGCCGGCCGCGGTGGAACAGCTTGAGGTTGACGCCGCTGCCCTCCTCTTCCACCAGGCGGTAGAGGGAGAGGGCCAGCGGGGCGCCGTCGTCCAGCTCGCTGATGTGCTGCAGGTCATAGACCGCGGTGCGCGCCGAGAAGTCGTCGCGGTAGCTCGCCGGGAAGGCGTCGCGGAAGCGGTCCATCAGCAGGTTGGCCTGCTCCTCGCCGAAGCCCTCGATGGCCGCGCCCTGCAGGTCGTCGCGCCAGTTGCGCGCCAGGGTCGCCAGCTTGGCCTCCAGGCGGCGCAGGTCGTACTCCGTGGGTCGGTCGCCCTTGAAGCGCAGGATGAACTGGATGCGCGCCAGCACCGACTCGGAGAGGTAGGTGTTGAAGTCGCCGAAGGTGGCGTCGAGCTCCTCGCACAGCAGGTGCTGGATGCGCTGGCGCAGCTCGGTGGAGAAGACGTCCCGCGGCACGAAGGCCAGGCAGGAGTAGAAGCGCCCGGAGCGGTCCTCGCGGATGAACAGCCGCACCCGGCGCCGCTCGCGCATGTCGAGGATGCCCAGCGCCGTCTGCGTCAGCTCGTCGGTGTCGATCTGGAACAGGTCGTCGCGGGGATAGACCTCGAGGATGTGCAGCAGGTGCTTGCCGTTGTGGCCCTTGGGATTGAACCCGGAGTTGTCCATCACCGTGGACAGCTTGCGGCGCAGGATCGGCACGTTGCGCGGCGACTCGTTGTAGACCGTGGCGGTGAACAGGCCCAGGAAGCGCCGCTCGCCGATCACCCGCCCCTGATCGTCGTAGCGATCGATGGAGATGTAGTCGGGATAGGTGGGGCGGTGGATCCGCGCGTGGTGGGCGCTCTTGGCGAACGACAGCAGCTGGGGCACCAGCACGAAGCGGTCGCCCTCGACGCCCTGATCGGTGCGGATGCGCTCCTGGTAGCGGGGCTGGTCGAGGCGGAAGACGCCGAGCTCGCTCTGCTCGACCCGATCCAGGCGCTGACGTCCCTGCTCCTCGTGGACGACGTACTCGTCGTAGCCGAGGAAGGTGAAGTTGTCGTGGAGCAGCCACTCGACGAAGGCCGTGGCCTCCGCGTGGTCCTCGGCCTTGATCTGCTCGGGGCGCGAGGCCTTGAGCTCGGCCAGGGCCGCCCGGGCCTGGTCGCGCATCGGCTCGAAGTCGGCCACCGCGGTGCGCACGTCGCGGAGCACCTCCTGCAGGCTGGCCTCGATCTCCTCGAGCACTGCCGGGTCGGAGTGGCGATCCACCTCGATGGCGATCAGCGACTCGCGGTTGGCCGGGGCATCGGCCTGCTTGGTCGGGGCGACCCGCTCCAGGCGATGCTCGCCGTCGCGCTGGGTGGCCAGCACGGCGTTGTGGATGGCGTGCACGGTCATGCCGCGGCGGTTGAGCTCGATGCGCACCGAGTCGACCAGGAAGGGCATGTCCTCATGCAGCACGGCGATGAAGGTATGGGTGGACTGCCAGCCATGCTGCTCGAAGTCGGGGTTGAAGACCCGCACCTTGGGATCGGCGGGATCGAAGTGCTGCAGGAAGTGCCACACGGAGAGCGTGGCGCCATAGATGTCGTCGAGACGGCGATCGGCCAGGTCATCGAGCGGGATCGTGGCATAGAAGTGGCGGGCGAAGGCATGGACCTGGGCGGCCTTGTCCTCGTCCAGACGGCCTTGCAGCCGCTCCTCGAGTTGCTTGAGCAGATCCTCGCGGGTCTCCTCGTGTGAGACATGTTGCATCCATCACCTCGGCTGCCAGCGGCCGCCGGGAGCGGCCGGGAGAACTTGACGTGGCGGCCTCCTGGCCGCATCGCCGTCCAGCTTACGTCACTTCCCGAGCCGCCCCCAACCACATGCCTCTTCGCTCATGGAGCATGTCGGTTACGCATCGCCGCTTGACAACCCCGGCGATTCTTCGACCAAGGTCGAATCAGTCTCGGCGCACCAGCAGGACCCCACATTCGCAGTGGTGGGTCCAGGGAAACTGGTCGAAGAGCGCGAAGCGGTGAATCTCGTGGGTAAGGGTCAGCGTCTCGAGGTTCTCCGCCAGGGTCTCGGGATTGCATGAAATATAGACGATGCGCTCATATTCGCTGAGCTGCCGGCAACTCGCCTCATCCAGCCCGGCCCGGGGCGGGTCCACCAGCACGGTGGAGAAGGCGTAGTCGTCGAGGGCCATCTCGCTCACCCGGCGACCGCCCTTCTCGCCCTTGAGGGCCTGGGCGAACTCCTCGGCGGACATGCGCCCCACCTCGGCGTTATCGATGCCGTTGGCCTCGAGGTTGATCTTCGCGCTGGCCACCGAGGTGCGCGAGATCTCCGTGGCCAGCACCCGCCGGAAGTTGCCGGCCAGCGCTACGGTGAAGTTGCCGTTGCCGCAGTAGAGCTCCACCAGGTCGCCCTCCTGGCTACCCCGGGTGACGTCCCGCGCCCAGGAGAGCATTGACCGGCAGATCTCGGCGTTGGGCTGGGTGAAGCTGTTCTCCACCTGCTGGTAGACCAGCGTATCGTCACCCACCGCCAGGCGCTCCCAGACGTGGTCGCGCGCGAGCACCAGGCGCTGCTTGCGGGCCCGGCCGATGATCATGATGCCGAGCCTCTCCTGAAGGGCCCGCGCCTCGGCCTCCCAGGCCTCGTCGAGCCGGCGGTGGTAGATCAGCGTCACCAGCGCCTCGCCGGTGAGGGTGGTGAGGAACTCGACCTGGAAGAGGCGCCGGCGCAGCAGGTCGTTGTCGCGCAGGGCGTCGAGCAGGCGCGGCATCAGGTCGTTGATCTGCCGGCTGGCCACCGGATACTCGTCCAGGCGGACCACGGTCTTGTTCTTGGGGTCCTCGGGATCCACCTCGAACATGGCGTAGAAGAGATCGTCGCCCTCGTGCCAGAGGCGAAACTCGCAGCGCTGGCGGTAGTGGCTCGGCGGCGAGGGGAAGACCTCCAGCGCCGGCGGCGCGAAACGCGCGAAGTCGCGGGTGATGCGCTCGCGCTTGGCCTCGAGCTGCTGGTCATAGCGGGCGGGGTCGACGACGGGAATGGCCACGGCGGCTCCTGTGATGACGGTCGGTGATGAATGGGGGCGAAGAAGAAGAAGCAAACGCGGACGGCTCAGGCCGGGTAGAGCGTCCGCGGCGGGGCGAAGCCGAAGGCGGCCAGCCCCCTGGCCAGTCGCTCGTCGCCGGCCGTGACGAAGCTCGGCCCGGCGGACCGGTCGCGATCGGGGGCCGTCACGACCTGGGCCACGCGGCGCGCGATGGCCTCCCCGGAGTCGATCCAGGCCACCTCGCGGGGGGCCGCCTCGACCAGCTGACGGCGCAGCAGCGGAAAGTGGGTGCAGCCCAGCACCACGGTATCCAGGGCCGGCTCGCCGGCCGACGCAGCCGCCCAAAGGGGCGCCAGCGCCCGGCGAATCGCCGCGGGGTCTGGCGCCTCCCCGACCACCAGGCGCTCCGCCTCGCCCACCAGGGCATCGGCGGCCACACGGGTGATGCGGCAGTCGGCGGCGAAGTCGTGGATCAGCCGCAGGGTATAGGGGCGCGACACGGTGGCGCTGGTCGCCAGCAGGCCGATATGGCGCGTGGCGCTCACGGCGGCGGCCGGCTTGATGGCGGGCACGGTGCCGATCACGGGGATGGCCAGGCACGCGCGCAGGGCATCCAGCGCCAGGGTACTGGCCGTGTTGCAGGCCACCACCAGTGCCCGGGCGCCGCTGGCCGCCACCGCCGCCTGGCAGACCGCCTGGATGCGCTCGACCAGCCAGGCGTCCTCGCGCCGCCCGTAGGGCAGCATGGCGTTATCGCAGGCGTAGGCCAGGGCGGCCCCGGGCAGACGGTGGCGCAGCGCCTGCACCACCGAGAGCCCGCCCACGCCGGAATCGAAGACCAGGATCGGGGCCGCCATCAGCCGGACGCTCCCGCCGGGGGCGACGGTGGCGACGAAGGCGACAGCGATGGGATCTGGGCGAGACGAAGAGGCATGACGGGGAGACGGCCGGAAACGATGCCGGCCATTCTACCCCAGAGTCGCGGCCGAGCCGAGGCGGCGAGGCATTCCGTGGGATACCTGAGCCCGTAGGGAGCCCAGGCAGGCTCCTGACCAGGCCAGCGCGTGGCCGGGAGGCGCTCGTCGCGAACCGGGAGCCCGCCGAGGAGGTCCCGTGGGGATGGCCGGCCTCAGGTCTCGGGCACGGGGGCGTCGCGCAGCTCGTGGTAGAGCTCGGGGTAGGCCTCCTCCAGGCGCGCGACCTGGTCCTGAGCACCTTCCGGCAGCGCATCCTGCAACGCCTTGAAGTCCTCGTCGCTGAAGTTCTTGCGGATCAGCGGGAAAAGCTTCTCGCGCTCTTCCCGGAGATAGGCGCGGTGGCTCTCCAGGTAGGACTTGAGGTCCTCGGAGAACTTGTCCATCGGCACGACCGAGTCCATGAGGATCATGTCGAGGTCGTCGGAGAGGCGGTGCAGCCGGGCCTTCAGCGCGCGATAATCCTTGGCGAGCTGCTCGGTGACCTCGGCGCTCGACGGATCCAGCTCCTTGAGCCGCTCGCTGCAGACCTTCTCCAGGGGCCGGGTGAACCCCTCCTGGTAGTCGAGGATGTAGTCCACTACCTCCCTGACCAGCTGGAAGTTGGGGCGCTCCCCCTGGGCCAGGGTCTTCTGCTTGAGCTGCAGAACGTGCAACATGCGCGCCATGTTGGCATGATCCTGACGCAACTGGTTCAGCTTGGACATGGCGGTAATCTCCTCCATGGCGATAGGGACACGAGCGGTGGATCAGAAGACGTATGGGGCAGAGGCGTATCAACATTGGATTCGCCACGGCGCGTCGGGTTCACCGGGCGAATAAGGCACTCCAGTAGAGCAGACTGCCTCAGGCTAGCCCCTCGAGGCGAATCTTGCCTGTCGTCCAAGGTCGTATTGCCTGCGACGACACATCCACTCTAGCAGCCACGCGCCAAGGAGTCAGACATGGACCTCTTCCAGCGCCACGCCGCCGATGATGCGGCTCCCCTGGCCTATCGCATGCGCCCGCGCCGCCTCGAGGACTACGTGGGGCAGCAGGCGCTGGTGGGGCCCGGCAAGCCGCTGGCCCGCATGGCCGAGAGCGGGGTGGTGCGCTCGATGATCCTCTGGGGGCCGCCCGGCACCGGCAAGACCACCCTGGCCGAGATCCTCGCCGAGGTCTCCGGCGCCCACCTGGAGCACCTCTCGGCGGTGATGGCCGGGGTCAAGGAGATCCGTGCCGCGGTCGATCGCGCCCGCGACGCCCAGGTCAGGGAGCGCCCCACCCTGCTGTTTCTCGACGAGATCCACCGCCTCAACAAGAGCCAGCAGGACGCCCTGCTGCCCCATGTGGAGTCGGGGCTGCTGACGCTGATCGGCGCCACCACCGAGAACCCCTCCTTCGAGGTCAACTCGGCGCTGCTCTCCCGGGCCCGGGTCCACGTGCTCAAGTCCCTCGACGAGGCCGAGCTCGTCGAGGTGATGCGGCGAGCGCTGGCGGACGAGACCCGCGGCCTAGGCGCCCGGCGGATCCGGGTGGACGAGGAGGTGCTGGAGCTGCTCGCCCGCGCCGCCGCCGGCGATGCTCGCCGGGCGCTGGGCCTGCTGGAGACCGCCTGCGACTTCACGCTGGCCGAGGGGGACAGCGAACGCCTGCCCCGGGAGGCGCTGGAGGACGTGATCGGCCACACCGCCAGCGCCTTCGACAAGCAGGGCGACCACTATTACGACCTGCTCTCGGCGATCCACAAGTCGATCCGCTCCTCGCGCCCCGACGCCGCCCTGCTCTACATGGCGCGCTTCATGCAGGGCGGCGGCGACCCGCTGGACGTGATCCGGCGCCTGGCGGCCATCGCCTCGGAGGACGTCGGCAACGCCGACCCGCGCGCCCTGCCGCTCACCATGGCGGCCTGGGACGCCTACCTGCGCCTGGGCGACTACGAGGGCCAGCGGGCCATCGCCCACGCCGCCATCCACCTGGCAGTGGCGCCGAAGAGCAACGCCATCGACCGCGCCTGGAAGCAGGCCAAGGAGCTCGCCGCCTCCCAGCCGCGGCTCGAGGTGCCCACCTACCTGCGCAATGCCCCCACCAAGCTGATGGAGTCCCTGGGCCACGGCGAGGGCTATCGCTACGCGCATAACGAGCCCGACGGCTACCCGGCGGGCAGCGCCCACGACTGCTGGCCCGAGGAGGTGCCCCGCCGCCCGCTCTTCCAGCCCACCGACCACGGCCAGGAGAAGCGCTACGCCCAGATCATGGCCTGGCGGACGCAGCGGGACGCCGAGGCGGACGGCGACGCCTGACGCCCGCGCCCACGACGGACCCATGAAAGAAGCCCCCGCCGGACGTGAGGTCCGGCGGGGGCTTCGTTCATGCGCGGCCGAGTCGCGGCCGGCGCGTCACGGCGACTCGCGGATCACGTCGGTACCGTCGGGAATGACGAAGTCGAAGCGGCCGGGCTCCAGCCGCTCGTTCATGCGCACGTTGTCGAAGCCGATGGCGGTGCGCTGCCCGGTGCTGTCGGTCATCTGCAGCATGGCCAGCGCCTCGCCGCGGAAGGTCATCTTGAGCTCCTCGAACAGGGTGTCGGGATCCTTCGGCACCAGGATGAAGGTCTCGCTGGCGCCCTGCTGTTGGCGGGTGACCTCGTAGCTGTCGGTCAGCTCGTCGGCGCTGCCGGAGAGCAGCAGGGCCGGGGTATGGGTCACGCGCTGATCGAGCGGCTGCACCGTGGCCTGCTCGAGGTCGGGGTCGTAGAGGATCACCTCCTCCCCGCCGGAGACCACCAGCTGCTCGTAGGGCGCCTCGACCTCCCAGCGAAACTTGCCGGGCCGCGACAGCCAGATGCGGCCGCGCGCCTCCTGCAGCCGCTGGCCGCTGCCGTCGAGGATCTGCTGCTCGAAGTCGGCCGCATAGGTCTTGAGCGGCTCGAGGAGCGAGGCCAGGCGATCGGCCCCCTCGCTGGCCAGCGCCGAGAGCGGCGCGGCCAGCGTGAGGGTCAGCGCGGCGAGGGTCTTCTTGATGCTCATCGTCTCTGTCTCCCTGGACGGGTCCATCCTGACATCTTGCCATTCGGACCGGCGAGGCCCCGACGGGTTGCACCCCCGCCGGGGCTTCCATCATTGCTGCATGATTGGCGGCGCCTCAGTCGCTCACCGGGGGCGGCGCCAGCACCTCGCGGGCGCCGTTGGTGCCCATGGTGGAGACCACGCCGGCCATCTCCATCGACTCGACCAGGCGCGCGGCGCGGTTGTAGCCGATCTTGAAACGCCGCTGGACCGCCGAGATGGAGGCGCGGCGGCTCTCGGTGACGAAGGCCACCGCCTCGTCGTAGAGCGCGTCCTGCTCGGCGTCGCCGTCACCACCGCCGCCCCCCTCGGCCTCGAGGCCGGCCAGGGCCTCGGCGGAGACGCCGCCGGAGAGGATCTCGTCGATGTACTCCGGCTCGCCGCGACGCTTCCAGTCCTCGACCACCCGGTGCACCTCGTCATCGTCGACGAAGGCGCCGTGCACGCGGGTCGGCATGCCGGAACCGGCGGGCAGGTAGAGCATGTCGCCGTGCCCTAGCAGGTTCTCGGCGCCGCCCTGGTCGAGGATGGTGCGCGAGTCGACCCGGGAGGAGACCTGGAAGGCCATGCGGGTGGGGATGTTGGCCTTGATCAGACCGGTCACCACGTCCACCGACGGGCGCTGGGTGGCGAGGATCAGGTGGATGCCGGCGGCCCGGGCCTTCTGGGCCAGGCGTGCGATCAGCTCCTCGACCTTCTTGCCGACGATCATGAACATGTCGGCGAACTCGTCGATCACCACCACGATGTAGGGCAGCTTCTCGAGCACCGGCGGCGCCTGGTGCATCTCCCAGGGCTGGGGCTCCCACAGCGGGTCGGCCACCTGGGCGCCGGCGCGCTCGGCCTCGTCGAGCTTGGCGTTGAAGCCGGCGATGTTACGCACGCCCATGGCGGCCATCAGCTTGTAGCGGCGCTCCATCTCGGCGACGCACCAGCGCAGGGCGTTGGCCGCCTCCTTCATGTCGGTGACCACCGGCGCCAGCAGGTGCGGGATGCCGTCGTAGACCGACAGCTCCAGCATCTTGGGATCGACCATGATCATGCGCACCTCGTCGGGCGTCGCCTTGAGGAGCATGGAGATCAGCATGGCGTTGACGCCCACCGACTTGCCCGAGCCGGTGGTGCCGGCCACCAGCAGGTGGGGCATCTTGCCGAGGTTGGCGACCACCGGGCCGCCGCCGATGTCCTGGCCCAGGGCCAGGGTCAGCGCCGAGGCCTCGTGCTGGTAGCGGTCGGAATCGATCACCTCGCGCAGGCGGATCATCGCCCGGTGCGGGTTGGGGATCTCGATGCCCACCGTCGGCCGGCCGGGGATCACCTCGACCACCCGCACGCTCTTGACCATCAGCGAGCGCGCCAGGTCCTTGGCCAGGTTGCTGATCTTGGAGACCTTCACCCCGGCCGCCGGCTTGATCTCGAAGCGCGTGATCACCGGCCCCGGCCAGGTGTCGACCACCTCGGCCCGCACCCCGTACTCGCGCAGCCGCGTCTCGAGCAGCTCGGCCATCTCGGCGAGCTGTTGCTCGGAGTAGTTGCGCTGCTGGGGCTCCGGCGGGGTCAAAAGGCGCAGGCTCGGCAGCTCCCCGTCGGGCTCCGGCAGGTCGTCGAACATCGGCCGCTGGTTCTGGAGGTGCTCCACGGTCCACAGCGCCGGCCCCTCGGGCTCTTCGGCGGCCTCCCGGGCCTGCTCGGCACTCGCCACCCGGGGCACATCGTCCTCGAGGGCGCGGTCGACGCCGCCCATGGCCGGCTCGTCCTCCTCCTCGGCGGGCTCCGGGGGCGCCACGCCGGGATCCCGGCGCAGCGTCGTCTCGGTCGGGGCATGCGGCGCCTCACGGGGCTCGCGGCTCGCCTGGGGCGCGAGGTATGGCTCCGTGCCCTCCTCGTCGAACTCGCCATCGTCGCCCTGCCAGTCGGCGAGCCGCGGCTCCTGCCGTCGGGAGTCGCGCGCAGGCGAGTGTGGCGAGGCCCCCGAGGAGGCGCGCGCCACGGGGGGCGCGTCGATCTCGTCGGCGTCGTCCTCTAGAGCACCGGACGCCTCGCGGGGGGCGTCCCGGTGCTCCGCCTCGTCGTCGCGCTGCGCCCGCAGCGCCGGGCCCTGCCAGGCCGGCATCACCTCGTCGTCATCGGGCAGCACCGGCTCGGGGATGGTCTCGGGCCGACGCGGCGCACTGGGCGCCTCGGCAGCCTGGTCTCGCGTGGCGTGACGCTCACCCTGCTCGCGAGGCTCGGCGGGCGCCGGCGAGGCCTGCACGGCGGGCTCCTCGCGTGGCGCACGGGGTGGCTCGGACGCCGCGCCCTCGGCGGAGGCGCTCGGCGGCGACTCGCGGCGGGGCGTCTCGGGGGGCGTGACGTCGACCCGCGGCTCCTGGGCCATGCGCGCCGTGTAGGCGGCCTCGGGGCGCTTGGCCGAGGGCGTGCGGGCGGGCACCTCCCAGGGAATATCGGTCTCGCCGTCGTCGCCGAAGCCGGGATCGGTCGCCAGCACCGGGGCCTCCTCCCGGGAGCGGCCGCGCCCCAGCCGCCGCCACCAGGGGGCGCGCGCCTCGGTCTCGGCGTCGCTCGCCGGCGCCTCGGCAGCCTTGCTATCGCGGGCCTGCTGGTCGGGATCGCGCCGCTCGGCGCGTCGCTCCCGCGACAGCCCGAAGCGGTCGACCACCCAGCGCCACCCCAGCAGGCTGCGCCGGCCCAGTTCGTCCATCACCGTCAACCAGGAGAGCCCGGTGAACAGGGGGAAGCCGCAGAGCATGGCCGCCACGGAGAGCAGGCCGGTACCGCCCGCCCCCACCAGGGGCAGCAGCGCACCGACCAGCCCCTCGCCGAGGATGCCGCCCGTCGAGTAGGGCAAGGGACCGTCGGGACGGTAGAAGTGCAGCGCGCCCAGGGTGGTGGTGCCCAGCAGCAGCAGCACCAGCCCCCCGCAGCGCACCGCCAGGGCGGTCGGATCCCACTCGAAGCGCACCTGACGCGAGCGGATCAGCCACCAGGCGGCGAATCCCAGCATGCCGGGCCACCACAGGGCGCTGACGCCGAACAGCGAATAGAGCACGTCAGCGAGCCAGGCGCCGATGGCGCCCATCCAGTTGGCGACCTCGGTCTCCGGGCCGCTGCTCGACCAGCCGGGGTCGTCCCTGCGAAAGCTGTAGAGCGCCAGCAGCAGGAACACGCAGGCGGCCAGCAGCAGGATCACCACGCCCTCGCGGGTCGCACCCTGCAGCCGCAAGCCAAAGCGCTTGGCCGTCTCCCTGGCATTCGCCGCCGTCGCCCGACGCGACGAGGACCTCTTCTTGACACTCAAGCGGCCACCTCCCTTGCGCCCACATGGCGTGTTGCGGATGTCATGGGCATCAATCATACCGAGCAAGCGCTCACCATCACAGGGGCCGGCACGCCTTGAGCCCTGTCCCGGGGCGCGGCAGACTGGACAGGCCGCCCACGAGAAAGAGATCCCATGCTGCCCTGGCTCCCCGCCCACGACGTCCGGTTCCCCCCCGTCGAGTCCGCGCTGCGCGACCCCGACGGCCTGCTCGCCGCGGGTGGCGCCCTGACCCCGGCCTGGCTGCTGGCCGCCTATCGCCACGGCATCTTTCCCTGGTTCGGCGACGACCAGCCGATCCTCTGGTGGAGCCCGGATCCCCGCATGGTGCTGGTACCCGGCGAGATCCGCGTGCGGCGAAGCCTGGCCAAGCGGCTGCGCAACGCCGGCTTCACCGTCACCGCCGACCGTGCCTTCGAAGCGGTGATGGCGGCCTGCGCGGCGCCGCGCGACGGCCAGCCTGGCACCTGGATCACCGACGCAATGCGGGAGGCCTACGCGCGGCTGCACGCCCTGGGGGCGGCCCACTCCGTGGAGGTGTGGCATGACGACACCCTGGTCGGCGGCCTCTACGGCATCGCCATGGGACCGGTGTTCTTCGGCGAGTCGATGTTCTCCCGGGCGCCCGACGCCTCCAAGGTCGCCCTGGTGCAGCTGGCCCGCGCCATGGCCGCCGGCGACGGCCGGCTGATCGACTGCCAGATGCACACCGATCACCTGGCGAGCCTCGGCGCCCGGGACATCGCCCGCCGCGAGTTCATCGACTATCTTGATCAGTGGCTGGGTGAGCCCGTGCATGGCCGCCGGGAAGCCGCGTCGAACGCGCCGGCACCCACCTGGTCCTTCACGACGATCGGCACCGCAGGATGACCGGGCCGGGGACTCCCGGAAGCACGATGCAGAGGAGATGGCCGCCTTGAGCAGCAACGCCCCCCGACAGCCGGTCAGGGACCTGCGCTTCTTCTTGACCGTGCCCCACGCCTGCAGCTATCTGGCCGGGCGCGAGGCGACCACGCTGTTTCTCGACCCCCAGGAGGCGCCGGGACCGGGCGTGTACGACGCCCTGGCGCTGCTCGGCTTTCGCCGCAGCGGCCGCCACCTCTATCGCCCCCACTGCGACGCCTGCAACGCCTGCATCTCGGTGCGCATCCCGGTGGAGGAGTTCTCGCCGAGCCGCACCCAGCGCAAGCTGATGAACCGCAATGCCGACCTCAGCCTGCACGTGCGCCCCGCGCTCTTCGATGCCGAGCACTACGCCCTCTATGCGCACTACGTCAGGACCCGCCACGCCGATGGCGACATGTACCCGCCGAGCCACGAGCAGTACCGCACCTTCCTGACCCTCGACCAGCCCTACGCCCGGCTGCTGGAGTTCCGCCTCGACGGCCGGCTGGTGGCGGTCTCCGCCTTCGACCAGCTCGAGCACGGCCTCTCGGCCATCTACACCTTCTTCGATCCGTCGCCGGATCTGGAGCGCCGCTCGCTGGGCACCCTGGCCGTGCTGTGGCTGGTGCGCCGCGCCCTCGAGCAGCGGCTCCCCCACGTCTATCTCGGCTACTGGATCCGCGAGTGCCGCAAGATGGCCTACAAGCAGGCCTTCCAGCCGCTGGAGATGCTCGACGGTCGCCACTGGCGACGCCTGATCACGACGCGATAGGCGACGGCGGGCCAGGGTTCCTTTGCCTTGACGGGCGGCATGCGGCACAATATCGCGCTATCCTGTCGACACGGGTGGCCGGGCCGTGACATCGCGCCGCCTGTTTTTTGTCATCATCAGCGAGGAACCGCCTATATGGCACGTGAAGACCATATCGAAATGGAAGGCGTCGTCGTCGATACGCTTCCCAACACCATGTTCCGCGTCGAGCTCGAGAACGGCCACGTGGTGACCGCCCACATCTCCGGCAAGATGCGCAAGCACTACATCCGCATCCTGACCGGCGACAAGGTCAAGGTCGAGCTGACCCCCTACGACCTGTCCAAGGGCCGTATCGTCTACCGCGCCCGCTGAGCGCCGATCGGGCCGCCAGGGCCCGGACGTCGCTCGAGTGCCGGCCGCCTCGCGTCCGCCACCTCCTCTCGCTCCCTGCCCGAACGAACAACGCCCCGTCCGAAGACAGGGCGCTGTGCTGGTGTCGCCGATCCTGACCCGCGTCAGGGCGCGTCGGCCAGCTCCGACTCCGTGGCCAGGTGCAGCTCGCCGTCCTCCACGCTGACGTGCACCACGCCACCGTGCTCGGCGAGTTCGCCGAACAGGATCAGCTCGGCCAGCGGCTTCTTGAGCTTCTCCTGGATCAGGCGCGCCATCGGGCGTGCCCCCATGTCGGGATCGTAGCCCTTCTCGGCCAGCCACTCCCGCGCCGTGTCGTCGACGTCCAGCTGGACCCGCTTCTCGTCGAGCTGCGCCTGGAGCTCCACCAGGAACTTGTCCACCACGTTGCGCACCACCGAGGTGGGCAGGGCGTGGAACTGGATGATGCCGTCCAGGCGGTTGCGGAACTCCGGCGAGAAGGTCTTGCGGATCACCTCCATGGCATCGGTGGAGTGGTCCTGGCTCTGGAAGCCGATGGAGCGCCGCGTGGCCTGCTCGACCCCGGCATTGGAGGTCATGATCAGGATCACGTGGCGGAAGTCCGCCTCGCGGCCGTTGTTGTCGGTCAGGCGGCCGTGATCCATCACCTGCAGCAGCAGGTTGAAGACCTCGGGGTGCGCCTTCTCGATCTCGTCGAGCAGCAGCACGCAGTGGGGCTGCTTGGTGATCGCTTCGGTGAGCAGCCCGCCCTGGTCGTAGCCGACGTAGCCGGGAGGCGCGCCGATCAGCCGTGACACGGTGTGGCGCTCCATGTACTCGGACATGTCGAAGCGCACCAGCTCGATGCCCATGATGTGCGAGAGCTGGCGGGCCACCTCGGTCTTGCCCACCCCGGTCGGGCCGGCGAACAGGAAGCTGCCCACCGGCTTGTCCGGCGACTTGAGGCCGGCCCGGGACAGCTTGATCGCCGCGGCCAGGCTATCGATCGCCTCGTCCTGGCCGAACACCAGCATCTTGAGGTCGCGGTCGATGTTGGCCAGCAGCTTGCGATCGGAGCTGGAGACGCTCTTCGGCGGAATCCGCGCGATGGAGGCGACCACCGCCTCGACCTGATCCACGTCGATGGTATCGACGCGCACCTCCGGCGGCAGCAGCCGCTGGTGGGCACCCGCCTCGTCGATCACGTCGATGGCCTTGTCGGGAAGGTGACGGTCGTTGATGTAGCGGTCCGACAGCCGCGCCGCGCTCTCCAGGGCCGCGTCGGTGTACTTCAGCTGGTGATGCTCCTCGAAGCGCGAACGCAGCCCCTTGAGGATCCGCGTGGTGTCCTCCACCGAGGGCGCCAGCACGTCGACCTTCTGGAAGCGCCGGGCCAGGGCGCGGTCCTTCTCGAAGATGCCGCGATACTCCTGGAAGGTGGTGGAGCCGATGCAGCGCAGCTCACCCGAGGAGAGCAGCGGCTTGAGCAGGTTGGAGGCATCCATCACCCCGCCGGAGGCGGCACCCGCGCCGATCACCGTGTGGATCTCGTCGATGAACAGGATGGCGTTGGGCTGCTTGCGCAGCTCGGCCAGCAGGTTCTTGAGGCGCTTCTCGAAGTCGCCGCGGTACTTGGTGCCGGCCAGCAGCGCGCCCATGTCCAGCGAGTAGACCACGGCGTCGCTGATCACCTCGGGCACGTCCTCCTCGACGACGCGCTTGGCCAGCCCCTCGGCGATGGCGGTCTTGCCGACGCCGGCCTCGCCCACCAGCAGCGGGTTGTTCTTGCGCCGCCGTGCCAGGATCTGCACCACACGCTCGAGCTCGTGGTCGCGACCGATCAGCGGATCGATCTTGCCCATCCTCGCCTGCTCGTTGAGGTTGGTGGCGTAGCTGGTCAGCGGGTTAGAGCCCGTCTCGGCGCCGCCCTCCTCGGCCTCCTCGGCCTCGGGCGAGGGCGAGGCCGGGCTCTGGCCGTGGCCGGACACCTTGGAGATGCCGTGGGCGATGTAGTTGACGGCATCGACCCGCGCCACGTTCTGCTGCTTGAGGAAGTAGACCGCCTGGCTCTCCTGCTCGGAGAAGATCGCCACCAGCACGTTGGCGCCGGTGACCTCGCTCTTGCCGGACGACTGGACGTGGAAGACCGCGCGCTGCAGCACGCGCTGGAAGCCCAGGGTCGGCTGCGTCTCCCGATCGGACTGGTCCTCGGGAATCAGCGGCGTGGTGGAATTGATGAAGTCCTGCAGGTCGGACCGCAGCTTGTCGAGGTTGGCCCCGCAGGCGCGCAGCACGTCCGCCGCCGAGGCATTGTCGAGCAGCGCCAGCAGCAGGTGCTCCACGGTCATGAACTCGTGGCGCTTGGAGCGAGCCACGGTGAAAGCCGTGTTCAGGGTCAGTTCAAGTTCTTTACTCAGCATGGCAGTCCCCTTCTCGCCGCTCAGGGCTTCGCGTCGGATCGTTCATGGTCCGGCATCATCAACATTCGGGTACAAACGGCACCGTTGCAAGTCTCCCGTCAACGCTTACCCCTCGCACACCCTCCTCGACCATGCCGCTCAGTCCGCTGCCTCGATGTCGCACAGCAGCGGATGCTGACACTCTCTTGCATATTGATTGACCTGATGGCTTTTGGTTTCCGCGATGTCGTGGGTAAAGACGCCACAGGTCGCCTTGCCGCGGGTATGAACGGTCAGCATGACCTGCACCGCCGTCTCGCTGTCCATATGGAAGAAGGTCTGCAGCACCTCGACCACGAACTCCATGGGGGTGAAGTCGTCGTTGTGCAGCACCACCTTGTACATGGAGGGACGCGCCACCTCCGGGTCGGCAGGCTGCACCGCCAGGTCGCCATCCTCTTGCTCGGCGCCCCCGGGGCCGGGGGTTTCCGGCCCCGGGGGTCGCGTCATGCCGGCCATCGGGAAGGCCTGCCACGCTCGCCCCATCATCTCATCGTCTCTACTGAACATAAGAGCCACTATCCATCTCGACAAGCCGCGCGCGGCGATCATCTCAACCGTGTTTGGACGCCGCCGCGCCGGCAGGGTTCATCACCATGGTGGGATGGGAACAGCCGAACGCAAAGGACCCCCGCCCGCCTGGCGGCGGACGGGGGCCCCGGGTTCGGCAACGCGATTACATGTTGTCGGCGACGGCCTGGCCGAACTCGGAGCACTTCAGCAGCTTGGCATCGTCCATCAGGCGATGGAAGTCGTAGGTGACCTCGCCCTTGGAGATGGCCTTCTCCATGCCCTTGAGCACCAGGTCGGCGGCCTCGGTCCAGCCCATGTGGCGCAGCATCATCTCGGCGGAGAGGATCAGCGAGCCCGGGTTGACCTTGTCCTGGCCGGCGTACTTGGGCGCGGTGCCGTGGGTGGCCTCGAACATGGCGGTAGTGTCGGAGATGTTGGCGCCCGGCGCGATGCCGATGCCGCCCACTTCCGCCGCCAGGGCGTCGGAGAGGTAGTCGCCGTTGAGGTTCAGGGTGGCGATCACGTCATACTCGGCCGGACGCAGCAGGATCTGCTGCAGCATCGCATCGGCGATGACGTCCTTGATGACGATCTCCTTGCCGGTCTTGGGGTTCTTCATGGTCATCCAGGGACCGCCGTCGAGCAGCTCGGCACCGAACTCCTCCTTGGCGAGCTCGTAGCCCCAGTCCTTGAAGGACCCCTCGGTGAATTTCATGATGTTGCCCTTGTGCACCAGGGTCAGCGACTCGCGGTCGTTGTCGATGGTGTACTGCAGGGCCTGGCGCACCAGACGCTTGGTGCCCTCGACGGAGACCGGCTTGACGCCGATGCCGCAGTTCTCGGGGAAGCGGATGTTGGTGACGCCCATCTCCTCGCGGAGGAACTTGATGACCTTGTCGGCCTCCGGGGTGCCGGCCTTCCACTCGATGCCGGCGTAGATGTCCTCGGAGTTCTCCCGGAAGATCACCATGTCGACGTCACCCGGCTTCTTGACCGGGCTCGGCACGCCCTCGAACCAGCGCACCGGGCGCTGACAGACGTAGAGGTCGAGCTTCTGGCGCAGGGCGACGTTCAGGGAACGGATGCCGCCGCCCACCGGCGTGGTCAGCGGGCCCTTGATGGAGACCACGTAATCCTTGACCGCCTCCAGGGTCTCCTCCGGCATCCAGGTGTCGGCATCGTAGACGTGAGTGGCCTTCTCGCCGGCGTAGACTTCCATCCAGTGGATCTTGCGCTCGCCGCCGTAGGCCTTCTCCACGGCAGCATCGATGGCGATCATCATCGCCGGGGTCACGTCGACGCCGATGCCGTCACCCTCGATGTACGGGATGATCGGATTGTTCGGCACGTTCAGGGTGTTGTCGGCGTTGGCGGTGATCTTCTGGCCACTCTCAGGAACGACGATCTTGTTGAACCCCATTGCGAACTCCCCTTTGTTGGTCTGTTCAGTGGAGCCCGGAGTGTAGCACTCACCCTCACCGTGGGTAAGCTTCGCGGGACACTTGTCGACAATCTTGCTAGACTCGCCGCCATCCGCCGGGGCGCCCGTGCCTGGCACCCCCACTCCATGCCACCGCAGCGACCAGAGAGATCAACGTCCCATGCCCACAACGCCGAAGATTATCTACACGTTCACCGATGAAGCGCCTGCGCTGGCGACCCACTCGCTGCTGCCGATCATCGACGCCTTCACC
Organism: Halomonas denitrificans; assembly: GCF_003056305.1. Lineage (GTDB taxonomy): Bacteria > Pseudomonadota > Gammaproteobacteria > Pseudomonadales > Halomonadaceae > Halomonas > Halomonas denitrificans. The sequence goes on from NZ_PYVX01000001.1 coordinate 710,718, forward strand.
GACGCAGCCGGCATCGAAGTGGAAACGCGCGACATCTCCCTGGCGGCACGCATCCTCTCGCAGTTCCCCGACTACCTGGCCGAGGGCCAGCGCGTCGAGGACCACCTGGCCGAACTGGGCGCCCTGGCCAAGACGCCGGAAGCCAACATCATCAAGCTGCCCAACATCAGCGCCTCCATGCCGCAGCTGCACGAGGCCATCCGGGAGCTGCAGGGCCAGGGCTATGCCCTGCCGGAGTACCCGTACGAGCCGAAGAACGACGAGGAGCGCGATATCCAGGCGCGCTATGACAAGGTCAAGGGCAGCGCCGTCAACCCGGTGCTGCGCGAGGGCAACTCCGACCGCCGCGCGCCGAAGGCGGTCAAGGCCTACGCCCGCAAGTACCCGCACCACATGGGCGAGTGGAGCCAGGCCTCGCGCAGCCACGTTTCCCACATGCACGGCGGCGACTTCTACCATGGCGAGAAGTCGATGACCCTGGATCGCCCCCGCAAGGTCAAGATGGAGCTGATCGCCAAGAGCGGCCAGACCCATGTGCTCAAGCCCGAGGTCGCGCTGCAGGAAGGCGAGGTCATCGACAGCATGTTCATGAGCAAGAAAGCGCTGCTCGACTTCTACGAGCGGGAGATCGAGGACGCGCGCAAGACCGGCGTGATGTTCTCCCTGCACGTCAAGGCGACCATGATGAAGGTCTCGCACCCCATCGTCTTCGGCCACTGCGTGAAGATCTTCTACAAGGACGCCTTCGAGAAGCACGGCGCGCTGTTCGACGAGCTGGGCGTCGACGTCAACAACGGCATGGCGAACCTCTACGAGAAGATCGACACCCTGCCCGAGACCCAGCGCGAGGAGATCATCCGCGACCTGCACGCCTGCCACGACCAGCGGCCGGAACTGGCGATGGTGGACTCGGCGCGCGGCATCACCAACTTCCACTCGCCCAGCGACGTGATCGTGGACGCCTCGATGCCCGCCATGATCCGGGCCGGCGGCAAGATGTACGGCGCCGACGGCCGCCTCAAGGACGTCAAGGCGGTGATGCCGGAGTCGACCTTCGCCCGCATCTACCAGGAGATGATCAACTTCTGCAAGTGGCACGGCGCCTTCGATCCCGCCACCATGGGCACCGTGCCCAACGTCGGCCTGATGGCCCAGAAGGCCGAGGAGTACGGCTCCCACGACAAGACCTTCGAGGCCCCGGAGGACGGCGTCGCCAACATCACCGACCTGGAGACCGGCGAGGTGCTGCTCTCCCAGACCGTCGAGGAGGGTGATATCTGGCGCATGTGCCAGGTCAAGGACGCGCCGATCCGCGACTGGGTGAAGCTCGCCGTGGAGCGCTGCCGCGACTCCGGCATGCCGGCCGTCTTCTGGCTCGATCCCTACCGCCCGCACGAGAACGAGCTGATCAAGAAGGTCCAGGCCTACCTCACGGAGCACGACACCGAGGGCCTCGACATCAAGATCATGTCCCAGGTCCGGGCCATGCGCTACACCCTCGAGCGCGTCGTGCGCGGCCTCGACACCATCTCGGTGACCGGCAACATCCTGCGCGACTACCTCACCGACCTGTTCCCGATCCTGGAGCTCGGCACCAGTGCCAAGATGCTCTCCATCGTGCCGCTGATGGCCGGTGGCGGCATGTTCGAGACCGGCGCCGGCGGCTCCGCGCCCAAGCACGTGCAGCAGCTCATCGAGGAGAACCACCTGCGCTGGGACAGCCTCGGCGAGTTCCTCGCCATGGGCGCCTCCCTGGAGCACCTCGCCAAGCAGTTCGGCAACGACCGCGCGGCCCTGCTGGCCGACGCCCTGGACAAGGCCACCGGCGAGTTCCTCGAGCAGAACAAGTCGCCCTCCCGCAAGGCGGGCGAGCTGGACAACCGCGGCAGCCACTTCTACCTCGCCCTCTACTGGGCCCAGGCCCTGGCCGCCCAGGACGAGGATGCCGAGCTCAAGCGGCTCTTCGCCCGCCTGGCCGAGACGCTGACGGCCAACGAGGCGACCATCCTCGAGGAGCTCAACGGCGTGCAGGGCCATCCGGTGGACATCGGCGGCTACTACCATGCCGACCCCGAGCTCGCACGCGGCGTCATGCGCCCCAGCAAGACCCTGAACGAGGCCCTGGCGCTGGTCGCCCAGGCCTGAGGCAGCGCCCGAGGGCGGCGCCCCGCCGCCCTTTAGAGACGGTCCTTCCGGCTCCCGTCCGCCCCTGGCGGACGGGAGCCGCTGCGTTACGGCACCGGGCATTGCGTGGTGTCGGACGCTCGGTATAGTGGATGGCTACGATGAACCTTTACCTGCTGAACAAGCCCTACCGCATGCTCTCCCAGTTCACCGACCGGGCGAGCGGCGAGGGAGAGCGCCGCGCCACCCTGGCCGACGCCATCGACGTGCCCGGCATCTACCCGGCCGGCCGCCTCGACTACGACTCCGAGGGGCTCCTGCTGCTCAGCGACGACGGCGAGCTGATCCACCGCATCAGCCACCCGCGCCACAAGCAGCCGAAGACCTATCGCGTCCAGGTCGAGGGCGTCCCCGACGATGACGCCCTGCGGGCGCTGCGCGACGGCGTCGAGCTGAAGGACGGGCGCACCCGGCCGGCGAAGGTGCGTCGCCTGGCCGAGAGCGGCCTGCCCGAGCGCGACCCGCCCCTGGACGCCCGGCGCCACCCGGTCACCACCTGGCTGGAGCTGACCATCACCGAGGGGCGCAACCGCCAGGTGCGGCGCATGACCGCCCACGTCGGCCACCCCACCCTGCGCCTGGTGCGGATGGCCATCGGGCCCTGGCGGCTGGACGACCTGGCCCCCGGCGAGTGGCGCCGCGAGACCCTGCATGCCCCGCGCAAGCCCGCGGCGGGGCGGCGACACCGAGGAAAAGGAGGCAGGCGATGAGCCGCTGGCAGCCCTACGTCACCGTGGCCACCGTGGTCGAACGCGCCGGCCGCTTCCTCGTCGTCGAGGAGGACCGCGGCGGGCCCGAGACCCTGTTCAACCAGCCCGCCGGCCATCTCGAGCCCGGCGAGCGCGTCCGCGACGCCGCCCTGCGCGAGCTGCGCGAGGAGACCGCCTGGCAGGTCGGCATCACCGACTACCTCGGCATGTACGTCTACCACGCGCCGGACGGCGCGACCTTCCACAGCCACGGCTTCTTCGGCATGGCGCTGGCGCACCTCGGCAACGAGCTGGATCCTGCCATCCTCGCCGCGCACTGGCTGACCCTCGAGGAGCTCGAGGCGCTGGAGCGCGAGGGGCGCCTGAGAAGCCCGCTGGTGATGCGGCGCATCCGCGATGCACTGGCGAGCCGCTTCTATCCCATGGACGTGATTCACGAAAGGTAGGGGCAAGGGGCAAGGGAGCTCACAGGCCCTTGCGTTCTAGAAGAGGGCAATCGCCGTTGGGGCTGACTAGGGCGCCGGGGACAGGTCGAAGAGGGGGTCCTACGCCATGGATGGCGTCGGTAGCGCCCAGGGAAGGGTTCACAGCGCCCCCTCGCAGACCTGTCGACGGATCAGCCGAGAGCGATAGCGCTGGCGCTTGCAAGACCCGGCTCGGCGCCGGACGCCGACATCATGTATAATCGCGCCCCATTTACGTCACACCGATTCCGAGGGCGCCCATGACCGCCACCACAGGCAAGGTGATCGTCGGCATGTCCGGCGGCGTCGACTCCTCCGTGTCCGCCCTGCTGCTGCTCGAGCAGGGGTACGAGGTCGAAGGCCTGTTCATGAAGAACTGGGACGAGGACGACGGCACGGAGTACTGCACCGCCAAGGAGGACCTGGCGGATGCCGAGGCCGTCTGCCAGAAGCTCGGCATCCGGCTGCACACCGCCAACTTCGCCGCGGAGTACTGGGACAACGTCTTCGAGCACTTCCTGGCCGAGTACCAGGCGGGCCGCACCCCGAACCCGGACATCCTCTGCAACCGCGAGATCAAGTTCAAGGTGTTCCTCGAGTACGCCGAGATGCTCGGCGCCGAGAAGATCGCCACCGGCCACTATGTTCGTGAAGGGCAGGTCCGCGGCCGTCTCGATGGCGACGAACGCCCGCGGCTGCTCAAGGGCCTCGATCCCAACAAGGACCAGAGCTACTTCCTGCACGCCGTGCCGGAGGCCGCCATCGCGCGCACCCTCTTCCCGGTGGGCGAGCTCGAGAAGCCCGAGGTGCGCGCCATCGCCGAGCGCCACGGCCTGGTCACCGCGCGCAAGAAGGACTCGACCGGCATCTGCTTCATCGGCGAGCGCCGCTTCAGCGACTTCCTCAAGCAGTACCTGCCCGCCCAGCCCGGCGTGATCGAGACGCCCGAGGGCGAGGTGATCGGCGAGCACATGGGCCTGATGTACTACACCCTGGGCCAGCGCCAGGGGCTCGGCATCGGCGGGCTGCCCAACCACCCCGACGCACCCTGGTACGTGGCCGCCAAGGACCTCGAGCGCAACGTGCTCGTCGCCGTGCAGGGCAAGCACCACCCGCTGCTCTACACCGACAGCCTGGCCACCGAGGCCATGGACTGGGTGGCCGGCGAGCCCCCCGCCGCCGAGGGCCGCCTCACCGCCAAGACCCGCTACCGCCAGGCCGACGTGCCCTGCACCTTCCGCACCCGGGAGGACGGCGGCGTCGAAGTGCGCTTCGACGACCCCGAGCGCGCCGTGACGCCGGGACAGTCGCTGGTGCTCTACGACGGCGAGATCTGCCTGGGCGGCGGCGTGATCCGCGCCACCTGGAACGCCACGGAGCCCGGCCAATGACCGCCTCGACCCCGATCCACCGCGCCCCCGAGACCCCGGCCGCCCGCCAGGCCCTGGCGCTGGCCGGGGTCTTCCAGGCCGCCCACCTGGTCGACGAGCTGGCCCGCACCGGCCAGGTCGACCAGCGCGCCTGGGAGACCCTGATCCGCGCCACCCTGGACACCAACCCCGAGAGCTTCGAGGCGATCTACGGCGGCCACCCCAACAATCTGCGCCAGGGCCTCGAGGTGCTCGAGGGCGTGGTCGGCCGCAAGCAGGTCAACCCGGTGGTGCTGCGCTACGGCTTCTCGCTGCTGATGCTGATGAACCAGCTGCGCGGCAACGACGCCATGATGGACGACCTGGGGACGCGCCTGACCCGCATCCAGGGTCAGGCCGAGCACTTCGGCGAGACCCATGAGAACGTCATCGCCAGCCTCGGCGAGGCCTACCAGGAGACGCTCTCGACGCTCAAGACGCGCATCGTCGTCCAGGGCGACCCGTCGCTGCTGCAGAGCCGCATGATGCCGGAGCGCGTGCGCGCCATCCTGCTTGCCGGCATCCGCTTCGCCCTGCTCTGGCATCAGCAGGGGGGCCGGCGCTGGAAGCTGGTCTTCCAGCGCGGCGCCCTGAAGAAAGCCCTGGACCAGCTGGGCTGATCCTTTTTTTACCACCCCCGTGACCGGAACCCGACCCATGCAAGCCGCTCCCCTGCCCCTCTCCGCCCTCACCGCCCTCTCTCCCGTCGACGGCCGCTACGAGTCCAAGGCCGCCGCCCTGCGCGAGCACTTCAGCGAGTTCGGCCTGATCCGCGCCCGGGTCATCGTCGAGATCCGCTGGCTCGAGTGCCTCGCCGAGCACCCGCAGATCACCGAGGTACCGCGGCTCTCCGCCGAGGCCACCGCGCACCTCGAGGCCCTGCTGCGCGACTTCTCCCTGGCCGACGCCGAGCGCATCAAGGAGATCGAGCGCACCACCAACCACGACGTCAAGGCGGTGGAGTACTTCATCAAGGAGAAGATCGCCGACCAGCCGGAGCTGCATGCGGTCACCGAGTTCGTGCACTTCGCCTGCACCAGCGAGGACATCAACAACCTCTCCCACGGCGTGATGCTGACCGACGGCCTCAAGGCGCTGCTGCCGATGATGCACCGGGTCGCCGACGAGGTCGCCCGCCTGGCCGAGGAGCACGCCGCCCAGCCGATGCTCTCGCGCACCCACGGCCAGACCGCGAGCCCGACGACCCTCGGCAAGGAGATGGCCAACGTCGCCTACCGCCTGCGCCGCCAGCTCAAGCAGATCGAGGCGGTCGAGATCTTCGGCAAGATCAACGGCGCCGTGGGCAACTACAACGCCCACCTCGCGACCTACCCCGAGGTGGACTGGGAGGCCAATGCCCAGCGCTTCGTCGAGGGGCTGGGGCTGACCTTCAACCCCTACACCACCCAGATCGAGCCCCACGACTACATCGCCGAGCTGTTCGACGCGGTGTGCCGCTTCAACACCATCCTCATCGACTTCGATCGCGACGTCTGGGGCTACATCTCGCTGGGCTACTTCAAGCAGAAGACCGTGGCCGGCGAGATCGGCTCCTCGACCATGCCCCACAAGGTCAACCCGATCGACTTCGAGAACTCCGAGGGCAACCTGGGGCTCGCCAACGCCGTGCTCGGCCACCTGGCCCAGAAGCTGCCGATCTCCCGCTGGCAGCGCGACCTCACCGACTCCACGGTGCTGCGTAACCTCGGCGTGGGCCTGGCCTACGGCATGATCGCCTACCAGGCCTCGCTCAAGGGCATCTCCAAGCTCGAGGCCAACCCGGCGCGCCTGGCCGAGGACCTCGACAACAGCTGGGAGGTGCTCGCCGAGCCGATCCAGACCGTGATGCGCCGCTACGGCATCGAGAAGCCCTACGAGAAGCTCAAGGAGCTGACCCGCGGCAAGCGCATCGACCAGACCGGCTTCGCCGCCTTCATCGACACCCTCGAGCTGCCCGCCGAGGTGAAGAGCGAACTCAAGGCGCTCAGCCCGGCCAGCTACATCGGCAACGCCGAGGCCCAGGCGCGCAAGCTGTAAGGCGCCGAGCCAGCCACATGCTAGTATCCCGACAGGCGCCCGACGGCGCCTGTCGCCGTTTCACCCCTTCGCGAGCGCGAGACCATGTCACCAGATCACCCCCTCACCCTGCTCGGCGGCCTCTCTGCCGCCGACTTCCTGCGCGACCACTGGCAGCGCAAGCCGCTGCTGATCCGCGGCGCCTTCCCCGACTTCGAGTGCCCCCTCGCCCCCGAGGAGCTCGCCGGCCTGGCCTGCGAGGAGGGCATCGAGGCCCGCCTGGTCGAGGAGCATGGCCGCGATGCAAAGGGGAATGAGCGCCCCTGGCAGGTCAGCCACGGCCCCTTCGATGAGGCCACCTTCGCCCGGCTCCCCGAGCGCGACTGGACCCTGCTGGTGCAGGCCGTGGACCACTACGTCCCCGAGGTCGCCGCCCTGCTCGAGCACTTCACCTTCCTGCCGCGCTGGCGCCTCGACGACATCATGGTCAGCTACGCGCCCCCCGGCGGCAGCGTCGGCCCCCACGTCGACCAGTACGACGTCTTCCTGCTCCAGGGCCGTGGCACCCGCCGCTGGCAGCTCGGCGGCAAGGTGTCCGACGACGCCCCGATCCTCGACGGCATCGACCTGCGCATCCTTGAGACCTTCGAGGTCGAGGCCGGCCAGGACTGGGTGCTGGAGCCCGGCGACATGCTCTACCTGCCGCCCGCCTGGGCCCACCACGGCGTCAGCCAGTCCGACGACTGCCTGACGCTCTCGGTGGGCTTTCGCGCCCCCTCGGCGGACGAGGCCATCACCTCCTTCGCCGACTACCTCGGCGAGCAGCTGCCGGCCTCGATCCGCTACGGCGACGCCGGCATGGCGCCCCCGGCGGACCCCGCCGAGCTCGACGATGCCGCCCTGGCCCGCATGCGATCCCTGATCCTCGAGACCCTCGACGACCCGGTTCAGATGGCCCAGTGGTTCGGCCGGGTGATGACCCAGCCCAAGTACGTCGACCAGCTGGTGCCCACCGAGACGCCGACCGCGCCCGAGGAGCTTGTCGCCGCACTACAGGAGGGCGAGCTCCTGGTGCGCAGCCCCGGCTCGCGCTTCGCCTGGCGCGCCCTGGACGAGACCCGGGCGACCCTGTTCGCCGACGGCGATGGCGTGGTGTGCGCTCTGTCGCTGGCCCGCGCCCTGGCCTCCGATGCCCCCCTGGACGCGTCGCTGCTGGCCTTCGACGAGGCGCCCGCGCTGCTCGCCGCCCTGCGCGACGCCGGCAGCCTCGCCTGGCCCGACGAGTTCGAAGAGCAGTAGCAAGTAGAAAGTGGACATCAGTTCGTTAGTGTCACGCGAGGGGCGCCGGGGGCAGGCAGAAGAGGAGGTCCTACGCCAGGGATGGCGTCGGTAGCCTACAGGGAAGTATTCATGGCGCCTCCTCGACGGTCCGGCGCCCCGGGGCCTGCCGCCGGATCAGCCCCGAGCATGGGAAGGGATGACATGCAAAAAGCCAAGCTGGAGATTCACGAGGGTAGCTGGGAGAGACTCGGGCCCGAGGCCACCGAGATCCGCCGGGTCGTCTTCATCGAGGAGCAACGCGTGCCCATCGAGGAGGAGTGGGACGGGCGCGACGGCGTCTGCCGCCACTTTCTGGCCCTGCAGGACGGCCGGCCGGTCGGCACCGCGCGCCTGCTGCCCGACGCCCACATCGGCCGGGTGGCGGTGCTCGCCGAGGCGCGCGGCCTCGGCGTCGGAGTGGCCCTGATGCGGGCCGCCATCGAGGCCGCCCGCCGCGACGGCCATCCGCGAGTGGAGCTCGCCGCCCAGACCCATGCCCTGGCCTTCTACGAGCGGCTGGGGTTCGAGGCCCAGGGCGGCGAGTTCCTCGACGCCGGCATTCCGCACCGCAACATGCAGCTCCCGCTCGCGGATTGAGCCCCTCCCGCCATCCCCTTCCCGGCATTCGACTACACGAAAGGCGGTACCCGCCGCCTTCCTGTAGTCGAGCTACAACCCCTCCTGCCCCCAAGGGGGAATGGTGAACGCCCGTCATGCGGGGCCATAGTGGAAGCCATGGCGAGGGAGGCAGGGCCGTCGATCGGCGGCGACAGCGGCGCATGAGCCCCTCCCTTCCCCCTCGCCAGGGTTCGACCAAGGCCGTAGAGACAAGCCCGCGGTCCTGATGGAACCTGAAGACACTTCGCAGGTGCAGCATAAGGCTTTACCGAATCAGCGGGCTTGGCCGAATGATGCAGCAGGCGACGACCTTGGCGACACGCAGCAGCGGACCGTTGCGATCGCGAGCTTCCACTCCGACCTGAAGGATGGCCCCATGACGACATTCAAAGACGAACTCAAGGCACTGGCTCAACTGCGCGAAGCCCAGCAGGGCAAGTGGGACAACGTCAACCCTGAGCACGCCGCCCGCATGCGGGTTCAGAACCGCTTTCAGACCGGCCTCGACATCGCCCGCTACACCGCGAAGATCATGCGCGAGGACATGGCCGCCTACGACGCCGACAGCTCCCAGTACACCCAGTCGCTGGGCTGCTGGCACGGCTTCATCGGCCAGCAGAAGCTGATCTCCATCAAGAAGCACTTCAACACCACCAAGCGCTCCTACCTCTACCTCTCCGGCTGGATGGTCGCCGCGCTGCGCTCCGAGTTCGGCCCGCTGCCCGACCAGTCCATGCACGAGAAGACCAGCGTGCCCTCGCTGATCGAGGAGCTCTACACCTTCCTGCGCCAGGCCGACACCTGGGAGCTGAACCACCTGTTCCGCGACCTGGACGAGGCCAAGAAGGCCGGCGACGAGCAGCGGGCCGAGGAGCTGATCGCCAAGATCGACAACCACGAGACCCACGTGGTGCCGATCATCGCCGACATCGACGCCGGCTTCGGCAACGCCGAGGCGACCTACCTGCTGGCCAAGAAGATGATCGAGGCGGGCGCCTGCTGCATCCAGCTCGAGAACCAGGTCTCCGACGAGAAGCAGTGCGGCCACCAGGACGGCAAGGTCACCGTGCCCCACGAGGACTTCATCGCCAAGATCAACGCCGTGCGCTACGCCTTCCTGGAGCTCGGCGTCGAAGAGGGCGTGATCGTCGCCCGCACCGACTCCCTGGGCGCCGGCCTGACCCAGAAGATCGCCGTGACCAACGAGCCGGGCGACCTGGGCGACCAGTACAACAGCTACCTGGACGGCGACGAGATCGCCAGCGCCTCCGACATCGACAACGGCGACGTGGTGATCAAGCAGAACGGCAAGCTGGTCAAGGTCAAGCGCCTGGCCTCCGGCCTCTACCAGTTCAAGCCGGGCACCGGCGAGGACCGCGTGGTGCTGGACTGCATCACCAGCCTGCAGAACGGCGCCGACCTCTTGTGGATCGAGACCGAGAAGCCCCACGTCGGCCAGATCAAGGGCATGGTCGACCGCATCCGCGAGGTCTGCCCCGAGGCCAAGCTGGTCTACAACAACTCGCCGTCCTTCAACTGGACCCTGAACTTCCGCCAGCAGGTCTTCGATGCCTGGGAGCAGGAGGGCAAGGACGTCTCCGCCTACGACCGCGCCGACCTGATGAACGCCAAGTACGACGAGACCGAGCTCGGCCAGCTTGCCGACGAGTGGACCCGCAACTTCCAGCGCGACGGCGCCCGCGAGGCCGGCATCTTCCACCACCTCATCACCCTGCCGACCTACCACACCGCGGCCCTGTCCACCGACAACCTGGCCAAGGGCTACTTCGGCGACGAGGGCATGCTGGCCTACGTGGCGGGCGTGCAGCGCAAGGAGATCCGCGAGGGCATCGCCACCGTCAAGCACCAGGACATGGCCGGCTCCAACATCGGCGACGACCACAAGGAGTTCTTCCACGGCGAGGCGGCCCTGAAGGCCGGCGGCAAGGACAACACCATGAACCAGTTCGGCTGAGGACTCGGCGCCGATCGCCGGGAGCATCGCCCGGGTCGATCGCCGCCGCTCGGCCCTGATTCCGGGGAGGCCATCACGGCCTCCCCTTTTGCATCCCGAATCTTTGCATACTGCTCGCCTTCCCCCGGCGCTACACTCCCACCATCACGGCCGGCCCCCTGGCCAAGCCCCCTCGCGGTGGGTAGACTCATTAGCGAACACTGTCCATTAACCTATGGCCTTGCCCGCACGGCCGAGTGTTCCTCAAGGACATCAAGGAGATCTCCTCATGAAGCGCCTTCTTCCCGTTCTCGCCCTGGGCGTCCTGACGCTGGCCGGTTGCGCCAACACCGCGCCCTACTCCGGCAACGTCTACAGCGGCAACCAGGCCAAGGCGGCCCAGTCCGTCACCTTCGGCACCATCACCGCCCTGCGTCGGGTGCAGATCCAGGCCGACAGCCGGGCCGGCGGGCTGATCGGCACCGGCGGCGGCGCGGTGATCGGTGGCCTGCTGGGCAACCAGGTCGGCGGCGGCTCGGGCCGCACCCTCGCCACCGCGGCCGGGGTGATCGCCGGTAGCGTGGCCGGCTCCCGGCTCGAGGAGTCCAGCAACCTGATCCCGGCCTGGGAGATCGAGATCCGCCAGGACAACGGCCAGAACGTGGTCATCGTCCAGAAGGCCGACCAGGCCTTCCAGGTGGGCCAGCGCGTGCGCATCATCGGCAGCGGCGCCAGCGCCAGCGTCGCCCCCTACTGAGGACGGTCACGTCACGGCCGGCCCGGTCTCCACGCCTCGGGCCGGCCGGCATCGGACCAGGGTGACCACGCCCGGACGACAAGACCCGCACGAAAAAGGCCCGCGGAGCGCTCCGCGGGCCTTTTTTCTTGCGTCGGGTCTGCTACATCAACTCGACCGTGCGGGCGAGCGCCTCGGCGGAAACGCCTCGCCCGCGCCAGGCCTCAGTGCTGCACCTTGTTCATGACCCAGCAGGCCAGCTTGGCGCCGATCAGCGCCAGCACGCCGATAACGATCAGGGTGAGCAGCAGGTCGACCGGCTGCACCACGGCGGTGGCGACCAGCACCGCCAGCGCCGGACACCAGACCCAGCGGTCGTCCTCGCTGCGCAGCACGGCGGGCAGCAGCCCATCGAGCCCGCGGTTGATCGAGGCATCCCAGCGCTTGAGCAGCAGCGTCAGGACGACGGCGAAGGCAATCAGCCAGATCAGGATCGGGGTCATGGCATTCTCCAGGAAAGGGGCGAACGAAAAGGGGCAGAAATCGTGACCTGCAAGGGTATCCCTGCCCGATAGACCACGCAACAGTCCGAAAGTCACCCGACGGCGGGCCGGTCAACGCGCCAGGGTGAATGCCGCTCAGGCTCGCCGGGCGCATCCTGAATTTCCTCGATGCCCCTGACAGCCGCTTGATCGGCGCGTTACCATGGTTAGCCACATGCACTCACCGAAAGGTTCATCAATGCAGATTGCGCAGAATTCCGTTGTCGCGTTTCACTACACCCTGACCAACGACGCAGGTGAAGTGCTGGACAGCTCGGAAGGCCGCGAGCCGCTGACCTACCTCCACGGCGCCGGCAACATCATTCCGGGCCTCGAGAAGCAACTGGAAGGCCGCGCGGCGGGCGACAAGCTCCAGGCACAGGTGGCTCCGGAAGAAGGCTACGGCGAGATCCAGCCCCAGCTGGTGCAGGAAGTGCCGCGTGACGCCTTCCAGGGCGTCGAGAGCGTCGAGCCGGGCATGCAGTTCCAGGCGCAGACCCAGGGCGGCCCGCTGATGGTCACCGTGACCCAGGTCGAGGGCGACACCGTCACCGTCGACGGCAACCACCCGCTCGCCGGCCAGTCCCTGAACTTCGACGTCGAGATCGCCGAAGTCCGCGAGGCCAGCGAGGAAGAGGTCGAGCACGGCCACGTCCACGGTGAGGGCGGTCACGAGCACTGATCGCGGCACCGAATCATGCCTCGCCCGACGGCGGATCCGGCATGAGACGACGCGAAGGGGGCAGCCAGTGGCTGCCCCCTTCGTCGTTTCGGCCCCTCGCCCGTTGTGATCGCGACCCTAGCGGTCGACCGACTCCCTGTCCTCCGCCTCGAAGGCCTTGAGGGTGCGGTGGCCGCCCCACAGCCGGGTGGCGGTGGTCACCAGGCAGGCCGCCGCGAACAGCGTGGCGAGCAGCGCGAACTGCTCGGGGAAGAGGCAGAACACCACGAAGGCGAGCACCGTCTCCGTGCCCTCGGTCAGCCCGTGCAGGTAGTAGAAGGCCTTCTGCTGGAAACGCGGCCGCTCCAGGCCGTGGCGGGTGGCCATGATGGCGAAGGCCAGGAAGGAGGTCCCCGTGCCGATGAAGGCGAACAGCAGCAGGGCCGCCGCCAGGGCGTTGGCGGCCGGATCGGCCAGCGCGAAGCCGAGCACCACCGCGCCGTAGAAGACGAAGTCCAGGCCGATGTCGAGGAAGCCGCCGGCGTCGCTGGCCCGGCCCAGGAGCCGGGCCAGCGCCCCATCGAGCCCGTCGCCCAGCCGGTTGAGCAGGATCACGACCAGCGCCGGCAGGTAGGCCTCCAGGGCCAGCAGCGGCAGCGCCAGCATGCCGACCAGGAAAGCCGTTACCGTCACCTGGTCGGGGCGCACCCGCCATCTCGCGAGGCCCTGGGCCAGGCGCGTCAGCGGCGCCTGGGTGAGGGGCATGGTCCAGCGATCGAACATTACCGCCCCCCCTTCCCGGTCGCCTGCTCGGCCGAGGGCGCGGCCGCGTCATCGGCGGCCGGCTCGGCGGCGGTCTCCTCCGCCTGGCCGCGTCGCCAGGCGAAGTAGCGCTCCAGCCAGCCCAGCAGGCGCTTAGGCTTGTGGGCGTTCTTCCACACGCCCGCCGTCGCCTTCACCGCCTCGCTGTGGGTCGGATAGGGGTGGATAGTCCCGAGCAGCTTGTTGAGCCCGATGCCCTGGGTCATCGCCAGGGTGAACTCGGCCAGCATCTCCCCCGCCCCCGGGCCGACGATGGTCGCCCCCAGCAGGCGATCGCGCCCGGGCACGGTCAGCACCTTGATGAAGCCCTGGGTCTGGCCCTCGGCGATGGCCCGGTCCAGCTCGCTCAGCGGGTAGCGGGTCACCTCGACCGCCACGCCCTGACGCTTGGCCTCGCGCTCGTTGAGGCCGACGCGGGCCACCTCGGGCTCGGTGAAGGTGACCGCCGGCAGGGCCCGGTAGCTCACGCGAAAGCGCTTGAGCTCGCCGAACAGCGCATTGACCGTGGCGTGCCAGGCCTGGTGGGCGCTGGCGTGGGTCAGCTGGTAGGGACCGGCCACGTCGCCGCAGGCCCAGACGTTGGGCAGCACGCTCTGCAGCGTCTCGTCCACGGCCAGGGTGCCGTCGGCGCGGGTCTCGACTCCCAGCGCCTCGAGGCCCAGCCCCTCGACGTTGGCCTGGCGTCCCACCGCCACCAGCAGGTGGCTGAAGGGCAGCCGCTCGAGGTGTGCCTCACCGTGTTCGTCCCGGTGCTCGACCTCCAGCAGGTGGCCGTCGTGGTCGTCGGGCAGCACCCGCCGTGCCCGGGTGGCGAGGCGCACCGCGACGCCCTCCTCGGCGAGCCGCGCCTCGACCTCGCCGGCCACGTCGCGATCCTCCCGGGGCAGCAGCTGCTCGCCCATCTCCACCATCGACACCCGGCTGCCCAGCCGGGCGAAGCTCTGGCCCAGCTCGCAGCCGATCGGGCCGCCGCCCAGCACCACCAGCCGCTCGGGCAGCGCCTCGAGCTGCCAGAGGTTGTCCGAGGTGAGCACCTCGATGGCCTCGAGCCCCGGCAGCGGCGGCACCCGGGGACGCGCCCCGCTGGCGATGATCACGTGGCGGGTGGTGATCACCCGCTCGGTCTCGCCCTGGCGGATGCGCACCCGCCAGGGGTCGTCGAGGATGGCGTCGGCCTCGATCACCTCCACGCCCAGCCCCTCGTAGCGCTCGCGGCTGTCGTGGGGCTCCACCTCGCGGATGGCCCGGTGGACGTGCTCCATCACCGCGCGGAAGTCCACCTCCGGCTCGCCGGCGGTGACGCCGTAGCGCGGCGCCTCGCGGATCTCACGGGTGAGGCGGGCGGCGCGAATCAGGGCCTTGGAGGGCACGCAGCCGGTGTTGAGGCAGTCGCCGCCCAGCCGGTCGCGCTCGACCAGCGCCACCCGCGCCTTCACCGCTGCGGCGATGTAGCTTGCCACCAGCCCCGCCGAGCCGCCGCCGATCACCACGATGTCCTGGTCGAAGCGGGACGGCCGCGCGAAGCGGCGGGCCAGCCGGCGGCGCTTGCCGACGGCCACCAGGCCCCGGGCCAGCCAGGGGAAGAGGCCGATCAGCACGAAGGAGCCGATCAGGCCCGGCGAGAGGATGCCGGCCAGCGACTCCAGCTGGCCGAGTTCCCGGCCCGCGTTCACGTAGACCGCGGTGCCGGGCAGCATGCCCAGCTGGCTGACCCAGTAGAAGGTGGTGAGCCGCATGCGGGTCAGGCCCATCACCAGGTTGATCACGAAGAAGGGAAAGAGCGGGATCAGCCGCAGGGTGAAGAGGTAGAAGGCCCCCTCGCGCTCGATGCCGGTGTTGATGCGCTCGAGCTGGGTGGCGAAGCGCCGTTCCAGCGGCTCGCGCGCCAGGGTGCGGGCGATCAGCGCGGCAAGCGTCGCCCCGAGGCTGCTGGCAAACGAGATCAGCAGAAGCCCCCAGCCGAGCCCGAACAGCGCCCCGCCGAGCAGCGTCAGCAGGGTCGCCCCGGGCAGCGAGACCGCGGTGATGACCACATAGATCAGGAAGAAGCCGCCGGCGACGGTCAGGGGGTCATCGGCCAGCCAGGCCCGGAAGCGCGCCTGCTCGGTCTGCAGGTTGCTGAGCGTCAGGACCTCGTCGGCACCGGTGAGGAAATAGGCCGCCACCAGCAGGGCGATCACGGCCGCGAGGATCAGGCGTCGTCGGGTCAAGGGAGGCTCCTGGTCGAGAGAGTGTCAGGGTCACGTCGATACGGCGGAGGGGGCCCGTACCGGACGGGCGCCGGGCTCGGCCACGCGACTCTGTCGCCGCAACGCGGGGGTCCCTTACACTGCGGATATTATTGAACAGGGCTTGTACGGAACCCTGAGCGATCGATAGCCTCCAATCTAACACCTCTCACCAACGGAGCCACCCATGAATCTGCCCTCCTCCCTTCCCCTGCGGCCCCTGGCTCTGCTGGCCCTGCCGGCCGCCCTCCTGCTGGGAAGCCCCGCCCCGGCCAGCGCCGAGACGGCCAGCGCGGTCTTCGCCGGCGGCTGCTTCTGGTGCGTGGAAGAGGCCTACGACAAGGTCGAGGGCGTGACCGCCACCACCTCGGGCTATACCGGCGGCCACACCGAGAACCCGACCTACCGGCAGGTCGTGGCCGGCGGCACCGGCCACGCCGAGGCGGTCAAGGTCGACTACGACCCCGAGCGCGTCGACTACGAGACCCTGCTCTACGTGTTCTGGCGCAACGTGGATCCCTTCGCGGTGGATCGCCAGTTCTGCGACAAGGGCGCCTCCTACCGCAGCGCCATCTTTCCCATGAACGCCGAGCAGCGCGCCCTGGCCGAGGCCAGCAAGGCGGCCGTCGCCGAGCGCTTCGATCGGGAGATCGCCACCGAGATCAGCGACTTCGACGCCTTCTACCCGGCCGAGGAGTACCACCAGAACTACTACGCAGAGAACCGAGTGCGCTACAACTTCTACAAGTCGGCCTGCGGTCGCGACGACCGGCTCGAGGAGGTCTGGGGCGAGGAGGCGAGCGCCAGCGCGGCACCCTGAGCCTCCCGGCGCTCGCCTCGCCACAGCCAGGCGGCGAGCGCCAGGGTAATCCCCAGCACCAGCCACGAGCCCAGCGCCACCCCGAGCCAGCCGGCGCCCCGCCAGAACGGCTCGAGCCACAGGCCGCCGAGGCTCGCCCCGCCGTAGTAGAACACCAGGTAGAGCGCCGAGGCGCTGCCCCGCGCCCGGCGGGCGTGGCGCCCCACCCAGCTCGAGGCCATGGAGTGGGCGAGGAAGAAGCCGAAGGCGTTGAGCGAGAGCCCGGCAATGATCCAGGAAAGCGACCCGGCCAGGGTCAGGGCGGTGCCGAGCGCGAGGAGCCCGATCCCCAGCATCATGCACGCCGGCTGCGACCAGCGCGTGGCCAGGCGCCCCGAGAGCGACGAGCCGAGCGTCCCGCCCAGGTAGGTCAGGAAGATCAGCCCCAGGAGCTTCGCCCCCAGCCCGAACGGCGCCTCGGCCAGGCGGAAGGTGAGGTAGCTGTACTGGTTGATGAAGATCATGAAGTTGAGACCGCCGAGCAGGTAGGCGCCGAGCAGTCGCGGCGTCGCCAGGTGCGCGCCCAGGTCGGCCAGGGCGTCGCGCCATGCGAAGGGCCGCGGCGTGAAGCCCCGGGCCGGCGGCAGCAGCCTCCAGAACAGCGCCAGCCCGACCAGCGTCACCGCCCCCACCGCCAGGAAGCTCGCCGAGGCCCCGCCGACCTCGGCCACCGCGCCGCCGACCACCCGCCCGCCGATGCCGCCCAGGGAGTTGGCGCCGATGTAGAGCCCCACCGCCGAGAGCAGCGCCGGGCGCTCGAACTCATCGCCCATCCAGGCGATGGCCACCGCCGGTAGGCCGCCCAGCACGAACCCCTGCAGGGCCCGCAGCGCCAGCAGCGCCTCGAAGCTCGGCGCCATCGCCAGGGCGAGGGAGAGCAGGCCGGACGCCAGCAGGGTCAGGCGCATGATGGCGCCGCGGCCGATGGCGTCGGAGAGCGGGCCGAACACCAGCAGCGAGGCGGCCAGCGCCAGGGTGGCGACGGACATGATCAGGCTGCTGGCCAGCGTCGAGACGCCATAGGCGTCGCGCAGCGCCGGCAGCAGCGGCTGGGGGGCGTAGAGGTTGATGAAGACCAGGAAGGAGCCCAGGCAGAGCGCCAGGGTGGTGCGCCACCAGGCGGGGGTGCGCGCCGCGATCATGCCGCCCGCTCAGCCCTCGCCCGGGACGTCGAGACGCTGGGCCAGCAGCACCGGCTCCAGGGTCCGGCGCGCCTGCCAGAAGTAGCGGCGCCAGTAGCGGTTGTCGAGATCGGAGATCATCACGCCCCGGGAGGTGGAGGCATGCAGGAAGCGCCCCTCGCCGACGTAGATGCCGACGTGGCGATAGGCGCCGGGGGGACGGAAGAACACCAGGTCCCCGGGGCGCAGGGCGTCCCGCTCGACCTCGAGCCCCTCGTGCACCTGCTCGCCGGTGGTGCGCGGCAGGTCGAAGCGGAAGGTGTCGCTGAAGATGTTCTGGACCAGCGCCGAGCAGTCGATGCCCCGGGGGCTCTCCCCGCCCAGCCGGTAGGGGGTGCCGACCCAGCGCTCGTGCTGCGCCAGCAGGGCGCGACGGATCAGCCGCGGAGGCGGATGGCTAAGGCCACGGGCCTCGAGGATGGGGTTGTCCACCGGTGACATGCGGGGGCCACCGGGCAGGCCCGGCAGGTCACGGGCGAAATAGTCGCCCACCGGCGGCGGATCGCTGGGCCCCGGCGCGGCACAGCCGGCCAGCAGCAGCAAGGCGACCCCAAGGGTTCCCACACGACACGCGCGAGTGTCCAGCATCCTGCAACGACCTCGTTCCTGGAGCCGCCTTCGCTTCTGCGATGCGGTGCGCCCCTCGGCTCCTGCGGATTGTCGCTGTGGCAGTGTTCCAGGCATCGGGGACACTGCCACAGCGGCCTCTCGGCGGCGCGCGGCGGGGGGAAGGCCCGGCCGCGACGCGGCGCCGAGCCGACTATAAACCAAAGGCGCGGCGCAGGGCGAGCCCTCAGTGGAGGGTGCGATGATCGCCCGGCAGCGTATCGATATGCAGCGGCGCCCAGTGGCGCGGTCGCGCCCCGGGGAAGTCGAGGCTGGCCCAGGCGCCGGCCAGCGGGGGGGCGCCGGAGAGCCAGGAGACCAGCGCCTGGCGGAACCCGGCCAGGAAACTCTCGCGCTCGGGGGTCTCGCCCATGAAGAAGGAGAAGCCGGCGTGCAGGCCCCGGGCATACTCCTCCCAGCCCGCGTAGTGCTCGCTGGCCAGGGCGTGGGCGCGCTCGAGCAGGCGCAGGAAGGCGCCCTGCTCGAGCCAGCCGAGCTGGCGGCCGGCGATGGCCAGGTCCACCGCCTGGGCGATGTCCCAGGCCGCCAGGTCGACGTCGTTGCAACCGTCCTCATCGTCCCGCACCCGCTTCAGGCGCAGCAGGTGGGCGCCCTCCTCCTCACTGCACTCGTCGCTCTCGAGGATGGCGATCTCCGAGGCCAGCCGTCCCCGATTGAGGGTGTAGGGGGCGTAGTTGATCTGGTACTCCTGGCGGTCGCCCGCCTCGATCAGGTAGTCGAGGAACTCGGTGAGCTCGGCCGCGCCGTGCAGGGCGTAGTGGCCGTCGACCCACTCGCGGATCGCCGCGCACTCGCGCTCGCTCTCCGGCTGGGGCAGGCTCCAGGCCGGGCTGTTGAGCGGGCCGACCAGCGCCATGGCCGTGAAGTGGGCGAGCGTCGGCCGCGGCCCGGGCTCGCGCCACTCCCCGCCCTGCCAGTCGAGCCAGTGGAAGAGGCTGCCGGGATCCTCCAGGTGCCAGCGGATCTCGGCGACCATCGGCGGCTGCTCGGGCTCGGGGAGCAGGCTCTCCCACTGGGCCCAGGCCTTGAGCAGGCGCCGGGCGTCGGGATAGAAGCGGCACAGCGAGCCCTGCAGGGCGCGCGCCAGCGCGGCCAGGCGGGTCGCATCGAAGGCGCCGCTGTCCATGGCCATCTGCAGGTGGAAGGCGAACTTCTCGGCCATATGGATCGTCGCGGCGTGGCGGCTGGCCTGCTTCAGGCCGTCGCGGCCGGCCAGCTCCTTGGGCAGCGCATGGCCGAAGGGGGTCTCGGCCGCCGGCAGGGCCCCGTGGGCGGCGTCCGCGGCCAGCTGGTTGAGGTGATGGGCCTGGGCCGGCAGCCAGTAGCGGGAGAGCGCCTCGACGCCCTCGTCGGCATGCAGGTCGAGGGTCTCGGTCAGATAGTGCCGCGCCTCCTCGCGCCGCGCTGCCGGCAGCGCGGGCAGCGCCCCCTGGCGGGCGGCGAACTCGGGCTCGCGTACCGCCGCCAGCGCCAGCACCCAGTGGCGGGGATCGCGGCGCCAGCCGCGCAGGGCGTCCCGCGACTCCTCGATCAGCGCCTCGGCGACCAGCCCCTGCAGGGGCGTCTTCCAGGGGCTGACCGGCGACTGCAGCAGCAGCGACCAGTCGGCCTCGAGGGCGGGCAGCAGGTTGCGCCCGTCGAACAGGCTGCGGCCGCGCTGGTAGGCCCGTGCCAGGGCCGTCCAGTCGCTGTAGCGGCGCAGCAGCAGGTCCGCGCCGTGGTGCGCGAAGTCCTGGGCCTCCTGTTCATCGAGCCAGCCCAGGCAGGCCCCGGCCCAGGCTAGGTCGACCAGCCGCAGCCAGTCCCAGGCGGCCCACTCCAGGGGCTCGCCGCGATCGAGGAAGCCGAGCAGCACCCGGCCGTAGTCGCGTTCGCCCCCGTCCAGCGCGTCCTGCCACTGCCGGCGCGCCGCGCCGTCCGCCTCGAGCAGGCGCGAGGCGTCCAGGTCCCAGCCATGGCGGTCGCCCTGGGCGGCCAGCCACAGCAGGCTGCGCACCAGGTCGTCGCGATCGCGGATCTGCCACGCCTCGTCGAGCCAGGCCTCGAGCCGCTGCCAGTCCTGGGCGCCGGCCGGGAGCTCGAGCACCGGCGAGAAGGCGGCACGCAGGCGCCACACCTGATGCTCGGGCGCCGCCGGCCACAGCGCCGCCTCCCGGGGGTGGTGGGCGAGCCACTCCTGCAGCATCTCCCAGGTCACCCCGGCGCCGTCATGCTCGAGGGCCGCCAGCGCCTCGCAGGCCTCATAGAAGCCGTCGTCGCCGCGCACCCAGCCCTCGGCACTGCGAGCGTGCAGCAGCGCCGACAGCCAGGCGTCGAGGCTGGCGTGGTGGGCGGAGATCTCCTCGGCCAGCCGCTGGGCCCAGCCGCGGGCGCGCGCCTCGGACAGCCAGCCGGCGCCGCCGGCCAGGGCGATGACCTCGAGGCCGGCCAGCAGCCGGGCCGGATCGGGGTGGCCCCCGGTGCCGAGGGTCTCCAGCAGGCACCAGCCCAGTTCCCCGCGGTCGACGACGCCCAGCGCCGCGAGGCGCGCGACCGCCGTCTCGGCCTCCACCGTGAGGGGATCGGGGGCGAAGGCCCAGTCACACAGCACCAGCTGCTGGGCCCACCAGGCATTAAGGGGATCGACCAAGGCTCACCTCGCCATCATCCGGAACAGGAACGTGCAGTGCTGCCAAGCGCAGCAAGTCGGCGGCATAGTGTACCGGAAAGCCGTGCCAGCGCCGATGGCCGTGGCGGCGTCGCGCGAGAAAAACGCGCTGGACGCGGGCTTGGCGACATGTTTTAAATAATGCACACTCGTCAAACAAGATGATCAACACACGAGGAACCCTGATGTCTGCCCATCCCGAGCTGCTGATCGACAAGGCCTTCGTGGCCGGCCAGTGGCGTGACGGCGACCGCCGCTTCGCCGTGACCAACCCCGCCACCGGCGAGCACCTCGCCGAGGTTCCGGACCTCACCGGCGAGCAGGCCCGCGAGGCCGTCGCCGCCGCCGCGGCCGCCTGGCCGGCC
Source organism: Halomonas denitrificans (assembly GCF_003056305.1). Lineage (GTDB taxonomy): Bacteria > Pseudomonadota > Gammaproteobacteria > Pseudomonadales > Halomonadaceae > Halomonas > Halomonas denitrificans. The sequence goes on from NZ_PYVX01000001.1 coordinate 732,061, forward strand.
TGGCGCGCCAAGCCCGCCAAGGAGCGCGCCGCCCTGCTGCGCGGCTGGTTCGATCGCATCATGGCGCACCAGGAGGCCCTGGCGCGACTGATGACCCTCGAGCAGGGCAAGCCGCTCGCCGAGTCCCGCGGCGAGGTGGCCTACGGCGCCGCCTTCGTGGAGTACTACGCCGAGGAGGCCAAGCGCGTGGCCGGCGAGACCCTGCCCGGCCATGGCGCGGACAAGCGCATCCTGGTGTTCCGCGAGCCGATCGGCGTGGTGGCGGCCATCACCCCCTGGAACTTCCCGCTGGCCATGATCACCCGCAAGTGCGCCCCGGCGCTCGCCGCCGGCTGCCCGGTGGTGATCAAGCCCGCCGAGGCCACGCCGCTGACCGCCCTGGCGCTGGCCAGGCTCGCCGAGGAGGCCGGCTTCCCGGCCGGGGTGATCAACGTGGTCACCGCCTCCCGCCCGGCCGAGATCGGCGAGGTGCTGACCACCGACCCGCGGGTGCGCAAGATCTCCTTCACCGGCTCCACCCCGGTCGGCAAGAAACTGCTCGCCCAGTGTGCCGGCACGGTGAAGAAGGCCTCCATGGAGCTCGGCGGCAACGCGCCCTTCATCGTCTTCGACGATGCCGACCTGGACGCCGCCGTCGAGGGCGCCGTGGCCTCCAAGTTCCGCAACTCGGGCCAGACCTGCGTGTGCACCAACCGCCTGCTGGTCCAGGCCGGGGTCTATGACGCCTTCCTCGAGAAGCTCGCCGCGCGGGTCGCCGAGCTCCAGGTGGGCAACGGCCTCGACGAGGGCGTGGTGCAGGGCCCGCTGATCAACGCCGCCGCCGTCGACAAGGTGCAGACCCACATCGCCGACGCCCTCGACAAGGGCGGACGCCTGGTGTGCGGCGGCGCCCCCCACGCCCTGGGCGGGACCTTCTTCCAGCCGACGATCATCGCCGACGTCACCGACGCGATGCGCGTGGCACGGGAGGAGACCTTCGGCCCGCTGGCCCCGGTCTTCCGCTTCGAGACCGACGAGGAGGCCATCGCCATGGCCAACGCCACCGAGTTCGGCCTCGCCGCCTATTTCTACGCCCGCGACTATCGTCGCATCTGGCATGTGATGGAGGGGCTCGAGTATGGCATGGTGGCGATCAACGAGGGCATTCTCTCCACGGAGCTTGCCCCCTTCGGTGGCGTGAAGGAATCGGGCCTGGGACGCGAAGGGTCGCGCCACGGCCTGGATGAGTACACTGAACTAAAATACGTCTGCGTCGGCGGCCTCTGATCGCCCGCAGCGTCTAACAAGGAGTCAGGACCCATGAACAACGCACAGCTCAACGACCTCAAGCAGCGTTACGTGGCCAGCGGTGCCGCGAGCCCGGCCACCCAGTTCGCCGACCGCGCCGAGAACGCCCTGATCTGGGATGCCGACGGCAACCGCATCATCGACTTCGCCGGCGGCATCGGCGTGCTCAACATCGGCCATCGCCATCCCAAGGTAGTCCAGGCGGTCAAGGACCAGCTCGACAAGGTCATGCACACCTGCCAGACCGTGATGCCCTACGAGGGCTACGTGAAGGTGGCCGAGAAGCTCAGCCAGGTCACCCCGGTGCGCGGCCATGCCAAGGTGATGCTCGCCAACTCCGGCGCCGAGGCCCTGGAGAACGCGGTCAAGGTCGCCCGCGCGGCCACCGGCAAGAACAACGTCATCTGCTTCGACGGCGGCTACCACGGCCGTACCTTCATGACCATGGCGATGAACGGCAAGGTCGCCCCCTACGCCACCGACTTCGGCACCATGCCGGGCAACGTCTTCCGCGCGCCCTACCCCGTGCCCTACCACGGCGTCAGCGAGGACGAGGCCCTGCGCGGCCTGAAGATGGCGCTCAAGACCGACGCCAACCCCAAGGACACCGCGGCCATCGTGCTCGAGCCGGTGCTCGGCGAGGGCGGCTTCTACCCGGCGCCGGCGAGCTTCCTCAAGGCGATCCGCGAGATCTGCGACGAGCACGGCATTCTGATGATCATCGACGAGGTGCAGTCCGGCTTCGGGCGCACCGGCAAGCTGTTTGCCATCGAGCACAGCGGCGTCGAGCCGGACATCATCACCATGGCCAAGAGCATGGCCGACGGCATGCCGATCTCCGCCGTGGTCGGCACCGACAAGGTCATGGACGCCTCCGGCGGCAACTCGCTGGGCGGCACCTACACCGGCAGCCCGGTCTCCTGCGCGGCGACCCTGGCGGTGCTCGAGGTGTTCGAGGAGGAGGACATCCTCGGCAAGAGCCAGGCGCTCGGCGACAAGCTGGCCAAGCGCTTCGCCCAGTGGCAGCAGGACTTCGACTGCGTCGACAACGGTCGCAACATGGGGGCCATGGCCGCCATCGACCTGGTCACCGACAAGGCCGCCCACACGCCGGACGCCGACCTCGCCGCCGCGCTGTGCAAGAAGGCCCGCGAGAAGGGGCTGATCCTGCTCTCCTGCGGCCTCTACGGCAACACCATCCGCTTCCTGATGCCGGTGACCATCGAGGACGAGATCCTGGAAGAGGGCCTGGCCATCGTCGAGGAGTCCCTCAAGGAGCTGGTCGGCCAGCCCGCCACCGCCTGATCCCGGCGACCCCGCCCGACCTCACCGCCCGGCCCTGAGCCGGGCGGTGCTGGTTGGGCCCGGCGAATCCAGTCACGTCACTCGAGGCTAATCCGGGGACAGGTCCCGAACTGTCGGACCATCGGGGAGGCGCTGTAACCCCCTCCTTGGGCGCTACCGATGCCCTGCGGCGCTCACGCGTCCCGCTCCGCTTGCAGGACCGGTGCTGGCCATCCATGGCCAGCCCGTTCGAAGCGATGCTTCTCCCCCCTGGCATGGGACCTCCCCTTCGACCGGTCCCCGGCGCCTCTCGTTGGAGGACGAGACGCTTGCCAGGCCACCGCCCGGTCGGGAAGATGATGGCGTCCAACGTGAGGTCATGGCGTGCTATTCAGAACTCTCTCCCTGCTGCGCTCCCTGCAGGGCGCCCATCACACCGCCCAGGATGCCCGGGCCCGGATCCAGCAGGCCTGCGACTACCGCTGGCTGAAGGGTCAGCTCCCCCACGGGGTGCTCGCCGAGCGAATGACGAGGCTCGACGACGGCACGCCGGCCGTGCCGGTGGTGGTGCCCTTCGTGGCCACGCCCGAGCGGCGCCGCGGCGGCCGCTGGCCGGAGGATCCCGATGAACGGGAGCGCTGCTACGTGGAGGGTGGCCACGCCTGCCGGGCCGCCGGCGCCCCGGGCTATCGCACCCTGGAGAGCCTCTCCCAGGGACTGGTGCAGGGGGGCATGGCGGTGCTGAAGGACGCGGCGCGCTTCCAGTACCTGGACGAGCGAGGGGCCCTGCGGCTCACCTGGCGGCGCGCCGAGTCCCTTCCGTCGGATCTCGCCGGGCGGCTCGGCCGCCAGCTGGCCGCGGCCGGCAGCGAGCGTCACGGCCTCTTCCTGCTCGAGGTCCGGCTGCCCGCCGCGGCCGGCGAGGTCGTGCTGGAGGGCGACTGGCTGGATCGCTGCCTGGATCGCTACCGGCGCATCCTGCCCACGCCCAAGGGGTGAGGCCCGGCGCGCCGGCGATCAGCAGGCGACGCCCGCCCTCAGCGCGGCGTGGCGACGCTGAAGGCTCGCGGCGCGTTCGCCGGCACGGCGGCGGCGCGCCATGCGCAGGGCGCGGGGGGAGAGGAGGTGATTCCACACGGGGGTCAGGGGCAAGGCGGTCATTGGCGGTTCCCGGGCCGAACCGGCCCATCGGTGATCGTTAATATATATGGAAGCATTTTTCATTATACCCCGAACCGGCCGCTTTCCTACGACTTAGGTCGTAGATAATTCTTCCCCCGTCTCGGTTTCGCAGGAGGCACCGCCGCCAGCGCGGGCGATTCCCGCCCCTTCGCCTAGCTCGACGGCTCGGCGGCCAGGTGATCGGCCATCTCCTCGGCGGAGATCCGGCGCCCGGCGATATAGAAGACCTCGTCCCCCGTCGCCAGCAGCTCGTCGTCGTCGGGGTTGAGCACCGGATAGGGCGCCTCGCCCTGGCGGATCGCGATCAGCGAGGCGCGGCAGCGGGCACGCAGGCGGCTCGTCACCCGCGCCACCGACACGGGCTCCGGGAGTCCCGCCAGGCGGGTCGAGTACTGGGTCTGCGCCTGGTCGGCATCGACCAGCAGGCGCATGACCTCCTCGCTGCCGGGATCGACGGCGGCCTTGACCAGCATCTGCTGGTGCAGGGAGGGAATCACGTTCACCGTGGGACAGTGGGTCTCGAGCAGCCGGCCCACCATCTGGTTCTTCACGTAGGCGGTGATCCGGCAGCGCGCATCGACCAGCGCCGAGAGGTACATGCAGACGAGGTTCGTCTCGCTGTCGTCCTCGACGTCGACCACCACCAGCGAGGCGTCCTTGACCGCCGCCCGCTCGTAGAGCGTCTCGTCCGACAGGGAGGCGGCGCGAAAGTACTCCACGCCCTGCTCGAGAAAGGGGTTGCGGGACGGGGCGCCGGCGCCGACGCAGAGCGCCACCACCTGCCCCGGCCGCGCCTCCTCGCGCACCTGATCGACCAGCGACGCGGTGTAGGCGTTGTAGCCGACGATGACGATATGGTCCTTCTGCACGATCGATTGCTCCCCGTTGAGGCGCCGAGTGAACTGCGAGATCACCGAGGCGGAGGCCTTGCCCAGCAGGGTGGCGAAGAGCCCGATCCCCACCGGAATGATGAAGAACACGACCATCAGCTGACCGCCCCGCGTCACCGGGGAGGCGTCCCCGTAGCCGACGGTGGAGGTGGTGACGACCATGTAGTAGAGGAAGGCGGTCGGCGAGGCGACCAGCGCCGTCTCGCCGGCCAGGGTGAGGCCGATCCAGGCGAGCAGCAGATAGACCAGCAGCAGCAGGCCGAGCACCCCCCAGCCCATGTCGGCGATGCCGCGGATCAGCACGGCGCCGAGGCGTTTCAGTACGTACATGCGGGTCCCTTGCGATAGCCCCGCCGAGCAGGGCCATGTTGATCACCCCGCCAGGCGGGTCCCTCGAGCAGACCCGGCCGGGCGGCAGGCGCGTCAGGCCTTCTTGACCTTGGCGATGACCCACAGCAGCACCACGGCGCCGACGATGGCGGTGACCAGCGAGCCGACGAAGCCACCGGCATGCAGGCCCAGCAGGTTGAAGAGCCCGCCGCCGACCACCGCGCCGACCACGCCGACGCCGATGTTGCCGAGCAGGCCGAAGCCGCCGCCGCGCATGATATGACCGGCGATCCATCCGGCCAGGCCCCCGATGATCAGCCAGGCGATGATACCCATGGAACACGCTCCTTTTTTCTGCGGGATGACCCGATCGGTCTTGAGGACTCGATGGTGCCTCGGCGGCGCGCGAGAGAAAAGCCCGACGTGCCGGTCCCGTCGGACTCGGCCGCTAGAACCTCGACCCGGGCCGGTCGAGGAAGGCGCGCTCAGCGGGCGTCGAGTCGCGCCCCAGCGCGGCATTGCGATGGGGGTAGCGACCGAAGCGCTCGAGCACGTCACGATGGCGCTGCTCGTGGCGCAGGTTCTCCTCGAGCCCTGGCTGGGCGAACAGGCGCAGCGCCTCGTCGTGGATGACGAGCGACTCGCTGTGCATGTAGGGCATGAAGAGGAAGGCGCGCCAGGGCACGTCGAGCAGGCGGTCCGCTTGGTGGGCGACGGCCTCCTGGGCCAGCACCAGGGCCAGCGGGTCCCAGGCGAAGGCCAGCCTTGAGCCGCGATGGATATGGCGCGGAAACTGGTCGAGCACGATCACCTCGGCCAGGCGCCCCCGGGCCGAGGCCCGCCACTGCCACAGCTCGCCGCGGCCGGCCGCCGTCAGCAGCGGATCGAAGCGCCGCGCGATCTCGGCGTCCAGGCCCGCGTCCTTGCGAAACCACTGGGCGGGCTTGAGCTCCCCGAACCAGAAGTCGATCACCGTCTCGGGACGACGCTCCTCCATGGGATCCTCCTCATGCACCGGGACGAAGCTGATACCATCAGAGGGTAGCCGTCCCCCTTCTCACCCACCACAAGGGAGCCCCATGACCACCTTCGAACTGCTGCAGATGCTCGGTTATGTCTTCAACATCCTCGGCCTGCTGATCTGCATCGGGGGGCTGACCCTGGCCCGGCGCCCGGAGCGGCGCGTGCTCGGTCGCGGTCTGGCGGTGCTGGGGTTCGTGATTGCCGCCACCCCCTTGCTGCTGCAGCTGTTCGGGCTGGTCCAGCCGGTCCCGGTGGGGTCGATGCCGCCGCGCTAGCCCGCCGATGCCGCCCCGCCCCGGGCGGCGTCGTTTCGTCGCACCGTCCCTTGTCAGTCGCCGTCGCGACCCGCACATTAGGGCGACGTCAATCACCTGCCAGGATGCCCGATGCGCCCCTCCCTGCCCCGTGACCTCCAAGACCTGCTCGAGCGCGGCCGCGACCGCCAGCTGCGCCTGGCGGTCACCGGCCTGTCGCGGGCGGGCAAGACGGCCTTTCTCACCTCGCTGGTCACCCAGCTCCGCCACGCCGGCCTGGAGGCGCGCCTCGACCTGATGCCGGCCGCCCGGGAGGGACGGCTGCTCGGCGCCCGCCGGGTCCAGCAGCAGGACCTGGGCGTGCCGCGCTTCCCCTACGACCAGGCCATGGCGGCCCTGGACGCGCAGCCGCCGCGCTGGCCCGAACCGACCCGCGGCATCAGCGAGCTGCGCCTGACCCTGCGCTATCGCCCCACGCGCAGCGGCCTGCTCGGCGGCGAGACCCGCCAGCTGACCCTGGACCTGTTCGACTATCCCGGCGAGTGGCTGCTCGACCTGCCGCTGCTGGACCACGACTACCTGAGCTGGAGCGAGACCCAGCGCCACGACGGCGGCAGCGAGCGCGCCGCCCTGTTCGCCGACTGGCGGGCGGCGGTGGAAGGCCTCGATCCCGCCGAGGAGGTCGACGAGGCTCGCCTGGCCGAGATCGCCGAGCGCTACGCCAGCGGGCTCAAGGCCGCCCGCGAGGCCGGCTTCGCCGACCTGCAGCCGGGGCGCTTCCTGCTGCCCGGCGAACTCGAGGGCGCACCCGTGCTGCAGTTCTTCCCGCTGCCCGGCATCGCCGAGGCCGACCGCGAGGCCCTCGCCGCCCTGCCGGCCGAGAGCCTCTACGCCACCCTGGCGCGGCGCTTCCGCCACTACCAGCAGCACATCGTGCGCCCCTTCTACCGCGAGCACTTCCGGCGCTTCGATCGCCAGATCGTGCTGGTCGACGTGCTCGGCGCCCTCAACGCCGGGGCCGAGCGCTTCGAGGATCTCTCCCGGGCGCTGTCGCGGCTGATGCAGAGCTTCGACTACGGCCGGCGCAGCCTGCTCACCCGCCTCTTCGCGCCGCGCATCGACCGCCTGGCCATCGCTGCCACCAAGGCCGACCACGTCACCCCGGAGCAGCATGGCCGCCTGGTCGCCCTGCTCGAGGCGCTGCTGGCCGAGCCGCTCAAGGACCTGCGCTTCGCCGATGTGCCGGTGCGCGCCCTGTCGCTGGCGGCGATTCGCGCCACCGAGAACCGCGAAGTCCACCACCAGGGACAGCGCTCGCCGGCCCTGCGCGGCACGACGCTGGACGGCGAGTCGCGGCTGCTGTTTCCCGGCGAGGTGCCCGCGCGCCTGCCCCGGGCCGACTTCTGGTCCCGCCAGGGCTTCGCCTTCACCGCCTTTCGCCCGCTGCCCCGGGAGCCCGGCACGCCGCTACCGCACATCCGCATGGATGCCGCCCTGGACTGGCTGATCGGAGACAAGCTGCCATGATGTCGCCCCGCGAGCCCGACCCGCGCCCGGGGGAGCACTTCTCCCTCGACGAGGCCCACGACGACGCGCCCCCCGCCGACCCGCAACCCGGCCGACAGTTCGATCACGCGGCGCCGAGCCAACCGCCGGCCGCGCCGGATCCCCAGGCGCGGCGGGAGACGCAGGCACTGGAGGCGGGCCTGATGCGCCCGCGCAAGCGCCGCTGGGGCCTCGTCGCGCTGCTCGGCGGAAGCCTGGGCCTGGGCGCGCTGGAGGCCGGCCACACCCTCTATGCCGCGAGCCTCGGCGGCGACTGGCTGGCCGGCGCCTGGAGCCTGCTGCTGCTGCTGGCCATCGGGCTCGGCGGCGCGGCGCTAACGCGCGAGCTCGCTCGCCTGCGCCGCCTGACCCGCCACGCCAAGCTGCGCGAGCGCCTCGCCGCGCTGCCCGAGGCCACCCCCACCCAGGCGCAGGCACTCGCCGAGCGGCTGCGGCGCGACCTGGCCCTGGACGACGACCACCCCCACTGGCAGGCCTTCCTGGCGGCCCGGGAGCCCCACCACGACGGGCGCGACGTTCAGGCCCTGCTCGACCACCACCTGCTCGCCCCCCGGGATCGCGAGGCGAGCCGGCTGATCTCGCGGATGTCCGGCGAGACGGCGATCATGGTGGCGGTGAGCCCCTTGACCCTGGTCGACATGGCCCTGGTGGCCTGGCGTCACCTGGCGATGGTCGACCGGCTGTGTCGGCTATACGGTCTAGAGCTCGGCTACGCGGCGCGCCTGCGGCTGCTGCGCAGCGTGCTCTACCAGATGGCCTTCGCCGGCGCCAGCGAGATCGCCGGCGAGGCCAGCATGGAGATGCTGACGATGAACCTGGCCGGCAAGCTCTCGACCCGCGCCGCCCAGGGGCTCGGCATCGGGCTGCTCGGCGCGCGGCTGGGGCTGCGCACCCAGCGCCTGGCGCGCCCGCTCGCGTTCGCCCCGGACGAGGCGCCTCGCCTCGCCGACCTGCGCCGCGACCTGTGGCGCCAGCTGAGGCGCCTGGAGGCCAGCGAACCGCGCCCCGGGGAGAAGCCCCGCGATCCTTGATCCGGGTCATGACACCCCTCCGAGAGAGGGCTAGGCTCAGCGGTAGGTAGCCCACTCTCGTCTTCGCCCGGAGGTACGCGTCATGTTCCACTCCATTCTGGTGCCCATCGACGGTTCCGAGCACGCCAAGAAGGCCCTGGACGTGGCCTGCCAGCTGGCCCAGCAGGAGCAGGCGGCACTGATCCTGCTGCATATCCCCGAGCGGCTCGCCCATGAGACGCTGATGGTCTGGGGCGTCGGCGCCGTCGACCTCAAGGCCTCCGAGGCCGAACTCGAGGCGGCCGGCCGCCAGGTCATGGACCGCGCCGAGCAGGCCGCCCGCGACGCCGGCATCGGCCACGTCGAGACGATGATCACCCAGGGCGACCCGACCCGCACCATCCTCGACGAGGCGCGGCGGCGCGACGTCGACGCCATCGTCATGGGCAGCCGGGGCCTGGGCGACCTCAAGGGACTGATCGTCGGCAGCGTCTCCCACAAGGTCGGCCACGCCGCCGACTGCAGCGTGATCACCGTGCGCTGAGGCAGCACGGCGCGACGCACGCGGCGGGCTCGACGCAAGCGCTTGATTCGCCGTGGGCTCGCCCCACGGCGTTTGGCGGCGGGGGCACGAATCCGTATAGTGGCCCCCCTACTCGCCAACCGATCGTGACCATGCTGCAGAACAATTCGGCGCTTGCTCAGCTCAAGCAACAGATCCGCGACAACACCCCTCGCGTCGAGGGCGTGATCAAGGCCACCGACCGGGGCTTCGGTTTCCTCGAGACCGACGACGGTGACTCCTATTTCGTGCCGCCCCCCGCCATGAAGCAGGTGCTGCACGGCGATCGCGTCGCGGCCGTCCTCCACGAGGAGGGCGACAAGAAGTCGGTGGAGCCCGATACCCTGATCGAGACCGGCATGGAGCGCTTCATCGCCCGCGTGCAGAAGCGCGACGGTCGCCTGGCGGTGATCCCGGATCACCCCTCGATGAACACCCCGCTCAAGGCGCGCATCAAGCGCAGCCTCGACGAGGCGAGCATCGCCGACGGCGACTGGGTGGTGGCCCGCCTGGTGCGCCACCCCCTCAAGCCCGACGATCGCGCCTTCTTCACCCAGATCGACGAGCTGGTGGCCAAGACCGACGACCCCGCCGTGCCGTGGCGCGTGACCCTGGCGCGCCACGCGCTGGAGCAGGAGTGCCCGGACGCCGGCGACGACTGGCCGCTGCGCGACGAGGGCCTCGAGCGCGAGGACCTGACCGCCGAGCCCTTCTTCACCATCGACGGCGAGAAGACCCGGGACATGGATGACGCCCTGCGCATCCGCCCCCGCGAGGACGGCGGCTGGTCGCTGACCGTGGCCATCGCCGACCCCACCGCCTACGTGGAGGAGGGGCACGCCGCCGACCTCGAGGCGCGCACCCGCGCCTTCACCGTCTACCTGCCGGGCCAGAACGTCACCATGCTGCCCGAGCAGCTGGCCGACGACCTCTGCTCGCTGTGGCAGGACCAGGACCGGCCGGTGCTGGCCTGCACCTTGGAGATCGGCGCCGACGGCAGCCTCGGCGACTACCGCTTCTTCGCCGCCACCGCCCGCTCCCACGCCAAGCTAGCCTACGACCGGGTCTCCGACTGGCTCGAGGGCCAGGGCGACTGGGCGCCGGAGGAAGCGATCGGCGAGCAGCTCAAGGCCCTCGCGGCCATGACCGAGGCGCGCAGCGCCTGGCGCGCGGCCCACGCCTTGGTGTTCAAGGACCGCCCCGACTTCGTCTTCGACCTGGACGAGGCCGGCAACGTGCTGGACATCCGCACCGAACATCGGCGCATCGCCAACCGCATGATCGAGGAGTCGATGATCGCCGCCAACGCCTGCTGCGCGCACCTGCTCGCCGAGCACGTCGGTCACGGCATCTTCAACGTGCATCGCGCCTTCGAGCCCGAGAAGGCCGAGGCCGCCCAGGAGTTCCTGGCCGAGCAGGACATCCAGGTGGAGCACGAGCAGCTCACCGAGCTCTCCCGCTACACCGAGCTCAAGCGTGAGCTCGAGGGCCGCGACGACGCCTGGCTCGACGCCCGCCTGCGCCGCTTCCAGGGCTTCACCAGCATGTCCGCGCAGCCCGGCCCGCACTTCGGTTTGGGACTGGCCGCCTACGCCACCTGGACCTCGCCGATCCGCAAGTACGGCGACATGGTCAATCACCGCCTGATCAAGCGGGTGCTCAAGGGCGAGCAGGCTCCGGCCGAGGCCAGCCAGGCGCTGACCGAGCAGCTCACCGAGCGTCGCCGGCTCAACCGCATGGCCGAGCGCGACGTCAAGGACTGGCTCTACGTGCGCTACCTGACGCCCGCGGCCGAGGCCGGCGAGACCTTCGAGGCCGAGATCATCGCCATCAACCGCGGCGGCATGCGGGTGCGCCTGACCGCCAACGGCGCCACCGCCTTCATCCCGGCACCGCTGATGCACAGCGACCGCAAGAAGGTGGCAATCGACGACAAGGACGGCCGCATCCAGATCGAGGGCGAGGAGCGCTTCAAGCTCGGCGACGTCATCCGCGTGGCGCTCACCGAGGCCCGCGAGGAGACCCGCTCGCTGGTCGGCCGCCCCGCGGTCTGACCCCCTCCCGGCGGGCATGACCCGCCAGGCGACGCGCAGCACGGCGACCCTCGGGTCGCCGTGCTGCGTTGCGCTGTCGCAAAACTGTCGCAGGAGGGCCCTAGGCTGGCAGGGCACGCCAGCGCCGGGAGGGCTCCTTGCACATCGTCGACGTCACCATGTTCCACGCGCCCGCCAGCGGCGGGGTGCGCACCTACCTCGAGGCCAAGCGGCGCGTGCTGGCCGCCCGGCCGGGGCTGCGCGGCAGCCTGCTGGTGCCCGGCGCCGAGCGCGGCGCCCTGGGTGGGGTGCATACCCTCCCCGCCCCGCGAATTCCCCTCGGCCAGGGCTATCGCTTGCCGCTGCGCCGCCGTCCCTGGCGCGATGCCCTGATGGCGATGGCCCCCGACCTGATCGAGGCCGGCGACCCCTACGTCACCGCCTGGGCCGCCGTGGAGGCCGGACAGGCCCTGGGCGTGCCCACGGTGGGCTTCTTCCACTCCGATCTGCCGCGGCTGATGGGCGACCGCTTCGGGGCCGCGGTCCGCCGCCGCCTGCAGCGCTACGTGGGCGAGCTCTACGGCCGCTTCGACAGCGTGCTGGCGCCCTGCACCGCCATGGCGGAGCGCCTAGCCGACTGGGGCGTCGAGCGGGTGCGGGTGCAGCCGCTGGGCGTCGACCTGGAGGCCTTCCATCCCCGCCGTCGTGACCCGGCGCTGCGCCGGGCGCTCGGCGTGCACGGCCGCCAGCGCCTGCTGGTCTTCGCCGGGCGCCACTCCCCGGAGAAGCACGTCGACGTGCTGCTGGCCACCATGGCCCGTCTGGGGGAGGCGTATCACCTGCTGCTGATGGGGCCCGGCATGCCGAGCCGGGCGCCCGGCAACGTCAGCGTGGTGCCCCGCTACTGCCCTCCCACCGAGGTGGCCCGGGCACTGGCCAGCGCCGATGCCATGCTGCATGCCGGCACCCGCGAGACCTTCGGCCTGGTGGCCCAGGAGGCGATGGCCTGCGGCGTGCCGGTGGTGGCGGCCCGGGCGGGTGCGCTCAGGGAGTACGTGCCGCTGGGGGCCGGGGTTCTCTGCCGCCCCGGCGACCCCGACGACATGGCCCGCGCCGTGCGGGAGCTCTTCCTCAACGATCCCCCCGCCATGGGTCGCCACGCGCGACGCCACGTGGAGCGCCACTTCCACTGGGAGCAGGTCATCGACGACCTGTGCCGTCACTACGCCGGCCTGGTCGGCGGGGTGCCCGGTGCCACCGTCAGGCGTGCCGAGCGGGCATGACCGGGCCCGCCGCCGCGATCGCCTGGCGCTGGCGGCACCTGGGCCTGCTGGGCCTGGCGCTGCTCGCACCTCTGCTGGTGCCCTGGTGGCTGGGCGGCGGAGGAACCCTCGGCGCGCTCGGCGACTTCCCCGGCGCCCTGCTGGCCCTGATGGTCGGCATCGCCGTGCTGTGCTGGAACCTCAATGCCGCCCGCTGGCGGCTGCTGCTCGCGGGGCGCGCCGGGCGCCTGGGGCAGCGTGGCGCCCTGGCCCTCGAGATGGCCGCCAAGTTCGCGCTGTGCGCCACGCCGGGAGGGACCGGCGGTGCCGCCACCTTCCTGCTGCTGCTGGCCCGGCGCGGCTATCCTCCGGCGCGGGCCTCGGCCATCTACCTGGTCGATCAGTGCTGCGACCTGCTGTTCTTCGCCCTGATGCTCGCGCTGCTGGTCGTCGCGACCCTGGTCGGCGCCATCGACTGGCCGCATCGCACGCTGATCGGCGCCGCGCTGCTCGGCCTCGGCCTGCTGCTGCTCGGCCTGGGCGCGATACTGGCCGGGCTGCCCTGGCTGCTGCGGGGCCGCCCCTGGCTCTCCTGGCCGGGCCCCGGGCGGCGGCGTCGCATCGCCCGCCAGCTGCTGAGCGGTCGCCGCACCCTGATCGCCACCCTGCGCCTGCCGCCGCGGGTGCTGGCGGCGATCTTCGCGCTCTGCGGCCTGCACTGGCTGCTGCGCTACAGCCTGCTCTATCTGGCCGTTCTCGGCATCGCCGGCCAGGGCGCGGCGCTGGACGACTGGGCCTGGACCTTCGTGGTGCAGATGCTGGCCATGGCGGCCAGCCAGTTCAGCGTGCTGCCCGGCGGCGCCGGCACCGCCGAGCTGAGCGTCGGCGCCCTGCTGATGCCGCTGATGGCGCGCGACCAGGCCGCCGCCGCCGTGGTGATCTGGCGCCTGGTCAGCTACCACCTCTACCTGCTCGCCGGGGCGCCGATCTTCCTGGTCCTGCTCGGCCGCGCGCTGCGACGGGGTCATGCCCGGCGCAGGGCCTGATCCCGGGCGCCTCAGTCGGCGCGCAGGGCCCGGGCCAGCATGTCGGTGACCGGCTTGGCCAGGTAGCTGGCCAGCGTCCGGCTGGCGGTCTGCAGGTGGACCTCGGCCGGCATGCCGGCCATCAGGCGCATCGTCTCGGGCATCGTCTTTCGTTCGTCCTCGCTCACCCGAACCCGCACCTCGTAGTAGCGCTCCCCCGTGGCCTCGTCCACGAAGCTGTCGGCGGAGACCCGCCGCACGGTGCCCTCGATGACCCGCGAGCGCCCTCGGTTGAAGGCGCTGAAGCGGATCTCGGCAGGCTGCCCCGGGTAGACATGATCGACGTCCCGGTCGGCGACCCGCGCCTCGACGACGAGGGCCTCGCCCCGGGGGACGATCTCCAGGATCGTGGTGCCCGGCGCGATCACCGCGCCCCGGGTATGCACCGCCAGCCCCACCACCGTCCCCGCCACCGGCGCCGTGAGGGTGGTGCGGCGACGCTGGTCACGCAGCGCCGTCAGGCGCTCCTCGGCGTCGGCGATCTGCCGCCGGGTCTCGCGCAACCGCTCCCCCACCTCCTGGCGGAACTCCTGGACGCGCACCCGCTTCTGCAGGTCGTTCTCGCTGATCCGGGAGCGCAGGCGGGCGATCTCGGTGCGATGCTGCTCGATCTCACCCTGGTACTGCAGGATCTCCCGCTCCAGCTCGCGCAGGCGGCGATTGTCGCCCAGGCCGTCCTTGAACAGCGAGCGGTAGGCCTCGGCATCCTCGCGCAGCGAGGCCAGCTGCTCGCGACTGACCCGGATCATCGACTCGCGCCCCTCGATGCGCCGGTGCAGCTGCTCCGTCTGCTGGTCCAGCGAGGCCAGGGCCCCGTCGAGGGCCTCCCGGCGGGCATGGAAGAGGCCGCGCTGCACCGCCACCAGCTGTTCCAGCCGCGCCTCCCCGGGATCGCGCAGCTCGGGGGGGAAGCGCAGCGTCTCCTGGCCGGCCTGCTCGGCCATCAGGCGGGCCTCGGCCGCGCGGTTGATCAGGTACTGGGAGCGGGCGATCTGCAGGCGCGACTCGACCCGGGTGTCATCCAGCACCAGCAGCGGCTCGCCCTTCTCGACGCGATCGCCCTCCTCGACCTCGAGCCGCCGGACGATGCCTCCCTCGAGGTGCTGGACCGTCTTCTTGGCGGAGGCGACCGTGACCCGTCCCGGGGCGATGACCGAGACGGCGAGCTCGGCCGTGACGGCAAAGCCGCCGAAACCGCCCAGGCAGACCAGCACCAGCACCAGCCCAAGGCCGCGATGGCGACGGTCGCCGACCGGCGGCCGCCGGGAAGACGCGCCGGCCGAAGCGGGCCTCATGAGCGCTCTCCCTGGCCGGACGGGCGCCGCGCGACCTCTCGGGCGCTCCCCTCGCCATCGCGTCCCGCCATTCGCGCCAGCACGCGGTCCCGCGGACCGAACAGCCGCACGCGTCCGCCCTCCAGCACCAGCAGGCGGTCGACCCGGCGCAGCACGCCCGTGCGGTGGCTGATGACCAGCAGGGTGACGCCCTCCTGCCGCAGGGCGTCCATGGCCCCGGCGAGGGCCCGTTCGCCACGATGATCGAGGTTGCTGTTGGGCTCGTCCAGCACGACCAGGGCAGGCTTGCCGTAGAGCGCACGGGCCAGGCCGATGCGCTGGCGCTGACCGGCGGAGAGCACCCCGCCGCTCGCCTCGATGCGGGTGTCATAGCCATCAGGAAGCCGCAGGATCATCTCGTGCACGCCGGCGCGGCGGGCGGCCTCGATGACCCGGTCGCCATCGACGCTGGCAAAGCGGGCGATGTTCTCGCCGATGGTGCCGCTGAACAGCTCGACGTCCTGCGGCAGGTAGCCGAGGTGGGGGCCCAGCGCCTCGCGATCCCAGCGGGCGATATCCGCGCCATCCAGGCGCACGCAGCCGTCCCAGGCCGGCCAGACGCCCAACGCCAGCCGCGCCAGGGTCGACTTGCCCGAGGCGCTGGGGCCGATGATGCCGAGCTGCTCGCCGGGCTCGAGGCGCAGGTCGATGTCGGTCACCACGGGCCGCTGCCCTCCGGGAGCGCCGGCTGTCACGGCCTCCAGGGCCAACCGGCCCGCGGGCGGCGGCAGCGACATGGCCGGCGTCGCGGGCGGCTGATCGCGCAGCACCCTCTCGAGGCGACGGTAGGCGGCGCGCGCCCCGACGATGCCGCGCCAGCTGCCGACCAGCTGATCCACCGGCGACAGCACCCGGCCCAGCAGGATCGAGCCGGCGATCATCATCCCCGGGGTGATGCGCTCCTCGATCACCAGCAGGGCGCCGAGCCCCAGGATCAGCGACTGCAGCAGCAGGCGCAGGGCCCGGGTCAGGCTCGAGAGCATGGCCGCCCGGTCGCTGGCCCGGGACTGCAGCCACAGGCTGGCCCGATGGCGCACCAGCCAGGGGGCGGCGATGCTCGAGCGCATGCCCATCGCCTCGAGCGCCTCGGCATTGCGCAGGTTGCCGGCGGTCAGCTCCCGGGCCCGGCTCTGCTCGCGTCCCGCTTCGTCCAGCAGCCCCCGCGTGGCCCTGTCGCTGACCACGACCAGCGTCACCAGGATGACCCCGGCGAGGCTGGCAAAGGCGCCGAACCAGGGATCGAACAGATACAGCAGGGCGAGATAGACCGGCACCCAGGCCACATCGAAGAAGGCCAGCAGCCCTCCCCCGGCCAGTCCCTGGCGCAGGGTCGCCAGGTCGTCCAGCGGCCAGGCGGCCTGTCCGCCCGGATGGCGAAGGCTCCGCCGGAACATCGCCGCATGGAGCGGCTCGTTGACCCAGGCGTCGAGGCGGTTGCCGAGACGGACCAGGATGCCCGCCCGCACCCACTCCAGGCCGCCGACCACCAGGAACAAGAAGACCACCACCAAGGTGAGCAGCAGCAGGGTCTCCTCGCTGCCGGTGGTGATCACACGATCGTAGACCTGGAGCATGTAGAGGGCCGGCGTCAGCATCAGCAGGTTGAGGCACAAACTGAAGCCGGCCACCCAGAGCAGGGAGCCGCGACAGCTGCCAAGCGCACGCCGCAGTGTGGTGTTCGAGTCAGACGCCATAACGCTATCCGGACACCAGGCGTTGCGCCCCGGCATCCCGCCACCTCCCTGCTTCCGACATGCCGATCGTCGACCGTCACCCGCGCCTGTTCCGGGGCATTGCCGGCGCGCCGTTGACGCCTTTCGACGCCGTGTATAACACTGAAAAAGCCGTGTCTTATCACGGAATGTGCGGCACCTTAACCGCCACCATCTCCATCTTCAACCTGCCAAAACCGTCTCTGATCGACGACATCATTGAATCGGATTTTCGAAGAATCATCCCAGGAAATCCGGCGATATCGGCCGAAAATGGTGTCGCAGAATCAAGACGCAAAGGAGGCATTGCATGAGCTCAACCATCGAGGTTGACACGAACATCACCGCCGAGGAACTCGAGGCTTTGATCCGTGAGGCGGCGCCCGACACGACGGTGAAGCTCGCCGCCGGCGACTTCAGGTTCGACGACGCCATCACCATCGACCGCTCCGACGTCTCCCTGGTGGGCGCGGGGAGCGACGACACGCGACTGACCTTCACCGACACGGCCCTGTCGCGAAACGATGACTACGCGATCCACGTGGATGGCAGCGAGAACACCGACCTCGGGGCGCTTGCCGCCGACGCCGCAGAGGGCGCACGACGCCTGACGCTGCACGACACCCAGGAGATAGCCGTCGGCGACACCCTGCGGATCTGGCAGGACAACGACGATGCCTTCCTCGACGAGATCGGCGACAGCGGCTGGCGCAAGGTGGAGAACGCGGAACTGCGCACCAGCATGGCCAAGGTCGTCGCCATCGAGGGCAACGAGGTCACCCTCGATCGCGGTGTCCGCTTCGATTTCCAGTCGGGCACGGCCGAGGTGGAGCGGCTCGACACGGTGGACAACGTCGGCCTGAAGGGCTTCAGCGTCGGCTTCGAGCTCGGCGAGGCCGATGCCGGCGATTTCTCGAACACCGAGGACGACCTGACCCACTACCGGGCGCTCTACCTGGAAGGCACGGTGAACAGCGACCTCGCGGATATCCAGGTCCATGACGGTCCCTCCACCGCCTTTCGCTTCTCCAAGACCCTGGACCCCGTCGCCGAGAACATCGAGGCCCATGGCGCCTTCAATAAGGGGAGCGGCGGCAACGGCTATGCCTATGAGCTGCACGAGAGCTACGACGGCCAATTCACCGGGCTCGAGGACAGCGGCATGCGCCACAGCCTGGTCTTCGCCTCCTGGCGCTCCTCGATGGGCAACGAGGTCCAGATCGTCGCCACCGACCGCGACATCAACTTCCACGGCGGTCGCGATCACGACAACAGCGTCCGCGTCCTGAGCTCCATCCGGGACCCGGATGCCGACGCCCTGTCAGCGGCGCTCTACGTCAACCGGGACGGCGAGAGCTTCGGCGCCCCCACCGATCCCGAGGCCAACGAGGTGGTCTTCGACTACCTGATCGGCTCACGGCGCGGTGACGAGGTCCAGGGCTCCGACGACGGCGTCTACCTCCATGGCGGCCTGGGCCACGACACCCTGTCGGGAGGGCGCGGCGATGACGTCCTCCAGGGCGGGCCCGGCGACGACTGGTACGACGGCACCGACACGCTCGACGGCGGCCAGGGCATCGACACGGCCCGCTACACCGGCGACTACGCGGACCACCAGATCCAGTTCGCCGAGCAGGGAGTCATCATCACCGGCCAGGGCAGCCACGACACCCTCACCGACATGGAGTTCGCGGTCTTCGGCGACGGCACCACCCTGCATCTCGCCTCGGGGAACGCCTTCCAGGGCACACCCATGGCGATGCCCCGCCCCGAGGAGATCCTCAGCGGTGGCGGCGACGACCCGGCCCTGAAGATCACCAGCCAGGTCACCAGCAGCTGGTCCTCGGGCCATGTCGCCGAGGTGTTCGTCGAGAACGTCTCCGCAGACGACATCCTCAACCCGGAGATAGGCTTCGCGCTGGACGCCACGATCGACACCCTGTGGAACGGCGACGTCACCCGGGAGGCCGACCGCTACTGGGTGCGGGACGACAGCGACGGCGTGCTCGCCGCCGGGGAGAGCTGGCGCTTCTCCTACAAGGCCTACGGGGACGAGACGCCACCGTCCCACCTCGCGGCCCGCACCGAGGACGGCCAGCCCCTGGAGATCCTCGGCAAGGGGGGAGCAAGGCCGGCACTGCTGGACGACGACGCCGAGCTTCTGGTCAGCGGCAACCTCACCAGCCAGTGGTCCTCGGGCTACGTGGCCGAGCTCTTCGTCGAGAACGTCTCGGATGACGACATCATCGACCCGGAGCTGGGCTTCGATCTGCCCGCCGAGATCGAGACCCTGTGGAACGGCGATCTCCTCGAGGGGTCCGAAGGCTACCGGGTCCGGGACGACGGCGAGCTGACCCTCGCCCCGGGAGAGAGCTGGCGCTTTGCCTTCAAGGCGTACGGCGAAGACGCCCTGCCCGCCGAGATGAGCGCCCAGGACGCCTCGGGCGAGGCCCTGGACGTCCAGGTCCTGGGGCTGGGCAACACCAGCGTCGAGGAGATAGCCGGCTGACACGCCACCGGGCGCCCACGAAAAAGGGCACCCGAGGGTGCCCTTTTCGATGCTGAAGGTGTCGCGGCTTACCAGCCGGTGGCGACCTTCAGGGCATCGCCGATCTCGGCCAGGGAACGCACGGTCTTGACGCCCGCCGCCTCGAGGGCGCCGAACTTCTCGTCCGCGGTGCCCTTGCCGCCGGCGATGATCGCCCCGGCATGGCCCATGCGCTTGCCCGGAGGCGCGGTCACGCCGGCGATGTAGGAGACCACCGGCTTGGAGACGTGCTCCTTGATGTAGGCCGCGGCCTCTTCCTCGGCGGTGCCGCCGATCTCGCCGATCATCACGATCGCCTCGGTCGCCGGGTCCTTCTCGAACATCTCGAGGATGTCGATGAAGTTGGAGCCCGGGATCGGGTCGCCGCCGATGCCCACGCAGGTGGACTGGCCGAAGCCGTGATCGGTGGTCTGCTTGACGGCTTCATAGGTCAGGGTGCCGGAGCGCGACACGATACCGACCTTGCCGGGCTTGTGGATGTGGCCCGGCATGATGCCGATCTTGCACTCGCCCGGGGTGATCACGCCGGGGCAGTTCGGGCCGATCAGGCGCACGCCCAGCTCGTCGCACTTCACCTTGACGTCGAGCATGTCCAGGGTCGGGATGCCCTCGGTGATGCAGACGATCAGCTTGATGCCGGCGTTGGCGGCTTCCAGGATGGAATCCTTGCAGAACGGGGCCGGCACGTAGATCACGCTGGCCTCGGCGCCGGTCTGCTCGACGGCTTCCTTGACGGTGTTGAACACCGGCAGGCCCAGGTGCTCCTGGCCGCCCTTGCCCGGGGTCACGCCGCCGACCATCTGGGTGCCGTAGGCGATCGCCTGCTCGGAATGGAAGGTCCCCTGTCCGCCGGTGAAGCCCTGGCAGATGACCTTGGTGTTCTTGTCGATCAGGATGCTCATTACTTGCCCTCCGCTGCCTTGACGACCTGCTGAGCCGCATCGGTCAGGCTGGTAGCAGCGATGATGTTCAGACCGCTGGAGGCCAGTTTCTCGGCACCCAGCTCGGCGTTGTTACCTTCCAGACGCACCACCACCGGCACGTTGACACCGACCTGCTCGACGGCACCGATGATGCCCTCGGCGATCATGTCGCAGCGCACGATGCCGCCGAAGATGTTGACCAGCACGGCCTTGACGTTGTCGTCGGACAGGATGATCTTGAACGCTTCCGCCACGCGCTCCTTGGTGGCACCGCCGCCCACGTCGAGGAAGTTGGCCGGGCTGCCGCCGTTCAGGTTGACGATGTCCATGGTGCCCATCGCCAGGCCGGCGCCGTTGACCATGCAGCCGATGTTGCCGTCCAGGGCCACGTAGTTGAGGTCCCAGGCCGCGGCCTCGGCTTCGCGCGCGTCTTCCTGGGACGGGTCGCGCATCGCCTGCAGGTCCGGATGACGGTAGAGGGCGTTGCCGTCCAGACCGATCTTGGCGTCGAGGCAGTGCAGGTTGCCTTCGTCGGTCACCACCAGCGGGTTGATCTCGAGCAGCGCCAGGTCCTTGTCGTGGAACAGCTTGGACAGGCCCAGGAAGATCTTGGTGAACTGCTTCACCTGGGCGCCTTCGAGGCCCAGGGCGAAGGCCAGTTCACGCGCCTGGTAGGGCTGCGCGCCGACCAGCGGGTCGATCTCGGCCTTGAGGATCTTCTCGGGGGTCTCTTCCGCGACCTTCTCGATCTCCACGCCGCCTTCGGTGGAGGCCATGAAGACCACGCGCTGGGTGCCGCGATCGACCACGGCGCCGAGATAGAGCTCGTTGGCGATGTCGGTGCAGGTCTCGACCAGGATCTTGGTGACGGGCTGACCCTTCTCGTCGGTCTGGAAGGTCACCAGGTTCTTGCCCAGCCAGGATTCGGCGAAGGTCTTGGCCTCTTCCGGATCCTTGATCAGCTTGACGCCACCGGCCTTGCCGCGGCCACCGGCGTGGACCTGGGCCTTGACCACCCACATGTCGCCACCGATCTTCTTGCAGGCCTCGGCGGCCTCCTCGGGGGTGTCGACGGCGAAGCCCTTGGACACCGGCAGGCCGTAATCGGCAAACAGCTGCTTGCTCTGATACTCGTGAAGGTTCATCGATTCATGCCATTGGTTGCATGTGACTCGAACGGTGACACGGCCCGACGCCTCGGGGTGGCGGGCAGCGTGTCACCACCGTTCGCTTCCGATACATGGTCGGAAGCGATGCGCCACCTGGCGGTGGCGCTTGTTGTCCTTACTTCTTCTTCTTGCGGTTGGCCATGTGGATGGCATGGCCCTCGACGGCCAGCGCCGCCTCGTGCACCGCTTCCGACATGGTCGGGTGCGCGTAGCAGGTCAGCGCCAGGTCCTCGGCGCTGGAGCCGAACTCGAGCGCGATGACGCCCTGGGCGATCATCTCGCCGGCATGCTGGCCGACGATGTGCACGCCCAGCACGCGATCGGTCTCGGCGTCGGCGATGATGCGCGCCATGCCCTCGGTGGCGTTGTTGGCCATGGCCCGGCCGCTGGCCGCGAACGGGAAGGCGCCGACCTTGACCTCGATGCCGGCCGCCTTGGCGTCCTGCTCGGTCATGCCGACCCACGCCACCTCGGGGAAGGTGTAGATGACGTTGGGGATGGCGTCGTAGTTCATCTCGGCCTTATGGCCGGCGATGATGTCGGCGACCATGATGCCCTCTTCGGAGGCCTTGTGCGCGAGCATCGGGCCGCGCACGCAGTCGCCGATGGCGTAGACGCCCGGCACGCTGGTGCGGCACTGGTCGTCTACGTGGATGAAGCCGCGCTCGTCGGTGTCGACGCCCACGCCGTCGGCGATCACGCCCTGGGTGTAGGGCTTGCGGCCGACGCAGACGATCAGCTTGTCGAAGGTGATCTCCTGGTCGCCGTCGGCGTCGGCGTACTTGACGACGACTTCCTCACCCTTGACCTCGGAGCCGGTCACGCGCGCGCCCAGCTTGATGTCCAGGCCCTGCTTCTTGAGCAGCTTCTGGGTCTCCTTGGCGACGGGGCCGTCGACCATCGGCAGGAAGCTGTCCATGGCCTCGAGCACGGTGACCTCGGAGCCCAGGCGGTTCCACACGCTGCCGAGCTCCAGGCCGATGACGCCGGCGCCGATCACGCCCAGGCGCTTCGGGGTCTCCTGGAATTCCAAGGCGCCGGTGGAATCGACCACCAGGCCTTCCTTCAGCGGGGTCGGCGGGATCTCGACCGGCACGGAGCCGGCGGCCACGACGATGTTGTCGGCCTCGTAGGTGGTCGCGTTGCCGTCGCGGTCGGTGACCTCGACCTGCTTGTTGCCGGTCACCTTGCCGGTGCCCTCGATGGCGGTGACGCCGTTGGCCTTGAACAGACCGGAGATGCCGCCGGTCAGGTTCTTCACGATCTTGTCCTTGCGGGCCATCATCTTCTTGACGTCCATGGTGACGTCACCGGCCTGGATGCCCATGTCGTCGAAGTCGTGCTTGGCCTCGACGAACTTGTGGGAGGCCTCGAGCAGCGCCTTGGACGGGATGCAGCCCACGTTGAGGCAGGTGCCGCCGTGCACGACCTTGCCTTCCTTGCCGATCCACTTCTCGACGCAGGCGGTCTTCAGGCCCATCTGGGCGGCACGAATGGCGGCCACGTAGCCGCCGGGGCCCGCGCCGATCACGATCACATCAAACTTGTCAGCCATGTTGGCTCCTTTGTGGCTTGTTGCTGGAAGACGTTGCCGGCTTCGCGAATCAGATGTCGAGCAGCAGGCGTGCCGGGTCTTCGAGCAGTTCCTTGATGGTCACCAGGAAGCGGACCGCGTCCTTGCCGTCGATCATGCGGTGATCGTAGGAGACGGCCAGGTACATCATCGGGCGGATCTCGACCTTGCCGTTCACGGCCATCGGACGCTCCTGGATCTTGTGCATGCCCAGGATCGCGGTCTGCGGCGGGTTGAGGATCGGCGTCGACATCAGCGAGCCGAAGGTGCCGCCGTTGGTGATGGTGAAGGTGCCGCCCTGCATCTCGTCGATGCCGAGCTTGCCGTCACGGGCCCGCTTGCCGAAGTCGACGATGCCCTTCTCGACGTCGGCGATCTTCATGCTGTCGGTGTCGCGCAGCACCGGCACGACCAGGCCGCGGTCGGTGGAGACCGCCACGCCGATGTCCTGGTAGCCGTGGTAGACGATGTCGGTGCCGTCGATGGAGGCGTTGACGTCCGGGAAGCGCTTGAGGGCCTCGGAGGCGGCCTTGACGAAGAAGCCCATGAAGCCGAGCTTGACGTCGTGGGCCTTCTGGAAGGTCTCCTTGTACTGCGCGCGCAGCTCCATCACCGCGCTCATGTCCACCTCGTTGTAGGTGGTGAGCATGGCGGCGGTCTGCTGGGCCTGGACCAGGCGCTTGGCGATGGTCTGGCGCAGGCGGCTCATCGGCACGCGCTTCTCGGGGCGCTCGCCCTCGACGACCGGGGCCGCCGCGGCGGCGGCCTGGGCACCACCGGCCGGCTTGGCCGCCTTCTTGGCACTGCCGTCCTTCACGGCCCTCTGCACGTCCTCCTTGAGGATCCGGCCACCCTTGCCGGTACCCTCGATCTTCTCGACGTCGACGTCATGCTCGGCGACCAGCTTGCGGGCGGCCGGCGCGAGGATCTTGCCACCGACCTTCTCGTCGCTGGCGCCGTCATCGGCGGAGGCCGCCGGCTTCTCCTCGCCCGTGGTGGCCGGCTTGGAGCCGCCGCCGGCGCCCTCGGTGAAGGTGGCCAGCACCTGCTCGGAGGTCACCTGGCTGCCCTCCTCGGCCTGGATCTCGGTGAGCGCACCGTCGGCCGGGGCGACGACCTCGAGGACCACCTTGTCGGTCTCGATCTCGGCCAGCACCTCGTCGCGCTTGACCTCCTCGCCGACCTGCTTGGCCCAGCTGGCCACGGTGCCTTCCTGGATGGACTCGGGGAAGGTCGGGGCCTTGACCTCGTGGGTCTTGCCGCCGGCGGCCGGCGCCTCGGCCTTGGCCTCGCGCTTCGGCGCGTCCTGGCTGTCAGCCGGCGCCTCGTCCTTGGTCTCGTCCTGGGTCTCGCCCTTGGCCTCACCCGCGCCGAGGCGACCCAGCAGCTGCTCGGACTCCACGGTGTCGCCCTCTTCCACCAGCACCTCGGAGAGGGTGCCGGCCTCGGGAGCCACGACCTCGAGCACCACCTTGTCGGTCTCGATCTCGACGATCAGCTCGTCACGCTCGACGCTGTCGCCGGGCTTCTTGTGCCAGGCGGCCACGCTGCCTTCGGCAACGGATTCCGGAAAGGTGGGTGCCTTGATATCGGTAGCCATGTCGTATCCCTTGTATGTTCTCTCTCGTCCCGGTGGGACGCCTCACAGATTGAAGGCGTCTTCCACCAGCTGGCGCTGCTGTTCGGTATGCACGGACATGTAGCCCGCCGCGGGAGCCGCCGATGCCGGGCGACCGGCGAACTTGAGCTTGCCGCCCAGGCCGTCGCGCAGCAGGTCGGCCACGGCCCGCATGTGGTGCTGGCTCGAGTACCAGGCGCCCTGGTTGAGCGGCTCTTCCTGGCACCAGACCACGTCGGTGACGTTGGTGTAGTCCTGGATCGCGGCGAGGAGCTCCTCCTTGGGGAAGGGATAGAGCTGCTCGATGCGCAGGATGGCCACGTCGTCGCGGGCGTTCTCGTCGCGCCAGTTGGCCAGGTCGTAGTAGACCTTGCCGGCACACAGCACGATGCGCTCGACCTTCTGCGCCTCGAGGTTGCCCTGGTCGGGCAGCACCATCTGGAAGTTGCCCTCGGCCAGCTCCTCGAGGCTCGAGGTCGCCGACTTGTGGCGCAGCAGGCTCTTGGGCGACATCACCACCAAGGGCTTGCGCAGCGGACGGATCACCTGGCGGCGCAGCAGGTGGAAGATCTGCGCCGGGGTGGTCGGCACGCAGACCTGCATGTTGTGCTCGGCGCACATCTGCAGGAAGCGCTCCAGGCGGGCCGAGGAGTGCTCGGGGCCCTGCCCCTCGTAGCCGTGGGGCAGCAGCATGGTCAGGCCACAGAGACGCTCCCACTTGGTCTCGCCGGAGGAGATGAACTGGTCCACCACCACCTGGGCGCCGTTGAAGAAGTCGCCGAACTGGGCTTCCCAGATCACCAGGTCGTTGGGCGCGGTGGTCGCGTAGCCGTACTCGAACGCCAGCACCGCCTCCTCGGAGAGGAAGGAGTCGTGGATGGTGAAGCGCGGCTGGCCGTCGGCCATGTGCTGCAGCGGCACGTGGACGCTGCCGTCCTTCTGGTTGTGCACCACCGCGTGGCGGTGGGAGAAGGTGCCGCGACCCACGTCCTGGCCGGTGAGGCGGATCGGGTGGCCCTCGTCGAGCAGCGTGGCGTAGGCCAGCGTCTCGGCGAAGCCCCAGTTGATGGCCATGCCGCCGGCCTGCATCTTGCGGCGATCCTCGTAGATCTTGGCCACCTGGCGCTGCACGGTCACGCCGTCGGGGATCTCGCACATCTTGCCGGCGAGGCGCTGCAGGCGCTTCATCTCGACCCGGGTGTCGGCATGGCCGCTCCACTCGTGGCCCAGATAGGGCGTCCAGTCGACGAACAGCGACTTGTTGGGCTTCTGCACCAGGGCGTTGGCCACATGGTTGCCGGCCATCAGGTCGTCGCGGTACTTCTCCATCATCGCCTTGGCGTCGTCATCGGAGAGCAGCCCCTCCTTGACCAGGCGCTCGACGTAGCGGGTCCGCGAGGACGGATGGTCCTTGATCTTGCTGTACATCATCGGCTGGGTGCCGGACGGCTCGTCGGCCTCGTTGTGGCCGCGGCGACGATAGCAGACCAGGTCGATGACCACGTCCTTCTTGAACTGCTGGCGGTAGTCCAGCGCCACCTGGGTGGCGTGCAGCACGGCATCCGGGTCGTCGCCGTTGACGTGGAAGATCGGCGCCTGGACCATCTTCGCGATGTCGGTGCAGTACTCGGTGGAGCGCGAGTCCTGCGGGTGCGAGGTGGTGAAGCCGACCTGGTTGTTGATCACGATGTGCAGGGTGCCGCCGGTGCGGTAGGCACGGGTCTGCGACATCTGGAAGGTCTCCATGACCACGCCCTGGCCGGCGAAGGCCGCGTCGCCGTGGACGTTGATCGGCAGCACCTTGTCGCCGACCGGGTCGTTGCGGCGATCCTGGCGGGCCCGCACCGAGCCCTCGACCACCGGCGCGACGATCTCCAGGTGGGAGGGGTTGAACGACAGCGCCAGGTGGACCTCGCCCCCCGGGGTCATGACGTTCGAGCTGAAGCCCTGGTGGTACTTCACGTCACCGGAGCCGCGCTCGATCACCTTCTTGCCGTCGAACTCGTCGATCAGCTCGGAGGGATTCTTGCCGAGGATGTTGACCAGCATGTTGAGGCGCCCGCGGTGGGCCATGCCGATGACCACTTCCTTGGTGCCGTAGCTGCCGGCGCGCTGGATCAGCTCGTCCATCATCGGAATGAAGCACTCGCCCCCCTCGAGGCCGAAGCGCTTGGTGCCCGGGTACTTGGAGGCCAGGTAGCTCTCCAGGCCCTCGGCGGCGGTCAGCCGCTCGAGCACGTGCTTGCGCACGTCGGGGCTGAAGTTCGGGGCGCTGCGCACCGACTCGAAGCGCTGCTGCAGCCAGCGTTTCTCCTCGGTGTCGACGATGTGCATGACCTCGCAGCCGATGGAACGGCAGTAGGTCTGCTCCAGCGCCGCGACGATCTCCTTCAGCGGCGCCTTGTCCAGCCCCATGAAGAAGGAGCCGGTCTGGAACTCGGTGTCCAGGTCCGCCTTGGAGAGCTGGTGGAAGGAGAGATCGAGGTCGGGAACCGGGGTGGGACTGCGCAGGCCGAGGGGGTCGATGTCGGCCTTCTGGTGCCCGCGGAAGCGGTAGGCGTTGATCAGCTGGAGTACCTTGACCTGCTTCTTTCCCTCCCCGCTCTCGGCGGCGACGTGCGCAGTACGACGCTGCTGGCCCAGCTGATAGAACTGGTCGCGAACCGGGGTGAGGGGAACGTCCTGGCTGGCCCCGCCCTCGGGTCGCGGCAACTCGTCGAAGTACTGGCGCCATTCGTCGGGAACGGCGGAAGGGTCATCGAGGTACTGCTCGTAGAGCGCTTCCACATAGTGAGCATTGCCGCCACTCACGTGGGAGGAGCGCCACATCAACTCCATTATGCCTTGTTGCATCTCTTGGTCACCCTGCACTGATGGGGTGGTATCGGCGCCGACACGACTCGACCGTATCGACATCGCTGATGCTCTGCCGGAGGAAGAGCATCCTGAATTCCATGGTCAAGAGCCGGTGCCCAGGGCACCGGCTCTTTACATCACGCTCCGCACCGGACTCGGCTGCGGCAGCTTGCCGCAGCCCGAGAGCGGTGCACATGATAACAAGCTGGACGCCACGATTTAAGTGGCATCGGCCAGCAGCATCTCGCGAATCTTGCCGATCGCGCGGGTCGGGTTCAGCCCCTTCGGGCAGACCGCGACGCAGTTCATGATCCCGCGGCAGCGGAACACGGAGAACGGGTCCTCGAGCTCGGCCAGGCGCTCGCGGGTCGCGCCGTCACGCGAGTCGGCGAGGAAGCGATAGGCCTGCAGCAGGCCGGCCGGACCGACGAACTTGTCCGGGTTCCACCAGAACGACGGGCAGGAGGTCGAGCAGCAGGCGCACAGGATGCACTCGTAGAGGCCGTCGAGCTTGTCACGCTCTTCCGGCGACTGCAGGCGCTCGATGGCCGGCGCCGGGTCGTCGTTCTGCAGGTACGGCTGGATGCGCTCGTACTGCTTGTAGAACAGCCCCATGTCGACCACCAGGTCGCGGATGACCGGCAGGCCCGGCAGCGGGCGCAGCACCAGCTTGTTGCCCTTGACCACCTCGGAGAGCGGGGTGATGCAGGCCAGGCCGTTCTTGCCGTTCATGTTCATGCCGTCGGAGCCGCACACGCCCTCGCGGCAGCTGCGACGGTAGGCCAGGCCGTTGTCCTGCTCCTTGGCCAGGTGCAGGACGTCGAGCACCATCAGGTCGCGACCCTGGGTGTCGACCTGGAACTCCTGCATGAAGGGCGCGGAGTCGGTTTCCGGGTTGTAGCGGTACAGGGATACCTGAAGCTTGGACATCGTGACTCCCCCTTAGTAGGTGCGGACTTTCGGCTCGAACATCTCGACGGTCTTGGGCGCGAAGTTGACGTCGCGCTTGCCCAGGCGCTTCTCGGCCGGGAAGTAGAGCGAGTGCTTCAGCCAGTTGACGTCGTCGCGATCCGGGTAGTCGTAGCGGGAATGGGCGCCACGGCTCTCCTTGCGCTCCAGGGCCGCGATGGCGGTGGCTTCGGCCACTTCCATCAGGTTGTCCAGCTCCAGCGCCTCGACGCGCGCGGTGTTGAAGGTGCTGGACTTGTCCGGCAGGTAGGCGTTGTCGATCCGGGCGCGCAGCTCTTCCAGGCGCTTGACGCCCTCGACCATGTTTTTCTCCTCGCGGAACACGCCGAAGGAGGTCTGCATGATGTCCTGCAGCTCGCGCTTGAGGTCGGGCACGGTCTCGCCGCTCTCGGACTCGTTCCAGCGGGTGATGCGCTTCATCGCCGACTCGACGTCGGACTCGGAGGCCTCGAGGTACTCGATGCCCTCGTTGAGTGCGCCCTCGATGAACATGCCGGCCGCGCGACCGAAGACCACCAGGTCGAGCAGCGAGTTGCCGCCCAGGCGGTTGGCGCCGTGGACCGACACGCAGGCCGCCTCGCCGCAGGCGAACAGGCCGTTGACGATCTGGTCGTTGCCGTCGGCGTCCTGCATGATCGCCTGGCCGTGCACGTTGGTCGGGATCCCGCCCATCATGTAGTGGCAGGTCGGCACCACCGGGATCGGCTCCTTGGCCGGATCGACGTGGGCGAAGGTCTTGGAGAGCTCGACGATGCCGGGCAGGCGCTTGCCGAGGACTTCCTCACCGAGGTGATCCAGCTTGAGGTAGACGTGGTCGCCCTTCTCGCCGCAGCCGCGGCCCTCGAGGATCTCCATGACCATGGAGCGCGCGACCACGTCGCGGCCGGCCAGGTCCTTGGCGTTGGGCGCGTAGCGCTCCATGAAGCGCTCGCCGTCCTTGTTGACCAGGTAGCCACCCTCGCCGCGGCAGCCCTCGGTCACCAGGGTACCTGCGCCGTAGATGCCGGTCGGGTGGAACTGCCACATCTCCATGTCCTGCATCGGGAAGCCGGCGCGCAGCGCCATGCCGATGCCGTCGCCGGTATTGATCAGGGCGTTGGTGGTGGAGGCGAAGATGCGCCCGGCCCCGCCGGTGGCCATGACGGTGGCCTTGGACTTCACGTGCACCACTTCACCGGTCTCGATGTCCATGGCGATGCAGCCCACCACGTCGCCGTTGGCGTTCTTGACCAGGTCGACGGCGTACCACTCGTTGAGGAAGGTGGTGTTGTTCTTCAGGTTGTTCTGGTAGAGCGTGTGCAGCAGGGCGTGACCGGTACGGTCGGCCGCGGCGCAGGTGCGTGCCGCCTGGCCGCCCTTGCCGAAGTCCTTGGACTGGCCGCCGAACGGACGCTGGTAGATGCGGCCGTTGTCGAAGCGGGAGAACGGCAGGCCCATGTGCTCGAG
Source organism: Halomonas denitrificans (assembly GCF_003056305.1). Taxonomy (GTDB): domain Bacteria; phylum Pseudomonadota; class Gammaproteobacteria; order Pseudomonadales; family Halomonadaceae; genus Halomonas; species Halomonas denitrificans. The sequence continues at coordinate 761,977 of NZ_PYVX01000001.1, forward strand.
CTCGAAGACCGCCTTGGGGCCCTCGGAGCACATGTACTCGGAGGCGTCCTGGTCGGCGATGTAGTCGCCGCCCTTGACGGTGTCGTACATGTGCCAGCGCCAGTCGTCGTTCGGATCGGCGGAGGCGATGGCGCAGGTGATGCCGCCCTGGGCGGAGACGGTGTGCGAGCGGGTCGGGAAGACCTTGGAGAGCACGGCGGTCTTCTTGCCGGACTTCGCCAGCTCCAGGGCGGCCCTCAGGCCGGCGCCGCCGCCGCCGATGATGATGGCGTCGAAAGACAGGCTACGCATGTTGGACATGAATCAGGCTCCCCACAGAACGGTGATGCCCCAGACCAGGAACACGAAGATGGCCAGGATGATGATGAGCTGCGTACCGATGCGAATACCGGTCGGCTTGAGATAGTCGGTGGTCACGGTCCACAGCCCGACCCAGGCGTGGGCGGCCAGCGAGATGAAGGCCAGCAGCGAGAAGATGCGCATCCAGGTCTGGGCGAACAGACCGCTCCAGGCCGCGTAGTCGAGGCCCGGGCTGAACAGCAGGAAACCGACGATGAAGAGAGAGTAGAGCGCCAGGATGACGGCAGAGACGCGCTGCAGCAGCCAGTCGGAGAGGCCGCTGCGCCCGAAGTTCGTGATGTTGGTTACCATACCCAGACTCCAGCCAGAATGATCAGGACCGCACTCACCACCACGGTGATCTGTGCCTTCTTGACGCCACCCTCCAGGGTCACGCCGATATCCATGTCCATCAGCAGGTGCTTGATGCCGGCCACGAAGTGGAAGGCCAGCGCGGAGAGCAAGCCCCAGGCGACCAGCTTGGCCAGGAAGTTATGGGCCAGGGCATCGCTGACGGCGGCGAAGCCGGCCGGCGAGGACAGTGACGCGTCCAGCGCCCAGAAGGCGAAGATCAGGCCGATGAAGAGGATGACGCCGGTGATGCGGTGGGCGATCGACGTCAGGGCGGGAAGGGGGAACTGTATCGTGGACAGATCCAGATTTACGGGTCGTTTGCTATTCACGGCTCTACACACTCTCTTGGCCCGCTCTTCTTCGTCCGACAAGGCCCGAGCGGGCGGTGGTTACGGGAAGGGACACGATCGTGGCCGAGTTGGACACGACCACCGACTCCTGCCAGTCGCGCGCTGAGATTATAGGGTCATCACCCTTTCATGACAAATGAACCCAGGGCCGGGTCGACCATGGTGGAAGGCCGAGTTATCGGCCTTGGCGCGGTCTGACCCGGGGTCCGGGGCGTTGACCGGAACCCTCGCGCCTGACAATGGTGCACGGCACCATTTATTGTACAAATCTATTTCAAGATAATAGCAAATGTACAGCCATGGGCGCCTAATGGTGGAATTGACAATCTCGAGGACGCTTCTATAGTGGGCGAACCTTTTCGCCGGCACCTGCAGCGAAATAACCCAATATCGTCCCCCCATGAACTCGAGAGGAGGCCAGTTATGGCTGACAGGAAAGCGACATTGACGGTAGACGGCCTGGACAATCCGATTGACCTGCCGATCTACTCCGGCTCCCTGGGCCCCGACGTCATCGACGTCCGCGGCCTCGGCGCCCAAGGCCTCTTCACTTACGACCCCGGCTTCATGGCCACCTCTTCCTGCCAGTCGGCGATCACCTACATCGACGGTGGCAACGGCGTGCTGCTGCACCGCGGCTACCCGATCGACCAGCTGGCCAAGCACTCCGACTTCGTCGAGACCTGCTATCTCCTGCTGTTCGGCGAGCTGCCCGACGACGCGCAATACGAAGACTTCAAGTCGCGCGTGACCAACCACACCATGGTCCACGACCAGATCATCAACTTCTTCAAGGGCTTCCGCCGCGACGCTCACCCGATGTCGATCCTGTGTGGCGTGGTCGGTGGCCTGGCCGCCTTCTATCACGACCATCTGGACATCACCAAGCAGGAAGACCGCGAGATCAGCGCCGTGCGCCTGATCGCCAAGATGCCAACCCTCGCGGCGATGTCCCACAAGTACAACGTCGGCCAGCCGTTCAACTATCCCCGCAACGACCTGACCTATGCAGAGAACTTCCTCTACATGATGTTCAGCAACCCGTGCGAGGAGTACCGGATCAACCCGGTCTACGCCAAGGCCATGGACCGCATCTTCATGCTCCATGCCGACCACGAGCAGAACGCCTCCACCTCCACGGTGCGCCTGGCCGGCTCCACCGGCGCCAACCCCTTCGCCTGCATCAGCGCCGGCATCGCCGCGCTCTGGGGCCCGGCCCACGGCGGCGCCAACGAGGCCGTGCTGAACATGCTCGACGAGATCGGCGACGACTCCGAGGAGAACATCCAGCGCTTCATCGACAAGGCGAAGGACAAGAACGACCCCTTCAAGCTGATGGGCTTCGGTCACCGTGTCTACCGCAACTTCGATCCGCGTGCCAAGGTGATGAAGGAGACCTGCGACGAGGTGCTGGCCGAACTGGGCCTCGCCGACGACCCGCAGCTGAAGATCGCCAAGCGCCTGGAGCAGATCGCCTTGGAGGACGAGTACTTCATCGAGCGCAAGCTCTACCCGAACGTCGACTTCTACTCCGGCATCATCCTCAAGGCCATGGGCATCCCGAAGAACATGTTCACCGTGATCTTCGCCGTCTCGCGCACCATCGGCTGGATCTCCCACTGGCACGAGATGCTCAGCGATAGCTACAAGATCGGTCGCCCGCGCCAGCTCTACACCGGTCACGACAAGCGCGACTACCCGGCCAGCTGAGCCGCGAGCGCTACCGTCGACACCGCAAGAGGCCGCCCCGAGGGGCGGCCTTTTTGATTGCGCGCAAGTAGCGCCCAACGCACGACAGCGCTGACGGGCGCGCCATGCACGGGCAGCGGGCAGCGCGCATCGGCCAAGGTGTCGCGCCGAGGCGCGCCCGCCACCAGGGCGCAAGAGCGCCACGCCAGCCCGTCGACTGGGCATCAGCAGATAGCCAGGCACCGACACAACAGGGCCGGCAGGAGAGCCCCGAGAAAGCCGCCCGGGGCCGACAGCGGACCTCCGGCAGGCGAGCCGCCCAGGGCGCCTCGAGAGACCCCGCTCAGGCGCTCGACGGAACAAGCCCTACCTCTCCCCTGCCGCAGGCGACGACGCTTCTCGGCGTGCGCGGCGGGCCCCACCACCCTGATACCAGAGAACTAGAATTCTCATCACTTCAGGTTGACTTCCCCTCCGACTTGCGCCTCCACCGGGGCGTCGCCCGTTTTCCACACATTCTGTGGATAACCCTGTTCACAACCTCTCAAAAAGGTCGCTGGAACGCCATGAATAGCGGCACCGCCTTAGATTGGTCAATTTTTGACCTACTGTAAGTCATTGAAATAAAAGACTTATATAAGAAAGCCAGCAACCAAGCGGGTTGGCACCGCGCCTATGCACAGCTCTGTCGCCCTAGGCGGACCACGTGGACAAGTCAAGGAGATTTCGCGTCGAAATCGGCACGATTCGCCACCCGGAAGGAACCGGTACGGCAGACACGACGAAAGTAGCCAGGCAGGCTAGATAGCCGGCTGGTCATGAGAAAGTATTAAGGGGGAAAGATCGGAGGTGGCGTCCCATAGGGGGTTCGAACCCCTGTTACCGCCGTGAAAGGGCGGTGTCCTAGACCACTAGACGAATGGGACGCAACGTCTTGCGAAGAGATGACTGCCATCTGAGTCGATGGTGGAGCCTAGCGGGATCGAACCGCTGACCTCGACACTGCCAGTGTCGCGCTCTCCCAGCTGAGCTAAGGCCCCGTTCTCTCGAAGACGGGGCGTATGTTACTGATAAGCCCCGCCTTCGTCAACAGGAAATCACGCGAGTTCGCGAAATTCCTTCTCGAAGCGCTTGGCCTGCTTCTTGGAGACGCCGCCCAGCACCTCGATGGCGTGGCGCAGCCGCGCCCGGGTCACGTCGGAGCCCAGGATCGCCATGGCGTCCATCACCGAGGTGCTCGACGAGGAGCCGGTGACGGCGATGAACACCGGCGCCAGGAAGGCCTTCATCTTCAGCTCGAAGTGCGCCGCCAGCGCCTTGACCTCGCCAAGCAGCGCCACCTTGTGCCAGGCCGGCACGAGCTCGAAGCGCCACACCAGGAACTGCAGCAGCTTCAGCAGCTCCTCGCGGGAGAGCTTCACCGCATCGAAATCCTCCTCCGCGATCGCGGGCAGGCCCGAGAAGAAGTGCCCGGCCAGCGGTGCCACCTGGGAGAGTGTCTCCACACGGGGGCGCACCTGGGGCAGGATCTGGCCGACGTACTCCTCGTTGAAGGCCCACTCCATCAGCGCCTTGAGCAGCGCCGCGTCGTCGAGGTCCTCGCGGATGTAGACGCCGTTGAGCCAGGTGAGCTTGTCGAGGTCGAACACCGGACCGCCCAGCGAGACCCGCTGGATGTCGAAGTGGGCCATCATCTCGTCGAGGCTGAACTTCTCGCGCTCGTCGGGCATCGACCAGCCCATGCGGCCGAGGTAGTTGGTCACCGCCTGGGGCAGGAAGCCCATGCGCCGATAGTAGTTGATGGAGGTCGGGTTCTTGCGCTTGGAGAGCTTCGACTTGTCCGGGTTGCGCAGCAGAGGCATGTGGCAGAGCACCGGCATCTGCCAGCCGAAGTACTCATAGAGCAGCTGATGCTTGGGCGCCGAGTTGATCCACTCCTCGCCGCGCAGCACGTGGGTGATGCCCATCAGGTGATCGTCGACCACGTTGGCCAGGTGGTAGGTCGGCATGCCATCGGACTTGAGCAGCACCTGGGCATCCACCTGGGCCCAGTCCACCTCGATCACCCCGCGCAGCATGTCCTCGACCACGCAGGTGCCGCTGGCGGGCACGTTCATGCGCACCACGTAGGGCCAGCCCTCCTGCTCGCGACGCGCCTGTTCCTCGGCGGGAAGCGCCAGGTCGGCGGGCTTCAGGGCCAGGTGCATGCCGGCCGCCTTGCGCGCCTCGCGCAGCTCGTCGAGCTCCTCGCTGGTCCGGTAGCACTTGAAGGCGTGGCCGGAGGCGATCAGCTGGCGGGCGTACTCGCCGTAGATGTCGCCGCGCTCGCTCTGGCGATAGGGGCCGTGGGGGCCACCGACGTCGGGGCCCTCGTCCCACTCGAGCCCCAGCCAGCTCAGGGAGTCGAGGATCATCTGTTCGGACTCGGGCGTCGAGCGCGCGCGGTCGGTGTCCTCGATGCGCAGGATGAACTGGCCGCCGTGCTGGCGAGCGAAACAGAGGTTGAACAGGGCGATATAGGCGGTGCCCACGTGAGGGTCGCCGGTGGGTGACGGCGCGATGCGAGTGCGTACGGTCATGTCGTCCTAGGTCCTGTCGATGGAGGGAGGCCGCCCTGACATGGCGGGCGAATGGCCGCATTATACGCACCTGGCCAGCGCCGGGCAGCCGTGGCCGGGAATCATTCCCCGGCGGCGCGGTCCACGCTGAACCCGACCTCCGGCAAACAAGGAATGCCATGCTCACGCGACTCCCCGACGACTTCACCGCCGTGGTCACCGGCGCCTCCGGCGGCATCGGCAGCGCCGTGGTGGACGCCCTGCTCGAGAGCGGCCGCCCCGGCCGGGTGATCGCCGTCAGCCGCGGCGGCCATCCGCACCCGGATCCCCGAGTCGACGCCCTCGCCCTGGACCTGACCACCGAGGAGGACGGCGCGGCCCTGGCCCGCGCCCTGGACGGCGCCCCCGTGCACCTGGTGTTCAACGCCATCGGCATGCTGCACGACGAACGCCTGGGCATCGGCCCGGAGAAGAAGCTCGACGACCTGGACGCCGACGCCATGGCCCGGCTCTACCACGTCAACGCCATCACCCCGGCGCTGCTGCTCAAGGCGCTGCAACCGAACCTCAAGGGGCGCCATCCGGCGCTGTTCGCCAGCCTCTCGGCGCGTGTCGGCTCCATCGGCGACAATCGACTCGGCGGCTGGTACGCCTACCGGGCCAGCAAGGCCGCCCATAACATGCTGATGAAGACCGCCGCCGTGGAGCTGCGCCGCCTCAATCCCCAGGCGGCGATCGCCTGCCTGCATCCCGGCACCACGGACACGCCTCTCTCGGCGCCCTTCCAAGCCCGGGTGCCCGAGGGCAAGCTGTTCACCCCGGCCTTCGTGGCCGAGCGGCTGCTCACCGTGCTCGAGACCTGCACGCCCGACCAGAGCGGCATCTTCCTCGACTGGGCCGGCGAGCGGGTGGCATGGTGACGCGGCGGGGATTAGGGCAGAATTACCGTTGATCCTCGTTATTGCTCGGCAAAACCCGAGCCTGGAAGATCCACATGACGCTTTTTGACCATAGGATGACGTAATGGAAACACTCGGCCCGCGCATCAAGAAACTTCGGCTGGAGGCCAAGCTCAACAAGGCGGCCCTGGCACGCAGGGTCGGGGTGTCAGACGTCACGATCTCCTACTGGGAATCGGGCGCCATCAAGCAGATCGGCCATGAACGCCTGGTCGCCCTGGCCCAGGCGCTCAACTGTCCGCTGTCGCGGCTGCTCGAGGACGAGGGATCCCATGCCTCGCCGCTCTACCTGCGCCGCCAGCTGCCGCTGCCCTGGCAGGACGGCAAGCAGCGGGTCATCGAGCTGCCGATCGAGATGGTCCCCGGGCAGCGCTGGGACGGCGACTGCCACCTGGTAACCCCCGCGCCGGGCGAGCCGTTCGATTTCCTGATGGAGGGCGACCTGGTGGCCATCGCGACCAGCGACATCTTCCGCCAGCCCGGCCTCTACCTGATCGAGGACGACGGCGAGCTGGCGATCCGGCGGGTCACCCAGGGTCCCACCGGGGAGCTGATCTTCCAGCGCCAGGACAGCGATGAGCTCATCCCCTACGCGCCCAGCTGCCGACTGATCGGCAAGCTGGTGGCGCACTGGCGCGCCCAGCCGCTCTGAGCCGCTACTCGATCTCCATCACCTCCACGCGATCCTGGGTGCGGCGCGTCTCATCGCCGATCAGGAAGCGCTTGGTGTAGCGGGCCACCTGCCCCAGGCCGTGACGCGACTGCTCGACCAGCGGCCCCTGAAGGTGCTCGTTCTCCTCGCCCAGCCGCTCGCGCACCGCTGCCGGCTGCACGCTGCCCTCCTGCACCTCGACCACCACCAGGTAGTCGCCATCGGGCAACCCGCTGCCGGGGCCGAAAGGCCCGGCCACAAAGCCGCCCTCGGCCACCGACACCCGCTCCCGCCAGCGCACCCCGCTGAGCTCGCGCTCCACCAGCACCTGCAGGCGGGTATCGGCGGGCAGGTTGGTCTCGCCCTCGACCGTCAGGCGCCGGTCGCTGCCCAGGCGCGAGGTGACATCGATCGTCACCGGCTCCTCGAAGGGGGGCACCGCGGGGGTCGGCTCCGGCGCGGGCTCGGAAGTCGGCTCCGCCATCTCGGCCACCGGCTCCGGGTCGTCCGGCGCACTCGCCGCCTCCTCCTCGCTGCCGCCGCAGCCCGCCAGCCACATCAGCATCACGCCTGCCCCGATCGCTCGACACCACGCTGTCATGCACGCCTCCCGCCTCGTCGATGAGTGACCAGACTATCATTCCCGGTCCTGACAGGAAGGCTCATGAACGCTCCGCGCAGTCGCGGCAGAGCGTCGTGTAGGGCAGTGCCCGCAGCCGACCCTCGCCGATGGGCTCGCCGCACTGCTCGCAGGCGTCGCCCTCCCCCGCCTCGAGGCGCTTCAGCGCATGCAGCACCTGGCGCAGCTCGTCTTCCGCCTCCTGCTGGAGGGCCTCGATGACCTCGTCATTCACGACCTCGGCCGACTGGTCCTCCGTGTCCTTGTCCAGCGGACCGCCCTTCTGCTCCTTGTGGGCCTGGTAGCGATCGAACCGCTCGATCAGCTCCTCGCGCAACGCTTCGAGTTCCTGCTTGCGATCCGCCATGACAGCTCTCCTTTCCTCGCGTCGTGAGCGCACCGGCTTCGGCGGCCGGCCTCGCTCGGCTTCCATCGTCCGGGCCTATCCCCGAGCGTCGCCACCCTCACCGCTCGGCGTCCGGCATCGTGAGGGCTCGCCGTGCGCAGCGCGATGGGTGGCCCGCCGGATGGCCCGCCGGATGGCCCGGCTCGATGGTCCTTGTTGATCGACCCTGTTTATCGACCCTTGCTTAATAGCCCTTCCTTGATAGTCCTTCTTTATAGCAGAGCGTTCCCGCCCCGGACGCTGATGCGGATCACGCCCCGGCGCGTCGAGCATCTTCGGGCTTCCGCCCTAGGCCATGTCCAGGGCGTCGTATCCCGCTTCGGTCAACGACAGCCGATCGGGCGCCTCGTTCCCCCGGTGGCGCTCGACCGTGATCAGCCCCTCGGCCTCCAGGGCGTCGATGTCCTCCCGCAGTGCCTCCTCCAGGCTGTCGTCGCCGGGATGGCCGAAGGGCGCGGCCAGCACGCCGCCGTGCTGCAGCACACGAGCCAGCAGCTCTCTCTGGTGGTCGGTAAGATCGATGCTCATCGCTTCCCCTCCTGTGCGTGGATGTCGATCGAGGTTTCGTACGGCCAGTATGGACGACACTCGCCCCACGAGGGCCGGCAGGCCCGTGGCGGCCGGGCGACTGCACGGCGAGCCGCCACGGGAGTTGACGCCGACCGCCAACCATGACACCTTGTGTCCAGTTGGTTAGCAAGATGCATATTGTCAGTAGTAGTCGAATCCTTTCGGTTGTCTGGTTATATCCCCTTGTTTTACCCACTAGCATTCGGGGCTACACCCGGTAATTTCGTATCCGGCGCATCGCGCCAAAGAAAGGAGTCATGACATGGCTACTGGCACTGTTAAGTGGTTCAACGACGCAAAAGGCTTTGGCTTCATCACCCCGACCGACGGTGGCGATGACCTCTTTGCCCACTTCTCCGAAATCAAGGCTGAAGGCTTCAAGTCCCTCCAGGACGGCCAGCAGGTCTCCTTCGACGTGGTTCAGGGCAAGAAAGGCCTGCAGGCTTCCAACATCGAAGCCATCTGATCTCCGATCAGACAGACCTCATCTAGCCGCAAGGCTACGAGCATCAAGGCCCGCTGACGCGGGCCTTGGTGTTTCTGCGTGTCCGATTCCCCCGCATGAGCCGACCCTCTCTCCTCCGGCCGCGGCCGGCCGCCTGACTTGGCACGACAACGCCGGTCCACATGGCTCCGGCTCGCCTGACCGGCAGCCCCCTCTTCGCCCCTCCCCCCATTGCGACGCCTGGCTTGCCCAAGCACACGACGAAGGAGCCTGCCTGAACCTCGCTTGCCCCTGCCCGTTCATCCGGCAGGACCCGACCTTCAGTCCGCCCGTCGCACCGTTGGCATCGTCGTTACAGCACAGCCCCCGTCGTCAATCGCCTACATCCACGCCCCGGCACTGAGCGTACCGTTGGGACTAACAGGGAGGACTGGACGATGTCGGAGATCACCATCATGCCGGCCCCGATGCGACGCTGGGTGACGATGTGCCCATGCGGGGCCTCCGAAATCCGCGCCGAGGAGGGACCACGCTGGAGGATGTTCACGCTGAGGAAGCTCGAGGAGAAGCGCTACCACATCCACTGCCATGCCTGTGGCCATGCCAACGAGCAATGGATCGGCTAGGCGTCGAGAGGCGCGATCAGTTGCGCATCGTCCTGATCGGGACGGTTCACCCGCGGGCTCACCGGCCAGTGGATGATCCGCCCCGCCGCCAGATGATGCACCACTCCACGAATCGTCTCGCGGTCGGTCAGGTGCGGGTCGAGTCAGGGCGCCAGGCTCGTCTCGTCCAGCACCACCGGCATGCGGTCGTGGATCTCGTGCGCCACGCCGCGGGCCGGCTCGGTCAGGATGGCGCAGCCGGGCCTGCCGTCCGGCCGAGCGCTCCAGATGCCCGCCAGCCAGAGCGGATCGCGATCTTCCCGGCACAGGAAGTACGGCTGCTTACTGCCCTCCAGTGGCCGCCACTCGTACCAGCCATCCGCCGGCACGAGGCAGCGGTGATGGGCGAAGGCCCCGCGGAAGTAGTTCGAGGTGGCCACCTTCTCGACGGTGGCGTTGATCGGCTCCGGCGCGCCCTCCCTGGCCCAGTGCGGCCGATAGCCCCACCACGCCTCGTCCATCGACAGCGGCGCGTCATCGCTCGGATGACGCACCACCGTGATCCAGGTGCCCGGCGCCACGTTGTAGCGCGGCGCGACTTCCCCGGCCGCCTCCAGCGGCAGGCGCAGGGCCCGGGAGAGCCGGGGCGTGGCGCTGTAGAGCGCGAAACGACCACACATGGATCACCAGCATTCGGATACTCTGCTTCACTGTAGACCCGCCGGCAGCCTGCCGTGTCGTTGCCCCCGAAGCGCGCGCCCGCCGATCGCCCCGGGGTTGGGCAGAAAGTGATCAGGGCTGGTAGACTATGCGCCATCCCGACCGACACCCCCGTGATGCCGATGCAAGCGCTCGACCGCACCTTCTCCGTGGCCCCCATGATGGACTGGACGACCCGCGACTACCGCGCGTTCGCCCGTACCCTGACACGCCGCGCCCTGCTCTATACCGAGATGGTGACCACCGGCGCCATCCTGCACGGCAGCCCGCGCTCGCGTTTCCTGGGATATGACGAGGTCGAGCATCCCCTCGCCCTGCAGCTCGGCGGCAGCGACGCCGGCGAGCTCGCCGAGTGCGCGGCCATCGCCGAGGCGTGGGGCTATGACGAGGTCAACCTCAACGTCGGCTGCCCGAGCGACCGGGTGCAGAACAACTTGATCGGCGCCTGCCTGATGGGCCATCCGGAGAAGGTCGCCGATGCCGTGCGCGCCATGCAGGCGGCGGTGTCGATCCCGGTCACCGTGAAGTGCCGCATCGGCATCGACGACCAGGACGAGGATGCCGACCTCTCGCGCTTCATCGCCACGGTGGCCGACGCCGGCTGCGACACCTTCATCGTGCACGCCCGCAAGGCGTGGCTCGAGGGGCTCTCCCCCAAGGAGAACCGCGACGTGCCGCCGCTCAACTACCCGCGGGTGCACCGCCTCAAGGCGAGCCGCCCCGAGCTGCACATCGGCATCAACGGCGGCATCAAGACCCTGGACGAGTGCCGCGCGCAGCTCGACCACGTCGACAGCGTGATGGTCGGCCGCGAGGCCTACCAGAACCCCTGGCTGCTGGCCGGCGTGGACGCCGCCCTCTACGGCGAGCCGGGCCCGGCCGAGAGCCGCCACGCCGCGGCCCGCGCGCTGCGCCCCTACATCGCCCGCCGCCTCGACGAGGGGGCGAAGCTCAACCACGTCACCCGTCACCTGCTGGGCCTCTTCCAGGGCCAGCCGGGCGGGCGCAAGTTCCGCCGCCACCTCTCCGAGAACGCCCATCGCGAGGGCGCGGGCCTGCAGGTCTTCGACGACGCCCTGGGCCTGGTCGCCGAATGCGAGACGGCCGAGGTGGCTTAAGGCCTCCGCCCTCGCCACCGAGCCACTCCCTCTGAAACGCGAAACGGCGCCGATCGCTCGGCGCCGTGGTCGTATGGGGGCTCACAACATTGAAGAGGAGCGGCCGGGACGCTCAGTAGAGTGCGTCGGGGGGCGGCTCGAGGCTCGACTGGAAGTCCTCGATGGCGCTCTCGGCCTCCTCGATGGCGTCGAAGCGGGCGATATGGAAGAGCGCCTCGCCCTCGTTGGCCAGCGGCAGTCGGCTCATGCCGATGACGATGCCGTCCGCCACCGCGCGCACCTCGCCCTCGGCGTTGCCGAAGGGGTCGGCCACGCGCCCCAGCAGCTCGCCCTTGGCCACCCGGGCGCCGAGGCGCACCTTCGGGCGCAGGATGCCGTCGATGGGCGCCCGCGCCCAGCTCGAGCCGTTGGCCACCTCGGCGGCCGGCACCGGGCGGCGGCGATGCTCGCCGGTCAGCATGCCGAGCCGGCGCATCACCCGCAGCACGCCCCTCACCCCCGGGGTGATCGCCCACTGGTCGAAGCGCAGTGCCTCCCCCGCCTCGTAGGTGAGCACCGGGATGCCGCGGTTCTGCGCGTAGTGGCGCAGGCTGCCCTCGCGCAGGTCGGCGTTGAGGATCACCGGCGCGCCGAAGGCGTTGGCCATGCGCTCGGTCTCGCCGCCGGGGACGAGCTGGGCGCGGATCTGCGGCAGGTTGGTGCGATGGATCGCCCCGGTGTGCAGGTCGATGATGTGGCTGGCCTGATCGACGATCTGCTCGCGGAACAGCGCCGCCACCCGGCCGCCCAGCGAGCCCGACTCGCTGCCCGGGAAGCAGCGGTTGAGGTCGCGCCGATCCGGCAGGTAGCGGCTGTGCTGCACGAAGCCGAAGACGTTGACGATGGGCACGCCGATCAGCGTGCCGCGCAGCCCCTGGAGCTGCTTGGAGCGCAGCAGGCGGCGCACGATCTCCACGCCGTTGATCTCGTCGCCGTGGATGCCGCCGCAGACCAGCAGCACCGGCCCCGACTGCCGGCCATGCACCACCTCCAGGGGAATGTAGAGCGGCGCGTGGGTATAGAGGCGCGCCACGGGCACGTCGATCTGGGTGCGCGATCCCGGCGCCACCCTGGTGCCGGCGATCTCGAAGGGGGAACGGGCCATGTGGCGCTCCTTGCATCACGAAACGGTGTTTTCAGGCGTTTCTTATACGCTCCTGGCCCGTGGAAGACGAGCCCGATGGCCCGCTCCGCCGATTACATATCCATACATACATGAATGTAAAAGGCGGGCCACTCGGGTAGAATATGGAAAACCGTGACACTTTGAGAGCCCCGCCATGGCCAGACGCACCAAGGCCGAAGCCGAAGCCACTCGCGAGGCACTGCTCGACGCCGCCGAGGAGGTCTTCTTCGATAATGGCGTCGCTCGTACCTCGCTGGAACAGATCGCCCGCCACGCCGGCCTGACCCGCGGCGCGGTCTACTGGCACTTCAAGAACAAGGCCGACCTCTTTCGCGCCATGCTCGACCGGGTGCGCATGCCCTTCGAGGAGCTGGTGGCGGAGACCGGCGCCTCGCATGCCTCGCCGCTGGAGACCGTCCGCCTGGGCTTCCAGCAGAGCCTGCTGCGCCTCGAGCAGCCGCGCTACCGGCGCGTGCTCGCCATCCTGATCCACCGCTGCGAATTCTTCGGCGATATCGATCCCTGCGCCATCCAGACCGAGATGGCCGGCGAATGCCTGGACGCGCTGGGCGGCTACTTCGCCGATGCCCACCGCCTGGGACTGCTCAAGGAGGGGCTCGATCCCGAGATCGCCACGCGCCTGGTGCAGGCGATCCTCAGCGGCCTCTTCCACGACTGGCTGCGCGATCCCGACGCCTACTCCATCTACGAGCGCGGCATGGTCCTGGTGGATGCCCAGCTTTCGCTGATCGGCCGCGACCAGGCCAAGGCGGCCTGATCGCGAGGTGCTGGCCCCTCAGGCCGAAGAACCGTTGTGCTGGCTGGCGCCGTGCAGCAGGTGCAGCCGCCTGAGTCGCGTGCGGGCATCCAGGTAGTCGCCTTCGGGCACGGCGCGGTAGCGACCGTCTCGCGGCAGGTACTTCACCAGCACCCGATGTTCCCCGACCCGTGGCGCGTCACCCGATTTGGTGGCGAGGCGCACCTCGTGGCTCGGGTCGCTCTCCAGCACCGCCATCACTTCGTCGCCGGACACGGCGGTGAGGCGCACGGGCTCCCCGAGCAGGCAGCGCGGCAGGCGCTCCGGGCCGCCGGGGCGCCGCCGGTGGAGCCGCCGATGCAGTCGCTGGCAGAGCCAGGCCGCCAGCGGTGAGGCCAGCGCGAATGCGCCCCACATCACCAGGATCCCCAGCGGGATGCGAAAGAAGCCCAGCGGCAGCCAGCGCAGCACCGCGAGCTCCACGACCAGCGTCAGCAGGCCCGCCAGGCCGATCAGCAGGGTCAGCGACAGCGAGACCGGCACGCCGATGAACCCCAGCGAGACCAGCGCGCTGGCCAGGGTATCGTTGCGCAGGCTGTCGTGCTCGAAGAGCTCGACCGGTGCCAGGCGCAGCGCCACCAGCAGCCAGTAGCCGGCGACCAGCGCCAGCAGCGCGACGAAGATCACCACGGGGAAGCTCAGGGCGAGCTCGATGAGGGTATCCATGCGGCGTACCTCCCGATAATACTTAGCCGACGAATGAGTCTTCTTCTCCCATCCTAGACCATCGCGAGGGCCCGTTCCTGATCCGAATCAAGGATGCATTCGCACATCCTTATAAAAAACGGCGGTCGTCATCGATGTAAAAAAAGGGCGCCCCGTGGGGCGCCCCTGTGCGTTCGGCGGGACCTAGCCTCCCGCCTTTCACGCCGGCATCAGGCGTTGCCGCGCGGCGCGGCGTCGTCCGTCTCTGCGGACGTGTCGTCGTCCCGCTGCGGCGTGCGCTGCAACCGGGCGGAGACCGCGGCGATCATCGCGTAGAAGGTCGGCACGAAGAGGCTGCCGAGGATCGCCACCGAGGCCATGCCGATCGCCACCGTGGTGCCGATATGGTGGCTGCTGGTGTCGCTCGCCCCGGTGGCGAGCATCAGCGGCAGGGTGCCGAAGATGAACGCCAGGGAGGTCATGACGATCGGCCGGAAGCGCAGCTCCGCCGCCGTGATCGCCGCCTCGCGGATCGACTTGCCCATCTCCCGGCGCTGCAGCTCGGCGAACTCGACAATAAGGATCGCGTTCTTGGCCGCCAGGCCCACCACCACCAGGATGCCGATCTGCACGTAGACGCTGGTGTCCAGGCCGCGCAGGAAGATGCCGCCGATCCCGCCCAAGAGGGCGAAGGGCGTGGCGGTCAGCACCGCCAGCGGCAGCGACCAGCTTTCGTACTGGGCGGCGAGGATCAGGAATACCATCAGCAGGCCGAAGACGATGGCCAGCGTCGCCGCGCTGCCCGCCTGGCTCTCCTGGTAGGCGGTTCCGGTCCAGCCCATGCCCCAGCCGTCGCCGAGCTCTTCCGCGACGATCTCCTCCATGGCGGCGAGTGCCTCTCCCGAGCTGTAGCCCGGCGCCGGGCCGCCCTGGAACTGGGCGCCGGTGTAGACGCCGAAGCGGGTCACCACCGCCGGTGCGGTCTGGCGTTCGAGGGTCACGAACTCGGAGAGCGGGATGCGCTCGCCGTTGCCGCCGCGCACGAAGACGTTGGCGACATCCGAGGGCGTCTTGCGGAACTCCTCCTGGTTCTGCAGATAGACCTGGAAGTTGCGGTTCTGATAGCTGAAGAAGTTGACGAAGCCGTTGCCGAAGGTATTGGACAGGGTGGCATTCAGGTCGGTCAGGCTGACCCCGTAGCTCAACGCCTTCTGCTGGTCGATCTCGGCGCGGAAGGACGGCACGTTGACGTTGAAGGTGGTGAACACCTGCTTCAGCGCCGGATGCTCGCCGGCCGCCTGCATCACCTTGAGCGACGCCTGGAAGAGCTCCTGGGGCGAGGCGCCCTCGAAGGACTGCAGGTAGCCGGTGAAGCCACCGGTGGTCGAGAGCCCCATGATCGGCGGCATGTTGAAGGCCATGGCCGAGCCGCCCTCGATCTGGGCGCCGAGCTGCATGATGCGACCGATCAGGTCGGTGGCAGTCAGCTCGCGCTCCGCCCAGGGGTCCATGGTCACGAACATGATCCCGCGGGCCGTGTTCACCGAGCTCGACAGGATGTCGTAGCCGGCCACCGCCGAGGAGAAGCGCACCCCCGGGATCTCCTCGATGGCCGCGCTGAGCTCACCCATGTACTCCCGGGTCCGCGACAGCGAGGCGGAGTCCGGCAGCTGCACGGCGGTGAGCACGATCCCCTGGTCGGTCTCCGGCACCAGGGTCGAGGGCGTGGCCTGATAGAGCCACCAGGAGCCGCCCATTACCAGGCCGGTCAGCAGCAGCGCCAGCCCCCAGAAGCGCACCAGCTTCTTGACCACCCACATGTAGACCGCGGTGATGCCCGCGAACAGGCGATCGAACAGGCGCAGCGGCGTGCGCAGCGCGCGGCTCAGGGTCGTCTCCCGGCGGTGCAGGTCGTGCTTGATGAAGATCGCCGAGAGCGCCGGGGTGAAGGTCAGCGCCATCAGCGCCGAGAAGCCCACCGAGATGGCGATGGTCAGCGCGAACTGCTGGTAGATCTGCCCGGTGAAGCCGCCCAGGAAAGCCACCGGAACGAACACCGCCGCCATGATCAGCGAGGTGGCGATGACCGGCCCGCCAACCTCCTTCATGGCCTGGATCGTCGCCTGACGTACGGTGATCTCCTCGTCCTCGCCGAGCACCCGCTCGACGTTCTCCACCACCAGGATGGCGTCGTCCACCACGATGCCGATGGAGAGCACCAGGGCGAACAGCGTCAGCAGGTTGATGGTGAAGCCGAAGGCGTAGAAGCCAGCGAAGGTGGCCAGCACCGAGACCGGCACCACCGACATGGCGATCACCGTGAAGCGCCAGTTCTGCAGGAAGATGAACAGGATGACGCCGACGATCAGGAAGGCCTCGATGAAGGTGTGGAAGACCGTCTCCACGGAGGCGTCGATGAACTGGGTGGTGTCGTAGGGCACCACATATTCGAGCCCCGGCGGGAAGCGGTCCCCCAGTTCCGCCATCACGTCCTCGACTGCCTTGGCGGTCTCCAGGGCGTTGGCGCCGGGCTGCTGGTTGATGATGATCGGCGCCATGGTGCCGCCGTTGAGCCGGGCCTCCACACCGTAGAACGAGGCGCCAAGCTCGATACGCGCCACGTCGGCCAGGCGCAGCGCCGAGCCGTCCGGGTTGGTACGCAGGAAGATCTCGCGGAAGTCGTCAGCGCTGGAAAGGCGCCCCCCGGCGGTGATGGTGTAGGTGAAGGCGCGCGGCTGTGACTGCGGCGTGGCGGCCAGGCTGCCCGCCGGCACCTCGGTGTTCTGGGCGCGAATGGCCGCGGCGACCTCGGTGGGCGTCAGGTCGTACTGCGCCAGCCGGTCCGGATCCATCCATACGCGCATGGCGAACTCGCCGCCACCCAGCACCTCGGCGTCGCCGACCCCCGGCACCTGGCGCAGCTCGTCCAGGACGTTGAGGGTGGCGTAGTTCTGCAGGTAGATGCGGTCGTAGTCCTCGTCCGGCGAGGTCAGCGCCACCAGCATCAGGATCGAGCTGGAGCTCAGTTCCACCGTCACGCCCTGGGCCTGCACCGCCTCGGGTAGCTGCGACAGCGCGCCCTGTACCCGGTTGTTGACGTTGATGGTGTTGATGTCGCCGTCGGTGCCGATATTGAAGGCCACCTGCAGCTGCATCGAGCCGTTGTCGGCGCTGGTCGAGGTCATGTAGAGCATGTCCTCGACGCCGTTGATGGCTTCCGCGAGGGGTGCCGCCACGGTCTGCGCCATGGTCTCGGCGTCGGCCCCGGGGAAGGTGGCGTTGACCGAGACCGTGGGCGGCACCACGCTCGGGTACTGCTCGATGGGCAGCACCCGCATGCTCATCAGCCCGATCAGCGTCAGGATGATCGCCAGCACCGTCGCGAAGATCGGGCGCTTGATGAAGAAATTGGAGAAGTTCATGGGCCGGCGTCTCCCTCAGCGTCGGCCGTGGGCATGGCGCTCGCCTCTGCGCCCTGCTCACCCTGCTCAGCGGCCTCCTCGGCGGGCTTTCCCGAGTTCTGCCCGATGCCTTCGAAGGGCTGCGGCGCGATGGTCGTGCCGGGCTGCAGGCCGGCAGGGTCGCCCACCACTACCCGCTCGCCGGGCTCGACGCCGCTGCGCAGGATCTGCCAGGGGCCGGCGATCTCGCCGAGCTGCACGGTGCGCGCCCGGGCCTTGTTCTCCTCGTCGAGCACGAAGACCTGGGGGCCCATGAGGCCCTGGGTCAGCGCGATCTCAGGCACCGCCATCACGTCGAAGCGCTTCATGCCCTCGAGGTGCACGCGGACGAACTGGCCGGGCAGCACCCGGGCATCGGGATTGGCGAAGGTCGCGGTGGCCTGCACGGTGCTGGTGGCCTCGTCGACTCGCGAGCCGAGGAAGTCCAGGTGTCCCTCGAGGCGCTCGCCCGCGCCGTCGACGCCTCCCGGCAGGTCGAGCCAGGCGGTGATCGCATCGATGGGCTGGTCGCGCAGCTGCTGACGCAGCGCGAAGGCGTCTTCCTGGGGCAGCTGGAAGCGAACCTCCAGCGGGTCCAGCGGCGTGATGGTGGCGAGCTGGGTGCCCGGCTGCACTAGGTTGCCCAGGTTGACCTCGCTCAGCCCGATCATGCCGGCCACCGGCGCGGTCACGTCGGCATAGCCGAGGTCGATGCGCGCGCTGGCCAGCGCCGCCTCGGCCTGGGAGACCGAGGCGCGCGCCACGTTCAGGTCGGCCTGGGCCTGGTCGACCTGCTGGCGGCTCACCGAGTTCTGGCTGAGCAGCTGCTGGAAGCGGGCGGCATCGCGCTGGGCGCGGGCGAGCTCGGCGCGGGCGCTCTCGAGGTCGGCCTCGCGCTGGGCCACGGCGGACTCGTAGAGGTCCGGCTCGATGGAGTAGAGGCTCTCGCCCTCCTCCACCATATCGCCCGGCTCGAAGTGGCGCTCCTCGAGGAAGCCGGTGACGCGGGCCACCAGGGTGACCTCGTCGTCGCTGCGCAGCTTGGCGGGGTAAGACTTGGCGAGCGGCAGGTCCTGGCGGGCCATCTCCATGACCGGCTTGGGCGTCGGGGGCGCGTCACTCTGGCCGGACGCCTGCTGCTCGGGAGTCTCTTGCTGGCCGCAGGCGGCGAGTACGAGGCCCGCGGCCAGGGCCACCAGGCCGCCCCGGCCTCGTTTGATGAAGGTTGTCATGGGTGCTTTCCATTAGGCGCGTCGGAGGGGGAATGAATTTTACATTCATCCATGAATGTTTGTAAATTTTCCGGGAGCGATCGCTACTCCTCGAGACGCGGCGGCGCCCCGATCTCCATGACCGCATCCCGCGATCCGGCCGTCTCGGGCAGCGTGAAGGAGACGCTGCCGCCGTCCAGCCAGGCGTTCACCTCCTCGACCGCCGGCACGTCCAGGGTCCCCGACTGCTGGCGCAGGGTCAGCAGGTCGATCACGTAGTCGTAGCGGGCGCTGGCATGCTCGGCGACGGCGTTGTAGAGGTTCTGCTCGGCGTTGAGCACGTCGACGATGTTACGGGTGCCCACCTCGTAGCCGGCGCGGGTCGCGTCCAGCGCGCTCTGGTTGGAGACGATCGCCTGGGCGCGCGCCTCCACGGTGGAGACGTCGTTGCTGACCTGGGTATAGAAGGAGCGCACCTGCTGGACGGTGTCGCGACGCTGGGACTCGAAGTCGTACTGGCTGGCCTCCAGCAGGTAGGTGTTCTGGCGGATGCTGGCCGAGGTGCGCCCGCCGGTGTAGAGCGGCAGGTTGACCCCGACGCCCACCTGGCTGGCCGAGGTGTGGCCCTCGATCGCGTCCCGATCGTCGTCGGCGTAGTTGTAGCTGGCGAAGGCGTTGACCGTCGGCAGGCGATCCGCGCGGGCGATATCGACTCCGCTGCGCGAGACCTCGACCCCGGCCTGGCTGGCCAGCACCCGTGGGTTGTTCTCCATGGCCAGCGCCACCCAGTGGTCGCGATCGCTCGGGGTGGGCGGCGCGATGGGAATCTCCTCGCCCAGCGAGTCGATGCTGGCGTAGCGCTGGCCGGTCAGCCGCTCCAGGGCCTCGAAGCTGACCTGCAGGTTGCTCTGCGCGGTGATGCGCTCGGCCCGCGCCTGGTCGAAGGCCGCCTGGGCCTCCTCCACCTCGGTGATGGCGATCAGCCCCACCTCGAACTGCTCCCGGGCCTGCTCCAGCTGGCGGCCGATCGCCCGCTCCTGGGCGCGCCGCGCCTCGAGCACCTCATAGGCGCGCAGGATCTCGAAGTAGGCCGTGGAGACATCGATCAGCACCTGCTGCTCGGTGGCGGCCAGCCGGTAGAGCTGCTGGTCGATCTCGCGCTCGGCCCGGTCGACCTCCCGCGCGTTGCGGGCATCGAAGAGCGCCTGGGTCGCCTCCAGGGTCAGGCTGGCGCCGTTGTAGTCATCGTCGCCGGCCGGCTGGAACCCGCTAGTCTGGCTCTCGTACTGGCGGTTGTGCGTCAGGTTGCCCGAGACGTCGACCTGGGGCAGCAGGTCGCCCTGCTGGACGTCCCGCCCCGCCTCGACGCCGCTCGTCTGGGCTCGGGCCGAGGCCAGCTCGGCGTTGTTCTGCATGGCATCGCGGGCGATGGTCAGGAGGTCCGCGGCCTGCACCGGGGTGGCGCAGGCCGCGGCCACCAGAGCCGGCAGCAGCGCACGGCGGGCGAGCCGCGTGCCGGTGCAGCGAAGGGAACGGGGACGCATCATCGGTAGATCCTCGGTGTCGTGATGAAGATATTTACATACATTGTCGCATGTTTGTTGATCGAGTCCACCGTCCTCGCCTACGACCAAGGAAACTGGCCGCGGGACGGTGCCGTCCGCTATGCTGCCTTGCAGCAAACGCCATCGGCGGGGCCACCGGGCCGGCCTCCCCCGCTGGCCGGCCGCGACGCGGTCGACACCCTCTCAGGCCCCGCTCAGGAAGCCCGCCCATGGACGCCCTGGAACTCGTCAAGGTGAACACGCTGGAGGTCGCCGTGCGGATCTGGCACCCCGAGGCGCCCCGCACCCTGATCGCCTGGCACGGCCTGGCCCGCCACGGCGGCGACTTCGCCGACTTCGCCCGGGAGCTCGGACCCGAGTGGCGGGTCCTGGCCCCCGACACCCCGGGGCGCGGCCTCTCGAGCTGGTCGTCCACGCCATCCTGCCACTACGTATATGCCCATTACATGACCATAGCAGCCGCGGTCATGGATCATTTCGGCCTCGAGCGCGTGCCCTGGGTCGGCACCTCCATGGGCGGCCTGCTGGGCATGCTGCTGGCCGCCGAGCCGGAGAGCGCGGCACGCATCGAACGGCTGGTGCTCAACGACGTGGGCCCCGAGCTCGCGCCCGAGGGCCTGGCGGAGCTGGCCAGCTACTTCGGCGTACCCCATCGCTTCCTCCACTTCAGCGAGCTCGAGGCCGAGCTCAGGCGCCACTACACCGGCTTCGGCATCGCCGGGGACGACGCCTGGCGCCGCCTGGCGCTGGGCAGCGCCCGCCGGCTGCCCGACGGCAGCTGGACCTACCACTTCGATCCACGCATCGCCGAGCAATTCGTCCATGACACGCCCCGCGACACCTGGGCCGACTGGGCCGCGATCCGCTGCCCGCTGATGGTCGTGCGCGGCCGGCACTCGCCGCTGCTCAAGGCCGAGAGCGTGACGCGCATGGCCGAGGCGCAGCCCGGGCTCGTCAGCCACGAGGTGCCGGGCTGCGGGCACGCGCCGATGCTCGATCGCCGCGACCAGGTCGCGCCCATCGCCGCCTTCCTGGCCTCCTCGCCCGCTGCCGCCGCGACGGCGCGCTTTTCCTGGTGGCAGCGCCTGCTGGCGCGCCTGGGGCGCTAGCCTCGCGGCGCCGAACTCCACGCCGCTAGAGCAGCCAGTCGACGGGCAGCAGCGAGATCAGCGAGACCACGAAGCGCCGCAGCGGCCCCGAATTGGGCTCCACGTCGTGGCGAATCACCTGGCCGTCGCGACGCTCCAGCCAGTAGAGATCGCCCTCGGCGTCCAGGCGCACCTCGTAGGCGTTCTGCGGCACCCCCTTGTCGAAGGCGGCATCGATGCGCTGGGCGAGCTCCGGGTCCTCGATGATGAACCCAAGCTCGGTGTTCAGGTTGGCCGAGCGCGGGTCGAAGTTGAACGACCCCACGAAGACGCGCTCGCCGTCCACGGAGAAGGTCTTGGCGTGCAGGCTCGCACCTGAGCTGCCGAACGGCCCCGCGCTCAGGTTGCGCCCCTGGTGCTGGGCGCCGCGCCTAAGCTCCCAGAGCTCGACCCCCGCCTCGAGCAGCGCCTTGCGCCGCTTGGCGTAGCCGGCATGCACGGCGGCCACGTCGGTGGCCTCCAGAGCGTTGGTCAGCACCTCGACCTCGACCCCGTCGCGCTCCAGGTCGCTAAAGGCCTGGGTGCCGGCCTTGGCCGGCACGAAGTAGGGAGAGACCAGGGCGACGGTGCGCTCGGCGTCGTCGAAGATCAGTGTGAGGTCATGGCTCAGCAGCCCCTGCCCGCTCGCCTCGCCGAGCCCCTTGGCCGGGTCGTCGCTGAGCATGCGCACCGGCGCCCAGGTCAGGCCGAGGTCGTTGGCCAGCAGCTTCTGCACGAGCGCCGTCTGGCTCACGGCCGTCAGGTAGGCATCCGCCTCGGGGTCGCGCATGGCCTCGGCCACCGCCTGCTCGAGCCGGACCCGCCCCTCCGGCCCGACGCTCGGGAGGATGCTCGAGGCGGGATAGGAGGAGCCGCTGCTCCAGTAGCGGTCGAAATCGCGCGAGACGTCGTCGACCACCTCGCCGACGGCCAGCACGTCCAGGTCCGAGAAGGTCACGTCCCCCGTGGCGCCGAAGTACTCGTCGCCGATGTTGCGCCCGCCGATGACCGAGACCTGGTTGTCGGCGGTGAAGGACTTGTTGTGCATCCGCCGGTTGGCTCGGGAGAAGTCGGTCAGGTAGCCGATCCACTTGGGCGTGCGCACCACGAAGGGGTTGAACAGCCGCACCTGGATGTTGGGGTGGCTGGCGAGGGCGGCGAGCTCCTCATCGATCCCCCCGGTGCCGCTGTCGTCGAGCAGCAGGCGCACCCGCACGCCGCGGTCCGCGGCCTCGAGCAGGGCCTCGAAGAGCAGCAGGCCGGTGGTGTCGGGGTGCCAGATGTAGTACTGGACGTCCAGGGTGCGCTCGGCGGCATGCGCCATCACCATGCGCGCCGCGAAGGCGTCGACGGGCTTGTCCAGCGGATAGATGCCGCTCAGGCCGGGGTGGGCGTCGACCGCGGGCGCCAGGGCCTCGCCCAGCGAGGTGTCGCGACTCTGCGCCTCGTCCAGCGCCGAGGATTCGAGCCGTCCCTCCAGATCCGGCAGGGAACAGCCGCCGAGCAGCGCCAGCAGGCCCAGCCACAGGAGGACGCGGGCCAAGGGGTGTGGTGAGGTCATCGTGTCGATCCTGTCAGCCGGTGGAAATCATGCGAGCGACCATAATGGTAGTTGATCGACGCCTCATGGACCCGCTCGCCGCGCCGTCGTCACCGCGTGGAGGGCCGGCGACCGAGCAAAACACGGGTTAAGCTAATATAACACCTCACGGCCTGATACCATCGGAGACCATGACTCGCTCCAACGCCCCGCTGCCATGCCCGAGCCGATGACCGCCCCGGCGACCAAGCCCGTGGACGAGCCCGGCCGGATCGACGCCCAGGGCGAGCGCCTGGCCATCCGCGGCGACTGGACGCTTGCGCACCACGCGAGCCTCAAGCGCCAGGTCGAGCGCCTGGCCAGGGGCCGCGAGCCGTTCGTCCGGGAGCTCGACCTCTCGCCGCTGGCCGCCCTGGACACCGCCGGCGCGGTGCTGCTGATGGAGCTGACCGGCGCCGAGCGTCTCGCCGCGATCGACGACTGGGCGCCGGAGCTACCGGCGACCCGCCGCGCCCTGCTGCGCACGCTCGGCGAGGCCATGGTCGACCGCCCGGCCCCCGCGTCCCCGCCCCGCCGGCCGCTGCGGGAGGGACTGGCGCGGGTCGGCCAGCGCGTCGAGGGTCTCTACCAACAGCAGCGCCAGCTGCTCGGCTTCATCGGCCTGGTGCTCGCCACCCTGGCCGCCACCGCCTGGCGGCCGGGCCGCTGGCGCCTCACCTCGGTGGTCGCCCAACTGCACCAGACCGGCCTCAACGCCCTGCCCATCGTCGCCCTGCTGACCTTCCTGGTGGGCGCCGTGGTGGCCTTCCTCGGCGCCACGGTGCTCCGCGACTTCGGCGCCACCATCTACACGGTCAACCTGGTCGCCTTCGCCTTCCTGCGCGAGTTCGGCGTGCTGCTGGCCGCCATCCTGCTCGCCGGGCGCACCGCCAGCGCCTTCACGGCGCAGCTCGGCGCCATGAAGGCCAACGAGGAGCTCGACGCGGTGCGAACCCTCGGTCTCGACCCGGTCGAGCTGCTGGTGCTGCCGCGGGTGCTGGCGATGATGCTGACGCTGCCGATCCTCACCTTCGTCGGCATGCTCAGCGGCATCCTCGGCGGCGCCCTGATCTGCGCCCTGGCGCTGGACATCTCGCTCTTCCAGTTCGTCGCCATCCTGCAGCGCGACATCCCCCTCAACCACTTCCTGGTCGGCCTGGCCAAGGCGCCGCTGTTCGCCTTCCTGGTGGCGGTGATCGGCTGTCTGGAGGGCTTCAAGGTGAGCGGCAGCGCGCAGTCGGTGGGCGAGCACACCACCTCGAGCGTGGTGCAGTCGATCTTCGTGGTGATCCTGCTCGACGCCGTGGCGGCTCTCTTCTTCATGGAGATGGGTTGGTGAGCGAATCGATGCAGACATCCTGGCCTCAGGAGGCGTGTAACGGTGAGCCGTTGATTCGCGTGCGCGGGCTCTGCAACCGCTTCGGCCGCCACGTCGTCCACGAGGCCCTCGACCTCGACCTCTACCCCGGCGAGATCCTCGGCGTAGTGGGCGGCTCGGGCACCGGCAAGTCGGTACTGCTGCGCAGCATCGTCGGCCTGCTGCGGCCGGCCGAGGGGCGCATCGAGGTCTTCGGCGAGGACCTCCAGCGGCTCTCCCCATCGGCGCGTTCGCGACTGGAGCGCCGCTTCGGGGTGCTCTTCCAGCGCGGCGCGCTCTTCACCTCGCTGACCCTCGAGGAGAACGTCGCCGTGCCGCTGATCGAGCATGCCGGGCTGCCCCGCGCCGACGCCGAGGCCCTGGCCCGGGTCAAGCTGGCCCTGGCCGGGCTTCCCGCCGAGGCCGCATGCCAGTACCCCGCCTCGCTCTCCGGCGGCATGATCAAGCGCGCTGCCCTGGCCCGCGCCCTCGCGCTGGACCCGGAGGTGCTGTTCCTCGACGAGCCGACGGCGGGCCTCGACCCGATCGGCGCGGCGGCCTTCGACCGGCTGCTGCTGACCCTGCGCGACGCCCTGGGCCTGAGCGTCTTCCTGGTCACCCACGACCTCGACACCCTCTATACCGCCTGCGACCGGGTGGCCGTGCTGGCGCAGAAGCGGGTACTGGTCGCCGATCGCCTGGCCACCGTCGAGGCCACCGACGACGCCTGGATCCACGACTACTTCCACGGCCCCCGTGGCCGCGCCGCCCGGCGGGCGGCCCATCCGGTGAAGGAGCCCTGACCATGGAACCCCGCGCCCACCACGTGCTGATCGGGCTGTTCACGGTGATCACCCTGGGCAGCGCCCTGCTGTTCGCCCTGTGGCTCGGCAAGTCGAGCGTCGATCGCGACTACGCCTGGTACGAGATCGCCTTCAACCGCGCCGTCGGCGGCCTCTCCGAGGGCAGTGCGGTGCTCTACAGCGGCATCGAGGTCGGCGACGTGGTGCGACTGCGCCTCGATCCCGAGGACCCGCGCCGGGTGCGGGCGCTGATCCGCGTCGACAGCGAGGTGCCGATCCGCGAGAACACCCGCGCCAGCCTGGCGCTGGCCAACATCACCGGCAGCAAGCACCTGCAGCTCTCCGGCGGCAGCCCCCAGAGCCCGCGCCTCGAGGGCGACCGCGACGATCCCCCGCTGATCCGGGCCGAGCCCTCGCCGCTGAGCTCGCTGCTCTCCGGCAGCGAGGCGCT
The DNA here is from genome assembly GCF_003056305.1 of Halomonas denitrificans. Lineage (GTDB taxonomy): Bacteria > Pseudomonadota > Gammaproteobacteria > Pseudomonadales > Halomonadaceae > Halomonas > Halomonas denitrificans. The sequence continues at coordinate 787,521 of NZ_PYVX01000001.1, forward strand.
GTTCGCCAAGCTGGACCGGCTGCTGACCAACGCCAACCGGGTGCTCTCCGCGCAGAACGCCGAGCACCTGACGCGCACCCTGGCCAACCTGGAGACGCTCACGGGCTCGCTGGCCGATCAGCGCGACACCCTCGGCGAGGCGATGACCGGGATCGGGCGCGCCGGCGAGCAGGCGACAGCCACCCTGGAACGCTTCGAGCGCCTCGGCGAGCGGGCCAACCGGCTGCTCGACGACCAGGGCAGCGCCGCGCTCGAGGACGCCGGCGAGGCGATGCGCTCGCTCTCCACCACCGCCGCGCGGCTGGATCGCCTGACCGAGCGCCACGCGGGCTCGCTGGATCGCGGCCTGCAGGGCATCGGTGAGCTCGATCCGGCCATGCGCGAGCTGCACGCCGCACTGCGCACCCTCAACCGGCTACTGCAGCGCCTCGAGGAGAACCCCGCCGAGACCCTGCTCGGCGGCGACGAGATCCAGGAGTTCCGCCCATGAGCCCGTCCCGTCGGCACGCCCGCCGATCCCTCTCACGCCCCTCGCGCCTCGTTCGGCTGCTGCCCCTGTTGCTGGCCGGGCTGCTCGCCGGCTGCAGCGTGCTCCCCGAGGGCGAGCCGGTGCGGCTCTTCACGCTGCCGGAGCCGTCGCTGCCGGCCGCCGTCGAGGCGCCCCTCCCGCTGACCCTGCGGGTCGACACGCCCGGCGCCGGGGCGCCGCTGGACGGCCGGCGCCTGCTGATCAAGCCGAGCCCCGGCGAGTTCCAGGCCTACGCCGGGGCCCGCTGGCGCGACGACGCGCCGCGGCTCGTGCGCGACCACCTGATCGAGGCCCTGCGCCGCAACGGACGCCTGGCCGCGGTGATCGACGAGACCAGTCGGGCACAGGGCGACGCGGCACTGACCGGCCACCTGGGCGCCTTCCACGTCCGCTATCGCGCGGGCAGGCCCGAGGTGGTCGTGCGCCTCGACGCCCAGCTGCTCGACGCCCCCCGCCGCGCGGTGCGGGCGAGCCGACGCTTCGAGGCGGTGGTGGCAAGCGACGGCGATGGCCTCGAGGCGGTGGTCGCCGCCTTCGGCCGCGCCGCCGACCGCCTCGCCGTCGAGGTGGTCGACTGGACCCTGGCCCGGCTGGCCGCCCCCGCCTCCTGAACGCTGCCCCCACATGTCGCATTTCAACCGGAAAACGCCTCCTTTTCGTGCGTTTTCCCGGCCATCTGGGCGCCATTTGCCGACCACAAGCGCTCGATAGAGGGCTTCAATGCGCTGATCTCTTCTCGTTTCATCGACGCGCCGGGGGGAATGGCACGCCGCTCGCACGAGATTCCGGGCAGGACGCCGACCCGCACGGCCAAGGCCGGCGGTGTCACCCACCACCCAAGGGGTAACGCAATGGGACCTCATGTCCGCAAGCGCACCGAATCCGCCTTCTCTCCGGCCACCGCGTTACAGGGCGTCGGCTCCCCGATCCTGCCGGACGCCGCGCGACGACGATTCGGCAGGCTGACCGTCGGCCTGGTGCTGATGGCCAGCCTGGCGGCCTGGCTCCCCGCGCGACGCCTCCAGGCCGAGGTCCCGCCTTCCGGCGACGCCCTTGTCCCCCCTGGCCGGGGCGAGACCCGCGTCGCGGCACGGGCCCGGCCCTTCGCGGGGCGGGCGCGCCGGCACACTCGCAAGGCCGGCGGCCTGAGCGGCACGAGGTGGCGCGATGAAGCCCTCATCGAGCCGGCCCGGCCGCCGCAGCGCCTGGGCGGCCGACGGCAGCGACCGTCCCGGCCCCTCGCCCACTCCGGCCTCACCGTGGCCACGCCCGACGGCCTGCGCCGGGGCCTCGACAGGAGTCACTAGCCGGCCGGATTAGGCGGCCTCCAGCCGCGCCACCGCCCGCTCGACGGCACCGCGGTAGCCAGCGCCGAACAGCAGCAGGTGGTTGAGCAGCGGATAGAGCTGAAACAGCGCCTCGCGCCTCGGCCAGTCGGCCGGGGCGCGGCCGTTCCAGTAGGCCTCGAAGAAGGCCTCGCCTGGCGCGCCGAACAGCGTCAGCATGGCGAGATCCACCTCCGGGTAGTGGCGATAGACCGCCGGGTCGATGATCGCCGGCCCCTTGGGGGTGAAGAGCACGTTGCCCGACCAGAGATCGCCATGCACCAGGCTCGCCGGGGCGTCCGGCAGCCAGGCCTCGAGCCCGTGGGCGATGGCCTCGAGGCGCCGGCGCAGCGCGTCGTCCATGAGGCCGCGCTGCTGGCAGGCCTCGGCCAGGGGCAGCAGGCGCCGCTCGCGCTGGAAGGCACGGCCGTCGACGAGCGGCGCATTGGGCTGGGGCGTGCGGCCGCAGGCGTTGTCGTGCGGCCAGCCGTGGGCGTCGCCGGTATCGGCGTGCAGCGCCCGCAGCCCCTCGCCCAGGCGTGCCGCATCGTTCCCTGCGCGCCCGCGCTCCAGCGCCTCCATCACCAGCCAGCCGTCGCCCTCGGCCAGCACCTCGGGCACGATCAGCGGCGTGTCGGCCTGGCGCAGGGCGCGCAGGCCGTCGGCCTCGCCGGCCAGCCGCGCGGGATCGTCGCGCTTGATCACCACCGCCCCCTGGTCGGTCACGAGGCGCCGGACCTCGGCGATGTCGCCACCACCCAGGGAGACGGGCTCGCCGCGGGGCACCAGGGCCGCCGAGGCCAGCAGTCGTTCGAGGGTTCGCTCCATGGGTCCTGCCTCCTTTGACGTGTCGCCTGCCCCGAGGGTCGCCAGCCCAGCCGACGCTGTCAAAGCACCCGGCGCTGTCAAAGCGCGGGACTGGCGACAAAAAAAACCGCCCCGAGGGGCGGCCAAGAAACACAAGCGGGAGATAACTCGGTGAAACTTCGCGGCGGACTGAGCGGCCGGGGCTTATTCCGGCATCAGCACGCCGTCGATCACGTGGATGACGCCGTTACTCGTCTCGATGTCCGCCTGGATGACGGTGGCATCATCGATCATCACGCTGCCATCCATGGTGGTGATGGTGATGTCCTGGCCCTGCACGGTGGTGGCGCTGTCGGCCGCCATGGCGTCCTCGGCCATGATCTTGCCGGGCACCACGTGGTAGGTGAGCACAGCCTGCAGGGTCTCCTGGTTCTCGGGCTTCAGCAGGTCATCGACGGTGCCCTCGGGCAGCGCGGCGAAGGCCTCGTCGGTGGGGGCGAAGACGGTGAAGGGCCCCTCGCCCTTGAGGGTCTCGACCAGCTCCGCAGCCTTTACGGCGGCGACCAGCGTCTCGAACTGGCCGGCACCCGCGGCGGTGTCGACGATGTCCTTCTTCATGCCGTGATCGCCGGCCTGGACGCCGCCGGCGAGCATCAGGCCCAGCAGGCCGACTCCGAGGGCGCGGGTCATCGGCACGGTGCGGGGGGCTTGAGTGGCGGTGATCGGGGTCTTCATGGGGCACTTCCTCTTGTTTGGCCGCGGACGCGATTCGCCCGGCGGGAGTGACGCTCTCGTCATACTCGTCATGGAACACCCGGTGGAGGCCTCTCCGCCTCAACCTGTACAGAATCTAGACCCTGTATAGCTATTGGACAAGTATTAATTTCATCCCGCCGCCACGGCTGACGCCGCCGGCGCGATATGGCACAACGAGAGGTTCACCTGCCAGAGAGGAGTCACGACCATGTACAAGCTGGCCTTCTTCGTGCCGATGGCCGACGCCGAGGCCGTCAAGGAAGCCGTCTTCGCCACCGGGGCGGGACGCATCGGCGACTACGAGGCGTGCTGCTTCCAGACGCCGGGCACCGGGCAGTTCCGCCCGCTGCCGGGGGCCGACCCGCACATCGGGCATGTCGGCGACCTGGAGCGGGTCGAGGAGCTGAAGGTGGAGCTGGTCTGCGAGGATGCGCTGATCCGCGAGGCGGTGGCCGCCCTGCGACGGGCCCACCCCTACGAGGAGCCGGCCTTCGATGTCTGGCGGCTGGAGACCTGGTGAGCGTCACGCGCCCCCGGGAAGGCCGGCGGCTGGAGACGCGCCGCGGCTCGGCCTATGATGCGAGGCTGCATATTCCGTTCACCCTCAGGAGGTTTCCCCCATGCCCATCGCCATGATCACCGGCGCCACGTCCGGCTTCGGCCGCGCCGCCGCCCGGCGCTTCGCCGAGGCCGGCTGGTCGCTGATCCTCACCGGTCGCCGCCAGGAGCGGCTGGACGCCCTCGAGCAGGAGCTCGGCGAGCGCGTCGAGGTGCTGACCCTGGCCCTGGACGTGCGCGATGCCGAGGCGGTGAAGCGGGCCGTCGAGACACTGCCCGAGGCGTTTCGCGGGGTCACCTGCCTGGTCAACAACGCCGGCCTGGCGCTGGCGCCCCAGCCCTCGCAGCAGGTCGACCTGGCCGACTGGCACACCATGATCGACACCAACGTCACCGGCCTGGTCAACGTCACCCACACCATGCTGCCGCTGCTGATCGCCACCGGCGCCGGGGCCAGCATCATCAACATCGGCTCGGCGGCGGCCAAGTGGCCCTACGCCGGCGGCCACGTCTACGGCGCCACCAAGGCGTTCGTCGAGCAGTTCAGCTACAACCTGCGGTGTGATCTCCAGGGCACCGGCGTGCGGGTCACCGACATCGCCCCGGGGCTCGCCGAGACCGAGTTCACCCTGGTGCGCACCAAGGGCGACGAGGCCGCCTCCGAGGCGCTCTACAGCGACACCACGCCGCTGCAGGCCGAGGACGTCGCCGAGCAGATCGTCCACGTGGCAACGCTGCCCGCGCACATCAACATCAACTTCCTCGAGATCATGCCGACGCGACAGAGCTGGTCACCGACCCATATCGAGCGGGACTGACACACACCGGCCGCGCCCGTGACGCGGGCGCGGCCGGAAATCCGTGTCGCCGGAAGTGAGGCTTCAGACCCTAGGCGCTGCCGAAGTAGCGCTCGCGATCCTCGGCGGTGATGTCGCTGACGTGCAGCGGGAAGGCGGCCTCTTGCCGGTCGGCGAAGAAGTGGCGCAGGGTGCGCTCGATGGTCGGGAAGGCGAGCTCGTCCCAGGGGATCTCGTGCTCCTCGAAGAGCGCCACCTCGAGGCTCTCGGGACCGGCGCCGAAGCCGCCGGCGAGGTCGGCGCGGAAGATCATGTAGACCTGGTCGATGTGCGGCAGGTTGATCAGCGTGTAGAGGCCGTGGATCTCGACCTCGGCGCAGGCCTCCTCGCGGGTCTCCCGGGCCGCCGCCTCGACGGTGGTCTCGGCATTCTCCATGTAGCCCGCCGGCAGGGTCCAGAAGCCCTTGCGCGGGGCGATGGCGCGGCGGCACAGCAGCACCCGGCTGCCGCTCACCGGCAGGGTGCCGGCGACGATGCGCGGGTTCTGGTAGTGGATGGTGCCGCAGGCGTCGCAGCAGTGGCGGGGGCGATCGTCGCCGTCCGGGATCGTGAAGCGCACGGTATGCCCACAGTGACTACAGAAGTTCATGGCGCTCCCTGGCAGGCCGGAGGGCGGCATGACGGCCGCCCGGTCAGGGCTTGACGCCGCTCATGGCGGCCGAGTAGAAGGAATCAAACCCGATGGACGCCCCATGTTAGAGAACCTTCGTGAACGCCTGCAAGCACACCGCCCGCGCCGGATCGGGCTGCGCCTGCCCGAGGCGTCGGTGCTGATCCCCATCGTCGACCGTCCCGAGCCGACCCTGCTGTTCACCCGCCGTGCCGGCCACCTCGCCACCCACAGCGGCCAGGTCGCCTTCCCCGGCGGCAAGCGCGAGCCGGGCGACGCCGACCTGCTGGCCACGGCGCTGCGCGAGTCCGAGGAGGAGATCGCCCTGCCCCCCGATCGGGTGGCGCTGCTCGGGCGGCTCTCGGACGTGCTCTCGCTGCACGGCCTGCGCGTCACGCCCTGGGTGGGGCTGATCCCGCCCGACCTGCCGCTCGTCCCCGATCCCGGCGAACTCGACGCCATCTTCGAGGTGCCGCTCACGCACTTCCTCGAGGATCGACGCACCCACACCGACGTGATCCGCGTGGACGGCCGGGACTACTACGTGCCCAGCTACACCACCGATGGCCACGTGATCTGGGGGCTCTCGGCGATGATGCTGGTGGAGCTGCTCGCCGAGGGCTTCGCCATGCCGATCAGCCTCTTCGAGCGCCCGTCGGGCGACCTGATTCACCTTCCCGAACGCCGAGTCTCCCGCCCATGATGCCGACACGCGACGCCTTCGCCACCGCCCTGCCCCGCGCCCGCCTGGCCGAGCTGGTCGATGCCCTGGTGGAACAGGGCTGGTACGTCGGCGAGGGCTTCATTCCCGCCGAGCTGTGCGCGGCGCTGCACCACGAGCTCGGCGCCATGGCCGACCACGAGGCGCTCGAGGCCGCCGGCATCGGCCGCGGCCAGGAGCACGCCCTGCGCCGGGACATCCGGGGCGACGCCATCCGCTGGCTGGACCGCGAGAGCCAGGCCCGGCGACAGTATCTGGACGCCATGGCCGAGCTGCAGCAGGAGCTCAACCGGGCGCTCTTCCTGGGGCTCTTCGAGTACGAGGCGCACTTCGCCCACTACCCGCCCGGCGCCTTCTACAAACGCCACGTCGACAGCTTCCGCGGCCGTGCCAACCGGGTGGTCTCCACCGTGGGCTACCTGAACCCCGACTGGCCCGAGGACGGCGGCGGCGAGATGGTGATCTTCGCCGCCGACGACCCCAATCGCGAGGTGGCCCGGGTGCGCCCACAGGCCGGCACCTTCGCCTGCTTCCTCTCCGACAGCGTGCCCCACGAGGTGCTGCCGACCCGCCTGCCGCGCTCGAGCATCGCCGGCTGGTTCCGGCGCAACGCCTCGCTCGGCGGCCTGGTGGACCCGGCGCGCTGATGGCGAATGCAGGCGACCGGGGAGAGACCGAGCGGCTCAGGGCGCGCTGCCTGGCGCTGGAAGCGGAAAAAGCGGCGCTGGAAGAGCAGAACGCGGCGCTGGACGCCGAGAAGCGCCACTACCAGTGGCTGGCCGACAGCACCACCGACCTGATCTCCCGCCACGCCCGGGACGGCACCTTCCTGTTCGCCTCGGCGGCGGCCCGGGACCTGCTCGGCTACGCCCCCGAGGAGCTGATCGGCGTCTCCGCCTACGACCTCTTCCACCCCGCGGACCTCGAGGAGCTGCTCACCAAGTCGCCGCGCATCTACTACCACGACGGCTTCTACCAGCAGACCTACCGCTTCCGCGCCAAGGACGGCCACTACGTCTGGTTCGAGACCACCAGCCGCACCCGCCGCGACCCCGCCACCGGGGAACTGCTGGACGTGCTCTGCGTCTCCCGGGACGTCGGCCGGCGCCTGGAGGCCGAGGCCCACCGCGAGCGCCTCGCCCGGGTGGTGGAGTCGACCACCGACTACGTGCTGTTCCTCGACGGCGAGGAGCGCATCTTCACCGCCAACGAGGCGGCCCGACGCCTGCTGGCGCGCCCCGGCCGCGACCGCCCGAGCCGCAACCAGAGAGAGGAGGAGGCCCTGCGCCTCGAGCAGGCCTATACCCCCGAGTCGCTGGCCGTGCTGCGCGAGGTCGTGCTGCCCGCCGTGGCGCGCTACGGCTCCTGGAGCGGCGAGCTCGCGATGTGCGGTCCCCGTGGCCCCGTGCCGGTGCTCAGCGTGGTGATGGCCCACCGCGGCCCCGCCGCCGAACCCGACCATCTCTCGCTGATCAACCGCGACATCGGCCTGCGCAAGGCCGCCGAGGCCCAGGAGCGGCGCCACCAGGCGCAGATCGCCCACGCCAACCGCCTGGCCACCACCGGCGAGCTCGCCTCCAACATCGCGCATGAGCTCAACCAGCCGCTGGGTGCCATCGCCAACTACGCCAGCGGCGCGCTGATGCGCCTCGAGGCCGACCCGACGGGCCCGGCCGGCGAGCTGGCGGTGCCGCTCGAGCGGATCAGCGAGCAGGTCCAGCGCCTCGCCGAGCGGCTGCGCCACATCCGCACCTTCGTGCGCAAGGGCCAGACCCGGCCGCGGCCCGTGGCGCTGGAGGAGGTCGTGAAGGCCGCCTGCCGGCTCTGCGACTGGCAGTTCCGGCAGGCCGGGATCGCGCTGGACGCCGCGCTGCCAGAGAGCCTGCCCCGGGTACAGGCCGACCCCGTGGCGCTGGAGCAGGTGCTGGTCAACCTGCTGTTGAACGCCCTGGAGGCGAGCCGCCCCCACCCCGGCGCCGACCGGGTGACGCTCAGCGCCCGGCAGAGCGGCCCGCGGGAGGTGCGCTTCACGATCAGTGATCGCGGCCCCGGCGTGCCCGAGGCCGAGCGCGAGCGAATCTTCGCGCCCTTCCACTCGGGGCGCCCCGAGGGCCTCGGCATGGGGCTCGCCATCAGCCACTCGCTGATGGAGGCCATGGGCGGCCGGCTCGTCCTGGCCCCGGCCGGCGGTTCCGGCGGCGCCACCTTTGCCGGTACACTGCTCGCCGAACCCGGGCCGCTGCCGTCGGCCCGCTGAGCGCCTTCTTTCATCCCACTGTCTTCGTTCATCCCCCCGGAGGGGCCCGTGCCCGACAAGCCCTGTATCGCCGTGGTCGACGACGACCAGGCCCTGCGCGACTCCCTCACCTGGCTGCTCGACTCGGTGGGCCTTGCGACCCTGGCCTACGGCGACGGCGAGGCGCTGCTCGATGCCGAGCCGGGGCGCCACGACGTCATCCTGCTCGACGTGCGCATGCCCGGCCTCTCCGGCCTGCAGGTGCAGCAGCGGCTGGGCGAGCGCGGCGACGACACCCCGGTGATCTTCATGACCGGCCACGGCGACGTGCCCATGGCCGTGCAGGCGCTCAAGGCGGGCGCCTGCGACTTCATCGAGAAGCCCTTCAACCATCAGCAGCTGATCGACACCGTGCAGCAGGCCCTGGCCCAGCACCGCCGCCACCGCGAGACGCAGGATCGCCTCGAGGCGCTGCGCGAGCGCTACGCTGCCCTGCGGCCCAAGGAGCGCCAGATACTCGTGCACGTGGCCGAGGGGCTGACCAGCCGCGAGATCGCCGCCCTGCTCGGCATCAGCGCCAAGACGGTGGAGGTCTATCGCCTGCGCGCCATGAAGGCGCTGGGCGCCGCCAACCTGGCCGAGCTGGTGCGCCTGTGCGTGGCACTGGAGCTGGTCGCCCCGCTGCCGGACGCGCCCTCGCCCTCCTGACCTCACTGGCCTGCTTTGCCCCTGCCTGAAGAGCACCCTCTCTCCTGCTGCCCCCCTCTCCTTCTCAGCCCCGCGGCTCGGCGTGCCCTTGGCCGGCGGCCTGGCGACGCCCTCTCGAGCCTCTAGACTGCAAGAAACGCCGCCCGCCCGGGTGGCGGCAGCGACGCGACCCGCGTCAGGGGGGAGGTCGAGATGAACAGGACGGACGTCAGGACCCTTCAGCGGTTCCTCGCGAAGGGCGGCAGCTACCGGGGCAAGATCGACGGCCTGCGCGGCCCGAAGACCCGCGCCGCGGTGAACGCCACCCTCGAAGCCCACGCCGACCGGCTGCCGGCGGGCGCCGAAGCCTGGAGCGACCGACGACGCGCCGTCGCCTGCCTGCAGGTCGCCTGTCGCCTGAAGAAGATCGAGGTCGGCCCCATCGACGGCCTGTGGGGCCCGCAGACCGAGCACGCGGCCGAGGTGCTGGCCACCATCCAGGCGACCGGCCAGCCCCCCGCCCCCTGGCGGGATCAAGAGCCGCTCGACGCCAACCCCAACGGCTGGGTCCGCGAGGCGGAGCTCCACCAGGCGCTCGGCTCGCCGACCCGCAGGCCGCCGATGGTGGTGGTCCCCTGCCCCTGGCAGCTCTGCCTCGCCTGGGACCTCGGTACCCATCCGAGCGGGATCGGCTGCCACGAGCGGGTGGCGGAGAGTCTGGCGCGCATCCTCGTGAGAGTGAACGATCACTACGGTCCCGAGCGGCTCAGGGAGCTGGGGCTGCACCGCTACGGCGGCTGCTACAACAAGCGGCGCAAGCGCGGCGGCACCGCCTGGTCGACCCACGCCTGGGGCATCGCCATCGACTGGGATCCCGCCCACAACAAGCTCAAGTGGGGACGCGACCGCGCCCGCCTGGCGCGGCCGGAATACGACACCTGGTGGCGGCTCTGGGAGGAAGAGGGCTGGGTCAGCCTCGGCCGCACGCGCAACTTTGACTGGATGCACGTGCAGGCGGCCAAGCTGTGAGCCGCGACGCGGCTCAGTCGCGCAGGATGGTCATGCGGCGCGTCTCGTCCTCGGGGAAGACGCGGCCGCTCTTCAGCGCGGCGAACAGGTGCAGGAACACCACGCCGGGCTCGCCGAAGACCTCCCCCGAGCGGAAGTAGGAGTGCCCCTTGGGGAAGTCGTAGCGGGTGTTGATCTCGTCGCAGTCCACGGCGAACACGTTGCGCCCCACCTTCTCCATGTCCTCGGGGCCGGAGTGGCCGAGGCGCCGCGAGGCGATGCGGTTGCGCAGGTTCGAGGCCTTGCTGGCCCGCAGCGCCAGGTCGTCGGAAGCGAAGTAGACGGTGACGTTGCGCGAGGCGTGGGTGATGGGCTCGCCAGCGCGCCCCTCCTCCAGGGACTCGTTGACGATATCGGCGGCGATCAGGAAGGTGTTGCGAAACAGCAGCGGCACGCCGCCCGGCAGGTAGTACTTGCGCCACAGCCGCAGCGTCTCGCGCAGCACCCGGTTGCCCATGGAGTGGGCCAGCACGTTGATGCGCTTGAGGCAGGGCGCGGGGTCCGTCGCGAACTGATCGCCCTCGCGCCAGTCGAGGAAGCGCTGCAGCACCCGGGCGAAGGAGAAGGCGCTGAGGTCGGCCGACTCCTGGTCGTCCCAATAGTCCTTGACGATGCCGAGGTCGTTGTCGCAGGGCCAGATCAGCGGCACCACCAGCACCTCGCCGGGGTCGTTGGCATCGCAGAGGTCCTGGAACTCGCGGGCCGCGGCGAACACGTCCTCGGGCAGGTTGGAGAAGCCGTGGAGGTAGATCAGCACCTGCCGCGCCTTCGACTCCTTGAGACGCTGCAGGAAGGCCGTGCTGCCGACCTCCAGGTACAGCCCCGCGCCGATCTCCTCGCAGTAGTACACGGAGTTGCTCGCCGCGTTGTTCTTGAGGTCGAAATCGAAGGGGCGGTTCGCCCGGGTGCGGATGCTCTGGGTGGGGAAGCGATTGGTGATGAAGAGCATGAAGGGCCACCTCGCGGTGAGCGGCAGGCGTCCCTGCCCGGTACCTTCAAGCTAGCACAGCGCCCAGGCTCGACCAGCTCGCGGCCGCCTCGTCGCCCGGGTGGCGGTCGCGCCGCTAGGGTCGCAGCATCGCCAGGTACTGGCGCAGCACCACGGCATTGTTACGGCGAACGTCCTTGGCCGCGAACACCAGGGTGACGGTCTCGCGGCCGGCACGCTCGGCCAGCGGCCGCAGGGTCTCACGATGGGCCTTGAGCTCGGCCAGGTAGCGGCGGCGAAAGGCCCCCCAGCCGAGCTCACCGGCATGATACGCCTTGCGCAGCGCGTCGCTGGGGGCCGCCTCCCTGGGCCAGTCGTCGATGCGTGCCTCGGCCTTGGCCACGCCGCGCGGCCAGAGGCGATCGACCAGCACGCGATAGCCGTCGTCAGGCTCCGGCGCCTCGAAGGCGCGCTTCAGCCGAATGCCCATGGGCGAGCTCCTGCTAAAAATTCGCCCCCAGTGTAGCCAAGAGCGACCTCAGGCCTTGAGCACGTAGCGCAGGATCTCGACCACCTGCTCGGTGGTGGTGGCCCAGGCCATGGCCGAGGCGTCGACCTCCTTCAGCGGGTGGATGATCGACTCGCCGTGGAGGGTGACGTAGGGCTTGCCCAGCGCCGCGCAGTAGCCGGCATCGAAGGCCGCGTTCCACTGCTTGTACTGGTCGCCAAAGCGCACCACCACCAGATCGCTCTGCTCGATCAGCGTCTTGGTGCGGATGCCGTTGACCTTGGACGACTTGTGGTCGCGCCAGAAGCCCTCGCTCTGCGGGCCCAGGTGGTCGCCGGCGGCGTCGCTGGCGTCGTGATCGGTGACCGGCGCGGTGAAGACGACATCGAGGCCGGCGGCCTCGGCGCCCCGCCGAATCTCGTCGCGCCAGTCGGTGTGGATCTCGCCGGAGAGGTAGACGTAAAAGCTCATGCGGGCTCCAGGGACAGAGAAATGAGAGCGCCATGGTAGCCCAGCCGCGCCTAGAGTGGAAATGCCTTCCATATTTAACAGTGCGGGCGCCGTGAAGGGCTGTAAGGCCGGGGGCCGCGGCGCGACAGAGCGCCATGCACGCAGGCTCGAGAGGAGACCGATCATGACGCACACACGCTGGTGGATGGCCCTCGCCCTGGCGATCGGCCTGGCCTGGTCGCTGGGCGCGGCCGCCGACGGACGCATCTTCACCCGGGACGGTCTGGCCATCGGCGGCACCGACCCGGTGGCCTACTTCACCCAGGGCGAGCCGGTGGCGGGCTCGCCCGAGTTCCAGTGGGAGTGGCACGAGGCCACCTGGCAGTTCGCCTCGGCCGAGCATCTGGCCCTCTTCCAGGCCGACCCCGAGGCCTATGCCCCGCAGTACGGCGGCTGGTGCGCCTGGGCGGCAGCCCGGGGCGATGCAGCCTCGACCGTGCCCGAGGCCTGGAAGATCGTCGACGACAGGCTCTACCTGAACTACAGCAAGTGGATCCAGTGGCGCTGGGAGCGCGACATTCCCGGCTACATCGAGGCGGCCGACGCCCACTGGCCGGACATCTTCGAGGGGTGAGGCGACGGGGGCAGCGACGGGCGCATTTTTCTATTGAGCGCCTCGCCATGGCTAAGGCAGGATGAAGGTTCAGGAGCACATGCCAGGGACGGATCCATGGCCTACCCCCGGAGAAGCCAAATGCAACCGCTGAGCTACTACTACTACAACGTGCTGGAAGGTCTCGAGAAGCCGAGCGACGTGCCGTCGACTCTCCTGCAGGAGGGCTACGACATCCTCTACCGCCACGGCGGTCGCGTCGAGATGGACCTCATCGCCAAGGCCGAGGACGGCGACGCGCGCGGCGAGCCCTTCCACTGGTACGAAGACCTCGATGCCGAGCAGCGGGCAAAATTGCACAAGGCGCTGGAGGACAACAACCCGGCGAAGATCCTCAAGGTCATGCAGCGCAACGGCTACGCCGGCGTGCTCTACCACCACGCCAGGACGCACTTCCAGAAGGCCGCCGACGTCGCCTAGACAGACGATTCGGCAGCGCAACGAAAAGGGCCCGCGATATCGCGGGCCCTTTTGTATGTTGCCGGGTCGGCGCCGGCGCAAGCTAGAGCAGGCAACTTAGCGTTCGTAAGGCCTCGAGCCTTCAATAAGAGTAAGCGGCAGGAAACGACCAGAAGCGGACGGTCTGTGATCACTAATGCTAGTCGAAGAGACGGCCCACCAGGGAAGTTCGACTTATGCGAATTGTTAAATTCCCGATAACAATTCCCGCAACTCCAGCATCTCTACCTGACGTCGACAAAAAGCGTATGTTCTTTTCCCTTTTCTTTCGCCAAGCACCTTAGGCTTGCTATCTAATTCATCTATTGTTCTGCAAATTGTGAAGGTGGAACAGTTCGATCTGGGTAACGATTCATGAAAAACACCAGAATTCACCTCGTACACCTCACCTTTCCCAAGTATTATTTTTCGTGTCAGCTTTTTTGAGCAACTAGCGCTCGTCTTGTTCAAAAGCGATTTGTCTCCAGAATAATTAGCGTTATAAATTGCAAAATCCGAACCTGAGTAGTCTATCTGGTATTCTCTATTTTCCAAGCTCCCAGCCAAGACCCAACTCGTCAAGTGAAAGCGATGATCATGAATCAACCATGCAGGTTTTTGTTGATTCTCCATCTCAACGGGCCATATGTGTACCCTTAATGAAACAGGACCCCACTTCGCAATCCGACACATCGCAAAACCCAAAGGGTGCCATGAAAACTCAAATCTTTCTTCTATTAGCCAGGAGAACAAGCCATGAGCACCTACAACCCCTTGGTCTAATTTTAGCGACCATGAATCAATATCTTTTAAATCTCTAAAGTTCATGAATACGGATCTTTGGGGCAATTTATATACGACAGAATTTTTTCTAAATCCAACATTCTTACGCCATCCTGAGAAACTAAATTTGATTCCAAAGCTATCTCTTTCACAGCATCAGCTGTTAAGTCACCGTCCAAGGGAACTTTTTTAGAATAAAAAACACGTTTCGACTGCCGTTCTGTCAATCGAGCATCATCAACATATGAGTCATAAAAATACGTTGCTTGATCCGCCTTGAGGCCTGCAGCTTCGCTGTCCTCCTTGGTCACAACAACATAACTGTCAGAGATATCAAACCTAAAAGCAGAAAAGTGGTTTGCCAGATGCAAATCTATTCTTAAAAGCGGCTCTTCATGCTTATATCTCAACGCAGAAATAACTGTAGCTACTATTTCTTCTTTAACCTTACTCGCAGTCCAAGCGTCTCCATTTCTGGCAGACTTCAAGCTTCTTCTGTAAGTTGCATATTCTTCGCAAAGTAAACTATTATCAGGATCAAGCAGTATGATCCTTATGTCCCGCCCAATGCCAGCCTGCCTTGCAGCTTGAGCCATCATTGGAAGAGTGGTAGCCCGAGTATATCTACCACATGCTCCCTTATAGATCCATGTGCGAGAAACTGGTATTGCCTTTTTTAACAATGGTCCAATTTCTTTTGGATCAATAACATCCATCACTGACTTTTTAACTATCTCAGGCGTCAACCAAAAAATAAAACTTCCAATTATAACAGTAACAAGCAGAGAGATAGAAAAACCATCAAGAATTGAAGCAAAAAGCTTCACGACACTCACATCCAAAGAGCTATCAAAACGCGGGAGAACCAAGTATCGCAAAGTAACCGAAAAGGCCAAGAGCATTGCAACAAAACTATAGAAGACCTTTCTATAATGTTTCTTTTTTAGTATTGATTCCAAACACCCCTCCTAGAACCTAAAGCTGCCAGCATGCGCGGCTACGGAATGTAGGCGAAGCCTCAATGTAGTAGGCGTCGCCGCGTCTGCCCTTGTTAAGGACTATATTGGTATTCGTTGCGCAAATCGGCGAGGCTGACGACGTGTAGCCTCACGTTAGCATCGTATCTAGAAACGTACTTCTTGAGCCTTTCCTCTACCTTCCTCAAGTCGACTTCGGGATTATCGATCACCGCTACAAAGTGAAGAACAAACTCCTTCGAATCCATTCCCTTTAGGTGCCCCTTCATAAGCTCTGATTCAAGTAAAACCTTATCAATTCTCGAGGGGCTTACATACTCATTACGAAACAGCTTTATCTCAGCAGCATGAATCGTATCGCCATCAAGAGCTAAACCATCAAAGAAGATTTTTCTATGGCTGGACGTTTCAAACCTAACGTCGGTCTTAAAGTCTAGACTCAGCTCTTTTGAAAGCTTGTTAATAGCCAATTTTTCGGCCAAGAAAAAATTCGCCATCAACATAGAGTTGCGATCTTTATTAAAAGAATTCTTCTGGCCTTGGTCAGCCTGGCTTTTAGACTCTTGCGTGTTTTCCGACTGCGTCTCCTCGGCAGTCTCCTCAAACTCCTCTCTGTATTTCTCTTCTCTTTCTTCCGCAGTCGCTCGGCTAAACGACTTAAGGAAGTTGTCCTCATTTTTATAATCCGAAGGAGCGTATAGAACTTTATGATTAAAATTCAGAGTCAGAAAAAACACGCCAACAAGGAATACTGGAAAAAGCATTAAAAACCAAACGTAGAGGCCCTGATTATCCGGCTCAATGAATGGCAAAACAGTAGTACCGCTAATCTCTGCTATAGCAGCAAAGATGGCTATTACTGTAAGCGGGTTTTTTATATGTCCAATTTTTTCTAACAAAATTCATTCCTTAAACCCTTAACAGGCATTATACTGCATACTCTAACATTGGGTGAGCGCGCCTGCGCGTTAAATAACTTTATGTTGGGCGCTTGACCACCTCTCACCTAGTTGACCACCTGACAATTGATTATAACTCGTCAGCATAACACCGATCATCCTGCCGGATGCATAACAGAAATGAGCTTGCCTGCTGCCTTTTTCGGCATGTCACCTTTGGGTCGATAGCAGCCCGTGAGAGAGTAATGCTCCCACTTCCAAAATTTGGTGAGAACATTCGCCTATCAACGCAAATGTACCGCCACAAACCCGCATTTCAGAGGAAGGCACGCTACCGCCACGACAGGCCCGTGAGGTGCCGCCTTCCTGGCCGCTGCGGGAAAGAAGCGTCGCCATCCGGCTACGGCACACATCCACGCGGAAACATCTGGTAACACAGAGGCTACCAAAGATTCCTTTGGGTGTGTGAGTGGAGACTAATACATAGGTCTTAGAAGGAAGTATTTCGGCGGCGAAGGTGCTCGTCGTGGAAGACAGAGGCCCTACCCGCGGCGGGCACTGAGCAGGTGCGCGGAGACCTCGAACACCGCGCGGCCGGTGGGATCGATGACATCGCCCAGCTCGACCTGGGCCTCACTGAGAACCCGCTGGATGGTGGCCTCATCGAGGTGCACGCCCATCACCGGCAGCCAGCCGCGCAGGTCCGCCTCGAGCAGGGAGGTGATGCTGGGGAAGTCGGCGAGGCCCTGGCGGGTGGTCACCGCCACGTCCTCGAAGCCCGCCTTGCGGGCCATGGCCGCCAGGGCGGCCGCGTCGCCGAGCACGAAGGGCGCGCGCAGCGCCTCCGCGGCGGCAGGGCCGGCGATGCGCTCCAGCAGAGCGACTTCGCGGGCGTAGGTGGGGTTGCCGTCCAGGCCGTCGAACACCGCCACGGCGAGCCGCCCCGCCGGCACCAGCACGCGGTGCATCTCGCCAAGCGCCGCCCGCGGGTCGACGAAGAACATCAGCCCGAACTGGCTCAGCACGGCGTCGAACGCCTCGGCCTCGAAGGGAAGTTGCTGGGCGTCGCCCTGGCGCCAGATGATCTCCGGGGCGAGCTCGCGGGCCACCTCGAGCATGCCGGCCATGTCGTCCAGGCCGACCACCAAGCCGCAGGGGGCGACGCGGGGCTGCGCCTCGCGGGCGAGGATGCCGGTGCCGCAGGCCACGTCCAGCACGCGATCGCCGGTCGCGACCCGCGCCAGGTCGAGCAGCGGCGTGGCCCACTGCCGGAACAGCGCGGGGACGAAGAGCGCCTCGTAGGCGCGGGCGGCCTCGATCTCCCGGGTCATCGCTGTGTCGTTCATCGTGCGCCCTCCCCTATCTCCCATCCATCCCCCCGATGGGAGCGGAAGCAGGCGGGCTGGGGTCGGTCGATCGCGGCCGGCATCACGCGGCTCGCCCTTCTTCGGAGTATAGCCCCGCCGCGGTGCGGGGCGCGGCGGAGCGGCTTGCTTCGGCCCGTTGCTGACTCAGTTCGGGCTTGCCACCAGGGCATCGCCGACGGCGAGGGTGCGGCCGCCGCCGGCCAGCAGGATGGCGTTCTGGCCGAAGTAGCCGCCCGGGGCGCGGCGGGTGTTCATCTCCACCAGGGTGCGCAGCGGCTCGCCGGGCACGGCGATCTCGCCGGTCGCCTGGTCGACGGTGGTGATCTTGCAGCGCTGGCAGGGCTTGCGCAGGCCGAGGCGCACCGCCCCGTCATGAAGGCTCAGCTCGTCCCAGCCGTCCTCGGTGAAGGGCTCGGCGGCGTCGATGACGATGCTGGGGCGGAAGCGCGCCATGGGCACGGGCGCGAGCCCCTTGGCCGCGAGACGGCGGTTGACCTCGTCAAGCGACCCCTCGGAGACCACCAGGAAGGGGTAGCCGTCGGCGAAGGCGGTGTGGGCCTGCTCGCCGGGCGCCAGGTAGTGGGGCTCGACGCCGCGGCGCTGGTCCGGGGCGAAGCGCACCAGGCTCAGGCCGCTGCCCTTGAAGTCGCCGAGCACGGCGCCAAGCCAGGCGGCGGCCTCGGCGCCCTCGTCCAGCGCCTGGCAAAGGTCGTCCCAGACGTACACCGGCAGGCGCGGCTGGTCCGCGCGCTCGAGGGGAACGACGAGCGGCGCGGCGGCCGGGTGCTCGAGCACCAGCGCCTCGTCGGTCAGGCGCACGCCGATTCGGGCCATGCCGGGGAGCTGGCGCTGGGTGACGAAGCGGCCGATGTCGTCGACCACCATCCACTGCCGGTCATGGGCCAGGCCGCGCTCGGTCAGCGCGGCGCGCTCGAGGGAGATGCCGCGCAGCGACTTCACCGGGTAGATGGTGAGCTGGGTGATCTTCACGGGTCGTGCCTCTCGCCGTTGGGGCCCCTATCGTGCCGTGCCGGGGCGGCCGGGCAAAGGGGCGTGCGACGCGGGCGCGTCAACGGGCGGTCGATGTCAGGCGCACCTGACTCGCCAGTTACTCACCGCCGCAGCAGCCCGGGTCCTGCTGGACCGGCGGACAGGGCACGTCGCCGTAGGAGCAGAAGACGCAGCAGTCGCCCGCCTCGGGCGTCAGCAGGCGGTGGCACTGCTCGCACTCGTAGAAATACTGGCAGGCGTCGGTGGGCATCGTCTCGGTCTTGCGATGGCCGCACTCCGGGCAGGTCAGGGTCGATGTGGTGACGATCTCCGTCATGCCGGACTCCTCGCGGGCGTGGGTGGCTCTCTCTTCAGCATAGCCCTCCGGTGAAGGGCCTCACGCGGCGTGGCGGGTGGGCGTCCCGAGGAAGCGGCCTCAGAGGCGCTGGGTCTCGATCACGTAGCCGATGATCGGGTAGCCGGCCTTCTTGGCGGCCTTCTCGGCCTCGAGCTGGGCCTCGATCTTGGAGATGCTGGTGGAGATGTGCTCGAACTCGGTGTCCATCTCCAGCGGCTTGGTGCGCACCGCCAGCTTGACCCGATGGCCGGTCTTCGGCGCGCCGGCGGCCTTGCTGCGGGGCGCCTTGGGCGCCGGCGCGGCGGCGCTCGGCGCGGCTTTCGCATCGCGGCGCTTCGCCTCGCCCTGCTTGGGACTCATGAAGTCCTCGATCTGGCGACGCATCACCTGTTCGAATTCGCTCAGTTCTGTTTCCATCGTTGCTCCGTGGGCCGCATGGGCACATGCGGCGGGTGATCAAAGGGGGCGACATCCATCGCTCGACGGCGCCGGTTCGACACGCCATGGCAACAGAGCCGGAGAGCCTCGCTGCGATGACGTGGTGGCGAGTGACAATGGCGATGGTCGCAAGGCTTACGACTACCGGCCGTCGGCTGGACGCGCGCTCAGGCGTCGTCCAGGCGAGACTGCCTGTCGAAAGAGTGCCTATCGAAAGATCGTACCGATGCGAAGCCGAGGGGCCGCCCGAGGGCGCGCCACATCAGGGGCCTGCATCGCAGGGCGATAGTATAACGCCACGCTGAACCACAAGGGGTAGTGAAGTGAGACAGCTTATCGTCCCCTCTCGGCCAGTGAAACCCCTCGCCTTATTCCTGCCAGAAGGGCCAACGGCACGACACGCCGCCCGCACCACGGCCGTGGCGTGGTGCGGGCGGCGGACGGACAAGGAGCGGGCGGCCGGATGCCGCCCGGTCATGCAGGACGATGGCGGCTCACGACACCTCGAGGGCGATCTTGAGCACGCCGTCGCGCTGGTGGGAAAAGAGGTCGTAGGCGTCGACGATCCGCTCCAGCGGATAGCGGTGGGTGACCATGGGACCGAGGTCCAGGCGGCCGCTGTCGATGATCTGCATCAGCCGGCGCATGCGCTCCTTGCCGCCGGGGCAGAGCGAGGTGACGATGCGGTGATCGCCCAGGCCCGCGCTGAAGGCGTCCAGGGGGATCGTGAGGTCCTCGGAGTAGACGCCCAGGCTCGACAGGGTGCCGCCGGGCTTGAGCACCCGCAGGGCGGACTCGAAGGTCTGCTGCAGCCCCAGCGCCTCGATGGAGGCATCCACGCCGCGCCCGCCGGTCAGTTTCAGCACCTCGGAGACCACGTCGACCTTGCGGTAGTCGATGACCACGTCGGCGCCCATCTTGCGGGCCATCTCGAGCCGCTCGTCGACCCCGTCCACGGCGATGATCAGCCCGGCGCCGCGCAGCCGGGCGCCGGCGGTGGCACACAGGCCGATGGGTCCCTGGGCGAAGATCACCACGCTGTCGCCGATGCGGATATTGGCGGATTCCGCCCCGGCGAAGCCGGTGGACATGATGTCCGGGCACATCAGCACCTGATCGTCGCTCAAGCCATCGGGCACCGGCGAGAGGTTGGCCTGGGCATCCGGCACGCGCAGGTACTCGGCCTGGGCGCCGTCGATGGTGTTGCCGAAGCGCCAGCCGCCCATGGGCTTGTAGCCGTGTCCGCGATGGCCGCCGTCCTGGGCGCTGCAGCCGTCCTGGCAGGCGTAGGAGGTGAAGCTGGGGCAGATCGCCCCGGCGATGACGCGCTGCCCTTCCCGGTAGCCCTGAACGTTGGCCCCGAGCTTCTCGATCACCCCCACCGGCTCGTGGCCCACGGTCAGGCCCCGCTCCACCGGATACTCGCCCTTGAGGATGTGCACGTCGGTGCCGCAGATGGTGGTGGTGGTCACCCGGATCAGGGCGTCGTTGGGACCGATCTCCGGCACCGGCTTGTCGTCGATCTCGATGCGGCCGGGTTCGACGAAGATGGCGGCTTTCATCATGGCGGGCATGCAGGGCTCCTGGCGTGCATTAGAATATAAGCGGTTAAGCTATAGCAGCCATGTGACACTCTTGCCCGTGATGCACGTCAAGGACGCCTCGACTTGGTGCCCGTGCCATCACGCACTGCCCTCCCCCAACGACAAGGACGTCGAATGTCAGCGGCCGATACCCTGCGCCTGATCCTGCTCTCCACGCTGTGGGGCATGTCATTCATCTTCATGCGGGTGGCGGTGCCCGAGTTCGGTCCCGTGCCGCTGATCCTGCTGCGCATGGGCATCGGGGCGCTGCTGCTGGTACCACTGCTTTTGAGCCTGCGCTACCTGCGCCTGGTGCGCGAGCACGCGGGCCGGCTGCTGCTGCTCGGCCTGATCAACCACGTGCTGCCCTTCTCGCTGCTGGCGCTCGCCACCACCCGGCTGGAGGCGGGCTTCACCTCGCTGATCAACGCCACCACGCCGATCTTCACCGCGCTGATCGGGGCGCTGTTCTTCGCCACTCCGGTGCAGCGCCAGCAGTACCTGGGGCTCGCCCTGGCGCTGTTCGGCGTCTACGTGCTCTCGGCGGACCGTCTGGACTTCGCGCTGGGCGGCGACGGCTGGTTCATCCTCGCGGTGCTGGGCGCCACCTTCTGCTACGGCATCGCCGGCAACTACGCCCGGCGCCACCTCTCGCACCTGCCGGTGCGGGTGCTGGCGGCCGGCAGCACCGCCGCCTCGGCGCTGATCCTGCTGGTGCCGGGGCTGCTGCTCTGGCCCGAGGCGCCGATCAGCGGCCTGGCCTGGGGCAACGGCCTGGCGCTGGCGGTGCTGAGCACCGCCCTGGCCTTCCTGCTCTACTTCGGCCTGATCGCCAGCGCCGGCGCCACCGCGACCTCCACCGTCACCTTCCTGGTGCCGGTCAGCGCCCTGCTGTGGGGCTACCTGCTGCTCGACGAGGGGCTCAGCCTGCAGATCCTCGCCGGCATGGCGATCACCCTGGCGGGCACCGCCATCGCCACGCGGATGATCCGGCTTCAGCGCCGGGCGCTGGCCTAGACTGAGCGAGCATCCACCCGCCGGCGGGAGACGCCATGGCCGACGTCGAGCTTCGCTTCCATGACCGGCTGAACGACCTGCTGAAGCCTGCCCGGCGCGGCCGGACGCTGACGCTTGCCGCCACGCGGCGGGCGGCGATCAAGGACGTGATCGAGTCGCTGGGCGTGCCCCATACCGAGGTCGACGTCATCCTGGTCGACGGCGCCTCGGTGGGCTTCGATCATCTCCTGGCCGGCGGTGAGCGGGTCGAGGTCTACCCCTGGCCAACCGCCCCCGAGGCGGCGCAGCACCTGCGCCCAACGCCCCCGGCCTGCCCGCGCTTCGTGCTGGACGCCCACCTCGGCCGGCTCGCCCGCCACCTGCGCCTGCTCGGTTTCGACTGCCGCTACCGCCCCGACATCGCCGATGCGGAGCTGGCCGCCATCGCCGAGCGGGAGGATCGCGTGGTGCTGACCCGCGACCGCCCGCTGCTGCGGCGCAAGCGCATCCGCCTCGCCCACTGGGTGCGCCACACCGATCCCTGGCGCCAGGTCGAGGAGGTGTGCGACGAGTTCGACCTCTATCCCGCCTTCGCCCCCTTCACCCGCTGCGCGCGCTGCAACGGCCGGCTGGCGAGCGTCGAGAAGGCGGCGGTGCTTCACCGGCTGGAGCCGCTGACCCGCCGCCATGCCGAGGCGTTTCTGGAATGCGAGGCGTGCGGCCAGCTCTACTGGCACGGCAGCCATGTCGCGCGTCTGGAAGAACGCGTGGCGCGCCTCAGGCGGCGAGGGCTCAGGAAGAGCGAGCGCTGAGCGACTCGCTCGCCGGCTCCCTCACCGACTCTCGCACGACCAGGCTGGGATCGAGCCGCAGCACCGGCTGCAGGGGGCGGTCGTGCTCCAGGCGCTCGATCAGCTGGGCGCTGGCCATCGCGCCCAGCTCGTAGACCGGCTGATGCACTGTGGTCAGGGCCGGGGTGAGGTAGCGGCCGAGCTCGATGTCGTCGTAGCCGACCACCGAGAGGTCGTCGGGAAGCGCAAGCCCGTGCTCGCGGGCCGCGCGCATGGCGCCGATCGCCACCAGGTCGTTGAAGGCGAACAGCGCCTGGGGCGGCGACGACGCCTCGAGCAGCCGACGCATGGCGGCGTGGCCGCCGTCGGCCATCAGGTTGGTGGCGACGATGCGCGACTCGGGCGAGCGCAGGCCCGCCTCCGCCAGCGTCTCCAAGGCGCCGGCCAGGCGCTCCCGCGAGCGCGGGTGCGTGGCGGGCCCGGTCAGCAGCGCGATGTCGGTCAAGCCGCGTTCCAGCAGGTGCTCGATGGCGAGCCGCGCCCCGAGGCGCGAGTCGTCATTGACCACGGCGATCTCCTCGCCGCTGGTCGGGTCGGCATCCATCAACACGGTGGGCAGCGGCTGGCGTGCCAGCGCCGCCAGGAAGTCGGGACCGCTGTGGGCGGTCATCACGATCAGGCCGTCGACGCGCTTGTCGCGCAGGGCCTGCAGGTAGGTGAGCTGTCGAGTGTCGGCATCGCCCGTGTTGCACAGCATCAGGCTGTAGCCGTGGGCGAAGCAGTGATCCTCGACGCCGCGGATGATCTCCGCGAAGAAGGGGTTGTTGGCGGCCGTCACGATCATGCCGATCGTGCGGCTGCGGTTCGACTTCAGGGCCCGGGCGATACTGTCGGGCCGATAGCCGAGCTCGGCGATGGCGCGCTGCACCCGCACCTGGGTGGCGGGGGCAACGCGCCGCGTCCCGTTGACCACGTGGGAGACCGTGGTCACCGAGACGCCCGACTGCCGGGCGACGTCCTTGAGACGAATCATGGCGCGGCGCCCAGCCTTTCCGTCACCGGCGTTACTCCTGAACCACCAGCTGCAGCGGCACCGGCACGTTGGCCTCGACGCTCTCGCCCTTGAGCAGGCGGTCGGCGGCGGTCACGCCGAACTCGCCGATGCGCGCCGGCTGCTGGGCGATGGTGGCGCTCATCTTGCCGTCGTTGACGGCCTGGATGCCGTCGTCGGTGCCGTCGAAGCCGACCAGCACGACGTCGTCGAGCCCGCTCGCCTGCAGCGCGCGCTGGGCGCCGAGGGCCATCTCGTCGTTCTGGGCGAACACCGCGTCGATCTGCTGGTGCGCCTGGAGCAGGTTCTCCATGACGTTGAGGCCTTCGCTGCGGTTGAAGTTGGCCGGCTGGGTGGCCACCAGCTCGATGCCGTCCATCATCTCGATGGCGTTCATGAAGCCCTCGCCGCGGTTGCGGGTCGCCGAGGCGCCGGGCACGCCCTCGAGCTGCACGACCTTACCCTCGCCGCCGAGCTGCTCGATGATGAACTCGCCGGCCATCTCGCCGCCCGCCACGTTGTCGGAGGCGATGTGCGAGACCACGTTGCCGCCGTTGGCGCTGCGGTCCAGGGTGATCACCGGCACGTCCTGGGCGTTAGCGGTGCGCACGCTGGAGGCCACGGCATCGGAGTCGGTGGGGTTGATCAGCAGCACGTCGACGTCACGGGACAGGGCGTCCTCGACGTTGGAGAGCTCACGCGCGGCGTCGTTGCTCGAGTCGAGCACGATCAGCTCATGGCCGAGTGCCTCCGCCTGGGCCTGGGCGCCCTCCTGCAGGGTCACGAAGAAGGGGTTGTTGAGGGTCGAGATCACCAGGGCAATACGGTCGGCCATGGCGTTCTGGGCCGTACCGAGGCCCACTCCGGCGGCCACGGCGGTGGCCAGGATCAGCTTTTTCATGTGGCAAGGCTCCTGCGGTCGAGTGTCGAGTGTCCCGGCTCGGGGCGAGCTCAGGACGAGGACTGCGAGCGGCTGTCGATCAGTACCGCCAGCAGGATGACCGCGCCCTTGGCGATCATCTGGAAGTAGGACGAGACGCCGAGGATGTTCAGGGCGTTGTTGAGCACCCCGATCACCAGCGCCCCGACCAGGGTGCCGAAGATGCGCCCGCGCCCGCCCATCAGGCTGGTGCCGCCGATCACCACCGCGGCGATGGCGTCCAGCTCGTAGGTCATGCCGGCATTGGGCTGGGCGGAACCCAGGCGCGCGGTCAGCACCACGCCGGCCAGCGCCGCGCAGGCCCCGGCGATGGCGTAGACGCTGACCTTGATGCGGTTGACGTTGATGCCCGACAGCCGCGCGACCTGCTCGTTGCCGCCCACGGCGTAGACGTGGCGACCAAAGCGGGTGTGGTGCAGCACCGCCCAACAGAGCACGAAGACGAAGAACATCAGGTAGATGGGAATCGGGATCCCCATCCAGTAGCCGCCGCCGAGCTGCCAGAAGGCATCGGCGACGTCACCGCCGCCGATCGAGATCGGCCGGCCGTCGGTGTAGACCAGGGTTGCCCCGCGCACCACGGTCATGGCGACCAGGGTGACCACGAAGGCCTGGATGCGGCCGTAGGCCACGAACAGCCCCGACACCATGCCCATCGCCGCGCCCGCGGCGATGGAGCCGGGTACGCTGATCCAGGGGGCGAGCCCCGAGGCGGTCATCGAGGCGGCGAAGGCGCCGCTCAGCGCCAGCACGGCGCCCACCGAGAGGTCGATGCCGGCGGTCAGAATCACGAAGGTCACGCCCATCGCGATGATGGCGTTGATGCTGGTCTGGCGCAGGACGTTGAGCAGGTTGTCCCCGGTCAGGAAGTTGTCGCTCATGGCGGCACTCACCACGACCAGCAGCACGAGGGCCAGGAAGGCCTTGTTGTCGATCAGCAGGCGCACCGCCGACCGATTCATGGGGGTAGCAGTCATGGTCTCTCAAGTCTCCATCGGCGTGGCGACATGTGCCGCCGCGGTCATGATCTTTTCCTGGGTGGCCTCGTCGCGGGTGAACTCACCGCTGATGTGGCCGTTGGCCAGCACGAGGATGCGATCGGACAGGCCGATCAGCTCCGGCATCTCCGAGGAGATCAGCAGCACGCATTTGCCCTCGCGCTTGAGCCGGTTGATCAACAGATAGATCTCACGCTTGGCGCCGACGTCGACCCCGCGCGTGGGCTCGTCGAGGATCACGATCTCGGGCTCGGGCATCAGCGCCTTGGCCAGCGACACCTTCTGCTGGTTGCCGCCGGAGAGGGTCTTCACCGGCTGGCCGGCATCGTTCAGCTTGATGCGGAAGGCCTCGATGTAGTGGTCGATGGCGCGGCGCTCGCGGCCGTGGCGGACGACGCCCAGCGGGCCGCAGAAGGCCGGCAGCGCGGTCAGCGACATGTTGTCGGCCACCGAGTGCTCGAGCACCAGGCCCGACTGCTTGCGATCCTCGGGCACGTAGACAAGCCCCGCCTCGAGGCCCTGGCGGGGCGAGGCGAAGCGCACCTCGCGGCCCTTGACCCGGACCCGACCGGCGCGGCGCGCCACGTCGCCGCACAGGGCGCGGCACATCTCGGTGCGCCCGGCGCCCATCAGGCCGCCGAAGCCCAGCACCTCGCCGGCGCGGGCGGTGAACGAGACGTCGTCGACGCCCGGCGCCGCCAGGTGCTCGACCTCGAGCACCACGTCGCCGGCCTGGGGCGGCTCGTAGGGGTAGCGGTCGGCCAGCTCGCGGCCGACCATCTGCTGGATCAACCGATCCTCGTTGGACTCCGCCGTGGGGCCCTGATGCACCAGGCGGCCGTCGCGCAGCACGGCGACGTCGTCGCACATGCGAAATATCTCGGCCAGCCGGTGGGTGATCAGCACCAGAGACTTGCCGGCGGCGCGCAGGGTGGCGACCACCCGCTCGAGCACCGCCGTCTCGACGTCGGTCAGCGCGTCGGTGGGCTCGTCCATGACGATGATCTCGGCGTCCAGCGACAACGCCCGGGCGATCTCGACCATCTGCTGCTGGCCGATGCTCAGCTCGGAGACTGGCGCGCGCGGGTCGATGGGCTGCTCGAGCTCCTCGAGCAGCGCGGCCGCCTCGCGGAACAGGCGGCGCCAGTCGACGCTGCCCCAGGCGGTGAGCGGCTCGCGGCCGAGGAAGATGTTCTCGCCGGCGGAGAGGGTCGGCACCAGGTTGAGCTCCTGGTGGATGATGGCGATGCCGGCATCCATGGCCTGGCGCGGGGTGGTGAAGCGCACCTCCTGGCCGTGCAGGCGGATCACCCCGGCGTCGGCCTGGTGGACGCCGCTCAGCACCTTCATCAGGGTCGACTTGCCGGCCCCATTCTCGCCGGCCAGCGCCAGCACGTGGCCGGCGTAGAGGTCCAGGTCGACGTCCTGCAGGACGGTCACCGCCCCGAACGACTTGCCGATCCCCTGCAGCGCCATGCGCGGCTGCGCGGCCTCGATCGGCTGCTCTGAGGCACTCAAAACGGCACCCCGCTGCGCAGCACGACGTTGGCGAAGGGCGTGCACTCGCCGGTGCGCACCACGAAGCGCGCCTCGGGCAGCAGCCGCTTGAAGGCCTCGTGGGCGACCCGGGTGCGCTCCATCGGGGCCTTGTCCCGGGCGTCCAGGGCATCGAGGCGGGCCGAGAGCCGGTCATGCAGGTCGGGGCTCGCCTCGGCGAGCTCGCTGGCCAGGGTCACCCCCTCCAGGCAGAGCTCGTCGGCCAGCGCATCGAACACCTCGAGAAAGCCGGGCAGGCCGGGGCGCAGCGCCAGATCGACCCGGGGCACGCCCGGGGGAATCGGCAGCCCGGCATCGGCGATCACGAAGGTGTCGGTATGGCCAAGCTCGGCGATGAGCGTGGCGAGGGGGGCATTGAGAAGGCCGTGGCGTTTCATGACACATCCAGGCGAGGTATCGCGATAATGAGCTTCAGCGTAGGACGCAAACGTTTGCGGTCGCGATTATCCATAAGTCTATGCCCAGCGCAAGACGCCCGTGGCGATTGCGCTAAAGGCGGGACGACGCCACGTCGGCGCCCCTCCTCGGCGACGCGATCGCCCCGGCTCTCCCGGCCGAGGGGTTGAAGTCAGCTTCGATTCACTGAAGATAGTGAAGTGGGTTTAGCGTCACTGACATCACGAGGAGGTTTTCTCATGCTGGCAGATCCCTATCCCACTCGCCTGAACCACCACCGCGCCCCCCTGCCCCGTCGCGAGCCGGTGGTGCATGCCCGCAACCAGCGTCGCTGGGAGGGCCCGCTGGATGAAGTCGCCCTCTCGCGCTACGAGCGGGATGGCTTCCTGTGGTTCGACGGCTTCTTCTCGCGGGATCGCATCGAGCCGTTCTTCGAGGAGCTCAAGGAGATGGCCAAGGACGACGCGCTGATGCGCTCCGAGCAGGTCATCCAGGACCCCAACAGCGGCGCCATCCGCTCGGTGTTCGGCATGCACCGCTTCTCCGAGCACTTCGACCGGCTGACCCGCGACCCGCGCATCCTCGGCATGGTGCGCCAGCTCTTGGGCAGCGAGGTCTACATCCATCAGTCGCGCATCAACGATAAGTACGGCTTCCAGGGCAGCGGCTTCGACTGGCACTCGGACTTCGAGACCTGGCACGCCGAGGACGGCATGCCGCGCATGCGGGCGGTCAGCGCCTCGCTGATGCTGACCGACAACAGCGAGTTCAACGGCCCGCTGATGCTGATTCCCGGCTCGCACCGCCACTTCGTGCCCTGCATGGGCGAGACCCCCGAGGCCAACTGGCAGGAGTCGCTGAAGGCCCAGAAGGTCGGCGTGCCGGACCAGCAGGCCCTGGCGCAGCTCGCCGAGCATGGCGGCATCCAGGCGCCCAAGGGGCCGGCGGGCTCGCTGCTGCTGTTCGAGTGCAACACCCTGCACGCCTCGAACGAGAACATGTCGCCCTGGCCGCGCTCCAACCTGTTCTTCGTCTACAACAGCGTGGACAACACCCTGGACGAGCCCTATGCGGCGCCCACGCGGCGACCCGAGTACCTGGCGGCTCGCGAGGACGTCGAGGCGCTGACCATGCACGACGACTTCCCGGAGCTCTCGGGCCAGGGGGTCGAGCCGCTGCGCTGACCCACGCCGCAGGAACGGTCGGTCAGTAGCGCGAAGAACCGCGTTACATGACACGGTTGCTTCTCATGGCCGCGCAGTCGCCTTGTGCTGCACGGCCATGGTGGCTCTGAGGACATCACGGCATACCCCACGCCGACCTTGAGCACACCATCGCTCTGGCGCGGCGCTAGGCGCACGGCGGGCTCAATCAGGTTTCATTTGTCGGCCAATGATGCGCATCGTCCCAATGAGAAAATGCAACGAACGGCGGACATCCGGATCCTTCAGGGAGCTCATCAACTGGAACAGACCCGGCGGCTTGTCCAAGGCTTGGGTCTGGGCATTCGCCATACGCATGGCATTGCCGGTGGTCCAACCCAGGGCCAGGACTTCCTCACCCACCTTAGTGGTCTTTTCCAATGCCGCTTCGTCTAGAAACTCGATGTTGTCCGAGATGACCGATAACAGATCAATGATGTTGTTCAACCGGCCAGCCTGAACTAATGGTGCTGCCTTATCGATCAAGGCCCTGAGGCCGTCGATAGTGGCATGGTCATTAAGGGCCGTCTCGGATGCGAGTTTCTCCAAGCTCATGGCCAACTGCTCTTGATCAGACATGAAAGTCTCCTGGTGAATCAAACCATGCCACGTGCAACGGCCCAATAAAGACCGCGATTAAACGTTTTCCGCATCAAGCCCCCCAGCTTGGTGGGTGGCGCGACCTGGACATCGCTCTTGTAGTCGTACCAGAGCGGCATGCCGGCTTCCAATCCCATCTGAGCGATTGCCTGAACCTTCCCATCATAGATCGCAGAGGTATACCCACGACGGATTTCCGAGGCGATATTTTCCACGATGATGGGCGACTGGTTATGACATGAGCCTCCTGCTTTACTCACAGGCAAGTCAACGGTATCTCCCATGACATAGACGTTATCGGCACCGTACATCTTCAACGTTTCGAAGTCGGTGGGTAACCAGCCTTCATTATTCTGGGCTTGTGATTTACCTGAATTTATGACGGCATCAACCGCCCGGATAGGCGGCGTCGCCATCAGGATATCAAACTCTTGAGAAGCCCCTTCCTCCGAATAGGCGATCTTGGACTCGGGATCGACCTTGTCCAGGGTAAAGCCACGTTGATACTTGATGTTCTTGCTATCAAAAATGCCAGGCAGTATCTCGCAGGTCGGCTTTTGCAAAAAAAGACAGTTGCGCAAGAGCTGTGAAACCGTCGGGTAGCTATATATGATTTCCACGCGATCTCGCACGCCGCGCTTACGCAGATACTCATCGAGCATCAAGGTGGTTTCGATCGGGGCGATGCCACACTGGTGAGGAACATTGGGCGTCTTAGGGAAATTGACCGTGATAAAGATACGCCCCTCGTTAATGCTACTCAACTTCTTGGCGAGTTGCTGGGCCGGCCTCGTCTGATAGAAATGATCTCCGGCCTCCTTCAGACCCTCGATACGTTCTGGCGCGGGGATACAGCCAGTGGAAATAACGAGATACTCATAATCGTAGCGCTTGCCACTTTCACACGAGACGCGGCTTTTATCGAATTCGAAACTTTCAACTCCATCCACATGAAAGACAATCTCGGGCCGCAACAGCGAACGCTGCTTGCGAACCAGCTCATGCGGATGATAGCTATTGAAGGCCACATACATGTTGGCCGGCTTGTAAACATGGTCGGGGGAGTTCGAGAGCATCATGATCTCGATTTCATCCCTGAGAATTTCAGGATAAAACTTTGCGACCAGATGATTCGCGGTCATAGTACCACCGATCCCACCGCCAACAACGAGAACACGTTTCTTCGTGGTAGACATGATCATTCCTTTAATAAACAAGTGACACTATGACGCTTGAATCTACTACTCTCTGCCCGCCAAATTATTTGGCCAGCACTTCAGCCATGCCCTCGAATAAAAACATTCATCCACGAGCAGCAATAATTCATCACAAGAATAGGAATGGCGCAGGTTAACTGTAAAGAGATGTTTACTAAGCACATGGCTTAGGATGCCTAACTCGAGACTGATCCGCTGGCTCCCTGAGCGGTGAAAACCGACAATTAGGCTGGGTAAAAATCGGCAAGTGGCGACTCATAAACGGCAATATTGGAAAGTGATGCCCTGAGCTCGTACTCGATTTTTTGGAGTGTCATTGAGCCTCTTGATCGGACTCGAAGAAGCGCTGTGAAAATCGACGATACCTTGAGGGCAACCTTGAGCACGCCATCGGGCTGGTGGGAGAAGAGGTCGGAGGCGTCGACGATCATCTGCAGCGGGTAGCGGTGGGCGGTGGGCTCGACAGACAGCGCGGCCGTGGCAGGAAGGCCACGGCCGCGCTGTGTCCGGACAGAGGCAGCGGGATCAGAAGTTCGGCTTGCGCTTCTCGACGAAGGCGCTCATCCCCTCTCGCTGCTCCTCGCCGGCGAAGCAGAGCGCGAACAGGCTGGTCTCGAGCGCCAGCGCGCTGTCGAGGTCCTGGTCCAGACCGTCGTGGACCGCCTGCTTGGCGCCGCGCACCGCCTCGGGGCCGTTGCCGGCGAGCTGCTTGGTGAGCTCCTCGGCGTAGGCCTCGAGCTCGTCCTGGGGCATCACGCGGTTGACCAGGCCGATGCGCAGCGCCTCCTGGGCATCGATCTTGCGCCCGGTGGTCACCAGGTCAATGGCCATGGCCGGGCCGACGCGGCGCGGCAGGCGCTGGGTGCCGCCGAAGCCGGGGATCACGCCGAGCAGCACCTCGGGCTGGCCGAAGATGGCGTTGTCGCTGGCCACCGCCCAGTCGCAGGCCAGGGCCAGCTCGCAGCCGCCGCCCAGGCAGAAGCCGTTGACCAGCGCCACCACCGGCACCGGCAGGGTCTCCAGGCGCTTGATGGTCTTCAGCGCCTGGCCGGCGAAGGCGCGGGCCTGCTCCGGGGTCTTGTCGCGCATCTCGGCGATGTCGGCGCCGGCGACGAAGGACTTCTCGCCGGCCCCGGTGATCAGCACGGCGCGCAGGTCGTCGCGCTGCTCCAGCTCGTCCAGCACGCCGGCCAGCTCGCCGATCACGGCGCTGTTGAGGGCGTTCAGCGCCTTGGGGCGGCTGATGGTCAGGCGTACGACGCCGGCGTTGTCGGCGACCTCGATCAGGGTCTCGCTCATGGTATGGCTCCTGGGATTGTTGTTGAGGGGGAAGGCGTTATCGACAGCAGACCGCCCAACCCTAGCGAACGCTTGGTTGGGCGGCAATCCCCTCTTTTGTCGGGGCCGGCCACCCGTGAAGTACAGGGGCGCCGGGGGCAGGCTGAAGAGCAGGTCCTACGCCAGGGATGGCGTCGGTAGCGTACAGGGAAGTATTCACAGCGCCTGCTCGACAGCCTGTCGCCGGCACAGCCCCAGAGGGTCACTCGTAGATATGGAAGCCGCGCCCGCTCTTGCGCCCCAGGTAGCCGGCATCGACCATGCGCCGCAGCAGCGGGCAGGGGCGGTACTTGGGATCGCCGAAGCCCTCCTGCAGCACCTCCATGATCGACAGGCAGACGTCCAGGCCGATCAGGTCGGCGAGCGCCAGCGGTCCCATGGGATGGGCGGCGCCGAGCTTCATCGCCTCGTCGATGGCCTCGGGGGTGGCCGCGCCCTCCTGCACCAGGAAGGCCGCCTCGTTGATCATCGGCACCAGCAGGCGATTCACCGCGAAGCCCGGCGAGTCGCCCACCGGCACGGCGGTCTTGCCGAGCGCCTCGGCCAGGGCCTCGATGCGCGCCACGGTGGCGTCACTGGTCTGCTCGGCGCGAATCACCTCGACCAGCTTGAGCACCGGCACCGGGTTGAAGAAGTGCATGCCGACCACCCGCTCGGGGCGCTCGCAGACGCCCGCCAGGCGCGTCAGCGACAGCGACGAGGTGTTGGAGGCGAGGATCGCGTCGTGGGTGAGGCGGCTCAGGTCGCGGAAGAGCTTCTCCTTGAGCGCCGGCTGCTCCGGCGCGGCCTCGATGATCACCTCGCACTCGCGCAGCGCGTCCAGCGCGGTGGTGGTGTCCAGGCGCGCCATGGCGGCCGCCTTGTCGGCCTCACCGAGCTTCTGCTTGGCGACCAGCTTGCCGAGCCCCTTGTCGATGGCCGCCGTGGCGCGGCCGAGCTGCTCGTCGGCGACGTCGTAGAGCTTGACCTCGAAGCCGCTCGCCGCCAGCACCTGGGCGATGCCCTGGCCCATGGTGCCGGCGCCGACCACGCCGATCGGTTGCTCACTCATAGCACTCTCCTTGATTCCGTTGATCCGGTTGGTTCTGACAACCTATTGATTCCTGGCTTCTTCGCGCAGCACGAACTTCTGGATCTTACCGGTGGAGGTCTTGGGCAGCTCGGTGAAGATCACGGTCTTCGGCACCTTGAAGCGGGCCAGGTGCTTGCGGCAGTGCTCGATGATCTCCTCCTCGGTGACCTCGCCGTAGCCCACCTTGAGCTTGACGAAGGCGCAGGGCGTCTCGCCCCACTTCTCGTCGGGCTTGGCCACCACCGCGGCCTCCTCCACCGCCGGATGCGAGTAGACGGCGTCCTCCACCTCGATGGTGGAGATGTTCTCGCCGCCGGAGATGATAATGTCCTTGGAGCGGTCCTTGATCTCGAGGTAGCCGTCCGGATGCCAGACCGCCAGGTCGCCGGTATGGTACCAGCCGCCCTCCAGCGCCTGCTCGGTGGCCGCCTCGTTCTTGAGGTAGCCCTTCATGACGTTGTTGCCGCGCATCAGGATCTCGCCGATGGTCTCGCCGTCCTTGGGCACCGGCTCGAGGGTGGTCGGGTCGGCCACGCAGAGCGCCTCGAGCATGTGGTAGCGCACGCCCTGGCGGGCCTTGATCCGGGCGCGCTGCTCCAGGGGCAACTCGTTCCAGGCCTCGCGCCAGGCGCAGACGGTCACCGGGCCGTAGACCTCGGTCAGGCCGTAGACGTGGGTCACCTCGATGCCGAGCCCTTCGACGCCGGCGATCACCGAGGCGGGCGGCGCGGCGCCGGCGGTGGTGACCTTCACCGGGTGGTCGAAGTCGCGCTTCTGCTCGTCGGGCAGGTTGACCAGGCCGTTGAGGATGATGGGCGCACCGCTGAAGTGGGTCACGCCCTCGTCGGCGAGCAGGTCCATGACCCGCTTCGGGTCGACCCGGCGCAGGCAGACGCTGACGCCGGCCCGGGCGGCGATGGTCCAGGGGAAGCACCAGCCGTTGCAGTGGAACATCGGCAGCGTCCACAGATAGACCGGATGGTGGGGCATGGCCCATTCGAGGATGTTGCTCACCGCGTTCAGGTAGGCACCGCGGTGGTGGTAGACCACCCCCTTGGGCTTGCCGGTGGTGCCGGAGGTGTAGTTGAGCGAGATCGCCTGCCACTCGTCCTGGGGCAGCACGTAGGCGTACTCCGGGTCGCCCTCGGCCAGCAGCGCCTCGTACTCCACCTCGCCGATGCGGCGCGCCTCGCCCTCGTAGAGCGCATCGTCGACGTCGATCAGCAGCGGCTTGTGCGCAAGGCCGGCCACCGCGGCCTCGATCACCTCTGCGAACTCGGGGTCGACCAGCACGGCCTGGGCCTCGCCGTGCTCGAGCATGTAGGCGATGGCCTCGGCGTCCAGGCGGATGTTGAGGGTGTTGAGCACGCAGCCCGCCAGCGGCACGCCGAAGTGCGCCTCGAACATCGCCGGCACGTTGGGCAGCATGGCGGCCACGGTCTGGCCGGGCTTGATGCCGCGACGCTCAAGCGCCGAGGCGAGGCGCCGGCAGCGCTCCCAGGTCTCGGCCCAGCTGCGGCGGATCTCGCCGTGCACCACCGCCGGGTAGTCGGGGTAGACGCTGGCGCTGCGCTCGATGAAGGTCAGCGGCGAGAGCGCCACGTGGTTGGCCGGCGTCTGGGGCAGGCCCTGCTCGAAGATGCTCTGGGTCATGATGGGCTCCACGGAGGTTCCGGTGGGTCGCCGCCGGCCCGAAGGCCGGCGGCGGGGAGGCTTTCGGCTCAAGGCTTACTGGGCGCCGGGCTCGAAGGCGACGAGGCTCTCCATGCCGGCCTCGATCACCGCGCGCTGGGCGCGCCCCACGGGCAGCCACTGGCGCAGGGCGTAGTCGGCGCTCGCGAGCTTGGTCGCGTAGAAGGGATCGTCGCTGCCATCCTGGCGTGCGGCGGTGGCCGCCAGCGCCGAGCGCCCCATCTGCCAGGCGCAGAGCACGTGGCCGGCGAGGCTCAGGAAGGGCGTGGCGTAGGCCTGGACGGCGTCGGGGCCGCGCTCGGGATCGCAGCCCTGCTCGAGCAGCACGGCCAGTGCCGCGGTGAGGTCGGCGGCGCCGGCGGCGAGCGCCTCGCCGAGCGGCGCCAGCCCGGGGGCGGCACACAGCGCCCGGGCGGAACCCTCCACCTCGTCGATCAGCGAGCCCAGGGCCCGGCCGCCGTCGCGCTGCAGCTTGCGCCCGGCCAGGTCCAGGGCCTGGATGCCGTTGGTACCCTCGTAGATGGGCGCGATCCGGGCGTCGCGCAGCAGCTGGGCGGCGCCGGTCTCCTCGATGAAGCCCATGCCACCGTGCACCTGCACGCCGAGCGAGGCGATCTCCACGGCCTGGTCGGTGGAGAAGGCCTTGACCACCGGGATCAGCACCTCGGCCCGCGCCTGGGCGGCCTCGCGCTCGTTCTCGTCCGCGGCGTGGCGCGCCACGTCGAGCTGGGCGGCGCAGTAGAGGGCCAGCGCGCGCAGCGCATCGGTGCGGGCGCGCATGGAGAGCAGCATGCGCCGCACGTCCAGGTGGTCGCCGATGGGACACTCGCCCCCGCCGCGGTGCGCCGGGCGCCTGCCCTGCACGCGGTCCAGGGCGTAGGCGAAGGCGTGCTGGCAGGCCCGCTCGGCCACGCCGATGCCCTGCACGCCCACCTTGTGGCGCGCCTCGTTCATCATGGTGAACATGTGGTTGAGGCCTCGCCCCTGCTCGCCCACCAGGTAGCCGACGGCGCCGGCGTTCTCGCCGAAGCTCAGGGTGCAGGTCGGCGAGCCGTGGATGCCCAGCTTGTGCTCGAGGGAGGCGCAGATGACGTCGTTGCGCTCGCCGAGCGAACCGTCGTCGTCGACCAGGTATTTGGGCACCAGGAACAGCGAGATACCCTTGTTGCCCTCGGGGGCGTCCGGCGTGCGCGCCAGCACCAGGTGCAGGATGTTCTCGGCGGCGTCGTGCTCGCCCCAGGTGATGTAGATCTTCTGGCCGAAGAGCCGATAGCTGCCGTCCTCCTGGGGCACGGCGCGGGTGCGCACCTTGGAGAGATCGGAGCCGGCCTGGGGCTCGGTGAGGTTCATGGTGCCGGTCCAGGTGCCCTCGACCAGCTTCGGCAGGTAGCGGGCCTGGAGCGTCTCGCTGCCGTGGTGGGCCAGCGCCTCGATGGCGCCGGCGGTGAGCATCGGGCAGAGCCCGAGGGCCATGTTGGCGCCGTGGAGCATCTCCTGCACCGCGCTCGCCACCACTTCGGGCAGGCCCTGTCCGCCCCGTGCCTCGCTGACGCCGATGCCGTTCCAGCCGCCCTCGGCGTAGGCGCGGTAGGCCTCGATGAAGCCGTCGGGCACGCTCACCGAGCCGTCCTGGCGGCGGACGCAGCCCTGGCGGTCGCCGCTGGCGTTGAGCGGGGCCCAGACGTCACCGGCGAGCTTCGCCGCCTCCTCGAGCACCGCCTCGACCAGGTCGGGGCTGGCCTCCTCGAAGCCGGGCAGGGCCAGGGAGCCGTGCTCGAGCAATTCCTCCAGCACGAAACGAAGGTCGCGGACGGGAGCGGCATAGGGAGTCATGGAGCACCTCTGGGAAAAATGATAGCCACGATAGTAGATTCCCTACTTTTCGTTGGCCATTAGCCCAAGGTCGTCCTTCAAGAGGGTCGCTCCCTGCCCGTCGGGAGGCGTGGATGTGCACGAGCCCGCGGCAGGGCGGCGGGCTCGTGTGGCATCAGGCGTGGGCGGGGGCCGACGGTTTTTCCGGCTCCGTGTCCTCGTCGTAGTAGACGATGTGCGGCTCGTCCGGGGGTGGCGGGCCCACCAGGGCTTCCGCCACCTCGACGTCGGCCATGGCACCGGCCTCGGAAAGGTCCTCCACGTGCTCGTGCTCCAGGGCGCCCTGCACCCACTCCTCGGTGACGGCGAGCTCGGCGCCCGCCGAGGACATCGGAGTGGAGGCGGAGAACGGAGCCACCGGCACCGGCGCCGGACGCACGCTGCGCCGCCAGCTAAAGAAGAGCACCAGTAACAGGCCCATGGCCCCGAAGGCCCAGAAGAGGCCGGCATCGCCGAGCAGGCTCATCACCGGCGAGACCAGCGGCGGACTCACCGCCGAGCCGATGGCATTGATCAGCAGCAGGCCCTGGCTCATGCGCACGAGTGCCCCGGCCGGGGCACGGTCGGCGGCGTGGCCCACCGCCACCGGATAGAGCGAGAAGATGCCGCCGCCGAGCAGGAACAGCAGCGCCGCCAACACCGCCGTGTTCATCGGCAGCCAGAGCACCGCCGCGGAAATCAGGGTGCAGAAGGCGCCGATCAGGATCAGCACCAGCTGGCGGTCGTGGCGGTCCGACCAGCGCCCGACCGGGTACTGCAGCAGCATGGCGCCGAGCACCATCACCGCCATCATCTGGCCGACCCGGTCGACGGAGAGCCCGGTGCGTTGCAGGTAGAGGGGCAGCAGCGAGTAGGCGGCGGCCACCGCCAGCCCCGAGCCGAAGCTACCCATCACCCCGGTGGGGGTCAGGGTGACCAGGCGCAGCGGCGAGAGCGGCTCGGCCTTCTCGATCAGCGGCGAGACGCGCGGGATCATCGCCATGGGCAGCACCGAGAGCGAGGCCAAGAGGCCGATCACCATGAACGACGCCGGTCCGCCCATCGCCTCGGTGACGCCTAGCAGCAGCTGGCCGAGTACGCCGGCACCGTAGAGCGCGATCATGTAGAGCGCCAGCAGGCGACCACGCACCCGTGCATCGCCGGAGGCCAAGAGCCAGCTCTCGATGACCAGGTACACCCCCACCGTGGCCCAGCCGCCGATCAGGCGCAGCGCGAACCAGGCCCAGGGCTCGGCGACCAGCCCCTGCAGCAGCACGGTGACCGCCACCAGCGAGGCGAAGCTGCCGTAGGCGCGGATATGGCCGATGCGCAGCAGCAGCCGGTCATTGAGCATGGCGCCCAGCGCCAGGCCGACGAAGTAGGCGGAGGAGACCCAGCCGATCACCACCGGCGACTCGCCGGCGGCGTCCAGGCGCAGGGTGATCACGGTGGCCAGGAAACCGTTGCCGATCCCCAGAATGAAGAGCCCCAGCAGGGGTGCCAGGGCCATGAGCAGCAACTGCCGAGACATGGGCAAGAATCTCGCGACGGACGGGGTGGGTGAAAGCCACCGCGGTCGGGCAGCATGAACTCGATGGGTCGAATATACGCTCGCCGCCGGGCGCCGCCAATCCCCCTGGCGGGGCCGATTCACGGCTTTTTTCCTTACGATAATGACACGTTATTGAACGAAGCCCGATTACCCGCGCTGCAGCAATACCACGTCGTCGGCGGGGAAGTACACGCGCAGATCGTGGCGCCGGGCGAACCAGGTGAAGGTCGCGTCGCTGAAGAAACAGACGTGGGTGGGGTCGAGGATGTAGTGCCAGCCGACGAAGGCCTCGCGGGTCGTGACGCGCTTGGTCATCAGTCCCAGCCAGCCGCCGGGCTCGAGCCGGTCGACCAGCCGCTCGAGCTCCTCGCCGGGGGCGAAGAGGTGCTCCGCCACCTCGGTGGCCGTGATGAACGCGTAGCGGCGCCCGAGCACGCTGGCATCCGACGCGTAGAAGGGGTCATAGATGGCCATCGGATGGCCGGCCTCCTCGAACATCACCGAGAGGGTCGGCCCCGGGCCCGCGCCGAAGTCGAGGCCGGGCGCGCCCGGGGCGAGCCTTGCGCGCAGCGGGTCGAAGAGCCGCGACAGGAAGCGACGATAGCCGGGGTCATCGGGGCTATTCTCGTGCTGGTCGTAGACCGCCCGCTCCGCCGCCGCATCGAGGCGCTGGGCCGGCGGCACGAAGACCAGTTCACAGCGTCCACAGCGCTGATAGTCGCGCCGGGCGTCGCGGTGAAAGGGCGCGGTATCGACCGACGCGCATAGCGGACAGATCAGCATCATCGTATTCTCTTGCCAGGCCATCATTCCGAGGAGACATGCATGCTGTCAGGTCTGGACCACCTGGTCATCACCGTGACCGACATATCCCGCGCCGTGGACTTCTACTCCCGCGTCCTCGGGCTCGAGGTCCGCTACCGCGACCGTGAACGCGTCGACCTGATGCTGGGCGACATGGCCCTGCGCCTGCACTGGACTGCCACCGACATCACCCCCCGGGCCGCCACGCCCACCCCCGGCAGCGTGGATCTCTGCGTGCGCAGCCTGCTGCCGCTGGACGAGGTGCAGCGCCACCTGGAGGCGCTGGACGTGGAGGTGGAGCTCGGCCCGGTGCCCCGCCAGGGCGCCACGGGCGAGCTCAGCTCGCTCTACCTGCGCGACCCCGACGGCAACCTCATCGAGATCAGCCGTCCCGTGAAGCCCCAGCCCGCCGCCTCCTGACGACGCGACCTGCCAGGGCGATCGCCGGGGCGACCCGGTGTCATTGTCGGCGCCGGTCGGTATCATTGGCGCCAGCCAAGCCACCATCAGGGACGAGCCATGAACGACAACTTGCACCGAGATGATGACCGGGCCGTCGCCGAACAGGGCAGCGCCCCCGACACGACCATTCCCATCGTGGTGTACGTGCTGCACCTGGCGGGCATGGTCACCGGCGGGCTGACCTCGCTGGTGGCCGTGGTGATCGCCTACGTCTACCGCGGCAACGGGCCCGACTGGCTCGACGAGCACTACCGCTACCAGATCCGCACCTTCTGGATGGCCCTGCTCTACTTCGGCATCTCCGGCCTGCTCACCCTGGTACTGATCGGCTTTCTGACCTGGCTGGCCGCCGTGGTGTGGCTGGTGATCCGCTGCGTGAAGGGCCTCAAGGCGCTCAACGAGCGGCGTGCGCCGGACAACGTCGATACCTGGTGGGTGTAAAACATGAGCGACGGTGACTCCCGCCTGCCGGCCTGCCAGGCGCGCGCCATCGCCACCCTGTGGCGCAGCCTCGCCAACCGGCGCCTGACGACCCTGTGGCGGCTGGCCCGGATGATCGGTCCGCTGGTCGAGCGCTTCAGTACCCGCGAGCGCACGGTCACCCGTATCAACCTGGCCGAGGCCTACCCCTCGCGCAGCGACGCCGAGCGAGGGCGACTGGCGCGCCAGAGCCTGACCCACTCCGCCGCCACCATGCTGGAGCTCGGCTTCGCCTGGATGGGCGACCCCGAGCGGGTCGAGGGGTCGATCATCGAGGTCCACGGCCGCGAGCTCCTCGACGAGGCCCGCGCCGAGGGGCGCGGCGTCATCGTGCTGGCGCCCCACTTCGGCAACTGGGAGGTGCTGAACTTCTGGCTCTCCGGCCACTTCCCCTTCACCGCCATGTACGAGCCCCCCAAGCTCGCCGGGCTGGACCCGATCATCCGCCAGGGCCGCGAGCGCCGCGGCGCCCGCCTGGTGCCGACCAATCCCCGCGGCGTGGCCGCCCTGCTCAAGGCGCTCAAGCGCTCGGAGGCGGTCGGCATCCTGCCCGACCAGGTGCCCAGCTGGGGCAGCGGGGTCTTCGCCCCCTTCTTCGGCCGACCCGCCTACACCGCCACCCTGCTGCCCAAGCTGGTGGCCCGCACCGAGGCGCGGGTCGTCACCGGCGTCGCCCTGCGCCTGCCCGGCCGGGGCTACGCCCTGCACTTCCTGGCCGCCGACGAGCGGGTCTACGACCCCGACGAGGCGGTCTCGGCCGCCGGGGTCAACGCCTGCGTGGAGTCGACCATCGCCCTGGACCCGGTCCAGTACCAGTGGGAGTACAAGCGCTATCGCAAGACCCCCGAGGAGGCCGAGGGCAAGCCCGGCTGGAAGCGCTTCCGGCTCTATTGAGCGCGGCTGTTGCCGTCCGACCTGAAGGTGTCCCCATGCATCCGACACGCCAACGCCTTCCATGATTCGTCCCACGCCGCTCAGGACGCTGGCCCGGCTCGCCCTCCTCCTGGCGGCCCTCTATGCTCTCTACCTCGTCATCGCCAACGTCCTGCTCAACAGCGACTGGGGACGCCGCCAACTCGACCGCGCGCCGCACTTCACGCTGGAGTGGGAGCGGGCCTGGACGGCCTTTCCCGGCCACCTGCGGGTGGCCGGTCTAAGCCTTGCCGGCACCGCCGCCGAACACCACGTCGCGCTTGAGGCAGCGGCCGCCACGCTGGGCGTCGCACTCGCCCCGCTGCTCAGTCGTGAGGTCCGGCTTCGCCGCCTCGATGCCGAGGGCATCCGCCACGCCAGGCTGGATGCCTACCGCCTGCAGGGACGCGGCCGCCTGCACCTGGCGGGCCTTCATTGGGGAGCCGGCACGCTGGCCGCGGAGGCGGTGCGGCTGACGCTGGACGACGGTGCCGTGCTGAAGGACGACACGCGACTGGTGCAGGGCGTCACCCTGGAGGCCGACCTGTCCCTCGCTCCGCTGGCGCTGGCCGAGGCGACCGGCACCGAGGCGGGACGCGCCGTCTCGGGTACCGTTGTCCTGGCCGGTCGCAGCGATGCCTACACCGTCTTCAACCCCTACCTCGCCTCGCTCGGCTGGCTGGAGATCGATGGCAGCGGCGACCTGCGCGGCGAGGTCATGATCGAGGAGGGCGAGGTACAGCCAGGCAGCCGCCTGCGCCTCGACTCCCCGCAGCTGAGCGTGCGACTCGACGAGCGCCACTGGCTGGAGGAGGGGGTACGCTATCGGATCGATGGCGCCGGGTCGGTGGTGGCCGAGATGAAGGAGCGCACCCGCCTCACCGTCGACCTCGACGACATCGAGATGGCCGATGTCGCCGCGTCCCCCGGGGCTCCCCCGCTGCTCCACGGCGACGGCTTCGAGCTCGACCTCACCGCCCCCACCCTGCGCCTTCAGGCGCTCTCCGACCCGCGTCACGAGGCGCGTCATGTCCGGGCCCGCCTTAACTGGCGGAACACCGAGGTGGGCGACATCGCCGCCCTCGACCGCTATCTCCCGGCCGGGGTGCCATGGACGCTGGAGGGCGGCGTGGCACAGCTGCAGGGCGAGCTGAACTATGACGGCGAGCGCCTGAGCGGGGGATTCGACCTCTCCGGCGAGGCCCTGGCCCTGGGCCTGGGCGAGCAGTCGCTGACGGGACGACTCGACCTGCACCTGCCGATTACCGAGCTCGACGTCGAACGCGGCCTGGTGGACATCTCCGGCGCGAGACTCGACCTCGACGCCGCCGCCCCGGGCGAAGCGCAGCCGCTCAACGCCGAGCTGCAACTGCCCAGGGCCCGATTCCAGTTCCCGCTGGCCTGGCGAGCCCCGGATGCCGCCCCGGCGCTCGACGCCGCCTCTCTCTGGTCGGCGGATGTGGAACTGCATGGCCGGGCGGACCATCTCGGCATGCTCACCCCCTTCCTCGCCCAACGCTTCGACGGCGTCGGACTGGCCCTGGAAGGCGGCGGCCGGCTCGCCGGTACCCTGCGCATCCAGGAGGGGCAGCCGCTGGAGGGCAGCCAGCTGGAGGTGCGCTCCGAGGCGCTGGGTGTGCGCTTCCTAGGCGTCCAGGCTCGCGGCGAGGGTCAGGCGCACCTCACCCTGGGTTCCGACGGCACCGATCCGCAGGCAGATCTCGCGCTCGCCTTCCATGAGGTGGATCTCACCCGCCTCGCGGATGGCCGCCGACTCTTCCAGGCCGAGCGGCTCTCTCTCACCGGCACGGCGAGTGCAGGACCGCAGCTCCCGGGCTCCCGCTCGCTGACGGTGGAGTGGCACGGCGCGCGCATCCCCGATGTGGCGGTGCTCAACGCCTACCTCCCAGAGGCCGCGCCGCTGGAGCTGGCCGCCGGATGGGCCGACAGCCGAGGGCGCATCGTGCTGGAGGACGACCGGGGCCGTGGGCGCATCACACTCGCCGGCGACGCGATCCGGGGGCGCCTGCTGGAGGAGGAGTTCCAGGGCGAGCTGGACGTGACCCTGGAGCTTGGCGAGATCCTTCCCGACCGCCAGCGAGTCGACCTGTCCGGCAGCCGGTTGGCACTGACCGCCTCGTCGAGTCGCGGAGAGACGCTTCGCACCCGGCTGGTGCTGCGCCAGGCGCGCCTCGAGGGCGGCTTCGACTGGCCCGGCCGGGAGGCGCCACGCCAACCGCTGGCCGGCACCCTGCAGCTGGATGGCCAGCTCGACCGGCTCGGCTTCCTCAATGCCTTCCTGCCTGACGAACATGGCCTGGGCGTCGAGGGGGGCGGACGCCTGGGCCTCGACCTCGACCTGGCGAACGGCGAGGTGATGCCGGAAAGCCGGCTTCGCGTGCACTCCGACCGGCTCGCCGTGCGCTTCCTGCACTACGAGGCCTTCGGCGACGGCTCGCTGGTGCTCGAGACCACCGCCCCCGGCGCGCAGCTGCACCTCTCCCTGCCCCGCTTCGGCCTGCGCCGCCAAGGGGGAAGCGACGCGCTGATCGACGGCCGACTGCTGGAGATCCGCAGCCAGTCGCCCCACCTCGACCCCGGCGAGGGCCTGGGGGCACTCAGCACGCGCATCGACATGCCCGATGTGGCAATACTGGATCTCGCCGCCTTCAACGACTACCTGCCGAAGGATGCCGGCATCGTCTTCCTCTCGGGCCAGGCGACGATGGCCACCCACCTGCGGCTGGAGGGCCTGGGGGCCGAGGGCAGCCTGCAGCTTCACGCCTCCGACGCCCGCCTCGCCATCGATGACCAGATCCTCGAGGGCAACTTGACGCTGACGACGCGCCTCTCCGATGGCGACCTGGAGACGTTGCGCTTCGACGTGTCCGGCTCGCAGCTGAGCATGCGCGACGTGCGACTGGAAGACGCCGCCGGCGGCCTCACCCGAGGCTGGTGGGCGCGCCTCGAAATCCCCGAGGGAGAGATGCGCTGGGTGGCCCCGCTGGCGCTCGACGCCCGAGTCGACCTGGCCATGCGCGACAGCGGCCTGCTGGTCAATTTGTTCATCGACTCGACCAAGGAGCGGGGCTGGCTGCGCGACAGGCTGACGCTCGGCGAGGTACGCGGCGCGGCGCGCGTGATGTTCGTCGACGACACCCTCCGCCTGGAGGACCTCGCCGTGCAGGGCGGCGAACGCCTGGAGCTGCTGGCTAACGTCGCCCTTCGCGATGCCCGCCTGTCTGGCCGCGCCCTCGCCCGCTACGGGCCCTTTCGTCTGGGCATCGAGCTTCTCGGCGACCGCCGGCGATGGCAGCTGCGCAACGTCCGCGAGTGGTATGCCAGCGGTCGGCCCGCCAGCGAGCTGACCCTTCCCGAGCGGAGGGAGTGGATCGACCTGCTGGATGCCGAGCCGGAATGATGCGTCGCGGTACCAACCGGCGGGGAGCCGGTGCCGAAAGACGGGAGTGCCGACACCGGCATCCCCTCAGAGGGTGGCAAGACGACGACAGGATGCTAAGGTAAGTGCTTCGCTTGACGGGGTGCCGGTAGAGCCGGCTGAGATGGCGCGGGGTGTGAAGACACCGAGCGCTGGTCCCGTGGAACCTGATCCGGCTAGTACCGGCGTAGGAATCAAGCGGTGACCAGTGCCCGCCCGGCACCTTCCCTGGCCACCCTCTCCTGCCCCGCTTCCGGATCGACCCCTGACCGGAGGCATGATGGGCTACCGTTTCGACGACCTTACCGCGGCCTGCCAGGACGACTGGCGCGGCTACATCGAGCATGCGTTCGTGCGCCGGCTCGGCGACGCCACCCTCGAGGAGGGGGCCTTTCGCCACTACCTCCAGCAGGACTACCTGTTCCTGATCCACTTCGCCCGGGCCTACGCCCTGGCTGCCTACAAGAGCCGCGACCTCGGCGAGCTGCGCCACGCCTTCGAGGGCCTCAAGACCATCCTCGACGTGGAGCTGGGACTG
Source organism: Halomonas denitrificans (assembly GCF_003056305.1). GTDB lineage: Bacteria > Pseudomonadota > Gammaproteobacteria > Pseudomonadales > Halomonadaceae > Halomonas > Halomonas denitrificans. Next base: position 831,955 of record NZ_PYVX01000001.1, read on the forward strand.
CACGTGGAGTACTGCCGCGGCTGGGGCATCGCCGAGCAGGACCTGGAGCGGCTGCCGGAGGCCCGCGCGACGCTGGCCTACACCCGCTACGTGCTGGACACCGGCCACCGCGGCGACCTGCTCGACCTGCACGTGGCCCTCGCCCCCTGCCTGGTCGGCTACGGCGAGATCGCCCAGTGGCTCAACGGCCGCGCCACCACGGTGCGCGGCGACGCGAACCCCTATGACGCCTGGATCACCATGTACGAGAGCGAGGCCTTCCAGCAGGCCATGGCGGACGAGCGCGCCTGGCTCGACGCGCGCCTGGCAGAGGTGACGCCGGCGCGCTTCGCCGAGCTCACCGCGGTGTTCCGCGATGCCACCCGGCTCGAGATCGACTTCTGGCAGATGGGGCTCGACCAGCGCCTCTGAGCTGGCCCCACCTGACGTCCCGGGCTGGTTCTGGTCAGGCCGCCCACCCACGGGATAGAAGGGGAATCGCGAGATTGCCCGACCACCAACGCTTGACGGGGCGCCGTTGATGACGGCTGAGACCATGCGCTTGCCAGCATGGATCCCGTTGAACCTGAACTGGCTAGGACCAGCGTAGGGATCAAGCGACAGGCCGCGTGCCCCCTGACGCCCGGCCCCTGTCCTTCCCGCCTGTGTCCTCCCTGAACAAGACCCCCGACAATCCAAGGGAGAACACCATGAGCAAGACCGCCCATTTCCTCGCCGAGAGCGCCCGCGTCGACGAGGCCGCCATCCAGCCGCTGCCCGGCTCGCGCAAGGTCTACGTCGAGGGCTCGCGCCCCGATATCCGGGTCCCGTTCCGCGAGATCTCACTCTCGCCGACCAGGACCTCCGGCGAGGACGAGGCCAACCCGCCGCTGCTGGTCTATGACACCTCCGGTCCCTACACCGACCCCGAGGCCGAGATCGACCTGCGCCAGGGCCTTCCCGAGCTGCGCCGCGCCTGGATCGAGGAGCGCGGCGATACCGAGCAGCTCGACGGCCCGACCTCCGAGTACGGCCGCCGGCGCGCCAACGACCCGATGCTCGCCAACCTGCGCTTCGACCTGACCCGCACGCCCCGTCGCGCCAAGGAGGGTCGCAACGTCACCCAGCTCCACTACGCCCGCCAGGGCATCATCACCCCGGAGATGGAGTTCATCGCCATTCGCGAGAACCAGCGTCGCCAGGCGCTCGGCAGCGAGGAGGTCGAGCGAATCCTCGGCCACCAGCACGCCGGCCAGGGCTTCGGCGCCCGCCTCCCCGAGGAGATCACCCCGGAGTTCGTGCGCGACGAGGTGGCCGCCGGCCGGGCGATCATCCCCTGCAACATCAACCACCCGGAGTCCGAGCCGATGATCATCGGCCGCAACTTCCTGGTGAAGATCAACGGCAACCTCGGCAACTCGGCGGTCACCTCCTCCATCGAGGACGAGGTCGACAAGATGACCTGGGGCATCCGCTGGGGCTCGGACACCATCATGGACCTCTCCACCGGGCAGAACATCCACGAGACCCGCGAGTGGATCATCCGCAACGCTCCGGTGCCGATCGGCACCGTGCCGATCTACCAGGCGCTGGAGAAGGTCAACGGCGTGGCCGAGGACCTCACCTGGGAGGTGTTCCGCGACACCCTGATCGAGCAGGCCGAGCAGGGCGTGGACTACTTCACCATCCACGCCGGGGTGCTGCTGCGCTACGTGCCGCTGACCGCCAAGCGGGTCACCGGCATCGTCTCCCGGGGCGGGTCGATCATGGCCAAGTGGTGCCTCTTCCACCACCAGGAGAGCTTCCTCTACACCCACTTCGAGGAGATCTGCGAGATCTGCAAGAAGTATGATGTGGCCTTCTCGCTGGGCGACGGCCTGCGCCCGGGCTCGGTGGCCGACGCCAACGACGAGGCGCAGTTCGCCGAGCTCGAGACCCTGGGCGAGCTGACCCGCATCGCCTGGCAGCACGACGTCCAGGTGATGATCGAGGGCCCGGGCCACGTGCCCATGCACCTGATCAAGGAGAACATGGACAAGCAGCTCACCGAGTGTGACGAGGCGCCCTTCTACACCCTCGGGCCGCTGACCACCGACATCGCCCCCGGCTACGACCACATCACCTCCGGCATCGGCGCGGCGATGATCGGCTGGTACGGCTGCGCCATGCTCTGCTACGTCACGCCCAAGGAGCACCTGGGCCTGCCCAACAAGGACGACGTCAAGACCGGCATCATCACCTACAAGATCGCCGCCCACGCCGCCGACCTCGCCAAGGGCCACCCGGCCGCCCAACGCCGCGACAACGCGCTCTCCAAGGCGCGCTTCGAGTTCCGCTGGGAGGATCAGTTCAACCTGGGCCTCGACCCGGACACCGCCCGGGAATACCACGACGAGACCCTGCCCAAGGACTCCGCCAAGGTGGCGCACTTCTGCTCCATGTGCGGGCCCAAGTTCTGCTCGATGAAGATCAGCCAGGAGGTCCGCGACTACGCCAAGGACAAGGGCCTCGACGGCGACCAGCCCGCGGTGATGAAGGGCATGGAGGAGCAGGCCGAGAAGTTCCGCCAGGAGGGCGCCGAGCTCTACAAGGAGGTCTGAGGCGACGCCCCGACCGTCGCCGTCCCTGACGGTCGCGGGCTCCCCTCACACACTCGAACGCCCCCGCCGGTCAGCCGGCGGGGGCGTTTTTTCATGGCGCGGCGAACGTACGCCCGGCGCTTGTCAGAAGCGGAAGGTCATCCCCACGCTCGCGGCGTCGAAGGTGTAGTTCGACTCGTCGAGGTAGCGGACGTAGTCGGCCCCCAGGGCGAGGTTCGGGGCCACGTCGAACTCGGCGCCGCCGCCCCAGGAGAAGCCCGTCTCCTCGTCGAGGTCGAAGTCCACCTCGGTAAAGCCGGCCAGGCCGTAGAGGCGGAAGTCCGGGGTGATCGGCAGGATGCCCTTGGCGTAGGCGCCGGCCAGGTAGTCGAGCTCGACGCTGCCGTCGGAGCCGCCACCGCCGAGGTGGCCCTCCAGGGCGAAGTAGTCGTTGAAGGCCACGCCGCCGCGCAGGCGCAGGCCGGTGCTGTCGGCCTTGTGGGGGCCGCGGTCCGGATCGAGCTCCCAGAACAGGGCGTCGGCGCCGAGGTAGGGGCTCGGGTCGTAGTTCATCGGGCTGCCCTGGGCCAGGGCGCTGGTGCCGGCCAGCAGCAGGGCGGCGGAGACGGCAGAGATCGTGAGGGTCTTCATGGCGGCACTCCAGTTAGAAAACACTGTTTTCATTCACCTCGTCATTCTGGTACAGCTTCGACCAAGGTGCAATGCTCACCTCGAGGCGACGGACAGCGGCGTCGCGCAACGAACGAGAAGCGTCCGCGTCACCGTGCGACCCACGTCACTGTTTCTCGCCTCGCCACGTGTTAATTTCGCGAGGATCAGGCGCCGTGCCCGCCCGCTGACCGGCGCTCGCACGCCCGGCGCCCCACGCAATGAAAGGATGTGCCATGAACGACCCGGTACTGGTCATCAACTGCGGCTCCTCGTCGATCAAGTATGCGCTGGTGCCCGCCTCGCCCGGGGTGCCGCGCCTCTCCGGCCTGGCCGAGCGCCTGGGCGGCGAGGACGCGCGCCTCAAGGGCGTGGACAGCGACGGACGCGCCTTCTCGCGGCCGCTGCACGGGGCCGGCCACACCGACGCCATGGCGGCGATCCTCGAGGGCCTGGAGGGCCAGCACCCCGGGGCGGTGGGCCATCGCGTCGTCCACGGCGGCGAGCGCTTCACCCGCGCCACCCGCATCGACGCCGCCGTGAAGCGCGCCATCGAGGCCACCGTGGCCATGGCGCCGCTGCACAACCCGGCCAACCTGGCGGGCCTGGCGGCCACCGAGGCGCTGTTCCCCGACCTGCCCCAGGTGGCGGTCTTCGATACCGCCTTCCACCAGAGTCTGCCCCCTCGCGCCTTTCGCTACGCGCTGCCGGACACCCTCTACCGCCGTCATGGCATCCGCCGCTACGGCTTCCACGGCAGCAGCCACGCCTACGTGAGCGCGCGGGTCGCGTCCTTGAGCGAGCGCGGCGACGGCGGCTGGCTGGTCGCCCACCTGGGCAACGGCTGCTCCACCTGCGCGGTGTGGCAGGGGCAGAGCGTCGACACCAGCATGGGCCTGACCCCGCTGGAGGGCCTGGTGATGGGCACCCGCAGCGGCGACGTGGACCCCGGCCTGCACGCCCACCTGGCGCGCCACCTGGGCTGGTCGCTGGAGCGCATCGACACCCTGCTCAACAAGGAGAGCGGCCTGCTCGGCCTCTCGGGGCTCTCCAACGACATGCGCCGCCTGCACCAGGCCGCCGCCCAGCACCACGCGGGCGCGGAGCTGGCCATCGAGGTCTTCTGCTACCGCCTGGCCAAGTCGCTGGCGGGGCTCACCTGCGCCCTGCCGCGCCTGGACGGCATCGTCTTCACCGGCGGCATCGGCGAGAACGACGGCGAGGTGCGCGCCCGGGTGGTCGAGCAGCTGCGCCACTTCGGCCTGCGCGTGGACGCCGCGGCCAACGCCGAGGCCGTGGGCGGCCGCGAGGGCCGAATCGATCCCGGCAAGGAGGCCCACGCCCCCGAGCTGTGGGTCATCCCCACCGACGAGGAGGGGCGCATCGCCGAGGAAACCCGCCAGCTGCTCAAGGAAGAGGCCGCCCATGCCACGAAATGACCACCCGAGTGATCGCCGCCCCGATCCCCGCAACCTGCTGCTGGTGCCCACCGACAGCGGCGTCGGCCTGACCTCGGCCTGCCTGGGCCTGATCCGCGCCCTGGACACCCTCGGGCTCAAGGCCGGTTTCATGAAGCCGTTCCGCCAGGACGAGATCAACGGCCAGGGGCCCGATCGCTCCTGTGCGCTGGCCGCCAGCACCCTGGGCCTCGACCCGCCCGCCCCGCTGCCCCAGGCGCGCCTCGAGCGCCTGCTGCGCGAGGAGCGCGCCGACGAGCTGATGGAGGAGGCCGTGGAGCGCCACGCCCGGGTCGCCCTGCCGGAGGCGGGCGACGCCCCGGAGCTGGTGGTGATCGAGGGGCTCGCGCCCAGCCCGCACAGCAGCTACGCGAGCCGGCTCAACGAGGCGCTGGCCCACGCGCTGAACGCGCGGGTCATCCTGGTGGCCGACGGCGACCTGAGCGACCCGCGCGACCTGGCGGAGCGCCTGGACCTGCACGCCCAGCCCTTCGAGGGCGTCGACTCGCCGCGCACCCTCGGTTGCATCCTGATGCGCCTGCGCCCGCAGCCCGCCGATGAGGCCCCCGCGCCGCTGGCGGCGCCCGCCCCCACGACCGGGCTCGACGACCCGCAGCTCGCGAGCCTGCGCCGCCACCTGCCGGCGCTGGACGACGACCGCTTCCACCTGATCGGCGCGGTGCCCTGGCACGCCACCCTCTCCGCCCCCCGGGTGCTGGACGTCGCCCGGGCCCTTGAGGCGCGCATCCTGCACCAGGGCGAGGCCGACCGCCGCCGGGTGCTCGGCACCAGCCTGTGCGCGCGCAGCGCCTCCCACGCCCTGCACGTCTTCCGCGCCGGGCGGCTGCTGGTCACCCCCGGCGATCGTGACGACATCCTGCTCGCCGCCTCGCTTGCGGCCATGAACGGGGTGCCGCTGGCGGGCCTGCTGCTGACCCACGGCGAACTGCCCGAGGAGGCGATGATCGACTTCTGTCGCCCGGCGCTGGCGAGCGGCCTGCCGGTGCTGGCCGTGGACACCGACAGCTACACGACGGCCCAGCAGCTCGACCGCATGGCCAACGACATCCCCATCGACGACCCCGAGCGGGCCGAGCAGGTGACCCGCTTCGTCGCCGAGCACCTCGACCTTGGCTGGCTCAAGGCGCACCTCAGCCTCGGCTACCCGAGCCGGCTCTCCCCCGCCGCCTTCCGCCACCGGCTGGTGCGGCTGGCCCAGCAGGCGAGCAAGCGCATCGTGCTGCCCGAGGGCAGCGAGCCGCGCACCGTCGAGGCCGCGGTGATCTGCCAGCAGCGCGGCATCGCCCGCTGCGTGCTGCTGGCCCGGCGCGAGGAGGTCGAGGCGGTGGCCCGGAGCCGCGGCCTGGAGCTCCCCGAGGAGCTCGAGATCCTCGACCCGGCCGAGCTTCGCCTCTCCTACGTCAAGCCGATGGTCAAGCGCCGGCCCGGCAAGCTCAACGCCCTGACCGCCGCGGACCAGCTCCAGGACAGCGTGGTGCTCGGCACCATGATGCTCGCCGAGGGCGCGGTGGACGGCCTGGTCTCCGGGGCGGTCCACACCACCGCCAACACCGTGCGCCCGGCCTTTCAGCTGATCAAGACCGCCCCCGGCTATCGCCAGGTGTCGTCGATCTTCTTCATGCTGCTGCCCGAGCAGGTGGTGGTCTACGGCGACTGCGCGGTGATCCCCGACCCGGATGCCGAGACGCTGGCCGAGATCGCCATCCAGAGCGCCCGCTCCGCCGCGGCCTTCGGCATCGAGCCCCGGGTGGCGATGATCAGCTACTCCACCGGGGCCTCTGGCCACGGCGCGGACGTCGAGAAGGTGCGCGAGGCCACGCGTCTCGCCCGGGAGCGCGAGCCCACGCTCTGCATCGACGGGCCGCTGCAGTACGACGCCGCGGCCATCGAGAGCGTGGGCCGCCAGAAGGCGCCAGACTCGCCGGTCGCCGGGCGCGCCACCGTCTTCGTCTTCCCCGACCTCAACACCGGCAACACCACCTACAAGGCGGTGCAGCGCAGCGCCGGGGTGGTCAGCGTCGGCCCGATGCTGCAGGGGCTCAACAAGCCGGTGAACGACCTCTCCCGCGGGGCGCTGGTCGACGACATCGTCTACACCATCGCCCTGACCGCCATCCAGGCCGCCGAGGGGGGCTGAGGACGCGCCCGCGGGGATCCGGCCCCCTCACGGCGCGGGCGCCCCACTCGATCGCTCGAGGGGGCGCCCGCGGATAACGCCTTACGCCTGGGGTGCGGTCAGATGCTCGCCACGCCGAAGTAGATGAAGGCCAGCACCAGCAGCAGCAGGAAGACGGTCTCCGCCACCATCAGCACCACCGGCTTCCAGCCGACCACGGCGAGCTTCTGGAAGGAGGTCTTGATGCCGAGCGCGGCGATGGCCGTGACCAGGCACCAGCGCGACAGGTCGGTGAAGCCCTCGGTGACCACCGGCGGAATCCAGCCGAGGCTGTTGATGATCACCAGCGCCACGAAGGCGACCAGGAAGGTCGGCAGCATCGGCACCTTGCTGGCGCCCTCCTCCTGGCGCCGCTCGCGGCGGAACAGGAACATGAAGACCATCACCGCCGGCACCAGCATCGCCACCCGCAGCAGCTTGACGAAGGTGGAGACGTCGCCGGTGCCCTCGGAGATCATGTAGCCGGCGCCGACCACCTGGGCCACGTCGTGGATGGTGCCGCCGAGGAAGATGCCCGCCTCGGTGTCGCCGAGGCCCAGCAGGCCGACGATCAGCGGGTAGATCACCATCGCCATGGTGGAGAGCGTGGTCACCCCCACCACCGTCATGATGGTGTTGCGCTCGTGGGTCTCGTGGCGCGGCATCACCGCCGACAGCGCCAGCGCCGCCGAGGCGCCGCAGATCGCCACCGAGCCGCCGGTCAGCAGGCCCATGTCCTTGTCCAGCCCCAGCAGGCGCGCCAGCAGCGCACCCAGGGCGATGGTCAGCATCACCCCGCAGACCACGGTCAGCACCGGCCCGATGCCGAGCTCGGCGACCTGCTCGATGGTGATGCGCACGCCGAGCAGCGCCACGCCGAGCCGCAGCACCTTCTTGGCGGCGAACTCGACGCCGGCCAGGCACTTCCCCTCCTCGGAGAGGAAGTGCAGGGTCATGCCGAACAGCAGCGCATAGAGCAGTGTCGGGCCGCCATAATGGTCGGCGATGAAGGTCGTCGCCAGGGCAATGGTGACGCAGATCATCAGCCCGGGAAGCACGCGCTGGAGGGGTTCCAGGCGACGCGGCAGGACCCGCTTGTCAGCCTGGAAGGTCGACGGATCGGTTGCCGCGTCGGCGTCTCGACGAGTCATATCGCCACCTCGATAAGCTATGGCACGAGCGTCGCGTCCCGCGACGGCCTCGGCCCTTCGTTGTTGGAATGGGGTCTCACTGGCGCTCGGCAGGGGTGCCGACGGCGTCCTCGCGGAACGCCGGTGCCGGCCGCGGCATGCCCTCGCCGGCCGGCCTGGGCATCATGGTGACGGGATGGGGCAAGCGGGGTTAGGACCAGTTGCCGGCCGCCCTTGAGGCCAACGCTCAGGCCACCGTCGAGGTGCGCGCCGGCGCGGCGCGGGCCGCCCTGATCATTTCGGCCGCCTTCTCGGCGATCATGATGGTCGGGGCATTGGGATTGCCGGAGACGCTCACCGGCATGATCGAGGCGTCCACCACGCGCAGGCCCTCCAGGCCGTGCACGCGCAGCTCATCGTCCACCACCGCCCTGGGGTCATGGCCCAGGCGCAGTATCCGGGCCGCCGCCACGGCCCCCAGCAGCGATGGGCATGCGTGCTGCCCTACCCCTCGCCGACGGCCAGGATCAAGCGGTCGAGCTGGTGCTTGGGCATGCCATGGATATGGAAGCGGCGGGCGGCATAGAGCACGATGCCCAGGGCTCCCCACCCGATCAGGGCGATCCAGGACGGCAGGCCAAGCGCCCCCGGCGAGCCGGGAATCAGCAGCAGGGAGAGGAACAGCAGGCTGCTCATCGCCCCCAGCAGCGACAGCACCTTCTTGAATGGCGAGACACAGCCCTCGTAATGCTCGCCCGCCCCCGCCGGGGACCACTTGAAGCACTTGTAGGCCACGGCACAGCAATAGAAGTAGGCGATGGCCACGCCGGTGGCGGCCATGTCGACGATCCACAGCAGCACCTCACGGCCGAACCAGGGCGCCAGCAGGCAGACGCCGCAGGTGAAGAGGATGCCCGCGGACGGCGTGCCGTAAACGGGATGCAGGCGGGCGAACACCTCGGGCAGGAAGGTCGCACGTCCCTGGGCGAACAGCAGCCGGCTGGTGGAGATGTAGAAGCCGTTGAGGCCGGTCGCGATGCCCATCAGCAATGCCACCGCCAGCACCGCCAGCCCGAGGTTGCCGAGCACCCCCTGGACCACCTCGCCGGTGCCCCACACCGGCGAACCGGCCACGAGTTCGGTCCAGGGCATGGCCATCGAGGTGGCGACGATCAGGATCGAGTAGTGCACGGCCGCCATGACCAGGGCCAGGACGATCAAGGTGAAGGCCTTGGCCGGTGAGAAGTCGAACTCCTCCGCCGCCTGGGGCACGCTGTCGAAGCCTACATAGGCCCAGGGGGCGATGGCCACGATGGCGAAGATCGCCGACCAGGTCGCCTTGTCAGGCTGGAAGAGGGGAACCACATTGTCGAAGGAGGTGGACGGCGACACCAGCATCCCGGTCGCCACCAGCAGTGCGCCGGTAACCAGCAGCATGCAGAAGACGAACTGGCTCTTGCCGGAGAGGCTGCCTCCGCGGATATTGATCCAGGCGAAGAGCATCAGTGCCAGGCTGGCGATGGCCACCTCACCGAAGTACACCTTCCAGCCGGCGATGGTATACATCTCACCGAAGGTCGCGATCTCCGGCACCAGGAACTTCGCCAATAGCGCCAGCGCCGAGGCATTCAATGCCACGATGGAGATGTAGCCCAGGGTCAAGAACCAGCCGCAGAAGAAGGCATGCCGGCGCCCGAACCCCAGGTAGGCGTAGGAGAACCCTCCCCCTGCCACCGGAAATATCTTGATCAGAAATCCGTAGCTGACGCCGATCACGATCATCAGCAGCGCCCCGATGACCAGGCCGATGATGGCGCCCATCGGGCCCGCCGTGGCGATCCAGTCCGCCGGCAAGACGAAGCTCCCCCAGCCGATGGCGGAGCCGAAGGCGATTGCCCATACCCAGTGTGGCTTGAGGCATTTCTTGAGTGTATTGGATGCTTCCATTCCGTCTCTCCGTCGTCCCTGAGATGCGATGTTGTCGGCAGTGATCTGCTCTCTTGTCCGGCATCTCGTGGAAGTCTCTCGATTACGTTTATTCTTGTCTCGCCCGATCATGCTGCGCGGATGGCACAGCGAGTCGGCGAAGTAGAGGCATGCAGAAAAAAACCCGCCTCAAGGTACTCCTGCTGGCGACTCTCCTTCCATAAGAATTCCAACACGCAACATTAGAGGGACGGCTGAGGCCTGAATAGGACCAGTTTCCCTCTGACGCTGGGCCACATGGACCATGGATTGATTGACGCATGGAAGTCTTTTCCAACAAGAATCACCTCACCGCCGGCATGATATACCGCCGAAAAGAAAGGCGCCGCTCCCGTTCAGGATCGGCGCCTTCCCTGATGCAGCATGCTGCCGTGGCAGACGAGCAACCGCGATGAGCTTGCGGCGTGACGTCGGCAGCAGACCCGCGTCAGGTCCCCGGTGGCACGACGACGACAGGCACCTTGGCGCGCTTGATCACCCCCTTGGTGACCTTGCCGGCATAGGCGGCCGCGAAGCTGCGCTTGTTGGCCGCCATGACGATCATGTCGCTGCCGGTGCGCGTGGCGTAGTGACTGATCACCGAGGCGGGGTAGCCCTCGAGCACGCTGCGCGTCACCTCGCGCTCGCCGAAGGCCGCGCGACGCTCGGGATGGCGGGCCCAGAAGGCCGCGAGGCGCCGTTCGAGCTCCTCGCGTGCCTGGTCGAGGCGCTGCGTCATCAGGGTCTCGAGGGTCTGGCGATCCTGGATGTTGATCTTGAGGGTGTTGAGCACGTCGTCGGAGAGCGACTTGACCGCGTGCAGCACGTGCAGCTCGGCGCCGGTGGCCTGGGCGAGATCCACCGCCTGGGCCAGCACCGGGTCGCAGTCGCCCCGAAGGCCCACGCAGCAGAGGATGCGTCGAATGCCATGCGTCATGTTGGTTCCTCCTGCGGCGCGGCATCCGGGACGCCGCGCCGATGTCAGCGACCGATAGCGTCTAGTAGCCCATCACGCCGGGCAACCAGAGCGAGATCTGCGGGAAGTAGGCGATGATGAACAGCGCCACGATGGAGCCGGCGGCGAAGGGCAGCGCCTTCAGCGAGATCTCCTCGATCGAGGCGCCGCCGATCCCCGAGGCCACGAAGAGGTTCTCCCCGAGGGGCGGCGTCTGGAAGCCGATGGCCAGGGCGCAGACCACCACGATGCCCACGTGCACCGGGTCCATGCCCAGCATGTACATGATCGGCAGCAGCACCGGGGTGAGGATCATGATCGCCGCCAGGGTCTCCATGAACATCCCCACGAACAGCAGGAAGAAGATGACCATCGCCCAGATCAGGTAGATGCTGTCGGTGAATCCCAGCATCGCCTCGGCGATGATGGCCGGCACCCGCTGCTCGACGAGCAGCCGGCCGAATACCGTGGCGGTGAACAGGATCAGCAGCACCCGGCCGGTGATCCAGGTGGTGGTCTGCAGCGTGCGAAGGGCCGGCTTCCAGGCCAGCTCGCGGTGCAGGAAGATCCCCACGATCAGGGTGTAGAAGATCGCCACGATGGCCGACTCGGTGGGCGTGAAGAGCCCGCTGTAGATGCCGCCGAGGATGATGATCGGCGCCAGCATCGACCACACGCCCTTGCGCAGCGTGCCGCGGATCTGCGGCCAGGACCAGTGGTCGGTGAGGCCGCGATAGCCGCGCTTCTTCGAGATGAAGTAGTTGATGGTCAGCAGGCAGCCGGCGATCACCACCCCCGGCATGATGCCGGCGATGAACAGCTTGGGAATCGACAGCGTCTGGAAAGCGCCGTGCTCGGCGACCGCCTCGGGCGGCGGCTGCAGGCCCATGCCGGAGATGCCGAAGATGACCATCGGGATCGAGGGCGGAATCACCACCCCGAGCCCGCCCGAGGAGGCGGTGACGGCCGAGCCGTAGCCGCGGTCGTAGCCACGGTTGGCCATGGCCGGGATCATCAGCATGCCCACCGCCGCCGTGGTCGCAGGCCCGGAGCCGGAGATCGCGCCGAAGAACATGCAGGCGAACACCGTGGCCGCGGCGAGCCCGCCGGTCACGGGCCCGGCGAAGGCCTCGGCGATATCGACCAGGCGCTTGGAGATGCCGGCGGCCTCCATCAGCGCCCCGGCCAGGATGAAGGCCGGCAGCGCCATCAGCGGGAAGGAACCCACCGAGGTGAAGGCGATCTGCACGAACGCCATGGGATTCTCGCCCAGGCTGATGAAGGTCGTCAGGGCCGCCACCCCCAGCGACACCGTGATGGGTGCCCCGAGGATCAGCAGCAGGAAGAAGGTGCCGAACAGTACGTAGATAATCGTGGCATCCATACTCAGTGCTCCCGCGGCGTCGGGCCGTCACCCGCCGCGTCATCGTTGTACTTGAGTTTCTCGACCTCCTGGGACTCGGGGTCCACGATGTCCACCTTCTTGACGAACTTCAGGTAGTTGTTCTGAAGGATTCGCAGCGTCATGGCGACGAAGGCGATGGGGAGGATCAGGTAGAAGTACTTCATCGGAATCCCCAGGGTCTGGGACTTCCAGAAGAGGTTCATCTTGTTGAAGACGAAGTCGTAGCTCAGGTAGATGAAGACGGCATTGAAGCCGATCCAGATCAGGTCGGTGAGCACGCAGCAGAACGTCTCGACCCAGCGCGGAAAGAACTTGAACTGGAAGGTGACGCGGTTGTGCGCTGACATCTTGGTGGCATAGACCGCCCCCAGGTAGGCGAACCAGACGAAGGCGTAGGTCGCCAGCTCATCGCCCCAGGGCAGCGAGTAGCTGAAGAGGTTCCTGAGCACGATCTGGGCAAAAAGCAGTAAGACGAAGGACACCAGGAGCAGCTGACAGAGGACGCTCTCCAGGTTGTCGATGATCTTGAAGAGTAGCGATTTCATGAGACTGGCCCCTTGCGATCAGGCTCCCGATGGGCAGTTCCCCGCACCGACCTGGGCCGGTGCGGGGGGGACACTGCATGCCGCGGTGGTCGTGGTTACGGCTGCGGGGCGGGAGCGCGACCCAGAGCGGCGAGCACCTCGTCGAGCTTCTCCTTGCCGCCGATGCTGTCGTAGAAGTCGGGCCAGATGCCGGTGGCCATCTCGATCCACTGCTGCTCGTCGTTGGCAGGCTGGGTGATCTGCATGCCGTGCTCGTCCACCAGACGCTCCTTGATGGAGGCCTCGGTGTCGAGCAGGTAGTCGTAGCTGTGGTCGGTGGCTTCCTGACCGGCTTCCAGCACCAGCTCCTGCATCTCGGGACTGAGGCTCTGGAACTTGCCTTCGCTGATGATCAGCGGCTCCATCGAGAAGACGTAGCAGCTCTCGGTGACGTGGCCCTGGACCTCATAGAACTTCATCGCGTCGATGGTGATGTAGGGGTTGTCCTGACCGTCGACCACGCCCTGCTGCAGGGCGGTGAAGGTCTCGGACCACGCCAGCGGGTTGGGGTTGACGCCCCAGGACTGGTAGGCGGCGATCATGATCTCGTTCTTGGGTACCCGGATCACCAGGCCGTCGAGATCCTCGGGCGAGGCCACGGGACGCGCGGAGTTGGTCAGGCGACGGCAACCGGAGTAGGCCCAGCCCAGGATGCGCACGCCGGCGTCGCGGATGGTGTTCTGGGTGAGCTCCTCGCCGATCTCACCCTGGGTCAGCGTCCTGGCATCCTCGGGCCCCTGGATCACGTAGGGCAGGGTCATCACGCCCACGGTGGGCGAGAACGGCGTGATGTTGTTGATGGCCAGTACGGAGAGGTCGAGCAGGCCCATGCTGGCGTTGTTGACGGTGTCCTGCTCACTGCCGAGCTGGCCGTTGGGGAACAGGTCGATGGTGACCTCGCCCCCGGTCTTCTCCTCGACGAGATCGGCAAAGGTCGTGCCCAGTTCGTACTGGGTGCCGCCGGCGGCGTCGCCCAGGGCCATCTTCCAGGTCTCGGCCATGGCCTGACCGCTCAGTGCCAGGGTCGCGGCGGATACGGCCATGGGGAGGAGTAGTTTCTGGATACGCATTGTGATCTCCACAGCTTGTTATTGTCGGAAAGGCAGGATGCCAGCGCGGGGCGAGGCGTTCCTGGATGACGGCGAGCCGGGGTGTCCATCGAGGGCGGATCGAGGCGGCGATTCGAGGTGATTTGTTGTGATTCTCACCGCGCCTGCCTCGACTCCGCGATCTCGCCCATCGCCGGTCATCGGGATACGGGCTGTTCGCCATATCCTGACTACCACGTTCTACGCACTCCCCCCGGGGGCCACTAGAACCAGTCTTCCGGCATCGATTGGTCCAGCCCGCCGGACGAGAGCACGCTCGCCGACGCGCCGTGCCCCCAGCCCCGGGAACGCCGCCACGATGCCTCAACGCTATGGCATAATCTCCGGCAGCCTTTCCTAACGCCTTGGCGAGACACAATTTTAATGAGCCAGCTTCTCTTCCATCTCGACCCCGACCTACCGGAGAGCCTGCAGAAACAGCTGCGCGAGCAGATCGCCCGCGCCATCCTCGACGGCCACCTGCCCCTGGAGGAGCCACTGCCCTCGAGCCGCAAGCTGGCCAAGGAACTGCACGTTGCCCGCAACACCGTGATGCTGGCCTACGAGCAGCTGCTCGATGACGGCTACCTGATCGCCCGCAAGCGCAGCGGCTACTTCGTCAATCCCGAGATCCTCGAGGGCCGGGCCGAGAAGCCGGTGCGCCTGAACGATATCGACGCCGAGCGCCTGCCCTGGGAGGAGCTCTTGACCATGCACCCCTCCCGGCAGCAGACCATCAACAAGCCCAGCGACTGGCATCGCTACGACTATCCATTCCTCTACGGCCAGATCGACCCCGAGCTCTTCCCGACCCAGCACTGGCGGGAGTGCAGCCGCGACTCGATGAGCGTGCCGGCGATCCGCAGCTGGTCGGTGGACCACCTCAACGACGACGACCCGCTGCTGATCGAACAGATCCACAGGCGGCTGCTGCCGCGCCGCGGCGTGTGGGCCAAGCCCGAGGAGATCCTGGTCACGGTCGGTGCCCAGCAGGCGCTCTGGATCACCTGCATGCTGCTGCTCAAGGCCGGCCGGCGCTTCGGGATGGAGAATCCCGGCTACGTGGACGTCTACAACATCGCCCGTACCTTCACCGACGATGTCCACCTGCTGCCCGTCGATGAGCAGGGCATGCGCCTCGACCCCGCCATCGCCGACTGCCAGCTTGTCTACGTGACCCCGAGCCACCAGGCGCCGACCACGGTCACCATGCCGCTGGAGCGGCGCCGAGCGCTGCTCGACATGGCGGAGATCGACAACTTCCTGATCATCGAGGACGACTACGAGAGCGAGACCAACTACCTGGAAAACCCCACGCCGGCGCTGAAGAGCCTCGATCGCCACAACCGGGTGATCTACGTGGGCAGCCTCTCCAAGACCCTGGCGCCGGGCCTGCGGCTGGGCTACATGGTCGGCCCCCCGGCGCTGATCCGCGAGGCCCGGGCGCTGCGGCGGTTGATGCTGCGCCACCCGCCGACCAACAACCAGCGCGCCGTGGCGCTGTTCCTGGATCGCGGCTATCACGATGCCCTACTGCGCCAGATCCACCAGGTGTTCCACAGCCGCTGGCAGCGCATGAACGAGGCGCTGGCCCGGCACATGCCCCACGCCTTCGTGCCCTCGACCTACGGGGGCTCGTGCTTCTGGGTGAAGGGGCCCGAGGGGCTCGACTGCCACGAGCTGCGCCGCCTGGCGGCCGAGCAGAGCATTCTGATCGAGTGCGGCGACATCCACTTCTTCGACGGCCCCCACCTCGAGTACTTCCGGCTGGGCTTCTCGGCGATTCCCGAGGCGCGCATCGAGGCCGGCATCGAACGGCTGGCGGCGCTGATTCCCCAGGCGGTATCACCCCCCTCCTGATGAGCGCCCTCCTCGCGCGGTCATGAAATTGCCTTCCTGAGGCCGCCGCCCACAAGAAAGCCGCCTCGAGGGCGGCTTCACGCGATGGACAGGACGCGACTCAGATCACCTCATCCTTTAGGTGGTACCAGCGGTAGAGGAAGCGCTGGCCGAAGCGCCGGAACGGGGCGAAGGCCTCGGACTCGACCTTCTCGCGCAGGTTGGGGAACGGCAGCTTGGAGGTGAAGATCGGCAGGTCCAGCTCCTGGCCGTGCCCGGCGATCCACTGCGCCAGGCGACGCCCGGCCTGGGCCGAATACATCACGCCGTTGCCGCCGTAACCCAGGGCGTAGTAGACCGTCTCCTTGGCATCGGGCTGGTGGATGCGCGGCATCATGTCGTGGCTGACGTCCACCCAGCCCCACCAGGAGTAGTCGATGTCGATGCCCTCAAGCGCCGGGAACTTGCGATGCATGTCGCCGATCAGCATCGACTCGTACTTCTTCTGCGGCGCATCGCGGCCGGTGATGGCGCTGCGGCTGCCGATCTGCAGCCGGTTGTCCGGCAGCAGGCGATAGTAGTGGCGCAGGATCCGGGTATCGGTGATCACCTGGCGCGTGCGCAGGCTGCAGGCCTCGATCTCGTCGTCGGTCAGCCGACGGGTGACGATGGAGTTCGAGAGGATCGGCAGCAGGCGGTTCTTGAGCTCGCGATGCAGGCTCTGGGAGGTGTAGCCGCCGGTAGCGATGCCCACCGCGCGCGCCTTTACCACCCCACCCGGGGTCTTCAAGTAGTGCACGCCGCCGCGGGTCTCGAAGCCCTGCACCGGGCTCGCCGGATGGATCTTCACCCCGAGCGCCCGGGCCTTGCGGTGGTAGCCGAAGGCCAGCTTGCCGGCATGGATGCCGATGCCCTCGGGCTCGTGCATGGCGCCGGCCGCCTCCTGATCGCCGATCCAGTCGCGCTTCACCGTGTCGGCATCGAGGATCCGGGCGTCGTAGTCGAAGGTCTCGCGCAGCAGCTTCGCCTCCTTCTCGAGGGTCGGCATCACCTTGTCGCGATGGGCCACGTAGAGGTGACCGCCCGGCTGAGGTTCGCAGTCGATGTCCTTGATCAGCTCCTTGAAGGTCGCCATGCCGTCGAGGCACTCGCGATGCAGCTTCAGGGCGGTGTCCAGGCCGTAGCGCTGGATCCACTGGGAGCGCTTGAGGCGCCCGGAGGCGCACTGGGCCTGGCCGCCGTTGCGGGTCGAGCAGCCCCAGCTGGTGCGATTGGCCTCGAGCACGGTGGCCTTGATGCCGTACTCCTGGGCCAGGAAGATCGCCGCGGTGAGTCCCGTGAAGCCGGAGCCGATGATGACCACATCGGCATCCGTGTCCTGGGTGATGGGCCCGTCATCGGCCGGCGGCTCGCCGGCGGTGCCGATCCAGTAGGTCGGCGCATAGTCACGACCCGCCCCCGGGGTGGCGCTCTTCAGGGGGTCATAGGCCGGATCATATGGCTGGGAGGGCGAGGTCTTGGTGGCCTCGGTCTCTACCCCGCTTCTTGGCATTGTTGTCTCCATGATCGGACTCCTCGCAGTGGATGCCGTGCTCGAACCCGAGACGATCAGGCGTTGACGGGGGGACGGTTCTTGCGGAAGGCGTTCTTCACGGCGATCTTGCCGTCGCGGAAAGTGAAGGCGTCGATCATGCGCGCCTCGGAGCGCACGCCGTCGGTGGTGGTGCCCTGATAGGTGGACTCGGTGAAGCCCTTGTCGCCGATCACGTGGTGCTCGGCGTCGGTCCAGCTGGCATCGGGGGCGGTCTTCCAGGCGTTCTCGAGGCCCTGGCGCACCTCGGCCTGGCCGACGAAGCTCTTGCCCTGCAGCTCGGGGCCGGCGATGGCGTGGAAGACGCAGTCGTCGGTCATCATGCTCATGACGGCATCGATGTCGTGACGGTTCAGGGCATCGCTGAAGGCTTCGAGGAGTTCGGTAGTCGGTTGGCTCATGTCGGGCTCCTGAGGGTTGTCGTTGTTGGGTCTGGCGCTATGTGAAAGATGCTTTTGACGCATCGAGGCGGCCTCTCGGCCGCGAACGAATCCAGCCTACTGGCAAAGCCGAGGGGGCATTAGCGCCAGATACGCCCCGGCGGTTGGACCAGAGCGCCCGCCATGAGCAGCGAGGCGCAAGCACCGCTCGAGCGGCAAAAAAACCCCCGGCGAGGCCGGGGGAATACGTTGCAGCACGTTCGGTGGTACGTCCGATCAGACGTAGTCCTGATACTTCTCGAGCAGGCGCACCGGCTTCTTCAGCGCGTCGCGGCGGAAGGGGTCGCCCAGCTCCCGGGTGCACATGATCTCGATGATGCAGGTCTTGCCCTCGTTCATCTGCAGGTCCACCGCCTTCTTCAGCGCCGGCCCCACGTCCTCGAGGCGGTCCACGGTGATGCCCTCGGCGCCCATCGCCCGGCCGATCTCGGCGAAGCTCTCGTTGTCGAGCTCGCCGGCCACGAAGCGACGGTT
Organism: Halomonas denitrificans; assembly: GCF_003056305.1. Taxonomy (GTDB): domain Bacteria; phylum Pseudomonadota; class Gammaproteobacteria; order Pseudomonadales; family Halomonadaceae; genus Halomonas; species Halomonas denitrificans. The sequence continues at coordinate 850,286 of NZ_PYVX01000001.1, forward strand.
GTAGAACTCGACCTGGTTCTTCTTCTCGGCGCCCCACTGGCGGTTGTGGAACACCACCGCGGTCACCGGGATGTTGTGACGCACCGCGGTCATGGTCTCCATCAGGCTCATGCCCCAGGCGCCGTCGCCGGCGTAGGCGATCGCCGGACGCTCCGGCGCGGCCACCTTGGCGCCCATGATGGTCGGCAGCGCGTAGCCGCAGTTGCCGAAGCTCATCGGCGCGAAGAAGCTGCGCGGCTTGTCGAAGCGCAGGTAGCTGTGCGCCACGGCGTTGATGTTGCCGATGTCGGTGGAGACCATCACGTCCTCGGGCATGGCCTTCTCGAGCTCGCGCAGCACCTGGCGCGGGTGCAGGTACTCGCCGCCGGAGAACGGCGTCTCGCCCTTGGCCTCGTCGATGGCGTCGAGGCTGAACGGGTCCTTCTCGTGGGTCCACTCGTCGAGCTCGCGCTCCCAGGCGGCCTTCTCGCTGGCAATCTGGTCGGCCCGCTCACCCTTGGTGGCGTCGCACGCCAGCTCACGGCCGGCCAGGCGCTCGGTGATCGCCTCGGCGGCTTCCTTGGCATCGCCGCAGATGCCCACGGCGATCTTCTTCACCAGGCCGAGCATCTTGTGGTCGGCGTCGATCTGGATGATCTTGGCGTCCTTCGGCCAGTAGTCCAGGCCGTGCTGCGGCAGGGTGCCGAACGGCCCCAGGCGGGTGCCCAGCGCCACCACCACGTCGGCCTGACTGATCAGCTTCATGCCGGCCTTGGAGCCCTGGTAGCCCAGCGGGCCGCACCACAGCGGGTGGCTGGCCGGGAAGGAGTCGTTGTGCTGGTAGCTGTTGACCACCGGCGCGCCCAGCCGCTCGGCGAGCGCCTGGCAGGCCTCGACGCCGTCGGCCATCACCACGCCGCCGCCGGAGACGATCACCGGGAACTTGGCGTTGGCCAGCAGCTCCGCCGCCTCGTTGAGGGTCCTGGTGCCGCCCGGGCCGCGGTCGAGGCGCGCGGGCTCGGGGATCTCGCACTCGATCTCGCCATAGAAGTAGTCGCGCGGGATATTGAGCTGAGTCGGGCCCATCTCGGACATGGCGCGGTCGAAGCAGCGACCGGTGTACTCGGCCATGCGCGCCGGATGGGTCACGTGGCCCTGGTACTTGGTGAACTCCTGGAACATCGGCAGCTGCTTGCACTCCTGGAAGCCGCCCAGGCCGATGCCGTTGGTGCCCGCCTCGGGGGTGACGATGACCACCGGGCTGTGCGCCCAGTAGGCCGCGGCGATGCCGGTCACGCAGTTGGAGATGCCGGGGCCGTTCTGGCCGATCACCGTGCCGTGGCGGCCGGAGACCCGGGCATAGCCGTCGGCCATGTGCGCCGCGCCCTGCTCGTGGACCACCGGGATCAGGCGGATGCCGGCCGGGGCGAAGATGTCCATGGCGTCCATGAAGGCCGAGCCCATGATGCCGAACATGTCGGTCACCCCGTTGGCGACCAGGGTCTCCACGAAGGCCTCCGAGGGGGTCATCTTCTGCTTGCCTGTCACGACCTGGCGGGTATCTGTGGTGTCTTGGGTGCTCATGGGGTGTCCTCCGAGCCCGTCATCCGGGTTGTTTTATATGAGATGATTTATTCCGACTTCCGGAATACGGACAGACTCTAGGCAGCCGGCCCACCCTCGTCAAGGGTAAATTCCATAAAACGATACGATTTGATTCTTTTTGCGAAACTGATCTATGCTCACCGCACGCTCCGGCAGCGACGTCCCCTGCCAGCGGTTTCGATCAGGGACGCCCAAGGTCAACGGTCCCCCGGGCCGAGGAGACGGTGATGACAGACCCCATGAACGCCCAGCCCGACATCCAGGTGTCGGTGCGCGAGCTCTTCGGCATCGACAGCGATCTCGAGGTCCCCGCCTTCAGCTGGCGCGACGAGTACGTGCCCGAGATCGACGAGGCCTATCGCTTCAACCCCGACGTCACCCTGGCGATCCTGGCCGGCTTCACCCGCAACCGCCGGGTGATGGTTCAGGGGCTGCACGGCACCGGCAAGTCGACCCATATCGAGCAGGTGGCGGCACGCCTCAACTGGCCCTGCATGCGGGTCAACCTGGACGGCCACATCAGCCGCCTCGACCTCGTCGGCAAGGACGCCATCGTGATCCGCGATGGGGTGCAGGTCACCGAGTTCCAGGAGGGCATCGTGCCCTGGTCGCTGCAGCGGCCGGTGGCGCTGATCTTCGACGAGTACGACGCTGGCCGCCCGGACGTGATGTTCGTCATCCAGCGCATCCTCGAGCGCGACGGCCACTTCACCCTGCTCGACCAGAACCGGGTCATCCACCCCCACCCCTACTTCCGGCTGTTCGCCACCGCCAACACCGTGGGACTGGGCAACCTCAGCGGGCTCTACCAGGGCACCCAGGTGCTCAACCACGCCCAGATGGATCGCTGGAACATCGTCGCCAAGCTCGACTACCTGCCCCGCGAGGAGGAGGCGGCCATCGTGCTCGGCCGGGTGCCCACCAAGGACACCGAGAAGGGCCGCGCGCTGATCGCCGCGATGGTGGCGGTGGCCAACCTGACGCGCCAGGGCTTCGCCGCCGGCGACCTCTCCACCCTGATGTCGCCGCGCACGGTGATCACCTGGGCCGAGAACTGCGAGATCTTCCGCAACCCGGCGCTGGCCTTCCGGCTCTCCTTCCTCAACAAGTGCGACGAAGCCGAGCGCCCCCTGGTCGCCGAGTACTACCAGCGCTGCTTCGGCCAGGAGCTCGACGAGTCGTGGATGCGGGAGGCGACCGCCTCATGACCCAAAGCGCCCAGCAGCAGGCGCGCCGCCAGCAGCGGATCGAGGAGCTGTGCGCGGCCAGCCTGCGCGCCCTGACCGGCCAGGCCGACCTGCACTACCGCGGCCGGCGCCTCTACCGGGGCGAGGCGCGTCTGCCGACCCTGGCACCCCACCTGCGCGTCGACCCCGCCCAGGACGACTTCGCCGACTGCCGGGCCGCCGCCGACGGCATGGCCCTGCGCCTGCTGCACTCCGATGCGGCCCTGCACCGCGCGCGCTGCCCCGAAGACCCAGTCGAGCGGCTGGTCTTCGAGCTGCTCGAGCAGCTGCGCGTGGAGACGCGGGTCCCCGACGACATGCCGGGCATGGCCGACAACCTGGTGCACCGCTTCGAGAGCTGGTCGCGGGCCTTCTACCGCTCCGGGCTCACCGAGGGCAGCATCGGCCTGCTGCTCTACACCGTGGCGCAGATGTGCTGGTCGCGGCTGAATGCCAAACCGGTGCTCGAGGAGACCGAGGACTATATCGAGGGCACCCGCGCCTCCCTGGTGCGCGCGCTCGGCACGGCGCTCCACGGCCTGCGCCGCCAGCGCCACGACCAGGCGGCCTACGCCGAGCACGCCCTGGCCATCGCCCGGATCGTCGGCGAACGGGTGCGCACCGAACGGGAACGGGCCGGCGACGACGAGGACGAGGAGCCGGCGGAAGCGGCCAGCGACGCCTTCGCCCTGCTGCTCGAGCTCGAGGACGGCGAGGGCGACGAGGATGGGGTCGCCGCCGCCACCACCGGGCACAGCAAGACCTTCGAGGACGCCGCCCAGGCCTATCGGGTCTTCACCACCCGCTTCGACCGCGAGGTCGCCGCCGGCAGCCTGGTGCGCCGCGCCCTGCTGCGCGAGAACCGCGAGAAGCTCGACCAGGCCACCGCCGAGCTGCCCATCAACCTGCCCCGCCTTGCCCGTCGGCTGGGCAGCGTGCTCTGGGAGCCGCGCGTCGACGGCCGCGCCTTCGGCGAGGAGGAGGGCCGCATCGACGGGCGGCGCCTCGCCCAGCTGGTCAGCTCGCCCACCGAGCGCCGCCTCTTCTATCGCGACCAGGTGAAGCTCGGCACCGACTGCGCCGTCAGCCTGCTGATCGACTGCTCCGGCTCGATGAAGCACCACATCATGCCGGTGACGATGATGGCCGAGAGCCTGATCCGCGCCCTGGAGATGATCGGGGCGGGCACCGAGCTGCTCGGCTTCACCACCGGCGCCTGGAACGGCGGCCGCGCCTACCAGGCGTGGATGAGCGGCGGCCGGCCCCGCGGCCCGGGGCGCCTCAACGAGGTGTGCCACATGGTGTTCAAGGACGCCGAGCGCAGCTGGCGGCGCGCGCGCACCGACATCGCCGCGCTGCTCAAGCCCGATCTGTTTCGCGAGGGGATCGACGGCGAGGCGGTGGACTGGGCCTGCGAGCGCCTGCTCGCCCGCCCCGAGCACCGCCGCATCCTGATCGTGATCTCCGACGGCTGCCCGGCGGACAGCGCCACCAACCTGGCCAACGACCCCTACTACCTGGACAACCACCTCAAGGAAGTCGTCGCCCGGCGCACCCGCGAGGGCCAGGTGGAGGTGCTGGGCCTCGGCGTGGGCCTGGACCTGAGCCCCTTCTACCGCCGCTGCCTGGCCACCGACATGGCCCAGGCGCTGGACACCCACCTGTTCGACGAGATCGTCGAGCTGATCGGCGGCCGCCACCGGCGCTGATCCTCGACGCCCGACTTTCCAGAGGAGAGCCCCATGCCCGTCAAGGTCATCGACATCGGCCACGATCCCGAGACGCAAACCCATCGGCGCCTGGCCGACCTGCCGGACCGCGTGATCGAGGGCGACCCGCACCACGACGCCACGCTCAACTTCCAGAGCCCCGACGGCCGGCTGATCGCCGGCACCTGGACCAGCACCCCCGGCAGGTGGCACGCCTTCACCGATCGCGACGAGTTCTGCTATATCCTCGAGGGCCATGTGCGGCTGATCGCCGAGGACGGCAGCGCCCAGACCTACCGCACCGGCGACGCCTTCCTGATTCCCGACGGCTTCCGCGGCGAGTGGGAGGTGATCGAGAGGACCACCAAGCACTTCGTGATCCGCCACCACGACAGCGACTGACGACGGAGAGAGCGCATGGCCAAGACCCGCATGGTGACCCAGTTCGGCATGGGCACCTCGATCCGCAGCCGCGACTACACCGAGGCCGCCGCCCGGGCGATCCGCGATGCCCTGTGGCACAACTCGCTCAACGTCGCCGACGCCTTCGGCTTCCCCAAGGAGGCCATGCTGATCGACGTCGAGATCGGGGTGCAGGACCCCGCCGCCGTCGACCCGGCGGCCCTGCTTCGCATCTTCCCCTACGGCCAGCCGTCGGTGCGCCTGGTCAAGGGGGGGCTGGACGTGGACAAACCCGACGGCAGCGGCACCAGCGTGATCGCCAACGCCGCCATCGTCGTCTCCTTCGACATGGAGCCCGATCATGACTGAGCGTCGCATCATCCTGGAAATGGGCACCGGCAACGACCTCTACGGCGAGGACTACACCAAGGCGGCCTGCCGCGCCGTGCACGACGCCCTGCACCACTCCTCCATCGTGCTGTTCAAGTCGCTGGGCATCGACCATCGCGAGATGCGGGTCCAGGTGACCATCGGCGTGCAGGAGCCCGAGAAGGTCGACGCCGCGGTGGTGGCGGCCGAGCTGCCCCGGGGCCGCGCCGAGGTGAACGTGGTGCACGGCGGGCTCAACGTCCACGACCCCGTGCAGGAGACCACCCACGTGGTGGCCACCGCGGCCATCGCCGCCCTGCTGCCCCTCGAGGAGGGCGCCTGGCGGCTCTGCGACGGCGCCGAATCGCCCCGGTGACGCCCTGCCCCGCCGGCGCGAGCCAGCGGGCCGGTTACATCAGCTCGGAGGCGATCAGCCCGCCGCCGATCACCATCAGCGTGACGAAGGCGATGCGGCGCATGGCCAGCGGCGAGAGCCGGGGCGGCCAGCGCCGCCCGATATAGGTGACCAGCGCCACCACGGGAATCGCCCAGGCGGTGAGCACGAAGATCTCGAGATTGAGCCCGCCCTGGGCGGCGACGAACAGGGTGCGCATGCCCGAGGTACAGGCGAACATCAGGATCAGCATGTTGCGGATCGCCACCGGCGGCAGCGGCTGGCGATAGCACTGATAGATCACCGGCGGCCCGGCGATACCAAAGAGCCCGCCGCAGAGCCCCGACAGCACGCCGCTTGCGAAGAAGCTGCCCCGCGAGGAGAGGGTCTCGCGCTGGCGGGGGCGCAGCACCAGGCTGAGCCCGCCATAGCAGACCAGCAGGCCCAGGGCGATGCGCAGCACGCTCTCGGCGCTGCCGCTCATCACGTCGAGCAGCAGCACCCCGATCACGGTAGCCGGCACGATGCCGAGCACGGTGGCCCCGATCACCGCCATGTCGAGATGCTTCAGCTTGCCCGGCAGAGCCACCGCGCTGTTGGCCAGCATCATCAGGCTGACCACCGCGGCGACAGAGGCCACGGGCGCGACGTCCAGCCCGCTGGTCGCGCCCATCACGATCATCCCCAGCCCGAAGCCGGTGACCGTCTGGAAGTAGCCGGCAATGGCGGCAATAGCGATGAAGGAGAGGAGTACCTCGAGGCTCATGGTGCGGTCGATCCTGTGTGGCTCCCCTCCTGACGCGAGTCGCTCGGGGATATGGAACGCGGCCACGCGCATGCCTGCGCATGATGACGAGCGGCAAGACGACGACACCGTGTGCCGGGCCACGGCCCGGCCAGCCCTGACGGCGTTCCCTCGCGGCGGGAGACGTCACGGGTCGCGTCTGTGCCCTGAAAAAAAGCGGCACAAGATGCCAGCGACGCGCCGGGAATGCTAGCCCCGAGCCAGCAAAAGACGCCCTTCAGCAGGATCGCCGCGCCCAGCCCGACCAGGGTCAGCATGGCCAGCCGAGGCATCAGCCCGGCGGAGCACGGCGGGGAATAGCAGTGATCGATGACCGACGGCTCGGGGACGCTAAAGAGCCCGCCGCAAGCGCCAAGATCCGCTGCGCCGCGGGCTCCATCGTCAGGACCCGGGGAGCCGCCCGGCGATGGCCATCACGCCTCGGCGGCGGCCGACAGGCTCTGGGCCTGCACCGTGGTCACCGCGATCACATGAAAGACGTCATCGACGCTGCAGCCCCGGGAGAGGTCGTTGGCCGGCTTGGCCAGGCCCTGCAGCAGCGGGCCGATGGCCTCAGCGCCGCCGATCCGTTCGGCCAGCTTGTAGCCGATGTTGCCGGCCTCGAGGTCCGGAAAGATCAGCACGTTGGCGTTGCCCTTGACCTTCGAGTCGGGCAGCTTGCGCTCGGCGATCTCGGCCACGATGGCGGCGTCGAGCTGTACGTCCTCATCGATGGCGAGCGCCGGCCGGGCGGCCTTCACCTCGCGGGCGGCCTGCACGACCTTCTCGACGTTGCCGTGCCGGGCGCTGCCGCTGGTCGAGAACGACAGCATGGCCACCCGGGGATCCTCGTTCAGCAGCGCCTGGGCGCTGTCGGCGGCGGCCATGGCGATCTGGGCGAGCTCCCCAGCGTCGGGGTCGATGACCAGGCCGCAGTCGGAGAAGATCATGCCGCCCTTGAGACTGTGGAAGGGCTTGCAGAGCATCATCAGAAAGAAGCTCGAGACAAGCTTGCTGCCCGGGGCCAGCCCCAGCAGCTGGATGGCGCTTCGCACCACGTCGGCGGTGGTGTTCACCGCGCCCGCCACGGTGCCGTCGGCGTGCCCCTTACGGACCAGCATGTTGGCGAAGCAGAGCGGGTCGCGTATCGCCGTGGCAGCCTGCTCCGGGGTCATGCCCTTCTTCTCGCGCAGCGCGAGCAGCGCCCGCTCCAGCTCGTCGGTCAGGGGCGAGTCGGCCGGGTCGATCACCTCGACCGCCGCCAGGTCGACCCCGTGGCGCTCGGCGGCCTCGGCAATGCCCGCCCGGCGTCCCACCAGGAGGATCCGGGCGATGCCCTGCTCCGCCGCCTTGGCGGCGGCGTGCAGGATGCGCTCGTCCTCGCCCTCGCAGAGCACGATGCGCCGGGGATCGCGGCGCGCGCGCTCGAGAATCTGATTCAAGGCTTTCATGCGATGGCCTCTCATGCCTGCCGCACGGCGCGGCAGTCGTCAGACAAAAAAGCCCCCGGCAGCGCCGGGGGAACCCTTGCAGCACCTTCGATCAGACGTAGTCCTGGTACTTCTCGAGCAGGCGCACCGGCTTCTTCAGCGCGTCGCGGCGGAAGGGGTCGCCCAGCTCCCGGGTGCACATGATCTCGATGATGCAGGTCTTGCCCTCGTTCATCTGCAGGTCCACCGCCTTCTTCAGCGCCGGCCCCACGTCCTCGAGGCGGTCCACGGTGATGCCCTCGGCGCCCATCGCCCGGCCGATCTCGGCGAAGCTCTCGTTGTCGAGCTCGCCGGCCACGAAGCGACGGTTGTAGAACTCGACCTGGTTCTTCTTCTCGGCGCCCCACTGGCGGTTGTGGAACACCACCGCGGTCACCGGGATGTTGTGACGCACCGCGGTCATGGTCTCCATCAGGCTCATGCCCCAGGCGCCGTCGCCGGCGTAGGCGATCGCCGGACGCTCCGGCGCGGCCACCTTGGCGCCCATGATGGTCGGCAGCGCGTAGCCGCAGTTGCCGAAGCTCATCGGCGCGAAGAAGCTGCGCGGCTTGTCGAAGCGCAGGTAGCTGTGCGCCACGGCGTTGATGTTGCCGATGTCGGTGGAGACCATCACGTCCTCGGGCATGGCCTTCTCGAGCTCGCGCAGCACCTGGCGCGGGTGCAGGTACTCGCCGCCGGAGAACGGCGTCTCGCCCTTGGCCTCGTCGATGGCGTCGAGGCTGAACGGGTCCTTCTCGTGGGTCCACTCGTCGAGCTCGCGCTCCCAGGCGGCCTTCTCGCTGGCAATCTGGTCGGCCCGCTCACCCTTGGTGGCGTCGCACGCCAGCTCACGGCCGGCCAGGCGCTCGGTGATCGCCTCGGCGGCTTCCTTGGCATCGCCGCAGATGCCCACGGCGATCTTCTTCACCAGGCCGAGCATCTTGTGGTCGGCGTCGATCTGGATGATCTTGGCGTCCTTCGGCCAGTAGTCCAGGCCGTGCTGCGGCAGGGTGCCGAACGGCCCCAGGCGGGTGCCCAGCGCCACCACCACGTCGGCCTGACTGATCAGCTTCATGCCGGCCTTGGAGCCCTGGTAGCCCAGCGGGCCGCACCACAGCGGGTGGCTGGCCGGGAAGGAGTCGTTGTGCTGGTAGCTGTTGACCACCGGCGCGCCCAGCCGCTCGGCGAGCGCCTGGCAGGCCTCGACGCCGTCGGCCATCACCACGCCGCCGCCGGAGACGATCACCGGGAACTTGGCGTTGGCCAGCAGCTCCGCCGCCTCGTTGAGGGTCCTGGTGCCGCCCGGGCCGCGGTCGAGGCGCGCGGGCTCGGGGATCTCGCACTCGATCTCGCCATAGAAGTAGTCGCGCGGGATATTGAGCTGAGTCGGGCCCATCTCGGACATGGCGCGGTCGAAGCAGCGACCGGTGTACTCGGCCATGCGCGCCGGATGGGTCACGTGGCCCTGGTACTTGGTGAACTCCTGGAACATCGGCAGCTGCTTGCACTCCTGGAAGCCGCCCAGGCCGATGCCGTTGGTGCCCGCCTCGGGGGTGACGATGACCACCGGGCTGTGCGCCCAGTAGGCCGCGGCGATGCCGGTCACGCAGTTGGAGATGCCGGGGCCGTTCTGGCCGATCACCGTGCCGTGGCGGCCGGAGACCCGGGCATAGCCGTCGGCCATGTGCGCCGCGCCCTGCTCGTGGACCACCGGGATCAGGCGGATGCCGGCCGGGGCGAAGATGTCCATGGCGTCCATGAAGGCCGAGCCCATGATGCCGAACATGTCGGTCACCCCGTTGGCGACCAGGGTCTCCACGAAGGCCTCCGAGGGGGTCATCTTCTGCTTGCCTGTCACGACCTGGCGGGTGTCTGCGGTGTTGTCGGTGCTCATGGGAACCTCCATGGGAGCGCTGGGTGTCGGATCTGGCGTTGGCGCCATCTCGTTGTTGTGTTGATACCGGGACTTTGTTTTTTGATACCAAAGGTTCCGATATCTGGAACCTGATCAAAACGTAGCGCTCCGCCGGCGGCCCGTCAACAAAATTCCATAAAACGGTACAAATTGATTTCTTTTCAGGAACAAATTACCTTGGGACCAAAGGGAGAGCCGATATGACGACCAAATCCGAGATGACCCGCCTCGAGGGCGATACGCCGGCCCAGCGCCTCCTGGCCCTGCTGGAGGTGATCGCGGGGAAGGACCAGTTCTTCACGCTGCAGGGCATGGTCGACGAGACCGGCCTGCCCAAGCCCACCCTGCACCGCATGCTCCAGCAGCTCGAGACCTCGGGCATGCTGCAGCGCGAGGCCGACGGCCGCCACTACAGCAAGGGCAGTCGCCTGCGCCGGCTGGCCGAGTCGCTGCTGCTCAACGACACCGTGCACGGAGCCCGCCATGCGGTGCTGCGCAAGCTGGTCGACGAGGTCGGCGAGAGCTGCAACATCACCGCGCTCTCTGGCGGCGAGGTGCTCTATCTCGATCGCGTGGAGACCTCGGCACCGCTGCGCTTCTACCTGCACCCCGGCTCCCGGGTGCCGGTGCACTGCTCGGCCAGCGGCAAGCTCTTCCTCGCCCAGATGGCGCCCGCCCAGCGTCGGCGGCTGCTCAACGAGCTGACGCTGGAAGGCTTCACGCGCAACACCCTCACCGATCCCGAGGCCCTCGAGGCCGAGATCGAGACCGTGAAAGGCCAGGGCTACGCCTTCGATGACGAGGAGTTCCTGCCGGGACTGCTGTGCATCGCGGTGCTGGCGCCCAATCCCGACGGCCTCTCCAACACCGGCCTGGCGATCCAGGCGCCGATCATGCGCATGACCCGGGAGAAGGCACTGGAGTGCCTGCCGGCCCTGCAGCGCGCCGCCGAGCAGATCGCCGCCATCAATCGCGAGGCGCTTTCGGACGCCGCCCAGGCCGCCGCCGGCGAGCGCTGAGCCGCCGCCCGCCGGACGGGGGCGACTGGCCTGCCGGCGTGATTGCGAATATGCTCTGGGGCATACGCAATGGCCCGCACCACAACAGGGAGACCGCAATGGCCGGACTGCTACCCGATGTCGACCCGGATGGACTGCTCGAGTACTCGGTGGTCTATACCGATCGCGCGCTGAACCACATGTCGAAGAGCTTCCAGGGCGTGATGCGCGACGTGTCCGCCACGCTGAAGGAGGTCTACCACGCGCACTCGACGGTCATCGTGCCCGGTAGCGGCACCTTCGCCATGGAGGCCGTGGCGCGCCAGTTCGCCAAGGACCGTCGCTGCCTGGTGATCCGCAACGGCTGGTTCAGCTACCGCTGGAGCCAGATCCTGTCGATGGGCAAAATCCCCTCCGACGTCAACGTGCTCAAGGCCCGCCGGGTGGACGAGGACGATGCGACCTCGCCCTTCGCGCCGCCGCCCATCGAGGACGTGGTCGAGGCGATCCGCGAGCAGCAGCCGGACATCGTCTTCGCGCCCCACGTCGAGACCTCCTCGGGGATGCTGCTGCCGGACGACTACCTGCAGAAGATCGCCGACGCCATCCACGACGAGGGCGGCCTGCTGGTACTCGACTGCATCGCCTCCGGCACCCTCTGGGTCGACATGCAGGACGTCGGCGTCGACGTGCTGGTCAGCGCCCCCCAGAAGGGCTGGAGCGGCAGCCCCTGCTGCGGCATGGTGATGCTCTCCCGCCAGGCGCGCGAGATCATCGAGGAGACCACCAGCACCAGCTTCGCCTGCGACCTGAAGAAGTGGCTCTCGATCATGGAGACCTACGAGGGCGGCGGGCACGCCTACCACGCCACCCTGCCCACCGACGGCCTGCGCCAGCTGCGCGACGTGATGAACGAGACGCGGCAGTACGGCTTCGACCGGGTCTGCGAGGAGCAGCGCGAGGTCGGCCGGCTGGTCCGCGACATGCTCGCCAAGCACGGCTTCCAAAGCGTCGCCGCCCCGGGCTTCGAGGCGCCGGGCGTGGTGGTCAGCTACACCGATGACGAGGCGATCGTCGCCAAGTTCCTCGAGGCGGGCGTCCAGGTGGCCGCCGGGGTGCCGCTGATGTGCGACGAGGGCGAGGACTTCCGCACCTTCCGCATCGGCCTGTTCGGCCTCGACAAGCTCCACCACCCGGAGCGCACCCTAGAGAGCCTGGAAGCCGCGCTTGCCAAGGTGAAGAGCGCCGGCTAGGCACTCCCAGCACCCGAAGGAGCATCGAAAAGAGAGGGGGCGGCCATTCGGCCGCCCCCTCGGCGTTATTGACCCTCGCGCGACGCGCCTCAGGCGCGGGCGCGAGGTTCGCGCGGGGTCAGACCGCCCCCACGCCCCGTGGAACGAAGCCGAGGTTGTTCTCGACCTCCTTGACCCCGTCGATGTTCTCGGCGGCGACCTGCACGGCCCAGCGCTGCTCCTTGCTCTCGACGAGCCCCCACAGCTGCACCTTGCCGTCGGCGACGATGACGTTGAGGCGGTCGACCAGCACCCCGGTGTTCTCGTCGACCTCCTTGAGGATGGCGTCGCGGATCGCGCGGTCGTCGTCGCCGCCGGCTGGCTGGCGCCCCACCGAGAAGCCGCGCAGCAGGTTGGAGCGGCTGACGATGCCCACCAGCTTGCCGTCGCGCACCACCGGCACCCGCTTGATGCGACGCTTCTCGAGCAGCGAGGCGATATGGTGCAGCGGCTCGTTCTCGCCCACGGTGAGGGGGTTGGGGGTCATGATCTGGCCCGCCTTGCGCCCGTGGGTCTTGACGTAATCCACGGCGTCGCCGCCGCCGCTGAAGATCCTGAGCCACCAGGAGCGACGCTTGTCCTCCTCCGGCTCGATCCGTGCCATCAGGTCCCCTTCGCTCACGATGCCGAGCACCCGGTCGTCGGCATCGACCACCGGCACGGCGCTGATGCCGTGTTCCAGCAGCAGGCTGGCGATCTCGCTGACCTCGCTCTCGGGAGTGACGGTGATCACGTTGGTCGTCATGACATCTGCGGCTTGCATAGGGCGCTCTCCAGACGAAAGGCGGTTGTTGTTTGCGATGAGTCGCCTTTCAAGTTAGCAATCCTTTAAGCAACCTGCCTTGATGCCGGACAGCTTTCCGCGCCCTCTGCGCCCGCCCTCAGGGCCGGGCGGGCTCGCCCGCGGATAGGCGCTCGGCGCCCGCGCCATCGGTGAGGATCTCGTCGATGTCGTCGAGGCCGGCGAAGCGCACCGGGCGGATGACGCCGAGCTTGCTCTCGTCCACCACCAGCAGGCGCCTCGCCGCGGTGGCGATCGCCGCCTGCTTGGGCGCCACCTCGTGGAAGTGGAAGCAGGTCAGGCCCTGTCGCTCGTGTACGCCCGCGGCGGAGAGGAAGGCCTGGTTGATGCCGAGGCGGCGGATGGCGGCGTCCACCTCGTCGCCGGCGAAGGAGCGCGACGAGTCGTGATAGAGCCCGCCCAGCAGGATCAGGCGCACCCCGGCAAGCCCGCTCACCGCCTCGGCCACGTTGAGGGCATAGGTCACCACGGTCAGCGACTGGTCGCGGGGCAGGCTCGCGGCGAGCGGCATCAGGGACGTGCCGCAGTCGATGAACAGGGTGTCGCCGGGCGCGATGCGCTCGAGCGCCCGCTGACAGAGGCGGCGCTTGGCCGCGGCGTGGCGATCCTGCTGGGCGACCAGGTCGTAGACCGGCGCATAGCGCGGGTCGTCGCGGCGCACCAGATGCCCCCCCATCAGCTGCAGCTCGCCCTCGGAGGCGGCCAGGTCGCGGCGGATGGTCATCGGCGATACGCCGCACAGCACCGCGGCCTCGTGCAGCCTCAGGCTGCCGCCCTGGGCGAGGGCCTCACTCAGCCGGGCGAGACGCCGGGCACTGCGTTCGTTCATCGGTGGCGGCTCTCCTCGGGCCCGGTGTCCCGCGCGGCGTCGTCACTCTCGGAAACGGTCCGCGTCGGCTGAAAATGTTAAAAAAATAACACTGAATGTGATAGTTTTCACCACACACTCACGCGTCACATTCACCCGCACGCCTGCCCTCCAGGCCGCCCCATCGGATAGGTGCCCCATGACCCTCTTCATGAGCGTGGTCGGCATGGTGACCCTGGTCGCCATCGCCCTGCTGTTCTCCTCCGACCGCCGCGCGATTCGCCTGCGCACCGTGCTGGGCGCCTTCGCCATCCAGGCCGGCATCGGCGCCTTCGTGCTCTACGTGCCGGTCGGCCAGGCGGTGCTCGCCACCGTCTCCGACGCCGTCAGCCAGGTGGTGCTCTACGCCAACGACGGCATCGACTTCGTGTTCGGCGGCCTGGCCGACGTCGAGGCCTCGGGCTTCGTCTTCGCCTTCAAGGTGCTGCCGGTGATCATCTTCTTCTCCTCGCTTACCGCCGTGCTCTACTACCTGGGCATCATGCAGTGGATCATCCGCATCCTCGGCGGCGCCCTGCAGAAGGCGCTGGGCACCTCGCGCACCGAGTCGCTCTCCGCCACCGCCAACATCTTCGTCGGCCAGACCGAGGCGCCGCTGGTGGTGCGCCCCTTCATCGAGCGCATGACCCCGTCGCAGCTGTTCGCGGTGATGTGCGGCGGGCTCGCCTCGGTGGCGGGCTCGGTGCTGGCCGGCTACGCCGCCCTCGGCATCCCCATGGAGTACCTGGTCGCCGCCTCCTTCATGGCCGCCCCCGGCGGGCTGCTGTTCGCCAAGCTGCTGATGCCCGAGACCGAGACGCCCGAGGACAGCGTCTCAGCCGCCGAGGAGCGCCTCGAGGAGGAGGAGGACCATCCCACCAACGTGCTGGACGCCGCCGCGGCCGGCGCCAGCTCCGGCCTGATGCTGGCGGCCAACGTCGGCGCCATGCTGCTGGCCTTCATCGGCCTGATCGCCCTGCTCAACGGCATGCTCGGCGGCATCGGCGGCTGGTTCGGCATGGAGTCGCTGAGCCTGGAGCTGATCCTCGGCTGGCTCTTCTCGCCGCTCGCCTTCCTGCTCGGCGTGCCCTGGGAGGAGGCGACGCTCGCCGGCTCCTTCATCGGCCAGAAGCTGGTGGTCAACGAATTCGTGGCCTACATCAACCTGGCGCCCTACCTCGACGGCGAGCAGGTGGTGGCCGCCACCGGGCAGCTGATGACGCCCCACACCATGGCGGTGCTCTCCTTCGCGCTGTGCGGCTTCGCCAACCTCTCCTCGATCGCCATCCTGCTCGGGGGGCTGGGCAGCATCGCCCCGAGCCGCCGCCACGAGATTGCCCGCTTCGGCCTCAAGGCGGTGCTGGCCGGCACCCTCTCGAACCTGATGTCGGCGTCCCTGGCCGGCTTCTTCCTGGCCCTGGCCGCCGTATGACTGCGCCGTCGTCGTCCGCGCTTCAGCGGGCGGCGACGGCACGCTGACGCTCTCGAACTCACATTTACCCACGCGAACTCTCTCGCCGTACCGGAGTCCCCATGACCGAACTGCAACAGGCCGCCCGCCAGGCCCTGGCGCTGATGGACCTCACCAGCCTCAACGACGACGACACCGACGCCACCGTCGAGGCCCTCTGCCAGCGCGCCAAGACCCCCGCCGGCACCCCGGCCGCGGTCTGCGTCTATCCGGACTTCATCGTCGCCGCGCGTCGCGCGCTGAAGGCCCACGGCCTCGAGGGCACCGTCAAGGTGGCCACGGTCACCAACTTCCCCGCGGGCGGCGACGACATCATGGCCGCCGCCCGGGCGACCCGCGAGGCCGCGGCCTCCGGCGCCGACGAGGTGGACGTCGTCTTCCCCTGGCGCGCCCTGCTGGCCGGCGACGAGGAGACCGGCCGCGAGCTGGTCGCCTTCTGCAAGCAGGCCGCCGGCGACGCCGTGCTCAAGGTGATCCTCGAGACCGGCGAGCTCAAGGACCCGGCGCTGATCCGTCGCGCCAGCGAGCTGGCCCTTGAGGGCGGCGCCGACTTCCTCAAGACCTCCACCGGCAAGGTGGCGATCAACGCCACCCTCGAGGCCGCCGAGGTGATGCTGACCGCGATCCGCGACAGCGGCCGCGACGTCGGCTTCAAGGCGGCCGGCGGCGTGCGCACCGCCGAGGAGGCCCAGGCCTACCTGCAGCTCGCCGCGAGGCTGATGGGCCCGGCCTGGATCACCCCGGCCCACTTCCGCTTCGGCGCCTCGAGCCTGCTCGACGACCTGCTGGTGACCCTCGCCGACGACAACGGGCGGATCGGAGGCGCCTGATGAGTGCGGCCGCCCTGCCCTCGCCCGCCCTCCCCCAGGAGCTGATCCGGGCCAAGCGCGACGGCCAGGCGCTCGACCGCGCGGCGATCGATGCGCTGGTCGCCGGCATCACCGACGGCCGGCTCTCCGATGCCCAGGTGGGGGCGCTCGCCATGGCGATCTTCCTCAACGGCATGGACGCCGACGAGACGGTGGCGCTGACCGAGGCGATCCGCGACTCCGGCGAGGTGCTCGACTGGTCCGGGCTCGACCTCCCGGGCCCGGTGCTCGACAAGCACTCCACCGGTGGCGTAGGCGACCTGGTCTCGCTGGTGCTCGGGCCCTGGATCGCCGCCTGCGGCGGCCATGTGCCGATGGTCTCCGGGCGGGGCCTCGGTCACACCGGCGGCACCCTGGACAAGCTCGAGGCGATCCCCGGCTACTCGGTGAGCCCCGACACCGCCACCTTCCGCCGCCTGGTCAAGGACGTCGGCGTGGCGATCATCGGCCAGACCGCCGACCTCGCCCCGGCCGATCGCCGCCTCTATGCGGTGCGCGACGTCACCGCCACGGTGGAGTCGCTGCCGCTGATCGTGAGCTCGATCCTCGGCAAGAAGCTCGCCTGCGGCCTCGAGGGGCTGGTGATGGACGTCAAGGTGGGCAGCGGCGCCTTCATGCCCACCGCCGACGCCGCCCGTGAGCTCGCCACGACCATCGCCGAGGTCGCGAGTCGCGCCGGCACACGCACCACCGCGCTGATCACCGACATGAGCCAGCCTCTGGCGCCGCGCGCCGGCAATGCCCTCGAGGTGCACGAGGCGATCCGTCTGCTGAGCGGCGAGAAGCGCCACGGCCGGCTGCTGCAGGTGACGCGGCGGCTCGCCGCCGAGCTGCTGATGGCCGGCCGCCTCGCCGACTCCCGGGAGGCCGCCTTCGCCCGCCTGGACGCGACCCTCGCCTCCGGGGCGGCCGCCGAGCGCTTCGCGCGCATGGTGGCGGGCCTCGGCGGCCCGAGCGACCTGCTGGAGCGCCCCGCCGCCCGCCTGCCGGAGGCCCCGGTGGTGCGCGCCGTCTACGCCGAGCGCCCCGGCCGCGTGCAGGCCATCGATACCCGGGCGCTGGGCCTCTGCGTAGTGGAGCTCGGCGGCGGGCGGCGCACGCCGGGGGCGCCCATCGACCCCGCCGTCGGTCTCTCGCGCATCGCCTCGCTGGGCGAGACCGTCGACGCCGACCGTCCCCTGGCGCTGGTCCATGCCGCCAGCGTGGACGATGCTGAAGCCGCCGGACGACGACTGCGCGAGGCCATGCGCCTCGGCGACGCGCGGGTCGTCCCGCCCCCGCTGACTTACGACGTGATCCGTCGGGAGGTGCCATGAGCCGCGCCATCGTGCTGGTCCTCGACTCCTTCGGCATCGGCGCCACGCCGGATGCCGCCCGCTTCGGCGACGCCGGCGCCGACACCCTGGGCCATATCGCCGCCGCCTGCGCCCGCGGGGAGGCCGACATGCCGCCGGGCCCCGACGCCCCGGGCCGCCGGGGCCCGCTCGCGCTGCCGAACCTCGCCCGGCTCGGGCTCTTCCACGCCCACCGCGAGAGCACCGGTCACTGGGCCGAGGGCGTCGCGGTGCCGAGCGAGGTGGTCGGCGCCTACGGCCATGCCCGGGAGCTCTCCTCGGGCAAGGACACCCCCTCCGGCCACTGGGAGCTCGCCGGCGTGCCGGTGCGCTTCGACTGGGGCTACTTCCCGGAGCGCGAGCAGAGCTTTCCCCTTGAGCTGCTCGAGGCGCTGGTCGCCGAGGCGGGGCTGCCCGGCGTGCTCGGCGACTGCCACGCCTCGGGCACCGAGGTCATCGCCCGGCTCGGCGAGGCGCATGTCGAGAGCGGCAAGCCCATCGTCTACACCTCGGCGGACTCGGTGTTCCAGATCGCCGCCCACGAGGAGGCCTTCGGGCTGGCGCGCCTCTACGAGGTGTGCGAGATCGCCCGGCGGCTGCTCGAGCCCTACAACATCGGACGGGTGATCGCGCGACCGTTCACGGGAAAGGACGCGACGAGCTTCGTCCGCACCGCCAACCGCCGCGACTGCAGCGTCGAGCCGCCGGCCCCCACGGTGCTGCAGAAGCTGCACGACGACGGCGGCTCGGTGGTCGCCATCGGCAAGATCGCCGACATCTACGCCCACTGCGGGATCACGCGCACGATCAAGGCGAGCGGCCACGACGCCCTGATGGACGCCACCCTGGCGGCGATGAGGGAGACCGGCGAGCGCACTCTGATCATGACCAACTTCGTCGACTTCGACATGCTCTACGGCCACCGCCGCGACGTGGCGGGCTACGCCGCCGCCCTGGAGGCCTTCGATGCCCGGCTGCCGGAGCTGCTGGAAAGGCTCGAGGACGACGACCTGCTGATCCTCACCGCCGACCACGGCTGCGACCCCACCTGGGCCGGCACCGACCACACCCGCGAGCACGTCCCGGTGCTCGCGCTCGGCGCCGGGCTCAAACCCGGCTCGCTGGGCGCCCGGGCGAGCTTCGCCGACATCGGCCAGAGCCTGGCGACGCACCTGGGCCTGCCCCCCATGGACGACGGCGAGCGCTTCCTCTCCCCCGCTGACACAGGAGCCTTGTGATGGCCACGCCCCATATCAACGCCGAGCGCGGCGACTTCGCCGATACCGTGCTGATGCCCGGCGACCCGCTGCGCGCCCGCTACATCGCCGAGACCTTCCTCGAGGAGGCGCGCGAGGTGAACACGGTGCGCAGCATGTCCGGCTACACCGGGCGCTACAAGAGCCGGCCGATCTCGGTGATGGGCCACGGCATGGGCATCCCGTCGGTGTCGATCTACGCCAAGGAGCTGATCACCGAGTACGGCGTGGAGCGGCTGATCCGGGTCGGCTCCTGCGGCGCGGTACGCGACGACGTGGCGGTGCGCGACGTGGTGATTGGCCTCGGCGCCTGTACCGATTCCGGCGTCAACCGCACGCGCTTCGCCGGCATGGACTTCGCCGCCACCGCCGACTTCGCGCTGACCCGCCACGCGGCGGACGCGGCCGCGGCGCTCGGCGTGCCGGTGAAGGTGGGGAACCTCTTCTCGGCGGATCTCTTCTACGACCCGCGCCCCGAGACCGCCGCGCTGCTCAAGCGCTACGGCATCGTCGGCGTGGAGATGGAAGCCGCCGGCCTGTATGGCGTGGCCGCCGAGTTCGGCGCCCGGGCCGCCACCATCTGCACGGTCTCCGACCACATCCTCCAGGGAGACTCGCTCTCGAGCGCCGAGCGCCAGAGCACCTTCGACGAGATGATGGAAATCGCGCTGGACAGCGTGCTGCGCGACGACGCGGCCCGGGAGGAGACGGCATGAGCGAGCCCGTGACGCCCAACGCCATTCCGCAGGAGATTGTCGGCGAACTGATCGCGGTGCGCAGCCACGCCTATGCGCCCTACTCGCACCATCCGGTGGGCGCGCTGGTGATCGGCGAGAGCGGCCGGCGCTACGCCGGCGCCAACGTCGAGGTCGCCCACTACAAGGGACTCTGCGCCGAGGCCTCGGCCATCGCCGCCCTGGTCAGCGCCGGCGAGCGCGAGCTGCGCGAGGTCTACGTGATCGGCCCGGGGGCGCACCTCTGCACGCCCTGCGGCGACTGCCGCCAGCGCATCCGCGAGTTCGCCACCCCCGACACCCGCATCCGGGTCGTCGACGCCGAGGGCCGGCTGCTGCGCGACTACAGCATGGAGGCGCTGCTGCCGGACTCCTTCGGCCCGGAGAACCTCGCCCCCGAGCACCTGAGCCGGTAGCCACGGCGCCTCGTCCGAGCGAGCCGCCGCCGAGCCGCGGCTCGCTCGCCCCGACGCATCAGGTGCTGTCCTCCGGCCCCTCCTCGTGCACCAGCTCCACGTCGACGATCTTCGAGCGGCTCATGACGATCTTCCAGCGCTGCAGCAGCGGCGTGCCGTTGCCCTCCACCTCGCGGATCACCAGGTTGATGAGGTGGCGCTTCTCCACCGGCTCGCGCACCACCTGCCCCTTCTCCTCGAGCCGGTAGACGTGGTGGCTGCCCTTGCTCATCAGCCGCGCCAGCGGCGAGAGGTCCAGGGTCAGGGTCTCGCGGGTGCGGTCGTAGCCGCTGAGGAAGCGGGTCGGCGACATCCGTGAGCTCGAGCGGTAGTGCATCACCACCTCCTCGCGCTGGGCCATGTTGCGCTTGCGCACCCGGCGGATCTCCTCGTCGAGGCGCGCATAGCGCTGATAATCGAACCACTCGAGCTGGCGCCCCAGCACGGCGTTGCTGTGGGCGTCCAGGTACTGGCGACGCCACTTGGGCCGCCCGCGGCGCAGCAGGCGCCACAGCGTCATGCGCAGGTCATCCTTGAACACCTCGCGCAGCGCGTAGATCACCGCCAGGACCATCACGAACAGCGCCGTGATGTCACCGAGCGCCGCCCGCGCCTCCAACAGGCCCAGGGAGACGAAGACCATCACCACCGCCGTGGCCAGGCCCTTCACCGCCTTCTCCTCGCCGCCGCCGAGCTCCTGGCTGCGCTGCTTGAGGGTCACGGGATACTCGATCAGCCGGCGCAGCAGGCGCATCTTGTTGGACATCCGGGTCGGGTCGCGGGTGACCCGCTCGGAGTTGTACTCGCGCGCCTGGCGGTGGGCGTCCTCTTCCCGGCAGACCCCCAGCAGGCGCTGGCGGATCTCCCGATAGTCGTTGCCCCGGGGCAGGTGGGCGATCAGCTCCAGCAGCCGCTGCTCGGTGAACCAGGAGAGGTAGTTGTCGATGTTGGCGTAGTAGCGATGCAGGCTCTCGTCGCTCGGCTCCTGGCGGCGCAGCCGGCGCAGGATGCCGCTGGCAAGCTCCAGGGTCTCCTCGAGCTGCTCGCTGAGCCGCCCGGCCTGGGCCGCCTCCTCCTCCGCGGCGTTGGACCGGGCACTCTCCTCGGGCGTCTCGGCCTTGTCGCCGGTACGCTTCTCGGCCTTGCGCGTGCGACGGGCCTGGTCGAGCAGCGTCTGGGTCGAGCGCTCCAGCGCCACCACGTACTGGTAGCCGTAGAGGCTCAGCCCCAGGCGGTACTGGTCGGCGTCGAGGCGCTTGCCGGCGAGGCGGCTCATCACCAGCGGCAGCCGGTGGCGATCGCTGTAGTAGGTGCGCTTGACGTGGATGGCGCCGTGGTAGAACGCCTCCTCCGAGAGCACATGGGCGTTGAGGCCGAGCTCGGCCGGCACGAAGAGATAGACATCGAGCCGGTGCGAACTCTCCTCGCGCAGCACCCGGGAGATACGCAGGTTCAGGCTGTCGCGGCGCTCGACCGAGACCTCGTGGGTCGCCACGCGCGCTTACCCCGGATCCGGGGCGGCGCCCCGGGCGCTGGTGTCTCCGGCAGGGTCGGCGGCCCCCGCCTCGCCGGGCCGGCGGCCGCTGGCGTCGCGGCCCTCGGCGCCCTCGCCGGTGCCGTCCAGGCGACCGCCGCCCTGGCCCTCCATGTTGACGCTGAGGCGCGGCACGCCGAGATCGACCGACAGGGCCTCCATGCGCTGCTTGAGCAGCAGGTTGTAGGCGCGCGCCACGTCCCACTGCATCTCCGGCGCGGTGCGAAAGCGCATGCGCAGGATGGCGCAGCCGTCCTGGAAGCTGTCGATGCCCTGCATCTCCAGGGGCGACCAGATGTGGTGGCGCATCATCGGGTCCTGGCGCAGCTGCTGGGCCGTCTCCTGGATCAGGGTGGTCGCGTCGTCGATCTTCATGTCGTAGGGGATGCGGATGCGCATCAAGGCGATGCCGAACTGGCGCGACATGTTATGGATCGACTCGATGCGGCTGAAGGTGATGATGTGCACGATGCCGTCCAGGTCGCGCAGGCGCACGGTGCGCAGGGTCAGCCCCTCGACGGTGCCCATGTGGCCGTTGATCTTGACGAAGTCGTCCACCGCCAGCGAATCCTCGATGAGGATGAAGATGCCGGTGATCAGGTCCTGGACCAGGGTCTGGGCGCCGAAGCCGATGGCCAGGCCGATCACACCGGCACCGGCCAGCAGCGGCGTGACGTTCACGCCGAGATTGGCCAGGCCGACGATGGCGGCGATGATCACGATGGTGGCGAAGATGATGTTGCGGATCATCGGCGTGATCGTCTGGGCCCGGGCCAGGTTGACCCGCCGCCCGCGGGCGCGGGCCGGGCTGGTCAGGGCGCGCTGGATGGCGGTGTCGGCGAAGATCCAGGTCAGCCAGGCCAGCAACAGGGTGAAGCCGATCGCCAGCAGCGCCTGGCCGATGCGCACGCTGGCCACGCCCTGCTGGCCGATGCCGATCAGCGAGGCGCCCCACACCTGCAGCGAGAGCTCGGCGAAGGCGATCCAGGCCAGCACGTGGGCGAGCGCATAGCCGAAGCGCTCCAGGCGCCGGCGGTAGTCGCTCAGTCGGCGCTGCTTGGAGCGGCGCTGCCCGTGACGACGGATCAGGCCGGTCACCACCAGGGTCAGCACCAGCAGGGAGGCCGAGATGATCGAGCGCGCCAGCGCCGTGCCGACGTCGCCCACAGTGATGAAGATGGCCAGCAGCGAGCCGCCCACCAGCAGCATGGCCGGCACGTGCCACAGGCCGCCGACCAGCCGGATCACCTCGCCGATGGTGCCCCGGTCACGGCGCAGGGCGTAGGGGCGGTTGCGGATCAGGTGCTGGATGGGGCGCTTGAAGCGGACGATGAAGCGCGCGCTGATCAGCGCCGCCAGCATGTTGGAGAGGATCGACATCAGCCCGGCCAGATCGGTGCCGATGATCCCCGAGAGCCGCGCCGAGTTGAAGGCGTCGCCCAGCGCGATCAGCGCCCCGATGACGAACAGCGTGCGCAGGCTCTGGTGCTGCAGGATCTGCACCGCGGTGAAGCGGTGGCCGCTGGTGAACACCGAGATCACCGTCTCCACCACCACCGACAGGGTGCGCCCGCACAGCGCCACGTAGGCGGTGACCAGGGTCGCGGTGCGCCCGGCGCTCGGCGGCACGAGCTGGGCGATGCCCAGCACCAGCAGGAAGGCCAGCGTCCAGGGCAGCATGCGGCGCAGGAAGTGGATCACCAGCAGCCCGCCGCGGGGCTCCCGGGGCAGGTCCAGGGGCCAGCCGCGGCGCCGGGCCAGCTGGCGCCCCAGGGCGATCAGGATCACCAGCAGCCCGGCCCAGATCGCCAGCAGCACGGCGAACTCGATGACGAAGCGCAACAGCTCGGCGTTGCCGGTCTGGACCACCAGGTCGGCCAGATCGGTCCAGCCCTGTCGCAGCTGGCGGCGCCACTCGTCGACCGGCGAGTCGCCGGAGTCGGCCTGCTCGCCGAGCGCGGTGATGGTCTCCGCCAGCGCCCCGAGCAGCCCCTGGGGACGGGTCAGCCCGCCCTGGTCGGCGGCCGCGTCGTTGACCTGCTGGAGCTGGCGCAGGTTGTCGAGCAGCGCCTGGCGCTGGGCGTCGTTCTCCAGGGTGGCGATCACCTCGTCGAGGGAGGCCTGGAAGGCCTCGGGGTCGTGGGTGCCCGCCTGCTCGCCGCTGTTGGCCAGGCCGGAAAGCGGCAGGCCCTGGGCCGACGACACCGCCGGGAGCAGCAGCACCGACAGCAGCAGCCAGACCATCAGGCCGCGAAAGACAACGTACATCCGGTGCGCTACAGGCAAGATTCCCTCTCCACTGGCAGGGGAACGCGACGGGCGTCGCGTCCGTGATTCGTGAGGCAGTATGTTAGGCTGCCGACAACATGCCCTACAGGATGCCGACATGACGCCGCAACCGCCACCCGAACCCCACAATGCCGACGGCGAGACGCGGCGCATCGGGGTGGAGATCGAGTTCGCCGGCCTGCCCCCGCAGCGCACGGCCGAGCTGGTGCAGTCGCTGTTCGGCGGTGACATCGAGGTGCTGAGCCCCCATCGGCTCAAGGTCGTCGGCGGCCGCTGGGGGGAGTTCGGCATCGAGCTCGACACCCAGTACGCCCACCCCGACAAGGAGATGATGGACGCCGAGGCCGCCCTCGACAGCGAGTGGGAGCGCATGCGCCGGGACTTCCACTCCCGTACCCGCGAGCTGATCGGCGACATGGTTACGGGCCTGGTGCCCACCGAGATCGTCTGCCCGCCGGTGCCCTGGGACGAGCTGGAGGAACTCGACGCGCTGTTCGAGGCGCTGCGCCGACACGGCGCCAAGGGCACCGAGGCGAGCCTGCTCTACGGCTTCGGCCTGCACCTGAACCCCGAGGTGCCGAGCCTCGACGTCGAGAGCCTGCTGGCCTATCTGCGCGCCTACATGCTCACCGCTGCCTGGCTGCGCGAGCAGATCCACGTCGACATCACCCGGGAGGTGCTGCCCCATGCCAACCCCTTCCCCCGGGCCTATGCCCTCAAGATCCTCGACGCGGACTACGCCCCGGACCTCGAGACGCTGATCGCCGACTACCTGGAAGACAATCCGACCCGCAACCGGGAGCTGGACATGCTGCCGCTGTTCGCCCATCTCGCGCCCGACTTTCCCCATGAGCTGCTGCAGAACCGGCTGGTCAAGGCGCGGCCGACCTTCCACTACCGCCTGCCCAATGCCCAGCTCTCGGAGCCTGGCTGGGGGGCGGTGACCGAGTGGAACCGCTGGCTCGAGGTCGAGCGGCTGGCCGCCACCCCGGAGACCCTGGCCGAGCGCAGCGCCCAGTTCCTGGCCCGCCACCGGCCCTCGGCGCCCCGCCGCTGGCTGATCCGCCTGCGTCGCTGGGTGTCTCGGCAATGAGTCAGGCGCGCCCGCTGATCGGCATCACCACCTCCGACGCCAAGAGCCGGATCGCCTGGTGGTTCGACTGGTTCGCCGTGTGGCGCCACGGCGGCCGGCCGCAGCGCCTGTCGCCCTCGCGCCCCGTCCCCGAACACCTCGACGGCCTGATCATCGGCGGCGGCGACGACATCCAGGCCCACCTCTACGACGACGAGGTGCGCCTGGACGTGCGCGTCGATCCCCAGCGCGACGAGCTCGAGCTAGAGCTGCTGGAGCGCTTTATCCCCCAGGGCACGCCGACGCTCGGGATCTGCCGCGGCGCCCAGCTGATCAACGTGCACCTGGGCGGCACCCTCGACCCGGACATCTACACCACCCACGAGGGGCTCAAGCGCCGCCGTACCGTGCTGCCGCGCAAGACCGTGGACATCGTCGCCGACAGCCAGCTCTACCGCATCCTCGAGGTCACCTGGTGTCGCATCAACAGCCTCCACCACCAGGCGGTGCAGAAGACCGGCCGCGGCATCGAGATCGTCGCCCGGGACCGCGACGGCCTGGTGCAAGGCATCGAGTCCCGCGAGCACGACTTCCTGATCGGCGTGCAGTGGCACCCCGAGTGGCTGATCTTCAACCGTCCCCAGCAGCGTCTGATCCGCGCCCTGGTGGACGCCGCCCGCCGCCACCGGGGCTGAGCCCGGCCGATACCCGATACGCGCTCCAATGCCAAACGCAAAGGGGCCGCCCGAAGGCGGCCCCTTGCCGTGCCGTGTTCGCCATCGCGCCGCTGACACCGGCCGTGGCGATAAGCCCTTGAGCCTTAGCTCAGCTCTCGAGCTTGGCGTCGAGGGTGATCTCGGCGTTGAACAGCTTCGAGACGGGGCACCCTTCCTTGGCCTTGTCGGCCGCATCCTGGAAGGCCGCCTCGTCGGCGCCCGGGATCTTCGCAACGGTGTCGAGGTGGATGGCGGAGATGGCAAAACCGCCCTCTACCTCCTCCAGGGAGACCTTGGCCTCGGTGGCGATGCGCTCGGCGGTCATGCCGGCCTCGCCCAGGATCAGCGACAGGGCCATGGAGTAGCAGCTCGCATGAGCGGCGCCGATCAGCTCCTCTGGGTTGGAGCCGGCCTCGCTCTCGAAGCGCTTGGCGAAGCTGTAGGGGACGTCCTGGAGCGCGCCGCTCTGGGTGGACACCGTCCCCTTGCCGTCCTTGAGGCCGCCTTGCCAGACGGCGCTACCGGATTTCTTGATGCTCATGTCGACTCCTTCTCGTTGTCAGGGATTCGGTCAGGCAAGCCACTACACCATAGACCCGCAGGGCCGCCCGTGACCACACCGCACGATTGCATCGTCGACGGCGTGCAACCAGAATAAATGGAAAATACTTCCAAGAACAGGAGATCCCATGTCGAGCACGCCTTACGTCACCCTCGCGGCGACCGCCCACGAGCCCGCCGTCACGCTGCCGGCCATCGGCCAGGGCACCTGGTTCATGGGCGAGGGGCTGGCCCCGCGCCGCGACGAGGTGCACGCCCTGCAGCACGGCCTGGAGTGCGGCCTGCGCCTGATCGACACCGCCGAGATGTACGGCGACGGCGGCGCCGAGGAGGTGGTGGGCGAGGCCCTCAAGGGACGCCGCGACCAGGCCTTCCTGGTCTCCAAGGTCTACCCCTGGAACGCCGGATGCGACAGCGCCATCGCCGCCTGCGAGGCGAGCCTTGCGCGCCTTGGCACCGACCACCTCGACCTCTACCTGCTGCACTGGCCCGGCGGCATCCCGCTGGAGGAGACCCTGGAGGCCTTCGAGCGGCTGCGCGAGGCGGGCAAGATCCGCCGCTTCGGGGTCTCGAACTTCGACGTCGACGAGATGGCCACGCTTACCGGCCTGCCCGGCGGCGACGCCTGCGCGGTCAACCAGGTGCTCTACCACCTGGGCTCGCGGGGCATCGAGCACTCGCTGCTGCCCTGGCAGCGCAAGCACGGCATCCCCACCATGGCCTACTGCCCGCTGGCTCAGGCCGGCAGCCTGCGCCGCGACCTGCTCGCTCACCCGGAGGTGACGGACATCGCCGCGGCGCTCGGCATCACCCCGGCCCAGCTGCTGCTGGCCTGGGCGATCCGCCCCGCCCACGGCCATGGCAGCGACGCCGCCCGCGACGTGATCGCCATTCCCAAGGCCACCGGCCTCGACCACGTGGCGCAGAACGCCGCCGCGCTGGGCGTCGAGCTGGACGAGACTAGCCTCGCGCGCCTCGACGCCGCCTTCCCGGCGCCGAGCCGCAAGACAGCGCTCGATATCGTCTAGCCACGCAGCCTGGCCAGCGCCGAGGCAAGCGCCTCATGGCCCAGCTCGCGCATCGCCTCGACGTTGCGCGCGGGGATGCCCTCGGGATCGGGATGATGCTCGAGGGCCCGCTCCAGGCCCGCCTCGCGCAGCAGGTGCCACATCGGCCAGGGCGAGCGGTTGGTGAAGTTGGCGGGATCGTCCGGCTCGGCGTCGGCGAAGACGTAGTCCGGGTGGAAGCTCGCCAGCTGGAAGGTGCCCTCGTAGCCCTGATCGGCCAGCAGCACCTCGGCGATCTCCAGCAGGTCGAGATAGTCGTCGAAGTCCTCGAGCCCCTCGGTGAGCACCAGCAGGGTCGTCTCTACCTCGGGGGTCGCCTCCAGGTGGCGGCACTCGTCGAACAGCGCCAGCAGCGCCGCCTCGCGGTCGCGGGCGGGCACCGCCACGGTGCGAATGCTGTCGCGGGCCACCTCGCGACCGGCGAAGGGGCAGACGTCACGGGCGACCACGAAGGTCTCCACCCAGGCGCGGGTAGCCGCGAGGGGATCGGGGCGAGAGGCGGTCATTGGCGCTCATCCAGGCAAAAGAAGGGGCCGCCATGGTCCGCCGCCCGGCCGCGGTTGGCAAGCCGCGGTGACAGACGCCACGGCTATCACAGTCACCGGAATCGAGGGGCGCTGGGGGCAAGCCGAAGAGGAGGTCCTACGCCAGGGATGGCGTCGATAGCGCCCAGGGATGGGTTTACAGCGCCCCCGGAGGGCCGGCCCCGCTCGTAGGCTTGTCGCCAGGTCAGCCCCGAGCTACCAAGGTATCGAGGTATCGAACTCTCTGCGATAGCTCTGACACTCCGAGGATTAGTGCCGCTGGTCACGCCGCGAGGCGAGCCGATCGGCCAGCCGCGTCGGCTCCGGCAGCTTGGTACGCCCGAGACAGCGGATCACCCAGTCGAGCGCCGTGGCCAGCGACACTCGATGCCCTGGCGAGACGAAGATCGGCTTCACCTTCGCCCGCGAGCGCAGCACCGCGCCGATCGTCTCGTCATCCGGGCCGTCCACCAGCGGCACCCAGTCGCCCCGCGCGGAACCGGGCTCGTCGTGGCGGCCGCAGAGCCGCGTCTTGGCCACGCCGATGGTCGGCAGGTCGAGCCACAGCCCCAGGTGGCTGGCGACCCCGATCCGCCGCGGATGGGCGATGCCCTGGCCGTCGACCATGGCGAGCTGCGGCCGGATGGTGAGCTTCTCGAAGGCGCCGAGCGCCGCCGGCACCTCGCGAAACGAGAGCAGCCCCGGCACGTAGGGCATGCGGGTCGGCTCGCGATGCACCACCCGCTCCACCACCGTGAAGGCGCCGTCGGCCTCCGGCGGCCAGGCCAGCACTACCACCGCCGCCCGGGTGATCGCCCCGTCCTGTTCGAAGCCGATGTCCACGCCGGCGAGGTGGCGCACCGGGTCAAGACGATCCTCGCGCTCCACGCGCCCCGCCAGGCGCTTCTGCAGGGCGATGGCCTCCTTCGGGACGAGGTTCCAGTCGTGCAAGGCGGTATCGGGCATCGGGGCTCCCTGAAGTGTCGGCGTCGCTCGGGTTAGACTACGGCTTTTGCCGCGTGACGGACCACCGGGGAGCCGACCTTGAGACTGATCCACACCGCCGACTGGCACCTGGGCCAGAGCTTCCACGGCCAGGAGCGCCACACCGAGCACCGCGCCTTCCTCGCCTGGCTGCTCGACACCCTGGTCGAGCGCAACGCCGACGCCCTGCTGGTGGCCGGCGACATCTTCGACGTGGTCAACCCGTCGCTGGCCGCCCAGGCGCTGCTCTACGACTTCATCGTCGACGCCCACCAGCGCCTGCCGGGCCTTCAGATCGTGCTGATCGCCGGCAACCACGACAGCGGCAACCGCATCGAGCTGCCCGCCCCGCTGATGCGAAGGCTCAACACCCACGCCCTCGGCCGGGTCTACTGGCAGGACGACGGCGACCTCGACGCCGAGCGGCTGCTGGTGCCGCTCACCGATGCCAAGGGCGCGACCCGCGCCTGGTGCCTGGCGCTGCCCTTCCTGCGCCCCGCCGAGGTGACCGGCGCCGGCGTGCGCGCCGACGAGGACGACGACGCGCCCAACGACTACGTCGCCGGCATCAACCGCGTGCACACCCGGCTGATCGAGGCCGCCCGCGCCCGCCGCGAGCCCGGCCAGGCGCTGGTAGCGATGAGCCACGCCCACCTGCACGGCGCCGCCGTCTCCGAGGCCAGCGAGCGGCCCATCGTGATCGGCGGCGAGGAGTCGATCTCCGCCGCCCTCTTCCCGGACGACATCGCCTACGTGGCGCTCGGTCACCTGCACCGCGCCCAGCAGGTCGGCGAGGCACGCATCCGCTACAGCGGCAGCCCCCTGCCGCTGGACTTCAGCGAGGTGGCCTATCCCCACCAGGTGGTGGAGGTGGTGCTCGACGGTGAGGCGCTGGCCACCACCGAGTCGCTTCCCGTCCCGCGCCCGGTGGCCATGCATCGCGTCGGCCCGGCGCCGCTGGAGCAAGTGCTGGCCGAGCTCGAGGCGCTCGAGGACGACCCCGAACTCTCCAGAGACCGCTGGCCCTGGCTGGAGGTGCGCGTCGCGCTCGAGGCGCCGATCCCCGACCTGCGCGCCCGGGTGGAGGCGGCCCTCGAGGGCAAGGCGCTGCGCCTGCTGCGCCTCGAGCGTCGCCTGCCCCGGGTCGAGGGCGAGGACGCCCCCGCCCGCATCGACCTGGAGAGCCTCGGCCCGCGCAAGCTCTTCGAGCGCACCTGGGCCGACCGCTGGGGCGAGCCGCCCGAGGCCGACGTACTCGCCGACTTCGACCGGCTCTGCCAGGACGTCCTCGACGCCGAGGGGGAGCTCAATTCATGAGAATCCTCGCCCTGCGCCTGGAGAACCTGGCCTCGCTGCCCGGCCCGCTCGAGCTCGACTTCACCGCCGCCCCGCTGAACGAGGCCGGGCTCTTCGCCATCACCGGCCCCACCGGCGCCGGCAAGAGCACCCTGCTCGATGCGCTCTGCCTGGCGCTCTACGGCGGCACGCCGCGGCTTCGCCAGGCCCCGGCCCGCGACAGCCAGGTCGACGACACCCCGGACTCCACCCTGACCACCAGCGACCCGCGCACCCTGCTGCGCCGCGGTACGGCGAGCGGCTACGCCGAGGTGGACTTCGTGGGCCGCGACGGGCGCCGCTACCGCGCCCGCTGGGCCGTGCGCCGCGCCCGGGAGAAGGTCGCCGGCAAGCTGCAGAAGGCCGAGCAGTCGCTGCGCGACCTCGACGACGACCGCCTGCTGACCACCCAGAAGCGCGAGTTCGACCGCCTGCTGCCGGAGCGCCTGGGGCTCACCTTCGACCAGTTCACCCGCGCCGTGCTGCTCGCCCAGAGCGAGTTCGCCGCCTTCCTCCAGGCCGACGACAACGAGCGCAGCGACCTGCTCGAGCGCCTCACCGGTACCGCCGAGTACTCAGCGATCTCCATGGCCGCCTACCAGCGCGCGAACTCCGCCAGGAAGGCCGTCGAAGCCCTGGAGGCCAGGCTCGCCGACGACCGGCCCGCCGAGCCCGAGGCCCGGGCCGAACTGGAGCAGGCGGCCGAGGCCACCCAGCGAGCACTCACTGACCTGCAGAGCCAGGCCACATCGCTCCAAGCCCGGCGCCGCTGGCACGACGACGATGCCAAGCTGCACGAGGCCTATCGCCAGGGCCTGGCCCAACAGCAGAGCGCCGAGGCCGACTGGCAGGCGCTTGCCGAGGCGCGCGCCGACCGCGAGTGGCGCCGGCTGATCGCCCCGCAGCGCCATGCGCTGGCCCGCCGGGCCGCCCTGCCCGACGAGATCGCTGCCCTGGAGGCGAACCACGCCGAGACGAGGCGAGCGCTCACCGACGCCGAGCGCGAGCAGGCCGAGGCCCGCGAGGCCTTTGATGCCCGAGAGCACGCCCTGGCCGAAGCCTCCGCGGCGCGCCGCGAGGCCGAGCCCGCCCTGCGCGAGGCCCGGGAGGAGGCCCAGCGCCTGGCCACCCACGAGAAGCAGCTCGCCGACCTGGAGGCGGCCCGCACCCGGCATCAGGCCGAGGCCGAGCGGCTGGGCCGGGAGCACCGCACGGCCAGCGAGGCCCAGCAGTCACGGCAGCGACAGCGCGATGACTGGCAGGCGACCCTCGAGCGGTTGGTGGGCACTCACCCTCGCCTCGACGACGCTCGCCAGGCCGCCCAGCAGATTCACGACGAGGCGGCCCGGCGCCACCTGGCGCTGGGCGAGCTCACCAGCCGCTGGCAGGAGTTCGGACGCGCGGAGCAGGCGCTCGCCCAGCTCGCCCGCCGGCTAGGCGACGACGAGACCCGCAAGAACCACTTGCTGACCGAGGGCCAGAGCGCCCGCCAGGCCCTGGACCGCGCCCAGGCGCACCTCGACAGCGTCAGCGTGCTGATCGATCGCAGCCGCGCCGTGCGCAGCGAGAGCGTGGCGCGACTTCGCGAGGCCCTCGTCGAGGGTGAGCCCTGCCCCGTGTGCGGCGGCCACGATCACCCCTGGCGGCAGCACCCGCCGGCCACGCCGGAGGCCGCCCAGCTCGAGGCCCAGGAGGCGGAGGAAGCCCGCCAGCTCGACACGGCCCGCGAGGCGCGCGACGCGGCCCAGCGGCGGCGCGACGAGCTTTTCGGCGAGTATCGCGCGGTAGAGGCCGCCCTCGCCCGCCACCGACAGGATCGTGAGTCAGCCGAGCGGCAGCGCGACGCCGCCCGCGAGGCACTCGAGGAGCACCCCCTCCAGCAGGAGCTCGCCGCCCATGATGCGAGCGAGCGGAAGGAATGGCTCGAGGCCGAGCGCGAGGCGAGCGAGACCCGCCGCCGCGAGGCGCGAGAGCGCTTGGACGAGCTAGCCCGGGCCGAGGCCGAGCTCGCCCCGCTGGAGCAGGCGCTGCAGGAGGGCCATGTCGCCCTGGCGCGCCTGGAGGCCGAGAAGCGGCACGCCGACACGGCGCTGGCCGAGCTGGACGAGCGGCTGCCGCCGCTGCGCGACGAGCGCGAGCGGCTGGCCCGTGGGCTCGCCGCACGGCTCGGCGATCACGCCTCGCCGGACGCCTGGCAGCAGCACCTCGACGCCCGCCAGGAGCAGGCTCGCCAGGCCCGCGACGCCGCCCAGGCACGCTGGCATGCCGCCCAGCAGGAGCAGCAGCGCCTCGCCCAGCGGGTCGAGCACGAGGCCGAGCGGCTCGAGGGGCTGCGCCGGGAGCGCGACAACCTCGCCCGCGAGCTCACCGACTGGCGTGCGGCGCACCCCGAGCTGACCGACGCCACCCTCACCCGGCTGCTCGCCCAGTCCGACGAGGCGGCCCGCAACGAGGAGCGGCAGATCGAGGCCGCCGACCAGGCCCGCCAGCGCGCCGCCGCCACCCTCACCGAGCGAAGCGACGCCCTGCTGCGCCACCGCCGCGACCAGGGCCTGATCGAGGAGACGGAGGAAGCAAGTCGGGAAGAGGAGCGCGACGAGGCGCTGCTCGGTGACGCCGTGGCCGAGGCACTGCGCCGCCGCCGGGAGGCGCTGGAGGAAGCCGAGGCCGAGCTGACCCCGCGCCTGGAGGAGGCCCAGCGGGCTCGCGACGAGGCCGCCTTCGCTCTGAGCGACGACGACCGCCGCCGCGAGCGGCGCAAGGCCGGCCAGACCGAGCTGGAGGCCGCCCAGGCCGAGTTCCGCCGCTGGGGCCAGATCAACGAGCTGATCGGCTCCGCCGACGGCAAGGCCTTCCGGCGCATCGCGCAGGCCTACAACCTCGAGCAGCTGCTGGAGCACGCCAACGCGCACCTGAGCGGCCTCTCCCGCCGCTACCGGCTGGTGCGCGGCGGCAGCCCCCTGGGCCTGCTGGTGGTGGATGTCGACATGGGCGACGAGCGCCGCTCGGTGCACTCGCTCTCCGGCGGCGAGACCTTCCTGGTCTCGCTGGCCCTGGCGCTGGGGCTCGCCTCCATGGCCTCAGGTGAGCTCACCATCGAATCGCTGTTCATCGACGAGGGTTTCGGCAGCCTCGACCCGCAATCCCTGGCCCTGGCCATGGAGGCGCTGGACGGCCTGCAGGCCCTGGGCCGCCGGGTCGGCGTGATCTCCCACGTGCAGGAAATGCACGAGCGCATCCCGGTGCAGATCCAGGTGGAGCCGCTGGGTAATGGCACGAGTCGGGCGAAACTGGTCAGTCAGTGAGATTGGAAAACCGGCTCGCTGATGTAGAGGAGCACTGCGTCAGCGAGCCGGTTTTTTACTTCAAACTGTCAGCTTTCGGCCAGAAGCGGACGTTCATGTAGCTTAGATATCACGCGAAGCGAAGCGTTGAACCGTCAGGGCCATCCGCCTTAAGCGATTTGTTAAACGTGGTTCGCTCCCCTCACCAAATATCGGACTTGAATTGGAGAATTTTCCATCATCGGAGCGATCACATGAATTAGCTCTTGAGAGCCAGCGAGTTCTACCAAGTGCTCAGACATTAGAGCTTCAATCCTACCTATATATTCAGGCACTCTTTTGTGGAAGGACAATGAACTCCTTCCTTTTGAAAACGGATTTTGGGAGTGAAGAATTGCTCCACATTTATCGTACAACCGTTCGAACTGCTTTCTCGTGAGGTATCCTCCTTGCACTTTATTCCAGCCGCGCCTATTAAAGCCGTCTATTGGGACTGGATAGAACGCAGGGTTAATGCCCTCAATTTTTCGTAATATCCTTACTGCGTGCCAATCCTTCGAGATATCGCTTCTCACAGAGCGGTAAGCCTCTTGGTATGACACAAGCGAGGAGAATGCAATTAGCTCAAGCAATTTCCGCAATTGAAGAGCTTCGGATTCGATCGTGGTCTGAAGATAGGCGCATTGAGTACTTCCTGACGTGAAGTCGCGCAGTGTCTCTACCCGATAGCGACACTCCCACATCATTGAAGCGTATTTTCTGCGAACTCTGCTTTCCATGATTTACCATTTAACGTTAGGTTCAACCGTGGCTATCCCGGCGGGAATCGGCGGCAGGAGCATCGGGTGCAAACGTTTATTGGGTCTTTTCTCCCGAATCGTTCAGCCCCAAAAACCTTGGCGCCACATCTAGGATATCTTGAGCAATTTTCATAAGGATAAAATACGGGAGCGAGAGACCTCCCATTTTGTACTGCAGCAAGTGATGCACAGGAGCATCAAATTGATTGTCTGTATCAACCCCGCCAGCAGCCGACGGATGTGACCCATCAAGGGTATTTGCAACACGTTTGACGATCATTTCTCGCGATATCGCAACTGATTTCAGTTCACCACTCTGGTCGATAAAAGCGACCCGCACAGCTTCCGAAGCTAACCACTGAACATAAGTGCAGCGACTAACCGCCTCGGCCTCTAGAGCCTTAATAAGCGGTTGTTCAAAAGACGTCGAGATAACGCAGTATTTTCCTAACTCAATTTTAGAATCTCCTGACATCCTCACTGCTATTCCAGTGGTAAAGTCGCCACTATTCGACTCCATTTCTGGGCCCGAGCTCAGATGGCCTTGGCTCGCATACGTGATCACGCCGCCAGGCATGTAAGAGAAGACAAAGCGGTGTCCTCGAGCTGCTTTAAGCACTTTCTTTGCGGGAATAGCGGTCTTAAACGAGAGAGCATTAGAGAATTTGGGAGAAATACTAACAAGCGCCGCCTTAAGTTCTACCCAAATTCTTAACGTGTGCGACAGATCAAGCAGCGCAATCTGATCATAGTTGCGAACCGCTACGTCATAGTGCCGTCGCAGGCGCTCCAATTGAATCGGTATTGTTTTCATAAGTCCCAACAGGTATTAGACAGGGTGTCTCGACATTTCACTTGAACTCATTTGCACGTCCAACAATGTTATAATTCGGATTTGACCACCTCTCATCCTATTTAAACCCCTAGGAATTAAGTATAGCTCGGCAGCATAACAACAATCATTATGTATGCTGCATAACACCGATGAACGTGTCCGATGCCTTTGTCGTCTTGTCCGCTTTGGATCGATAGCTGTATATCATCGCCCTCCCCTATGCCTGTCGATAGACTAGAAACTGCTGCGCGCATTTCCGACAACTGCCGGTGTACTCCTGGCCATCCTTGGACACTCGCACGCTCTTCCAGCCGCAGGCGGGGCAAGGCTGCTTCATCGAAGTGTTGGTGCTGCAGCGACCGCACCTCACGTAGTAGCCGTACTGGCCGTACATGCCGGTGAGATGATGAGCCTCGCCGCACTGCTTGCAGGTCACCAAGCTTTGGGCCTGGGCGGCGGGCTCGGTCTGGCATGGGGCGGTATCCGGCACCGGAGAAGTCGAGTAGTTTGGCGCGGGTTCGGCAACGGGGGCGGCCGGTTCTGGCGTGGCGGTTTGGCTATCGCTGCTCGCCGAGGCGATGCTCACCTGAGCGTTATGCTCGCGCAGAAAGCGGCCGATATTGTCGAGTTCTCCCGCGAAGAACCCAGCCCGCCCCTTGAGAAAGCCTACCTTCAAGTTCCCCACGAGCTCCTTCACCTTGCTGGCCACGAACTCGGTTTTCACGACCCTGTTCGCTACGTCCTTTGGCATCTTGTCGCGATGCAGGATGGCGGTGCTGGAAATGGCGCACAGCGTGCGCCACTCACGATGGGCCACTTGTGTCTGGATACCCAACAGCTTGCCGAGAAAATGTTCGACATTATCGCTCAGCAGCGCCTTGAGCAGGTCCAGTTGAAGCTCCCCCTGGCGGATCGGCGACGGCATCCCCATCCAGTTGCCCTGGTAGCTGCGCGACCACTCGCCGGCGGCGTTGACCGTGACCTCGCCGACGATGCTCTTGGACTCGACGATGATGAAGCCGTAGGGGTGGAGGATCAGGTGATCGATCTGCGCCCGCTCGCCGCGGTGTTCGAGGCGCAGGTCGTTGATGACGTGGATCTGCTTGTGCTCGCCGAACTCGCGGCGCAGCTGGAAGGCGACGTCCTGCTCCTGCTTGTGGCCGTAGAAGGCGCGCTCGTCGCCGCCACGGCCCTCCCCGTTCGGGGAGGTATCCTTTTCCTTAAGGATCATGGGCTTATCCCTGCATGTCGGCCCGATTGCCGGGCCATCGCTGACGCTTTGCAACATTTCGTTACCCGTCAGCCTGACACCAAAGCGGCCTGAGGGCCAGCAATGCGAAAGTCGCGAGGGGGCGAGACGCCTGGACTCGACGCTCCTTCAGGAGCGTCAGGGCGCGTTCGCCCTCCCGACCTGCACGACGACATGCGATTGTGATTTTTTCCTGATGGGCATCACTTGCCCAGCAGCTGAGCCTCGGTCAGGTTGGTTGTCCTGTTCGCGAAGGCATAGAACGATGGTTTCCTGTCGACACAGCATTGCTGCCTGAAGGTGAAGGCCGCCTGATGCTCGAAGAGTCCCACGGGAATGAAATGGATATGGGTATCCTTCAGGCGGAAAAACAGATGACTACCACATACGTTACAGAATCCACGCTCTGCCCATTCTGAAGATGGGTAAACCGAGATGTGTTCCTCGCCTTCAAACGTGACGTCACTCCCGCAGCGACTGACCATCAGTGGCCCGCCTCCCCAGGTCCTGCACATCCCGCAATGGCAGGCCTCGATGCCCTTGCGGGCGTTATTTGCGGTGAATGTCACGGCGCCGCAGAGACAGGACCCTTTTCCTTCGAAGGTTTCCATCGCCAACTCCTCAGGTGGTTAACAAGGGGAACCACATCGCCGGCGTTGGACGTCACGCTCGAAGGCCCCGTTGCAGCGTACGCCGCCGGCTATCTCGTCTCAGTATGAAAGGTTCCGCGCAAATGGGCTTACGCCAGAGCGGCCTGAGGGCCAGGCACGCCAAGATCGCAGGAGTAAGACGGGGGCGGGCTTCCCTGTGAGGTCAGCCCGCGAGGAAAGGCCTCAGGCGGAGCTGCGGCCGCTGGGGTCGAGGATCTCCCGGGCCATCTCGCGGCCCTGGGAGGTGAGGCGCAGGGCCTCGCCTTCGCGCACGATCAGCCGCTGGTCGCTGCTGCGCTGCACCACCCGGGCGGCCTTGGCGGCGTCCCAGCGCAGGTGGTCACGCAGGGCGCGGATGACGTTCTCCTCGCCCTGCTCCGGCTCCCCTTCGTGGTTGTAGAGATGCACGGCGAGGGTGCGGATCTCGTTGTGGCGGCGCTGCCCGCGGCGGCGCAGCAGCTGGGCGACCACGCCGTAGCGCGGCCCGGCGAGGAAGGCCAGCATCAGGAAGAAACCGGTCATCACCGCCATCATGCCGCCGATCGAGACGTCCCAGGCCACCGCCAGGGCGTAGCCGCTGACGCTGGAGGCGATGGAGACGGCGATGCCGTAGAGGAACATCAGCCACAGCCGGTCGGTGAGCAGGTAGGCCGTCGAGGGCGGCACGATCACGAAGGCGACGAAGAGCACCGCCCCCACCGCGTCGAAGGCCGCCACGGCGGTGCCGCTGGTCAGCAGCAGCAGCGCGTAGAACAGCAGCCCCGGCGCCAGGCCGAGGGCCTTGGCCAGCGCCTCGTCGAAGGTGGCGAGCTTGAGCTCCTTGAAGAACAGCACAACGAAGGCGGCATTGAGCAGCGTCATGGCGCCCATGGAGAGCAGCGAGCGCGGCACCCGGTAGTCGCCGAGGGTCACGGTATCGAGCCACACGAAGCCGATCTCGCCGAGCAGCACGGTGTGGGTGTCGATGTGCACGTCCCGGGCGTAGAGGTTGAGCAGCAGCACGCCGATCGAGAACAGCACCGGGAAGACCAGGCCGATGGCAGCATCCTTCTTGACCCGCCGGGTGCTGACCAGCAGCTCGGTGAGAAACACCGTGAGCACGCCGGCCAGGGCTGCGCCGAGGATCTGTACCGGGCCGCTCTGCTGGTGGGTGATCAGCCAGACGATGACGATGCCGAAGACGATGGAGTGGCCGATGGCGTCGGACAGCATGCTGGTGCCGCGCAGCACCAGGAAGGTGCCCACCAGGGTGGAGGCGATGCCCACCAGGGCGCCCACCAGCATGATCTGCAGGGCCACGTTGTCGAGCAGGGCGGCGAGCATCAGGCGTCCTCCCGGCCGAGGGCATCCAGCACCCGCTCGGCCTCGGCGATGCCCGCCGGGGTCAGCACCCAGCGCCTGGCCGGGCCCGGCTCATCGGTCGGCGAGGCCTGCCATTCGGCGAGGCCGCGGCGCTCGAGCTGGCTCAGCACGGCGCGGGTGCGCAGGCCGTGGTAGGTGTCGAGCATGCCCTGCTCCGAACGGTAGACCGGATCGTCGTGGTGCACGGCGAGCCGGTAGAGGGTGGTCAGCACCTGCTGGTAGCGCAGCCGGCGCCGCGCGCGCACCCGGCGCAGCGCCTCCCACAGGAAGCCGCGCTCCGGCGCCAGGGTCAGCGACACCAGCACCACGCTGGAGACGCTCAGGATGATCAGCGGCCCGGTGGCGAGCCCGCGGGAGAGCGCGCTCAACAGCGCGCCGAAGATGCCGCCGGCCACGCCGATCAGCGCGGCGAGCAGCACCATGTCCTCGAGGCGACGGCTCCACTGGCGGGCGGCCACCGCCGGGGCGATGATCATCGCCGCCATCAGCACCACCCCGACCATCTGCAGCCCGACCACCACGGCCAGCGCCACCATCACCGTGAGCAGCACCTCGAGCCAGGCCACCGGCATGCCCAGGGAGGTGGCGAACTCGGGGTCGAAGGAGACCAGCTTGAACTCCTTCCACAGCGCCGCGACCAGCAGCAGGGCCACGGCGGTGATGCCGCCCATGATCCACAGGTCGGAGCGCAGGGTCGCCGCCGCCTGGCCGAACAGGAAGGCGTCGAGTCCGCCCTGGGAGGCGTTGTTCATGCCCTGGATATGGGTCAGCAGCACCACGCCCATGGCGAAGAAGACGCTCAGGGTGATGCCGAGGCCGGCGTCGGTCTTGAGCCGGGTCATGCGGGTCAGCATCAGCATCACCAGGGCGGCCAGCGCGCCGGTGGCCAGCGCCCCGAGCAGGATGCTGCCGATCTCCCGGGTGCCGGCGATGATGAAGCCCAGGCAGACCCCGGGCAGCGCGGCGTGGGACATGGTGTCGCCGAGCAGGCTCTGGCGGCGCAGCACCGCGAAGGTGCCGAGCACCCCGCTGACGAGCCCCAGCAGGGCCGCCCCGGCGACGACGTTCTGGATGGTGTAGTCGGAGAGCAGCTCGACGACGCTCATTCGGCCCGCTCCACGGGCTCGGCGGCCGCCTCCTCGGAGAGGAAGGTACCCTGGTCGAGCAGCGCGATCTGGCCGCCGTAGGCCTGGCGCAGGTGCTCGGCGGTGTAGACCTTCGCGACCGGCCCCTGGGCGATGACCCGCACGTTGAGGATCAGCAGCCAGTCGAAGTAGCTGCGCACCGTCTGCAGGTCATGGTGCACCACGATCACCGTCTTGCCCTCGTCGCGCAGGCGGCGAAGGATGTCGACGATGGCGCGCTCGGTGGTGGCGTCGACCCCGGCCATGGGCTCGTCGAGGAAGTAGACGTCGGCCTTCTGCACCAGTGCCCGGGCCAGGAACACCCGCTGCTGCTGGCCGCCGGAGAGCTGG
This sequence comes from Halomonas denitrificans, assembly GCF_003056305.1. GTDB lineage: Bacteria > Pseudomonadota > Gammaproteobacteria > Pseudomonadales > Halomonadaceae > Halomonas > Halomonas denitrificans. The sequence goes on from NZ_PYVX01000001.1 coordinate 889,933, forward strand.
CTGATCTGACGCTTGGCGAAGTCGGCCATGCCCACGAGCTCCAACGCCGCCATCGCCTCGTCGCGCTCGCGACGCCCGGGGCGGCGCAGCCAGCCCAGCCGTCCGTAGAGCCCCATGGTGACCACGTCCAGCGCGGTGGTGGGGAAGTCCCAGTCGACGCTCGAGCGCTGCGGCACGTAGCCGACCCGGCGGCGCTGCGCCTTGTAGGGGCGGCCGTGCAGGGTGACGTGCCCGGCCACCGTGGGAACCAGCCCCAGCACGCTCTTGATCAGGGTGCTCTTGCCGGCGCCGTTGGGGCCGACGATGGCCGCCATCACCCCGGGCGGCACGTCGAAGTCGATGTCCCACAGCACCGGCTTGCTGTGGTAGCTGACGGTCAGGTCCTCGACGTGCAGGGCCAGATCCGGTTCGTGAAGCGTCGTCGACATGGGCTCTCCCGCGGGATGGCGGTTCCAGGGTGGCGGTCAGTAGCGGTAGCGAGGCGTCGGCACGGTGGCCTCGGGCGGTCAGTTAGCGGAGATCTTCCAGCGCTCGACCCAGCCCTCGAGGGGCGCGGGCAGCGGGGCCAGCTCGCCGCCGAGCGCCTCGACGATGTGCCGGGTGTTGGCGTGGAGCATGCCGATGTAGGTGCCGCCGGCGGTGCCCGCCTCGCCCATGGCATCGGAGAAGAGCTGGCCGCCGATCTCGACCTCGTGGCCCTTCTCGCGGGCGGCATCGATCACCGCCTGCACGGTGCGCGGGTTGATGGTGCTCTCGATGAACACGGCGGGCACCTCGCGCTCGATCACCACCTGGGTCATGCGGCGGATGTCCGCGACGCCGGTCTCGGTCTCGGTACTGATGCCCTGGATGCCGGCGACCTCGATGCCGTAGGCGCGGCCGTAGTAGTTGAAGGCGTCGTGGGCGGTAACCAGGATGCGCTGCGCCTCGGGAATCGTCGCGACGCTCGCCTCGATCCAGCCGTGCAGGGCCTCGAGCTGGGTGGCATAGGCATCGGCGTTGGCGCGGATGTCGGCCTCGCAGTCGGGGCGCGCCTCGACGAAGGCGTCGGCCAGGGTGGGAATGATCTGCGCCCACAGCGAGACGTCCATCCACAGGTGCGGGTCGATGCCGTAGACGTCCTGCACGGTGATCAGGCTCGCCGTGTCGATGGAGGACGGCGCCACCGCCACGGTGGGCGTGATCTCGGAGAAGCGTGCCAGCACGTTGCCGAGCTGACCCTCCAGGGAGTAGCCGGAATAGAAGATCTGCTCGGCCTGCTGCAGGGTCGCCACGTCCCGGGCGCTGGCCTGGTAGAGGTGGGGATCGACCCCGGGGCCCATGATCGCCGAGACGTCGGCGCACTCGCCGCCCACCTCGCTTGCCACGTCGGCGATCATGCCGATGGTGGTCACGGTGGTCACCGGCGGCTCGGCCGCCATCGTCTGGCCGCTCAGCGCCAGCGGCGCCAGCAGGCCAAGTGTGCTCTTCCAGCGTGTCATATGCCCTTCCCCATCAACGTGGCCAGAGTGCGGTAATCGAACAAGTATAGCCTTTGCTATACGACAGGGTAACGCGGGAGTGCCTCCCCCGCCCAGCGTGCCGTCGGCAGGCTCGTTATCATGCCGTCCGGCAGGCGTCTCGCGGGGTGGTCCGGGGCCCGCCCGGCGCGGGTCATGGTCGTTCAGTTCTCGTCGAGAAAGCGCTCGAGGGCGGCCAGGGTCTCGCCGCTGACGTGGTGCTCGATGCCCTCGGCATCGAGGCGCGCGGTCTCGGCGCTGACCCCCAGCTTGAGCAGGCAGGCCTCGACGAGATGGTGACGCCGCCGGCTCTCGGCGGCGAGGCGCTCCCCGGCCTCGGTCATGGAGATGCCCCGGTAGGGCCGCTTGACGATCAGCCCCTCCTCCGCCAGGCGCTTGAGCATCTTGGCCACGGTGGGCTGGGCGACGCCGAGGCGGCGGGCGATATCGATCTGGCGGGCCTCGCCGCTATCGGCGATCAGGTCCGAGATCAGCTCGACGTAGTCCTCCGCCAGCTCGGTACGCCGCGCGTCGCGCGCCTTGCGAAAGCCCTGCACGTGGCTATCCGGCTCGATGAGTCGCCCATGGCGAGGCTTAAGCGCTGATGTCATCGGATCCTGACCTGAGATAAAGAGCTGTCGGGAGAAGCGTGTGGGCGTGATGTCCTCATGATGCCTGGTGGCAGCAAGATTGCAATTTCGGCGCTAACCGCCGTGGAGTCCGTTCGTCATACCGGAGGTCGGGGCGTGACGGCATCGGTATCGCGCCGTTGCTGGTGGCCATGGAGCGCCGAGAGGGAGCCCTCCAAGACCTCAGAAAGAAAGCCCGCCTGCCCTGAGAGGGAAGCGGGCCCGAGAGGAGATCATCGCGGCGAAGACGAACCAGGTCGCCTCGTGACACCTCAAGCAATGGTCATCGCTTCATCCTAGCGGATAACGAATACTGAGCAATCGGCATGACGTACCACGCGCTCGGCGGTCGAACCGATAAAGTAGTCGCTGAATCCTGGCCGGCTGGCCATCATCAGGATGGCATCGGCACTGATCTCAACCGCATACTCGAGTATCTGATCATGAGCGGTGCCTTCGCGTGTGACCACATTCATGGTCACGTTCTCGAGCTGCAACGACTCGGAGAGGCTCTGCAGCAGGGCCTGGGTTTCCCGCTGATGCTCGACGTACTGGCTTTCCCCCAACTGTATCATTAGAGCTTCCTTGTGGACCGTAATCGGGTCCACATAGAGCAGGGTGATGGTGCCGGCGCCATCGATCAACAAACGGGCGGCTTCCCGTAGCTGGGCGATCTGCTCTTGATGAGTGAGATCGACTGGTATCAGGATCTGATTAAACATGGCATCACCTCACCCCATTACTGTATTGGGCAGCCAGAGCACGATTTCAGGGAAGATCATGCACAGGATCAGCACCACCAGGTTCACTGCTACAAATGGCGTGACTGACCGGTAGATTTCTCCCATTCCAACATCGGGTGGAGCGATCCCTTTCAGGTAAAACAATGCAAAACCATAGGGCGGCGTCTGTACAGCGATCAATATGTTGAGAATCATCAGTACACCAAACCAGATAGGGTCATACCCCATGGAGACGGCGATCGGCGTAAACAGCGGCGCGCACATCAGAACGATGATAAATTCGTCGATGATGAAACCCAGCAGCAACATGATCACCTGGAAAAGGATAATGATCATGATAGGCGGAAGGTTCAAGCTGGTGGCAAGATCGGCCACCATACTTTGCACCCCCATCAGCAGATGGAAATTGCTGAACACCGAGGCACCGAAGATGATCCACATGGCCACGCTGACCAGAGTGGCGGTCTGGAGTCCGGCGGACTGGAACATGGCTGGCCGGAAGCGCTTATAGAGTATCGCTAACAAAATAGCACCCACGACGCCGATAGCGCCCGACTCCGTCGGCGTGGCGATGCCGGAAATGATGCTCCCCAACACGACAAAGATCAGCAGTAGCGCGGATAGACCATCGCGAAGGATGACGAACTTCTGCCGGGGAGTGCGTGCTGGCTCGTCGGAATGCTCCTGATCCTTAGGGGCGCGCGAGGGATTGAGCCAGCAGCTGACGACCACATAGGTAATCAACAACACGATCGTCAACAAGGCCGGCATCATGGCACCCAGAAACATGCGTCCGACCGAGTTCTGAGTCGCGGCGGCAAACATGATCATGGGTATGCTGGGAGGAATCAGAATACCCAGACCCCCGCCCGCCATGATGACACCCAGCGCCAGTCGCCGATTATATCCACGGTCCAACATGGGACGCAGTGCAATGCTGCCCGAGGTCATTATGCCGGCACCGATGATGCCGACCATGGCACCAATCATCGAACAAACTCCGATGACGCTGATGGCCAGGGATCCGCGTACTTTGCCGATCAACAATTGGCTAGCATTGAACATGGCGTCGCCAATTCCAGACTTGGTCAGCAATTGCCCCATGTAGATATACAAGGGAATCGCTAACAGGATAAAACTAAAAAAGGTCGATTCCAGGGTCGTCGGAATGACGTTGAATATACCATCGCCCCAAGTCATGTAACCGATGGCCATGGCGATCCCACCTAGCGCCAGGCCCACAGCAGCACCCAGAGCGAAGAAGATCAGAATGCACAGCAACAGCACCCCGGTCAGCAGTTCAATGTCCATGATGAACCCCCTCTTTTTGTTTCAGCAGCGGGGTACCCGTCGCCAGGTAATAAATATCGTTCAATGCGTCCCGGAAAAACTGCGCAATAAAGAGCGCACAGGCGATGATCATCATGACCCAGAAATGATGCATGGGCGGCGCCCACTCGCTTTGGCGGCGATAATCAAACTCCAGGGCTTCCATCAGCTTGCCCGTGCTGACCTTCACGATAATGATCAGGAAGAAGATGGCCAGGGCATAGCCGAGAAGATTGAAGACACTCTTGGCCTTGGGTGAGACCTTCAGGTAGAGAATGTCGACGTTGATGTGTGCCCGTTTCTGCTGGGCATAAGCGCCACCCAGCGCCGTGATATAGCCAAAGAGAAACAGTGACAGATCATAGGCCCAGATGGTGGGGCTACCGAGCACATAGCGAGAGAATACTTCAAAGGCAACGATACCGGCTAATAGCGGCATCATGTAGGAAGCTGCTTTGCCGGTCAGCATGACAATAAAATCAATACCGTGGCAGAGCCCCCTCAGCAAAGCATGGAACATAAGGGATCTCCTGAAATCATTTAAAAGGCGGAAAGCATGATCTACTTTCCGCCTCATCTTGACTGACTCGTTTCTGAGACTGATCAAGCCAAGATATGCTCACCAATCCAATGGTGGCATGCAGCGGCACGCCACCATCGGCTCAAGTCCAGTACCGACAATTGAAGACAGGAGAACTTGGTAAAAGTCCGTCTGTTTTCAATAGCGATAACATGACAGGCTGTGTGCCTGTCATCCCATCGTTAATCAGTAGCCGGTCTCATTCAGGATCTCGATCAAGCGCTTGCTGTATTCACCCTGCTGAGCGTACTCTTCCCGAAGCTTTGAACCAGCTTCGGCCCAAGCCTCCTTGTCAGCTTCACTCGGCTCCGGGCTCCACTCCAGGCCATTGGCTTTCATTTCTTCCAGCGCCTCGCTTTCCCACTGCTTGGACTTGGTCAGCTGTTCTTCGGCGTGGATCTCAGTGGCCTCACGGACAGCATCCTTCAGCTCATCTGGCAGCTTGTTCCACTCATTGCGGTTAACGACGATCGGCAGAACCTGAGCGCCGGCCAGCGGCAAGGGATACATGTACTTGGCGACCTCAACATGGTTACCGTCACGGTGGTCGATCATGTTGCTGCCGATGGAGCCGTCAATGACACCGGTGGCCAGGCTGGTGTAAATCTCGCTCCAGGCCATGGAAACCGGAGAAGCCCCAAGGTTACGCAGGAACTTGCCATAGGCACCGGGAGCGCGAATCTTGAGCCCCTCGAAATCTTCCACTGATTCGATCGGCTCCTTGGTCAAAATGTACACCGGCGGCTGGATATAGGGCTCAAGCCATACCAGTCCCTGAGAGGCGTAGGCCTCTTCCAGGACTTCATCCCAACCCTTTTCGTTAAAGAGGCTCTGGAGTTTGTCGGTGTCAGCGGTGCCGCCGGGCAGGCCAATCTCGACCACACCAGCCGGCAGCTCACCCGCGTGCATCGACTGGAACGGGGCGCCCATGGTGATCAAGCCAGACTTGACCGCCCCCAGCAGACCGGTGGTACCAACCCCTTCACCGGAGTAGAGGACCTGGACCTCGATTCGACCATCAGAGAGTTCCTCGATGTTTTCGCCCAGATTTTCGTACAGCTCCCCAAAGGCGGTGCCGCGACTGTAAAGGTTGCTGAAACGCCAGTTGTATTCGGCAGCCGCCACATCGGTGGCCACTAGACTCACCGCCAGTCCTATCCCGAGCGCTGAGGTGGACAGGTTTTTCTTAAAGTTACTGAATGTATTCACCATTTTATTATTCCTCTAGGGGCACATTGAATCGATTCAGTAGGCAAGAATAGGCCACAAGCGTGGTAGGTGACAAATCCCTACTGATGAATTGTCGTTGAATGCAACAGAGAGCAAGCACGAGACCATTCTGACAGGCGGCCGCCCCATGATCGACGGGTGTTCCCTGCTCAGGCGCCAGTTCATGACCACCTCCCTGTTCAAGATGCCAGTGAGCTCTCCCACCGTGGCCCGCGACTCCAGCTTGAACATGATCGCCTTCATCGAGGTCTGGCGAGTCGACAGTAACGGTCGCACCAAGGCCAACCTGTCGGCTTGCACTGGCCCGACGGTGCTTCCCCTCCTCCATGATGCGCCTGCTGGGGCCGTGACGGAGCGGCGAGCGAGATCCATGAGTTTTCCGTTACCCGCTTCTACACCGTCGGCCTGTCGCTCGACGGGATCGAGCCCAACGGTCTCGGCGCGTATCCTTAATCAGAGCGACACGCTGACCATTCACGGTCAGTGGCACGTCAAAGTACAGCAGGAATTCAAAGGCCATGGCCATTCCAAAGAGGACAGTGACCCGATGAGCGCCGAAGAACACCGCATAGTGCTGCTGGACGGGGGCATGGGACAGGAGCTCAGGCGGCGCAGCGACCACCCCGCCACCCCGCTGTGGTCCGCGCAGGTGATGCTCGACGAACCGGAACTCGTCGCCGCGGTGCACCGCGACTTCATCGACGCCGGCGCCCGCATCATCACCACCAACAACTACAGCGCGACCCCGCAGCGCTTGGCCCGGGACGGCGACCCCGCGCTGTTCGCGCCGCTCCATGCCGCCGCGCTGGACGCCGCCCGCCAGGCCCGCGAACAGAGCGGCCGGGCGGTGCGCATCGCCGGCTGCCTGCCGCCGCTGGTGGCGAGCTACCACCCCGAGGTGGTGCCGGACGACGCCACCTGCCGGCGCGACTATCGCCGGCTGGTAGAGGCCCAGGCCGATGGGGTCGAGCTCTTCATCTGCGAGACCATGACGCTGACCCGCGAGGCGCTGGCCGCGACCCGCGCGGCGGTGGAGCACGGCACCCCGGTGTGGGTCGCCTTCACGGTGGACGACGGCGACGGCACGCGCCTGCGCTCCGGCGAGCCACTCGCCGAGGCCGCCCGGGCGGTGGTGGCGGCCGGCGCCGCGGCGGTGCTGGTCAACTGCTCGGTGCCCGAGGCGGTCACCACCGCCATGGACGCGCTGGCCGACCTCGGCGTGCCCCTCGGCGGCTACGCCAACGGCTTCACGGCGGCGGCCGACCTCGCCCCCGGCGGCACGGTGGAGGGATTGGAGACCCGCGAGGATCTGGATCCCGCGGGATATGCCGAGCACGCCTGCCGCTGGATCGCCCGGGGCGCGACCATCGTCGGCGGCTGCTGCGAGGTGAGCCCGGCGCACATCGCCGCCCTCGCCGAGCGCCTGACCGCCGAGGGCTACCGGCTGGCCTCCGCCTGAGGACGAGAGGCCGAACCGCCCCGACCGGCCGTGTTAGGCTCGGGGCCACGAACACTGTGAGGAGCGCGCCATGAATGCCGCCGAGCTGCTGGACCGCCTGGTGGGCTTTGCCACCGTTTCTAGGGACTCGAACCTGGACCTGATCACCTTCGTGGAGGGCTACCTGGACGAGCACGGCGTCGATCACTGGCGCGTCGAGAGCGACGATGGCAAGAAGGCCAACCTGCTGGCGCGCATCGGGCCCAACGTGGCGGGCGGCGTGGTGCTCTCCGGCCACACCGACGTGGTGCCGGTGGACGGCCAGCCCTGGTCCAGCGATCCCTTCACGCTCACCGACAAGGGCGACGGACGCCTCTACGGCCGCGGCACCTGCGACATGAAGGGCTTCATCGCCTGCGCGCTGGCCGAGGTGCCTCGCTGGGCGGACCTTCCGCTCGACACGCCGATCTGGCTGGCCCTCTCCTACGACGAGGAGGTGGGCTGCATCGGCGCTCCGCGCATGATCGAGACGCTGCTCGCCGATCACCCACGCCCGGCGGCGGTGATCGTCGGCGAGCCGACCATGATGCACCCGGTGGTGGCCCACAAGGGCGCCACCAACCTGCGCACTACCGTCACCGGCCGCGCCTCCCACTCCAGCCAGGTCAACCAGGGCGTCTCGGCGATCCACGTCGCCGCGCGCCTGGTCACCCGCATCGAGGACGTGATGGCCGAGCTCAGGGCCGAGGGGCGCATCGACGAGGCCTTCAACGTGGTGCACTCGAGCCTGCACGTGGGCAAGATCCAGGGCGGCACGGCGATCAACATCATGGCCCGGGAGTGCTCGTTCGAGTGGGAGATCCGCCACCTGCCGAGCGACCGCTTCGAGGAGCTGCTGGGGCGCGTCAATGCCACCGCCGCCGAACTCGAGGCCGAGATGAAGCAGCGCGCGCCTGAGGCCGGCATCGTCACTGAGGCGCTCAACACCACGGTGCCGGCGCTCGCCGACGACAACAACGCCGAGGTACTGGCGCTCTGCCGCGAGCTGCTCGACGAGCGCCCCGCCAGCGCCGTGGCCTACGCCACCGAGGCCGGCCAGTTCCAGCGCGAGGGGCTGCCCACGGTGATCTGCGGCCCGGGCAGCATCGGCCAGGCCCACCAGCCCGACGAGTACCTCGACATCGAGCAGCTCGAGGCGGGCGCGCAGTTCATGGCGGCACTGGGCGAGCGGCTACGACGTAAGTAGAATGCCGGCTCCCTGCCCTCGCCTGGAGCCCCCATGCCGCGCCTGACGATCCTCAAGACCGGAGACAGCTTCGCCGATGTGGTCCGCGACCACGGCGACTTCGAGGACTTCTTCCTCGCCGCCCTGGCCCCGCTGGCCGAGGCGCGCGACGATCTGATCCTCGCGGTCCACGATGCCCGCACCGAGGGCGTGCCGCCGGCACCGGCCGCCGAGGACGGCGTGGTGATCACCGGCTCCCACGCCATGGTCAGCGAGGCCGAGCCCTGGAGCGAGGCGCTCAAGCCCTGGCTCGTCGAGGCCCGCGAGCGCGGCGTCGCCATGCTCGGCGTCTGCTACGGCCATCAGCTGATGGCGGCGGCCTTCGGTGGCCAAAGCGGCTACCATCCGGACGGCCGCGAGGTCGGCACCCGCCGGCTGCGCTTGAGCGAGGCCGGGCAGGCGGATCCCCTGTTCGGCGCCCTGCCGGCGACCTTCGCCGCCCAGCTGACCCATTCCCAGTCGGTGCTCACCGCCCCGCCGGGCGCCGCGGTGCTGGCCGACAACGACCATGATCCCTTCCAGGCGCTGCGCCACGGGCCGCGGCAGTGGAGCGTGCAGTTCCACCCGGAGTTCAGCGTCCCCGTGATGCGGGCCTACCTCGCCCACCAGCGCGAAGCCCTCGCCGACCAGGGCGACGACCCCGAGGCGCGGTTCGTCGCGGTCGCCCCTACCCCCGAGGCCGGCGGCCTGATCGCCCGCTTCGCCGAGTGGCTCGTGGAAACACCCAGCGTCGCCTGAGCCTACCCCGATCCGGGAAAGCCCCAACGAAAACGCCCCCGCACCAGACGGTGCGGGGGCGTTGTTCTGCCGTGACGGCTGGCCTAGCGGCTCGGGGCTAGCGGCGTGAGACCTCGGCGGTCTCGCCGACCGACGCCTCGTCCTCGACGGCCTGCTGCTGGATGCGCCCGATATCCGGCGCCCCGCCGGCGGCCTTGCGGCGCTGGCGATGCAGGTCGCGCAGCGAGCTTGTCATCATGGTGACGACGATGATGCCGCCGCCGATCAGCGCCAGTTGGGTCGGCACCTCGCCGACCCACCACCACACCAGCAGCGAGCCGAGCAGGGTCTCCAGCAGCAGCACCAGGCTGACCTCGGCGCCGGGCAGGTAGCGCGCCCCGGTCTGGATCAGGAAGTAGGCCGCCGGCAGGAACAGCGCCATGATCGCCAGCAGCGGCACGTCCTCGGCCGGGGGCAGGGTCGCGCCGCCGGCCAGCGCAGCCGGCAGCAGCATCGCCAGACAGCCCAGCGGCAGGATCACCGTGGTGTCGATGCCGCGGCGCCGCTCGCCCTTCTGGGCGCTGGCCACGGTGGTGTTGATGGCGATGGAGATCGGCACGAACAGCGCCACGCCGAGCCCCAGCAGGCTGCCCTGCCCCACCTCGCCGGCCGCCATCAGGCTGGCCCCGCCGACGCAGATGGCGATCACCACCCAGGTCTGGCGCCGCAGGCGCTGGCGGAAGAACACCAGGCCGATCAGCCCGGCCACCAGGGGCGCCAGGTTCATCATCACCAGCACGTTACCCGCCGAGGTGAAGCGGTTGGCGATGACGAAGGCCCAGCCGCTGGCGGCGAAGGCCAGCGGGCACCACCAGGCGGCGGGCCCGCAGGCGCGGATCGCCTCGGGCAGGCGATGGCCGTAGCGCGCCAGGGCGATCAGCAGCAGCACGATGCCCAGCAGCAGACCGCGCCAGAACAGGAAAGTGACCGGCGAGACGCCGGTCCCCTTGACCAGCAGGGCATCCGGCGAGAGCAGCAGCACCCCGGTCATGGTGATCAGGTAGCCCCGCAGCCGGAACGGCAAGCGCTTCCACATGCTCGTGTCAGTCCTCTTCCGATGTTATCAACGACAAGCAGGCCGGGGAGATCCCCGGCCTGCCATGGTCACGGACGTCAGCCGTCCCGGAGACTCACCCCGGGCGGCGACGCTTCAAGGCTCAGGCGCGTTCGCGACGCTTCACCGGTGCCTCGTCGTCACGACGACGACGCGGCGCCCGCTCCGGCGCGCCCTTGTCCTCGCTGATCTCCAGCGGACGACCGGCGACGCGAGCCCGGGCCATCTTGGCCAGGATGCTCTCCGGCAGCGAGCTCGGCAGCTCGACCACCGAGAAGGCGGTGCGGATGTCGATGCGACCGATGCGGTTGCCCTCGATGCCGCCCTCGTTGGCCAGGGCGCCGACCAGCTGGCCTGGCTTGACGCCGTCCTGGTGGCCCACGGCGACGCGGTAGCGGGTCATGCCCTCGCGCGGCGCGCTGTCGCGACGCTTCGGCTTGGCATCACGCGCGTTGCGGTCGTTGCTGCGCTCGGCGCGGGGCGCCTGCAGGCGACCGATCGGCGGCTCGTCGGCACGCGCCATGCGGGAGAAGGCGCAGGCCAGCTCGATGGGGTCGTGACCCTCCTCGACCAGGCGCTCGATCAGCGCACGCTGCTCGTCGGCACCGGCGGTCAGAGCGGCGACCACGCGCTGGTGGAACATCTCGTCGCGATGGGCGCGGATGGCGGCCTCGTCGGGCAGCGCCATCTCGCTCATCTTCTGGCCGGTAGCCTGCTCGAGCCAGCCCACCTTGCGGCCTTCGCGGAAGCCGACGAAGGTGATCGCGACCCCGGTGCGGCCGGCACGGCCGGTACGCCCGATGCGGTGGGTGTAGGCCTCGGCATCCTGGGGCAGGTCGTAGTTGATGACGTGGGTGATGCGCGGCACGTCGAGGCCGCGGGCGGCCACGTCGGTGGCGATCAGCACGTCGACCTTGCCGCGCTTGAGGCGCTGGATGGTGCGCTCGCGCAGGCTCTGGTCGAGGTCACCGGAGAGGCTGGCGACGCTCAGGCCACGGGCGGAGAGCTGCTCCATCAGGGTGGTGCAGGCGGCCCGGGTGCGCACGAAGACGATGGCGCCATCGACCGGCTCGACCTCGAGGATGCGCGCCAGCGCCTCCTGCTTGGCCCCGCCGTCGACCCGCACCATGCGCTGGTCGATGCTCGCCGCGGTGCCGACCTTGGCCTCGATGGCCACCTTGACCGGGTCCACCAGATAGCGGTTGACGATGCGCTCGATCTCGGTCGGCAGGGTCGCGGAGAAGAAGACCCGCTGGGCGTTCTTGGGGGTATCGGCGACCACGCGCTTGACGTCGTCGATGAAGCCCATGCGCAGCATCTCGTCGGCCTCGTCGAGCACCAGCGCGGAGAGACCGTCGAGCTTCAGGCTGCCACGATCCAGGTGATCGATGATGCGGCCGGGGGTACCCACCACGACCTGGGCGCCACGGCGCAGGGCGGAGAGCTGCTCGCGATATTCCTGACCACCACACAGGGTGGCGACTTCCAGGCCCTTGAGGTTCTGACCGTACTTGCTGAAGGAGGCGGCCACCTGCTGGGCCAGTTCCCGCGTCGGGGCCATCACCAGCACCTGGGGCTCGCGGCGCGTCAGCTCGAGGCGAGAGAGCAGCGGCAAGGCGAAGGCCGCGGTCTTGCCGGTGCCGGTCTGGGCCTGGCCCAGCATGTCGCGGCCTTCCAGCAGCGCGGGAATGGTCTGCGCCTGGATCGGCGACGGGGTGGTGTACCCCTGGGATTCAACGGCAGAAAGAACGGCAGGCAGCAGGGCCAGTTCGCCGAAGCTCGGCGAGACGACAGAAGTCGAGGTCATGAATCACACCTTAATAGGCCGGCATCGCCGGCAGGTAACATCGGTGGCGCCCCTGACGCGGTAAAGCCATCAAGGCACCCTGCCGACCGTCGGCCCGAAGGCAGCGGAGCAGAGCGTAAATCGGAGTCGGGGACGCCGGTCGCACCTGGCATTCGGCCCATGCCATCGCAGTCGATGGCCGCATGAGCCGCTGTGGCGACCGTTGGCGCCGATCTCGCCCGGGTGGCGGATCTCGGTGGCGCTCCATCTACACAATTCGAACGCGTGAGGCGCAGCTCTCGTGGCTGGGCTTCCCGCTTCGGCGCTTGCCTCGCCCGTCGGGGGGAGGTCGCGTCGTCATGATGGTGGGGTCAACACATGCGAGGAGCGCGCATGCTACCATCGTCGCGGTGACCTGGCCAGCCTTATTCGTTCCACCTTTTCAGGAGCCCTAAATGCCGAGCCTCTGGGTCGATGCCGACGCCTGCCCCCGGGCGGCGCGCGAGATCATCGTCCGCGCCGCCGAGCGCACCGCCACGCCGACCTGGTTCGTGGCCAACCACACCGTGCCGCTGCCGCCCTCGAAGTGGGTCAAGGGCCTGGCGGTGAGCCAGGGCTTCGATGCCGCCGACAACGAGATCGTCGAGCGCCTCCAGCCGGGCGACCTGCTGATCACCTCGGACCTGCCGCTGGCCCTGGAGGCCATCGAGCGCGAGGCGCGGGTGATGACCACCCGCGGCGAGGCGCTGGATGCCAACAACATCCGCGCGCGGGTGCAGATGCGGGACTTCATGGAGACGCTGCGGGCCAGCGGCGAGCACACCGGCGGCCCGAGCGGCTACTCCGACGCCGACCGCCGCGAGTTCGCCAACGCCCTGGACCGGTGGCTGGCCAAGAACTCCTGACCATGACGCCTCTGCACCCGGTGCAGAGGCGACTGATATCAGGACAGGCATGGAGACGCTGTGGGCCAGCGGCGAGCACACCGGCGGCCCCAGCGGCTACTCCGACGCCGACCGCCGCGAGTTCGCCAACGCCCTGTACCGGTGGCTGGCCAAGAACTCCTGACCATGACGCCTCTGCACCCGGTGCAGAGGCGACTGATATCAGGACAGGCATGGAGACCCTGCGCGCCAGCGGCGAGCACACTGGCGGCCCAGCGGCTACTCCGAGGCCGACCGCCGTGAGTTCGCCAACGCCCTAGATCGCTGGCTCGCCAAGCACCAGCGCCGATGATGCCGGTGCTGCGACCAGTTCTGCTAGCTGGCGCGGCAGAAGAAGAGAGCGGCTTTCTGGCGACAGGCTGCGTGGAGGCGCTGTGAACCCTTCCCTGGGCGCTACTTTTTCCATCCCTGGAAAAAGACCTCCGCTTCGCTCTGTCCCCAGCGCCTCTCTCCGCCACGCTGGGTCACGCCGTGCGCGACAGTCGCTTACCCATTCTCGCGAATCCCCTGCCCCGGCAGGCGCTCGCGATCGTGGGGCCGCTCGAGGTCGAGGCACGGACCGGCGGGCACGATGCGGGTCGGGTTGATGGTGTCGTGGCTGTAATAGTAGTGGCGCTTGATGTGGTCGAAGTTCACCGTCTCCGCGATGCCCGGCCACTGGTAGAGCTCACGCAGGTAGTTGGCGAGGTTCGGGTAGTCCTCGATGCGCCGCAGGTTGCACTTGAAGTGCCCGTGATAGACGGCATCGAAGCGCACCAGGGTGGTGAACAGGCGGATATCGGCCTCGGTCAGCCACTCGCCCGCCAGGTAGCGTTGCTCGGCGAGCCGCGCCTCGAGCCGGTCGAGGGCCGCGAACAGCGCCAGCACGTGCTTCTCGTAGACGTCCTGCTCGGTGGCGAAGCCCGACTTGTAGACGCCATTATTGACGTGCTCGTAGACGTCGTCATTGACGGCATCGATGGTCTCGCGCAGGTCGGTCGGATAGAGGTCCAGCCGGTCGCCGGTGAGGCCGTCGAAGGCGTCGTTGAGCATGCGCACCAGGTCGGCCGATTCGTTGTTGACGATGCGACCCTGCTGCTTGTCCCACAGGGCCGGCACGGTCACCCGGCCGGTGTAGTGCGGGTCGGTGAGGGTATAGAGCTCGCGGTGGTAATCGACGCCGTTGACCTCGTCACCGCTGGAGCCCTCGTCACGGAGGTAGCTCCAGCCCTGATCGAGCATCAGCGGGCTGGTGTGGGAGACGCCGATCAGCCCCTCCAGCCCCTTGAGGCGCCGCATGATCAGCACGCGATGCGCCCAGGGGCAGGCCAGGGAGACGTAGAGGTGGTAGCGCCCCGCCTCGGCCGGCAGGCCCGGCTGGTGCTGGGGCCCCGGTGACCCATCGGGGGTGATCCAGTCGCGCAGCTTCGCCGATTCCCGCACGAACTCGCCACCGTGCTTCTTGGTGTCGTACCACTGGTCGTGCCACTGTCCATCGATCAAGAGCCCCATCTCGGCCTCCTCGGTTCGTCATGAATGACTTCAGCTTACGACCACAAAATCGAAGCTCAAGCGCACTTTTTCCGGCCAACCATTCGATTTTTTCAGGTGCTGGCAGCGAGTGCACAGGCCAGGACGGCCTCCTGCAGATGGCGGGCCATGGCACGGGTGGCCGGCCCGGCGCGGTCCCGGTCACGATGGATCAGCTGGATCGGCACCTCGCGGCGCGCCCCCGCCGCCAGCGGCAGCGGCACCAGGCGCCCCGCCTGGAGGGCCTCGGCGATGCGCGTCTCGGGCACCCAGGCGAAGCCGAGATTGCGCTCGAGCATGTCGATGGAGGTGTCCAGGTGGCTCACCGTCCAGCGCTGCTCGGCCTTCAGCCAGCCGGCATCCAGCGGCTGTCGCTGAGCGGAGTCGCGCACCACGAGCTGGCGGTGCTGCTCCAGGTCGCGCAGGTCCAGCACGCGTCCCAGCCGGTGCAGGGCGTGGTCGGGGTGGGCCACGGCGACGAAGGGGATGGTCACCAGCGGCTCACCCAGAAAGCCCTTGGCAGCGAGGCCCGAGATCAAGAGGTCGGCATGGCCATCCTGGAGCATCTCCAGCCCCCCGTTGAGCACCGTCTCGTGAAGCTGCACCCGCACGTGAGGATAGGAGTCGGAGAAGGCCTCCAGCGCCCGGGCCAGGGCGTCCGGGGGGAAGATCTGGTCGATGGCCAGCACGATCTCCGCCTCCAGGCCCTCGGCCAGCCGGCTGGCGACGTCCTCGAGGGAGTCGGCGTTCTCGATCAGCTGACGGGCGCGGCGCAGCAGCATCTCGCCGGCCTCGGTCAGGCGCACCTGCCGCCCTACTGGCTCCAGCACCTTGACGCCGAGCTGCTGCTCCAGCTTGTGCACCGCGTGGTTGAGGGTCGAGGGGCTCTTGTGGATGGCCTCGGCGGCACGCGCGAAGCCGCCATGATCCACCACGGCGGCCAGCATCTGCCATTGGGCCAGGGTGACACGTGACATTTCGAATTCCTCGAACATAAACGGCGAAACATTGCGCTTAATCTTCGAAAAAAACGACCTAGAATGCCAGTCATGACTCCCCAATCAATGATGGAGACAGGACCATGGCCACCACCGCAACGACCCGGCAGGTAGCACGCCTGCTGAACACCCGGCCGAGCCAGGATGGCGATGGCGTCCAGATTCAGCGCCTGCACGACTTCGGCGGCGGCCTGGATCCCTTCCTGATGCTCGACGAGCTGGGCTCCGACCGGCCGGACGATTACATCGGCGGCTTTCCGCCCCATCCCCATCGGGGCATCCAGACCCTGACCTACGTGATCCACGGGGGCCTGACCCACAAGGATCACCTCGGTCACTCAAGCACGATCCGCGCCGGCGATGCCCAGTGGATGCACACCGGTCGCGGCATCATCCACTCCGAGATGCCGCTGACCGACCAGCAGGGGCTCCACGCCTTCCAGCTTTGGCTGAACCTGGCGGCCAGGGACAAGCTCAGCGAGGCGACCTATCGGGACGTGCGGGCCGAGGAGATGCCGCGACTGACCGGCAGCCACGCCTCCTTGACGGCGCTGGGCGGGCACTGGGAGACGCTGGACGGCGACGGCGTCGACGGTCCCCTGACGCGACTGGCCGGCCAGGGCGCCGTCGCCCATGCGCGGCTGGAACCCGGCGGCGCACTCGAGCTGACGGCCCCCGCCACCACGCTGCTGGTCTATGTCTTCGCGGGCGGCCTGGAGGTCGCCGGCACCCGCGTCGGCAAGGGGCAGCTCGCGCGCCTGGGCGACGGGGACACGCTCCACCTCTCCAGCACGGAGGGCGGACAGGCCCTGCTGCTCGGCGGCGAACCCCACGGTGAGCCGATCGCCCACTACGGCCCCTTCGTGATGAATCGCCAGGACGAGCTGGAACAGGCGCTTCGGGCCTACCGCGACGGCACCCTGACCGAGTGATCGCCCACTCGCGGGTTGAAAAACCGCGCATCGCACTATTAAATACGCTTAGATAACGGCGTTCACGCCCCCGCAGCTCGCTCGAACACCGCCGCCCTGGCGCCTCGAGCGGGCCTTTCTGTATATCCATACAGACTAGGCATCTCATACATCATAGAGTATGGTTCTAAGGCCATTTTTCCGTTTTCTTTCTTCAACTGTCACGGCCTTAATTCCCATGATGCGAATCCTTCATTCGCTACCCCGCACCCATAAGCTGCTGCTGTTACCCGTGGCAACCATGGTGACCGTGCTGGGAGCCCAGAAGGTCCTCACTACCTTCGAAGACGTTCAGCGTGATCGCCAGTCGCTCGATACCGTGCTCGTTCCCCTCGACGCCGACGCCAGTCCCGGCCTGCCCTCCCTCGACGCCAAGCGCGATGCGGTGAGCGGTGCCCTAGCGAAGGCCAACCAGGCGCTGGACGCGACGCGCGGACACGTGCCGATCTCTTCGCTGACCGCCTCGGAAATCGTCGACATCGACTTCCTCGAGGCCGCGCGGGCCAACCAGGCCGAGTCCGGGGTTCCCGCGACCCTGGCCATGCCCGCCCAGCCGGACGCCTCGCCGCGCAACGCCCAGGCCGATGCCGAGGGCGACGCGGTGCGCCTCGATGAGGGCGCCCAGCACATGGCCATGGTCATCGGCACCATCGCCGCCGGCATGCTCGAGCTCGAGGACGGCATGGTGGCCGATGCCACCTCCTACGAGGAGGTCACCGAGGACGAACTGGCGCTCTTCGACGAGGGCCCGATCGTCCTCGATCAGGAAATCGTCGCCGACGAGCCCTACGTGCCGCAGTGGCAGACCTATACCGTGCAGAGCGGCGACACCTTCGCGATCGTGGCCCAGCAGCACCTCGAGATGGGCTACAGCGAAGTGATGGGACTGCTTGACACCCTGCCCGAGCCGCGCCTGCTGACCCACTGGCGGGTCGGCGACCGCTTCGAGTACCAGCTCGACGAGCAGGGCGACCTGCTGGCCCTGCGCATGATGAAGAACGCCCGCGACGGCTACCTGGTCGAGCGCCAGGAAGACGCCTTCGAGGTCGCCACCATCGAGCGCGCCGGCGAGGCGACCCAGCGCCTGTTCGCCGGTACCATCAGCGGCAGCTTCGCGCGATCGGCCAAGGCCACCGGCCTGACCAGCGCCGAGGTCGCCGAGCTCTCCCGCGTCCTGGAAAAGAAACTCGACTTTCGCCGCGACACCCGTCGCGGCGATCGTTTCCAGGTGCTGGTGGAGTCCGACATCATCGACGGCGAGAGCCTCGATCCGCGCGTCCTCGCGGTGGCCTACGAGGGTGCGCGCATGAACCTCACCGTGGTGCGCAACCCGGACGACAACCGCTTCTACACCCCGGAAGGGGACAGCCTCGACCCGGCCTTCAACCGCTACCCCTTCGAGGGCCGCTACCGGCTGAGCTCGCACTTCAACCCCAATCGCCTGCATCCGGTCACCGGCCGCGTCAGCCCCCACAAGGGCACCGACTTCGCCATGCCGATCGGCACCACCGTGCGCGCCCCGGCCGACGGCCGCGTCGAGAAGGTCGGCAACCACCCGGCGGCGGGGCGCTACATCGTGATCCGCCACGACAACGGCTACAAGACCCGCTACCTGCACCTCTCCCGGCCGATGGTCAGCAACGGTGAGCGCGTCACCATGGGCGAGCGCATCGCCCTCTCCGGCAACACCGGCCGCAGCACCGGGCCGCACCTGCACTACGAGGTCCTGGTCAACAACCGTCAGGTGAACGCCATGAAGGTCGCCCTGCCGGACAACCAGAGCCTCGAGGGCGAGCGCCTGATGGCCTTCCAGCGTCAGGCCGAGCCGATGCTGGCCGCCCTCGCGAGCGGCGAGACCGGCGCCGTGGTGGCCAGCACCGAGCCGCCCGCCGGCGATGACGACGAGGGCTGATCACGCCCCGCCATCGTTCCTCCTGCGCCCCGCCTCGTGCGGGGCGCGGTCGTTTCGGGCCCGGCTCAGCCGAGAATCATCACCACGCAGGCCGCGGTCAGAAGCCCCATCACGGCGTTGAAGATCCGCCAGTGGCGCGGGGTGGTCATCAGTCGACCGACGGCCACGCCGAAACCCGCCCAGAGCGCGATCGACGGCAGATTGGTCACGCCCATCACCGCGATCACCACCACCGCCGAGGCCAGGAAGGCATCGCCGGAGAGCGTGAAGGAGGCGATCCCCGAGATCGCCATCACCCAGGCCTTGGGATTGGCGAACTGGAAGGCGGCGGCCTGCCAGAAGCTCAGCGGCCGCGCCGCGGCGTCGGCGCCCTCGCCCTCCGGCGGCGGCGCGGTGGCGATCCGGTAGGCCAGCCACAGCAGGTAGGCGCTGCCGACGAGCCTGAGCCCCTGCTGCAGCGGCGGCCACTGCTCGAACAGGGCGCCGAGCCCCAGCGCCACGGCCCCCATCAGCCCCATCACGCCGATCGAGATGCCGAACATGTGCGGCAGGGTGCGCAGGAAGCCGAAGTTAGCGCCCGAGGCGGTCAGCATCATGTTGTTGGGACCGGGCGTGGCGGACATGCTGATGGCGAACAGCATCATCGGGCCCACCAGGGCAAGCAGCTCGGGCAGCGGGAGGGTCATGGGGACTCCTTTCGTGCGGGCATCGCGGCGGACCGACGCGAGTGCCGACTATTGTAGGGGTACAATTTCGCGCAACTGCCTGACAGGATCGACAATTGCGCGCACAATCTCAGTATGCGCGGCCCGCTTCGCCGATCAAGGACGGCTTTGTCACCCCGACATTGCCCGCCTCCGGTCATGTACCGAAGTTCGCTGCATGCCTCTACCGTCATCCGTTGGAGAGTCGCCCCATGGACATCCAGGCCCAGGCCCGCGCGCGCTGCCGGTGGCTGCCCAACCTCGAGGGGACCGGCACCCCGCGCTACCAGGCGCTGGTCGACCAGCTGGCCGCCGATATCGCCGCCGGCACCCTCGCTCCCGGCGAGCGCCTGCCGCCCCAGCGCCTGCTGGCCGACGCGCTCAAGGTGACCGTCGGCACCATCACCCGCGCCTACCGCGAGGCCGAACGCCGGGGCCTGGTCGAGGCCCGGGTCGGCAGCGGCACCCGGGTGCGCTCGCCGTCGGCGGAGGCGCCGCGCTTCCACCACCTTTCCCGGGCGGAAGAGGGCAGCATCGACCTGTCGCTCAGTGTGCCGATCCCCCACCCCTGGCGGGCCGAGCAGCTTGCCGGCGTGCTCTCGCGCCTCAGCCAGTCCCCGGCCGCCGTCGAGGCCGCCCTGGCCTATCCGTCCGAGCAGGGCAGCCCGGCCAGCCGCGAGGCGCTGGCCGGCTGGCTGACCCGCCAGGGGCTGCCCCTGTCGGCCGAGGAGCTGATCCTCACCGCCGGCGGCCAGCACGCCGACTTCCTGGCCCTGCAGGCGCTGGTGCAGCCCGGCGAGGCGGTGGCCTCGGCGGCCCTCACCTACCCCGGCATGATCGCCACCGGCCGCCAGCTGGGCCTCAAGCACCTGGCGGTGCCGATGGACGACGAGGGGCTCCGGCCGGAGGCGCTGGAGCGGCTCTGCCAGCAGCAGCGCATCCGCCTGCTCTACCTGATGCCCGAGCACAACAACCCCACCGGCGCGCGGATGGGCGAGGCGCGGCGCCAGGCGATCGTCGAGGTGGCCCGGCGCCACGACCTGCTGCTGCTCGAGGACGGCGTGCAGTTCGTCACCGCCGCGACCCGCGGCACGCCCTTCTATCGCCTGGCGCCGGAGCGCGCGCTCTATATCTTCAGCGTTTCCAAGCTGCTCGCCGGCGGGCTGCGCCTGGGCGCGCTGCGGGCCCCCGCCAACCTGATGCCGCGCCTCACCGCCGCCCTGCGCGCCCAGTGCTGGGCGATGCCGGAGCTGATGACCCGCGCCGCCGTCGACTGGCTGACCGGCGACGAGGCCGCGACCCTGATCGAGTGGCAGTGGCAGGAGGTGGCCGCGCGCCAGCGGCTGCTCGCCGAGCGCCTCGCGGGGCATGAGATCGTCGCCCACCCCTGCGGCTTCCACGCCTGGCTGCGCCTCCCCGAGCCCTGGCGGGCGGTGGACGTGGTGGCGCGTGCCGCCGAAAGCGGCGTCACCCTGCTCGGCGCCGATCCCTTCTGCGTGGGCAGCCAGCCCGCCCCGCAGGCGGTGAGGATCTGCGTGACGCCGCCCGCCGAGCGCGCCCGGCTCGACGAGGGATTGCGCCGGCTGGCGGCGCTGCTCGAGGAGGAGCCCAGGCGGGTCTCGCCGCTGGTCTGACGCCTCTTCCCTTCACTGCCAGGAGCCACGCGCTTGTCCTCACCTCACGTCCCTTCCGCGCCGCCCTCGGGCGGCATGCTCGCCAGCTTCATCGGCGTCTTTCGCTACAGCCATCGCGCCCTGGCGCTGGTCTGGCAGACCTCGCGTCCGCTGACCCTGGGGCTCGCGCTCTGCACCCTGGTCGCCGGCGTGCTGCCAGCGGTGGCGGCCTGGATCGGCCAGCTGATCGTCGACGCCGTGGTCGCGGCGATGGCCCTGCATCGCGACACCGGCCGCGTCGAGTGGTGGGGGGTGTTGCGCTACGTGCTGGCGGAAGCCGGGGTGATCGCCACGATCGCCCTGGCCCAGCGCGGCCTCGCCGCCCAGCAGTCGCTACTGCGCGCGCTGCTCGGCCAGAAGGTCAACGTGATGATTCTCGAGAAGGCCGGCACCCTGTCGCTCGAGCAGTTCGAGGACTCGGAGTTCTACGACAAGCTGACCCGGGCGCGCCGCGAGGCGTCCACGCGGCCGCTGGGCCTGGTCAACAAGACCTTCGGGCTCGCCCAGAACGCCATCTCGCTGGCGAGCTTCGGCGTGCTGCTGGTGCAGTTCTCGCCCTGGGCGATCCTCGTGCTGGTGATCGGCGCCCTGCCGGTGTTCGTCTCGGAGGCCAAGTTCTCGGGGGATGCCTTCCGGCTGTTTCGCTGGCGCTCGCCCCAGACGCGCATGCAGATGTACCTGGAGACGGTGCTGGCCCGGGAGGACAGCATCAAGGAGGTCAAGCTGTTCGGCCTGGAGCCGCTGCTGCTGGAGCGCTACCGGACGATCTTCGACACCCTCTACGACGAGGACCGGCGCCTGACCATCCGCCGCGAGACCTGGGGCTTCCTGCTCGGCCTGCTCGGCACCCTCGCCTTCTACGGCGCCTACGCCTGGGTGGTGGTGGAGACGGTGACCGGGACGCTGACCCTGGGCGAGATGACCATGTACCTGATGGTCTTCAAGCAGGGCCAGGCGGCGCTCTCGGCGAGCCTCACGGCGATCGGCGGCATGTACGAGGACAACCTCTACCTGTCGAACCTCTACGAGTACCTCGAACAGCCGGTGCCGGCCGAGCCAGGCACGCTGACCGAGGGCGCGATACCGGGCGACGGCATCCGCTTCGAGGCGGTGAGCTTCACCTATCCGGGCAGCGCGACGCCGGCCCTCGCGAGGATATCGCTGCACCTGCGGCCGGGTGAGAGCCTCGCCCTGGTGGGCGCCAACGGCTCGGGCAAGACCACCCTGATCAAGCTGCTGACCCGGCTCTACGAGCCGACCGGGGGACGCATCCTGCTCGACGGCAGCGACCTGCGCGACTGGGACATCCAGACGCTACGCCGGCGCATCGGGGTGATCTTCCAGGACTTCGTGCGCTACCAGATGAAGGTGGGCGAGAACCTGGGCGCCGGGGACGTCGAGGCCTTCAGCGACGAGGCGCGCTGGCAGGAGGCGGCGCGGCGCGGCCTGGCCGACGCCTTCATCGCCGAGATGCCGGGTGGCTATCACACCCAGCTGGGGCGCTGGTTCAAGGGCGGCCAGGAGCTCTCCGGCGGCCAGTGGCAGAAGATCGCCCTGTCGCGGGCCTACATGCGCGAGGGGGCCGACATCCTGGTGCTCGACGAACCCACCGCGGCCATGGACGCCGCGGCGGAGGCCGCCGTCTATGCCGACTTCCGCGAACACAGCCGCGACCGCATGACCATCCTGATCTCCCACCGTTTCTCGACGGTGCGCGCCGCCGACTGGATCCTCGTGATCGACAACGGCGAGATTCTCGAGCAGGGCGATCACCCGAGCCTGATGGCCGCCAACGGTCGCTATGCGAGGCTTTTTCGCCTGCAGGCGAAGGGCTACGAGTGACCGGCGGCGTCTGGTCAGCGACAGGCAAGCCCCGGATGGAGCCTGGCGTGCCGGGGGGCCATGCTCGGCCTCTCGCCGCGCCGCCGGCCGTCCTCCACTTCCCCTCCGCCACGACCGTCGCCTCGCCATGCCGTGAGGCACCATGGCGGGGCAAGGCCCCGTCAGGGCTTGCTGCCATGCACCATCACGCCTCCACCAGCCCCTCGCCTCGCCCGCCAAAAACGCCATAAACTACTGAAAAAAAAGAACTCTCATTGTAGTGGCAATGGACATGCATTGTTATTGGCAGAGAGTGCCAGACGTGGACCAGGCCCCACCGGGGTACGAGTGCGTCGAACCCGACCTTCAACGGCGAAGGCCCAAGATCGTGTGTTCGAACGTCATTCGACGAGGTATGCCCCATGGAAATCCAAAACAAGGCCAACAGGATACGTTTGTTCAACTGGAAGATGCCGCAGATGCGCGCCTTCCACTTCTCCTGGTTCGCCTTTCACATCTGCTTCTTCGGCTGGTTCGGAATCGCCCCCCTGATGGCGGTGGTGCGAGACGACCTCGGCCTCACCAAGACTCAGATCGGCAACACCATCATCGCCTCGGTGGCCATCACCGTGATCGTGCGCCTGGCCATCGGCGTGCTATGCGACAGGATCGGCCCGCGCCGCGCCTACACCTGGCTGTTGTGTCTGGGCTCGCTGCCGGTGATGTGCATCGGCTTCGCCGATAGCTTCGAGTCCTTCTTCCTGGCTCGCCTGGCCATCGGTGCCATC
The DNA here is from genome assembly GCF_003056305.1 of Halomonas denitrificans. Lineage (GTDB taxonomy): Bacteria > Pseudomonadota > Gammaproteobacteria > Pseudomonadales > Halomonadaceae > Halomonas > Halomonas denitrificans. The sequence continues at coordinate 913,603 of NZ_PYVX01000001.1, forward strand.
GGCGCCTCCTTCGTGATCACCCAGTACCACACCTCGGTGATGTTCGCGCCCAACGTGGTGGGCACCGCCAACGCCACCTCGGCCGGCTGGGGCAACCTGGGCGGCGGCACCACCCAGATCCTGATGCCGCTGATCTTCTCCGGCATCCTGATGCTCGGCGTCAACGAGGCCCTCGGCTGGCGCCTGGCCATGGTGGTCCCGGGCATCGTGCTGTTCCTCACCGGCATCGCCTACTACTTCTTCACCCAGGACGCACCGGACGGCAACTTCGACGAGCTGCGTGCCCGCGGCGAGCTGCCGGAGGCCGATGGGGAGCACGGCATGGGCGCCAGCTTCGCTACCGCCGCCAAGGACATCCGTGTGTGGGCCCTGTTCGTGGTCTATGCCGCCTGCTTCGGGGTCGAACTGACCATCAACAACATCGCCGCCATCTACTTCTTCGACAACTTCGGCCTGACGCTGGCCACCGCCGGCATCATCGCTGGCCTGTTCGGCCTGATGAACCTCTTCGCCCGCACCCTGGGCGGCATCTTCTCGGACCTCTTCGCCCGCAACTCGGGCCTCAAGGGACGGGTCCGCTGGCTGTTCATCGCCATGCTCTGCGAGGGCGTGGCCCTGCTGTTCTTCTCGCAGATGCATGTCCTGGCGCTGGCCATCGGCATCATGCTGGTGTTCAGCCTCTTCGTGCAGATGGCCGAGGGCGCCACCTTCGGGGTGGTGCCCTTCATCAACAAGAAGGCGCTGGGCGCGGTAGCCGGCATCGTCGGCGCGGGCGGTAACGCCGGGGCCGTGGCGGCCGGCTTCCTGTTCCGCTCCGAGGCCCTGAGCTATCAGGAAGGCCTGTTCTACCTCGGGGTGGCGGTGATCATCGCCTCGCTGTGTGCGCTGCTGGTGCGCTTCTCTCCCGAGGTGGAGGCCGAGGAGAATGCCGCCTACCAGGATGCGGCCGGTAGCGAGCCCTCGGCGGCCCTGTCGCTGCGCTGAGCCACCTCTCGAGGGGGCAGGGATGCCCCTGGCGCTCGCCACGCCACCGTCGCCTCACCGCGGCGGTGGCGTTTGCGTTTTCAGGCACTCGCGGCCCGGGGCGCGGCCGAGTCTCCCCGCGACGCGCAGTTCCGGGTCATCGCGAAAACGCAGGACGCCCCCCTCCAGGCTGGCTACATTAAGAAAGCGTGAATGAGCGAAGACGACCCACGTCGAGGATGACGACGATCACCGCCAAGGAGCCCCCCCCGATGCGACACCTATTCACCCTGGCATGCCTGGCCGCTGGCCTGATGACGGGCACGGCCGGCATCCAGGCACAGGCCGAGCCCTCGCCCGGCAACGACGAGCAGGTCACTATCCAGTCCGGGCCACGCGTGGTCGGTGAGGTCTTCGAGTACGCCACCGGCGGCACCACCTATGAGGGCTACCTGGCGCGCAATGCCAGCACCGACCAGCCACAACCGGCGGTCCTGGTGGTGCATGAATGGTGGGGGCTGGACGGCTATGCCCGTGCCCGGGCCGATCAGCTCGCGGCACTCGGCTTCGTGGCCCTGGCCGTGGACATGTACGGCGATGGCAAGCTCGCCGGTCACCCCGCCGAGGCCAAGGAGTTCTCCAGCCGGGTGATGCAGGACTGGCCGGCGGCCCGCGCCCGGCTCGAGGCGGCGATGTCCCGGCTGGGCGAGCATCCGGCGGTGGCCGATGGGGGCATGGCAGCGATCGGCTACTGTTTCGGCGGCAGCGTGGTCATGAACATGGCGCTGTCCGGCATGCCACTCGAGGCCGCCATCAGCTTTCACGGGGTGCCGACGGTGGCGGTGAACATGCCCCAGGCCTTCGCAGGCAGCGTGCGCATCCACAATGGCGCCGAGGACGGCTTCGTCGCCCGCGACGACCTGGTGGCGATGGCCCGCGCCCTCAAGGCCCAGGGGGCCGACGTCAAGGTGACGAACTATCCCCTGGCCCGGCACAGCTTCACGAACCCGGAGGCCGATGCGCTGGCCACCCAGCACGACCTGCCGCTGGCCTATGATGCCGCCGCCGATGCATCCTCCTGGCAGGCGGCGCTACTGACCCTGGACGCCACCCTCAACGACAACGACTGATGGGCCGCGGCAGGCTACGGGCCCGGGGCCGCCACCCTCAGCGGTGGCAGGCCTGGCCCGGCGCCACGGCCGCCGGGCTGGTCTCGACCATGCGTACCACGCTACCGACCACGATCAGGCAGGGTGAGGGCAACGGTGAGGCCGCCAGCCTGCCCGGCATGTCGGACAGGGTGCCGGTCAGGGCGACCTGGTCGGGCAGGCTGGCATTAGCCACCAGCATGATTGGCCAGTCGTCAGGCAGCCCGGCACCACGCAGGCCGGCGCAGATGGCCGCGACCTTGGCCAGGCCCATGTAGAACACCAGGGTCTCGTCGCGCCGGGCCAGCGCGGCCCAGTCCGGGGCACCGCCCTCCCGGCACAGCTGGGCGGTGATGAAGCGCAGCTGCTGGGCGTGGCCACGGTCGGTCAGCGGTATGCCCATGGAGGCGCAGGCCCCCGAGGCGGCGGTGATGCCGGGCACGATGTGTGCCGGCACCCCGGCCTCGGCCAGCGCCGCGAGCTCCTCGCCCATGCGCCCGAACACCCCGGGGTCCCCTCCCTTGAGACGCACCACCGCCTTGCCCTGCCGCGCCAGGTCGACCAGCAGGGCACCGATCTCGGCCTGGGGCACGCTGTGATGGCCGCTGGCCTTGCCCACGTAATAGCGCTCGCCACCAGAAGGCACCAGGGCCAGCACGTCATCGCCCACCAGGCGGTCGTAGACCACGGCGTCGGCCTGCGTGAGCAACCGCGCCGCCTTGAGCGTCAACAGCTCCGCATCGCCACACCCGGCGCCCACCAGGTAGACGCTGCCAGGCCGACACTCGCCGCCCAGCGGCAGGCTCGGCTCGCGTCCGTCGGCCCTGGGGCCCTTCAGCTCGGCCAAAAAGCGAGTGACGCCCATGCCCAGCCGGGCCAGGCCACCCAGGGCGTCAGGCCACTTGTACTGTTTCCGGCTTTTGCTCAGAACGCGCATGGGCACCCTCCTCTTCGGCACTGTCTTCGATCAGGGACTTGATTTCGGGGATACAACTGCCGCACTGGGTGCCACAGGCAAGCCTCGCACCCAGTGCCTCGACACTGCGGTCACCGGCGTGGATGGCCTCGACGATGGCCCTCTGCCCGACCTGGTGGCAGCTGCATACCAGCGGTCCACGGTCGGCCTCACCCGCATCGCAACCGGCCAGCAGCCGGCGACGCATATCGCTACCCAGCTGCGCCTCGGCGAAGCGCTCATCGAGCCAGGCCAGCCCCGGCAGCTCGGCGGGCGGGGCCACCATCAGCCACCAGCGCAGGCGTCCGTCCTCGATGCCCGCGGCGCGCAGACGGCCGCTGGCGGGGTCGTCACACCACAGGGTGGGCGCCGCGGGCAGCCACTCCTGCACCCAGGCCAGCCAGTCGCGGGGCGCTGTCTCAACGCCGCCGCCAGCGCTGCTGGGCTCCCCACCGGCCAGTTGCCAACGCCGGCAGTGGGTCAGCGGGATGCGCGCCCAGTAGGCGCCCTCGTCGCGGCCATCGAAGTCGTCGTCCAGGTCGCCCGCGACCAGCAGGGTGGCCTCCCAGCCCACCGCCAGCGGCTCCAGCGCCACCGCGCCGTGCTTGGACTCAGGCTGGCCGGAGACCGGGTCGACATGGGCCGCGAGCAGGCTGCCCATGCGTGCCATCCCGCTGTAGCGGTCGGTCCAGTGCATGGGCACGAACACCTCGCCGCGGCGCTGCCCCTTGGAGACGCGCACCCGGCCGCGATACTCGCCGTCGGCACCGGTCAGCCGCGCCAGCTGCTGGTCGCCCAGGCCGTGTGCCTTGGCATCCTCCGGGGCCACCTCGATAAACGGCTCGGCGCGGTGGTTCATCAGCCGCGGCGCCCGACCGGTGCGCGTCATGGTGTGCCACTGGTCGCGTACGCGGCCGGTGTTGAGGCGCAGCGGCCGCGCCTCGCTGAGCGCCTGTGCAGGGCCTGTCGGCCGCACCGCGATCAGCCTGGCCAGGCCATCCGGGGTGGCGAAACGGCCGTCCTCGAACAGCCGCGCGGTACCGCGGGGCGACGCGGTGGTGACCGGCCACTGGATCGGTGCCAGGGCATCGTAGCCCTCGCGATCCAGCTCACACAGCACAGAGATATCGAAGACGCGCTCGCCGTCGTTCTCGAACCCGGACAGCCGGGCATGCTCGGCGAAGATCTGCTGCGGGTGGTCGTAGGCGAAGGCCTCGCCGTAGCCCAGGCGACGGGCCACCTCGGAGATGATCCACCAATCGTGGCGCGCCTCCCCCGGTGGCGGCAGCAGGCCGCGCTGGCGCGAGATGCGCCGCTCGGAGTTGGTCACGGTGCCGTCCTTCTCCGACCACGACGAGGCCGGCAGCACGATATCGGCATACGGGAGCAGGTCGGTGTCGGCCATGCACTCGGAGACGATCACCAGCGGACACTTGGCCAACGCCGCACGCACACGGTTGGCATCGGGCAGGCTGACCGCCGGATTGGTGGCCATCACCCACAGGGCCTGGACCTCGCCGCGTTCGATGGCCTCGAACAGCTCGACGGCCTTGTGGCCCGGTCCCTCGGGCAGGGTCGGCACCAGGCTGGCGGTGGTCCAGAAGCGCGCCACCCGATCGATGGCTCCCGGGGTGTGGTAGTCCATATGGGCGGCCAGCTGGTTGGCGAGCCCGCCCACCTCACGGCCGCCCATGGCGTTGGGCTGGCCGGTGATCGAGAAGGGTCCGGCGCCGGGCAGGCCGATCTTGCCGCCGGCCAGGTGGCAGTTGATGATGGCGTTACACTTGTCGGTGCCGCTGGACGACTGGTTGATGCCCTGCGAGTACAGGGTCACCACGTGCAGCTGACTGGCGAACCAGTAGAAGAAGGTCTCCAGACGCTCTGGGTCGACATCGCAGTCGGCGGCGATGGCCTCGATGCGGATGTCATCCACGCGGGCCGCGGCAAGCGCCTCGTCCAGGCCCTGGGTGTGCTTTTCCAGGAAGACCCGGTCGAGCTTGCCCTTGTCGGCCATCCAGGCCAGCAGGCCATTGAACAGCCGCGCGTCGCTGCCGGGCCTGAGGCCCAGGTAGAGGTCGGCGATCTCGCAGCTGTCGGTGACCCGCGGGTCGATCACCACCACCCGCATCAGCGGGTTGCGGGTCTTGGCGGTGCGCAGGCGCTGGTAGAGCACCGGATGGTTCCAGGCCAGGTTGGAGCCCACCAGCACCACCAACTCGGCCTCCTCCAGGTCCTCGTAGCTGCACGGCACGGCATCGGCGCCCAGCGAGCGCTTGTAGGCGGCCACTGCCGAGGCCATGCACAGCCGCGAGTTGGTGTCCAGGTGCGGCGTACCGAGGAAGCCCTTGAACAACTTATTGGCAACATAGTAGTCCTCGGTGAGCAGCTGGCCAGACAGGTAGGCCGCCACGGACGGGTTGCCATGGGCGGCACGTGTGGTCTGCAACCGCTCGGCGACCGTATCGAGCGCGATGTCCCAGTCGACCTCGACACCATCGACGCGTGGACGGGTCAGGCGGCCGTGATCACCGAGGGTCTCGGCGAGCGCCGAGCCCTTGACGCACAGACGCCCGTAGTTGGCCGGATGATCGCCGTCGCCTTCCACGTCGGTCAGGCGATTCCCGTCGACGTGAGCCAGCACGCCACAGCCGACGCCGCAGTATGGACAAGTCGTTCGGGCCTGGTGCATGGCATACCTCTTGATTGCGCAAGAAACAAAAAGGCGCCCACCCTGTCGTGACCCGCAGGTCACCGAGGTTGGACGCCGTTGTCATGTTGCCGAAAGGTTCACCGCGAGAGCCCTCTTTGGCTCCCGGTGGCTTGTCTCCACTCCATGATGCAAGCGATATGCCACATCTTCCTTTAGGGCCGCCATCGGCCCATGCTGCAGGGCCTCACGGAGGCCAGCAGGATCATGGTGTCACCTGGCGGCAAGGCCAAAACGCACCATGACACCCCTCATGACGCAGTCTTCGCACCACAGGGAGGCAGGAAACCCGCTGTCGCGAGCCCGGGCCCAGGACGCCTTTTGCCGACGCCGCCGCTCACCCGGCGACAACGGGGCGCTCCCATGCCCTGTTGTCGTGCACAGCGCCGCTCACTTGTCGCGTCCTGGAACATTGCTTGCATGGAACACTGGCTCGCTGGCTGGCAGAGAAGGCAGCCAGCCCCCCATCGATAACATCCACGAGAACGAGCCCAACACCATGCCACCACCGCTCAAGGTCCTACTTGTCGACGATGAGGTCGTGCGTGCTGCCATGGTCGAGGAAGCCCTGACCAACGAGGGCCATCAGGTCACCTGTCGCCTGCAGAGCCCGGCGAGCCTCAACGAGATGGTCGCCCGCCATCAGCCCGACGTGGTGATCATCGACATGGACTCCCCCGATCGCGACACCCTCGACAGCATGGCCGTGCTGAATCGTGAGAATCCCCGTCCGGTGGTGTTCTTCGCCGACCAGCACGACCCGGACACCATGCAGGCGGCGCTGAAGTCCGGCGTCAGCGCCTATGTCGTGGACGGCCTGGTCCCCGGCCGGGTCAAGGCCATCATCGAGGTCGCCATCGCCCGCTTCGACTCCTTCCAGTCGATGCGCCAGGAGCTCGACAAGGCACGCAACCAGCTGGCCGAACGCAAGCGCATCGAACGCGCCAAGGGGCTGCTGATGAAGCACCAGAGCTGCGACGAGGAACAGGCCTATCGCATGCTGCGCAAGATCGCCATGGACCGCGGCCAACGCATCGCCGACGTCGCCGAGAGCGTCATCGATATCCTCGAACGCCTGGAGATTGGATCATGACCACACTGCAAGATGCCGAGCTCGGCCGCCTGACGCTGGGCTTCGTGCCGCTGTTGGACGCGGCCCTGCCGATCATCGCCCGGGAGGGTGGCTTCTTCGACGCCGTGGGACTAGAGGTCATGCTCTCGCGGGAGAGTGCCTGGTCGACATTGCGCGACAAGGTCGCCGCCGGGCTGCTCGACGGGGCCCAAATGCTCGCTCCGCTGCCGCTGGCCATGAGCCTGGGGCTGGGACGCGCGCCCTGCGATACCCTGGCGCCGATCACCCTGAGCCGCAACGGCAACACCATCGTCTTGTCCCGCTCTCTTTCCGAACGCGCCGGCGTGGCTCTCGGCGATGAGCCGGCCGACAGCGCCCGGGCGCTGGGCGCCTACCTCGCCGCCCACCCCGAGACGCGCCCACGCCTGGGCATGGTCTACCCCTTCTCCTGCCAGCACTATCAACTGCGCCGGTGGCTGGCGCTGGGCGGCCTCGACCCCGACCAGGACGTCGAGCTCAGCGTGTTGCCGCCACCGCGCATGGTGGAGGCCATGCAGGCGGGGGAGATCGACGGGTGCTGTGTCGGCGAACCCTGGGGCAGCCTCGCGGTCGCCCGCGAACTGGGCACCCTCGCCGCCACCGGCGTCCAGCTATGGCCCGACCATCCGGAAAAGGTCCTCGGCGTGACGCGCTCCTGGGCCAGGCGCTATCCGGCCACCCTGCAACGCCTGATCGCGGCACTCCTTGACGCCAGCCGGTGGCTCGCCGCCGATCCCGAGCACCTCCACCAGGCCCGCGAGTGGCTGTCCTTGCCCCCCTACCTGGACCGCTCGGTGGATCATCTCTCCCTGCTGTCGCTGGGTACGCCCCCCATCGCCCAGCGCCTGTTCGGCGACGATGTGCTGCGTCCGGACCCCACGGCGGCAGGCCACTTCGCCGAGCACATCGACCAGCACATGCGAAGACATGGCCGCCGGCTCGATCACGCCACCCTAAGCGAGTGCTACAGCCCCGTGCATTTCGATGAGGTAGCGCACCAGCCGAGTGCAGCCCCTCGCTGACCCGACCGATGACGACCCGACACACACCATTGTAAAAAACTGAATTAAAAGAAAATAAAAACCGAGTGGCACATCCTGGCTGATCCTTTGCTTCTATTCAGGACAAGAAGCAGGGCGGTCAATGGCGACCGTCTCGGCAAAGCGATGACAAAGGCGTCTCCGCACTCCCCTTATCAGGGTGTGCCGAGACGCCTTTTCTTTTTTTGCGGATTGAGGAGCGCACGATGCCCCATCAAGGTTCCACACAGGACGTGCCCCTGCCCACCCGGGATGCGCACCTGGTCATCATCGGTAACGGCATGGCCGGCCACCGGCTGCTCGCGTCCCTGCTCGACAAGCAGGCACGACCCTCACGCATCACCGTGATTGGCGAGGAAAAAGCACCCGCCTACAACCGTATCCTGCTCTCGCCGCTGCTGGCCGGCGAGATGGAACGTGACGCGCTGACCCTGCGCGATACCGACGGGTATGCCGAACAGGGTGTCGAGCTGGTGCTCGGCGAGCGGGTCACGGAGATCGACCGCCAGGCTCATCGGATCACCACCTCCGACGGCCGCGAGTTCAGCTACGACCGTCTGGTGCTGGCCACCGGCTCACGGCCAGCGATGCCGCCGATCCCGGGCCTCGACCTGCCCGGCGTCTATGTCTTCCGCGACCTCGACGACGCCGCGGCGCTGGTCGATTGCGCCCAGGCCCTGGCCGCCGAGGGCGGGGGTCGCGCGCTGGTCATCGGCGGCGGCCTGCTGGGCCTGGAAGCCGCCGAGGGGCTGCGCAAGCGCGGCATGACGGTGAGCATCGTCCAGCGCGACGACCGGCTGATGAACCGCCAGCTGGACCTCACCGCCGCCAGGCTGCTCGAGGGCGAGCTCGCGAGCCGCGGCCTCGAGATCATCACCAACGGCCAGCTGGACCACCTGGCGGCCGACGACCAGGGCCATGTCGCGGGCGCCCGACTCGCCGACGGCCGCTGGCTGGCCGTCGACTGCGTGGTGATGGCGATCGGCATCACCCCCAACGTGGCGCTTGCCCGGTCGGCCGGGCTCGAGGTCAACCGCGCGGTGGTCGTCGATGCACACCTCACCAGCTCCGACCCGGCGATCCACGCCCTGGGCGAATGTTGTGAGTTCAATGGACAGACCTACGGCCTGGTCGAGCCGATCTGGCAGCAGGTCGAGGTGCTGGCCGCACGGCTGGCCGGCGAGAGCATCGATGGCTACGTGGAGGCTCCCACCGCCACCAAGCTCAAGGTCAGTGGCGTCTCGCTTTATGCCTTCGGGCCCATCGAGGCCGCGGACGACCATGAGGTGCTGACCTACCACGACCCGGAACATGGCGACTACCGCCGGCTGCTGCTGCGCGACGGCCGCCTCGAAGGAGCCGTGCTCTACGGCGATACCGCTTCGGGCCCCTGGTACTTCAAGCAGTCGCTGGCCGGCCACGACCTCTCCGCCTGCCGCCAGGCGCTGCTGTTCGGCCAGGCCGATGCCACGGCCCTGCTCGATGCCACGAATCCCACCATGTCCCACGCCCGGGACAGCTCCCCGCAGGAGGAAGCCGCATGAACACGCCCAGCCCAGGTCCCCATCTGATCATCATCGGCAACGGCATGGTCGGCCATCATCTGGTCGAGCAACTCATCGAACGCGGCGGCACCGAGCAGTACCGCATCACGGTATTCGGCGAGGAGCGTCATCGCGCCTACGACCGCGTCCACCTCTCCGAGTACTTCGCCGGGCGCGACGCCCAGTCGCTGGCCCTGTGCGATGCGGACTTCTACGCGGCGAACGGCATCGAGCTGCGTCTCCATGAGACGGTGACCGCCCTCGACCGCAACAAGGGCGAGGTGGTGACCGCCCAGGGCCGCTATGCCTACGACCGACTGGTGCTGGCTACCGGCTCCTACCCCTTCGTGCCGCCGATCCCCGGCAATGACCGCGAGAACTGCCTGGTCTATCGCACCCTGGATGACCTCGACGACATCCGCGCCGCGGCCGAGAAGGCCACCACCGGCGTGGTGGTCGGCGGCGGCCTGCTCGGCCTGGAGGCGGCCAACACCCTGCGCGGGCTCGACCTCGACACCGCCGTGGTCGAGTTCGCCCCGCGGCTGATGCCGATGCAGGTCGACACCGAGGGCGGAGAACTGCTGCGCGAGAAGATCGAGGCGCTGGGCGTCCAGGTGCTCACCGGCCGCGCCACCCAGCACATCGAGGACGGCGAGGCCAGCTTCCACCGCATGGTCTTCCAGGACGACAAGGTGCTGGAGACCGACCTGATCGTGTTCTCCGCCGGCATCCGGCCCCGCGACGAGCTGGCCCGGGACGCCGCCCTAAAGATGGGCCAGCGCGGCGGCGTGGTGATCGACGACCGCTGCCTGACCAGCGACCCGGCGATCCTGGCCATCGGTGAGGTGGCGCTGTGGAACAACAGCATCTTCGGCCTGGTGGCGCCCGGCTACCAGATGGCCAAGGCCGCCGCGGATACCCTGCTCGGGGGTGAGCTGATCTTCGAGGGCGCCGACATGAGCACCAAGCTCAAGCTGCTCGGCGTCGACGTGGGCGCCATCGGCGACGCCCACGGCAACCAGACCCCCGGTGCGCGGATGTTCCGCTACCTGGACCAGATCAAACAGGAATACCGCAAGCTGGTGGTCTCCAGCGACGGCAAGAAGCTGCTCGGCGCCATGCTGGTAGGTGACAACGCCACCTACGACACCCTGATGCAGTACTACAGCAACGGCCTGGAGCTGCCCGAGGACCCGGCCGCGCTGATCCTGCCCTCCACCGAGGGCGCGCCGACCCTGGGCGCCGACGCCCTGCCCGACGGCGCGACCATCTGCTCGTGTCACAACGTCACCAAGGGGTCGATCTGCGCGACCATCGACGACGGAGCCACCGACCTGGGCGCCGTCAAGGCCAAGACCCGCGCCAGCACCGGCTGCGGCGGCTGCGCGGCCCTGCTCAAGAACGTGGTCGACCACGAGCTGGAAGCTCGCGGCGTGGAGGTCGACCAGTCGATCTGCGAGCACTTTTCCCACACCCGGCAGGAGCTCTTCGACATCGTCCGCGTCGAGGGCATCAAGACCTTCGGCGAGCTGATCGGCAAGCACGGTCAAGGCTCTGCAGACTCGCCAGGCTTAGGCTGCGACATCTGCAAGCCGGCGGTGGCCTCGATCCTGGCGTCCTGCTTCAACGAGCCGATCACCGACGCCGCGCACATCCCGCTGCAGGATACCAACGACACCTTCATGGCCAACATGCAGAAGAACGGCACCTACTCGGTGGTGCCGCGTATCGCCGGCGGCGAAATCACCCCGGACAAGCTGGTGGTGCTCGGTCAGGTCGCGCAGACCTACGGCCTCTATACCAAGATCACCGGTGGCCAGCGCATCGACCTGTTCGGCGCCCGCCTCGAGGATCTCCCGGACATCTGGGGCACCCTGATCGAGGCCGGCTTCGAGACCGGTCACGCCTACGGCAAGTCGGTACGCACCGTGAAGTCCTGTGTGGGCAGCACCTGGTGCCGCTATGGCGTGCAGGACAGCGTGGGCATGGCGATCCAGCTGGAGCACCGCTACAAGGGCCTTCGCTCTCCGCACAAGCTCAAGTTCGCGGTCTCCGGTTGCACCCGCGAGTGCGCAGAGGCCCAGAGCAAGGACGTCGGGGTGATCGCCACCGAGCACGGCTGGAACCTCTACGTCTGCGGCAACGGCGGCATGCGCCCGCGCCACGCCGAGCTCTTCGCCACCGACCTGGACGATGAGCAGCTGATCACGATCATCGACCGCTTCCTGATGTTCTACGTGCGCACCGCCGACCGCCTGCAGCGTACCTCGGTATGGCGCGAGAACCTGGAGGGCGGCCTGGACTACCTCAAGGAGGTGGTGCTCGAGGACAGCCTGGGCATCGGCGATGAGCTCGAGGCGCAGATGCAGACCGTCATCGACAACTACGAGTGCGAGTGGGCTGGCGCTCTCAACGACCCCGAGAAGCTCAAGCGCTTCCGCAGCTTCGTCAACGACGCGCGCCCCGACCCGGACATCATCGTCACCGAGGAGCGCGGCCAGCTGCGGCCTGCCTGATGGGCCGTTTCGACGTCACCCAGCCAATGAGGGGCGCCGCGACAGGTCGAAGAGGAGGTCCTACGCCATGGATGGCGTCGGTAGCGCCGTGGGAAGAGTTCACGGCGCCTCCTCGATGGTCCGGCACCCCGGGACCTGTCGACGGATCGGCCCCCAGCGATCATATCGACGTCCACCGAGCTCCCCGCCCAGAGAAGGAAATTTCCCATGATCACCGCAACCGCAGAAGCCCCGACCATGTCCCAGACCTGGCAGACCCTGTGCTCCCGGGCCGATCTGGTGGCCCACTCCGGCGTCGCCGCCTGGCTCGAGACCGCCGACGGCCCGGTCCAGGTGGCCCTGTTCTACCTTCCATGCGGCCCGAACACGCCGCGGCCCACCGGCCCGAAGCCGCCGGGAGATATCGGCCATGCCACCGAACTCTTCGCCGTGGACCATCGCGATCCCTTCTCGGACGCCAACGTCATCGCCCGCGGCATCGTCGGCGACGTCCAGGGCGAACCGGTAGTGGCCTCGCCGCTCTACAAGCAGCACTTCCGGCTCAAAGACGGCCAGTGCCTGGAGGACGAGGCCGTCCGCCTGCGCACCTGGCCGGTACGCCTCGATGGGGACCAGGTGATGATCCGGGTGTGACCCTGAAACACATGGCCCACCGCCCCCACTAGCTGGCTGGGGAGCCGTCCAGCGCCTCGAGCAGCGCCGCATCACGCTCGTAGATATCGGGGCGAAAGACCAGCTGATCCTCCTCGTCAGGGTGCACCGTCCAGTAGTGCAGGATGACCGGCACGGCTCGCTCCAGGTGGACATTGCGGGTCCGTCCGGCGGCGACCAGGCGGTCGACCCGGGCGTCGGTGCCGGTGTCGTCGAAAAGGTGCTGGGCGAGCTCGAGCACCCCCTGCACGCGGATGCAGCCCGAACTGAAGGCGCGCTGTTCGCGGTCGAAGAGCGCCTGTGCCGGCGTGTCGTGGAGATAGACCAGGTGCTGGTTGGGAAAGCGCAGCACCACGTGCCCCAGGGCATTCTGAGGGCCGGCGCGCTGGCGCAGGATGACGTTGCCGGGGCGCCACCAGTCGACGTCACGCGGGTCGAGGCGTTGGCCGGAGGGGCTCAGCACCATCAGGTCCTGCTCCCACAGGTAGCCGAGGTAGCGGCGCACCTCGGGCAGCACGTCCTCGCGCAGGATGGTCGGCGGCACCGTCCAGGTGGGATTGATCGTCAGGTGGGTGATCTGCGAGCGCAGCGAGGGGGTGCGGCGATAGGGCCGGCCGACCACGATGCGCGACTGCCAGACGTCGCCGTCCGGGCGGAAGTAGCGGATCCGGTAGCCGGCGATATCGACCAGCACGAAGGAGTCCGGCAGGCCGTGGAGCAGCCAGCGCGCCCGCTCCAGGTTGATGCGGATCTGGTCGATGCGCGTGACCACGGGAACGTTCAGGGCCGATCGCGTGCGGGGCCCGACGATGCCGTCCACCTCCAGCAGGTGGCGCTGCTGGAAGCGCTCCACGGCCGCCACCAGACGCGCATCGTAACGGCGCGGGTCGGGCGGGACCGAGGTGGGCTCGGCGACGAGTTCCACCGCCATCACCTCCAGCTCGCCCAGGATCGCCAGGCGCTCGCGCAGCAGCAGCACTTCGTCGTGGCGCTCCCCCGGACGCAGCGACTGCGGTCGGGGGGGCAGCATCGGCCAGCCCCCCTGCCGCGCAATATGCCGGTAGCGGGCGAGGCTCGCCCGCAGGCGCTCGTAAGGCGGCGCACTGGGACGCACCGCGGCGAAGGCCTGCTCGAAGCGACGGGTGTCCACCGCCTCGGAGATCGCCGCGAAGTCCAGAGGCGGCGCCTCGATGGGCACCTCCCAGCCCGGGTCGATGCGATAGGGATCCACCTTGCCGCGCTGCAGGTGACGCAGGGCCGTCAGCAGGGTCTGGCTCGTCTCCAGGTCGAAGCGCGCCCGCGCCGCCGGGGGGCTTTCCTCGTCGAGCGCCTGACGATGCGAGGCCACCAGGGTATCCGGCCGATAGTCCTGCGGCGTCAGGCCATCGGCGTCCAGCGTGCGCAGGGCGTTGGCGAGGGCCGCCACGGTGGCGGCCTCCTGCCAGGCGGGGCGCCCATCGCGCGCCGCATAGAACGCCTGCAGGGTCACCTCCTGCTCATCCAGGCGAGCGGCGAGGCTGTCGGCCAGGGAGGGCGCGACCGCCTCGGCCAGCGCCGAGGAGGCCAGCGTCAGCAGCATCGACGCGGTGAGGACCCGCGGCGTCCATCCGGTTGCCCAGAACATGGCGACCTCCTCGTGGTTGATGTCGGTGGCTGATTCATTATGATGCTCATCGTCATCATAGTGTCTGATCTCGAGCCGCAGGGACGCCGCTTGTCCGTTCGCGTGATCGCCGCTCCGTCCCGGAATGGACGTCGAGCCGGCAGCGCACCCCATCGACAGGTTTCCCGAATGCCCATGAATGTCCCGAGCCGATGGCTACCCGGCGCGGCCCTCTGCAGCGCCCTGCTGCTGGGCGCCCTGCCCTTGCTGGCCAGCGATGCCGCCCAGGCGCACAGTGCATCGCCCGACACGCCGCATCAGCCAGCCTCCCTCGCCCAGACCCTGCGCCAACTGGCCCCCGGCGCCGATGCCCGGGTGATGCGCCTGGCGGCCCGCGCGCTCTCCTGCGCCGACCCGGATGCCGAGCGGCTGGCGGTGATCGACTTCTCGCTGCCCTCCACCGAGCCGCGCCTGTGGGTCTTCGACCTGAAGCGTCAGCGATTGTTGTTCAAGGAGCTGGTCTCCCACGGCCAGGGATCGGGCAATGCCGTGGCCAGGAGCTTCTCCAACGTCCCGGAGAGTCACCAGTCCAGCATCGGGCTGTTTCGCACCATGAACAGCTACCGGGGCAGCAACGGCTACTCCCTGCGCCTCGAGGGGCTGGAGCCCGGCGTCAACGACCTGGCCTACGAGCGCGCTATCGTCATCCATGGCGCCGACTATGTGAGCGAGGCGTTCATCGAGCAGACCGGCCGTCTCGGCCGCAGCCACGGCTGCCCGGCGGTTCGCCAGGAAGTGGCGACCCCGCTGATCGACAGCATCAAGGAGGATCAGTACCTCTTCACCTACTACCCGGATCCGGAGTGGCTGGCGAGTTCGAACTTCTTCCGCTGCGACCGTGACGAGGCGCCCCTGGCCATGAACTGAGGCCCCGCACCGCTACGCCCCGAGGTGGGCGGCGGGATTGCACGGACGGCGGTGACTGCGCCATTCTGCAGTCTGGCGTCTCACTGGCACAGGAGAGGACGATGAAAGATCGGGTATTACTGATTACCGGAGCCTCGAGCGGTATCGGCGCGGCCACGGCCCGCGCCGCCGCCCGCGCGCACTATCAGCTGGTGCTGGCGGCCCGCTCCCGGGAGAAGCTGACGGCCCTGGCCGAGGAGCTGGGTCCGGAAAACGTTCTCGCCGTCGGCTGCGACGTCACCTCCATGGAAGAGCAGCAGGCCATGGTCGAACAGGCGCTGGAGCGCTTCGGGCGCATCGATGCGGTGTTCGCCAACGCGGGACGCGGCGGCTCGCCGGGCGGGTTCAGCGGCGCCGACCACGAGGCC
The DNA here is from genome assembly GCF_003056305.1 of Halomonas denitrificans. Taxonomy (GTDB): domain Bacteria; phylum Pseudomonadota; class Gammaproteobacteria; order Pseudomonadales; family Halomonadaceae; genus Halomonas; species Halomonas denitrificans. The sequence goes on from NZ_PYVX01000001.1 coordinate 929,175, forward strand.
TGGCGCGACATGATCCTGACCAATATCTATGGAGTGGGCCTGACCCTGCAGGCGACCCTGCCGGCGTTGCGCCACAGTCGCGGCCAGGTACTGCTCACCGGCTCTGCCGCCGGCCGTGCCACCATCCCCGGCTCCATGTACGGCGCCACCAAGTGGGCGGTCACCGGCATCGGCTACAACCTGCGGGAAGAGCTGCGCGGCAGCGGCATCCGGGTGACGCTGATCGAGCCCGGCATGGTGGACACCCCCTTCTTCGACGAGCCACCGGAGTACGCCCTCGAGGATCGCGATATCGCCAACGCGGTGATCTACGCGCTCGACCAGCCGGCGCATGTGGACGTCAACGAGATCTTGATACGCCCCACGCCCCCCGTGGAGTAGCCCTCCCCTTTCCACCGCCACGCTTCTCCTTCACTACCCGGCCATCGCGCCGGGCCCTGCGCCAGGGATGGCGGCAGCACCTCAAGCCCTCTCCGGGCAGGGAGGCCGGCGGGCGGGGTTCGACAGAGCCGCTCGGCCTCCATGACGCGACCGGGCCGTTCGACCCGCGACGCGATGGTGCCTCCCTCTCTGGATCGATCACCGTGCCAAAACGGTCGCGAACGTGAGAAATTGCGCGGCCGGAGACGACGTGACTCCGGCAACATGAGGTCTCTCAGAAGCATTGATGAGGCTTTCGCCTACCCAGGCATCATTCCAGTAACTCCTCCCAGTCTCGAGTACCAAATTCATGATGAAAATGGCCTGACGCTCTCTCGACCAGAGTCGGCCGCCTTTCTTCAATCCTCTGAAAAGCCGAGAGTTTCTCTTGCATGGCAGCGTGCTTTTCGAGTAAGACCTACGCCGATGATTTGTAACATGACTTTACAATCATGACAGAGCCGCCAACACTGTGAACGGCAGGCAACGGACAGCGATCGCAAGGCTTCGATGCGTCACTTCCTCTCCCCCTTTCGGCCAGGGGGGCGGGCATGTTCATGTCCTGGAGGGACACGGTCGGCAGGCATCATGCGACTGGCATCGCGATAAATAAATCGATCATGACAAGCGGGATAAGACCCGCGGCTATCGGCAGGCTTCGCAGGGCCCTGATCACCATCAATAATGGTTGCCAGAAACAACCATAAGGACAAAGGATGATGGAATCATCACGGCAGATCATGGCAATCGGCAATCACTCGCTATTTCAGGCCATCGTCGAGGAGCTCCCCCACCATGACTGGTCGGTTTTTCAGACCGACAACCTCCAGGAAGCCCTGAGCTTCATTGGCAAGCATGACTGCAGGATTGGCCTGACCTTTCTCGAAGCCGGCGCCGAATCGTTTCCGCTTGAGATGGAGCGGGCCGTTGAGCTCTCGACGCTTCACTGGGTGGTGCTCGTGGAGGATGTCGACCGACTGAGCGACAGGGCCCGCGATTTGATCTATAGCAACTGCTTTGCCTATCGGACCGCTCCCCTGGACGCCCGCAGCGTCAATGCGCTCCTGGAAAGTGCCCTGGGCATGGCCAGGCTGCAGGATCGCTACGACGCCTTTCGAACGGACCGTCAGAACGATGACTTGCGCATGGTGGGCGATACGCCGGTCATGCAGCATCTCTACCGGACCATTCACAAGGTGGCCGCGGTCGACGCCCCCGTGCTGATCACCGGAGAATCCGGCACCGGCAAGGAGCTCACCGCCCGGGCCATTCATGATCTCTCGTCGCGACGCCACGGGCCCTTCAACGTCGTCAACTGCGGCGCGCTGCCCGCGGGACTCATCCAGTCGGAGCTATTCGGCCATGAAAAAGGCGCCTTCACCGGCGCCAACCAGCGAAAGACCGGCATCATCGAGAACTCACAGGACGGTACCCTCTTCCTGGACGAGATCGGCGATCTTCCCCTGGACATGCAGGTCAACCTGCTGCGGTTTCTGGAGACCCTGACGGTGTTTCGCGTTGGCGGGCTCAAGGAGATTCCCGTCGATGTCAGGGTGCTGGCGGCGACCCATGTCGATCTCGAGCAGGCCATCGAGAAGGGAGAATTCAGGGAGGACCTCTACCACAGGCTCAATGTCCTGCAGGTGCAGACGCCTGCGCTCAGGGAGCACCCGGAGGATATCGAACCGCTGGCCAACTTCTTCTTTCGCCGCTTCGCCGACGACAAGCCGGTGAAGGTGCGGGGGTTCAGCCACGAGAGCCTGATGGTGATGCGACAGCATCGCTGGCCGGGGAACATACGCGAGATGGTGAACCGGGTCAGGCGCTCCATGATCATGTGCGAGCATCGCCTGATCAGCCCCGCCGACCTGGGGCTGGAGCGGCGCAACGGCCACTCCCGCGGCACCGACTCCCTGCAGCAGGCCCGCGATGCGGCGGAATGCGAGGCGATCAAGGCCGCGCTGGCGCGCAACAAGCACAAGATACTGCACGCGGCGCGCGAGCTCGGCATCTCTCGGGTCACCCTGTACCGATTGCTCGAGAAACATGGCATCGACAGGAACGGCGGCCCGGATGAGGCGGCATCAGACTTTTCGTCGACATCCAAGACCATTCAACTAACCTGAACATGAGCCGGGGCCAGCGCACTGCGGCCCATGACGGCTCGCCCCTGGGGAGGGGCGACGCAACGGGGATCATCACTGCACGCCTCGAGGCGCTGCCGATAGGGCGCAGCATGTGGCGCGTGACAAGCAACAAGAACAGGAACGAAGCCATGAGTTCAGGAACCACGACTGTCCGCTATGCTGCGGGCCTCATCGCCATGCTTGGCTGCTTGCCGGCCCTGGCCCAGGATGCGACCCAGGAAACACGACAGGAAGCGATACAGAGCGTTCGGGGGAAACCGGTAGGGCAGGCACCCGAAGCGCAGGATGAGCGACCGCAGATTCAAGCCGCCGCCGAGTACGGCGGGGTGCTCACGCCCAAGGGCCGGCTCATCCTGGAACCCGAGTTCCAGTACGCCCACGAAAGCATCAACCGCATGACCTTCGAGGGGGTCAGCGTGCTCAGCACGCTGCTGATCGGGGTGTTCACCGCCCAGGACGTCGACCGCGACAACTACACGGCCTCCCTGACCGGTCGCCTGGGCTTCACCGATCGTCTGGAACTCGAGATGAAGGTGCCCTATGTCTATCGGGACGAGAACGAGAGGGTCAACGTCCCCATCGAGCAGAGTGAGGACGACGTCTTCAGCATCGACCGCGAGCTCTCCGGCGACAGCCTGGGCGATATCGAACTGGCCGCCCACTATCAGCTGAATCGCGGCCAGAACGGCATGCCCTTCTTCATCGGCAACCTGCGCTACAAGACCACCACCGGCAGGGGCCCCTTCGATATCGACCGCGACAGCGCCGGCAACCCGCTGGAGCTCTCGACGGGCACGGGGTTCCACTCGATCGAGCCCAGTATCACCATGCTGTTGCCGTCGGCACCAGCGGTCTACTTCGCCAACCTGGGCTATGTCTTTCACCTCGAGGACAGTGTCGATCAGCGCCTGACGGACGATGATGGGGACAATATCGAGGTCGGCGACGTCGATCCGGGCGATGCCGTCCGCCTCAGCTTCGGCATGGCCTATGCGATCAATCCACGGACGTCCTTCACGCTGGGCTACAAGAATGACTTCATCGGCAAGACCAAGACCGAATACGTCAATACGGTCACTGGCAGCACCACCCGGGTAGAGTCGCAGACGCTGAACGTCGGCTCCCTGCTGCTGGGCTGGAACTACGCGCTGAGTCCGGATGTGAACGTCAACCTCGGGCTCGAGCTCGGCATCACCGAGGACGCCCCGGACACCACCCTGACCCTGCGCATGCCTATCGGCATGAACGTCTTCTAGGCCGACACCGGGGGCGCGAAATCATCCCACGGAACTGCTGCACAGCGATGTCAAAAGCCCGAGGCTGCCTCTTGCAGGCAGCCTCGGATTGTTATGGCTATGGCCAGATGAGAGAGCGTGGAAAACGTCGGTCTCAGCGCAGGATGCCGGAGAAGGAATCCAGGATCGCGGCCCGCTTCCTGGCCGCATCCAGGGCGCCGATATTGTTGAGCTGAATGTTGATATCGATGCGCTGCTGAATGTCGCGTCCCGAGGCGTTGCTGACCACGCCGCTGATGATGGCATCCCGGGTGATGTTGTGCAGGGCAGTGGTAAAGCCCTTGGCATCGTTCAAGGCGATCCCCGAGAAGTCGGCCAGGCCCGTCAGGTTCACCCCACCGGGGGTCACGTCGGTCACCGATAGCGTGCCGTTACCGACCTGGGTCGCCGTCCCGCCAGGATCACGAAAGGTCTGCGAGACGATATTGGCGCCTGCCCTGGTGAAGTTCACGACGGAGACCAGCTCGACGCGGTTGTCGATCAGGGTCTGCAGACGGGCGCCGAAATCCACATCGAGCCCTCCGAAATTGAAGCCGGCACGCATCTGCCCCAACTCCTCTTCCACGATCACGGCCCCGCGGTGGAAACCGTCCTGGGCGCCGCGAGACCGCGACACCTCGGCATAGAGCCTGTCCGCGTCGTGGAGCGAGACAGGCCCCTGATACTGATGGGAGGCCGATGCCGGCGCCCCCGCAGAGAGCGACCCCTCCTGGGAGGCGGCCGTCAGGAAGAGTGCCGTCGCAAAGGCCCAGCCCAAGCGGCTCGCCGTCGTGTTACCGAAAGCCCGAGAGTTCATCGTGCCATCTCCTCGTTACCGCCCCAGCTCGTTGTACGCGGGCAGGGTCAGGAGGCTGGCACCGACGCTCGAGCGGTTCACGCCCCTGGCGAGCGGGGAGTCGGGGCGAACGGCCCAGTCCTGGTCATGGTTGAAATGCCGGCGGGCCACCTCGATCTCGGCGCGCGCACCGAGGACCGTGCCGTTCCACAGCTGTTCGAACTGCTCGCGAGGCACCACCAGGGTCCCGGCGGCAGGATCTCCCACCAGCACATTGCCGTCATCGATTCCCTTGACGACGACGAAGTGCTTGTAGCCACCGGTGTTCACCATGGTGATGGCCGGAACGCCGATGCGAATGAAGTCGTCCAGCGAGATCCTGAAGCCGTCGGCGTTGAGCCCACGACGATCCAGATAGCGCTTCATGTCCAGCATGGAAAACCCGTGACGCTGAATCTGCTCGGCATCGCCGGCGCGAATCATCGTCTCGAAGACCTCGGCCTCGGTGGTGTCGCGTTGATAGTGGTAGGTCAAGAGCGTCGCCACGGCGGCCGATCCACAGCTGTAATCGTACTCCTGCCGAATCACCCGGTCCCAGCCCTTCTCCTGCAGGCTCTTGGCCTCGACCTGGAAGTTGCCGAACCGATTGGCAATGGTCACCTGGCCGGCGAGAGCGTCAATGCTGCCTGCAATGATCAGCAGTGATGCCAGTCCACAACGAAGGCGTCGATGCACGTTCATGGCAAATCGTCTCTTGGTGGGCGCGTCGTGCGACGAGCGTTCATCGCGTCAGTCCGCAATGAACACGCTGATGCCCACCGCGCTGTTGATGGAGTTGCCGTTGCCGGTCACGGCACTGAAGATACCGGTGCCGCTGTAGCTGCCCAGCGCTTCCGGCGCGAAGGTGATGCTTCCCGAGACCATATTGCCGCCGATATCGAAGGAGGTATCGCTCACTGATGCCTGCATCTTCTGGACGCTCTTGACCGTGTTGACGTTAACGGTCATCTGCCCTTCCCGAGCCCTGCTCCGCTCCATCGTGGAGAGATCCAGCTGCTCCATGGCCGCGAAACCCTCCGTGAAACCTTGTGTCGTGAAACCTTGCGTCATGCGTTCTCCGCCCCCCTCTCCGACCAAGGCGGCTTCGTGGTACAGGGTGGTTGCCGTTTCCGCCTGACCGTCCGGCGCGCCCATCATCATCAACAACGCCGCCAGGAGGAATGGCATCGTCGCCGTGGGGTGATGACGGCCCCTGCCGGGGCAAGAATTGACTGTCGTGCTCTTCATGGCGTGAACTCCCGAAATCCGGCCATAGGGACGCTTCACCGAGGAGCCAGTGGAGTTTCCTCCACCGGCTCCCGACGCTCGCATCATGTCAGCGCGTCATGCGCTCCGGATCAGTTGCCGATGCTCACGTTGCTGTGAGCCGCCACGCTGGTACCGGACAGCTGAGAGTTGTAGAGGCCGGTGGACACGTTCATGTTGTTGATGCCACCGAACACGCCGCCTCCCACGGACACGTTGGCCGCACCGGTGGCCAGGCTGGCTGCCCCGCCGTTGCCGCCGTCACCACCAGTGCCGCCGGCGCCGGCATAGGCATAGGCGTTGCCGCCGGTGCCCTGACCGCCGCCACCGCCGCCGCCGTTACCGGCGCCGCCGTTGCCGGCCACGGCGCCAGCATCACCACCGCTCCCGCCTGCACCCGCCGTGGCGGAACTGCTACCCGTACCGGAGCCGCTGCCTGAACCTGAACCTGCACCGCCGGTTCCGGCAGTGGCGGTTGCCCCGGCACCGGAATCCGAATCGGCCCTCTGTGCTCCATCATCGCCATCATCATTCTCTGCATTGGCGCCGGAGCTGGAGCCTGCGTATGCACCGGCATTGCCACCCTCGCCGGTACCGAAGCCCATACCGAAGCCGGTACCGGTACTACCTGAATCTCCACCCGAGGCGTCGGTCCAGGTCGATGCACCGGCGTCACCGCCATTACCGCCATTGCCATCACCACCATGGCCGCCGATACCCATGCCAAGGCTGGCCGACATGGCACCGCCACCCTCACCACCGGTCGCCCCAGCCGCACCGCGGGCCCCGCTGATGCTGATACCGGCACCATTGACGGTGGAGTTGAGTTCCTGGATGGAGATGACACTGGTCGAGGTGTTGTAGGATTCGCTCATGGCCCAGGCGTCACCACCGCGGCCAGTCGAGCCACCCATGCCACCTGCGCCGGACCCTGCTGCATATCCGCCAGTGCCGGCACCACCGTTCCCGCCGTTCCCGCCGGAGTCGTCAACAGCGCCGTCGGCACTGCCGCCGGTACCACCGCCCGCATAGCCCATACCGAATCCGGCGCCACCGTTGGCACTACCGCTGTTGCCGCCGGTCGCATTGGCATTCGAATCCACTTCCTGGTCGATGTCATCTGCATAACCGGCACTCGGGTTCGCGTGCGCCGTGGAGATGGCCATTACCAGGGCCAGCAAGGGCGTACCCGCGAGTACAAGATACTTTTTCATGATCATGTCTCCATTTGTTGTGTCTGCTGCAGCCTGCGAACTCGCGCCAGCGTCCCAACTCATAATGGAGGACCCTTGAATGACGCTTCCCGCTCGCAGTCTTCAAGACAGGAGCATGAACCGTGCCAACGACCTCTCGTCACAGATGTAAGCAACTGTAAGAGTGAGAAATTTATACATCTCGCGTACTTCCGGGCCGATAGGGATGTCCGGCCACCCATTTGTTGCGGAACCGTGAGTGCTCCATGACCTGAACACAGGACCGGGAGATTGGCGCGAAGGGGCTTTTATTCTCTTGAAAAACAATCCGTTAACGACGTTCGGCAGAGTGCCTCGAGAACGTTACAGTGCCGGCAGGAAAGCCCGTCGAGGCGAGGCGGCTCTCCGTCGGGAGGGTCGGACTGGCCGCTGCCCCGTCACACCATTACGCTGAGCGAGACCTCAGTCAGTCGCGTGCCGGCTCACCGGCCTATGGAGCGGACATGAGCGAAAGAAAGCGCATAGATCTGGCCCTGCAGGGGGGCGGTGCTCACGGCGCCTTTACCTGGGGAGTGATGGACCGCCTGCTCGAGGACGAGCGCATCGAAATCGAGGGCATCAGTGGCACCAGTGCTGGAGCCATGAACGGCGTGGTGATGGCCGACGCCCTGACCCGTGGCGACGAGGAGACTGCCCGCCTGGCGCTGCGTGACTTCTGGCGTGCGGTGAGCCGAGCGGGCATGGCGAGCCCCGTGCGTCGCACCCCGCTGGACGTGATGACCGGCAACTGGAGCCTCGACCACTCCCCCGGCTATATCGCCCTGGACCTGATGAGTCGACTGGTCTCGCCCTACCACTTCAACCCCTTCAATCTCAATCCGCTGCGGGACATCGTCGCCGAGCGGGTCGATTTCGACCGGGTGCGCGCCTGCGAGCGCCTCAAGCTCTTCGTCACCGCCACCAACGTGCGCAGCGGCAAGCAGCGAATCTTTTCCCGGGAGGAGATGAGTCTCGATGCGGTGATGGCCTCGGCCTGCCTGCCCACCGTCTTCCAGGCCGTGGAGATCGACGGCGAGGCCTACTGGGACGGCGGCTACATGGGCAACCCCTCGCTCTCGCCCCTGCTGCACGACTGCACGGCGGGCGACATCCTGCTGGTGCAGATTACCCCCCTCTACCGTCAGGAGCTGCCCACCAGCGCCGCTGACATCCTCAACCGGCTCAACGAGATCACCTTCAATGCCGCCCTGATCAAGGAGGTGCGCATGATCGCGACGCTGCAGAAGCTGCTCGGCGAGCACGACATCGACATCGGCTGCTATGGCGACGCCAGGCTCCACCACCTCAGCGGCGACGAGCCGCTCTCGCACCTCTCCGTCTCCAGCAAGCTCAATGCCGAATGGGCCTTCCTCTGCCATCTGCACGACCTGGGCCGCGCGACCACCGAGGCCTGGCTGGACGATAACGTCGAGGCGCTGGGCCGGCACTCCACGCTGGACCTGGAAGGCATCTTCCAGGAGGTCGAGCCCCCTCGCTGAGCCAGCGTTGAGGGTTCATCATGATATTGCATTGCAGCATCGACAAACGGCGTCCATGCTCCAATCAGGCCGGTACCCGACAGACCGGTAGCTGGCCAGCCCCCATCCCAGGCCATCAGGAGGTGACACGACAGACATCGAGCGGGACGACAGCGCCAGCGCCCCTGTCACCTCCCTGACATCGCGCGCCGGCAGTGTCGACACCATGACACCAGGAGAACTGCGCCGATGGTACGCATCGACAAGAAGGCCACCCGGCTCTACGTGCTGGACACCAACGTCCTGATCCACGACCCCGCCGCCCTCTACCAGTTCGACGAGCACGAGGTCGTCATCCCCATGACCGTGCTCGAGGAGCTCGACAAGCACAAGAACGGCATCCGCGAGATCGCCCGCACCGCCCGTCAAGTTAGCCGCACCCTCTCGGACCTCACCGCCAACGTCGATATCGACCAGATTCGCGACGGCATTCCCATCCCACGGCTGGTCGGCCCCGAGGGTCGCCTGCGCCTGCTCTGCTACCACGACCTGAAAGCGCTCGATCCGCTGGACGACAGCCCCGACAACCGCCTGCTGGCGGAGACCTGCCGACTGCGCGACGAGCGCCCCGACGCCTCGGTGATCCTGGTCACCAAGGACATCAACCTGCGGGTCAAGGCGGCGGCACTGGAGGTGCCGGTCGAGGACTACCTCACCGACCGCGCCTTCGACGACAGCGACGCCATGACCGACGGCGCCCGGATCTACCCCGACGCTGGCCACGACGGCAGCGGGCTATGGGACAGCCTCGCCGCGGACGTGAAGGTCGAGCGCCAGGAGCAGCGCGTCGTCTACCGCCTCGCCGGCGAGATGCCGCGCGAATGGCACTTGGGCATGCTGGTCTCCGACAGCGACGAGGGGGCCAGCTTCGAGGCCATCGTCCGCGAGGTGGGGCCGAAGCACGCCCACCTGGAGCTGCTGACCAACTACCGCCACGGCGCCAGCGTCTGGGGCGTGCACGCCCACGACAGCCGGCAGAACTTCACCCTCAACCTGCTGATGGACGATGAGATCGACCTGGTCACCATCGCCGGCAGCGCCGGCACCGGCAAGACCTTCATGACGCTGGCCGCCGCCTTCCAGCAGACCCTGGACAGCAAGCGCTTCGAACGCATCGTCTTCACCCGGGCGCCGATCTCCATGAGCGAGGACATCGGCTTCCTGCCCGGCACCGAGGAGGAGAAGATGTCGCCCTGGATGGGCGCCTTCCACGACAACATGGACAACCTGCTGCGCGACGAGCACGACGGCAGCAGCACCTGGAACCAGGACGCCACCCGTCAGCTGCTGGGCTCACGGGTGCAGATCCGCGCCCCCGGCTTCATGCGCGGGCGCACCCTGAACGACACCTTCCTGATCATCGACGAGGCCCAGAACTTCACCCCCAAACAGCTCAAGTCGCTGATCACCCGGGCCGGGCGCAACACCAAGATCGTCTGCCTCGGCAACGTCGGCCAGATCGACACCCCCTACCTCACCGCCAACACCTGCGGCATGGCGGCGGTGGTCCAGCACTTCCGCGACTGGCCCCACGCCGGCCACGTCACCCTGAAGAGCGTCGAGCGCTCGCGCCTGGCCCTGGCCGGCGAGGAGCTGCTCTAGTCGATCGAGGGCCGGAGACGACGAAGGGCCGGCGCCTCTCGGCCCGGCCCTTCCCGATGCTGCGCCACGCGGTGGTCCGCCTCGGCGGATGGCGCGCCGCCATGGGTCATTCCTCAGGCGCCGCGGTTGACCGCCTTCTCGATCAGGGCCTCGCTCTCGCTGCCGGGTCCCTTTCTCAGCACGGACTGCGCCTCGTGCCACAGGCAGACGTAACGGTGGCAGGAGGCGCAGTGCACCTGGTCATCGGGATTCTTGACGCTGGAGACGCGCATCAGGTGACTGCCGCAACTCGGACAGGCAACAGGCAGGCGAAAGTCTTCCGACAGAGACATGGCATGGCTCCTCGTGTTGCGGTGTAGGGGTTACCCATCCTGCCGATCTCGGCGGCGTTTCTCCAGCCATCGGACCATCGATCAGCGAACGTGTTCATGGGGCTCGGGATAGCCCGGCGCCGAGACGAGGCGATTGCGGCCCTCGCGCTTGGCGCGGTAGAGCGCCGCGTCGGCCTGGGAGAGCGCGAAATCGAGGCTCCCCTGCGGGGGGATCACCGCCAGCCCCAGGCTCACCGTGACCCGCAGGCGCTCGCCCTGCACGTCCAGTTCGAGCGCCTGCACCGCGGCACGCAGGCGATCCAGCACGCCCCGAGCCTCCTCCGGCGAGGTATCCACCAGCATGACGGCGAACTCCTCGCCGCCGATGCGCGCGAAGAGATCATAGGGCCGCAGGCAGTCGCGACAGGCCGTGGCGAACGCCTGCAGGGCCAGGTCGCCGGCGGCATGGCCGTGGGTATCGTTGAGCTGCTTGAAGTGGTCGATATCGAGCATGGCCAGGGGCACCGCCCGCCCGTGACGCGCGGCCAGCGCCCGCACGGCCTCGCCGTAGTCGAAGAAGGCGCGACGATTGAGCACCCCGGTGAGCATGTCGGTGCGGACCAGTTTCTGGGTGCGCTGCTCCTCGTCCTTGCGCGCGGTAATGTCCAGCAGCACGCCGTCCCAGCGGGTATCGCCGTCGCGCTGCCGGCGGGGGGTGGCCCGCCCCTCGATCCAGCGCACCTCGTCACCGAGGGAGAGGCGGAACTCCAGCGACCAGGGCGCCAGGCTGACCGCCGACTGCGCCAGGGTGGTGTCGAGGCGCTGACGATCGTCCTCGTGCAGCCTTCCCAGCAGCGTCTCGGCGCTCTTCACCGCCTCCCGTGACGGGAGCCCCGCCAGCGCCTGGAGCCCGGCACTGAGGTAGCGGAACTCGAGATCGCCCCGCGCCGACTGGCGAAGCTGGAAGACCACGCCGGGCAGCCGGTCCACCGTGCCCTGGAGGGCGGTGAGCCGGTCATGATCGTCGACGGCGCTCCGATGCAGCACGGTGATGTCCTGCAGGGTGATCAGCAGGCGCAGCGGCTCGCCGGGACGCGTCTCCAGCGGCTGGAAGACGCCCTGCTGGTGGGTGACCTGCCCGTCGGCCCGGCGACACGTCAGCCCACCGCGCCAGGCGCCACGGCGCGTCACGCTGTGCGCCAGGGCCCGGGCGATGTCACCGTGCAGCGGATCCACATCCAGGCAGGTGACGCGCCGTCCCAGCATCGTGTACGACGGATGACCACTGTAGCGCTCGAAGCCGGGATTGACGCAGAGGATGACGCCGTCAGCATCGACGAGCATCGCCACACCCGGGAAGCCGTCCAGCAGCGAGCCGGCCAACGAGGCCCGCTGCCGCCTAGACGACACCCAGTGCCGCCAGTGATCCCTGATGCGTCCCATGCCCACCGTCCCGGGGTTCCCCGCGTCGATCATGAAGGATCTCCCGCCCTTCGTACATCTCACACCCTAGCCCAGGATGGTCGGGACCACATGTTCGACGGTTCGACGGTTCGACGACTCGACGGTTCGACGAGGCGATGGGGCGACGAGCGCTAGAGGCCGAGACGCGCCGCGACGTAGTCCGCGTCCTTGTCCCCCCGGCCCGACAGGTTGACCAGGATATGCCGGTCGGCGGCCAGGGTCGGCGCCGTCCGCATCGCCCAGGCCACGGCATGGGCGCTCTCCAGGGCCGGGATGATCCCCTCGACCCTCGACAGCGTGAGGAAGGCCTCGAGACAGGCGTCGTCGGTGGCACTCTGGTAATCCACTCGCCCCAGCTCCTTGAGGTAGCTGTGCTGGGGTCCCACGCCGGGGTAGTCGAGCCCCGAGGCGATGGAGTGCACGGCCATCGGCTGGCCCGCCTCGTCCTCCAGCACGTAGCAGGCCATGCCGTGGATCTCGCCGGGCCGGCCCAGGGTCAGGGTAGCGGAGTGTCGCGGGGTATCGAGCCCCTCCCCGGCCGGCTCCACGCCCACCAGGTGCACGCCGTCATCCTCCAGGAAGGCGGTGAACATGCCGATGGCATTCGAGCCGCCGCCCACGCAGGCGGTGACATGGTCCGGCAGGCGACCGTGGCGTTCGAGGAACTGTTCCCGTGCCTCGCGGCCGATGATCGCCTGGAAGTCGCGGACCATCTTCGGGAAGGGGTGCGGCCCCACCACCGAGCCGATGGCGTAGATGAAGCGCTGCGGGTCCTTCAGGTACTCCTCGAAGGCGCTGTCCACGGCATCCTTGAGGGTCGCGGTGCCGCGGGTCACCGGCACCAGCGTCGCCCCGAGGATCTTCATCTTGGTGACGTTGGGGTGCTCCTTCTCGATGTCGACCTGCCCCATGTGGATCTCGCAGGGGATGCCCACGAGGGCGCAGGCGGTGGCGAGCGCGACGCCATGCTGGCCGGCGCCGGTCTCGGCGATCACCTTGGTCTTGCCCATGAACTTGGCGAGCAGCGCCTCGCCGAGGCAGTGGTTGATCTTGTGGGCACCGGTGTGGTTCAGGTCCTCCCGCTTGAGGTGGATCTGGGCACCGCCCAGCTGCTCGGAGAGACGCCGGGCATGGAAGATGGGGCTGGGGCGTCCCACGTAGTCGGCCAGCAGGTCGGCCAGCTCGCGCTGGAAATCCTCGCGGTGGCGGATCTCCTCGTAGGCGGCGTCGATCTCGTCCATCACGGCCTTGAGGGCCGGCGGGATCCGCTGGCCGCCGAAACGGCCGAAATAGCCCTGGGCATCGGGAAGCGGGGCAAAGGGAGAGGCATTCATGTGGTCACGGTCCTGGGAGCATGCGGCATCACGTCATGCCATCCTGCCCCGGCGCCATGGGCCTGTCGAGGCGACCTTCGCCGAAGCGTCAGGCGGCGCGCCAGAGCCCTCAGCTGGCCAACCAAAGCCCCAGGTTGAGCAGCCCAAGGGTCGCCAGCAGCAGCGCGACGTTGAGGCCCAGCAGCGGCAGCAGGGGCGCGAGCTCGCCGTCCTCCACCTCCGAGGGCAGGCGCCAGAGGCCGACGACGAGCCGCAGGGCCAGGGGGGCGGCCAGCCACATCGCCCACGCCTCGCCGGGCAGCCGGCCCGCGGCCCAGCCCAGCGGGACCACGAGGAAGGCCGCGAGCACCAGCGCCGCCACCAGGCGCGCCGCCCGCCGGGCGCCCAGCACGATGGCCAGGTGATGGCGACCCACCCGGCGGTCGGGCTCGATGTCCGGCAGCTGGTTGGCCAGCAGCAGGGCGCTGACCAGCAGGGTCGGCACCGCCGAGACGACCAGCGCCGTGGCGGAGAAGGCGCCGGTGAGGGCGTGGTTCGCCCCGACCACCATCAGGGTGCCGAAGCCCACCCCCGGCGCCACCAGGCAGAGCCAGGGCCGGCGGGTCAGCCAGCCGGTGTAGGCCACCACCAGCGCCACGCCGAGCAGGCCGTAGGCGAGCAGCGCGGGCCCGGCGCGCCACAGGCACCAAGCGCCGATGACCACGACCCCGGCCAGGCAGGCGAGCGCGGCACGCCGCACCACCCGGGCCGCACCGGGGTGCGCGGGCAGCGCGCCGCTGCCGCCGGAGAAGGGCGTGCGCCGGGTGGTGGCATCCAGGCCGCTGGCGAAGTCGTGATGCTCGTTGAAGAGGTTCACCGCGGCGTGGGCCAGCAGCGCGGCAACCAGCACCAGCAGGATCGCCCCGCCCTCCGGCGCCCGGCCGTCGAGCCAGGCGCTGGTCACCGCCAGCCCCGCACAGAGCGGCGCCAGCACCAGGAAATTGGGGCGCGCGCAGCGCCAGCAGACGCGCAGCGCGCCCACCGGGGAGGCGGCCGCCGTCACGCGAGCGTCGCGAGCGGGCATGGCCGGCGTCCGCTCAGCGTGCCAGCCGCTCGTCCAGCCAGCGGCCGATGTCGCTGATCTGCTGCGGGCAGAGCGCGTGGGCCATCGGGTAGCGGCGGTAGTGCGCCGGATAGCCCAGCGAGAGCACGCGATCGTACCCGGCCTTGCCCAGCGACTCGGGCACCACTGGGTCGAAGCTGCCGTGATGGACCTCGATGGGCAGCGTGCGGTTGGCCTCGGCGAGCGTCACGCTGTCGGCCGTGGCGAAGTAGGTGGAGAGCGCCAACAGGCCACCCAGCGGCGCCTCGAAGGAGAGCGCCGCCTGGTAGGCCACCGCGCCGCCCTGGGAGAAGCCCGCCAGGATGATCCGGCGGCTGTCGATGCCGTGCTCGATCTGCTCGCGCAGCATCGCCTGGATGCGCTCGGCGGAGGCCAGCAGCTGCGGCTCGTCGATCTGGCGGTCGAGGCTCATCTCCTTGATGTCGTACCAGGCCGGCATGGTCATCCCGCCGTTGACGGTCACCGGGAGGCGCGGCGCATGGGGCAGGATGAAGCGCACCGCGGCCTCATCGGGCAGCGGCAGCGCCGGCACCAGCGGCTCGAAGTCGCGGCCGTCGGCGCCCAGGCCGTGCAGGATGATGACGCAGGCATCGGCCGGCTGGCCGTTCCTCGGCTCGATGATCAGTTCGCCGGGATGATTCATGAAGTCGCCTCCAGGGCCGGAAATCGGGTCGGTCGAAGGACGACACCCTACCGCAAACGCCGCCCGGCGGCGAGCGTGCTCAGAAGGGCCAGAACAGCGGGATCAGGGTCAGCGCCACCAGGGCGATGAGCAGGTTAAGGGGGCCGCCGAGGCGCAGGAAGTCGCCCAGGCGATAGCCCCCGGGGCCGTGGACCATCAGGTTGGTCTGGTAGCCGATCGGCGTCAGGAAGCTCGCCGAGGCGGCGAACATCACCGCCACCACGAAGGGCATGGGGCTCACCCCCAGGCTCTCGGCCCCGGCCATCACCACCGGGAAGGTGATCACCACGGCCGCGTTGTTGGTGACAAGCTCGGTGAGCAGCGCCACCAGCAGGTAGCTCCCCACCAGCAGCAGCCAGGGATTGCCGTCGGCCAGCGACAGCGCCAGGCCGGCCAGCGTGGCCGCGGCGCCCGAACTCTCCAGGGCCGCCCCGAGCCCGAAGGAGGCGGCGATGGTCAGCAGCACCTGGGTGTCGAGTCCGCGCCGCGCCGCGCCGACCGAGCAGCAGCCGGTGGCCAGCGCCAGCAGCGCGCCGAGCATGGCGGCCTTCATCATGCTCATCACCCCGAGGCTCGCCAGCGCCACCACCCCCGCCAGGATGGCCCAGGCCAGCCAGGCCTTCTCGTGGACCGGGCGCGCGGCGCCGTTGACGGTGCTGATCAGCAGGAAGTCCCGGGACTGGCGATGGCGCTCGATGAAGGGCGGGCGCGCCTCCAGCAGCAGCACGTCGGCGGGCTGCAGGCGGATCTGGCCGAGGTTGCCGGCGACCCGCTCGCCGCCGCGGCAGACCGCCAGCACCGCCGCGCCGTAGAGGGTGCGGAAGTGGCCGTCGCGAATGCGCCGGCCGATGAACTGGCACTGGCCGGAGACCACCGCCTCCACCAGGCGACGCTCCTTGAAGTCCTTCTCGAGGCTCGAGGCGCCCTGGCGGGTCGGCACGAGCCCGCGGATCTGCTGCAGCTCCACGGCGCCCTCGCTGGTCCCGGCGAACACCAGCCGGTCGCCGCCCTTGAGGCGCTCGCCGGGCCCCACCACGCTGACGACGTTGCCGTCGCGCTCGATCTCGACCAGGAACAGCGCCTGCAGGTGGCGAAGGCCGGCCTCCTCGACCGTGCGATCCACCAGCGGTCCCTCGGGGGCCACCTCCATCTCGATGGTGAACTCGCGGGGATTGTCGAAGGCCGAGGCGGCGCCCCTCCGGGCCGGCAGCAGGCGCGGCGCCAGCAGCCGCAGGTAGAGCAGCCCCACCAGGGCCACCGGCACGCCGACCCAGGCGATGTCGAACAGCCCCATGGCCAGGGAGGGGTCGCGGTCGACCAGCAGGCCGTGGACCACCAGGTTGGTGCTGGTGCCGAACAGGGTGATGGTGCCGCCGAGGATCGAGGCGAAGCTGAGCGGCATCAGCAGGCGGTGCGCTGGCACGCCGACGCGGCGACTCCAGCTCAGCACCGCCGGGATGAAGGTCGCCACCACCGGGGTGTTGTTGAGCAGGGCGCTGAGCGAGGCGACCGGCAGCAGCAGGCGCAGCAGCGCCCGCCCCTCGCTGCGCGGCCGCCCCAGCACGTGGCGGATGATCAGGTCGATGCCGCCGGTCTCGCGGATGCTGGTCACCAGCACGTACATGAAGGCCACGGTGAACAGCCCCGTGCTCGAGAAGCCCGCCAGCGCCTGGGCCGGCTCGATCACGCCGAGGATCAGCAGCAGGATCACCGCGCCGAGCAGCACGATGTCCGGCCCGACGCGCGAGAAGGCCATCAGCGGGAAGACGGCGATGACGATGGCAAGGGAGAGCCAGGCATCCAGCGGCATGGGGGGATCCGGTCGCGACAGAACGGCTCCCATTGTGACCGCCGACGGTTATTCTAAAAAGTTATTTTTAGAAATCTAGAAATCACTTTTTAGAATAAAGGACCGGAATGCCGCCCACGCAAAAGGCCCGCTTTCGCGGGCCTTTCTCGACTGCCGTCAGGCAGTCACATCAGGGTCGATCGACGTTCAGTCGATGACCTTGATGTTGGAAGCCTGGAGGCCTTTCTTGCCCTGGGTGACGTCGAAGGAGACCTTCTGACCGTCTTGCAGGGACTTGAAGCCGTCAGCCTGAATCTCGGAGAAGTGCGCGAACAGGTCGTCGCCGTTGTCGTCCGGAGAGATGAAGCCGAAGCCTTTAGTGTCGTTGAACCACTTGACGGTACCAGTAGCCATGATCGAATTCCTCGAATAGCGTGAGATTGTGCCGGGAAATACCCGAGTTGCAGTGGGTAAAACAAGAAACTTTCACCGGGAAATCGACGCTATGAGCTTTCGATGACCGCTTGGACGTTCCAATTGCTAACCAACTGCCCGCATAGTGCGCCCTCGCCGAGGGCAGGTCAAACCTTATTTTCGCCGCGTGACGAGAAAGTGAGGAAACGGTGATGAAACCGTGACGCGGCGACGGGGCCGGACGCGCCCCCTCCGCCACGCAGGACGGGCGTCACGGCGAGGCGAGGATCCAGGCCGCGGCCTTCTCGGCGATCATCAGCGTCGGCGAGTTGGTGTTGCCGCTGGTGATGGTCGGCATGATGCTGGCATCGACGACCCGCAGCCCCCGCACCCCCCGGACCCGCAGGCGGGCATCGACGACCGCCTGGGGATCGTCGTCGCGCCCCATCTTCGCGGTGCCCACCGGGTGGAAGATGGTGGTGCCGATGTCGCCGGCCAGCCGCGCCAGGTCGTCGTCGCTCTGGTACTGCAGGCCCGGCTTGAACTCCTCGGGCCGGTAGCGGGCCAGCGCCGGCTGCTCGGCGATGCGCCGGGTGACCCGCAGCGAGTCGGCGGCCACCCGGCGATCCTCCGGCGTGCTCAGGTAGTTAGGGGCGATGGCCGGAGCCTCGCGGGGATCGGCGCTCTTGATGCGCACCGTACCCCGGCTGGTCGGGTTGAGGTTGCACACGCTCGCCGTGATCGCCGGGAAGTCGTGCAGCGGCTGGCCGAAGGCCTCCAGGCTCAGCGGCTGGACGTGGTACTCGAGATTGGGATGGGGCTGATCGTCGGAACTGCGCGTGAAGGCGCACAGCTGGGAGGGCGCCATGCTCATCGGCCCAGAGCGCGTCAGGGCATACTCCAGGCCGATCTTCGCCTTGCCCAGCAGCGAGTTGGCCAGGGTGTTGAGGGTCCTTGCCCCCGTCAGCCGGTAGACCGAGCGGATCTGCAGGTGGTCCTGGAGGTTCTCTCCTACCCCCGGCAGGTCCGCCACCACCGGGATGCCGTGTTCGGCGAGCAGGTCGGCCGGGCCGATGCCCGAGAGCTGCAGCAGCTGCGGCGAGCCGATGGCGCCCGCCGCCAGGATCACCTCGCGACTGGCGCTCGCTGTGACGACTTCGCCGCCCCGTTCGACCGTGACGCCGCAGCAACACGGCTCGCTCCCCCGCCCCTTGGCGAACTCGAGTCCCCGCACCAGGGTGGAGTGCCACAGGGTCAGGTTGTCGCGCTTCTCGACGCCGCGCAGGAAGGCCTTGGCGGTGTTCCAGCGCCAACCCCCGCGCTGGTTGACCTCGAAGTAGTCGACCCCCTCGTTGTCGCCGCGGTTGAAGTCGCGGGTGCGCGGGATGCCGGCCTGCACGGCGGCCGCGGCGAAGTCGTCCAGCACCTGCCATTTCAGGCGCTGGCGCTCGACGCGCCACTCGCCGCCATGGCCGTGGAAGTCGCGGTGGGCTGCATCGGCATCGCCCCCGTCGTCCAAGCGGTAGTGGTCCTCGTGCTTCATGAAGTCGGGTAGGCAGTTCTCCCAGCGCCAGGCGTCGTCGCCGGTGAGCTCGGCCCAGCCGTCGTAGTCGCGGGCCTGGCCCCGCAGGTAGAGCATGCCGTTGATGCTGGAGCAGCCCCCCAGCGTCTTGCCGCGGGGATAGAGCAGGGAGCGGCCGTTCAGGCCCGGGTCGGGCTCGGTGCGAAACCGCCAGTCGGTGCGTGGGTTGTCGATGCAGTAGAGATAGCCCACCGGGATATGGATCCAGTGGTAATTATCGCGCCCCCCTGCCTCGATCAGCAGCACCCGGTTGGCCGGGTCGGCGCTCAGGCGGTTGGCGAGCAGACAGCCGGCGGTGCCGGCGCCCACCACGATGTAGTCGTAGGCGTGTTTATCGTTGGAATGATCGGCCATGGCGTACTCTCGGTAGTGGCGTCGCGTAAACGAAAGGATCGGACCTACTTGGCGGTGGGCATCACGAACTCGGCCCCATGCTCGATGGAATCCGACCAGCGCTGCATGATCGACTTTTGCTTGGTGTAGAAGCGCACGCCCTCCTCGCCGTAGGCGTGGGTGTCCCCGAACAGAGAGCGCTTCCAGCCGCCGAAGCCGTGCCAAGCCATGGGCACCGGGATCGGCACGTTGATGCCGACCATGCCGACCTGGATGCGACGCCCGAACTCGCGGGCCACGCTGCCGCTCTCGGTGAAACAGCTCACGCCGTTGCCGAACTCGTGATCATTGATCAGCCGGATGGCGGTGGCGATGTCGGGCACCCGAACGCAGGCCAGCACCGGGCCGAAGATCTCCTCCTGGTAGAGGGTCATCTCCGGGGTGACGTGATCGAACAGCGAGCCGCCCATCCAGAAGCCCTCGGCGCAGTCGTCGCCGGTCGTGGCGACATCGAGGTCGCGGCCGTCGACGACCAGCTCGGCGCCCTCGGCCACGCCCTGCTCGATGTAGCCGGTGATGCGCCGGTGGGCCTGGGCCGTCACGATGGGCCCCATCTCGGCATCCAGCTCCAGGCCATTCTTGACCTTGAGCAAACGGGCACGCTCGGCCAGGCGCGGCACGACCTCATCGGCCACGTCGCCCACCAGCACCGCCACACTGATCGCCATGCAGCGTTCGCCAGCACTGCCGTAGGCCGCGCCAATCAGCGCATCCACGGCCTTGTCGAGGTCGGCATCGGGCATCACCACCATGTGGTTCTTGGCTCCGCCCAGGGCCTGGACACGCTTGCCGTGGCGGGCACCCCGCTCGTAGATCAGGTTGGCGATCGGCGTGGAGCCGACGAAGGAGAGCGCCTTGACCCCGGGGTGATCGAGCAGCGCCTCCACGGACGCCTTGTCGCCCTGCACCACGTTGAAGACGCCGTCCGGCAGCCCCGCCCGCTTGAGCAGGTCAGCGATCAACAGCGAGGCGCTGGGATCCAGCGGGCTCGGCTTGAGGATGAAGGTATTGCCGGCGGCGATGGCAATCGGGAACATCCACATCGGCACCATGACCGGGAAGTTGAACGGGGTGATGCCGGCCACCACCCCCAGCGGCTGGCGCGTGGTCCAGTTGTCGATGCCGGTGCTGACCTGTTCGGTATAGTCGCCCTTGAGCAGCTGCGGGATGCCGCAGGCGAACTCGACGATGTCGATGCCGCGTGCCACCTCGCCCTGGGCATCGGTGAACACCTTGCCATGCTCCAGGGTGATGGCCCGCGCCAGCTCATCCTTGTGCTCGCCCAGCAGCTGGAGGAACTTGAACATCACCCGGGCTCGGCGGATCGGCGGGGTATCGGCCCAGGCCGGGAAGGCGGCCTCGGCCGCGGCGACGGCCGTGGCCACATCGGCGTGGGAGGCCAAGGCCACCTGACCGGTCACCTGGCCGGTGGCCGGGTTGGTCACGGCCTGGTGCTGACCGGAGTCGCCGGCTGACATTTGCCCATTGATATAATGCTGGATGTTGGCTGTGCTCATGGCGGCCTCGTCTCGTCGTTGTCGGCATCGGGGCTGCGGCGTGACAGAAGCGCCCCACCTGGCGCCTAGACTAGCCCGCTCGTCGCCGGGATCAATTGAGTAATCCAAAACCAGCATATAAGTTTGGCTGATATCACTTCATGCCGAGGAGACGACACCATGCAGGACCTCCAGACCCTGCGTGCCTTCGTCACCGTGGCCAGGCAAGGCAGCGTCTCTCGCGCCGCCGAGCGACTGCACCTGACCCAGCCCGCGGTGAGCCTGAAGCTCAAGCAGTTCCAGGTGGGCCTCGGCCTCATCCTGTTCCAACGCCGCCCCCAGGGGCTGGAACTGACCGCCGACGGCCGCGCGCTGCTTCCCGCCGCCGAGAAGGCGCTGGCGGCCATGGCCGCCTTCGAACAGAACGCCCGGGCCCTGCACAGTACCCTGCGTGGCCGGCTGAAGATCGGTACCATCGTCGACCCGGAGTTCATCCGCCTGGGGGCCTTCCTGCGGCGCCTGGTGGAGCGCGCTCCGCAGCTCGAGACCGAGCTGCACCACGGCATGAGCGGCACCGTGCTGGAGTGGGTGCGACGCGGCGAGCTGGACGTCGGCTTCTTCCTGGCGCCTCCCGGCGAGGGGCCGGGCGCTGCCGAGATCGTCCATTGCGAGCTCACCCGATTCGACTACCACGTGATCGCCCCGGCCGGCTGGGGCAGTCGCCTGGCCGGCGCCGACTGGCCCCGCCTCGCCACCCTGCCATGGATCACCACACCCGACGACTCCGCCCATCACCGCCTCTTGCATGGCGTGCTCGACCCGCTGGGCATCGTGCCCAACGGCGTGGCCCAGGTGGACCAGGAGGCCTGCATGCTCGACCTGGTGCGCGCCGGCGTGGGGCTCAGCCTGGCCCGCGACGCCCTGGCCATGGCCGAGCGCCAGGAACGGGGCCTGGTGGTCGTCGAAGGCGTGCACCTGCCCTGCGCGCTGAGTTTCGTCTGGCGCCGGGATCGCGGCGAGGAGGCGGTGATCGCCGAGGCACTGGAGGTACTGGCCGGCGTCTGGGGCACGTTGACGCCATGACACGGCCACCTCAGACATGACACTTCCATACGGGAAAGGAGCGCCCTGATGGCCGACCTCGAGACCTCTCAACTCGTCCTGATCGGGCTGATCTTCGTCTGGAGCGGCTTCGTGCGCACCAGCCTGGGGTTCGGCGGTGCCGTGCTGTCGCTGCCCTTCCTGCTGCTGGTGCTCGATGATCCGCTGGTCTTCCTGCCGATCATCGCCATCCATCTGCTGATCTTCTCCAGCTGGATCGCCTGGCGCGGCCACCGACAGCTGGTGGCCGAGAACGCCGGCAGGGCGCCGAGCGAGGGCAATATCGACTGGGGCTATCTGCTCAAGGCGATGAAGGTGATGATCATCCCCAAGCTGGTCGGCGTGGTGGGCCTGCTCACCCTGCCGGGCGACGTGCTGACCAGCATCATCTTCGTGATCGTGATGGTCTATGCGGTCGGCTATGTGCTCGACAGGCCCTTTCGTAGCCATAACCGCGTCCTGGACGGCGTGCTCCTGGCGCTTGGTGGCTACGTCAGCGGTACCTCGCTGATCGGAGCCCCACTGATCGTCGCGGTGTTCGCCACCCATGTCGCCACCCACCAGCTGCGCGACACACTCTTCGTGCTCTGGTTCATCCTGGTGCTGATCAAGATGGTCTCCTTCGTGATCGCCGGCGTCGACCTGCAGCTCATCCATCAGCTATGGCTGCTGCCCTGCGCCCTAGTGGGGCATCTGCTCGGCGAGCGTGCTCACCGTTTCCTGGTCGGCAGCCGCACCAATCTCTACTTCCGGGTGCTCGGCGGCGTCCTGATCCTGGTCAGCGTGGTGGGGCTCGTCGGTTCAAGGGGGTAACTCACACGTCGAGGCCCCGGCACCGGGTCAGTCGCGATGCGCCTCGTGGGCCGCGGGCTCGTCGGCGCAGTGGTGGCGGCTCTCCAGCTGGATGGTGGCGTGGGAAAGGCCGTAGCGCTCCACCAGCAGGGCGCGGATCGCCACCAGCGTGGCCTGGCGATCCTCGCCCTCGTCGATAGCCGCATGCAGCGAAACGAGGTGGCGCCCCGGCGTCAGCGACCAGACGTGCACGTGATGCACGTTGCAGACCGCCTCGAGCTGCTCGGGAATCTCGCGGCGCAGCGCCGCGGCGTCGACGCCCGCCGGGGCCCCCTCCAGCAGGATGTGCCCGGACTCCCGGGTCAGCTTCCAGGCGCTGCGCAGGATCAGCAGCGCCACCAGTACCGAGAGCAGCGGATCGATGGGCATCCAGCCGGTGGCCAGGATCACCAGGGCCGCGACGATCGCCGCCACCGAGCCCAGCAGGTCGCCCAGCACGTGCAGGGCGGCGCCGCGAACGTTGAGGTTCTCGCGATCGCCGAAGTGCAGGATGGCGAACACCACCAGGTTCACCACGAGCCCCAGGCCGGCGATCACCAGCATGGTGCCGCCCGCCACCTCCACCGGCGAGAGCAGCCGGCGGATCGCCTCGATGAGAATCCAGGCCACGATGGCGATCAGCGTCAGGCCGTTGACGAAGGCGGCAAGGATCTGCACCCGGTGGTAGCCGAAGCTGCGCTTCTCGTCGGCCGGACGGCGGCTGATGCGGGCGGCGAACCAGGCCAGCGCCAGGGCCGCGGTGTCGGTGAGCATGTGGCCGGCGTCGGCCAGCAGGGCCAGCGAGCCGGAGAGCAGGCCCCCCACCACCTCGGCGACCATGAAGCCGCCGGTCAGCAGGATCGCCCAGAAGAGCCGCCGCTGGCTGTCGTGCCCGGCATGATGGTGATGATCGTGTGCCATGTGCCCTCCCTTGCCAGGGCTCCAGCATACCGCAAGGGCGGGCGTTGAATCGGCACACGTCGCGCGCCGCCCGGCCGCGCCCCTCAGCCGATGAGGGGCGCCACGAGCAGGCCACCGGCCAGCCAGGCCAGGGAGAGCGCCACCATGGCCTGCAGCACGCGGCGGCCCAGGGAGGCGCCGCCGCCCCCGTGGTCATGGTGGTGATGCCCGCCGGCCTGGCGCCCCCGCCACCAGAGCCAGACCAGCCCCGCCGAGGCGGCCAGGAAGCTCAGGTTGAGCACGAAGCCGTAGTTGAACGCGAAGAAGTCGCGCTCGGTGATCGCCCCCGTGCCGCTCCCCTGGGGCAGCCAGCCGAGCAGGTCCATGCCGAGATGCAGCAGCAGCGCCGTCACCACCAGGGTGCTGAGCAGCAGCGCCAGGATGTAGAGCGCCATGCGCCAGCCATAGTAGGTGGCGTTGATGCGCAGCACCGGCAGCACCACCAGGTCGGAGAAGATGAAGGCCATCACCCCGGCGAAGCTCACGCCGTTGTCGAAGAGCACGGCGGCCAGCGGAATGTTGCCCATGGAGCCGATGAAGGTGAAGAAGGCCGCCAGCGGGCCGACCAGCGCCTGCGCCAGCAGGGCGAGGAAGCCGGGGTCGTCGTCACCGGCGCCGAGGAACAGGGCCTGGAAGAAGCTCTCCGGCACGAAGGCGGCGATCACGCCGGCCACGGTGAAGCCGATCAGCACGTCCTTCCAGACCATCTGCCACTCCATGACGTAGGTCTGGCCGATCCGGCGCCAGCCCTCGCGGCTCTTCAACGTCTCTCGCCAGTCGGGGGCGGCCTCGCCCTCGTCCTGCTCGCCGTCTCCCTGCAGGCGCTCGCGCACCCGGGCGATCAGCGCGTCGGGGCGGGTCAGGCGAATGAAGGCCCAGGCCAGCAGGATCAGCAGGATGCCGCCGGCGTACTCGCCGACCACGAAGGGCCAGCCGAGGAAGATCGCGATCACGAACCCCAGCTCCACCACCAGGTTGGTGGAGGCGAGCATGAAGGCCAGCGAGGGCGCGAGGCCCGCGCCCTTCTGGAAGAGCGTGCGGGTGGTGGCCAGGGCCGCGAAGCTGCAGGAGCTGGAGATGAAGCCGAAGAAGCTCGCCAGCAGCATGCTGCGCGGCCCGTCCGTGCCCATGGCACGCTGCATGCGCTGGCGGGTGACCAGCACCTGGATCAGGCTGCTGATCAGATAGCCCAGGGCGAAGGCCCAGAGCGCCATCCAGAAGAACCCCAGGCTGGTGAGGGCCGCTTCGTGCCATAGCGACAGGAAGTGTTCCGTCATCCGCTCCTCCCCGACGGTCGTCGAAAAGGCGGACCGGGGGCCCCGGCCCGCCATGGATGACGATTCAGGCTAAACCCTTGGGTGGCCCAAGGGTCAAGCCGGGGCGACCGGGGCGGCGGCGATCTAGGCGCGCTGGTCGCCGCGCCGGTGGATCACATCACCGGCACGCCGATCAGCCAGGCGTGCAGGTAGAGGGCGAACACCCCATAGGCCGCTAGGCCGATCGCCACGGTGGCCGCGGTGCCGACCACGCTCGGAGCGGCGAGCGCCGCCCGGGGACGCCGCCGGGCCGCGCGGAAGTCGGCCACCGCCCACAGCAGGAAAGCGCCGAAGAGCACGATGTCGGAAAGCCGTCCGTTGGCCAGCAGGTGGGCGAAGGCCCACAGCTTGACCGCCAGTATCATCGGATGGCCGAGCTTCGCCTTGAGGTGGTTGCGCGGCACGTAGGCCGCCACCAGCAGCACGAAGGCAGGTATCATGAACAGCGCGACGGCATGGCCAAGGCCCACCGGCGGCTGCCAGACCCACACCGGGTCCAGGCGCGTCTGGCCGTAGCCCCAGATCGCGAGGGCCAGGCCGAGGAGCGAGACCACCGAGAAGGCCGCCTTCCAGGGCAGCTCGCCCATTCGCTGGATCTGGGCGCTTCGCCAGTCGTCCGCCAGAATGCGCACCGAGTGCGCACCGAGAAAGATCAACAGGCCGAGCAGCATCACGGTCATGGTCAGGGTCTCCATCAATGGAAAGGGGGCCGAGGGGGAACCTCGCCGCCGCCAGCCTAGTCGGTTGACTCGACCACGACCAGTGTCATCGGCCGCCACGGCTCACTGATGCAAAGGACTGCCATGTCTTCCGACACCGCCCCCCTGCCCGAGGTCCTCGCCGGCCCCATCCTGCGCCGCCTGAGCGCGGAGCGCCTGGTGATCTGGCTGGTGGGCTCACGACCCCTCGCACCGAGCCTGATGCTGCACCCGGTCGGACACCCCCCGCGCCGGCTGGCGCTGAATGATTCGCGCCTGAGGCGGCTGCCGCTGGGTCGCCACGCCTGGCTGCACCTGATCGACGTCCGCCTCGACACGCCCCTGCCCCGGGGCGTGCGCATCGACTACGACCTGAAGCTCCCCGGCGAGGCGGGCACGACCGGCATCGCCGACTGGGCGCCCCACCTGCTGCACGAGGGCGCGACGCATCCCGGCTTCGTGCTCGCCGAGCGCCACGGCCGGCTGATGCACGGCTCCTGCCGGCGCCCCCATCACGACGGCCCGGACGGCCTGGTGCGCGCCGATGCCTGGCTCGCCGAGCGCCGCGATACGCCCGAGGCCTGGCCGGCCTGGCTGCTGATGACCGGCGACCAGGTCTATGCCGACGACGTGGCCGGCCCGATGCTGGTGGCCATCCACGCCCTGATCCGTCGCCTGGGGCTCGTCGACGAGACCCTGGAGGGCGCCACCGTGGCCGACAGCCAGGCGCTCTACGACGATCCCGCGAGCTACTACCGCCGCGAGGCGCTGCTGCCCGAGGCCGAGAGCAGCGAGAAGGTGCGCAAGGGCTTCTTCGGCGGGGCGCGCAAGCCGGTTTTCACCTCCGCCAACGCCCACAACCACCTGATGAGCTTCGCCGAGGTGATCGCCATGTACCTGCTCACCTGGTCGCCGACCCCGTGGCGCCTGGTGGAGATCACGGCGCCGGCGCTGGACGAGGAGAACGCCACCCGGTTCCGCAGGGAGAAGGCGGTGATCGAGCGCTTCGCCGCGGGCCTGCCCGCCGCCGCCCGGGTGATGGCCCACCTGCCCTCGCTGATGATCTTCGACGACCACGACATCACCGACGACTGGAACCTCACCGCGGACTGGGAAAGCACCGCCTACGGCCACCCCTTCTCGCGGCGGATAATCGGCAACGCCCTGCTCGCCTACCTGCTCTGCCAGGGCTGGGGCAACGACCCGGATCGCCTGGCCGCACCGCTCGACGACGCCGCCGCGCTGCTTCAGCGCGCCGCCGACCAGGAGGGCTGGCTGCCCGCCGGGGAGCAGGACGCCGTCCTCGAGCGGCTGCTGCGCTTCCAGAGCTGGGAGGTGGAGGTCGAGGGCGACCCGAAGCTGGTGATCCTCGACACCCGCACCCGGCGCTGGCGCAGCGAGCGCAGCCCCACCCGCCCCTCCGGCCTGATGGACTGGGAGGCGCTCTCGGAGCTGCAGCAGAACGTGCTGGGGGCGCATTCGGTGGTGATCGTCTCCCCGGCGCCGATGTTCGGCGTCAAGCTGATCGAGACCATCCAGCGGCTCTTCACCCTGGCCGGCCGGCCGCTGCTGGTCGACGCCGAGAACTGGATGGCGCACCGCGGCGCGGCGAGCGTGATGATGAACATCTTTCGCCACTCCCGCACCCCGGGCCACTACGTGATCCTCTCCGGCGACGTGCACTACTCCTTCGCCTACGACATCCACATCCGCCATCGCCGCGAAGGGCCGAGGCTCTGGCAGATCACCTCGAGCGGCGTGAAGAACGCCTTCCCCGACACCCTGCTCGACTGGTTCGACCGCCTGAACCGCTGGCTCTATGCGCCACGCTCGCCGCTCAACTGGCTCACCAAGCGTCGCCGCATGGTGATCTCGCCGCGCGACC
This sequence comes from Halomonas denitrificans, assembly GCF_003056305.1. Taxonomy (GTDB): domain Bacteria; phylum Pseudomonadota; class Gammaproteobacteria; order Pseudomonadales; family Halomonadaceae; genus Halomonas; species Halomonas denitrificans. The sequence continues at coordinate 956,847 of NZ_PYVX01000001.1, forward strand.
CCGACCGCGCCAAGGCCGGCGAACGGCTCTGGAACGGCAGCGGCATCGGCCTGGTGGAGCTCGACGCCGAGGGCCGCCCGAGCGACATTCGCCAGCTCGACGCCCGCGGCTTCGACGTCCACTTTCCCGAACCGGACAAGCGCTCGCTTCGCGGCTGAGCCCGCCGGGCGCGGATAAAATTAGAGAGTGCAACAAACGGCGTGCCCTGCGATGCTGTCGACCCACACGTCGTCGCATACGAGGAGCGCAGGGTGCAGGACGAGAGCGTACGACTGGACGACCAGCGGGCCGTGCAGGAGGTGATCGCCAGGGATACGTCCCTGGAGACCCTGCTGGCGGACGTCGCGCGAATGATCGGTCCCCAGCTCGGCGACCCCCGGATCTCGATCCGGGTATTCGATCCCGACCGGCGCACCCTCGACATGGTCGCGGGCGAAGGCTTCTCGCCGGCCTTCCGACGGGCCATGCAGGGCATGTCCCTCGAGTCGCCGGCCGGCACCTGCGGGGCGGCGGTGGTGACCCGCCAGCTCGCGATTACTGAGCGGATCGCCGTCGACCCTCGCTGGCAGGGCCTGCAGGCACTGGCGCGCGACGAGGGGCTGGCCGCCTGCTGGTCGGTACCGGTGATCTCGGCCGAGGACGAGTTGCTGGGCACTCTCGACACCTACTTCGCCACGCCCCGGGCTCCCGGCGAGCATGAGGAGGCGCAGCTGCACCGTGCCGCCGGCCTGGTCGCCCTGGCCATCGAGCGCCATCGCGATCGGCGGGCTCGCCTCGAGGTGGAGCAGCGCTTTCGCTCGCTGTTCACCCGGCTCCCCGACGCGGTGTTCGAGTTCGACCTGCAGGGCCGGTTTCTCAGCTGCAACGCCGCGGCCACGCGCATCACTGGCTTCAGCGAGGCGTGGCTCAGGGGACAGCCTTATGCTCGCTTCGTCACCGAGGAGGCGCTGCCGGCCATCGACGCCGCCTTCGCACGGGTCTGCGCGGGAGAGACCCAGCAGCATATCTACCAGAGCACCGATGCCGAGGGGCGGGCCTACACCCTGGAGGTCACCAACCTGCCCATCATCGTCGACGACCGGGTCGTCGGAGTTTATGGCGTGGGGCGCGACATCACCGGGCGCCGAGAGCAGGAGGAGCAGCTGCGCCTGCTGGCCCGCGGCATCGATGCCAGCCGCAACGGCGTGGTGCTGGCCGATGCCACCCTGCCGGACCTGCCGCTGGTCTTCGTCAACGAGACCTTCCTGGGCCTCACCGGCTATGCGCGCGACGAACTCATCGGCCACAACTGCCGCATGCTGCAGGGGCCCGAGACCGATCCGGTGACGGTGGCCCGGCTACGCGCGGCGGTGGCCGAACGCAGCGAGATCCAGGTGACGCTGCGCAACTACCGCAAGGACGGCTCGGCGTTCTGGAACCACCTCTACCTCAGCCCGGTCCTCGACGACGAGGGCCGCTGCACCCATATCATCGGCATCCAGCAGGATGTCTCGCGGGTTCGCGAGTACGAGCATCGCCTGGCCCACCAGGCCAGCCACGATGCGCTCACCGGGCTGCCCAACCGTCAGCAGTTCGTCTCGCGCCTGACCCAGCAGCACCGCCGCACCTGCCGGGAGAATGGCTTCCTGGCCCTGCTCTACATCGACCTGGACGACTTCAAGCCGGTCAACGATGGCCTCGGGCACCATGTCGGCGACCGGCTGCTCGAGCAGGTGGCCCATCGCCTCGTCGCCCTGCTCGACCAGGGCGACATCGCCTCGCGGCTGGGCAGCGACGAGTTCGCGCTGCTGCTGACGAGCGTCGAGGACGAGCGGGACGTGCTGGCCAGGGCCGAGGCGATCCTCGAGGCCCTGTCGCGGCCCTTCGAACTCGAGGGGCACCGCCTGCACATCAGCGCCAGCATCGGCATCGCCTCGAGCCAGGACGCCCCGGACCAGGCCGCGGAGCTGCTCCAGTCCGCCGATCTCGCCATGCAGGAGGCCAAGCAGCAGGGGCGCAACACCTGGCAGTGGTATGGCGACGAGATTTCGAGCCTGATGAGCGAGCACGTCGAGATGCGCCTCGAGCTGCAGGAGGCGATCCGCGAGGGGCAGTTCCTGCTGCACTATCAGCCCATCGTCGACACGCGAACCGGCGAGGTGCGCAGCGTCGAGGCCCTGGTGCGCTGGCGGCATCCCGAGAAGGGCATGATCTCGCCGGGGCTCTTCATCCCGCTGGCCGAGCAGACCGGGCAGATCGTCGCCATAGGGCGCTGGGTGCTGCAGCGGGCCTGCCAGGACATGGCCCGCCTGCACGCCGAGGGCGGCCCGGCGCTGCCGGTGGCCGTCAACATCTCGCCGCTGCAGTTCCGGCGGGCCGGCTTCCTCGCCCAGGTCGAGCAGGTCCTCGAGACCAGCGGCTGGCCGGCCGAACGGCTGGAGCTCGAGGTGACCGAGGGGGTGCTGATGTCCGGCACCGACCGGGCCATCGAGGTGCTGCATGCGCTGCGCCGGCGCGGCGTGCGGGTGGCGATCGACGACTTCGGCAGCGGCTTCTCGAGCCTGCGCTACCTGCGCCAGCTGCCGATCAGCAAGGTCAAGCTCGACCGCAGTTTCATCCACGACATCACCCGCAACGGCGACAATGCCGCCATCGTCCAGGGCGTGATCACCATGGCCCACCACCTCGGGCTGTCGGTGGTGGCCGAGGGCATCGAGGCCCCGGAGCAGCGGCTCGATCTCCTGGGCCGCGACTGCGACCTGCTGCAGGGCTTTTTGTTCTCGCCCCCCGTGCCGCTCGATCAGCTGGCGCGCCTGCCGGCGCGGCTGCCCGCCCCGCCGGCGTGAGCGCCGGCGCCTGACGGGGCTATCCGGCCCGGCCGGCCCGGCGGCGCCACAGCGAGAGCCCTCCCGCCATGACCAGCCAGGTCATGGCCGCGGCCACGGTATCATCGAGCACGATGCCGATGCCGCCGGGCAGCGCCTCCGCCTGACTCACCGGCGCCGGCTTGGCGATGTCGAAGCCCCGATAGACCACGTAGGCCCCGGCCAGGGCCGCGGGATGGCGGGCCGTGGCCTGGCCGAGCACCGCCACCGGAAAGGCGACGATCTCGTCGAGCACGATGCGCCCGTCGTCCTTGAAGCCCAGCGCGGTCGCGGCCTGATGGCAGACCGGCATGGCCGCCACCAGCAGTGCCGCCGTGAGGGCGAACTGCACCCGTCGCGGCCGCCCCAGGAGCCACCAGGCGAGCGGCAGCCCCAGCAGCGCCCCGACCGTCCCCGGGGCCCAGGGCGAGAACCCCAGGCCAAGCCCCGTCGAGAGGGCCAACAATAGCGTCTCCATCCCTGCTCCCTGTCACTGAATGCCGGCCTCGAACGACATGACCGGATGGCATGCGTCGAGCGATCGACACCTTACCCCCGCCGCGGGTCGCCGTCGACGCCATCCCCGGCATCGGCCCTCGGGTTTCGACAAGCGCGGCCCGGCGACGCATCATGGAACGTTCATCCACCGACCCAGCCTGCCCCGCCCATGAGCCACGACACCACGGCACGCAATCGACGCATGACCCACTTCGACGACCACGACGCGCTGTGGCTGTTCGGCTACGGCTCGCTGATCTGGAAGGCCGACTTTCCCTTCCTCGAGCGTCGCCGGGCCCATATCCACGGCTGGGTGCGTCGCTTCTGGCAGGGCTCCCACGATCATCGCGGCACCCCCGAGGCGCCCGGCCGGGTGGCCACCCTGGTGCGCGAGCCGGGAGCCATCTGCCACGGCATGGCCTATCGCATCGCCCCCGAGGTGCTGGGCCCGCTGGACGTGCGCGAGAAGAACGGCTACCTGCGCGAGCTGACCCGGCTGCACTTCGACGACGGCGGCCAGCCGGCGGGCGCCGAGGGCCTGCTCTACCTGGCCACCGAGGAGAACGCCGCCTTCCTCGGCGATGCCCCGCTCGAGGCCATCGCCGCGCAGATCGCCGTCGCCCACGGCCCCAGCGGCCCCAACCGCGACTACCTGGTCCATCTGGCCCAGGCCCTGCGCGAACTCGATGTGGATGACCCCCACGTGTTCGCGCTGGCGGCGCGCCTGCCCCACCCGGCCGGCGCCGACCGCCCCGCTGATCCCAACAACGATCCCAACAACAAGGAGACGATCCTCCCATGAGCGTGACCCTCGACGACATCCAAAAGGCCGCCGCCCGCCTCGAGGGCAGCGTGGAGCATACCCCCTGCCTGCGCTCCGCGACCCTCTCCCGGCTCACCGGCTGCGATGTCTACATCAAGTTCGAGAATCACCAGTTCACCGCCTCCTTCAAGGAGCGCGGCGCGCTGAACCACCTGCTCGCGCTGACGCCCGAGGAGCGGGCGCGGGGTGTGATCGCCATGTCCGCCGGCAACCACGCCCAGGCGGTGGCCTACCACGCCGCCCGGCTGGGCATCCACGCCACCATCGTCATGCCCCGTCACACCCCCAACCTCAAGGTGCGCAACACCCGCGACTTCGGCGCCGAGGTGCACCTGGAGGGCAATGGCGTCGACGAAGCCGGCGCCTACGCCCAGCGCCTCGCCGAGGAACGCCACCTGGTCTTCGTGCACCCCTACGACGACCCGCGGGTCATCGCCGGCCAGGGCACCATCGCCCTGGAGATGCTCGAGGCAGAGCCCGACCTGGACTGCCTGGTGATCCCCATCGGCGGCGGCGGCCTGATCGGCGGCAACGCCGTGGCGGCCAAGGCCCTGAAGTCCGACATCGAGGTGATCGGGGTGCAGACGCAGCGCTTCCCGGCCATGCAGCAGGCGCTGGCCGGCGAGGAGGTTCACTGCGGCCTGGCCACCCTGGCCGAGGGCATCGCCGTGAAGCAGCCCGGCAAGCTGACGCTGGAGATCGTGCGCGAACTGGTCAGTGACATCGTGCTGGTCGACGAGCCCGAGATCGAGCGCGCCATCCTGATGCTTCTGGAGATCGAGAAGAGCGTGGCCGAGGGCGCCGGCGCCGCGGGGCTCGCCGCCCTGCTCAGCGATCCCGAGCGCTATCGCGGCCGCAAGGTGGGGCTGGTGCTGTGCGGCGGCAACATCGACATGCTGGCGCTCTCCTCGGTGATCCAGCGCGGCCTGGTGCGCTCCAACCGGATCGTGCGGGTGCGAGTGGGCATCCCCGACGTGCCCGGCTCGCTGGCCGAGCTGACCCAGCTGCTCGCCGAGCAGCGCGCCAACGTGATCCAGATCGCCCACCAGCGCACCTTCACCGACCTCTCGCTGCGCGCCACCGAGGTGGAGGCCACCCTGGAGACGCTCGGCAGCGACCACACCCGCGAGGTGATCGCCGCACTGCGCGCCGAGGGCTACGACCCGGTGCTGCCCGCCAACGAGGTGCACCCGGACGAGCGCTGGGCCACCGACCCCGAGGGCCATCACTGAGATGACCACCCTGGCGATCTACATCGCCGCCGCCCTGGCCGAGATCGCCGGCTGCTTCAGCGTCTGGGCCTGGTGGCGGCTGGACAAGTCGGCCCTCTGGCTGATGCCGGGACTCGCCAGCCTGGCACTCTTCGCCTGGCTGCTGAGCCTCTCCGGAGCCGACTACGCCGGGCGCGCCTACGCCGCCTATGGCGGGGTCTACATCGCCACCTCGGTGGCCTGGCTATGGCTGATCGAGCAGCGCCTTCCCGATCGCTGGGACCTCGCCGGCGCCGGCCTGTGCTTGGTGGGCGCCGGCGTCATCCTGCTCGGACCTCGACCTGCGGGGTGATCTCGTCGTGGAGCAATCGCCGCCACGGGGCGATATCTGGCAGAGGATCGATGGCAGGCGTACCCTATACGCATTCATGACCCCAATCCTCCCATCACCTCAACCAAAGGAAGCGTGATGAGCAGCAAGATCAACGTGTCAGCCCCCCTGGTCATCCTGCATGGCGACGAGATGGCCCAGGTGGCCTTCGAGCGCATCCTCGAGACCTTCGTGACCTCGCGGCTGGACGTCGACCTCGTGGAGATCGACCTGACCGCAGAGAACCGCCTGGTCACCAACGGCCAGGCGGTGATCGACGCCATCGAGGCCCTCAAGCAGTACGGCGTGGGCGTGAAGAACGCGGGCATGACCGTCAACCGCGCCCAGCTGGGCGAGCTGCTGGCCAAGCACCCCGAGCTCGACGGCACCACCCTGCACCCGCTGGCTACCAAGTCACCCAACGGCGCCATCCGCAAGGGCATCGGCGGCAACATCACCCGCGAGGACATCCAGTTTCGCAACCTGGAGTTCAACACCCCGGAGTGGATCGGCCGCGATATCGAGGTCGACACCATGACGACCGGCGGCAGCAAGGACAGCTTCAACGAGCTCTCCAGCGCCACCGGCATCGTCAAGCTGCTGTTCGTGGGCCAAAGCGGTGACCCCGTGGAGCTGCACCGCCGCGAGGTGAAGAAGGGCGATCCCTGGCTGCTCGCCACCAACGACATCGACCAGGTCAAGGCCTGGGCGCACCGCTTCTTCCAGCGCGCCATCGACGAGAAGCGCGACATCTACCTGGGCCTGAAGGACACCGTGATCGCCGGCTACGACGGCGTGATGCGGGCCGCCATCGAGGACATCTACCGCGAGCACTACCAGGCCCAGGTCGAGGCACAGGGGCTCTCCTACCACTACGAGCTGATCGACGCCCAGGCCGCGCGCATCGTCGCCAACCCGCCGGAGCGGGCGCTGTGGGGCGTGCCGGACAACACGACCGGCCGCAAGCTCTACAAGCTGGTCGAACAGCTCAAGATCCACGGCATCCCCAAGCGCAAGGCCCACGTCTCACTGTCGCGGATGAGCGCCGGCGGCGGCGACCAGTACGGCAGCTACAACGCACCCGCCCTGGAGAACGGCATCCTCAAGGTGGTGGTCGACGGCGAGGAGAAGCACGCGCGCCACGTCAAGCAGGGCGACCCGATCCTGCTGATGTCCAACGACCACGAGGCGATCAAGGACTGGGTCACCCAGGTGTTCCGCGACGCCTCGCGCAAGGACAAGGAGGTCTACTTCGGCCTCAAGCGCGAGTACATGGAGTACGACGACGTCTTCAGCACCGCCATCACCGACGTGCGCCGCGAGCTGGCCAAGGCCGACACGCCGCCCCCGTCGTTCATGATCATGCGGCCCTCGCGGCAGCTCATCAAGATGATCACCGATCCGCCCCGCAACGCCCTCTACCCGGCGCAGAACCTCGACGGCGACATCTTCTCGGACATCTCCGCGGCGCTCGGCGGCAGCCTCGCCACCGCCAGCTCGATCATCGAGAGCAAGAGCGGCACCATGCTCTTCGAGGCGCCCCACGGCACCGCCCACGACCTCTACCTGAAATACCTGGAGAGCGACGGCCGCGAGGCGCACTTCAACTCCTCCGCGCTGATCTTCGCCGTGGCCAACGCCCTGGAGACCCTGGGCGAGCGCGAGGCCAATGCGGCCCTGATCGACTACGCCACCAGCCTCAAGGCCGCGCTGATCGATACTGTCGCCGACGGCGTCATCACCGGCGACCTCAAGGGCAAGACCACCGATCCGGCCGCCGAGACCCTGGTCGACATGCAGGGCTTCCTGGACGCCGTGGCCGAGCGGCTTCCCGCCTGACACGCTCATCATGACGCGCCCCCGCGACCCCGCCCCTCCGGGCGGGGTCGTGTTTTGTCGCCGTCCGGCGGCAATTCAGCAGTAAACCCTGTTTTATTCCCTCCCGGCAGATAATTCGCCCATCCCGGCGATGATTGCTGCTAGAATCGCGCGCGCCACGCAGACGCCCCCGGTCTCGGCTACCCGCCTGGGGCGGTTCGTGCGGCACGTCCCGGCGCTTATCGGCGCCGCCGACGCGACCGTGCGCGCCGTCCCGGCCGGGGGCGTCTGTCCGCCCATTACAATTCCCGAGAGATCCTCCATGATCGCCACCCTGCAAACCCTCGGCCGCCCGCTGATGCGACTGGGGCTGATCCCCCAAATCGCCATCGGCATCGTCTGCGGCATCCTGCTCGCCACCCTCGCGCCGGACACGGCCCAATCGGCCTCGCTGCTGGGCCAGCTGTTCATCTCCGCCCTGAAGGCGGTCGCCCCGATCCTGGTGTTCATCCTGGTCACCGCGGCCATCGCCAGCCACCAGAAGGGACAGCCGACCCATATCCGCTCGGTGATGGTGCTCTACGTGATCGGCACCCTGGTCGCCGCCCTGGTGGCCGTGGCGGCGAGCTTCGCGTTCCCCACCACCCTGGCGCTGGATCGCCCCGAGGTCAGCGGCAACCCGCCCGGTGACATCATCGAGATTCTCCGGAACCTGCTGCTCAACGCCGTCGCCAACCCGGTCACGGCGATCATGGAAGGCAACTTCATCGCCATCCTGGTGTGGGCCATCGGCCTTGGCATCATGCTGCGCCATGCCAGCGACGCCACCCGCACCATGCTCGGCGATATGTCCGACGCCGTCTCCAACATCGTGCGCCTGGTGATCCGCTTCGCCCCGCTGGGTATCTTCGGCCTGGTCGCCAACACCCTGGCGGAATCGGGCATGAGCGCCCTGCTCGACTACGGCCACCTGCTGGCGGTGATCGTCGGCTGCATGCTGTTCGTCGCCCTGGTCACCAACCCGCTGATCGTCTACTGGCAGACCCGCGAGAACCCCTACCCGCTGGTCTTCACCTGCCTGCGCGGCAGCGCCATCACCGCCTTCTTCACGCGCAGCTCGGCGGCCAACATCCCGGTCAACCTGGAGCTGTGCAAGCGCCTCAAGCTGCACGCCGACACCTACGCCATCTCGATCCCGCTGGGCGCGACGGTCAACATGTGCGGCGCGGCCATCACCATCACCGTGATCACGCTCTCGGCCGCCCATACCCTGGGCATCGGCGTCGACTTCCCCACCGCCCTGCTGCTGTGCATCGTCTCGGCGCTGGCCGCCTGCGGCGTCTCCGGCGTGGCCGGCGGCTCGCTGCTGCTGATTCCCATGGCCAGCAACCTGTTCGGCATCTCCACCGACGTGGCCATGCAGGTGGTGGCGATCGGCTTCGTGATCAGCGTGGTGCAGGACTCCACCGAGACGGCGCTGAACTCGTCCACCGACGTGCTGTTCACTGCGGCCGCCTGCCGCCGCGAGGAGAACGCCCAGGCGTGATCCTCCCGCCGCGGCCCCGTGTTCACGGGGCCGCGGCCTCACCACTCCCTCGCGCCCCCTGCGACGCCCCCGTCTCACGGGCGCCCGCCTGTCACAGGCATGATTTTCCCCACGCTTTAACATGAATCAATGAATCACTCTTCAGGGTGATAACGTTGAGGCAACATCATGACGTGAGATGGACAGCTTCGGCGTCATTTAAGATAGTAGGGGCAGGTAGATACATTTCTTAACCGGTATCGAACGATCGGAGACCGGCCGCCGTCCACGACCACACAGGAAGCGCTGACGCCATGCTTTCCCTCCTGCCCTCCCGTCGCCTTGATCGCTCCTTCCTGACCTCGCTTCGGCGCCCCCTCCTGGGGCTCTGCCTGCTGCTGGCCCTGGGTGCCCACGCCGCGGACGACGTCGCTCCGAACGATCCGGTCCTGACGCTCACCCAGGGCAGCGACCGCCAGCGCCTCTCGCTGGAAGCGATCGAAGCCACCGACGAGCTGCATCACGTCCAGATGCAGCATCCCGAAGGCCCCGAGGGCCGCTTCTCGGGCATCTGGCTGAATGCCTTCCTGGCCGCGAACGGGCTGGAGGACGCCCGGCGGGTGCGCTTCATCGCCGATGACGGCTATACCACCTTCCTCACCCTCGCCCAGCGCCAGGAGAAGGCCTACCTGCTGGCGACCCGGCTCGACGGCGAGCCGATCGGCGTGGACCGGCTCGGCCCGCTGATGCTGGTGGTGCCCGAGGATGCCGAGGCCGTGAAGGACGGTTCGGTGCCGATGAACCGCTGGATCTGGGCGCTCGAGGAAATCAGCGCCAGATGACGACCGTCCCGGTCAGGGCCCTGCGCCGTCGCCTGCTGCTGGCCTTCGGGCTGATCGTCGCGATCTGCGCCGCGGCGATCACCTACTACGTCGCCCAGGCCCGGCAGCACGTCGGCGCCGACTACACCGCTATGGTTGCCGATGTGGTCCGCGCCCAGGAGGACCCCGAGCGCCTGCTGACGGCCCTGAACCGCCTGGAGGGCGGACACCCGGACTTTCGGCTCCATCGGGATGAACTCGGCGAGCTGCTGCTGCGCATCCCCCGGCGCATCGAGAACATCCACATCCAGGTGCTGCGCAGCGATCTCCCTGACCGGGACTATGCGCCCCTGCTGGAGGAGCTGAACCACGTCGAGAGGCGCCTGCAGGCCCTGCTGAGCCAGTTCGTGCAGGTCCAGCGCGACGGCCTCGACGTCGAGGAGATCGCGCGGCTGCGCGAGCTGGGCCTCGAGATCGAGGCGGGACTCGCCTGGAGCTACAGCGAGCTCAACCACCTGGTGCAGCAGGCCTCGGCCGACCAGCGCCGGATCATGGGCTGGCTCACCCTGGCCGTGGTGTGGCTGCTGGTGATGGTGGTGCTCGCCGTCGGCGCGGTGATGCTGATGCTGCTGCGCCTGCAGCGCCAGCGGGATGCGATGCACCATCAGAGCCATACCGACATGCTGACCGGGCTCTACAACCGACGGCGACTGCAGGAGGTGGCCGAGCGGGAGTTCGCCCGCCGCCAGCGCCACCCCTCGCCGCTGAGCCTGATGCTCCTCGACCTGGATCACTTCAAGCACGTCAACGACGCCTACGGCCACCCGGTGGGCGACGCGGTCCTCTCGTCCTTCGCCGAGACCCTCCGCCATCAGGTGCGGCGCCTGGATACCGTGGCGCGCATGGGCGGCGAGGAGTTCGCGGTGCTGCTGCCGAACACCGACGGCCACGCCGCGCGACAGCTCGCCGAGCGGATCCGGGCGGCCACCCGCGCCATGCCGCTGCCGGAGGAGGCCGGCGACCACCGGCTCACCGTCAGCATCGGCGTCACCGAGGCCCGGCAGGGCGACGGCTTCGAGCACCTCTACAGCCGCGCCGACCGGCGCCTCTATGACGCCAAGGAGGGAGGCCGGGATCGCGTGGTCTCAAGCGACGCCCTGACGGAGGTGACGCCAGACGGCACGTGCGCCGCCCGGCTGCGGCGCAACGCGCAATAGGCAAGGCCCCGCGCCCCTCCCCCCTTACTTCATCCGATGCCTTGCCTGTAACGCCCGGCGCGACCTCGCGCCATCGCCGCCTCCCCTCCCACACCCGCCCCTCCTCTGCATCGCCGCGGCATCTCGGCGCCATGACCGCTCACGGCCGTCTTGGCCGACCGGTAGATGCGCCGGCCCTGTGGCCGACCCAGGGTTCTAAAAATCAGTACACGATCCGTCTTTCATTAGCGCAGGGGGGTTGCCAATACTCGGGTGGCGACGGTGCTGATAAAGCAAAACTACAACTCCATCCGAATAAGGACGCTTCATGCCCCTCTCCAGCCTGCTCGACTGGCGCCTGCATGCGCTGGTCGTCGTGACCGCCCTACTCTCCGAATTCATCGGCATCCAGCGCCTGCCGCTGGGCCCCGGTACCCTGCTGCTGCTGCCGCTCTTCTACGCCTTCATCCTCGGCGTGCTGCTCAATCCCAACGTGACGCGCACCGCCGGCCGGTTCATTCCCGCCCGCGTCAGCCACGCCGCCGGGCCGCTGATCCTGCTGTCGATCATGCCGTTCATCGCCCGCTTCGGTTCGACCATCGGTCCCGCCATCGAGGACCTGATCGACGCCGGTCCCGCGCTGATCCTGCAGGAGCTGGGTAACCTCGGCACCATGCTGATCGCCATGCCGCTGGCCGTGCTGGTGTTCAAGATGGGCCGCGAGGCGATCGGCGCCACCTACTCCATCGCCCGCGAGCCCAATATCGCCGTCATCTCCGACAAGTACGGCCTCAAGGGCCCGGAGGGCGTCGGCGTGATGGGCACCTACGTGGTGGGCACCATGTTCGGCACCCTGTGGTTCGCGCTGATGGCGGGCTACCTCACCTCGCTCGAGCTCTTCGACCCGCGCGCCCTGGCCATGGCCTGCGGCGTGGGCAGCGGCAGCATGGTCGCCGCCTGCTCGGCGGCCATCGCCGGCACCCTGCCCGAGATGAAGGAGGAGCTGCTGGCCTTCGCCGGCGCCAGCAACCTGATGACCTACGCCACCGGCCTCTACCTGTCGCTGTTCATCGCCCTGCCGCTGGCCGAGAAGCTCTATGGCCTGCTCTCCGGCAAGCGCCGCGTGCACGCCGTGGGGGCCCAGGTCACCGGCGCGCCGAGCGTCGACGACGCCTCGAATGACGCCCCGCAGGAGGAGCGCCCCGAGCGCGACCTGCCGAAGACCGCCCTGGCCATGGCCGCGGCCTGCGCGGTGGGCTGGGTGGCCAACACCATCAACGGCACCGACCTGCTCACCGCCCTGCCGGGCATGCTGATCCTCTACGCGATGACCATGATCGGCCTCGTCATCACGCGCTTCGCGCCCTTCTACCTGCCGGGCGTGGCCTGGGTGTCGCTGGTCAGCATCGTGATGACGCTGCCCTGGTTCCCGGGCAACGCCTGGCTGACCGAGCAGCTCGCCGCCGTCAACTTCCTGGCCATCGTGACCCCGGTGCTGGCCTACGCCGGCCTGGCGCTGACGCCCCGCGAGCTCGGCATGTTCCGCCAGGCGGGCTGGAAGCTCGTGATCATCGCCATGCTGGTCTTTACCGGCACCTTCCTCGCCTCCGCCCTGATCGCCGACCTGCTGCTGTGAGCCCGACCATGACCGAGACCGCCTACCCCGACGCCGACACCCTGCGTGCCTGGCGCCAGGACTTCCACCGACACCCGGAGACCGCCTTCGAGGAGCACCGCACCAGCCGGCGCATCGCCGAGCGCCTCACCGAGGCGGGCCTCGAGATCGTCACTGGCCTGGGGGGCGGCACCGGCATCGTCGCCACCCTGGAGGGGCGGCGCGGGCCAGGGCCGAGCATCGGCCTGCGCGCCGACATCGACGCCCTCGACGTCACCGAGCTGAACGACGTCGCCCACGCCTCGGGCACCCCCGGCAAGATGCATGCGTGTGGCCACGACGGCCACACCACCATGCTGCTCGGCGCCGCCTGTCGACTGGCCCGGGATCCCGACTTCGCCGGTCGCGTCCACTTCATCTTCCAGCCCGCGGAGGAGAGCGAGGGCGGCGGCCGGGTGATGGTCGAAGAGGGGCTCTTCGAGCGCTTCCCCATGGAGGCCGTCTACGGCGTGCACAACTGGCCGGGGCTCGCCATCGGCGAGGCGGCGGTGCACGACACCGCGGTGATGGCGGCCTTCGACGTCTTCACCCTCACCCTCACCGGCAACGGCTGTCACGCCGCCATGCCGCACCTGGGCACCGACACGCTGCTCGCCGCCTGCCAGCTGGTCACCCAGCTGCAGGGGCTGATCAGCCGCGAGACACCGGCCCATCAGACGGCGGTGCTGAGCGTGACCCAGTTCCATGCCGGCGACGCCTTCAACGTCATTCCGGAGACGGTCGAGCTACGCGGCACCCTGCGCTGCTTCGACGAGCCGCTGCGCGCGCACCTGCAGCGCCGCTTCCAGGCGGCCGTCGAGTCGCTGGCCCAGTTCCACGGCCTGAGCGCGGATCTCGACTACCAGCCTCGCTACCCGGCGACCATCAACGTGCCCGAGCACGCCGAGCGCTGCGCCGCGGCGCTCGAGGCGCTGCCCGGCATCACCCGGGTGCATCGCGACCTGCCGCCGAGCATGGCCTCCGAGGACTTCGCCTTCATGCTCAACGCCCGTCCCGGCGCCTACATCTGGCTCGGCAACGGCGAGGAGAGCCCCGCGCTGCACAACCCGCACTACGACTTCGACGACCGGCTGACGCCGCTCGGGGTCGACTACTGGGTAGCGCTGGTGCGCCAGCTGCTCGGCGAACACCCTACGCGCTGATTCCCGCCGCTCCCCGCCGAGCGGCACCGCCACCTTCACGCCTGCCTCGCCGGCCTGACGCCCCGCGTCCGGCCCGGTCGGACGCCCCTGCACGTCTGAACGTCGGCGGTCGTGACCCAGCCACCTCTTCCCCCTGACTTCCCATTCGCTATCGACAACCACAAGGAGCGCCTCGTGACCCCCACCGTTACCGTCATCGGCCTCGGCAACATGGGCCGCGGCATGGCCCTGACCCTGCACCGCGCGGGCTTCACCGTGCAGGGCAGCGACATCGACGCCGACGCCCGCCGGCGCCTCGCCGACGAGGGCATCACCACCCTGGCGCCGGAGGCGCTGGGCGAAAGCGATATCTACCTGCTGTCGCTGCCCACCTCCGCCCACGTCGAGCACGTGCTGAAGGCATCGCCGGGCCTGCTCGCCCTCGCGCCGGCCGGCAGCGTGATCATGGACACCTCGACGAGCGACCCCGGCATGACCCGCCGGCTCGCGGCGGAGGTCGAGGCGAAGGGCCTCGAGTGGCTCGACGCCCCGGTGAGCGGCGGCCCGGCCGGCGCCATCAGCGGCCAGCTCGGCATGCTGCTGGGCGGCAGCGCCGCCACCGTGGCGCGCCTCGCGCCCGTGCTCGACGCCCTCTCGGCCAAGGCCACCCACGTCGGCGGCCCCGGCAGCGGCCACGTGGTCAAGCTCGCCAACAACTACCTGTGCGCCGCCCACCTGCTGACCACCGCCGAGGCCGTGGCCATGGCGAGCCGCGCCGGGGTCGACCCGGAAGCCTGCCTGCAGGGGCTGAACAGCGGCTCCGGGCGCAGCGCCGTCAGCGAGGTCAACTTCCCGCGCTGGATCCTCTCCGAGAGCTTCGATTCGGGCTTCACCATGGGCCTGATGCGCAAGGACCTGCGCCTGGCCCGACAGACCGCCGGCGAGCTCGAGATGCCCGAGGGGCTGCTCACCGCGGTGGTCGACGCCTGGCATGCCGAGGCCGAGACCCTGCCCGACGGCGAGGACTTCAACGCCATCACCCGCTCGCTGCTCGACGCCGCCCGGCGCTACGCCACCACCGACCGGCCGTCCGCGACCACCCCTCCCGAGGAGTCCTCATCATGAGCAATGCCCTGACCCAGCGCGCCCGTGACGCCATCGCCCCGCTGCTCGACGCCTACGGCATCGATCCCGCCGCCCCGGCCGCCAACTGGATCGCCGGCCGCCTCGTCGCGGGCGACGGCGAGGCGATCACCCTGATCGACCCCGTCACCGGCGTGCCGCTGCTGAGCTACCAGGACGCCGGCCAGGCCCTGGTCGAGCGGGCGATCGAGGCGGCCACCGCCGCCCAGGAAGAGTGGATGGCGCTCAGCGCCAGCGAGCGCGGCCGCCGCCTGCAGGGCGCGGCCCGCGGCCTCGAGGGTCACGAGGAGGCCCTCGCCCGGCTCGAGAGCCTGATCGCCGGCAAGCCGGTGGGCGACTGCCGCGGCGAAGTCGCCAAGGTGCGCGAGATGTTCGAGTACTACGCCGGCTGGTGCGACAAGCAGCACGGCGAGGTGATCGACGTGCCCACCAGCCACCTCAACTACGTGCAGCGCATCCCCTACGGCGTGGTCGGCCAGATCACCCCCTGGAACGCGCCGATGTTCACCTGCGGCTGGCAGCTCGCCCCGGCGCTCGCCGCCGGCAATGCGGCGGTGCTCAAGCCCTCGGAGCTGACCCCGCTGACCTCGGTGCTGATCGCCATGCTGGTCGAGCGCGGCGGCCGGCTGCCGGCGGGCCTGATCGGCATCGTCAACGGCCTGGGCCAGACCACCGGCCAGGCGCTGACCGCCCACCCGGACATCGCCAAGCTGGTGTTCGTCGGCTCGCCCGAGACCGGGCGGCGCATCGCCGAGGCGGGCGCCCAGCGCCTGGTGCCGAGCGTGCTGGAGCTGGGCGGCAAGTCGGCCAACATCGTGTTCGACGACGCCGCCCTGGACGACGCCGTCGCCGGCGCCCAGGCCGCGATCTTCGCAGGGGCGGGACAGAGCTGCGTGGCGGGCTCGCGCCTGCTGCTCCAGGAGAGCCTGCTGCCCGCCTTCACCGAGCGCCTGGCCCGCGCCGCCGAGGCGATCGCCGTGGGCCTGCCCACCGACGACGCCACCCGCATGGGGCCGCTGCAGAACGCCGCCCAGTACCGGCGGGTCCACGCGCTGATCGACGAGGCGCTCGCCCAGGGCGCCACCCTGCTGACCGGCGGCAAGGCGCCGGCCGGCCTGCCGGCAGAGACCGCCGAGGGCTACTTCCTGGCGCCGACCATCCTCACCGACGTCACCCCGGAGATGACCATCGCCAACGAGGAGGTGTTCGGCCCGGTGCTGGTGGTGATGACCTTCCGCGACGAGCAGGAGGCCGTGGCGCTCGCCAACGCCACCCGCTTCGGCCTGGCCGGCGCGGTGTGGAGCCGAGACACCGCCAGGGCGCTGCGCATCGCCCACCGGCTGCGCGCCGGCACCGTCTGGGTCAACAGCTACAAGACCATCAACGTGATGTCGCCCTTCGGCGGGCTCGGCGAGAGCGGCTATGGTCGCTCCAGCGGTCTCGACGGCCTGCGCGAGTACACCCTGCCGCGCAGCGTCTGGGTGGAGACCGCCGCCCACGCTACTGCCGCCATGGGCTACGGCGACGGCCAGGCCGCGCCCGGGGGCGCCCGATGAGCTTCGGCATCGACCATCCGCTGATCGCCGTGCAGGACCTCGCCGCCAGCGCCGAACAGGCGCGGCGGCTCGGCTTCCGCGTGCAGACGCGCCACCGGCACCCCTGGGGCACCGACAACCACCTGCTGTTCTTCCCGCGCAACTTCATCGAGCTGATCGGCATCGGCCGCCCCGACCGGCTCGACTATCGGGACGACAACGGCTTCGCCTTCGGCCGGCAGATCGCCGAGCGCCTGGCGCTCGGCGAGGGCATCGCCATGGTGGCCCTGGAGAGCGAGGAGATGGCCCGCGACCACCAGGCGCTGGTGGCACGGGGGGCCGAGCCGCCTGCGCCGATCGTCTTTCGCCGCCTCGCCCACCTGCCGGACGGCCGCGACGAGGAGGTGGGTGTCGCCCTGACCATCGTGCACCGCCCCGAGGCCCCGCTGCTGACCCAGTTCCTCTGCCAGCAGCTGCGCCCCGAGCTCTTTCGCACCGCGCCGACCCGCGAGCCGCACCCCAACACCGCCCAGGAGATCACCTCGCTGTGGTACGTGAGCGCCGAGCCGGCCCGGGAGATCGACCTGCTGCGCCGCGTGCACGGCGAGCTGGCCGTGCGGCGCTGCGAGGGGGGCTACTGCATCGAGACCGAGAAGGGCAACGCCTACCTGATGACGCCGGCGGCCATCGTGGAGCGATTCCCGCTGCTGCGCGGCCTCGCGCCCGGGCCGACCCGCGGCGTGGCGCTGAGCCTCGCCTGCGCCTCGCTGGCGAAAGCCCAGGCCCACTGGGCCGACCACGGGATCGCCTGGCAGTCGATCTCACCGGAGATCTGCGACATCGCCCCCAGGGTGCTGGGCGGCACCCTGCTGCGCTTCGAGGAGCACGAGGTGGCGTAGGCGGGGCGAGCGCCGCGCCCCGCCATGGCCCGGCCGCGCGCCCCGTGATAACTTTCGTAACGCCTCATATAACGACCACGTCTCACGCAACGACCGCATCTCGAATAACAACCACAAGGAAGCGACCATGTTTCGACCCGCTACCGGCCTCGCGGCCACCCTGGCCTCCCTGCTGATCGCCCTGCCCGTCCAGGCCGACGATCCCCTCAAGCTCGCCGTGGACATCCCCTTCGAGCCCTTCGAATATCGCCTGCCCGACGGCACCCTGACCGGCTTCGAGGTGGAACTGGGCGAGGAGGTGTGCCGGCGCATCGAGCGCGAGTGCGAGTGGGTGGAGCAGAGCTGGGACGGCATCATCCCCGGCCTGATGGCCCGCAAGTACGACGCCATCATGTCGTCTATGGCGATCACCGAGGCGCGCCGCGACAAGGTGCTGTTCTCCGAGCCCTACTACAGCAACCCCAGCGTCTGGGTGACCCAGGAGGGCCGCGAGGTCGACATCGAGGACCGCGACGCCCTGGAGGGCCTGGCCGTGGGCGTGCAGCGCGGCACCATCCGCGACAACTACATCACCGATACCTACGGCGATCTCGTCGAGGTGCGCCGCTACACCACCGGCGAGGACCTGGCCCTGGACGTCAAGACGGGCCGCCTCGACGCCGCCTTCATGTACTACCCCCTGGCGCTCTCGGCGCTGGACGTCGACGACGAGGGCAGCGGCATCGTCACCAGCTCCCCGCTGATCCGCGAGCCCAAGCGCTACTTCGGGCACGGCGTGGCCGTCGCCTTCCACCCCCGCGACGAGGCCCTGGCCGAGCAGTTCAACGAGGCGCTGCGCGAGATCAAGCAGGACGGCACCTACGACGAACTGATGCACAAGTACGTCGACTACGACATCAAGATCTAGCGCCCGCCCCTTCCTGCGCCGCGCGCCCGGCGGCCGAGCCGTCGGGCGCGCTCAAGGATCGAGGGGCGCGCCATCGCAGCGGAAGGCGCGCATCCAGTGCTGCAGGTGGCGCAGCAGCTGCAGCCCCGCCCGGGGCATGCGCCGGCCCACGCGGGTCACCATGTGCGCGTTGGCCTGGGTGAAGTGCTTGCCCACCACGTCACGCGCCACCAGCGACCCCTCCTCCAGCTCCCGGGCGGCGGCGAAGCGCGGCAGGAGCGTCGCGCAGAGCCCGGCCCGCGCCGAGTGCTTGAGCACCTCAAGCGAGCCGGTCTGGATGCCGACCGTCAGCGGCTGGCTGGCCTCGCGAAACGCCAGGTCGACCAGCTCGCGCACGCCGTGTCCCGGGTGCCACAGCGCCAGGGGGTGGTCGGCCAGCGCGGCCAGGGTGATCGGATCCTGCTCCTGCTGGGCCAGCGGATGCTGCGGCGCCATCAGCAGCACCAGCGGCTGTCGCGTCGACTGCCAGAAGCGCAGATGCGGATGCACCTGCTCGTGATACATCAGGCCGATGTCCGCCTCGTCGTTGACCACCGCCTCGATGATCTCCCGGGTGCTGCCGGTGTCGATCTTCAGGCGAATGCCGCGATGGCTCTCGGTGAACTCGCGCAGCGGATGGCCGATCAGGTCACCGACGAAGCCCTCCCCCACGTGCAGGGTGATCTGCCCCGTCTCCAGGCGCTGGTAGGCATCCAGGGCATCGCTGAAGTGGCGATCCAGGCGGGTGCGCCGATGGCAGTAGTCGAGCAGCAGCTCCCCTTCCGGGGTGGGACAGACGCCGTCACGACGCCGCTCCAGCAGGGTGGCGTCCACCGCCGACTCCAGCAGGGCGATCTGGCGACTCACCGCCGAGGGCGCGATGGCAAGCCGCGACGCCGCGGCGCGAATCGAGCCCGTCTCGACGGTCAGCTGGAAATAGATCAGGCGCTGATGGGGAATTTCCATGGCGGGCGGGTACTTATGGCGGACGGGAAGCCTCAAGCCTACCAGCCGCCCCATGCGCGCGGTAGCGCGTCGCCTCAACGAGGGCTCGGTCTCAGCGGCGCCGCTCGAACCGCCCGACACCGGCGACGCTCTCTCCGAGGCCTCCGGCCGCGGGCAGGAGATAGTTGACAGGCGAACGTTCTCTAGATAGAACGTTCGATAAAAGGAACGACGAGAGCGCCTGACATGGATACCCCCTCCCTCAGCACCCTGGGGCAGCACCTGCAGACCCTACGCAAGGCCCAGGGCTGGTCGCTGTCGCAGCTGGCCGCCGCCGCCGGCATCGCCAAGTCGAACCTGTCGCGCCTCGAACAGGGCAACGGCAACCCCACCCTGGACACCATCTGGCGCCTGGCGGTGCAGCTGAAGGTGCCCTTCGGCACCCTGGTCGCCCCCATCGCCGTGCCCCTCGGCGAGGACGGCGTGGAGGTGCGCCTGATCGATCAGGGCAAGGACAGCCCTCAGGTCGATGCCTACTGGATGCGCTGCGCGCCCTTCACCACCCGCATCGCCGAGCCGCATACCCCCGGTGCCCGGGAGTCCCTGACCCTGATCAGCGGCCATCTCGAGGCCGGGCCAGAGGGCGACACCCGCCGGCTCGCCGCCGGCGATACCCTGACCTTCCCCGCCGACCGAGCGCACTGCTATCGCACCGGCGACGACTGGGCCACCCTGCTGGTCAGCGTGGTCTACCACGGGGAGGCGAACCGATGAGCCAGCAGGCCGTCTCTCCCACCCCGCGCCCCTGGCTCACCGGCATGCGCGAGGCGATCCCCCTGCTCGGCGGCTACGTGCCGGTGGCCATCTCCTTCGGGCTGGTCGCCATCCAGGCGGGCTTCACTGCCCAGGAAGCGGTGCTGATCTCGGCCCTCGTCTACGCGGGCGCCTCGCAGTTCCTGTTCGTCGGCATGGCCGCCGCCGGCTCGCCGCTGTGGCTGGTGGTGGTCATGACGCTGCTGATCAACGTGCGCCACGTGGTCTATGCCCCCAACCTGGCGCCCTGGCTGACGGCGAGCCGCGGCTGGCCCTGGCTGATGCACGCCCTCACCGACCAGGTCTTCGCCCTGGCGCACACCCGCCTGCCGCAGCTGCCGGAAACGCAGCGGCTCGGCTGGTTCACCGGCGCCGCCCTGTTCGCCTGGGCCAGCTGGATCGCCGGCACCGCCCTGGGCGCCCTCGCCGGTGAGGAGCTGATGGCCCGCTGGCCGCTGCTCGGCGAGATCATGCCCTTCGCCCTGCCGGCCCTCTTCCTCGTGCTGGTGGTGCCCCGCTTTACCTCCCGGCGCTGGAGCCTGGCCCTGAGCCTGACCGTCCTGAGCGCCCTCACCCTGACCGTGACGGGCTTCACCAACCTGGCGATTCCCCTCGCCGCCGCCTGCGGGGCGCTGTGCTTCCAGGCCGTGAAGTGCCGCCCCGCCGCGAAAGGAACCCGCCATGAGTAGCGCCATGTGGATCGCCGTGATCGTCTCGGCCGTCGGTACCCTGCTGATGCGCCTGCTGCCGATGCTGTGGATGCGACGCCGCCTGGCGCGGCTCGACCACGATGAGGGGATCGACGCCATGCCCCAGTGGCTCGGCATCCTGGGGCCGCTGATGATCGCCGCCGTGCTCGGCACTTCGCTGGTGCCAAAGGCGCCGGACGGCATCTCCTGGCTCGCAACCGGGATCGGCGTGCTCGCGACCCTGGGCGTGTGGTGGCGCACGCGTACCCTTGGCTGGCCGGTCGCGGCCGGCGTGGCGGCTTTCGGCGCCGTGGTGGTACTGGCAAGCTGGGTGATTTAGTAGGGGGATAGAAGGAGGCGTGATTACTAGAGTGCGTGGTGCAATTGGCAGGGCTTGAATCTTCGGTCAAGGGGTTATGACTTTAGGTTAACCCATGCAAGTGCTAACCAATACCTGAAAAATCCGCAACTTAAAAAAACCGCATGCATGCCTTTGTAGGCATTCATGCGGCTAGTATGTTGACACGATGTAGACACCCAATAAATGAAAATCATCGTGACATTGAATAGCATATTCTTTGTATCACGCCCACCATATCAACGGAGTCAAATCACATAGCCAATAACTCAAAAGTTCTTACAAAATCATTGAAGCTTGGCGAGCCATTCCTTTCAAGCTCCATGTGCGGTGGTACTTTTTTCGACCACCTCTTTTTTATATCCAAAGAAGAAGCACTTCTCTTTCCATGTTTTAAAACGGTAGGATCATCGGCTTTCGCCAACACCTCCCAAGTACCACACACACTGTCTTGCCTATAAGCACCCACCACTTCCAAATCTATATTTTCATTGTAAGACAAAAGCGCTTCAACATCTCCCAAATACCACGCCTCTAGTTCTTCTTTAGCAATCAAGAATAGAGCATTAAAACGCCCTTCAGGAGTAGAGTTCAACCTTCTCAAAGAACTCAGAAAATCTTCTTCATTGCGATCATCTGCATCTAGCAAAACTAGGACGACTTGGTTTTCTGCGTTAGCTTTTGCATAGGCTCTAATCTTAGCCGGCAGCTGATGCAACAAAGTTTTATTATTAGGATTAGGCCGTGAAAAAATGTCTTCAGGAAGCTCACCTACACCTTGATGCTTATGTATTCTCCAAGTATTGATAACACCATAATCACCAAGGATTTTAGGCATCAAAATCGACAGTGCAGTCAGCTCTGTTTGACCTTCAACTAGTATTTCAAAATGCATATCCATCCCTAGAATTACATTCTAGCTATCGATGTGATCGCTATACCACAAGCTTCCAAGCGGCAAACCTTCCTCAAACATTTCAACAACCCCAGGATAATCTGAAGCTCTAGTTAAAACTGAGAATCCGTCATGCTGCTTTTCTAAAACCCATACCTCTTTAGGTGAAAGCGCATCTACTAAATATGGCTGATGAGTTGTAACAAACAACTGCGAACCACCCTTTCGTCCTGAAGCACTTTCTCTAAACTCATCTACCAAAGAGTCTAAAAGCTTGTGGTAAAGACCATTTTCTGGCTCTTCTATACAAATGAAAGGCGCAGGATCTGGATCTTCCAACAGAAGCATATACGCAAACATCTTCAGGGTGCCATCTGACATTTGCTGGGCATAGAAAGGATTTTTAAACCCCTCGCTCCAGAACTTTAACAACAACCGCCCATCTGGAGACTTCTCTGTCTTTATTTTTTCAATACCGGGTATTTTAGAAGAAATCTCCTCTAAAACCTTGCGCAGTTTCTTTGGGTGCTCATTCTCCATAAACTGGACAAAGTTACCAAGATTATCTCCAAGCCTGTTCAAATGTTTTTGTGCACCTACACGAGGCAAATCTCTAGCTGACTCGGGGGTAAAGTATGAGAGATACCAACCCTCTATGAACTTTCTAAACTTCGATATTCTCGGATGATCTTTTAAGTTCCCCAGCGTGGAAATCGCCAACTTTTCATCACTATCAAGCTCGACCTTGTGCGTTGAGTTACTTTCCTCAAGCAACACTTCATCTGAATCTTCATTTTCAGACAAGTCCTCCCCAGACCAAACTTTCCCAGATCCATCTTTCAACTCGAGGAAGGAAAAAGGCCTACCTGTCTTTTGACCACGCCTTCTTTGCCGCAACCTTTCATTTGCTACTCTAGGCCTTCCACTTTTGTCAACTCCAATGGAAAGCTCATAAGTTATAGGCCTCTCATTAGCGCTTTCTCGATAGTAAATCTCAAACTCTATATTACCATCACGCTCCATAGATCTAAGACGTTCAAAACCTCCTCTCCCACTCCTATAGCAAGCTTCCCCAACGCCATATGTCAAACAGTCAGAAAGGAAACCAAATGCATCAAATAAAGAGCTTTACCAGCACCATTTTTGCCAATAACAACGGTCAATGGTGTTAGAGGGTCTACATCCCTATCCTGCCATGTCCTGCCAAAAGAAACGTTTCTCAATGAACGATAGTTTTTTATTTTCATCCCTTCTATTAGTGCCATAAGTGCTCCAAAACCCCCTTTCTGAGAAACATTCTTTTAATAATACAAAAAAACAGTGATCAAGGCAGATATTCTGACCTCGAAGCTTTCACTCCCTGGTACCACCTTGCCGCAGCCTTTCCGGCTAGTCGGTATCCGTCCCGGTCTGCTTGAGCGTCTTCCGCGCCTTCTCGCTCTCCGTGCTTATGTGCTCGCGGCAAAAGCTCAAGGCGAATAGTCAGAATCAGATCAAAGCATTAGGAAAATCTTGAGAATAGCAGGCACGGCGGGGGTTGCAATGCGGGAAGCGCGAATTCTCCCGACGAGGCAGGATAGAAAGGAGAGGTAACGCGGAGTGGTGGGCCCAGCAGGGCTCGAACCTGCGACCAAGGGATTATGAGTCCCCTGCTCTAACCAACTGAGCTATAGGCCCTTTCCGGAAACGCCGAACGGCGCCGCCGTATGATAGCGAAAGCCGATGGGCGAGGCCAGCGCCGAAGGCGATACCGCCCTCGGCGCGGCGCATCCGGGTACGGCTCAGCCGCCGACCACGTTCAGGATAGTGAAGGGCGCCTCGCAGGCGTGGCGCTCGTCACGCTCGTCCACGCTGCCGAGCCCCAGGTGGCGGTCGTTGTCGTAGGCGACGAACAGGCGGTCGTGATCGAGCACGGCGAGGCCCTCGGCCTTGTGCTCGAACTCCAGGGGTTCGCCCTTCGGAGTGGTCACCAGCCGCGGGGTCTCGCCGGCGCGGAACTCCTCGAGGCTCAGCTCCCACAGGTAGCCGCCGATGTGCTCTTCCCCGTCCTGCTCGGTCTCGAAGCTGGTCAGCAGGTAGAGCCGGGCGTGGTAGGGGTCGTACTCGAGACTCGAGAGCCCGCACTCGAAGCGCACCCCCTCATGGCGATCCGGGTCGAAGGCGAAGAACTCGCGCATCTCGTCGAGGAACTCGAGGTTGCCGCTCTCGCTGATCCGGTAGTGCGCGCCCACCACCCGGCTGACGTAGGCGAAGTCGTCATGGGCGTTGCCCTGCTCGCGGATGCCGAACAGCAGCAGGCCGTCGCCGCGCTCGCCGGGGATCGCCGCGAGCCCCTCGATCTTGTAGTAGGGAAAGCCGATGGCGCCGCTGAGCTTGCCGCGAAGCTCCAGCGAGCCTTCCACGCCGTCGCGGGGGTCGGGATCCACCACCTGCACCTTGTCCGGCTCGCCCAGCGGCCAGATCAGCAGGTGGTTGTAGTCGTTGAGTGCGTGGCTCTCGTCGTCGATGCGATCGAAGCCGGTGGTCGCCAGCACGTGGCGGCCGTCGGCGGTGAGGGCGAAGTCCTCGTACTTCTCGGCCTGCTTGATCAGCGGCTGGGTGAAGTAGTCGAGGCGGGTGTCGTCGGGGCCCCGGTCGTCGATCGGCAGGGCGAAGCAGGCGGAGCGCGCCTCGCCGGGAATCGGCTTGTCGCTGGCCATCAGCAGCCGCTTGCCGTCGAAGGCCACCGCCGAGACCTCGGCGTTCACCGGCCGGCCCTTCTCGTCGCGCAGGCCCGCGGGAAAGCAGTGGATGGTGCCCTGCTGGCGGATGCTCGCCTTGACCATGGAAAGGCCTCCTCTCGTGGGATGTGCCAATCACCCTAATGGGCCAGGGAGCGCCACGATAGGGCGCGCGCCGTAACAGTCCGTTACCGCAAGGGGGTGAACCCGGACGGCCTCCCCCGGTACAAAGGAAGCACGGCGTCTCGGCACGCCGCGCGATCGACAACGCTTCACGACGTTGAACAAGGAGAGAACGCATGATCCACGGAAAGCCCCTGTGCCACGCCCTTCATCACGCCACCCTGGGAGCCCTTCTGGCCGGCGGCCTGGCCGTCTCGGGCGCTGCCATGGCCGCCCCCCAGGGCCTCTACTCCGCCGATGAGCTGCTCGATGCCGACGTCTACGCCACCGGCAGCAGCGCCCAGGTCGGCGAAGTCGAGGACATCCTTCTCGACAACGACATGACCGTGCGCGCCCTGGTCATTGACACCGGCACCCTGCTCGACCTCAAGGGGGAACAGCAGTTCGTGATCGAGGCCGGCAAGTTCACCGTCGAGACCCAGAACGGCCACGACCTCGAGGAGATCGAGTACAGGGTGAACGTCGATCTGAGCGAGGCGGAGCTCGCCGAGCAGCCGGCCTACACCAACGACTGGTGGCAGAACGCCCGCCAGGGCGCCCAGGAAGCCTGGGAGCGGACCAAGGAGGGCGCCGCCAGCGCCTGGGAGAGCACCCAGGAAGGCGCCTCCCGCGCCCTGGATCGCATCGGCCAGGCGCTGGAGAACGTCGGCGAGAAGACCCAGGACGCCGCCAACCAGTAACGCCCCACTCGAGGCACGAAGGCCCGGTCTCCGACCGGGCCTTTTTCGTTGTCGCCCCAGGCGACCTCTCCACGAGCCGTTGCGCCACGCGCAACGCGATGTTTCATGGGAACCGGCAGCAAATGAGGATCATTCTTCATTAGAATTCCTTGGCATTGATAATCACTATCATTCAAGGAGCCCCATGTCCCCTCTCGCCCCCCCTGCCCTGGCCCGAGCCGTGGCCCTGGCCGCCGCCTCCACCGCCCTGCCGGCCCTGGCCGAGGAGACCACCGACCTGGACAGCATCGTGGTGACCGCCGCCGGCTTCGAGCAGGCCATGAGCGAGGCGCCGGCCAGCATCTCGGTGATCACCCGCGAGGAGCTGGCGCAGAAGCGCGTGACGAGCCTCGCCGACGCGCTGCGCGGGGTGGAGGGGGTCGACGTGGGCGGCCAGGTCGGCAAGACCGGCGGGCGCAACATCCGCATTCGCGGCCTGCCCAGCGACTACACCCTGATCCTGATCGACGGTCGCCGCCAGAATACCGCCGGCAGCGTCACCCCCAACGGCTTCGGCGAGACCGCCACCAGCTTCTTTCCGCCGGTCTCGAGCATCGAGCGCATCGAGGTGATCCGCGGCCCGATGTCGACCCTCTACGGCTCCGATGCCATGGGCGGGGTGATCAACATCATCACCCGCCGGGTCGGCCGCGAGTGGGGCGGCACGGTCGAGGCCGAGGCGACGCTCAACGAGCATGACGAGTACGGCGACAGCCGCGCCACCAGCCTCTATGCCAGCGGGCCGCTGGTCGATGACACCCTGGGCCTGCAGGTGCGCTGGCGCCTCTACGATCGCGACGCCTCGAACCTGACCTACACCGAGGCGGACGGCACCGAGGTGCCGGTCAGCCAGCGCGGCCCGAGCCCGGTGGAGGGCGACGTCTACAGCCTGGGCGCCAGACTCAGCCTGACCCCGAGCGCGGAGCACGACCTGTGGCTCGACGCCGAGACCAGCCGCCAGCGCTACCACAACGACGACTGCCAGCTCGGCACCCTCGACGGGCGCACCCGCAGCTGCGCGCCCGACCCCGGCCAGGCCAAGGGCTACGCCGATGAGCTGCGCTTCGAGCGCGAGCAGCTGGCCATCGGCCATACCGGCCGCTTCGCCGCCGGCACCCTGGAGTCGAGCCTGATGCGCAACACTACCGAGACCGT
Organism: Halomonas denitrificans; assembly: GCF_003056305.1. Classification (GTDB taxonomy): domain Bacteria; phylum Pseudomonadota; class Gammaproteobacteria; order Pseudomonadales; family Halomonadaceae; genus Halomonas; species Halomonas denitrificans. Next base: position 983,727 of record NZ_PYVX01000001.1, read on the forward strand.
GGGGCGCACCATTCCCGGCACCTTCGGTGAGCCCTATGCGGCCTTCCCGGGGATCGTCGGCGGCGACGCCCGCGAGCTCGAGACCACCAACACCGTGCTCGACAGCAAGTTCGTGATGCCGCTGGGCGATCACGTCACCACCCTCGGCGGCCAATGGATGGATGCCGAGCTGACCGACGGCCTGGCCACCGAGGAGTTCGCACAGACCACCTGGGCGCTGTTCGTCGAGGACGAGTGGTGGCTCGCCGACGACTGGGCGCTGACCCTGGGCGGGCGCTACGACCATCACGACGCCTTCGGCAGCCAGTTCAACCCGCGCGGCTACCTGGTGTGGAGCGCCACGGAGCAGTGGACCCTCAAGGGCGGCATCAGCCGCGGCTACAAGACGCCGACGCTCAACGCCCTGCACGCCGGCATCAACGGCGTGACCGGCCAGGGCACGGTGCTGACCATCGGCAACCCCGACCTGGAGCCGGAGACCAGCACCAGCAGCGAACTCTCCGCCCAGTTCGACGACGGCGACGGCTTCATGGCCAGCGCCACGCTCTTCCACACCCGCTTCGACGACAAGATCGCCGCCGGACCGGATATCGTCGTCAGTGGCGACCCGGCGATCCCGGACGGCGTCTACGCCCGGGACATCAACGTCGACGAGGCCGAGACCCGGGGCCTCGAGCTGGCGACCCGCCTGCGCCTCGCCCCGGCCTGGCACCTGAGCGCCAACTACACCTACACCGACAGCGAGCAGAAGAGCGGCGAGCAGAAGGGGGAACCGCTGACCGACACCCCGGAGCACGCCGTCAACGCCACCCTGCGCTGGCAGGCCAGAGACAGACTCAGCACCTGGCTCTCCGGCGAGTATCGCAGCGAGCGCTATCGCGCCCGCGAACGGGTCCGCGGCGCTCCCTCCTTCGCCGACCTGGGCGACTTCGAGGCCTACGCGCTCTTCCACCTGGGCGGCAGCTACGCCCTGTCGAACGGCGTGACCCTGAGTGCCACCGTCTACAACCTGCTCGACAAGGACTTCGTCGACTATCGCGCCTACGACGATGGCCGGGAATACGGCAACGCCTACGCCAACAGCGAGGAGGGGCGTCGGCTGTGGCTCTCCGCCCGCTACGCGTTCTGAACCGGCGTCGTGGTGCGCGATGATCTCGCTCGAGGGCCCCGGCAGCGCCGGGGCCCTTCATTAATGAGATTAAATCTCATAAGATAACCACTTTCATCTTTGCGCCCGCGTCCCCGCCATCCCGGGGCGGACCCTCCGCCGCGCTCCTTTCCAGGGCTTCGAGCATGCACGATTTCGACGAGCTGGCCGCCTTCGACGCCGTCATGGCCACGGGCAGCCTGACCCTCAGCGCCCGCGAGCTGGACGTGGCCAAATCGACCCTGAGCCGACGCATCAGCCAGCTGGAGACGCGCCTGGGCCAGCCGCTGCTGCGTCGTCAGGCCAACCGCCTGATTCCCACCGAGGCGGGGCTGCTGTTCCACGACTACTGCCGCGACATGCTGGCCCTGGCCACCCGCAGCCGCGAGGCGCTGGCCGAACTCTCCGAGACGATCAGCGGTCGCCTCTCCCTGGAGGTCCACGGCGCCCTGGCGCGCTGCTGGCTGGCCCCGGTCGTCGACGCCTTCCTGGCGCGGCATCCCGACGTGGAACTCTCGCTGCACGCCCGGGAGGTGGCGCCCCGGGTGCCCGACAGCCACCGCCTGCATGTCTGGCTGGGGCCCGTGCCGCCCACCGAGCTCAAGGCGGAGTCGCTGGGGCAGCTGACGCGCGGGCTCTACGCCCACCCGAACTATTTGGCCCGCCACGGCATGCCATCGCATCCCCGGGCGCTGGCCGAGCACGCCTGGATCGATCTGCTCGGCCACAGCCGTCGCGGCCTCAGGCTCCACCACGCCGAACAGGGCAGCGTGCACTTCCGCCCGCCGCGCTCGCGGCTGAGCGTCGACCTGACGCTGCTGCACGTCGACGCCATCGCCCGCGGACAGGGCATCGGCCTGCTGCCCCACTGGCTCGTCGAACAGCGCGAGGCCCACCACCCGGGCGACCTGGTGCCCTGCCTGCCCGAGTGGCAGGCGGCGCCGCTGCCGGTCACCCTGCTCTCGGCCTACGGTCACCAGCCGCGGCGGGTCGCCACCCTGATCGAGACCCTGCGCCGCGAGGTTCCCGAGGCCTGGCGCTCGCCGGTCCCGGCCGCCTGAGCCCCGGACGATTCAGGGCGCGATGGTTCTGGCTCTTCCTCGTCACGGCGGTCTACGCTCACTAGGCTGGCGTTTCGATCCTTGGCCCTGTCCCGTCGCGCTGTGGTTAGCCACGCCACAGGGCCATTATTTCCCCGCGATTCCCCCGACGCCCCTCGATCCGACGCCCTGCGGCGGCCTCGCTGCGCCCCCTGGGGAGCCACCCGCACGCCGCGTACCACCCAACCGCCCCCGGTCCGATGGCCGCCACCCGGGAGACCCGCATGTCGCTATCACGCCACCCGCTTGCCGCCGCCCTGCTGCTCGCGGGCGCCCTGGTCGCCGGGCCTGCGCTCGCCGCGGAAGTGATCGCCCAGCGCCTCGCGACCGAGCACCATGAGCTGCGCCTTGAGCGCCTGGCCACGGGGCTCGAGCATCCCTGGGCGGTGGCCGAGCTGCCGGACGGGGGCTGGCTCGTCACCGAGCGGCCGGGGCGGCTCGTGCGCATCGACACGGACGGCCGCCAGACGCGCCTGTCCGGCGTCCCCGAGGTCGCCGCCGGCCACCAGGGCGGGCTCCTGGATGTCGTCCTGCATCCGGACTTCGGCCGGGAGACGGACCGGGGCGAGAACCGCGACTGGGTCTATCTCACCTGGAGCAAGGCGGGGCCCGGCGGCCACGCCACCGCCCTCTCCCGCGGGCGGCTCCAGGGCGACGCCCTGGTCGACCTGGAGACGCTCTTCGTCCAGAACCGCTTCGTGCCGACCCGCCACCACTACGGCTCGCGCCTGGCCTGGCGCGCGGACGGCACCCTGCTGATGAGCATCGGCGAGCGCGGCCGCCCGCCACGCGCCCAGGACGGCGGCGATCACACCGGAAGCTTCGTGCGCCTCACCGAGGACGGCGGCGTGCCGGCGGACAACCCCTTCGTCGACGATGCGGCCGTGCTCGACGAGATCTTCACCCTGGGCCACCGCAATCCCCAGGGGCTGACCGTGGCGGCGGACGGCACCGCCTGGAGCACCGAGCACGGCCCGCGCACCGGCGACGAGCTCAACCGCCTGGTCGCCGGCGAGAACTACGGCTGGCCGCGGGTCAGCCGCGGCAACGACTACGCCACCAACCAGCCCATCGGCCTCGACAGCGCGCCGGGCATGCGCGCCCCCGTGCACGTCTTCGCCGGCCGCTTCGCCCCCTCGGGCCTCGCCGAGGTGGGGGGCGAGGCCTTCCCCGCCTGGCGCGGCGACCTGCTGGCCGGCGGGCTGCGCAGCGAGCAGCTGGTGCGCCTGTCGCTGTCGGGCGACCGCGTGGTCGAGCGCGAGGTGATCCTCGAGGGAGAGATCGGCCGCATCCGCGATGTCCGCCTGGCCCGGGACGGCACCCTGTTGCTGCTTAGCGACAGTTCCGACGGCGGCCTCTACCGCCTTCGCCCCGCGACCGACGACTGATCGCCGCCCGCGCCGACACCTCGTCGACATGCCTCCAAACCCCCGCCCAGGCCCCGCCGCTGGGGGCCTCGCGCCCCCCGGAACGCTGCCGGCATGCGACCAAAGTGGCGCCCGCCGCCGGGCACATCCGGGCACTTTTTTTGCTAGGCTCGAAGGCCTCCTTCCGCCCGTTTCGGCGCCACCGAGGCTAATCCTACTTAGCCTGATGCGGGTTTTTATTTGAATGGTCATTCAAATACCGCTAGGGTAGAGCGCACTTCTTCGTCGCCTGATGCCGCGGTCAACGGTACCGCATGGCACAGTTACGTCTTAATTTTGCGTCACTTCACTCGACCCTTCGGCCCTCCCCGCCGAACCGACGGGAGCCGACAAAAGGCAGAGCCAATGAACGAGAATCGAAACGTCAAGATTCGGGTGCGCAACCTGAGCAAGGTCTTCGGCAACCAGCCCAAGAAGGCCCTCGAACTGCGCGACCAGGGACAGAAGCGTCCCGAGATCCTCGACAAGACCGGCCAGACCCTGGGCCTGTCCAACATCGACTTCGATGTCTACGAGGGTGAACTCCTGGTGATCATGGGGCTGTCCGGGTCCGGCAAGTCGACCCTGATTCGCTGCCTCAACCGCCTGATCGAGCCCACCGAGGGCGAGATCGTCATCGACGGCGAGGACATTCCTCAGCTGGAGGACAAGGCGCTGCTCGAGTGCCGCCGTCGGCACTTCTCCATGGTGTTCCAGAACTTCGCCCTCTTCCCCCATCGCACGGTGCAGCAGAACGCCGAGTTCGGCCTCGAGATCCGCGGCGTGGAGCCCGTCGAGCGGGCCGACATCGCCAAGAAGGCGCTCAAGCAGGTGGGCCTCGACGGGTGGGAAGACGCCTATCCCAACCAGCTCTCCGGCGGCATGCAGCAGCGCGTGGGCCTGGCCCGGGCGCTGGCCAACGACTCCACCGTGCTGCTGATGGACGAGGCCTTCTCGGCCCTCGACCCGCTGATCCGCGGCGACATGCAACAGGAGCTGCTCGAGCTGCAGCACCGCATGCAGAAGACCACGGTGTTCATCACCCACGACCTGGACGAGGCGCTGAACATCGGCGATCGCATCATCCTGCTCAAGGATGGCGAGATCGTGCAGATCGGCACGCCGGAGGAGATCCTCACCAACCCGGCCGACGAGTACGTCGAGCGCTTCATCGAAGGCGTCGACATGTCGAAGATCCTCACCGCCGAGCACGCCATGCGCCCGGTGCGCGCCACCGCCCGCGAGGATGACGGCCCGCGCACCACGCTGCGCAAGATGAGCGAGCACGGCCTGGACTCCATCTACGTGACCGGCCGCGACCGTACCCTCAAGGGCCTGGTGGAGGTCGATGCCCTCGAGCAGGCCGCCCAGGAGGGCAAGGACCACATCCGCGACGTGATGACCCAGGACTTCCGCACCGTCGGCCCCGAGGAGCCCCTGCACAACCTCTTCGCCATGTTCAGCGAGAAGAGCTTCCCCATCGCCGTGGTGGATGCCGAGAAGCGGCTGCAGGGCGTGGTGGTCAAGGGCGCCGTCCTCGATGAACTGGCACAGGCAGGAGACAAGTAATGGCTATCGAAATCCCGAGCATTCCGCTTGGCCAGTGGATCGAAGGCGGTCTCGACTGGCTGACCACTGAATATTCCGGCGTCACCCGCGGCATCTCGCGGGTCACCCAGACCGGCATCGACGGGCTCAACGACGCCCTGTTCTGGCTGCCGCCCTGGGCCCTGCTGCTGATCATCGTCGGCCTGTGCTGGTGGGTCTCGAGCCACCGCCTGGCGATCGGCGCGGCGCTGGGCATGGCGCTGATCTGGAACCTCGACCTCTGGGACCCGATGATCGAGACCCTGACCCTGGTGGTGATCGCCACCCTGGTCGCGGTGGTCATCGCGCTGCCGGTCGGCATCGCCGCGGCCCTCTCCGAGCGGCTCTACCGGACGATCATGCCGGTGCTGGACTTCATGCAGACCATGCCCGCGTTCGTCTACCTGATTCCGGCAATCCCGTTCTTCGGCATCGGCTCGGTATCGGCGATCTTCGCCACGGTGATCTTCTCCATGCCGCCGGCGATCCGCTTCACCACCCTGGGCATCCGCCAGGTGCCCAAGGACCTGATCGAGGCCGCCGACGCCTACGGCGCCACCCGCAGCCAGAAGCTGCTCAAGGTCCAGCTGCCGCTGTCGCTGCCCACGGTGATGGCCGGCATCAACCAGACCATCATGCTGGCCCTCTCCATGGTGGTGATCGCCGCCATGATCGGCGCCGATGGCCTGGGCAGCGAGGTATGGCGCGCCATCCAGCGCCTGCGTCCGGGCGACGGCTTCGAGGCCGGCATCGCCGTGGTGATCCTGGCCATGCTGCTCGACCGCGTGACCCAGTCGCTGCGCAAGGGCCGCAAGGGCTGAAGACTCAGACGTATGTCGTAGAGGCCCGCCCTTGAAAGCCCGCGGGCGGCGCCTCAGGTCTAACCGTTACACACGCGAAAGAAGGACTACAGATGACTCAGCAACCGCTTAGCCGCCGTATCCGTGCCGCCAGCCTCGCCCTGATCGCCGGGACCGGCCTCGCCGCCGGCGCCGCCCAGGCCGAGGAGAAGGGCACCGTCGAACTGGCCTACGTCGAGTGGGCCTCCGAAGTCGCGTCCACCAACGTCATCGCCGCCGTGCTGGAGCAGGCCGGTTACGAGGTAGAGCTGACCTCGCTCTCCGCCGCCGCCATGTTCCAGGCACTCTCCACCGGCGACGCCGACGCCATCGTCGCCGCCTGGCTGCCGACCACCCACGCCGACTACATGGAGCGCGTGGGCGACAGCGTCGACGACCTGGGGCCCAACCTCGAGGGCACCAAGCTGGGGCTGGTCGTGCCGGCCTACACCGACGTCGACTCCATTGCCGAGCTCGACGCCAACGCCGACGCCTTCGACGGCACCATCACCGGCATCGATCCGGGCGCTGGCCTGATGAGCCTCACCGAGGAGGTCGTCGAGAGCTACGATCTCGAGGAAGTGGACCTGCAGAGCGGCAGCGGCGCCACCATGACCGCGGCCCTGGACAGCGCCATCAAGAACGAGCAGGACATTGTGGTCACCGGCTGGACCCCGCACTGGATGTTCGCCCGCTGGGACCTCAAGTACCTCGAGGACCCCAAGAACGTCTACGGCGGTGCCGAGCAGATCAACACCGTTGCGCGCGAGGGGCTGAAGGAGGACATGCCGGGGGCCTACGCCATCCTGGACGCCTTCGAATGGACCCCCGAGCAGATGGGCGAGGTCATGCTGATGAACCAGTCTGGCGATGCCGAGCCCTACGAGAACGCCAAGCAGTGGGTCGCCGAGAACCAGGACGTGGTGCAAGAGTGGCTGCCGGCCGAGAGCTGATACGCCGCCACGCCGTCACCCTGTGACGCGCGGAAGACAAGGGGGAGAGTCCGATCGGGCTCTCCCCCTTTCGTTGGTGCGCCCGACATGGCGGCCGGTGCCCCACGGTTATCAGATGCATTAGTCTTGATTAAAATGCGCTATTGGACACCAATCTGTCGCGTTTCGCATACGCTTAATGGGCCGATGGTGTAGGGTAGGCGCCGATTGACGGCAAGTTACGTTGAAATCGGCCCATGCCCAAACACCCTTGACCGTCCACACTTGACGTGAAAGTAGCCGACCCCACCAGGAGGAGCGCAGGCATGTTCAAGAAAATCATGGTGCCAGTGGATCTGGCCCACCTCGACGTGATCGAGCCATCGCTGAAGATCGTCGCCGACCAGGCGAAGCACTACGACGCCGAAGTCTGCTACGTCGGCATCACCGCCACCACGCCGGGCTCCGTGGCCCGCACGCCGGAAGAGTACACCGAGAAGCTCGAGGCCTTCGCCCAGGAGCGCGCCAAGGTCCACGGCCAGCCGGTCAGCACCCACACCATCGTCAGCCCCGACCCCATCGCCGATCTCGACGACGACCTCATCGAGGCCATCGACAAGGTGGGCGCCGACCTGGTGATCATGCCGACCCACCCGCCCAAGCACCTGGATGCGATCATCCCCTCCCACGGCGGCAAGGTGGCGACCCACACCAAGGCATCGGTCTTCCTGGTGCGCCCGGGCGCCGGCGAGTGACCGTGACGACACACACACCGATAATCGCAAGGGAGACGTCTAGTGGCTAAGCAACCCAACGACGGCAAACCCAAGGTGCCGGAGGACACCGGCACCGAGGGGATTCCGGCGCCCGAGGGCGCGGCCAACCTGATCGATACCGATTACGTCATCGGTCAGGACAACATCACCGCGTCACCGCTGGGGATCGACGTGGACCTTCACGGGAAGGTCTTCCTCTTCTCCTCGCTGGTGATCCTGTTATTCGTGATCGCCACGCTGGCCCTCCAGGACCAGATGGAACCGATCTTCAACGCGATGTTCAGCTTCCTGACCACCAACCTGAGCTGGGTCTTCCTGCTCGGCGCCAACGTGTTCGTGTTGCTGGCCATCGTGCTGATCTTCACGCCGCTGGCCAAGGTGCGGATCGGCGGCGCCAACGCCCGACCCGACTTCAGCTACCTGGGCTGGTTCGCGATGCTGTTCGCCGCCGGCATGGGCATCGGGCTGATGTTCTACGGGGTGTCGGAGCCGCTGACGCACTTCGGCACCGCCATGGGCGGCACCACCGTCGAGGACGGCGTGCGCACCGACTGGGCACCGCTGGGCGCCGCCGCGGGCGACCAGGCCGCCGCCATCGACCTGAGCATGGCCGCCACCATCTTCCACTGGGGCCTGCACCCCTGGGGCGCCTATGCCATCGTCGGCCTGGCGCTGGCGATCTTCGCCTACAACAAGGGCCTGCCGCTGACCATGCGCTCGATCTTCTACCCGATCCTCGGGGAGCGCGTGTGGGGCTGGCCGGGCCATGTGATCGACATCCTGGCGGTCTTCGCCACCCTGTTCGGCCTGACCACCTCGCTGGGGCTCGGCGCCACCCAGGCGGCCGGGGGGCTGAACTACCTGTTCGACATCCCCAACAACAACACCACCCTGATCCTGCTGATCATGGGCATCACCGTGGTCGCGCTGGGCTCGATCATGCTGGGGGTGGACAAGGGCGTGCAGCGCCTGTCGCAGATCAACATGGCGCTGGCCTTCCTGCTGCTGGTCTTCGTGATCGCCGTCGGGCCGACGCTGATGATCACCATCGGCGTGTTCGATAACCTGCTGGGCTACGTGCAGAACCTGCCGGCACTCTCGATGCCGTTCGGGCGCGAGGATGCCAACTTCAGCCAGGGCTGGACCGCCTTCTACTGGGCCTGGTGGATTGCCTGGTCGCCCTTCGTCGGCATGTTCATTGCCCGCGTCAGCCGCGGCCGCACGGTACGCGAGTTCCTGATCGCCGTGCTGCTGGTGCCGTCGATGGCCTCGGTGGTGTGGATGACCGCCTTCGGCACCACGGCCATCGACCAGGTGGTCAACCAGGGCATCACCAAGGTGCAGGATGCGGCGCTCGAGCTGCAGCTGTTCACCATGCTCGAGTCCCTGCCGCTGACCACCATCACCTCCTTCATCGGGATCGTGCTGGTCATCGTGTTCTTCGTGACCTCCTCCGACTCCGGCTCGCTGGTGATCGACTCCATCACCGCCGGCGGCAAGGTCGATGCGCCCAAGCCCCAGCGCATCTTCTGGGCGCTGATCGAGGGGGCACTGGCCATCGCGCTGCTGCTCGGCGGCGGCCTCGGCGCCCTGCAGACGGCCGCCCTGACCACCGGCCTGCCCTTCACCCTCGTGCTGCTGGTGGGCTGCTATGCGATCGTCAAGGGCCTGATGAGCGAGCCGCGTAGCGCCTGACGGCCACGCTCATCCCGGCGCGCCGACGCGCCGGCATGCCACGACAGGAAGGCGGCCCTCGGGCCGCCTTCCTCGTGTCTGGAGTCGGGGTCGCCGTCCGGTCAGGCTAGCTCCACAGCTCGCCCACCGGCATCTCGGGATCGAAGTGGGTGGCCACCTGGGCCTGCAGCAGCTCGGCGGTGGCCAGGGCGTCGACCAGGGCGTGATGGCCCGAGTAGACCGGCAGCCCGTAGCGCTCGCGGCTGTCGTAGAGGCGAATGGAGGCCGGCGGCCGGCCCATCCAGCGCTTGAAGCGCGCCAGCAGCGACTGCCGATGCCGGCGCGCCTCCAGCGACATGGTGTCGATGACCGGGAACATCAGCCCCTCGCCCCGGCGTGCCTTCACGGCGGCATCCAGGAACGGACGCTCGATATGCCGATAGTGCACCACCACCAGGCGGCCCGCGATGGCCGCGAGGAGCTCCTCGAGGATCTCGTCGAAGTCGGGGGCACCGGCGATGTCCGAGTGGGTGATGTGATGGAAGGTCACCGACTTGGCGTTCAGCGGCCGGGGCGGCCGCAGCACCCAGTAGCGCCGCTGGGGCAGGCTGATGCGCCCCAGGGTGAAGGGCACCAGACCGATGCTGACGATGGCGTGGCGCCGCTCGTCGAGCCCGGTGGTTTCCATGTCCAGGGCGACCATGGGCGCCTCGGCGATGGGCGTCTCCGGCCCCGGCATCCCGGTGGCGAAGAAGCGCGCCAGCAGCGGGTCGCCGGCGAGCTCGGCACGCTTCGCCAGGTACTCCGGCCAGCCCGGCACCGCCGGGGATCGCCTGCGTCGCGGGAGGCGCATCTCAGCGTGACCGCGACGGCATGGGATAGCGGAACTTGAGGAACTTCTGGGCGTTGCTCAGCACCTGGAAGGCATCCTTGAGGTTGTGGCGCTCGGTGTCGGAGACGTTCTCCGGCTCGATGTTGTTGTCCGGCTCCAGCTCGTGCTGCAGGTCGATCATCTGATGGCGAATCCGCGACATGCTGAGGAACTCCAGGGCGTAGCGCAGCCGGTCGCTGACCCCGGGGGCCAGCAGCTGGGTGCGGTCGATATCCTCGAGGCGCTGGAAGCTGTTCTGGGCTCGCGAGCCGCAGGCCAGGGCGTGGACGCGGATCAGGTCGACCATCGGCGCGGTGCCCCGGCGCTTGAGGTTGATCGAGTTGTTGTGCTTGCCGTCCTTCTCCATCACGAAGGTGCGGAAGAAGCCCAGCGGGGGGGTGCGGCCGAGCGCGTTGCGCGCCATGGAGGCGAGAAAGCGCGGGTGCTTGGGCGCCAGCTCGGCGACCAGGTCCTGGAGCTGCTCGACGAGCGGGTTCTCGCCGTAGACGCTGTCCAGGTCGAAGAAGATCGAGCTGTGCAGGAGCCGCTCCGGCGTGGGCTGCTCGATCCACTCGCGGAAGTAGCCCTTCCAGACCGCGAGCGGCTGTCGCCAGCGCGGATTGGTGGCCATGATGTCGCCCTTGCAGTAGGCGTAGCCGCAGGCGGCCAGGCCGTCGCTCAGGCGCGTGGCGAGCGCCAGGAAGTAGTCGTCGTGCTTCTCCGGGTCGAAGTCGTCGGAGAGCACCAGGGCGTTGTCCTGGTCGGTGACGATGGACTGCTCGTTGCGGGCCATGGAGCCCAGCGCCATCAGGCAGTAGGGCACCGGCGGCGGCCCCAGCTCCGCCTCGGCCAGCTCCAGCAGGCGCCGCGACAGGCTGCGTCCGATGGTCGAGAGCGCACTGCCGATCATCCGCGAATCGGCGCCCTCCTCGACCAGGCGCACGAAGGCCGCGTTGACGTCGGGGGTCAGCCGGGCGAGCCCCTCCTGGCTGGACTGGTGGAAGATGTTGCTGACCAGGTAGAGGCTCGACTGGGTCTCGTAGCGGATGATGTCGGAGAGGTGGACGATGCCGACCGGTGAGCGGCGGTGCATCACCGGCAGGTGGTGGATGTTGTTGCGCAGCATGCAGAGCATGGCCTCGTGCACCGACTCGTCGGACTGCACGGCGATCAGCTTGTGGGCGATCACCTCCCCCACCGGGGTGTCGGCGGGACGCCCCGCGGCCACCACCCGGGTGCGGAAGTCGCTGTCGGTGAGGATGCCCCGGACCTGCCAGGCCCGCCCCTCGCTGTCGCGGAAGGTGTAGCGAGGATTGTCGCAGGGCTCGTCGAGCACCAGCACCGCCGAGGCCTGGTAGTCGCTGATCAGCCGGGCGGCCTCCTGGACGGTCGTACTGGCCTCGACCATCACCGGGTAGCGCGACACCAGCTTGCGTACCCGGGTGATCATCATGTCGTTCTGTTTCTTGTCCTGCTCCACCGTCGACTCGAGCCGCGGGCGCTCGACCTCGACGAAGTCGGCGAAGTGTTCATCCGCCTCGCAGAGCTGGAAGAAGACCGCCTCGGGAATGAAGTAGATCAGGGTGTCTTCCATCGCCTTGGCGGGGAAGCGGGTGCGGCGGTTTCGCAGCAGGCTGAAGTGGCCGAAGATGTCGCCCTCGCCCAGGCGGTTGTAGAGCTCGCCCCCGCGGCGATAGACCTCCACCGCGCCGCTGCGGATGTAGCAGAAGTCGTGCACCTCCTGGTTGAGGGTCAGGATGTCGCTGCCGGCCTTGAAGTAAGCCACCTCGACCTGGCCGGCCACCTCGTCGAGCAGGTCGTCGGAGATGCCGTCGAAGGGCGGGAAGCGCCCCATGTGCTGGCGGATTTCCAGCAGTTCCACATCCATGTCCCTGACTCCGAGCGATGAGATTGCGACAAGTCTGGAATGGCCCGGCGGCGCTGTAAAGCCGCCGTCGGACGCGCCGGTGCCCTCTCAACGACGAAGGGCCGCCCCGTATGGCACGGGGCGGCCCTTCGACAGCGCTATCGCGACCGCATCGACGGCCGCGATCACCAAGAGCGGGTTACGAGGCCTGGTCGGCGTCGGCAGTGCCGGCCTTGGCCATCTCCTGCACGCGCTGCATCAGCTCGGGATCCTGCTGGATCGCCTGACCGATGGCGTTGAAGGTATTCACCTCGAGGCCGCTGTTCTCGACGGCCTTGACCATCTCGTCATTGGCTTCCTTGCGCACGGCCTGCTGAGCCTCGTCGCCCTCGGCCGACTGCAGCTGCTTGGTGTACTCCTGGGAGATCACGGCGATCTCCTTGGAGGCATCGGCGAACTGCTGGAGCTGGGCGTCGGAGAAGTCCTGGGCCGCGGCCGCTGCCTGCGGCTGGTCGGCGCTGTTCGCGGCACTGTCCTGCTGGGCCTGGGCCTGGGTGGCGGCGAGGCCGAGCGAGAGCAGTGCGGCCGAGAACAGTGCGGTCATCCGTTGCATGAATACCTCCTGAGGATCTTGTGTGTGCCCCCGGTCTGACGAGCGATCGCCGCGAGGGTTCAGGTTTGTCGTGTAACGGTTTGAAAAACGGCGCTCCCCGGGGGAGCGCCGTGCATTGTGACAGCCCGCGAGGACCCGGGTCGACCCGCTAGCCGTAGGCCAGGTTGGGTAGCCAGGTGACCAGCGCCGGGAACAGGATGACCAGCAAGAGCCCCAGCGCCTGGATGCCCAGGAACGGGAAGGACGACTTGAAGATCTGTGCCATGGTGATGTGCGGCGGGCACACGCCCTTGATGTAGAAGAGCGCATAGCCGAACGGCGGACTGAGGAAGGACATCTGCATGTTGACCAGGTAGATGACCCCGAACCACAGCGAGACGTCCGTCGGGTCGACCCCGGGCAGGCCGAACACGCCAGTGAAGGAGAGCCCCTGGATCAGCGGCACGAAGATCGGCACGGCCAGCAGCAGGATGCCGACCCAGTCGAGGAACATGCCCAGCGCCACCAGCAGCACCATCATCAGCGCCAGCACCGCGTAGGGGCCGAGGCCGGCGCCGGTGATCAGGTCCTGCACGAACTGCTGGCCGCCCTGCAGGATGTAGAAGCCGACGAAGATGCTGGCCCCGAAGATGATCCACATCACCATCGCCGAGGCGACCAGGGTGGTCATGCAGGCGGCGTGCAGGTTCGGCCAGGTCAGGCGCCGGTGCATGGCGGCGACGATCAGCGCGCCGAAGGTACCGATACCGGCCGCCTCCACGGGCGTGGCGATGCCGGTGAAGATGATGCCCAGCACCAGGATCACCAGGATGATCGGCGCCAGCATGTTGCGCAGCAGCCGCAGCTTCTCCTTCATGTCGACCCGGTCCTCGACCGGCATCGGCGGCGCCATCTTGACGTTCAGGGTGCCGCGCAGCCAGCAGTAGAAGCCGTACATGAAGGCCAGCAGCAGGCCGGGGATCAGCGAGCCGAGGTAGAGCTCGCCCACCGACTGCTGGGCGATGACGCCGTAGATGATCGCGAGGATCGAGGGCGGGATCAGGATGCCGAGGGTGCCGCCGGCCATGATCGAGCCGATGGCGATCTCCGGATCGTAGTTGCGCTTGAGCATCGCCGGCAGGGCGATCAGGCCCATGGTCACCACCGCGGCGCCGATCACGCCGACCATGGCGGCGAGCAGCGTGGAGGCGATGACGGTGGCGATGGCCAGGCCCGCCTTGAGGCCGCCCATCCACTTGTAGACGACGTCGAACAGCTCCTCGATGATGCCGGCCTTCTCCAGCACCGAGGCCATGAAGATGAACAGCGGGATGGCCGAGAGCTGGTAGTTGGTCATCATCGGGAAGATGCGCGACGGCATCAGGTTGAGCATGAACTGGTCGCCGACGAGGTAGAGGAAGACCACCCCCAGGCCGCCGGTCACGAAGGCCAGCGGCAGGCCCGCCACCAGCACCACCATCAGGGCGCCGAACATCACCAGGGTGAGACCGCCGATGCCCACGCTGCCGAGGCTGTTCTCGATGCTGCCCGCCAGGCTCTCGTAGTCGGTCACCGCGACGTTGACCATCTCGAACACCGTCCAGGCCGCCAGCACGACGGCGAGAACCAGCAGCACGCGGGCGAAGGTCCGGCCGCCGTCATGCAGCCGCCAGTGGTGGCGGAAGGACTGGGCGTCGCGCACCAGCTGGCCGAAGCCCTGCAGCAGCAGCAGCAGGGCGCCGAAGAAGAGCATGAACTTGACCGGGTAGAACTGGATGGCCCACTCGGTGAAGGAGGTCTCGTTGGCGTAGCTCGACCCGAAGAAGTATTCGTCGCTGACCGACTGGGAGAAGAACTTCCAGCCGGTGACCATCAGCGCGACGGTGAAGATGAAGAAGAACACCGAGGTGGTGAGGTCCAGCGCCGCCTTGTTCAGGGGCCGGGCGCGCTGGTAGAGGATGTCCACGCGGACATGGCCGCCCTCGCGCAGGGCGAAGGCGCCCGCGACCAGGTACTGCATGCCGAACATCAGGGTCATCGACTCGTGCACCCAGTTGGTCGGCGAGTTGAAGGCGTAGCGCAGCAGCACCTCGTAGGCGAAGGCGAAGGGGGCAATCAGCGCCCAGTAGGCGACATAGCGGCCGGAAAACCCGGAGATGCGGTCGACGATGGCGGTGAACAGGTTGCCGGGGGGCTGGTAGCCGACCTCGACCTCCTCGCCGGCGGGCACCTCGGCGGTATCGCCGCCGGAGATGCGCCCGCCGCGGCGGAAGCTGCGGTCGACGCAGACCATCACCACCAGCGGCAACAGTGCCAGCACCGACCAGTAGAGCCAGTGCGGCAGCACGAAATCAATCTCAAGATTCATGGATACTCCTCCGCGGCGCCATCGCCTCCCGGCGATGGCAACGGATCATCGAGTCGACGGGATGCGGGAAAGATCGTCTCCCACGCCCGCACCGGGGGCGGCGGCCCCCGGCGCGGGCGAGCGGGTCGGATCAGAGGTTGAGCTCGTAGTCCTTGATGTCCTCCGGGGTGATCAGCGCCACGGCCGGATCCATCATGGTGTCGAGGTGCGCCTTGAAGAGCCGCGCAGCGTCCGGGTCCTTGTTGGCCCACTTGAACCACAGCGGCACGGCGATCTCGCGGAAGCGGTCGGCGTCGTCCTCGGAGAGGTGGATGACCTCCACGCCCTTCTCCTTGAACTTCGGCCAGGCCTCGGCGTTGGCCTTCTGGATCGCCGCGTAGTGCTCGCGGGAGTAGGCGGCCACCAGGTCGTGCATGAGGTCCTGGGTCTGGGGCGACATGCGCTCGAACACGCGGCGATTGACCGAGATGTCCATGAGGTCGACGGCCTGGTGCAGGCAGGGCGTGGAGGGCGGGCCCATGATGATGTAGTCGGCGACCTGCCAGAAGCCCAGCTCGTAGTTGTTGGCCGCGCCGGTGTAGTCGGCGGCGTCGATGGTGCCCTTCTCCAGCGCCGGATAGACCTCGGAGCCCGGCAGCAGGGTGGTCCGTGCGCCGGCGGCGGCGAAGGTCTCGGCGACGATGCCGCCGGGCATGCGCAGCTTGATGCCCTGGAAGTCGTCGAAGCTGCGCAGCGGCTTCTTGGAGTGGATCAGGTTCATGTCGTGGTGCACGTAGCCCAAAAGCTCCTGGCCCTGCTTGCGGTACAGGTCCTTGGCCAGGTCGAAGCCGCCGTAGGCGCCGAACATGATGTCCCACTGGTGGGGCATCGACAGGCCCATCGGGTAGGCGGTCAGGAACACGCCGGCCGGCATCTTGCCGGGCCAGTAGACGGTGAACCAGTTCTGGCCGTCGAGCACGCCGTTGCGCACCGCATCGGCGACCTCGAAGGCCCCGGCCACGGCGCCCGCGGGGAAGGGCTCGATGGTCACCTCGCCGCTGGTGGCTTCGCCGACCCCCTTGGCCCACTCCTCGAAGATGCGATAGCCCGGCGTGCCCGGCGGCCAGGACGACTGCATGCGGATGCGGATGCCTTCCTGAGCCTGGACGTTGCCGATCCAGGGGGCGGCGACGGCGGCGGCGGAGCCGACCGCGGCGGCCTTCAGGAAGTTGCGGCGATTGGGGGTCTTGAACGCGTCCTTGACGCCTTGGCTGTCGACGGAGGAGGAAGATGACGGCTGCTTGTCGTCCTGCATGGCATGGACTCCTGATTGGGTATCCCGGCCGCGCTGGCGGCGTCGGCCGGATCTTGTTGTTGTCGTCCCTGGGCCTTCGAGGGCCGGCCGGCGATCCGGGGATCGTCCGGCAGGCCGGTCTCACCGTCCCGGTGGACCTTGAGGATAGACCTGATACGTCTTGAGAAGAGGACGCTGATATGAAAACGTCTTCCCTCGCGAAAGCTAGCGAAACGGCAGCTCGTAGCCAATACGGCAATTCAACGCAACCCGACCGGTTTTACTGGTCAGACCAGCGGTCAATAAGGGGCAATCACCTGTTGGCACTGGTAAAACTCTGGTCTGACCAATTTGCCGGCGGCGCGAGGCCTACGACCAAAGCACGAGCCCCACGGTTGGCGTCCCGCGCCCTGGCCCGGGATGATGCTCACTCCCGCTCACCCTCACCACCACCACCCCGGACGATCTTTCATGACATCGGAACGTCACCGACAGGCAGCGCTGGCTGCCATGCCCATCCTCTTCGTGGCACTGTGGAGCACGGGCTTCATCGGCGCCAAGTTCGGCCTGCCCCACGCCGAGCCCTTCACCTTCCTGTTCGTGCGCTGCGTGCTGACCCTGATGCTGCTGGTGCCGCTGATCCTGCTGATGCGGGCCGACTGGCCGCGGGGGCCACGGCTATGGGGCCACATCGCGGTCTCGGGGCTGCTGGTGCACGGCGCCTACCTGGGAGGGGTCTTCTACGGCATCTATCAGGGCATGCCCGCGGGCCTGACGGCCCTGCTGGTGGGACTCCAGCCGCTGCTGACCGCGGCACTCGCCGGGCCGCTGCTGAACGAGCGACTGGGCAGGGTGCAGTGGCTGGGGCTGGTGATGGGCCTGGTCGGCATCGCCCTGGTGCTGGGCGGCAAGCTCGATCCGGGTGAGAGGCTGTTCCAGGGCTTCGGCCTCGGCGCCTTGGCCAGCGTGCTGGTGGCACTGGCAGGCATTTCAGTGGGCACGCTCTACCAGAAGCGTTTCTGCACCGGCATGCCGCTGCTCTCCGGCACCGTGGTGCAATACCTCGCCACCGGCGCGCTGGTGGGATTCGGCGCGCTGCTGTTCGAGACGCGGGAGATCGAGTGGACCCCGACCTTCGTGCTGACCCTGGGCTGGCTGGTGCTGGTGCTCTCGATCAGCGCCATCCTGCTGCTGATGGCGCTGATCCGGCGCGGGGAGGCCTCGCGGGTGGCGAGCCTCTTCTACCTGGTGCCGCCGGTGACCGCCCTGGAGGCGTGGTGGCTGTTCGACGAGCGCCTGCCGCCGCTGTCGCTTCTCGGCATGGCCATCGCCATCGCCGGGGTGGTGCTGGTGGTGCGGGGACGCCGCTAGGGAGGCGCCCCGCGGCCGGAGGGATCAGTACTCCACCACCACGTCGCCCACCGGCTTGCTGCAGCAGGAAAGGATATAGCCCTCGGCGATGTCATCGTCGGTGATGCCGCCGTTGTGGTCCATCTCGACCTGGCCGGAGCGGAGCGGGACCCGGCAGGTGCCGCAGATGCCCATGCCGCAGGCCTTGGGGATGTGCAGCCCGAGCTTGGCCGCGGCGGTGTGGACCGTCTCGCCGGGCTGGATACGCACGCTCTTGCCGGTGTTGCTGAACTCGACGCTGAGCAGGTCGGCAGCGTTGACTTCGTCGGCCTCGGCCTCGGCCTGCTCGACGTGCTCGATCACCTCCTCCTGGACGTCCAGCGGCGTAGCACCGAAGGACTCCTCATGGTAGCGGCTCATGTCGAAGCCGTTTTCCTTGAGCAGGTGCTTCACCGCGTTCATGTAGGGCGTCGGGCCGCAGCAGAAGATCTCGCGGTCCATGAAGTCCGGCGCCATCAGCTCCAGCATCGCCTGGCTGAGGTAGCCCCGAAAGCCCGACCAGGCCTCCCCAAGCTCGTCGCTGCGTTCGCAGACGATATGCAGCTTGAACTCGGGAATCCGCGAGAAGATGTGATCCAGCTCGCGATGGAAGATCACGTCGCGGGGCGTGCGGGCACTGTGCACGAACTCGACGTCCACGGCGGCGTTGGTATCGAACAGCCAGCGCACCATCGACATCAGCGGCGTGATGCCGACGCCCCCGGAGAGCATCAGCACCCTCTCGGCGGGATAGTCGATGATGTTGAAGTTGCCCACCGGGCCATGCACCGCCAGTTCGTCGTTGACCTTCAGGTTGTCATGCAGCCAGTTGGAGACCTGGCCCCCCGGCATGCGCTTGACGGTGATCGAGAAACTGTAGGGCACCGACGGTGAACTGGAGATGGTGTAGGAGCGCATGATCGGCTGGCCGTCGATCTCCAGCTCCAGGGTCACAAACTGCCCCGGCTTGAAGAAGAACATGACCGGCTGCTCGGCCATGAAGCAGAAGGTACGGGTGTCCGAGGTCTCCAGGATCACCTTGACGCAACGGACCAGGTGACGACCGTTGGTCCAGGTCTGGGTAGTGACGGGGTTCAGGAAGCTCATTGTCATGTTCTTGTCGCCTGGGCTGCAGCATGGAGGTCTCCGACCGCGGTGCCACCGCCTGCCGTTGAACGAATTCTGCGCACCCCCGCGGCCTGCCACTTGCCTGTCTGCGACATGGTCATATCCACCAGGTCCAGACCCGGCACTTTTCGCTGCCCCCCTCGTCGCTCCTGCATCATACCGCGTCGCCGGCAGACAACCGCCCCGAGGGGCGCTGTTACACACTCGCCTCACCCGCCACGGCTCTCCCGATGGGCGGTCCCGTACTCGGCAGTATCGAACAATTCCAACGCCGCCGCGGCGGCTCTGCAAGAGGATGTGCCTACATGGACCCGCTGTCTTCCGCTCGTCTGGATGATCCCCTGACCCCGGCCCGCGAGGCCACGGTGGAGATGCTGCGGCAGCGTCGTTCCCACTACTCGCTGCCCCAACCCTTCTACAACGACGAGCGGCTGTTCCGCCTGGACATGCAGGAGATCTTCGAGAAGGAGTGGCTGTTCGCCGGCATGACCTGCGAGATCCCCGCCAAGGGCAATTTCATCACCCTCGAGGTGGGCGACAATCCGGTGGTGATCGTGCGCGGCAACGATGGAGAGGTTCACGCCTTCCACAACGTCTGCCGGCACCGCGGTTCACGGCTGTGTGTCACAGACAAGGGCAAGGTGGCCAAGCTGGTCTGCCCCTACCACCAGTGGACCTACGAGCTGGACGGCCGCCTGCTGTTCGCCGGCGCCGACATGGGCCAGGAGTTCGATCTCGCTGCCCACGGCCTCAAGCCGGTTCACGTGCGTACCGGCGGCGGCTTCATCTTCGTCAGCCTGGCCGACGAGGCCCCGGAGATCGCCGGCTTCCTCGAGACGCTGGATCACTACCTGGCACCCTACGACATGGCGAACCTCAAGGTCGCCGTGGAGTCAAGCATCGTCGAGCAGGCCAACTGGAAGCTGGTGATCGAGAACAACCGCGAGTGCTACCACTGCAACGGCGCCCACCCGGAACTGCTCAACTCCCTGCAGGAGTTCGACGACACCGACGACCCCCGCGCCACCCCGGCCTACAAGGCGCTGGTCGCGCGCAAGCAGGCCGACTGGGAAGCCCAGGGCGTGCCCTTCAAGCTCACACGCCTCGAGCGCCGCAACCGCCTGACCCGCACCCCGCTGCTGGACGGCGCGGTGTCGATGACCATGGACGGCAAGCAGGCCTGCCAGAAGCTGTTGGGCAACCTCGAGAGCGCCGACCTGGGCTCGCTGCGCATCCTGCACCTGCCCAACTCCTGGAACCACTTCATGGGCGACCATGCCGTGGTGTTCCGGGTCATGCCCATCGGCCCCCAGCAGACCGTGGTGACCACCAAGTGGCTGGTCCACAAGGACGCCGTGGAAGGGGTCGATTATGATCCCGAGCGGATGCGCAAGGTGTGGGACGCCACCAATGACCAGGACCGGCGCCTCGCCGAAGAGAACCAGCGCGGCATCAACTCCAAGGGCTACGAGCCGGGCCCCTACTCCGAGACCTTCGAGTTCGGCGTCATCGACTTCATCGACTGGTACAGCGAGCGCATGCTGGAGAACCTGGGCCACACCGCGCCGCAGCTGCGCCTCGCCCAGGGCTGAGTCGCCGCCCGCTTCCACGAGAAGGCCCCGCCATCGGCGGGGCCTTTTGCGTGTCACTGGCAAGGCGAGCGCCCGGGCCGCGCCGTCGTCGCCGAGCCGCCCCGCCCGCGGTGGCGGGCGGGGCGGGGCGGCGGCGCATGGCCTCAGCGCAGGCCGGGTAGCAGGAACCGCTCGATCGCGGCGCGCACCGACGGCAGCATGATATCGGTACGGGCCATCAGCTCGTGCACCAGGTCCTCCAGGCCCGGCACCCCGACCTCCGTGTGCTTGAGCCGTGCCATGCGCGCGCAGGTCTCGGGGCAAGCCCCCTCCGGAATACGGATGCCCAGGGCGACCAGCCGGTCGCGGAAGTCATCTCCATCGATAAGGTCGACGATCATCATGGTGGTGTCCTCTCTGGTCCGTGCCGCCGTCAGGTCAGCGCCTCGATCGCGGCCGCCGGCACCAGCCGGCAGGCGGCATACTTGAACTCGGGAATCTTGCCGTCGGGGTCCAGCGCCGGGTTGGTCAGCACGTTGGCCGCCGCCTCGGCGTAGCAGAAAGGCACAAACACCATGCCCTCCGCCATCCCCGGATCGACGCGGGTCTTGAGCGTGATCTCGCCCCGCCGGGTGCTGATGGTCACCGACTCGCCGGGGGCGAGACCGATACGTCGCAGCTCGCCCGGGGCCAGGCTGGCCACGGCCTCGGGTTCCAGGTCATCGAGGACCCGGGCACGCCGCGTCATCGAGCCGGTATGCCAGTGCTCGAGCTGGCGACCGGTGGTCAACACGGTGGGGTAATCGCGATCGACCGGTTCGTCCGGCGGCAGCGGCAGCGTCGGTGAGAACTTCGCCTTCCCCGAAGCCGTGGGGAAGGCCTCGCTGAACACCACGTCGGCCCCCGGGGCATCGTCCGCCGGGCAGGGGTAGGTCACCGAGCCCTCGCGCTCGAGGCGCTCCCAGGTGATGTGATCGAGGGACGGCATGCCGCGCGTCATCTCGGCGAACACCTCCCGGGGATGGCCATAGTCCCAGGCCAGGCCGAAGCGCCGGGCGATCTCCTGGATGATCCACCAGTCGGGCCGGGCCTCACCGGGCAGGGGCATGGCCTGGCGACCCAACTGCACCTGGCGGTTGGTGTTGGTCACGCTGCCGTCCTTCTCCGGCCAGGCCGAGGCGGGCAGGATGACGTCGGCGAACTGGGCCGTCTCGGTGACGAAGAGATCCTGCACCACCAGGTGCTCGAGTTGGGCCAGCGCGGCCCGGGCATGCGCCAGGTCCGGGTCGGACATGGCCGGGTTCTCGCCGAGGATGTACATCCCCTTGATGGTGCCCGCGGCGATGGCGTCCATGATCTCGACCACGGTGAGGCCCGGCCGCTCCTCCAGGGGGGTAGCCCACAGCTCCTCGAAGGCGGCGCGCACCTGGGCGTCGCCCACCGGCTGGTAGTCCGGCAGGACCATCGGAATCATGCCCGCATCCGAGGCGCCCTGGACGTTGTTCTGGCCGCGCAGCGGATGAAGCCCGGTACCGGGCCGGCCGGTGTGGCCGCAGGCCAGGGCCAGGGAGATCAGGCAGCGCGCGTTGTCGGTGCCGTGGACGTGCTGGGAGATGCCCATGCCCCAGAAGATCATGGCGCGCTCGGCGTTGGCGTACTCCCTCGCCACCTCGCGGATCGCCTCGGGCGACACGCCGCAGCTCTCGGCCATGGCCTCCGGCGTCAGGTCGCGAACGTGCTCCTTGAGCGCCTCGAAGCCTTCGGTGTGCTCGCGGATGTAGGCCTCGTCATAGAGCTCCTCGGTCACGATCACGTTGAGCATGGCATTGAACAGCGCCACGTCGGCGCCCGGCGAGAAGCGCAGCGTCTGGTGGGCATAGGCACCCAGCGCCTGGCCCCGGGGATCGATGATGATGATCCGGGTCCCCTGCTTGGCGGCCTGCTTGAAGAAGGTCGCCGCCACCGGATGGTTCACCGCCGGGTTGCAGCCGGTGAGGATCACCACGTCGGCCTCGAGGGCCTGCATGAAGGAGGCGGTCACGGCGCCGGAGCCGATGCACTCCATCAGCGCGGCCACCGAACTGGCGTGGCATAGCCGGGTGCAGTGATCGACGTGGTTGGAGCCGAAGCCGGTGCGCACCAGCTTCTGGAACAGCCAGGCCTCCTCGTTGGAGCACTTGGCGCTGCCGAAGCCGGCCAGGGCATCGGGGCCATGGGCCGCCTTCAGGTCGACGAGCCCCTTTGCCGCCAGGTCCAGGGCCTCGTCCCAGCTCGCCTCGCGGAAGTGGGTGGTCGGA
The DNA here is from genome assembly GCF_003056305.1 of Halomonas denitrificans. GTDB lineage: Bacteria > Pseudomonadota > Gammaproteobacteria > Pseudomonadales > Halomonadaceae > Halomonas > Halomonas denitrificans. Next base: position 1,006,544 of record NZ_PYVX01000001.1, read on the forward strand.
TCGGCCGGATCGAAGCTCGGGTCGAGCCCCTTGGGCACGCCGGGCTTGCGGATCAGCGGCGTGGTCAGCCGCGAGGGATGGCGCGGGTAGTCGAAACCGAAGCGCCCCTTGACGCACAGCCGGTTGTGGTTGGAGGGCCCGTCACGGCCTGAGACGTGCAGGATCTCCTCGTCCTTGAGGTGGTAGGTGAGCTGACAGCCCACCCCACAGTAGGGACACACCGAATCGACCTGGCGGTCGGCAGCAGCTGAGTCGCCGCTGCCCGCCGCGTCGACCAGGGTGGCCGGCATCAGGGCGCCCGTGGGGCAGGCCTGGACGCACTCGCCGCAGGCCACACAGGTGCTGTCGCCCATGGGGTCGTCGAAATCGAAGACGATCTTCGACGCCGCCCCCCGGTTCGCCAGGCCGATGACGTCGTTGACCTGGACCTCGCGACAGGCCCGCACGCAGAGGTTGCACTCGATGCAGGCATCGAGATTGACGGCCATTGCCGAGTGGGAGCGGTCATGCACCGGCGAGGCGGCCCGGTCGGGGACATGATGGACGGTGGGCGCCTCGCGCTCCTCCCGCCGCGGCAGCCACTGGCGCACGGCGTCGGCATCGATGGCAAGCTGGTCGGCCATGTCCCAGAAGTGGCTCGAGCGGTCGGGGCCGGTCTCGCGGTCCGGCTGGTCGGCGACCAGCAGCTCCATCACGCCCTCCCGGGCGGTGCGGGCCCGCTCCGAGGAGGCGCTTCTGACCACCATGCCCGGGCGCGCCTCGCGCAGGCAGCTGGCGGCCAGGGCACGCTCGCCCTCGACTTCCACCATGCAGGCCCGGCAATTGCCGTCGGCCCGGTAGCCGTAGGCGTCCTTGAAGCAGAGGTGCGGGATGGTCTCGCCGGCCCGCTTGGCCACCTGCCAGAGGGTCTCCCCGGGCCGGGCACTGACCTCCGCGCCGTCCAGGGTCAGGGTAAAACTTTCGTGGGTCGTCATGGTGTCTCTCCCTACCCTTTCACGATCACGTTCTGCGCGGCAAGCTCGTCGCGGAAGTCCCGGAGCAGCCCCAGCACCGGGTTCGGCGCGGCCTGACCGAGCCCGCAGATGGAGGCGTCCATCATCACCCGGGAGAGTCGCTCGAGGTCCGCGGCCTGCCAGGTGTCACCCTCGAGCAGCGTCAGCATCTTCTCGGTACCCACCCGGCAGGGCGTGCACTGGCCGCAGGACTCGTCGGCGAAGAAGGCCAGCAGGTTGGTGGCGGCGGCGCGCAGGTCGTCCTGGTCGGAGAGCACGATGATGGCCGCCGAGCCGATGAAGCAGCCCTCGGCCTGCAGCGTATCGAAGTCGAGGGGAATATCCGCCTTGGAGGCCGGCAGGATGCCGCCGGAGGCGCCGCCTGGCAGGTAGGCGGCCAGGGTGTGGCCGTCGGCCATGCCGCCGCAGTACTCCTCGACCAGCTCGGTCAGGGTGATGCCCGCCGGGGCCAGGTGGACGCCGGGACGATTGACGCGACCGGAGACCGAGAAGCTGCGCAGCCCCTTGCGCCCGTGGCGCCCCTGGTCGGCGAACCAGGCCGCGCCGCGGGCCCAGATCGTCGGGATCCAGTGGACGGTCTCGACGTTGTTGACCAGGGTCGGGCGATCGAAGAGCCCGCGCTGGGCGACGAAGGGCGGACGATGGCGGGGCTTGCCCGGCTTGCCCTCCAGCGATTCGATCATCGCCGACTCCTCGCCACAGATGTAGGCTCCGGCGCCACGACGCATCACGATGTAGCCCGGCGCGACCAGGCCGGTGGCCTCCAGCTCGGCGATCGCCTCGTGGAGCACCCGGTGCAGGCCGGGATACTCGTCGCGCAGGTAGATGTAGAGCGCCTCGGCCTCCACGGCCCAGGCGCTGACCAGGGCGCCCTCCAGGAAACGATGGGGCTCGCGCTCCAGGTAGTGGCGGTCCTTGAAGGTGCCGGGCTCGCCCTCGTCGGCGTTGATCGCGCAGTAGCGCGGCCCCGCCTCGGCGCGCACGAAGTGCCACTTCTTGAAGGTCGGGAAGCCGGCGCCGCCCAGGCCGCGCAGGTTGGCGGCCTCCAGGGTCTGCATCAGGCGCTCCACGCTCACCTTGCCGGCCCGGCAGTCGGCCAGCAGCCGATAGCCGCCGGCCTCCCGGTAGGCCTCGAGCGGCTGCCAGAGGATCGCCTCGGGATGGAAGTGGCCGGTATCCACCACCGCCTCCACCGCCTCCTGGGTGGCGTGGCCGACATGGCGATGTCCCACCTCGACCACCGGGGCCATGTCGCAGCGGCCCATGCAGGGCGCCCGCAGCACGCGGACCCGCGACGGGTCGGCGCCGGCCTCGAGGGCCTCCTGGAGGCTGGCGGCGCCGGCCAGCTGGCAGGACAGCGAGTCGCAGACGCGCACGGTGATCGCCGGCGGCGGGGCCTGGTCATCGTGGACCACATCGAAGTGGGCATAGAAGGTGGCGGTCTCGTAGACCGCCGCCATCGGCAGGTTCATGTAGGCGGCCAGCGCACGCAGGTCGGCCAGCGAGAGGTGCCCGCGGGCATCCTGGATGACATGCAGATGCTCGATCAGCAGGTCACGCCGGCGGCGTTCGGGCGCCTCGCGCTCGTCACCCAACAGCCACCGCAGCGAGTCGAGCGTGGCGGGATCGAGATCACGGCCTCGGGGCTTGCCGCGGAAGCGGCGCGTGGGAGTCACGGTGTGGACGGTCATGGGTCACTCGTTGTTGTCTTTGTCGGCATGCTGATCGCATGTTGGCCCCTCCCCCCGGGGCTGGCAACGCCGGGAGGCGCTACCGGCACCGCCACGGGCATGCCGATGTCGCCATCGGCCAGGCGGGGGCGTGAAAAGGCGACGGCGCCCCGGAAGGACGCCGTCGCTGGGCAGGGCGGCACGATCAGGCGGCGCGGCTCCCGCGTGGGGGGACGCCCCCGCACCGGCTCGCCGCGCCGACTTAGGCGGCGACGCTGCCGTGCGGGTCGATGACGAATTTCTTGGCCGCCCCGCCGTCGAAGTCGGCGTAGCCCTTGGGCGCCTCGTCCAGGGTGATCATCTGGACGTTGACCGCGTCGGCGATGTTGACCTTGCCGAACAGGATCGCCTGCATCAGCGGGCGGTGATACTTCATCACCGGGCACTGGCCGGTATGGAAGCTGTGCGACTTGGCCCAGCCGAGGCCGAAACGCATGCTCAGCGCCCCCTGCTTGGCCGCCTCGTCGGCCGCGCCCGGGTCCTCGGTCACGTAGAGCCCCGGGATGCCGATCTGGCCGCCGGCACGGGTCAGCGACATGGCGGAGTTGAGCACCGTCGCCGGCGCCTCCTTGCCGTGGTTGCAGCCGCAGGCATGGGCTTCGAAGCCGACGCAGTCGACGAAGGCATCGACCTCGCGCTCGCCGAGGATCACCTCGATCCTGTCGGCCATGTCGCCGTCCTGGGTCAGGTCGAGGGTCTCGCAGCCGAAGCTGCGGGCCTGGGCCAGGCGCTCCTCGATCATGTCGCCGACGATCACGCAGGCCGCCCCCAGCAGCTGGGCGGACACGGCGGCGGCCAGTCCCACCGGGCCGGCCCCGGCGATATAGACGGTGGAGCCCGGGCCGACGCCGGCGGTGACGCAGCCGTGGAAGCCGGTGGGGAAGATGTCGGACAGCAGGGTCAGGTCCTTGATCTTGTCCATGGCCTGGTCGGCGTCCGGGAACTTCAGCAGGTTGAAGTCGGCGTAGGGGACCATGACGTACTCGGTCTGGCCGCCGACCCAGCCGCCCATGTCGACGTAGCCGTAGGCGGCGCCGGGGCGAGACGGGTTGACGTTGAGGCAGATGCCGGTCTGGCCCGACTTGCAGTTGCGGCAGCGGCCGCAGGCGATGTTGAACGGCACCGAGACCAGGTCGCCCGGCTGGATGAATTCGACGTCGCGCCCGCACTCCACCACCAGGCCGGTGATCTCGTGGCCCAGCACCAGACCGGAGGGCGCGGTGGTGCGGCCCCGCACCATGTGCTGGTCGCTGCCGCAGATGTTGGTGGTGACGACCTTGAGAATCACGCCGTGTTCGCACTTGCGGTTGCCCAGGGCGAGTTCCGGATAGGCGATGGATTCGACGGCGACCTCTCCCGGGCCCTTGTAGACGACGCCGCGGTTGGCTGTGCTCATGGCTGGCTTCCTTCGATGTTGTTGTAGGAGGCGGGGCTGGGCCGCCGCACTTCGACGATATACCCTTCCCTCGGCCGGAATGTTCCGAGCGAGTCATCGCCATGCCAATTCGAGACATCGCCCATTCGAGGCATTGTCAGCCCCGCCTGACGGCGACGCCTCGGCCCGAACGCGAAGCCCCGGCACCAGGCCGGGGCTTAGCGTTGCGACGGGAGACGCTTTACGCCTAGCGCAGGACGCCCTCCTCCTTGAGCAGCTTGAAGATGGCCTCGGCCCCCTCCTCCGGGGTGACCTCGGTGAGCACCTGACCGCCGCCCCCCTGGGCCTTGGCCGCGGCGGCCTTGAAGCGGTCCCGGGCCGAGGCGGCCTTGACGATCTTCAGGCGCTTGGGCCGCTTGCGCGCCGACTGGGCCTGCCACTGGGCCAGGTCGGCATCGTCCCTCGCCGGGACCGCCTGGACGTCCACGTCGCCCCGCCGCGCCGGACCAAAGGCGCTCTGGCGCGGGGCCGGCGCCGCCGCGTCGACGGTGACGATGGCCGGCAGGCGCACCTGGAGCCGACGACGCTGGCCCCGGGGCAGGGCCTGCAGCAGCGTGGCGACGCCCTCCTTGACCTCTTCCACGGCCGCCAGGCCACTGACCAATGGCCAGCCCAGGCGCTCGGCGAGCAGATAGGGCAGCAGGCCCGATCCCTCGCCCTGCTCGGCCCGCTCGCCGGCGATCACCAGCTGCGGCCCCGACGCCTCGAGGGCCTCGGCCAGGGCGGGCAGCACGTCGGCCCCGGCGGGCTGCTCGAGCAGCGAGAGGGACTCGAAGCCCATGCCCAGGTAGCCCCGCAGGGCCGCCTCACTGCCCTCGTCGAGACGACCGGCATGCAGCAGCTCGACCGCGGCGCCGGTCAGGGTATGCGAAAGCTCCACCCCGCGGGCGTCCTGGTCGGCGCGCCGGCCGCGTCCGGTCAGCGGATGGCGCCCCACGGAGACCAGCACGGTCACCGCGAGGGGGGCATCATGATGAGATTCAGGCCGCATTGCGCTTCTCCTCCCGTGACTTCTCCACCAGGGCGACCAGGGCCTCGAGCACCTTGGCCGAGTCGCCGATCACCGCCAGGTCGGCGCGCTTGATCATGTCGCAGCCGGGATCCATGTTGATGGCCACCACCTTGTCGCAGGTCTGGATGCCCTGGAGGTGCTGGATGGCCCCGCTGATGCCCACCGCCACGTAGACTCGGGCGGTGACCCAGGTCCCGGTAGCCCCGACCTGCCGGTCGCGGGCCATGAAGCCATCGTCCACGGCGACCCGGGACGCGCCCTCCGTTGCCCCGAGCATCTCGGCGGCATGATGGAAGGCGTCCCAGTCACGCACGCCATTGCCGGCGGAGAGGATGAACTCGGCCTCGGAGAGCGCCACCCCGGCGGGGTCGACCGCCACCTGGCCGAGGTCCTGGATGCGCGAGAGCTGGATGGGCAGGGCCTCGGGCAGCGCCAGGGGCTCGGCGGCATGGCGCGTCTCGCTGACCGGTTCGGCACACTCGGCCAGGGCCAGCACCAGGCGGGGCATGGGGCGCTGGAAATCCAGGGTGCCCGCCGCCCCGCGGGCGGTGCAGCGCCAGCCCAGGGGCGCCTCGCCGTCGGCCTCGAGCTGCCAGACGCCGGTGGCCGGGCGCTCGCCGAGCCGGGCCGCCAGGCGCCGTCCCAGATCGGCGCCGCCCAGCTTGGAATCCGGCAGCAGCCAGTGCCGCGGGCCCCAGGCCCGGTCCATGGCGACCAGGGCGCCGAGGCGGGCCTCGGGGGCGAAGCCGTCGATCTCGGGCCCGGTGAGGTGCAGCAGACGGTCGACACCGGCCCCCTCGAAATCGTCCTCCTTGTGCTCACCGAAGACCACGGCCAGCACCGCCCCGCGAGCCGCCGGATCGGCATCGGCCAGCTGGCGCGCCAGCCCCAGCAGGTCGCGGTCGTGACCGGTCAGGCGACCGCCCGCCATGTCCGGCACCACGGCCACCAGGAAGGCCGGCGCCGCGATCTCGACCCGCGGCTTGCTGGCGGCCGCCGAGGCGCGTGCCCCACCCGCGCGCTGGCCCTGCTGGGCCCCGCTGCGGTCGATGCGCTTCACGCCATTGGGCCCGATGAAGCCGACGGCTCGGGGGTTCCGGCGGATCAGGCCGTGAGGCCCCATCCATTCGCTGGCCGCCTCCTCGCCGGTCCCCCTGCCCAGGGCCGCCAGCACCTCAAGGTGCTGGGGATGCAGGCGATTGCGGGCGATCCACTCCTTGCGGGGATCGCGACGTCGGATGTCGCTCATGAGACTACCTCCTCGGCCAGCGGACGGGCCGTCCGCGCCGGCCCCTTGGCGTGCCCGGCCGGCGGCTCGACCAGGGCGTCGGCCACCAGCTCGGCGATATCGCGGACCTCCGCGGCGCTGTCGACCACGCCCTCCAGCATGGCGGTGCACTGGGGGCAGCCCACGGCCACCAGCTCCGCACCGGTCTCGCGTACGTCCCCCATGCGCATATCCGGGATCCGCTGCTTGCCGGGGATGTCGGTGATCGGGGCCCCGCCACCGCCACCGCAGCAGCGCGAACGGAAGCCGGAACGCTCCATCTCGGCGACCTCGATCCCCAGGGCGCGCAGGACATTGCGCGGGGCCTCGAACTCGCCGTTGTAGCGGCCCAGGTAGCAGGGATCGTGATAGGTCACGCGGCCGCCCTTCCAGGGCCGGAAGGCCAGGCGCCCCTCCTCATGAAGTTCGGCGATGAAGGTGCTGTGGTGATGGACCCGGTAGTGTCCGCCCAGCTCGCCGTACTCGTTGCCCAGCACGTGGAAGCTGTGCGGGTCACAGGTGACGATCTGCAGGAAGCGGTACTTGGCCAGGGTGGCGATGTTGCGCTGGGCCAGACTCTGGAAGGTCGCCTCGTCGCCCAGGCGGCGCGCCACGTCGCCGCTGTCACGCTCCTCGTTGCCAAGCACGGCGAAGTCGACGCCGGCGGCGCGCAGCACCTTGACCAGCGCGCGCAGGGTGCGCTGGTTGCGCATGTCGTAGGCCCCGTCGCCCATCCACAGCAGCACGTCGACCTGCTGCAGGTCCGCCATCAGCGGCAGTTCCAGGTCGGCGGCCCAGTGCATCCTCGCTCCGGGGTCGAAGCCGCCGGGGTTGTCGGTGGCGATCAGGTTGTCGAGGACCTCGGGCCCCTTGTTGGGCGTGTTGCCGTGCTCCAGGGTCAGGAAGCGGCGCATGTCGACGATGGCATCGACGTGCTCGATCATCATCGGGCACTCCTCGACGCAGGCCCGGCAGGTGGTGCAGGACCACAGGGTCTCGGCATCCACCAGGGCCTTGCCCTCCCGCGCCACGATGGGGCCCTGGGCATGGCCCTGGTGCTCGCCCACCGGCTTGCCGGGGTAGGGGCTGCCGGCATAGGCGGCGTCGCTGCCGCCGGCCATGCCGACGACCATGTCCTGGATCAGCTTCTTGGGGTTGAGCGGCTGGCCGGCGGCGAAGGCCGGGCAGGCCGCCTCGCAGCGACCGCACTGCACGCAGGCATCGAAGCCCAGCAGCTGGTTCCAGGTGAAGTCGGCGGGTTTCTCGACGCCCAGCGGCGCCTTCGGATCCTCCAGGTCCAGGGCCTTGAGGCCGGTGGAGCGGCCGCTCCCTCCCGTCCTGGTGGAGAAGCGCTCGGCCCGACGGTGGAAGGCCAGGTGCAGGGCGCCGGCGAAGGCGTGCTTCATGGGCCCGCCCCAGGTCATGCCGAAGAACATCTCGCCCAGGCCCCAGACCAGCACGGCCAAGAGCGCCAGCGCCAGCATCCAGCTACCAAAATCCTCGGGCAGCAGGCCCACCGTGGGCAGGGTGATGGCGAAGACGCTCAGCGAGAAGGCCATCAGGCTCTTGGGCAGGCGCATCCACGGGCCCCTGGAGAGCCGTGACGGCGGGTGGCGGCGCCGACGGGCCACGAAGCAGCTGCCGACGAACATGGTCGCGCTGGCGGCGAGCAGCAGCCAGCCGAGCGCGCCCTCGGCGACCTCGGCCCCCAGGCCCAGTCCATGCACCAGGATCATCAGCACGGCCGCGGCGACGAAGCCGCCGGCGGTGGCCACGTGGGTGTTGGACATCGCCTTGTCGCGGGCCACCACATGGTGAAGATCCACCAGGTAGCGCCGCGGCATGGCGGCGAGCCCCTTGAGCAGGGAGACCCGGGCGGGACGCCCCTGGCGCCACAGGCGGACACGCCGCCCGGCGCCGATCACCGCCAGCGCCAGGGCGGCGGCGATCAGGATCGGCAGGAGGGTATCGAGCATCTCGGCTCACCTCGCAATCTTGGAATTATTGGACGACCCGGTCATCGCGACCGGGTCGTTGAGGCCGCTTGTGTCGACGCCGCGCTCGGCTAGAAGTCCTTGCAGAGGCGCAGGGCGTCGTAGATCGCCGCATGGGTGTTGCGCGGGGCACTGCAGTCACCGAGCCGGAACAGCAGCGGTCCCTCGCCCTCCTCGCTCAGGCACGGCTGGGGCTGGATGGCGTAGAGGGCCTCCAGGTCCACCTGGCCCCTGTTGCGGGAGCGGGGCTTCAGGGCGTAGTAGAGGGCCTCGTCGGGTCGCACGCCGTTCTCCACCACCACCTGGTCGACCACGCGCTCCTCCTGGGTGCCGGTGTACTCGTTCTCGAGGACCGCCACCAGGGCGTCGCCCTCCCGGTAGACCCTGTGCAGCATCAGGTCGGAGGTCATGATCACCTCCTTCTGATAGAGGCTGCGGTAGTAGGTCGGGAAGGTGGTACCGCCCACCGCCGCGCCCGGCTTGATGTCATCGGTGACGATCTCGACCTTGGCCCCCTTGTCGGCCAGGTAGTCCGCCGCGGACATGCCCGAGAACTCGCAGATGGCGTCGTAGATCAGCACGTTCTTGCCCGGCTCGACCCGGCCGTTGAGGATGTCCCAGGTGCTGACCACCAGGCTCTCCTCGGGATTCTCCGAGTAGCCCCACTCGGGATGCTGCTCGAGGAAGGGATGCCCCCCGGTTGCCAGCACCACGATGTCCGGGCGCAGGTCCAGGATGGTGGCCTCGTCGGCCCGGGTGCCCAGGCGCTGGTCGACGCCAAGCCGCGCCAGTTCGAGCTGGTACCAGCGGGTGATGCCGGCGATCTGGTCGCGCTGGGGGGCCTTCGAGGCCGTGGTGATCTGCCCGCCCAGGCTGTCGGCGGCCTCGAACAGGGTGACCGCATGGCCCCGCTCGGCGGCGACCCGAGCCGCCTCCATGCCGCCGGGGCCACCGCCGACCACCACGACCGTGCGGGTCGGCCCCTCGGAGGGCTCGATGATGTGCGGCAGGCCCATGTACTCCCGGGAGGTAGCGGCATTCTGGATGCACAGCACGTCCAGCCCCTGGTACTGGCGGTCGATGCAGTAGTTGGCCCCCACGCACTGCTTGATCTGGTCGACCTGGCCCATCTTGATCTTGGCGATCAGGTGCGGGTCGGCGATGTGCGCCCGGGTCATGCCGACCAGGTCCACGTAGCCCCCCTCGAGGATGCGCTCGGCCTGGTTCGGGTCCTTGATGTTCTGGGCGTGGATCACCGGCGCCTTGACCACTTCCTTGATGCCGGCCGCCAGATGCAGGAAGGGCTCCGGCGGATAGGCCATGTTGGGAATGACGTTGGCCAGGGTGTCATGGGTATCGCAGCCCGAGCCGATCACGCCGAAGAAGTCGACCTGGCCGGTGGCGTCGTAGTAGGCGGCGATCTGCTTCATGTCCTCATGCGACAGGCCATCCGGATGGAACTCGTCGCCACAGATGCGCATGCCCACCACGAAGTCGTCGCCGACCTCGGCGCGCACCGCCTTGAGCACCTCCATGCCGAAACGCATGCGGTTCTCGAAGCTGCCGCCCCACTGGTCCTCGCGCTTGTTGACCCGCGGGCTCCAGAACTGGTCGATCAGGTGCTGGTGGACGGCGGACAGCTCGACGCCATCCAGCCCCCCTGCCTTCGCCCGCCGTGCGGCCTGGGCGAAGTCGCCGATGATCCGCCAGATGTCCTCCTCCTCGATGGTCTTGCAGGTCGAGCGGTGGACCGGCTCACGGATCCCCGAGGGCGACACCAGGGTCGACCAGTCGAAGCCGTCCCAGCGCGAGCGGCGCCCCATGTGGGTGATCTGGATCATGATCTTGCCGCCATGCTTGTGCACGGCATCGGCGAGGTTCTGGAAGTGCGGGATGATGCGGTCGGTGGCGAGGTTGACCGAGCTCCACCAGCCCTGGGGACTGTCGATGGAGACCACCGAGGAGCCGCCGCAGATGCAAAGCCCGCAGCCGCCCTTGGCCTTCTCCTCGTAGTACTTGACGTAGCGGTCGGTGGTCATGCCGCCGTCGGTGGCATGCACCTCGGCATGGGCGGTGCTGACCACGCGGTTGCGGATGGTCAGGTTGCCGATCTGGATCGGCTGGAAGATCGCGTCGAATGCCATGGTGATGCCTCCTCAGGCCTGCCCGGTGGGGGTGAGAGCGTCGAGCGGACGGGTCACGAAGATCCCGACGTCGCAGCCCTCCTCGGCGCCGCTCTGGATCTGCTCGGCGACGGTGCGCAGGTCGCTTCCCCGCGCGGCGAGGATCTGATCCATGGCGCCGGCGAACCAGCCGGTGAACATGTACTCGACGCGGCGACCCACCTTGCCCAGCTGATAGACGAAGGCGCTGTGCTCGAGGCGTACCCGGCAGGTCCCCGCCTCGAGGTCGATGGCCTCGGTCACGAACTTGCCCCACCCGCGCTGGGACAGGCGCTTCATGTAGTGCTCGAAGACCGCCTCGCCCTCGAGGCCGTGGCATTCGGCCTCCTTCTCGCACCAGTGCCAGGCACTCTTGTAGCCGGCGTGATAGAGGATCTCGGCGTACTTCTCGACGCCCAATGCCTCTTCCACGGCCACGTGGTTGTTGATGAAGAAGTGCCGGGGCACGTAGAGCATGGGCAGCGCATCGGTGGTCCAGACGCCGGTCTCGGCATCCACGTCAATGGGCAGTTCGGGGGCCATCTTGGTCACGGTGTCACTCACTCGAATTGTTGTTGGATGCGTGGTCAGGGGGCAGGGGCGATCATTCGCCCCAGACGTCGCGCAGCACGCGGACCCAGTTCTCGCCCATGATCTTGCGGACCTGGGCTTCGCTGAAGCCACGGCGCGAGAGCGCCTCGGTGAGGTTCCCGAATTCGCCGATGGTGCGAATGCCCTCGGGGTTGATGATCTTGCCGAAACGCGTCAGGCGACGGGCATAGCCCTTGTCGTGGGTCAGCCACTCGAAGAAGTTCTGGTCGTGGCCCTGGGTGAAGTCGGTGCCGATGCCGATGGCATCCTCGCCGACGATGTTCATCACGTACTCGATGGCCTCGACGTAGTCGTCGACGGTGGCATCGACCCCGGCCCGCAGGAAAGGCGTGAACATGGTCACGCCGACGAAGCCGCCATGGTCGGCGATGAACTTGAGTTCCGCGTCGGACTTGTTGCGGGGATGCTCCTTGAGCCCGGAGGGCAGGCAGTGGGAGTAGCAGACCGGCTTCTCGGAGGCCTCGATGACCTCGCGGGAGGTGGTCTCGCCGACATGGGAGAGATCGCACATGATACCCACGCGGTTCATCTCGGCGACGATCTCGCGCCCGAAGCCGGACAGGCCGCCGTCACGTTCGTAGCAGCCGGTGCCCACCAGGTTCTGGGTGTTGTAGCACATCTGCACGATGCCGACGCCCAGCTGCTTGAAGATCTCGACATAGCCGATCTGGTCCTCGAAGGCGTGGGCATTCTGGAAGCCGTAGATGATGCCGGTCTTGCCCTCCTCCTTGGCCCGGGAGATGTCCGCGGTGGTGCGCACCGGGCGCACCAGGTCGCTGGACTCGGCCATCAGGGCATTGCTCCTGACGATGTTGTCGACGGTGGCCTGGAAACCCTCCCAGACCGAGACCGTGCAGTTGGCGGCGGTCAGGCCGCCCCTGCGCATGTCCTCGAACAGCTCGCGGTTCCACTTGGCGATAACGAGGCCATCGATGACGATGGCGTCCTGGTGCAGCTCGGCTGGGGTCATGACGGGGCTCCGGAAGAATGCATGAACTTGCCGGCAGCATATCCCCCGCCCCCCGGGGCTCGGCGCCTGGAAGCGACTGGGAAGATTCCAAAAGCGTCATGGCCGTCGCGATCGCGACACGCGGCGAGTCAGAGTCGTTGCAGGTAGGCGGTGCCGCCGAGGTTGCGCATCTGGGCACGGATCCAGGCGCTGCGGCGCAGCACATGGGGGTCGGGGCGAGAGGCGCTCCAGCCGCGGGGATTGGGCAGGATGGCGGCCAGGCGGCTGGCCTGAACGTCGCTGAGCTGTGACGCGGAGACGCCGAAGTAGTGGCGGGAAGCGGCCTCCAGGCCGAAGACGCCGTCGTCCCACTCGGCGATGTTGAGGTAGACCTCGAGGATCCGCTCCTTGGGCCAGAGCATCTCGATGAGCAGGGTGAACCAGGCCTCCAGGCCCTTGCGCACCCAGCTGCGGTCGGTCCACAGGAAGAGGTTCTTGGCGGTCTGCTGACTGAGGGTACTGGCGCCGCGCAGGTCACCGCCGTTGAGCCTGGCGCTGACGGCACGCCGCAACTCGACCAGGTCGAAGCCGTGATGCTCGGGGAAGCGCTGGTCCTCGGCGGCGATCACCGCGAGCTTGGCCCGGGGGGACAGCGCCTCCCAGGAACGCCAGTCCTGACGGATCTCCAGCGCCTCGCCGGCGCGCCAGGCCTCCACCTTGCGCTCGAACATCACCATGGAGCCGCCCAGCGGCACCACCCGAAGCATCAGCACCAGCAGGACCGACAGCCCCACCCAGCCCAGCAGGGCGAGCCCCAGGAAACGCGCCGCCCGACGCCCCCAGTTACCCATCAAGCCTCGCTCATGTGTTGAGCCGCACGCTGGCATAGGTGGGCTCTCCCCGGGCCTGAGCCAGGGCATTCAGGGCCGCGGACACCGGCTCGACGACCGGCTCGTAGGAGGCGGACTGCAGCAGGGCCGCCGCCTCCTTGCCCAGGGTCACGGGCACCAGCTCCACGGGCGAGCCGCCCAGCCGCTCGTCCCGGGGCGGAATGCCGAAGTACTCCCGGTAGCACTTGGAGAAGTGCGGCGTGGAGACGAAGCCGCAGGCCGACGCCACCTCGATGATCGACATCGCGGTCTGCTTGAGCAGCTGGCGGGCTCGGGTCAGGCGCAGCTTGAGGTAGTAGCGCGAGGGCGAGCAGTGCAGGTTCTTCTGGAACAGCCGCTCGAGCTGGCGACGCGAGACGTCCACGTAGTCGGCCAGCTCGTCGAGGCTGATGGGCTCCTCCAGGTTAGCCTCCATCAGTGCGACGATCTCCAGCAGCCGTGGCTGGGTGGTGCCCAGCACGTGCTTGAGCGGCACCCGCTGCTGATCCTGCTCGTTGCGCACCCGGTCGTAGATGAACATCTCGGAGATGCCCGCCGCGAGTTCGCGGCCGTGGTCGCGGCCGATCAGGGTCAGCATCATGTCCAGCGGCGCGGTGCCGCCGGAGGAGGTGGCGCGATCGCGGTCGATGGAGAACAGCCGAGTGGTGAGCGCGACCTTGGGGAAGGCCTCCTGCATGGCGGCCAGGCATTCCCAGTGCACGCTGGCTTCGTAGCCGTCGAGGAGCCCCGCCCGGGCCAGGGCCCAGGTCCCCGTGCACACCGCGCCCAGGCGACGCGACTGCCGGGCCTGGGACTGCAGCCAGGTGACACACTCGCGCTGGACGCGGCGCTGGGGCCCCACCCCGCCGCAGATGATCACCGTGTCGAGCGCCAGCGGCACATTGGTGGCGGCATCCGGGGTGACCTGGAGGCCATCGCTGGCCTTCACCGGGGCGCCCTCGAGGCTCAGGGTGAACCAGCGATAGAGCTCGCGGCCGGCCAGCTGGTTGGCCATGCGCAAGGGTTCGATGGCCGAGGCCAGCGAAATGAGGGTGAAGTCGTCCATCAGCAGAAAACCGATGGTCTGGGGGACGGCGGCAGTGCGTGAGACCTGGGGAGCGGTTGTCATTCGAGTACTCCAGCGCAAGTAGCTTTGTGCCCTGTTCGTTTGTCGTTGTTCTTTGGAATGAGGGCGTTAGGCATGACGGCCGCGTCGGGTGTCGCTGTCAGACATGCTCACGGGGGAATGTACCCCAGGTGTCGTTTTCTGGCATGTCAAATTTCCCTATCAGACGGCGACTCCTGGTGGACTGGGACGATCACGACGTCGCTGCGCGACCTCATGTCGCCCGGGGACACGCCGCCGCCGGGGCGGCATGCCCCGTCGGCCCCTCAGCGGGCCGCGTGCAGGTGCCGGGCGTGGTAGCGCAGGTGTTCCTCGATGAAGGTGGCAATGAAGTAGTAGCTGTGGTCGTAGCCGGGCTGGCGCCGCAGGGTCAGCGGGTGGTCGTGCTCGGCGCACACCGCCTCGAGGCGCTCGGGGCAGAGCTGCTCCTCGAGGAAGTCGTCGGCCTCGCCCTGGTCGATGAACAGCGGCTGGCTCGAGGCCCCGCGGGCCACCAGCTCGCAGGCGTCGTACTGGGTCCAGAGGCCGCGGTCCTCGCCCAGGTAGCCCGAGAAGGCCTTCTGTCCCCAGGGGCACTCGCTGGGATTGACGACCGGGGCGAAGGCCGACACCGCCCGGTAGTGGCCGGGCCGGCGCAGCGCCAGGATCAGCGCGCCGTGGCCGCCCATGGAGTGGCCGCTGATCGACTCGCGGCCGTTGACCGGGAAGTGCTGGCGCACCACCGAGGGCAGCTCCTCGGCCACGTAGTCGTACATGCGGTAGTGCTGCTTCCAGGGCTCCCGGGTGGCGTTGACGTAGAAGCCCGCGCCGCTGCCGAAGTCGAAACTGTCGTCCTCGCCCGGCAGGTTGGTGCCGCGGGGGCTGGTGTCCGGGCAGACGATGGCGATGCCGAGCTCGGCCGCGACCCGGTGGGCGCCGGCCTTCTGCATGAAGTTCTCGTCGGTGCAGGTCAGTCCGGAGAGCCACCACATCAGCGGCACGCGCTCGGTCTCCGCCTGGGGCGGCAGGTAGATGGCGAAGGTCATCTCGCAGTCCAGCGCCCGGGAGCGGTGGCGATAGCGCTTGTGCCAGCCGCCGAAGCTCTTGTTGGCCGAGACCAGCTCGAGGTGTTCGGTCATGGTCATGGGGTCACTCTCCTTGTCGGCCGGGCGACCCGGCCGCCGATCGATGAAGTGGCGCCCGACGACCTCTCGGCCGCGGGCGCGGATGCCGCCTCGGGGCGCGGGTCCATTGCGCGGCCCCGGGCGCACGTCAATAGTGCAGGACGGTACGGATGCTCTCGCCCCGGTGCAGCAGCTCGAAGGCCTCGTTGATCTTCTCGAAGGGCATGTCGTGGGTGATGAAGTCGTCGATGTTGAGCTCGCCCTTCATGTAGCGGTCCACGTAGCCCGGAAGTTCGGTGCGGCCCTTGACGCCGCCGAAGGCGGAGCCCTTCCAGACCCGGCCGGTGACCAGCTGGAACGGCCGCGTCGAGATCTCCTCGCCGGCCCCGGCGACGCCGATGATCACCGACTCGCCCCAGCCCTTGTGGCAGCACTCCAGCGCCTGGCGCATGACGTTGACGTTGCCGATGCACTCGAAGGAGTAGTCGACGCCGCCGTCGGTCATGTCGACGATCACCTCCTGGATGCTGGCGTCGTGCTCCTTGGGATTGACGAAGTCGGTGGCGCCGAACTGCGCGGCCAGGTGGAACTTCTCCGGGTTGACGTCGATGGCGATGATGCGGCTGGCCTTGGCCATCTGCGCGCCCTGGATCACCGCCAGGCCGATGGCCCCCAGGCCGAAGACGGCCACCGTGGCGCCCGGCTCCACCTTGGCGGTGTTCATCACCGCGCCGATGCCGGTGGTCACGCCGCAGCCGAGAAGGCAGATCTTGTCCAGCGGCGCCTCCTTCGAGACCACCGCCAGCGACACCTCGGGCAGCACGGTGTACTCGCTGAAGGTCGAGCAGCCCATGTAGTGGTGCAGCGGCTTGCCGTCCAGCGAGAAGCGCGAGGTGCCGTCGGGCATCACGCCCTTGCCCTGGGTGGCGCGCACCGCGCCGCACAGGTTGGTCTTGCCGGAGAGGCAGAACTTGCACTGGCCGCACTCGGCGGTATAGAGCGGGATGACGTGGTCGCCGGGGCGCACGCTGGTCACGCCCTCGCCCACCTCCTGCACGATGCCGGCGCCCTCGTGGCCCAGCACCGCCGGGAAGTTGCCTTCCGGGTCGGCGCCGGAGAGCGTGTAGGCGTCGGTGTGGCAGACGCTGGTGGCAGCCATCTTGACCAGCACCTCGCCGGCCTTCGGGCCCTCGACGTCGATCTCGACCAGCTCCAGGGGCTTGCCGGCTTCCAGGGCGACCGCAGCGCGAGATTTCATGGCATCTTCCTCGTTCGGTGTGTGATGAACCTGACGACAGTCTAGGCAATTCGCCCTGTCGGGATAAACTGCATCAAACGCAGAACATTATTGTCACACAGCAACAATCACGCCGACGGGAGGCAACATGCAGCGCTGGGATCGGGTCGAGGCCTTCGTCGAGGTGGTGCGCCAGGGCGCCTTCAAGGCCGCGGCCGAACGGCTCAGGGTCTCGAGCTCCCACGTCAGCCGGCTGGTCAGCCAGCTCGAGAACCAGCTCGGCACCGCCCTGCTCTATCGCACCACGCGACAGATCCGCCTCACCGAGGCCGGCAGCGTCTACTACCAGCACTGCCGCCACCTGGTCGAGGGCCTCCACGAGGCCGAGGCCGCAATCAAGGACCTCCAGGCGAGGCCGATCGGCCTTCTGAGCCTGACCTGCGCCACCACCTTCGGCGAGCGCTACCTGGCGCCGCTGGTCAACGACTTCATGGTCCTGCACCCCCAGCTGGAGGTGCGCCTGCACCTGACCAATCGCCAGGTGGACATCATCGACGAGGGCTTCGACATCGCCGTTCGCATGGGCGCCCTCGAGGACTCCACGCTGGTCGCCCGGCGCCTCTGCGAGCGGCGCGAGTACGTGGTCGGCTCGCCGGCCTACTTCACCCACCGCTCCCAGCCCCACGCCCTCTCCGAGCTCGTCCACCACCGCTGCCTGATCGGCTCCCGGGACCACTGGCGCTTCGCCGTGGCGGGGGTGCGTCGCGAGGTGCGGGTCGCGGGCCCCTGGGAGAGCAACTCGGGGCCCGCGCTGCTGGACGCCGCGCTCAAGGGGCTGGGCCTCGCCCAGCTGCCGGACTACTACGTGGAGCCCCACCTGGCGAGCGGCGAGCTGCTCAGCGTGCTCGACGCCTACCGCCACGATGACAGCGCCGTCTGGGCGATCACCCCGCGCCATCGCCATCGCTCGCCGAAGATCCGCCAGTTCATCGACTTCCTGGTCGAGCGCCTCCCCGAGCGGCTGCCGAGGCGACGCTGACCCCATGCCGCAAGACGCTCCCCCGTGGCCTGCGGCGGCCCCCCGTCGGGCCTGGCAGGGCTCAGCCCGCGAGCGGCGGCAGCGAGGTGAGCGCATCCGCAGCGTTCTACACTGAGGAGGGTGGGAAAACCGACGGGCACCGCCCGACCCACCACGGCCCGGGTGATCGACCTGCCGGCCCGACGACCAGACGATTAGAGGAGTACAAGCCCATGAGCCTGATGGCGACCCTGAAGCGCTGGTTCGGTGGCCAGGGGGCGACACCCCCGACAGCGCCCCGGCAGGACCGGGAGCGACCCGAGACCATCCCGGAGACCGCTTCCACAGCAGCCACTGCCTCCCAGGGAGTGAACACGATGAGCGACATCAGCATCCATCCCGCCGTGGACGGCGGGGTGCAAGCCGGGAGCGACAGCTTCGACGGCGGCACCCTGCATTGCCACTGTACCGACCGCCCCGTCGAGGTGACCGTCACCGCGCAGTGCGCCCACAATCACGTGTGCGGCTGCACCCGGTGCTGGAAACCCGAGGGGGCCCTGTTCTCGATGGTCGCCGTGGTCCCCCGCGACAGCCTCCGGGTGACCGCCAACGAGGACAAGCTGGAGGTCGTCGACACCTCGGCCGCCATCCAGCGCCATGCCTGCAGGGAGTGCGGGGTTCACATGTTCGGCCGCATCGAGAAGACCGACCACCCCTTCCACGGCTTGGACTTCATCCACACGGAACTCTCCGACGACACGGGGTGGGCGGCGCCGGCGTTCGCCGCCTTCGTCTCCTCGATCATCGAGTCGGGCGCCAACCCGGACCACATGGACCGGGTCCGCGGCAGACTCAAGGAGCTGGGCCTCGAGCCCTACGACTGCCTGTCGCCGCCGCTGATGGATGCCATCGCCACCCACACGGCCAAGGCCAAGGGCGTGCTGTGAGGCCCTGTGTCGCATGCGCCATGCAGAACGCCATCGGGCGCCCCGCGGGGCGCCCGATGGCGTTTGTGACGCGACGCGCTACTTGAAGTTCTTGCGCACCAGCTTGCCGATCTCGCCGACGATGCCGCTGCGAAAGCTCAGCACGCAGATCACGAAGATCGCGCCGAGGATCACGCTCACCCAGTTGCCGAGCGGCGACTGCGCCAGCTGGGTCTGCAGGCTGACCACCAGGCCCGCGCCCACCACCGGACCGAACAGCGTGCCCACCCCGCCCAGCAGGGTCATCAGGATCACCTCGCCGGACATGTGCCAGTGGGCATCGGTCAGCGAGGCGAGCTGGAAGACCACCGTCTTGGTCGAGCCGGCGAGCCCGGCGAGGCCCGCGGAGATGACGAAGGCCACCAGCTTGTAGGCATCCACGTTGTAGCCCAGCGAGACCGCCCGGGGCTCGTTCTCGCGGATCGCCTTGAGCACCTGGCCGAAGGGCGAGTGCACGGTGCGCTGGATGATCGCGAAGCCAATCACGAAGATCGTCAGCACGAAGTAGTACATCGGCAGGTTGTCGGAGAGGCTGATCATCCCGAAGAGCTCGCCCCGCGGCACGCCGTGCAGGCCGTCCTCGCCCCCGGTGAAGGGCGCCTGGATGAAGAAGAAGTAGACCATCTGCGCCAGCGCCAGGGTCACCATGGCGAAGTAGATCCCCTGGCGGCGGATCGACAGCACGCCGAAGAAGGTGCCCAGCACCACCGCGGCCAGGGTGCCGATCAGGATGCCCGCCTCCGGCGTCAGGCCGGGGTAGCTCGAGAGCATGATGCCGGTGAAGTAGCCGCCGGTGGCCAGGAAGGCCGCATGGCCGAAGGAGAGCAGCCCGGCATAGCCCAGCAGCAGGTTGAAGGCGCAGGCGAAGAGCGCGAAGCACAGCACCTTCATCAAGAACACCGGGTAGATGGCGAGCGGGGCCAGCAGGGCCAGCGCCAGCAGCACCAGGTAGAGCATGTTGCGCCGCAGCCGCGCGCTGCGCTGGCGCTGCATGGCGGGGGTCAGGTGTTGGGTCGTGGCCATCACGTCATGCCTCCTTGCCGAAGAGACCCGAGGGGCGCAGCAGCAGCACCAGGATCATCACCAGGAAGATCACGGTGTTGGCCGCCTCGGGGTAGTAGACCTTGGTGAGGCCCTCGATCAGGCCCATGGCGAGCCCGGTGATGATGGCGCCGAGGATCGACCCCATGCCGCCGATCACCACCACCGCGAAGACCACGATCAGCAGGCTCGAGCCCATGGTCGGCGAGACGGGGTAGAGAGGCGCGGCCAGCACCCCGGCGAAGGCGGCCAGCGCCACGCCGAAGCCGTAGGTCAGGGTGATCAGCTGCGGCACGTTGACGCCGAAGGCCTGCATCAGCGCCGGGTTCTCGGTGCCGGCCCGCAGGTAGGCCCCGAGCCGGGTGCGCTCGATGATGAACCAGGTGCCACCGCACACCACCAGCGCCGCCACCAGCACCCAGGCGCGGTAGGTCGGCAGGAACATGAAGCCGAGGTTCAGGCCGCCCTGCAGCGCCTCGGGGGTGGGATAGCTCGACCCCGAGACCCCGAAGATGTTGATCAGGGTGCCCTCGAAGATCAGCGCCAGGCCGTAGGTGAGCAGCAGCCCGTAGAGGTGGTCGAGGTGGGCGATGCGCCGCAGCACCAGCCGCTCGATCACCACCCCCAGGGCCCCCACCACCAGCGGCACCAGCAGCAGCGCGGCCCAGTAGTTGATGCCCAGGTACTCCAGGGCCAGCATCGCCGCGAAGGCACCCAGCATGTACTGCGCACCGTGGGCGAAGTTGATGATCTTCAACAGCCCGAAGATCACCGCCAGCCCCAGGCTCAGCAGGGCATAGAAGGCACCGTTGATCAGGCCCAGCATCAGCTGGCCCATGAACACCGCCAACGGCACCCCGAATATCATCGTCATGTCACGCTCCTCCCGTCAGAGGGGCGGCGGCCGCGGCCGCCGCCCTGCCTCGACTCGCTCAGTTCTGCACCAGCTTGCACTGGCTCTCGGCGAGCGGGCGGTAGGCCTCCTCGGCGGGGATGGTGCTCTTGATCTCGTAGAGGTCCCACTCGCCGGTGGATTCGTCCGGCGACTTCACCTCGGCGAGGTACATGTCGTGGACCATGCGGCCATCCTCGCGGATGCGGCCATTGCGGGCGAAGAAGTCCTCGACGGGGGTCGCGGCCATCTGGGCGCGCACCGCCTGGGCCTCGTCGGTGCCGGCGGCCTCCACGGCGTTGAGGTAGTGCATGGTGCTGGAGTAGACGCCGGCCTGGACCATGGTCGGCATCCGGCCCACGCGCTCGAAGTAGCGCTCGGCCCACTCGCGGGACGCCTCGTCCATGTCCCAGTACCAGCCGGTGGTGAGCAGCAGGCCCTGGGTGGCTTCCAGGCCCATGGCGTGGACGTCGTTGAGGAAGATCAGCAGGCCGGCGAGCTGCTGGCCGGTCTGGGTCAGGCCGAACTGGCTGGCGGTCTTGATGGCGTTGACGGTGTCGGAGCCGGCGTTGGCCAGGCCGACGATGTCGGCGCCGGAGCCCTGGGCCTGGAGGATGTAGGAGGAGAAGTCACTGGTCGGGAAGGGGTGGCGCACGCCGCCGACGATCTCGCCGCCGTTGGCCTCCACCACCGCGGTGACATCGGCCTCCAGCGCATGGCCGAAGGCATAGTCGGCGGTGAGCATGAACCAGGTCTCGCCGCCCTGGTCGACGACGGCCTTGGCGGTGCCGTTGGCCAGCGGATAGGTATCGTAGACCCAGTGGAGGTGGTTCGGCGTGCAGTGCTCGTTGGTGATGCTCGAGGCCGCGGAGCCGGAGATGATCGCCAGGCCCCCCGCCTCCTCCAGCACCTTGCTCACGGCGATGGAGACCGAGGAGGCGACCATGCCGGCGACCAGGTCGACGTTCTCCTGGTCGACCCAGCCGCGCACGGTGTTGGCGCCCACGTCGGCGCTGTTGCGGTCGTCGGCGCTGAACACCTCGATGGGCACGCCGTTGACCTCGCCGCCGACGTCCTCGACGGCCATCTTCAGCGCCTCGAGGCCGCCGGGGCCCGCCAGGTCGCGATAGGTGCCGGACATGTCGGCGAGGTAGCCGATGCGCACGGCATCGTCGCTCATCTGGGCCTGGGCGTTGCCGGCGACCAGGGTGGCGGCGGCGAGGGCGATGCTGCTGGCGAGCGTCTTGCGATTGAAGGTCATGATCATCTCCGTGGCCCGGTGGGGCCCTTTGTTGTTGTCGATACGGATGGGTGTCGCGGCGGCGGCTGGCTGCCGGGACCGGGGGCGGGACGGCGGAACCGTCAGACCCCCAGCAGGGTGTTGAGGTGCTCGCGCCGGGCGGGCAGCTCGGCGGCGCTGATCTCCTCGATGATGCGGCCGTGCTCCATGACGAAGTGGCGGTCGGCCAGGGGCGCGGCGAAGCGGAAGTTCTGCTCCACCAGCACGATGGTCATGCCGCGCTCCTTGAGCTTGATCAGCACCTCGCCCAGCGCCTGGACGATGACGGGGGCGAGCCCCTCGGTGATCTCGTCGAGCAGCAGCATCCGCGCGCCGGTGCGCAGGATGCGGGCCATGGCCAGCATCTGCTGCTCGCCGCCGGAGAGCCGGGTGCCCTGGCTGCGGCGCCGCTCGTAGAGGTTGGGGAACATGGCGTAGATCTCGTCGAGCCCCATGCCGCCGCTGCGCACGGTGGGCGGCAGCAGCAGGTTCTCCTCGACGTCGAGGCTTGAGAAGATGCCGCGCTCCTCGGGGCAGTAGCCCACGCCGAGCCGCGGGATGCGGTGCGGCTTCATGTCGAGGGTCTCGGTGCCGTTGATGACGATGGAGCCGGTGCGCCGGCCGACCATGTTCATGATCGCCTTGAGGGTGGTGCTGCGCCCGGCGCCGTTGCGCCCGAGCAGGGTGACAAGCTCCCCGCGCTTCACGTCGAAGTCGACGCCGTGCAGGATGTGCGACTCGCCGTAGAAGGCGTGCAGGTCGCTGACCCGCAGCATCTCGGCGCCGTCCCGTTCCGGGGTCTCGCCGAGCGTCTGTGCTGCCTGGCTCATGCGCTGGCCTCCTCTTCTGCCGCGGCATCGCTGCCCATGTAGGCCTCCCGGACCTGGGGGTCGCGGGAGACGGCCTCGTAGTCGCCCTCGGCCAGCACGCTGCCCCGGGCCAGCACGGTGATGCGGTCGCACAGGCGGCTGACCACGCTGAGGTTGTGCTCCACCATCAGCACGGTGCGCCCCGCCGAGACCCGCCGGATCAGCTCGACGATGCGGTCGACGTCCTCGGCGCCCATGCCCTGGGTCGGCTCGTCGAGCAGCATCACCGTGGGATCCAGTGCCAGGGTGGTCGCCACCTCAAGCGCCCGCTTGCGCCCGTAGGGCATCTCCACGGTGAGCACGTCGGCGTACTCCTTGAGGCCCACCTCGTCGAGCAGCGCGATGGCGCGCTCGTTCAGGTGCTCGAGGCTCTTCTCGGACTTCCAGAAGTGAAAGGAGGTGCCGAGGCGGCGCTGCAGCGCCACGCGCACGTTCTCCATGGCGGTCATGTGGGCGAACACCGCCGAGATCTGGAAGGAGCGCACCAGGCCGAGCCGGGCGATCTCGTTGGCCCGCATGTTGGTAATCGGCTTGCCGCGATAGAGGATCTCGCCGCGGGTGGGCGGCAGGAACTTGGTCAGCAGGTTGAAGACGGTGGTCTTGCCGGCCCCGTTGGGGCCGATCAGGGCATGGATGTGCCCCTCCCGGACCCGCAGGTTGACGTCGTCCACGGCGGTGAAGCCGCGAAACTCCTTGGTCAACCCGCGAGTTTCCAGAATGAACTCCTGGGTCATGGTGGGTCCTCTCTGGATCGCTGGCGCGATCCGCCGTGGATGCTGTTGTCGTTGTTGTCGGCCGTTGTCGTTGTTATGGCGGTGCCGGCATCGAGGGTCCGTGATGCGCCATCACGCGGCCCCGGAGAACACGCTACACTTTACGTTAACGTAAGCTAGAGGAGCAGGCGCGGCGGGGCAACAGGAGAAGGCCGGAACTCGACCAATGGTGTAGACGCGTGCGCTATCAATAGCTTGCAAACTATGTCAGGCGGTACATGCCACGAAAAAAGGCGCGATGCCCGCCTGGGGCATCGCGCCTTCTTTCCTCGGCGACCCGCGAGCCGCCCCGTTCACGGGGGCGTCGCGGCTCGCGCCGCCATCAACACTCGATGGCGTTGACCGCGAGGCCTCCCTTGGAGGTCTCCTTGTACTTGTCCTGCATGTCGGCGCCGGTGTCGCGCATGGTGCGGATCGCCTTGTCCAGCGAGATGAAGTGCTCGCCGTCGCCGCGCAGCGCCATCTGGGCGGCGTTGATCGCCTTGACCGAGGCGATGGCGTTGCGCTCGATGCAGGGCACCTGAACGAGCCCGCCCACGGGGTCGCAGGTGAGCCCGAGGTTGTGCTCCAGGCCGATCTCGGCGGCGTTCTCCACCTGGCCCGGCGAGCCGCCCAGCACCTCGGTCAGCCCCGCCGCCGCCATGGCGCAGGCCGAGCCGACCTCGCCCTGGCAGCCCACCTCGGCGCCGGAGATGGAGGCGTTCTTCTTGCACAGGATGCCCACCGCGGCGGCGGTCAGCAGGAAGTCGACCACGCAGCGCTCGTCGGCCTCGGGCTGGAACTTCATGTAGTAGTGCAGCACCGCCGGGATGATGCCCGCCGCGCCGTTGGTCGGCGCGGTGACCATGCGCCCGCCGGCGGCGTTCTCCTCGTTGACCGCCAGGGCGAAGACGTTGACCCAGTCCATCGCCGAGAAGGTGGTGGCGATCAGGCTGCGGTCGTCGTCCATGGCCTCGAGGCGCCGATGCAGGGCGGCGGCGCGGCGGCGCACCTCGAGCCCGCCGGGCAGCACGCCCTCGGCGACCAGGCCCTGGTCGACGCACGCCTGCATCGCCTCCCAGATCCGCCACAGCTCGGCGCGCACCTCGGCCTCGCTGCGCCAGGCCTTCTCGTTCTCCATCATCAGCTCGCTGATGCGCAGGCCGTGCAGGCGGCACAGCGCCAGCAGCTCGCCGGCGCTGTTGAAGTCATAAGGCAGCGCCGTGGTGTCGGAATCCAGCTCGCCGCTGGCGGCCTGCGCCTCGTCGACCACGAAGCCGCCGCCCACCGAGTAGTAGACGTTGCGGTGCAGCTCCTCGGCGTGGCCGTGGGCCACCAGGGTCATGGCGTTGGGGTGATAGGGCAGGCTCTCGTCGTGCCACTGCAGGTCCCGGGTCCAGAGGAAGGGAATCGCCAGGCGGCCGTCGAGCATCAGCGCCTGGGACTCGAGCAGCTCCTCGATGCACGGCGAGACGATCGCCGGGTCGATGAGCTGGGGACGCTCGCCCATCAGCCCCATGATGATGGCCCGGTCGGTGCCGTGCCCCTTGCCGGTGGCGGAGAGCGAGCCGTGCAGGTGCACCTCGATGCGCGCCACGCGCTCGAGCAGCTCCTGGCGCTTGAGCACCTGCACGAAGTCGTAGGCGGCCTGCATGGGGCCGACGGTGTGGGAGCTGGACGGCCCGATGCCGATCTTGAACAGGTCGAAGACGCTGATTGCCATGATGATGCCTCGTGTCTGAGCCGGACGGTCCGGCGTGCCGGCGGTCCGGCATGCCGGCGTTCCGCCCTCCAGGGCCAGCGGCCGCCTGATCGCTTACCAGACAGTTAAACTAAAGCCACTCGACGCCCGTCGATAGATGGCCTCATCATGGCGAGGGAGTGACGCCCCGACAATCGAGAATATCTGGCTCACGGTATAGAATGGCTAAACCATGAACTCGCACCTCAACGCCCAGACCCACGCCGGCCTGAAGGTCTTCGCCGTCAGCGCCCGCCACCTCTCCTTCACCCGGGCGGCGGAGGAGCTGCACGTGACCACCGGCGCCGTCAGCCAGCAGATCAAGCAGCTCGAGCAGCGGCTGGGGTTCAAGCTGTTCCGCCGCCGGCCGCGCCGGCTGGAGCTGACCGAGGAGGGGCGGCGCCTGGCGGCGGTGGTCGACGAGGCCTACCAGGCGGTAGGGCTGGAGGTGCGGCGGCTGCGCAGCGGCGTGATGAGCGGGGTGATCCGGCTGCGCTCGGTGCCCTCCTTCCTGCACAAGTGGCTGATGCCCCGCCTGCCGCGACTGCAGGCGCGCTTCCCCGACATCGAGCTGCACGTCACCGCCGAGGACAGCAGCGTCTCGCTGCGCGACGGCGACTTCGACCTGGCGCTGGACCTCAACGACGGCCACGTCCCGGGGCTCGCCATCACGGCGCTGATGGAGGAGCGGATCTTCCCGGTCTGCGCCCCCGCCCTGCTGCGGGGACGCCCGCCCCTGCGCGATCCCGCCGACCTGGCCTGGTACCCGCTGCTGCACGACGTCACGGCCTGGCGGGGCAGCCACGAGCACGCCGAGTGGGAGCGCTACCTCGAGGCCATCGCGGCGCCCCCGCTCAACCTGCGCCGGGGCTATACCTTCAACCGCCACCACCTGACCATGGCGGCGGCCATCGCCGGCATGGGGGTCGCCATCGCCCGCCAGACCCTGATCCGCGGCGAGCTCGGCAGCGGCGAGCTGATCGCGCCCTTCGCCCAGCGCGTGCCGACCGGCATGCGCTACGGCATCGTCCACGCGCCGGGGGCGCTGGACGACCGCCGGGTCGCCGCGGTGCATGACTGGATCGTCGAGGAGGCCCGGCGCGCGCCGGACGGAGCGGGCTAGACGCCGCGGCCACGATGCGCCGTAATCGATAGGCAGTCGCGGGCGAGCCGGGTATCATATACATTCATTAATGAATGTGATTCACCCCGAGACGCTCATGCCACGCCACCTCCCCCCCGAACTGCCCACGCCCATCGACTTTCGCGCCACCAGCCTGCGCGCCCTGCTCTACATCGTCCTGATCGGCCTGCTGATGCAGGGCGTGATGCTCGAGGCGGTGGGCCTCGAGGGCCAGCGATTCTCCGAGCGCGGCTTCATCGAGCCCGCCCAGTCGCTGCTGCTCGCCGCCAGCGCCGGCCTGGCGCTCTACGTGCGCCTGACGAGCCCGCGGCTGACCCACGTCTCGCTGCTGCTGCTGGCCCTGCCGCTCGCCTCGCTGATTCGCGAGCAGGATGCCTGGCTGGACGCCTGGGTGTTCGACGGCGCCTGGCAGACGCTGGTCGCGCTGCTGGTGCTGCCCATCCTGTTCGTGGTGCTCCGGGGCCGACACGCCTTCGCCCGAGAGTTCGCGCGCTACGCCAACAGCTTCTCGTTCGGCCTGTTCGCCGCGGGCTTCCTGACCACCTACGTCTACTCGCGGCTCTTCGGGCGCAGCGAGATGTGGCAGGCGATCCTCGGCGACGCCTACCTGCGCACCTTCAAGGACGCTGCCGAGGAGGTCACCGAGCTGTTCGGCTACACCCTGCTGTTCTTCGCCATGGTCGAGCTCGTGCTGCTGGTGCGCCGCTGGCGCCACCTCAAGGCCGACTGAGGCTCCTCGGGGGCCGGCGCGCACAGGCCCCGCCCTCTCCGGGTGCGCCCTTCGCCACCGCGCCCCTGACGACCGCCCAAACGACGACGCCCGCAGCCGATGGCTGCGGGCGTCGTCGTGAGCGAGGGCCGGCGGCTTACTCGTCGAGGAAGGAGCGCAGCGGCTCCGAGCGCGACGGGTGACGCAGCTTGCGCAGCGCCTTGGCCTCGATCTGACGGATCCGCTCGCGGGTGACGTCGAACTGCTTGCCGACCTCCTCGAGGGTGTGGTCGGTGTTCATGTCGATGCCGAAACGCATCCGCAGCACCTTGGCCTCGCGGGCGGTGAGGCCGCCGAGCACGTTGCGGGTGGCCTCGATCAGCCCCTCGCCGGTGGCCGAGTCGATGGGCAGCAGGATGGTGCCGTCCTCGATGAAGTCGCCCAGGTGGGAGTCGTCATCGTCGCCGATGGGCGTCTCCATGGAGATCGGCTCCTTGGCGATCTTGAGCACCTTGCGGACCTTGTCCTCGGGCATCTCGAGGCGCTCGCCGAGCTCCTCGGGGGTCGGCTCGCGACCCATCTCCTGCAGCATCTGCCGCGACACGCGGTTGAGCTTGTTGATGGTCTCGATCATGTGCACCGGAATGCGGATGGTGCGGGCCTGGTCGGCGATCGAGCGGGTGATCGCCTGACGGATCCACCAGGTGGCATAGGTCGAGAACTTGTAGCCGCGACGGTATTCGAACTTGTCGACGGCCTTCATCAGGCCGATGTTGCCCTCCTGGATCAGGTCCAGGAACTGCAGGCCGCGGTTGGTGTACTTCTTGGCGATGGAGATCACCAGGCGCAGGTTGGCCTCGACCATCTCCTTCTTGGCCCGGCGCGCCTTGGCCTCGCCGATGGAGAGCCGGCGATTGACCTCCTTGATCTCGGTCACCGCCAGCTGGATCATCTCTTCCTCGAAGGCGATCTTGCGCTGGGCGCGCTGGATGTCGGCGCGCAGCGGCTCGAGGCGCGCGGCGTACTTCGGGTTGGCCCCGGCGAACTCGTCGAGCCACTCGAGACGCGACTCGCTGCCCGGGAAGGCCTTGATGAAGGTCTTGCGCGGCACCTTGGCCTTCTTCACGCAGAGCTGCATGATGGCCTTCTCCTGGGCGCGCACCTGCTCGACGCTGATGCGCACCTGACCGACCAGGCGCTCGAAGTGCTTGGGCACCAGCTTGATCGGCGAGAACAGCTGCGCCAGGCGAGCGAGCTCCTCCTGGGCCTCCTTCGAGGCGCGGCCGTGGGCCTGGATGGCCGCCTGAGCCGCGGCGTTCTGCTCGCGAATCTGCTCGAAGCGCGCGCGGGCCTCCTCGGGATCGGGGCCGCCGACGCTCTCCTCCTCCGCCTCGGTCTCGTCGTCGTCATCGGCATCGCCCTCGGACTCCTCGCGGGGCTCCTCCTCGGGCACTTCCGCTTCCGCGACGCCGGGAATCCCCTCGTCGGGATCGATGAAGCCCGAGAACAGGTCGGAGAGGCGACCCGGCGCTTCCTCGTCCTGGGTGGCATCGTAGGCCTCGAGGATGGACTCGACCGCACCGGGCAGGAAGGCCAGCGCCGACATCACCTCGCGGGTGCCCTCCTCGATGCGCTTGGCGATCTCGATCTCGCCCTCGCGGGTCAGAAGCTCGACGGTGCCCATCTCGCGCATGTACATGCGCACGGGGTCGGTGGTCCGACCCACGTCGCTCTCCACCGCGGCGAGCGCGGCGACGGCCTCTTCGGCGGCCGACTCGTCGGTGGAGTGATCCGACATCATCAGGGTATCTTCATCGGGGGCTTCCTCGACGACGCTGATGCCCATGTCGTTGATCATGCCGATGATATCTTCCACCTGATCCGGGTCGGCGATATCCTCGGGAAGGTGGTCGTTGACCTCGGCATAGGTCAGGAAGCCCTGTTCCTTGCCGCGCGCGATCAACTCCTTCAGA
Source organism: Halomonas denitrificans (assembly GCF_003056305.1). GTDB lineage: Bacteria > Pseudomonadota > Gammaproteobacteria > Pseudomonadales > Halomonadaceae > Halomonas > Halomonas denitrificans. The sequence goes on from NZ_PYVX01000001.1 coordinate 1,035,457, forward strand.
CGTGACTGCTGCTGCGCATTTCCAGCCATAGAAACCCTATCTCGACGAAGAAGAATGAAGCACCTGAAGTACTGAGGCGGTGAAAACTCGATAAGCCGAACAGTATAGCGGGTAAGGCCGCCATCCTGCCAGTTCGGTGTGTTTGCGCGGTCATTCAGGTGTGTTAGGTTGTGAGGTTGCGCCTTTCACAGGCAGCTTCCTCGTATCTGGTGATGGTGGCAGAAAATTCAACCCCCGCCACGCCGGCGCCATCGCGCCCCTGCGATGCCCTACCCCCTCGGGTCGGCGAGCAGCGTCATCAGCTGCTGGCGCTCCTCCTGGGAGAGCCGCTCGCCCCTCTGCTGCTTGGACAGCAGGGCATCGACTTCCTCCTGCCGCGATGAGCGCAGCCGATGGCGCTGGAAATGCTCGACCAGCCCGTCCAGCTCGGCGGCCCGCGCCCCGGGCGGAATCAGCAGCTCACGACGCGCCAGCGCGGCCAGCCGCTCCCCCTCCGGGGTGCCGTGGAAGTGGGCCAGCAGCACCTGGGCGCTGCGGTAGCGCCCCGCCCGCAGGAGCCGCTCGACCTCGCGACAGAGCCGCGCCTCCGGATCCGCCTCGGGGTACCAGTCGGCCGCCTCGGGCAGGCGCTCCACCAGCCGCGGCTCGTGCACCAGCAGCTGCAGCACGCGCCCCATCAGGCCGAGCGACTGCCGCCCCTTGCTCGGGGCCGGGCGCGCCTCATACCCCTCGTCGTCGGGACGCCACTCGTCCTCGGGGCGCCACTCGGGCTCCGGCGCCAGGGGCGGCTCGCCCGGCGGCGCCTCGGCGGGCGCGACCAGCGCCTCGAAGCGAGACTGGTCGACGCCGGTACGCCGCGAGAGCTCGCCCAGCAGCAGCGACTTCAGCACCCCCTCCGGCAGCTTGCCGATGGCCGCGAGCACCTGGCTGGCGAAGCGCTCGCGCGCCTCGATGGTGGCCAGGTCTCGCCCCTCGGCCGCGTGATCGAAGAGGAACTCCGACAGCGGGCTCGCGCAGGTGATGCGATCCTCGAAGGCGGCCGGCCCCTCGCGGCGCACCAGGGTGTCCGGGTCCTCCCCCTCGGGGAGGAACATGAAGCGCGCCTGACGGCCGTCGATCATCTGCGGCAGCACCGTCTCCAGCGCCCGGGTGGCGGCCTGGCGGCCGGCGCGGTCGCCGTCGAAGCAGAACACCACCTCGCCGACCATGCGGAACAGCCGGCTCAGGTGCTCCTCGCTGGTCGAGGTGCCCAGCGTCGCCACGGCGTTGCGGATGCCGAACTGGGCCAGCGCCACCACGTCCATGTAGCCCTCGACGATCACTACCCGCTCGAGGCGCGAATCGGCCTGGCGCGCCTCATAGAGGCCGTAGAGCTCGCGCCCCTTGTGGAACACCGGCGTCTCGGGGGAGTTGAGGTACTTGGGCTTGGCATCGCCCAGCACCCGGCCGCCGAAGGCGATGGTGCGCCCGCGGATATCGCGGATCGGAAACATCACCCGGTCGCGGAAGCGGTCGTAGGTGCGCCCGCTATCCTCGTGATGCACCAGCAGGCCGTACTCGATCTGCACCGACTCGGCGATGCCGCGCTCGCCCAGGTGGCGCTTGAGCCCCTCCCAGCCGGCCGGCGCGCAGCCGATGCCGAAGGTCTGCTGGACCTCCGGCGACAGCCCGCGCTCCGCCAGGTAGCGGCGGGCGCTCTCGCCCTCCGGCATCTTCAGCCGCTCGCGGAAGTAGCTGGCCGAGAGCTCCAGCAGATTGACCCCTTCCTTGCGCTTGCGCTCGCGGGCCTGGGCCCGGGGATCGTCGGCACCCTCCCGGGGCACCTCCAGGCCGAGCCGGCCGGCCAGCTGCTCCACGGCCTCGGGGAAGCGCAGCTTGTCGTACTCCATCAGGAAGCGCAGGGCATTGCCGTGGGCGCCGCAGCCGAAGCAGTGGTAGAACTGCTTGTCGGCGCTGACGGTGAACGAGGGCGACTTCTCCTGGTGGAAGGGGCAGAGCCCGGAGTGGTTGCGCCCGGCCTTCTTCAGCTTCACGCGCTCGCCGACCACCTCGACCACGTCGACGCGGGCCAGGAGATCATCGATGAAGCGCTGGGGAATCTGACCGGACATGCGGACAACCTGCGAGGCGGGAGCGGGAAGCGACCGGACGGCGACAAAAACAAGCGGCCACCGTTAGGCGGCCGCTTGGCGTCCCTCTTGAGACGGCATGGGCCGGATGCCCTCACCGACTCCAGTACGGATCAATAGAGCCGTTCGAAACGCTTGCGCTCACGCTGAAGCTTCTTGGCATGGCGCTTGACGGCCGCGGCCGCCTTGCGCTTGCGCTCTGCGGTCGGCTTCTCGTACTGCTCGCGACGACGCACTTCCGAGAGGACACCGGCCTTTTCACAGGAACGCTTGAAGCGACGCAGCGCGACGTCAAACGGCTCGTTATCACGTACTTTGACAGAAGGCATTAAGCACTCACCTACCTTGGGTAACTTGAGTTCGGTTTGTACGCACACCCGGCGGGGTTCGCCCCTCCACGAAACACGCTCCGAGATCGCCAGGCGAACCGGAACGATGCGTGAATACGCGAGGAATGGCCCCTGGGTGCACGACCCAGTCTTGCAGCGGACAGTATTCTAGTCGTCCGGCCGAGCGCGTGCAAATCGTTTCCCTGCTGCCGACGGGGGGCAAAATGCGTAGAATGCCGCCATCCACGCATTACCGAGCCGATATCATGCGCGTACTGGGCATCGAGACCTCCTGCGACGAGACCGGCGTCGCCCTCTTCGACACCGGGCGCGGCCTCGTCGCCGACGCCCTCTACAGCCAGATCGCCATGCACGCCGAGTACGGCGGCGTGGTGCCGGAGCTCGCCTCCCGGGACCACACCCGCCGGCTGCTGCCGCTGATCCAGCAGGTGCTGGACGACGCCGGCCTTTCCCGCGACGAGCTCGACGCCATCGCCTACACCGCCGGCCCCGGCCTCGTCGGCGCGCTGATGGTCGGCGCCAGCACCGCCCACGGCATGGCCCGGGCGCTGGACATCCCGGTGCTCGGCGTCCACCACATGGAGGGCCACCTGCTGGCCCCCATGCTGGAGGACGAGCCGCCCGGCTTCCCCTTCGTGGCGCTGCTGGTCTCCGGCGGCCACACCCAGCTGGTCGAGGTGCAGGGGCTCGGCCAGTACCTCCTGCTCGGCGAGTCAGTGGACGACGCCGCGGGCGAGGCCTTCGACAAGGCGGCCAAGATGCTGGGGCTCGCCTACCCCGGCGGCCCGCAGGTGGCGCGCCTGGCCGAGCAGGGCGACCCCAAGCGACTGCGCTTCCCGCGCCCCATGACCGACCGACCAGGGCTGGACTTCAGCTTCTCCGGGCTCAAGACCCACACCCTGACCGCCATCCGCCAGCTGGAGGGCGCCGGCGAGCTCGACGACCAGGCGCGCGCCGACGTGGCCCGCGCCTTCGAGGAGGCGGTGGTCGACACCCTGGTGATCAAGTGCCGCCGCGCCCTCGACCAGACCGGCCTCAAGCGCCTGGTGGTCGCCGGCGGCGTGAGCGCCAACGTGCGGCTGCGCGAGCGCCTGGAGCGCGAGTGCGCCAAGCGTGACGCCCGGGCCTACTACCCCCGCGGGCGCTTCTGCACCGACAACGGGGCGATGATCGCCTACGTGGGGGCCCAGCGTCTGCTGGCCGGCGAGCGCGACGAGACCGGCATCATGAAGGCGGTGCCACGCTGGCCGATGGATGAGCTTCAGGCGCCCGCCAAGGCGTGAAAACCACGATGATCGCGCTCTTTACGGTCACGGCGCCCAGCGCCTGCTGGCCGGCGAGCGCGTCGAGACCGGCATCATGAAGGCGGTGCCACGCTGGCCGATGGATGAGCTTGTGGCGCCCGCCAAGGCGTAAAAACCACGATGATCGCGCTCTTTACGGTCACGGCGCCAAGCGCCAGCCGGCCGGCGAGCGCGTCGAGACCGGCATCATGAAGGCGGTGCCACGCTGGCCGATGGATGAGCTTGTGGCGCCCGCCGCATCCCCGCATTAAGAGGCCTCGCAACGAGACTCGCGATCCCGGGAACGAAACCCTGCCACTTCGCTTGCCGCTTGCACGTCGGGGCACAACATAATCCCTCACGGGTGCCCCTCACTCGACGTCCCTGTCGATTGACGTGCGCGGCTGTGCTTCCTGCCAGCGTTCCCGGGTAGATATCGCGTCGCTTCGTTGCCCGGCCTCAGGCCATCGAGCCTGGCTAGAACCCGGGCTCGTCGCCGCGCCCGAGCCGGCGGATATTGAGCACATGGCGCCCCAGCACCAGCAGCGTGAAGGCCATCACCACCCCCACGAACTCCGGCGCCAGCCAGATGCTGGCCAGCGGCGCCATGGCGGCGCTCGACAGCGACGCCACGGCCGCGGTGCGCACCCGCCAGGCCAGCAGGGTCCAGAGCGCGGCGCAGCAGAGCGCCACCCAGGGCGTGAGCACCAGCATCACGCCGAAGGCGCTGGCCACCCCCTTGCCGCCGCGAAAGCGGTGCCAGGCCGGATAGGCGTGGCCCAGCAGCACGCCGAGGCCGACGAGCCCGAGCCCCCAGGGCGGCAGGCCCAGCCACATGGCGAGCCACAGCACCGGCATGCCCTTGACCACATCGACGACCAGGGTGGCCAGGGCGAGGCGCGGGCCGTGCAGGCGCAGCACGTTGGAGAAGCCGGGATTGGCCGAGCCGGCGAGCCGCGGATCGCCCACGCCGGCGAGGCGGCACACCGCGAGGGCGCCGAGCCAGGTGCCGCTGAGATAGCCGATCGCCATCAGCGGCAGGATGAGGTCGAGGGGCGCCTCCACGGGCGGGCTCCTTACGATGATGCCTCGATTCTGCCAGTCGCGGGCCGGGGACGACAGGGCCGGCGGCCGCGGTGTCGTCGGGGAGCGCGCTGGCGTACAATCTGACGCCTGCAGGCGGACCTGCCCTATACGTATGCGGTCCGCATCGACCAGGCCGCCACAACCAATGACCGGGGGAGCCCCGATGGATCTTGTGCTGATCGACGCGCTCGAGGTGGATACCGTGATCGGCGTCTACGACTGGGAGCGCACCATCACCCAGACGCTGCGCCTCGATCTCGAGATGGGCACCGACATCCGCCCCGCCGCGGCGGGCGACGACATCGCCCAGACCCTGGACTACGCCGCCATCAGCGAGCGCATCGCCGGCTTCGCCGAGGCGCATCAGTTCGCCCTGGTGGAGACCTTCGCCGAGCGCCTGGCCGAGACCCTGCGCGCCGAGTTCGCCATCGCCTGGCTGCGCCTGACCGTGCGCAAGCCCGGCGCCGTGGCCGCGGCCAGCGCGGTGGGGGTCTCCATCGAGCGCGGCAGCCGGCCGGGAGGCGCCTGATGGCCCGGGTCACCGTCAGCATCGGCAGCAACATCGAGCGCGAGCATCACGTCCTGGCCTGCCTGGACGCGCTGGAGGAGACCTTCGGGGCGCTCGCCGTCTCGCGGATCTTCGAGAGCGAACCGGTGGGCTTCGAGGACGGCCGCAACTTCTACAACCTGGTGGTGGCCTTCGAGAGCGAGTGCTCGGTGGGTGAGCTGCAGGCCTGGTGCAAGCGCCTGGAGTTCGCCCACGGCCGGCAAAAGGACGTCCCCAAGTTCAGCCCGCGGACCCTCGACATCGACCTGCTCACCGTGGGCATGCTCAGCGGCGACCATGACGGTGTCACCCTGCCCCGCGGCGAGATCCTCCACCACGCCTTCGTGCTCCAGCCCCTGGCCGAGCTGCTGCCCGAGGCGCGCCATCCCCTCACCGGTGAGACCTACCGCGACCACTGGGCGCGCTTCACGGCCGACGACCAGCGCCTCTGGCCGGTGGACTTCACCTGGCGGGGGCGCCGCCTCTCCGCCGCGGAGTAGGCCTCACCGCCCTCCTTCTGGGCCGGCGAGCGCCCCCTCGATCGCCTCCCAGCGACGCCGCGAGAGCTCCTCGCCGAGCTCGCGCCCCTGGTAGCCCTCCGCCACCAGCGCCCTGGGCAGGATCTGCACCGCCAGCCGCCAGGCCAGGGCCAGGTCCTCGGCCAGCGCCGGGGCGTCCAGGCTCACCAGGCTGAGCAGCGGCGCCACCCGGTCGCCGCGACGCCACGCATCGATGCCGTCGAGCCAGCGCATCACCTGCGATCCGTTGAGGCCGTTCGCCGCGACCTGCCGGCACAGGGCCCGGGTCCGGGCCGCCTGGGTGGCCAGCTCGCGATGCGCCCGCGGCAGGCGCAGCCGCTCGGAGAGCGCCTCGCGCGCGTCATCATCCAGGTGCTCGACCAGGCGCGCCCAGCGCCAGCGCACCTGCGCCTCGGCCTCGATGTCCTCGGGCAGCCGATGCAGGCGCCCCAGCGCGGCGTCGAGGTCCGCGTCGTCCGCGGCCAGCTCCGGCATCAGCACGGCCAGCGCCCCGCACGCCGCCAGCACCTGGAAGTAGACCTCCGGCCAGGGCTCGGAGAGCGCCTTCTCGGTCTCCGCCCAGACCCGCTCGGCGACCAGGTGCGAAAGCTCACCGCTCGCCACCAGCGAGCGCATCAGCGCGCGGGTCTCTTCGGCGATGACGAAGCCAAGCCCCGCGTAGCGGGCCAGGAAGCGCGCCGTGCGCAGCACCCGCAGCGGATCCTCGACGAAGGCCGGCGAGACGTGGCGCAGCCGGCGCGCCTCGAGGTCGGCGAGCCCCTCGTAGGGGTCGACCAGCGTGCCCTCCGGGGTCTCGGCCATGGCGTTGATGGTCAGGTCGCGGCGCGCCAGGTCCTCCTCCAGCGTGACCTCGGGGCTCGCATGCACCACGAAGCCGGTGTAGCCGTGCCCCGACTTGCGCTCGGTGCGCGCCAGGGCGAACTCCTCGTGGCTCACCGGGTGCAGGAAGACCGGGAAGTCGCGCCCCACCGGCTTGAAGCCGCGGCGCTGCATCTCCTCGGCGGTGGTGCCGACCACCACCCAGTCGGTGTCCTTGACCGGCCAGCCCAGGCGGGCATCGCGCACCGCCCCGCCGACGCGATAGACCTCGAGGCCCTCGAGGAAGCGGTCGTCGCTCGCGCCCATGGCTCAGCGCTCCACGCGGTCGGGGTGGCGGTGCTGCCAGTCGGTGAAGCCGCCATCGAGGCTGTAGACCTCGACGAAGCCTTGGCCGGAAAGCCAGGCCGCCGCCTGCTGGCTGGAGTGGCCGTGGTAGCAGATCACCACCAGGGGGGACTGGCGCGGGGCCTCGTCGAGGAAGGCGTCGACGGTGTCGTTGCCCAGGCGCCGGCTGCCGGGCACGCGCCCCTGGGCGAAGCTCTGGGGGTCGCGGATATCGACCAGGGTGAGGGGCGAGCCGGCCTCGAGCCAGTCGGCCAGGGCGGCGATGTCGAGGTGCTGGAAGGGCGCGGGGGTCATCACGGGTCTCTCGTCGTCGGGGGGCGTGTCGGTCGATTCACTGGCGGCTCGGCACGCTGATGCGCCGGCCGCTCTCCAGCTCCAGGGCGGTGAGTCGGCGGCCCCAGACGCAGCCGGTGTCCAGCGCCTCGGCGCGCACACGGCTCTCGGGAGTCTCGCCCTCCAGCGCCGCCCAGTGGCCGAACAGCAGCCAGGGGTCGTCCTGGCGCGGGTACTGGAACCAGGGGGCGAAGCCCGCCGGGGCGCTGTCGAGCCCCTCCTTGGCGGCGAAGTCGAGGCAGCCCTGGGCATCGAGGAAGCGCATGCGGGTGAAGGCGTTGACGATCATCCGCAGCCGCGGGATGCCGTCGAGGTCGTCGCGCCAGCAGGCCGGCTCGTTGCCGTACATCGCCTCGAGGAAGGCGCCGGCGCCCTCGCCGGCGAGCCGCGCCTCGGCCTCGGCGGCGAGGCCCGCCGCCTTGGCCACCGACCACTGGGGCAGCAGGCCGGCATGGGTCATCACGGTCTCGCCCTGGGTCGGCGATTCCCGGCGCACCAGCAGCGGGCGCGTCTGCAGCCAGTCGAGCAGCCGCTCGCGGTCCGGGGCGGCGAGGATCGACGCCAGGGTGTCCTTGCGGTTCTCCCGGGCGCCGCCCCGGGCCACCGCCAGCAGGTGCAGGTCGTGGTTGCCGAGCACGACGCTTGCGGCCTCGCCCAGCGCCATCGCCTCGCGCAGGCAGGCGAGCGAGCCGGGGCCGCGGTTGACCAGATCGCCGGCCAGCCACAGCCGGTCGCGGCGCGGGTCGAAGTCGAGCCGCTCGAGCAGGGCGACGAACTCCTCGTGGCAACCCTGCAGGTCGCCGATGGCATAGGTGGTCATGTCGGCTCCGTTGCGCTGCGTGTCACGGGATCTAGTGTACCTGGTTGGGCCCGGCCAGCCGGAAGGGGGAGATCGCCACCTCGAAGGGGCGCTGGCTGGCGGCATCGACGCAGGTGTAGGCGCCCTCCATCACCCCCACGGGGCCGTCGAGGATCGCCCGGCTGGTGTAGCGGAAGCTCTGGCCGGGGCCGATCAGCGGCTGCTGGCCGACCACGCCCTTGCCGCGCACCTCCTGCACCTTGCCGCTGCCCTGGGTGATCTTCCAGTAGCGGGCCATCAGCTGGACGCTGTGGTCGGAGGCGTTGTGCACGGTGACGGTGTAGCTGAAGACGAAGCGCTGCTCGTCGGGATCGGATTCGTCCAGGCGGAAGTCCGGCGCCACGTCGACGCGGATGGCGCCCTCGATCCCCTCGGGAACCGTCGGGGTCATGAGCTCTCTCCTTCCCCGGCCGCGGCCAGGTGGTTGGCAATGCGCACGAACTCCTCGACGTCCAGCGTCTGGGGACGACGGCCCGGGTCGATGCCCAGCGCCTCCAGGGCCGCCGCATCGATGCGCCCCTTGAGGTTGTTGCGCAGGGTCTTGCGCCGCTGGCCGAAGGCCTGGCGCACCAGGTCGAAGAGCAGCGCCTCGTCCCGGGCCGGATGCGGCAGGACGTCATGGGGCGTGAGGCGCACGATCGCCGAGTCGACCTTGGGCCGGGGCACGAAGGCCTCCGGCGGCACCGTGAAGAGGGCGTCGACGCGGCAGTGGTACTGGGCCATCACCGACAGCCGCCCCCAGTCGGGGCCGCCGGGCGCGGCGGCCAGCCGCTCGACCACCTCCTTCTGGAGCATGAAGTGCATGTCGGCCACGGCCTCGCCGGCCTGGAGCAGATGGACGATCAGCGGCGTGGAGATGTTGTAGGGCAGGTTGCCGACCACGCGCAGCGCCGGGCCGTCGCCGCGCAGCTCGCGGAAGTCCACCTTCAGGGCGTCGCCCTCGTGGATGACGAAGCCCGGCTTGTCGAAGAACTGCACCCGCAGGCCGGGGATCAGGTCGCGGTCGAGCTCGATCACCTCGAGGTGGCCGTCGGCGGCCTCGAGCAGCGGCTCGGTCAGGGCGCCCTGGCCGGGGCCGATCTCGACCAGCCGGTCGCCGGGACGCGGTCCGATGGCACGCACGATGCGCGAGATGACGCCGTGGTCGCGCAGGAAGTTCTGGCCGAAGCGCTTGCGGGCCTGATGAACCGGGGGGCGGGATGCCATTCGGGGTGTCCTTATGTCTCTGGAGATTCTTACTGTCGCATCGCCGCCGTGTTGGGGCTGACCCGGCGATAGACCGTTCGCGGAGGCGCTGTGGATACCTCCCTGTACGCTACCGATTCCTTCCCTGGAATCGGACCTCCGCCTCGGTCTATCCCCGGCGCCCCTCGAACGGCTCGACGTCTTGTCTAGCCACGGCCGCCGCGACTCGCCATCTCGGCGGCCAGCGCCACGGCGACCCGCAGGCTGCCCGGGTCGGCGACGCCGCGGCCGGCGAGGTCCAGGGCGGTGCCGTGATCCACCGAAGTGCGCACCAGCGGCAGCCCCAGGGTGATGTTGGCGGCGCGGCCGAAGCCGGCGTACTTGAGCACGGGGAGGCCCTGATCATGATACATGGCCAGCACCGCGTCGACGCCCTCGAGGTGGCGCGGGGTGAACAGGGTATCGGCCGGCAGGGGGCCGTCAAGGGTCAGCCCCTCGGCGCGCAGGGCCTCGAGGGCCGGGATGATGATGTCCAGCTCCTCGCGCCCCAGGTGGCCGCCCTCCCCGGCATGGGGATTGAGGCCGCAGACGGCGATGCGCGGGGCGTCCACGCCGAACCAGCGCCGCAGGTCGTCGTGCAGGATGTGCAGCAGGCGATGCAGGCGCGGCCCGGTGATGGCGTCCGCCACCTCGCGCAGCGGCAGGTGGGTGGTGGCCAGGGCCACCCGCAGGGGCGCCCCGCCCTCCCCGTTCGCCTCGCGGGCGTGCAGGGCGCTGTCGGTGGCCAGCATCATCACCACCTCGTCGACCCCACAGGCGTCGCGCAGGTACTCGGTGTGGCCGCTGAAGCCGGCGTGGCCGGCATCCAGGATCACGCCCTTGTGCAGCGGCGCGGTGACCATGCCGGCCGCGCGGCCGGCGCGACAGGCGGCCAGCGCCACGTCGAGGGTCTCGAGCACGTGGGCGGCGTTGGCGACATTGAGCTCGCCGGGCCGCGCCGGGGCGCGCAGCGCCACCGGCCACACCGGCAGCACGCCGCAGCGGGGTGCGGGGGGCGTCGCGTCGCGGCCCAGCTCGAGGATCTCGACCTCCCGGCCGATCATGGCGGCGCGCTCGGCCAGCAGGGCCGGGTCGCCCACCGCCACCACCCGGGCCGGGGGGACCACGTCGGCGGCCAGCATCACGGCAAGCTCGGGCCCGATGCCCGCCGGCTCGCCGCAGGTCAGGGCCAGCACCGGCGCGTCCGCGGTCGACATCAGCGCGCCTCGAGGCGATCGTCGACGAAGGCGCGGCTGCGGATCTCCTGGATCCACTCTTCCATCTCGGCGCTGACCTTGCGCTGGAACAGTGCCTGGCGCGCCTGGTCGCGGCTGACGCCCTGCTGCTCCACGAAGCGATCCACCTCGCGCTCGGAGAGGTCGACCCGGCTGGCCACCCGGCGCTGCTGCAGCTGACGCATCAGCAGTTCGCGGCGCACCTGGTCACGCACCACGCCGAGCGACAGGCCGTCGGCCTCGAGCGCATCGGCGAACTGCTCCAGGCTCATGCCGTTGCCCTCGGCGATGGCCCGCACCTGGCGGTTGAGCTCGGTGTCGTCGACGCTCAGGTTGGCCTCGCGGGCCATCTGCAGCTGGATCTCCTCGACGATCATTCGCTCGAGCACCTGCTCGCGCAGGACCGAGTCGGGGGGCGTCGCCTGTCCGCGGCCCTCGAGCTGGCTGCGGACCTGGGCGACGCGGTCGTCGAGCTGGCTCTCCATGATGGCGCCCTCGTTGACCACCGCCACGATGCGGTCCAGCGGCTGACGGCCCGCATAGGCCGACTCCTGGGCCAGCCCCGTCAGGGGCAGGCCGGTCAGGCACAGGGCCAGCGCCAGGGTGGCGATACGTCGGCTGCGCATGTCTCTCTTTCCTCTCATCGGTGTCGAATGTCTCACAGGCGGCCCAGGGACGCGCTTCGGTAGCCCGGTACGGCCTGCTGGAAGTAGCTGTCGGCCTCGCCGCCGACGCCGCCCAGGCCCTTGAACACGAAGCGCAGGAAGATCCCGCGGTCGGTCTGGTCGTCCTCGATGGTGTTGGCGGTGTCGTTGTCGTCGATCCACTCGCGCCACACCAGCTGCAGACCATAGCAGCAGTCGTTCCACTGGACACCCGCCAGCTGCTCCAGGGCGCGGTCGTTGGTGTTGTCGTAGAGCAGCCGGCCGATCAGGTCGACCTGGCGGCTGGCCTTCAGGGCGAACGACAGGTCGTACTCCTCACGGTCGTAGGTCAGCCGATCCTCGTCCTCCTGGGAGGGGTCGAAGCCCTGGACCTGCCAGCGATAGCCGAGGTTCAGCACGTGACCGGCCGGGGCCAGGTACTGCAGGCCCAGCGAAGTGCTCTCGGTGCGCTCCAGGTGGTCGTCGTAGAGCCACTGCCAGCGGGTGCGCCACGCCTCGGTGATCTGCCAGTCGGCCCGGGTGACCAGCGGCGAGCGCTCCCGGGTCGCGCGATAGTGGGCCTCGAAGTTCGACTCCGGCGGCAGAGTGTCGGGATCGCCCGCCATGTCGATGTGGCGATCCTCCAGGTAGTAGGCCTGCCCCAGTCCCACCGAGAGCCGCTCACGGCCGCTCTCGTCGACCAGCAGCCGCGACTCGAGGCCCAGCGAGACGCGGTTCAGGTCGCCCACCCGGTCGCTGCCGCTGAAGCGGTAGGGCGACCAGAGCTGGTTCCAGGAGAAGGCGCGCTCGGCGGTGTCGAACTCGGGAAACTCGGTCTGGTCCCGCGCCGGCACGTAAGCGTAGTTGACCCGCGGCTCGAGGGTCTGGCGGTAGTCGCGACCGCCGAGCTCGAGCTCGCGCTCGAAGACCAGGCCGCCGTCGACGCTGGCCACCGGCACGCTGCGGGTCAGGCTCTCGTCGCGGTCGGTCTCGCGCTCGCCGTAGTCGAGCTCGTAGGCGGTGGCGAGCCACTCGACCCGGGGCTCCAGGTAGCCCCAGCTCTCGTCGAAGCGCCAGCCGGTGGCCGGCGCCAGGTGCAGGCGGGAGCCGTTGGCGGCTTCGCGAATGGGTACCTTCGTCTCATCCACGTCCCGCCAGAAGTGGGTGACGTTGGAGCGCCACTGCTGGTAGAAGCCGCTTGGCTGGGACCAGCGGGCGTCGGCGGTCAGGCTCGGCAGGCGGTAGAAGGGCTTGTCGCGCTCGAGCAGCGGATCGTCGAGCTTCTGGTAGCCCTGGGCCTTGGCCTGCAGCTGCCAGGTGTCGCCGCGATGGTCGATCTGGGCCAGGCGCTCCATGTAGGCGGTGTCGCCCTCGCCGAAGTCGCGGCCGAAGTCGTCGAAGTAGCTGCCGTCGCTGGCCGCCCCGTAGCGCAGGCGATAGGGGGTGCGGGCATCCAGCCGCCCGGCGTGCCGATAGTCGAGGTACCAGCGATCCTCGCCCTCGTAGCTCGGCTCATCGTCGGGGTCGCCATCGTCGTCGGCCAGGTAGGCGCCCTCGATCTGGCCGCCGTGGTTTTCGAAGAGATACCGGTACTCACCGCCCAGCAGCAGGCCACGATCGCTGATGTAGCGCGGCGTGATGGTGGCGTCCTGGTCCGGGGCGATGTTCCAGTAGAAGGGCTGGGCGTAGTCGAGGGAATCGGCGGAGAGCCCCAGCAGCGGCCACAGGAAGCCGGTCTGGCGACGCTCGTCGAGGGGGAAGCGCACCCAGGGCCAGTAGAAGACCGGCACCTTGCCCACCTCGAGCCGGGCATGCTTGGCGGTGCCGACGCCGCGTTCGCGGTCGAGCAGGATGTCGTTGCCGACCAGGCGCCACAGGTCGCTACCCGGCTCGCAGGTGGTGAAGCTCGCCTCGGTGAGGCGGTAGCGCTCGCCGTCGAGGCGGGCCAGGCGCACGGCGTCGCCGCGCAGGCGCTGCTCGTGGGCCACGTAGTGGGCCGTGTCGATGCTCGCGGCGTCGCTGTTCAGGGAGAACTCGGCCGAGGCACCGCGCACCAGCAGGTTGCGGTCGCGCAGGGTCAGCGGCCCCTCGGCGTAGGCGGTCTCGCGGCTGGCGGGCACCCGCACCCGGGGCGCCTCGAGCTGGGCGTCGCCGCGGCGCAGCAGCACCTCGCCGTCGAGCCGGGTCTCGCCATCCTCGCCCGCATCGGCGCGGTCGGATTCGCTCGCCACCTTCTCGCCGGGCGGCGGCGGCAGGCGGTAGTCCGGCATCACGTAGCGGCCGCGGCACAGGGCGTTGGCCGGGCGCGTCTCGCCCCAGGGCTGCCAGTCCAGCTGCGCCGCCGGCAGCGACTCGGGGGGCGCCGCCGAGAGTGGCCCGCTCGCCAGGCCGGCGCCGGCCAGGCCCGTCAGGGCCGTCCATGTCCACGAGTGTCGCTTGCCCATGCTCCACGATGTCCTTGGCGGGGTGAATCGGTATTATACAGGCCGCACCCGGCCTGTGCTGCCGGCGCGAGCCCTGCCATCGCCGACGATGTCGGGAGCTCAGCATGCGGGGCCCCCACGGGGCCGTCAACCGTACCCGCCCCCTCACCAGGAGCCAGACGACGATGCCCGAGGCCACCGATCCCACGCGAACGCAGCGCCTGCAGGCCTGGGCGGCCAGGCGCCACGGCCTCTCCCCGGAGGCGGTCACCCTGCGCTTCGCCGCCGGCGACGCCAGCTTCCGGCGCTACTTCCGCCTGACGCTGCCCGACGGCACCACTCGCGTCCTGATGGACGCCCCGCCCGAGCAGGAGGACAGCGCCCCCTTCGTGGCCATCGCCGAGCAGTGGGGGACGGCCGGCCTGCCGGTGCCGGCCCTTCACGGCGTGGACCTCGACGCCGGCTTCCTCGAGCTCGATGATCTGGGCGACACGCCGCTGCAGGACCTCTTCGCGGGCGACGAGGCTCCGGCGACCCTGGCCTGGCACGAGCGCGCCCTCGACCTGCTCCATGAGCTGCAGAACCGCGCCCCCGTCGATGGCCTGCCCGCCTACGACGCCGCCCTGCTCGGCCGCGAGCTGGACCTCTTCCCCGACTGGTGCCTTGGGGAGTGGCAGGGCCTCGCCCCGCCGCCCGAGTGGGCGGCACTGCGCGAGGCGCTGATTGCCTCGGCCCTCGAGCAGCCGGTGGTCGCGGTGCATCGCGACTTCGACGCCATGAACCTGATGGTCAAGGACGAGGCCCTCTACCTGATCGACTTCCAGGACGCCGTGGCGGGCCCCATCAGCTACGACCTGATCTCGCTGCTGCGCGGGCGCTACTGCCGCTTCGCCCCGGGGCGCTTCGCCGCCTGGACCGAGGCCTTCCGGGTGCGCGCCATCGCCGACGGCCGGCTGGCCGAGGAGGTCGACGCCGCGACCTTCCTCGCCGGCACCCAGGCCATGGCCGCCCAGCGCTCGCTCAAGGTGCTCGGCATCTTCTGCCGACTGACCCTGCGCGACGGACGCCAGGGCTATCTCGAGCGCCTGCCGCACTTCCTCGGCCACCTGGAGGAGAGCCTCGCCGGCCTGCCCGGCCACGCGGCCTTTCGCGCCTGGCTCGCCGAGACCTTCCGTCCAGCGCTGGCGGCGCGCCTGGAGGAGCACGCATGAAGGCGATGATCCTGGCCGCGGGGCTCGGCACCCGCATGCGCCCGCTCACCGACCACTGCCCCAAGCCGCTCCTCGAGGTGGCCGGCCGTCCGCTGATCGTCCATCACCTTGAGCGCCTGCGCGCAGCGGGCATCGTTGATGTGGTGATCAACGTCAGCTACCGGGCGGACCAGATCATCGACGCCCTGGGCGACGGCACTGACCATGGCGTGTCCATCGCCTGGAGCCGCGAGGCGACCCCGCTGGAGACCGGCGGCGGCATCCGCCAGGCGCTGCCGCTACTAGGCGAGGCCCCCTTCCTGCTGATCAACGGCGACGTCTGGTGCGACCTCTGTCCGTCGCGCCTACCCGACCTGGGCGACGACCTGGCCCACCTGGTGCTGGTGGACAACCCCGACCACCACCCGGAGGGCGACTTCCACCTGGACGCCCGCGACCGGGTGCGCGCCGAGGGGACGCCGCGCCTCACCTTCGCCGGGCTCAGCCTGCTCGACCCGGCGCTGGTGGCCGACGAGGCGCCCGGGGCCTTCGCCCTGGCGCCGCTGCTCCGGCACGCCATGGCCGGGGATCGCATCGGCGGCACCCACCACCGCGGCGCCTGGGTCGACGTCGGCACGCCGCAGCGGCTGAGGGCACTGGATCAAGGTCTTCGCGCATCGCTTCGCTCAGAAACCTGAGCGAAGCGCCGGGGACAGGCCGAAGAGGGGGTCCTACGCCAGGGAAGGCGTCGGTAGCGCCCAGGGAAGGGTTCACAGCGCCCCCTCGTAGGCCTGTCGCCGGAACCGCTTCAGCGTCACGCGAACGGGGCTGAGCCGCCGCCCGGCAGCTGCTATGCTGCCGGACCTGCTGTCACCGAACACAACCGAAGGATGCCTGCCCCATGAAAGCCAGCGTGAAATGGACCGACGGACGCCAATTCGTTGCCGAGAGCGGCAGCGGCCACAGCGTGGTCATCGACGGCCCGCCCGACCACGGCGGCCGCAACACCGGCCCGCGCCCCATGGAGATGCTGCTGATGGGCATGGGGGGCTGCACCTCCTTCGACGTCCTCAACATCCTCGAGAAGGCCCGGGCCGACGTGACCGACTGCGTGGCGAGCCTCGAGGCCGAGCGCAGCGACGAGACGCCGAGCGTCTTCACCAAGATCCACGTGCACTTCACCGTGAGCGGCCGCGGCCTCAAGGAGAAGCAGGTGGCCCGGGCCGTGGAGCTCTCCGCCGACAAGTACTGCAGCGCCTCGATCATGCTGGTCAAGGGCGGCGTGGAGATCACACACTCCTTCACCATCGTCGAGGAGTGAGGGCCGGCCGTCACGGCCCAGGCCCGTCACCGGCCGCCACGAAAAACCCCGCCAGGTTCGCCTGGCGGGGTCTTTTATGTGCCGATGGCGCCGGTCCGGCGCGCTCGGCCTAACGGGAGATCACGCCTAGACGCGATAGACGCTGGTGGTCATCACCTTGGACATCAGCTTCATGCCGAGCTTGACCGGCGCGGGGAAGCGGCTGCCCCCCGCCTCCAGCGCCAGCTGGGCGTGGTGGGCCTCGTCGATGGCCATCTGGCGCAGCACGGCGCGGGAGCGATGATCGCCCGCCGGCAGCTTGACCAGGTGCTCCTCCAGGTGGTGGCCGACCTGCTCCTCGGTGGCGGCCACGAAGCCGAGGCTCACCTGGTCGCCGACGGCGCCCGCCGCGGCGCCGAGGCCGAATGAGGCCGCGTAGAAGAGCGGATTGAGCAGGCTCGGGCGAGCGTCGAGCTCCTGGAGCCGCTCGTCGCACCAGGCCAGGTGGTCGATCTCCTCCTGGGCGGCCTGCTCCATCTGGCCGCGCACCTCGGGCAGCTTGGCGGTCATCCCCTGGCCCTGGTAGAGCGCCTGGGCGCACACCTCGCCGGTGTGGTTGATGCGCATCAGCCCCGCGGCGTGGCGCCGCTCCTCCTCGCTCAGCGGCTCGTCGTGGACCGCCGGCGTCGCCGGCGAGGGACGCGAGGGGCTCGCCGCGTGGGGCACCAGGGTCCTCAGCACGGTATCGAACTGGTGGATCAGGTTGTCGGCACGGGTT
This sequence comes from Halomonas denitrificans, assembly GCF_003056305.1. Lineage (GTDB taxonomy): Bacteria > Pseudomonadota > Gammaproteobacteria > Pseudomonadales > Halomonadaceae > Halomonas > Halomonas denitrificans. Next base: position 1,052,541 of record NZ_PYVX01000001.1, read on the forward strand.
AGGGAGCGGGTCATGACGGGATCTCTCGAGAATGCACCTGATGCGTCGTACGCCGGGTCGCGCGCGGCCTGGGCCGCAGGGCGCCGGCTAGCCAGCCGGCCAGGTAAAGCGACGACCGCCCATCAGGTGCATGTGAATATGATAGACGGTCTGGCCGCCGTGGTCGTTGCAGTTCATCACCACCCGATAGCCGTCCTCGGCGAAGCCCTGCTCGGCCGCGAGCCTGGCAGCGGTGTACTGCAGGCGCCCCACCAGCGCCAGGTCGCCCTCCTCCTCGATGTCGTTGAGGGTGGCGATGTGGCGCTTGGGCACGATCAGCATGTGGGTCGGCGCCTGGGGATTGATGTCGTTGAAGGCGAGCACATGCTCGTCTTCATAGACGATGTCGGCGGGAATCTCGCGATCGATGATCTTGCAGAACAGGCAATCCATGGGCGGTTCTCCTTGGGTGAGGGTCGGGCCTAAGTCAGCGGAAGCGCCGCTGGGCGAGCAGGTGGCGCACCAGCGGGCCGAGGATCAGCTCCATGGCCAGCGACAGCCGCGAGCCCGGCACCACCAGGGTGTGGGGGCGGCTCATGAAGGCATCCTGGATCATCGCCAGCAGGTAGGGGAAGTCCACCGTGGCCGGGTCGCGGAAGCGGATCACCACGAAGGACTCGGCGTCGGTGGGGATGTCCTGGACCTCGAAGGGGTTCGAGGTGTCCACCGTGGGCACCCGCTGGAAGTTGATGTGGGTGCGCGAGAACTGCGGCTGGATGTAGCGCACGTAGTCGTCCATGCGCCCCAGGATGGTGTCGATCACCGCCTCCTGGGAGTAGCCCCGGTGGCGCATGTCGCGGTCGATCTTCTGGATCCACTCCAGGTTCATGGTCGGCGCGACCCCCACCAGCAGGTCGACGTGGCGGGCGATGTCGAGCTCGGCGGTGACCAGCCCCCCGTGCAGCCCCTCGTAGAACAGCAGGTCGGTGCCACAGGGCAGCGACTGCCATTCGGTGAAGGTGCCGACCTGGTAGCCGGCCTCGATCATCTGCTTGTCTTCGGCATGGATGTAGTGCCGGTAGGAGCCGTTGCCGGTCTGGCCGTACTCCCGGAACAGCGCCTCGAGCCGGTCGAGCAGGTTGGCCTCCACCGCGAAGTGGGAGAGCTCGTCCTTGCGGTCGGGCTCGTCGACGAGGAGCTGCGCCAGCTCCTGGCGGGTATAGCGGTGGAAGGCGTCGCCGTCGACGAAGGCGGCGTGCACGGCCTCCCGGGCGAACATCCGCTCGAAGGTGCGCTTCACCGTGGTGGTGCCGGCCCCGGAGGAGCCGGTGAGGGCGATGATCGGATACTCCCGCGACATCAGCGTGCCCCCGCCAGGGCGTCGCGCACGACATCGGGGACCGCCACCGGGCGGCCGGTGGCGGGGTCGACCAGCATCAAGTTGATCCGGGCGGTGGCCACCGTGGCGCCGTCGGCCTCGCGCAGGATGCGGTGGTAGACGCTGATCGCCTTGCGCGCCGGCGCCGGGATGGCGGTCTCCACCATCAGCGCATCCGGCCAGCGGGTCTCGGCCTGGTACTGCACGGCGAGATCCGCCGCCACGCAGGGAAAGCCGCCGAGGTCCCCTTCGGAGAGCCTCCGGTCGGCCAGCGCGGCGACCCGCGCCTCGTGCAGCAGCGAGATCAGCGCATCGTGGCCCAGGTGGCGGCCGTAGTTCATGTCGGTGATGCGCACCGTCAGCGGGTGACGGTGCATCACCTCGTCGACGGGAAAGCTCAGTCGGACACGCTCCATCCTCGCTCCTGTCATTGTTGTTGGGCGTCGTTCGTCGTCAGGCGTCCCCGCGCTCCCGGGCGATGGCCCGGTGGGCGATATCGCGGCGGTAGAGCACCTCGGGCCAGTCGATCTCGGCCACCCCCAGGTAGGCCAGGTCGCGGGCCGCGCCCACGTCGTCGCCCAGCGCCGTGACGCAGAGCACCCGACCGCCGGCGGTGACCACCCGGCCGTCCTGCTCGGCGGTGCCGGCATGGAAGACCTTGCAGCCGGTGGCCTCGGCGGCCTCGAGCCCGTCGATGGCATCGCCCTTGCGGTAGCTGCCGGGGTAGCCGCCGGCGGCCAGCACCACGCCCACCGCGGGACGCGGGTCCCAGTCGCAGGCGAGCCCGCCGAGCTCGCCGCGGGCGCCGGCCAGGCACAGCTCGGCCAGGTCGGCGCGCAGGCGCAGCATGATCGGCTGGGTCTCGGGGTCGCCGAAGCGGCAGTTGTACTCGATCACCTTGGGGTTGCCCTCGGCGTCGATCATCAGACCGGCGTAGAGGAAGCCGGTGTAGGCGTGCCCCTCCTCGGCCATGCCCTGCACCGTGGGGCGGATCACCCGCGCCATGATGCGCTCGTAGACGCTGTCGGTGACCACCGGCGCCGGGGAGTAGGCGCCCATGCCGCCGGTGTTGGGACCGGCATCGCCGTCGAAGGCGCGCTTGTGGTCCTGGCTGGTGGCCATGGGCAGGATGGTCTCGCCGTCGACCATGACGATGAAGCTCGCCTCCTCGCCCTGCAGGAACTCCTCGATCACCACCCGGGCGCCGGCGTCGCCGAAGGCGTTGGCCTCGAGCATGTCGCGTACCGCCGCCTCGGCCTCGGCGAGGGTCATCGCCACGATCACGCCCTTGCCGGCCGCCAGGCCGTCGGCCTTGATGACGATGGGCGCGCCCTTCTCGGCCAGGTACTCAAGCGCCGGCTCCACCGCGGTGAAGGTGCGGTAGTCGGCGGAGGGGATCGCGTGGCGGGCCAGGAAGTCCTTGGTGAACGCCTTGGAGCCCTCGAGCTGGGCCGCGCCGGCCGTGGGGCCGAAGATCGCCAGGCCCGCCTCGCGGAAGCGGTCGACCACGCCCGCGACCAGCGGCGCCTCGGGACCGACGATGGTCAGCTCGACGCCCTCGTCGCGGGCGAAGGCCACCAGGCCGTCGAGGTCGTCGACGCCGATCGCGACGTTCGTGAGGCCCGGCTCCCGGGCCGTGCCGGCGTTGCCGGGCGCCACGAAGACCGTCTCCACTCGGGATGACTGGGCGACCTTCCAGGCCAGGGCGTGTTCGCGGCCACCGCCGCCGATGATCAGGACCTTCATCCGCTTGACTACCTCAGAACCGTGCAAGAAACGTCGCGGCATTATGTCAGAAAGTGGCGCGCGGCGCCGCTCACGACTGGCCCTTTCCCGAGTCGTCGTCGCTGGTGCTGCCGGCCTGGCTGATGGTCTTCTGCCAGAACTTCATGTTCTCCTCGGCCATCTCGCGCATCAGCTCCATGGGCGAGTGGCGCATGGCCTGCTGCCACTGGTCCTGCATGCGGTGCTGCTGCTCGAGCATCAGCTTGGTGCCCTGTTCCAGGTAGCGCGCCAGGGGCAGCGGCTGGGCCATGTCGTAGACCCGGATGAACTGCGCCAGCAGGTCGTTGGAGAACACCTGGGCGTCGCCGTCGGCCTGCTCCTGCTCGATGATGATCGACAGCAGGATGGTGCGGGTCAGGTCTTCGCCGCTCTTGGCGTCCTCGACCCGGAAGGGCACCTCGTCGAGGATCAGGCCGCGCAGATCCTCGAGGGTCACGTAGCGGCTCTGTTCGGTATCATAGAGCCTGCGGTTGGCATACTTGCGAATCACGCGCACGGCGCTGCTCCTTGTTCGGTGAGGGCGGCTGCCCCCGTAGCGCTATTGTGCACCGCGACACCATCCATGCAAGGCATCGCCCCCATTCAGTCCCAACGCAACGAGGCGCCATGAACCTGATCCTGCTCTCCCCCGAGGACGTCGAAGACCACCGCCTGGCCCGGGTCCGCGACCCGCGCCGGCTGGCGCACCTGCGCGAGGTCCATCGCGCGCGTCCCGGGGACGCCCTGACGCTGGGCATCGCGGGGGGCGCGCTTGGACGCGGCGAGCTGCTGACCCTGGACGATCACGAGGCGACCTTCGACGTCTCCGGGCTGGACCAGCCGCCGCCCCCGGCGCTGCCGGTGCACCTGGTGCTCGCCCTGCCGCGGCCGCGGATGCTGGCGCGCAGCCTGGAGCACGTCACCGCGCTCGGCGTGAAGCGAATCACCCTGCTCAACACTCGCCGCGTGGAGAAGAGCTACTGGCAGTCGCCGGAGCTCGAGGCCGAGAAGATCCACCGCCACCTGGTGCTGGGCCTGGAGCAGGCCCGCGACACCCGACTGCCCGAGGTCACCCTGGCCAAGGGCTTTCGCCCCTTCGTCGAGGACCAGCTGCCGGGGCTGCTCGAGGGGCGCCGCGGCCTGGTGGCCCATCCGGGCATGGCCGAGGACTGCCCCCGCGGCCTCGACGAGCCGGCGCTGCTGCTGGTGGGGCCGGAGGGCGGCTTCATCCCCTGGGAGGTGGAGCGGCTGCTGGCGGCCGGCTGCCAGGGCATCCACCTGGGCCCGCGCATCCTGCGGGTGGAGACCGCGGTCACCGCCCTGCTCGCCCGGCTCTTCTGAGCCCTGGTCTGAGCCCTGGCCCCGGCTCGCGGCCGGGACCGGCCGCGAGGGACGACGGCGGCGCTACTCCGCCTCGTCGGGGTCGTGGGGCACGAAGGGGGCGTCCTCGCCGCAGTCGGGCTCGGTGATGAAGGTCTCGCGCACGTCGAGCAGGCCGAGATGGCCGATGGAGCGGCGTCCGAGCAGCAGCGGGTAGTTCATCTCCTCGCGGTCGCGCAGCCCGAACTGCTCCTCGTAGACGGTATCGCCCAGGCAGACCTCCATCAGCACCACCGGCCGCTCGTCGACGCCGCCGGCGCCGCGCACCCGCAGGTCGCGGTAGAGCGGCAGCTCCATGCGCTCGGTGAAGAGCTCGCCGCTGGCCTCGTCCTCGAGCTTCAGGCGAAAGCGCACCCACTCCTCGCCCTCCTTCTCGAAGAGCTCGATGTCGCGGGCGTCCAGCGACGAGGTCAAAGCGCCGCTGTCGAGCTTGGCCTTCACCTCGACGCCCCAGGGCTCCAGGGTCGCCTTCTCCACCCAGCCGAACACACGGTCGGCATCGTCATCGGCGAGGACCGCCGGCACCGCGCTCGAGAGCAGGGCGGCCAGCAGCCATGGACGGACTCGGGTCGGGATCATGATCACCTCCGAAACAGGGGCTCAGCGCCGCAGGCGCTCGAGCAGGGTGAGGGTCGCGAAGCCATCCGGCGTGACGCCGATGGCGTCCTGGAAGGCGCGCAGCCCACGACGGGTGTTGGGGCCCATGATGCCATCCGGCGTGCCCACCTCGAAGCCGCGCGCGTTGAGCAGGCGCTGCATCTCGCGCACCTGGCTGCGGCTCAGCGGCTGCTGATCCCGAGGCCAGGCCTGTACCACCCCCTCACGGCCGGCGATCTCGTCGGAGAGCACCCCCACCGCCAGGGCGTAGCTGGTGGCGTTGTTGTAGCGCAGGATCGCCCGGAAGTTGGGTCCCACCAGGAAGGCCGGGCCCTCGGCGCCGGCGGGCACGATCACCGAGGCGGCACCGAAGTCGGGCAGCGGCGCGCCGCCGAGGGTGCGCACGCCCCGCTCGGCCCACTCGGCACTCGAGAGGCGATGGGAAAGCTCGGTGCGGGCGTAGTCGAAGCCGTCGGGGAGGCGCACCTCGACGCCCCAGGGCGCACCCGCCTGCCAGCCGGCGCGGTCGAGATAGTGGGCGGTGGAGGCCATGACGTCGGGAATGCTGCCCCAGATGTCGCGGCGCCCGTCGCCGTCGCCGTCCACGGCGTAGGCCTCGAAGCTCGAGGGGATGAACTGGGTGTGGCCCATGGCCCCGGCCCAGGAGCCGATCATGCGCTCGGGCGAGATGTCCCCCGCCTCGAGGATGCGCAGCGCCGCGAGCAGCTCGCTGCGGGCGAAGTCGCGGCGGCGACCGTCGTAGGCCAGGGTGGCCAGCGCCTCCAGGGTCGAGAAGTCGCCGAAGTTGCCGCCGTAGTTGCTCTCGATGCCCCAGATGGCGACGATCACCTCGGCCGGCACCCCGTAGCGGCGCTCCATCTCGCGGGCCGTGTCGCGATGCTCGGCGAGCCGCGCCTGCCCGGTGCTGACTCGGGTCGCCGAGACGGCGCTGTCCAGGTACTGCCAGATCGGCCGCACGAACTCGGGCTGGGAGCGGTCGAGCTCGATCACCCGCGGGCGATAGCGCAGTCCCTCGAGGGCGCGCGCCAGGGTCGCCTCGGCGATGCCCTCGGCGCGCGCCTCGCGCCGGAAGCGTGCCAGCCACTCCTGGAAATTCGCCGCGGCGGCCGGCTGGGCGGACTCGGCGACAGCCACCGTGGTCGCCGCGTCACGCGCCTCCTCCGGGGCCGCATGGGCCTCGCTGGGCGGGGACGCCTGGCAGCCGGCCAGCAGGGCCAGCAGCAGAGGGGGGGTCAGCATCCGTTTCATCGTTGCTCCTGAGGCGGGGTCCATCAACCGGCCGATCATCGCCCAGAACCGCGCGCCAGAAAAGCCCGATCAGGCTCCCAGGAGCCGCCAGATCACCAGGCCATGACAGGCCAGCACCACCAGGGTCAGCAGCGTACGCAGGGCCTGGTACCAGTCGGGGAGTTGGGTCCGGCCGTCCCGGGAGTACTCGTGGAAGCGCACCAGCAGAAAGCCCGCGGCCAGCACCCAGGCGCCGGTGAGCGGATGCAGCAGCAGCGCCGGCCAGGCCAGCAGGCTCGGCACCATGGCGAGCAGCATGCGCGCCCGGAACGGCGCCTCGCCGGGACGCTCCCGGCACATCGCCACGCCCCACTGCACCCCGCCCAGGAAGGAGAGGATCACCGCGGCGTAGGCGAGGAAGGCGCGGATGGCGACGACCTGCCAGGCGATCGGCGCCAGCCAGGTCGCCGCGGCGGTCGCCAGGAAGGGGATCAGGCCGGCCAGACCCAGCATCCAGGGCAGGCGGGGCGTGGCGTTGAGCGTCATGACGGCTCCTCGGGCGAGTGGAAGATGGCGGCGATGGGGATCAGGAGGGCGACGGCGGCCGGGTCGTCACGCCCGGGGCCGCTGCGGGGTCATCCTCCCGGGGCAGCAGCCAGTCGCGCCAGCCCGGCGCCTCCGCCACGGGCGAGGCGAAGCGCGCGGGGGCCGCCCGCCAGGGCTGGTGCCGGGCCTGGCCGGGCGGCAGCTCGGCGAGCTCGGGCTGCCAGTGGGCGACGTATGCGCCCGCGGGGTCGTAGTCCCTGGCCTGCTTGAGCACGTTGAACCAGCGCTCCCGGGTATCGCGCCCCACCCCGGCCACGTAGCGCCAGTTGCCCCAGTTGCTGGCCACATCGTAATCGACCAGGCAGGCCTCGAACCAGGCCGCCCCCAGCCGCCAGTCGCCGGCCAGCTCGTTGACCAGAAAGCTCGCCGCGTTCTGGCGCGCGCGGTTGGAGAGCCAGCCGGTGGCGGCCAGCTCGCGCATCGCCGCGTCCACGAAGGGCACGCCGGTGCGCCCCTCGCGCCAGGCGCGAAAGCCGTCGTCCGGCGCCGGCAGCTCGCGCGCGCCATAGAGCGCCGCGCCCTCCTGGCGCGCCGCCCAGTGGAAGTACTCGCGCCACAACAGCTCGAAGACGACCCAGTAGCTCGACTCGTTGGCGCCGTGCCGGGCCTCCCAGGCGACCACCGCATCGCGCACCTGGCGCGCCGACAGGCAGCCGTGGGAAAGCCAGGGGGAGAGCCGCGTGGAGAAGTCGGCGCCGACCAGGCCGTTGCGGGTCTGCTTGTAGCGGGCGATGGCCCCGCTCTGCCACAGGTAGTGATCGAGCCTCGCCAAGCCCGCCGCCTCGCCGCCGGCGAAGGCGAACTCGCCGCGCGCGTCCGGTGCCCAGTCGGCCGCCCGGTCGCACACCTTGCCGAGCGGCGGGAAGCCGCGCGGCGCCCCCTCCGGCCAGCCGGGCAGGGTCACCGGTGCCGGTGCGGCCTCGGGGAACGAGCCGGCGCGCTCGACCCGGCGGCGAAATGCCGAGAAGCTCCCCGGCAGCTCGGCGAGCGCCGTGGGCAGCGAGGCCTCGTCCAGCAGCGTGCCGGCATCGAGGCGGCGCAGCGCCACTTCATCGCCCAGTCGCGCGGCCAGCCGTGCGACGGCCCGCTGCTCCTCCCAGCCAGGCTCGGCGCGCACCCGCACCTCGTCGATGGCGTAATCGTCGACCAGCCCCGCCACCGCCTCGACGGGCTCCCCGATGCGCACCAGCAGGTCGCTGCCGCGCCTGAGCAGCTCGCCGCGCAGCGCGATCAGGCTCTCCCACAGAAAGCGCAGGCGCGCCGGCCCGATGCGCGGCGCCTCGAGGCCGGGCAGCGGCGCGAGCCAGGCCTCATCCAGTGCGAACACGCAGAGCAGCGCCTCCGGGGGCGCGTCGAAGGCGAACATCGGATTGTCGGCCAGGCGCAGGTCGCCGCGCAGCCATATCAGGGTCCGGCTCATGACGCTCGCTCCTGGCGGCGGGCCTCGCGGCGACAGCGCTCGCTGCAGTGGCGAACCTCGTCCCAACAGCGTGCCCACTTGCGTCGCCAGGCGAAGGGGCGCGCGCAGTGGGCGCAGACCTTGTGCGGGAGATGCGGCTTGCGGTGCATGGGGGCAGCCTCATACGTGGACAGCGTGATTTAATAGTACAGCATTTGTACAAATAAATACGCTCCGCGACCACCCCGAGACCGCGAGGCGTTCAACGCGCCGGTCGTGGGGGACGGCCCAAGACGAGAAAGGGCCGCCCGAAGGCGGCCCCATGGCGGGTGGGTCAGGCGGCGTGGCGCTCAGGAGGCGCCGGGGTCGTCGGGGGGACGGCGCTCCTGCTCCTCGGCCGGCGTGCCGCTGCGCAAATCGCGGGTCAGGGGGTCGAAGTGGGGCTTCAGCTCGTCCTTGACGGTGCCCGCCCACAGCCGGGCGCCGACGATGTAGCCTGCCCGGCCAATCACGTGGGCCGCCACCGGGGCGGTCATCATGATGAAGAGGATCACCCCGAAGGCGCGCGCCACCACCGCCACCTCGGCGAAGTGCAGCGCCACTGCCAGCATAATCAGGGCGGTGCCCAGGGTCGCGGCCTTGGTGGTGGCGTGCATGCGGGTCAGCAGGTCGGGCAGGCGCACCACCCCGAGCGCCGCCAGGAACATGAAGAAGGCGCCGGCCAGCACCAGGCCGCCCACGAGGTGCTCAATCATCGCGGGGCCCTCCACGCTCCAGGAAGCGGGCGAAGCCGATGGCGGCCATGAAGGCCATCAGCGCCATGACGATCGCCACGTCCAGCAGGCTCGGCACGTCGGTGGCGATGGCGACCACCCCGATGATGCCGACGAGGATCGACGAGAAGAGCTCCAGGGCCACCACCCGGTCCGGCAGGCTGGGGCCGCGGAACAGGCGCACGAAGGCCAGGCAGAGCGCCAGGACCATCACCGCCAGGCTCACAAGGATCACGGGGGACACCGGATCACCTCCTCTCACTAGTGGAACAGGGCCAGCGCCCGGCGCTCGAGCTCGGCCAGGCTGCGCCGCAGCGCCGGCTCGTCGTCCAGGAACATGGCATGGATGTAGAGCACGCGGCGATCGTCGGAGACGTCCAGGCTCAGGGTGCCCGGCGTCAGCGAGATCAGGTTGGCGACCAGGGCGATCTCGAACTCGGTGGTGGCCCGCAGCGGCATGGCGATCACCCCGGGCTTCATGTACCAGGTCGGGGTGATGATGTCGTAGGAGACCTTGAGGTTGGCCATCACCAGCTCCTTGAGGAAGAAGCCGATGAAGCGGATCAGCCGCGGCAGGCGCTGGGCGTGCCCGGCCAGCGCCGGCACCTGGGGCTGGATCAGCGCCAGCACCAGGTAGCCGAACAGCAGCCCGGCCAGCAGGTTGCGGCCGCTGAAGTCGCCGGTCAGCACGATCCAGGCGAAGCCGAGCATCAGGTTCCAGGCGGCCCCGATCATGGCGTGCCCTCCCCCGCCGCGCCGAGCACCGCCTCGATGTAGCGCTCGGGTGCCAGCAGCTGGCCGGCCGAGGCCTCGGCCAGGGCGTAGATCGGCCCGGCGTTGAGGCCGATGTAGAGCGTGCAGAGCGCAAGGCCCGACACCGTCGCCGACATCAGCCACATCGCCCGGGGGGCGACGGCCGGCGGGGGGGCGTCCCGCGTCTCCGGCGCCGCCTTCCAGAACACCTCGGCCCAGATCTTGATCATCGAGTAGAGGGTGAGCAGCCCCACCAGCAGGGCGATGAAGGTCACCCCATAGGCCTCGGCCTCGATACCGGCGCGGATGACGATGAACTTGGCGAAGAAGCCCGAGAGCGGCGGCATGCCGGCCAGCGACAGCGCCGGGATCAGGAACAGCACGGCGAGCCAGGGATGGCTGCGATAGAGGCCGCCCAGCGACTTGAGCTGGTAGGTGCCGCGCAGCCGATGGACGATGCCGCTGACCAGGAAGAGGTTCGTCTTCACGATGATGTGGTGAATGATGTAGAAGACCCCGCCGATGATCGCCAGGGGCGTGAAGAGCGCCAGCCCCAGGATCATGTAGCCGATCTGGCTGACGATGTGGAACGACAGGATGCGACGGAACTCGAACTGCGCCGCCGCGCCGAGCACCCCGGAGAGCATGGTGAAGCCCGCCCCCCACAGCAGGATCTCGTGGGTGTAGCCGGGGCTGTGGTGGAAGATCAGCGTGAACACCCGGTAGAGCGCATAGACCCCAACCTTGGTCAGCAGGCCGGCGAACAGTGCCGAGACCGCCACCGGCGGCGTGTGGTAGGAGGCCGGCAGCCAGAAGAAGAGCGGGAAGGCCGCCGCCTTGATGCCGAAGGCGACCATGAACATCATCGCCAGGACGTCGACCATGCCATCGTCCTGAAGCGTCGCCAGGCGACGGGCGATGTCGGCCATGTTGAGCGTGCCGACCATGCCGTAGAGCAGCCCCACGGCGACCAGGAAGATCACCGAGGAGACCAGGTTGAGGGTGACGTACTTGATCGCCCCCTCCATCTGCGCCTTCTCGCTGCCGAGGATCAGCAGCGCGAAGGAGGCCACCAGCATCACCTCGAACCAGACGTAGAGGTTGAAGATGTCCCCGGTGAGAAAGGCCCCGGCGACCCCGGCCAGCAGCAGGTGCATCAGCGGGAAGTAGCCGTAGGCCTCGTGGCCGCGCCCCACCGTGGCCAACGAGAAGAGCGCCACGGCAAAGCCGATGATGCCGGTGAGCACCACCATGATCGCCCCCAGCAGGTCGGCCACCAGGCTGATGCCGAAGGGCGCCGTCCAGCCGCCCATCTGCATGACCTGGATGCCGTCGCGCTGCACCGTGGCCAGCAGCCACAGCCCGGTCAGCAGCAGGCTCCCGGTGCCGGCCACGGCGAGGAAGCGCTGCATGCTCCGGGAGCGCCAGAACAGCAGCGACACGGCGCCCGCCAGCAGCGGGATGAGGATGGGCAGCGCGATCTGGGGCGTCACGAGTCGGTGTCCCTCATCTTGTCCAGGTCATCGGCGCCCACGATCTCCCAGGCGCGGCGCACCAGCACCACGGAGAACGACAGCACCCCGAAGGCGATGACGATGGCCGTGAGCACCAGCGCCTGGGGCAGCGGGTCGGCCACCGCGCCGGCCGGCGCCGAGAGCCCCTCGGGCACCAGCGGCGGGGCGCCGCGTACCATGCCCGCCGTGGCGAAGATCAGCAGGTTGGCGGCATTGGAGAGCAGCATCAGCCCGATCACCAGCTTGACGATGGAGCGCCGCAGCATCATGTAGACGGCGGCGGCGAAGAGCGTGCCGATCGCGACGGCTATCAGGGGTTCCATGGCGCCTCCTCAGCGTTCGTCGTCGTGCTGGTCGGTCTTGACCAGGGCGGTGATCGCCGTGAGCACCGAGCCCACCACCACCAGGTAGACCCCGACGTCGAAGAGCAGCACCGTCGAGGCCTTGAAGTCGATGATCGGGATGGTCCACCACTGGGCCGTGAAGAAGGGCTCGCCGACCCACCAGGCCGGCAGCGTCGAGCCCACCCCGAGCACCAGCCCCATGGCGACCAGATCCCGGGGCGACACCGTGAGCATCCGGTTCAGGGGGCCACGCCCGAAGGCGAAGAGGTAGAGCGCGAAGGCCGCCGCCGCCACCAGGCCGGCAATGAAGCCGCCGCCCGGCTCGTCGTGCCCGCGCAGCAGCAGGAACAGCGAGAAGAGCAGCTGCAGCGGCAGCAGCAGCCGCGCCGCGGCGTTGAGGATCAGGGTGCCCGACCTAGCCATCGTCCCGCTCCCCCGGCGGCGCGGGGCGCCGGCGCTCGTGCTCCCGGGCGTGGAAGCGCAGCATGGCATAGACGCCGATGGCCGCCAGCGCCAGGACGAACATCTCGCCCAGAGTGTCCAGCGCCCGGAAGTCGACCAGGATGACGTTGACGATGTTGTGGCCGTGGCCCAGCGGCTGGCTGTTGGCGATCATGTAGTCCGAGATGCGCGGCAGGCGCTCCCCGGAGAGCACCGCGAGCATCAGCGCGGTGATCAGCCCGCCGGTGAGCGCGGCGACGATCAGGTCGCGCAGCCGCTCCAGGGGCGTCGAGAGGGTGGCGAAGTGCGGCAGGCGAAACAGCACCAGCACCAGCAGGATGACCGTCAGGGTCTCCACCAGCAGCTGGGTGATCGCCAGGTCCGGGGCGCTGAACAGCACGAAGGTCAGCGCGATGGAGAAGCCCATGACCCCCAGCGCCGCCACCGCCGCCAGGCGCGAGCGCATCACGCAGGCCGCCACGGCCCCGGCGACCATCAGGCCGGCGACCACCGCCTCGTGGAGGTAGACCTCCAGGGCGACATCGAGGGTGAAGGCGTGGCGAAAGAAGAGCGCATGGCCGACCAGGCCGACCAGCACCAGCAGGGTCATGGCCAGATAGTTGCGGATGTGGCCGTTCTGCAGCAGCCGGGTCTGCCACTCGGCGACGGCCACCATGCCCGCCATCAGCGCCTCGTAGCCGGCCTCGGGGCCGCGCGCCATCAGCGGCGCGAGGCGCTCGAGCCGGGCGCGCAACCGGTCCCAGTGGCGGTAGGCGAGAAGGCCCAGCGCCAGGCTCGCTAGCGACAGCACGAGCGGCAGGTTGAGCCCGTGCCACAGCGCCAGGTGAACCTCGGCCCCGGGCGCGCCGATGCCGGCCAGGGTGACCGCCACCAGCGGGTCGAGCAGGCCCGGCGCCAGGCCGAAGCCGAGCGACAGCACGGCGAGCAGCGCCGGTCCCGCGAGCATCGCCGAGGGCGCCTCATGGGGGGCCTTGGGGGTCTGTCGCGAGGCGCCGAAGAAGGGGCGCAGGGCGACGATGGCCGCGACGGCCAGGGTCAGGAAGGCCGCCGTGAAGGCGAGCAGCAGGATCAGCGGCCGCCAGGCGTCGGCCTCGAGCACCGAGGCGAGCATCGCCTCCTTGCCGACGAAGCCCAGCAGCGGCGGCAGCCCGGCCAGCGACAGGGCCGCGACGCCGGCGACCACGGCGGTGCGCGGCATCGCCCGGCGCAGCCCGCCCATGGCGGTGACGTCCTTGGTGCCGGTCTCGTGGTCGAGGATGCCGGCAACCATGAACAGCGCCCCCTTGTAGAGCGAGTGGGCCAGCAGGAAGACCACGAAGGCGGTGAGCGCCTGGGGGGTGCCGAGGCCGAGCAGCAGGGTCAGCGTGCCCAGCGCCATCACCGTCGAGTAGGCCAGCAGCGTCTTGACGTTGGTGTGCTGGATCGCCAGGAAGGCGCCGGTGGCCATGGTCACCGCGCCGACCAGCGAGAGGCTGGTGACCCACAGCTCGGTGCCGCCCAGCGCCGGATGCAGCCGCGCCAGCAGGTAGATGCCCGCCTTGACCATGGTCGCCGAGTGCAGGTAGGCCGAGACCGGCGTGGGCGCCGCCATGGCGTTGGGCAGCCAGAAGTGGAAGGGGAACTGCGCCGACTTGGTGAAGGCGCCGATCAGCAGGCAGAGCAGCAGCGGCGTGTAGAGCGCATGGTCGCGCAGCGTCTCGCCGCGCTGGACCAGCTCGGCAAGCGACCAGCTGTCGCCGGCCCCGGCCAGCATGACCAGGCCGGCCAGCAGCGCCAGCCCGCCGCCCACGGTGACGAAGAGCCCCTGCAGGGCCGCCTTGCGCGCCGCGGGATCGGTGTGGTTGAAGCCGATCAGCAGGTAGGAGGTGATGCTGGTGAGCTCCCAGAACACGAAGAGCGTGACCAGGTTGTCGGCGAGCACCAGGCCGAGCATCGACATCATGAAGGCGGTGATCACCACCAGGAAGCGCGGCAGGTCGCGATGGCCGCGCAGGTACTCTCCGGAGTAGACCAGTATCAGGGCGCCGATCCCGGTGATCAGCAGGGCGAAGAGCCAGGCGAGGCCGTCGATCAGGAAGGTCAGCGTGATGTCGAGCCCCGGCACCCAGGCCCACTCCAGGCGCAGCACCTCGCCGGCGGCGATCGCCGGCCACTGGCCGAGCAGCCAGGCCGCGATGGCGGCAGGCAGCAGGGCCATCAGCCGCGGCGTCCGGGCCCCGAACCACTGATGCAGCAGCGGGGCCAGGCCCGCCATCGCGAAGCCTCCCAGCACGGCAAGTTGCATCGGCCACCCTCCCTGGGACGGGGGAGCGCGCGATTGCGGCCCGCTCCCTCGAGTTGAGGTCCGTCCACTCTAGAGAGACAAAGTGTTGAAAGGCAAGGAGGCAGCGAGGGAATTCGCTTTGCGTTAAAGTGGCAGGGAGCCAAACCATGGGGGGCCTCGACCCAGGGACGGGGGCGAAGACGTATCGCCTGCCTCATCCTGTTCCCCGGGCGCGTGACCGAGACGCCCTCCCCGTTTCCGAACCCGCGCAGGATGACCGACCGATGACACTGCTGTGGATAGCCCTGCTGCCCCTGCTGGGGGTTCTGGTGCCCGCGTTCACCGCGCAACGTGGGCGACGCTTCTGCTCCCTGGCCACCGCGGCGCTGCCCGCGCTGGCGCTGCTGCTGACCCTCGTCCAGCTGCCGACCCTGGCGGCCGACGAGACGCTGCGCGTCGCCGTCGACTGGGTGCCCACCCTCGGCCTCGAGCTCGCCTTCCGGCTGGACGGCCTGTCGGTGCTCTTCAACCTGCTGATCATGGGCATCGGCCTGCTGATCCTGCTCTACGCGCACTTCTACCTGTCGCCGGAGGAGCCCTTCGGGCGTTTCTACGCCTACCTGATCCTCTTCATGGCCTCCATGGTCGGCATCGTGATGGCCGACAACCTGCTGCTGCTGTGGCTCTACTGGGAGCTGACCAGCCTCTCCTCCTTCCTGCTGATCGGCTTCTGGTCGCACAGAAGCGACGCCCGCAAGGGGGCGCGCATGGCGCTGACCGTGACCGGCGCCGGCGGCCTGGCGCTGCTTGCCGGCCTGCTGCTGCTGGGCGACATCGTCGGCAGCTACGACATGCAGGTGGTGCTCGACAGCGGCAGCGCCATCCTCGCCGACCCGCGCTACCCCTGGATGCTGGGGCTGGTGCTGCTCGGTGCCTTCACCAAGTCGGCGCAGTTCCCCTTCCAGTTCTGGCTGCCCCACGCCATGGCGGCCCCCACGCCGGTCTCGGCCTACCTGCACTCGGCGACCATGGTCAAGGCGGGCATCTTCCTGATGGCCCGCCTGCACCCGGCCATCGCCGGCAGCGAGCTGTGGACGGTGGTCGTGTCGCTGATCGGCATGGCGACGCTGCTCTACGGCGCCTGGTTCGCGCTGATGAAGACCGACCTCAAGGGCATCCTGGCCTTCTCCACAGTGAGCCACCTCGGCCTGATCACCGTGCTGCTGGGCATCGGCAGCCCCATGGCGGTGCTCGCCGCGCTCTTCCACATCCTCAACCATGCCGCCTTCAAGGCGGCGCTGTTCATGTGCGCCGGGATCATCGACCACGAGACCGGCACCCGCGAGCTCAAGCGGCTGGGCGGGCTTCGCCGCGCCATGCCGGTCACCGCCCTGCTGACCACCCTGGCCGGCGCCGCCATGGCCGGGGTGCCGCTGTTCAACGGCTTCCTCTCCAAGGAGATGTTCTTCACCGAGACCCTGGCGAGCCCGGTGCTCGGCGGGCTGAGCTGGCTGCTGCCGGTGCTCGCCACCCTGGGCGGCATCCTCTCGGTGGCCTACTCGCTGCGCCTGGTGCACGCGGTGTTCTACAAGCCGGCCCGCGAGGCGCCGCCCAAGTCGCCCCACGAGCCGCCCTGGCTGATGCGCGCCCCGGTGGCGCTGCTGGTGGTGATCTGCGTGCTGGTGGGCCTCGCCCCGGTGCTGGCCGAGGGCCTGCTGGCTCTGGCGATCACGCCGGTGCTCGGCGAGACGATGGAGTTCCACCTGGCGATCTGGCACGGCGTCAACCTGCCGCTCGCCATGAGCGGCGTGGCGCTGGTCGCCGGCGTGGCGATGTACGCCCGCCATGCCGACCTGCAGCGCTTCCTGAAGGGCTTTCGCCCGGTGGACGCGCGCCTGGTGTTCGAGGGCGCCGTGCAGCGGCTCTCCAACCGGGCCGAGACGACGCTGCGGCGCATCGACAACGGCTCCCAGCAGCGCTACGTGGGGCTGCTGCTGCTGGCCTCGGTGGTGGTGGCGGGGCTCGGCCTGTCCGGCATGCCGCTGCTCACCGGCGACCAGGGCAACCAGCCCGTCGACGGCGTGCTGCTGGTGGGCGCCGGCCTGCTGATCTTCGGCGGCATCGGCACCGCCGCCACCCACCGCTACCGCCTGATCTCGCTGCTGATGCTCTCGGTGGTGGGGCTCATCGTGTCGCTGACCTTCGCCCGCTTCTCGGCGCCCGACCTGGCGCTGACCCAGCTGTCGGTGGAGGTGGTGACCATGATCCTGCTGATGCTGGCGCTCTACTTCCTGCCCCAGCGCACCTCCCGCGAGACCTCGTCGGCGCGCCACGTGCGCGACATCGTGCTGGCCGGCGCCCTGGGCATGGCGGTGGCCAGCCTCAACTACGCGGTGCTGACCCGCGACACCACCAGCCTCTCGAGCTTCTTCCTCGAGAACAGCGTGTCGGGCGGCGGCGGCCACAACGTGGTCAACGTCATCCTCGTCGACTTCCGCGGCTTCGATACCCTGGGCGAGATCACCGTGCTGGCCCTGGCGGGACTGGCCATCTTCAAGCTGCTGCGGCGCCTGCGCCTGTTCATGCCCCACAGCGACACCGAGGGCCGCCTCTGGTCACCGGACCGCTACCCGGCGATCCTCACCTCCATCTCCCTGGCCCTGCTGCCGCTGGCGCTGCTGGTCTCGGCGTTCATCTTCCTGCGCGGCCACAACCTGCCCGGCGGCGGCTTCATCGCGGGGCTGGTCACCGCGGTGGCGATGATCCTGCTCTACATGGCGCGCGGCGTGGAGTGGGCCCAGGAGCGGCTGCAGTTCGAGTACCAGCCGGTGGCCATCGCCGGCGTCGGCATCGCCACCCTGACGGGGCTCGGCAGCTGGCTGTTCGGCGAGCCGTTCCTGACCTCGGCCTTCGGCCACTTCCACCTGCCGGTGATCGGCGACTTCGAGCTGGCCACCGCCCTGCTCTTCGACCTGGGGGTCTACCTGGCGGTAGTCGGCGCCACCCTGATGATCCTCGCCAACCTGGGCAAGGTCACCACGGCCCACAGCCCCGCCAAGGGCGCCCCGGCCAGCGACGAGAACCTGTCCCGTTCCAGCAAGGAGAAACACTGATGGAAAGCCTCTACGCCATCACCACCGGCGTGCTGACCGCCTGCGGGCTCTACCTGACGCTGCGCGGGCGGACCTTCCCGGTCGTCGTCGGGCTGACCCTGCTCTCCTATGCGGTCAACCTCTTCCTGTTCTCCATGGGCGGACTGACGACCGGCGCCGCGGCGATCATCGACGGCCAGTCCCATTTCGCCGACCCCCTGCCCCAGGCGCTGGTGCTGACCGCCATCGTGATCGGCTTCGCCATGACCGCCTTCGTGGTCATCCTGGCCATGCGCGCCCGCAGCGAGCTGGGCAATGACCACGTCGACGGTCGCAAGCGAGAGGAGCCTCACCGGTGATGCAGCACCTGATCGTTCTCCCCGTCGTCCTGCCCCTGGTGGTGGGACTGATCCTGCTGCGCAGCCGGCACGGCGCCATGCGCACCCATCGCACGGTGGGCGTCGCCGCCACCGCCCTGCTGGTGGCGGTGGCCGCGGTGATGCTGGCCCGGGCCGCCGGCGGCGAGGTCACCTACTACGCGCTGGGCGGCTGGCAGCCGCCCTTCGGCATCGTGCTGGTGCTCGACCGCCTCTCGGCGCTGATGATCATGGTCACCGCGGTGCTGGCGCTGGGCTGCGTGATCTTCGCCTGTGCCGGCGACGACGAGCGCGGCAGCAACTTCCACGGCCTCTTCCAGCTGCAGCTGATGGGCATCAACGGCGCCTTCCTGACCGGTGACCTGTTCAACCTCTTCGTGTTCTTCGAGGTGCTGCTGCTGGCCTCCTACGCGCTGCTGATCCACGGCGGCGGCAAGTCGCGGATCCAGTCGGCGGTGCACTACGTGGTGCTCAACCTGGTCGGCTCGTCGCTGTTCTTGATCAGCGTGGGCGTGCTCTACGGCGCCACCGGCACCCTCAACATGGCCGACATGGCCGTGCGCCTGGCGGAGCTGCCCGCCGAGCGCGCGGGCCTGGTCACCGCGGGGGGGCTGATGCTGCTGGTGGTGTTCGGCCTCAAGGCCGCCATCCTGCCGCTCTACTTCTGGCTGCCGCGCGCCTATGCCGCCGCCCCGGCCCCGGTCGCCGCGCTCTTCGCGATCATGACCAAGGTCGGCATCTACGCCATCCTGCGGGTCTACACGCTGATCTTCGGCGAGCAGGCCGGCGTGCTGGAGGCCCTCGAGCGCCCCTGGGTGTGGTGGCTGTCGCTGGCGACCATGGTGGTGGCCGGCATCGGCGTGCTGGCCGCCCGCGACCTGCGTCTGCTGGTGGCCTACCTGGTGGTCATCTCGGTGGGCACGCTGCTGGCCGGCATCGGCATGGGCTCGCCGGCGGCCGTCTCCGCCCTGCTCTACTACCTGGTGCACAGCACCTTCGTCACCGGCGCGCTCTTCCTGATCGCCGAGATGATCGGCCTGCAGCGGGGCAAGGCGGGCACGCGGCTGGTCAAGGGGCGTCCGCTGCGCGACGGCCGCCGGCTGGCCGGGCTGTTCTTCGTCGGGGCGATCGCCGTGGCCGGCCTGCCACCGCTGTCCGGCGCCCTCGGCAAGGCGCTGCTGATGGATGCCGCCGCGCCCTGGCAGCAGCCGTGGCTGTGGCCGATCCTGCTCGGCACCGGCCTCGCCGCCCTGGTCGCCCTCTCGCGCGCCGGCTCGACGCTGTTCTGGCGCAGCCATGACGGCGAGGCCAGCGGCGAGGCGCTGTCGCGCTCGCGCTGGCTGGGCGCCGGCGGGCTGCTCGCCGCCTCGCCGCTGCTGGTCGCCCTGGCGGGCCCGGTCAGCGACTACACCCGTGCCACCGCCGACCAGCTGGCCGATCCGGATGTGCTGGTGCGCGCCGTCCTGTCTGATGCCGGAGAGTCCCCATGATCACGCCTCGCCGCTGGCTCCCCCTGCCCCTGCTGTCGATCCTGCTGCTGGTCGTCTGGCTGCTGATGGTCCGCAGCATCGCCCCGGGCCAGATCCTGCTGGGCGGGGTGCTGGCCCTGCTCATCCCGCTGGCCACCTACCGCTTCTGGGACGCCCAGCCCCACGTGGCGAAGCCGGGGCTGCTGCTGCGCTTCGTGGCGCGCGTGCTGGTCGACATCCTGGTCGCCAACATCCAGGTGGCCTGGCTGATCATCAACCCGCGCCAGCGCATGCGTCCGGCCTTCGTCGTCTATCCGCTGATGCTGGAGGAGCGCTTCACCATCACCCTGCTGGCCAGCACCATCAGCCTCACTCCGGGCACGGTATCGGCCAACCTGCGCATGGACGGCAAGTCGCTGCTGATCCATACCCTCGACATGGAGGACGAGGACGCGCTGATCGAGACGATACGCGAGCGCTACGAGCGGCCGCTGAAGGAGATCTACGAATGCTAGACATCGCCCTGAAGATCAGCATCACCCTGATCCTGCTGTCCATCCTGCTGAACGCCTATCGACTGACGGTCGGGCCCGACATGCCCGACCGCATCCTGGCGCTGGACACCATGTACGTGAACTCCATCGCGCTGATCGTGCTGATGGGTCTGTGGCTCAACACCAAGACCTATTTCGAGGCGGCCCTGCTGATCGCCATGCTCGGCTTCATCAGCACCGTGGCGGTCTGCAAGTACATCCTGCGCGGCGACATCATCGAATAGGCCAGCAACGTCGGAGCCACCATGAACGTCTACGTTATCCTCGAGGGCGTCATCGCCTTCTTCCTGATCGCCGGGGGCATCTTCGCCTTCATCGGCTCGCTGGGCATGGCCCACCTGCGCGACTTCTACATGCGCCTGCACGGGCCGACCAAGGCGACCACCCTGGGGATCGGCTGCATCCTGATCAGCTCGATGCTCTACTTCTCGACCACCCAGGGCGAGCCGATCATCCAGGAGATGCTGATCACCCTGTTCCTGTTCATCACCGCACCGGTGAGCGCCCACCTGCTGGCCAAGACGGGCCTGCACCTCACGCTCAAGCACGTGCCCAAGACCCGCGGCAAGCCCGTGGAGCTCTATCGCGAGGAGGTCGGCGAGAAGCCCGTCCCGCACCCGGAGCAGTGATCGCGACGGCGCGCTAGACCCAGCCGCCGAGCTCGTTGTCGATCACCGAGAGCAGCGCGGCGATGTGGTCGTCGCGGTCGTTCAGGCAGGGAATGTAGGTGAAGGTCTCGCCGCCGGCCGCGAGGAAGGCGTCGCGGATCTCCTCCTCGATCTCCTCGAGGGTCTCCACGCAGTCGGCCGAGAAGGCCGGCGAGACCACCGCGATGTGCTTCTTGCCCTGGCGCGCCAGCTCGGCGACGTGCTCCACGGTGGCCGGCCCCACCCACTCCTCGGGGCCGAACTGCGACTGGAAGGCCGTCTGGATGGCCGCCTCGTCCCAGCCCAGGCGCTCGCGCAGCAGGCGCGTGGTCTTCTGGCACTGGCAGTGGTAGGGGTCGCCCTCCAGCAGGTAGCGCTTGGGCACACCGTGGTAGGAGGCCACCAGCACCTCCGGGGGCGTCTCGGCGGCCTCATAGGCCTCGCGCACCGAGTTGGCCAGGGCGTCGAGGTAGGCGGGATGCTCGAAGTAGGCCGGCACGGTGCGCAGCGACGGCTGCCACTTGAGCTTCATCAGGGTGCGGAAGGCCTGGTCGTTGGCGGTGGCGGTGGTCGGCGAGGCGTACTGAGGATAGAGCGGGAAGAACAGGATGCGCTCGCAGCCCTCGGCCTGCAGGCGGCGCAGCACGCTGTCGGTGGAGGGGTTGCCGTAGCGCATGCAGAAGTCCACCACCACCCGGTCGCCGTGACGCTCGGCCAGCCCCTCGGCCACCTTGCGGGTCTGCTCCCGGGTGATGGTCAGCAGCGGGCTCTCGTCCTTTTCGGTGTTCCAGATGCCGCGGTAGGCCTCGCCGGACTTGAAGGGTCGGCGCGAGAGGATGATCAGCTGCAGCAGCGGCTGCCACTTCCAGTCCGGATAGTCGACCACCCGCTTGTCGGAGAGGAACTCGCTGAGGTAGCGACGCATCGACCAGTAGTCGGTGGCATCCGGGGTGCCCAGGTTGGCCAGCACCACGCCCACCTTGCCCCGGGGCACGGCGGGATGATCGGCGGGTGCATGGGGCGGGCGATCCGCTCGGGGCTGGGCGTGGTCGGCGGCGGCAAGCGGCGTCTCGGGGGCGGCCATGAGGTCATCCTTGTGATAGCTCGGGTGAACGGGGTCGCGATGGTCGCGAGAGGCTAAAGCCTACCACCGACGGGCGCCATCGCGGAATCGAGTTATACTATAACGACCATTTGTACAACTTCTGGTCAATTCATGCCCACACCGCTGATCCTGGTCCTCGGCGACCAGCTGAGCCACGACCTCGCCACCCTGCGCGACCTGCCGGACGGGGCGGTCATCGCCCTGTGCGAGGTGGGCGCCGAGGCGAGCTACGTGCCCCACCACCCCCAGAAGATCGCGCTGATCTTCGCGGCCATGCGCCACTTCGCCGAGGAGCTTCGCGAGCGCGGCCTTCTCGTGCACTACAGCGCCCTGGACGACGACGACAACGCCCAGGACCTGATCAGCGAGGCGGAGCGCCTCGCCGACCGCTACGGCTGCGACGAGATCCGCGCCGTGCGCCCCGGCGAGTGGCGGCTGTGGCAGGCGATGGGCGAGCGCGCCGAGGCCGAGCGGCCCTGGCGGCTCGTCGAGGATGACCGCTTCTTCAGCACCCCCGAAGCGTTCGACGCCTGGGCCCGGGGCCGCAAGGCCCCGCGCCAGGAGCACTTCTATCGCCTGCTGCGCCGCCGCACCGGGCTCTTGATGGAGGGCGATGCGCCCGCCGGCGGAAAGTGGAACTTCGATCACGACAACCGCGAACCGCTGCCCGACTCGCTGCGTCCGCCCGCACCCCCCGAGCACCGCCGTGACGCCACCACCGAGGCGGTGCTCGCCCTGGTGGCCGAGCGCTTCGGGGATCACTTCGGCACCCTCGAGGGCTTCCACTGGCCGGTCACCCGCGACCAGGCGCTGGAGGAGCTCGCCCACTTCCTCGAGCACCGGCTGGCGGCGTTCGGCCGCCTCCAGGACGCGATCAGCGACCGCGAGCCCTTCCTCTACCACTCGCGGCTATCGACGGCGCTCAACCTCGGGCTGCTCTCGCCCCGGGAGGTGTGCGAGGCGGTCGAGCGCGAATACCACGAGGGGCGCGCGCCGCTGAATGCCGTGGAGGGCTTCATCCGCCAGGTGCTGGGCTGGCGGGAGTACGTGCGCGGGCTCTACTGGACGCGCATGCCCGACTACAAGCGCGGCAACGCCCTGGGCGCCAGCCGCGGCCTGCCGAGCTTCTTCTGGGACGGCAAGACCGAGCTTCGCTGCCTGCGCCGCGCCATCGAGATGACCCGCGACCACGCCTATGCCCACCATATCCAGCGGCTGAT
The DNA here is from genome assembly GCF_003056305.1 of Halomonas denitrificans. GTDB lineage: Bacteria > Pseudomonadota > Gammaproteobacteria > Pseudomonadales > Halomonadaceae > Halomonas > Halomonas denitrificans. The sequence continues at coordinate 1,075,465 of NZ_PYVX01000001.1, forward strand.
GGTCACCGGCAACTTCGCGCTGCTCTGCGACGTGGCGCCCGAGGCGCTCTGCGACTGGTACCTCGCCGTCTACGCCGACGCCTGCGAGTGGGTGGAGCTGCCCAACACCCTGGGGATGGTGCTGCACGCCGACGGCGGGCTGATGGGCTCGAAACCCTACTGCGCCTCGGGCAAGTACATCGATCGCATGTCGGATCACTGCCGGCACTGCCGCTTCGACCCGAAGCGGGTCACGGGCCCCGACGCCTGCCCCTTCAACAGCCTCTACTGGGACTTCCTCGAGCGCCACGCCGACGCCCTCGGCGCCAACCCGCGCATGAAGCTGATCTACGGCAGCCTGTCGCGCATGAGCGATGACAAGCGCGCCGCCATGCGCGACCAGGCCAGGGCCTTCCTCGAGGGGCTGGATGCCGCGCCTGCCTATGGCCAGGGACCCCACTGGGCGGGCTATGGCGACGCCGAGCCGGGTGACGCCGGGGAGACGACGCCATGAGCCGCCACGCCACACTCCGTGCCCGCGCCCCGGTGACCCTCTTCCACGACGGCCACTGCCCGCTGTGCCAGCGCGAGGTCGCCTGGCTGTCGCGCCATCCGCGCCGCGCGCGGGTCAGGCTGGTGGACATCCAGGCGCCGGAATTCGACGCCGCGGCACTCGGCAGCAGCTTCACGGCGATGATGGGCCGTCTGCACGTGCGCGACGCGGCGGGGGACTGGTACGTGGGCATGGACGCCAGCCGCGCGCTCTACGCGGTGCTGGGCTATCGTCGGCTGGTCTGGCTGAGCACCCTGCCAGGGATCGGCGGGATGATGGATGCGGGGTACCGCTGGTTTGCCCGCCGTCGCGTTCGCCTGGGGCGCTGGCTGGAACGGCGGAAGAAGGACTAGCGGGGCAAGGTAGGCGCTCGCCCGCGCCGGGTCAGAAGACCAGCGGCATGCGCGAGGTCAGCGGGTCGTGGTAGTGGGTCTCGCGGCCGATGACCTCGTCGTGGGGCACCTGCTGCACCAGGTAGGCGCGGTGGATGCCGGCCCGCTTGAGCTCGAGGTAGACGTCGTCTAGCGAGCGAAACAGGATCGGCTTGCCGGCGCGGGTCAGCATGTGGCGGCCGCCCTCCACGTCCTCGAGCTCGACCTGGTAGAAACGGCTGCCGGCATGGCCGATCACGCGAATCTCGAAATTGTCGTGGTGGGCCACGAAGTCCTTCAATGCCTGGAAATCCATGGGGCCATCCTCCTGATGTCCGGTCGGTGATGTCGGAGTGCACGCTGGGGACAGCCTGGGCCGCCCCGATGACGATCGCGTGTCGCCGACGTTACCTTCCAGTGACCCCGGTTCCGGCGCGAGGTTCCAGGTCTACTGATATTCGGAGGGGTCGATGGCCTTGCCCAGGGAGTTGCGATCGACCCACTTGCCGGCCTTGGTCTCCTTGTAGCGGAACACCACCTTGTCGCCGACCTTCACCGGGAGCTCCGAGTCCTCGGTCTGGTAGCTGTAGGCCTCGCCGTCCACCTGCAGGTGGTAGCGATAGAGGTCGGGCATCCCCAGCCACTCCTTGAAGGGGCCTTCACGCTCCATCGACTGGAGCTCGCCGCGCCCCTCGAGTTTCGGGGTCCGCTGGCGATTGCCGCGTCGAAATCCGCCTGCCATGGTCTCTCCTGCCTGTGGGATTGAAGGGAACGGCATTATACGGGGCCGCCGACGGGACTCAAGGGGCCCGTCACTCGCCGAAGGCCTCGCGATAGCTGTCCGGTGCCAGGTCCTCGAAGCGCGTGTACTTGCCGATGAAGGCCATGTGCACCGTGCCGATGGGGCCGTTACGCTGCTTGCCGATGATCACCTCGGCCAGCCCCTGGTTGTCGGGATTGTCCGGATTGTAGACCTCGTCGCGATAGACGAAGCCGATGATGTCGGCGTCCTGCTCGATGGCGCCGGACTCGCGCAGGTCCGACATCACCGGGCGCTTGTTGGGGCGCTGCTCCAGGGAGCGGTTGAGCTGCGAGAGCGCCACCACCGGGCAGCCGAACTCCTTGGCCAGCCCCTTGAGCGAGCGGGAGATCTCCGAGATCTCGCCGGTACGGTTCTCCGAGAAGCCCGGGATCTGCATCAGCTGCAGATAGTCGATCATGATCAGCCCCAGGTTGCCCTGTTCGCGCACCACGCGGCGGATGCGCGAGCGCATCTCGCTGGGCGAGAGCGCCGCGGTGTCGTCGATGAACAGCTGCTTGTCCTTGAGCAGGTTGACCGCCGAGGTGAGGCGCGGCCAGTCCTCGTCCTCCAGCTGGCCGGTACGCACCCGGGTCTGGTCGATGCGCCCCAGCGACGAGAGCATGCGCAGCATCAGCGATTCCGCGGGCATCTCCATGGAGAACACCATCACCGGCTTGTCGCTCGAGATCACCGCGTGCTCGACCAGGTTCATGGCGAAGGTGGTCTTGCCCATGGAGGGACGCCCGGCAATGATCACCAGGTCCGAGGGCTGCAGGCCCGAGGTCATCTCGTCGAGGTCGCGAAAGCCGGTCGAGAGGCCGGTCATCTCGCCCTGCATGTTGAACAGCTCGTCGATGCGGTCGACCGCCTTGGTCAGCAGCTCGCTCATGCCGATGGGGCCGCCCGACTTGGGCCGCTCCTCGCTGATCTGGAAGACCAGCCGCTCGGCCTCGTCGACCAGCTCGTCGGCGGGACGCCCCTGGGGGCTGAAGGCGCCGTCGGCGATCTGGCTGGCCGCCCGGATCAGCTTGCGCAGGGTGGCGCGCTCGCGAACGATGTCGGCGTAGGCGCGGATGTTGCTGGCCGAGGGCGTGTTGCGCGCCAGTTCGGCGAGGTAGGCCAGCCCACCCACGGTATCCAGCTGGTCGCGCCCCTCCAGGGCCTCGGAGAGGGTCACCACGTCCAGCGGCCGCCCCGACTCGGCCAGGCCCGCCATGACGTTGAAGATCAGCCGATGCTCGTAGCGGTGGAAGTCGTCCGCCACCAGGCGGTCGGCCACGTTGTCCCAGGCCTGGTTGTCGAGCATCAGGCCGCCGAGCACCGACTGCTCGGCCTCCACGGAGTGGGGCGGAACCTTGAGGGCGGCGGTTTCCTGGTCGAGGGCGACGGGCTCGTTCATGGTGCGCGGACCTTCAGGAGGGAAAGGGGCGGGCTCATTCTACCCGATGGCGGGCGAGGCGAGAAAAGGGACAAAAAGGGGGCGAGGATTCCTCCTCGCCCCCCTCTTGTCGCGGCACGCCCCGAGGCGCGTGCCGTCGGCAGCGGCCTTACTCGGCCACCACCACCACGCGCACGGTGGCGTCGACTTCGGCATGCAGGTGCAGGTCGATGTCGTACTCGCCGGTCTGGCGGATCGGACCCTGCGGCATGCGCACTTCGCTCTTGGCGACCTCGATCCCGGCGCTGGAGATGGCCTCGGCCAGGTCACGCGGACCGATGGAACCGAACAGCTTGCCCTCGTCGCCGGCCTTGGAGACCAGGGAGAGCTCGATGTCGTTCAGCTGTTCAGCGCGCGCCTCGGCCTCGGCCTTGCGCTCGGCGGCCTGGGCCTCGAGCTCGGCACGCTGCGCCTGGAAGGCCTCGATGTTGTCCTTGGTCGCCGGCACGGCCAGGCCGTAGGGCACCAGGTAGTTGCGGCCGTAACCGGGCTTGACGGTGACCTGGTCACCCAGACCGCCCAGCTTGCCAATCTTGTCGAGCAGAATGACGTCCATTCTCGTAAACCTCTTGTCAGTGGCTGCGGGCCAGTCGTCCACGGAAGTCCGCGAACGTGTCGATGAAGGCCATGAGCAGCACAATGAGAATCATGGGCCAGGTGGTGATCAGCAGCACATAGAAGGCGACCAGCCACAGCCCGTTCATTCCCTTATATCCGATAACACCATGCACCAGCGCGATGCCGGCCACCAGCAGCGGCACCCAGGCCAGCATGCCCAGGGCCGGTAGCCCCAGCACGCCGCCGAGCACCCCGAGCAGCACCAGCAGGGCGAGCTCCCGACGCGACAGGCGCAGCGCGTGGAACTCCTCGCGAAACCCGCCCGGGTTATAGAGCCCGGCCTGCCAGCCGCGTGCCAGGGCCAGGCAGGCCACGGCGGCGAGCAGCACGATCAGCGCGGTCACGCCACTGATCATCAGGCCGGCCAGCTGCTCGGTATCCATGCCCTGGGCCGCGAGCTCGCTGAGCATCGCCGCGATGTCCGGCGAGCCCTGGCGCAGCTGCTCCAGCACGAAGGCGGCCCCGCCCGGCGGCAGGAAGATGCCCAGCTGGATCATGCCCGAGCCGGCCAGGGTGCCGGCGATGATCGCCTCGCTCCAGCTCAGCCGGGCGCGCAGCACCACCGCCATCAGCACCACCAGCAGCACGCTGGCGAGCGGGATGACGTCTCCCTGGGTCCACCACAGGCCGGCGGGGATCGCCGCGGCGATCAGCACCGGCAGCGAGGCGGCCATGCCCTGGCGCAGCGTGACCAGAGCCACCACGGCGGCTCCCAGCCAGAACAGCCAGGGGATGGCGGTGCCCGCGGCGGCCCCCAGGGCCGCGTAGGGCGTGCCGCGCATCATCCAGCGGGCGACGGGCAACATCACGCGCAGTGCTTACTGGTGGCTGTCGGTGTAGGGCAGCAGCGCCAGGTAGCGTGCCCGCTTGATGGCGGTGGACAGCTGGCGCTGGTAACGGGCCTTGGTCCCGGTGATACGGCTGGGAACGATCTTGCCGGTCTCGGTGATGTAGGCCTTGAGCGTGTCCAGATCCTTGTAGTCGATCTGCTTCACGCCTTCAGCGGTGAAACGGCAGAACTTACGGCGACGGAAAAAGCGTGCCATGGGAAGACTCCTTCAGAGGTGCGATGGGGGTGCTCAGGCGGATTCGGTGCTGCGCGGCTTCTCGTCGCGACGGACACGCTTCTCTTCCACCGGCTTCATCATCGGCGAGGCCTCGGTGACGGCTTCCTTGGCGCGAACCACCAGGCTGCGGATGATGGCGTCGTTGAAGCGGAAGATGTTCTCGATCTCGTCGAGGGTCTCGCCGCTGCACTCGACGTTCATCAGCACGTAGTGAGCCTTGTGGATCTTGTTGATCGGGTAGGCCAGGTGGCGACGGCCCCAATCTTCGAGGCGATGCACGGTGCCGCCGTTCTCGGTGACGAGGCCGGTGTAGCGCTCGACCATGGCCGGGACCTGCTCGCTCTGGTCCGGGTGGACCATGAAGACGATCTCGTAGTGACGCATGGAATCTCCTTGCGGTTTGGCAGCTTCCACAGTGACGACCTCGGGTCGCTCAGGGGAAGCAAGGAGTGATTGTCAAAAGACGGGTTGTCAGAAGACAGGAATGCCCGCTCGCAGGGCGAGCGGGCGCAGGTATTCTAGTGATATGTGCCGCGACTGGCAAGGCGCGGGCGCGTCAGCCGCCCTGGCGCTGGCGCACCGCCTCGAACAGGCAGACCCCGGTGGCCACCGAGACGTTGAGGCTGGAGACGCTGCCGGCCATGGGCAGCTTGACCAGGGTGTCGCAGGCCTCGCGGGTCAGCCGGCGCATGCCCTTGCCCTCGGCGCCCATCACCAGGGCCGTGGGGCCGGTGAAGTCGGCCTCGAAGAGGCTCGCCTCGGCCTCGCCGGCGGTACCGGTGATCCACACCCCCAGCTCCTTCATCCGGGCCAGGGTCCGCGCCAGGTTGGTGACCTGGTAGACCGGCACGCTCTCGGCCGCCCCGCAGGCGACCTTGCGCACCGTGGCATTGAGCGGCGCCGCCTTGTCCTTGGGCACGATGACGCCGTGGACCCCGGCGGCATCGGCGCTGCGCAGGCAGGCGCCGAAGTTGTGCACGTCGGTGACGCCGTCGAGCACCAGCAGCAGCGGCGGCGCCGCGTGGGGCCAGCCCTCGAGCCTGAGCCACAGCGACGCCTCACCCTCGAAGGCGAGCGGCGTGGCGAAGGCGATGATGCCCTGGTGGGCGGCGCCCTGGGCGAGGCGGTCGAGCTCGTCACGGGGGCGCGACTGCAGGCGCGCGCCCCCCTCCCGCGCGGCCTCGACCAGCTCGGCCAGGCGGGCGCCGGCGCTGCCCTCCTGCACCCAGACCTCGCGGGGCGTCTCGCCGCGGTCGAGCAGCGCCCGCACCGCGTGCACGCCGAACACGGCCTCGAGCCCGCCGGGGGTCGAGGGTGCCCGGCGCGGGGCGCCGCGCCCCGCGCGCGGCTTCCTCTGCCCTGCCGCCATCAGCCGCGACCCTTCGAGCGCCGCGGGCCGCGACGCCGCCGGCCGCCCTTGCCCGACTTGTCATCGGCCTTGCCGCCCTTGTCGGCGCCACCGCCGCCCGACCCGCCGCCGCGGGACTTGCGCGGCTGGCGCTTGGGACGCGGCTTCTCGTCGGCCAGCTCGAAGTCGATCTTGCGCTCGTCCAGGTCAACCCGAGCCACCTGAACGGAGACGCCGTCGCCCAGGCGATAGCTGATGCCGCTGCGCTCACCCTTGAGGCGATGCTTCTCGGGCTCGTAGTGGTAGTAGTCCGAGGGCAGCGAGGTGACGTGCACCAGGCCCTCGACGTAGACCTCGTCGAGGCGCACGAAGATGCCGAACTGGGTCACCGAGGCGATGCTGCCGTCGTAGACCTCGCCGAGCTTGTCGGACATGAACTCGCACTTGAGCCAGTCCTCCACGTCGCGGGTGGCGTCATCGGCGCGGCGCTCGGTCATCGAGCAGTGCTCGCCGAGCTCGAGCATCTGCTCGAAGGTGTAGGGCGCCCACTTGCTCGGCGGCTCGACCGCGGCGCCCTCGGCGCGCAGCACGGTGTTGGTCTGGCGCGGCCCGCGGATCACCGAGCGGATGGCGCGGTGGACCAGCAGGTCCGGATAGCGGCGAATCGGCGAGGTGAAGTGCGCGTAGGCCGGATAGGCCAGGCCGAAGTGGCCGTCGTTCTGCGGCGAGTAGACCGCGCGGCTCATCGAGCGCAGCATCACGGTCTGGATCACGTCGGCGTCGTCGCGCCCCTTGATCGCCTCGGCCAGGTCGCGATAGTCCTGCGGGCTCGGGTCGTCGCCGCCGCCGAGCGACAGGCCCAGCTCGTTGAGGAACAGGCGCAGCTTGTCGAGCCGCTCCGGCGAGGGCTTCTCGTGGATGCGATAGAGCGCCGGCAGGTCGTGCTTGTCGAGGAAGCGCGCGGTGGCGACGTTGGCCGCCAGCATGCACTCCTCGATGATCTTGTGGGCGTCGTTGCGGCTGCGCGGCACGATCTTCTCGATCTTGCGCTCGTCGTTGAAGACGATCGCCGTCTCGGTGGTCTCGAAGTCGATGGCCCCGCGCTCCACGCGGGCCTCGCGCAGCAGCCGGTAGAGCGAATGCAGGTTCTTGAGCGACGGCACCAGCTCGCTGTACTCCTCGCGCAGCGCCTCGCCCTGCTCGCCCTCGTCGTCGAGGATGGAGGCGACCTTGTTGTAGGTCAGGCGCGCGTGGGACTGGAACACCGCCTCGTAGAAGCGGTAGCGGCTGATAGCGCCGCTCTGGGAGATGTTCATCTCGCAGACCAGCGCCAGGCGATCGACGGCCGGGTTCAGCGAGCAGAGCCCGTTGGAGAGCAGCTCCGGCAGCATCGGCACCACCTGCCCCGGGAAGTAGACCGAGTTGCCGCGGGTGATCGCCTCCTGGTCCAGGGCGCTGCCCGGACGCACGTAGTGGGAGACGTCGGCGATGGCCACCAGCAGCTTCCAGCTGCCGGACTTGGTCTTCCAGGCGCAGACGGCGTCGTCGAAGTCCTTGGCCGTCTCGTCATCGATGGTCACCAGCGGCACGTGACGCAGGTCGATGCGGTTGGACTTGTCGGCCTCGGCGACCTCGCTGGACATGCCGGCGATCTGGTCGTGGACCTCGGGCGGGAACTCGGCGGGAATCTCGTAGCTGCGGATGGCGATGTCGATCTCCATCCCCGGGTCCATGCGCTCGCCGAGCACCTCGATCACCTCGCCCACCGGCTGCACCCGGGTCTCGGGCTGCTGGGTGATCTTGGCGGAGATCACCTGGCCGTCCTGGGCGCCACCACAGGCGCTGTGGGGAATGATGATCTCCTGGGTGATGCGCGAGTTCTCGGGGATCAGCACGCCAAACTCTGGCGTGTTGGCCCGGTAGACGCCGACGATCTCCTGGGTGTTGCGCGCCAGCACCTCGACGATGGTGGCCTCGTCACGCCCGCGGCGGTCGCGTCCGCTGATGCGCACCAGCACGTGGTCGCCGTGGAAGACGCGCCGCATCTGCCGCGGCGGCATGACCAGATCCGGTTTCTTGCCGTCGTCGCGCAGCAGGAAGCCGAAGCCGTCGCGGTGCCCCAGCACCTTGCCCTTGATCAGGTCGAGCTTGTCGATCAGCGCATAGGCGTTGCGCCGGTTGCGCAGCACCTGACCATCGCGCTCCATCGCCGCGAGGCGACGCCGCACCGCCTCCTGGAGATCCTCGTCCTCGAGACCCAGCTGCTGGCTCATCGCCTCGTGGGTCATCGGCTTGCCGGCCTCCTCGAGGCGCGCCAACAGGTATTCTCGGCTGGGGGCAGGCTTGTCGTACTTGTGGGCTTCGCGTTTCGCGTGCGGATCGTCGCTGAGCGTCCAGTGGGTCATGCGGAGGGCATCCTTGGCGGCATGGTGAGCAGCGTGATCGAAAGGGCGCGAGGACGGCGTCCGGCGCGTGGCATCTGGCGTGTCGAGTCGTTTGTCATGCGCGCAGTATAGCGCCGGCGCCCCCATCACCCAACCATGGCGGCGCCACGAACCCTCGGCCGACAACAAAAAAACCGCCTTTTTCATCGCCCGGGCGCTTGCATCGCCGAACGAATCCGGTACCATACGCCTCGCCTGCCCAGATGGCGGAATTGGTAGACGCGCTAGCTTCAGGTGCTAGTGTCCTTACGGACGTGGAGGTTCAAGTCCTCTTCTGGGCACCATCGATACCCTGTCGATCATCGACCGGATATCCGGGAGTTCGCTCCCACGCTCTTTGTCAGCTCGAGTCGCACGTGTTCGCCCAGGTGGCGGAATTGGTAGACGCGCTAGCTTCAGGTGCTAGTGTCCTTACGGACGTGGAGGTTCAAGTCCTCTCCTGGGCACCATCGCTCACGCGATGCGCCCGAACACGACGACCGCATGATGCGCCCAGGTGGCGGAATTGGTAGACGCGCTAGCTTCAGGTGCTAGTATCCTTACGGATGTGGAGGTTCAAGTCCTCTCCTGGGCACCACTACTCGCGTCATGCAGACGAGCCTTACATCGATGCCCCATATATGAAGAAACCGCGACACTGGATCGCGGTTTTTTTGTGCCTGGCGTTTGCCGGCCGCCCCACCCTGTCGCTCGCCCGGCGCCCGGACCGTCGCTCGCTCAGAAGCGCCCGGGCAGCCGGGCCACCGCCTCGAGCCCCCAGCCGGCGGTGTCGACCCGCCCCTCCAGGGCCTCGGCGGCCGCCGGCGCGAGCCGCGGCAGGAAGTCCAGGCCGGTGCGCGCCTCCACCTCGTCGATGCTCACCAGGAAGTCGTCCAGCGGCTCATTCCCGGCGACCCGCTGCGGCATGATGAAGGCCAGCACCCGGGGCTCATCGCCCGGCACCACCAGGATCTTGTAGAAGGCCTCGGGCACCTCGACCAGCCCGACCCGGTTGAGCACGTTGTCCTGGAAGCGCGCGGGGAAGATCGGCCCGGTGATCACCTGCAGGGCGGCGAAGCGCGGCACGAAGTGATCCATCACCACCTCCTCGAGCCGCTGCCAGAGCCGGCGATTGAGCTCGGGCCGCTGGGGCGACATGTTGCTCATCAGGAAGGTATCGCGCTGCGCCCGGCTGCCGTGGACCGCCGCGATGGCATAGTTGGGCGCGAGATGGCCGCGGTCGTAGCCGCTGCCGAAGTAGCTCTCCGGGTCGATCGGCCACAGCGCCCGCCAGTCGCGGCGAAAGCCGGGGCGCGGCCCGGCGGCGGGATCCTCGACCCGGCGCAGCCGGTAGCTGACCCACAGCGGGTTGACGCGCACGTCGGACCAGCCCACCAGGAAGCCGTCGTTGCGCAGCACGCGATGGAAGGTCAGCGGGGTGAGCGCCTGCCAGGTGGTGACGCCCTGCCAGCTCAACCCGTCGCGAAGCTCACGCTCCTGGAAGTGCCAGAGCCCCGAGGCGACAGCCAGGAACAGCGCCGTGATGCCGAGGCGACGGACCCGCCGGCCGAAGCGACCGGCGGCGCGCCCTCGCCTAGCCGCCATGCTCGCTCCGCCCCCGCGCGTTCACGCCATGCCCGACGCTCACCAGACCGTTCACCACCCCAGGGAGAACATGGTCTCGAGGTCGTGGCGGGAGTGCACCTGCATGGCGTTGAGGGTCTCGGTGTCGCGGATGCCCTCGACGGCATTGAGCCGCCCGGTGACCAGTTCCGCCAGGCTCTCGAAGTCGCGGGTGCGCGCAATGGCCACCAGGTCGTAGCGACCGCAGGTGGAGTAGACCTCGCTGATCCCTTCCACGTCGGCCAGCCGCTCGGCCACGGCCTTGACCTGCCCCTTCTCGGCATTGATCAGAATCACCGCATTCTGCATCGCCCTTACTCCCTGCTCGAGGCGCTGTCGCGCGCCTGGGTTCCGTTCGGCCAGAGGCCGCTGGCGCGAGTATAGCAGCGCCGGTGCGGGCGCTGCATCGCCGCCGGCCCGCCCCTCGGCATGCGCTTGCGCCCGGCCGCGCGACGGATTGCCGCACTGGCCACGCACGATTCGCGATGCCTCATTCAGTTGACTACCATGGGACGGACGAACTCCACCGGCAAACGTTGGTCGGAACAGGGGTGGCGCCGGGCGCCACCGTCGCGCCAGACGCGACACCCAGGGCCCGACGCCACGGCTCGGGTCGCATGACACCCGACAGCAAGACCAACAACAGAGAGCGCTCGCCCACAAGAGCGCGCAAGAGCGAGGGCACCAAGCATGCCCCGCCACGATTCGTCCCTACCGTGATGACAAGGAGAGACCATGGCCGACCGCAATCGTCGTGACTTCATGCGTAACAGCCTGCTGGGCCTCGCCGCCCTGCCCCTCGGTGCCGGCATCCTGTCGAAGCGCGCCTTCGCCCAGGACCTGCCTCCCCTGGACCCGAACGCCGAGCAGGCCAAGGCCCTGAACTACGTCAAGGTGGCCAGCGAGGCCAGCGACCATCCCGCCTACGAGGAAGGCGAGGAGTGCCAGAACTGCATGTTCTATCAGGCGGACAGCCAGGGCTGCCAGCTGTTCCCCCAGAACAGCGTCGAGCCCGGCGGCTGGTGCCAGTCCTGGACGGCCCAGGCCTGATTCGCGTCGCTCGCCGACAGCCAAGACCCGCGCCACGGCGCGGGTCTTTTCGTTTCGCGACCCCTCGCCTGGGGACGGCTTGCGGCGGGCGCTGGACAGATCGCGGCGCCGCGTTTTTGCGCCGCGCCTCGAACCGTCACTCGCGGCGCTCCTCCTCGGCCAGGGGCCAGTGATAGCGGCGCACCACCTCGTCGTTCTCCACCGACTCCAGCCGCACCGGGAAGCCCCACAGCTGGTGGAGGTGGCGGATGACCGGATAGACACTGCGCGCCAGCGGCCGGCGACCGTCCTGGACGTGGCGCAGGGTCAGGGAGCGGTCGCCGCGGATATCCGCCGCGTAGACCTGGATATTGGGCTCGCGCACGGCCAGGGCGTACTGGGTGGCCAGGGAGTCGCGGATGCGCCGATAGCCGCGCTCATCGTGGATCGCCGCCACCTCGAGCATCTCCTCCTGATCGTCGTCGACCACCATGAACAGCTTGAGGTCGCGCATCACCTTGGGCGAGAGGAACTGCTGGATGAACGACTCGTCCTTGAAGTTGCGCATCGCGAACTCCAGGGTCTCGCGCCAGTCGCTGCCGGCGGTATCGGGGAACCACTCGCGATCCTCCTGGGTCGGGGCCTCGCAGATGCGCTTCAGGTCGGTGAAGATGGCGAAGCCCAAGGCGTAGGGGTTGATGCCGCTGAAGTAGGGGCTGTCGAAGGCGGGCTGCTGCACCACCGAGGTGTGGGACTGCAGGAACTCCAGCATCAACCCCTCGTCCACCAGCCCCTCCTCATAGAGCCGATTCATCAGGGTGTAGTGCCAGAAGCAGGCCCAACCCTCGTTCATCACCTGGGTCTGGCGCTGGGGATAGAAGTACTGCGCCAGCTTGCGCACGATGCGCACCACCTCGCGCTGCCAGGGCGCCAGCAGCGGGGCGTTCTTCTCGATGAAGTAGAGCAGGTTCTCCTGGGGCTCCGGGGGATAGCGCCCGCCCTCGTGCAGGCCCAGCGGGTCCTCCTGGTCGACCAGGCCGGGCAGCGCATCCTCGCGCAGCGGCCCGGGAATGGTCCGCCAAAGCATGTTGACCTGAGCCTGGAGGTGCGCCTCGCGCTCCGCCTGGCGGCGCGACTCCTCCGCCGCGGAGATCGGCGAGGGGCGCTTGTAGCGATCGACCCCGTAGTTCTGCAGGGCGTGGCAGGCATCCAGCAGCTGCTCCACCGCCTCCACGCCGTGGCGCTCCTCGCACTCGCCGATGTACTTCCGGGCGAACACCAGGTAGTCGACGATGGAGGAGGCATCCGTCCAGGTGCGGAACAGGTAGTTGCCCTTGAAGAAGGAGTTGTGGCCATAGCAGGCGTGGGCCATGACCAGCACCTGCATCATCAGGGTGTTCTCCTCCATCAGGTAGGCGATGCAGGGATCGGAGTTGATGACGAGCTCGTAGGCGAGCCCCATCTGGCCGCGGCGATAGGCCTGCTCCACGGCCAGGAACTGCTTGCCGAAGGACCAGTGGTGGTAGCCCACCGGCATGCCCACGCTGGCATAGGCGTCCATCATCTGCTCGGTGGTGATGACCTCGATCTGGTTGGGGTAGGTGTCCAGGCGATACTCGTCGGCCAGGCGGGCGATCTCGCGCTCGAAGGCGTCGAGGATCTCGAAGTTCCAGTCGGAGCCGGTGGCGATGGGCTGACGTCGGGTCATGCTGCCTCCTCAGGCCGCCTCAGAAGGCGACTCGGCGCTTGAACAGCTCGCGGAAGACCGGGTAGATGTCGCCGGCCTCGACGATCTGGCGCATGGCGAAGCGCGTGTCGTACTCGGCCTCCACGCGCTCGTACTCCTCCCACAGCGCCTGGTGGGCATGGGGCGTGATCTCCACGTAGGTGAAGTACTGCAGCCGCGGCATCAGGCGCTCGACCAGCAGCTTGCGGCAGGCGACGGAGTCATCGTCCCAGTTGTCGCCGTCCGAGGCCTGGGCCACGTAGAGGTTCCACTGCCCGGCGGGATAGCGCGCCTCGATGATCTCGTCGACCAGGGTCAGGGCGCTGGAGACGATGGTGCCGCCGGTCTCCCGGGAGTAGAAGAACTCCTCCTCGTCGACCTCCTTGGCCGCGGTGTGGTGGCGCACGAAGACCAGCTCGACCTTCTCGTAGTTGCGCTCCAGGAAGAGGTAGAGCAGCAGGAAGAAACGCTTGGCGATGTCCTTGTGGGCCTGGGTCATGGAGCCCGAGACATCCATCACGCAGAACATCACCGCCTTGCTCGACGGCTGGGGCTGGTCGATCAGGTTGTTGTAGCGCAGGTCGTAGGTGTCGATGAAGGGCACCGCCTCGAGGCGCTTCTCCAGTCGCTCGACCTCCGCCTTGAGCTCGGCGATACGGGCCGGATTGCGCAGCACCGGATCCTTGCGCTCCTCCTCGGCCAGCGCCGCCTGGGCCTCGCGCAGGGCGCGGCGGATCGGCGCGCGCATGGCGATGCGTCGCGCCTGGGCCTCGCGCATGGAGCGCACGATGTTGATGCGCGCCGGGGTGCCGTCCCGGGAGACCCCCGCCCGCACCTGGCGCACCTCGTCGAGGTCCACCAGGTTCTTGCGCTCCAGGTGGGGCAGCTCGAGGCCGTCGAAGACGAAGTCGAGGAACTCCTCCCGCGACAGGCTGAAGGCGAACTCATCCATGCCCTCGCCCTGGTTGGAGGCGCCGCCCTCCCCGGCGCCATCGCCGCCCCCGCCGCCACCGGGGCGCCGCAGCCGGTCGCCCTCGACGAACTCCTTGTTGCCGGGGGCGACGATGGCGCGCTTGCCCCCCGGGCCGTGCTGGAAGACCGGCTCGGAGATGTCCCGCGCCGGGATCGAGACCTTCTCGCCCCGCTCCATGTCGGTGATCGAGCGGCGGTTCACCGCCTCCTCGACCGACCGCTTGATATGGGTGCGGTAGCGGTCGAGGAAGCGCTGGCGGTTCACCGCGCTCTTGTGCTTGGCATTGGCTCGTCGATCGATGAAATAGGTCATGGCGACCTCCTCGCCCTACTGCGACTTGCGCACCCGCAGGTACCACTCGGAGAGCAGTCGCACCTGCTTCTCGGTGTAGCCGCGGTCGACCATCCGCGCCACGAAGTCCTCGTGCTTCTTCTGGTCCGAGGTCGAGGCCTTGGCGTTGAAGGAGATCACCGGCAACAGCTCCTCGGTGTTGGCGAACATCTTGTGCTCGATCACGCCCCGGAGCTTCTCGTAGGACTGCCAGCTCGGGTTCATGCCGTTGTTCTGGGCCCGGGCCCGCAGCACGAAGTTGACCACCTCGTGACGGAAGTCCTTGGGGTTGGAGATGCCGGCCGGCTTCTCGATCTTCTCCAGCTCCTCGTTGAGGGCCTGACGGTCGAGGAACTCGCCGGTCTCGGGATCGCGATACTCCTGATCCTGGATCCAGAAGTCGGCGTAGGTGACGTAGCGGTCGAAGATGTTCTGGCCGTACTCCGAGTAGGACTCGAGGTAGGCGGTCTGGATCTCCTTGCCGATGAAGTCGACGTAGCGCGGCGCCAGGAACTCCTTGATGAAGCGCAGGTAGCGCTCGAAGGTCTCCTTGGGCAGCTGCTCCTGCTCGAGGCGCTGCTCGAGCACGTAGAGCAGGTGCACCGGGTTGGCCGCCACCTCGTGGTTGTCGAAGTTGAACACCTTGGAGAGGATCTTGAAGGCGAAGCGCGTCGAGAGCCCCTCCATCCCCTCGTCGACCCCGGCGCTGTCGCGATACTCCTGGATCGACTTGGCCTTGGGATCGGTGTCCTTGAGGTTCTCGCCGTCGTAGACCCGCATCTTGGAGTAGATGCTCGAGTTCTCGGGCTCCTTGAGCCGCGACAGCACCGAGAACTGCGCCAGCATCCGCAGGGTGTCCGGCGCGCAGGGAGCCGCGTTGAGCGAGGAGTGCTCGAGCAGCTTCTTGTAGATGTTGATCTCCTCGGTGACCCGCAGGCAGTAGGGCACCTTGACGATGTAGACGCGGTCGAGGAAGGCCTCGTTGTTGCGGTTGTTGCGGAAGGTCTGCCACTCGCTCTCGTTGGAGTGCGCCAGCACCACCCCGTCGAAGGGGATCGCGCCCATGCCTTCGGTCGGGTTGTAGTTGCCCTCCTGGGTCGCCGTCAGCAGCGGATGCAGCACCTTGATCGGCGCCTTGAACATCTCGACGAACTCCATCAGCCCCTGGTTGGCGCGGCACAGCCCGCCGGAGAAGCTGTAGGCGTCCGGATCGTCCTGGGAGTAGAGCTCGAGCTGGCGGATGTCCACCTTGCCGACCAGCGAGGAGATGTCCTGGTTGTTCTCGTCGCCGGGCTCGGTCTTGGAGATGGCGATCTGGTTGAGCCGCGAGGGGTAGAGGCGCACTACCCGGAACTGCGAGATGTCGCCGCCGTTCTCCTTGAGCCGCTTGGCGGCCCAGGGCGACATCACGCTCCTCAGGTAGCGCCTGGGAATGCCGTACTCCTTCTCCAGCAGCTCGCCGTCCTCCTCGGGCGAGAACAGCCCCAGCGGCGATTCATAGACCGGGGAGTCCTTGATGGCATAGAAGGGCACCTTCTCCATCAGCAGCTTTAGGCGCTCGGCCAGCGACGACTTGCCGCCGCCCACCGGCCCCAGCAGGTAGAGGATCTGCTTGCGCTCCTCGAGCCCTTGGGCGGCGTGGCGGAAGTAGGCGACGATCTGCTCGATGGCCTCCTCCATGCCGTAGAACTCGGCGAAGGCCGGATAGCGGCGGATCACCTTGTTGGAGAAGATCCGCGACAGTCGCGGATCCTTGGCGGTGTCGATCACCTCCGGTGCGCCGATGGCCTCCAGCATCCGCTCGGCGGCAGTGGCGTAGGCCACCGGTTCTCGGCGACAGAGTTCCAGATACTCCTGCAGGCTCATCTCTTCCTGCTGGACGCGAGAGAAGCGGTTCTGCACATGGTCGAAGATGCTCATCGATGCCTCCTTAAAGCCCGAATCCCCGGCCACGCCGACGTGGTGATGACAAGCCGGGATGGGGTCTCTTCAGCGTAGACAGCATCAGCGGATAACGGATTAGCCCACCAATCAACGCTCCCGAGCCCTCAACACTGAGAGCCCGGGAACGTCCGTCGGTTCAGGATGATCGTCGGGAGATTAAACGCTGCAAGGACGCTGACCGCCGGCGAGACCGGCGGTCAGCGGGCAGGGAGCGGCGTGGTGGCGGCGATGCCGGGCGCGCCCTCACGGCCGGCCCGGGCCGCCTCAGAGCGCTGCGGCCAGGCGGGTGCCCTGGGCGATGGCCCGCCGGGCGTCGAGCTCGGCGGCCTCGTCGGCGCCGCCGATCAGGTGCACGGCCACCCCGGCCGCGCGCAGCGGCTCAAGCAGCTCCCGCACCGGCTCCTGGCCGGCACACACCACCACGGTGTCGACCTCGAGCCAGCGCGGCTCGCCCGCGACGCGCAGCGCCAGGCCGTCGTCGTCGATGCCGAGGTACTCGCAGTCGGCGATCGCCTCGACCCCGCGGTGGCGAAGCGAGGCGCGATGCACCCAGCCGGTGGTCTTGCCGAGCCCCTTGCCGGGCCGCGAGGCGCGGCGCTGCAGGAGATAGACCCGACGCGGGGTCGCGGGCGGGCGCGGCGCCTTGAGCCCGCCGCGCTCCGACAGGGCCAGGTCGACGCCCCACTCGTCGCACCAGGCCGAGACGTCCTGGGCACCCTCGCCGGCGTGGGTCAGGAGCTCCGCCACGTCGAAGCCGATGCCGCCGGCGCCGATGATCGCGACCCGCGCGCCGACCCGCTCGGGCCGGGTGATCGCCTCGGGATAGCTCATCACCATGGCATGCTCGATGCCCGGCAGCGAGAGGCGCCGGGGGCGCACGCCGGTGGCCAGCACCACCGCGTCGAAGGCCTGAAGCGCCTCGACGCCCGTCTCGGCATTGAGCCGCACCTCGACGCCGTGCCGGTCGAGCATCGTCCGGTAGTAGCGCAGGGTCTCGTCGAACTCCTCCTTGCCGGGGATGCGCCGCGCGTAGTTGAACTGGCCGCCGAGCTCGTCGGCCCGCTCGAAGAGGGTCACCGCATGGCCCCGCTCCGCGGCGGTCACGGCCGCGGCGAGGCCCGCCGGGCCGCCGCCCACCACGGCGACGCGCCGCGCGCGCTCGGCCGGCGTGATGATAAGCTCAGTCTCATGGCAGGCGCGGGGATTGACCAGGCAGGAGGTGAGCCGCCCCAGGAAGACCTGGTCCAGGCAGGCCTGGTTGCAGGCGATACAGGTGTTGATCTCGTCGTCGCGCCCGGCGGCGGCCTTGCTCACCCAGGCCGGGTCGGCGAGGAAGGGGCGCGCCATGGAGACCATGTCGGCATGCCCCTCGGCCAGCACTCGCTCGGCCACCTCGGGCATGTTGATGCGGTTGGTGGTGATCAGCGGAACCGACAGCTCCGCCTTCATCCGCCGGGTCACCTCGGTGAAGGCGGCGCGCGGCACGCTGGTGACGATGGTCGGCACCCGCGCCTCGTGCCAGCCGATGCCGGTATTGATCAGGTCGGCGCCGGCGGCCTCGATGGCGCGCCCCAGGGCCAGGACCTCGTCGCGGCTGCTGCCCTCCTCCACCAGGTCGATCATCGACAGGCGGAAGATGACGAGAAACCGATCACCCACCGCCTCGCGGATGCGCCGTACGATCTCCACGGGAAAGCGCAGACGATTCTCGACGCTGCCGCCCCAGGCGTCGTCGCGGCGGTTGGTGCGCGGACAGATGAACTGGTTGATGAGGTAGCCCTCGGAGCCCATCACCTCGACCCCGTCGTAGCCGGCCTGCTGCGCCAGGGTCGCGCAGCGCACGTAGGCCTCGATGCGCGCCTCGACCTCCTCGGCGGTGAGCTCGCGGGGCATGAAGGGAGTGATCGGCGACTGGATCGCCGACGGCGCCACCAGCTCCGGGGTATAGGCGTAGCGACCGGCATGAAGGATCTGCAGGCAGATGCGCCCGCCGGCCTCGTGCACGCCCTCGACCACGCGACGGTGGTCCGCCACCTGCTCGGGGCGCTCGAGGGTCGCGGCGCCCTGGAAGACGGCGCCCTCGGCGAGGGGTGCGATGCCGCCGCTGACGATCAGCCCCACCCCCTCCCGGGCCCGCTCGGCGTAGAAGGCCGCCAAGCGCTCGAAGCCGCCGGGGGCCTCCTCGAGGTTGGTGTGCATCGAGCCCATCAGCACCCGGTTGGGAAGCGTCAGGTGGCCGACCTTCAGGGGACGGAACAGCTGGGGGTAGGCACTCACGGTGGGATCCTCATGGTCGGGACGGCGACATTTTCAAACAACTGTATGATAGTCGCACCGCAGGACGCAAAGCCTCATCGCCGGCACGGGCGAAAAAGGAGGGGAGAGGCCTGGGAGGATAAGCCGGGAAGGACGGGGTCCCGGAAACGAAACAGCCCCGAGATCGCGAGGATCTCGGGGCTGACGAATTCGTGTGCAGTGGCGGACCGGACGGGACTCGAACCCGCGACCTCCGGCGTGACAGGCCGGCATTCTAACCAACTGAACTACCGGTCCGCGTGGTGGGTGATACCGGACTCGAACCAGTGACCCCCAGCATGTGAGGCTGGTGCTCTAACCAACTGAGCTAATCACCCACGCGATACTGCAACTTTTGCTACTGCTGTCCCATGCCATCGTGGCGGACCGGACGGGACTCGAACCCGCGACCTCCGGCGTGACAGGCCGGCATTCTAACCAACTGAACTACCGGTCCGCAAGACGACTTGCGACGAAGAAGATGTTGGCGGACCGGACGGGACTCGAACCCGCGACCTCCGGCGTGACAGGCCGGCATTCTAACCAACTGAACTACCGGTCCGCTGCTATCTTCTACTACGTGACCCGATCATTGCCGGGGCAATGGTGGGTGGTACAGGGTTCGAACCTGTGACCCCCAGCTTGTAAGGCTGGTGCTCTCCCAGCTGAGCTAACCACCCCCGGTCACGTGGCGCTGCATTCTACAGGGGACCCGATCAATGTCAACGCTTTTTGCGCTGTCATCGTGAACCTTTTTGCGCGGCAGAATCGCCGTCCTTTCATCCACTTGGCCACATCGCCCGCGCCGCGCGGCTTTCAGGAGGATTCGCTCATGAAGGCGGCGATCGCCGCGGCCCCCTCGTCGATCAGCGCCGCCTGGTCGCGCCCGGTGGCGCGCCTGGGGATCCAGTCATGATCGCCCTCCTCGAGCCAGTGCACCCTGGCCACCTCGGGCAGCGCATAGCCGTCCACCTGCTCGCGGGTACCGAAGGGGTCGCGACTGCCCTGCACCACCAGGGTCGGACAGGCGAGCGAGGGCCAGTGAGCGAGACGCAGCCGCTCCGGCTTGCCGGGGGGATGGAAGGGGTAGCCGCACAGCACAAGTCCCGCGGGGGATGTCCGCTGAGGGGCCTGCGCCGCCAGCATGCTGGCCACGCGGCCGCCCATGGACTTGCCTCCCCACCAGGGTGGCGGAAGGTCGCGGTGCGACACGCTGTCGCACCACAGGGACAGTTCATCGACCAGGCGCTCGACCCTGGGAGGGGGGCGACGGCGCCCTTCGCGGCGCATCGTCTGCAGGTATTCGAACTCGAAGGCCAGGGTCTGCACGCCGAGCGAGGCGAGGGCCTCGCGCAACCGTTGCATAAAGGTTGAATCCTGACCGGCACCGGCTCCGTGGCCGATAAGCAGCCGTCCAAGACGGCCTTCGCCGCGCACTTCCAGCGGGCCAAGGCCCTCGATATTCCAGCATCCCTGCTCGCCATCGAGCAGTCGTCGGGTCAGGGAAGCGCGGTCGATTGACGGCAAATCCCGACAAAAACAGTCCGACAATTTAGGCCTCCTTGAGTTCATAAATCAACACATTGGCGTGTTCAGCTTGCCGGACGCCTGCGCTAGAATCACCTTTGGTTAAAGACCTGCATCATCCTGCGGAGGTCCCCCCGAGGCAGAATGCCGCGGGACACCCCCAAACCGCGTTCGATGGGAACCTGACATGAGCACAGCATTTGAACACCCGACCTACAACTACAAGGTAGTTCGGCAGTTCGCGATCATGACGGTGGTGTGGGGCATCGTGGGCATGGCCCTCGGTGTCGTCCTCGCCTCGCAGCTGGTATGGCCGGAACTGAACCTGGGACTGCCGTGGACGAGCTTCGGCCGCCTGCGCCCCCTGCACACCAACGCCGTGATCTTCGCCTTCGGCGGCTCGGCGCTCTTCGCCACCTCCTACTACGTCGTGCAGCGAACCTGCCAGGTGCGACTGTTCTCCGACAAGCTGGCCGCCTTCACCTTCTGGGGCTGGCAGGCGGTGATCCTCTCCGCGGTGGTCACCCTGCCGCTGGGCCTGACCAGCACCAAGGAGTACGCCGAGCTCGAGTGGCCGATCGACATCCTGCTGGCCGTGGTCTGGATCAGCTATGCCATCGTCTTCCTGGGGACCATCAAACTGCGCAAGACCTCCCACATCTACGTGGCGAACTGGTTCTTCGCGGCCTTCATCATCACCGTGGCGGTGCTGCACATCGTCAACAGCGCCTCGATCCCGGTGACCTCGACCTTCTCGGTCTCCATCTACTCGGGCGCCATCGATGCGATGACCCAGTGGTGGTACGGCCACAACGCGGTGGGCTTCTTCCTGACCGCCGGCTTCCTGGGGATGATGTACTACTTCGTGCCCAAGCAGGCCGAGCGTCCGGTCTACTCCTATCGTCTCTCCATCGTCCACTTCTGGGCGCTGATCATGGTCTACATGTGGGCCGGCCCGCACCACCTGCACTACACCGCGCTGCCCAACTGGACCCAGTCACTCGGCATGGTGCTCTCGATCATCCTGCTGGCGCCCTCCTGGGGCGGCATGATCAACGGCATGATGACCCTCTCCGGCGCCTGGCATAAGCTGCGCACCGACCCGACCCTGCGTTTCCTGGTGGTGGCCCTCTCCTTCTACGGCATGTCCACCTTCGAGGGGCCGATGATGGCGGTGAAGACCGTCAACGCGCTCTCCCACTACACCGACTGGACCATCGGTCACGTTCACGCCGGCGCCCTGGGCTGGGTGGCGATGATCACCATCGGCTCCATGTACCACCTGATCCCGCGCCTGTTCGGCCGCACCGAGATGCACTCGGTGGGGATGATCGCCGTGCACTTCTGGCTGGCCACCATCGGCACCGTGCTCTACATCGCCGCCATGTGGGTCAACGGTATCCTGCAGGGCCTGATGTGGCGCGCCGTGAACCCCGACGGCACCCTGATGTACACCTTCGTCGAGTCCGTCGAGGCCAGCGGCCCGGGCTACATCGTGCGTCTGATCGGTGGCCTGTGCTGGGTGGCCGGCATGCTGATCATGGCCTTCAACGTGTACATGACCGTGCGGCGCGGTGAAGGCGCCCGTCAGCCGATTCCGCAGACCGCCTGAGCCAACCAGGGAACGAGACACCAATGAGACACGAGATAGTCGAAAAGAACGTCGGTCTGCTCGCCGTGCTGATCCTGGTAGTGATCAGCTTCGGGGGCCTGGCGGAGATCGTGCCGCTGTTTTTCCAGAAGCAGACCACCGAGCCGGTCGAGGGCCTCGAGCCTCTCTCCCCCCTGGAGCTCGCGGGTCGCGGCGTCTACCGTCGCGAGGGCTGCGTCGGCTGCCACTCGCAGATGGTGCGCCCCTTCCGCGCCGAGACCGAGCGCTACGGTCCCTACAGCGTCGCGGGCGAACAGGTCTACGAGCACAACTTCCTGTGGGGCTCCAAGCGCACCGGGCCGGACCTGGCCCGCGTCGGCGGCCGCTACAGCGACGACTGGCACCGCGCGCACCTCTACAACCCGCGTGACGTGGTGCCGGAGTCGATCATGCCGGCCTACCCGTGGCTGTTCGAGAACACGCTGAGCGGCGAGCGCATCGACGACGAGATGCGCGTCATGCAGAAGCTGGGCGTCCCCTACACCGACGAGCAGATTGCCAACGCCAGCGAGGAGGTGCGCGGCGAGCGGGAGATCACCGCTCTGGTCGCCTACCTGCAGCAGCTCGGCACCGTGCTCAAGGATTCGCGCTGATCATGGATAACGGGATCGTCAACGGGGTGATCATCATCCTGCTGATCATCAGCTTCGCGGGGCTCACGATGTGGGCCTACTCGAAGCGACGCAAGCCGGATTTCGACGAGGCGGCCAACCTGCCCTTCGCCGATGAGGATGAACCGCCGCACCGTGACCAGAATGCCTCCCGAGAGGCCGATTCCCGACACGACAAGGGAGAGAGGAACACATGAACAATTTTTGGGGTGACTCCCTTTCCAGCTTCTGGAGCACCTGGATCATCGTCATCACGCTGGGGACCATCGGCATCAGCGCCTGGCTGCTCTTCGCCAACCGCAAGACCGACAAGACCCCGGACGCCGAAGGCAACGTCGACACCACGGGCCATGCCGCCGACGGGATCGAGGAGTACGACAACCCGCTGCCGCGCTGGTGGTTCCAGCTCTACGTCGGCACCGTGATCTTCTCGCTGGGCTATCTGGTCCTCTACCCGGGCCTCGGCAACTTCGCCGGCCTGCTGGGCTGGAGCCAGGAGAGCCAGTGGGAGGAGGAGGTCGCCCGCGCCGAGGAGCGCTTCGCGCCGATCTTCGCCCAGTACCAGGAGGTGCCGATCCCGGAACTCTCCCAGGACGCCGAGGCGATGCAGGTCGCCGAGCGCATCTTCCTCAACAACTGCGCGATCTGCCACGGCTCCAACGCCAAGGGCGGCTACGGCTTCCCCAACCTCACCGACGACGCCTGGCTCTACGGCGGCGCGCCGGAAAACATCGTCCAGACCCTCACCAACGGGCGTAACGGCCTGATGCCCTCCTGGCAGCAGCTGGGCAGCGAGAACATCGAGAACGTCACCCAGCACGTGCTCTCGCTCTCCGGCAACGCCGAGGATGCCGAGCGGGCCGAGCAGGGTGCCAGCGTGTTCGCCTCGGTGTGCGCCGCCTGCCACATGCCCGACGGCACAGGCAACCAGGCCCTGGGCGCGCCCAACCTGACCGACGACGCCTGGCTCTATAAAGCGCCGGACCAGTCGCTGGCCGACTCGGTGCGCCAGACCCTGCGTAACGGCCGCAACGGCCATATGCCGGCCCAGGCCGCCTACATCGGCGAGGACAAGGTGCACCTCGTCGCCGCCTACGTCTACGGCCTGAGCCGCGAGGACTGAGCCGGCGCCTGACGACGGCATGCCAAGGGTGCGGCCTCCGGTCGCACCCTTTCTCGTTATGCGGCCTCCCCGATACAATGTCGGGCACCCGCAGCGGGGTACCCCCGACGGCCCTCCCCTCCTTGCCAGCCACGAGCCTGCCATGAGCGAGAAGATCCCGACCCACGACGTCACCCCGGATCCGGTGCAGCACCACGCGCCGAACGAGGCGGTCACCCAGCACATGTACGAGAGTCGGCGGCACATCTACGTCCGCGAGATCAAGGGATTCTTCCAGCGCCTGCGCCGCAGCGCCAACTGGGCCCTGATGCTGGGCTTCTTCCTGCTGCCCTGGGTGCCCTGGGGCGACCGCCCGGCGGTGTGGTTCGACCTGCCCGGCCGGGAGTTCCACATCTTCTCGGCGACCTTCTACCCCCAGGAGTTCATGCTGCTCTCGTGGCTGTTGATCATCTGCGCCTTCGGCCTGTTCTTCATCACGGTGTTCGCCGGGCGCGTCTGGTGCGGCTACACCTGCCCGCAGAGCGTCTGGACCTTCCTGTTCATCTGGGTCGAGCATCGCCTGGAGGGCTCGCGCAACCGCCGCATCAAGCTCGACAAGCAGCCCATGACCCGCGACAAGCTGTGGCGCAAGGGCGCCAAGCACGCCGTGTGGCTCTTGATCGCGCTGGCCACGGGCGTGACGTTCGTCGGCTACTTCACGCCGATCCGCAACCTGGTCGTGGAGCTGCCGACCCTCGAGGCCCACGGCTGGTCCTACTTCTGGGTCGGCTTCTTCCTGGTCTTCACCTACCTCAACGCCGGTTGGCTGCGCGAGCAGGTGTGCATCTACATGTGCCCCTACGCCCGCTTCCAGTCGGTGATGTTCGACCGCGACACCCTGATCGTCTCCTACGACAGCGCCCGCGGCGAGCCCCGCGGCCCGCGCAAGAAGACGCTGAGCCACGAGCAGGCGCGCGCCGCCGGCCATGGCGACTGCATCGACTGCGACCTCTGCGTGCAGGTCTGCCCCACCGGAATCGACATCCGCGACGGCCTGCAGTACGAGTGCATCACCTGCGCGGCCTGCATCGACGCCTGCGACAGCGTGATGGACAAGATGGGCTATCCCCGCGGGCTGATCCGCTACACCACCGAGAACGCCCTGGAGGGCAAGCCGACCCATATCCTGCGTCCGCGCCTGATGGGCTATCTGGCCGCACTGCTGGTGATGATCGGCGTCTTCGCCTGGGCGGTGGCCGACCGCACGCCGCTGGGCTTCGACGTCGAGCGCGAGCGCACCCAGCTGTTCCAGATGACCCGCGACGGGCGCATCAGCAACGTCTACACCATCACCGTGCGCAACCTCGACAACCGGCCCCACGACTACCGGCTGTCGGCCTCCGGCCTGCCCGGCCTGACCCTCGACACCCACGAAATCAGCGTACCGGCCAGCGAATCGCGCCAGCTGGTGGTCCAGGCCAGCGTGCCCCCCGAATCCATCGACCGGCCCAGCGCCGAGATCATCCTGCGCGTCGAGGCGACGGATGCCGACATCGCCATCGAACGTGACAGCCGTTTCCTAGGAGAGACCCGCTGATGAGTGCGGAACCGGAAAGCATCCCCCCCTGGTACAAGCAGTTCTGGCCGTGGTTCCTGATCGGCCTGCTGGCCTCGTCGGTGGCCTTCAGCGTCACCTACCTGGTGCTGTCGATCCACTTCTACGACGGCACGGTGGAGCAGGACTACTACAAGGAGGGGCTGGCCATCAACGAGCAGCTGGCCAAGCAGGAGCACGCCCGGGCGCTGGGCCTCGAGGCCGTCATGCGCGCCGACCCGCGCACCGGCGACATCGTCATCGACCTGGCCGGCGAGCGCCAGCCGGCGCGGCTCTATCTCGACCTGATCTTCCCCACCGAGAGCAGCCGCGACCGCTCGCTGGTGCTCGAGCACGTGCGCGACGGGCGCTACGTGACGTCGATCGACCAGACGCTCGAATATCGCTGGTACCTGCACCTGCAGCCGGCCGAGGGCCGCGACGCCGAATGGCGCCTGACCGGCGAGGCGACCTTCCCGACGGAAGGCGAGATCTCGCTCTCCCCCGGCATCTAGATGACCGCGACCGCCACGCCCGCCCCGACCCGCGACGCCGCCGGCTGCTACCACTGCGGCAGCCGGGTGCCCTCCGACGCCCCCTGGTCGATCACCCTGGACGGCGAGCGCCGGCCGCTCTGCTGCCCCGGCTGCGAGGCCGTGGCCCACGCCATCGTCGACGGGGGCCTGGCGAGCTACTACCGCTTTCGCACCGAGCTGCCCGAGCGGCCGGACGATCGCCAGGCGGTGCACGCCGAGACCTGGGCGGTGTTCGACGACCCCGGCCTGCAGGCACGCTTCGTGCACCCCGAGGCCGAGGGCGGCGGGGTGCATGCCACCCTGGCGGTGGACGGCATCACCTGCGCGGCCTGTGCCTGGCTGATCGAGCACCGCCTCAACGCCCTCGACGGCATCGAGGCCAGCGCCGTCAACCTCTCCCACCATCGCCTGCGGGTCAGCTGGGACCCCGCGCGGGTGGCGCTGTCGCGGATCCTCGCCGAGATGGCCGCCATCGGCTACCCGGCCCAGCCCTACGAGCCCGATGCGGCCCAGAGCCGGCTGCAGCACGAAGAGCGCATGAACGTGCGCCGGCTGATCGTCGCTGCGGTGGCGATGATGCAGGTGCTGATGTTCTCGATCCCGATCTACGTGGCGGACCCCGGCGAGATCAGCGCCGACTTCGACGCCCTCTTCCACTGGCTCTCCTTCGCCCTGGCCACCCCGGTGGTGCTCTTCTCGGCCCAGCCCTTCTTCGCCAATGCCCTGCGCGACCTCAGGACCCGAACCCTGGGCATGGACGTGCCGGTGTCCCTGGCCATCGGCGGCGCCTACCTGGCCAGCGGCTACGCGGTGATCATCGGCCACGGCGACGTCTACTTCGATTCGGTGGCGATGTTCACCTTCTTCCTGCTCTTCGGGCGCTACATCGAGGTGCGCGCCCGGCGCCGCAGCGGCCACAGCGGTAACGCCCTCTCCGGCGCCCTGCCGCTCTCGGCGATCCGCCTCACCGAGACGGGCGAGGAGCGCATCCTGCCCTCCAGCGAGCTCGCCGCCGGCGACCGGGTGCTGGTCAAGCCCGGCCACGGCGTGCCGGCCGACGGGATCATCGAGAGTGGCGAGTCGAGCCTCGACGAGTCGATGCTCACCGGCGAGTACCTGCCGGTGACCCGCCGCGTCGGCGACCGCGTCACCGGCGGCAGCCAGAACATCGAGAGCCCGCTGACGGTGCGGGTCACCCACGCCGGGGCCGAGGCCCGGGTCGCCGGCATCGTCGATCTCACCGACCGCGCCTTCGCCAGCCGGCCGCGCATCGCCCAGCTCGCGGCGCGCATGGCGCACCACTTCGTGCTGCAGGTGCTGCTGATTTCCGTCGCCGTGGCCATCGCCTGGTGGTTCATCGACCCCGAGCGCACGCTCTGGGTCACCCTCTCGGTGCTGGTAGTGACCTGCCCCTGCGCCCTGGCGCTGGCCACGCCCACGGCGCTGACCGCCGGCCACGGCCGGCTGCACCGCCGCGGGGTGCTGATCACCCGCGCCGACGCCCTGGAGGCGCTGTCGCAGCTGGATCGGGTGATCTTCGACAAGACCGGCACCCTGACCAGCGGCGAGATGAGCCTGGTGGAGACCCGCCCGCTCGGCGACGCCCTGGACGAGGCGCGCGCCCGCGCCCTGGCGGCCGCCCTCGAGGCCCACTCCGAGCACCCCATCGCCCGCGCCTTCCGCCCGTTCCGCGAGGCCGGCCTCGGCGCCGACGGGGTGCTGAGCCGCCCCGGCCAGGGCCTGGAGGGCCGCATCGAGGGGCGTCACTGGCGGCTCGGCACGCCCGCCTTCGCCGCCCCCGAGGCAACGCCCGAGATGCCCGACGAGGGCCAGTGGCTGCTGCTGACCGAGGAGGGCGCCCCCCGCGCCTGGTTCCGCCTCCACGACCGCCTGCGCGACGATGCCCGGGAGACCGTCGCGGCCCTCGAGGCCCGCGGCCTCGCGGTGGAGCTGCTCTCCGGCGACACCGAGTCGGCGGTGGCGGCCATGGCCCGGCGCCTCGGCATCGCGACCTGGCAGGCGACGGCCTCCCCGGAGGACAAGCTGGCGCGCATCCAGGCGCTGCAGGCCGCCGGCGAGCGGGTGGCCATGGTGGGCGACGGCATCAACGACGTGCCGGTGCTTGCCGGGGCCGACGTGGCCATCGCCATGAACGGCGCCACCGACCTCGCCCGCACCCGCGCCGACGCCGTCTTGCTCGGTCCGCGGCTGGGGCGTATCGTCGAGGCCGTCGCGACCAGCCGCGCCACCCGGCGCATCATCCGCCAGAACCTGGCGTGGTCGCTGATCTACAACGTCTCGGCGCTGCCCCTGGCGGCGATGGGCTTCGTGCCCCCCTGGCTCGCCGCCATCGGCATGTCGGCGAGCTCGTTGGTCGTGGTCGGCAACGCCCTGCGCCTGACCCGCGCCGGACCCGAGCGGCCGGCCGGCGCCGACTCCTCCAGGCTGGTGAACGCATGAACATCCTCTACCTGCTGATCCCCCTCTCGCTGATCCTGCTGGGACTGGCGGTCTGGGCCTTCTTCTGGGCCGTTCGCCACGACCAGTTCGAGGACCTCGAGGGGCCCGCCTACCGCATCCTCTTCGACGAGGACGAGAACGACCGTCCGCGCCAGCCGCGCGACTCCTCCAGCGCCGATCCCGATGCCGGCGCGCCCCGCGACGAGGACCGCCGCGACGACGGCCGCCGCGACTGATGGATCCCACCGGCCTCGACCTTCCTCCGCTGGCGGCGGCCTTCGTCTTCGGCCTGCTCGGCGGCGCCCACTGCATCGGCATGTGCGGCGGCATCATGAGCGCCCTGACCTTCGCCGTGCCGCCCAGCATGCGCAGTCCCGCCCGCCTCTCGGGGCTGCTGCTCGGCTACAACCTGGGCCGCATCGCCAGCTACATGATGGCCGGCGCCCTGGCGGCGAGCCTCGGCACCCTGATCGCCCTGAGCCCCCAGGCGCGCCTGGGGCTCCAGGCGCTGGCCGCGGTGATGCTGATCCTGATGGCGCTCTACATCGCCAACTGGTGGAAGGGGCTGCTCAAGGTCGAAGCGGTCGGCAGGCGGCTGTGGCGCCATCTCGAGCCCGTGGGGCGGCGGCTGATGCCGGTGGTCCGGGTGCCCCAGGCGTTCGCCCTGGGCGCGGTCTGGGGCTGGCTGCCGTGCGGGCTGGTCTACTCGATGCTCGCCTGGAGCCTGGCGATCGCCGATCCCCTGCGCGGCGCGGCGCTGATGGGCGCCTTCGGCCTCGGCACCCTGCCGGCCCTGCTGGCCACCGGCCTCGCCGCGCGCCAGCTCGGCACCCTGATCCGCCACCCGGCGACCCGCACGCTGGCCGCACTTTCGATCATCGCCTTCGCCCTCTGGCAGCTGTGGACGCTGCTGCCCGGCGCGTCGATGCACTGAGCGCCCCGCCGATCGCGGCTTCGCTTGACGCAGCTCAACGCGCTCCGACGGGCGCCTCGCTAGCATGGAGGCATGTTTCCCTCCGGAGGGCCGACCATGCCCGCTCGCGCGTTTACCGCATCCGGTAGCGACGTTCCCTTCGCGGCGGCCTCGCCGGCTCCCGCCTATGCCTTCTATCCCACGCCCCAGGCGATGGGCGACGGCATCGGCGCCGAGGCGTACCGCCGGGCACTCGAGGAGAGCAACGCCGCGGCGCGCCCGCTGTCGCTCTACGTGCACCTGCCCTTCTGCCAGCAGGCCTGCTTTCACTGCACCCGCCGGCCGGTGACCACCTCGGACACCCGGCTGGCCGAGGCGTACCTCAGCCGCCTCGATCGCGAGATGGTGCTGGTCAGCCGACACCTGGACCCGGGGCGGGAGGTCCGCGCCCTGCAGTGGGGCGGCGGCACACCGACCTTCCTGACCCTGGACCAGATGGGCGACCTGATCGACCGGCTGGACGCCCGCTTCCGGCTCGCCGCCGATCGCGACCGGGAGTACCTCATCGAGGTCGATCCCCGCGAGGCCGACGTCCTCACCCTGCGCCACCTCGAGGCGCTGGGCTTCAACCGGCTGAGCCTGGAGGTGCTCGACCTGGACCCCGAGGTCCAGCGGGCGATCAACCGCGAGCAGGGCCGCGGCCTGACCGAGCAGCTGCTCGACGAGGCGGACCGGCTGGGCTTCGCCTCCGTGAACCTGAACCTGATCCTCGGCCTGCCCCGCCAGACCCTCGAGGGCGTCGTCGCCACCCTCGAGCAGGTCATCGCCATGGCCCCGTCGCGGCTGTCGCTGTTCCACTACCGCCACCAGCCCGAGCGCTTCCCCCGGCAGCGCCAGATCCGCCCGGCGGACCTGCCCGCCCCCGAGGAGGCCCGGGCGATGCTGCAGGCGGCCATCGAGATGCTCGCCGCCGCGGGCTACGTGCATCTCGGCCACGACCGCTTCGTGCGGGGCAACGACCGCCTGGCCGGGGCCCTCGAGGGCAGACGCCAGCGCCACGACCTGGTCGGCCTGGGCGTCATGGCGGTCTCGCGCCTGGAGACGCTGCACGTGCGCAACCCGCTTAGGCTCGAGGCGTACGAGGCGGCCCTGGACCGGGGCGAGCTGCCCACCGCCGTCGGCCATCGGCTGAGCCTGGACGACCGGCTGCGCTGCGCCGCCATCGAGCAGCTGATGTGCGACCTCCAGCTCGACCTGGCGGCCCTCGGCGAGGCCTTCGGCCTCGACGCCGAGGCCCATCTCGCCGAGCCGCTGGCGCGCCTCGCCCGGGCCGAGCCGCAGGGACTGGTCGTGCGCCAGGGCCCGCGCTGGCGCGTGACTCCCACCGGGCGCCTGGTCATCCATCAGCTGGCGGCGACCTTCGACGCCTATCCCGCCGAGCCCTGACCGACGCACCCTGAACGCCAAGGTCAGCGGCGCGGCGTGACGCGGTGCTTTGCCGGTGGGCGACTATCCCCCATAATGAGCACTGAGCCACCATCCATGGAGGAGAGCATGCCCGACCCCGCAACCGGCAGGCGCCGCGCCCTGCTGAACGAGACACGCTGCCAGACCTGCAGCCTGAGCTCGCTCTGCCTGCCGCTGGCGCTCGAAGTGCAGGACATGGATCAGTTCGATGCCATCATCCGCCGCCGGCCGCCGTTGAAGAAGGGCGAGGCGCTGTTCCGCCAGGGCACCCCCTTCACCAGCGTCTTCGCGGTGCGCTCGGGGAGCCTCAAGCAGGTGACCACCGAGGGCAGCGGCGAGGACCAGCTGACCAACTTCTACCTGCCCAGCGAGCTGGTGGGCCTCGACGGCATCGACGAGGAGCGCTACCCCGGCACGGTGGTGGCGCTGGAGACCACCACGGTCTGCGAGATCCCCTTCGATCGCCTCGACACCCTCTCCGAGTCGCTGCCGGAGCTGCGCGGCCAGCTCTACCGCAGCATGAGCAAGGAGATGCGCGACGACCGCCGCATGATGCGCCTGCTGTCGCGCAAGACCGCCGACCAGCGCCTGGCGACCTTCTTCGCCAGCCTCTCCGACCGCTTCCGGCGGCGCGGCTACTCGCCCTACAGCTTCCGGCTCTCCATGTCCCGGGCCGACATCGGCAACTATCTGGGGCTCGCGGTGGAGACCGTCAGCCGCATCCTGAGCCGCTTCCAGGGCCAGGGGCTGGTGGCCGTCTCCGGCCGCGAGGTGAACATCCTCGATCTGGAGGCGCTGCTGGAGGTGGCCGAGCAGGAGGGCTGCCGCTGAGAGGGCGCCCGCCCACCCCGAGACGCAAAAACCCCGGCTGACCGCCTCGGTCGCCGGGGTTTTTTCATGGAGGTCTGACCGGCCCTCTCGCCCTGCCATCGCGTCTTGCTCTGGCGCCTGACCGACGCTCCCTGCCGCCTAGGGCTCGTTGTGCAGTGCGATGCGGTCGGCGTTGAGCCGCGCCTGCTTCTCCTCGAGGCCGGCGAAGTCGAAGAGCTCCCGGTCGGCCAGCTGCGAGGGCGCCACGTTGGTGACCGCCTTGAACATGCTCTCGAGCCGTCCCGGGTGCTTGACCTCCCACTCGGCCAGCATCTCCTTGACCACCTGGCGCTGCAGGTTCGGCTGGGAGCCGCAGAGGTTGCAGGGGATGATCGGGAAGTCCATCCGGCGGGCGAACTCGGCGATGTCGGCCTCCCGGCAGTAGGCCAGCGGCCGGATGACCATGTTCTTGCCGTCGTCGGAGAGCAGCTTGGGCGGCATCGCCTTGAGGCTGCCGCCGAAGAACATGTTGAGGAACAGCGTCTCGAGGATGTCCTCGCGGTGGTGCCCGAGGGCCACCTTGGTCGCCCCGATCTCCTCGGCGAAGCCGTACAGCGAGCCGCGCCGCAGCCGCGAGCAGAGCGCGCAGGTGGTCTTGCCCTCGGGGGTCTTCTCCTTGACCACCGAGTAGGTGTCGCGCTCGAGGATGTGGTACTCGACGTCGAGCTGTTCCAGGTACTCGGGAAGCACGTGCTCGGGAAAGCCGGGCTGCTTCTGGTCGAGGTTGACCGCCACCAGGGAGAAGTTCACCGGCGCGTTGCGCTGCAGGCTGCGCAGGATCTCCAGCAGGGTGTAGCTGTCCTTGCCCCCCGAGAGGCAGACCATCACCCGGTCCCCCTCGTGGATCATCCCGTAGTCGATGATGGCGTTGCCCACCTGGCGACGCAGCCGCTTCTGCAGCTTGTTGAACGCGCGCTTCTCCGCGGCGTCGGTCTCGTCGGAAGGGGTCGCGGGGTCGGCGACGGGCCGCGGGGCGGTGTCGCGGGGATCGAACATCAGGGCGTCTGGCATGGTTTCGGCGCTGCCTGGGCGGCTGGGAAATGGCGGGCGCTATCCTACCATCCTCGCCGCCGACAGGCGACGCGCGCCCGCGCGCGGCGCGGGATCAGCAGAAGCGTTCGACCCCGAGCGCGTCACGGGTCAGGCGCAGGTGGATCAGCGCCGCGGTCACGGCATCGCCCAGCGCCGTGTGTCGTCCCATCACTGGCACCCCCAGGCGCTCGGCCACCTCCTCGAAGCGCGGCCGGGTGGCGAGTTCGGGGTGCTGACGGCGCAGCCGGCGATAGTAGGCCTGGGCCACGTCGATGCTGGCGTTGGGCAGGTCGAAGCCGAAGCGCGGCCGCAGGTAGCGGTTGAGCAGCGTCAGGTCGTCATCCAGGCGCCAGCCGATCAGCGGGCGGTTGCCGACGAAGTCCAGGAACTGCGCCAGGGCCTCGTCGATGCCGGCCCCGTCGGCCAGGTCGATGCCGCGCAGGCCGTGCAGGCGGATGGAGTCGCCGCAGAGGCTGGCGGGACGCGCCAGCCGCAGGTCGAGGGAGTCGCTGGTCAGCACCCTATCGCCGCGCAGGCGCACCGCCGCCAGCGACAACAGCTCGGCGCGACGCGGGTCGGGGCCGGTGGTCACGCAGTCGATGGCGACCAGCTCCTCGCCGGTATAGGGCGTGAAGAGCCAGCCGTGATCGCCGTGTGCCTGACGGCGTCGATCGGCGGCGCGGCGCAGGGCCCTGAGCATCGTTGGAACCTCCGGGTGTCGTGGTGAACGGAAGCGAGCGGGTCGCGGGTCAGGAGTACTCGAGGTGGAAACGGTGGGACAGGCGCTGCTTGAACTCCTTGACGATATGCAGGGCCTCGCGCAGCAGGTCCCGCTCCAGGGAGGAGAGCTCCTGCACCACCACCCGGTCGGGCGCCTCGCCCTTGCCCTCTGGGTCGTCGAGGCGCGCGAGCTGCTGGCGAAGCCTCAGCTCGGTGAACAGCGACAGGGCCTCGCCCAGGTCCTCGGCGAAGCGCTCCTCCAGGCGGCCGTCGGCGACCAGCGCCTCGAGCCGTTCCAGCGTCGAGGTGGCCGTGATGCGCCGCTCGAGCGCCAGGGTGCGCACCCCGTGGACGATGGGGAAGATGCCGCCCTTCTTGATGTCGACCCCGTGCTGGGGCTTCTTCAACGACCCGAACAGGGTCAGCGGCGTGGAGAAGCGCAGCGCCGTGCGGGCGAAGTAGGAAAGCAGGATCTCGTCGCGGCTGCAGCGCTCGAAGAGCTCCTCGCGCAGCCGCGAGAGCAGCGCGGCGTTGCCGGCCACCGCGTGGGCGTCGAGCAGGATGGCCAGGCGCATGAGGCTCTCGCCGTCGCGCTTCGCCGCCCACTGGGCGATGCGCCCGCGCCACTGGCTCTCGGTGCCCACCCACTCGGGGTTGGAGACCATGATGTCGCCGGGACAGGGCGGGTAGCCCAGCTCGATCAGCGTCTCGGTGAGGCGCTGCATCTGCGCCGCGCAGTCGGGCCAGTCGAGGTCGTCGGCGAGTATCAGGCCGTTGTCCTGGTCGGTCTTCAGGATCTGCTCGCCGCGCCCCTCGCTGCCCATCACCATCAGGCAGCTCTGGTCGTGATACTTCTCGTCGATCAGAAAGCCCCAGGCCTTGTTCATGATGCGCCCGTTGAGCGCGGCCAGTAGTCCCATGGCGAAGCGCAGCTTGACGCCCTGGGCCATCAGCGCCTTGACCAGTTCCGGGGTGCGGCGGCTGGCGGCGGCCAGCGACTCCAGGCTGTTGGCCTGCTCCACCTGCAGGCTCACCACGTAGCTGCGGCTGGAGAAGTAGCTGAGCACGTCGGTCAGCTCGACCACCCCGCAGGGCCGCTCGCCCTCCATGACCACGACCCGCTCGACCTTGCAGCGGGTCATCTGGACCAGCACCTCGAACAGGTACTGCTGGGGCGTCGCCGTGATCAGCGCGTAGTGCGCCACGTCCTTCACCGGGCTCTGCTGGGTCAGGCCCTCGAGGACCAGGGCGTTGAGCAGGTCGGTCTTGGTGACCATGCCTGGCCCCTGCTCGCCCTCGACCAGCAGGCTGTCGGCGTGGCTGTCGTTCAGGGTATGCACCGCCTCGGCCATGCTGGTGGTGGCCGCCACCAGCAGCGGCGGCCGCATGCACTCGCTGACACGGGCCAGCATGAAGCCCGCCATGGTCACGCCGCCCTCGGCGCGGCGCTCGGTGAGCAGGCGCGTCTTCTGGGCCAGGCGCTGGCGGAAGAACTCGGCGAAGGCCGGATAGGCCGTGCAGAGCTGCTTGAAAACCCCCTTGGGCAGCAGGTAGCAGAGGCTCTCCTGCTCGGCCCGGAAGCGATAGCGGCTCTTGCCGTTGAGGATGCTGATGGCGCCGAACAGGTCGCCGGCCGTGTAGTGGCCGATATGCGACTGGGCGCCGGGCAGGGTCGGGTCCAGCTCGGCGACCTCGCCCTTGTGGATCAGGAACAGGTACTCCCCGGCCTGGCCGGCATCGAGGATGGTCTCTTCGCGGTCGTAATAGGCCAGGTCGATGCTGCGACGAACCCGCTCGCGGCCCTCATCGTCGAGGAAGGTGAAGGGGGGATGGGAGAGTTCTACATCGACCATGGGGCTGTCCTCGTTGCGCGGCGTTCACCACCCCGCTGACCTCGGCGCACTCGGCGTCCAGCAAGCCTTCAAGATAGCAAAGTCGGTGCGGCATAAAGACCTAGACAATCGTCCTAACCTGGTCGCCTTCGACCATGGTCAAACACCGGGCTCCACCGCCCCTCGATCCGCTGCCATTGTCGGGCTATACCATCGTCCTATGCGCCCCTCGAAGTACCCAGCACTAGCTGCTAAATAAAGCCGCAACCCCTTGATTAAAAGCGACTTGCCAAAATGACCCTGGAACGATGCGGCTTCATGATACGAAAGTCTGGGATTTATTTTAGGCATTTGCTGCCCAGTATTGTGCATGAGCCATACAGGGCATTCCCGCGTCGAGCCTTCACGACGACCGGCCGCGGGCGACCCGATGACAGCCGGCTCAGACGCCGCCATCGAGGCTGTTCCGTCGGCACGACTGTCCTGATGAGTGATGCAAACGCTCCGGGCAACTTTCCAATCTCAACAACAAGTGGAGAGCAACACTATGGCAGACGATAAGTCTAATGCCGCTGCTTACTGGAAGGCGAACGTACGCCTCATCACGGGGTGCCTGATCGTCTGGGCCTTCGTGTCGTACGGCTGCGCCATCCTGTTTCGCCCGCTGCTGGCTGGCATTCCAGTAGGAGGAACGGACCTGGGCTTCTGGTTCGCCCAGCAGGGATCGATCCTGACCTTCATCGGCATCATCTTCTTCTACGCCTGGAAGATGAACCGTCTCGACAAACAGTTCGGACTCGGGGAGTAAGCCAGCATGAGTCAGTTTGCCATCAACCTGCTGTTCGTAGGGGCCTCGTTCGCCCTCTACATCGGCATCGCGATCTGGGCCCGCGCCGGGTCGACCAAGGACTTCTACGTCGCCGGCGGCGGCGTGCATCCGGTCACCAACGGCATGGCCACCGCCGCCGACTGGATGTCCGCCGCTTCCTTCATCTCCATGGCCGGCCTGCTGGCCTCCGGGGGCTACGCCAACTCCACCTTCCTGATGGGCTGGACCGGGGGCTACGTCATCCTGGCGATGCTGCTGGCGCCCTACCTGCGCAAGTTCGGCAAGTTCACGGTGCCGGACTTCATCGGTGACCGCTTCTACAGCAACACCGCCCGCCTGGTCGCGGTGATCTGCCTGATCGTCGCCTCGATCACCTACGTCATCGGCCAGATGACCGGTGCCGGCGTCGCCTTCTCGCGCTTCCTCGAGGTCAGCAACACCTGGGGCATCTGGATCGCCGCCTTCATCGTCTTCCTGTACGCCGTGTTCGGCGGCATGAAGGGCATCACCTACACCCAGGTCGCCCAGTACATCGTGCTGATCATCGCCTACACCATCCCGGCGGTGTTCATCGCCCTGGAGCTGACCGGCAACCCGATCCCGGGGCTGGGCATGTTCAGCACCCACACCGAGTCCGGCGTGCCGCTGCTCGAGAAGCTCGACGACGTGGTCAACGCGCTCGGCTTCCGCGACTACACGGCCGACGTCGACAACAAGCTCAACATGGTGCTTTTCACCCTGTCGCTGATGGTCGGTACCGCGGGCCTGCCCCACGTCATCATCCGCTTCTTCACCGTGCCGAAGGTGGCCGACGCGCGCTGGTCCGCCGGCTGGGCCCTGGTCTTCATCGCCCTGCTCTACCTGACCGCCCCCGCCGTGGGCTCCATGGCACGCCTCAACCTGATGACCACCGTCTATCCAGACATGGCCGGCCAGGTCGAGAGCTATGAGGACGCCGCGACCAACCCGATCCGCTACGAGGAGCGTCCCGAGTGGGTGCGCACCTGGGAGGAGACCGGCCTGATCCAGTTCGAGGACAAGAACAACGACGGCCGCATCCAGGTCTACAACGACGGCAACGAGGCCTTCGCCGAGACCGCCGCCGAGCGCGGCTGGAACGGCAGCGAGCTCAACGTCAACAACGACATCCTGGTGCTCGCCAACCCGGAGATCGCCAACCTGCCGAGCTGGGTCATCGGCCTGATCGCGGCGGGCGGCATCGCCGCGGCGCTCTCCACGGCCGCCGGCCTGCTGCTGGCCATCTCCTCGGCGGTCAGCCACGACCTGATCAAGACCATGATCAACCCGAAGATCACCGAGAAGGGCGAGATGCTGGCGGCACGCATCTCCATGGCCGGCGCCATCCTGCTGGCGACCTACCTCGGCCTGAACCCGCCCGGCTTCGCGGCGCAGACGGTGGCGCTGGCCTTCGGTATCGCCGGTGCCTCGCTGTTCCCGGTGCTGATGATGGGCATCTTCTCCAAGCGGGTGAACAACCGGGGCGCCGTCGCGGGCATGCTGACCGGCCTCGTCGCGACCCTGCTCTACATCTTCACCTACCTGGGCTGGTTCTTCATTCCGGGCACCAACATGCTGCCCAACACGCCGGACAACTGGATCCTCGGCATCTCGCCGCTCTCCTTCGGCGCGGTGGGCGCGATCTTCAACTTCGCGGTCGCCTTCACCGTCTCCAACGCCACCGAGGAGCCTCCGCAGGAGATCCAGGACCTGGTGGAGAGCGTTCGCTATCCCAAGGGCGCAGGTGTCGCGACCGGGCACTGACGTCTCAGGACCTTCTGGGCCATAATGGCCCCCTGGCCCGGCCAGTCCGGGCCAGGGAACCTCACCCGATCGGGCTTCCTCAGGGAAGCCCGATTGCTTTAAGGATGAATGATCTATGATTTGGCACCTGATTGCGGCGGTCTTCGCCGGCCTCGGCGCCGCGGGGATCGGGCTGATCCTGCGCCTGGCCAGCGGCAAGCGCCTGCCGCGCTGGATCGTCCCCGTCTGCGCCGGCCTCGGCATGCTGGCCTACCAGATCCACAACGAGTACTCCTGGTTCGAGCACAAGCGCCAGCAGCTGCCCGAGTCGGCCGAGGTGGTCGACGTGGAGGAGAGCCAGGTCTTCTGGCGCCCCTGGACCTTCCTCTTCCCGATGACCACGGCCTTCACCATCGTCGAGCCGGACCAGCTCTCGGTGAAGCGGGCCCAGGACGAGCGGCTGGTCGAGTTCCTGCTCTACCGCTTCGAGAAGGAGTACGTGGACCAGGTGAGCCACCAGGCCTGGCTGATGAACTGCGCGACCCGGGAGATGCTGCCCCTCGAGGGCGAGGCGCGCACGCCCGTCACCGAGGCGATGCGCCGCCTCGACGCCGCCGCCCCGCTCTATCGGGTCCTCTGCCCACGGGCCTGAGCCCTGTAGCGGCTGCCCCGCGCGCCGGCCTTGCCCTAGAATGGGCACCTTCGGAAGGGAGTTGAGTGCATGTTCGCCGGCTGGCTGCTGATCGTCGTTTCGCTGCTCTACATCACGGTGCTGTTCGCCATCGCCTGGCGCGGCGACCGCCACGCGCGCCAGCACGGGGCGAGCCGGCGTCGCCCGGTGATCTACAGCCTGGCGCTGGCCATCTACTGCACCTCCTGGACCTTCCACGGCGCCGTGGGCCAGGCCGCCACCTCCGGCTGGTCGTTCGCCAGCATCTTCGTCGGGCCGATCCTCACCCTGCTGCTGTTCTGGCCGGTGCTGGCCAAGATGATCCGCGTCGCCAAGCACCAGAACGTCACCTCCATCGCCGACTTCATCGCCTCGCGCTACGGCAAGACCCAGTCGCTGGCGGCCTTCGCGAGCCTGGTGGCGCTGATCGGCACCCTGCCCTACATCGCCCTGCAGCTGAAGGCGGTCGCCACCTCCTTCAGCGTGATCACCGCGGCCTCGGACATCACCCGGGCCCCGCTGTTCGGCGACACCGCCTTCTACGTGGCGCTGGTGATGGCGGCCTTCGCCATCCTCTTCGGCACCCGCCATACCGACGCCACCGAGCACCACGAGGGGCTGATCCACGCCGTGGCCTTCGAGTCGCTGGTCAAGCTGGTGGCCTTCCTGGCGCTGGGCGCCTACGTCACCTGGGGCATGTTCGACGGCCTCGGCGACCTCCTGGGCCGCGCCGAGGAGCAGCTGGCGCTGCAGCGCCAGCTCGCCGACCAGGACTTCGGCCAGAGCTTCTGGGCCCAGACGCTGCTGGCGATGCTGGCGATCCTCTGCCTGCCTCGCCAGTTCCACGTCGCGGTGGTCGAGAACATCCACCGCGACGACGCCACCAAGGCGCGCTGGCTCTTCCCGCTCTACCTGCTGGCCTTCGCCTTCTTCGTCATCCCCATCGCCGCGGCCGGCCTGACCGTCTTCTCCGAGAGCCGCATCGAGCCCGACACCTACGTGCTCGCCCTGCCGATGGCGGCCGACAACGTCTGGCTGACGCTTTTAACCTTCATCGGCGGCTTCTCGGCGGCCACCGGCATGGTGATCGTCGCCGCCGTGGCGGTCTCGATCATGATCTCCAACGAGATCGTCATCCCGGCGCTGTTCCGCCTGCGCTGGTTCGACACCAAGCCCCGCGACTACGGCCGCCTGGTGCTGCGCGCCCGGCGCATCACCATCGTGGTGATCCTGGCGATGGCCTACGGCGTCTACCACATGATCGGCGAGTTCAGCTCGCTGGCCAATATCGGCATGCTGTCGTTTGCCGCCGCGGCGCAGTTCGCCCCGGCGCTGATCGGCGGCCTCTACTGGAAGCGCGGCAACCGCCTCGGGGTGATCGTCGGCATGAACGCCGGCTTCGCCATCTGGGCCTACAGCCTGCTGATGCCGACCATGATCGGCACCGGCGTGCTGCCCCTCGACTGGGCCGACGGCGGCCCGCTGAACATCGCCTGGCTCGCCCCCACCTCGCTGTTCGGCCTCAACGTCGGCGACAGCTTCACCCACGGCGTGATGCTCTCGCTGGGGGTGAACCTCTTCTGCTATATCTTCGTCTCCCAGATGACTCCGCAGCGGGTCGTCGAGCGCATCCAGGCCTCGCTGTTCGTCGACAGCGTCGAGACCCGCCAGACCTCGGTGAACCGTCCCTGGACCGGCGCCACCACCGTGGGCGACCTGAAGGTGCTGTGCGAGCGCTTCCTCGGCGCCGGCCAGGTGAGCCGCGCCTTCGACGACTACGCCCGGCGCACCGGCAAGCCGCTGGAGGACAACACCCGGGCCTCCATCGACGTCATCCAGTTCACCGAGCGCTTCCTGGCCTCGGTGCTCGGCGCCTCCTCGGCGCGGATCGTCGTCAACTCCGCCCTGCAGGGCCGCGGCATCGGCATCTCGGACGTGATCTCGATCGTCGACGAGGCCTCCCAGGTGCTGGAGTTCAACCGCGCCCTGCTGCAGGCCACCATCGAGAACATCAACCAGGGCATCAGCGTGGTGGACCAGAACCTGCGCCTGGTGGTCTGGAACCAGCGCTACCTGGAGCTGTTCCGCTTCCCCGACCACCTGATCCGGGTCGGCGCGCCGATGGACAAGATCTTCCGCTACAACGCCCACAACGGCGAGTACGGCCCCGGCGACCCAGAGGAGCACGTGCGGCTGCTGATCGACAACATCCGC
The DNA here is from genome assembly GCF_003056305.1 of Halomonas denitrificans. Lineage (GTDB taxonomy): Bacteria > Pseudomonadota > Gammaproteobacteria > Pseudomonadales > Halomonadaceae > Halomonas > Halomonas denitrificans. The sequence continues at coordinate 1,115,773 of NZ_PYVX01000001.1, forward strand.
GAGGGCCAGCCCCACCGCTACGTGCGCTACCGCCAGGACGGCAGCGTGCTGGAGGTGCAGGGCAACCCCATGCCGGGCGGCGGCTTCGTCTACACCTACCAGGACATCACCCAGCAGAAGCGCATCGAGGAGGCGCTGATCCGCTCGGAGAACAACATCCGCATCTACACGGACAACGTGCCGGCGCTGATCGCCTACTTCGACAAGGAGTGTCGCTACCTCTTCACCAACCGCGCCTACGAGCAGGCCTTCGACATCGACCGCAACGCGGTGATCGGCAAGCGCGTCGACGAGGTGATCGCTCCCGACATGGCCCGCGAGCGGGCGCCCTGGATCGAGCGCGCCCTGGCCGGCGAGCGGGTCAACTTCGAGGTCTCGCTGCCCATCGGCGAGGCGCGGCGCTACATGCTGGTCACCTACACCCCGCACTTCGGCGACAGCGGGGCGATACTGGGCTTCTTCGCCCTCTACCAGGACATCACCGAGCGGCGCCGCGCCGAGATCGCGCTGAAGGAGACCAACGAGACCCTCGAGGAGCGCGTCCGCGAGCGCACCCAGGCGCTCTCCGAGGCCAACGCCGCGCTGCGCCAGGAGAACCGGGTGCGCGCCGAGGCCGAGCTGGCCCTGCGCCAGGCCAAGCAGCTCGCCGAGGACGCCAACGCCTCCAAGACGCGCTTCCTGGCCGCCGCCAGCCACGACCTGCTGCAGCCGCTCAACGCCGCACGGCTCTTCACCTCGGCGCTGGCCCAGGAGATGGACGCCGAGGAGATGAAGCGCACCATCGGCCATATCGACAACTCCCTGCAGGCCGCCGAGGAGCTGCTCGGCACCCTGCTCGATATCTCCAAGCTCGATGCCGGCGCCCTGACCCCGCGGCGCAGCCACTTCGCCCTGGCCGACATCATCCGCCCGCTGCGCGCCGAGTTCGCGGTGATGGCCGAGGAGCGCGGCCTGGACCTGGTGGTGGTGCCGACCGGCCAGTGGGTCGACAGCGACCCCCAGATGCTGCGCCGGATCGTCCAGAACTTCCTGTCGAACGCCATCCGCTACACCCAGGCGGGCCGCGTGCTGCTGGGCTGCCGCCGCCACGGCGACCGCCTCACCATCGAGGTGTGGGACTCGGGCCCGGGGATTCCCGAGGCCAAGCAGGCGGAGATCTTCCAGGAGTTCCGGCGCCTCGACCAGACCACCCGCCACAAGGAGAGCGAGAAGGGCCTCGGGCTCGGGCTCTCCATCGCCGATCGCATGGCGCGGGTGCTCGACCACCCCATCCGGGTGCGCTCCCGGGAGGGGCTGGGCACCATGTTCTCGGTCAGCGTGCCGACGGTGGCGCCGCGCACGCCCACCCAGCAGGCCGAGGACGCCGCGCCGAAGCGGGCCGGCAACAAGCTCGACGGCACGCGAATACTCTGCATCGACAACGAGTCGCTGATCCTCGAGGGCATGAAGGCGATGCTCTCGGGCTGGGGCTGCGAGGTCTTCACCGCCACCACCATCGGCGGCGCCAAGTCGGTGCTGCGCCACCTCGACGGCGGCCCGGACGCGATCCTCGCCGACTACCACCTGGACAACGAGGTCACCGGCCTGATGGCCCTGGAGGCCCTCGGCGACCGGCTGGAGGAGGCCGTCCCGGGCATCGTGATCACCGCCGACCGCACCGAGGAGGTCGCCGAGGAGATCAAGCGAGCGGGCTACCAGCTGCTGCTGAAGCCGGTGCGCCCGGCCGCCCTGCGCGCCCTGCTCACCCGCACCCTGCAGGCCAGTCGCGCGGAGCGACACTCCTAGACACGCCTGATACTAGTAGGGCCGCGACGACGCCCGATCGATGATGCTCCCCACAACGACACGCCCCGCCGGAGATGATCCGGCGGGGCGTGGTCGGGCGTGCGGGGCGGGGGTCGGCCCGGGTCAGGACTCGACCTTGGGCGGCTCCACCTCGAGCTTCTGGGCGGCGATCACCGCCTGGGTGCGGGAGTGCACGCCGAGCTTACGGAGGATGGCGGTGACGTGGGCCTTGATGGTCGCTTCGGAGACGCTGAGCTCGTAGGCGATCTGCTTGTTGAGCAGCCCCTCGGTGAGCATGTTGAGCACCCGGAACTGCTGGGGGGTCAGCGAGGCGATCGCCTCGGCGAACTTGGTCTCGTCCTCGTTGGCCTCGCCCAGGGCCTCGGCCATCTCGGCCGGCAGCCACACCTCGCCGTCGAGGATCTCGCCCACCGCCTCGGCGATCAGCTGCAGCGACGAGGACTTGGGAATGAAGCCCGAGGCTCCATAGTCGATGGCGCGTCGCACCACGTGGACCTCGTCGCTACCCGAGACCACCGCCACCGGGATGTCCGGGGTCTGGCCGCGCAGCTGGATCAGGCCGGAGAAGCCGTGGGCCCCCGGCATGTGCAGGTCCAGCAGGATCAGGTCGGCATCGGGATGCCGGGTGACCACGTCGGTGGTGGCCTCCATGGTATCGGATTCGACGATCTCGGCCTGGGGCGCCAGCTGGCGCAGGGCCTGGGTCAGGGCCGCACGGAACAGCGGATGGTCATCGGCAACGATGAATTTCTGGGCAAAGGCCATGGATCTTCCTCCGGTTCCTCGGGCGGCGGACCGACGACCGCCACGCTGGGCTCTCGATTTGTTATCGCATGTTACCCCATGCCCCAGGCGATTCCCAAGAGCCGGGAAACAATGAGGCCCGGATCATCACGCCGGTCACTGCCGCCCGCCGCGACCACCCGTCGCCCCGACACGAAGAAGCCGGCCCCGTGGGGCCGGCTCGGTCGTGGCTACCCTGCCGGGGCACTGCCCTCAGCGGTTGGCGCGGTGCTCGATCAGCTCGTCGACCACCGAGGGATCCGCCAGGGTGCTGGTGTCGCCCAGGCCGTCGCACTCGTTGGCGGCGATCTTGCGCAGGATGCGGCGCATGATCTTGCCCGAGCGGGTCTTGGGCAGGCCCGGCGCCCACTGGATGACGTCCGGCGAGGCGATCGGACCGATGTCCTTGCGCACCCACTGGGTCAGCTCCTTCTTGAGCTCGTCGCTCTCCTCGTAGCCGTCGCCCAGGGTCACGTAGATGTAGATGCCCTGCCCCTTGATGTCGTGGGGGAAGCCGACCACGGCGGCCTCGGCCACCGCCTCGTGCGCCACCAGCGAGGACTCGATCTCGGCGGTGCCCATGCGGTGGCCGGAGACGTTGAGCACGTCGTCGACGCGGCCGGTGATCCAGTAGTAGCCGTCCTCGTCGCGGCGACAGCCGTCACCGGTGAAGTACATGCCCTTGTAGGTCGAGAAGTAGGTCTGCACGAAGCGGTCGTGGTCGCCCCAGATGGAGCGCGCCTGGCCCGGCCAGGAGTCGAGGATCACCAGGTTGCCCTCGGTGGCGCCCTTGAGCTCGTTGCCCTCGTTGTCGACCAGCGCCGGCATCACGCCGAAGAACGGCAGGGTCGCGGAGCCCGGCTTGAGGTCGGTGGCGCCGGGCAGCGGGGCGATCATGATGCCGCCGGTCTCGGTCTGCCACCAGGTGTCGACGATCGGGCACTTGGAGTTGCCGATCACCCGATGGAACCACTCCCAGGCCTCGGGGTTGATCGGCTCACCCACCGAGCCGAGCAGGCGCAGGCTGTCACGCTTGCTGGAGGCCATGACGTCGTCGCCGTGGGCCATCAGCGCCCGCACCGCGGTGGGGGCGGTGTAGAGGATGCTGACGTTGTGCTTGTCGACGACCTCGCCCATGCGGCCGTGGGTCGGGTAGCTGGGCACGCCCTCGAACATCAGGGTGGTGCCGCCGTTGGCCAGCGGGCCGTAGACGATGTAGCTGTGGCCGGTGACCCAGCCCACGTCGGCGGTGCACCAGTAGACCTCGCCGTCCTGGTAGTCGAAGACGTAGCGGTGGGTCAGGGCGGCGTGAAGCAGGTAGCCGCCGGTGGTGTGCTTGAGGCCCTTGGGCGCGCCGGTGGAGCCGGAGGTGTAGAGGATGAACAGCGGATCCTCGGCGTTCATCTCCTCGGCCGGGCAGTCGGTGGACTGCTTCGAGACGACGTCCTCGTACCAGACGTCGCGGCCCTCCTTCCAGTCGATCTCGCCGCCGGTGCGCTTGACCACCAGCACGTTCTGGCAGACCTCGGTGCCGTCGCGGGTCAGGGCGGCGTCGACGTTGTCCTTGAGCGGCACCTGCTTGCCGCCGCGCACGGACTCGTCGGCGGTGATGATCAGCTTGGACTGGGCACCGACCACGCGCTGGGCGACGGCGTCCGGCGAGAAGCCGCCGAACACCACCGAGTGCACGGCGCCGATGCGGGCGCAGGCCAGCATCGCCATGGCGGCCTCGGGGATCATCGGCATGTAGAGGGTGACCACGTCGCCCTTGCCGACCCCCAGCTCCTTCAGGCCGTTGGCCAGCTGGCAGGTCTGCTCGTGGAGCTCACGGTAGGTGAGGGTCTTGTCGTCCTTGGGATCGTCGCCCTCCCAGATGATCGCCGGCTGGTCGCCGCGGGTCTCGAGGTGACGGTCGAGGCAGTTGACGCTGGCGTTGAGGGTGCCGTCCTCGAACCAGCGGATATCCACGTTGTGGGCGTCGAAGGAGGTGTGCTTGATCTTGGTGGGCGCCTTGAACCAGTCGAGGCGCTTGGCCTGTTCGCCCCAGAACCCCTGTGGGTCGTCGACCGACTGCCGGTACATGGCCTGATAGGTGGCCTTGTCGGCGTTGGCCTTGGCGGCGAAGTCGTCGCTTACCGGGTAGACGTTCTGATGCTCGGTCATGGATATGCCTCTGTCCGGGAGGGTGCGCCCTCCAGGTGGATGATGCCGGCCGCGTTGTTGTTGGACGAGCCGACTCCATAAAACTGCCCCAAGCATATACGTCCCGACGCGGCCTTCCCTTTAGACATTGGTATGATCAAATTTCTTTTTCATAACAATGACTTAAACGACCTTTTCAAACGCCGACCGGCCGCAATAGACCAAGGTCTGAGCGCAGTGCCGACAGCGATAGCGGCTGCCGCGACGGGCCAGGGCATGGCGACGCGCCGTGAAGCCGTGCTCGCGGCAGGCGCAGCGGTAGCGATAGGGCGCGGGACTCGCCCGCCGGGTATCGAAGCGGTGAGTGGTACGGGGGACGAGGCCAAAGAGGCGGCGCATCACGGTCTGCCACTCGCGTCCGTGGGGGCGCGCCCGGGGGCCGTCCTCGAGGTGGTGGACCAGCCAGTGGGCCATCTCGTGGGGCACCACCTCGACCAGGAAGGCCCGGCGGTTCTCGTCGAAGAGCACCGGGTTGAAGCGCAGCCCGCCGCGCCCGAAATGGGCCTGGCCGGCCGACCGGCCGCGCAGGTCCAGCCACACCGCCGGGCGCGGCAGGGCCGGATGCACCTCGCAACAGAGCCGCCAGGCCGCCTCGACCCGTTCGTGCAGGGCGTGGTGCAGGGCCTCGCCCTCGAGGGCGGCGAGCCAGGCGGGGTCGGGGTCGGGAAGCGCGGGAGCCGTCATGGGATGCTAGAATGGCCGGTCTGTCTCGACGCGTAAAGCCCGGGGCACCGCCCCCGCGGCGTCACGCCGTCTCCCCTGCACCGTTTCCCTGCGAGAGCCGTCATGTCCGATGCCGAAACGCCCCTCCCCCAGCCGCTGCTCGAGGATCAGGAGCTCGACCTGCTGGATGACTTCCTCGACTCCGAGCGCGTCGATGCCGACGCCCTGGACCTGATCGGCGCCCACGGCTTCCTGGTGGCGCTGGCGGTGGGCCCGCGCGACGTGCCGGCCGCGACCTGGGTCGCCGAGCTCTTCCACGGCGAGCCGACCTTCGAGGACGACGCCGAGCGCGAGACGATCCTCGGGCTGCTGGAGCGCCTGCGCGCCAACGCCATCGAGGTGCTGGAGGGCGGCGGACTGCCGGAACTGCCCTTCGAGCTCGAGCTGGGCGAGCTGGCCCCCGAGGAGACGCCGATCGGCGACTGGTGCGCCGGCTTCATGGAGGGGGTGTTCCTCGACGAGGCCGCCTGGTTTGATGACGACGAGGAGGCCGCCGCCACCCTGCTGCTGCCCTTCATGCTGCTCTCGGGGCTGTTCGAAGATGAGCCCGACATGGCCGAGCTGGCCGGCGACAATGCGCGGCTGGAGAGCCTGGTCGGCCAGCTCCCGGAGTTGCTGCTGGATCTCTACCTGCACTATCGCGTCCCGCCGGAAACGCCCAAGCCCAAGCCGCGGCGCAAGGCGCCCGCCGGTCGCGGCAAGGGCGGCCGCAAGGCGTGAACCCGGTGCCGCGCCGCCGGCTCAGGTCAGCCGCGTCAGCAGGCCGTCCACCAGGCCGAACAGCCACTCCTTGAGGCGCTGCCAGCGCGGCCGGCGGGCCCAGGCCTCGGGGTCGATCTCCTCGCTGGTCGCGAAGTTGCGCTCGAACAGCTCGGCGACCCGGGCGGCGAAGCGGGCATCGTCCACCTCCTGGTTGGCCTCCAGGTTCCACTGCAGGCTCCAGTGGTCGAAGTTGCAGGAGCCGAGGCTGACCCAGTCGTCGACCAGCGAGAACTTGGCGTGGATGAAGGTGGGTTGGAACTCGAAGATGCGCACCCCGGCGCGAAGCATCCGCCCGTAGAAGCGCTGGCCGGCATAGCGCACGCCGGGATGGTCATGGGTCTCGCCCGGCAGCAGCAGCCGCACGTCGATCCCGCGGCGGGCCGCCCGCACCAGGCGCTGGCGCAGGGTGAGGGTGGGCACGAAGTAGGGCGTGCAGATCCACAGCCGACTCTGGGCCGCCGCGACCCGCCGATGCAGGGAGTGGCGGATCGCCTGGTAGCGATACCCCTGCCCCCAGACCACGCGCCCGCGCATGCCGAGAAAACCCTCGTCGCGGTAGGGGGAGAGCTCGATCCCGCGCACCAGCGAGGGCGCCCCGGGCCCGCGGCTCAGTGGCGAGTCCCACACGCTGCAGAACAGCCGCACCCAGTCGGCGACCACGGGCCCCTCGATGTGCACCGCGACCTCGTACCAGGCGTCCAGGAACTCGTCGACGGCGCCGAAGCCGCCGGTGAAGGCCTCGGCGCCGTCGACCACCACCAGCTTGCGGTGATCCCGGGTGAGGTTGCGCACCGGCGACTCGAACCCCAGGGGATTGAAGAAGCGCAGCGCCACCCCGCCGGCCTCCAGGCGCCGGCGGTCGGCCTCGTCGAGGCCCATGGCGCCGTAGCCGTCGAGCAGCAGCATCACCGACACGCCGCGCTCGGCGGCCCGCAGCAGCGACTCGCTGAGGGCCGTGGCCAGCCGGCCGGTCTCCATCAGGTAGAGCTCGATCAGCACGAAGTGGCGCGCCCGGTCGACCGCCTCGAACATCGCCGGCAGGAAGCACGCCGCCTCGGGCAGCAGCGCGAAGTGATTGCCGTCTCGCCACATGCCGTGCATGGCTCCGTCCCTGTCGCCCACCTTACGGCATTGACGCATGTTTACCGCCCGGGGGAAAGGGCGCCCGCTGCCCGCCGCGGCGAGGACCGCTATACTGTCGACTCATTTCCGGCCGGGGCAGACGGATGGGCCTTGCACGAATGCTCGCCGGCGCGTTGCGCGCGGCGCTCACGCCGCTGGTGCGGCGCTGGACCCGGACCCGTCTGATCGAGCCCGCCCCCGAGGCGCTGCCGCTGGAACCGACGCTGCCGGTGCTCTACGTGCTGTCGCGCCCGGCGCTCTCCGACACCCTGCTGCTCGAGAGCCTGGCCCGCGCCCACGGCCTGCCGGGGGCCAGCGGCCTACGCCACGTGGGCAGCCTCACGCTGCCCGCCTGCCTGGCGCTACCCGCCCCGGGGCGTCGCCTGTGGCGTCGCGGGCGACGGCCGACGCCCCCCTTCCAGGCGCTGATCGAGCAGTACCGCGGCGATCCCGCCCGGGACGTGCAGCTGGTGCCGGTGAGCGTCTTCTGGGGCCGCGCCCCGGGCAAGCGCTTCGGCTTCTGGCACCTGCTGGCCGCCGACAGCTGGCGACTCACCGGGCGGCTGCGCCGCCTGCTCTCGGTGGCGGTCAACGGGCGCGACGTGGAGGTGCAGTTCGGCGCGCCGCTGCGCCTCGCCGAGCTCGACGACGAGCGCGACCCGGCGCTCACCAACCGCAAGCTGGCCCGGCTGCTGCGCGGGCACTTCCGACGCACCCGCACCCGGGTGCTGGGCCCCGACCTCTCCCATCGGCGCACCCTGATCGACGGCGTGGTGGCCAGCACCGAGGTGCAGCGCGCCATCGGCGAGGTCGCCACGGCCGAGACGGTGCCACGGCCGCGGATCGCCCGGCGCGCCCGCCGCTACGGGCGCGAGATCGCCTCCGACATGACCTATCCGGTGATGCGCTTCATGGCCGGCGCCCTGGCGCGCCTCTGGCACCGCCTCTACGACGGGGTCGAGGTACGCGGCCTGGCGCGGGTCAAGGCCCTGGCCGGCGAGCACACCCTGGTCTACGTGCCCTGCCACCGCAGCCACATCGACTACCTGCTGCTCTCCTACGCGCTCTACCGCGAGGGACTGATGCCGCCGCACATCGCCGCCGGGCGCAACCTCGACATGCCGCTGATCGGCCCACTGCTGCGCCGCGGCGGCGCCTTCTTCATGCGCAGGAGCTTCCGCGACAATCGTCTCTACGCGGCGGTGTTCAACGAGTACCTGCACCGCCTGCTGTCGCGGGGCCATCCGCTGGAGTACTTCATGGAGGGGGGACGCTCGCGCAGCGGCCGCCTGCTGCCGGCCCGGGCGGGGATGCTCGCCATGACCCTGCGCTCCTTCCTGCGCAGCCGGCGGGAGGGCGGCCGGGACATCGTCTTCGTGCCCGTCTACCTCGGCTACGAGCGCATCCTCGAGAACGCCAGCTACCAGCGCGAGCTGCGCGGCGCCGAGAAGCGCCGGGAGTCGCCGCTGGCGCTGCTCGGCGTGACCCGCCGGCTGCGCCAGCCCCACGGGCGGGTGGACGTCAACGTTGGCGAGCCGCTGTCGCTCACCGCCTTCCTCGACGCCCAGGCGCCGGGCTGGCGCGACGACCTCGACGCGCCCCGCCCGGCCTGGCTGCCCCGCGTGGTGCCGTCGCTCGGCGAGACCCTCTCGCGGCGCATCAACGCCGCCGCCGCGCTCAACCCGGTCAACCTGGTGGCCCTGGTGCTGCTGGCCACGCCCCACCGCGCCATCGAGGCCGGGCTGCTGACCCGGCAGCTGGCGCTGCTGGTGGCCCTGCAGCGGCGCCGGCCGGGCGGGCGCGATGCGAGCCTGCCAGAGGGCACCCCCGAGGCGTGGATCGCGCGGGTCGAGACCCTCGGCATGATCGACCGTCATCCCCATCCGCTGGGCGACATCATCGTCGCCGACGAGCGCCAGGCCGGGCTGCTGGGCTGGTACCGCAACAACGTGCTGCACCTCTTCGCCCTGGCCGGCCTCGCCGCCTTCGCCTTCCGGCACCAGGCCGTTCACCGCCTGGACGATCTCGCCGCCCTGCTCGCCCCGGGCTGGCCGATCCTCGCCCGGGAGCTTTCCATCGAACCCGCGCGGGCGCTCGCCGACGACCTGGCCGCGATGCTCGAGGCGCTCGGGGACGACGGCCTGCTGGAGCGCGAGGGCGACGCCTGGCGGCGACCCCAGGGGTCGCTGTCGGCCGGCGAGCAGCTCGACATGCTGGGGGCGCTGATGCAGCCCTCGCTGGAGCGCGGCTACCTGCTGCTCTCGGTGCTCTTGAGCGAGCCCTCGGGGCACTTCACCGCCGAGGCGCTCACCGCCCGCACCCGTCTGCTGGCCGAGCGGCTGGCCCTGCTCTCGGGACGCGACGCCCCGGAGTTCTTCGATGCGCGGCTGTTCACCGGCCTGGTGGAGAGCCTCACGGCCTGCGGGTGGCTCGCCGTCGACGACGGCCGCCTGAGCTTCGACGAGGCGCTGCGCGAGGCGGCCGAGCACAGCCGGGCGCTGTTCGACCCGGCGCTGCGCCACCGCCTGCAGCTGGTCAGCCGCCAGGGAGAAGGGTGAAGGGTGAGAGGCGAGGCCTGGATTCAGGCGCCCAGGCGGCGATGCACGTAGAGGTCGTAGCGGCTGGTCTTGTCCTCGATGACGTGGCGCGGCGGCGGGCCCGCCAGGGGCGGCGCCTTGCGCGGGCGCTTGACCACCACCCGGTGGGTCGCCACGTCCAGCGCCGCCTCGAGCAGCCGCGGGGCGTCGGGATCGTCGCCGGCCAGGGTGCGGAAGAGGCGCATCTCCTTCTTGACCAGCGCCGACTTGTCGCGGTGGGGAAACATCGGGTCGAGGTGGATCACCTCGGGGGCCACGCCGGCGCTCGCCACCAGGCTCGCCAGCTCGCGGCCGGCATCGCCGTGGGCGAGGCGCATGCGCGCCGCGATCTCGCACGTCTCGGGGTCGGCCAGGGCCCGCGCCAGGCCGTCCTCGAGCAGCGCGACGATCGCCGCGACCCGCTCCACCAGCAGCACCTCGGCGCCCAGGCTCGCCAGCACGAAGGCGTCGCGGCCGAGCCCCGCGGTGGCGTCCACCACCGAGGGTGTGACGCCCTTGGCCAGGCCGCAGGCGCGGGCGACGAGCTGGCCGCGGCCGCCGCCGAAGCGGCGCCGATGGGCGGCTCGCCCGGTGACGAAGTCCACCGCCAGGGGATGGCCGAAGCGGCGCGGGTCGCCGGCCAGCACCAGGCGATCGTCCTGGCGCGCCAGCGTCAGCGCCTCGCCGTCGCTCCCGGCGTCGTCGACCATCGACAGCCCCAGGCGCCGGGCCAGCGGATACAGGGCCGGGTCCCGTACCGCGACGCCGCTCATCGGCTCTTCTGCCAGGCGACCTGGTCGCGCAGGTAGACCGGCTGCACCTCGTGGGCCGGACGGGCCTCGCCCCGCGCCAGCGCCTCCATGGCCAGCAGCGCCATGTCGGCAGCCTCGGCCTCGACCTCGGGCAGGCAGAGGCCGAGGCCCGCCTGCACCTCGACGCGCATCTGCTCGCGGAGATTCCACCCGGAGCCGATGCCGACCCAGTCGGCGTCGTCCTGGGTGCCGTCCTCGAGGGCGGGCAGGCGCAGCCGCTCCGGGGGCATCACCGCCTCCTCACTGAGCGGCTCCACGCGACCGTCGCGACACTGCCAGGCGGCCACGTAGATCTCCCCCATGCGGGCGTCCAGGGCGGTGATCAGCCGGCGGTAGTGGTGGCGGCGGTGCCCGCCCAGGGCCAGCGCCTCGAGGGTCGAGACGCCGACCAGCGGGCGGTCGAGGCCGAAGGCGAGCCCCTGGGCGACCCCGGCGGCGATGCGCAGCCCGGTGAACGAGCCCGGGCCGCGGCCGTAGGCCACGGCGTCGAGCGCCGAGGCATCAAGCCCGGCCTCGGCGAGCACCTCGTCGACCATCGGCAGCAGGCGGCGGGTGTGCTCGCGCGGGGTCAGCGCGAAGCGGGAGATCAGTTCGTCAGCGTGGCCGTCGCGGCGGCGCAGCAGGGCGGCGGAACAGGCGCTCGAGGAAGCGTCCAGGGCCAGCAGGATCGGCATGGGACATCACGTCGTGGCGGAAGTGTCGCGGTATTATACGCGTGCCGCCGCCAACGACGAAGGCCCGCGAATGCGGGCCTTCGGCGGCGTGCGGTGCACGGGGGTGCGGGGCGTGAGGCTCAGCCCTCGAGGGCCTTGATCACCTGACCGGTGATGTCATCGATGCTGCCCACGCCCTCGACGCGATGGTAGGCCGGGGCCGCCTCGGGCTCTTCCTTGGCCCACTGCTGGTAGTAATCCACCAGCGGCGCGGTCTGCTCGTGGTAGACCGCCAGGCGGTTGCGCACCGTGGACTCGCGGTCGTCGTCGCGCTGGATCAGCGCCTCGCCGGTGACGTCGTCCTTGCCCTCTTCCTTCGGCGGCTGGTACTCGAGGTGGTAGACGCGACCGGAGCCCGGGTGGACGCGGCGGCCGGCCAGGCGCTTGACGATCTCCTCGTCATCGACGGCGATCTCCAGCACGTGATCGATCTTCACCTCGGCATCGCGCATGGCCTGGGCCTGCGGGATGGTGCGCGGAAAGCCGTCGAACAGGAAGCCGTTGGCGCAGTCGGGCTGGCTGATGCGCTCCTTGACCAGGGCGATGATGATGTCGTCGGACACCAGGCCGCCGCTGTTCATGATCTCCTTGACCTTGAGCCCCAGCTCGCTGCCCTCCTTCACCGCGGCGCGCAGCATGTCGCCGGTGGAGATCTGCGGGATGTTGAACCGTTCGCAGATGAACTGGGCCTGGGTACCCTTGCCGGCACCCGGGGCGCCCAAAAGGATCAAACGCATCTGACTGCTCCTTAGAAGTGTGTATTGCGGATAGGTGAAGAAAAGTAAGAAGCGAACGATAACCGCGCCGCCGGGCCCAGACAAGCGAGGGGCCCCGATTCATCCTGCCAAAACAGGAAAAAAGGTCGTGGCATCAGGCTTCTGCGGGTGCATAGCACTTTGGTCGCCCACGCGCACGTGGTCCCGGAAACGGCAACGGCGCCTTGCGGCGCCGTTGCGTGGGACGAAGGCTCGGCTCGACCGACCTACAGCAGCAGGCGACGGATGTCCGTGAGCACCTGACCCAGGAAGGCGGTGAAGCGCGCGGCATCGGCGCCGTTGACCGCCCGGTGGTCGTAGGAGAGGCACAGCGGCATCATCAGTCGCGGCTGGAAGGCCGCGCCGTCCCATACCGGCTTCATCTGCGCCTTGGAGATGCCGAGGATGGCGACCTCCGGGGCGTTGACGATCGGCGTGAAGGCGGTGCCGCCGATGGAGCCCAGGCTCGAGATGGTGAAGCAGCCGCCGGTCATCTCGTCGCGCTTGAGCTTCTTCGACTGCGCCTTGCCGGCCAGCTCCACCGACTCCTTGGCCAGCTCGATCAGCGACTTCTGGTCGGCGTTGCGGATCACCGGCACCATCAGGCCGTCCGGGGTATCCACGGCGATGCCGATGTGCACGTACTTCTTGTGCACCACCGTCTCGCCGTCGCTCTTCAGGCTGACGTTGAACTGCGGGAACTTCTTCAGCGCGAAGGCGCAGGCCTTGATCAGGAAGGGCAGCGGCGTGAGCTTGGCACCCTGCGCCTCGGCCTCGGCCTTCATCGACTTGCGGAAGGCCTCCAGCTCGCTGATGTCCGCCTCGTCGAACTGCGTGACGTGGGGCAGGTTGACCCAGCTGCGGTGCAGGTTGGTGGCGCCCATCTTCATCAGGCGGCCCATCGGCTTCTCTTCCACCTCGCCGAACTGGCTGAAGTCCTGGTCCGGGATCGGCGGGATGCCGCCGCCGGCGGCGGCCGGTGCCGCCGCGGCGGGCGCCTGGGCCTGGCCTTCCATGACCTGCTTGACGTAGGCGTGGACGTCCTCCTTGAGCACGCGCTCCTTGGGGCCGCTGGGCTTGACCAGCCCCAAGTCGACGCCCAGCTCGCGGGCCAGCATGCGCACCGCCGGACCGGCATGCACCAGCTTGCCGTCGCGCGGCTTGTGGGCGGCCATCTGCGCCTCGGGGCTCGGCGAGCCGGCGGGGGTGCCGGAGGCCTTGGCGGCCGGCGCCTCGGTCTTCTGCGCCGGCTTCTCCGCCTTCTGCTCGGGCGCCTTCGCCGCCGGCTTGGCGGCGGGCTTGCTGCCGGCCACCTCGATATAGCCGATCAGGTCGCCCTCGGAGACGGTATCGCCCTCCTTGACGGTCAGCTCGAGGAGCTTGCCCTTGTAGGGGCTGGGCACGTCCATGGAGGCCTTGTCGGACTCCAGGGTGATCAGCGGGTCCTCCTCGTCGACCTCGTCGCCGACGCTGGCGGCGATCTCGATGATCGGCACGTCGGCGGAACCGGAGAGGTCCGGCACGCGGACTTCCTTGCGCTCCGGCTCGCCGCCGCCGGCACTCTCTTCCTCGGCCGGAGCCTCGTCCTGCGGGGCGCTCTGGGCAGGTTCCGGCGCCGCCTCGGCGGGCGCGGCCTCACCGCCGCCCTCGCCGGTACCCGCGTCTTCGACCTCCATGGTGCCGATGACGTCGCCCTCGGAGACGGTGTCGCCCTCCTTGACGGTCAGGCTGACGATCTTGCCGGCCTGGGGGCTCGGCACGTCCATGGAGGCCTTGTCGGACTCCAGGGTGATCAGGGTGTCTTCCGCGTCGACCTGGTCACCCTCGGCCACCGCCACCTCGATGATCTCCACGTCGGCGGAGCCGCCGAGATCGGGCACCTTGATCTCCACGGTCTGCTTGCCGCCGCCGCTCTTGGCCGCGGGCTTTTCCGGCGCGGGCTCGGATGCCGGCTCGGCGGCCTGCTCGGGCTCGGCGGCCTGCTCGGCCTCCTCCTGGCCACCGGCGTCGGCGTCGCCGCCACCCTCGGCCTCGATCTCGACGATGTCGTCGCCCTCGGAGACGGTATCGCCCTCCTTGACCAGGACCTTCAGCACCTTGCCGCCCTTGGGCGCCGGCACGTCCATGCTGGCCTTGTCGGACTCCAGCGTGATCAGGGTGTCCTCGGGGGCGATGACGTCGCCCTCGGCCACCGCGATCTCGATGATCTCGACATCGGTATCGCCACCGATGTCCGGAACTTTGATGATTTCGCTACTCAAGGTCGCGCTCCTTCAAACTCTTGACGGGGGCGGGCCCGCAGGCCCGCCATGCCACCGAATCGCTCGGGCGACGCCTCACACCGCAAGCGGGTTGGGCTTGGCCGGATCGATGCCGTACTTCTTGAGCGCCTCGCCGACGACCTTGCGATCCAGCTCGCCGCGGTCGGCCAGCGCCTTGAGCGCGGCCACGGTGACGAAGCGACGGTCGACCTCGAAGAAGTGACGGAGCTTCTCGCGGGTGTCGGAGCGGCCGTAGCCGTCGGTCCCGAGTACATGGTAGTCGGTCGGCACCCAGGCGCGGACCTGGTCGGCGAACAGCTTCATGTAGTCGGTGGAGACGATGGCCGGACCCTCGCGACCCTCCAGGCAGGCGGTGACGTGGGGCTTGCCCACCTCAGCCTCGGGGTTGATGAAGGCCTGACGGTCGATCTCCAGGGCCTCGCGACGCAGCTCGTTGAAGCTGGTGACGCTCCAGATGTCGGCGCCCACGCCCCACTCCTCGGCGAGCATCTCGGCGGCCGCCTCGACCTCGCGCAGGATGGTGCCGCAGCCCATCAGCTGCACGCGGCCCTTCTTGCCCTGGGTCTCGCGCAGCAGGTACATGCCCTTGATGATGTCCTCGGCGGGCACTTCCTCGAGCGCCGGCTGCTCGTAGTTCTCGTTCATCACCGTCAGGTAGTAGAAGCAGTTCTCCTTGTCGGTGAACATGCGCTTCAGGCCGTCCTGGACGATCACCGCCACCTCATGGGCATAGGTCGGGTCGTAGCTGCGGCAGTTCGGGATCATCGACGCCTGCAGGTGGCTGTGGCCGTCCTGGTGCTGCAGCCCCTCGCCGTTCAGGGTGGTGCGACCGGCGGTACCGCCGACCAGGAAGCCGCGGGCCTGCATGTCGCCGGCGGCCCAGGCCAGATCGCCGATGCGCTGGAAGCCGAACATCGAGTAGTAGACGTAGAACGGCAGCAGCGTCGTGGCGTTGTTCGAGTAGGAGGTCGCCGCGGCGATCCACGCCGACATGGCGCCGGCCTCGGTGATGCCCTCCTCGAGGATCTGGCCCTTCTGATCCTCGCGGTAGAACATGATCTGGCCCTTATCCACCGGCTCGTACTTCTGCCCTTCCGAGGTGTAGATGCCGAGCTGGCGGAACATGCCCTCCATGCCGAAGGTGCGCGCCTCGTCGGGGATGATCGGCACCACGTGCTTGCCGATCTGCTTGTCCTTGACCAGGCCGTTCAGGATGCGCACGAAGGCCATGGTGGTGGAAACCTCGCGACCCTTGGAGCCGCCCATCTGGGAGGCGAAGGTCTTGTCCTCCAGGGCCGGGATCGGCAGCGCCTCGAAGTCGTTGCGCCGGCTCGGCAGGTAGCCGCCGAGGCGCTCGCGCTGCAGGTGCATGTACTTGAGCTCCGGGGAGTCGTCCTCGGGCTTGTAGTACGGCACCTCCTTGAGCTGCTCGTCGGTGAGCGGGATGCCGAAGCGGTCGCGGAAGCGCTTGAGCGCCTCGTACTCCATGGTCTTGACCTGGTGCGCCTCGTTGGCGGCCTCGCCGTCGCCACCGCCCATGCCGTAGCCCTTGACGGTGTGCGCCAGGATCACGGTGGGACGGCCGTTGGCGTTCTGGGTCGCCTCGTGGTACGCCGCGTAGACCTTGAACGGGTCGTGGCCGCCACGGTTGAGCTTCCAGATGTCCTCGTCGGACATGTCCTTGACCATCTCGGCGGTCTCCGGGTACTTCCCGAAGAAGTGCTCCCGGGTGTAGGCGCCGCCGTTGGCCTTGTAGTTCTGGTAGTCGCCGTCGACCGCCTCGTCCATGCGCTTCTGCAGGATGCCCTTGGTGTCCTTCTCGAAGAGCGGATCCCACAGGCGGCCCCAGACGACCTTCTGCACGTTCCAGCCGGCGCCGCGGAAGACGCCCTCGAGCTCGTCCATGATCCGCGAGTTGCCGCGGACCGGACCGTCGAGGCGCTGCAGGTTGCAGTTGATGACGAAGATCAGGTTGTCGAGCTTCTCGCGGCTGGCCAGGTGGATCGCGCCGAGGGACTCCGGCTCGTCGCACTCGCCGTCGCCCATGAAGCACCAGATCTTGCGATCGTGCATGTTCTTGAGTTCACGGGAATCCAGGTACTTCATCACGTGGGCCTGGTAGATGGCCTGGATGGGGCCGAGGCCCATGGATACCGTGGGGAACTGCCAGAAGTCCGGCATCAGCCAGGGGTGCGGGTAGGACGAGAGGCCGTCGCCATCCACCTCCTGGCGGTACTTGTCCATCTGGTCTTCGGTGAGGCGGCCCTCGAGGTAGGCGCGGGCGTAGACGCCAGGCGCCACGTGGCCCTGGATGTAGACCAGATCGCCTTCGAAGTCGCCGTTCGGGGCGCGGAAGAAGTGGTTGAAGCCCACGTCATACAGGGTCGCCGCCGACATAAAACTGGCGATGTGTCCGCCCAGGCCCGGGTTGGCGCGGTTGTTGCGAATCACCTGGGCGATGGCGTTGTAGCGGATCAGCGAGCGGATGCGACGCTCCATGAACAGGTCGCCCGGCATCGGCGCCTCGCGGTGCACCGGAATGGTGTTGCGATGCGGGGTCGTCACCGAGAAGGGCACCTGCATGCCATCACGCCGCACCCGGTCGGCCAGGCGAGTCATCAGGTACCGGGCACGATCCTCGCCCTCGCGATCCAGGACCGATTCCAGGGAATCCAACCATTCCGTGGTTTCGACCGGATCGAGATCTTCTCTTGTTTCCAGACTCATAGACGTCTCTCCGAATGACGGTGGGGAACTACAGCCCCGCAGAGGGGCAAGATGGCACTCATGATCGGGGTTGGCGCCCCAACGCGTCAGGCCTGTAGTTGTTTTACAAGACAATGCACAGGGTGCCCTGCTGATGGCGCGAAGATACCGTAAACGCTGGTCCCTGCCAATTCAAGATAGAGTGGAAATATTTTTCACATAACCGTATTGCACCGCAGCGTAGGGGATTAGCGGCCACTTCCGCGCCGACGCCGGTCGCATTCGGGGCGTTGTAGGAGGACTACTCCGGGCGACTCCCCCCGACGCCGGCACCGCGCGGCCTGGAGCGGCGTTTGGTGCCTAAGTACGTATTTTTCCAAGCTCCTGGCGAAAGTAGGCCCAGTCGAAGGCGGGACCGGGGTCGCTCTTGCGCAGCGGGGCCACCCGGGCGTGGCTGGTGATGCGCGCCGGCGTGAGCGCCGGATAGCGCGCCAGCAGCGCGGCCGTGGCGCGGGCCAGGGCCCGGTACTGGGCGCCGGTGTAGGGCGACACCTCGTCGCCCTCCAGCTCGATGCCCACGGCGAAGTCGTTCAGCGCCCGGCGCTCGCGGGCACCGTCCCGCCAGCACGAGCGGCCGGCGTGCCAGGCGCGGGCCTCGAAGGGCACGAACTGCACGCACTCGCCGTCGCGTCGGATCAGCAGGTGGGCCGAGACGCGCAGGTCGGCGATCGCGGCGAAGAAGGGGTGGGCCGAGGGATCGAGCCGGTTGGTGAAGAGCCGCTCGATGTGCTCGCCGCCGAACTCCCCCGGCGGCAGGCTGATCGAGTGCAGGACCAGCAGCGAGACCTCGCCTTCCGGGCGGTCGTCCTGGTTGGGCGAGGCGAGCCGCCGGGCCGGCGCCAGCCAGCCGTCGTCGATGCGCATGGTTTTTCCCTGACGTGGATGCGTGGGTTTCCCCTATAATGACCCGCTCAAGCTTCCCCGCACAGAGATGGACCCGCCATGCATTACCAGGACGCCATTGCCGAAGAGATCCGTGACAGTGCCGCTCGGCTGCTGGCCGAGGACGTCGGCCCCGGCGACATCACCGCCCAGCTGATTCCCGAGAAGCAGACGGCCCGCGCGCGGGTGATCACCCGCGAGGCGACGATCCTCTGCGGGGTGGCCTGGGTCGACGAGCTGTTCCGCCGGCTCGACCCGCGGGTCAGCCTGCACTGGCAAGCCGCCGACGGCGACCGCCTCGCGGCCGGCCAGGCCTTCCTCGAGCTGGAGGGCCCGGCGCGCAGCCTGCTCACCGGCGAGCGCGCCGCGCTCAACCTGCTGCAGACCCTCTCCGCCACGGCGACCCGCACCCGCCACTACGTGGACCTGCTCGAGGGCACCGGGGTGCGCCTGCTCGACACCCGCAAGACCCTGCCCGGCCTGCGCCTGGCGCAGAAGTACGCGGTGACCTGCGGCGGCGGCCACAACCATCGCATCGGGCTCTATGACGCCTTCCTGATCAAGGAGAACCACATCGCCGCCTGCGGGGGGATCGAAGCGGCGGTGAAGGAGGCCCGGGACATCGCCCGCGACCTGCCGGTGGAGGTCGAGGTGGAGACCTTCGAGGAGCTCGACCTGGCGCTCGCCGCCGGCGCCGACGTGATCATGCTCGACAACTTCAGCCTCGACGACATGCGCGAGGCGGTCGCCCGCACCGCGGGGCGCGCCACCCTCGAGGCCTCGGGCAACGTCGACGAGACCACGCTGCGCGCCATCGCCGAGACCGGCGTCGACTGCATCTCCAGCGGCGCCCTGACCAAGGACCTGAAGGCCATCGACCTGTCGATGCGCTTCATCGACCAGCCGGCCTGAGCCGACCGAGCGGGAGGCTCAGGTCTCCACGGCGACGAGACGCTTCTCCAGGCACTGGCGAAAGAGCCGCTCGCCGCCACGCTCGACCCAGTCGTCGCCGAGCAGGGTCCAGCCGCGCCGCAGCAGGCCGGGCGCCAGCACGGCGCTGGCCTCGACCCGGACGCGGCTCACCCCCTGCTCCAGCAGCATCCGCTCGGCGTGCACCAGCAGCGTTCCGCCGATGCCGCGCCGCCCCAGCGACGGCCAGACGTAGAGGGTCTCGATCCGTCCCGCGGCCAGCTCCAGCTCGAGGAAGCCCACGCAGCGCCCCTCGCAGTCGGCCACCAGGGTGGTGAAGAGCGCCTGGCGCGCCGACCAGGCGCTGGCGTCCCGCGGCAGGGCCATTGCCCAGGCCTCGCGCTCGGCCAGGGTGTAGTGGCCCGCGGCGCCCTGCATCACGGCGTGGTGGAAGACCTCGGCCTGGTCGGCGGCGTCGCGGACGCGCGCCGCCCGATAGACGATGCGCGGGCCGCGGCGCGTCCCGGGGGGCGCCTCATCGGCGGCGGTGTGAGGGGCGTCATGACGCATGCGTGAGCTTCCTGCGATGATGATCAGGCCAGCAGACTACCCAAGCCCCGCCGCGGGGCCAATCCCCGCGAGGAAAAAGCGCAAGGATTCGCCATGACCGACCGCCCCGCCCCGCCCGACGCCTTCGCCATGACGCCCATCGGCGTCATCGAGAGCGACTTCCCGGACAAGTTCGGCATTCCGCGCCAGCCGGGGCTCGCCGAGGCGGCCCGGGCGAGCCTGGTGCTGCGCTCCCCCTTCGATGATCCGCTGGCGGTGCGGGGCCTCGAGGCGTTCAGCCACCTCTGGCTGACCTTCGTCTTCCACCAGAGCCCCGAGCGCTGGACGCCGCTGGTACGCCCGCCGCGCCTGGGCGGCAATGCCAAGGTGGGGGTCTTCGCCAGCCGCAGCACCCACCGGCCCAACCGCCTGGGGCTCTCGCTGGT
The DNA here is from genome assembly GCF_003056305.1 of Halomonas denitrificans. Taxonomy (GTDB): domain Bacteria; phylum Pseudomonadota; class Gammaproteobacteria; order Pseudomonadales; family Halomonadaceae; genus Halomonas; species Halomonas denitrificans. The sequence goes on from NZ_PYVX01000001.1 coordinate 1,135,861, forward strand.
GGAACTGCTCGACATCGACACCTCGCGGGGCGTGCGCCTGGCCCTGCGCGGCGCCGACCTGGTGAGCGGCACGCCGGTGCTCGACCTCAAGCCCTACCTGCCCTGGGCGGAGTCGCGCCCCGAGGCGCGCGCCGGCTTCGCCCCCGGGACGCCGTCGACCCTGCCGGTCGACCTCTCCCCCGCCGCCGAGGCGGTGCTCGCGCGCCGCGAGGACGGCGCGAGCCTGCGCGCACTGATCCTGCAGGTGCTCGCCCAGGATCCGCGCCCGGCCTACCGCCGCGGCGCCGAGGCGCGGGTCTATGGCGTGCGCCTGCGCGACGTCGACGTGCGTTTCCGGGCCCGCACCGCCGCCACCGGCGAGACGCGCCTCGAGGTCGTCGAGATCGTGACGGCCTGAGGGCCCGCAACGACGAAGGGCCCCGCAGGGCCCTTCGTCATGACGCTCGTCGGCGTAGCGGTCGGCCTCAGCCGAAGTCGACGCCGATGCGACGACCCACTTCCTCGTAGGACTCGATCACGTTGCCGAGCCCCTGGCGGAAGCGGTCCTTGTCGAGCTTCTCGCGGGTCTTCGCGTCCCACAGGCGGCAGCCGTCCGGGGAGAACTCGTCGCCCAGCACGATCTTGCCGTGGAAGAGCCCGAACTCGAGCTTGTAGTCGACCAGCAGCATGCCGCCCTCTTCGAACAGCGCCTTGAGCACCTCGTTGACGCGGAAGGTCAACGCCTTCATCTCGGCGAGCTGCTCGGGGGTCGCCCAGCCGAAGGTCTCGGCCAGCGACTCGTTGATCATCGGGTCGTGGAGCTCGTCGTTCTTGAGGAACAGCTGGAAGGTCGGCGGGGTGAGGGTCTGGCCCTCCTCGACGCCGAGGGTCTTGACCAGGCTGCCGGCCGCGATGTTGCGCACCACGCACTCCACCGGGATCATCTCGAGGTTCTTGACCACGCACTCGTCGTCGGAGAGCAGGCTCTCGAAGTGGGTGGGGATCCCCGCCTCCTGCAGCTTGCCCATGATGAAGGCGTTGAAGCGATTGTTGACCTGGCCCTTGCGCTCGAGCGCCTCGACGCGACGGCCGTCGAAGGCGCTGGTGTCGTTGCGGAAGTGCAGGATCAGGCGGTCCGGGTCATCGGTGGCGTAGACCGACTTGGCCTTGCCGGCGAAGAGTTCTTGACGCTTTTCCATGGGAGCCTCCAGGGGCGAGGGTACGGGTAAGGATGGTCGGTCAGCCGAGGGTCTGCCACGCCAGGCCATCGTCCTGGGCGGCGATCCTCAGCCGGGAGTCGTCGCCGTCGAGCAGGGGCACCAGGGCCTCCAGGGCCAGCTCGGGGCGGTTGTTATGTTCGGAGAGGTGCGAGCAGACGATGCGCTGCAGGCGATCGAGCCCCAGCCGCTGCAGCAGCCAGGCCGCCTGGACGTTGGCCAGGTGGCCCCAGTCGCCGCCCACGCGACGCTTGAGGCTCGCGGGATAGGGCCCCTCGGCGAGCATCCGCCGGTCGTGGTTGCACTCCAGCACCAGGCCGTCGCAGCCGGCGAAGGCCTCGACCACATGGGCGCTGGGATGCCCCAGGTCGGTGAGCAGGCCGAGCCGATGGCCGCTGCCGCTGATCGCGAACTGCACCGGCTCGCGGGCATCGTGGGGCACGGTGATCGGGTCGACGACCAGGCCCTTGACCGCGAACCGCGCCTGGGGAGTGATCCAGTGGCGATGCGGCAGCTCGCCGAGGCGCCCCGACAGCCAGGTGCCCGGCGTCAGGTAGACCGGCACCCGGTGACGGCGCGCCAGGGGCCCGACGCCGCGGATGTGATCGCCGTGCTCGTGGGTCACCAGCACGGCGTCGAGCTGACGGGGATGCAGCCCCAGCCGGGCCAGGCGGCGCTCGGTCTCCTTGAGGCCGAAGCCGCAGTCGACCAGCAGATGCGTCTCGCCGTCGCTGACCAGGGTGGCGTTGCCCTTGCTGCCGCTGCCCAGGGAGGCGAAGGTGAGGCCGCCCGACGCCGTCTTGCTCATCAGCGCAGCAGGCCCGCCACCCGCTCGAGCAGCTCGCGCTGGTCCTCCTCGGGCAGCGCGCCGGCCTCGCCGACGCCCACCGCACGCAGCACCGTCTCCTCGGGGCCGCGCGCCTCGAGGATCAGCCGCACCGGCTGCGGCTCGGCACCGAACTCCAGCGAGGCCAGCGAGCCCAGCAGGCCCTGCTCGCGCCCTTCGCGGGTCAGGTAGTCGACCAGGAAGCTGTGCGTGCTCGGGTCACGCTCGCGCAGCTCGCGGCGCCCCTCGACGGCGAAGTCGATCTCCAGCTGATAGCTGAGCTCCGCCCACAGCCGGTCGACGTCGTAGGGCAGGATCACCTGCCAGTCGTCGCCGCGCTGCTCGAACCGGGCGCGATCCTGCACCTCGGGACGCTGGGCGGTCAGCGACGCCGCGCTGGCCGAGGCGCTGAGCGACTGGAAGTGGCGCTCCAGCGCCCGGAGGCAGCCCGCATCGACGCTGCCGCCGCGCTCGCAGTGCAGCTCGCTGTCGCCGCGGCGCAGCCCCTGGCGGACGCTCAACCGGGCCTGGGCGGTCTCCAGCACGCCGCGACTCGGGTCACGGGCGACGACCTCCAGCCCGCGCCCCTGGGCGAAGCGCTCGAGCTCCGGCCACACCGAGGCCGGCTCGGCGCCCACCACCAGCCAGGCGTCGCTGCCGATCTCGCGGCGCTCGACGTAGCCGCGATCCCGGGCAAGCCCCGGCGACAGGGCCTGGGGCAGCGGCGCTTCCACCACGCCGTCCGCGGCGGGACGCGCGCCGCTCACCTCGGGCACCGGCATGGCGTCCCGGTAGCGCGCCGGGTTGCGGTCCTCGGGCAGCACCAGGGGCGCCGTCTCCTCGGCCTCGGCGTAGTCGAGGTTGCGATCGTGATAGTAGCCATCACGGGCGCAACCGACCGTGGCCAGCGCGACCGTCGCCACCAGCATCCCTTTCAGCGCAGAGTTCATGCGTCCACCTTGCCTCGTGTTGTGCGGAGTGCGATGCCGGGCACCGCTCAGTCGTCGATCATGCCCGCCAGCTGCAGGGCCTCGCTGACGGTGGAGTGGTACTTCTCGGAGAGCCAGGTCAGCGGCAGGCGAATGCCCGCCTCCATGTAGCCCATGCGATGCAGCGCCCACTTGACCGGGATCGGGTTGGACTCGACGCCCAGGTTGGTGTGCAGCGGCAGCAGCCGGGTGTTGATCTGGTGGGCCTTGTCGGCGTCGCCGGCCACGGCGGCGGCGCACAGCTCGTGCATCGCCCGCGGGGCGACGTTGGCGGTCACCGAGATGTCACCGTGGCCGCCCATCAGCATGAAGTCGCAGGCGGTGGCGTCGTCGCCGGAGTAGAGCATGAAGTCGCTGCCCTTGAGGCGCGCGATCAGGTCCTCGGCGCGCTCCAGGTTGCCGGTGGCATCCTTGAGGCCAATGATGCCGTCGACCTCGGCGAGACGCATCACGGTCTCGTTGTAGATGTCGGAGCAGGTGCGGCCGGGCACGTTGTAGAGGATCACCGGCAGGTCGCTGGCCTCGGCGATGGCCTTGAAGTGCCGGTAGAGGCCTTCCTGGGTCGGCTTGTTGTAGTAGGGCGCCACCGTCAGGCAGTAGTCGGCCCCGACCTCCTTGGCGTAGCGGGTCAGCTCGACCGCCTCGGTGGTGTTGTTGGAGCCGGTGCCGGCGATTACCGGAATGCGGCCGTTGACCTCTTCCACCACGGTGCGGATGACGTCGAAGTGCTCGGCGAAGGACATGGTCGTCGGCTCGCCGGTGGTGCCGGCCGCCACGATCGCATCGGTGCCGTTGTCGAGATGAAAGTGCACCAGGCGGCGCAGGGCCTCCCAGTCGATATCGCCGTTGACCTTCATCGGCGTCGCCAGCGCGACGATACTTCCAGTGATCATCCTCTCGATTCCTCTCGATTCACCTGCATTCACGGCCTGCCGGCCCCCGGGAAGCGCCGGGACCTGCCCCGGGGCCAGGGGCCAAATGGTACTCAGGCCTCGAGAGCCTGTACAGCCGCGACTTTACAGTTCGCCGCGCCTTGCGTGTAATCGGCTCGTGCCGGTCCGGCCGCGCCCTGCGACGGCCGACCGTCCCTCCATTGCCCATCCCCCTGACAAGGAGCCGTTTCATGAGCGCGAGCCTCGGCGAACCCGTCCCCGACTTCACCGCCACCGCCACCGGCGACACCACCGTCACCCTCTCCGAGCTGCGCGGCCGGCAGGTGGTGATCTACTTCTACCCCAAGGCCAGCACCCCGGGCTGCACCACCGAGGGCGGCGACTTTCGCGATCGCAAGGAGGCGTTCGACGCCGCCAACACCGTGATCCTCGGCGTCTCCCGGGACGGCATCCGCGCCCAGGAGAACTTCAAGGCCAAGCAGGGGTTCAACTTCGCGCTGCTCTCCGACAAGGACGAGGCCGTCTGCCGGCTGTTCGACGTCATCAAGCTGAAGAAGCTCTACGGCAAGGAGCACCTGGGGATAGAGCGCAGCACCTTCCTGATCGATGCCGAGGGCCGGCTCGCCCGCGAGTGGCGCGGCGTCAAGGTCAAGGGCCACGTCGAGGAGGTCCTCGCGGCGGCCGAGGCCCTGCACGCCGGCTGAGCCCGCCCGCTTCCCCTTCCCCCCCCGGGCGGCCCGTGACGGGCCGCCCGGGGGCGCCGCCTCAGGATTCGGCGGGGGTGTCCGGCGTCTCCTGGCGGTGGCGCTGCTGGATGCCCCGCGGCCAGGCATAGACCAGCGCCTTGAGCAGGGTCGCCAGGGGGATCGCGAAGAAGATCCCCCAGAAGCCCCAGATGCCGCCGAAGAACAGCACCGCCAGGATGATCGACACCGGGTGCAGGTTGACCGCCTCGGAGAACAGGATCGGCACCAGCACGTTGCCATCCAGCGCCTGGATCACGCCGTAGGCCACGATCACGTAGAGGAACTGGTCGCTGATGCCGAAGTGGAAGCCCGCCACCGCGGCCACCGGCAGCGTGGCCACCGCGGCGCCGATGTAGGGGACCAGCACCGACAGCCCCACCAGCACCGCCAGCAGCGCCGTGTAGGGCAGCCCGAAGAAGGCGAAGGTGAAGAACGCCACGCTGCCGACGATGATGATCTCGGTGAACTTGCCGCGCACGTAGTTGGCGATCTGGTCGTCCATCTCCTGCCAGATGCGGGTCATCAGGTCGCGCCGCTGCGGCAGCAGCGAGACGGTGAAGCCCACCAGCCGATCGCGATCCTTGAGCATGAAGAAGACCAGGATCGGCACCAGCACCAGGTAAATGATCAGCGCCAGGACGTTGCCCAGCGAGGCCAGCGACAGCGTCAGGGCGCGCTGGCCGAGCTGTGTCACCTCGCGGCCGGCCATGCCGATCCAGTTCTGGATCTGGTCCGGCGTCACCAGCTGCGGATAGCGCGCCTGGAGGTCATCGAGCAGCTGCTGGCCGCTGGCGAACATCCGCGGCGTCTCCTGGATCAGGTTGACCAGCTGCGTCCAGATCAGCGGCATCAGGATCAGCGCCATCGCCAGCAGCACGCCGATGAACCCCAGGAAGACCAGGATCACCGCCAGCAGATGGGGCACGCGGCGACGCGTCAGGCCGTTCACCGCCCCCTGCAGCAGGAAGGCGATGACCAGCGCGGTGAGGAAGGGGGCCAGCATGTGGCCCATCCAGATCACCACGGCGAAGCCGAGCGCCAGCACCACCAGCAGGATCACCGCCTCCTCGTCGGAGAAGTAGTGCTCGATCCAGCTACGGAATACCGACCTCAGGGTCATGAAGGCGATGCCCCCCCCTTGCGGATCCAGTAGTGGTAGACCTCGCCCCGCTCCTCCCTGGCGTGCATCTCGTGGGGGCTCTGGGCCACGAAGGTCTCGAAGTCGCGCCAGGAGCCCGCGTCGGTGGCCTGTACCTCGAGCAGCTGGCCGGGCGCGAGGCGCGACAGGGCCTGCTTGGCCTTGAGCAGCGGCAGCGGACAGGGAAGACCGCGGGCATCGAGCAGATCGTCGGGTTGCAGCGCCATGTTGTCTCCCGGGAGAATGCAGTGAGTCGTGCAGGCCGGCGGCCGACACGCAAGTTCCTGCGATTTAAAGGCACTTTGCGGACCGAATCAATGTCGAAGCCCAACGCCCGCCCCCGCTTTCGCCCCGTGACGAGGATGGCCATGCTGCGTCGAACCGGATCCTGCCTCACCGCCAGCGCCCTCTGCCTGGCACTCGCCCTGCCGGGCCAGGCCCAGTCCGCGGACCGCTTCGAGGCGCCCGGGCTGACCGACCGCGGCGGCACGCCGATCGCCAGCGGCGACTACGGCCTGCCGAGCCTCACCCACGGCGGCAGCCAGGCGATCAGCGGCGAGGAGCTGCGCCTGGGGCGCGCCTGGCTGCGCCAGTTCCGCGCCCGGGCCCCCGAGTGGCAGGACGCCATCGCCCAGGACTACGTGGAGTCGCTGGTCGCCCGCCTGCTGCCCCACAGCGGCCTCAGCCGGGCGGAGACCGTCGTCACCCTGGTGGAGAGCCGCCTGCTCAACGCCTTCGCGGTGCCCGGCGGGGTGATCGGCGTCAACGCCGGGCTGTTCGCCTTCGCCGAGCGGGAGGCCGAGCTCGCCTCGGTGGTCGCCCATGAGCTCGGCCACCTCGCCCAGCGCCACTACGCCCGCGGCCGGGAGCGCGCCGAACAGACCCAGATCCCGACCATGGCCGCCATGCTGGCCGGCATGCTGCTCGCCGCCGGGGGTGGCGGCGACGCCGGCATCGCCGCCGCCATGGGCACCCAGGCGGCCTTCATCCAGGACCAGCTGCGCTACTCGCGGCGCTTCGAGCAGGAGGCCGACCGCGTCGGCCTGCAGGCGATGGCCGGCGCCGGCTACGACCCGGAGGCCATGGTGGAGATGTTTCGCGCCATGCAGCGCATGGTCAGCCTGCAGGGCGGCAATCCACCGGAGTTCCTGCTCTCCCACCCGATGACCGAGTCGCGCATCAGCGATACCCAGGCCCGCGCCAGCCAGACGACCGTGGCGACGCCGCGGGGCGAGGCGCTCGAGTACGCGCTGGTCAGGGCCCGCGCCCTGCTGGCGATCCACGACCGCGACCCCCAGCAGGCCGCCACCCGGCTGGCCCAGGACCAGGCCCCCGCGGCGGCCCGGCGCTACCTGGCAGCGCTGCTCGACGCCCGGGCGGGGCGCACCGACCGGGCGCTGAACGCGCTCGACGCCCTGGCCCGCGCGCACCCGGATCTCGCGATGCTGCCGGCCACCGCGGCTCAGGTGGCCTTCGCCGCCGGCCGCACCGACGACGCCGTCAGCCGCAGCCGGGCCCAGCTGCGCCTGATGCCGGACTACGTGCCGACCCGCCGCCTGCTCGGCGAGGCGCTGCTGCAGCGCGATCCCGACGAGGCCTACCGGGTGCTGCGCGAGCTGGCCGAGCGCCGCCCCGAGGACCCGCAGGTGTTCACCCTGCTCGCCGAGGCCGCCGGGCGCAGCGGCCGGGAGGCCTGGGGCCACCTGGCCCGCGCCGAGCAGCTGCAGCTCACCGGCCATATCGATCGCGCCATTCGCCAGCTCGAGGTCGCCAAGGAGGTCGCCGAGCGCCAGGGCGAGCCCGCCGCGACGAGCGCCATCGAGCGGCGCCGGGAGGCCTTCCTCGGCTATCGGGAGACGCTGGAGGAGTTCCGGTAGCCGCTGCCCGCGCCCCTCGACCGCCCAAAAGAAAACCCCGAGGGCCTCGGCCCTCGGGGTTTCTGTCAGCTCGTTGCCCGACGCACAACGCCTACTTCTTGAAGTTGAGCATCCGCTCCAGGGGCTTCAGGGCGGCCAGGCGCAGCGCGTCATCGACGACGATCTCGCCCGTGCCCTCACGCAGCGCGGCGGTCAGGTTGTCCAGGGCGTTCATCGCCATCCACGGGCAGTGGGCGCAGCTCTTGCAGGTGGCGCCGTTGCCGGCAGTGGGCGCCTCGAACAGCGTCTTCTCCGGCACCGCCTGCTGCATCTTGAAGAAGATGCCGCGGTCGGTGGCGACGATCAGCCGCTCGTGGGGCAGCTCCTTCGCCGCGGTGATCAGCTGGGAGGTGGAGCCCGCCACGTCGGCAAGCTCCACCACCGAGGCCGGCGACTCCGGGTGCACCAGCACGGCGGCATCGGGATAGAGCGACTTCAGGTCCTCGACGCCCTTGGCCTTGAACTCCTCGTGGACGATGCAGGCACCGTCCCAGAGCAGCATGTCGGCGCCGGTCTGCTTCTGGATGTAGCCGCCGAGGTGCTTGTCCGGGGCCCAGAGGATCTTCTCGCCGCGCGCCTGGAGGTGCTCGATCACGTCCACCGCGATGGAGGAGGTCACCACCCAGTCGGCGCGCGCCTTCACCGCCGCGGAGGTGTTGGCGTAGACCACCACGGTGCGGTCGGGGTGGGCGTCGCAGAAGGCGGCGAACTCGTCGGCCGGGCAGCCCAGGTCCAGCGAGCAGGTCGCCTCCAGGGTCGGCATCAGCACGCGCTTCTCAGGGGAGAGGATCTTGGCCGTCTCGCCCATGAAGCGCACGCCGGCCACCACCAGGGTATCGGCCTCGTGGCGGGCGCCGAAGCGCGCCATCTCCAGGGAGTCGGCGACGCAGCCGCCGGTCTCCTCGGCCAGCTGCTGGATGGCATCGTCGGTGTAATAGTGCGCCACCAGCACGGCGTTGTTGGCTTCGAGGAGCGCCTTGATCTCCTCGATGCGCGCCTCGTCCTCGGCGGGAATGCGGGTGGGGCAGTAGGTGCGTGCCAGCTGATCGCGCAGCTCGGCACGGGAAGTCATGATCGTCATCGTGTCTACCACTGTGACCGGCAGGGGCTCCCCCTGCAATGCACCAGGTGTCGCCGCTCGTGCACTCCGCACGGGGCCACACGCCAGAGGGTCAACCGCTGCGTCTGTCGCGATGGTCGACCCAACGCCATTCTAGACCAGAATGCCCGGGTATTGTTCGATTCCGGGGAGAGAAAGTGTCGCCGCGCGGCACCGGCCTGCCCCGCCGTCGGGCGAGGGGCCCCAACGCAGAACGCCCCCGCTTCCGGGGGAAGCGGGGGCGTCGAATCTGGTGGGTCGTGTAGGATTCGAACCTACGACCAATTGGTTAAAAGCCAACTGCTCTACCAACTGAGCTAACGACCCATGACGCATGGCGGCTCAGTCGCCATGGTCGCAGGTTCGGATGGTGGGTCGTGTAGGATTCGAACCTACGACCAATTGGTTAAAAGCCAACTGCTCTACCAACTGAGCTAACGACCCTTCCGAACGGGTGCAGATATTACTGATCCGCCCCCGCGATGGCAAGCGATTTTTGCCTTTGGTCGAAGAGAACGGGGCGGATCACCGCTGACGCTGGTTCTTCGGCTTGCGCATGGCCTGCACCGGACGGCGCTTGTGCTTGTCGCGGCTCCAGCGGTTCTTCTCGTCCGGGGTCAGTTCCGGCACCTTGCGCGCCGCCAGGCCCGCCGTGGTGGCCAGGTCATCGATCTCGTCCTGGGAGAGCTCCACCCACTCCCCGGCCTTGGTGCGCTTGTCGAGGAAGATGTTGCCGTAGCGCACCCGCTTGAGGCGGCTCACGGTCAGGCCCTGGGACTCCCACAGCCGGCGCACCTCGCGGTTGCGCCCTTCCATGATCACCACGTGGAACCAGGTGTTGATGCCCTCGCCGCCGAACTCCTGCACGTCGGTGAAGTTCGCCGGGCCGTCGTCGAGCATCACGCCCTCGACCATCGCCTTGACGTTGGCCTGGGTGACCTCGCCCATGACGCGCACGGCGTACTCGCGCTCCACCTGGGTGGAGGGGTGCATCAGCTTGTTGGCCAGCTCGCCGTCGGTGGTGAACAGCAGCAGGCCGCTGGTGTTGATGTCCAGGCGGCCGATGGCGATCCAGCGCTCGCCCTTGAGGCGCGGCAGGCGGTCGAAGACGGTACGGCGTCCCTCGGGGTCCTTGCGGGTGCAGAGCTCCCCCTCGGGCTTGTTGTACATGATCACCCGACGCGGCACGTCCTCGGCGGCGCGCAGGGTCACCGGGCGGTCATCGAGGGCCACCCGGTCGCGCGCCTCGATGCGGTCGCCCAGGGTCGCCACCTTGCCGTTGACCTTGACCCGGCCGTCGGCGATGGCCGTTTCCATCTCGCGGCGCGAACCCAGCCCGGCGCGGGCCAGGACCTTCTGCAGTTTCTCGGTGGTAGTGCTCATCGGTCATCGTTCTCACTGGATGTGGATTCCGTGCCCGCGGCAGCGTCATCGTCGACGCGGCCCCGAGCACGTTCGGACAGGCGAGCCTCCAGATCGGCGAAGCTCAGCTCGGTCCGCTCGGACGCCGTCCCGGCGTGGTCGTCGTCGGCCCTCCCGGCCGTCGTGTCGGTCGTCGCCTCGGCGTCGACCTCGCCCCCCGCCTCGGGGGGCGTCGTCTGGTCATCGGACGCGTCGTCTCGTGCGTCTTCCGCATCCTCCGCGTCGCCCTCGTCCGCCGGCGCGTCGGCCTGGGCCAGCAGGTCGTGCTGGGGCGGCGGCGCCTCCTCCTCGAGGGTCGGCTCCTCGAACTGCTTGAGCTCGTGCATCGGCGGCAGCTCGTCGAGGGTGCGCAGCCCGAGGTCGTCGAGGAAGCTGCGCGTGGTGGCATAGACCGCCGGGCGTCCCGGCACGTCGCGATGGCCCACCACCCGCACCCAGCCGCGATCGAGCAGGGTGCGCATGATCGAGCCGCTCACCGAGACCCCGCGCACCTCCTCGATGTCGCCGCGGGTCACCGGCTGGCGGTAGGCGATCAGCGCCAGGGTCTCGAGCAGCGCCCGGGAGTAGCGCTGGGGGCGCTCGTCCCACAGCCGCGAGACCCAGGGCGAGAGCCGCGGGCGGATGCGCAGCTGGTAGCCCGAGGCGGTCTCGAGCAGCTCCAGGGCGCCCCGCTCGTGGCGCAGGCCGAGCCGCTCGAGGGCCTCGCGCAGCGCGCGGCGCGGCGGCTGCTCGTGGTCGTCGAAGAGCCCCTCGAGGCGATCCAGCCCCAGCGGCTCGCCGGCCGCCAGCAGGGCCGCCTCGAGGATATCGTCCAGGGCATTGGGGGATTCCATGGCGGTCATGCCGGTTCGCTCCCGTCGTGGTCATCATCGCGAGGGTCGTCGACGGGACTCTCGTCGAAGGGACTCTCGTCGCCCGCCTCGTCCTCCAGGGCCTCCTCCTCGAAGGCCGCCTCCTCGTCCAGCCGGGCCCGCACGTGGATCGGCGAGAGCGGGGCGTTCTGGACGATCTCGATCATCGCCTCCTTGGCGAGCTCGAGGATCGCCATGAAGGTCACGACCACCCCGGCACGCCCCTCCTCGAGGGTGAACAGCGCCTCGAAGGGGGTGTAGTGCTCCCGCGACAGCTGCTCCATGATCGCCAGCATGCGCTCCCGGGTCGAGAGCCCCTCGCGGCTGATCTGGTGGGCCTGGTTGAGCTCGGCGCGGCGCAGGATGCCGGCCAGCGCCCCGAGCAGCTCGTCGAGCTCCACGTCGGGGTGGATCACTCGCGCCTCGAGGGCCGGCAGCGCGGCCCGCGCCGGGAACCAATCGCGGCCCAGGCGCGGCAGCTCGGCCAGCGCCTCGGCGGCATGCTTGAGGCGCTCGTACTCCTGCAGGCGGCGGATCAGCTCGGCGCGCGGGTCCTCCTCGTCGTCCTCGTCGCCCTCCTTGGGCGGGCGCGGCAGCAGGGTGCGCGACTTGATCTCGGCGAGCATCGCCGCCATCAGCAGGTACTCCCCGGCCAGCTCGATCTCCATCGCCTTCATCAGCTCCACGTACTCGATGTACTGGCGCGTGATGGCCGCCACGTCGATGGCGAGGATATCCAGGTTCTGACGGCGAATCAGGTAGAGCAGCAGGTCCAGCGGCCCCTCGAAGGCCTCGAGGAAGACCCGCAGGGCCTCCGGCGGGATGTAGAGGTCCTCGGGCAGCTCGGTGATCGGCTCGTCGAACAGGCGGCCCAGCACGTCGGCCTGGACGCCGGGCGCCTCGACGGCATCACGGTCGGCCCGCTCGGGCGCTTCACTCTGGGGCGTATCGCTCACGCGGGGCCTGGCCTCTCGACTGCACGGCGGATGATCGACCGTGCAGTCTAGCAACTTCGGGGCCGGGAGGGTAATCGCCGGCGCGCCCTCAGTCGGCGGCCACCGCCTTGCGGTAGCGCCCGACGTAGTCGAAGAGCTTCTCGCGCACCTGCCAGTGGCGGCCCACCTTCCTGCCCACCACGAAGTCCGGCGCGCGCAGCCGGCGCTGCTCGGCGACCACCTCCTCCGGCGTGGTCGGCGACCAGCGGGCGCCCGGCGCGCGCAGGTGGTCGCGCAGGAAGACCGCGGCGAAGGCGCCGCGCTGGGCCGGGGTCTCGAGGGCGAACCACTCGGCGAGGGTCACGCCCTCCTCGTCGTGGTAGGTGACCTTCAGGCGCGGCAGCCCGCGGCCGTTGACGGTGGCCTCGAGCTGCATCCCGGCGACCCGCAGCACCCGGGCGTCGCGCAGCTTGAGCGCCTCGCGCAGCTTGTCGTCGGCGTCCACCAGCAGCGCCCGGCAGCCGTGGCAGCGCCGGGCGGCGATGTCGTTCTCGGCGCCGCAGTCGGGGCAGGTCTTGAAGCGGAAGCGGAAGTCGCACTGCTGCTGTCTATGGGCGCCCGCCCCCGCGCCACGCGCGCCTTTTCCAGGCAGGGTCGGCTCGCCGGTCTCGGCATCCACCAGCCCCTGGCAGCGCCGCCCGAAGTGCTCGATGACCAGCTCGCCGTCGCGCTTGCCCCAGAAGAGGTTGGCGTGGTCGCACTGGGGACAGGGCACCTGCACCGGCTCGCTGTCGCTGTCCGGCTTGGGGCTGCCGACCTCCGGGGCGTAGAGGTCCCAGGGATTGCCGGCGTAGTCGAGGATCAGGCAGTCGGCCTTGCCCGGCGAGAGGCGCAGGCCGCGCCCGACGATCTGCTGATAGAGGCTCACCGACTCGGTGGGGCGCAGGATGGCGATCAGGTCCACGTGGGGAGCATCGAAGCCGGTGGTCAGCACCGCCACGTTGACCAGGTACTTGATCTCCCGGGCCTTGAAGGCGGCGATGAGGCGCTCGCGCTCGGCCGAGGGGGTCGCCCCGGTGACCAGCGCCGCCTCGCCCGCCGGCAGGTAGCCCAGGATCTCCTCGGCATGGGCCACACTGGCCGCGAAGAGCATCACCCCCTGTCGATCGCGGGCGCGCTCGACCACCTCGGCGATGATGCCGGGGGTGGCGCGGTTACCCGCCGCCACCCGATTGAGCTCCTCCTCGCGGAAGAGCCCGCTGGAGGACGGCGTCAGCGCCGAGAAGTCGTAGCGCTCGACGGCGGCGTCGATGCGCCGGGGCTCGGCCAGGTAGCCCTGGCGCACCATCAGGCGCAGCGGCTGCTCGAAGACGCAGTCGCGAAAGAAGCAGGCCTCGTCGCCGCGCACCATGCCGTGGTGGTGGCGGTGATAGATGAAGCCCTGGCCCAGGCGATAGGGCGTGGCGGTCAGCCCCAGCACCTTGAGGCGCGGGTTGGCCCGGGCCAGGCGGTCGATCACCCGGCGGTAGCTCGCCTCCTTCTCGCTCGACACCCGATGACACTCGTCGATCACCAGCAGGGTGAACTGGCCATCGTCGAAGCGCTCGAGGTTCCTCACCACCGACTGCACCGAGCCGAACACCACCTGGCGGCCGCTCTCCTTGCGCCCGAGGCCGGCGCTGAAGATATCGGCCTCGAGGCCGTAGGCCTGGTACTTGGCGTGGTTCTGCTCGACCAGCTCACGCACGTGGGCCAGCACCAGCACCCGCCCCCGGGCCAGGCGAGCCAGCTCGGCGATCACCAGCGACTTGCCGCTGCCGGTGGGCAGCACCACCACCGCGGGGTCGTCGGCGGCCCGGAAGTGCTCGACCACCCGGCTGACGGCCTCGCGCTGGTAGGGGCGCAGCTGGGGCACGGACGTTTCGGGCATGGCCACCTCCTGTCGACGAAGCCGCCATCCTACCGGGCGGCGGCCGCCGCGTCAGGCGCCCCGCCCGCTCAGCTGATCAGCCCCTGCAGCAGCAGGTAGCCCGGCACCCAGGCGGTCACCAGCCCCTGGGTCAGGGAGGTGCGCGCCATCAGCGGCTGCAGGTGCGGCCGGTGGCAGAGCATCAGGTAGAAGCCGAACCAGAGCGACGCCCAGGCCAGCCAGTTGACGCCCGACCAGACGCCCCACAGGCCCTCGGCCACGGCGAGCTGCAGAAGCCCGGTGGGCAGCGCGGTGAGCGCCACGAAGAGGCAGAAGTAGCCCAGGCCGTGGCCGGAGCTGCCGTTGCGGCGGTTGATCGCCACCCACAGATAGGTGAAGGCGAACAGCAGGGTCATGGCGGCGGTGCGCACGCTGGCCGCATCGGCGCCGGGACCGAAGGCCGCGTAGGCGGCCACGGCGAGGCTCACCCCGCCGACGAAGAAGTTGATCACCTGGATCTCGCGATCCTCGATACGCCCCATCATCCACAGGCCGTTGAGCACCAGCACCGCGCCCACGTAGAGCAGGCTCAGTCCCTCATGCATCGTCGTCTCGCTCCCTCGATAGCGGCATTCGACCCCGTGCCGTGTGCCCCGGGCGCTCTTATAGACCGGCCCGGTCGGCAAGGCAATAGCTATGGAATTATTTTTCATTTTCACGCCTGAGTGCGATCGGCGAGGGGCGGGCCTTGACCTGGCGGCCTTTCGCCATGATATCTAAGGAACCGATTGAATAGATGGAATCGCCCATAGCCGAAAGAGGAGAGGCGCAGATGAAAGTGAAGACCAGCCCGGAATGCCCCAAGTGCGGCCACCGCATGAAGCGATTCCCGCCCGGCCGCAAGGACGAGTACCACGTTCACTGCGCCGAGTGTAACTACGACTTCGGCCGCTTCGATCATTTCCAGGCGCAGTTCCGCCACGCCATCGAGGAGCTCGAGGAGCAGCTCCAGCGCCGCGACACCGCCGACGACGACCGCGCCTGACCGCCCTCGCCCGCCGGCCGGCGCGAACCGTCGCGCCCAGGCGCCAGGTGAGCCACGCCCAAACGCCGACGCCCGGGACCAGGTCCCGGGCGTCGGCGTTTTCAGCGGCGTGAGTGGCGCGCGGCCAACTCGCTCAGCCGAGCCAGGTGCGGGCGTTGCGGAACAGGCGCATCCAGGCGCCGTCCTTCGTCCACTCGGCCGGGCGCCAGGAGTTGGTCACCGCCCGCACGACCCGCTCCGGGTGCGGCATCATGATGGTCACGCGGCCGTCCGGCGTGGTCAGGCCGGTGATGCCGGAGGGCGAGCCGTTGGGGTTGGCCGGATAGCGGGTGGTCACCTGGCCGTGGTTGTCCAGGAAGCGCAGGGCGACCTGGCCGCTGCCCTGGAGGCTGCGCAGGTGGGCGCTGTCGCGGAACTCGGCCCGGCCCTCGCCGTGGGCCACGGCGATCGGCAGTCGTGAGCCCTGCATGCCGGCGAGCAGGATCGACGGGCTCTCCTCCACCTGCACCATGGAGACCCGCGCCTCGAACTGCTCGGACTCGTTGCGCACGAAACGCGGCCAGGCCTCGGCGCCCGGGATCAGCTCCTTGAGCTGGGCGAGCATCTGGCAGCCGTTGCACACGCCCAGCGAGAAGCTGTCGTCGCGCTCGAAGAAGGCCGAGAACTGCTCGCGGGCGCGGGGGTTGAAGAGGATCGACTTGGCCCAGCCGCCGCCGGCGCCCAGCACGTCGCCGTAGGAGAAGCCGCCGCAGGCCACCAGGCCCTTGAAGGCCTCGAGGCTCACCCGCCCCGCGAGGATGTCGCTCATGTGCACGTCGACGGCCTCGAAGCCGGCCTTGTCGAAGGCCCAGGCCATCTCCAGCTGGCCGTTGACGCCCTGCTCGCGCAGCACCGCCACGGCCGGGCGGGCCTTGTTGATGTAGGGCGCGGCGATGTCCTCGTCGACGTCGAAGGTCGGCTGGGCCGAGAGACCCGGATCGCGGCCGTCGAGCAGGCCATCGAACTCGTTCTTGGCGCATTCGGCGTTGTCGCGCAGTGCCTGCAGGCGGTAGCTGGTCTCGGCCCAGGTGCGCTCGGCCAGCAGCCGGGTGGTCTCCAGCAGCGGCTCCTCGAACAGCGTCACCCGCACCTGGTCGTCGTAGCGCGGCCGGGCGATGACGCCGCAGGTCTCGATGCCCGCCGCGGCGAACTGTGCCAGCACCGCCTCGGTGTCGCGGCGGTTGACCTGGATGACCGCGCCGAGCTCCTCGGCGAACAGCGCGTTGAGGGCGTCGACGGGCTCGTCGATCATCCAGTCGAGCTTGATCTCGAGGCCGGTGTGGGCGGCGAAGGCCATCTCCAGCAGGGTCACCAGCAGGCCGCCGTCGCTGCGGTCGTGGTAGGCCAGCAGCTTGCCCTCGGCGTTGAGCCCCTGGATCACCGTGAAGAAGGCGCGCAGGTCCTCGGGGTCGTCGAGGTCCGGGCACTCGTCGCCCACCTGGCCGTAGACCTGGGCCAGCGCCGAGCCGCCCAGGCGGTTCTTGCCGGCGCCCAGGTCGATCAGCAGCAGGTCGGACTCGTCCTGCTCCAGGTTGACCTGGGGCGTCAGGGTGCGCATGGCGTCGGTGACCGGGGCGAAGCCGGTGATCGACAGCGACAGCGGCGAGGTGACGCTCTTCTCTTCGGCCTCGCCCCGGGCGTTCTCCTCCTGCCAGGCGGTGCGCATGGACATGGAGTCCTTGCCGACCGGGATGGCGATGCCGAGCGCCGGGCAGAGCTCCATGCCCACGGCGTGCACGGCGTCATAGAGCGCCTGGTTCTCGCCGGGGTGGTCGGCGGCGCTCATCCAGTTGGCCGAGAGCTTGATGTCCTCGAGCTTGGCGATCGGCGCGGCGGCCAGGTTGGTGATCGCCTCGGCGACCGACAGGCGCGCGCTGGCGGCAGGGTCGATCAGCGCCACCGGCGGACGCTCGCCCATGGCCATCGCCTCGCCGGCGTGGGTGTCGAAGCTCGCCGTGGTCACGGCGACGTCCGCCACCGGCACCTGCCAGGGGCCGACCATCTGGTCGCGGGCCACTTGCCCGGTGATCGAGCGGTCGCCGATGGTGATCAAAAAGCTCTTGGAGGCCACGGCGGGCAGGCGCAGCACCCGGTCCATCGCCTCGCGCAGGTCGAGGTTGTCGAGCATCACCCCGGAGAGGGTGTTGGTCTGGCGGCTGAACTCGCGCTGCATCTTCGGCGGCTTGCCGAACAGCACGCTCATCGGCAGGTCGACCGGCTGGCTCTCGAAGTGGCCGTCGGTCACCGACAGGTGGTGGGCCTCGGTGGCCTCGCCGACCACGGCGTAGGGGCAGCGCTCGCGTTCGCAGAGCGCCTCGAAGGTGTCGAGGTCCTGCGGGGCCACGGCGAGCACGTAGCGCTCCTGGGCCTCGTTGCACCAGATCTCCAGCGGGCTCATGCCCGGCTCGGCGTTGGGCACGGCGCGCAGGTCGAAGAGCCCGCCGCGCTCGCCATCCTTGACCAGCTCGGGCAGGGCGTTGGAGAGCCCGCCGGCGCCGACGTCGTGGATGAAGCGGATCGGGTTCGCCTCGCCCAGCGCCCAGCAGCGGTCGATGACCTCCTGGGCCCGGCGCTCCATCTCGGGGTTGCCGCGCTGCACCGAGGCGAAGTCCAGGTCGGCGCTGGAGGCGCCGGAGGCCATGGAGGAGGCGGCGCCACCGCCCAGGCCGATCAGCATCGCCGGGCCGCCCATCACGATCAGCTTGCCGCCGACCGGGATCTCGCCCTTCTGGACGTGGCCGTCGCGGATGTTGCCGTAGCCGCCGGCCAGCATGATCGGCTTGTGGTAGCCGCGCCGCTCGATGCCGTCACGGCCCAGGGCGTCCTGCTCGTAGGTGCGGAAGACGCCGGCGAGGTTCGGGCGACCGAACTCGTTGTTGAAGGCGGCGCCGCCGATCGGCCCCTCGAGCATGATCTCGAGCGCCGACTGGATGCGCTCGGGCTTGCCGTAGTCGAAGGCCTCCCAGGGCTGCACGAACTCGGGGATGCGCAGGTTGGAGACGGTGAAGCCGGTCAGGCCCGCCTTGGGCTTGCCGCCGATGCCGGTGGCGCCCTCGTCGCGGATCTCGCCGCCGGCGCCGGTGGCCGCGCCCGGATGCGGCGCGATGGCCGTGGGGTGGTTGTGGGTCTCCACCTTCATCAGGATCTGGATCGGCTCGTGGGTGGCACCGTAGACGGCGCGCTCCTCGCCCCGGCCGGTCAGCGGCGCGGGATAGAAGCGCGGCGCCTCCGAGCCCCGGATCACCGCCGCGTTGTCGCTGTAGGCGGAGAGGATGTCGCCGGGCGAGCGCTCGTGGGTGTTCTTGATCATCTTGAACAGCGAGCGCTCCTGGGGCTCGCCGTCGACCAGCCAGTCGGCGTTGAAGATCTTGTGGCGGCAGTGCTCGGAGTTGGCCTGGGCGAACATCATCAGCTCGACGTCCGCGGGGTTGCGGCCCAGCTCGCGGAACGCCTCGCAGAGGTAGTCGATCTCGTCCTCGGCCAGCGCCAGCCCCAGCTCGACGTTGGCGACCTCGAGGGCCTCGCGGCCGCCTTCGAGGATGTCCACGCTGCCCAGCGGCGCCGGTTCGTGATGGGCGAAGAGTTGGGCGGCGTCGGAGGGGTCGGCCAGCACGGTCTCGGTCATGCGGTCGTGCAGGGCGGCCCGGAGGCTCTCGAAGGCGGTCTCGGCGAGGGTCCCGGCCACCTTGACCCGATAGGCGACGCCGCGCTCGATGCGCCGCACCCGGCCAAGCCCGCAGTTGTGGGCGATGTCGGTGGCCTTGGAGGACCAGGGCGACTGGGTGCCGATGCGCGGCACCACGAGGAACAGCTGGCCTTCGCCTTGGGCCGCCTCCTCGCGCGCGGGACCGTAGTCGAGCAGCTGCTCCAGCAGGCGCCGCTCGCCCTCGTCCAGGTCGCCGTCATGGTCGACGAAGTGAACGTAGTCGGCCTGCAGGGACTCGACCTCGGGAACGGATGCGCGCAGGGCGTCCAACAGCTTGGCATGACGGAAAGCAGATAGGGCGGGCGCGCCTCGCAGTTCGAGCATATCCTGGAGCCTCTGATACAGGGGGGAATTCGGGGCCGCGGCCGGCGGCAACGAGCGCACATGATACTGGAAAGCGCCGGGCGCGAGAAATCGCCAGAGGTGACAGCCATCGATCCGCTGGTTATGGTTGACGGTCTCATCGCCGCACACCGCTCCTATGCCCGCATTCGCGACCGCCCCTTCCCGGCGCCACTGGCGCGGGACCGCCCTGCTGTGCAGCGCCCTGCTGCTGGCGCTGCTGCCCCACCGGGGCGGCCCACCGGAGGCGTCGCACCTCGAGGAGGTACTCGCCCGGGACTTCCTCAGCGTGCATACCCGCAACACCCCCACCACCTACTACGAGGGGCGCGAGGGGCCCACCGGGTTCGAGTACGAGCTGGTGCGCCGCTTCGCCGACCACCTGGGGGTCAGCCTGACCCTGGACGCCGACCACTACATTCCCGGCGTGCTCGAGGCGGTGCGCGAGGAGGGCGACCTGGGTGCGGCCGCCCTGCCCCTGGACCCGACCCTCGAGGGCGTGCTGTTCAGCCGGCCGATCATGCCGCTGCAGCCGCTGCTGGTCTATCGTCGCGGCCTGCACCCGCCGGAGGCGATCGAGGACCTGGAGGGGCTGGAGATCGGTACCCTGCGCGGCGCCGGCACCGACCGTGTACTGCGCGAGCTGCAGGCGGAGCATCCGTGGCTCAGCTGGAAGGAGTCCGCCGAGCTGGAGGTGGCCGAGCTGCTCGGCCAGGTGGCCGGCGGCACCCTGGACGCCGCGGTGATCTTCGAGCACCAGTTTCGCCTCAACCGGCTGTTCTTCCCCGAGGTCGAGGACGGCTTCACGCTCGGCAAGCCGCTCTCCCTGGCCTGGGCCTTCCCCGCCGGCCGGGGGCTCGGGCTGGTCAGCGAGGCCAATCGCTTTCTCGATCAGCTACGCCAGAGTGAGGAGCTCGACGCCCTGGTCGCCCGCTACTTCGGCCACGACGACTACCTCGAGTACGTCGGCGCGCGCACCTTCATCGCCCACGCCCGCGAGCGCCTGCCGCGCTTTGGCGACCTGTTCCGCGAGGCCGCCCGCAACACCGGCTTCGACTGGAAGCTGCTGGCCGCGCTGGGCTATCAGGAGTCCCACTGGGAGCCCCGGGCCACCTCCCCCACCGGGGTGCGCGGCCTGATGATGCTGACCAACGCCACCGCCGGGGACCTCGGCGTCGACAACCGCCTCGACCCGGCCCAGAGCATCCACGGCGGCGCCCGCTACCTGCGCCAGATCGAGGAGCGGCTGCCGGCCTCGATCGAGGGCGACGACCGCCTGTTCATGGCCATGGCCTCCTACAACGTCGGCCTCGGCCACCTCTACGACGCCCGCCGGATCACCGAGATGCGCGGCGGCGACCCCGATCGCTGGCGCGACGTGCGCGACTCGCTGCCGCTGCTGCAGGAGCGCGAGTGGCACAGCAAGACGCGCTACGGCTACGCCCGGGGCGGCGAGCCGGTGATCTACGTGCGCAACATCCGCCGCTACTACGAGATCCTGGCCTACCTCGACCGCAGCCAGGAGCAGTTCCACGAGCTCAACGCCCGGCTGCCGGACCGGACCGACCTCGAGCTCTTCGAGCAGGTGCCCCCGGTCCTCTAGCCGTCGTCGCGCTCGCCATCGTGCTCCGCCCTTCCTCGACGGGCGGCGAAGAACGCCTTGAGCAGCCGCGACGCTCGGGTGGCCAGCAGGCCGCCCTCCACCGTCACCCGGTGGTGGTACCAGGGCTGGGCGAAGAGGTTGGCCTTCGACTCGACCATGCCGCTGCGCGGCTCGGCCGCGCCGTAGACCACCCGGGCCAGGCGGGCATGGATGATCGCCCCGGTGCACATCAGGCAGGGCTCGAGGGTCACGTAGAGGGTGCAGCCGTCCAGCCGGTAGTTGCCGAGCCGTTCGCCGGCGGCGCGCAGCGCCTGGATCTCGGCGTGGGCGCTGGGATCGTGGCCGCCCACCGGGGCATTGAAGCCGGCGCCGACGATCTCGCCCGCGGCATCCACCACCACCGCCCCCACCGGCACTTCGCCGGCGTCCAGGCCCCGCCGGGCCTGGTCCAGCGCCCGATGCATGTAGAACTCGTCGCTGCGCACTGTGCGGAACTCCCGTAGACTGGATGGCATTAAGACGATCGTATGATACCGGTGGCGTCCCTGCACGCCACCGCCCGGAGGAACGATGACACCCGATGCCCTGAACGCCCTGGTGGACCTGCTCGGTCTCGAGACCCTGGAGGAGAATCTGTTTCGCGGCCGCAGCCAGGACCTCGGGCTGCCGCAGCTGTTCGGCGGCCAGGTGCTGGGCCAGGCCCTCTCGGCCGCCAGCCAGACCGTCGAGCCGAGCCGGCGAGTCCACTCCCAGCACGGCTACTTCCTGCGTCCGGGAGACCCGCACCGCCCGGTGGTCTACCAGGTGGATGCGGTGCGCGACGGCGGCAGCTTCACCACGCGCCGGATCACCGCCATCCAGAAGGGGCGGCCGATCTTCTTCTGCAGCGCCTCCTTCCACGGTACGGAGGAGAGCATCGCGCACCAGACGACGGCGCCCGCGGTGCCCGCGCCCGAGACCCTGCAACAAGAGGGTGACGCCCGCCTCGAGCGCTTCCCCGGCCATCCCATCGAGTTTCTGCGCATCGACGAGAGCGCCGAGCCCGGCCAGGCCGCCCGCAAGCGCCTATGGTTCCGCCTGGTGGGCGAGCTGCCCGACGACCAGGCGCTGCAGCGCAGCCTGCTCGCCTACAGCTCCGACTTCAACCTGCTGACCACCTCGCTGGTGCCCCACGGCATCGCGTTTCGCGACCCGCGGCTGCAGATCGCCAGCCTCGACCACGCCCTCTGGTTCCACCGCGACGTGCGGGTCGACGACTGGCTGCTCTACGACATGGACAGCCCCTGGGCCGGCGGCGCCCGCGGCTTCGCCCGCGGCAGCCTCTACGACCGCCAGGGCCGGCTGGTCGCCTCCAGCGCCCAGGAGGGGCTGACCCGGCTGCGCACCTGACTTGGCAGCGCGCCCGGCCCGGCGCTATCCTGCCTCTGCGCCGCAATAGCTCAGCTGGTAGAGCAACGCACTCGTAATGCGTAGGTCGGAGGTTCGAGTCCTCTTTGCGGCACCAGAAAGATCACGAAAAAACGGCCACTACCCCTCGGGGCGGTGGCCGTTTTTCATGGACGCCCGAGGTCCCGACAGGGAGCCCGCTTAGCCGGTGATCACCCGTTGCTGAAGTAATCGACCCGGCCATCGCAGGTGCTGACGTAATCGGGCAGGTCGTCGCGGCGGTCGTACCAGTGCATCGTCTTGCAGCGGGAGCCATATCCCCCGCTGGTATCCACGTCGTCCGGCGTGCCGAGAATGTCGATCACGTCCTTCTCTTCCATGCCGATCAGGATGGTCCCGCGGCTGCGGGCCTTGACCAGCTCGTTACGGCTGATGCCCATGCCCCGGGCGCGTTCGGCCACCGAGCTCGGGCCCGACGAGGGTCGCGTGGATGCGGTGCCTCGAGGGTCGCCACCGGCCCGGGAGCGGTCGGTGTCGGGCAGCGGGGAGAACGAACGCGGCTCGGGCGCCTCGTAATGGGAGACGCCGCCGCCCTGGAAGGCCTCGCCTCCCGGGCAGCGGTCGCGGTAGGAACCGTCCGGGCACTTCATGATCTGCGCCTGCCCCATCAGCGGCAGGAGCAGCAACGCCATCGCCATGTATCGCATGCGCTCCTCCTTGGCAGACCCACAGGGTAGCAGCCTGCCAGGGGAACCCGGCGCCGGATGGGCGTTCGCTGACGCCAGGCGTCGGCGATCTCGTCGGTTGCCGCGCCGTCGTCATGCCCGCGGGATGACGACGGCGGGTCGTGCCTCAGTACTCGCCCAGCAGCTGCTCCAGGCGGAAGACGGCCGCTGAGAGCTCACCGAAGCTCATCGCCGGCTGCGCCGGGGCCTCGGCCGAGGGCCAGGCCTGCAGCACCTCGTCGTAGGCGCTCAGCAGGGTCTGGTAGCCCTCGGCGTCCTGGCCTTCGCCGAACACCTCGCCCTGGCGCTCGAGCAGCTGGCGTCCCACCTGCATCATGCCGCGCCCGTCCTGATACTCGACGACGTTGGAGAACTCGCCCTCCTCGACGGCCTCGGCATACTCGTACAGCGAGGCGGTGATCAGGGCGCGATGCACCCGGCTGACGAAGGCCGGGTCCTCGAGCAGCGCTGCCTCGGTGGTGGCCATGGCCTCCTCGAGGGTGGTCTCGACCTCGGCGTAGCGCGATTCGAGCGCCTCCCAGCCCAGCCCCTCGCGGGCGCCCTGCTCGAGGGTCTCGAGCGAGGCGTGGACGGCCTCGTCGACGCCCCGGGACGCCAGGGCTGACTCCACGGACGGGTACTGCTCGTCCAGAGGATGAGCGAAGTGCACCACGGCGGCGTCCTTCTCACCCTGGCGGTAGAGCTCGCGGGCGACCTCGAGATGTCCCTGCATCATGGCCAGGCGGGTGTAGGTGACGCCGGGGTTGTCGGCGGGTGCTGCGGCGTTCTCGCCGCCTTCACCGCCCTCGCCGCCTTCGCCACCTTCGCCACCTTCACCGCCCTGGGCAGCCTCCCAGCCGGAGAAGACCGCCAGCGGATCGGGGCCCAGGCCACCGCCTTCTCCGCCTTCTCCGCCTTCTCCGCCTTCTCCGCCTTCTCCGCCTTCTCCGCCTTCTCCGCCTTCATGATGACGGCCCTGCTCGCCGCCTTCACCACCCTCGTGGTGCTGGCTCTGCTCGCCGCCTTCGCCACCCTCGTGGTGACGGCCCTGCTCGCCGCCTTCGCCACCCTCGTGGTGCTGGCTCTGCTCGGCGGCGTTCATCTCGCCCTCGTGGGCCTCGACGCTGTCGGCCCAGCCGGCGCTCGCTGTGCCCAGCAGGACACTCGTTCCGACGCCGATCCAGAGCTTGGTGCGGGTAGTGGCCATGATGCGCGCTTCCTCTCGTTGCATGGGTCTCGTGACATGAAGTTGGGCGGCAGACACCGCGACGAAACGATAGTACCGCTCGACTACGGAACGCAAATCCTTTTCATTAAGATATACTGGGGCTACCCCCACCCCCATGGAGTCGATCGTGATCCTCTGCATCGCCCAGATCATTCCCGAGGAACTGCTTCAGCGCATCCAGTCCACCCTGGCCGACACGCCCTTCCAGGACGGGCGCGAGACCGCCGGCTGGCATGCCCGCACGGTCAAGCACAACCGCCAGGCCGAGGGTAGCCATCCCGCCGTCAGCGCGCTGCGCGAGGAGGTGGCCGGCCACCTCCAGCGCCATGCGCTGTTCCAGATGGCGGTGCGTCCGCGCCGCATGAAGCCGCTGATGTTCAGCCGCTACGAGACGGGCATGAGCTACGGCAACCACGTCGACGACGCGATCATGGGCAGTCCCGCCGGCGCCATGCGCACCGACATCTCCTTCACCCTCTTCCTCGGCGACCCGGCCAGCTACGACGGCGGTGAGCTGCTGATCGAGACCACCGGCGGCGAGCAGACCTTCAAGCTGCCGGCCGGCTCGCTGGTACTCTACCCCTCCTCGACCCTGCACCGGGTCGAGCCGGTCACCCGGGGCGAGCGCCTGGCGGCGGTCGGCTGGGCGCAGAGCCTGGTCCGCGACCCCCAGCAGCGGGAGGTGCTCTTCGACCTGGACTCCACCCGCCGGCGCCTCTTCGAGGAGAGCGGCAAGACCGCGACCTTCGACACCCTCTCGAAGAGCCTCGCCAACCTGCTGCGGATGTGGGCCGACACCTGAGGCGGGTGTGGGCCGACATCTGAGGCGGATGTGGGCCGACACTTGAGGCGTCGCCCCGCCGGCGGGCGCCTCAGCCGGTGCGCACGCGCATCAGCTCGTCCCAGCGGGTGGTGTAGCGCGGCGTGCGCCGCTCGCAGCGCAGCGCCCAGGCGGTGCCCGTGCGCGGCAGGCCGAAGCGCACGGTGTCGCGGCCCATCTCGCGGTTGAGCCGGTCCACCGCCGCCATCAGCCGCTGGCTGCGCCCGCGCTCGGCCTCGCGACGCGGCGCCAGCAGCGAGAGCTGGTGGCGCTCGGCCTCCACCAGGTCGAGCAGCATCACCCCGCACTTCTGGTAGCGCACGCCCTCGAGAAAGATCGCCGCGAGCCCCCGGGCGGCGGCGGCAAGCAGCTCCCGGCTGTCGTCACTGGGGGCCGGCAGCGGCACCACCGCGCTGTTGCGGTACTGGCGCTCGCCGACCTGGTGGGGGTTGGTGCGCAGGAAGACCATCACCGCCCGGGCCTGGCTGCCCTGTCCGCGCAGCTTCTCGGCGCCCCGGGCGGCGTGCTGGCGCACCGCCTCCTGCAAGTCGGCGAAGGCCCCAGTCAGCCGGCCGAAGGAGCGCGAGACCATGATACGCTGGCGCGGCGCCTCGAGGTCGTCGAGCACGATGGCCGGGCGTCCGCGCAGCTCCCAGACGATGCGCTCCAGCACCACCGAGAAGCGGCGGCGGACCTGCTTGGGATCGGCCTCGCGCAGCTGCCAGGCGGTATGGATCTCCATCAGCGCCAGCCGCTCGGCGGTGCGCCGCGCCACGCCCCACAGCTCGGTCACCGGCAGCCCCTCGAGCAGCGCGCGGGTGGCGGGCCCGTCGGCGTCCAGCCGGCAGACGCCCTCGAAGGCCGCCTGTTTCTTGGCCGCGTGGTTGGCCACCTTGGCCAGCACCCGGGTCGGCGCCAGCCCCACGCAGACCGGGATGCCGGTATCGCGGCGCACCGTCTCGCGCAGCCGCTGGGCGTGGGCCTCCAGGCCCTCCGTCGCGAAGCCCGAGAAGCCAATGAAGCTCTCGTCGATGGAGTAGGCCTCCACGTCCGGCGAGAACTCCTCGAGAATCCGGTTGACCCGCCGGCTCATGTCGCCGTAGAGCGCGTAGTTGCTGGAGAGCAGCACCGCCTGGCGGCGGATCGCCGGCGGCAGCAGGTGCAGGGGCGCGCCCATGGCCACCCCCAGCGCCTTGAGCTCGTTGGAGCGCGCCACCACGCAGCCGTCGTTGTTGGAGAGCACGCCCACCGGTCGCCCCTCCAGGCGCGGCGCGAAGGCCCGCTCGCAGCTGACGTAGAAGTTGTTGCAGTCGACCAGGGCGATCAAGGCTCGCCCCCCGGCAGGGCGTGGAGCACGTGGGTGACCACGCCCCACACCTGGCATTCGCGCCCGGCCAGGGGGATCGGCGCGAAGCGCGGGTTGCTGGCCACGAGGAAGGTGCGCTCTCCGCGGCGCTCGAGGCGCTTCACGGTGGGCTCGCCGTCCACGGCGATCACCACCACCCGCCCGGGCAGCGGCTCCAGGCTGCGGTCCACCACCAGCAGGTCACCGTCGTGGATGCCGTCGCCGAGCATGGAGTCGCCCTCGGCGCGCACGAAGTAGGTGGCGGCCGGGCGGCGCACCACGTGGGCGTGAAGGTCGATCTCCACGTCGAGGTGGTCGTCGGCCGGGCTCGGGAAGCCGGCCCGCACCCGACACCCCATCAGCGGCTGGGTCGCCGCCCCCGGCAGCGCCGCCGCGCGACCGATCGGCCGCACGGCAGGAGACGTCGTCGAGCTCATGGGCACCTCCACTAATACTGTATTCATGTACAGTATTCGCCACTCCCCTCCCGCTGGCAAGTCCCGCCGCCCGCCGGGCGGCGTGCTAGGGTGAAGGCAGATCACGACACCCTCACCAGGACGCCGGCCATGCCCCATCCCCTGCTCTCCCGCCAGCCCTTCGCCGAGAAGGGCAAGGTGGTCTCCGCCCGCGAGGCCGTGAACCTGATCCGCGACGGCGATGCCGTCGCCACCGGCGGCTTCGTCGGCATCGGTTTCGCCGAGGCGCTCGCCGTGGCCCTGGAGGAGCGCTTCCTGGAGAGCGGCGAGCCCCGCGACCTGACCCTGATGTACGCCGCCGGCCAGGGCGACGGCCAGACCCGCGGGCTCAACCACCTGGGCCACGAGGGACTGGTGGCGAAGGTGATCGGCGGCCACTGGGGGCTGGTGCCGGCCCTGCAGCGCCTCGCCCTCGAGGGGCGCATCCAGGCCTGGAACCTGCCCCAGGGGGTGATCTCGCACCTCTTCCGCGACATCGCCGCCGGCAAGCCCGGCACCCTCACCCGGGTGGGGCTCGGCACCTTCGTCGACCCGCGCCTGGGCGGCGGCCGGATCAACGACGTCACCGTCGAGGAGCGCGTCTCGCTGCTGCCCATCGACGGCGAGGAGTACCTCTTCTACCGTGCCCTGCCGCTGCAGGTGGCGCTGCTGCGCGGCACCACCGCCGACACCCTGGGCAACGTCAGCATGGAGCGCGAGGCCCTGACCCTGGAGGCGCTGGCCATCGCCACGGCGGTGCGCAACTCCGGGGGCGTGGTGATCGTGCAGGTGGAGCGCCTCGCCGAGTCCGGCACCCTGCGCCCCAAGGACGTGAAGATCCCCGGCGTGCTGGTCGACTGCGTGGTGGTCTGCGAGGACCCGGAACACCACCGACAGACCTTCGCCACCGCCTACAACCCGGCCTTCTCCGGCGAGATCAGGGCGCCCCAGGCGACCCCCGAGCCGCTGCCGCTCTCGGTGCGCAAGATCATCGCCCGGCGCGCGGCCTTCGAGCTCCGGCCCAACAGCGTGGTCAACCTGGGGATCGGCATGCCCGAGGGGGTCGGCGCGGTGGCAAGCGAAGAGCGCCTGCTCGCGCACCTGACCCTGACCGCCGAGCCCGGAGTGATCGGCGGCCTGCCGGCCGGCGGGCTCGACTTCGGCGCGGCGCTGAACACCCAGGCGATCATCGACCAGCCGGCCCAGTTCGACTTCTACGACGGCGGCGGGCTCGACATCGCCTTCCTCGGCATGGCCCAGGTCGACGCCAGCGGCAACGTCAACGTCTCCCGCTTCGGCTCGCGGCTGGCCGGCGCCGGCGGCTTCATCAACATCAGCCAGAACGCCCGCCGGGTGGTATTCATGGGCACCTTCGTCGCCACCAGGGAGACGCTCACCGTCGTCGACGGGGCGCTGAGGCTGCCCGCGGGGGGCCAGAGCAAGTTCGTCACCGAGGTGGAGCAGCGCACCTTCAGCGGGGCGCTGGCCGCCGCGGACGGCAAGCCGGTCTGCTACGTCACCGAGCGGGCCGTGTTCGAGCTCACCCCGGAAGGGCTCGCCCTCACCGAGATCGCCCCCGGCGTCGACCTGGAGCGCGACGTGCTGGCGCTGATGGACTTCACCCCGCTGATGCCCGAGCCGCCCCGCCGGATGGACGCGCGCATCTTCCACGAGGAACCCATGGGGCTCGCCGAGGCGCTGCTGGAGCGGCCGCTGGCCGAGCGCTTCAGCCTCGACGAGGACGAGGACGTGCTCTTCATCAACTTCGAGCACCTGCGCGTCGCCTCCCCGGCGGACATCGACGCCATCGAGCGGGAGGTCGAGCGCCGCCTCGCGCCCTTGGGCCGCCGGGTCCAGGCGATCGTCAACTACGACCACTGCCGCATCGACGACGCCCTGCTCGCCCCCTACACCGAGATGGTGCGCGGCCTCGAGGCGCGCTTCTACACCCGGGTGACCCGCTACACCACCAGCGGCTTCATGCGCCGCAAGCTCGGCCACGCCCTGGAGGAGCGCGCCGTGTCGCCGCACATCTACGAGAGCGCCGAGGAGGCCCGCCAGCACCTGAAGGAGTGACAGGGCCACCCGTCGCCTCGCGGGGCGCGGCTCAGGTGGCCGGGCACGTCGCCGCGAGCTCCTCGACCGGCACCGGCCGGCCGAAGAGGTAGCCCTGGAAGGCCTCGCAGCCGTGGGCCATCAGCCAGGCCCGCTGGGCCTCGGTCTCGACCCCCTCGGCGAGCACCTCCAGCTGCAGGCTCTGGGAGAGCGCGATGGTACTGGCGACGATCGCCGCACTGGCCTCGTCCTTGAGCAGGTCGCGCACGAAGGACTGGTCGATCTTGAGCTGGTCCAGCGGCAGGCGCTTGAGGTAGGAGAGCGAGGAGTAGCCGGTGCCGAAGTCGTCCAGGGCGAAGGTCACCCCGTGCGCCTTGAGGCGCCGCATGGTCTCGCGGGACTCGTCGCGGTCCTGGACGAACAGGCTCTCGGTGACCTCGAGCTTGAGGCGCGACGGCCGGGCCCCGGTACGCGCCAGGACGGCCAGGGTCCGGTCGGCGAACCCCGGCTCGCGAAACTGCGCGGGGCTGACGTTGACCGAGAGCGTCAGGTCGGCCATGGCCGGCTCATTGGCCCAGGCTGCCAGCTGCCGACAGGCGGACTCCAGCACCCAGCCGCCGATGGGCACGATCAGCCGGTTCTCCTCGGCCAGGGGGATGAACTCGCCGGGCGGGACCATGCCGCGTGCGGGGTGCACCCAGCGCAGCAGCGCCTCGGCGCCGACCATCCGGCCGTCGGCGCCCACCTGGGGCTGGTAGTGGAGCAGGAACTCGCCCCGGGCCAGCGCCTGGCGCAGGTCGGCCTCGAGCCGCGCGCGCCGCTGCAGCTGGGCCTGCATGACGGGGTCGAAGAAGCGCAGGGTATCGCGGCCCGCCTCCTTGGCCTTGTAGAGCGCCATGTCGGCCTGCTGGAGGACCTGTTGCAGGGTCGTCTCACGGTCGCGATAGAGGGTGATGCCGAGGCTCGCGGTCACCGCCAGCTCCCCGCCCGCCAGGCGCATCGGCGCCTGCAGCGCGCCGAGCAGCTTGTAGGCGACCCGCTCGGCCACCACCGCCACCTGCGCCTGGTCGCGCCCGAGGTCGTGCAGCAGCACGGCGAACTCGTCGCCCCCCAGCCGTGCCAGGGTGTCGGTCTCGCGCAGCACCCGATCCAGCCGCCGGGCGACCTGCTGCAGCAGCTCGTCACCGACCTGGTGCCCGCGGGTATCGTTGACCCGCTGGAAGTTGTCCAGGTCGAGGTAGAGCAGCGCCCCGAACTGGCCACTGCGGTAGCTGTCCTTCAGCGCCCCGGCCAGGCGATCCAGCACCAGCCGGCGGTTGGGCAGCCCGGTCAGGGGATCGAAGAAGGCGAGCTGGTGGATCTCCTCCTCGGCCGCCTTGCGCCGGGTGATGTCGTTGAAGGTGGCCACGTAGTGGGTCAGCTCGCCGGCGTCGTCGCGCACCGCGCTGATGGTCAGCCACTCGGGGAAGACCTCGCCGTTCTTGCGGCGGTTCCAGATCTCGCCCTGCCAGCTGCCATGTCGCTGCACGCTCTCCCAGAGCGCCCGATAGAAGGCGTCGTCGTGGCGCCCGGAGCTGAGCAGGCTCGGGTCGCGCCCCAGCACCTCCGCCTCGGAGTAGCCGGTGATGCGGGTAAAGGTCTCATTGACCCGCAGGATCGCGCCTCGCTCATCGGTGACCAGCATCCCCAGGTGCGTCTCGAAGGCCATGGCGGCGATGCGCAGCTGGGCCTCGGTGGCGCGCGTCTCGGTGACCTCGCGCACCACGGCCAGCACGCCGCCGAAGGCGCCGCCCTCGTCGAGCGGGCTCAGGATCGCGTGGAAGTCCCGCGGCACGCCGGCCAGGGTGACGCGATAGTCGAACTCCACCGGCTCGCCGCTGGCCCGCAACTCCTCCAGGGCGCGATCGAGCTGGCGCGCCACGTCCGCCGAGAGCACCTCGCGGTAGTGGCGATGCAACAGCGCCTCGGCGTCGCCGACCAGCTGGTCGCGGTCCACGGCATGCACGTAGACGAAGCGCCCCTCGGCATCGAAGACGAAGATCATGTCCTGGATCGAGCCGACCAGGGCCCGCAGCCGCGCCTCGCGCTCCAGCACCGAACGCCGCGCCTCCTCGCGCTCCTCGAGCCGGCAGCGCAGCTCGCTCTCCAGGCGGCGCAGGCCGAGGTAGTGGCGCAGCAGCCCCCCGCCCAGCAGGGCCACCACCAGGAAGACGCCGCCCAGCAGCCAGAGCCGCTGCCACCAGTTCGCCAGCAGCACCTCGAGCTCCTCGCCGACTACCACCAGCAGCGGCAGGCCGGACACGCGCTGCTGGGCATAGAGCCGCTCGCGGCCGTCCAGGGGCGAGACGATGCGCTGGATCCTGGCGGCCTCGCCGCTCGCCAGGAAGGCCTCGGTCAGCGGCTCGTGGACCCGCACGCCGAGCCGGTCCATGGCGCCGCCGCCGTCGAAGGCCGGCCGGCGGGCGATCAGCTGCATCTCGGTGTCGAGCAGGGCGATGCTCTCCCCCGGGGTCATGCCCAGTCGCGCCAGCGCGGCGCCGAAGATCGTCGGATCGAGGCGCAGCACGGCCAGGCCCTGGAAGCGGCCGTCCGGCCCGCGCAGGCGGCGCACGTGCACGAGGTGATAGGTCTCGCCGAACGGCGACCAGTAGAGCGCCGTCACCAGGGCGTCGAGGCGAGGATCGCGGCGCATGGCAAGGTAGAAGGCGCGCCCGCTGAGGTCGTGGCCGGGGGGCCAGTAGGAGGCCGAGGAGGCCACGACGCGCCCCGCGGCGTCGACCAGGCCCAGCTCGTCGATGAAGGCGAAGCGATCCCGCCGCTCGGCCAGCAGGGCCTCGAGATCGGCAGGCGCCAGCGCCTGCTCCTTGGCCAGGCGGCGCTCGAGCAGCTGCGACAGGTCGCCGAGGGCCTGCTCGCCCACCGCGAAGGTGGTGCTCACCCACTCGGCCACGAGGTCGGCTCGCGCCTCGAGGCGCACCCGGGCGCCCTCGAGCTCGCGCTGGCGATGATCGACGAGCACCCAAGCCAGGAAGGCGGCCAGCGCCAACAGCGCCAGCAGGTAGATGCCGACGGCGTTCCGCCGGGGCCAGCCGCGGCGCGTGTCGTCCGTGCGAGAAGCGTCCTTCATGCCGCCCGATATCCTTGTCCGATCGCCAGAGGGGCTCATTCAGTGTACTGGATTGTCCGCGGCTGTCGTCCCTCGCGCCGCTCGGGCCCGCCGACGTTGAAGCGACGGCACCAAGCGGCCACCCTGAAGGCAGCCGCCGGTCACCGGATGACACGAGGACGCCGTCGCCATGGACGATGTCGCCAGCGATTTCCTGATCGCCAACGAACCCGCGCTGCGCCTGGGCGTGGCGCTGCTGCTGGGCGCCCTGATCGGCATCGAGCGCGGCTGGGTCGCCCGGGAGCAGCAGTCCGGGGAGCGCATCGCCGGCATCCGCACCCATGCGCTCGTCGGCCTGCTCGGCGGGCTCGCGGCCCTGCTCTCCGAGGCCGTCAGCGACTGGGCCTTCCCGCTGATCCTGCTGGCCCTGGTCGCCACCGTGCTGGTCGCCTGGCAAGCGAGGCTGGCGCGCCACCACGACTACAGCATCACCGGACTGGTGGGGCTGCTGCTGACCTTCTGCTTCGGCGCCGTGGCGATGGCGATCGACCTGGCGCTGGCCACCGCCGGGGCGGTGATCACCGCCGTGATCCTCGACAACAAGCACGAGATCCACGGCCTGCTGAACAAGCTGCAGGCCCACGAGCTCGATGCCGGCCTCAAGCTGCTGCTGATCAGCGTGGTGATGCTGCCGCTGCTGCCCGACCGCGGCTTCGGCCCCGGCGAGGTGCTCAATCCCTACGAGATCTGGTGGATGGTGGTGCTGATCGCCGCGATCTCCTTCGTCGGCTACTTCGCCATGCGCGTGGGAGGCGCCGAGAAGGGCATCCTCTTCACCGGGCTCTTCGCCGGCCTCTCCTCCTCCACGGCGCTGACCCTGCACTTCGCCCGGCTGTCGCGCCAGAGCCAAGAGATCGAAGCGATGCTGGCCGCCGGCATCCTGGTGGCCTGCGGCACCATGTTCCCGCGGATCCTGATCTACGCCGCGGTGATCAGCCCGGGCCTGCTGCCCCGGCTGCTGATGCCGATCGCGGTGATGGGCCTGCTGCTCTATCTGCCGGCGCTGCAGCTCTGGCGCCGCCACCGGCGCAGCCTCCGGGTCGACCGCCCGACCCCGATCCAGAACCCCCTGGAGCTGCGCACGGCGCTACTCTTCGGCGGCCTGCTGGCGCTGATCATGCTGCTCGGCGAGTGGCTGCGCGAGGGGCTCGGCGAGGCCGGCATCTACCTGCTGGCGGCCTCCTCGGGTGTGGCCGACGTGGACGCCATTACCCTCTCGCTGACCCGCATGTCGCTGGAGCGGATCGCGCCCTCGACCGCGGTGCTGGGGATCATCATCGCCGCCGCGGTCAACAACCTCTTCAAGTCGGGGCTGGCCACCGCCTTCGGCACGCGCCGGCTCGGCCTGCGCGTCGCCCTGCCGATGGTCGCCTCGATGGCGGCGGGCCTGGCACTCGCCTGGCTGGTCTGAGCGGCGCGTCCTCGAAAATGGTCCCTCGATGCCCGCACGCGGCTCACTGCCGCTCGATCGCGAGCAGCGGCACGTCGAGCCACCGAGCCAGGCCCAGGGCGCCATCGCGCATCACGGCATGGTGGTTCCAGGCGAACACCGGCTCGGCGAGCGGCGCGACCAGCGCCATCCAGGGCCGGACGGGACGCACCCGCCACTCATAGCGCACCCGGGTGACCCCTCGCGTCTCGCTCAGGCGCCAGCGGCCGGTCCCCCGCACGTCGCCCCGGGCCACGCCCTCGATCAGCCGGCCCGGCACCACGCACGTCACGCACACCTCGAAGCAGAGGCGGTAGCCCAGGCGACTGCGCCAGCGGCAGCGATAACGCCGACCGATGCCGCGAGCATCCCCCGGTGCCAGCTCCTCCACGGCGCGCAGGCTCTTCCACCAGGCGGGCCAGTCGCCGATATCGACGAGCGCCCGGAAGACGCGATCGAGGGGCGCCTCGAACCACCAGGTGGTGAGGTAGCAAAGCTCCGTGGGTCTCGAGTGCCTGGTCATGGCTGGCGGCGCACCCTCGATCGTCCGCCGGTCGCGACGCCCCGGCCCGATACCGGATACGCGACCGGACGGAGGCCTGCAGCAGGCACAGGCACCAGGCTTGCCACGCGGAGCGCGTCGCCCTGGCCTGGGCTAGGGGGTCTCGTAGGGCCGGGCCGAGATCTCGTCGGGGCCGTGGCGATTGAGGATCGCTTCCGCCTCCGGCTGGGACGCCTCGGGAACGATCACCTTGACCTCGCTGGTCTGCCGGTCGAGAAACAGCTTCTCCCGGGGGTAGCCCTCGGAGACCAGCTCATCGAAGGCGTTGATGGCCTTGTCGATGCTGCCGTAGGCAGCCGTAACGGTCTGTGTCATGACAATCTCCGCAACAGGAGTGGGGAAACCGCCGGCACCCGGGGTGCCGGGACGCAACGAGAGGGAGACGCCCCCTCGCCTGCAGTGTAGTCATCGCGGCTTCCGCCACAGCCCCGTTGATCGTCGTGACGCTGGTCGCGGCTCACATCGAGGCCAGGCATCGGCACGCGGGACCGGGGCTGCGGTCGACCTACCTGGAGAGGGGGCTCGCTGGAGAGATGACTCGCCGCCTGACGGCCGGCGCCTGGCCGGCCGCGGCGTCGGTTCAGGTGAGGTGAACGGCCTGGAGGCGCGCCAGCACCTCGCCGCCGGCATCGACCAGCGTCAGCTGCTGGCCCTCGATCCGCCACTCGGCCACCCGGCCCAGCGCGTCGAGGAAGGCCTGCTCGGTCTGCATGCCGTCCGCGCACGCCCGGCGGGTGCTTGCCAGCTGCTCGAAGCTCAGGGCGTCGCCCTCCAGCCGATAGCTCCCGGTCATGCGATTGCAGCCGGTGGAGCCCATCACGCGCTGGTCGTCGACACGCAGCACGAAGTGCGCCTCGCGCTGCTGCTCGACCACCGTGACGGGCGCGTCGCTGAGATGGGTCAGCTTCCAGTAGGTGTTCACCAGCGGCTCGTCCACCGTGCGTGCCGTGGAGGCACACCCCGCTAGCAGCAGCGCCACCAGCAGCATTGCCGATACCTGGATGATCCGTTTCATGCGTCGTTCCTTATGGATTAAGTGACTTCGCTAAGACCGCTGAGATCCATAAGGTTCCCTGCCCGTGGCGATCGCCGCAGGCCCCCTGCGCCGCGCCGGCTTCTGGATCCGCCGCCTCCCATCCCCAGCATAGACGGGGTGTGGCGGCGACCTCACTCCTTGCCACGCCCTCGCCCGGCAGCGCTGGCGTGCGGGGCTCGCCAGCAGCATGGCAAGGCCCGCACGCCGGGGCCTGTGGATGAGCCTCGCGTCGCCTCCACAAGGTCGGGAAGGAAGCCTCCTCGGGACACCGTTGACCGCCGCCAAGGCGACGTGGCCGCCCCCCGTGGACGCGGGGACGGCCAGGCGCTCCAGAGGGGGCTAGGACCAGTGCCCCGACCCGCCTCCCACGCCGATCACCGTGGAGACGGCGCCAGACTGGAAGTGCCCCAGCAGCGTGCTGTGCTTGTCGAAGAACAGCACGCTCAGGTACACCGGCGTGCCCTGGTACTCGAAGCTGGTCGTGTCACGATAGAGCCGATCCAGGTCGTCGGTGTAGACGTTGCCGAACAGCGCCCCGCCTCCCGGGGTGGAGATGCCGCCGGCCTTGCCGTCGAAGGTCTTGCCGCCATTGATGTTGACCTGGAACTGCAGATAGAAGATCAGGCTGGCAACGGAGCCATTGGCCGAGTGTGCCGCCTGCGTGGCCATCAGGGCCTTGCTGGCCTCGGCGATCTTGTTCTGGTCGAGCTTGCCGTGCATGCCGGCAATGAAGTCGTGGGCGATGACTTCCCGGCTCACTTCCTGCGCCATGTTCATGGGTGTTGCTCCTGTAGCGGTGTGCGATGGATACCGGAATCGTCCGGTCTCCCGCCAGTCGGAGGGGTCCCGCTGGCTCCTTCAGTACAGTCGCCGCCGCACCGCGCCACAGGATCATGCTGGGATCAGCCTCGTTCCGGACGCGTCGCCGCCGCAAGGGGGCGTGATGCCCGATTCGCCGGACGGCGGCGACAGGATGAACGTCATCTCGCGGGCCGCATCATCTCGGGATCAGCTCCCTCTCGCCGTGGCGGCTCGTCGATGCACGACGATGACGCGACATGGCCGCCCCCGCGCAGGCGGGAGCGGCCACTCGATGGCGGCCAGTCGCGTCCCGTCTTCCCCCGTCACCCGAGATCGCGCGAGAGGGTGAAGCCAGGAGAAGAACAGGCGGGGCTAGCGGCCGGGCGCATCGGCCAGGCGATGGGAGGCCTTCAGGGCCTTCGTCACCTTGTCCTTCAGCTCGATCTTGGAGTTCGAGTAGTAGCCGATCTCGATATCCTCGGTCGACACCACGGCGTTGGCGATGCCTCCCTTCGCCATGACCCCACCGATCCCCAGGCCATAGAAATGGTGCCCCTTGTAGGTGGGGTTGTAGTTGATGGCCGTGCTCCCGATCAGGTAGGCGTTGTAGCGGATGCGCACCTTCATCACGCCTCGGCTTGCGGAGAGCTCGGCCAGCACCGACTCCCCGGGCTCGAGCGCCACGCTCACGCCGCTGGTGGAGCCGACGGTGATCGACTTGGACTCCTGGCCGCCGACGCCCCATGACTGGCTGTAGGACAGCGAGGTCTCGCCCTCGGCGCCCTCGCCGAGGAACTTGACGCTGTAGGAGAACTTCTGGCCGATCGACAGCGTGCCCCCCGTGCTCCAGTTGGACGAGGTGGTGTTGTTCACCGACTCCGAGATGCCCACGTTGAAGGTGCCCTTCTGGCTGCTGCTGTTGACGAACTCCTGTGTCTTGACGATGACCGGCTCGGACGTGATGCCGAGGATCTCGGCGCTTTTCACCACCAGCACCATCTGCACCTGCGGCCAGCTGTAGGTCTTGTAGAGGTCGTGCCAAGGCGTGGGGCTGTGCAGGTAGGCATCGTTGGGACTCTTCCCGAAATAGGCCTTCACGGCATCCTTGAGCTGCTTGTCGCCCAGGCGGAAGGTGGTCCTCTCCTCATCCGTGATCACGTGCTGCACGGTTCCCGACGCGTTGACGCTCGATGCCGACTCGTCCTGGCCGGCCACGACACTGAAGCTGATCCCCATGATCCGCTCCCCCTATCCCCAGAAAAAGACGTTGCCCGTTTGTCACGCCCCGTCACAGGCGTTCCGGTCGCACCGGCCGTGGAGGTCACCGTGAGGCCATGGGCCTAGGCGCCCGCCGGTCTCTCCAGTACAGGCGGCGGCCCGGCGTGACGCCGCATCATGGCGGTATCAGCCGCGTCTCGGGCGGGGGTTGCATCGCGCGATCGGACGCACCGCCGTCGGGCGGCGGGGAAAGGAGTCGAGGATCACCCTCTCAGCCGGATCATCCCGGTATCAGCCGCGAACCGGCCGCCGGGCTCGCCGCTCGCCAGAGAGCTCGTCGGGGGCAGGAGGCGAGAGCGCAGGGCGAGGCACGGCATGGTCATGATCAGGCCGGCCTGGCCGCCGTCCTCCCAGCACTCCCTGGCGGCCTCCCGGACCCGCTCCGACGGCGAGAGCAGCCAGGCGGCCTGGCAGCGGATGAGCCTGGCGTGGTGCTGCGACCAGGCGCAGGGCGCCTGCAGGGAGACGGCCTCGAGGCGCTGCGCGTACGACAGCGCCGGCAGGGGAAGCCCCTGCAGCAGGCAGACCTCGGCCGCCGTGACCAGGAAGCGGTGGTGGTTGTGGCCGGCGCACCCCTGCGCGAGTAGCCGCTCCCCCTGGGCCAGCGCCTCGCCGCGTGCCGGCGGCGAGGCCTCCAGCAGCGCCAGGGTGCCCAGAACCCAAGGGCCGACATGACGCTCGAGGCCGTGCCGACGGACCAGCTGCCAGGCCATGCGCAGGGTGTTGCGGGCCGCGGCGTGGTCGCCGGCCACCAGCTCGACGCGGGCCCGGCTCTCCAGCAGGAGGGCCTCCGGGCGCGGCGTGCCCATGGCGCGCGCCACCTCGAGGGCGGCGTCGACCTGCTCGGCGGCCTCTCTCTGGCGCGCCGTCGCGAACAGCGTCCAGGCGAGGGCCTGTCGCGCCCTCAGCTCGACCCACCGGTCCTTCAGCTCGCGCCCGAGCTCGAGGGCCCTCTCGCCGTCCGCGAGCGAGGCCTGCGTCTCGCCGACATAGAGCCCCGTCGTCGCCCGCCGCACGAGGCTGTCGGCCTCGAGGTCGTCCCGGGCGGCCTGCCGGCTCGACGCGACACAGTGGGCGTGGAGGCGATGCGCGTCCTGCATCCGTCCTTCCGCATAGAGCGCCTCGGCCAGTCCGATCGCCGCGCCGATCCAGCGACGCCGCGAGCCGCTCCCCCGCGCCGCCTCGAGGGCCCGCAGCTGGCAGTGACGGCCCGGGGCCCGCCCCTCCCGCGCGAGCTCCAGCCGGCCCAGCAGGCCGTACGCCTCGGCGAGTCGTGCGGGATCCTGCCCGGCGCGCACTGAGGGCAGGATGCGCTGCAGCGCGAACTCCTCGGCGTCGAGCTCGTCCAGCATCTCCAGGATGGCGGCCAGGCCCAGGCCGGCGGCGATCCGCTCGTCGTCGCGACGCGCGGCGCGGCCGGCGAGCCGGAATCGGTGACGCGCCTCGTGGAGCAGGCCCTGGGCGAGGCAGGCCCGCGCATGCAGCAGCTGACAGCGGACCTCGTCGCGCGGCGCGTGCTCGATCTCGGCGAGCTGGCGTAGCAGCGGAAAGGCCTCGCCGTGGCGATGCTGGGCGAGGCTCGCCTCGACGGCCCGCATCAGGGCCTCGGGCGCCAGCGGCGATCGCGCCTCGACCAGGTGCCGGGCCTGGCGCACCGGGTCGTTGGGTGCGAAATGCTGCGCGAGCCGCAGGTGGAGGCGCTCCCGCTGCCCCGCGGGCATGCCCTCGTCGATGCCTTGGCGGACCAGCTCATGGGGGAACTGCCAGGTGTCGGCGTCCAGAGCGCGCACCAGGCGCCACCGCACCGGCCTGTCCAGATCGTCGTCGGCCGGCCGGCCCAGCAGCCAGCCAAGCAGAGTCAGGGAGAAACGCTGGCCGATGGCCGCCGCCTGGCGCAGCGCCTCGAGCTCCCGGGGCGCGAGCAGGCCGAGCTGGCCCCGCACCAGATGCTTCACACTCGCGGGCAGGGCCGGATCGGGATGCACGCGCAGCAGCTGGGTCAGGAACAGCGGATTGCCCTGGGCCCTTGCCACGTAGAGGGCGGCGTCGGCGGGGGCGACGTCGGCGAAGCGCGCGCTCAGGGCCAGCGCCTCCTCCTCCCGCAGCGGCCCCAGCTCGATCAGCGACAGCGGCACGTCCGCGAGCCGCGGCCTCAGGCGGGACTCCCAGGGGTCCTGCTCGACGCGTGAGGTCAGAAGCCAGGCCACCGGAGCATCCCGCGTGCTCCGAACGAGCCCGGCCACGGCAGAGAGCAGATCGTCGCCGGCCCAGTGCAGGTCTTCGATGACCATCAGCTGGGGGCAGAGGTCGGCCCGGCGCCGGATCAGCGCACCCAGGGCGTCGATGATTTCCCTGTGGCGCGCCTCGGGGGCCATCGCCGCCTGGGCGGTCGTTGGCGTCATGCCGAGCAGGGGCCGCAGCGCC
Source organism: Halomonas denitrificans (assembly GCF_003056305.1). Classification (GTDB taxonomy): domain Bacteria; phylum Pseudomonadota; class Gammaproteobacteria; order Pseudomonadales; family Halomonadaceae; genus Halomonas; species Halomonas denitrificans. The sequence goes on from NZ_PYVX01000001.1 coordinate 1,175,226, forward strand.
CTGGCCTGGGCCTCCGGCAGCGCCGACGCCTCGAGCCGGTCAAGCCATCGCGGATCGAAACGCACCCCGCCCCGGGCAAGGCCCAGCAGCGAGCGCAGCCACTGCCCCAGCGGGTCGTCCTCGAGACGCCGGCCGAAATCCAGCACGGCGGCGGCGTGCGGCTCGGCCTGCCGTTGCCGGGCGAGCTCGGCGAAGGCCATACACAGGCGGGTCCTGCCCATGCCGGCCAGGCCCCGCAGGTAGAGCAGGTGGCCGGTCCCGTGGGTGCAGGTGGCCGCCAGCACCGAGGCGAGCTGGCCGAGCTCGACGTGCCGGCCGACCAGCGTTCCCCCCGGCAGCGGGCCGCCGGGATGGCGCGCCAGGCAGCGCAGGAAGGGCTGCCCGGTGTCCTCGAACAGGAAGTGCTCGGTGAGCTGCACGGCGAGGTCGCGATGGACCCGCACGCCGCTCGCCTGGCCCTCGGGCCAGGCGGGGAGCGCGCCCGCCCTTGGGTCGCCGGCGCCGCCCCACGGCTCGATTCTCAGCCCGATCCGCAGTCGCCCCGCGGCGCGATCGCTGACGGCCATGGCGCACTGCAGGCTGCGCAGGGCGTCGCTGCAGTAGGCCCGGGGCACGCCGAAGATCGCCTCGAGGGGGCCCGCGTCCGCCTCACCCTGCAGGTGGCCCCCGTAGTGCGCCACCAGCGCGGCCAGCGGCGCACCGGGGCCCTCCCCCGCTGGCGCCACGACCATCCGGATGACGCGCTGCGCCTCGTCACCTCCGTCGGGAGGCGCCTCCCGCGGCCGGTCGGCCGGCGCCATGAGGTCGGCGATGTCGACCTCGAAGACCCCGGCCAGGTGACGGGCGGTCCGCAGGAGGACGGGGCGGCCGCCCTCGGCGCGCTTGATGGAGGCGATGGAGACCCACTGATGACGGTCGATGCAGTGCTGGGCCAGGGCCTCTTGGCTCAGTCCCAGCCGCTGGCGATGCTGCTTCAGGCGACCGGGATCGAGGATCACGCGCCCGGCGCGGGGCGTTGTCGAGGTCACGGGCCGATGCCCCGGGGAGGCCCGCCCCGCTCTCGGGGGGCCCTCGCATCTCCGCCCCCCGCCCTGCTCACGGCCGTTCCTGCAGCTGCCAGTCGTTGTCGGTGAGCGGCTCTCCCCCATCGGGCGTGACGCGCACGGTGTCGCTCAGGCCGATGCCCCAGCGGCCCGGCAGGCGCAGGCAGAGCGGCAGGTGGAAGACCATGTCGGCGGCGAACTCGCGCTGCTGGCCACGGGCGATGTAGCCCGTGCCCTCGACCCAGCTGGGCGGGAACTGGGCCCCCACCGCATAGCCGAACACGCCGGAGAAGAAGGCGCGGTCGGCATGGGGCGCCAGCACCGCCTCGGCGGCCCGGGCCGCCTCGTCGAAGGTGTGGCCGGGGCGCATCGCCGCGACCAGCGCCTCGTACATGCCGCGGCAGACGTCGCGCAGCGCCTGCATCTCGGTACTGGCCCGGCCGGCCACGGCGGTGCGCATCATCGGCGCGGTGTAGCGGTGGTAGGCGGCGCCGAACTCCAGGAATACCGGCTCGTCCGCGGCGATCACGTGGCGCTTGTGGTTGACGTGGATGACGCTGATGCGCCGGCCGGTGGTCACGATGGGCTGCAGGCTCATGAACTCGCTGCCGGCGGCCAGCAGGGCACGGCTGCCCTCCGCCGCCACGTCGTTGTCGGTGACGCCGGGGGCGATGGCCGCCACCGCCGCCCGCAGGCCGAGGGAGGTGATCCGCGCGCTCTCGCGCAGGCAGTCGAGTTCCGCCGGCGTCTTGACGATGCGAATGCGATCGAGCAGCTCACCGCCGTCGTCGCGGAAGCGCCCGGCACCGAGGCGGGCCTGAAGCTCGCGAATGACGCCATGGCGCAGGCCGGCCCCGAAGGCGTCCAGGCCGATGGCCCGAAACGGCGCGAGCACCTCCGCCAGCGGCTCGATCACCTCCTCGATGCCCTCCCAGCGATAGCCCAGGATCTCGTCCACCCGAGCGGTGACCACCGCCGGGCCGGTCTCGATGGAGGGCACCTGCAGCACCAGGTGATCGGCCGAGACCACCAGGCAGGTGTGCACCGAGACCTCGAAGGTGTGGTAGCCCGTCAGGTAGAAGATGTCGGCGGGGTCGGTGAGCAGCAGCGCCTCGAGCCCGGCGTCCCGCATGGCCTGTCGCACGCGGCGACGACGGGTGTCGAACTCCTCGGGGGGAAAGGGCAGCTCGCGCTCGGCGAGGCATTCGGCCAGGGCATGGCGATAGGCGTGGTGATCCATCCGATGGGGCTCCAGGGTGAACGGCACTCCCTGGCAGTGTAGCCATGACGGGCGTCAGGGCTGCGCGTCGGGCTCAAAATATCCCTGTTACCATCCACGTCGGTTTCGTAGAATCCAGCCTCGAGTTTCGACGCCACAGGATAATGCAATGGGCAGGGCCTTCCAGAACCGCAAGGAATCCATGGCCAAGACGGCCGACGCCAAGACCAAGGTGTACAGCAAGTACGGTCGCGAGATCTACGTCTGCGCCAAGCAGGGCGGCACCGACCCCGCCGGCAACCTGGCCCTGCGCGGCCTGATCGAGCGCGCCAAGAAGGACCAGGTGCCGTCCCACGTCATCGACAAGGCCTTGGACAAGGCCAGCGGCGTGGGCGGCGAGGACTTCTCCCCGGCGCGCTACGAGGGCTTCGGGCCGGGCAGCTGCATGGTCATCGTCGAGTGTCTGACCGACAACCCGAACCGCACCTTCGGCGACGTGCGCGCCTGCTTCACCAAGGCCAAGAGCAAGCTCGGCACCCCGGGCAGCGTCAGCCACATGTTCGACCACTGCGCCATCCTCGCCTTCAAGGGCGATGACGAGGAGGCCACCCTCGAGGCGCTGATGGAGGCCGATGTCGACGTCACCGACATCGAGAACGAGGCGGGCCAGATCACCGTCTTCGCCCCCCACACCGAGTACGCCAAGGCCAAGCAGGCGCTGCTCGACGCCTTCGGCGAGCTCGACTTCGAGGTCGACGAGATCCAGTTCGTGCCCCAGACCGTGACCCCGGTCGCGGGCGACGACGTGGCGATGTTCGACAAGCTGATGGATACCCTCAACGACCTGGACGACGTGCAGAACGTCTTCCACAACGCCGAGGTCGAGGGCCGGGCGTAACGCCCGGGCGCTCCCGGCGCCTAGTCGCGGGGTCCCACCGGGACCATCAGGTGCTGGTAGTCGGTGCCCTGCCACATCAGGTAGGGGCCGCCGCCATGCGGATCGCTGGAGTAGCCCTCGAGCAGCGCCGCCGGGGCGATGAGCATCAGGTGCGGTCCCTCCTCGACCCAGGCGTTGTCGCCGGTCGGCGCCTGGGCGTAGGGATCGACGAGGCTCGCCCCCTCGTCGCCGGCCAGCATGTAGGCGATGCCCAGCGCATCGACCGTGATCGGCTGCTTGTGCTGCCAGGCCATGGCCCAGTGCATCCAGGCCTCGTCGAGGCACATCGGGGCGGTGCCTTCGAGGGTCGGCGGCGTCGGCAGGCAGGTATAGCCGTTCGCGCCCTCCTTCAGCACCGTGCCCTCCCAGTCGACCACCTTGGCGCCCTCCGCCAGGCCCGGCGCCGCCGCCGCCAGGGCGTCGTCGATCAGCGCCTGATCGGCCAGGGCCGGCCCGCTCCCGGCCAGGCTCGCCAGCAGCGCGGCCAGGCCCGCTGCAACCCCGCCCTTCCTTCCGCCATCCAGGTGTTTCATCGTCGCACCTCACCGTGACGTGCCCACGCGAGCACTCGGCTTCAGTACAGCGGCGAATGGCCTCGGCGGCCAGCGGGAGGGCGAAAAATCATCGGGAGCATCGGGCGGGCGCCTCGCGAAGGTCTGGCGCCCGGGAGGGTTGCCCGTCAGGCGCCCGAGGTCTCGGTCGGGGCCCGACGGGCGGTGGATCACTCCACCGTGATGGTGATGGCCTCGGAGGTCACCGGCGGGTCGAAGCTCAGGTGGCCGGCGTCCATGAACAGCAGCTGCAGGGTGTGTTCCCCGGGCGCAAGCTCGAGCTCGACCTCGGTCTGGCCGCCGCCGAAGTGGCGCAGGGTCTCGCTTGACGGCAGCGGCTGGTCGAGGTCCACCTCGTCCAGCGGCGTGTCGACCAGCAGGTGGTGGTGGCCGGTGCCCTCACGCTCGGTCCCGGCGGGCGCCACGCCCATGCCCGAGAGGCCCATGCGCACGGTGACAGGGCTCTCGACCGTCGCCCCCGCCTGGGGCGAGATGAAGTAGACCTCGCTGCCCTCGGGGGCCGCGCTGCGCTCCGTCTGAGCCATGGCCGTGGAGGCCAGCAACAGGCTGCCGGCCAGTCCCAGGCCTGCGATCCAGTGTTTCATGACGCCTCTCCTTGTCGCTATACGCTGATAGGGTCCGTTGAGATCGTCCATCGAGACCCGATGGGCGAAGGGGACGGGAGCGCCGCGTCGAACGGCGCCCCGACCGCCCCAAAAGCCTAGTCGAACATCCCGGATGCCGACACGACCAGAAGCGCCGGGCGCGGCTCAGCGCGGGCCGTCCTCGCGGTCGCAGCCCAGCGCGCCGCCGCGGGCCCAGTGCTCGCCGTCCACCTCCTGGAAGAAGACCTGCACGGACTCCGGCGAGTTGCCGTAGACCTCCTCGAACGCCTCGGTGATGCGCCGGGCCAGCTCGCGCTTGTGCTCGACGCTGCCGGGAAACTGCTGGATGGTGACGATGGGCATGCTCGGCTCCTCGGGGTCGCAATGATGGGCGCCCAAGATAGCAGAAACCCGCCTCGCGGCGGGTTGGCTGGGATTCTGATTGGCGGCGCTCAGGACTCGTCGTGGTCGGCCCGCCAGTCGGCCGCGGCCTCGGCCACGGCGGCGTCGCGGTCGCCGCTGAGCAGGGCTCGCCGCTCTTCCTCCTCCTCGCGCACGTCGTCGATCACGGTCATCAGCTCGTCCACGTCGACCTCGCTGGTGTCGTGCTCGAAGCAGCCGGTCAGCTCGCTCTCCGGGTGCAGCTCGCCGGCCTCATAGAGCGACCAGATCTCCTTGCCGTAGTCGGTGGCCAGCAGCTCCGGGGCGAAGCGGCCGAAGTAGCGGCGCATGTTGTCGACGTCGCGCTCGAACATCCAGGCGGCGCTGTTGTTGCCGGCGGCATCCACCGCCTGGGGCAGGTCGATGATCACCGGCCCGTCGGCGGCGAGCAGCACGTTGAACTCGGAGAGGTCACCGTGCACCAGGCCGGCGCAGAGCATGCGCACCACGTCACCGATCACCTTGGCGTAGTGGGCCCGGGCCTCGTCGGCCGTCAGGGTCACGTCGTCCAGCCGCGGGGCGGTCAGCCCCTCGGCGTCGGTGATCATCTCCATCAGCAGCACGCCGTCGATGAAGCCATAGGGCCTGGGCACCCGTACCTCGGCGGCCGCCAGCCGGTAGAGGGCATCGACCTCGGCGTTGAGCCAGGCCTGCTCCTGCTCCTTCTGGCCGTAGCGGGTCTTCTTGGCCATGGCCCGGGAGCGGCGGCTGTTGCGCTCGCGGCGCCCCTCCTGGTACTGCACGGCCTGCTTGAAGCTGCGCTGCTTGGCCTCCTTGAAGACCTTGGCGCAGCGCCGCTCGCCGTGGGAGCGCACCACGAACACCTGGGCTTCCTTGCCGCTCATCAGCTGGCCCTCGACCTCGTCGATCAGGCCATCCTCTACCAGCGGCTGTAATCTCTTGGGTATCTTCATGTCACCACGTTGGCATAGAACCCGGCGGCGGGGTACGCCCCGGGCGAATCGCGTTGCCGGCTCGCTCAGCGACGGAGGCGACGGGCCCGGAAGCTGCGTCCCTTGATCCTGCCGTTGGCCAGCTGGTCCAGGGCCGCAGCGACGACGTCGCGACGCACGGCCACATAGGCGCTGTTGGCCAGCACCTTGATCTTGCCCACCTGATCGCCGGCGATCCCGCCCTCGCCGGTGAGGGCGCCGAGGATGTCGCCGGGGCGCACCTTCTGCTTCTTGCCGGCGCCGAGCTCCAGCGTCGCCATGGCCGGCGTGAAGGGCGCGCGCTCCAGCACCGCGCGGGAGGGCAGCGGCTCCGGGGCGAGGGTCTCGCCGAGGAAGTCGGCGAGGCGCGCCAGGCGGTACTCCTCCTGCTCGGCCACCAGGGTGCAGGCCACCCCGGAGCCGCCGGCGCGGCCGGTGCGCCCGATGCGGTGGACGTGCACCTCGAGCTCGCGGGCGATGCGGTAGTTGAACACCGCGTCCAGCGACGCGATGTCGAGCCCGCGGGCGGCCACGTCGGTGGCTACCAGGATCGAGGCGCTGCCGTTGGCGAACAGCGCCAGCAGGCGGTCGCGGTCACGCTGCTCCAGGTCGCCGTGCAGTGCCAGGGCGCTGAAACCCGCGTCGTTCAGGGCCTCGGCGACCTCGTCGGTCTCGCGCTTGGTGTTGCAGAAGACCGCGCTGGCGGCGGGCCGGACGTGCAGCAGCAGGCGGCGCAGCGCCTCGAAGCGCGCCGACTCGTCGGCCACCCGGTAGAAGTGCTGGCGGATGGTGGTGTCGTCATGGGGCTCGTCGACCTCCACCGTGACCGGCTCGCGCATCAGCCGCTCGGCGATGGGCCGGATGGCCTCGGCATAGGTGGCACTGAACAGCAGCAGCTGCCGGTGCGCCGGGGTCTCGGCGATGATCGCCTCCATGGCGGCCTGAAAGCCCATGTCGAGCATGCGATCGGCCTCGTCCAGCACCAGGGTCTCGAGCCCGGCGAGGTCGAGCGCGCCCTTGCGCAGGTGCTCCTCCACCCGCCCGGGAGTGCCGACGACGAGGTGGGCGCCGTGCTCCAGGGAGGCGCGCTGGGGCCCCAGGGGCGCGCCGCCGCACAGGGTCAGCACCTTGACGTTGGGCAGGCTGCGCGCCAGGCGACGCAGCTCGCCGGCCACCTGGTCGGCGAGCTCCCGGGTCGGACAGAGCACCAGCCCCTGCACCCGGGAGGACGAGAGCGTCAGCCGCGAGAGCAGCCCCAGGCCGAAGGCCGCGGTCTTGCCCGAGCCGGTCTTCGCCCGGGCGATCACGTCGCGCCCCGCCAGCATAGGCGGCAGGCTCTCGGCCTGGATCGGCGTCATGGTGCGATAGCCCAGCGTGGCGAGGTTGGACAGCAGTTCCGGCGCCAGCGGCAGCGCGGCGAAATCGGCAGAGGAATCAGACACGTAATAGACCTGCGGGAAGAAGCGGGCGGCGTGGCGGAACGCGATGACGGCGGGCGCCGACGGGCCGGGACCACGGAAGCGAGGATGAAAGCCGCCCATCATAGCAGAAAGTGCGGTATATCGCCCGTAAGTGGCCAGGCCGGAAGAAGCGCGCCCGCTCTTCTACAGTGACGTAGAGGAGTACCGGGCGGGACGCCTCGCCCACGCCCGCCGAACAGGGAGCCGATGCCGACCATGTGCCTGGCCATCCCCATGCAGATCACCCGCCTCGACGGCGACACGGCGCGCGCGACCTCGCGCGGCATCGAGCGCGACATCGACCTGATGCTGGTCCGGGACCAGCCCCTCGCCGTGGGCGACTTCGTCATCGTGCACGTCGGCTACGCCCTGCAGCGCCTCGAGCCCGACGATGCCCTGGCGACCTGGCGATTGCTCGACGAGATGGAGGGCGCCGACGAGGCGGACGATGAGGGAGCCCCGGGACGTGCATGAGCTGAGCCTCTGCCGGTCGCTGATCCGCCAGGCCGCCCGGGTCGCCGCCGAGCACGGCGCGCCGCGCATCCGCCGCCTCTGCGTGCGCATCGGGCCGCTTTCCGGCGTCGAGGTCGCGCTGATGCGCGAGGCCTTCCCGCTGGCGAGCCGCGACACCCCCGCCGAGGGCGCGCGACTGGAGATCGCGACCGCGCCGGTGCGGGTGCACTGCCCCCGCTGCGCGCAGGAAACCGAGGCCCGGGTAAACGACCTGACCTGCCCCCGCTGCGGCGACTGGCAAACCCGGCTGACCGGCGGCGACGAGCTGCTGCTGGTCAGCGTCGACCTCGCCGCATCCGCCATCGAATCTCCCACTCCCTCGAACCCCTAGGAGGTCCAATCGTGTGCCAGACCTGCGGCTGCGCCCTGCCCGACCACCTGCAGCACGCCTCGAGCGAGCACGACGTCCACACCGTGGCGGTGCTCGAGGGGCTGAAGGCCCACAACGACGCGGCCGCGGGGCACAACCGCGCGCACTTCGACCGCGCCGGGCTGCTGGTCGTCAACCTGATGTCCTCCCCCGGCGCCGGCAAGACGCGCCTGCTGGAGGCCACCATCGAGGCGCTCGGCGGCCGCCACCGGCTGGCGGTGATCGAGGGCGACCTGGAGACCGAGAACGACGCCCGGCGCATCCGCGCCAAGGGCGTGCCGGCGGTGCAGATCACCACCGGCAGCGCCTGCCACCTGGACGCGACGATGGTGCACCGCGCCCTCCACGCCTTGCCGCTGGAGGACCTCGATATCCTGTTCATCGAGAACGTCGGCAACCTGGTCTGCCCGGCGAGCTTCGACCTGGGCCAGCACGCCAGCGTCACCCTGCTCTCGACCCCGGAAGGCGACGACAAGCCGCTCAAGTACCCGGTCATGTTCCGCCAAAGCGACCTGGTGCTGATCACCAAGGCGGACCTGCTGCCGGTGCTCGACGACTTCGAGGTCGCGGCGGTGGAAGCCCACATGCGCCGGCTCGCCTCCCCCGCCCCGGTGCTCGCGCTGAGCAGCAGGACGGGGCCGCTCGATGCCTGGCTCGCCTGGCTCGAGACCGGCCTCGCCGAGCGGCGCCGGCACGTCTTTCGCCCGGCGCCGGATGGCGAACGCCTGCTGACGCGCCCCGGCGCTCCCTACCATGCGCCCGACCATGCGCAGGACCACCCGCTCGACTCTTCGAGATCGCCCGCGCCATGACGACGCTGTCTCCCGGCGACTGGCTGTCGCGCATCCGCGCCCTGCCCCGGCCGGCGTCAGGCCGCCTGCGGATCCTCAACGTCTGCGGCGGCCACGAGCGCACCATCACCCAGGCCGGCCTGCGCACGGTGCTGCCCGACCATCTCGAGCTGATCCCCGGACCGGGCTGCCCCGTCTGCGTCTGCCCCGAGGAGGATATCCAGGCCGCGGCGGCCTTGAGCCTCACCGAGGGGGTCATCGTCGCCACCTTCGGCGACATGGTGCGCGTGCCCTGCAACGCCCCGAAGCGCGAGCCCCGCTCCCTCCAGGAAGCCCGCGCCCAGGGCGGGCGGGTGGTGCCCATCGCCTCCCCGGGCGAGGCGCTGGCCCTGGCCCGACACCATCCGGACATGCGGGTGGTCTTCTTCGCCGCCGGCTTCGAGACGACCACCGCCCCTCTCGCCGCACTCTTCTCCCGCGACGACCTGCCGGAGAACCTGCTGCTGCTGCTCAGCGCCCGTCAAACCTGGCCGGCCGTGGCCCACCTGCTGGAGGATGGCCGGGCCGGCTTCGATGCGCTGATCGCCCCGGGGCACGTGGCCACCATCATGGGCGCCGAGCAGTGGCGCTTCGTGGCCGAGGCCCACGCCCTGCCCACCGCCGTGGCCGGCTTCACCCCGGGGCTGATCCTCGAGGGCCTCTACCGGGTGCTGAAGCAGGCGCTCGACCGCGCGCCCCGGCTGGAGAATGCCTACCCCCAGTGCGTCACCGCCGAGGGCAACCCCCGGGCGCGGGCACTGATCGATGCAACCTTCGCCATCGAAGCCGCCGATTGGCGCGGCATCGGCGCGCTGGCCGACTCGGGCTATGCCTGCCCGGCGGCGCTGGCCCACCGCGACGCCCGGCGGCGGTTTCCCGCCGTGTTCGAGGCCGCCTACGCCCGCCGCGGCGAGATGCCCCCCGGCTGCGACTGTGCCGCGGTGGTGCTGGGCCGGATCCGCCCTCCCGAGTGCCGGCTCTACGGCCGCGCCTGCACTCCGGACCGGCCGGTGGGCCCCTGCATGGTCTCCGACGAGGGCGCCTGCCGGATCTGGTGGGCGGGGGGTGTCCGCACAGGCGAGGAGGCGAGCGCCCGGCGCATCCGGGCTACCTCGGCCGAGGCCGCGCCCGAGGCGCCCCCCGCCCTCGAGACGCGCCGCTGGGTGCTGACCGGCGTCGTCCAGGGCGTGGGCTTTCGCCCCTTCGTGAAGCGCCTGGCGAGCCGACTGAAGCTTGCCGGCGAGGTGAAAAACCGCGGCGGCGAGGTGGTGATCGAGGCCCAGGGCAGCGCCGAGCGGCTGGCCGCCTTCGAGCGCGCCCTGCTCGAGGAGGCCCCGCGGCTTTCGAGCCCGCGTATCGCCCGCCGCGAGACGATCGAGGCGGCGCGGGCGGCGTCGTTTCTGATCCGGCCAAGCGACGGCGAGGACGCACCCGCGGGCCCGGTCCACCTGCCGCTGGACTCCCCGGTCTGCCCGGCCTGCCTGGCGGAGATGTACGACCCGCAGGACCGCCACTACCGCTACCCCTTCACCCACTGCGACCAGTGCGGCCCGCGCTACAGCGTGATCGAGCGGCTGCCCTATGATCGCGCACGCACCGCCCTCGGGGCCTTCCCGCTCTGCCCGGCCTGCCAGGCGGAGTACGACGACCCCGACAATCGACGCTGCCACGCCCAGTCGATCGGCTGTCCCGACTGTGGACCGCGGCTACGCCTGGTGGAGGACGACACGGAGACGACGGGCAACCACGAGGCGCTGGCGGCCGCCGTCGCGGCCCTCGACGCCGGGCGGATCGTCGCCGTGAAGGGCGTCGGCGGCTACCACCTGATGGTGGATGCGGGCCGGGCCGAGGCGGTAGCTACCCTGCGCGTGCGCAAGCAGCGCCCCCACAAGCCGCTCGCCGTGATGTTCCCCTGGCGGGGCGAGGACGGCCTGGGCGCCGTGCGCGAGCAAGTCCTGGTCGATCCGGCGGCCGCCGAGGCCCTGCTCAGTGACGAGCGCCCCATCGTTCTGCTGGCGAAGCGGGCCGAGGTCGTCCACACCGGCGGCCTCGCCGACGAGATCGCCCCCGGGCTCGACGAGGTCGGCGCCCTGCTGCCCTACGCCCCCCTGCACCACCTGCTGCTGGAGGCGCTAGGGCGCCCGCTGGTCGCCACCTCGGCCAACCTTTCAGGCGAGCCCCTGGTCACCGACCCGAAGGAAGCGGAGGCCCGCCTCGGCCGGGTCGCCGACGCCTTCCTGCACCACGACCGCCCCATCCTGCAGCCCGTCGACGACGGCGTGAGGCGCCCCATCGCCGGCCGGGCGCGCCCCCTGCGCCTGGGGCGCGGCGCCACCCCCCTAGAGCTCGCACTGCCCGATCGGCTCTCGCAGCCCGTGCTCGCCGTGGGCGCCCATCAGAAGGCCACGGTCTGCCTCGCCTGGGAGAGTCGGCTGGTGCTGTCGCCGCATCTCGGCGAGCTCTCGAGCCTCGCCGCCCAGCACGCCTTCGAGCGCCAGGTCGAGAGCCTCTCACGACTCTACGGCGTACGCGCCGAGCGGGTCTTCCACGACGCCCACCCCGGCTACCACACCAGCCGCTGGGCCCGGGAGAGCGGCCTGCCCTGCCACGAGGTGGCCCACCACCATGCCCACGCCGCCGCGCTGTGCCTGGAGCACGGCCGCCTCCGGGAGCCGACCCTGGTCTTCGCCTGGGACGGCACCGGCCTCGGCCCGGACGGCACCCTGTGGGGCGGCGAGGCGCTCTACGGCCGCCCCGGCCATTGGCGACGGTTCGCCTCCTTCGCACCCTTCGCCCTGCCCGGCGGCGAAGCGGCCATCCGCGAGCCCTGGCGCCTGGCCGTGACGCTCGCCTGGCAGAGCGGCCTTCCGACGCCGGACGTCCCGGCAAGCGCCGACGAGCTCGCCCTGCTGCGCGGGATCTGGGAGCGACGCCTCAATTCGCCGACCTGCTCCGCCGCGGGCCGGCTCTTCGATGCCGCCGCGGCGCTGCTGCTGCCGCTGCGCCGGGTGAGCCACGAGGCCGAGGCCGCCATGCGCCTCGAGGCCTTGGCTAAGGAAAGGGCCGAAGGCGACGCCGCGGCCCTCGAGCTGCCCCTCCGTCGCGATGCGGACGGGGTGCTACGCTGTGACTGGCGCCCGCTGATCCGCCACCTCATGGAGGAGCGCCTCGCGCCGAGCCGGCGCGCCGCGGACGTCCACGCCACCCTGGTCCGGGCGCTGCGCCGCCAGGCCGACGCGGCCCGCAGCGCGACCGGGGTGACCACCCTCGGGCTGAGCGGAGGCGTGTTCCAGAACCGCCGGCTGACCGAGGCGGCGGTGGCGGCCCTGACCGGCGACGGCTTCACGGTGCTGCTCCACGAGCGGCTGCCCTGCAACGACGCCGCCATCAGCGTCGGCCAGGTCGTAGAGGCCCTGGCCCGGGAGACGCCCGGCCACGGAGGGCCCGCCACGCCTGGTGTGGGACAAGATGCGGGACAAGGAGAAGCGCGATGACGCCCGAGCCCGACACGGACACCGTCACCCTGGCCCACGGCAACGGCGGGCGCCTGATGCGCCGGCTGATCGAGTCGGTCTTCGTCCGCCACCTGGGCAACCCCTGGCTCGCCCCCCTCGCCGATGCCGCCGTGCTTCCCCCCTTCATGGAGGACGATCAGGAGCTGGTCTTCACCAGCGACGGGGTCACCGTGCAGCCGCTCTTCTTCACCGGGGGCGACATCGGCAGCCTCGCCGTGCACGGCACCGTCAACGACCTCGCCGTCGCCGGCGCCACCCCCCGCTACCTGAGCCTCAACGCCTTCCTGGAGGAGGGGCTGTCCCTCGCTGAGCTCGAGCGCATCGTCGAGAGCCTCGCCGCGGCGGCCCGGGCCTGCGAGGTCCAGGTGGTGACCGGCGACACCAAGGTGCTGCCCCGCGGCCTGTGCGGCGGCGCCTACTTCGGGGTCTCGGGGATCGGCCTGCGCCCCCGCGGCCTCGCGCTCGGCGCCGAGGGCATCCGCGCCGGCGACGCGGTGCTGGTCAGCGGGCCGCTGGGCGATCACGGCATCGCCGTGATGCTCGCCCGCGAGGCCTTCGGCCTCGGCGGCACCCTGGCCTCCGACAGCGCAAGCGTCTTGCCCCTGACCCGGGCGCTGCTGGACCTGGCCGGCCTGCGCTTCCTGCGCGACCCGACCCGCGGCGGCCTGGCGACGGTGCTCCACGAGGTGATCCACGCCACGGGCCTGGGGGTGACCCTCGAGGAGGCGAGGCTGCCGATCCGCGGCGCTGTGCGCAGCGCCTGCGACATGCTGGGCTATGACCCTCTGTATATCGCCTGCGAGGGTCGGGTGGTCGCCATCGTCGCCGAGGACGAGGCCGACGAGGCCCTGCGGCGCTGGCGGGCGCTGCCCCAGGGGCACGAGGCGCAGCGGGTCGGCACCCTCGACCCGCACCACGACCGGCTGCTGCTGGTCAACGACTGGGGCGGCGAGCGCCTGCTGCAGGAGCTCGAGGACGATCCCCTGCCGCGCATCTGCTGAGCCCCCACGAGGCCCGCACGGGAGAGAACCATGAAGGTGCACCACTTCCTGGCCAGAGACCGCTTCCAGACCCTGCTCGATGCGCTGGGGGCGGCAGGCTACGAGGTCATCGGCCCCCAGGTGCGCGATCACGCCATCGTCTTCGCGCCGCTGTCCCGGGTCGGTGAGCTCCCCGAGGGGATCCTCGACGAGCAGGCCCCCGGCCGCTATCGGCTCGAGCTCACCGACAGCGGGCGCCTCTTCGACTGGACCACGGGCCCCCAGGCGATCAAGCCGCTGACCTTCGCGCCCCGGGAGACCCTGTGGACGAGCGAGCGCCAGCCCAACGGCCGGCTGGTGTTTCGCGAGCGGCCCCCCGAGGCCCAGCCGACGGCGGTGATCGGCGTGCGCGCCTGCGACCTCGCGGCGCTGTCGATCCACGATCGCCACTTCCTGCACGACGCCCATCCCGACCCGCATTATCGCGAGCGACGCCGGAACCTCCTGCTGGTCGCCGTCAACTGCCAGCGCTCGGCGGCCACCTGCTTCTGCACCGCCACCGGCGACGGCCCGCGGGTCCAGCACGGCTACGACCTGGCCCTCTCCGAGCTCGACGACGGCTTCGTGGTGGAGGCCCACACCCGGGAGGGCCAGGCGATCCTCGACGCCCTGGAGACGACCCCGGCCCGCCATGACCAGCTCGAGCAGGTGGAGGCCGGCCTCGAGCGGGCCAGCGCCCAGCAGACGCGCCGCCTGCCCGAGGGCGCGCTGCCGGAGCTGCTGCAGGCGGCCGTCGAGCACCCGCACTGGCAGAGCCTCAACGACCGCTGCCTGACCTGCGGCAACTGCACCGCGGTCTGCCCCACCTGCTTCTGCCAGACCCACGTCGACGCGCTCTCGCTGGACGGCCAGACGGCCAGCCACGACCGGCAGTGGGCGAGCTGCTTCGATCCCGACCACAGCTACATCCACGGCAGCGTGATCCGCGCCGAGCGGCCCCAGCGCTATCGCCAGTGGCTGACCCACAAGTTCGGCACCTGGGTGGAGCAGTACGGCCGCAGCGGCTGCGTGGGCTGCGGCCGCTGCATCGCCTGGTGCCCGGTGGGCATCGACGTGACGGAAGAACTGGACGCGCTTTCTAAAGCGCCCGACGATGCGCTGGCTAAAGCTCCCGACGGGGAGGAGACGCCATGACCGGCGCACTGGTGCCCTTCGAGGCCGAGGTGGTCGGCCGCAAGGACGAGACCCCGGACATGTTCAGCCTGCAGCTGCGCTTCACCGACCCCGAGGTGCAGGCCGCCTACCGCTTCACGATGGGCCAGTTCAACATGCTCTGCCTGCCGGGGATGGGCGAGGTGCCGATCTCCATCGTCTCCGACCCCGACGAGCGGGAGTGGATCGACCACACCATCCGCAAGCTCGGCTCGATCACCAAGAACCTCGGCCGGCTCGAGGTCGGCGACCGCCTCGGCCTGCGCGGCCCCTACGGCCGCGGCTGGCCCACGGAGGCGGCCGAGGGCACCGATCTCGTGATCGTCACCGGCGGGCTCGGCTGCGCGCCCTCGGTCTCGCTGATCGAGTACGTCCTGCACCGCCGCGGGCGCTACGGCCGCCTGCACATCATCCAGGGGGTCAAGCACTCCAACGACCTGATCTGGCGCGAGCGCTACGACGCCTGGCGACAGCACCCGGACGTCGAGGTCTACCTCACCGCCGATACCGGCGACACCCTCTGGCCCTGGCACGTGGGCCCGGTGACCCAGTTCTTCGAGCGCATCGCCTTCGACCCGGCGCGCTGCTCGGTCTTCATCTGCGGCCCCGAGGGCATGATGCGCGCGGTGATCAAGGCGATGCGCGAGCGAGAGGTACCGGAGGAGCGGATCTGGCTCAGCATGGAGCGCAACATGCACTGCGCCATCGGCTCCTGCGGGCGCTGCCAGCTGGGGCCCAAGTTCGTGTGCCGCGACGGCCCGGTCTTCACCTGCCGGGAACTGGCGCCCTACCTCTGGCATCGGGGAGTCTGACCATGACCACCGCCTCCCGCCGACCACGCATCGCCGTGCACAAGTTCAGCTCCTGCGACGGCTGCCAGCTCGCCTTCCTCAACCTGGGCGAGCCGCTGCTCGCGCTGGCCGAGACGGTCGACATCCTGCACTTCGCCGAGGCCGGCCCCGTCGACGAGGAGGCCGAGGTCGACATCGCCTTCGTGGAGGGCAGCGTGGCCACCTCCCAGGACGCCGCGCGGCTGCGCGGTATCCGCGAGCGCAGCCGCTACCTGGTCACCATCGGCGCCTGCGCCACCGCCGGCGGCATCCAGGCGCTGCGCAACCTGCACGACGCCGATGAGTGGGTGTCCGGCATCTACGCCAGCCCCGAGCAGATCGACCTGCTCGCCGACTCGACCCCCATCGCCGAGACCGTCAGGGTCGACCTGGAGCTCTGGGGCTGCCCGGTCAGCGGTGAGCAGGTGCTCGGCGCCACCACCGCGATGCTCGCCGGCCACCTGCCCCGGGTCGACCACAGCGCGGTCTGCCTGGAGTGCAAGCGCCAGCAGGCGGTGTGCGTCATGGTCGCCCAGGGCCGGCCCTGCATGGGCCCGGTCACCAGTACCGGCTGCGGGGCGATCTGCCCGCGCTTCCAGCGCGACTGCTACGCCTGCTACGGGCCCGCCGTCCAGGCCAACGTCTCGGCACTGGCCACCCACCTGGCCGCTACCGGCATGCCGGCAGGCGACATCGCCCGGCGCCTGCTGTTCATCAACGGTCATGCCGAGCCGTTTCGCAGCGAGGGGCGGGACTGGCAGGCCCGGGTCATCACGCGCTCGGGCCGCGAGGAGGAACCGGGATGAGTCACACCACGCGTACCGGCGAGATCCACGTACCGATCCTGGCGCGGGTCGAGGGCGAGGGCGCCCTGGAGCTTCGCATCGCGGCCGGTCGCATCGAGGAGTTGAAGCTGCGCATCTTCGAGCCGCCGCGGCTCTTCGAGAAGCTGCTCGAGGGGCGCGGCCCCCAGGACGTGATCGACAGCGTGGCCCGCATCTGCGGCATCTGCCCGGTGGCCTACCAGCTCAGCGCGGTGGCGGCGATCGAGTCGATCCTCGGCGTCACGCCCACTCCCTGGGTGGAGGCGATGCGCCGGGTGATGTACTGCGGCGAGTGGCTGCAGAGCCACAGCCTGCACATCCACCTGCTGGCCGCCCCCGACTTCCTCGGCTACGAGAGCGCCCCGGCGATGGCCAGGACATATCCCGACGAGGTGCGACGCGGCCTGCGCCTCCAGGGGCTCGGCAACGAGATCCTGCGCACCTTCGGCGGCCGCTCGGTGCACCCGGTCGGTGTCTGTCCCGGCGGTTTCTTCCACGCCCCCGAGGCGGCCACCATCGAGGCGCTTCGCGAGCACCTGGCCGAGGGCCTCGAGGAGGCCCGGGCGCTGATCGCCTGGACGGCCGGCTTGCCGCTTCCCGAGGACGACCAGGACTTCGTCTCGGTCTCGCTGCGCCATCCCCGGGACTACCCGATCACCGCGGGCCGGATCGTCTCCGACCGGGGCCTCGACCTCGACCCCGCCGACTTCGCGCAGCGCTTCCGGGAGTTCCAGGTGCCCCACTCCACCGCCCTGCACGCCCGGCTCGACGGCCACCCCTACCTGGTCGGCCCACTGGCCCGGCTCAACAACAACCTCGACCGGCTGCCCGCCGAGCTGAGGGAGCTTCTCAAAGAGCTCGGCATCCACTTCCCCAGCTGCAACATGTTCCACAGCATTGTCGCCCGGGCGGTGGAGATCCACGTGGCCATCAGCGAGGCGCTGCGCCTCACCGAGGGGTACGCCCCCGCCGCCGAGCCCCGGGTCGAGGCACCGGCCCGGGGCGGCGTCGGCTTCGGCTGCACCGAGGCCCCCCGCGGCATCCTCTGGCACCGCTACGCGCTGGACGACGAGGCCCGGGTCCTGGAGGCGCGGATTGTCCCGCCGACCAGCCAGAACCAGGCGCGGATGGAGGAGGATTTGGTGGCAAGCCTTACCCGCGTCGGCCTCGACCGCGACGACGACGCCCTGCGCCTTCACGGCGAGATGGTGATCCGCAACTACGACCCCTGCATCTCCTGCGCCACCCACTTCCTGGACTTCCATGTCTTGCGAAAATAAGCCGCCGGGGACTGAGCCGCCCATGACGGAGCCGGGTGTGACCAGGGAGGAGTCCGGCGAGCGGCCGGCGGGCCGGGCTCATCTAGTCGGGCTCGGCTCGCCCCACGGCGGCGACCGGCTCGGCTGGCTCGCCGTCGAGGCCCTGCGTGAGGCGCTGGCCGGCCGTGACGACATCAACATCGACTGCCTCGCCCAGCCCGTCGATCTCTTCCTCCCCCGGGTGGCGTCGAGCGAGCGGGTGCTGCTGATCGATGCCATGCGCGGCCGGGGCCCGCCTGGCACCCTCGAGGCATTCGCGCCGGGGGAGCTCCCCGAGACCGCCGCCCTCGCCTGCCTCTCGTCGCTCTCGTCTCATGGCCTCGACCTGGCGGGCACCCTGGCCCTGGCCGAGACCCTCGGCCTCTTCCCGGGCGGCATCCGGATCCTGGGCATCGAGATGCCGGCAGAAATACCGAAAGAAGCGGACCCCGAAATGCCTGAGCCGTGCCTCAATGAGGCCACGCGACGGCGCCTCCACGCGGCGGTCCTCGGCTGGCTCGACGGCGATGCTCACCGCGACATCGGGCCTCGGTGGCCAGCCGGCCCGGGCGTGCCATAGTGAACAGCGACACCTTGCGAGCGGAGGAGGAGCAGATGCAGGAGCGACAGGTCGAGATCGCCATCATCGGGGCCGGCAGCGCCGGGCTCAGCGCCTGGCACGCCGCCCGAAAGCACAGCGACAGCGTGCTGCTGATCGAGGGGGGCGCCTACGGCACCACCTGCGCCCGGGTCGGCTGCATGCCCTCCAAGCTGCTGATCGCCGCCGCCGACGCCGCCCACCAGGCCCGCGAGGCCGGCGGCTTCGGCGTCGCGGTCGGCCCGGTCGAGGTGGACGGGAGGGCCGTGATGGCGCGCGTCCGGCGCGAGCGCGACCGCTTCGTGGAGGGCGTGCTCGGGACGGTGGAGCGCCTCGGCGAGGCGAACCGCCTGGAGGGCCACGCCCGCTTCGTGGATCCGCACACCCTGGTGGTCGGCGAGCATACCCGGGTGACGGCCCGCACCATCGTCATCGCCACCGGCTCGCGGGGCACCTGGCCGGGCTTCTTCGAGGCGGCCGGCGACCGGCTGATCGTCAACGACGATGTCTTCGAGTGGGACGACCTGCCCGAGTCGGTGGCCGTGTTCGGCCCCGGGGTGATCGGCCTGGAGCTCGGCCAGGCGCTGCACCGGCTGGGCGTGCGCCTGCGGGTGTTCGGGGTCGGCGGCGCCCTGGGGCCCTTCCGGGACGAGACCGTCCGGGCCTACGCCGAGCGCGCCTTCCGCGAGGAGTTCTACGTCGACCCCGATGCCGAGGTGAAGCACATCGAGCGCGACGGCGACGCCGTGGCGATCACCTTCCTCGAGCGCGACACCGGCGAGCGCCTCACCGAGCGCTTCGACTACCTGCTCGCCGCTACCGGCCGGCAGCCCAACGTCGACCGGCTCGCTCTCGAGCGGGCCGGCCTGGCGCTGGACGACCGGGGCGTACCCCGCTACAACCGCTTCACCCTGCAGTGCCGCAACGCCGACGAGAGTCCCGGCCACATCTTCATCGCCGGCGACGCCAACCAGACGCTGCCGCTGCTGCACGAGGCCAACGCCGAGGGGCGCATCGCCGGCGACAACGCCGGGCGCTACCCGGAGCTGCGCGCCGGCCATCGCCACGTGCCCCTGGCGGTGGTCTTCACCGACCCGCAGATGGCCACCGTCGGCGCCGGTCGAGACGAGCTCGAACGCCAGTGCAGCGACGACGGCATCGCCATCGGCGAGGCCTCCTTCGAGGACCAGGGGCGCGCCGTGGTGATGCGCCAGAACCGCGGCCTGATGCGCCTCTATGCCGAGCACGGCTCGGGCCAGTTCCTGGGCGCCGAGCTGTTCGGCCCGCGGGTCGAGCACCTGACCCACCTGCTGGCCTGGATGCTGGAGCAGCGGGCGAGCGTGAGCCGCCTGCTCGAGATGCCCTTCTACCATCCGGTGCTGGAGGAGGGGCTGCGCAGCGCCCTGCGCGACCTCAACGCCAGCCTGCGCCAGGGGCCGGCGATCACCGAACGCTGCATGGAGTGCGGCCCGGGAGACTGACGATGAGACCACGACGCCTCGCCACCGCCGTCACGACCGCAATCACGAGCGCCCTGCTCGCGATCGCGCTCCTCGGTGCCCCTGTGGCCCTCGCCGCCGAGGAGGCGGACACGGCCGCGTCCGACGTGGCGGCGCTCGTCACAACGACGCCCGATGCGCCGAGGCGCCCGACCATCGGCCTGGCGCTGGGCTCGGGCGGGGCCAACGGCCTGGCGCACATCGCCATCCTCCAGGTCTTCGACGACCTGGGGATCGTGCCCGACCGCATCGCCGGCACCAGCATCGGCGCGGTGATCGGCGGGCTCTATGCGGCGGGCCTCTCCGCCGAGGAGATCCACGACATCTTCGACGACGTGGCCGGCTCACCGCTGGATGCCGTCTCCGGCCTGGCCGAATCGGACCTGAAGCTGAGGCAGCTGCTGCCGTTCCGGCGCGAGGAGGCCGGGCTGCTCGATTCGAGGGGCTTCCTGCGCTTTCTCGCCAGCCACACCGAGGTGCGCGCCTTCAAGGGGCTGCGTATCCCGCTCGAGATAGTGGCCACCGACTACTGGACGGCGGACAGCGTGGTCCTCGACGCGGGTCCGCTGTTCCCGGCCATCGGCGCCAGCATGGCGGTGCCGGGGCTCTTCGTGCCCGTTCGCCACGGCGAGCGGCTGCTGATCGATGGTGGCACCACGAACCCCCTGCCCTTCGACCTGCTCGAGGGCGAGGTCGACCTGATCATCGCGGTGGACGTCTCCGGCGACCAGCCGTCGGACGAGGGCGAGGAGATCGGCCTGACCGACATGCTGTTCAACAGCTTCAAGATCACCCAGAAGGCGATCATCCGGCAGTCCCTGCGCTACCACCCCCCCGACCTCTACCTGCGCCCGGAGACCCGGGGCGTGCGCCTGCTGCACTTCCATCGCCTCGACGAGATCCTGCGCCAGACCGCCCCCGACGCCGAGCGTCTGCGCGCGTGGCTCGAGAGCCGTCAGGCGATGCCGACCGGGGCGGCCCCGCCCCCCTAGGAGCGCCCCATGGCCTCGCCGCTTCCCCCGCCACGCCTGCTGTCCCGCCGGCGCCTGCTGGGCGGCCTGCTCGCCGCGGCGGCGGCCTCGACCCTGCCCGCCGCCACCCTCGCCCGATCGACCACGCCGCTGACCCGCACGCTGCCCGGCACCGACGTGGCCCTGCCCCGGGTCGGCCTCGGCAGCTGGATCACCTTCAATGTCGGCGACGACCCGCGGCTGCTCGAGGCGTGCACGGCGGTGATGGCGGCCTTCTTCGCCGCGGGCGGGCGCCTGATCGACTCCTCGCCGATGTACGGCACCTCCCAGGCGACGATCGGCCACGCCCTGGGGCGGCTCGAGGCCCTCGATCGCGTCTATGCCGCCGACAAGGTCTGGACCTCGCGGCGCGACGAGGGGCCGACGCAGATCGAGGCCTCCCGACGGGCCTGGGGCGTGCCGCGCTTCGACCTGCTGCAGGTCCACAACCTGCGGGGCTGGGAGGGCCACCTCGAGACCCTGCAGGCGATGAAGGCGGCCGGCGAGGTGCGCCACCTCGGCATCACCACCTCCCACGGGCGGCGCCATGACGAGATGGAGCACATCATGCGCCGCGCCGAGTTAGACAGCGTCCAGCTCACCTACAACATCGTCGACCGCGAGGCCGAGCAACGCCTGCTGCCGCTGGCCCGGGAGCGCGGCATCGGCGTGATCGCCAACCGTCCCTTCCAGCGCAAGCGCCTGATCCGGCGCCTGGCGGGCCAGCCGCTGCCGCCCTGGGCCGCCGAGATCGGCGCCGCGACCTGGGCGCAGTTCATCCTCAAGTTCATCATCTCCCACCCGGCGATCACCTGCGCCATCCCCGCCACCACCCAGGTCGAGCACGTGCGCGAGAACCTCGCCGCCGCCCGCGAGCCGCTGCCCGACGAGGCCATGCGCCGGCGCATGGCCGAATACGTGCGGGGGCTCTAGGCGGTGGGCGCCGGCGCCTGGTGGACCTATCGCCCCGATGACCTGCTGATGGTCTCGCCGCGGGTCTACGCGCGGCTGTTCGAACTGCACAACCAGGCGCTGTGGCCCGCCCAGCCGCTCGCCCTGGCGCTGGGCGGCCTGGCGCTGATCGTGCTGCTGCGCCCCGGCCCGCGACGCACCCGCCTGCTCCTCATGCTACTGGCGCTCGCCTGGGCCTTCGTGGCCTGGACCTTCCTGTGGCAGCGCTACGCCCCCCTCCAGAGAGGCATCGCCCCGGTCGCCGCGCTGTTCGGCCTCCAGGCGCTGCTGCTGGCGGGCCTGGGCCTTCTCCGCACGGGGCTCCACCTGCCGCGACGGTGGAGCGTGCGGCGCGGCATCGGCATCGGACTCTTCGCCTACGCCCTGGTCCTGCATCCGCTGCTCGCCCCGGCGACGGGGCGCGGCCTCGCGGGCGCCGAGCTCCTCGGCCTTACCCCCGACCCGCTCGCCATCGCCACCCTGGGTGTGATGGCCATGGCCGAACCGGCGCGGCGCGCCTGGGCGCTGCTGGCCCTGCCCGCCCTCTGGTGCCTGCTGAGCGGGCTCACCCTGACCCTGCTCGGCGCGCCCGGCGCCTGGCTGCCCCCGCTGGCCGTCGCCATGGCGCTGACGGCGCGGTGGTGGCCGACGCCGGCCGCGCTGCGTTGACTCGCCCCGGCCGGACGCCGGGGCGGGGCTGTTAAGCTGTTACTCATCTTATGGTTTCGCTTCGACGATCAGGAGTTATCGCCATGTCCAGGTTCCGCCTGCTGATCGCCCTGCTGCCGCTGGCCCTGCTCCAGGCCTGCGGCCCGGACGGGGCCTCGGTCGCCACCCTCGAGCCGCCCGTCCCCGGCGAGACGCTCCGGGTGGCCACCCGCAACGCCGCCACCACCTACTACCTCGACCGCCGCCAGGCCCCCGCCGGCCCCGAACACGACCTGGTCGCGGGCTTCGCCGAGGCCAACGACTGGGAGGTCGAGTGGGTGACCCTGGGCTCCACCGCCGAGGTGCTTGCGGCCCTGGAAGAGGGCGATGTCGACCTGGCCGCCGCCGGCCTGACCCACCTGCCCTCCCGAGACGAACGCTTCCGCCAGGGGCCGAGCCACACCGACGTCGTCGAGCAGCTGGTCTGCCATCGCGAGCGGCGCCCGATGCCCCGCGAGGTGGAGGAGATGGCCGACGTCGAAATCCGCGTCACAGCGGACTCCAGTTACGCGGAACGCCTCGAGAGCCTGGCCAACGCTCACACCGGCATCGCCTACGCCGAGGATCCGCGCACCACCGAGATGCTGCTCGCCGCAGTGGCAAAGCGCGAGGTCGACTGCACCCTGGCCGACTCCAACATCGTGCAGGTGGTGCGCCGCCACTTCCCGCATCTGGAGGTCGCCCTGAACCTGACCCGCGGCGACCGGCTGGGCTGGTACCTGCCCGCCGGGCACGGCGCCCTCGCCGAGCGGGCCAGGGAGTGGATGGCGAGCCCCGAGGGCGAGGCTCGCCTCGAGACGATGCAGCACCGCTACTACGACTACATCGGCGATTTCGACTTCGTCGACCTGCGGGCCCTGAACCGGCGCATCGAGGAGCGCCTGCCGCCGCTGCTGTCGCACTTCCTCGCCGCGTCCGAGGAGACCGGCATGCCCGCCGACCTGCTCGCCGCCCTGGCCTACCAGGAGTCGCACTGGGACCCCCGCGCCGTCTCCCCCACCGGCGTGCGTGGCATCATGATGCTGACCCGGAACACCGCCGAGTCGCTCGGCGTCGCCAATCGCCTGGACCCGGCCGAGGCCATCGACGGCGGCGCCCGCTACCTGGCCGACCGGCACGATCGGCTGCCCGACACCATCCCCGAGCCGGACCGCACCTACCTGGCCCTGGCCAGCTACAACATCGGCCGCGGCCACCTGCTGGACGCCCGGCAGCTGGCCCGCGAGCTCGGCAAGAACCCGGACTCCTGGGCCGACATGCGGGAGGTGCTGCCGCTCAAGGCCGACAAGCGCTACTACCCCCAGACCCGCTACGGCTATGCCCGGGGTTACGAGCCGGTGCACTACGTGCAGCGGATCCGCAACTACCTGGACGTGATCAGCGCCGCGGTGGAGTGGCTCCCCCTGGAGTCCGGGGATGCCGGGGACGAGCGCGTCGCCCGGCAAGGCTAGGCCCTCCCCGCTCAGGCCGTTGCGGGGGTCCCCACGGCGAGGTGCACGGCGATGACCGCCATCATCACGCCGATGGTGCCGTCGATCGCCCGCCAGGCCAGCGGCCGGGAGAGCCAGGGCGAGAGCGCCGCGCCGCCCCAGGCCAGCAGGCTGAACCACAGCACTGAGGCGGTGACCGCCCCGGCCACGAAGGTGGCGGCGCTCTGCTGCTGGGCGCCGATGGAGGGGATCAGCAGCAGGGTATCCAGGTAGACCTGGGGATTGAGCAGGGTGACCGCGAGGGTGGCGAGCAGCACGCGCCTCGGGCTGCGCTCGCCCGCCCCGTCGACGGAGAGCCCCTCTCGCCCGCTGGCGGCGCGAAAAAAGCCCTGGGCCGCCAGCCAGGCGAGGAAGACCACGCCCAGCCAACGAAGCGCCTCCAGCGCGCTCGGCATGCTCAACAGCACCGCACTGACGCCGAACATCCCGGCCAGCAGCAGCAGCGTATCGGTGCTCATGCAGAGCCCCGCCGACCACCAGTGGTGCTCGCGGCGCACGGCCACCCCCAGCACATAGGCGTTCTGCGCGCCGATGGCGACGATGATGCCGCCGCATACCAAAAGCCCCGTGAGATAGCTCTCCAACATCGCCTGCCCCCCCTCCTGATTCGTCGAGAGAGGCCAGCATAGCGACGCCCTGATATGCTGAAAAATCATCCTGCTAATATCACATCAGTTTTACTTATACCGAACGCCTGCCGAAGGAGGCCCCATGCTGGACTACAAGCTGCTCCAGGCGCTGGCCACGGTGATCGAGTGCGGCGGCTTCGAGCGCGCCGGCGAGCAGCTGGGGCTCTCCCAGTCGGCCATCTCCCAGCGCATCAAGGCGCTGGAGGTCCGCCTGGGCCAGCCGGTGCTGATCCGCCACCCCCGGCTCGCCCCCACCCCCGCGGGCCAGCGGCTGCTCAACCATGTCCAGCAGGTACAGCTGCTGGAGCGCGACCTGCGCACCACGCTGCCGACCCTGGAGGAGGCCGCGCCGCGCCTGCGCATCGCCCTCAATGCCGACAGCCTGGCCACCTGGTGGGCCGAGGCCGTGGGCGACTTCTGCCGGGCCAGGGGCCTGCTGCTGGACCTGGTGATCGAGGACCAGGACGTGGGGCTCAAGCGGCTGCGCGACGGCGAGGTGGCGGCCTGCCTGTGCGCCAGCGACCGCCCCATCGCCGGGGCGCGCTGCGTGCCGCTGGGCACCATGGTCTACCACCCCTACGCCACCCCGGCCTACATCGCCCGCCACTTCCCGGACGGGCCGACGTCCGAGGCCTTCCAGCGCGCCCCGGCCATCGTCTACGGCCCCCATGACCAGCTGCAGCACCGCTTCCTGGCGAGCTGCGGCTACCACGGCCGCTTTCCCTACCACCTCTGCCCCTCGTCGGAGGGGTTCGTGGGCCTGACGCTCGCCGGCATGGGCTACGGCATGATGCCGCGCATGCAGGTGACGTCGCTGGTGGCCGAGGGCCGGCTGGCCAGCCTGGCGCCGGAGCAGGCGCTCTCCGTGCCGCTCTACTGGCACTTCTGGCGCCACAGCGGCGAGGTGCTGGAGCAGCTGACCGATGTGCTGAGCAGGGTTCGACTGGAGTGAGTACCGGCTCGGGTACGCCCGAGGCGCCGAAGCGCCCATCGCCCCGTGGGGCGCGATGGCCCCGCGGGCGAAAGCCTGTATGATGGCCGGGCAACACCTTTTACCCGCAGGGAGCAGCAGACACGATCGAGCATTCTTTCCAGCCAGCACGGGAGGTTCACATGAAGGTCTACAAACCTGAATGGCAGTGCACGTTTAGCGTCAACGAAGGCATGGAAGAATCCGCCAGCTGGAAACAGCGAATGGCCTGGCGCTTGAGGGCCTTCGCCGATCGGCTGGACGGCGGTGGTAGAACGCTGAAGATTGACTGCAACGTGACCCCCGAAGTGAGCCGCGAGGAGGTCGACACCTGCCTGGAGAAGGGCTTCGCCCTGACCCAGGGCCTGCTTCTCCAGCTCGCCCACCAGGCCGCCTGCGAGAACGTGATGCGCGATGCCAAGGCGGAACTCTTCGAGCAGCAGCCTCAACGCTGAGGCCATGAGCACGAGACGGTGCTCACCGCACCCCATTCGGCCCCGCCGGATGGGGTGTTTTGCGTCAGGGCGGCGGCCACGCCACCTCGAACAGCCGCGACTCGCGAACCAGGTGCACGACGATGGCCAGCATCATCAGGCCGGTGGCGATCTCGATGGCGCGCCAAGCCGCCGGGCGCGACAGCCAGCCGGAGAGCCGGGCGCCGCCCCACGCCAGCATCGCGAACCAGGCCACCGACGCGGTCGCCGCCCCCAGCATGAAGATGGCCGCGCTCCTGAGCTGGATGCCCACCGAGGGAATGACCAGCAGGGTCTCGAGGTAGACCTGGGGATTGAGCAGCGTGACCGCCGCCGTCGCCAGCAGCACCTGGCGGCGGCTGCGCAGCCGGCCCCGGGCCGAGACCAGCCGGTCGTTGCCGCTGATCGCTCGCCCCAGGGCCTGGGCGCCGAGCACGACGAGAAACGCCACCCCCAGCCAGCGCATCACCTCCATGGTCACCGGCAGGGTCACCAACAGGGCGCTGATCCCGAACATCCCGGCCGCGAGCAGCAGCACGTCGCTGCCGATGCACAGCCCCGCCGACCACCAGTGGTGCTGGCGTCGAATCGCCTGGCCGAGCAGGTAGGCGTTCTGGGCACCGATGGAGGCGACGAGGCCACCGTTCAGCGCCACTCCCGTGAGGTAGCTCTCGAGCATGGGGTCGCTTTCCGTAGCGGGGTACACCACACCCGACGCGGGCGCAGCCTCCTCAGGCTAGTTGAGCCGGCCCTTTGCGCCAGGATTTACCTGACTTTCCCGTGCCGCATCGTCCGCCGACGGTGGGTCACGCGATGCTATCCCAGCGCGATCGCGACGCGAGTCGCATACGGCTTGGCGCGCCCGGCGTTCTGAATTAGACTGGTCGTCTAGTACGACACGTACCCCGCACACCGACAGGAGTCGCACGATGCAGACCCGCTTCTTCACCATCTCCGATCACCCCCAGGGCACCCCGGCCCGCGAGCTCTTCGAGCTGCACGAGCAGGCGCTGCCCGACCTCGCCGAGGGCGAGGTGCGCATCCGCAACACCTGGCTGTCGGTGGACCCCTACATGCGCGGCCGCATGGACGGCGTGACCACCTACATCGAGCCGTTCGAACTGGGTGCGCCCCTTGAGGGGGCAGCCATCGGCGAGGTGATCGAGTCCCGCGCGGCGGACTTCCCCGTGGGCACCAAGGTGCGCCACATGGGCGGCTGGCGTGACGTTGCCCAGCTGCCCGCCGGCGAGCTCGAGACTCTGCCCACCTTCGAGGTGCCGGAGCAGGCCTACCTGGGCGTGCTCGGCATGCCGGGCATGACCGCCTGGAGCGGCCTCAACCTGATCGCCGAGATGAAGGAAGGCGACAACGTGCTGGTCAGCGGCGCCGCCGGCGCGGTGGGCTCGCTCGCCGTGCAGCTGGCCAAGGCCAAGGGCGGCACCGTGGTCGGCATCGCCGGCTCCCAGGAGAAGCTCGACTGGCTCGAGGCGCACGGCGTCAAGGCCGTCGGCTACAAGGGCAAGGACGCCGCCCAGCTCACCGCGGCCCTCAACGAGGCCTGCCCCGAGGGCTTCGATGTCTACTACGAGAACGTCGGCGGCACCTGCCTCGAGGCGGCGCTGAACACCCTGCGGGTCGGCGCGCGCATCGCCGTGTGCGGCATGATCTCCCGCTACAACGCCGACGGGCCTAGCGCCGGCCCGGGCAACTTGGCGATGATCCTGATTCGCCGCGCCCGCATGCAGGGCTTCATCGTCTTCGATCACTGGGCGCACTACCCGCAGTTCCTCGAGGAGGTCGGCCCGCAGGTCGAGAAGGGCCAGATCGACTACGAGGAGACCGTCGAGGAGGGTCTCGAGCGCACCCCGGACGCCTTCCTCAAGCTGTTCGAGGGCGCCAACCGCGGCAAGATGCTGGTCAAACTCTGATCCGCACCGCCCGACATGAGCACGACGTGAGCTGAAAGGGGGCGCCGGCCGAGCCGGCGCCCCCGTTGCGTTGGCCCCTCCGGGCTGGAATCCTGGCGATACGCCCCACCCGCCCCGAGGAGACGGCCATGAACGCCATCAACCCCGAGAAGCTCCACCACAGCAAGTGGACCGCCGTCGCGCCTCGCCACAAGGAGAAGCACTTCCTGGTGACGAAACTGCTGCGCGACGAGGAGGAGACCGTGGTCGAGGTGATCCTCGAGGCGGTCTATACCCGCCGCGAGACCCTCCTGCCCTGGCAGGCCCTCAAGGACGACGCCACCTGGCGGGTGGGCTGGCGCTAGCCGCCGGCCCGGTCCCCGGTAACGCAAGACTTAGCCGCGCGGGTCCATCACCCCGGCGTAGCGCACCCCGCTGAGCAGGGCCATCTCGCGCTGCCAGGTGGCGAGATCCTCCGGGTTGAACTGATCCAGGCGGTGGTGGCCGCAGGCCCGGGCCAGCACCTGCATCAGCGCGACGGAGGACTCGAGGAAGGTCGTCAGCTGGCGGGCCGACTTCTCGACGTCGAGGCGCTGGCGCAGGTCCTTTCGCTGGGTGGCGATCCCCGCCGGGCAGTTGTTGGTGTTGCAGATCCGCGCGGCCACGCAGCCGATCGACTGGATGGCGCTGTTGGCGATGGCGATGCCGTCGGCGCCCAGCGCCAGCGCCTTGACGAAGTCGCTCGGCACCCTGAGCCCGCCGGTGACGATCAGGGTGACCCGGCCGCTGGCGCCCCGGGCGTCCAGGTGGCGCCGGGCCCGCGCCAGCGCCGGGATGGTGGGCACGCTGATGTGGTCGCGAAAGAGCGTCGGGGCCGCCCCGGTGGCGCCGCCGCGGCCGTCGAGGATGAGGTAGTCGGCGCCGGCGTCCAGCGCGAACTGGATGTCCCGCTCGATATGGTTGGCGCTGAGCTTGAAGCCGACCGGGATGCCGCCGCTGAGCTCCCGCACCCGGTCGGCGAAGCGGCGGAAGTCCTCCACCGAGTGCAGGTCCTCGAAGGTGGGCGGCGAGACGGCCGGCTCGCCCTCGGGGATGCCGCGCACCTTGGCGATCCTGGCGGTGTTCTTGTTGCCCGGCAGGAAGCCGCCGGTGCCGGTCTTGGCGCCCTGCCCGCCCTTGAAGTGGAAGGCCTGGACCTTCTCGAGCAGCGCCTCGTCGTAGCCGAACCGGGCGCTGGCGAGCTCGTAGAAGTAGCGCGAATTCTCCTGCTGCTCCTCGGGCAGCATGCCCCCCTCGCCGGAGCAGATTCCGGTGCCGGCGTGCTCGGCGCCGCGGGCCAGGGCGATCTTGGCCTCCTCGGAGAGGGCCCCGAAACTCATGTCCGAGACCAGCAGCGGCATCGAGAGCGTCAGCGGCTTCTTGGCCTCGGGGCCGATCACGAGCTCGGTGGCGACCTCGGCGTCCTCCATCAGCGGCTGGGTCGCCAGCTGGGCGGCCATGATCTGCAGGTCGTCCCAGTGCGGCAGGGTATGGCGCGGCACGCCCATGGCGGCGGTCGGCCCGTGGGGGCCCATCTGCTCGAGCCCCTCCCGGGCCAGCTGGTGGATGAAGGCCACCGTGGGCTCCTCCTCGGTGGGCTTGGCCTCGGGGGCCTGGTCGCCATCCTGCGCGTCCTCCGACTCGTCGGCGGCGTCCCCGGGGCCTTCCTTCCCCACCTCGTCGTCGTCGAAGCGCGCGTGGGTGCCGTCACAGTAGGGCGCATCGGCGGTGTGCTTGCAGCGACACAGGGTCGCCTCGCCGTCCTCCTCGGCCACGAAGCTCAGCGGCGTGAAGCCCGTGCCGGCGTGAGAGCCGTCGCAGAAGGGCTGGTCGGCCGAGCGGCCGCAGCGGCAGAAGGCATACTCCTTGTCCTTGGTCAGGGTCACGGTGGCGGGCGAATTGGCGGCTATCACGGGCGTCTTCATGGGCGCGGGCTCCTCGATCGGCGCGTGGGTCCTCCTGCCAAGATAGCCACCGACCGCGGCCGGCGAAAACCCCGCGGCCTCGATGCGCTCGATCGTCCCTGGCTATCGTCCCCGCTCCTTGCGCCCCGGAGACGTCTGGGAAAATCCGCGGGCTCAGATCAGGAGTCGGCGAACAGCGCCGCGTAGGGGCGCTCGAGGGCACGGCGCACCTCGGCCAGCGAGAAGACCCGCGCGAAGGTCGCGAAGCGCTGCCCGTCGAACCACAGCTCGACCACCGGCAGCGAGAAGATGCGCCGCTGGGCGCAGAGCGCCGCGGCCTCGCCCTGGCAGTCGGCGTAGCAGGCCTCCAGGCGGGGAAACTCGGCGGCCAGCAGCGCCTCGAGGCGAGGCTTGATGGCCTGGCAGACCCCGCAGGCCCGGCCGCCGAAGAGCACCAGCACCGCGGGGTGCGCGGCCAGGGTGGCCTCGAAGGCGGCCCGATCCGCGACGGGCGTCACGCCGCCGGCTCCTCGGCACCCTGGCGCACGTAGCGCGTCAGGCGCACCTCCACGGTGACGGTGAGGGCGTCGAGCGCCGCCGCCCGCTCCCGGCCCTCGACGCTGGCGCGATAGAGGTGCGGGGTCATCGCCAGCAGGTCGGCGATGGTTTCTGCGCCCTCGAGCGCGAGGGGGTAGCGCAGGGTCTCGGTATCGAGGTGCGCGAAGCCCGCCGGCGCGGCGGGCTCTGCGGTGCGCTCGGGCTTCAGGCGGGGGTAGATGATCTCGCGCAGCTCGCGCAGGTGATCCGGTCCCGCCTCGGCCGTCAGCAGCACCCCGCCGGGCTTCATCACCCGGGCGAACTCCGCGGCCACCGGGAAGCCGAACAGGCAGAGCAGCCGGTCCAGGGTGCCCGTCAGCACCGGCAGGTGGGCGTTGCTGCCGACCACCCAGCTCGCCGGCACCCCCGCCTGCTTGCCCTGCCGGGCGGCGGCGAGCACCGCCCACTTGGAGATGTCGAGGCCCAGCAGCGAGAGCGACGGCGGCGCCTCGCCCTCCTCTGCGCCCACTTCGTCACGCTTCTCGTCACAGGTGCGGGCCAGCTCGCGCAGGTAGTAGCCCTCGCCACAGCCGGCATCGAGGCAGCTCAGCGGCTCGGGGCCCGCCCCGGCCAGCACCGCGCGGCCGACCGCGTCGGCGATCGGCCGGTAGTGGCCGGCCTCGAGGAAGCGCTGGCGCGCCGCGACCATCGCCTTGCTGTCGCCGGGATCCCGGGAGCGCTTCTGCTGCACCGGCAGCAGGTGCACGTAGCCCTGGCGGGCGATATCGAAGCTGTGCCCGGCGCTGCAGCGCCAGGCACCGTCGCGGCGCGTCAGCGCCTCGCCGTCGAGGGGACAGGCCAGCGCCTCGAAGGGGGTGCTGCTCATGAGGCGTCGCCCTGGCCGGCGACGGCCGCCGCCTGCGACGCGGCGCGGGTCTCGATGCGCTCGCCCTCGCTGCGGCCGATCACGGCGGTGCCGACGAGATCGCCGGTGACGTTGAGCGCCGTGCAGCCCATACCGACCAGCGCATCGATGGCGGTGAGCAGCGCCACGGCCTCGATGGGCAGGCCGACCTGGGAGAACACCGTGGCGATCATCACGATGCCGGCGCCCGGCACCCCGGCGGTGCCCACCGAGATCAGCGTGCCCACCACCACGATCTGCAGCATGCTCGACCAGTCCAACGGCGCGCCCATCACGTTGGCGGCGAACACCGCCGAGATGGCGATGCGGATCGCCGCCCCGTCCATGTTGAGCGTCGCGCCCAGCGGCAGGCTGAAGCCGTAGAGGCTGCGCGGCAGGCCCAGGCGGCTCGCGGCGTCCAGGGTCAGCGGCAGGGTGCCGGAGCTGCTCTGGGTGGCGAAGGCGGTGGCCATGGGCGTGCGCGCCTCGCGAAAGAAGGCCCGCACCGGCACGCCGAAGCCGCGCAGCAGGCCGAGATAGACCAGCAGCTGCACGCCCAGCGCCAGGTAGAGCACCACCACCATGTCGCCCAGCGACAGCAGGGTCTCGAGGCCCTGCTCGGCGACGGTGCCGACCACGATGGCAAAGACCCCGACCGGCACCACGTGCAGGATGCCGCCCATCACCTTGAGCGTGGCGGCGTTGAGCGCCTCGATCAGCCCGTAGAGCTTCTCGCCGAGCTCGGACTGGGACTCCGACTGGCGCATCTTCGCCACGGCCAGGCCGAACACCAGCGCGATGAAGATGATGCCGAGCAGGTCCTGCTCGGCGAAGGCGGCGACGATGTTGGTCGGCACGATGCCGAGCACCACCGAGAGGATGCCGGGGTTGTCGGGCACCGAGACCGAGCCCGCGCCCTGAAGCGACATGCCCTCCCCCGGGGAGAGCAGGGTGGCCACGGCCAGGCCCACGGCGATGGCCAGCGCCGAGGTCGCCAGGTAGTAGAGAAACACCTTGCGGCCGATGCGCCCGAGGCTGCCGGCCCGCCCCTGGTTGACCCCGGCCATCAGGGTGAAGAGCACGATGGGCAGGATGATGAACTTCAACAGCCGCATCAGCAGCTCGCCCAGCGGGGCCAGCCAGTCGGCCACCGCGGGCCCGCCGAGCAGGCCGACCACCACGCCCAGCACCAGGGCGAGGCTCACGCGCAGGATCAACGAGGCATCGCGGTAGCCGCGCCACAGGGGGGACAGAAGAGTAGACATCTTGACCTCTTGGGAAACGATAAGCGCCGCGGACCTTAGGCCCACGGCGCTCGGTGTGCAACGACCGGATGATTAAGAGCTTATAACGTCCTGCGTCTTGTGCTCGAAGTCGCTGGCGTCGTGGCGCTCATGGAGCTGCATGGAGGGCTCACCGAAGGTGCGGTTGACCATGCGCCCGCGCTGCACCGCCGGGCGGGAGTCGATCTCCTTGGCCCAGCGCATCACGTGCTCGTACTCCTGCACCTGCAGGAACTCGCCGGCGTCGTAGATCCGGCCCAGCACCAGCTGGCCGTACCAGGCCCAGTTGGCGATATCGGCGATGGTGTAGGTGTCGCCGGCCAGGTAGCGCGTCTCCGCCAGGCGGCGGTTCAGCACGTCGAGCTGGCGCTTGACCTCCATGGCGTAGCGGTCGATGGGGTACTCCATCGGCTCGGGCGCGTAGGCGTAGAAGTGGCCGAAGCCGCCGCCCAGGAAGGGCGCGCTGCCCATCTGCCAGAACAGCCAGTTGAGCGTCTCGGTGCGTGCCGCGTGCTCACTCGGCAGGAACTCGCCGAAGCGCTCGGCCAGGTAGAGCAGGATGGCCCCGGACTCGAACACCCGGATCGGCTCGTCGCCGCTGCGGTCGACCAGCGCCGGGATCTTGGAGTTGGGGTTGATCTCGACGAAACCGCTGCCGAACTGGTCGCCCTCGCCGATGCGGATCAGCCAGGCATCGTACTCGGCGTCCCGGTGACCGAGCGCCAGCAGCTCCTCGAACATCGTCGTGACCTTCACTCCGTTGGGCGTGCCCATGGAGTAGAGCTGGAATGGATGCTCGCCGACCGGCAGCTCCTGCTCGTGGGTGGGCCCGGCGACGGGGCGATTGATGCTGGCGAAGGTGCCGCCACTGGCCTTCTCCCAGGTCCAGACCTTCGGCGGAGTGTAGTCGTTGCCTTGGCTCATGGGCCCTCCTCGATAGCGAAGCGTGTGCTGAGAACCAATATGGGGACGCATTAGCCTGCTATCAACCTGCGACGCACCGCCCCCTGCGCCACGCCCCACCGCGAACGCGCCTCGTCAGCACCTTCCATTAAAGGCGCCATTACGTTTGCCGATAACGTTATAAGAATTTATTCCACCAATAACGCCTATTCAACACCCTCCCCCTCTCCCGGCCCACAAGAACTCGAACTGGCCGTACCCCTGTTGATGACGACTTCGGGAAATCAAATGAAACTGAATAACCATTCGATCAAGCTGCGCATCATGGCGAGTCTCGCCGTCGTGCTGCTGCTCGCCATTACCATCATCGTGCCCTTCCTGTTGAACCGCATCGCCAGCGTCATCGAGCAGGCCGAGCAGCGGGAACTCGAGTCCCTGCAGGAGAGCTTCAACGCCAAGTTGAGGGCCGAGGCGCGGCTCGCCACCTCGATGAGTCACCTGGTCGGCGGCATTCCCGAGGTGCAGGCGGCCCTCGCCGGCGAGGACAGGGACCGGCTCGCCGCGCTCTTCGCGCCGGGCTTCGCCGCCCTGAAGGAGGGCGGCGTTCGCCAGTTCCAGTTCCACCTGCCGCCCGCGACCTCGCTCCTGCGGGTGCACAGGCCCGAGAAGTTCGGTGACGACTTGAGCGCCCTGCGCCCGACCATCGTCGAGACCAACCGGACCCGGGCGCCGGTATCGGGGGTCGATCAGGGCGTGGCGGGCCTCGGCATCCGCGGCCTGGTGCCCGTCTTCCATCGCGACGAGCACGTGGGATCGCTCGAGTTCGGCATGGGCCTGGGACAAGGCTTCTTCGAGAGCTTCGCCGCTCAGTATGGCGTCGAGGCCGGCCTGCACCTGAAGACGGCCGACGGCTTCTCCCCTTACGCCTCGACCCTGGAAGAGGGCGCGCTGCTGCCCGCCCCGGCCCTTCAGGCGACCCTTCAGGGCGAGGGCGAGATTCACTACGCCTCTCGCGGCGATGTGCCCCTGGCCGTCATGGGCCATGTCGTGAACGACTATGCGGGCACGCCCATCGGCGTCGTCGAGATCGCCCTGGATCGCTCCAACTATGTCGCCATCATGGACCTGGCCCGCAACGCCGCGCTGCTGATCGCGACGCTGACCCTGGGCGCCGGCCTGCTCGTGGCCTACTGGCTCTCCCACACGATCACCCGCCCGATCCAGCGCACCGTGACCGCCATGGAGAACATCGCCGCCGGCGAGGGCGACCTGACCCGCCGGCTGGACGACAGCGGCCGCGACGAGCTGAGCGAGCTGGCCCGGCAGTTCAACGCCTTCGTGGCGCGCATGCAGCAGACGCTGCGCGAGGTGCGCGGGACCACCTACAGCGTCTATCGGGCGGCCGGCGAGATCAGCCAGAGCAGCGAGGAGCTGGCGACGCGCACCGAGCAGTCCGCGGCGAACCTGCAGGAGACCTCCGCCTCCATGGAGGAGATCACCTCCACGGTCACGCACAGCGCCGAGTCGGCCTCCCAGGCCAACCAGCTGGTGCAGTCCACCGCGGACGTCGCCCGCCAGGGCGAGGCCGCGATGGAGCAGGTCGAGCGCACGATGGACGACATCAACGCCTCCTCGGCCAAGATCAGCGACATCATCACGATGATCGATGCCATCGCCTTCCAGACCAACATCCTGGCCCTGAACGCCTCGGTGGAGGCCGCCCGCGCCGGCGAGCACGGCCGCGGCTTCGCCGTGGTCGCCGAGGAGGTGCGCACCCTGGCCAGCCGCTCCAGCGAGGCCTCACGGGAGATTCGCCAGCTGATCGATGCCTCGACCGCGCACACCCACTCCGGCGCCGAGCTGGTGCGCTCCGCCGGGCAGACCATGAAGGAGATCGTGGAGAGCGTGTCACGGGTGACCGACGTCATCGCCGAGATCAGCGCCGGCGCCCGGGAACAGAGCAGCGGCATCGGCCAGATCAATACCGCCGTGGCGGAGATGGATACCATGACCCAGCAGAACGCGGCGATGGTGCAGCAGTCCTCGTCGTCCGCTGGCGAGATGAAGGATCACGCCCAGCGCCTGAGCCAACTGGTCGACTCCTTCGTGCTCGGCGAGTATCACCCCCAGACGAGGGCGGCGTCGCGCAGCGAGCAACGCCCCGCGGCTCGCCCGTCGCCGCAGCCCGATGACGCATCGCGCCCGACTGACCGGCCGATGGCGGCGGCCCAGGCCGACGACTGGGAGGCGTTCTAGGCCCGACCCGTCGCTCAGGACGCGTCGAGCAGCGACTCGACCAGCGCCTCGAGGCTCGCCTCGCAGCGGGCCTCGGGCGCGCGCTCCTCGTCGCCCGGGCGATACTTGCCGGAGCGCACCAGGCAGGCCGAAAGACCGACCGCCTGGGCGGCGAGCACGTCGCACTCCACGTCGTCGCCCACCATCAGCGCCTCGTCGGGTTTCACCCCGGCCTCATCGAGCACGGCATGGAAGAAGTCGGCCGAGGGCTTGCCGAGGATACGCGCCTCGACGTCGGCGGCGTACTCCAGGGCGCGCACGAAGGGGCCGGCGTCCAGGTGCAGGGAGCCCTTTGCTCGGAAGTAGCGATTGGTGCCCACGGCGAGCAGCGGCGCCCCCTCGAGCAGCAGCCGGAAGGCGGCGTCGAGGTGGGCGTAGTCGAGGCGCTGCTCGGCGTCGCCGAGCACCACGGCGTCGGGCTCGCCCTCCGGCAGGCCCGCGAACTCCGGCTCGAGCCGCTCGTGGACCAGCAGGTAGGGCGTCAGCCGATGGCGCTCGAGGTGGCGGCGGATCGCCCCCGGCGCGGTGAATACCTGTGCCGGCGTCACCGCGAAGCCGAGGCGTTCGAGCTCCTCGCAGACCGCCGCCGAGGTCTTGCGCGAGGTGTTGGTGAGAAAGCGCAAGCTGAGCTCGCTCGCCGCGAGCCGCGAAACCGCTTCCACGGCGCCGGGCAGGGCCTTGCCGTCCTCGGTCAACACGCCGCTGATATCGAGAAGTACCGCCTTGAGCATCGTCGCGTCCTCCGCCGCCGCCTCGTCTCCCACCAGACTAGCCGCTGGCGGCCGGCACGGCCGCGCGCCGCGATCGACCACAACGTTGATCGGGATCGTCATATCGGTGACAGAGAGAGGCTGCCGCGTTGATCGTTCGATGATAGGGTCATTGTTAGCTAATCAAGGAGGATCCGCGATGATGGGCTGTCATGGCGGAGACTCACGGCAACCTTCAAGGCCCCTTCCGCCCCATGACCCTCTTCCATGACGCGCCCTACGCGGCCACCTCGGGCGACGACGCCCTGCTCGACCGTCTCCAGACGCCCGTCTGGATCTTCGACATCGAGCAGGAGAGGATGCGCTACGCCAACGCCGCGGCGCTGAGGTTCTGGGAGGCCGAGACGCCGCAGGCCCTCTACACCCGTGACTTCTCGGCGACGATGAGCGAGGCGACGCGGCGGCGCCTGGCGGACTACCTCCCGCGCCTGGCGAACGGCGAGGTGATCGACGAGCACTGGAGCTTCTACCCCGGCGGCCAGGCCGTCTCGCTGCACTGTCGCTGCAGCCGGCACCTGATGCACGACGGGCGCGTCGGCATGCTGGTGGAGGGGGGCGAGGGCGGCATCTCCCTGGACGCCTCCAGCCTGCGCGCCCTCGAGGCCGTGCGGCACTCGCCGATGATGGTCTCGGTGTTCGACGCCCGGGGGGAGCTGCTGGTGCGCAACCCGGCCGCCCTCGAGGCGCGCCATGGGCCGGCCGCCTTCGCGGAGTCCTTCGCCGATCGCGACCTGGGCGAGGGGCTCCTGCGCCGGCTCGCGGGCGAGCCGCGCTGCTCCCTGGAAGCGATGATGCGGATCCGCGGCGGCGAGCGCTGGCACCATATCGACCTGTGCCGCGCCGCCGACCCCCAGACGGGCGCCCCGATGATCGTGATGGGCGAGCTCGACATCACCTCGCGCAAGGCGCTGGAGGCCGCGCAGCGCGTCTCGCAGCGGCAGCTGGAGGTGGTCATCGAGGGGTTGGACCTGGGGCTGATGCTCGAGGATGAGCATCGCCGGGTTGTCATGGCCAACCAGGCGTTCTGCGATCTCTTAGGCCTCGAGACGTCCCCCAAGCGCCTCCCGGGCGTGGACTGTCGGGAGGCGCTCCAGGCCACCAAGGGGCAATTCACGGAGCCGGAGGCCTTCGTGGCGCGCATCGAGGAGCTGGTCGACGAGCGGCGCAAGCAGGCCCGCGACCTGCTGGCCATGGCGAACGGCCGCTATCTCGAGCGCTGCTACACGCCGCTGTTCATCGCCGATGAGTACCACGGCCACCTCTGGGTCTATCGCGACGTCACCCGGCAGAAACGCCAGCAGGCCTACTGGGCCCGCCAGGCCAGCACCGACTCCCTGACGGGGCTGGCCAACCGCCGCTCCTTCGACGAGGCCGCGGGCGAGGTCGCGCGCTCGGTCGAGCGCGAGGAGATCGAGGCGGCCCTGCTGATGATCGACATCGATCGCTTCAAGGCCATCAACGACAGCCTGGGCCACGCCGAGGGCGACAAGGGCCTGAAGCTGCTGGCGAACACCCTGCGCGACCACCTGCGCCCCGGCGACCTGCCCTGCCGCACCGGCGGGGAGGAGTTCATGGTGATCATGCCCGACATGGTCCCCGATCAGGCCGAGAGCGTCGCCTGGCGCCTGCTGCGCCAGATCGCCGAGGCCTCGGTCGACGCGGACGACCTCCCCTTCCACTTCACGGTGAGTATCGGCGTCACCCGCTTCCGGCCGAACGACGCGAACGTCCAGGCCGTGACCCAGCGGGCCGATGCTGCCATGTACCAGGCCAAGCGCGAGGGCAGGAACCGCGTGGCGGTGCACTGGTAGCCGCCGGCGCGGCGCTGCCCCGCGGCGCCGCCTTCCCAATTTCCGGCGGCTAGACCACGCCCCTCCCCCAGCCGTAGACGGCGCCCATCACCGCCCCGAAGATGAGGTGGGCGACCAGCATGGAGAGCGGAGCCACCAAGCCGAGGCCCAGGCCGAACAGGCCGGAGCCCGCCAGGGGAAAGACCGTGAGCATCACCACCAGCCAGCTCGCCACGCCGAACTCCAGCCCCCGGCGCGTGGGCGTGCGGCCGGGGAGATAGGGCACCAGCAGCGCGAACAATCCCCCCCAGATCAGCGTACCCACCGCGAAGTGGATGACCCAGGCCAGCAGGTGGCTGTCCGGCGTGCCGAGCAGGTCCTGGGCGGCCAGGTTCATGACTTCGATGGGGTCGTACCAGGGAATGATGCCCGCCGCGAGGCGCAGCACCAGGATCAACGAGATGACCAGGGTGGCCGTGAACCCGGCCATCAACCCGCGTAACAGACGAGCCATCATGGCGTCCTCCCGCTGTCACCGTGTCTTTTCAGTGTAGCCCCTCCCCGAAAGGCCCGGCGCGGGGGCAGGCCCCTGCTCCGCATTACAAAGCTGTCATCTTCGCGTCAGCGGTTTGACGAGGCCCGCGTGTCACGATGCCGGAAACCTGCCGCGTCGACGTCCGGCGCCAGTGGAGGCCTGCCATGCTGATCAAGATCGCCAAACCCAGCGACCTGCGTGAATCCGATGTGACCCCGGAATCCGTCTACCTCTCCCGCCGCCGCTTCATGGGCGGCATGGCGGGCCTGGGGGCGGGGCTCGCCCTCTCCGGTCGGGCCAGGGCCAGCGCCGACTACTCGGACGTGCCCGACGGCGACGCCCCCGACTGGCTCGAGGAGAAGCTCGGGGCCGCCCGCCGGCGCGCCATCGTGCCGGACGACCCCGAGACGGACGCGATCGCCCCCTTCCGCGACGCCAGCGGCTACAACAACTTCTACGAATTCGGCACCGGCAAGTCCGACCCGGCCCGCCACGCCGACGGCCTCGAGACCCGGCCGTGGAGCGTGGTGATTGACGGCGAGGTGAACAACGGCGGCCGCTTCGCCCTGGAGGACCTCGCCCGCCCTTCCCGCTTCGAGGAGCGCATCTATCGCCTGCGCTGCGTCGAGGCGTGGTCGATGGTGATTCCGTGGCTCGGCATCTCGCTGGCCGACGTCATCCGGCGCGCCGAGCCGACCAGCAAGGCCAGGTACGTGCGCTTTGAGACCCTGGTCGACCCCGAGCAGATGCCCGGGCAGCGCTCCTCGTTCTCGCTGATCGACTGGCCCTACGTGGAGGGGCTGCGCCTGGACGAGGCCATGCATCCGCTGACGCTGCTGGCGCTCGGCATGTATGGCCGCGAGCTGCCCAACCAGAACGGCGCGCCCCTGCGGCTGGTGGTGCCGTGGAAGTACGGCTTCAAGAGCATCAAGTCGATCGTGCGCATCTCGCTGATGGAGGAGCAGCCCGTCAACTCCTGGCAGCGGATCGCGCCGGAGGAGTACGGCTTCTACGCCAACGTCAATCCCGAGGTCGACCACCCCCGCTGGAGCCAGGCCACCGAACGGCGCCTGCCCAACAGCCTGTTCAACCCCAACACCCTCGATACCCGGATGTTCAACGGCTATGCCGACGAGGTGGCGGAGCTGTACGCCGGAATGGACCTTCGGAAGCACTTCTGATGGCCGCACAGCGCAAATGGCAGCTCTGGCGCGTCGGCGTGTTTCTGGCGGCGCTGGCGCCCCTGCTGCTGTGGAGCTGGCAGGTCGCCAGCAACACCGCCGGCCCCGAGCCGGGGCGCTACCTGCTGCTGAACATCGGCCTGGGCGGGCTCTGGATGCTGCTGCTTACCCTGAGCCTGACGCCGCTCACCAAGCTGACGCGCTGGAAGGGCTTTGCGCTGATCCGCCGGCAGCTCGGCCTCTGGACGCTGGCCTACGCCTGCCTGCACGTGCTCAGCTACGCCCTGTTCATCCTGGGGCTCGACTGGGCCATGCTCGGCAGCGAGCTGATCGAGCGCCCCTACATCCTCGTCGGCCTGCTCGCCCTGATCGGCCTTGTCGCGCTGGGTGCGACCTCGAACCGCTGGTCGATGCGCAAGCTCGGCAAGCGCTGGAAGCCGCTGCACAAGCTCGCCTACCCCATCCTGGGGCTGATACTGCTGCACTTCTTCTGGGGGGTGCGCGCCGACCTCGGCGAATGGACCCTCTACGCCACCGTATCCGCCCTGATCATGGCGACCCGCCTGCCGCCGGTGGCCCGCAGCCTGCCGAGGGTTCGTCAACGGCTCACCGGCGTCTAAGCGAAAGCGATAGTGGGCGATTTCGCGAAGAGGCGGCATGGTCAGATGGCAGAAGAGGCGAGTCTGGGTGTGACGTGGCGCCGCAACACCGAGGGTCTGTCGGTCATTACTGCTCTATTCCTAAAACTTCGGTGCGCCCCTATGAAGTTCGTCATGAAAGCCCCTTCACACCTCTGGGGTCTTTCAGACTACTTTGGCAAACTTCTCTTGGCTCTTCACGGCCACCACCCGATTGAATCACCTCAAGTGATCGAATATCTCCTCCACAACAAGCCTTGCCCCAAATTCAGACAGGTGATTACTGTCATAGTAAAGATTTCTTCCATTCAAATGAGTCACGCATCGACCTTCCAGGTAGGACTCACAAAATATTTCTGATGGCAGGACCTTTGCGAAATCAAAGTCAAATCCATCGAATAATGAGAATATCTCGGAATTTCGTACAGCGAATAACGAACTGCTGGTTGACAGCGTGGCTTCATTCACATCCATCTCCCAAAGGTGGAGTGCGCTCAAGCGCTTGGGCACATTCCAGCCCGCTTCCGGGACCGGATAAACCAAAACCAGGTTGGAAATATCACTCAAATATCGTAAAGACTTTTCATAGAGCTGCGATATTTCACTCTTGTCCGTCGTGGCTTCACCGTTTATCACCCCTGTCAGTGGCCCTCCCGCCACACGAAAGACCTCTACCCCACCTTCACCATTATCGAATGGCGTGCCTTCCCAATGAGACGTCCAACGAGAAATTACGACAATATTCTTGAAACCATAGCTATCGACAACGGCGGAGTAGACACGATCATTCAAATCAACGCAATCTTCAAACACGGAAGGATGCAAAATAGCGACACCTCTTATAGGTGTGCATCCAGGCATACCGACAAATACTGCACTTTCATCTTTCTCCAGAAACGCATTGGCCAATGAAGACTTCATTGCTCTTGCATGACTATCACCGACAATCAAAGTCTTTGGCGATGTATCCACGTCACCTATGACCGAACAGTTTTCATCCACCATTGGGTCACCAAATGCGCAGCTTCGCTTGAACTCGGTACTCTCCTCACTGAAGGCAAGGTTCTCCAAGCTGTTTATCCGATGGCCTTGCACCTCAACCATGTGCCCGTATAGCCCGAGGCCAACGAAAAAAACAACGCCCGCCAACGAACCCGACAAGATGCGCCGCCTGGTAAAGTTATACTTATTGAGGAAAGGAGTCTCAACATATTTCCAGCTAAAATATGCCAAGACAAAGGTTGCCGCTATTGCGACCATGAAAACATGAGGCATCACGGCCTCGACGTGAGCAATCCGAATAAAGGCAAATAACGGTTGATGCCAGAGGTAAACCGAATAGCTTATCAAGCCAATTCCCACGAGCACCTTGCTACTCAAAAACCTTGCCGCCAACGTTTCCTTATCGGCATAAAGCACCAACAGCACGACGCCGACAACAGGCACCAGTGAATACAGGCTCGGGAATGGCGTATGCTCATCGTATGCCAATATGGCAAACATGATGGCCACCAGGCCTATCATTGACAGAAGGTTATTAGCTTGAATGCCACGCTTCTGCACGATGAACGCTGCGATCGAACCCGACAACAGCTCCCAGGCACGCATCGGCGCCAGATAGAAGTTAGCCGAAGGGCTGTTACGCCACCCCCATTCACTCAACGCCAGGCTGATTGCTGAA
Organism: Halomonas denitrificans; assembly: GCF_003056305.1. GTDB lineage: Bacteria > Pseudomonadota > Gammaproteobacteria > Pseudomonadales > Halomonadaceae > Halomonas > Halomonas denitrificans. The sequence goes on from NZ_PYVX01000001.1 coordinate 1,217,481, forward strand.
AAAACAACGATAAGCCAAAAAACCCTGTCCTTTCCAAGACGCCAGGCCAAGAAAAGGAATATTGGGAAGAGCACATAGTACTGTTCTTCTACAGCCAAGCTCCAGGTATGTAACAGCGGTTTTTCTTCTGCAGATTCAGCAAAGTAATCGGTTTCATGCCAAAATAAAATGTTAGATGCAAAAAAACTTACTGCAACAAAACTTTGAGAAAAATCTTTTAGTTGACTCGGTAACATCAAAAACCAGGCAAACGGAATACAGGCGAACATGACAAAAAACAGCGCGGGCAATATTCTTCTTGCTCGCCGTTCGTAAAACCTAACGATACTGAAGCGATTGCCTTCAATATCTTCGACAATTATAGTTGTGATCAGATAACCACTAATCACAAAGAAGACGTCTACGCCAACAAAGCCGCCACTAAAGGAATCGAACCCCGCATGGAATAGAATCACTGGAACGACAGCAAGGGCTCGCAATCCATCAATTTCGGCACGGTATCTCAAGACACATCTCCTCATGCATTTGCATTATTATTCGAGGATGAGCAATTAAACAAAGCTTATGCTTGACAGGAAACCCGCTCCAAACATTAATTAAGACCTTGGCAGCCATCACTAGCCGTGGAACATCAACCTGGTCGCCAAAACTTATTGTGACATCTTGTGCACGGGCGTAAAAAATCGCAAGGACCTCAACGACTGAGATCCTTACGCCTTGCCCTCTTAAAACTTAATACTACCTATATTGATAAATTATTTAGGACACACGACTCCCACTCGATCGTCGCGGGCGGCTTGCTGCTCACGTCATAGGTCACGCGGGAGAGGCCGATGATCTCGTTGATGATGCGGCGGGAGACCTTCTCCAGAAGCTCGTCGGGCGGGTGCGCCCAGCGGGCGGTCATGACGTCGAGGGTCTCCACGGCGCGAAGCGCGGTGACCCTCTGGTGGCGGCCGTCGCCGACCACGCCTAAGGACTTCACCAGCAGGAAGACGGCGAAGACCTGGCGGGTCTTGTGGTACCAGCCGGCGTTGTTCAGCTCCTCGATGAAGATGGCGTCCGCCCCGCGTAACAGACGAGTCATCACGGCGCCCCGGCGGTCACCGTGTCTTCCAGGGTGGGCACTCACTTACGGGACAGGGCCGGCCATGGAGAGTCCCGTGGATTACCGGCCGGATGCCCGAGACCGGACATCCCGCGGTCGCCGCATCCGGAGGGGCACGGCATGCCCCCTCCTTCGCATTAGCGATCGACTCTCTCGGCCGAAGACATGGAGATATTTGGTTATCGAATATGGGGCATTCAGAAATATTGATGGGAAACGCCAGGCTCGCAAATTACCGTCTAGGAAGAACTCCAATAACCAGATATCACCACCCACATAAGGGCCGTAACACCATGGGGATTTCCAACAATGTCAGCCGTCGAGGCTTTCTCGGGGCCACGGGAAAACTGACGGGCGCATGTGCCATGACAGGTATGCTCGGCGGCATGGCCAGTGCCTCCTACGCATCCAGCATGGGCTCTCAAGGCTGCCAACAGGCCTCTGGCAGCCAGGACAGTATCACTGAACGTCACTATTACCTCACCGACGTCACCCTCGAGGAAGGATTCGAGTACGAGGGAAGTATCGTCGTCGGCACCCGTACCGGCAGGCATACGCTGGAGATCAAGGAAGGACGGATCACCGATGTCATCGCCGTGGGGCAAGAACCGAATGGACAGCTGCCCCGATACAGTGCCTGGGGCCACCTGCTGCTTCCCGCGACCCGGGACATGCACATCCATCTGGACAAGACATTCTACGGTGGCCCCTGGAGAGCCCCTCGGTCGCGCCAGGGGAAGACCATCAGCGACATGATTGCCCTGGAGGAGAAGCTGATACCGCAGCTGCTCCCAACGTCACGGGAGCGGGCGGAAGCCTTGATTGCGCTGCTGCTGTCGAAAGGCAGTACGGTCGCCAGAAGTCATTGCAACATCGATCTGGTCAGCGGCCTGAAAAGCCTCGAGCACCTCCAACAGGCGCTCGACAACCATCGCGATGAATTCTCCTGTGAGATCGTCGCTTTTCCCCAGCATGGTCTGCTGCGCGCCGATGTCGATGGCCTGATGCGCGAGGCCATGCAGATGGGCGTGCAGTATGTCGGCGGCCTGGACCCGACGAACGTGGATGGCGATATGGAGGGATCGCTGGATGCGATGTTCCAGATCGCTATCGATCACGATGCCAAGATCGATATCCACCTGCACGAGACCGGCCCCTCTGGCCCCGCGGCCATTCGCTACATGATGGACACGGTGGAGAACACCCCCTCGCTGAAAGGCAAGTTGACCATCAGCCATGCGTTCGCCCTGAGCACACTGGACGCGGCCGAGGTGAAGGAATTGGCCAGCCGGTTCGCCGCCCAGCAGGTAACGATTGCCTCGACGGTCCCGATCGCGGGCCTGGTCATGCCGCTTCCCACGCTGTATGAGGAAGGCGTCTCCGTCATGACCGGCACGGATAGCGTGGTGGATCACTGGTCGCCGTTTGGCACCGGGGATGTCATGGACAAGGCCAACCTCTATGCCCGGCTGTACGGTGGCATCGATGAATTCCAGCTCAGCCGGGCCATGTCGATCGCCACGGGCGGCATACTCCCCCTGGATGCCAATGGGCAACGGGCATGGCCCCGGTCAGGCGATAGCGCAGAGTTCATGCTGGTGGACGCGAGCTGCTCGGCGGAGACCGTTGCACGTGTCTCACCGCGCGTGGCCACCTTCCACCAGGGTCGTCTGGTGGCAGGAAACGTGCATCAAGCCTGAGACGCAGGGGATGACAACGCCCCCGATGCCAGAGACAGGATGGAAGACAACAGGCCGCTGTCTTTGATCCTGTCGTTCCCTCGACGGCCGATAGCCGCCCTACCGCCCGTGCTCCACCAGCTCCGCCAGCATGGAGGCCACCCGCAGCGTCAACGACGAAGCCCCCCTCGGGTAGTGGATGGCGACTTCCATGGGCGCCGGCACGGGCAAACCGGACCCGTCGGACAGGATACGGTGGCCAGAAATCACGGTGCGTCGCGGAAGCAGGCTGACGCCCATGCCCGCGGCCACGGCTCGCTGAACGCTTGCCAGGCTGGAACTGGTATAGACGATCTGCCACTGGCGCCCTTGGGAGTCGAGCGCATCCGTCATGTCTCGGCGATAGAGGCCATCGGCAGGAAAGGCCACCAGGGGCAGGGGATCCAGGTCCACCACCGGGTAGGACGCACTGTCGATCCAACACAACGGCTCGGGCCAATGCATCGTGGTGCCCTCGACGCCCGGTGGTTGTTTCACCAGCACCAGGTCGAACTCGCCCAGGTCATAGGCACGCTTCAGATCACGACTCAACCCGCTGGTGACTTCCAGCCTGACGCGCGGATTCTCCCTCATGAAACTCGCCAGCATGGGCGTTGCGACCGACGAGGCGAAGTCCTCGGGCAGGCCTAGACGCAACGTCTCGCTGAGGGCATGGCCGGATAATGCGCTCACCGCCTCGGCATTGAGGCACAGGATTTTCCTCGCGTATCCCTGTAGCTGTTCTCCCGCTTCCGTCGGCCGGACATGGTGATGCTCCCTCTCCAGCAGGCGTTGCCCCACCGCCGACTCGAGCCGCAGGATTTGCTGACTGACCGTCGACTGTGTCGAGTTGAGGCGTTTTGCCGCCGCAGTGAAGCTCCCCGTATCGATGACCGTGATAAAGGTATAGAGGAGATCGTGATTGAGAGGCCTATTCATCGCATCGCTGCCGGCTGTCCACGCCTGACACGTCCATTCGTCGAGGGAAGCGATGATCTTTTCAGCCTAATCACCACGGTGCAATATCGTTCGGTATCCCGACATGCACGTTGCCCCCTCCACAGTGCCGTCGGTCCCTCGTGCGCGGCAGCGTCCCTGGACCGCGCCGGCATGCGCCCAGCCACCGGAAAGCCCGCCATGGGTGGGCGGCGGGAAACTCTCGGCCGTTGGGCGTCATTGATGCCGTCCTCGGCGATGAAGCGGGAGAGCAGACGCAGGTTGTACTCCAGCCCTTCGCATATGGTCTTCTCGGACACGAAGAACCCGCCATAGGGCGGGTTCTCGTCGTGCAGCACGCTAAGTGAACGGAATGCTCACTCCCACTCGATGGTGGCCGGCGGCTTGCTGCTCACGTCGTAGGTGACGCGGGAGACGCCGGTGATCTCGTTGATGATGCGGTTGGAGACCTTCTCCAGCAGCTCGTAGGGCAGGTGCGCCCAGCGAGCGGTCATGAAGTCGATGGTCTCCACGGCGCGCAGCGCGATCACCCACTCGTAGCGGCGGCCGTCGCCGACCACGCCCACGGACTTCACCGGCAGGAAGACGGCGAAGGCCTGGCTGGTCTTGTGGTACCAGCCGGCGTTGTGCAGTTCCTCGATGAAGATGGCATCGGCCTCGCGCAGGATGTCGGCGTACTCCTTCTTCACCTCGCCGAGGATGCGCACGCCCAGGCCGGGCCCCGGGAAGGGGTGACGGTAGACCATGTCGTAGGGCAGGCCGAGCTCGACGCCTAGCTTGCGCACCTCGTCCTTGAACAGCTCGCGCAGCGGCTCGACGAGCTTGAGCTTCATGGTCTCGGGCAGGCCACCCACGTTGTGGTGCGACTTGATCACGTGCGCCTTGCCGGTCTTGGCGGCGGCGGACTCGATCACGTCCGGGTAGATGGTGCCCTGGGCCAGGAAGTCCACGCCCTCGATCTTGGCGGCCTCGGCATCGAACACGTCGATGAAGGTGTTGCCGATGATCTTGCGCTTGGCCTCGGGCTCGTCAACGCCCTCGAGCTTGTCGAGGAACAGCGCCTCGGCGTCGACGCGGATCACCTTCACGCCCATGTGCTTGGCGAAGGTCTCCATCACCTGGTCGCCCTCGGCCTTGCGCAGCAGGCCGTTGTCGACGAACACGCAGGTCAGCTGATCGCCGATGGCCTTGTGCAGGAGGGCGGCGACCACGGAGGAGTCGACACCGCCGGAGAGGCCGAGCAGCACGTGGCGGTCGCCCACCTGGTCGCGCACGCGGGCGATCTGGTCCTCGATGATCTGCGCCGGGGTCCAGTTGCGCTCGCTGCCGCAGATATCCAGCACGAAGTGCTCGAGGATGCGCTGGCCCTGCAGGGTGTGGGTCACCTCGGGGTGGAACTGCACGCCGAAGAAGCGCTTCTCCTCCCAGCTCATGGCGGCGATCGGGCAGCTCGGGGTGGAGGCGGTCACCGTGAAGGTGTCCGGCACCTCGGCCACCTTGTCGCCGTGGCTCATCCAGACGTCGAGCAGGCTGCGGCCGGTCTCGTGGTCGATGTGGTCCGAGATGTCCTTGAACAGCGCGGTCTCGGCGTCGAGGCGGATCTGGGCATAGCCGAACTCACGCACGTTCGACCCGGCCACCTTGCCGCCGAGCTGCTCGGCCATGGTCTGCATGCCGTAGCAGATGCCCAGCACCGGCAGGCCCATCTCGAACACGCACTGCGGGGCACGGGGCGAATCCAGCTCGGTGACCGACTCGGGGCCGCCGGCGAGGATGATGCCGTTGGGGGCGTACTCGCGAATCTCGGCCTCGGTGATGTCGAAGGCGCGAACCTCGGAGTAGACCCCGATCTCGCGCACGCGGCGGGCGATCAGCTGGGTGTACTGGGAGCCGAAGTCGAGGATCAGGATCTTGTGGGCGTGAATATCGGTCATGGGAACGTCTCGGTGTGGCGGCAGGCCGGATCCAAAAGCGAGCGGCGGGGTTGCCCCCGCCGCGGTCGTACTGAGGTCGGGATCACCCGGCCCGGTAGTTCGGGGCTTCCTTGGTGATCTGCACGTCGTGCACGTGGGACTCGTTGAAGCCGGCCCCGGTGATCTGCACGAACTGCGGCTTGGTGCGCATCTCCTGGATGTCGCGGCAGCCGGTGTAGCCCATGGAGGCGCGCAGGCCGCCCATCAGCTGGTGGACGATGGCGCTCATCATGCCCTTGTAGGGCACGCGGCCTTCGATGCCTTCCGGCACCAGCTTCTCGGCGCCCTCGCTCTTGTCCTGGAAGTAGCGGTCGGCGCTGCCCTGGGTCTGGGACATGGCGCCCATGGAACCCATGCCGCGGTAGGCCTTGTAGGTACGGCCCTGGAAGAGCTCGATCTCGCCCGGCGCCTCCTCGGTGCCGGCCAGCAGGCCACCGGCCATCACGGTGCTGGCACCGGCCGCCACGGCCTTGGCCAGGTCGCCGGAGAAGCGCACGCCGCCGTCGGCGATCAGCGGGATGTCGTAGGGCACCAGGGCCGCGGCGACGTTGGAGACGGCGGTGATCTGCGGCACGCCGACGCCGGCCACCACGCGGGTGGTGCAAATGGAGCCCGGGCCGATGCCGACCTTGACGGCGTCGGCGCCGGCCTCGGCCAGCGCCTTGGCGGCCTCGGCGGTGGCGATGTTGCCGCCGATCACCTGGATCTGCGGGAAGTTCTCCTTCACCCAGCGCACGCGCTCGATCACGCCCTTGGAGTGGCCGTGGGCGGTGTCGACCACCACCACGTCGACCCCGGCCTCGGCCAGGGCGGCCACGCGATCCGGCGTCTCGGGGCCGGTGCCGACCGCGGCGCCGACCAGCAGGCGGCCGTCGGCATCCTTGGCGGCGAGCGGGAAGGTGCGGGCCTTCTCGATGTCCTGGAAGGTGACCAGGCCGCGCAGGCGCTGCTGGTCATCCACCACCAGCATCTTCTCGATGCGGTGCTCCTGCATCTTGCCCTTGATGACGTCGAGGGTGGTGCCCACCGGCACGGTGACGAGCTTCTCGCCGGGGGTCATGATGTCGGCGACGCTGTCGCCGTGGTTGGGCTGGAAGCGCATGTCGCGCTGGGTCACCAGGCCCACCAGGGTCTCTCCTTCCACCACCGGGAAGCCGGAGAAGCCGTGCTCCTCGGCCATCGCCAGCAGGTCGGCCAGCTTGGCCTTGGGCCCGACGGTGACCGGGTCCTTCACGATCACGCTCTCGTGCTTCTTGACCTTGCGCACCTCGGCGGCCTGCTGCGCCATGGTCATGCTCTTGTGGATGATGCCGATGCCCCCTTCCTGGGCCATGGCGATGGCCAGACGCGCCTCGGTGACGGTGTCCATGGCCGCGGAGACCAGCGGGATGTTCAGGTAGAGATCCCGGGTCAGGCGGGTCCGAAGGCTGACGTCGTTGGGCAGGACCTCGGAATACCCGGGGACGAGTAATACGTCATCGAACGTAAGAGCTTCTTGGGCCATACGTAGCATATGCGGCAACACCCATGGAGGTAGGAGGAGGGAGTGAAGTTAATCCCCCATTATAGCGGCCGGCCCGGGGGTCCGGCAATCCGTGGCGTGCTTGCTCACTCCTCCTCGGCGCGGCGAAACTCGCGGCGCCAGCGCTCCAGGAAGGCGGCACGACGCTGGGGGTCGACGAAGGCCAGCAGCGAGGCGTTCAGGGGAATCGGGAACAGCCGCTCGCCCACCTGGTCGCGCAGCCGCGCCGCCGTGAAGGGCCCGACGATGTCGGGGCGCACGCTGAACAGCGGCGTCTGGCCGGCCAGCACCCGCTGCCCCTCGCGGCCGAGCAGGAAGTCGACGAAGGCCTCGGCGGCCACCGGGTGCGGCGCGTCGCGGTGGATGAAGGCCATGCGCATCATCACCAGCGAGTAGTCCTGCGGCACCTGCACGATCACCTCGGGATGCGTCTGGGCCCAGACCATGGCGTAGGAGCCGAGCAGGTTGTAGCCGAGCCAGTAGCGCCCGTCGGATAGCCCCTCGAGCATCGCCCGGGTGCTGCCCTCGAGGCGGGCGTCGACCCGCCCCATGCCGGCCACCAGGTCCCAGAAGCGCGGGGTGTAGCGGGCGTCCTGCTGGTGGAGGGTGTAGCCCACCCCGCTCTCCAGCGGCGAGTAAGTGGTCACCTTGCCCGCGAGGGCGTCGCGCTCTGTGGTCAGCAGGGTGTGCAGGTCGGCGTGGGTCTGGGGTGGGGCCATGTGGCGTGAGAGGTCGAGCCGGTAGGCCATGACGATGGGCTCGAAGGTGAAACCGAACACCTCGTCGCGCCACTTGGCCCAGGCCGGCCAGCGCCGCGCCGCCGGCGAGTCGAGCCGCCGTGCATAGCCTTGGTTGACCCGGGCCATCTGCCAGGGCATCGCCGAGCTGATCACCACGTCCGGCGCCGGGTCGGCCTCGGCGACGAGGGCGTCGACCTCCAGGGTGGTGCGGTCGCGGAAGTCCAGAGCGATCTCGGGATGGGCGGCGCGGAAGGCGTCGAGCAGCGGCGCGACCACCTCGCGATCGAGTGCGGCCTCCACCACCAGCGGCGTCGGCGCCGCGCGCAGCGGGCCGGCGCCGACAAGCAGCAGCGTCAGCACAATGAACGAGAGAGCGGTTCGCCGGGCCATCATGGCGCCTCCTCGGGATCGCACAGCGGAAGAGAGAGCCTCACCCTGAGGCCATGGGATTCTCGGGCGCCGAGGCTCAGCCGCCCGTCGAGCCGCCGTGCGATGGAGTCGACGATCGAGAGGCCGAGCCCGGAGCCCTCGGTGTCCTGGCGCCCGCCCCGCTCGAAGGGCTGCAGCAGCCGCTCGCGGGCCTTGGCCGGCACGCCCGGGCCGTCGTCCTCGACGAAGAGCGCCACCTCGCCTCGCCCCTCTCGCCCCTCGAGCACTTCAAGCCCCAGGGTGATCACGCTGCCCGGCGGCGTGTAGCGCAGGGCGTTGTCGATCAGGTTGCCGAGCAGCTCACGGATCGCCCACCCCTCGGCGCGCACCCAGACCGGCCCGGCGGGAAGCGGAGCGAGGCCCAGGTCGTGATCGCGGGCCGCCTCGCGCTCGGCCCAGTCGAGCACCGTCTCGCGCAGCACGGCGGCCAGATCCAGCGGCGCCACTGCCTCGGCCTCGCCGAGGTGGCGCAGCCGGGCCAGGCTCAACAGCTGCCCGGCGAGCCGGCTGGTGCGCCCGGCGCCCTCGTGCACCGCGGCGAGTGCCGCCCGCCACTCGGCCGGGTCCTCGCTCGTGAGCGCCAGCTCGCTTACGCTCTGCAGCCCTGCCAGCGGCGTCTTGAGCTGGTGGCTGGCGTCGGCGGTGAAGCGCAGCAGCGCCTCGCGGCTCTGGCGCTGGCGGGCGAAGAGGTGATCGAGGGTCTGGGCCAGCTCGCGCATCTCCTCGGGCACCCGGGCGTCCAGCGGGCGCATGTCGTCGGCGTCGCGGCGGCGCAGCACCCGGCGCAGCCGGCGCATCGGCCCCAGCGCCACCCGCAGGGCCAGGGCCATCAGCACCCCGGCCAGCAGCACCATGGCCACGAAGCGGGTCAGGGTGCGCTCGAAGAGCTCGTCGGCCAGCGCCATCCGCCCGGCCCGGGTATGGCCGACCCAGACCTGCACCGGCTCCTGGGAGACCCAGCCCGCGGAGTCCACCTCGCGGCCGTAGAGTCGCCAGGCCTCGCCGTCGAGGCGCGCGGTCAGCGCCAGGGGCGCGTCGGCCGCCCGCTCGCGCCAGCCGGGCTCGAGGGTGAACGGCAGGTTGGTAGAGACGGGCGCGCCGTCGGCGTCGAGCACGGCGTAGAAGACCCGCTCCTGGTGCCGGGTGGCGAGAATCTGCAGGGCCGCCGCCGGCACCTCGATCAGCGGCTCGCCCTGCTGCCACTGCACCGCCTCGGCGATGGTCAGGGCGGCGGCCTCGAGCTGGCTGTCATAGGCGCGCTCGGCGGCGCGATGGCTGCTCACCCGGGCCTCGATCATCAGCAGCGCCCCGAGCCCGGTGACGGTGACCAGCAGCCACACCGCCAGGCGGCGCTTGAGCGAGCCCGTGACCTCGATCACCCGGCCTCGTCCTCCAGCCGGTAACCGAGCCCACGGAAGGTGCGAATCCTGAGCCCGGAGCCGGCGAGCCGCTTGCGCAGCCGGCTGACGTAGACCTCCAGGGCGTTGGAGCCCACATCGTCGAAGCCGAACAGCCGCCGCTCCAGCGCCTCCCGAGGGGCGATGCTGCCGGCGTGCAGCAAAAGCCCCTCGAGCAGCAAGAGCTCGCGGCGCGGCAGCGCCAGCGGCGCCTCATCGAGGGTCGCCACGCCGGTGGCCGGATCGAAGACCAGGCCCCCGAAGCGCAGGCGATTGTCGCTGCGCTGCTGGCTGCGCCGCAGCAGGGCGCGCACCCGGGCCTCCAGCTCGGCAATCGAGAAGGGCTTGGCGAGGTAGTCGTCGGCACCGAGGTCGAGGCCGGAGACCCGGTCGTCGATGCCGTCCCGGGCGGTGAGGATCAGCACCGGGGTGGTGTCGCCGCGATCGCGCAGCGCGGCCAGCAGCCCGAGGCCGTCGCCGTCGGGCAGGCCGAGGTCGAGCAGGATCAAATCGAAGCGGTCGTGGCGCAGGGCGGCCCGGGCCTCGGCGCAGGTGGCAAAGACCTCGACGGTATTGCCCAGGGGCGCGAGCGCCCGCTCCAGGGAGCGCGCGATCAGCGCATCGTCCTCGATGACCAGCAGGCGCATACGACCAATGTCTCAGACGGTGAGGGGGAAGGTGACAGGTTCATGAAAGGTGGCGGCCCTAGCATCGCCCTGGCCATCACGCGAGGCAGAAGCGGGCCTCGCCCACCTCGCATAACAAGAGAACAGGAGTTCGCCATGAAGATCAACACGGCCATCCGCCACGCCTCCGGCCTCGCCCTGCTGGGCGGCGCCCTGCTCGCCGGCTCCGCCCAGGCCGCCGGCGATGCCGAGTGCATCGCCCCCGCCAAGCCCGGCGGCGGCTACGACCTGACCTGCCGACTGGCCGCCAACGGCCTGCTCGAGACCGGCCGCATCGACTCGCCGATGCTGGTGACCTACATGCCCGGCGGTATCGGCGCCGTGGCCTACAACCACGTCAACGGCGTGCGCACCGACGACGAGAACCTGATCGTCGCCGCCAGCACCGGCGCCGCGGTCAACCTGGCGCTGGGCAAGTTCGGCCAGTACGACGCCGACGAGGTGCGCTGGCTGGGGGCCCTGGGGGTCGACTACGGCGCCATCGTGGTCGGCGCCGACGCGCCCTGGCAGTCGCTGGACGAGCTGATGGCCGATCTTCAGGCCAATCCCGGCGAGATCGCCTTCGGCGCCGGCGGCACCGTGGGCAGCCAGGACTGGATGAAGGCCGCGCTGACCGCCAAGGCCGGCGACATCGACCCGCGCGACCTGCGCTACGTGGCCTTCGAGGGCGGCGGCGAGGCGCTGGCCGCGCTGCTCGGCAACCACATCCAGGTCTTCACCGGCGATCTCTCCGAGCTCCAGTCGCAGCTCGAGAGCGGCAAGGTCCGCGTGCTGGCCGCCCTCTCCGAGGAGCGCATGGGCGGCCCCTACGCCGAGATCCCCACCGCCGCCGAGCAGGGCTACGACGTGCAGTGGCCGATCTGGCGCGGCTACTACATGGGCCCGGAGGTCAGCGACGAGGCCTACCAGGCGTGGGTCGAGCGCATGCAGGCCCTGGCCGAGGACCCGGCCTTCGCCGAGATCCGCGAGGCGCGCGGCCTCTTCCCGATGTCGCGCTTCGGTGACGACTTCGACACCTACGTGAAGGAGCAGGTCGCCGGCTTTAAGTCACTGGCCGAGGAAGTGGGGCTGAAATGAGCCAAGTCGCCAAGCCGGTCGCCGACCGGCTGTTGGGGATCGTGCTGATCGGCCTGGCGGCGTTCGTCGCCGTCCAGGCCATCAACCTCGAGGTCCCGTTCAGCTACGAGCCCGTGGGTCCACGGGCCTTTCCGCTCGGTCTTTCGATCCTGCTCGCCGGCCTCTCGCTGGTGCTCGTCGTCAGGCCCGGTGCCGACGGCCACTGGCCGCACAAGGCGCTGGCGCTGCGCCTGCTGCTGGTGCTGGGCCTGCTGCTGGCCTACGCCATGCTCTTCACCCGCCTGGGCTTCATCCCCACCTCGCTGCTGGTGGTGGCCGCCCTGGCAAGGCTCTTCGGCGCCAGCAACGGCAAGGCACTGATCACCGGCGTGCTGCTCTCCGCGGGCAGCTATGTGCTGTTCACCGAGGGCCTGGGCATCGCCCTGCCCGCCGGCACCTGGCTTGCCGCGCTCATCTAGAGGACTGCCACCATGTTCGATTTCCTGATCGAGGGCTTCGGCGTCGCCCTGACGCCGCTCAACCTGGGGCTGGCCTTCCTCGGCGCGCTGCTCGGCACCCTGTTCGGGGCGCTGCCGGGCATCGGGCCGATCAACGGCATCGCCATCCTGATGCCGCTGGCCTACACCCTGGGGCTGCCGGCCGAGTCGGCGCTGATCCTGCTGGCCGGCATCTACACCGGCGCCGAGTACGGCGGGCGGATGTCGAGCATCCTGCTCAACGTGCCGGGCGACGCCGGCGCGGTGATGACCACCCTGGACGGCCACCCGCTGGCCAAGAAGGGCCTGGCCGGCCCGGCGCTCGGCCTCTCGGCGGTCAGCTCCTTCGTCGGCGCCACCATCGCCATCATCGGCCTGACGCTGTTCGCGCCGCTGCTCGCCGAGGTGGCCGTGATGTTCGGCCCCGCCGAGTTCTTCGCGCTGATGGTGTTCGCCTTCTCGTCGATGTCGGTGATGATGGGCAAGGACCCGATCAAGACCGCCATCGGCGCGGTACTCGGCGTGCTGATCGCCACCGTGGGCGTCGATTCCGGCACCGGCGTGATGCGCTACACCTTCGGCATGCCCGAGCTCTACGACGGCATCGACTTCGTGGTGATGATCATCGGCCTGTTCGCGATCAGCGAGATCCTGCTGATGCTCGAACACGCCCACCGCAAGGACAGCGACGGCGAGCTGCCGCCGCTGGGCCGGGTCTTCGTCAGCCTCAAGGAGGTGCTCTACTGCAAGGGCGCCATGTGGCGGTCGGGGCTGCTCGGCTTCATCATCGGCGTGCTGCCCGGCACCGGCGCCTCGGTGGCCGGCGCGGTCTCCTACACCACCGAGAAGCGCCTCTCCGACCAGGAAGGCACCTTCGGCAAGGGCGACATGCGCGGCCTGGCGGCCCCGGAGTCGGCCAACAACGCCGCGGCGGCGGGCTCCTTCGTGCCGATGCTGACGCTCGGCATCCCCGGCTCCGGCACCACCGCCGTGCTGCTCGGCGCGCTGATGCTCTACAACATCACCCCCGGGCCGATGATGTTCACCGAGCGGCCCGAGGTCGCGGGCGGGCTGATCGCCTCGCTCTACATCGGCAACATCGTGCTGCTGGCGCTCAACCTGCCGCTGGCCGGGGTGTTCGCCCGGGTGCTGACCATCCCGCGCTGGGTGCTGGTGCCGGCCATCGCCATCCTCGCCTTCGTCGGCGTCTACCAGCTGCACTCCGACCTGACCGCCATCTACCTGATGCTGATCATCGGCGTGTTCGGCTACCTGCTGCGCAAGCTCGGCTTCTCTCTGGCCCCGGTGATCCTGGGCTACGTGCTGGGCGGGCTGATGGAGCAGAACCTGCGCCGGGCGCTGTCGATCAGCGGCGGCGAGGTCGACATCCTCTGGCAGTCCGGCATCTCGCTGGGCCTGTGGCTCGCCGCCGCCGCGCTGCTGGTGCTGCCCTGGCTGGTGCCGAAGCTGCTTGCCGCCCGCGCTCGCCGCCACGCCGGCTGACACCCTCTCGGGCCCGCTACGGCGGGCCCGAACCGTTGCGACGGGAGATCGCCGACGTGCCTCTTGCCTTGCCCTCCCCCCTGACCGCCCTGCGGCGCTTCCTGCCCACCCTGGCGCTGGGCCTCGCCGGTGGCGCGGCGGCCTTCGCCGTCGACCTGCCGCTGCCCTGGCTGCTCGGCGCCATGCTCGCCACCACCCTGGCGAGCCTCTCCGGCATGCGGCTACGCTCGCCCGGGCGCGGCCGCCAGTGGGTCCTGGTGGTGATCGGGGTGATGCTGGGGACGGCCTTCACTCCCGAGATGGCCGGCGACCCGCGCCTGTGGGCCGTCAGCCTGAGCGCGATGCTCGGGGCCACGGCGGTGATGATGGGCTTCTCGGTGTGGTTCTCGCGGCGCATCGCCGGCCACTCGCTGGATACCGCCCTCTACGCCGGGGTGCCCGGCGGGGTATCGGCGGTCACCGGCATGGCGCTCTCCTCGGGTGCCGACCTGCGGGTGGTCGCCATGACCCACGCTGTGCGCATCCTGGTGCTGCTGGTCGCCATTCCGCCGGTGCTCGACGGTCTCGGCCACGTCAGCCTGAGCGCCGCCACCCCCGACCCGGCGCAGTGGCTGTGGCTGCCCGGCCCGGCGGATGCCGCCTGGCTAGCCGGCGCCGGGGTGCTGGGTGCCTGGCTGGGACGGCGACTGCGCCTGCCCAACGCCCTGCTGTTCGGCCCCGCGCTAGTCTCGTCGGCGCTGCACCTCACCGGCGTCACCCACGCCGCCCTCCCGCCGACGCTGATCGCCCTGGCCCAGGTGATCATCGGGGTCTCGGTGGGGGTGCGCTTCAGCGGGACCTCGCTTGCCACCCTGGGCCACACCCTGGCGATGGCCGCGCTGCAGGCGCTGGGCCTGCTGGCGATCGCCATCCTCGCCGCCTGGGCGATCCACGAAGCGACGGGAGTGTCGCTGCCGGCGGCGCTGATCGCCTACATGCCGGGCGGGGCGCCGGAGCTGAGCCTGGTGGCGCTGTCACTCGGCATCGATCCGGCCTTCGTGACCGCCCATCACCTGCTGCGCATCACGCTGCTGATCCTGCTGATGCCGGTGCTGCTGGCCGCCTGCCGGCGCCTCGGTGCCTAGACCACGCCGCCATCCGTGCTAGGCTGGGCGGCGATTCCGCCGGAGACCCGCCCCATGCCGCCGCCCCTCAACGACACGCCCCTCGATGCCGGACGCGATGACGAGGCGCTGACCGTCAGTGAGCTCAACCAGCGCGCCCGACGGGCCCTCGAGCAGGACGTCGGCGAGGTGTGGGTGGAGGGCGAGCTCTCCGGGGTGTCGCGGCCGAGCTCGGGACACGTCTACTTCACCCTGAAGGACGAGCGCGCCCAGCTGCGCTGCGCGCTGTTTCGTACCCGCGCGCGCTTCGTCGCCGCGCCCATGCGCGACGGCGACCGGGTCAAGGTGCGCGGCCAGGTGTCGCTCTTCGAGCCCCGCGGCGACTACCAGCTGATCGTCGAGGCGGTGCGCGCGGCGGGCGAAGGCGAGCTGCTGGCGGCCTACGAGCGGCTCAAGGCGCGCCTCGCCGCCGAGGGGGTGTTCGCCAACGCGCGCCCCCTGCCCTTCCCGCCGCGCCACCTGCTGGTACTCACCTCGCCCACCGGCGCGGCGATCCGCGACGTGCTGGCGGTGCTGGCGGCGCGCTGGCCGCTCGCCCAGGTCACGCTGATCCCGGTGCCGGTGCAGGGCCGCGAGGCGGCGCCGGCGATGATCTCGGCCCTGGGCCTGCTCAACCGCCAGCAGGCGCTGGACCCCGCCCGGGACGCCATCCTGATCACCCGCGGCGGCGGCAGCCTCGAGGACCTGTGGGCCTTCAACGACAAGCACCTGGCCCGGGCGATCTTCCACTCCCGGCTGCCGGTGATGGCCGCGGTGGGCCACGAGGTGGACACCACGCTCGCCGACTTCGCCGCCGACGCCCGCGCCCCCACGCCCTCGGCCGCGGCCGAGCAGCTGGTGCCCGACCGCCGCGAGCGGCTGCAGCGCCTCGAGGGGCTGGCCGAGCGACTGGCCCGCGCCCAGCGCGCCCGCCTCGACACCGACGCCCAGCGCCTGGATCACCTGCGCGCCCGGCTGCGCCACCCTGGCGAGGTGCTGGCGGCGCGTCGCCAGCAGCTCGATCAGCTGGAGGCGCGGCTGCACCGGGCCGTGCGCTCGCGCCTCGACCAGCAGCGGCGCCGCACGCACGACCTGCACCGGCGCCTGGCGCTGCGCTCGCCGGATCGGCTGACCGACCAGGCCGGACAGCGGCTCGCGCGCGCCACCCAGCGCCTGCATCAGGCGATGCCCCGGGCGCTGGCCCGCCACCGCGAGCGGCTGGGCGGCGTCGTCCGCGAGCTGCAGGCGGTGAGCCCGCTGGCGGTGCTGGGGCGCGGCTACGCGATCCTCGAGAACGACGCGGGCCGGGTGGTCCGCCGGGCGGCCGATACCGCCCCCGGGGAGCGCCTCGAGGCGCGCCTGGGCGAGGGACGCCTCGCGCTCGAGGTGCTCGAGGCGCGCGACGAGTGAGCGTTCGCAGGCTGCGCGGGGCCGGCTCCATCGTCTAACGTTAAAACATCACAGTACGAGAGAGACGCCACCCGCCCGTTGTCGGGAACCCCGCGAGCCCCGACAATGAGGAGAGGACCCGAACGGCCCGCACCGCCCGAGGGAGAGGCGGCGGGCCGGCAGCTTCACCCACCCAGAGAAGGGAGTTGCACCATGTCACTGCGCATCAACGACGTTGTACCCGATTTCGAGGCCGAGACCAGCCAGGGCCCGATCCGCTTCCACGAGTGGATCGGCGACAGCTGGGCGATCCTGTTCTCGCATCCGAAGGACTTCACCCCGGTCTGCACCACCGAGTTCGGCGCCGTGGCCCGGCTCAACGCCGAGTGGCAGAAGCGCGGCACCAAGGTGATCGGCGTCTCCGTGGACGGCGTGGAAGACCACAAGAAGTGGAGCCAGGACATCTCGAGCCTCGCCGGCTGCGACGTCGGCTTCCCGATCATCGCCGACGAGGACCTCAAGGTCGCCAAGCTGTTCGACATGCTGCCGGCCGAGGCCTACCTGCCGGACGGCCGCACCCCGGCCGACAGCGCCACCGTGCGCACCGTGTTCATCATCGGCCCGGACAAGCAGCTCAAGCTCTCCATGACCTACCCGATGAACGTGGGCCGCAACTTCGCCGAGGTGCTGCGCGCCCTGGACGCCCTGCAGACCGCCAACGGCAAGGGCGTGGCCACGCCGGCCGACTGGAACGTCGGCGAGGACGTGATCATCCCGCCGACGGTCTCCGACGAGGACGCCAAGGCGAAGTTCGGCGAGTACGAGACCGTCTTCCCCTACCTGCGCCGCACCAAGCTGCCCAAGTAAGGCACGCTCAGGCCGCGCACGACGACGACCCCCTGCCGAGGCAGGGGGTCTTGCGTTGCGGGGGAGTGACGAGGCCAGCGGGGCGAACGGCGAGC
The DNA here is from genome assembly GCF_003056305.1 of Halomonas denitrificans. Lineage (GTDB taxonomy): Bacteria > Pseudomonadota > Gammaproteobacteria > Pseudomonadales > Halomonadaceae > Halomonas > Halomonas denitrificans. The sequence goes on from NZ_PYVX01000001.1 coordinate 1,234,560, forward strand.
CGAGCGCCCGGCGGGCCTAGTGGTGCTCGGGCTGGCGCGCGGCGGGCTTGAAGGCGCTGGGCTCGAGCTCGTGGCGGGCCAGCAGCTTGTAGAAGTCGGTGCGGTTGCGCCCGGCGATGCGCGCCGCCTGGGTGACGTTGCCCTCGGTGATCTTGAGCACCTTGACCAGGTAGCTGCGCTCGAAGCCGGCCCGGGCGTCGTTGAAGGTGGGCATGGCGTTCTCCTCGGCGACCAGCGCCTGGGCCACCAACCCCTCCGGGATCATCGGCGAGGTGGTCAGGGCCACGCACTGCTCCACCACGTTGACCAGCTGGCGCACGTTGCCGGGCCAGGCCGAGGTGGCCAGCAGGTTGAGCGCCTCCGGCGAGAAGCCCTTGACGAAGGGCTTGTGCCGCGCGGCGGCCTGGGCGACCAGGTGCTTGGCCAGCAGCGGCACGTCCTCGGCGCGCTCCTTGAGGGGCGGCAGGCGCAGGTTGACCACGTTGAGGCGGTAGTAGAGGTCCTCGCGGAAATCGCCGTCGTGCATGGCGCGATCCAGGTCGCGGTGGGTCGCCGAGATGATCCGCACGTCGATGGGCACCGAGGTGGTCGAGCCGAGCGGACGGATCTGGCGCTCCTGGAGGGCGCGCAGCAGCTTGACCTGCAGGGTCATCGGCATGTCGCCGATCTCGTCGAGGAACAGGGTGCCGCCGTCGGCCGCCTGGAAGAGGCCGCGGTGCTCGCTCACGGCCCCGGTGAAGGCCCCCTTGGCGTGGCCGAACAGCTCGCTCTCCAGGAGCTGCTCGGGCAGCGCCCCGCAGTTGATCGCCACGAAGGGCTTGTCGGCCCGTGAGCTCGCCTTGTGGATGGCGCCGGCGAGCAGCTCCTTGCCCGACCCCGAGGGGCCGGTGACCAGCACGCTGACGTCCGAGGCGGCGACCATGCGCGCCTGCTCGAGGATGCGTTCCATCTCGGGGCTGCGGGTGATGATGGCCGAGCGCCAGGCGTCGTCGCCCTCGGTGGCGGCGGTCGAGGTCTGGGCCAGGGCGTCGTCGATGGCCGAGAACAGCTCGTCGCGATCGACCGGCTTGGTCAAAAAGCCGAACACGCCCTGGCGGGTGGCGCTCACCGCGTCGGGGATCGAGCCGTGGGCGGTGAGCAGGATCACCGGCAGCCCCGGCAGGCGGCGCTGGATCTCCTGGAAGAGCGCCAGCCCGTCCATCTCGTCCATGCGCAGGTCGGAGAGCACCAGGTCCGGACGCGCGACCTCCAGCCGCTTGAGGGCCTCGCGTCCGCTCTCGGCGGTGGTGACGCGATAGCCGCGGCTCTCGAGCCGCATGCCCAGCAGTTTCAGCAGGCTGACATCGTCGTCCACCAGCAGGATGTGCGCGCCATGATCGCCGGCGTGGGGCAGGCGTCCGGTCTGCTTCATGTCATCTCTCCGGGGTTATTCACTCTGCTGTCGCAGGTTGATGTTCTGTTCGATGGCGGTGAGCTGCTCGAGCTTCTCGGCCATCGCCTCGAGTTCCTGGCTGAGCGCCTCCTTCTCCTCCACGGCGGCATCCGCGGCGCGACGCCGCTCGGCCAGCTGGCCGGCCAGGCTGCGGCGCCCCTCCAGCTCGTTGAGCCAGTAGCGCAGCAGCGGCTGCAGCTCGCTCGGGGCGCTCGCCAGGTCGGCCTTGAAGAGCTCCGAGGCGCGGTTCCACTGCTGCTCGCTCCCCCAGGCGAGCAGCACGGCGCGCGACAGGCGGCGCACCTTGCCCTCGCCTTCCAGGCGCAGCAGGGTGGCCTCCCGCCACGCCCGGTCGCCCCGCTGGGAGGTCAGGCCGAAGGCCACCCACTCGGGCAGCAGGCAGTCGTCGTCCTCGAAATCCGGCAGCGCATCGGTGCAGGCTAGCGTGCCGTTAGGGGCATTCGGCATCGCCACGCCCGAATGGGGCGCGAGCGGCGCGGGCAGATACTGACATCCGGTCAGCCACAGCGTGGTCAGACACAGCAGCCAGGGGCGTACGGTCATGACAGGTCCTTGGTAGCAGCGTCACCCGCCAGGGCGGGTTGCGAGTTCGGGTCGCCCGACTCGGGCGACGGGGTCGGCCAGGGCAGGGTGAGCCGGAAGCAGACCGCCAGCCGCGGATCGTCCACCAGCGCCAGCTGGCCCTGCTGGAGGCGGGCGCAGTCGGCGGCCACCGAGAGGCCGATGCCGGAGCCCTTGAGCGGGCCCTTGCGGCGCGTCCGGCCCTGATAGAAGGCGTCGAAGAGTCGATCGCGGTCCTCCTCGGCGATCGGTTCGCCGCTGTTGGCGACCTCGATCACCAGGCGATCCTGAAGCGCGCGGGCGCGGATCTCGAGCTCGCCGCCATCCTCGCCGTAGGCCACGGCGTTGGAGATCAGGTTGTCGAGCACCCGGGCGGTGGCGGTGCCGTCGAGCGCCCAGGTCAGCGGGCCGTGGAAGCAGCTGACCCGCATCTCCTTGTTGTCGAGCGCCAGGCGATGCTTGGCCAGCACCTCCTTGACCACGGTGGCGACGTCCAGCCGGGCAATGTCGAGCTGACGGCTGTGCTTGAGCAGGTTGTAGTCGAGCAGCTGCTCGATCAGCTGCTGCAGCTCGCGCCCGCTGGTGTCGATCAGGTCGAGGATCTCGCGCTGGCGAGGCGTGACCTCGCCGGCCACGCCGTCGGAGAGCAGCGACGAGCCCTCGCGCACGCTGGCCAGCGGCGTCTTGAGTTCGTGGGACATGTGGCGCAGGAACTGCTGCTTCTGGGCTTCGAGGTCGTCGAGCCGGGAGGCCAGCCAGTCCAGGCGCTCGCCCAGGGTGACCAGCTCCGCCGGCCCCTTGAGGGGACGGGGCTGGCGCTCGGTGTCGCCGCCCAGGCTGCCGATGCCGAGGATGCGCCGCTCGAGCTGGCGGATCGGCTGGATGATCAGCCGGGTGAACAGCAGCATCAGCACCAGGCTCGCCGAGACCAGCGCCGCGGTCTGCCACCAGAGGCGGATCTGCACGGCCTCGGCACGGGCGCTGATGGCGTCGATGCGCTCGTCGATGCGGCGGTTGGTGGCCTGTCGCATCTCCTCGGTATGCTGGGCGAAGGGCAGGAAGTCGGAGAGCCGCGCCTTGAACTCTTCCAGCGGCAGATCGGGCAGCTCGGCGAGGTCGTCCAGCGCCTGCTCCAGGGCCGCCACGTGGGGATCATCGGGCAGCAGCTGGCGCTGCTGGGCCAGCAGCTGCCGGAACTCGGCGAGGCGCTCGTCGAAGATGTCCAGCAGCCCCTCCTGCTCGACCACCGCGTACTGCCGGGCGCCGCGCTCCATCTCCAGCGCCAGGGCGCCCAGCGAGCGGGCACGCCGGGTCTCCTCCACCGCCTGGCGGGCACTCTCGTCGGCCAGCCGAGAGAGCTCGGAGAGCGCCTGACCGGCTTGGATCATCAGCACCGCCAGCGGCAGCATCACCACCAGAAAGGCCAGCAACACCAGCTGCAACAGCGAGCGCGGACGCCAGCGGCGCGTAACGGCTGTGGTCATGAAGAGCGTTCTTTGCAGGAGAGTAAAGGGAACCACCATCGTCCATCCCTTAGGATACCAGAGATCGGCCGGCCACCTCGCGATCGTTCGGCCTCACCCGCAGGCGAAAAAAAAGGGCCGGCATGGCCGGCCCAATACGCAGGGAACTGAAGGGTCTGGCGGTGTCACCGATCGACGGCCTGGTCCGACCACCGCTGACCTCACCATGGGCCAGAGGCCCCCGAAGCCATGGGAACGCCCTCTGCCACCAGGGGCCGGTCGCTCTCATGCGGGTGGCCGACCGGCCACCCCGCTTCGTTACTGGCGGCAGCGCCACGAGGGCGATGCCGCGCGATTCGATCCCCCCTGACCGGGTCGAGACCCGCGGGGGAGAGGCATCCTTGCCAGGGCATCCTTGCCCTCTCGATACCGATCCTTGCCTCTCGGCGGTACCGTCTCATCGCAACCTAAAGTCACACATCGCTTGGAGCAGACACTGGTCGCGTTCGGGGGACCGGGCGCACAGGGTAGTGATGACGCGGCGCCCCCTCGGCAACCGGAAAACGGATCGAGCCGTATGACCCGCTTCCCTTGCTCACCCTACCTATTGCCAGGCGCGTGCCAACGACCTCGCAACACCTTAAGAATCAGCAGGTTAAAAAGGCAAAAAAACGGCATGGTCGAGCGAGGGAGGCCCGAGCGGGGGAAAACGGGGGTGTGGGCGGCCTGCTTCGTCGCCGAACGGCGACGCCTTTCGAGCCTTGACGAAAAAGCCTTTCATTATCAGCGCCTTGACACGTCCCCCTACGGAGACGCCGCGGCGCCGGGCGACGCCTTCCGGCGACAGCCCGGCCCGTCAGGCGAGGGTCTTGATCAGGATCTTGGACTTGCGGGCGTGGTTGTAGGTATCGCGACGCAGGGTGGGCAGCGCCTCGATGCCGGCCAAGCGGAAGTCGTGCTCGAAGAACCAGTGGGTGGTGTGGGTGGTCAGGGCGAACAGCGACGAGAGCCCGAGCCGGTGGGCCCGGCGCTCGATCTCGGCGAGCAGCCGCTCGCCGCGGGCGCCGCCGCGGTAGTCGTCGTGCACGGCCACGCAGGCCAGCTCGCCCATCTCGGCCTCGTCGAAGGTGTGCAGGGCGGCGCAGCCGATGATCATGCCGTCGCGGTCGATCACCAGGTAGTCGTCGATCTCGTACTCCAGCCGCTCGCGGGAGCGCGGCACCAGCATGCCCCGCGACTCCAGTGGCTCGAGCAGCTCCAGCAGCCCGCCGATGTCGCCGAGCTCGGCCGGGCGCAGCTGCTCGTAGCGATGCTCGGTGATCATGGTGCCCACCCCGTCGCGGGTGAACAGCTCGCCGAGCAGGGCATCGTGATCGTGCCAGGAGAGCAGGTGGGTGCGGGCGACCCCGTGGCGCGCCGCCGCGCAGGCCGCGCCGAGGTGGCGGGCCAGCTCGCTGGCGGGGTCGGCCTGGCGGAGCAGCGGCGCGGCCTCGGCCGGGGTGAGCTGGCGCTGCAGCCGGCCGCCGGCATCGACCAGCCCGCAGGCCTCGCCGAGCAGGATCAGCTTGTCGGCGCCGAGCGCCGTGGCGGCGTGGTGCGCCACCTCGGCGGCGTCCAGGTCGAAGACCTCGCCGGTGCTGGAGAAGCCCAGCGGCGGCAGCACCACCAGCGCCCCCCGCTCGAGCAGGCCCTCGATCGCCTGATCGCGCACCCGGCGCACCTCGCCGCTGCGATCGAAGTCGACGCCGTCGCGCACCCCCAGCGGCTTGGCCATCACCAGGTTGCCCGAGACCACGGTCATCTCGATGCCGTGCAGCGGCGTGTTGGGCAGGCCGGGGGAGAGCCGCGCCTCGAGCCACAGCCGCTGCTCGGCGGCCACGCGCTCGACCCACGCCATGATCGCCTCGTCGGCGACCCAGCGCCCGCGGTGGCGGGCCGGCACGATGCCCGCCTCGTCCAGCGCCCGCTGCACCTGGGGGCGGATGCCGAACACCACCACCAGGCGCACGCCCAGGGTATGCAGCAGCGCCAGGTCCTGGATCAGCTGCTCGCCTCGGCCGCTCGCCATGGCCTCCCCCTCGATCAGGATGACGAAGGTTCGTCCCCGATGGGCGTTGATGTAGGGCGAGGAGTTGCGAAACCAGTCGACAAAGGGGAAACGAGTATCCAAGGCCGCGCTCCGGCAGCAGGTGAACGAGGGAGGGTCGAGCCTCACTATATCAGAGCCATAAAAACGGCGGCACCACCGAGGTGATGCCGCCGCCTGGCCGGTCGGGCGAGATCGGGCTAGCCGAACATGCCCTTCAGCGTGAAGAAGAACAGGATAGCGAGACCCGCACCCGCCGGCAGCGTGATCAGCCACGACATGGCGATGGTGCCGATGACCCGCAGGTTGAGCGCCGCCATGCCGCGGGCCAGGCCCACGCCGAGCACCGCTCCGACCAGGGTGTGGGTGGTGGAGCTCGGCAGGCCGGTGCCCGAGGCCAGCACCACGGTGGTGGCGGCCGCCAGGGTGGCGGCGAAGCCGCGGCTCGGCGTCAGCTCGGTGATACCGGTGCCCACGGTGGCGATGACCTTGTGGCCGTAGGTGACCAGGCCGACGACGATGCCGCCGCCGCCCAGCACCAGCACCCACCAGGGCACCAGGGCGGCGCCCTCGACCTTGCCGCCGGTCTGCACCACGCTGATCACCGCCGCCAGCGGACCCACGGCGTTGGCCACGTCGTTGGAGCCGTGGGCGAAGGCCATGGCGCAGGCGGTGAAGATCATCAGCACGCCGAAGACCCGCTCCACGCCGGAGAAGCCGAACTGGTCGGCCTGGCGGCTGGAGGCCTTGACGCGCCGTTCCATGAACACGCCGAGCGCCGCGATCAGCAGGCCGGCGAGGATGGCGAGCAGCAGGCTGGTGCCGAAGCTCAGGTCCAGGCCGACGTGCTTGAGGCCCTTGGTGAGGGTCACCATGGTCACCGCGAAGCCGACCAGGAAGATGTACATCGGCACGTAGCGCTTGGCCGCGGCGAAGGGATCCTGGGCCTCGAAGATCAGGTGCTGGACCGACTTGAAGAGCGTGAAGGCGATGGTGCCGGAGAGCAGCGGCGAGACCACCCAGCTGGCGGCGATGGTGCCCACCGCGCCCCAGTCCACCGCGGCCGCGCCGAGGCCCGCCACCGCGAAGCCGACGATGGCGCCGACGATGGAGTGGGTGGTGGAGACCGGCCAGCCCTTCATGGAGGCGACCAGCAGCCAGGTCGCCGCCGCGAGCAGCGCCGCCAGCATGCCGTAGACCAGCAGCTGCGGGTCATCGCGCAGCAGCTCGGGATCGATGATCCCCTTGCGGATGGTGTTGGTGACCTCGCCGCCGGCGAGCCACGCGCCGAGGAATTCGAAGATCACGGCGATGATGATCGCCTGCTTGATGGTGATGGCCCGGGAGCCCACCGAGGTGCCCATGGCGTTGGCCACGTCGTTGGCGCCGACGCCCCAGGCCATGAAGAAGCCGAAGAGACAGGCGAGGATGATGAAGACCTCGCCGTGCTGAGCAATGATCGACATAGGGAGTGTTCCCTTGTTGCGGTCAGAAGAAGAGCGAAACAACGAGGCCCCGGGATCGCCGGGGCCGCTGCGTTCAGTTGGCCGTCATGATCTGCAGTCGGCTGCCGACGCGCTCGGCGCGGTCGGAGAGCTCGCCCACCCAGTCGATGATCTTGTAGAGGAACATCACGTCCACCGGCGGCAGGCGATCCTCGAGCTCGAAGAGCTGGCGGCGGATCGCCACCTGCTGGCCGTCGGCCTGCTGCTCGAGCACGTGCAGCTCGCGGATCAGCTTCTGCATCACGTCGGAGACGTTGCGCCCGAAGCCGGACTCGAGCAGGTCCTTGAGCTCCTCGAGGGCGTGGCGCGCCTGGGCCACGCAGGCCACCGAGGTGCGCATGTAGTCACGCATCGGCTGGGCCAGCTCCTCGGGCACCTGCATGCGACGCCCGAGCATGATGCCGGTGATGTCGCGGACCTTGTTGGCGATCTTGTCCTGCACGCTGATCAGGTCGAGCAGGTCGGAGCGCGAGACCGGCAGGAACATCGTGTTGGGCAGGTTGAGACGCAGCTCGGTCTTGAGCTCATCGGCCTCGTGCTCGAGGCGCGTGATCGTCTCGCGATGCTGCTCGGCGGTGTCCCAGTCGCCCTCGAGGGACGCCTCGAAGAAGGGCAGCAGCTCGTCGGCACACGCGTTGGCCTTGACGATGTGGGCCAGCAGCGGATGGAATGGCGAGCGGCCGAACATCGCGGAGAAGGGATTGGATGTCACCATGGGCATCTATGAACCTGGAAAAATGGCGGCGTCAGTATAGTGACTGACACCCTCAGCGTCATGAAAAAATCATCCAATATTCATCGAACCGAGGTGGCTCTCCCGATGGCAAACGAGATCGAACTCAAGCTCGCCCTGGGCGACCCGGACGCCGGGGGCGCCGCAGGGCCCGAGGCCCTGCGACGACACCCGCGCCTGGCCGGGGTGACGCCGACGCTCACCCAGCTCGGCAACACCTACTTCGACACCCCCGAGGGCGACCTGGAGGGCGCGCGCATGGCGCTGCGCCTGCGCCGCGCCGACGGGCGCCTGCTGCAGACGCTGAAGACCCGCGGCCAGGGCGGCGGCGGGCTCTCGACCCGCGGCGAGTGGGAGTGGGAGGTGCCGGGCCCCGGCCTCGACCTCGAGGGGCTCGCCGCGCTGCCGCCGATGGCCGAGCGCGAGCCGGGCCTGCTCGAGCGCCTGGTGCCGCGCTTCGCCACCGACTTCGCCCGCGAGACCTGGTGGCTCGAGCACGCGGGCGCGACCATCGAGCTCGCCCTGGACATCGGCGAGATCCGGGCCGGCGAGCGGGTGGTGGCGATCCGCGAGCTGGAGCTCGAGCTCAAGGCGGGCGAGCCCGAGGCGCTCTGGTCGCTGGCCGAAGCCCTCGCCGACACCGTGGCCCTGCGACCCTCGGACACCAGCAAGGCGGCCCGCGGCGGCGCCCTGCTCGAGGGCACGCGCGCGCTGCCCGAGGCCAGCTCCCCCGCCGGCTGGTTGCACCGCGCCACCCTGGCGCTGGATGCCCTGGCGGACAGCGGCGACGAGACCTGGCGCCACGAGGCGCGCCGGGCCTTCCAACGGCTGGCGGAACTGGGCGATGATGCGGGAGGAGACGGCGACGCCCGGGCACTCGCCGAGGCGCTTTCGGCCGAGCCCTGGCTGACCCCGGCCTTCGGGCGGCGCATGCTGCGCCTGGCCCGCCGGCTGCCGGGCGATGCCGACCTGAGCTGAGCCGACCCGAGCTGACCCAGCCCGACAGGCCCGGCTTGCCACCACAAGGACGACGCTCGTGAACTACCTCCCCAAGCCCGCGGGCGAAGGCCTGCGCACCCGGGTCTTCCAGATCATCTTCGAATCCGACACCCTGGCGGCCAAGGCCTTCGACATCGCCCTGATCGGGGCGATCCTGATCAGCGTGCTGGTGGTGATGCTGGAGAGCATCGAGAGCCTGCGCGTCGACTATGGCGCCTGGTTCTTCTGGCTGGAGTGGGGCTTCACCCTCGCCTTCACCCTCGAGCTCGCGGTGCGCCTCTACTGCCTCGAGCGCCCGCTGCAGTACCTCAAGAGCTTCTACGGCATCATCGACCTGGTGGCGATCCTGCCCACCTGGCTGGCGCTGGTGCTGCCGGGGGCCCAGTCGCTGGTGGTGGTGCGCCTGCTGCGCACTCTGCGCATCTTCCGGGTGCTGCGGCTGATGGAGTTCGTCGGCGAGGGGCGGCTGCTGATCGACGCCCTCAAGCGCAGCAGCCACCAGATCTTCCTGTTCCTGTTCACCGTCTTCATGCTGGTGACCATCTTCGCCTCGCTCGTCTACCTGATCGAGCCCGAGGAGGCCGGCTTCACCAGCATCCCCACGGCGATCTACTGGGCCGTGGTCACCCTGACCACGGTCGGCTACGGCGACATCGTGCCGGTCACCCCGCTGGGCCAGGCGATCTCGGTGATGGTGATGCTGATCGGCTACTCGATCATCGCGGTGCCCACGGGGGTCTTCTCCGCCGAGGTGATCCGTTCGATCCGCGCCGACCGCTACTCCGACGAGGCCTGCCCGGGCTGCGGCCACGACCGCCACGAGCAGCGCGCGCGGTACTGCCTGCGCTGCGGCACCTGGCTGGACGAGAACACCCCCGACCCCCGCCTGGCCGAGCAGGCCCCGGCGGGGACGGACGGGGAGGACGCCGAGAAGACGCCGCCGCGCTGAGCCGGCGGCGCGGCGAGGCCGCGCCGTGCGTCAGGCCTGGAAGGGACGGACGTCGCCGCGCCCCTCGCGCAGGATGGTCGGCGGCAGGTCGCGCAGGTCGATCACGCTGGTCGGCTCCAGGTGGCAGGCGCCGCCGTCGATGACCAGGTCGAGATGGGCGCCGAAGCGCTCGCGAATCTCCTCGGCGTCGGTCATCGGCAGCTCCTCCCCCACCGGGATCAGGGTCACGCTCATCAGCGGCTCGCCCAGGGCGTCGAGCAGGGCCCGGGTGATCTGGTGGTCCGGCACCCGCACGCCGATGGAACGGCGCTTGGGGTGCAGCAGCAGCCGCGGCACCTCGGTGGTGGCGTCGAGGATGAAGGTGTAGGCGCCCGGCGTATGCGCCTTCAGCAGCCGGAAGACCGCATTGTCCACCTTGGCGTAGGTGCCGATCTCCGACAGATCCGAGCAGACCAGAGTGAAGTTGTGCTTGTCGTCCAGCGAGCGCAGCCACTTGATCTTCTCGATGGCCTTCTTGTCGCCGAGGTGGCAGCCCAGGGCGTAGCCGGAGTCGGTCGGATAGGCGACCACCCCGCCGCCGCGGATGATCTGGATCGCCTGGTCGATCAGGCGCTTCTGGGGATTGTCCGGGTGGATCTGGAAGAACTGGCTCATGCGAGCTCCCTGTTCGGTGGCCGGAAATGGGGTAGCGCCACGATAACATGCGCCGCCGGGGGCGGCGTCAGGCCCCAGGCGACGCGGCGGCGGTGGCGACGAGGCCGGCCAGGCGCGGGTGGGTCCACACCGGCGGCGTGGCGGTGCGCGGCACGGGGCTCATGCTGCCCGGCGCCAGGTGCCCACCAGGGAAGTGGAAGTCGCTGCCCACCGAGCCGAAGAGCTCGCGCTCCTGCAGCTGGCGCGCCAGGTCGCGGGTCACGTCGGGATTCTGGAAGCCGCTGACCAGCTCCGCGGCCTGGCCGCCGGCGGCGGCGAAGTCGTCGAGCAGCAGCCCGCGCTTGCGCCGGGTCAGGCCGTGGCGCAGCGGATGGGCGAGCACCGCCACCCCGCCGGCGTCGAGGATCCAGGCCACCGCCGTGGCCAGAAACGGCCAGTGGGCCTTGATGTCGCCGGCCTTGCCGTTGCCGAGGTGCTTCTTGAAGGCGGTGCCGATGTCGGGCACCAGCCCCGCGGCCACCAGCGCCCGGGCGAAGTCGGGCCGCCCCAGCGGGCGCTCGGAGCCGGCCTGTTCCCGGGCCCGGGCCAGGGCATCGTCGAGGCCGATCTTCTCGAGCCGTTCGGCGATGCGGTGGGAGCGCTGCTCGCGGGCCTCGGCCTGGGCGGCCAGCCCCGCGACCAGGTCGCCCCGCGGCCCCTCGGGCAGCAGGCCCACCACGTGGATGTTGATGCCGCGCCACTGGGTCGAGAGCTCGGTGCCGGGGATCAGGCCGATGCCCTGCTCGCAGGCGGCGGCCTGGGCCTCCTCGATGCCGGCCATGGTGTCGTGGTCGGTCAGCGCCATCAGGGTCACGCCCTTGGCCCGGCACAGCGCCACCACCTCGGCCGGCGGCAGGGCGCCGTCGGAGGCCGTGGAGTGCATGTGCAGGTCGACGCTATGGGGTTCGCCCTCGAATCGGGCGGGAGGTGCGGTCATGGGCATGACGCCGGCAGGTGACTTTGTCAGAATATCCCGACATGGTGCTCGCGCGGCCGGTGACGGTCAATGTCGAGGCCATCGGCCCCGCGGCGCGAGCCGCCCACCACCGAGGAAGAACCGCGATGCTCTACGCCATCATCAGTGAAGATGTGAACGACAGCCTGGAACGGCGCCTGGCCGCCCGCCCGGATCACCTGGCCCGCCTCGAGGCGCTGCGCGACGAGGGCCGCCTGGTGCTGGCCGGCCCGCATCCCGCCATCGACAGCAACGATCCGGGCGAAGCCGGCTTCACGGGGAGCCTGGTGGTCGCCGAGTTCGAGAGCCTCGAGAGCGCCCAGGCCTGGGCCGACGCCGACCCCTACATGATCGCCGGCGTCTACGCCAAGGCGATCGTGAAGCCGTTCAAGAAGGTCCTGCCCTGACCCTCACCCACAGGTTTTCTTGTCCACAGCCGGTTTCCCACAGCTGCTGTGGACAAGCCTGTTGAAACGCCGCGGACGCCTTTCGCCAGCCCCGATACCGTGGCGCCGCGACACGATCGATCAAAGCTTGATCACCCCCCCCCCCCCCCCCCCCTCTGACCCCGAGACCGGACCGACCGGAGCCCCGCCGTGACCGCTGCCCCCGACGCCCTGCCGCCGCTCGCCGGCCTTCAGACCGCCCGCCTCGACTGGCGCCGGGATGAGGGCGGCGAGGAGGCGCCCCACTCCGCTGCCTTCGATGACGTCTACTTCTCCCGCCACGACGGCCGCGCCGAGACCGAGCACGTCTTCCTGCACGCCAACCGGCTGCCGGCGCGCTTCGCGGAGTGGCAGGAGGCGCGCCCCTTCGTGATCGGCGAGACCGGCTTCGGCACCGGGCTCAACATGCTCTGCGCCTGGGCCTGCTTCGACGCCCACTCCCCGCCGACGGCGCGACTGCACCTGGTCTCCACCGAGAAGTTTCCCCTGGCGCGGGAGGATCTCGCCCGGGCGCTCGCCGCCTGGCCGGACCTCGCCGAGCGGGCCGCCCGCCTGGTCGCCCAGTGGCCCGAGCCGGTGGCCGGCGTGCACCGGCTGTGGCTCGACGAGCGGGTCACCCTCGACCTGCACTTCGGCGACACCACCGAGCGCCTCGAGCGGCTCGACGGCCGGGTCGACGCCTGGTTCCTCGACGGCTTCGCGCCGTCGAAGAACCCCGAGATGTGGCGGCCCGAGCTGTTCGCCGCCCTGGCGGCCCGCTCGCGCCCCGGCGCGACGCTGGCCACCTTCACCTGCGCCGGGGTGGTCAAGCGCGGCCTCGCGGCGGCCGGCTTCGCCTGGCGCAAGGTGCCGGGATTCGGGCGCAAGCGCGAGATGCTCGCCGGCGAGATCGTGGCACCCCCCGAGGATCGGCGCCGCGCGGCCACCCCCTGGTTCACGCCCCCCGCGGCGCGAGCGGCCCGCCACGTGGCCGTGGTCGGGGCGGGCATCGCCGGCGCGAGCGTGGCCGCGGCGCTGGCCCGGCGCGGCGTGGCGGTGACGCTCCTCGACCGCGAGGGGCCCGGCAGCGGCGGCTCCGGCAACGAGCAGGGGGCGCTCTACGTCAAGCTCGCCGCCGACACCAATCCCCAGAGCCGGGTCTACCTGGCCGGGCTGCTGCACAGCCGCCGCCTGCTCGAGGCGCTGGACCCCGAGCGGACTCTGTGGTCGCCCTGCGGGGTGCTGCAGCTGGCGATGAGTGACCGGGAGCAGGCCCGCCAAACGCGCTTCCTGGCCCATCACCCGCTCCCCGGGCGCGTCGTCCACGGCGTCTCGGCAGAGGAAGCGTCGCGGCTTTCCAGCACGCCGATCGAGCACGGCGGACTTCACTACCCCGAGGCGGGCTGGGTGCGCCCGGCGGCGCTGTGCCGGCGGCTGGCGGCCACGCCCGGCGTCACGTGCCGGCGGGCGGAGGTGGTCGGGCTGACGCCGGGAGACGACGGCTGGACGCTGGCGCTGGGCGAAGGCAAGGGCGAGCGGCTGACGGCCGACCAGGTGGTGATCGCCACCGCGGCGCTCGCCAACCGCTTCGCCCAGACGGCGGCGCTGCCGCTGCAGCCGGTGCGCGGCCAGGTCAGCCGGCTGGCGCTGCCCGAGGGGGCACCGACGCTCGACCGGGTGGTGTGCGCCGGCGGCTATGTGCCGCCGCCCCTCGATGGAACGCTCACCTTCGGTGCCACCTTCGCCCCGAACCGTGACGAGACCGCGGTGCACGAGGCCGACCACGCGGCCAACCTGGCGGAACTCGAGGCCACCCTGCCGACCTTCGTGGCCGCCCTGCGCGAGGCGGGCGCGGCGCTCGAGCCGGCGACGCTGGAGGGCCGGGCGGCGGTGCGCGCGGCGAGCCCCGACAAGTCGCCCTACGCAGGCCCGGTGCCGCTGGCCGAGGCCTGGGCGGCGGACTACGCGCTGCTCGCCAAGGACGCCACCCGAGTGCCCGAGACGCCGGGACGCCACCACGAGGGCCTGTGGATCAGCGCGGCCCACGGCTCCCGGGGGCTTGCCAGCGCCCCGCTCTGCGCCGAGCTGATCGCCTCACGGATCTGCGACGAGCCGCTGCCCCTGGAGGCGCCGCTGGTCGATCACCTCCACCCGGGGCGGCGACTCATCCGCGACCTGATCCAGGGTAAGCCGCCGACGAGAGGCGTCGGGAACGGCTCGTAGAGGCGGGCCATTGCCCTACCCCTCCTCCTCGTCATCGGCCAGGTCGCGGCCGAAGGCGCGCCACTGGGCCAGGGTCATCACCTCGGTGGACTCGGTCTCGAGGTCGTGGGCGATCAGCAGCTCGCCGCGGTCGAGCTGGCCCTTGAGCTGGCCGACCCAGCCGCGCATGCCCTCGCCGGTGTCGGTGGTGTCGTAGCCCTGGCGGGTGACGAAGGCCTCCAGCAGGCCGTCCAGGGTCTCCGGCGGCAGCATGCGGTAGGGCACCTCGATGAAGCGATCGCCGATCATTGGTCGACTCCTTGCTGTTCCCATTCGGCCAGCCGCTCGAGGAAGCCGGCCTCGTCGATGACCGGCACCCCCATCTGCTCGGCCTTCTCCCGCTTGCTGCCGGCGGCGTCGCCCGCCACCACGCAGGCGGTCTTCCTCGAGACGCTGCCGGCCACCTTGGCCCCCAGCGCCTGGAGCCGCGCCTTGCCCTCGTCGCGGGTCATGCTCTCGAGTGTCCCGGTGAGCACCCAGCTCTGGCCGGCCAGGGGCTGGGGGCGCTCGCCGACGGTCTCCTCCTCCCAGGTCAGGCCGCAGGCCAGCAGGTCCTCGATGGTCTCGCGGTTGTGCGGCTGCTGGAAGAAGGTGTGCACGTGGGCCGCGACGATCGGCCCCACGTCGTCCACCGCCTCCAGGGCAGGAACGTCGGCGGCCATCAGCGCCTCCAGGCTGCCGAAGTGGCGGGCCAGGTTGGCGGCGGTGGTCTCACCCACCTCGCGGATGCCCAGGGCGAAGATGAAGCGCGAAAGCGTCGTCTGCCGGGCCTTGTCGAGGGCCGCCACCAGGTTCTCGGAGGACTTCTTGCCCATCCGCGGCAGTTCGGCGAGGCGCTCGGCCTCCAGCCGGAAGAGGTCCGCCGGGGTGCTCACCCACTCGCGCTCGACCAGCGCCTCGATCAGCTTCTCGCCCAGGCCGTCGATGTCCAGCGCGCGACGCGAGGCGAAGTGCTTGAGCGCCTCCTTGCGCTGGGCAGGGCAGTAGAGGCCGCCGGAGCAGCGCGCCACCACCTCGCCCTCGAGGTGCTCGATCTCGGAGCCGCAGGCCGGGCAGCGCGTGGGAAAGACGATCGCCTCGGCATCCAACGGGCGGCGCTCGGTGAGCACCCGGACCACCTGGGGGATGACGTCGCCGGCCCGGCGGATCGCCACGGTATCGCCGATCTTCACGTCGAGCCGGGCGATCTCGTCGGCGTTGTGCAGGGTCGCGTTGGAGACGGTGACGCCGGCCACCGAGACCGGCTCGAGCCGCGCCACCGGGGTGATCGCCCCGGTGCGCCCGACCTGGAACTCGACGTCGTTGAGCCGGGTGGTCTCCTCCTGGGCGGGAAACTTGAAGGCAATCGCCCAGCGCGGGGCGCGGGCAACGAAGCCGAGCTCGCGCTGCAGGCGCAGGTCGTCGACCTTGATCACCACACCGTCGATGTCGTAGCCGAGGCGGTCGCGCTTCTCGCCGAGCGCGCGGCAGTAGTCGATGATGCCCTCGGCCCCCTCCACCACGGCGAGCTCCTGGCTGGTGCGAAAGCCATACTCGCCGAGCCTTGCCATCAGCTGGCTGTGGCTGGCGTCGCCCGGCTCCGGCTCGAGGCGCGCCACCTGGTAGGCGCTGAACTCCAGCGGCCGGGTGGCGGTGATACGGGGGTCGAGCTGGCGCAGGCTGCCGGCGGCGGCGTTGCGAGGATTGGCGAACACCTTGGTCTCCTCCTCCCGCGCCCGGTCGTTCAAGGCCTCGAAGCCCGCGTGGCTGATGATCACCTCGCCGCGTACCTCGAGCAGCGCCGGCGGGGCGTCGCCGCGCAGCCTGAGCGGGATCGAGCGCAGGGTGCGCAGGTTGGAGGTGATGCCCTCGCCGGTGCGGCCGTCGCCTCGGGTGACACCGGCGGTCAGCTCGCCGTGCTCATAGACCAGAGAGACGGCGGCGCCGTCGAGCTTGGGCTCGCAGCAGAAGGCCAGCGGCTCACCATGCGCCTCGAGGCGGTCGGCGACCCGGCGCACGAAGGCCTTGATCTCCTCCTCGTTGAAGGCGTTATCCAGGGAGAGCATCGGCACGGCATGGGCCACCTCGGGGAAGCCCGCGTCCGGCGCGGCCCCGACCCGCTGGGTGGGGGAGTCGGCGGTCGCGAGATCGGGATGCTCGGCCTCGATCTCCTGCAGGCGGCGCAGCCGACGGTCGTAGTCGGCATCGGTCATGCGTGGCTCGTCGAGCACGTAGTAGCGGTAATTGGCGTCGTCGAGCTCGCCGCGCAGGCGCGTCGCCTCTTCCTGAATCGATGGATCGGTCTGGCTCATGGCGTCTCTGGTCTGCTGTCAAGAAAGCACGGCTATTCTCGCACACCCGCTTTCGCCTGCCCTAAACGAAACAACCCCATGAAATCATGGGGTTGTTTCACTGGCCCGCGAAGCGGTGCCGCTAGTTGGCCTGATAGCGGTTGAGGCGATTGCGGCGCTCGAACTCCTGCACCCGCTGGCGGGCGAACTCCACGGTCTGAGCGGTCATCACGCTCTGGTGCTCGTCCTTCAGCACGCCGCCCAGGTGACGGACGATGACCATGGCGGTCTCGACCATCGCCTCGAAGGCCGCCGCGGTGTCGCTGGCGCCCGGCAGCGGCATCAACAGGGTGATCCCCTGGGTGCGGAAGTCGTCCATGGCCTCGATGGGGAAGGTCCCCGGCTTGACCACGTTGACCATCGAGAACTGCAGCCGGCTGTCCGGATCCTCGGTCTCGAAACGGTGGAAGATCCCCATGTCGCGCCCGTAGCGCAGCCCGCAGGCCAGCATCAGGTCGAGCAGCGCGGTACCCGAGAAGCCCTCCTCGTCCCGGGACATCACGCTGATCACCAGAATCTCCTCGGCGTGGCTCAGGGTCTCGCGGGCGTGCTCGGCGTTGACGTCGTGGCGCAGCGCCTTCTCGAGCACCGGGTGGGCGCGCACCACGTCGTCGCGGGGTGGCCGCTCGTCCAAGGCGGCCTCGTCGGCCGGCATCTCCGCGTACGAGTCGGAGGCCTCGGGCTGCTCGTGCCGACGGCGCGACGGGGTGAAGAGCGGATCGTCATCGTCGGCGCGGGCCACGGTCTCGGCCTCGAGGCGACGCCGCTCGGCTTCGCGCACGGCCTGTTCATGCTCGGCCTTCTTCCGCTCCGCGGCCTCCCGGGCGGCCTTCTCGGCGCGGGCCTGTTCGCGGCGCTGCTTCTCGTCGCGCTTGTGCT
Source organism: Halomonas denitrificans (assembly GCF_003056305.1). GTDB lineage: Bacteria > Pseudomonadota > Gammaproteobacteria > Pseudomonadales > Halomonadaceae > Halomonas > Halomonas denitrificans. The sequence continues at coordinate 1,251,853 of NZ_PYVX01000001.1, forward strand.
CGCGACGGTCATGGAGCGACTTCTGCAGGGAGGCGCCGAAGCGCTGCATGGAGGAGCCGACCCGCTTGGAGCCGCTCTTCAGGGAGTCGCCCATGCCCTCGAGGTCCACCAGGCGGTAGCGCTCCTCGTCGGCATAGCCGTCGTGATCCTCGGGATCGGCGGCGAGGACGCCGATCTCCTCGGCGGCCTCGCCCTTCGCCCGCTCGTCGGACGGTGCCGGGTGAGTGAGCGCTGGCTCACGGCGCGCTTCGCCGGCCTCGACCGTGCGGGTATCCTCAGCGACGTCGCGGTCGTGCGCGACCTCCTCGTGCTCCTGAGCGACCGCGTCCGCCTCGCGGGAGGACGGGGCGGCGGCGCGCGGCGCCTCGCGACGCACGGCATCGTCATAGCGCTCGCGCGCCTCGTCCCGCGCCGGGGTGGCGCGGGCACTCTCCGCCGGCACCGCCCCCTGCCGAGCCGGCTGCGCCGAATCCTGCCGGGCGGCCGTCTCGGTCGGTCGGGTGTCCTCGGCATGGCGCCGGAACTCCGACAGCACCCGCGACGGTCCGGGGTGCTCCTGGCGCTGCAGCTTGGGCTTGGGACGCACGCCCCCTTCGTCGGCCGGCCTGACGACCCGCGCCCCTCCGTTGGGCAGCTCCCAGTTGATTTCGGCCCGTCGGGCCTCGGCGTCGGGATCCACCGCGGGCTCGACGTGCTCGTCAGTCGCGCCGCTCTCGACCTGGTCCAGACGCGGGACGCGACGCTGACGCTGCAGGCGACGCACGCCATCGATGACGATGAGGGTCACCAACGCCAGCCCTAGTATGATCAGCCACTCTCTCAATTCCATGGGTCGTCATGCCTTTTGCTAAGGCGCCATGCCTGATGGTTGTCCGTCAACAGCATAGCGCGATTGCCAAAAAAAGGGCCAATTCTTTTATTTGTCAAGCGTGGCATTGTCATGCCCTCACCCGACCGGACCCTTCGCAATCGCCCTTCAGGTTCCCCATGCGTCCATGCACTACCGTCATCTTTGTCTTCCTTGTTAACCCGTTTACCGTTGACGTTCAAGCCCATCAGGCCTCGGCCAGGGCCGCGGCCTCCTCCACGCCCACCGATACCAGCCGCGAGACCCCCGGTTCCTGCATGGTCACCCCCATCAACCTTTCCGATGCCTCCATGGCGATCTTGTTGTGGGTGATATAGATGAACTGAACGGTATCAGACATCTCCTTGACCAGCTTGGCATAGCGTCCGACGTTGGCATCATCCAGCGGCGCATCGACCTCATCGAGCATGCAGAAGGGCGCCGGATTGAGCTGGAAGATGGCGAAGACCATCGACAGCGCGGTGAGGGCCTTTTCTCCCCCGGAGAGCAGGTGAATGGTGCTGTTCTTCTTACCGGGCGGGCGCGCCATGATGGCCACACCGGTCTCCAGCAAATCCTCGCCGGTCAGCGTCAGCCATGCGGTTCCGCCCCCGAAGACTCGCGGGAAAAGGCCCTGCAGGCCGTTGTTGACTCGCTCGAAGGTGTCGCGGAATCGCGTCCGGGTTTCCTGGTCGATCCGCCGGATCGCCCGATCCAGGGTCTCCAGGGCCTCGCTGAGCTCGGCGTGCTGGGCCTCCAGGTAGTCGCGACGCTCGGCCTGCTGGTCGTACTCCTCGATGGCCGCCAGGTTGATGGCGCCCAGCCGCCGGATGCGCTCGCCGACCTCCTCAAGCCGGGTCTGCCAGGCGGACTCGGTGGCGTTGGGGTCGAGGTGCTCGGCCAGGCTCGCGGCGTCGTGGTTGAGCTCGGCGAGCTGCTCGTCCTGGGTCTCGGCCTTGAGCGCGAGGGCCTGGACCTGCATGCGCGACTCCTGCAGGCGCTCGCGGATCCCCTCGAGGTTGCGCTCGTGCCCCTGGCGGGCCTGCTCGTCCTCGCGCAGCCGCTCGACCAGCTCGGCGGCCCGGGCGCGGGTCTCGTTGAGCACCCGCTCCTCGCGCTCGCGGCGAGCCAATAGCTCGTCGAGGCGCTCGCGCCGCTCCTCGTCTGGCTCGTGGAGCCCCTCGCGGGCCTCCTCCAGTTCGGCGCAGCGCAGCTCGAGGCGCTCACGGGCCTCGCCGGCGCGGCCCTGCTGCTCGGCCAGGCCGGTACGCTCGGTGGCCAGGCGCTCCTGCTCGAGGGCCAGGCGCTGGGCCTGATCGGCCAGCGGGCGCTGGCGGGCGCGCAGCGCGGTCAGCCGCTCGCGGGCCTCGCGGCGCTGCCGCTCGAGGCGCTCGCGGGTCTCGGCGCCCTCCTCCAGCCGCGCCATGGCCGCCTGCCACTGCTCGCGGGCCTCCTCGATGGCCAGCATCGCCTCCTCGCGGGATTCGGCCAGCCCCTCGAGCTCCTCGGCGAGCTCGGCGGCGCGCCCCTCCAGGTGCTCGAGGCGGCTGGCGAGCCCGCTCTCCTGCACGGCCAGCTGCTGGCGCTGCTGCTCGAGCTCGCGCTCCTGCTGACGCGTTCGCTCCAGGGCCGCCTCGGCCTGCTCGACCCGGGCCACGGCGTCCTCGAGACGCTGCTCCTGCTCGTCAAGGCGCGCCGCCACCTCGTCGAGGCTCTCGCGCACCTCCGCCTCGCGGCGGCGGCTGACCAGCAGGGCATCGGGCCCGGCGCCGGCGCCGCGGTGGCGCACCCAGCCCGCGCCGAGCCAGAGGCCATCGGGGGTGATCAGGCTCTCGCCGGCGGCGAGCGCCTCGCGCGCGGCCCAGGCCGACTCGCGGCTCTCGACGCAGCGGATGCCGGCGAGCCACTGGCCGGCCGCCCCGGCGCCGCGCACCCGGGCGGCGAGGCTCTCCGCCGGGGCACTCACTTCCTCGGCCTCGAGCAGGCCGAGCTCGGCCTGGGGCGGCGCGGCCATGGCCTCCCGGGACGCGTCCCGAGGCGCCAGGCGCGCGCTCAGCCAGGGCGAGAGCACCCAGGAGACCGCCTCCTCCCAGCCGGGCTCGACCTCGAGCGCCTCGCCGAGGCGCGGGTGCTCCCCCAGGCCGAGGGCGCTCAGGTGGGCATCGAGGGCCTCGTCGTGATCGGCCAGGGCGGCCTCGATCAGGGCCTCCAGCGAGGCCAGCTCGCCCTGCAGGGTGCTGCGCCGCTGACGGTCGGCCTCGCGGGCCTCCTCGGCCTCGCGCACCTCGCCGCGGGCGCCGTCACGATCGGCCTGCAGCGACTCGCGGGTGGCCTCGAGCTCGGCCAGCTGGGCCTCGAGTTCAGCATGGCGCTCGGCCAGTTCGCGACGCTGCTCGCCGAGGCCGGCGATGTCGGGGAGCTCCTCGTGCTGCTGGCGGCGGCGACGCTCGTCGGCGGCGAGTCGCTCGAGCCGGCCCTCCAGGTCGCGCAGGCGGTCCTGGGTGCGCTCGGCCTCGCGGCTCTGCTCCTGCCAGCGCTCGCCGAAGCTCTCCCAGGCGGCCTCGGCCTCCTCGGCGAGCGGCTCGGCCTCCTCCAGGGCGGCCTCCAGCGCGGCGAGCTGCTCGGCGACCTCCTCCTGCTCGGGCCCGAGGGTCTCCAGACGCTCCTCGAGGCGCGCCAGGCGCTCACCGTCGTCGTCGCCCAGGCGGGCGAGCTCGGCGAGCTCGCGGCGCGCGGCCTCGAGGTCCCGGGCCAGCTGCTGGTCCCGGGAGCGGGTGTGCTCCAGGTCCTGTTCCAGGCGCGCGATGGCGGTGGTGGTCTCGTAGAAGCTCGACTGGCGACCGTCCAGCTCCTCGGCCAGGCGGTCGTGCTCGGCGCGGGCCTCCTCGAGGCGCGTCTCGGCCTGGCGCATGCCCAGCACCTCGCGCTCCACCGCGGTCTCGAGCTCGCGGACGCGATTCTCCTCCTCGGTCTGGCTGGCGCGCAGGGCGCGGCCGCGCAGCAGCGCCAGCTCGCCCTTGAGGCGGTGCTCCTCCTGCTTGAGGTTCTGGTAGCGGCGCGCCGCCTCGGCCTGGCGCTTCAAGCGCTCGAGCTGCTTGTCGAGCTCCTCGCGGATGTCCTCCAGGCGCTCCAGGTTCTCCTGGGTGCGGCGCATGCGGTTCTCGGTCTCGCGCCGCCGCTCCTTGTACTTGGAGATGCCGGCGGCCTCCTCGAGGGTCGCGCGCAGCTCCTCGGGACGCGCCTCGATCAGCCGCGAGATCATGCCCTGGCCGATGATGGCGTAGGAGCGCGGCCCCAGCCCGGTGCCCAGGAACAGATCGGCGATGTCGCGGCGCCGGCACTTCTGGCCGTTGAAGAAGTAGCTGGACTGGGCGTCCCGGGTGACCTGGCGCTTGACCGCGATCTCGGCGTACTGGCCGTAGATGCCGCCCATGGCGCCGTCGCGGTTGTCGAAGATCAGCTCGATGGAGGCCATGCCCACCGGCTTGCGCCCGGTGGAGCCGTTGAAGATGACGTCGGTCATCGACTCGCCGCGCAGGGTCTTGGCCGAGGACTCGCCCATGACCCAGCGCACGGCGTCGATGATGTTGGACTTGCCGCAGCCGTTGGGGCCGACGATGGCTGTCATGTTGCCGTCGAAGGGCACGGTGACCGGATCGACGAAGGACTTGAAGCCCGCCAGGCGGATCGATGTCAGGCGCATGGACTCACTCGACGACCCGGTCGATCACCACCTCGACGGCCTCGCCGTCGACCTCGCCCACCGAGACACCGCCGAGGGTGCCGACCAGGTCGCCCGGCTGCGGCGTGGCCGACCCGCTCCGGGAGACCCGCACGGTCAGGCGCGCCGTCTCGACCTGGGAGAGCCTGGCCATCGGCGCCATGGCGTCGGCATCGTCGAGCACCGTGGTCAGCGGCAGCTCGCCGAGGGTCGCCCGCGCCACGGCCAGCGGCGGCAGCTCGCCGGCGGGGTCGCGGGCCACCACGAAGACGGTGGCGTCGTCGTCGAGCCGACCGGCGAGCTCGTCGGCCAGGCGCACCCGCACGGCGATGCCGGGCCCCTCGGCGACGGCCGGCTCGGCCGGGTCGGGGGCGACGCCCAGGCGCTGCTGGGCGACGCGGATGCCCTCGCGCAGGGCCTCGGCGGAGTCGGGATTGCTCATGCCGGCGATGGCGCGGCGCCAGCGGTCGATGGCGGTTTCAAAGTCGCCGGCCTCGAAGGCCTCGATGCCAAGCAGGCCGAGCACCGTGGGCTGGGCGGGCTCCGTGGCCAGCACCTCGTCGACCAGCGCCTGGACCTCCTCGGTCATCTCGCGGCCGGCGGCGAAGTAGCGTATCTGGGCGAGCTCGGCGAGCAGCCAGGGCTGACGCCCCTCCAGGTCGACCAGCCGCTCCAGGGCGCGGGTGGCCGCCGGGATGCGGCCGCTGTCGCGATAGAGCGGGAAGATCGTGCGCCAGACGTTGGGGTTGTCGGGCTGGCGCTCGGCCTGCTCCTCGAGGCGCGCGATGAGCACCGGCAGCGAGCCCTCGGGGTCGCTCATCACCTGGCGCTGCACGGTGTAGAGGGCGAGGTCCCCCTCGGCCCCCTCCTGGTGGTACCAGGCGACGCTGGCCAGCACCACGGCGATCATCACCACCGGCACCACCAGCCGCCCGGAGGCGGCCGACTTGAGTGGGGCGCGCTCGAGGTGCTCGGTGTCCTCGAGCAGGCTGCGCTCGAGCTCCAGGCGATCCTCCTCGAGGCGCTCGGCGTCGATCTCACCGCGGTCGTGGGCGGCCTGAAGCGACGCCAGGCGGCGACGGTAGATGGCGAGGTTCTGTTCGGTGGTGCGGTCGTTGGCCTCGACGTCACGCTGGGCCGCGTGCACGGTCGCGGCACGACGCAGCGGGGCCACCAGCAGCCACAGGGCCGGCAGCAGCAGCACGGCCAGGGCGATCCATAGCAGGGTCATTCGTCTCTCTCGCGATTGATCAGGGCATCCAGGCGTTCACGCTCCTCGGCGCTCAGGGCACGCGCCGAGGAGCGGCGCCGCGCGCGCACCATCAGCACCACCACCACGGCGCCGAGCAGCACCAGCGCCGCGGGCAGCCCCCACAGCAGCAGGGTGCGACCCTCGAGGCGCGGGTTGTAGAGCACGTAGTCGCCGAAGCGGCGCACCATGAAGTCGAGGATCTCCTTGTCGGAGCGCCCCTCCTGGAGCTGGGCGTAGACCCGGTCGCGCATGTCGCCGGCGATCGGCGAGTCGGAGTCGCCGATCGCCTGGTTCTCGCACTTGGGGCAGCGCAGGCTGGCGGTCAGGTCCTGGTAGCGCTGCTCGGTGACCGGGTCGTCGAACTGGCGCACCTCGATGCCCGCCGCCTGGGCGAGCAGCGGCAGCAGGAGCAGGACGGCCAGCAGGCCGCGGATCAGTCGCGCCATTTTTCCACCTCCGGCAGGATCGTCTCGCGCACGTCTTCCGGCTTGATGTAGCCGGTGTGGTGATATCGGATGATGCCGTCGGCATCGACCAGGAAGGTCTCCGGGGCGCCGTAGACGCCGAGGTCGAAGCCCAGGGTTCCCTCGGGGTCGAAGACGTTGACCTCGAAGGGGTTGCCGAACTCGGCCAGGAACTCGCGGCCCTTCTCCCGGGTGTCCTTGTAGTCGACGCCGACCAGGCGCACGCCGCGGTCGGCGAGATCCAGGAGCTGCGGCATCTCCTGCTTGCAGGTCGGGCACCACTCGCCCCAGACGTTGACCAGGGTGACCTCGCCCTCGAGCAGCGAGGCGTCGACGATCCGCTCGGGATCTTCCAGGGTCGAGAGCTCGAAGGCCGGGAACTCGCGGGCCATCAGCGCCGAATCGCGCTCGAAGGGGTTCATCGACAGGCCCTGGTAGAGGAAGCCCCCCAGCACCAGGAAGCCGAGCAGCGGCAGCAGCAGCAACAGGCGACGCTTCATGCCGTGGCCTCCCGGGGCTTGGCCGCGGCGCCCTGCTCGGGGTCGCGGGCGGTCGCGGCACGCCGGTAGCGGCGATCGGCCACCGCCAGGATGCCGCCGGCCGCCATCAGCAGCCCGCCGAGCCACAGCCAGCGCACGAAGGGCTTGTACTGCAGGCGCATGGCCCAGCTGCCGTCCTCCAGATCCTCGCCCATGGCGACGTAGAGGTCGCGGAACAGCCCCGGGCGCAGCGCAACGTCGGTCATCGGCATGCCCCGGGCGAGGTAGAGACGCTTCTCGGGGGTCATCACGAAGGTGCGCTGGCTGTCGCCGCGGCGCACCTCGATCTCGGCGAAGTCGGCCAGGAAGTTGGGGCCGCGCCGGCTGCCGAGCTCGGTCATGGTGAAGGTGTAGCCGGCGAGATCGACGCTGTCGCCAACGCCCATGCGCACGTTGCGATCGATGGCGTAGTTGGAGACCACGGTGACGCCGATGATGGTCACCGCCACGCCCAGGTGGCCGAGGATCATCCCCCAGTAGGCGAGCGACAGGCGCCGGGCACCGGCCAGCCGGCCCGCGGAGTTTCGCGTCTTGGCCCACAGGTCGCGCATCATGGGCAGCACGACCCACAGCGCGATCAGCACGCCGAGGCTCACCTGGAGGTTCCACTCGCCGCGGTAGAGCAGCGGCGCCAGCGCGCCGATGACCAGCGCCAGCAGGCCCGAGAGCCAGCTGCGCTTGAAGAGGTCGCGCCCGTCGGTGCGCTTCCAGCGCGCCAGCGGCCCGAGCCCCATGAACAGGCACAGCACCACGGTCAGCGGCACGAAGAGCGCGTTGAAGTAGGGCGGGCCGACGCTGATCTTGCCGAGGTTCATGGCGTCGAGGAGCAGCGGGTAGACCGTGCCCAGCAGCACCGTGACGGTCATGATCACCAGCAGGATGTTGTTGATCAGCAGCAGGGCGTCACGGGAGAGCCAGCTGAAGCCGACCTGGTGGCTGACCCGCGGCGCGCGCAGCGCGAACAGCAGCAGCGACAGGCCCACGGTGATGCCCAGCAGCACCAGGATGAAGAGCCCCCGGGAGGGGTCGTTGGCGAAGGCGTGCACCGAGGTGAGCACCCCCGAGCGCACCAGGAAGGTCCCCATCAGCGACAGCGAGAAGGTGGAGATCGCCAGCAGCACCGTCCAGCTCTTGAAGGCGCCGCGCTTCTCGGTCACCGCCAGGGAGTGGATCAGCGCCGTGCCGGCGAGCCAGGGCAGCAGCGAGGCGTTCTCGACCGGGTCCCAGAACCACCAGCCGCCCCAGCCGAGCTCGTAGTAGGCCCACCAGCTGCCCAGCGCGATGCCGACGGTCAGGAAGGCCCAGGCGACGTTGGTCCAGGGCCGCGCCCAGCGGGTCCAGGCGGCGTCCAGGCGACCGCCCAGCAGCGCCGCGATGGCGAAGGCGAAGACCACCGAGAAGCCCACGTAGCCCATGTAGAGCATCGGCGGATGGACGATCAGGCCGAAGTCCTGGAGCAGAGGGTTGAGGTCGGCGCCGTCCTGGGGAACGTTGGGCAGCAGCCGCTCGAAGGGGTTGGAGGTGATCAGCACGAAGGCCAGGAAGCCGACGCTGACCAGCCCCATCACGCCCAGCACCCGAGCCAGCATGTCCCGGGGCAGCTCGCGGGAGAAGCGGCTCACCGCGAAGGTCCAGGCGCCGAGGATCAGGCTCCACAGCAGCACCGAGCCCTCGTGGTTGCCCCACACGGCGCTGGCCTTGTAGTACCAGGGCAGCAGCGAGTTGGAGTTGTTGGCCACGTTGGCCACGCTGAAGTCGTCCAGCAGGTAGCTGGCGGTCAGGCACACGTAGGCAATGGCCAGGAACAGGAACTGGCCGGTCGCCATGGGCCGCGCGTAGGCCATCCACAGCGGGCGGCGGGTCGCCGCGCCGGCCAGCGGCATCACGCCCTGGACCAGGGCCATCAGCAGGGCAATGATCAGGGCGAAGTGGCCGATTTCGGGGATCATCAGGGTCTGCATGGACACTCCGGATCAGTTCTGGCCGGCGCCGTCTTGCTGCGCCTCGAGCCGTTTGCCCACCTCGGCCGCCTTGGCCTGGTAGTCCTCCGGCGAGTAGCCGGCCTCCTCCAGCGCCTGGGCCACCTCGGGGGGCATGTAGTTCTCGTCGTGGCGGGCCAGCACCTGGTCGGCGCGCAGCCAGCCGCCCTGCTGGAGCTCGCCGACCACCACCACGCCCTGCCCCTCGCGGAACAGGTCGGGCAGGATGCCGCTGTAGCGCACCTCGACGTCCTCGACGTAGTCGGTCACGGTGAACACCACCTCGAGGCTGTCCGGGTCGCGCGCCACCGTGCCCTCGCGCACCATGCCGCCGGCGCGGATTTGGCGCTCCAGCGGGGCGTCGCCGGCGCTGATCTGCACCGGGCTGAAGAAGAGGTTGATGTTGCTGCGCAGGGCGTAGAGCGTCAGGCCCACGGCGATGGCGGCCAGCGAGACCAGCCCCAGAATCACGAACAGTTTCTGCTTGCGTTTAGCTCTCACGGGCACGGCCCTCTTGATGTGAATCCGGTGTCGTGGCGTCGCGACGCTGCTCGCGGCGGGCCCGACGGCGCAGATCGCGCAGCAGCGCCCGGCGCTCGGCGCGGGCGTGGAGGACCACGCCGACCAGCAGCAGCCCGGTCAGGCCCCAGGAGGCCCAGACGTAGGGGCCGTGGCCGCCCATGGCGAGGAAGGCCGAGAGGGAGTCGAAGGCCATCAGGACACCTCCCCGGCGAGCTCACGCACCCAGCGCTTGTTCGCTTCGCGACGCAGGATCTCGCTGCGCGTGCGCATCAGGGTCACCGCGATGAAGAAGCTGTAGAAGCCCAGCACCATGATCAAAAGCGGCGCCCACATCTCCATCGGCATGGCCGGACGCGAGGTGACGCTGAAGGTGGCGGGCTGGTGCAGGGTGTACCACCAGTCCACCGAGTACTTGATGATGGGGATGTTGATCACCCCGACCATGGCCAGCACCGAGGCGGCCCGGGAGGCGCTGTCGCGGCTCGAGAAGGCGCCGCGCAGGGCGATCACGCCGAAGTAGAGGAACAGCAGGATCAGCATCGAGGTGAGGCGCGCGTCCCACATCCACCAGGTGCCCCAGGTGGGCACGCCCCACACCGCGCCGGAGAACAGCGCCACGAAGGTCATGGCCGCGCCGAGCGGCGCCATCATCGCCGCCGCCATGTCGGCGACCTTGATCTTCCAGACCATGAAGACGAAGCCGGCGATCGCCATGCTGACGAAGATCGACTGCGCCAGGAAGGCCGCCGGCACGTGCACGTAGATGATGCGGAAGCTGTTGCCCTGCTGGTAGTCGGCCGGCGCGAAGGCCAGCCCCCAGACGCTGCCGATGACGATCAGCAGCGCCGCCGCCGCCCAGAACCAGGGCGAGAGCCGCGCGCTGATGCCATAGAACCACTTGGGGGATCCGAGCTTGTGTATGAAGGCCCACATGCCGATTGTCGTCCTCAACCGTTGATACTGATGCGCAGTGATGCCGCGATGGCCCAGGGGGCCAGGATCAGCGCCACTGCCAGGAGCGCCCCGAGAATCGCCAGGTGCGCCGCGACCCCCTCGCCGAAGATGGCCGCCTGCACCGCGCCGGCGCCGAAGATCAGCACCGGGATGTAGAGCGGCAGCACCAGCAGCGAGAGCAGCACGCCGCCCCGGGAGAGTCCCACGGTCAGCGCCGCGCCGATGGCGCCGATCAGGCTCAGGCTGGCGCTGCCCAGCGCCAGCGACAGCGCCAGCACCGCGTAGCTGCCCGCCGGCAGCGCCAGCATGATGCCCAGGACCGGCGCCATCAGCGCCAGCGGCAGGCCGGTCAGCAGCCAGTGCACCGCCACCTTGGCCAGCGCCAGCGCCGGCAGCGGATGGGGCGAGAGCAGCAGCTGCTCCAGGGAGCCGTCCTCGTAGTCGCTGCGAAACAGGCTGTCCAGGGAGAGCAGCGCCGCCAGCAGCGCCGCCACCCACAAGAGGCCCGGGGCGATGGTCGCCAGCAGTTCCGGGTCCGGCGAGATGCCGATCGGGAACAGGGTGATCACCAGGGCGAAGAACACCAGCGGATTCAACACCTCGCTGCGCCGGCGCATCAGCAGCACCAGGTCGCGTTTCAGCGTGGCCCGGATTGCGACCCCGGCGCCGCCCTCGGGTTCCCCGAACAGCGAAACGGCGTCCCGTTCCCGGGCCAGGTGGGGATCAGAGTTCGGCATCGCGCGCCCCCTGACCGAGCCGGATGCGCCGCAGGGCGGGCGAGTCGGCGAGTTCATGGTGGGTGGTGACCAGCACGCAGCCGCCGCGGCGGGCATGGGCGACCAGCCGCGCCTCGAGGGCCGCGACGCCGTCGCGGTCGATGGCGGTGAACGGCTCGTCGAGCACCCACAGCGCCCGCGGGATCAGCTCCAGGCGGGCCAGGGCCACGCGGCGCTGCTGGCCGGCGGAGAGCTGCCCGGCGGGCAGGTCCTCGAAGCCGACGAGGCCCACGGCCGCAAGCGCCGCGAAGCGCGCGGCCTCGTCGTCGGGCTCGCCCGCGAGGGCCTGGTACCAGGCGAGGTTCTCCAGCGGCGTCAGGGCCGCCTTGACCCCCGGGGCGTGGCCCAGGTAGAGCAGGTTGGCCAGGAAGTCCTGGCGCGTCCGGCGCATGGGGTGCTCGTTCCAGTAGAGCTCGCCGTCGAAGTCGGCCAGCTGCCCGGAGAGAATCTTCAGCAGGGTGGTCTTGCCACTGCCGTTGGGGCCTTCGACGCGCACGATCTCGCCGGCATGGATATCCAGATCCAGGTCTTTGAACAGCCAGCGATCGTCCCGCTCACAGGCCAGCTTTCGGGCTTGCAGACGCAGGCTCAAGGCACTCTCCCGGCATGGATAATTGCGCCCGGAACTCTACACGGAAAGGGCCCTGGCTACCAGTCGACCGGGTTGCGGCAGCGGGTCGCACTTGCCCTGGGTCAAGCGAAGCGTGGCGCGCTTTCCCTTGCCAGTTTTCGATCGCCTGCTATGCTCGTGAAACACTGTATGTATCGACAGGTTTAGACGACCGGGGAGAGACCGCATGCCCAACGTCACACCGCAGTACCTGCAGCGCCGACCCAACCTGCCCCTGGCCGAGGCCTGGGAGGCCATCCCCGCCGACGCCCTGACCGAGATCCCGATGCTGGGCCAGGTCTCGGCGGGCATGCCCATCGAGGCCTGCCCGGAGGCCGGCAGCATCCGCGTGCCGACCACCATGGTGCGCCGCAACACCTACGCCCTGCGGGTGCGCGGCGACTCCATGGTCGATTGCAATATCTTCGACGGGGATGTGATCATCATCGAACGCCGCGAGAGCGCCGAGAACGGCGAGACCGCCGTGGTGATGATCAATGACCAGGAGGTCACCCTGAAGAAGTTCTACATCGAGAAGTCCGGGGTGCGCCTGCAGCCGGCCAACGAGCGCATGGCGCCGATCTACCTGCGCAACGACGACGTCCAGGTGATCGGCCTGGTGATGGGCGTGGTGCGCCAGACGGAACTGGCCGCCTGATGCGCTACGCGGTGCCCGACCTGCCGCCCGGCGAGCGGCACGAGAGCGAGCTCGAGGTGGAGAAGAGCCGCTTCCTCGCCTGGCTCTGCCACGCGCCGGACGCGGCCGCCTTCGAGGCGCTGCTCGCCGAGGCGCGCCGGCTCCACCCCAACGCCAGCCACCACTGCAGCGCCTTCATCGCCGGCCCGCCCGGCGAGCAGACCGCCATCGGCTTCTCCGACGACGGCGAACCCGGCGGTACCGCCGGGCGCCCGATGTTCCAGGTGCTGGACGGCGCGGGCCTCGGCCAGGTGGGCTGCGTGGTGACCCGCTATTTCGGCGGCACCAAGCTCGGCACCGGCGGCCTGGCCCGCGCCTACTCCCGGGCCGTCGCCCAGGCGCTGGAGACGCTGCCCCGCCGCGCCGTGGTCGAGCGCACGCCGCTGCACCTCAGGGTCGACTTCGCCGGCGAGGCCGAGGCCCGCGCCTGGCTGGCCGAGCGCGAGGTGCCGGTCGAGCAGGCCGACTACGGCGCCGAGGGCGTGCTGCTCACCGTAGGCTGGCCGAGCGACGCGCCGGCCGACCTCAGCGCGCTGGAGACCCGCCTGCGCGGCCGCCTGGCCCTGCTCCCGGACGACTGAGCGCCCTGCCCCGCTCACCGGCCACCACCATCAAAAACGGCGCCCGCAGGCGCCGTTCTCGATGGGGACAGGACCGCCGGCCTCAGCCGAGGTACTTGATCATCACCCCGGCGGCCACCGCCGAGCCGATCACCCCGGCCACGTTGGGCCCCATGGCATGCATCAGCAGGAAGTTGTGGGGGTTGGACTCGAGCCCCACCTTGTTGGAGACCCGCGCCGCCATGGGCACCGCCGAGACGCCGGCGGAGCCAATCAGCGGGTTGATCGGCATCTTGCTGACGGTGTTCATCAGCTTGGCCATCAGCACGCCGCAGGCCGTGCCGATGGCGAAGGCCACCATGCCCAGCGCCAGGATGCCCAGCGTCTCCACCGCCAGGAAGCGCTCGGCGATCAGCTTGGAGCCCACCGAGAGCCCCAGGAAGATGGTCACGATGTTGATCAGGGCATTCTGGGTGGTGTCGGAGAGACGCTCCACCACGCCGCTCTCGCGCATCAGGTTGCCGAAGCAGAACATCCCCAACAGCGGCGCCGCGTCGGGCAGGAAGAGCACCACCAGGATCAGCAGGCTGATCGGGAAGACGATCTTCTCCAGCTTGGAGACCGGACGCAGCTGCGTCATGGTGATCTCGCGCTCCCGCTTGCTGGTCAGCGCCTTCATGATCGGCGGCTGGATCAGCGGCACCAGCGCCATGTAGGAGTAGGAGGCCACGGCGATGGCGCCCAGCAGCTCCGGCGCCAGGATGCTCGAGACGTAGATCGAGGTCGGTCCGTCGGCGCCGCCGATGATGCCGATGGCGGCGGCCTGGTTGAGCGAGAAGTCCATCCAGCCCAGGGCCGACATGCCCACCGCCCCGAGCAGGGTGGCGAAGATGCCGAACTGCGCCGCCGCCCCCAGGAACAGGGTCCGCGGGTTGGCCAGCAGCGGACCGAAGTCGGTCATCGCCCCCACGCCCATGAAGATCACCAGCGGCGCGATGCCCGAGGCGATGGCCACGCTGTAGAACTGGTAGAGCATGCCGTGGGCGTAGCCGCCGTCCATGGCCACGTCGTTGGCGGCCCGTACCAGGGCCGGCGAGATGTCGCCGTGCAGCACCTCGGAGAGGCTGTGCCGCCAGGCCTCGATCCCGGCGGCCGGGTCCAGGCTGAGCTTCAGGGTCTGGGCCATCTGCTCGAGCAGCGCCGGCGACGCCAGGTGGGCCGCCTGCTCGGCGGCCGACAGGGCGAGCCCCGCCTGGGGAATGTTGGCCAGGATGCCGCCGAAGCCGATCGGCACCAGCAGCAGCGGCTCGAACTTCTTCTGGATGGCGAGGTAGAGCAGCAGCAGCCCCACCAGCACCATCACGCCCTGGCCCAGGGTCAGATTGTAGAGCCCCGAGCCGTACCAGAGGGTCAAGATCTTTTCCGACATGAATCCGTCCTCAGAGCTCGATCAGCACGTCGCCGACGGCGACGCTGTCGCCCTCGCCGACCTTGACGGCGGACACGGTGCCGGCACTCGCCGCGCGCACCTCGGTCTCCATCTTCATGGCCTCGAGGATGATCACCACGTCGCCCTCGGCGACGCTGTCCCCCTCGCGCACGTTGACCTTGAAGATGTTGCCGGCGAGCGGCGCGGTGATCGCCTCACCCGAGGGTGCCGCCGGGGCCGGGGCGCTCGCCGCCGGCTGGGCGCCGCCCTGCTCGGCGATCTGGCCAATCTCGCCGCCCTCGGCGACCTCGACCACGTACTGCTTGCCGTTGACGGTGACGGTGTAGGTCTCGGGACCGGCCGGCGCCGACGCCTCGGCCACGCCCTTCTGGGCAACGGCGGGCGGCTTGGCGGCCTGGGCCTCGGCAGCCTGGGGCGCAGGCTCGAAGGCGTCGGGGTTGTCGCGGTTCTGCAGGAACTTCAGGCCGATCTGCGGATAGAGCGCGTAGGTCAGGACATCGTCGATCTCGCGCTCGCCCTCGGCGAGGCGGATGCCGTTGGCCTTGGCCTTCTCCCTGAGCTCGGCGGTGAGGGTCTCCATCTCGGGCTCGAGGCGGTCGGCGGGACGGCAGGTGATCGGCTCGCCGCCGTCCAGCACCCGCGCCTGCAGCTCCTCGTTGAACGGCGCCGGGGCGGAGCCGTACTCGCCCTTGAGGACCGCCTGGACCTCCTTGGAGATCGACTTGTAGCGCTCGCCCATCATCACGTTCATCACCGCCTGGGTGCCAACGATCTGCGAAGTCGGGGTGACCAGCGGGATGAAGCCGAGGTCGGCGCGGACCCGCGGGATCTCGGCGAGCACCTCGTCGAGCCGGTCGGCAGCGCCCTGCTCCTTGAGCTGGCCTTCCATGTTGGTGAGCATGCCGCCCGGCACCTGGGCGACCAGGATCCGCGAGTCGATGCCCTTGAGCGAGCCCTCGAAGGCGGCGTACTTCTTGCGCACCTCGCGGAAGTAGGCGGCGATCTCCTCGAGCAGCTCGAGGTCCAGGCCGGTGTCGCGCTCGGTGCCCTGGAGCATGGCGACGACCGACTCGGTCGGGCTGTGGCCGTAGGTCATCGACATGGACGAGATCGCCGTGTCGACGTTGTCGATGCCCGCCTCGGCGGCCTTGAGGGCCGTGGCGGTGGAGAGGCCGGTGGTGGCGTGGCACTGCATGTGGATCGGGATGTCCACGACCTTCTTGAGCCTGCTGACCAGCTCATAGGCGTCGTAGGGCTTGAGCAGGCCGGCCATGTCCTTGATCGCCAGGGAGTCGGCGCCCATGTCGGCGATGGTCTTGCCAAGCTCGACCCAGCCGTCCAGGGTGTGCACCGGGCTCACCGTATAGGAGAGGGTGCCCTGGGCGTGCCCCTCGTTGGCACGCACCGCCTTGATGGCCCGCTCGAGGTTGCGCGGATCGTTCATGGCATCGAAGACGCGGAAGACGTCGACGCCGTTGGTCCTGGCGCGTTCGACGAACTTGTCGACGAGATCATCGCCATAGTGGCGGTAGCCGAGCAGGTTCTGGCCGCGCAGCAGCATCTGCTGGGGGGTGTTGGGCATCGCCTCCTTCAACGCCCGTATCCGCTCCCACGGATCCTCGCCGAGATAGCGGATACAGGCGTCGAAGGTGGCGCCGCCCCAGGACTCCAGCGACCAGAAGCCGACACGATCGAGCTTCTCGGCGATCGGCAGCATGTCGTCCAGGCGCATGCGGGTGGCGAACAGCGACTGGTGGGCGTCGCGCAAGACGACATCGGTGATACCGAGCGGACGTGTCTTGTCATTCATGGCGTTGACCTTGTCGTTATGAATGGGAGGGGGAAAGGCGGGACAGTCGCCTCAGCGCTTGTGGCGCCGGCGATAGCGGTGCACCGCCGCGCTGATGACCGCGGTGAGGTCATCGTCCTGGCGCGCGGCCGGGGCACGGGAATCTCGAACGTCGGGGGCGACCGGCTCGGGGAAGAAGCGGCCGATGGTCTTGGACATCAACGTGGTGACGCCCACCAGCACGGTAAGAAAAACAAAGACGAACCCCATACCGAGGCCCATGAGGGCGAGGCCCTCGTTGATCAGCTGCGAATCCTGCATGCGAATTCTCCTGACTCTTGCGCAAAAATGGGCCAGATATGGCAAAAAAACCCGACTTGCGCATTTTTTATGTTCGTATAACCTGCCAGATCCCCGACAGATTGCAATGGCGTCATGGTGGAAGTCAGCGTTGTTAAATTACTACATAAAGGCCGAATCGGCCTAGCGCCCATGGAGGGGGTCATCGATGCGGTGACCCGCGACCTGCTGACGCGCACCCCCGGCTTCGACTGGGTGGTGACCGAGTTCGTGCGCGTGGTCGACGCCCGGCTGCCGCCCCGCGTCTTCTACAAGCACTGCCCGGAGCTTACGGCCGATACGGCGCCCGCCACCCCGAGCGGCGTGCCGGTGGCCCTGCAGCTGCTGGGCTCCGACCCCGCGGCGCTGGCCGCCAACGCCCGCCAGGCGCTGCGCCTCGGCGCCACCGGCGTGGATCTCAATTTCGGCTGCCCGGCCAAGCTGGTCAATCGCCACGACGGCGGCGCGTCGCTGCTGCGCGACCCGCGCCGCGTGCATGCCGCCGTGGCGGCGGTACACGCGGCCGTGGGCGACGCCATCCCGGTGACCGCCAAGATCCGCCTGGGCTTCTCCGACCGGCGCCTGGCGCTGGCCTGCGCCCTGACGACCCAGGACGCCGGCGCCCGGCGACTGGTGGTCCACGGCCGCACCCGCGACGAGGGCTACCGTCCGCCCGCCCACTGGGAGTGGATCGGCCGGATCCGCCAGCGCCTCGCCATCCCGGTGGTCGCCAACGGCGACATCTGGACCCTGGAGGACTACTGGAAGGCGCGCACCCTCTCCGGCTGCCAGGACGTCATGCTCGGCCGCGGCGCCCTGGCCGATCCCCGGCTGGCCGCCCGCATCCGCCACTGGCAGGCCACCGGCGAGCGCCTGCCGGCGACGCCCTGGCAGGCGCGCGCGGCGATCCTCGCCGAGTTTGCCGCCACCCAGCGGCGCGGGCTGCCCGACCGGGTGGTCGTCTCGCTGCTGAAGCAGTGGCTCAACCACATGCGCCAGGGCGACGCCGAGGCCGCCCGACGCTTCCAGGCGCTCAAGCGCATCACCCAGCTCGACGCCTTGCTCGAGGGGCTGGCCGCCCCCACCCCCGGCACCGCCGCCCCGACCACCGCCGCGGCGACGCTCGACGCCTAGCCCGCCCCCATCGCCTCGAGGAAGCGCCGGTGGCGCGCCTGGGCCCGCCCCAGGGGGGTGGCCACCAGCTGTACCTCCTGGCCGGGCGCGCACTGGGCAAGCCGCGCGCAGGCCAGCGGCGTGAGGGTGCCCAGGCGCGGATAGCCGCCGATCGTCTGGCGATCGTTGAGCAGCGCGATGGGCTGGCCGTCGGGCGGCACCTGCACCGCGCCCAGCGCGATGCCCTCGGAGATCAGGCCGGGCAGCCGGCAGTTCAGCGCCGGACCGCGCAGCCGCACGCCCATGCGATCGGCGCGGGCATCGACGCGCCAGGCCGCGTTGAAGGCGCGATAGAGGCTCTCGCCGGTGAAGTCCGCCACCTGGGCGCCGGGAATCAGCGCCAACCGCGCCGGGCGCCGGTAATCGAGCCGCGCCGCCTCGGGCACCGTCGCCTCGGGCGCGCCGGTATCAGGCCCGAAATCCAGCTTGTCGCCCACGGCCAGCGCGCGTCCGTCGCCGGCGTGCCCGCCGAGCCCCTCGCGGGCGACGCAGGCCAGGCTGCCCAGCACCGGCTCGCCGGCAAAACCGCCCGGCACCGCCAGGTAGGCGCGCAGGCCGCTTACCGGCGTGGCGAAGCTGAGCCGCTGCCCCTCGCGCAGGGTGACGACGCGCCAGGGCGCGATCGCCTCTCCCTCGACGCTCGCCTGCAGGTCCGCTCCGCAAAGCGCCAGCCGCGTGGTCCGCTCGGCGACGAGGACAAGCCCGCCCAGGGACACCTCCAGCGCCGCCGCGTCCCAGGCATTGCCCAGCAGGCGATTGGCCCAGGCGAAGGCGTGCAGGTCGGCCGGTCCGCCCTGGGTGACGCCGAGCCGGCGAGTGCCGAAGCGCCCGGCATCCTGGAGCATGGCCAGCGGCCCGGCCCGCTCGACCCGCAGGTAGCCCATCGCGTGCTGACTCATGACGCGGCCTCCGCCAGCGGGGCCACGGGCGCGGTGTCGCCGCCCAGGCGTTCGAATTCACGGCGGGTGATGGCGGTGAAGCGCACCCGGTCGCCGACCGACAGCAGGCTCAATCCCTCGCGGCCGAGGTCGAACAGCCGCGCGGGGGTGCGCCCCAGCAGGTTCCAACCCCCCGGTGAGACCCGCGGATAGGCCGCGGTCTGCCGCCCGGCCAGGGCCACGCTGCCGGCCGGCACCCGCTTGCGCGGGGTGGCCAGGCGCGGCGTCTCGAGGCGGGCCTCCACGCTGCCCATGAAGGCGAAGCCCGGGGCGAAGCCCAGCGCGAAGACGCGATACTCCTGCCCCGTGTGGAGCGCGATCACCTCGTTGAGCGACAGGCCGGTGCGCGCCTGCAGCCGCGTGAGCTCCGGCCCCACGGCGGGGTCGTACCAGACCGGCAGCGTCTTGACCTCGGCGCCCCGGGATTCCTCCCCCGCCGCCAGGTCGTCGAGCAGGCCCGCGAGCTTGGCGCGGGCCTCGGCCGCGGTCAGGCGCAGGGGGTCGTAGTGCACGAGCAGGGTGGTGTAGGACGGCACCAGGTCGACCAGCGCCTCGCCGAAGGCCGCCTCGCAGCGGCGGCAGAGCGCCATCATCGCCGGCATGTTGCCCTCGTCGATGGCGTCGAACAGGCGCACCAGCCAGGCGTCGACCCCGGCATTCTCCAGGCGGGCGCGCATCATGCCGCCCCCTCGAGCCGGTCCAGCTCGCGACGGATCGCCGCCACCGCGGCGATCGATTCCGGATTGTCGCCGTGCACGCAGAGCGTCTGCGCCTCGAGGACGAGGGCGCTGCCGTCGCTCGCCGTGAGCGGCATCCCGTGGGCGATGCGGCGCGCCTGGTCGAGGATGCGCTCGGGGTCGTGATGCACCGCCCCAGGCTCGGCGCGGCTCACCAGGTGCCCGTCGCCGTCGTAGGCCCGGTCGGCGAAGGCCTCGAGCCACAGGGTGATGCCGTGCTCGGCGGCGAGCTCGCGCGCCACCGCCGGGTCGCGGGTCGCCATCGCCATCAGCGGTAGGTCGGCGTCGAAGGCCGCCAGCGCCCGCATCACCGCCGCCAGCCGCGCGGGGTCGCGCATCATGTCGTTGTAGAGCGCGCCGTGGGGCTTGACGTAGCCCAGGCGCGCGCCCTCGGCCCGGCACATCGCGGCCAGAGCGCCGAGCTGGTAGAGCACCAGGTTCTCGACCTCCTCGGCCGAGCAGGCCAGGGAGCGACGCCCGAAGCCGACCAGGTCGGGATAGGCCGGGTGTGCCCCGACCGTGACGCCGTGCTGTGCGGCCAGGCGCACGGTGGCGCGGATGGTGTCCGGGTCGGCGGCGTGAAAGCCACAGGCCACGTTGGCCAGGTCGACCAGCGGCATGACCCGGGCATCGCAGCCCATCTTCCAGGGTCCCAGGCTCTCGCCCATGTCGGCATTGAGCAGCAGTCGCGGCATGTGCCCTCCTCCTCGCCGTGGTGTGATCGGGCCCCGCGGCCGGGGCCCGGGGGTCAGCAGCAGCGCTGCCGCTTGATCTCGGTCCAGTCGGTGTCCGGCGCGCGGCGCCCATGGCGGCCGCGATAGGGCGCGGGCTCCGGCGAGCGCCAGCCGGCCAGGCGCGCCTCGTCCAGGGCGTAGATCTCGACGCCGAGGGGGTTGCAGGTCTCCAGCGGATCCCGCGCATCGGGGCCCCAAAGGTCCACCGACAGGTCGCCGCCGGGGCAGCAGGACATGGCGCAGAGCAGGTCGATCTCGGCGAAGAACTCGAGATAGTCGCCCTTGCGCGCCGGGCAGGCCTTCATGAAGTACTGGTCGTCGTCGTTGAGCCCGGTGCACTGGAAGATGTTGAGCACGTCGTGGACGTCGAACTCGGTCAGCCCCCAGGGCTCCACGGCACGCACCAGGTTGGAGTGGCAGTGGAAGTCGAAGTCCTCGCCGGTGAGCAGGCGGTTGACGTAGGGGTCGCAGCGCGTGCCCAGCAGGTCGTGGACGCGCCCGCCCTCCTCGTCGACCCCGTAGTCGGCCAGGGTGTCGTCGATGATGGTGGCCATCGGCCGCAGGTAGGGCAGCGTCGACCAGAGGCGATCGTAGGTGCTGACGTGGGCGCGCTGCAGCTGGCGGGTGCGCGAGGCCCACATCCGCTCCCGCGGGTTATGCAGGTTCCACATGTTGAAGTCGCCGACCTGGGAGCCCTCGAGGATCTTGACCCGGAAGACGTGCCCCGCCGGCACCTTCCATGCCAGGCCGTCGCGCAGCGGCACGGTGTGCTCGGCCACCAGGCGGCGTTCGCCGTGGGCCTCGGTCAGGCGGTCGTAGAAGGCCTGGTCCACGTCGAGGATCGAGCCCTGGGTGGCCTGGTAGGCCGCGGGTACCTTACTGCTCATGGGAAACTCCTTACGCCTTGGCGGCGGTCTGTTCAGAGTGGGAATCCTGGGGACGGCGCCAGGTGCGCATCAGCGTCTCGAAGCAGTCGCGCTCGGCGCGCCCCTCGCCGAGGCGGCTGACCAGCACCACCGCCAGCAGCGACAGCGCGAAGCCCGGCACCACCTCGAACATGTCGAAGATGCCCGCCGGGCCGCCGGAGAGCGGCTTCCAGACGGCCACGGTCACCGCACCCACCAGCAGGCCGGCGATCGCGCCGTTGCGGGTCATGCCGCGCCAGAACAGCGACAGCAGGATGACCGGGCCGAAGGCCGCGCCGAAGCCGCCCCAGGCGTAGGAGACGAGGTCGAGGATGCTGCTGTCGCGATCCTGGGCCATGAAGGTGGCCAGCAGGGCCACGACCAGCACGCTCGCCCGGCTCATCCAGACCAGCTCGCGCTGGCTCGCCCTGGGGCGCACGAAGCCGCGATACAGATCCTCGGCCAGGGCGCTGGAGCAGACCAGCAGCTGGGAGTCGATAGTACTCATGATGGCCGCCAGCACGCCGGCCAGCACGAAGCCCGCCACCCAGGGGGTGAGCATCACGTTGGAGAGCTCGATGAAGACGCGCTCGCTGTTCTCGAGGCTACCGCCGAACCAGTGGTAGCCCAGCGCGCCGACCGCCACCGCGGAGCCCATGGTGATCGCCGACCAGAGCAGGGCGATGCGGCGCGAGACCTTGACGTCCTCGCGGCGCTTGAGCGCCATGAAGCGCACCACCACGTGGGGCTGGCCGACGTAGCCGATGGCCCAGCCGGCCAGCGACAGCATGCCGACCAGGGTCATGCCCTCCATCAGCCCGCCCAGCGGCTCGACGGCCTCGGCCGAGGCGGCGGCCGGCGAGGCGTCGCCGTTGCTCAGCGCCATCAGCGTCATGATCGCCACCGCGAACAGCGCCGCGGCCATCATCAGCCCCTGGATCAGGTCGGTCCAGGAGGCGGCCAGGAAGCCCCCGAGGAAGGTGTAGGAGACGATGACCGCCGCGCCGACCCACAGCGCCACCCGGTAGTCGATCTCGAAGAGGCTCTCGAAGAGCACCGCGCCGCCCACCAGGCCGGCCGAGACGTAGAAGGTGAAGAACACCAGCATCACCACCGAGGAGACGGTGCGCAGGATCCGCTGGCGATCGACGAAGCGCGCCTCGAGGTAGTCGGGGATGGTCAGGGCGTTGCCGGCCGCCTCGGTGAAGACCCGCAGCCGCTCGGCGATCAGCGACCAGTTGAGGTAGACGCCGAGCAGGGTCCAGGCGGCGATCCAGGCCTGGGAGAGCCCGCCGGAGAAGATCGCCCCGGGCAGCCCCATCAGGGCCCAGCCGCTCAGGTCGGAGGCGCC
This sequence comes from Halomonas denitrificans, assembly GCF_003056305.1. Classification (GTDB taxonomy): domain Bacteria; phylum Pseudomonadota; class Gammaproteobacteria; order Pseudomonadales; family Halomonadaceae; genus Halomonas; species Halomonas denitrificans. The sequence continues at coordinate 1,274,190 of NZ_PYVX01000001.1, forward strand.
GGCGCTCAGGGCGGCGACGCCCGGGGGCAGGTTGCGCCCGCCGAGGATGTAGTCGGAGAGGTCGCGCGTGGCGAGATAGAAGTAGATACCGATGCCGAGCATCAGCATCAGGTAGATCGCGAAAGACATCAGTACCGAAGTGCTCATGGACAGCCCCGTCTTGAACCTTGTTGTCGATTGTGGAGGTCGATCTCCCCGCGCCGACGACGAGTGCGCCAGGCGAGATGGGGCGCTCAGGCTATCGATGAAAATCGGTCAAAAAAAGTGATATAAAATACTTCCAAACATGACATGAGCTCACCCATGCCCCGCCCTTCCCTCTCCGCCCTCAAGACCTTCGAGGTGGTCGCGCACAGCGGCAGCCTGACAGCCGCCGCGGCCATCCTGAGCGTCACCCAGTCGGCGGTCAGCCACCAGCTGCGCCGCCTGGAAACGGTGCTCGACGCCCGCCTGATCACCCGCCAGGGACGCGGCATCAGCCTGACCCCGCGGGGCGCCCAGCTGGCCGAGGAGCTGCGGGAGGGCTTCACGCGGATCGACGCCGCCGTCGACACCTTCGTCCGCCAGCAGAGCGGCAGCCAGCTGCGCATCGGCTGCCTGCCCTCGGTGGCCGTGCGCTGGCTGATCCCGCGCCTCAACCGCTTCCGGCGCCAGCATCCCGGCGTCTCGATCAGCCTGCAGTACGCCGGCGCCCTCGAGGAGCACCTGCCCCGGGACGCCGACGTGCTGATCACCTGGCAGGATGCGGCACCCACGGTGGCGGCCGAGCGGCTGCGCCTCTTCAGCGGGGCCACCTGGCCGGTGGCGAGCCCGCTCTACCTGGAGCGTGCCGCCCCCCTGGCGACCCCCGGCGATCTCTTGAACCAGGAGCTGCTCCACGACGAGTCCTACCGGCCCTGGCAGCAGTGGTTTCGCCACCAGGGGCTGATGCCGCCGATGATCGACACCGGCGTGCTCTACCAGGACTTCAACCTGCTGAGCGCGGCGGCGGTGGCCGGCCAGGGGGTCGCCCTCTGCCCACCGGTGCTGATCGAGAACGAGCTGGCCCAGGGCACCCTGATCCGACTCTTCGATGCCCCGGCCAACGAGGAGCGCGCCTACTGGCTCTTCTATCGCCCGGACCCCACCGCGGCGATGCTGGCCTTCCGCGACTGGCTGGCGGCGGAGGCGAGCGCCCTGCCCGCCGCCGCCCAGGAGGCGGACGCGCGCTGAGGCGGTCGCGCGCTGAGGCGGTCGCGCGCTGAGGCGGTCGCGCGCTGAGGCGGTCGCGCGCGCGGCGGCAGGAGAACGAACGAAAAAACGAGCGGGCAAAAAAAGAGGCGCACGTCGCAAAGCGACGGCGCCCCAAACGATCGCGGAGCCGGGGCCCATCCTGGGCGCGGCCGGTCCGGCTAGCGAGAAAACATCGAAACAAAACAGAAGACCCGCCCTCTGGTGAGGACGGGTCGATATCTGGCGCGCCCGGGAGGATTCGAACCTCCGACCACCTGATTCGTAGTCAGGTACTCTATCCAGCTGAGCTACGGGCGCGAAAGGCAACGAGAGGTCTCATTGCGGGGACGGGGCGACGGCATGCTGCTGTCGATCACATCCGGATGAAGATGGCGCGCCCGGGAGGATTCGAACCTCCGACCACCTGATTCGTAGTCAGGTACTCTATCCAGCTGAGCTACGGGCGCTTGATCTTCACGTGTCGATAATGGCGGAGAGGGAGGGATTCGAACCCTCGAAGAGGCTATAAACCCCTTACTCCCTTAGCAGGGGAGCGCCTTCAGCCACTCGGCCACCTCTCCCTCATCGGCACGGTGCGTATCCTACCGTTCTGTAAGGCCATTGTCCAGCGGTCCCGGCAATTTTTCCCGACCGGCCCGCCGTAACAGGCGCAAGGCCCTCAGGCGCCGACCGGGTCGTCACCCTCGACGTCGGAATCGGACTTCTCGCGCTGGATACGCTGGTAGATCTCCTCGCGATGCACGGCGACATCCTTGGGAGCATTGACGCCGATACGGACCTGGTTGCCCTTGACGCCAAGGACGGTGACGGTGACATCGTCACCGATCATCAGGGTTTCGCCGACACGGCGGGTCAGGATGAGCATGACTGATCTCCTTCTCAGACTTCTGGCTACGGGATGCTCGCCGGGAGGGACGACATGGCTGCATTGTGCGACAAGTCGCCGTCCCTGGCCACTGATGCCGGCACCTGCCAGGCAAGCACCACGTTGAAAGCGAGCCCGTTGACACCCGGGTCGGCGACCATCCCTAGTAGCGTAGAAGGTGTCGGCGACTCGAGTGAGCGCTTATTCCTGCTCGATGCTGCGCTTGTCGAGCCCGAACGCCTTGTGCAGCGCCTTGACCGCCAGCTCCATGTGCTTCTCGTCGATCACCACGGAGATCTTGATTTCGGAGGTGGAGACCATGCGGATGTTGATGTTCTCGTCGGCCAGCACGCGGAACATCTTGGAGGCGACGCCGGCATGAGAGCGCATGCCCACGCCGACCAGCGAGACCTTGGCGATGTTGTCGTCGCCGCGCAGGTCGCCGCCGCCGAGGTCGGGGATGACCTGGTCCTGGAGGATCTTCATGGTCTGGCGGTAGTCGCCCTTGGCCACGGTGAAGGTGAAGTCGGTGTAGTCGCCGGCCGGGGCCACGTTCTGCACGATCATGTCGATCTCGATGTTGGCATCGGCGATCGGGCCCAGGATGCGCGAGGCGACGCCCGGCACGTCCGGGGTGTTGAGCAGGGTCAGCTTGGCCTCGTTGGCGGTGAAGGCGATGCCGGAGATCAGCGGTTCTTCCATGGAATCCTCGTCTTTGTCAGAGTCAGCAATGATCAGGGTGCCGGGGCCGCCCTCGAAGCTGGACAGCACGCGCAGCGGGACGTTGTACTTGCCGGCGAACTCGACGGCGCGGATCTGCAGGACCTTGGAGCCCAGGCTCGCCAGCTCCAGCATCTCCTCCACGGTGACGGTCTCCAGGCGCTGCGCCTTGGAGCAGACCCGCGGGTCGGTGGTGTAGACGCCGTCGACGTCGGTGTAGATCTGGCACTCATCGGCCTTGAGTGCCGCGGCCAGGGCCACGCCGGTGGTGTCGGAGCCGCCGCGCCCGAGGGTGGTGATGTTGCCGTCCTCGTCGACCCCCTGGAAGCCGGCGACTACCACCACCTGGCCATCGTCCAGGTCGGCCTGCAGCTCATCGGTCTCGATGCGCTGGATGCGCGCCTTGGTGTGGGCGCTGTCGGTCTGGATGCCCACCTGGGAGCCGGTGTAGGAGGTCGCCGGCACGCCCAGCTTGTGCAGGGCCATGGCCAGCAGCGAGATGGTCACCTGCTCGCCGGTGGAGACCAGCATGTCCATCTCGCGCGGCGTGGGCTCGTCGTTGATCTCGTTGGCCATGCCGATCAGGCGGTTGGTCTCGCCGCTCATGGCGGAGACCACGACCACGATCTGATGCCCCTGGTCGCGAAAGCCCTTGACCTTCTCGGCCACGGCCTTGATGCGCTCCACGGAGCCCACCGAGGTGCCGCCGAATTTTTGTACGTATAGTGCCATTTGCCAATTTCCCTCGTATGTCGAGTGCGAGTCGCGCTCGGATGAGTGAAAGGTGTCCAGATACGACGAGGGCCGGTGCATCACTGCTACCGGCCCTTCCGTATCCTACTTCAGTCGCTCCTCGACCCAGACGGGCACGCTCTCCAGCGCCCCCGGCAGAGCCGACACATCGCTGCCCCCGGCCTGGGCCATGTCGGGACGACCGCCGCCCTTGCCGCCGACCTGGGAAGCCACGTGGTTGACCAGCTCGCCGGCCTTGACGCGGGCGGTGAGGTCATCGGTCACGCCGGCGATCAGGCTGACCTTGCCGGCGCTCTCGTCGGCGACGCCGAGCACCACGATGCCGGAGCCGAGCTTGTTCTTGAGCTGGTCGAGCATGCCGCGCAGCTCCTTGCCGGCCACGCCCTCGAGGCGCTTGGCCAGCACCTTGACGCCCTCGACCTCATGGGCCTCGCCGAGCATGTCGTTGCCGGCGGCGCTGGCCAGCTTGGCCTTGAGCCGCTCGAGCTCCTTCTCCAGGGTGCGGTTGCGCTCGAGGAGCGACTCGACGCGCTCCTCGGCCTGCTCCGGCTTGGCCTTGAGGCGCTCGCCGATGCGGTTCAGGCGCGCCTCCTGCTCGCGGAACCAGGCCAGCGCGCCCTCGCCGGTGATCGCCTCGATGCGGCGCACGCCGCTGGCGATCCCCGCCTCGCTGACGATGTGGAAGCAGCCGATGTCGCCGCTGCGGGCGACGTGGGTGCCGCCGCACAGCTCGATGGAGAAGTCGTCGGCGCCGATGGTCAGCACCCGCACGCTGTCGGCGTACTTGGCCTCGAACAGCGCCGCCGCGCCCTTCTCCTTGGCCTCGTCGAGGGTCATCTGCTCGGTGCGGGTCGGGGCGTTGGCCAGGATCTGCTCGTTGACCAGGCGCTCGACCTCGGCCAGCTGCTCGGCGGTCAGCGGCTCGAAGTGGCTGAAGTCGAAGCGCAGGCGCTCGGGAGTGACCAGCGAGCCCTTCTGCTGGACGTGATCGCCGAGCACCATACGCAGCGCCTTGTGCATCAGGTGGGTCGCCGAGTGGTTGCGCACCGTGGCGGCGCGCAGGCTGGCGTCGACCCGCGGATGCACCTCGGCGCCCACGGCCAGCGCCCCCTCGAGCAGCACGCCGTGGTGCAGGTGGTGGCCGGCCTGCTTCTGGGTGTCGGTGACCAGGAAGCGTCCGCCGTCGAGCTCCAGGTAGCCGGTATCGCCCACCTGGCCGCCGGACTCGCCATAGAACGGCGTGCGGTCGAGCACCACGACGCCGCGCTGCTCGGGGGCCAGCTCGGCCAGGGCGTTGCCCTCGCGATCGACGATCGCGGTGACCGTGGCGCGATCCTCCAGCTGCTCGTAGCCGGTGAAGGCGGTCTCGCCCTCGAGCTCGATCCCCGCCGTGTAGTCGGCGCCGAACTGGCTGGCCGCCCGGGCGCGCTCGCGCTGGGCCTCCAGCGCCGCCTGGAAGCCGGCCTCGTCGAGGGTCACGTCGCGCTCGCGGCAGACGTCGGCGGTCAGGTCGTAGGGGAAGCCGTAGGTGTCGTAGAGCTTGAAGACCGTCTCGCCGGGCAGGATATCGCCCTCGAGCCCGGCCAGGGCCTCCTCGAGCAGGCCCATGCCGTGCTCGAGGGTACGGGCGAACTGCTCCTCTTCCTTGAGCAGCACGCGCTCGATCTGGTGGCGCGCCTCGCGCAGCTCCGGGTAGGCCTCACCCATCTCCGCGTCCAGCGCGCCCACCAGCTTGTGGAAGAAGTTGCCCCGCGCGCCCAGCTTGTGGCCGTGGCGGATGGCGCGACGGATGATCCGGCGCAGCACGTAGCCGCGCCCCTCGTTGGAGGGCAGCACGCCGTCGGCCACCAGGAAGGCGCAGGAGCGGATGTGGTCGGCGATCACCCGCAGCGAGGGCGCGGTGGTATCACTATGCCCGGTGGCCCGGGCCGCGGCCTCCAGCAGGTGCTGGAAGAGGTCGATCTCGTAGTTGGAGTGCACGCCCTGCATCACCGCGGCGATGCGCTCCAGGCCCATGCCGGTGTCGATGGAGGGCTTGGGCAGCGGGTTCAGGGTGCCGGCCGCGTCGCGATCGAACTGCATGAACACCAGGTTCCAGATCTCGATGTAGCGGTCGCCGTCCTCTTCCGGGCTGCCGGGTGGGCCGCCCCACACGCCGGGGCCGTGATCGAAGAAGATCTCGGAGCTCGGCCCGCAGGGGCCGGTATCGCCCATCTGCCAGAAGTTGTCCTCGTCGAGCTTCGAGAAGCGCTCGGGGTCGATGCCCATCTCCTCCTTCCAGATGCGCTCGGCCTCGTCATCGCTGACGTGCACCGTCACCCACAGCTTCTCCTTGGGCAGCCCCAGCACCTCGGTCAGGAAGGTCCAGGCGAAGCGGATGGCGTCGCGCTTGAAGTAGTCGCCGAAGCTGAAGTTGCCCAGCATCTCGAAGAAGGTGTGGTGACGGGCCGTGTAGCCAACGTTGTCCAGGTCGTTGTGCTTGCCGCCGGCGCGCACGCAGCGCTGGGAGGAGGTGGCCCGCACGTAGGGGCGCGGATCGCGGCCCAGGAAGACGTCCTTGAACGGGACCATGCCGGCGTTGGTGAACAGCAGGGTCGGATCGTTGCCCGGCACCAGCGAGCTGGAGGGCACGATGGTATGGCCCTGTTCCTCGAAGAACGTCAGGAAAGCCTGTCTGATGTCTGCGCTTTTCATGGGGTATCCGTAGCGATGAGCATGGTGGCCCGGTGGGTCGGCAAGCGGCGTGTCGACGCCGGTATCGGCTCGCCACTGCGCCACAGGAGCGCCACCCGGGGCATTCGCAAAGGGAGCCATTATAGCGCAGTTGTCAAACGACTGAAGGGGAGCGGGCCGATGCGGACTCAGTCGTCGGTCGACCAGGCCGTCTCCAGGGCGTGGCGCACCTGATCGAAATCGAAGCCGCGGCCGGCCAGGAAGCGCTCGCGCCGGGCGCGCTCGCGGGGGGTGTCGCCCGGGCCGGGAAAGCGCCGCGCCAGGGCCTCGCAGGCCAGGGCGAACCAGTCGCCCTCGCCGCGCCGGGCGGCCTCGTCGAAGGCGTGGCGGATCACCTCCCGATCGAGGCCGCGACGCTCCAGATCGAGGCGAATCTTCAGCGGCCCCTGGCCGCGCAGGATGCGCGAGCGCAAGAACCCCTCGGCGAAGCGCTCATCGGACTGCAGGCCCTGCTCGGCCAGGGCATCGAGGCTCTCGGCGATTGCCTCGGCCTCGTGACCCTTGGCCGCCAGCCGCTCGACGAGCTCCTGGCGGGAGTACTCGCGCCGAGCCAGCAGCCCGATGGCGTCGTGGCGGGGCGTCGTCTCGCCGCCCCCTGCGGGCCCGCCGCGCATGGCTTAGGCCCGGTCGTCGCCGCCGTCCTCGGCGGCCAGCGCGTCATCGGCGGTCTCTTCCTGCTTCGGCTCCACCGGGGTAAGCAGCTGAGCGCGGATCTGGCTCTCGATCTCTTCCATCACCGCCGGGTTGTCCTCGAGGAACTGAGCGGCGTTGGCCTTGCCCTGGCCGATCTTGTTGCCCTGGTAGCTGTACCAGGCGCCGGCCTTGTCGACCAGCTTGCACTGCACGCCGAGATCGACCACCTCGCCGGCATGGTAGATCCCCTTGCCGTAGAGGATCTGGAACTCGGCCTGGCGGAACGGCGGCGCCACCTTGTTCTTCACCACCTTGACCCGGGTCTCGTTACCGGTGACCTCGTCGCCCTGCTTGACCGAGCCGGTACGGCGGATGTCCAGGCGCACGCTGGAGTAGAACTTCAGGGCGTTGCCGCCGGTGGTGGTCTCGGGGCTGCCGAACATCACGCCGATCTTCATGCGGATCTGGTTGATGAACACCACCATGCAGTTGGCGTTCTTGATGTTACCGGTGATCTTGCGCAGCGCCTGGGACATCAGGCGCGCCTGCAGGCCGACGTGGGAGTCGCCCATCTCGCCCTCGATCTCGGCGCGCGGCGTCAGGGCCGCCACCGAGTCGATGATGATCACGTCGACGCCGCCGGAGCGCACCAGCATGTCGCAGATCTCCAGCGCCTGCTCGCCGGTGTCCGGCTGGGAGACCAGCAGGTCATCGAGGTTGACGCCGAGCTTCTCGGCGTAGCTCGGGTCCAGGGCGTGCTCGGCGTCGATGAAGGCGCAGGTCTTGCCCTGCTTCTGGGCCTGGGCGATCACCGAGAGGGTCAGGGTGGTCTTGCCCGAGGATTCCGGACCGAAGATCTCGACCACCCGGCCCAGCGGCAGCCCGCCGATGCCGAGCGCGATGTCCAGGCCCAGCGAGCCGGTGGAGACCGACGGCATCACCACGCGGGGCGCATCGCCCAGGCGCATCACGGTGCCCTTGCCGAACTGGCGCTCGATCTGTGAGAGGGCGGCATTCAGCGCCTTGCTGCGGTTTTCGTCCTGAGCCATGAAGGAACTCCTGAGAGATAGCGTGAAAGATGACGACGGCGGCGAACCACTGTATGACTGCACAGTAGTATGGAGAAATTTTCCGGCCGCGACCAGCATCGCGAGCGGCGATGCGCGTCAGCGAGGCGTGAGGCGCCGCACCAGGCCGAGCAGCGCCTCGCGCACGGCCTGCGCGCGCACCGCGGCGCGATCGCCGGGGAAGCGATGGCAGGCCGACTCGACCCCCTCGGCGCCGCCCCAGGCCAGCCAGACCGTGCCGACGGGCTTGTCGGGACTGCCGCCGCCGGGGCCGGCCACCCCGCTGATCGCCACGCCGAGCGCCGCCCCGCTGTCGCGGCAGGCGCCGACGACCATCGCCTCGACGACCTCGCGGCTCACCGCGCCGTGCTCGGCCAGCAGGGCCTCGGGCACGCCGAGCAGGCGGGTCTTGGCACCGTTGGCATAGGTCACGTAGCCGGTCTCGAACCAGGCGGAACTGCCGGCCACCTCGGTGATGGCGCTGGCCACCCCGCCACCGGTGCAGGACTCCGCCGCGGTGACGGTGATGCCCCGCGCCCGGCAGCCCTCGCCGAGCCGCTCGGCGAGGCGTCGCAGGTCCTGGGGCGCAAGGGGTGCGTCGCTTTCGGTCATGGCCGTCCTCCCTGGCGATGGTGGCGCGTCGGCGGCCTGACGTCGACCGCCCTTGGGCGTAGAATACTGGCTTTGTCCGAGACATGCATGGCGTGCCCGACGCCGGTCTCCCCGCACCTCGCCACCCTACTCCACAGGACGTCAAAGGAAGCCCATGTCACAGGCCAGCGCCCAGCATACCCCGATGATGAGCCAGTTCCTGAAGATCAAGCGCGAGCATCCCGACGTGCTGCTCTTCTACCGCATGGGCGACTTCTACGAGCTGTTCTTCGACGACGCCAAGCGCGCCGCCGCCCTGCTCGACATCACCCTGACCCAGCGCGGCCAGTCGGCCGGCCAGCCGATCCCCATGGCCGGCGTGCCCTACCACAGCGCCGAGGGCTATCTGGCCCGCCTGGTGGCCGCCGGCGAGTCGGTGGCGATCTGCGAGCAGATCGGCGATCCGGCGACCAGCAAGGGGCCGGTGGAGCGGCGCGTGGTGCGCATCGTGACCCCCGGCACCCTCTACGACGAGGCGCTGCTGGATGCCCGCCGCGACAACCTGCTGGTGGCCATGGCGCCGCTCGGCGAGCGCTGGGGCCTGGCCTGGCTGGAGCTCTCCAGCGGGCGCTTCAGCGTGCTGGAGGTCGAGGGCGAGGGCGAGATGCTCGCCGAGCTCACCCGCCTGGACCCCGCCGAGCTGCTGGTCGCCGAGAGCCTGTCGCTGCCGCCCGCCCTGGCGGAGCGGCGCGGCCTGCGCCGCCAGAGCGACTGGCTGTTCGACCTCGAGAGCGCGACGCGCACCCTGTGCGACCAGTTCCAGGTCCAGGACCTGCGCGGCTTCGGCTGCGCCCACCTGGAGGCGGCCATCACCGCCGCCGGGGTGCTGATCGACTACGCCCGGGACACCCAGCGCACCGCCCTGCCCCACGTCACCGCCATCGGCGTGGAGAGCCGCGACGACGCCGTGGTGATCGACGCGGCGAGCCGGCGCAACCTGGAGATCGACGTCAACCTCGGCGGTACGGCGGACAACACCCTGGCCAGCGTGCTCGACACCACCGCCACGGCCATGGGCTCGCGGCTGCTCAAGCGCTGGCTCAACCGCCCGCTGCGCGACCGCGCCCAGGTCGGCGCCCGCCAGGCGGCGGTAGCGCTGCTGCTCGACGACGCGGGCTTCGAGCCCCTGCGCGACTCGCTCAAGGCGATCGGCGACGTCGAGCGCATCCTGGCCCGGGTGGCGCTGTACAGCGCCCGCCCCCGCGACCTCGCCCGCCTGCGCGACGCCCTGCTCGCCCTGCCCGCCCTCGAGGCCGAGCTCGCGCACTACGCCGAAGGCACCACGCTTGACGAGCTCAGGCGCCATATCCACCCCTACCCGGAGCTCGCCGACACCCTGCACCGCGCCCTGGTGGAGAACCCGCCGGTGGTGATCCGTGACGGCGGAGTGATCGCCGAGGGCTTCGACGCCGAGCTCGACGAGCATCGCGGGCTCGCCGAGCACGCCGGCGACTACCTGGTGGCGCTGGAGACCCGGGAGCGCGAGCGCACCGGCCTCGCCGGCCTCAAGGTCGGCTACAACCGGGTCCACGGCTACTACATCGAGATCCCCCGCGCCCAGGCCCGGGAGGCGCCCGTGGACTACGTGCGCCGCCAGACCCTCAAGAACGCCGAGCGCTTCATCATCCCCGAGCTCAAGGAGTTCGAGGACAAGGCGCTGTCGGCCAAGTCCCGGGCCCTGGCCCGGGAGAAGCTGCTCTACGACGGCCTGCTCGACACCCTGAACGCCGAGCTCGCCCCCCTGCAGGCCAGCGCCCGGGCGCTGGCGGGGCTGGACGTGCTGTGCGCCTTCGCCGAGCGCGCCCAGGCGCTGGCGTTCGTGCGCCCGTCGCTGCCCGAGGCGCCGGGCATCGACATCCGCGGCGGGCGCCACCCGGTGGTCGAGCGAGTCAGCGAGGCGCCCTTCGTGCCCAACGACCTGGTCATGGGCGACGACCGGCGCATGCTGGTGATCACCGGCCCCAACATGGGCGGCAAGTCGACCTACATGCGCCAGGCGGCGCTGATCACCCTGCTCGCCCATACCGGCAGCTTCGTGCCGGCGGAGTCGGCCGCCATCGGCCCGGTGGATCGCATCTTCACGCGCATCGGCTCCTCGGACGACCTGGCCGGCGGGCGCTCCACCTTCATGGTCGAGATGACCGAGACCGCCAGCATCCTGCACAACGCCACCGAGCAGAGCCTGGTGCTGATGGACGAGATCGGCCGCGGCACCTCGACCTTCGACGGCCTGTCGCTGGCCTGGGCCAGCGCCGAGCACCTGACCCGCTCGCGGGCCTTCACCCTGTTCGCCACCCACTACTTCGAGATGACGGCCCTGCCCGAGCAGGCCGAGGGGGTGGCCAACGTGCACCTGACGGCCGCCGAGCACCGCGACGGCATCGTCTTCATGCACCGGGTGGAGGACGGCCCGGCCAGCCAGAGCTACGGCCTGCAGGTGGCCCAGCTGGCCGGCGTGCCCCAGGGAGTGATCGCCCGCGCCCGGGAGAAGCTCGCCATCCTCGAACAGCAGGAGATCGACCAGGGCAGCCGACTGCCGCCGGCCGCGGGAGGCGACGCGCCCGCCGCGGCCGGTCCGCACCAGGCCGACCTGTTCGCCAGCACGCCCCATCCGCTGGTCGAGCAGCTGGGCGAGCTGGACCCCGACGCCCTGTCGCCGCGCCAGGCCCTGGAGCTGCTCTACCGCTGGAAAGCGGCGCTGTGAATGGCCGACAATGGCGGCCCGCCGCGCTTGCGGGCGCCCCGTGCCGCGACTAGAATGGCTCGACCAAAAGACTTGAAATTATAAGAAATGATTTTCTTATAACCAAAATCGAATTACTGACTATCGGCCATGCCCCGGCCGGAGAATGGGAGACTGGCATGACATTCGTCGTCACCGAGAACTGCATCAAGTGCAAGTACACCGACTGTGTCGAGGTCTGCCCGGTGGACTGCTTCTACGAGGGCCCCAACTTCCTGGTGATCCATCCCGACGAGTGCATCGACTGCGCGCTCTGCGAGCCGGAGTGCCCCGCCGAGGCGATCTTCTCGGAGGATGAGCTGCCGGAGGGCCAGGAGGCGTTCATCGAGCTCAATGCCGAGCTGGCCGAGGTATGGCCCAACATCAGCGAGAAGCAGGATCCGCCGGAAGACGCGGAGAGCTGGGACGGCAAGCCGGGCAAGCTGGAGCTGCTCGAGCGCTGAGCCCCGTCTCGGGCGCGCCCTCGCCAGACACGACGACGCCGGATGTCTCTCGACATCCGGCGTCGTCGTGTTGTCCTGCATCGAGCGCCCGGCAGCGGGCCGGCCCTCGAACGAAAAAAAGGCGGCCTAAAGGCCGCCCGCTCCCTGCCAGTCCTTGAGCGGTTCCCTCCGCTCGGCTCCCGTGATGCCTTCCCTGCCCGGGGGCGGCGTCCTGCCGCGCCGGGCGCATCACTGCTGCTTGCATCCCAATGCATCCTGCCGGGGAGCGTTGCCGCTCTCCCCTAATCCCGAGGTCATTGTGCCACGCCGGCCCGGGCACACAACCTCGCCCTGGGCGGCCGGCGCGCCGCCCCGACTCCTGAGCTCGCACGCCGGAAAAACAAAAACCCCATATAAATCAGACAAATAAAAAGGGTCGACCCCATGACGGGTCGACCCTTTCCGACGCACGGATAGCGAATGTCGTCGCCCTCGTGTAAGCGATCTCCTACACGAGATCACGCCGAGGGCAACGCCGTTCGCCTACGCCACGCGCTTACTGGCCCTTGATCGCGGCGCGCCCGGGGTAGTCGACCCCGTCGCCCAGCTCCTGCTCGATCACCAGCAGGCGGTTGTACTTGGCGACGCGATCCGAGCGGCACAGCGAGCCGGTCTTGATCTGGCCGGCGCAGGTGCCCACCGCGAGATCGGCGATGGTGGTGTCCTCGGTCTCGCCGCTGCGGTGGGAGATCACCGCGGTGAAGCCGGCGTCCTGGGCCATGCGCACGGCCTCCAGGGTCTCGGAGAGCGAGCCGATCTGGTTGAACTTGATCAGGATGGAGTTGCCGATCTGCTCGTCGATGCCGCGCTTGAGGATCCGGGTGTTGGTGACGAAGAGGTCGTCACCCACCAGCTGGACCTTGTCGCCGAGCTTGTCGGTCAGCGCCTTCCAGCCCGCCCAGTCGGACTCGTCCATGCCGTCCTCGATGGAGACGATGGGGTACTGGTCGCACAGCTCGGCCAGGTAGTCGGCGAAGCCCGCGGCATCGTAGCTCTTGCCCTCGCCGGAGAGGCTGTACTGGCCGTCCTGGTAGAACTCGCTGGAGGCGCAGTCCAGCGCCAGGGTCACGTCGCTGTCGAGGGCATAGCCGGCGTTGGAGACGGCTTCCTTGATCACCGCCAGCGCCTCGGCGTTGGAAGCGAGGTTCGGCGCGAAGCCGCCCTCGTCGCCCACCGAGGTGGAGAGGCCGCGGGCGGAGAGCACCTTCTTCAGGGCGTGGAAGATCTCGGCGCCCATGCGCAGGCCTTCGCGGAAGCTCGGCGCGCCCACCGGCTGGATCATGAACTCCTGGATGTCGACATTGTTGTCGGCATGCTCGCCGCCGTTGAGGATGTTCATCATCGGCACCGGCATCTGGTAGCGACCCGGCTGGCCATAGAGCTCGGCGATGTGGGCGTAGAGCGGCACGCCCTTGGCCGCCGCGGCGGCCTTGGCGGCGGCCAGGGAGACGGCCAGGATGGCGTTGGCGCCCAGCGTGGCCTTGTTGTCGGTGCCGTCGAGCACCCGCATGGCATCATCCAGGCCGTGCTGGTCGCAGGCATCCATGCCGATCAGGCGCTCGCGAATCGCGGTGTTGACGGCCTCCACGGCCTTCAGCACGCCCTTGCCCAGATAGCGACTCTTGTCGCCGTCACGCAGCTCCAGGGCCTCGCGGGAGCCGGTGGAGGCGCCGCTCGGGGCGCACGCCACGCCGATGGCGCCGCTTTCCAGGCGCACTTCGGCCTGGACGGTCGGATTGCCGCGTGAGTCCAGCACCTCGAGGGCGCGGATGTCGACGATATGGGTCATCTTGTGGGTCCTTGTCGTGTCAGCGTTGGAAGAATCAGGAAATCTCGAGAGGCGCGAATCCCTTCACCAGGTCATCGAGGGCCTTCAGCTGGGTCAGGAAGGGCTCCAGGCGATCCAGCGGCAGCGCGCAGGGGCCGTCGCACTTGGCGTTGTCCGGGTCGGGATGCGCCTCGAGGAAGAGCCCCGCCAGGCCCACCGCCACGCCGGCGCGCGCCAGCTCGGCGACCTGGGCGCGTCGGCCGTCGGCGCTGTCGGCCCGGCCGCCCGGGCGCTGCAGGGCGTGGGTGACGTCGAAGAAGACCGGATAGCCCGTCTGCTTCATGTCGCCGAAGCCCAGCATGTCGACGATCAGGTTGTTGTAGCCGAAGCTGGAGCCGCGCTCGCAGAGCAGCAGCTTGTCGTTGCCGGCCTCCTCGCACTTGCGCAGGATGTGGCGCATCTCGTGGGGGGCCAGGAACTGCGGCTTCTTGATGTTGATCACCGCCCCGGTCTCGGCCATGGCCACGACGAGGTCGGTCTGGCGGGCCAGGAAGGCCGGCAGCTGGATGATGTCGGCGACCTCGGCCGCGGGCGCGGCCTGCCAGGGCTCGTGCACGTCGGTGATGATCGGCACCCCGAAGCGCTCCTTCACCTCGGCGAGGATCTCGAGCCCCCGGTCGAGGCCCGGGCCGCGGAAGGAGTGGATGGAGCTGCGGTTGGCCTTGTCGAAGCTCGCCTTGAAGACGTAGGGCATGCCGAGCCTGCCGGTCACCTCGACGTAGGTCTCGGCCACCTCGAGGGCCAGCTCGCGGGACTCCAGCACGTTCATGCCGCCGAGCAGCATCAGCGGCAGGTCATTGCCGGCCTCGAGGCCGGCAATGCCGATGTGACGCTCGGGGGTCGGGCCTTTCGATGCCGACATCGACCTCACTCCTGGTGGGCGGTCTGGGCGCGGGCGCGCGCCGTCTTGTGCTCCAGCGCCGCGCTGACGAAGCCGGTGAACAGCGGATGGCCGTCACGGGGCGTGGAGGTGAACTCGGGATGGAACTGGCAGGCGACGTACCAGGGATGATCCGGCAGCTCGACCACCTCCACCAGGGAGTTGTCGACGCTCTTGCCGGAGACCACCAGGCCCGCCTGCTCGAGCTCGCCGATGAACTGGTTGTTGACCTCGAAGCGGTGACGGTGGCGCTCGACGATCTCGTCGCTGCCGTAGGCCTCGCGGGCCTTGCTGCCGGCCTTGAGCTGGCAGACCTGGCCGCCCAGGCGCATGGTGCCGCCCAGGTCGGAGGCCTCGTCGCGCAGCTCGACCTTGCCCTCGGGGCTCAGCCACTCGGTGATCAGGCCCACGACCGGGTGCTGGGTCTCGTGGGTGAACTCGGTGGAGTCGGCGTCGTCCCAGCCGGCCACGTGGCGCGCGAACTCGATCACCGCCACCTGCATGCCGAGGCAGATGCCGAGGTAGGGGATGTCGTTCTCGCGGGCGAAGCGGGCGGTCGCGATCTTGCCCTCGACGCCGCGCTCACCGAAGCCGCCGGGCACCAGGATGGCGTCCTTGCCGGCCAGGCGTTCGGTGCCGTGGTGCTCGATGTCCTCGGAGTCGATGTAGTCGACGTTGACCTTGATGCGCGACTGGATGCCGGCATGGATCAGCGCCTCGTTGAGCGACTTGTAGGCGTCGAGCAGCTCCATGTACTTGCCGACCATGGCGATGTTGACCGACTTCAGCGGGTTGAGCTTGGCGTCGAGCACCTTCACCCACTCGCCGAGGTCCGCCTCGCCGGCCTCCAGGCGCAGCTTGTCGCAGACGATGTCGTCGAGGCCGTGCTCGTGGAGCATCAGCGGGATGCGGTAGATGGTGTCGGCGTCCTGCAGCGGGATGACCGCCCGCTCCTCGACGTTGGTGAAGAGCGCGATCTTGCGCCGCTCGCTCTCCTCGAGCTCCACCTCGCTGCGGCAGATCAGGATGTCCGGCTGGATGCCGATCGAGCGCAGCTCCTTGACGCTGTGCTGGGTCGGCTTGGTCTTGGTCTCGCCGGCGGTCTTGATGTAGGGCACCAGGGTCAGGTGCATGAAGATCGCCCGGTTCGCACCCAGCTCGCTTCGGATCTGGCGGATCGACTCCAGGAACGGCAGCGACTCGATGTCGCCCACGGTGCCGCCGATCTCGACCAGCGCCACGTCGAAGCCCTTGCCGCCTTCATAGACACGACGCTTGATCTCGTCGGTGATGTGCGGGATCACCTGCACGGTGCCGCCCAGGTAGTCGCCGCGGCGCTCCTTGCGCAGCACGTGCTCGTAGACGCGGCCGGTGGTGAAGTTATTGGCCTGGGTCATCTTCGTGCGAATGAAGCGCTCGTAGTGCCCGAGGTCCAGGTCGGTCTCGGCCCCATCCTCGGTGACGAACACCTCGCCGTGCTGGAAGGGGCTCATGGTGCCCGGATCCACGTTGATGTAGGGATCGAGCTTGAGCATGGTGACCTTGAGGCCGCGGGCCTCGAGAATCGCCGCCAGCGAGGCCGACGCGATGCCCTTGCCGAGAGAGGACACAACGCCGCCGGTCACGAAGATATATCGTGTCATGGAGAACCTGTCGAAACGTGATCGGTAGGCACGGCAGGAAGCCGCGCCAGGATGGGACGACAGACTAGCAGAATGCGACCAAAGGCTCAATTTCAGCCCGGGGCAGCGGCGTGGCTCGCGGCTTTCCCGGCGACAGGTTCCGGGTGCCGGACCATCACGGAGGCGCCGTGAACCCTTCCCTGGGCGCTACATTTGCCATCCATGGCAAATGACCTCCGCTTCGACCCGTCCCCGGCGCCGCAGGGCGCTGCCGAATTCTTGCGACCTATCCCCGTGGCTTAGACGCCCAGATAGTCGAGGATGCCCTCGCCGGCCTGGCGCCCCTCATAGATGGCGGTCACCACCAGGTCGGAGCCGCGTACCATGTCACCGCCGGCGAAGATCTTCTCGTTGGTGGTCTGGAACGGGTGGGCGCCCTGCTCCGGCGCCTTGACCCGGCCACGCTCGTCGACCTCGATGCCCACGGTCTCGAACCAGGGCGACGGGCTCGGCTGGAAGCCGAAGGCCACCACCACGGCGTCGGCGGGGATGACCTCCTCGGAGCCGGGCACCACCTCGGGGCGCTGGCGACCGTTCTCGTCGGGCTCGCCGAGGCGGGTGCGCACCACCTTCACGCCCTCGACCTTGCCCTCGCCGACCACCGCCACCGGCTGGCGGTTGAACAGGAACTCCACGCCCTCCTCGCGGGCGTTGGCCACCTCGCGCTTGGAGCCCGGCATGTTCTCCTCGTCGCGGCGATAGGCGCAGGTCACGCCGGACGCCCCCTGGCGAATCGCCGTGCGGTTGCAGTCCATGGCGGTGTCGCCGCCGCCCAGCACCACCACGCGCTGGCCCTTCAGCGAGGTGTACTCGTGGGGCTCCTTCTCGAAGCCCAGGCAGTGGTTGACGTTGCCGATCAGGTAGTCGAGCGCCTTGTGCACCCCGGGCAGGTCCTCGCCGGGGAAGCCGCCCTCCATGTACTTGTAGGTGCCCATGCCCAGGAAGACGGCGTCGTACTCCTCGAGCAGGGTGTCGAAGGCGATGTCCTTGCCCACCTCGACGCCGAGGCAGAACTCGATGCCCATCTCCTCGAACACCGCGCGGCGACGCTTCATCACCGTCTTGTCGAGCTTGAACTCGGGGATGCCGAAGGTCAGCAGCCCGCCGATCTCCGGGTACTTGTCGAACACCACCGGCTTGACGCCGTTGCGCACCAGGATGTCGGCACAGCCCAGGCCGGCCGGGCCGGCGCCGATCACCGCCACCTTGCGACCGGTCGCGGTGACCTTGGAGAGGTCCGGGCGCCAGCCCATGGCGAAGGCGGTGTCGGTGATGTACTTCTCCACCGAGCCGATGGTCACGGCCCCGAAGCCGTCGTTGAGGGTGCAGGCGCCCTCGCAGAGGCGATCCTGGGGGCAGACCCGGCCGCACACCTCGGGCAGCGAGTTGGTCTTGTGGCACAGCTCCACCGCCTCGAGGATGTTGCCCTCGCTGACCAGCTGCAGCCAGTTGGGAATGTAGTTGTGGACCGGGCACTTCCACTCGCAGTAGGGGTTGCCGCAGTGCAGGCAGCGATGCGCCTGACCGGCCGCCTCCTGGGGCTTGAAGGGCTCGTAGATCTCGGCGAACTCCCGCGCCCGGGTGCGCGCCGCCTTCTTCTCGGGGTCCTGGCGACCCACGTCGATGAACTGGAAATCGTTGCTCAAACGGTTGGCCATGGTCTCTGCTCCTCTCTGCCTGGCTTACTCGGGACGCCGACGGGATTCAGCCAGCAGGCTGCTCAGGCTCGCCGCCTTGGGCTTCACCAGCCAGAAGTGGCGGACGAAGTCGCTGAAGTCCTCGAGGATCGCCTTTCCGCGCTCGGAGTCGGTCTCGGCGACGAACTCCTCGATGACCTCCCGCAGGTGCCGCCGGTAGGCCTCCATGGCCTCGGTGTTCACCCTGTGGATCTCCACCAGTTCGTGGTTGTACTTGTCGACGAAGGTGCGGTCCTCGTCGAGCACGTAGGCGAAGCCGCCGGTCATGCCCGCACCGAAGTTGACGCCCACCTCGCCCAGCACGCAGACCATGCCGCCGGTCATGTACTCGCCGCAGTGATCGCCGGCCCCCTCGATCACCGCATGGGCGCCGGAGTTGCGCACGGCGAAGCGCTCGCCGGCGGTGCCGGCGGCGAACAGCTTGCCGCCGGTGGCGCCGTACAGGCAGGTGTTGCCGATGATCGCCGTCTCGTGGCTTTCGAAGGCGCTGCCGGCCGGCGGCACGATCACCACCCGGCCGCCGTTCATGCCCTTGCCCACATAGTCGTTGGCATCGCCCTCCAGGTAGAGGTGCAGGCCGCGGGCGTTGAAGACCCCGAAGCTCTGGCCTGCCACGCCGGTGAAGCGGGCCGTGACCGGCGCCTCCTCGAGTCCTGCCTCGCCGTAGCGCTTGGCGATGGCGCCGGAGATCAGCGCGCCCACCGAGCGGTCGCAGTTGGTGATGGTGAAGTCGAACTCGCCGCCGGACTTCGCCTCGATGGCCTCCGCGAGGGCCTCCAGCACCTCCTGGTTCTTGGCGCCCGGGTCGTGGGGCACGTTGCGGTTCACCCGGCAGAACTGCGGGGCGTCCTCGGGCACGAAGTCGTTGCCCAAGAGGCCCGACAGGTCGAGCCGGCGCTGGGAGGCGGTGACGCCTTCCAGCACCTCGAGCAGGTCGGTGCGGCCGATCAGGTCGGTCAGCTTTCGCACCCCGAGCAGGGCCATCAGCTCGCGCACCTCCTCGGCGATGAAGCGGAAGTAGTGCTTGACCATGTCGACGGTGCCGCGGAAGTGCTCGTCGCGCAGGTACTGCATCTGGGTGGCGACGCCGGTCGCGCAGTTGTTGAGGTGGCAGATGCGCAGGTACTTGCAGCCCAGCGCCACCATCGGCGCGGTGCCGAAGCCGAAGCTCTCGGCGCCGAGGATCGCCGCCTTCACCACGTCGAGGCCGGTCTTCAGGCCGCCGTCGGTCTGCAGGCGGATCTTGTCGCGCAGGCCGTTGATGCGCAGCGCCTGGTGCACCTCGGGCAGGCCCAGCTCCCAGGGGCTGCCGGCGTGCTTGATCGAGGTCAGCGGGCTCGCCGCGGTGCCGCCGTCATAGCCGGAGACGGTGATCAGATCGGCATAGGCCTTGGCCACGCCGGTGGCGATGGTGCCGATGCCGGGCTCGGAGACCAGCTTCACCGAGACCTGGGCGTCCGGGTTGACCTGCTTCAGATCGAAGATCAGCTGCGCCAGGTCCTCGATGGAGTAGATGTCGTGGTGGGGCGGCGGCGAGATCAGGGTCACGCCGGGCACCGAGTAGCGCAGCCGGGCGATCAGCTCGTTGACCTTGCCGCCGGGCAGCTGGCCGCCCTCGCCGGGCTTGGCGCCCTGGGCCACCTTGATCTGCAGCACCTCGGCGTTGACCAGGTAGGCCGGCGTCACGCCGAAGCGACCGGAGGCGATCTGCTTGATCTTGGAGCTTCTGATGGTGCCGTAGCGCGCCGGGTCCTCGCCCCCCTCACCGGAGTTGGAACGCCCGCCGGCCTCGTTCATGGCCTGGGCCAGCGCCTCGTGGGCCTCCGGCGAGAGCGCGCCGAGGCTCATGCCGGCGCTGTCGAAGCGCGGCAGCAGGTCCTCGACCGCCTCGACCTCCTCGAGCGGCAGCGGCTCGGCGGCCGGCTTGAGGGCGAGCAGGTCACGCAGGGTGGCCGGATCGCGCTCGTTGACCAGCCGCGCAAACTTCTTCCACTTGGCGTAGTCGCCCTCCTGGACCGCCTCCTGGAGTGCCGTGACCACGTCGGGGTTGTAGGCGTGGTACTCGTGGCCGTGGACGTACTTCATCAGGCCGCCCTGGGCGATGCCCTTGCGCGGCGTCCAGGCCTCGCGGCCCAGCAGCTCCTGCTGCAGCTGCAGCTCACTGAAGCCGGTGCCCTCGATACGCGACGCCATGCCGGTGAAGCAGAGATCGACCACCTCCGAGGCGAGGCCCACCGCCTCGAACAGCTGGGAGCCGCGGTAGGAGGCCAGGGTCGAGATGCCCATCTTGGAGAGGATCTTGTAGAGCCCCTTCTGCAGACCCTTGCGGTAGTTCTCGCGGGCGTCGGCGGGATTGCCGACCAGCTCCCCCGAGTGGTGCATGTCGGCCATCACCTGGTAGGCCAGCCACGGGAAGACCGCGGTGGCCCCGACGCCGAACAGCACCGCCATCTGGTGGGCGTCCCGGGCATAGCCGGTCTCGACCACGATGTTGCAGCGCGGCCGCAGCGCCAGGCGGCCCAGGTGATGGTGCACGGCACCCACCGCCAGCGCCGCGTGGATCGGCAGCAGCCCCTTGCCAAGCTCGGCGTCCGAGAGCACCAGGATCACCTTGCCGTCGTGGACGGCCTGCTCGGCCCGGCGGCAGAGCGCATGGATCGCCCCCTTGAGGCCGACCTCCTGGGGATCGTAGCCCAGCGACAGGACCTGGCTGGTGAAGGCCGGGTCGTCCTGGTGGATCAGCGCGGCGAACTTGCGCGGCGAGAGCACCGGCGTGGTCAGGATGATGCGGTGGGCATGCTCCGGGGTCGCCTTGAAGACGTTACGCTCGGCGCCGATGCAGGTCTCCAGCGACATCACGATCGCCTCGCGCAGCGGGTCGATCGCCGGGTTGGTGACCTGGGCGAACTTCTGGCGGAAGTAGTCGGTGAGCAGGCGCTGCTTGCCGGAGAGCACCGCCATGGGCGTGTCGTCGCCCATCGAGCCCACGGCCTCCTGACCGCTCTCGGCCAGCGGGCGCAGCACCTGGTCGCGCTCCTCGAAGCTGACCTGGAACATCTTCTGCTGGGCGAGCAGAGCGTCGGCGTCCATGGCGTGGAAGCTGGCGAGCTCGGTCAGCGCCGACTCAAGATATTGGGCCTCCTGCTTCAGCCAGCGCTTGTAGGGATAGGCGGCCTTGAGGCGCTGGTCGATGTCGGAGGTATGCAGCACCTCGCCGGTCTCGGTGTCCACGGCGAGGATCTGGCCGGGGCCGACCCGCCCCTTGGCGACCACGTCCTCGGGGCGGTAGCCGTAGGTGCCGATCTCGGAGGCCAGGGTGATATAGCCGTTCTTGGTGATCACCCAGCGCGCCGGGCGCAGGCCGTTGCGGTCGAGCATGCAGACCGCCTGGCGGCCATCGGTCATCACCACGCCGGCCGGGCCGTCCCAGGGCTCCATGTGCATGGAGTTGTACTCGTAGAAGGCGCGCAGGTCGGCGTCCATCAGCTCGACGTTCTGCCAGGCCGGCGGCACCATCATGCGCACCGCGCGATGCAGCTCCATGCCGCCGGTCAACAGCACCTCGAGCATGTTGTCCATGCTGGAGGAGTCGGAGCCGGTGGTGTTGACGATCTCGTCGAGCTCGGTGATCTCCGGCAGCCGCTCGCTCAGGAAGTTCTCCTTGCGGGAGTTTGCCCAGCCGCGGTTGGCCTCGACGGTATTGATCTCGCCGTTGTGGGCCAGCAGGCGGAACGGCTGGGCCAGCGGCCAGCGCGGCGCGGTGTTGGTGGAGAAGCGCTGGTGGAAGACGCAGATCGCGGTCTCGAGGCGCGCATCGCCCAGGTCACGATAGAAGGCGGGCAGGTCCACCGGCATCACCAGCCCCTTGTAGGAGACGACCTCGGCGGAGAGCGAGCAGACGTAGAAGTCCGGCTCGTCGCGCAGCGCCTCCTCGGCGCGGCGGCGCGCCATGAAGAGATCGACGTCGAAGGCGTCGCCCGTGGTCTCGCCGGGCTCGACGAACAGCTGGCGGATGCGCGGCAGGCAGTCCAGCGCCATGGGACCACAGACGCTGGGGTCCACCGGGACCTCGCGCCAACCGGCCACTCGCAGGCCGCGGGCCTCGAGCTCGGCGACGAGGGTCTCGCGCCCGTGGGCCTCGCGGGCATCGTCATCAGGCAGGAAGACCGCGCCGACCGCATAGCGCTCGCCCAGCGTCACGCCCAGCGACTCCTTCGCCACCTCGCGCATGAAGGCATCCGGCATCTGCAGCAGCAGCCCGCAGCCGTCACCGGTCTTGCCGTCGGCGGCGATGCCGCCACGGTGGGTCATGCAGGTCAGGGACTCGATGGCGGTCTTGAGCAGGTCGTGACTGGCCTGGCCCTCCATGTGGGCGATCAGGCCGAAGCCGCAGTTGTCACGGAACTCGCCGGGCTGATGGAGACCTCTGTTCATGGGCGTGCCTCGGGTTGAATGGTTTCTTTGTCAGTCATCTCATGATATGTTTATTGGTTTTTCTTTTTTCATGTCGCTCCCGCGAGGGGCGAGGACTGCTCTGCAAAAGGCCGACCAGCATAGCCAGAGGCGCGCCCCTCGCGCAATCGGCCGCCCCCGACCACTCCCTCAAAACCGCCGGCAAATCCGTCACTTGCACGGCACCCCTGGCAAAAAAACTCGCTAACTCAAAGGCTTGCAAAGCGGCACAACGCTCCGTCAACGGAGTCTGACCATCATTAGACTTTAGTCGAACCAACCCTGGATTATCCATGCCGATCCGGCATGAGGCATGCGAATAGCTTAGAAGATGCGCCGCCCGGGACCTCGGCGCGGCCCGGACACGACGACGCCCGCACTAGGGCGGGCGTCGAAGGAACGGGCTGGGAGATGAGGCCGTCTCGAGGCGTCGACCTCGGGCACCGGCGACGGTTCAGCGGCGAGGGAAGGCCTCGAGGAGCACGGCCAGGGTCTGCGGCGGCGTCTCGTCGTGGATGCAGGCATCGCCCAGGGCGCGCAGCAGGATGAGCCGCAGGCGGCTGTCGAGGTTCTTCTTGTCCAGGCGCATGATGGCGAGGAAGTCGTCCACCCCCATCTCGGCCGGCGCCGCCAGCGGCAGGCCGGCGGCCTCGATGAGCGTCCGCACGCGGGCCACCTCGGCCTCACCGAGCCAGCCCAGGCGACACGACAACTCGGCGGCCATCAGCATGCCGACGCCGACGGCCTCGCCGTGAAGCCAGTGCCCGTAGCCCTGGTGGGCCTCGATGGCATGCCCGAAGGTGTGGCCCAGGTTGAGCAGCGCCCTCACCCCCTGCTCGGTCTCGTCCTCGGCGACGATCTCGGCCTTGAGCGCGCAGCTGCGCTCGATGGCGCGGGTCAGGGCGGCGGCATCGAGACCCCGCAGCGCCGACATCTCGGCCTCGAGCCAGGCCAGGAAGTCGGCGTCGCGGATCAGCCCGTACTTGATCACCTCGGCGAGCCCCGCCGAGAGCTCGCGGGGCGGCAGCGTCGTCAGGGTGTCGGTATCGATCAGCACCGCCCGGGGCTGCCAGAAGGCGCCGATCATGTTCTTGCCGCGGGGGTGGTTGACGCCGGTCTTGCCGCCGACCGAGGAGTCGACCTGCGCGAGCAGGGTAGTCGGCACCTGCACGAAGGCCACGCCGCGCTGGTAGCAGGCGGCGGCGAAGCCGACCATGTCACCGGTCACCCCGCCGCCCAGGGCGATCAGAGTGCAGCGGCGATTGAAGCCGGCGGCCAGCAGGGCATCCCAGATCCGCTCCACGTGGGACAGCGTCTTGGTGGCCTCACCATCGGGCAGCACCAGGCTGCGCACCTCGAGATCGCCGGGAAGCCCCCGGGTCAGGGTCTCGAGATAGAGCGGCGCCACCGTCTCGTTGGTGACCACCATGACCTGGCGACCGGCCAGGTGCGGCGTCAGCCACTGCGGGTCGCCCAGCAGGCCGGGGCCGATGTGGATGGGGTAGCTGCGATCGCCCAGCGCCACCTCGAGGGTGGACGGGGCAGCGGAGGACTCGGTCATGGGGCTCAGGCCTTGCATTGCAGGGGATCGACCAGGCGCGTCACGCGCCGCACGATCTCGTTGACCACGGCCCGCGGGCCGCGCCGGTCGGTGCGCACCACCACGTCGGCGGTGGCGCGATAGAGGGGGTCGCGCAGCGCGAACATGTCGCGCAGCACGGCCTCCTTGTCGGGACGCTGCAGCAGCGGCCGATTGCGATCCTTGGCGGTCCGACGCAGCTGCTGCTCCACGGTGGTGAGCAGGTAGATCACGGTGCCGCTCTCGCGCAGCACCCGGCGATTCTCCTCGCGCAGCACGGCCCCGCCCCCGGTCGCGATGACCACGTTCTCGTAGTGCGTCAGCTCGCGGATCATCTGGGTCTCGCGATCGCGAAAGCCCGCCTCGCCCTCGACGTCGAAGATCCAGGGGATGTCGGCACCGCAGCGCGCCTGGATCTCATGATCCGTGTCGTAGAACTCACGTGACAGTTCGGCCGCCAGAAGGCGGCCGATGGTGCTCTTGCCGGCCCCCATGGGGCCGATCAGTATCAGGTTGGGAAGTGCCTGCATCAGCGAATGGCCAGGTTGTCGTCCAGTATTCGGGGCGTGATGAATACCAGCAACTCTACCTTATCATTGGTGTTCTCGGTATAGCGGAACAGGTTCCCCAGCACCGGCAGGTCACCCAGGAAAGGCGTCTTGAGCAAACTCCGCACTTCTTCTGTCGTGAGGATACCGCCCAGCACCACGGTCTCGCCGTTGTCCACCAGCACCTGGGTCTGGATCTCGTTGGTGTCGATGGAGGGCACGCCGTTGAAGAGCTCACCCACCGTATCGTTGTTGATCACCAGGTCCATGATGATGCGGTTGTCCGGGGTGATCTGCGGCGTCACCTCCAGCGCCAGCACCGCCTCCTCGAACTCGACGTTGGTGGCCCCGCTGGAAGCAGCCTCCTGATAGGGGATCTGGGTACCCTGCTTGATGATCGCCGTGCTCTGGTTGGCGGTGATCACCCGCGGCTGGGAGATCGTCTGACTCTTACCCTCGCTCTCCAGGGCGCGCAGCTCCAGGTCCAGGAGGATATCGCCGGAGAGGTAGCCAAAGCTGAAGGCGGTGGACGATGCGGCGCTGCCGCCCATGTCCACGGTCAGGCCACCGTTGTCCACGCTGCCGTCGGCGGCCCCGGCGACATCGAAGCGGCCATCGCCGATGCGGTCGGGGGAAGAGAGCCCCCAGTTGATCCCGAGCTCCCGGGTAGCGCTGTCCCGGGCGATGACGATGCGCGCCTCGATCTGCACCTGGCGCACGGCGATATCCAGGCGATCCAGGGTGGCCATGATGGTATCGATCTGCTCGGCGGTATCCTGCACCAACAGGGTGTTGGTCCGAGGGTCGACGGCGACCCGACCGCGATCAGTCAGCAGCCCGAAGCCGCTCGCGTCTTGCAGCAAGGCGGCCAGGTCGGAGGCCTTGGCGTACTTCACCTGGATGTACTCGGTCTCCAGCGGCGCCAGGGTCTCCAGCTGCTCGCGGGACTCCAGCTCCTGGCGCTCCAGATTGGCCAGCTCCGCGGCCGGCGCCACCACGATGACGTTGCCCTCCTGGCGACTGGCGAGGCCGTGGCTCTTGAGCACCAGGTCCAGGGCCTGGTCCCAGGGCACGTCCTGCAGGTTGAGAGTGACCCGCCCGGTGACGCTGTCGCTGGCCACCAGGTTGAGGCCGGTGAAGTCGGCGATGATCGCCAGCACCGAGCGCACCTCGATGTCCTGGAAGTTCAGGGTGATACGCTCGCCGGTATAGGGGAACTGCTCACGGACGCGCTCCTCCTGCTGGGCCTGGGTGACCGGCTCGGCCTCGATCACCAGCTGGCGACCCGTCTGGGTGGAGAGCATGGCGAAGCGCCCTTCGCCCTGGATGTCCAGGGTCACGCCGTCGCGCCCGACGCGGGGAGTGACGCGCTTGAGCGGGGTGCCGAAGTCGCTGACGTCATAGACCTGATCCAGGGAGGCTGGCAGCCGGACCTCGCGCAGCTCGGCGACGATGCGCTGGCCGCTCTCGCGCACCCGGGCATCCACGCCTGAGCGGTCGAAGGTGACGACCAGTCGCCCCGCGCCACCATCGCCGCGACGGAAGTCGATGTCCTGAATGCTCGGCTGGCTATAGGCCTGGGTCGATGGCGTCGATGCCCGGGTCGACGATGCCACCGTCCGCGAGGCGTCCGCCGAGGGGGCCGCGACCGGCTGGGCGGCCGCGCCGCCGATGGCGAGCAGCAGGCGATCGCCCTGCTGGCGGGTGTTGTAGGGCAAGGGGCCTTCCAGCTCGAAGACCAGCCGCGTGCGGGACCCCGCCTCCAGGGCCGTGACCCGCTCGACCCCGCCCATGCCGAGCTCCTCGCGGCGCCGCTCCAGGGCGCTGGTCGTGTCCATCAGGTCGATGGTCAGCCGGGCCGGCTCGTCGAGACGATAGCCACGCACCTCGGGCACCGGCCCGCTGAAGTCCAGCTCCACCTCCAGCGCCCCGTCCGCCCCCTGGCGGAAGGCAAGATCAGTGAGGGTGGAGGCCGCCGAGGCGGCCGTGGAGACCGCCAGCAGCGCCACGATAGCGAGACCACGAATCATCGGTTGCATTGTTCCCTTCCCCCTACGGGCCACCACCGCCCCCTGCCAGGCGGCATGGCCTCCTTGTTGTCTAGTCGTCGAGCGCGAGCTGAGTGCTGCGCTCGATCCAGCCACCCCGCCCCGTGGGCACGATCTCCACCAGCTGCACCGTGGTATCGGTGATGCCGATGATACGACCGAAGTCGGACCCCATATGGTTGCCGGTACGCAGCCGATGGACCTTGCCGTCGGGCGCCTTGATCAGCGCCGAAGGCTGCCCGCCGACCTTGAGGGTGCCCACCAGCTCGAGCCGACCCAGGTCATAGGCCTCCAGCGGCTCACGGGGACGCGTCTCGTCCGGCGCCAGGTCGCTGTCCTCGCCTCCGCCGCCAGGCAGCGCCTCGGGTTCCGGCAGACGCGCCTGGAAGGGGCTGCGCTCGTCGGCGAAGTAGTAATCCACCGATTCGTAAGTCGGCAGGGGCGGCACCGGCTCCAGGTCCACCTTCCCCGGATTGGCGCGCATCGCCTCCATCTCCTGCTCGAGACTCGCCAGGTTGGCGTCACGGCAGGCGCCAAGCGCAAGGGGCAACACCAGCCAGGCGACTCGGGTCCACCAGCGACTCATGGCGCCTCCTCCTCGACCACTTCCTGAGGCGGCCGATAGCTGTAGGTGCGGGCCAGCATCGACAGCTGCAGCCGGTTGCGCCCGTCGGTGGGCGCCAGGCTGAAATCGTGCTGGGTCACGATGCGCGGCAGATCGGCCACGCTGGAGATGAAGGAGGCGACGCGGTGATAGTCGCCCTGCACCCGGATATCGAAGGGGCGCTCGACGTAGAACTCCCGGGGCACCGGGCTGCGCAGGCGGATGAAGTCGATGGAGAGCTGGTTATCGAGTGCCGCCTCGCTGATGTCGTCGATCAGCGAGGGGATCTCGGCCCCCCCGGGGAGCATCGCCACCAGCGCCGACAGGCGCTCATCGAGCTCCTCGACCTGCTCGCGCAGCGCTGGCAGGTTGGCGGCCTGGGCCGACTTGCTGCGGTAATCGCGCAGCAGGCGCTGCTCCTCGCGCTGCGCCTGCTCGAGCGCCTCGACCTTCGGCGCGGCGAGGTACCAGTACATGCCGGCGACGGTCAGGCCGACGACCAGCACGCAGCAGATCAGCTGCAGCAGGAAGGGCCAGCTGCCGGACTCCTTGACGTCCAGCTCCCCCCAGTCCATGTCGCGAAGACGACGCACTTCGGTGGATAGGTTCATGGCGCCTCCGTGCCTGCCGCATCCTCGACACCTTCCGTGCCGGGCATGTGCTGGTTGACGCTGAGATTGAAGCGGCGCATCTCGTCCTCGGCGCTCTCCACCTCGGAGAGCACCGGCACGTCGAAGACCGGTGAGGCCTCCAGCTGGCGAAGCTGCTCGGAGACACGGCTATTGTCCTCGGCCAGGCCGGTCAGCCGCAGCTGATCTCCCTGGCGGCTGAGCGAGGAGTAGTAGACCCCCTCCTCCAGGCTGTCGACCAGGGCATTGAAGACATGCACCGTCTGCGGACGCCCGACCTGAAGCCGCTCGAAGACCTCGATCTGGCGGTTCAGGGAGGCGATCTGCTCCTCGTACTGGCTCACCGCGCGGATATCGCGATCCAGCTCGGCGGTCCTGGCCTTGATCAGCTGCTGGCGCTGCTGCTGATCCTCGAGGCGCTGATCGAGGTACCAGGTCATGCCGTAGCCGACGCCCAGGCCGACCAGCGCGCTCAGCACGATGGCCGTGGCGAACCGCTTGCCGCGACGGGCACGCATCTCCTCCCGCCAGGGGAGCAGGTTGATCTCGATGGTCGTCATTTGCCTACCCTCATCGCCAGGCCGCAGGCCGTGAGCATGGCCGGGGCGTCACCGGCCAGGGTCGGGACGTCGATGCGGGCGCTCACCTTCATGCGGCGGAAGGGATTGGCGATCACCACCTCCATGCCGCTTTCCTCGGCCAGCCGCTCGGCCAGGCCCGGCAGCACGCTGGTGCCGCCCGCCAGGATCATGCGCCGCACCTCCTGCTTGCGCCCGGCGGTGTAGTAGAGCTGCAGCGAGCGCCCCACCTGCTGCACCAGGGTATCGAGGAAGGGATCCAGCACGCTGCGCTGGTAGTCGTCGGGCAGGCCGCCCCGCTTCTTGGCCAGCCCCGCCTCCTCGAGGGTCAGCCCGTAGCGGTTGCGGATCTCGTCGGTCAGCTGGCGGCCGCCGAACACGGTGTCGCGGCTGTAGGTGACACGGCCGTCGCGCAGCACGTGGAAGGCGTTCATGGTGGCGCCGATATCGACCAGCGCCACACACTCCTGCTCGCCGCCCTCCGACGGCAGCTGGTGGCGCAGCTCCTGGAAGGCGCGCTCCATGGCGAAGGTCTCGACATCGACGGCGGCCGGGGTGAGCCCGGCCTGCAGCACCGCCTCGGTCAGCTGGTTGACGTCCTGCTGGCGGCAGGCCACCAGCAGCACGTCCTGCTGGTCACCGTAGCGCGAGTTGAGGCCGAGGCGCTGGAAGTCGAAGGCGACCTCATTGAACGGAAAGGGGATATGGCGGTCGGACTCGAGCTGGATGCGGGTCTCGATCTCGCCGTCGTCGAGCGAGGCAGGAAACGACAGCGTCTTGGTGATGGCCGCGCCGGCCGGCACGGCCACCGCTGCATTGCGCGTACTGGGGCGCGCGTGGTCCACGGCGCGCCTGAGGGCGTCCACCACGGCCGGCATGTCGCGAATCCGCCGCTCCACCACGGCGCCCTCGCGCAGCGGGCGCACGGCGTAGCTTTCCACCTGATAGTGGCCACCCGCGCGCTTCAGTTCGATGACCTTGACGGTAGCCGAGGTGATATCGACACCGATCAGTCCCTTACCGGGTGCTCTCAGTCGCATCGTATGTCATGCCCCTGCCTGATCCCTGCGGCGCGCCGCTCATTATAATTGCCCTTTTCAAACCGGGTCTTTGCGCATGGTGATCGTCATACCCAGGTCCGTAAACGCAGATTACATGATATTTCCGAATCTCACACGATCGACGGTGTCGCCATGCGTCAACGCTGGTGACCACCCCCTCGGCTTCCTATAATGGCTGCCCCGAGGGAGGGCCACTGCATCGCCACCACTCCGCCCCCGTTCCCAGCATGGATACCGCATTTTCATGAAGTTTCTCAGAACCCTGGTCGTTTCCATCCTCTGGCTGCTGGTCTCGCTGTCGGCCGCCGGCGTCTTGGGCGTGGTGGGTGCCGCGCTCTACTTCGCGCCCGGCCTGCCCGACGTGCGCCAGCTCCAGGACTTCGAGCTGCAGACGCCGCTGCGCATCTTCACCCGCGACGGCAAGCTGATCGGCGAGTTCGGCGAGGAGCGCCGCACCCCGGTTGACTATGCCGAGATCCCGGAGGAGCTGATCGACGCCCTGCTGGCCGCCGAGGACGCGACCTACTTCGACCATGCCGGCGTCGATCCCAAGGGCCTGCTGCGGGCCGCGGTGGAGCTGGCGGCGAGCGGCGGCGACATCCAGTCCGGGGGCTCGACGATCACCATGCAGGTGGCGCGCAACTATCTGCTGACGCTGGATCAGACCTTCACCCGCAAGATCCGCGAGATCCTGCTGGCGCTGCAGATGGAGCAGATCCTCTCCAAGCAGGAGATCCTCGAGCTCTACGTCAACAAGATCTATCTCGGCAACCGAGCCTACGGCATCGCGGCGGCCTCCGAGGTCTACTATGACCGCCCGCTCGACGAACTGACCCTGGCCGAGAAGGCGATGATCGCCGGCCTGCCCAAGGCCCCCTCGGCCTTCAACCCGCTGGCCAACGCCGAGCGCGCGCTGATTCGCCGCAACTGGATCCTGTTCCGCATGCGCGAGCTCGGCTACATCGACGAGGCAGCCTACGAGGAGGCCGTGCAGGCGCCGGTCACCGCCCGCCGCCACCTGGCCCAGGTCGAGGTGGAAGCCGACTACGTGGCCGAGATGGCCCGCCAGTTCGCCATCGACCGCTACGGCGACCGGGCCTACACCGGCGGCTATCGCATCCACACCACCCTGGACAGCGAGCTGCAACCGCTGGCCGGGCGCGCCCTGGCCGAGGGCCTGATCGAGTACGACACCCGCCACGGCTGGCGCGGCCCGGAGCAGACCGACATCCCGCGCAGCCTGGCCGAGGCCCAGGAGCGCACCGACCGCGAGGGGCTGGAGGAGGAGCTCGCCGAGTCGCCGGAGATCATGCAGACCGCGCGGCGCGCCGCCGAGCGCAGCCAGACCGAGATCGAGGGCATCGAGGGCGACGTCAGCAACTGGCTGCAGGTGCTCGAGCGCACGCCCGCCTTCGGGCCGCTCAAGCCCGCCATCGTGGTCGAGAGCGAGGGGCGCGAGATGCGCGTCCTGGCCCGCGGCGGCGAGGTCATCACCCTGCCCTGGAGCGGCCTGGAGTGGGCGGATCCCTACCTGAGCCCCTACAGCCGCGGCAGGCCGCCGAACTCGGCCGACGATATCGCGACCCGCGGCTCGCTGTTGCGCATCCTGCAGAA
This sequence comes from Halomonas denitrificans, assembly GCF_003056305.1. Taxonomy (GTDB): domain Bacteria; phylum Pseudomonadota; class Gammaproteobacteria; order Pseudomonadales; family Halomonadaceae; genus Halomonas; species Halomonas denitrificans. The sequence continues at coordinate 1,305,270 of NZ_PYVX01000001.1, forward strand.
CGAGGACGGCAGCTGGCGCCTCTCCCAGCGCCCCGCGGCCGAGGGCTCGCTGGTGGTGATGGACCCCGACAACGGCGCCATCCTGGCCCTGCAGGGCGGCTTCGACTTCGACGCCAGCAAGTTCAACCGCGCCACCCAGGCGCGCCGGCAGGCCGGCTCGATCTTCAAGCCGTTCGTCTACCTGGCGGCGCTGGACAGCGGCGAGATGAACCCGGCGAGCGTGGTCAACGACGCCCCGGTGGTGCTGCAGGACGGCAGCGACGAGCTGTGGCGCCCCTCCAACTCCAGCGGCGACTTCCTCGGCCCGACCCGGCTCAGGGTCGCCCTGGCGCGCTCGCGCAACCTCGTCACCATTCGCGTGCTGCAGTCGCTGGGCCTGGAGCGCACCATCGAGTTCCTCGAGGGCTTCGGCCTCGACCCCGACCAGCTGCCGCGCGGCCTCTCCCTGGCGCTGGGCAGCGCCAGCCTGACGCCGCTGGAGATGACCAACGCCTACGCGGTGCTGGCCAACGGCGGCTTCCAGGTCTCCCCCTGGTTCATCGACCGGGTGACCCGGGGCGACGACGAGGCGTCCTCCGTGGTAGACGAGGCCTCGCCGCGGGTCGCCTGCCGCGACTGCCGCGACGACCAGATGATGGTCGAGATCGATGGCGAGACCTACGAGGTGGCGCCTCGGGTGGCCGACCCGGCCGCCGTCTACATCCTGCGCGACATGCTGCGCGACGTGGTCGAGCGCGGCACCGCCCGCCGGGCCCTGGCCCTCGAGCGCGGTGACATCGTCGGCAAGACCGGTACCACCAACGACCAGCGGGACGCCTGGTTCGCCGGCTTCAACAGCGACCTCGTGGCCACCACCTGGGTGGGCAAGGACAACAACGAGAGCACCGCCGAGTACGGCTCCCAGGTCGCCCTGCCGATCTGGATGGACTTCATGGGCCAGGCCCTGGAGGGCAAGCCCGAACGCTGGCCCGAGCGCCCCTCCGGCGTGGTCACCGAACGAGTCGATCCCGACACCGGCCGCCGCCTGCGCGACGGCCAGGGCGGCGGCATCGAGGAGCTGTTCATGGCCGACCACCTGCCCGGCTTCCAGCCGCGCCGCGTCGAGCAGGAGGTCGAGCGCGAGAGCGGCTCCCAGGGCACCGGCGCCTACGAGGCCATCTTCTAGGCCGGCGCCCCTCCGCCTCGGGCGGCCGCCAGGCCGCCCGCCCCATGCACCGAAAGCGCCGCGTCGGCGGACGCCGACACGGCAACCCGACGAGATCGACCATGCCGTACCCCCTACCCTCGCTCCGACTGCCCCGCTGGCTGGCCCTGGGCGGGCTGCTGGCGATCGCCGGGAGCGGACAGGCCAGTCCCTTCTACGCGCCCCCGCCGCCCGAGAAGCACGCCGAGGGGCTCACCGGCAGCGCCGAACTGGGCTACACGCACCTGTCGGGCAACACCGACAGCCAGACCTTGATCGCCAAGGGCCGGCTCACCTGGCTGAACGGAAAATGGACCCGCACCCTGCGCGCCGAGGTGCGCAACGTCTCCCGCGACGACGAGACCAGCGCCGAGCAGTACCTGGTCGCCGGCCGCAAGCGCTTCGACCTCGAGGGTCCCCACTACCTGTTCGGCTTCGCCCGCTGGGACCGCGATCGCTTCAGCGGCTACGAGCAGCAGTTCACCACCATCGGCGGCTATGGCCGCGACCTGATCGACGACGAGCACCAGCGGCTCTCGCTGGAGGCCGGGCCGGGCTACCGCTACGACCGCATCGTGGACAAGGAGGACGAATCGCTCGGCGTGGCCTACGGCGCCCTGGCCTACGCCTGGGACTTCTCGGAGACCGCCAGCCTCGAGCAGGAGCTCTCGGTGGAGGCCACCGACGCCAACGTCACCTCGCGCTCGCTGACCGCGCTCACCGCGCGCCTCAACGCCCACCTGGCCCTCAAGCTCTCCCACGAGATCAAGGACACCTCGCGCCCGCCCGAGGACGCCGAGGCGCGCACCGACCGCACCACCTCGGCCTCGCTGCTCTACAACTGGTAGGCCGCCGCCGGAGCGTCCCATCACCCGAACGCGACGACGCCGGCCCGAGGGCCGGCGTCGTCATGCAGCGCGAGGGGCGTCGGCGGCTCAGATGCCGTAGACGTCCTCCGCCGAGCGCAGCGGATAGTGGGAGGGATAGGGCTTGCGCGCCACCCCGGAGTCCACCGCCGCCTGGGCCACCGCCGCCGGCACCCGCTCCAGCAGGCGGATGTCCACCGGGGTGGGGATGATGTAGTTGGGGCCGAAGGTCATCTCCTCCATCTCGTAGGCCTCCAGCACCGCCTGGGGCACCGGCTCGCGGGCCAGGTCCTTCAGGGCGTGGACGGCGGCGACCTTCATCTCCTCGTTGATGCGGGTGGCGCGCACGTCGAGCGCCCCGCGGAAGATGAACGGGAAGCCCAGCACGTTGTTGACCTGGTTCGGGTAGTCGGAGCGACCGGTGGCCATGATCACGTCCGGACGCACCTCGCGGGCCAGGTCGGGATGGATCTCGGGGTCCGGGTTGGTGCAGGCGAAGACCACCGGGTTGGGCGCCATGCTGCGGATGTGGTCGGCGCTCATCAGGCCGGGGCCGGAGAGGCCGACGAAGACGTCGGCGCCGTCGATGGCGTCGGCCAGGGTGCGCTTGTCCGTCTCCAAGGCGAACATCGCCTTGTACTGGTTGAGGTCCTCGCGGCCGCTGTGGATCACGCCCTTGCGGTCGAGCATCACGATGTTCTCGGGATGCGCGCCGCAGGAGACCAGCAGCTTCATGCAGGCGATGGCGGCTGCCCCGGCGCCCAGGCAGACGATGCGAGCGCTGTCCAGCGACTTGCCGGCGATGTCCAGGGCGTTGAGCATGCCCGCGGCGGTGACGATGGCGGTGCCGTGCTGGTCGTCATGGAAGACCGGGATGCTGCACTGCTCGACCAGCGCCTGCTCGATCTCGAAGCACTCCGGGGCCTTGATGTCCTCGAGGTTGATGCCCCCCCAGGTGTCGGCGATGCGCGCCACGGTGTCGATGAAGGCCTGAGGGCTCTCGGCATTGACCTCGACGTCCACCGAGTTGATGCCGGCGAAGCGCTTGAACAACACGCCCTTGCCTTCCATCACCGGCTTGCTCGCCAGGGGGCCCAGGTTGCCGAGGCCGAGGATGGCACTGCCGTCGGAGATCACCGCGACCAGGTTGCCCTTGCCGGTATAGAGGTAGGCGTTCTCCGGATCGTTGGCGATCTCGCGCACCGGCTCGGCGACCCCGGGGCTGTAGGCCAGGGACAGGTCCCGAGCGCTGGCGGTGGGCTTGGTGAGCTCCACGGAGAGCTTCCCCGGGAAAGGTTTCGCGTGGTAATCCAGCGCCGCCTGCTTCTTCGCGTCCGTCATGCTGAGAGTATCCGGTAGCCGATGATGGGCCAGCCAGTGTATACAAGAATAGCGGAGTGCTCAACTCGACCCACTTCCCCGCCGTTCCCGCCCCGTTTGAAGACGTTTTCGGTCATTTGTCGAAACTTATGGCTGAACGGATCAGCCATAACGTTTTCCTTATCGTCGCGACGGCACGAGCGGCGGGCGCCGCGGCCGAGCACCGGAAACGAAGAAACCCGCCTCGGTGGGCGGGTTTCTCGAGACAGCGATGTGCCGGTCGGCTCAGCGCTTGATGGCGGCACCGAAGCGCTTGTTGAAGCGCTCGACGCGACCACCGGTGGTCGCCTGCTTCTGCTTGCCGGTGTAGAACGGGTGGCACTGGGAGCAGACGTCCAGGGAGAAGTCGTGGCCAGAGGTGGAGCCGACCTCGAAGGTGGCGCCGCAGGAGCAGGTCACGTTGACCGTCTTGTAATCCGGGTGGATACCTTGTTTCATCTTGAGCCTCACGAAGCTGTATGCCGCCACCTGATCTTCTGCCAGGCACCGCATACGGGTTGTCTGTACATGCGAACCGGTTGCCGCCAGGCACCCAGGGTGTCCGCAGCGGCGAAGTATTCTAGCAGAGCCCATGCCGGAGGCCAATTGCCCGATTTCCCCCATTCGCCCGCGCCCCGCGTGCTGGGCGTCGCGGTGCCCTCGCCGCTGCGCCGCCTGTTCGACTACCGGCCCGGCCGCGAGGCGCCCCCCGGCGGCTGGCAGCCGGGGCTGCGCGTGCGGGTCCCGTTCGGGCGGCGCCAGGTCGTCGGCGTGGTGGTGGAGTGCCGCGACGCCAGCGAACTGCCACTGTCGAGCCTCAAGCCGGTGGACGCCTGCCTCGACGAGGCACCGCTGCCGGCCGACTGGCTGTGGCTCTGCCGCTTCACCGCCCGCTACTACCAGCACGCCCTCGGCGACACCCTGCACCAGGCCATGCCGGTGCTGCTGCGCCAGGGGCGTGCCCTGGAGGCCCGCACCCGCGAGCGCTGGGGCGTGACGCAGGCCGGCGCGCAGGCCGATCCGCCGGGCCTCGCCCGGGCGCCCCGCCAGGCCGAGCTGCTCGCCATGCTGCGCCAGCACCCCCACGGTCTGGTCAGCCAGGCGATCCTCGCCCAGTCGTTCAGCCGCGACCAGCTGCGCGCCCTGGCCGACAAGGGCCTGGTCGAGCGCCACGAGGAGCCGCTCTCGGGCGGCGCACCGAGCGACGACGGCCAGCTGCTGGCCGAGCCCGCCCTGCCCCTCAACCGCGAGCAGGCCACGGCGCTGGGCGCCCTGCACGAGCACCTCGACGCCTTCCATCCCTGCCTGCTCCACGGCGTCACCGGCAGCGGCAAGACCGAGGTCTACCTGCAGCTCATCGAGGCCGTCATCGGTCGCCAGCGCCAGGCGCTGGTGCTGGTCCCCGAGATCGGCCTGACCCCCCAGACGCTGGCGCGCTTTCGCAGCCGCTTCCGGGTGCCGGTGGTGGCGCTGCACTCGGGGCTCACCGACCACGAGCGCCTGGACGCCTGGGAGGCGGCCGCCAGCGGCCGGGCGCCGATCGTCATCGGCACCCGCTCGGCGATCTTCACGCCGCTGGCCGCGCCCGGCGTGATCATCGTCGACGAGGAGCACGACGGCTCCTTCAAGCAGCAGGACGGGCTGCGCTACCACGCCCGCGACCTTGCCGTGGCCCGCGCCCACCGCCATCGCATCCCGCTGCTGCTGGGCACGGCCACGCCATCGCTGGAGACCCTGCAGCGCGCCCAGGCCGGCGACTACCGCCACCTGCGCCTGACGCGGCGCGCCAGCCGCCATGCCCCGGCGCGCCTGGAGCTCGTCGACCTGCGCGGCCGTCAGCGCCGGGCCGGGCTCATCCCTCCGGTAATCGAGACCATTGGCGAGACCCTGGCCGCCGGCCATCAGGTGCTGGTCTTCATCAATCGCCGCGGCTTCGCCCCGACGCTGGCCTGCCACGCCTGCGGTTGGCTGGCCGAGTGCGACCACTGCGATGCGCGCATGACCCTGCACCGCCAGCCGCCCCTGCTGGCCTGCCACCACTGCGACCGCCGCCGCGCCCTGCTCGATGCCTGCCCCGACTGCGGCAGCATCGACCTGCGACCGCTGGGCAGCGGCACCGAGCGTACCGAGGAGACCCTGGCGGCGCTCTTCCCCGAGACGCCGGTGCACCGCATCGACCGCGACAGTACCCGGCGCCGCGACGCCCTTGAGCAGGTGCTGACCGAGGTACGCCGCGGCGAGCCCTGCCTGCTGGTGGGCACCCAGATGCTGGCCAAGGGCCACCACCTGCCCCACGTCACCCTGGTGGTGGTGGTCAACGCCGACGCCGGCCTCTACGCCAGCGACTTCCGGGCCCTGGAGCACAGCGCCCAGCTGCTCGAGCAGGTGGCGGGACGCGCCGGGCGCGCCGCGCACCCGGGCCGGGTGCTGGTGCAGACGATGCACACCGACGACCCGCACCTGCGCCTGCTGGCCGATGCCGGCTACGATGCCCTGGCCGCCCAGCTGCTCGAGGAGCGCCGCGCCGCCCAGCTGCCGCCCTTCCGCTTCCTGGCCCTGCTGCGCCTGGAGGCGCCCCACGAGGCGGCGGTGGTCGAGCTCGGGACCCTCGCGGCCGAGGCGCTGCGCGGCTGGCTCGCCGAGCGCGGCCTCGAGGTCGACTGCCTGGGGCCGGTGCCGGCGCCCATGGAGCGGCGTCAGAACCGCTACCACCTGCAGCTGATGCTCTCCGCCGCGCGCCGCAGCCGGCTCCATGAGGCCGGCGCCTGGCTGATCGCCTGGCTGGAGGCCCGCCCCGAGGCGCGACGGGTCCGCTGGTCGCTGGACATCGATCCGCAGACCCTGGCCTGACACCACACCTTTAAAGCCCGGCGCCGATTGCCGATAATGGCGCCCCAGACTCGCCCGGGCGGTCGCACCGCATCGCCCCCGCCACAGGACACCGGACACTTCCATGAAAGAGACCATCATCGCGCTGCTCGAGGGCGCCCTGGACAACCTCCGGCAACAGGGCGTCGTGCCCGCCGAGATCGCCCCCACCATCAAGGTCGATCCGACTCGCGACAAGGCCCACGGCGACTACGCCACCAACCTCGCGCTGATGCTCGCCAAGCCGGCCGGCAAGAAGCCCCGCGAGCTGGCCGAGACCCTGGTCGCCGCGCTGCCGGAGAGCGACGCCGTGCAGAAGGTCGAGATCGCCGGCCCCGGCTTCGTCAACTTCTTCGCCGCCACCGACGCCGCCGCCCAGGTGGTGCGCCAGGTGCTCGAGGCCGGCGACGCCTTCGGCCGCAACCTGGCGGGCCAGGGGCAGAAGGTGCAGGTGGAGTTCGTCTCCGCCAACCCGACCGGGCCGCTGCACGTCGGCCACGGCCGCGGCGCGGCGATCGGCGACTGCATCTGCCGGCTGCTCGAGGCCACCGGCCATGACGTGACCCGCGAGTTCTACTACAACGACGCCGGCGCCCAGATCGCCAACCTGGCGCGCTCGGTGCAGGCCCGGGTGCAGGGCATCGACCCCGGCGACGCCGGCTGGCCCGAGGACGGCTACCGCGGCGGCTACATCATCGACGTCGCCAACGGCTACCTGGCCGGCGAGACCGTGCATGCCGACGACCGCCACGTCACCGGCGCCGGCGACCCGGACGACCTCGAGGCGATCCGCGACTTCGCCGTGGCCTACCTGCGCCGCGAGCAGGATCTGGACCTCAAGGCCTTCGGCGTCGAGTTCGACGTCTACTTCCTGGAGTCCTCGCTCTACGAGCAGGGCAAGGTCGAGGCCGCGGTCGAGCGGCTGATCGAGAAGGGCCACACCTACGAGCAGGACGGCGCCCTGTGGCTGCGCACCACCGAGTTCGGTGACGACAAGGACCGCGTGATGCGCAAGTCCGACGGCCAGTACACCTACTTCCTGCCCGACGTCGCCTACCACCTCGACAAGTGGCAGCGCGGCTTCACCACCGTGATCAACGAGCAGGGCGCCGATCACCACTCCACCGTGACCCGGGTGCGCGCCGGGCTGCAGGCGCTGGAGGCCGGTATCCCGACGGGCTGGCCCGACTACGTGCTGCACCAGATGGTGATGGTCACCCGCTCCGGGGTCGAGGTGAAGCTCTCCAAGCGCGCCGGCAGCTACGTCACGGTGCGCGACCTGATCGACGAGGTGGGTCGCGACGCCACGCGCTTCTTCCTCGCCGCCCGGCGCGCCGACTCGCAGCTGACCTTCGACATCGACCTGGCCCGCTCGCAGTCCAACGACAACCCGGTCTACTACGTGCAGTACGCCCACGCCCGGGTCTGCAGCATGCTGCGCAAGGCCGACGCCGAGGGCCTGGCCTTCGACCACGAGCTCGCCATGGACAAGCTCGCGCTGCTCGACAGCGACCAGGAGAAGGCGGTGCTCAACCGCCTGGCCCGTTACCCCGAGGTGGTCGCCCACGCCGCCGCCTCCCACGAGCCGCAGCAGATCGCCCAGTACCTGCTCGACCTCGCCGCCGACTTCCACACCTGCTACAACGCGGTGAAGGTGATGGTCGACGACGACGCCCTGCGCAATGCCCGCCTGGCGCTGGGCCTGGCCACCCGCCAGGTGCTGCGCAACGGCCTCGACCTGATGGGTGTCGGCGCGCCCGAGGAGATGTAAGCCATGGCCACCCGCAAGCCCCCCGCCAAGAAGCGCGGCGCCACCAGCACCCCGCGCCGCCGTGCCGCCCCGTCCCCGCGTCGCGGCCTGCCGGGGTGGCTGTGGGGGCTCGCCGGCCTGGTGGCCGGCTTCCTGCTGGCCCAGCACCAGCAGGGCGTCGCCCCCTGGCAGGACGACGACTCGCGGCTGGCGAGGGTACTCTCCCAGCCGGAGGGCCGCGAGGCGTCCCCGCAAGAGTCGCGTCCCGAGAAACCCGACGAGCCGCCGATGCCGACCTTCGAGTTCTACACCCTGCTGCCGGAGTCCGAGGTGATCGCCCCGGGCGGCAAGGTGCCGAGCTCCACGGCGACCCCGCCGCCGCGCCCCGCCCCGGCCGAGAGCGCGCCGGAGCGGGCCGAGCCGGCCACCGACGACGACCCCATCGCCCGGGTGATCGCCGCCAACATGGAGGCCGACGAGGCCGCGCGGCCCGCCGCCTCGGACGCGAATGCCCGCTTCATGCTGCAGGCCGCCTCCTTCCGCGAGGCCAGCGACGCCGACCGGCTGGCCGGTCGCCTCAAGGACTTCGGCCTGCTGGCCAAGATCAGCGAGGTCAAGACCGGCGGCGGCGACACCTGGCACCGCGTCCAGGTCGGGCCCTACAGCGATCGGCGCGAGCTCAACCGTGCCCAGGACCTGATGACCACCCAGGGCATCGAGCCGCTGCTGATCCAGCTGCAGAACTGACGCGCCCGCCGCGGGGCGCGACCAAGGTTGAATTCCGCGCGCCCCGCCCGCACTTCCCCCTGAGTTCACCCCGGCGCCTCGCTTCGACCGAGGCGCCGCCAGTCATCGGGAGCTTTTCCCTCCCCCAAGGAGTCCCCTCCATGACCACGATCGTTTCCGTGCGCCGCGGCGACCAAGTGGCGCTGGCCGGTGACGGCCAGGTCTCGCTGGGCAACACCGTGATGAAGGGCAACGCCAGCAAGGTACGTCGCCTCTACCACGGCCAGGTGCTGGCCGGCTTCGCCGGCGGCACCGCCGACGCCTTCACCCTCTTCGAGCGCTTCGAGGCCCAGCTCGAGAAGTACCAGGGCAACCTGGTCAAGGCCGCCGTGGAGCTGGCCAAGGACTGGCGCACCGACCGCGCCCTGCGCCGCCTGGAGGCGCTGCTCGCCGTGGCCAACAAGGACGCCTCGCTGATCATCACCGGCAACGGCGACGTGGTGGAGCCCGAGCGCGGCATCATCGCCATCGGCTCCGGCGGCAATTTCGCACTTTCCGCCGCCCGCGCCCTGCTGGAGAACACCGACCTCTCCGCCCGCGACATCACCGAGAAGTCCCTGGCCATCGCCGGCGACATCTGCGTGTTCACCAACCATAACGTCACGCTGGAAGAGCTCTGATCATGACCCGGATGACCCCCCGCGAGATCGTCCACGCCCTGGACCAGTACATCGTCGGCCAGCAGGACGCCAAGCGTGCCGTGGCCGTGGCCCTGCGCAACCGCTGGCGGCGCATGCAGCTCGACGGCGAGCTGCGCCACGAGGTGACGCCCAAGAACATCCTGATGATCGGCCCCACCGGCGTCGGCAAGACCGAGATCGCCCGCCGCCTGGCCAAGCTGGCCGGCGCGCCCTTCATCAAGGTGGAGGCCACCAAGTTCACCGAGGTGGGCTACGTGGGCCGCGACGTGGAGTCGATCATCCGCGACCTGACCGAGGCCGCCATCAAGCTGGTCCGCGAGCAGGCCAAGGAGGAGGTTGGCCACCGCGCCGAGGACGCCGCCGAGGAGCGCATCCTCGACGCCCTGCTGCCGCCGCCCCGCGGCCAGGAGAACGAGCCGCGCCAGGACAGCTCGACCCGCCAGCTGTTCCGCAAGAAGCTGCGCGAGGGCCAGCTCGACGACAAGGAGATCGACATCGAGGTCACCCCCCAGGGCCCGGGCGTGGACATCACGACCCCGCCGGGCATGGAGGAGATGACCAGCCAGCTGCAGAACCTGTTCGCCGGCATGGGCAAGCAGAAGAGCGAGACCCGCCGGGTCGCGGTGAAGGACGCCCTCGGCCTGCTGCGCGACGAGGAGGCCGGCAAGCTGGTCAACGAGGACGACATCAAGAGCCGCGCCATCGAGGCGGTGGAGCAGAACGGCATCGTCTTCCTCGACGAGATCGACAAGGTCTCCAAGGGCAGCGGCCAGTCCAGCGGCGGCGAGGTCTCCCGCGAGGGCGTGCAGCGCGACCTGCTGCCGCTGATCGAGGGCTCCACGGTCTCCACCAAGTACGGCATGGTCAAGACCGACCACATCCTGTTCATCGCCTCCGGCGCCTTCCACCTGTCGCGCCCGTCGGACCTGATCCCGGAGCTGCAGGGCCGCCTGCCGATCCGCGTCGAGCTCAACGCCCTGACGCCGGACGACTTCCAGCGCATCCTCACCGAGCCCTCCGCGGCGCTGACCAAGCAGTACCAGGCGCTGCTCGCCACCGAGGGGCTCGAGGTCGCCTTCACCGAGGATGGCATCGCGCGCATCGCCGAGATCGCCTGGAAGGTCAACGAGGGCACCGAGAACATCGGCGCGCGCCGCCTGCACACCGTGATGGAGCGCCTGCTCGAGGAGGCCTCCTACCAGGGCGGCGACTTCGGCAGCCCGCTGACGATCGACGCCACCTACGTCGACTCCCAGCTCGGCGAGCTGGCGATGGACGAGGACCTGTCGCGGTATATTCTGTAAGCCCGGCCCCGAGCTGAGGGCCAATGGGTAGCGCGGCGTCGGGAACCGCTCGTAGAGGAGGTCATTGGCCAAGGATGGCAAATGTAGCGCCCAGGGAAGGGTTCACAGCGCCTCCGACACGAGCGGCTCCCGGGACAGCCGCTCACCGCCAACGCTGCTGCGGAGCCTCACCATGACAGCCCCGATTCCCACCAACGTGCACTACCACCGCAAGGAGCGCGAGCTCGAGCTCACCTACGCCGAGGGCGAGTCCTATCGGCTCTCGGTGGAGTACCTGCGCGTCTTCTCGCCCTCCGCCGAGGTGCGCGGCCACGGTCCGGACTCCGCCACCCTGCAGGTGGGCAAGAAGGACGTCGGCCTCAAGAACATCACCCAGGCCGGGCGCTACGCGCTGAAGCTGCACTTCGACGACGGCCACGACAGCGGCCTCTACAGCTGGGACTACTTATACGACCTGATCCGGCGGCGCGAGGCCAACTGGGCCGACTACCTGCGCCGGCTCGAGGAGGCGGGCGCCTCGCGGGAGCCGCTGGGCATCGAGATCAAGCAGCTGTAGGACAGGGGAATGCTTCGCAAGGCGCCGGAGGCGGGCCGGCGCTCCGGTGACGTGGTCGAATCCGTCGCACCCCGGCGCCCCTCTTCTCTCCATCTCGGGAGCCCAGACAATCGGCCTCCGTCAAGACAATCGTCATCGGGGAGGGCTACAATGGCGCCCATCGGCGAGGCCGCCAGGCCCGCCCCCACCGCAGCGATTCGGGAGCCCCACGGCATGAGCGCCAGTGACAAGCACACCACCCACTTCGGCTACCAGGAAGTCCCGGTCGAGGAGAAAGCCTCCCGCGTGGCCCACGTCTTCCACTCGGTGGCGGCTCGCTACGACATCATGAACGACCTGATGTCGCTGGGCATCCACCGCCTGTGGAAGCGCCTGGCCATCGAGCGCTCCGGCGTGCGTCCCGGCCACAGCGTGCTCGACATCGCCGGCGGCACCGGCGACCTCACGGCCAAGTTCTCGCGCATGGTGGGCCCCCGCGGCCGGGTGGTGCTGGCCGACATCAACGAGTCCATGCTGCGTGTCGGCCGCGACAAGCTGCTCGACCATGGCGTCGGTGGCAACGTCGAGTACGTGCAGGCCAACGCCGAGTGCCTGCCCTTCCCCGACAACAGCTTCGACTGCATCACCATCGCCTTCGGCCTGCGCAACGTCACCGACAAGGACGCCGCCCTGCGCTCCATGACCCGGGTGCTCAAGCCGGGCGGGCGCCTGCTGGTGCTGGAGTTCTCCAAGCCGGGCAACCCGCTGTTCTCCAAGGCCTACGACGAGTACTCCTTCCGCCTGCTGCCGAAGATCGGCGAGCTGGTGGCCAGCGACGGCGAGAGCTACCGCTACCTGGCCGAGTCGATCCGCATGCACCCCGACCAGGAGACCCTCAAGGGCATGATGGAGGCCGCCGGGCTCGAGCGGGTGGAGTACACCAACCTCACCGGGGGCATCGTCGCCCTGCATCGCGGCATCAAGCTGTGAGGGCATGATGTCGCTGTCACCCACTCTGCTGCTGGCCGGTCTCGAACGCACCCTCAACGCCCTGCTCGCCCGGGATCCCGCGGCGCCGGCGCGGCTGGCCCGGCTCGCCGGCCAGCGCGTGCTGCTGCGCCTGGAGCGCCCCGAGCTGGCGCTGGCCCTGCACTTCCACCCGGCGGGCATCGACCTGCTGCGCCCCGACCTGACCGACGAGACAGCCTTCGACGAAGCGGCCTTCGACGCGGTGGTCGAGCTCGACGCCGAGACCCTCGGCGAGCTGCTCGGCGGCGCCCCCATCGAGCGGCTGATGTTCCAGGGCAAGCTCGCCGTGCGCGGGCGCACCCACCTGCTCGAGGCAACCCGCGACCTGCTCTTCGACCTGGACCTCGACTGGGAGGGCGAGCTCGCCCGCTGGCTCGGCGACATCCCGGCCCATAGCCTGGCCGAGGGCGTGCGCAGCCTCTCCCAGTGGGGGCTGCGCACCCGCCAGGAACTCTGCGCCGACGTCGGCGAGTACGTCTTCGAGGAGGCGCGGCTGCTGCCGGGACGCCACCAGATCGAGGCGCTGCGCGACCACATGACCGAGCTGGAGATCGCCACCGACCGCCTCGAGGCCCGCCTGGCCCGGCTGCGCCGTCGCCTGGCCGCGGCGGAGGTCCCCTCATGATCCTGCGACTGGCGCGCATCGTCTGGGTGATCACCCGCTACCGCCTGGACACCCTGCTGCCCCTGGCGCGCCTGCCCTGGTGGCTGCGCGGCCTGTTCCTGCTCTCGCCGCTGCGCCTGGTGCCGATCGGCGAGCGCTCCCGGGGCGAGCGCCTGCGCCTCGCCCTGGAGTCGCTGGGCCCGATCTTCGTCAAGTTCGGCCAGATGCTCTCGACCCGCCGCGACCTGCTGCCCGAGGACATCGCCGACGAGCTGCAGCGCCTCCAGGACCAGGTGCCGCCCTTCCCCGGCCACCAGGCCATGGCGCTGGTCGAGGAGGAGCTCGAGATGTCGCTGGAGGAGGCCTTCGCCAGCTTCGAGCCCGAGCCCCTAGCCTCGGCCTCCGTCGCCCAGGTGCATGCCGCGCGGCTGCACGACGGCGAGGCCGTGGTGGTCAAGATCATCCGCCCGGGCATCGACCGGGTGATGCGCCAGGACATGGCGCTGATGTACCGCTTCGCCAGCGTGCTGGCGCGCATCCCCGAGGCGCGCCGGCTGCGTCCCGTAGAGGTGGTCCGCGACTACGAGTCCACGCTGTTCGACGAGCTCGACCTGACCAAGGAGGCCGCCAACACCTCCCAGCTCAAGCGCAACTTCAAGGGTTCGCCGCTACTCTACGTGCCGGCCATCCACTGGGAGCTGACCCGCCGCCGGGTGATGGTCCAGGAGCGGATCTACGGCGTGCCGGTGGCCGACACCGCGGCGCTGATCGCCCAGGGCACCAACCTCAAGAAGCTCGCCGAGCGGGGCGTGGAGATCTTCTTCACCCAGGTGTTCCGCGACAACTTCTTCCACGCCGACATGCACCCGGGCAACATCTTCGTCGCCTACGAACATCCCGAGGATCCCCAGTACGTCGCCATCGACTGCGGCATCGTCGGCAGCCTCACCCGCGAGGACCAGGACTACCTGGCGCGCAACCTGCTGGCCTTCTTCCACCAGGACTACTACGAGGTGGCCGCCCTGCACATCGAGTCCGGCTGGGTGGGCGAGGAGACCCGGGCCAACGAGTTCGCCGCGGCGGTGCGCACGGTGTGCGAGCCGATCCTCGAGAAGCCGCTCAAGGACATCTCCTTCGGCCAGGTGCTGCTGGGGCTCTTCCAGACCGCGCGCCGCTTCAACATGGAGGTGCAGCCCCAGCTGGTGCTGCTGCAGAAGACCCTGCTCAACATCGAGGGACTGGGGCGCCAGCTCTACCCCGATCTCGACCTCTGGGCCACCGCCAAGCCCTTCCTGGAGCGCTGGATGAAGGAGCGCGCCGGCGCCCGCGGCCTGCTGGAGTCTCTCAAGCGCCAGGCGCCCGAGCTCTCCCGCCAGCTGCCGGAGCTGCCGGTGCTCGCCCATCAGGCGCTCTCCCGGGCCGAGCAGGAGCATCGCCAGCGCCGTCGCCAGTCGACCGCCATGGGCGACATCTCCCGCCAGCTGGTGCGCCAGGGCCATCGCCACCGGCGGCTGCGCCTGGGCCTGCTGCTGCTGGTTGCCGCGCTGGCCTGGCAGCCGCTCCACGCATGGGCCGCCGGCCAGCCCTGGCCGGTGCTCGCCGCCGCCGGCCTCGGCGTGCTGCTGCTGGCCTGGAACTGACCTCAAGCAATGGAACCCTGTCCCATGAGCGATATACTGGACCGACTGCACGACGTGCTCGAACAGCGCCGCCAGGCCGATCCCGACAGCTCCTACGTGGCTGCCCTGCATCACAAGGGGCTCAACAAGATCCTCGAGAAGGTCGGCGAGGAGACCACGGAGACGCTGCTGGCGGCCAAGGACGCCGAGCACGGCGATGCGGCGGCGCAACAGGCGTTGATCGCCGAAACGGCCGACTTGTGGTTTCATAGCCTGGTGATGCTCTCGCACCTGGGCCTCGACCACGGCGCGGTCCTGGATGAGCTGGCCCGCCGCTTCGGCGTCTCGGGACACGACGAGAAGGCCGCACGGCAACCCTAGCGTCAACTGGCCCTTCCGGGCCTCCCCGGAGCCCCAACCTGAGGAAGCAACTATGTTAGGTGGTATCAGTATCTGGCAGCTGCTGATCGTTCTCGGCATCATCATCCTGATCTTCGGCACCAAGAAGCTGCGCAACGTCGGCGGCGACCTGGGCGGCGCCGTGAAGGGCTTCAAGAAGGCCATGCACGACGAGGAGAAGGGCGAGAAAGCCGAGGACGAGCAGGCGAACGATCCCCAGGCCCGCGTCAGCCATGACGACGAGGGGATCAATACCTACGACGTCAAGGCCGAGAAGAAGGCCGAGGACTCGGAAGAGCGCAAGTAAGCCGCCATGTTCGATATGGGCTTTCTCGAACTGATGATCATCGGCGTGGTGGGCCTGCTGGTGCTCGGTCCCGAGCGCCTGCCCAAGGCCGCCCGCACCCTGGGGCTGTGGATCGGCAAGATCAAGCGCACGGTCTCGGGCATGCAGAGCGAGATCAGCGCCCAGCTCGAGGCCGAGGAGCTGCGCCAGAAGCTCAACGAGCAGCAGAAGAAGCTCGACGAGGGCGTCCAGCAGGTCAAGCGGGGCGTGGAGAGCATCGCCGAGGATGACGGCGGCACGTCCGCCTCGCCCCCGCGCAGCAAGGCCGCGCCGGCCGAGCAGCGCCTCGACGACGCCCTGGCCCGGGCCCGCCAGGACTCCGAGGGCGATGATCAGCCGCGCAGCGCCGATGCCTCCACCGCCGACAAGGATTCCGCCTCCCGATGAGCAAGACCGGTGATCCCCAGGAACAGAACCAGGCTCCGCTGATCGAGCACCTCATCGAGTTGCGCTCGCGGCTGATGCGAGCGGTGATCGCGATCCTGGTGATCTTCCTCGGGCTCTATGCCTTCGCCAACGACATCTACCTGTTCGTCGCCCAGCCGCTGATGGCGCTGCTGCCGGAAGGCTCGCAGATGATCGCCACCGAGGTCGCCTCGCCCTTCCTGGCGCCCTTCAAGCTGACCCTGGTGGTGGCGGTGTTCGCCGCCGTGCCCTACGTGCTGCACCAGGCCTGGGCCTTCGTGGCGCCGGGGCTCTACGACAACGAGAAGGCGCTGGCCCTGCCGATCCTCGCCTCCAGCATCGCGCTCTTCTACGGCGGTGCGGCCTTCGCCTACTACGTGGTCTTCCCGCTGCTGTTCCAGTTCTTCACCCAGACCGGGCCGGAGAACGTGGCGGTGATGACCGACATCAACCAGTACCTGAACTTCGTCCTCAAGCTGTTCTTCGCCTTCGGCGTGGCCTTCGAGATCCCCATCGCCACCTTCCTGCTGATCCTCTCCGGGGCCACCACGGTGGAGAGCCTGTCGAAGAAGCGCCCCTACGTGGTGCTGGGCTGCTTCGTCATCGGCATGCTGCTGACCCCGCCGGACGTGGTCTCCCAGAGCCTGCTGGCGGTGCCGATGTACCTGCTCTACGAGGTGGGCCTGCTGTTCGGCCGGCTGGTGCGCCGCAAGCGCGACCAGGACGCCGAAGACACGGCGAACGACGACGAGGGCTAAGGGCCCGGGGCGTCGATACGCGCTGCCAAGGCGCGTCCCGCCAGGATCACGCCTCGCCACGAAAAACGCCCAGCGGCACAGCCGCTGGGCGTTTTTCGTCTCGGGGGCGGGCCGTTGTGGCCTCGCCTGGCCGTCGGCCCTAGAGGTCCATCAGCTCGTCGATGCGATCGACCAGCTTGAAGATGCCGGTCGCCGCCTCGCTGATGCGGGTCGCCAGCATGTAGGCCGGCGTGGTCACCACCCGGTTCTCGAAGTCGAGCACGATGTCCTCCACCCCGCAGCTGCGGTGCAGGCCGCCCATGGCGCTGATCGCGCCGGCGACGCCGGGATCGCTGCCCACGGTCACGGCGATGCCCGGGCCGAGCAGGCGCGGCACCAGCACCGGGCTGATACACATCAGGCCGATCGGCTTGCGCGCCTCGTGGAAGCCGGCCAGCGCCTCGGTCAGCGCCTCGATCACCTGCAGGCCGTCGCCGGCCTCGGCGAAGTCCGAGAGGTTCTTGGCCACGCCGAAGCCGCCGGGCAGGATCACCGCGTCGAACGCCTCGGCATCGAGCTCGTCGAGGGGCGAGATCTCGCCGCGGGCCAGCCGCGCCGACTCGGTCAGCACGTTGCGGGTCTCGCCCTCGACCGGCGTGCCGTGACGATGATCGATGACATGATGCTGGTCGATGTCCGGGGCGAAGCAGCGATAGCCCAGGCCCAGCTGATCGAGGCGCAGCAGCGTCAGGGTGGTCTCGTAGATCTCGGATCCGTCCTGCACCCCGCACCCCGAGAGGATCACCGCCACCTGTTTGCTCATGCCTTTCTCCTTGTAGGTTGGCGCCTGTGAAAGCCAGGCCCTGAAATCGCAAGCTCTCCACTTTAGAGAGTCGGCGGGGGTGCGACAAGGCGCGTCTTTCGACGCCTGTCGACACTGATATACTCGAGGGCAGTCGACCCCATGTCATCGTTTCGTCATCTTGCGCCGCCACCATCGAGCCGTGGCGGCCGAGATCCCCACTTCCGGAGAGACGCCTTGAGCTTCACGACCCCACGCCAGTTCCCGACCGCCCGCCCGCGCCGCATGCGCCGCGACGACTTCTCGCGCCGGCTGATGCGCGAGCACACCCTGACCGCCGCCGACCTGATCTGGCCGGTCTTCGTGCTGGAGGGCGAGGGCCAGCGCGAGGCGGTGACCTCGATGCCCGGCGTGGAGCGCCTCTCCATCGACCTGCTGATCGAGGAGGCCCGCGAGGCCCATGAGCTCGGCATCCCGGCCATCGCGCTCTTCCCGGTGGTCGGCACCGAGCTCAAGAGCGAGCTGGCCGAGGAATCCTTCAACGCCGCGGGCCTGGTGCAGCGCAGCGTGCGGGCCCTCAAGGCGGCGATTCCCGAGCTCGGCGTGATCACCGACGTGGCGCTGGACCCCTACACCAGCCACGGCCAGGACGGGATCCTCGACGAGGCCGGCTATGTGCACAACGACCGCACCGTGGAGACCCTGATCAAGCAGGCCCTCTCCCACGCCGAGGCCGGCGCCGACGTCGTGGCCCCCTCGGACATGATGGACGGGCGCATCGGCGCGATCCGCCGGGTGCTGGAGCAGGAGGCGCTGGTCAACACCCGGATCATGGCCTATAGCGCCAAGTATGCCTCGCGCTACTACGGTCCCTTCCGCGACGCGGTGGGCTCCGCCGGCAACCTGGGCAAGGCGGACAAGACCACCTACCAGATGGATCCGGGCAACGGCGACGAGGCGCTGCACGAGGTGGCCCTGGACCTGGCCGAGGGTGCCGACATGGTGATGATCAAGCCCGGCATGCCCTACCTGGACGTGGTGCGCCGGGTGAAGGACGAGCTGAAGGTGCCCACCTTCGCCTACCAGGTGAGCGGCGAGTACGCCATGCACATGGCCGCCTTCGAGAACGGCTGGCTGGAAGCCGACACGGTCATCCTCGAGTCGCTGCTCTGCTTCAAGCGCGCCGGCGCCGACGGCGTGCTCACCTACTTTGCCAAGCGGGCGGCGCGACTGCTCGCCCGCTAGCCGACGGGAGGGTCGCGCCCCTTCCGCATGACGACAGGGAGCTCCCATGGACGAGACGCGCGACCCCATCCCCCATCAGGACGCGGGACAGACCGTGCCGGGCGGCGAACTGCCCGAGCCCCCCGCCCCGCGCCTGAACCAGACCCGCACCGGCATCAAGCCCAAGGCGCTGCCGGACCCGGAGGCCGACCTCACCGACCCCGGCCTCTACTTCAACCGCGAGCTCTCGCACCTGCAGTTCAACGTCCGGGTGCTCGAACAGGCCCTCGACGAGGCCCACCCGCTGCTCAACCGGCTGATGTTCCTGCTGATCTTCTCGTCGAACATGGACGAGTTCTTCGAGATCCGCGTGGCCGGCCTGAAGCACCAGGTGCTGCTGGGCGACGAGTCCACCGGCGCCGACGGCCGCTCGCCCCGCTCGGTGCTGGCCGAGATCGCCCGCATCGCCCACGAGCAGGTGGCGCGCCAGTACCAGATCCTCAACGAGGTGCTGATTCCGGCCCTGGAGACCCAGCGGCTGCGCTTCCGCCGCCGCGGCGACTGGACCGAGGCCCAGCGCGCCTGGGTGCAGGAGTACTTCGCCGCCGAGATCATCCCGGTGGTCAGCCCCATCGGCCTGGACCCCTCCCACCCCTTCCCGCGGCTGGTCAACAAGAGCCTCAATTTCATCGTCCAGCTCGAGGGCAAGGACGCCTTCGGCCGCGAGGGAGGGCTCGCCATCCTGCCGGCGCCGCGCTCGCTGCCGCGGGTGATCGCCCTGCCCGAGGAGGTCTGCGAGGAGGGCTTCTCCGAGTACGTCTTCCTGTCGTCGATGATCCACGCCCACGCCGAGGAGGTCTTTCCGGGCATGACGGTGCTCGGCTGCTACCAGTTCCGGCTGACCCGCAACGCCGACCTCTCGGTGGACCCCGAGGAGGTCTCGGACCTCGCCTCGGCGCTGCGCGGCGAACTGCTCTCGCGCCGCTACGGCAGCGGGGTGCGCCTGGAGGTGGCCGACAACTGCCCCGACGAGCTCGCCGACTTCCTGCTGCGCCAGTTCCAGCTCGAACCGGCCGACCTCTACCGGGTCGACGGCCCGGTGAACCTGACGCGCATGATGTCGGTGCTCGAGACGGTGGAGCGCCCCGAGCTGCTCTACCGCCCCTTCACGCCGGGGCTGCCCAAGTCGCTGCTCAAGGCCGACAGCCTGCTGGGGGTGATCGCCGAGGGCGACATCCTGCTCCACCACCCCTTCCAGTCCTTCACCCCGGTGGAGCAGATGCTCGGCGAGGCCGCCCGCGACCCCGACGTGCTGGCCATCAAGCAGACCCTCTATCGCACCGGCGCCGACTCCCCCATCGTCAACGCCCTGGTCGAGGCCGCCGGCAACGGCAAGGAGGTCACGGTGGTGATCGAGCTGCGGGCGCGCTTCGACGAGGCCGACAACCTGGCGCTCGCCTCGCGCCTGCAGGAGGCCGGCGCCATCGTCATCTACGGGGTGATGGCCTACAAGACCCACGCCAAGATGATGCACATCGTGCGCCGCGAGCGGGGCCGGCTTCGCCACTACGCCCACCTCGGCACCGGCAACTACCACTCCAAGACCGCCCGGCTCTATACCGACTACAGCCTGCTCACCGCCGACCCGGTGCTCTGTGCCGACGTGCACAAGGTCTTCCAGCAGCTCACCGGCATGGGCCGGGCGCGGCACATCGAGAAGCTGCTCCACGCCCCCTTCACCCTGCACGAGCAGATGGTGGCGAAGATCGACCGCGAGACCGAGCACGCCCGCAAGGGCAAGCGCGCCCACCTGATCATCAAGTGCAACTCGCTGACCGAGCCCAAGCTGATCCAGGCGCTCTACCGCGCTTCCCGGGCCGGCGTCGAGTGCGACCTGATCATCCGCGGCATGTGCTGTCTGCGCCCGGGGCTGCCGGGCATCTCCGAGACCATCCGGGTGCGCTCGGTGATCGGCCGCTTCCTCGAGCACACCCGGGTCTTCCACTTCCACAACGACGGCAAGTCCGAGACCTGGGGCTCCAGCGCCGACTTCATGGCGCGCAACATGTTCCACCGGGTGGAGACCTGCTTCCCGCTGCTCGACAAGAAGCTGGCCGCCCGGGTCCGCAAGGACCTCGAGACCTACCTGGTGGACAACTGCCAGAGCTGGCTGCTCGGCAGCGACGGCCTCTACGTCAAGCAGCAGGCCGGCGGTGCCGCGCCGATCAGCGCCCAGGAGACCCTGCTCTTCGCCTACGCCGCCCGGGCCTGACCCCTCGCGCGCCCTGAACGAGGAAGGCCCCTGCCGATGGCAGGGGCCTTCTCGCGAACGGGGGCGGCGAGGATCAGACCCCGACCGGCCCGCCGTCGCGCTTCTGGATCACCACGGTGGCCGCCCGGGGCCGCACCCGACCGTCGGCGGCCCGGGTCGCGTCCTCGGTCGCCGGCCAGTTGCCCGGGTGCTGGATGTTGATGAACAGCGCCGTGCGATCCGGGGTGGCGAAGATGCCGGTCACCTCGCTGCCGTTGGGGCCCACGGCGAAGCGCTTAAGCGCCTGCTGGTTGCCCGCGTTGACCACCGGGGCGCCGCCCTGTGTCGCGTCCAGGGCGCCGGGCACCACCGCCAGCACCTGGTCGTTGGTGTGCTCGGCGACCCCCTCGTAGCCGTTGTCGGTCTGGATCCAGAGGATGCCGTCGCCCTCCCCGCGCTCGTCGAACCACAGGCCGTCGGGGCTCGCGAACTGGTTGGCCTCGGTCAGCCCGGAGGGGTTGTCGGCATCGTCGGCCGCCGCGCCGAAGACGAACACCTCCCAGTCGAAGCGGCTGGCGTCCTCCGCCTCGCGCCAGCGGATGATCTGGCCGGCGCCGTTGTCGGGACGCGGGTTGGGCGCGTTGACCGGGGCCGTGGCGAAGCCCACGCCGGGCTCGTCGATCGCCTGGCCGTCGCCGGTGAAGGTGGCGTCGGTGCCCTCGGCGGTGCGCTGGCTGTTGTTGGTCAGGGTCATGTAGACCTCGCCGGAGGCCGGGTCCACCGCCCCCCACTCGGGCCGGTCCATGGGCGTCGCCCCCATGAGGTCGGCGGCGTCGCAGGTGTGGATGAGGATGCCCGCCTGGTCGTCGGCGGCGAGCCCCAGCGCCTCGTGGAGGCGGCGGCTGTCGCGGGTCACGGCGTCCGGGGTCAGCGCAAGCCACTCGCCGCGGCCGTCGGCATCGAAGCGCGCCACGTGGAGGGTGCCCTCGTCGAGGTACTTGGCGCCGATGGCCAGGCGATCCATGGGCTCGCCCGGGCGGCTGGCGTCGGCGGGGTCCCAGGCGGCGGCGGAGACGAACTTGTAGATGTACTCGTTGCGGGCGTCGTGACCGGAGTAGAAGACCACCGGGCGGCCCGGGACGAGCTTGCCCGGCCAGCAGCCCTCATGGCGGAATCGCCCCAGGGCGGTACGCTTCACGGCGCGCTCGCCGGTGTAGGGATCGATCTCCACCACGTAGCCGAAGGTGCGCGCCTCGTTGCGGTAGTCCTCGCGGGCGTCGTCCCCGCTGGGGGTAGTGTCGAAGCGCGCGAACTCGCCGTCGCGCTCGGAGGCGTCACCGGCCGCGCTCTCCCAGCCGTAGCGGCCGCGCTCGCGGCCGATCCCCAGGCGCTCGTCGTCCCGTTCCCGGGCCTCGCGGCGGATGAAGTAGTCGGGCCAGTTCTCCTCGCAGGTGAGGTAGGTGCCCCAGGGGGTGTGGCCGCTGGCGCAGTTGTTGTTGGTCCCGCGGGTTAGCCGGCCCTCAGGCGAGAAGCGCGTGCGCACGTAGTCGCTGCCAGCCACCGGGCCGCCGAGCGCCATCACCGAGGCGCTGGTGTAGCGACGGTTGTGGGCGGAGTCCGGCACGTGGCGCCAGCGGCCGTCGGCCTGCTTCTGGAGGTGCACCAGGGTGACGCCATGGGCGTGGATCTCGGTACGCACCTCGTCGGCGGGGCGGCGCCCCTGGTCGGCGGCGGTCGGCCCGCCCTGGGGCGCCCAGAGCGCCGCCTGGTCGATGTACTCGTTGTTGAGCGCGAGCAGGAACTCCCGGGAGCCGCCGTCGCGGTCGAGGGGGAAGTGATACATGCCGTCGTGGTGCATGCCGACGCTTCGGGCCTGGCGCTCGGGGGTCATCACGAGCCCCTCGTGCCACTCGGACGCCTGGCCGTCGAGCGGCGTGCCCCAGGGCACCAGCACCTGGGCGGTATAGCCCTCGGGCACCACCACGGCGTCGCGCTTGGCGCCCTGGACCGCCTCGAAGGCCAGGCTCAGCGGCGTGCGCGTCGCACCGCCCGCCGCCAGCGCCTGGGCGGCGCCGCCGAAGCCGAGCATCGAGGCGGCCGCGAGGCCCAGGCCGCCGCGCATCACGCTGCGCCGCGAGACATGACGCTCGAGAACGGAGGTGAAGGGCTCGTTGCCGCTGGCGTTATGGACGCGATGATCCTCGATTTCCTTGCTCATGCTGCTCTCCTCGTCTGGGGGCGAGGCGCCTCAGGCGCCTTCGGGTCGACGAGTCGAGCCTAGAGCGAGCAGGTGACAGGGCGATGAACCGGCCGCGCCCTAGCCCTTGCGAAAGTCGCCGAGGTCCTCGAGGTCGAGGCCGTCGACGCGCTCGGGCAGCCCCCGCTCGCGCCGGGCGTGGCGCACCACCTCGCGCTCGGCGAGCAGCTCGGCGTCGTCGTCGAGGGTGCGCCCCTCGAGCTCGGAGAGCTGCGCCATGCCCTGGTGGTAGAAGGCCAGCACCGCCAGGGCCGCCTCGTCGCCCTCGCCCATGCCGCGGCGCAGGGCCGGCAGGTAGGCGCTGACCCGCGCCAGGTGGTGCTTGAGGCGCCAGACGTAGCGGATGCCGGCCATCCAGGGGCGCTGGCGCAGCACGGCGAAGACCAGGCTGGTGGCCGCCAGGCCTAGCAGCACGCCCAGGGCGTTGATCAAGAGGCTGCCGCCGAAGGCCGCGACCAGCAGCTGCGAGAAGAGCAGCCCGAAGACGATCAGCTGGCCAGCCATGGCCAGGCCCGTCAGGCGCGAGAGGTGGCGGTAGGTGGCAGGATCGAAGTGTTCGAAGCGAAACGTCATGGGGGACCTGTGCGATGGGAGACGATGCGGCGATTATCCGCACATCGCCTCCCCGGGTACAGGCACGGGGCGCGTCCTGTGCCTACCCGCGCAGGCGCTGCGCCGCGGTCGTCAGCAGGTGCTCGGTGGTCTCCCAGCCGATGCAGGCGTCGGTGACCGAGACCCCGTAGCGCAGCCGTCCCGGCACGAGGGGCTGCTTGCCCTCGTGGAGGTGGCTCTCGATCATCAGCCCCACCAGGGAGGCGTCGCCGGCCTCGCGCTGGGCCAGCACGTCGAGCAGCACCTCGCTCTGGCGGCGGTGGTCCTTGCGAGCATTGGCGTGGCTGCAGTCGACCATGAGCCGCGGCGCGAGGCCGGCGGCCTGGAGGGTGCGGCGCGCCGAGAGGACATGGGCGGCCGAGTAGTTGGGCTCGCCGTGGCCGCCGCGCAGCACCAGGTGGGTGTGGGGGTTGCCGGCGGTCTCGCGGACCATGGGCCGTCCATCCTCGGCCATCGCGAAGTGGCGATGGGGGTGCGCGGCGGACTGCATGGCGTCCAGGGCGACCTGCAGCTCGCCGCCGGTGCCGTTCTTGAAGCCGACCACCGCCTCCAGGCCGCTGGCCACCTCGCGGTGCAGCTGCGACTCGGTGGTGCGGGCCCCGATCGCCACCCAGGCGAGCAGGTCGTCCAGGTAGGGCGCGAGCATCGGCTGCAGGAGCTCGGTGGCCACCGGCAGGCCGAGCGCGGCGATGTCGCGCATCAGCGCGCGGGAGTCGTGCAGGCCGCGGGCCATGTCGCCGCTGCCGTCGAGATCCGGGTCGTAGGCGAGCCCCTTCCAGCCCACGGTGGTGCGCGGCTTCTCGACGTAGACGCGCATCACGAGCAGCAGGCGGTCGGCAACCTTCGGCGCCAGCTCGGCCAGGCGGCGCGCATACGCCAGGGCGGCCTCGGGGTCGTCGATGGAGCAGGGACCGACCACCACCAGCAGGCGGTCGTCGTGGCCGTCGAGGATGGCGCGGATCGCCCGGCGGTGGGTCGCCACCTGCTCGGCGAGGGCGGGGGCGAGGGGCAGCGCCTGGCGCAGCTCGCCGGGGGTGGGCAGCGCGGCGGCGGATGTCGGGACGGCCTGGCGCGAGGCGGGGGTCAGCGAAACGGGGGCGTTCATGGGCATCAACTCCGGGTAGCGATCGTACATCGTGTCTGTCGGGAGCCACCGATCTCGCTACGGCCGGATGTGGCGGAGTGAACCGACCGCAGCTCGCTAAATCGCCAATAGCCGTAATAGCCCACGAAGCCCCGGGTCTGGCGAATGGCGATGGATGCGGTCATGGTCTCTCTCCTTGTCTGTCGTGGTGATGCTCGAATGCCGTGAAACGCAGAACCCCCGGGCGGGGTTGCCGTCCGGGGGTTCTGGGAGGAGGCAACCCGGCGGGCGTGCCTCGTGGCGCTGTCCTTGATGCGGCTCAGGACATGGCCACCGGCACACCGGTGCTAAACCAGTAGCCATACCAGCCCTGGAAGCCCTGCCGCGCCGCCTCGCCGCCCAGGCACTCGCCATCGCGACGCGGGGCGTCGACGAGGGAGCGAAGGGGCGTGGGCGAGGCGAAAGTCATGGTCATCTCCTGAGCGATGTTGCCATCGTGCCGCATCGGGGCGGCCTCGGCAAGGGGCGGCGATCAGCCGGTCGCGAGCTGTACCCAGCCGATGGTCGCCGGCAGCGCGCTCATGCCCACCAGCACCGCCAGGCCCAGGAAGACGGCCAGCAGGCCGCTGTCATCCTTGAAGTTCTCGTCGTGTCCCGCCATGTCGTGATCCTCTTCGGGGTTATCATCAGGGGTGCCCGGCATTCTAGCGAAGATGCCGCCCGCCATCGACTGGCAGGGTGATGCCGGTCACGAAGCGGTTGTCGAGCAGGTAGCGCAGGCTCTGGTAGATCACGCCGGGCCCGGGGATCATCTCCATGGCCGACTTGGCACGGGCCTTCTCGGCATAGGCCTCGTCGTCGCCCTCGTTGAGCATGATCATCGCCGGGGCGATGGCGTTGACCTGGATCGACGGCGCGAACATGGCGGCGAACGACAGCGTCAGGTTATCGAGCCCCGCCTTGGTGGCGGCGTAGGCGGCGTGCTTGCGGGAGCCCTTCTGCACCACGTAGTCAGTCATGTGGACGATGTCGCGCTGGGGCTCGCTGCACGCCTCGAGCAGCGCGCGGGCGTGCAGGTTGATCAGGTAGGGCGCCAGCATGTGCACCCGGAACAGCCGCTCGAAGTTGGCGCCGGCGGCGCCGCCAGAGCTGTCCGGCGCCCAGTCGCTGGCGTTGTGCACGATGGCGCGCAGCGAGGCGGTCTCGGCCTTGAGCCGCGCGAGGAAGTCCATGATGCCCGCCTCGCTCGAGAAGTCCGCGGGCAGGGTGACGATGCCTCGGCTGCGCAGCGCCTCGAGCTCCTCGCGCTCGCGCCGATAGCTGATGATCACCGGGTGGCCGTCGTCGCGCAGGCGCTCGGCGCAGTGGCGCCCCAGGCGCTGGGCCCCGCCGGTGATCAGGATCGGCGATGCGCTCATGAACCGCTCTCCCTCACCAGGCTGCCCGCGGTGGGCACGATGGGATCGCGAGGCGCGTAGGCGAAGACGTCCGAGAAGACCCGCGAGGCCGAGAGCCCTAGCGAGGCCAGCACGTCGACGCAGGCGTAGACCATGCCCGGGGAGCCGGAGACGTAGACGTCGTGGCCGGAGACGTCCTCGAGACCGGTCGCCAGTGCCCGGTCGATGCGGCCGTGGTGGGCCTGGACCCGGGTTCCCTCGATGGCCCGTTCCGGCGCGACCTCGGTGACGGCGTGGAAGCGCACCCCGGCGTGCCCCTCCGCCCACTCCCGGGGCAGGCGCTCCAGGTAGAGGTCGCGGCGCTCGCGGGCCGCCCACCAGAGGTCGATCTCGCGCTCGGGATCCGTGTGCAGCGCCGCCTCGACGATCGCCTTCATCTGCGAGAAGCCGGTGCCGGCGGCGACCAGCAGCAGCGGGCGGGTGCTGTCCGGGTCCAGCACGCAGTCGCCGCCGGGCAGGCGCACGGTCAGCCGCTCGGCGACCTGCATCAGCTCGCGCAGCCGCGCCGAGTTGTCGCGCTCCGGCCAGTGCTGGATGTGCAGCTCGAGGGTGCCGTCGCCGGCGTGGGCGTTGGCGATGGAGAACGGCACCCAGACGTCCTCGGCGAGCTTGAGCTCCAGGTACTGGCCGGGGTCGTGGGCCACGGCCTCGGCGCGGCCCTCGAGCCGGACGCGGAAGACGTCGGGGGTGAGGTCCTCGACCTCGGTGACCAGGCAGGTCAGGGTCCTTAGCGTCATGAATGCCTCGTGTCGTTGTCAGGGGGAAGCGTGATGCCCAGGTCGTTCCAGCGGTCGCTGACGCGGGCCTTGACGGCCTCGTCCATGACGATGGGCGTGCCCCACTCGCGGTCGGTCTCGCCGGGCCACTTGCTGGTCGCGTCGAGGCCCATCTTGGAACCGAGCCCCGCCACGGGGGAGGCGAAATCCAGGTAGTCGATGGGGGTGTTCTCCACCATCACCGTGTCCCGGGCGGGGTCCATGCGGGTGGTGATGGCCCAGATCACGTCCTGCCAGTCCCGGGCGTCGACGTCGTCGTCGAGCACCACCACGAACTTGGTGTACATGAACTGGCGCAGGAAGCTCCACACGCCCATCATCACCCGCTTGGCATGCCCCGGGTACTGCTTCTTCATGGTCACCACCGCCATGCGGTAGGAGCAGCCCTCGGGGGGCAGGTAGAAGTCGACGATCTCGGGGAACTGGCGGCGCAGGATCGGCACGAACACCTCATTGAGCGCCAGCCCCAGGATCGCCGGCTCGTCGGGCGGCCGGCCGGTGTAGGTGGAGTGATAGATGGCGTTCTCGCGCATGGTCATGCGCGTCACCGTGAAGACCGGGAACTGCTCGACCTCGTTGTAGTAGCCGGTATGGTCGCCGTAGGGCCCCTCGTGCGCCATGTCGTCGGGGTAGATGAAGCCCTCGAGGATGATCTCGGCGGAGGCCGGCACCTGCAGGTCGGCGTGGCCGCACTTGACGAGCTCGGTGCGCGAGCCGCGCAGCAGCCCGGCGAAGGCGTACTCGGAGAGGCTGTCCGGCACCGGCGTCACGGCGCCGAGGATGGTGGCCGGATCGGCGCCCAGCGCCACCGCCACCGGGAAGGGCTCGCCGGGGTGCGCCTTCTGGAACTCCTGGAAGTCGAGCGCCCCGCCGCGATGGGAGAGCCAGCGCATGATCAGCCGGTTCCTGCCGAGCTTCTGCTGGCGGTAGATGCCGAGGTTCTGGCGGGCCTTATGAGGCCCCTTGGTGATCACCAGCGGCCAGGTGACCAGCGGCGCGGCGTCGCCCGGCCAGCAGTGCTGGATCGGCAGGCGGTCGAGGTCGACCTCGTCGCCCTCGTAGACGAGCGCCTGGACCGGGGCCCGGCGCACCGTCTTGGGCCCCATGCTCATCACCTGCTTGAAGATCGGCAGCTTGCTCCAGGCGTCGCGGAAGCCCTTGGGCGGCTCCGGCTCCTTGAGGAAGGCGAGCAGCTCGCCCACCTCGCGCAGCGCGGCGACCGAGTCCTGGCCCATGCCCATGGCCACCCGCTTCGGCGTGCCGAAGAGGTTGCCGAGCAGCGGCATGTCGTGCCCCTTGACGTTCTCGAACAGCAGGGCCGGCCCGCCGGCCCGCAGGGTGCGATCGCAGATCTCAGTGATCTCGAGGTAGGGGTCCACCTCGGCGGTGACGCGCGTGAGCTCGCCCTGCTCCTCGAGCACCGCGATGAACTCGCGAAGGTCCTGGTACTTCATTAGGATATCCGGCTCCAAAACGAGGAAGGGGCAGCATAGCATGCTGCCCCTTCCCGATACCGCCCGAGCCGTTGCTCCGGGCGACCTCAGCGGCGCTTCATGGCCTCGAAGAACTCCAGGTTGGTCTTGGTGTCCTTCAGGCGGTCGATCAGGAACTCGGTGGCGGCCGTGTCCTCCATGGGATTGAGCAGCTTGCGCAGGATCCACATGCGCTGCATCTCGTCCTCGGAGGCGATCAGGTCCTCGCGGCGGGTGCCGCTGCGGCGGATGTTCATCGCCGGGTAGACGCGACGCTCGGCCAGCTTGCGGTCGAGGTGGGCCTCCATGTTGCCGGTGCCCTTGAACTCCTCGAAGATCACCTCGTCCATCTTGGAGCCGGTGTCGACCAGCGCCGTGGCGATGATGGTCAGGCTGCCGCCCTCCTCGATGTTGCGCGCCGCGCCGAAGAAGCGCTTGGGCTTCTCCAGGGCGTGGGCGTCGACACCGCCGGTCAGCACCTTGCCGGAGCTCGGCACCACGGTGTTGTAGGCGCGCGCCAGGCGGGTGATGGAATCGAGCAGGATCACCACGTCCTTCTTGTGCTCGACCAGGCGCTTGGCCTTCTCGATGACCATCTCGGCGACCTGCACGTGACGGGCCGGCGGCTCGTCGAAGGTCGAGGCCACCACCTCGCCGCGCACCGTGCGCGACATCTCCGTCACCTCCTCGGGGCGCTCGTCGATCAGCAGCACGATCAGGTGGCACTCGGGATTGTTGCGGGTGATGGAGGTGGCGATGTTCTGCAGCATCAGGGTCTTGCCCGCCTTGGGCGGGGAGACCAGCAGGCCGCGCTGGCCCTTGCCGATGGGCGCGGTGAGGTCGATGATGCGGGCGGTGAGATCCTCGGTGGAGCCGTTGCCGATCTCCATGCGCAGCCGCTCCTGGGGGAACAGCGGCGTGAGGTTCTCGAAGAGGATCTTGTGCTTGGCATTCTCCGGCTTGTCGAAGTTGATCTCGCTGACCTTCAACAGCGCGAAATAGCGCTCCCCCTCCTTCGGCGGACGAATCTTGCCGGAAATGGAGTCGCCCTTGCGCAGGTTGAAGCGGCGAATCTGCGACGGCGAGACGTAGATGTCGTCGGGGCCGGCCAGGTAGGAGCTGTCGGCGCTGCGCAGGAAGCCGAATCCGTCCTGCAGGATCTCCAGCACGCCATCACCGTAGATCGGCTCACCGCTCTTGGCATGCTTCTTGAGGATGGCGAAGATGATGTCCTGCTTGCGGGAGCGCGCCAGGTTGTCGATGCCCATCTCGCGGGCCATCTCCAGAAGCTCCGGCACTGGCTTTTGCTTGAGTTCGGTAAGATTCATCGGTGTGTTCAGAATTTGCTCGTGGAAGCCGGGCGGCAGTGCGCCGTGAGGAAAGACAGGAGGCGAGACGATGACGCCCTGTGGATGCGTTCAGAGCCCGGACAGGCTACCTCTCGTCGTGCAGCATCGAATGGCCTGGGCGGGCAGCCGCCATCAGGAGGGGGTGCCGGGCCGATATCGGAAGCGAGGAAGCAGGTTCGTTTTCGCCTGATCAGCGATGCCGGGCGCGAAGCCGGGATCGCAGGCTGAAGCAGTGGGCTGTCTGACGACTTGGAAACTGACCGCGACGGGAACGCCGTGAGACGGTCGTGAAGCATTCGGAACAGGCGAACGCCTCGATATTAGTCAAGGGCGCCAGCAAACGCAAGCCTTGCCGCGCCGCCCGCCGCGGGACAATTGACAACGCTCGATGCCACCCGCAACCTCCTTTCCGATCACCCATCAGGACTCGCCATGACAGTGCCAACGGACCGGTTCTCCGCCGCCGCGAGCGACCCCGCGATCGCCGCCGAGCCCCGCCGCCTCGCCGCCATCGACCTCGGCTCGAACAGCTTTCACCTGCTGGTCGCCAACTACCAGGACGACCGGCTGCAGGTGGTCGCTCGGCTCGGCGAGAAGGTGCAGCTGGCCGCCGGGCTCGACGAGGAGGGCGTGCTGCGCGAGGACGCCATGGCCCGGGCGCTGGACTGCCTGGCCCGCTTCGCCCCCTTCCTCGAGGGCATCGCCCGCCGCGACCTGCGCGTGGTCGGCACCAACGCCCTGCGCGATGCGCGCAACAGCCAGGCGCTGATCGAGCGCGCCGAGGCGCTGCTGGGCACCCGCATCGAGATCATCGCCGGCCGCGAGGAGGCGCGCCTGATCTACCTGGGCGCGGCCCATGCGGTGGCCGAGGACGGCCGCCGGCTGATCGTCGACATCGGCGGCGGCTCCACGGAGTTCATCATCGGCGAGCACTTCGAGCCGCTGGCCCTGGAGAGTCTGCGGATGGGCTGCGTGACCTTCACCCAGCGCTTCTTCGACACCGGCGAGCTCAGCGAGAAGCGCATGCGCCGCGCCGAGCTCGCCGCCCTCTCGGAGCTGGCCAACATCCGGCGCCCCTACCAGCGCCTGGGCTGGAGCGACCCGGTGGGCTCCAGCGGCACCATCAAGGCCGCCGCCGCGGTGATCGCGGCGGCCGGCCAGGGGCCCGAGGGGGTGATCACCCGCCAGGGCCTTCAGGACCTGCGCCGTCAGCTGATCAAGTGCAAGCACCTGGATCGGGTCGCCCTGCCCGGGCTCAAGGCCGACCGCTCGCGGATCTTTCCCGCGGGGATCGCGATCCTCGGCGCCATCTTCGAGGCCTTCGACCTGGCGCAGATGCGCTACGCCGACGGCGCCCTGCGCGAGGGCGTGCTCTACGACATGGTGGGCCGCCGCAGCCCCGAGGATTCGCGGCTCAAGACCCTGGACGGCCTGGCCCGCAACTACCGGGTGGACTCGCGCCAGGCGGAGCACGTGGCCGCCACGGCCCTGGCGCTCGGCGAGCAGGTGCGCGAGGCCTGGGCGCTGGACGACGACGAGATGCGCTTCCTCGAGTGGGGGAGTCGGCTCCACGAGATCGGCCTGGCCATCTCCCACAGCCAGTTCCACCGTCACGGCGCCTACCTGCTGGAGCACTCCGACCTGGCCGGCTTCTCGCGCCCGGAGCAGCGGCTGCTGGCCTTCCTGGTGCGCGCCCACCGGCGCAAGTTCCCGGTCAAGGAGTGGCAGGCGCTGCCGGGAAGCGAGCAGCGTTCCCATGCCCGGCTGGCCCGTCTGCTGCGCCTGGCCGTGCTGATCAACCACTCCCGGCCCGAGCAGCCTCCCGAGGTGCCGCGCCTCGCGGCCGACGGCGAGGCGCTGCACCTGAGCCTCGCCGGCGAGGAGGACCCGGCCCTGCTGCTCAACGACCTGGAGCAGGAGGTCGACTACCAGGCGACCGCCGGCTTCACGCTGACGCTGTCACGCGACTGACCACCCCTCGGCCAGGGTCCGCCAGCGGGCCCCCTGCGGTTCCAGCACCGCCACCGCCGCCTCGCCGTGATGGACCACCAGCAGCCGCCCGCGCTCCCAGGGCGGCACGCCGAGCTCCTGCAGCAGCCGCTTGAGATCGCGCCGGCCGCGCCCGGCGAGCCGCAGCCGCTCCCCGCCCATGCGCGGCATCACCCGCAGGCTAACCGGCGCGCCGTCGTCCCGACGCAGCGTCACCCGCCACGCCCCCCAGGGCGTGACGAGCGGCGCCTGCCCGTCCCACGCCACCGGCCATCCGCTCCCGCCATCGTCCGACGCCGCCTCGACGGGACGCATCAGGTGGAGCCGGCCCCGCCAGACCCGCGCCTCGGCGCCGGGCCAGGCCACCCGCACCTCGCCGTCCATGCGCGCCTCGAGCTGATCGAGCAGCGTCTCGAGGCGCCGGGCGGGCGGGGTCGAGAGGCCCAGGCGCTGGCAGGCGTGGCGGATCAGCAGCCGGCGGCGGGGCGCGGAGAGCGCCTGGAGCTCGACCACCGGCAGGCGGGCGGGATCACCGCCGAGGCGCTCGAGATCCAGCGCGGCGAGCTCGTCGAGCAGGCCGTCGGCCTCGCCGGCCAGCGCCGCGCTGCGCGCGAGACGCCGGCTGGCCACGGGCCAGCGGGTCTCGAGCAGCGGCAGCACGCGGCGGCGCAGGAAGTTGCGATCCAGGGACTCGTCCGCGTTGCTGGGATCCTCCACCCAGACGAGCCCGCGGCGCGCCGCCTCGGCCTCGAGGGCGGCCCGCGACGCGCCGAGCAGCGGACGCGCGAGGCACCTCCCCTGCCCGTCGCGCCCCGCCGGCATGGCGGCCAGGCCGCGCACGCCGCTGCCGCGCAGGGCGGCCAGCAGCAGGGTCTCGGCCTGGTCGTCGGCGTGCTGGGCCAGCCACAGGGTGTCGCCCGGCGCCAGGCGCCGGGCGAAGGCGGCGTAGCGCGCCTCCCGGGCGGCGCCCTCCATGCCCCGCCCGGCAGTCAGGTCGACGTCGACGCGCTCGACCCACAGCGGCACGCCGAGCCGCGAGGCGAGCCGCCGGCAGTGGCGTTCGAAGCCGTCGGCGGCGGCCTGCAGGCCGTGATGGACGTGCAGGGCGCGCAGCGGCCGGGGATGGCGCCGGCAGGCGTCGGCCGCCAGGGTCAGCAGCAGCGAGGAGTCCAGGCCGCCCGACAGGGCGATCCAGACGCAACGCCCCGGCGGGGTCCCCGCCAGGGCGTCGTCGATCGTGGACTGCAGCGCGCCTGAATCGCGCATCCGGCGCTTACACCGGAGCGCCGTAGCTCATCAGGCGCTCGTAGCGGCGCTCGAGCAGGCTGTCCATGTCCATCGCCTCGAGGCGATCGAGGCTCGCCAGCAGCGAGGCCTTGATGCGCTCGGCGGTGGTCACCGGGTGGCGGTGGGCGCCGCCGAGCGGCTCCGCGATCAGGGTATCGACCAGGCCCAGCTCCTTGAGGCGCTCGGCGGTGATGCCCATGGCCTGGGCCGCGTCGGGGGCCTTCTCGGCGCTCTTCCAGAGGATCGAGGCGCAGCCCTCGGGGGAGATCACCGAGTAGGTGGAGTACTGCAGCATGGCGAGCTCGTCGCAGACCCCGATGGCCAGCGCCCCGCCGGAGCCGCCCTCGCCCACCACGGTGGCCAAGATCGGCGTCTTGAGGCGCGACATCACGCCGAGGTTGTAGGCGATCGCCTCGGACTGGCCGCGCTCCTCGGCGTCGATGCCGGGATAGGCGCCGGGGGTGTCGATGAAGGTCAGCACCGGCATCTTGAAGCGCTCGGCCATCTCCATCAGCCGGCACGCCTTGCGGTAGCCCTCGGGGCGCGGCATGCCGAAGTTGCGCCGTACCTTCTCCTTCACGTCGCGGCCCTTCTGGTGGCCGATCACCATCACCGGCTTGTCGTCCAGCCGCGCGATCCCGCCGACGATGGCGGCATCGTCGGCGAAGTGGCGATCGCCGTGGAGCTCGTCGAAGTCGGTGAAGACGTGCTCGAGGTAGTCCAGGGTGTAGGGCCGCTGGGGATGACGCGAGAGCTGGGAGACCTGCCAGGGGGAGAGGTCCTTGAAGATGGACTCGGTGAGCTTGCGACTCTTCTCCTCGAGGCGGCCGATCTCGTCGCTGAGATTGACCTGGCTGTCGTTGCCGACCAGCCGCAGCTCCTCGATCTTGGCCTGGAGCTCGGCAATGGGCTGTTCGAAATCGAGATAGTTGGGGTTCATTGGCCAGACGCCTTGTCGAGTTTCATCGCCCGTCCCGCGCGGGAGGGCGATGTCAAAAAAATGCGCGTGGCGAGCATTATCGCACCCTCAACGCAAGGCGCAAGGCGACACGAGCGCAGCGATTTTTCGGTGGCACGAGACGTCGCCGGGGCCAGGCCTTCAAGGAGGCGCTGTGAATACTTCCCTGTACGCTACCGGCGCCATCCCTGGCGCAGGACCTCCTTGACGACCTACCCCGGCGCCTCACGCACGATGCCGCTTACCGGAGGGGCTCGACCGGCTCGCTCCCGATTTCATCTCTGCTCAGCGGTACTTCAGCCGCACGCCGTTCTGCCCCTGCACCTCGCGCAGGCCCGTGAGCAGCTCGTCGGAGGGGGTGACCCGCCACGCCTCGGCGAGCTCCAGCCAGCCCGAGGCCTCGGCGTTGCGATACTTGAGGCGCACCGGCAGGCCCGCCT
This sequence comes from Halomonas denitrificans, assembly GCF_003056305.1. Lineage (GTDB taxonomy): Bacteria > Pseudomonadota > Gammaproteobacteria > Pseudomonadales > Halomonadaceae > Halomonas > Halomonas denitrificans. Next base: position 1,339,659 of record NZ_PYVX01000001.1, read on the forward strand.
CGTCGCAGTAGGGCGCGAGGCTCGCGCGCAGGCTGTCCACCAGGCGGCCGTTGAGGCGCTCGCCGTCCAGGGAGAGCTCCACCGCCTGGCCGAAGCGGCTGCGCGCCTCGACCATGGGGGTGACCTCCTTGCCCCGCAGGCGCAGCCCGCCGGAGTAGTCGTCGCTGGAGACCTCGCCCTCGACGATCATCACCTGGTCGGCCTCCAGCCGCCCGCGCAGCTGGTCGAAGAGCTCGCCGAACAGCGACGCCTCGATGCGCCCGGTGCGATCGTCCAGGGTGAGGAAGGCCATGGTGTCGCCGCGCCTGGACTTCATGGTGCGCACCCCGACCACCAGCCCGGCCACCCGCTGGGGCTCCCGCGACGGCTTGAGGTCGCTGATGCGAGTGGAGACGAAGCGCGCGAGCTCCTGCTCGTACTCGTCGATGGGGTGCCCGGTGAGGTAGAGCCCCAGGGTGTCCTTCTCGCCGGCCAGGCGCTCCTTGTCGGTCCACTCCCGGGCCTGGCGATAGTCGGCGTAGGCGTCCTGCTCGCCCTCGTCCGGCAGGGCGAAGGCCTCGCCGAACATGTCCATCATGCCGAGGTTCTGGTTGGTCTGGTTCTGGGCCGCGGCCTTGAGGGCGTCCTCCAGCGCCGCGGTGAGCACCGCCCGGCTCGGCCCCAGAGTGTCCAGCGCCCCGGAGCGGATCAGCGCCTCCAGGGTGCGCTTGTTCATGCGCTTGGGATCGACCCGCTTGCAGAAGTCGAAGAGGTCCGTGAAGGGGCCGTCCGCCTCGCGGGCCTCGACGATGGCGCCGATGGGCCCCTCGCCGACGCCGCGGATCGCGCCCAGGCCGTAGACCACCCTCGCCTGCTCGTCGACGGTGAACTTGTAGCCGCCGACGTTGACGTCCGGCGGGGTCACCGTGAGCCCGAGGTGGCGACACTCCTCGATCAGCGGCACCACCTTGTCGAGGTTGTCCATCTCGGTGGACATCACCGCGGCCATGAAGGGCCCCGGGTAGTGCGCCTTGAGCCAGGCGGTCTGGTAGGAGACCAGCGCGTAGGCCGCCGAGTGCGACTTGTTGAAGCCGTAGCCGGCGAACTTCTCCACCAGGTCGAAGATGTTGCCGGCGAGGTCCTTGTCGATGCCGTTGGCCGCGCAGCCCTCCATGAAGCCGGCGCGCTGCTTGGCCATCTCCTCGGGCTTCTTCTTGCCCATGGCGCGGCGCAGCATGTCGGCCTGGCCCAAGCTGTAGCCGGCCATCACCTGGGCGATCTGCATCACCTGCTCCTGGTAGAGGATGATGCCGTAGGTGGGCCCGAGCACCGGTTTCAGGAGCTCGTGCTGGTAGTCCGGGTGGGGATAGGAGATCTCCGCCCGGCCGTGCTTGCGGTTGATGAAGTCGTCGACCATGCCCGACTGCAGCGGACCGGGACGGAAGAGCGCCACCAGGGCGATCATGTCCTCCAGGGAGTCGGGCAGCAGGCGCTTGATCAGCTCCTTCATGCCGCGGGATTCGAGCTGGAAGACCGCCGTGGTCTCGGCCTTCTTGAGCATCTCGAAGGTCGGGGCGTCGTCGAGCGGGATGGTGTCGATGTTAAGCGGCCCCTGCCCCTCGACGGCGCGCACCTTGTCGACCATCTCCAGCGCCCAGTCGATGATGGTCAGGGTGCGCAGGCCCAGGAAGTCGAACTTGACCAGGCCCGCGTCCTCGATGTCGTTCTTGTCGAACTGCACCACCAGCCCGTTGCCCTCCTCGTCGCAGAGCAGCGGCGAGAAGTCGGTGAGCTTGGTCGGCGCGATCACCACGCCGCCGGCGTGCTTGCCGGTGCCGCGGGTGATGCCCTCGAGCTTCAGGGCCATCTCCCAGATCTCGGCGGCCTCGTCGTCGGCCTCGAGGAACTCCTTGAGCGCCGGTTCGGCCTCCAGCGCCTTGGCCAGCGTCATGCCGACCTCGAAGGGGATCAGCTTGGAGAGCTTGTCGCCCAGCGAGTAGGGCTTGCCCTGGGCGCGGGCCACGTCGCGCACCACCGCCTTGGCGGCCATGGTGCCGAAGGTGACGATCTGCGATACGGCGTCGCGGCCGTAGCGGTCGGCGACGTAGTCGATGACCCGGTCGCGCTTCTCCATGCAGAAGTCGACGTCGAAGTCGGGCATCGAGACCCGCTCGGGGTTCAGGAAGCGCTCGAAGAGCAGGTCATAGCCGATGGGGTCGAGGTCGGTGATCTTCTGCGCGTAGGCCACCAGCGAGCCGGCACCGGAGCCACGCCCCGGCCCCACCGGGACGTCGTTGTCCTTGGCCCACTGGATGAAGTCCATCACGATCAGGAAGTAGCCGGGGAAGCCCATCTGGATGATGATGTCGAGCTCGAAGTCGAGGCGCGCGCGGTAGCGGGCGTCGATCTCGGCATACTCCTGGCCGTCCCGGGGGTAGCGCTCGACCGGGTAGAGGAAGTCCAGGCGCTCGGTGAGGCCGTCGTGGGAGACCTTGCGGAAGAACTCGTCCTGGGTCAGCCCGTCGGGGATCTCGAACTCGGGCAGGAAGATCTCGCCCAGGCGCACGTCGACGTTGCAGCGTGCCGCGATCATCACGCTGTTCTCGATCGCCTCGGGGATGTCGGCGAACAGCTCGGCCATCTCCTCGGGGCTCTTGAGGTACTGCTCCTCGGTGTAGCGGCGCTCGCGGCGCTTGTCGTCCAGCGCCTTGCCCTCTCCGATGGCGACCCGGGTCTCGTGGGCCCAGAAGTCCTCGCGCTCGAGGAAGCGCACGTCGTTGGTGGCCACCACCGGGGTGCCGGTCTCGATGGCGAGCTCCACCGAGAGGTGCACGCACTCCTCCTCCAGCGGCCGGCCGGTGCGGGTCAGCTCCAGATAGAAGCACCCCGGGAAGGCGGCGTTCCACTCGTCGAGCAGCTCGCGGGCCTCGGCGTAATGGTCGCTCAACAGGTGACGCCCGATCTCCCCCTCCCGGCCGCCGGAGAGCGCGATCAGCCCCTCGCTCTGTTCGAGCACCCAGGCCTTGTCGAGCAGCGCCTGGCCGTGGCGCTGGCCGTGCATCCAGCCCCGGGAGATCAGCTCGGTGAGGTTGCGATAGCCGGTGTTGTCCATGGCCAGCAGGGTCAGGCGATAGGGGTGCGCCTCGTCGTGGGGATTGGCGAGCCACAGGTCGCTGCCGATGATCGGCTTGAGCCCGGCGCCCTGGGCGCCCGTGTAGAACTTGACCAGGGCGAAGAGATTCGCCTCGTCGGTCAGCGTCACGGCCGGCAGGTCCTGGGCCACGGCGGCCTTGATCAGCGGCTTGAGACGCACCAGGCCGTCGACCAAGGAGAATTCGCTGTGGACGCGGAGATGAACGAAGGGCGTGGTCATGGCGGGCTCGGGCTTGGGTGATGAATGAATCAGCGAAAGAACGACGGCACAGCGCTAGCGACTCCGTCGCTGTCTCGGGGCTGATCCGTCGACGAGTCTGCGAGGAGGCGCTGTGAACCCCTCCCTGGGCGCTACTTTTGCCATCCCTGGCAAAAGACCTCCTCTCCGACTCGTCCCCGGCGCCCCTTGTCTCGGGCAGTGTTGCCGGACTAAAACAGCGCCAATTGGCGTTTTACCGGGCCGAAGGAGCGGCGGTGTTCGGGCAGCGCGCCCAGGCGCTCCAGGGCGGCCAGGTGCTCGCGGGTCGGGTAGCCCTTATGGCGGGCGAAGCCGTAGTCGGGATGCCGGGCATCGAGGGCCACCATGCCGGCGTCGCGCTCGACCTTGGCGAGAATCGAGGCGGCGGCGATGGCCGGATGGCGGGCATCGCCCTTGACCACCGCCTGGCCGGGGACATGATGCCCGGGCAGGCGATTGCCGTCCACCAGCAGGTATTCGGCCGCCGGCTCCAGGGCGTCGATGGCTCGGCGCATGGCGAGGTGGGTCGCGTGATAGACGTTGAGCGCATCGACCTCGGCGGCGCTGGCCTCGGCCAAGGCGAAGGCCAGCGCCCGCTCGCGAATCTCGGCGGCCAGTGCCTCGCGGCGCTTGGCGGTCAGCTTCTTGGAGTCGGCGAGCCCCTCGATGGGGCGCGCGGGATCGAGGATCACCGCCGCGGCGACCACCGGGCCAACCAGCGGGCCGCGGCCCACCTCGTCGACCCCGGCCAGCCGGTCGCCGACGTAGTCGATCGAGAGCGGCGGCAGCGTCTTGCCCTTCACGACCGGGCCGTCATGGCGGGCGGTCATCGCTCACCCTCGACGAGGGCGGCCTCGCCCGCCTCGGGGGCCACGCTGGCCGGCAGGGCCCGCCCCGCCACCAGCGCCTCGATGGCCTCGCTGGCGCGGCGGCTGGCGTCGCGCTGCAGGGCCGCGTGCATCTCGGCGAAGCGCGCCTCCAGGGCCTGGCGGCCCGCCTCGTCGTCGAGCAGCGTCCCGAGGCGCTCGGCGATGGCGTCGGGGCTCGCCGCGTCCTGGATCAGCTCCGGTACCAGGCTCTCCCGGGCGATCAGGTTGGGCAGCGAGATCCACTCGGTGTGGACCAGTCGCTTGGCCAGCCAGTGGGTCGCCGGCGCCATCTTGTAGGCCACCACCATCGCGCGGTGGCAGAGCATCGCCTCCAGCGCCGCGGTCCCCGAGGCGAGCAGCACGGCATCCGCGGCCACCATGGCCTCCCGCGACTGCCCGTCGATCAGGGTCACGCGCCCCGATAGGGCCGGACGCGTAGTCAGCAACGCCTCGAGCTCGCCACGTCGCGCCGGGGTGGCGGCCGGGATCACCACCGAGAGCGCCGGGCGCTCCCGGCAGAGGCGCTCGACGGCGTCGAGGAAGGTGTCGCCGAGAAAACGGATCTCGTTGGCCCGGGAGCCGGGCAGCACCGCCAGCAGCGCCCCGCCCTCCTCCGGCTCCGGCAGCCCCAGGGCCGTCCGCGCGCCCTGCCGGTCGTTGGCCAGCGGCAGCTCGTCGGCCAGCGGATGGCCGACGAAGGCCACCGGCACCCGGTGACGGGCGTAGAAGGCCGCCTCGAAGGGCAGGAAGGTGAGCATGGCATCCACGGACCGGGCGATGCCCTTGACGCGTCCCTGGCGCCAGGCCCAGACGGAGGGGCTGACGTAGTGGGCGGTGGTGAGCCCGGCCTCGCGCAGCTGTCGCTCGAGCCCCAGGTTGAAGTCCGGGGCGTCGATGCCGACCACGATGTCGGGCCGCCAGGCCAGCGCATCGCGTTTCAGCGCACGGCGCACCTTGACGAGCCCCGGCAGGTGCTTGAGCACCTCCACCAGGCCCATCACCGAGAGCGTTTCCAGGGGATAGCGGCTGTCGATGCCCTCCGCGATCATGCGCGGGCCACCGATGCCGCGGAACTCGACGCCCGGATGGCGCGCCTTGAGCGCGCGCATCAGGCCGGCGCCGAGGATGTCGCCGGAGAGCTCGCCGGCGACGAGATAGACGCGGCGGACCGTCATGCCCTCGCCCACCTCAGCGGACGATGCCGCGGGTCGAGGCCTCGATGGAGGCGGCGAAGGTCTCGGTCTCGGGCAGCGCATAGCTGGCACGGATCTGCGCGAGCGCCTGGTCGGTGGTCAGCCCCTGGCGATAGACCAGCTTATAGGCCTCGCTCAGGCCGCGGATGGCCTCCTTGGAGAAGCCGCGGCGGCGCAGGCCCACCAGGTTGAGGCCGTGGGCCTGGGCGGGGTTGCCGTTGATCATCACGTAGGCCGGGGTGTCCTTGGTGATGATCGAGCCGCCGCCGGCCATGGCGTGGTCGCCGAAGTGGCAGAACTGGTGGACCGCCGAGAGCCCGCCGAGGATGACGAAGTCGCCGAGCTTCACATGGCCGGCCAGGGTCACCTGGTTGGCGAAGATGCCGTCGTTGCCGATCACGCAGTCGTGGCCGACGTGGACATAGGCCATGAAGAGGTTGCGCGAGCCGATGACGGTCTCACCGCGGTCCTGGACGGTGCCGCGATGCAGGGTGACGCCCTCGCGGATGACGTTGTCGTCGCCCATCACCAGGCGGGTCGGCTCGCCGGCGTACTTCTTGTCCTGGCAGTCCTCGCCCACCGAAGCGAACTGGAAGATGCGGGTGCGCGCGCCCAGCACGGTGGGGCCCTTGATCACCACATGGGGGCCGATGCGGCTGCCGGGCCCGATCTCGACATCGGCCCCGATCACGCTGAAGGGGCCGACCTCGACATCATCGGCCAGGCGCGCCGCGGGATCGATGAGGGCGGTGGGGTGTATCAAGCGACCTTCCTCTCGGCACAGGTGATGTCGGCCTCGCAGGCCAGCTCGCCGCCCACGGTGGCGCGGCAGATGAACTTCCAGATGCCGCGCTTGGTGCGCTCGACCCGGGCCTCGAGCACCAGCTGGTCGCCAGGCATCACCGGCCGCTTGAAGCGCACGTTGTCGCTGGCGACGAGGTAGTAGACGTAGCCGTCGGCGGGCAGCTTGTTGACGGTCTTGAAGCCGAGGATGCCGCAGGCCTGGGCCAGGGCCTCGACCACCAGCACGCCGGGCATGATCGGGTGATGCGGGAAGTGGCCGTTGAAGAAGGGCTCGTTGATGCTGACATTCTTGTAGGCAACGATGGATTCTCCCAGCGTGAGCTCCGTGACCCGGTCCACCAGCAGGAAGGGGTAGCGGTGGGGCAGATACTCACGAATCTCGTTGATGTCCATTACCATCGTAGCGACCTCTGAAATGACAGGATGCCCGTCCGGAGAGGGGCACGGCCGGCGCTCGGGCGCCGGCAAAGACAGGCGGTGGATTATACCGCCCTATGATCGGGCCTCAACCGCCACGGCCGACCTTCTCGAGCCGCGACAGGCGGCGAGCGATGTCGTCGAGTTGCTTGAAGCGCACCGCGTTGCGGCGCCACTGGGCGTTGTCCATGGCGCCGGTGCCGGACGAGTAGATGCCGGGTTCGAGGATCGAGTTGGTGACGAGGCTCATGCCGGTGACCTGCACCCCGTCGGCGATGGTCAGGTGGCCGGAGAGCCCCACGCCGCCGCCCAGCATGCAGTGCTTGCCGACGCGGGTGGAACCGGCGATGCCCACGCAGCCGGCCAGGGCGCTGTGGTCGCCGATCTGCACGTTGTGGGCGATCTGCACCTGGCTGTCGATCTTCACGTCGTCGCCGATCACGGTGTCGCCCAGGGCGCCGCGGTCGATGCTCGAGCAGCTGCCGATCTCGACGTCGTCGCCCAGCACCACGCCGCCCAGCTGGGCGATCTTGTGCCAGCGCCCGCCGTCGTGGGCGAAGCCGAAGCCGTCGCCGCCGATCACGCAGCCGCTGTGCAGGATCGCCCGCTGGCCGATCACCACTCCGTGGCAGATCGTGACGTTGGCGTGCAGGCGCGAGCCGGCGCCGATGTGCGCATCCGCCCCCACCACGCAGCCGGCGCCGACGACGACGTCGTCGTCGAGCGTGACCCCGGCCTCGATCACCGCCTGGGGGCCGATGGCGACGTTGTCGCCCAGGCGGACGTCATCGGCGACCACCGCCGAGGGATGGGTGCCCGACGGCGTGCGCCCGACCAGGGGGTCGAAGAGGCGCGACAGCTCGGCATAGCCGAGGTAGGGGTTGTCCAGCTCCAGGCACGCCACCGGGCAGGCCTCGCCGTGGGCGGGCGCCAGCAGCACCGCCGCGGCACGGGTGGCGGGCAGGTCCTTGAGGTAGGCGCGGTTGGCGAGGAAGGCCACCTGGTCCGGCGTGGCGTCGCGCAGCGTGGCCAGGCCGCTCACCCGCCGCTCGCCGTCGCCCTTGAGGCGGGCTCCCAGGCGCTCGGCGATCTCGGCCAGTGTGAGGGTTCGGGCGTCTTGATTCATGGGGACTCACTATCGTGGTAGGGACGGCCGGCTCAGTAGAGGGCGTTGAGGCGCTCGGTGACCTCGCCGGTCAGGTCCTGCAGGTCCTGGTCGGCATGCAGCACGCCGTTGGGGTCCACCAGTACCGCGACGCCATGACGTTCGATGACCTGCCGGACCGCCTGGTCGAGCTTCGGTTCGGCCTGCTGGAGGAAGGCCTGCTCGGCCTCGCGGCGCGCCTGGTCGATCTCCCGGCGCAGCCGCTCGAAGCGCTGCCCCTTCTCCTGGAACGCCTGGAGGGTGGTGCGCCGCTCGGTCTCGGTCATGCGCTCCCCCTCAAGGCGCTGCTGCATGTCCTGGAGCTCCTCGCCCAGGGCGCTGGCCTCCTGCTGCCGGTCGGCGAGGCGCGTGCGCAGCTCGTTCATGGAACGCTCGGCGGCGTCGGTCTCCATCAGCGCGGCGCGCCAGTCGAGCACGGCCACCTCGGCGGCCTGGGCCGGCGCGGTGGCGGCGACCAGCAGGCCGAGGCAGAGGGCGGCGGTGAGCGTGCGCATGCGGCGAAATTCCTCGGCGGACCGGATCAGAAGGTCTGACCCAGCGAGAACTGGAAGAACTGGGTGTCGTCCCCGTCCTTGTCGTTGATCGGCTCGGCGACGCTGAAGGTCAGCGGCCCCACCGGCGTCAGCCAGGAGAGGCCGAGGCCGGCGCTGTAGCGCAGCTCGCCCAGGTCCACACCGGATTCACAATTCTGGCGGTCGGCGTCTTCATCGAGCACCGGGTAGCAGTCGGTGAGGAAGGTGTTGCCGGCATCGACGAACAGCGAGGCCTGCAGCGAGCGCTGGTCCTCGACGAAGGGCACCGGGAAGAGCACCTCGGCGCTGCCCTCCACCAGGACGTTGCCGCCCAGGGTGCGGTCATCGCCGCCACGACGCGCGGTGGCATCCGGCCCCAGGGTGTTGCCGGTGAAGCCGCGCACCGAACCGAGGCCGCCGGAGAAGAAGTTCTCGTAGAACGGGTAGGGGTCGTTGCCGACGGTGTCGGCATAGCCCAGCTCACCGCTGAACTTCAGCCCCCAGGTCTGCTCCTCGTTGAAGGGGACGATCTGGCGGGCCTGAGCGCGCAGCTTGTAGTACTCGGCGTCGCTGCCCGGCACCGCGGTCTCCAGCGACAGCCGCTGGTAGTTGCCGGCGGTCGGCATGATGCCGCGGTTGAGGTCGTTGCGGGTCCAGCTGGCCGAGAGCTTCAGGCTCTGGGCGTCGCTGCCCTGGTCCTCGACGTAGCGCTGGATCTCCGAGGCGGTGTCGCGGTAGGTCTTGATCGACAGGTCCTCGACGCTGGCGCCGAAGTTCAGCCGCGTCAGCTCGTTGATCGGGTAGCCGAAGTTGATGCCGCCACCGTAGGTGTCGGTGGAGTAGGTCGAGATGTCGGAATCCTCGTAGTCGGTCTCGCGGTAGAAGAGGTTGTAGCCACGGGAGATGCCGTCGAGGGTCCAGTAGGGGTCGGTGAAGCCGAAGTTGAGGCTGGTGTAGGTGTCGCTGCGCTGGGCGCCGATGTTGACGCGATTGCCGGTGCCCAGGAAGTTGTTCTGGGAGAGCGAGGCGCCGTAGATCACCCCGGCGCTCTGGGAGAAGCCGATGCTCGCCGAGATCGAGCCTGAGGGCTGCTCCTCCACCGTGTAGGTGACGTCGAGCTTGTCGGGCTCGCCGGCCACGGGCCGCGTCTCGACGTTGACCTGCTTGAAGAAGCCCAGGCGCTCCAGGCGCTCCTTCGAGCGGCTGATCGACTCGGTGGAGGCCGGCGCGCCCTCCATCTGGATCATCTCTCGGCGCAGCACCTCGTCCTGGGTGGTGGTGTTGCCGGTGAACTCGATGCGTCGCACGTAGGCGCGCCGGCCGGGCTCGACCCGGAACACCAGGTCCACGGTGTCGCCGGCGGCGGCGACCTCGGGAATGCCGTCGACGTTGGCGAAGGCGAAGCCCTCGGCGCCGAGCCGCGAGCGCAGCGCCTCCGAGGAAGCGGTGACGTCGCTGCGCGAGAAGATCTCGCCGCTCTCCACCTCGAGCAGCTCCCGTGCCTCGCGCTCGGCGATGCGCAGGTCGCCCGTGAAGCGGATGTCGCCGAGGCGGTACTGGCGGCCCTCGTCGATGTTCACGGTGACGAAGATCTTCGACTTGTCGGGGCTGATCGAGACCTGGGAGGACTCGATGGCGAAGTTCACGTAGCCGCGGTCCAGGTAGAAGGAGCGCAGCCGCTCCAGGTCACCGGCCAGGGCCTCCCGGGAGTACTCGTCGCTGGAGAACCAGCCGAAGAACCAGCCCGGGGAGTCCTCGAGCTCGAAGAGCTCGCGCAGGCGCTCGTCGTCGAAGTCGCGATTGCCGACGATGTTGATCTGGCGGATCTTGGCGACCGCGCCCTCGTCGATGTTGATGTTGACCTGGACCTGCCCCTCGCCCACCTCCTCGACGGAGGTCTCGATGCGGGCGCTGTAACGCCCCTGGGACTGGTAGACCCCTTCGAGCTCGCGCTGGATCTCCTCGAGGGTGGAGAGCTGCAGGACCTGCCCTTCGTTGAGGCCGGCCTGCTTGAGGCCGTTGCGCAGGTCCTCGTCGGGGATCTGGCTGTTGCCCTCGATCTCGAGACGCGCCAGCGTAGGCCGCTCGACCACCTGGATGATCAGCACGTCGCCCTCGCGGGCGAGGCTCACGTCCTCGAACAGGCCGGTGGCGAAGAGTTCGCGAGCCGCCTCGGCCAGTTCCCGCTCGTCGACCCGGTCGCGGGCACTGACGGGGAAGGCGTTGAACACGGAGGCGGGCGAGACCCGCTGCAGTCCTTCCACCCTGATGTCGGAAACGTCAAAGGGATCCGCCAGTGCCGCCTGGGCACCGGCAAGCAGCAGCGCCGCCAGTCCGATGGTCTTGATTTTCATGCAATCGATTCGCTCGCGTTGGTCTGCCGTCCGGTCCAGACAGGCACCTTATACATTTGTCATGGCCACTGACAAGCCGACGCCCGGCTACCAGAGCCGCATCAGGTCGAAATAGAGCGCCATCAGCATCAGCGTGCCGACGAGGGCCAGGCCGATGCGCAGCCCCACTGCCTGGGTCTGCTCGGAGACCGGACGGCCGCGGACCACCTCGACTAAGTAATAGAGCAGGTGGCCGCCGTCGAGCACCGGGATCGGCAGCAGGTTGAGCACCCCCAGACTGATCGAGAGGTAGGCCAGGAAGCTGACGAAGCTCTCGAGGCCGCTGCGCGCTGAATCGCCGGCGATGCGGGCGATGGTGATGGGGCCGGAGAGGTTCGACGGCGAGATCAGGCCCACCACCATCTTGCGGATGGCGCCCAGGGTCAGCACCGTCATCTCGCCGGTGCGCTCGAGGGACTCGCCGACCGCGGCCAACGGCCCGTAGCGGATCTCGCGGCGATACGCCTCGGGCCAGGAGACGGGCTCGGCGCCGGCGCCGATGTAGCCGATGGCCTCCCCCGCCTGCTGCGGGCGACGCCGGGGGGTGAGCGAGAGGCTGAGCCGCTCGCCGTCGCGGCGCACCGCGACCTCCAGGGGCTCGCCGGGATTTGCGCGCACGCGCTCGACGAAGGCCGGCCAGTCGGCCACCGGCTCGCCGTCGACCGCCACGATCTCGTCACCGGCCCTGAGGCCGGCCTCGGCGGCGGCCTCGCCCTCGACCACCTGCCCCAGCACCGCCGGGATCTCGGGGCGCCAGGGGGTCACGCCCAGGGTCTCCAGCGGCCGCGGCGGGTCCTGGCGCACCAGCCACTCCTCGACCGGCAGCCGGTAGGTTCGGGGCGTGGCCGCGTCGTCGTCGCGGGCCGTCACCTCGAGCGCGCCGCTCTGGCCGATGGCCGACACCAGCTTGAGGTTGATCTCCTCCCAGGAGCGCACCGCCGCGCCCTGCACCGCGGTGATCTCCTGGCCCGGCGCGAGTCCGCCCTGGCTCGCCGGGGAGTCCGGCGCGACGCTGCCGACCACCGGCGCCACCGTGGTGGTGCCGGCCACGAACAGCGCCCAGTAGGCGACGATGGCGAGCAGGAAGTTGGCCAGCGGGCCCGCGGCGACCACCGCGATGCGCTGCCAGACCGTCTTGTTGTTGAAGGCGAGGTGTCGCTCGGCGGGGTCGACCGGGCCCTCGCGCTCGTCGAGCATCTTCACGTAGCCGCCCAGCGGAATGGCGGCCACCGCGAACTCGGTGCCGTGGCGGTCGCGGCGCGACCAGAGGGGCTTGCCGAAGCCCACCGAGAAGCGCAGCACCCTGACGCCACAGCGTCGCGCGACCCAGAAGTGGCCGAACTCGTGAAAGGTGATCAGCAGGCCAAGCACCACGATGACGGCCAGCACGTTCTGGATCAGGCCCACGGCAGTCTCCTTGCAGTCAACAGCGTCATGGCGCGTGCCTCATGGCCGCGCCAGCCAGTCATGCGCCGCCTGCCGGGCGAGGGCATCGGCCGCCAGCACGGTCTCGAGGTCGCGCACGGCCTCGACCGGACGCGCCTCGCGCACCCGCGCCACCAGCTCGCCGATGCCGGTGAAGCCGAGGCGGCCGGCGAGGAAGGCCTCCACTGCCACCTCGTTGGCGGCATTGAGCACCGCCGGCGCCGTGCCCCCCGCCGCCATGGCCTCCCGGGCCAGGCGCAGGCAGGGAAAAGCGGTTTCGTCGGCGGGCTCGAAGTCGAGCCGCGCGACCTGGAACAGGTCCAGCGCCTCGACGCCGGCCTCGATGCGCTCCGGCCAGGCGAGCCCGTAGGCGATCGGCGTGCGCATGTCCGGGTTGCCCAGCTGGGCGAGTACCGAACCGTCGCTGTAGGCGGCCATCGAGTGGATCACGCTCTGCGGATGCACCACCACCTGCACCTGGTCGGGGCGGGCATCGAAGAGCCAGCAGGCCTCGATCAGCTCGAGCCCCTTGTTCATCAGGGTGGCGCTGTCCACCGAGATCTTGCGCCCCATCGACCAGTTGGGGTGGGCGCAGGCCTGCTCCGGGGTCACGGCGGCGAGTTCGCTCGCCGTCCAGCCGCGAAAGGGACCGCCCGAGGCGGTCAGCAGCAGCTGGGTCACGCCGTGGCGCGCCAGGCCGCCGCGATGCTCGACGGGTAGACACTGGTAGATGGCATTATGTTCGGAATCGATGGGCAGCAGGGTGGCGCCGTGGCGCGCCACCGCGTCCATGAACAGCGCCCCGGACATCACCAGGGCCTCCTTGTTGGCCAGCAGCACCCGCTTGCCGGCACGAACGGCGGCCAGCGTCGGCAGCAGGCCGGCGGCGCCGACGATGGCCGCCATCACGGTGTCCACCTCGGCGGCCTCGGCCACCTCGACCAGGGCATCGCTCCCGGCGCGCACCTCGGTGGCGAGCCCCGCCTCGGCCAGGCGCGCGCGCAGCCAGGCGGCATCACCCTCGGTGTCGAGCACCGCCAGCGCCGGCCGGTGGACGTGGCACTGGGCCAGCAGTGCCTCCCGGGAGCGATGGGCGGTCAGGGCGTGCACCCGGTAGCGCTCCGGGTGGCGGGCGAGCACCTCCAGGGTGCTGGTGCCGATGGAGCCGGTCGCGCCCAGCACGGTCACCCGGCGCGGGATCACAGCACGCCTCCCTGCAGCAGGGCGAACAGCGGCACCGCGGCGGTCAGGCTGTCGATGCGGTCGAGCACCCCGCCGTGGCCCGGCAGCAGGCGGCTGGAGTCCTTGATGCCGCGATGGCGCTTGAGCATGCTCTCGAGCAGGTCGCCCAGCACCGAGGCGAGCGTCACCACCAGGGTCGCCGCCAGCAGTGCCAGGCCGGACGCGAGGCCGAGCCCCTGCCAGAGGGCGAAGACGATCGCCAGCGCGGCGGTGACCGCGAGGCCGCCGGCCACGCCCTCCCGCGTCTTGCCGGGACTGACGGCAGGCGCCAGCTTGCGACGGCCGAGCGCCTTGCCGACGAAGTAGGCGCCGATGTCCGCGCCCCACACCAGCAGTAGAACGAAGAGCAGCCAGACGGCACCGCTCTCGCGCAGCACGTTGAAGCCGACCCAGGCGGGCAGCAGCACCCACAGTCCCATGGCCAGACGCATGCCGGTCGACTGCCACTGCGCCAGGCGCTCGGGGTAGCCGGTCACCCAGTAGAGGTTGACCAGCCAGCCCAGCGCGCCGAGCCACAGCGGCCAGCTGGCCGCGGCCGCGCCGCTCGCCCAGCACAGCGCGATCAGCACGGCGAGTCCGGCCACCGGCCACAAGCGCCGCGCGGGCGAAGTGATCCCGGCGAGGTTGGCCCACTCCCAGGCGCCGAGCAGCACGATGGCCGCGGTGAAGAGCCCGAAGCCCGCGCCGTCGAGGCCGAACAGGCCGACCAGGGCCAGGGGGGCCAGCCAGGCCGCGGTGATGATGCGTTGTCTGAGCACGTGGTTACTCCCCCTGCTGCGCCTCGAGCTGTTCGTCGGTCATGCCGAAGCGCCGCTTGCGCCCCTGGTAGTCGGCCAGGGCGCGGTCGAAGGCCTCGCCGTCGAAGTCCGGCCACAGTACGGGCGTGAAATGGAGCTCGGCGTAGGCCATCTGCCAGAGCAGGAAGTTGGAGATGCGCTGCTCGCCGCTGGTGCGGATGCACAGGTCCACCGGGGCATCGCCGGCGAGGCTCACCGCCTCGTCCATGGCCGACTCGTCGATCGCCTCGGGGGCGAGCTCGCCGGCGGCGACGCGCTCGGCCAGCCGACGCGCGGCGCAGGCGATGTCCCAGCGTCCGCCGTAGTTGGCCGCGATCACCAGGTGCAGGCCGGTATTGTCGCGGGTCAGCGCCTCGGCGCTCGCGATGTGCTTCTGGATCGAGGCGGAGAAGCCGCTGCGCTCGCCGATCACCGAGAGGCGAATGCCGTGGCGATGCAGCTTCTTGACTTCACGCTGGAGCGCCATCAGGAAGAGCTCCATCAGGGCGTTGACCTCGCTGACGGGGCGCTTCCAGTTCTCGCTGGAGAAGGCGAACAGGGTGAGGGTCTCGATGCCGCGCTCGGCGGCGCGGCGGATGACGGCACGCACCGCCTCGACGCCGGCATGGTGGCCGCGGATGCCGGAGAGGCCGCGCGCCTTCGCCCAGCGGTTGTTGCCGTCCATGATGATGGCGACATGGCGCGGCAGCGGGGCCTCGGGGGCGGCGGGGTCGGCAGCGGCCGCGCCGCGGGGGGACTGCGGTGACGTCATGGTGTCTCGCATGGCGGGTAAGAGCATGAAGGCCGGCGAGCCGCGGACCGTGGGGCCCGCGGCTCGCCGAGGGCGATCCGTCGCCGGCGGCGCTCGCCAGCGCCGAGGGTCGTCCTCAGACCTGCATCAGGTCGTGTTCCTTGGACTCCAGCGCCTTGTCGATCTCGGCGACGATGCCGTCGGTCAGCTTCTGGATCGCGTCCTCGGCCTGGTGCTGCTCGTCCTCGGTGATCTCCTTCTCCTTGAGCAGCGACTTGATGTCGCCGTTGGCATCGCGGCGCACGTTGCGCACCGCCACCCGGGCGTGTTCGGCCTCGGTGCGCGCCTGCTTGATGTAGCCCTTGCGGGTCTCCTCGGTCAGCATCGGCATCGGCACGCGGATCACGTTGCCGGCGCTCGCCGGGTTGAGGCCCAGATCGGAGGTCATGATGGCCTTCTCGATCTTCGGCACCATGCTCTGCTCCCAGGGCACCACGCTCAGGGTGCGGGCGTCCTCGACGTTGACCGAGGCCACCTGGTTGAGCGGCATCTGGCTGCCGTAGTACTCGACGGTCACCGCATCCAGGATGCTGGGATGCGCCCGACCGGTACGGATCTTGTTGAAGTTCGAGTGAAGGGCCTCGAGGCTCTTCTTCATGCGGCTTTCCGCATCCTTCTTGATGTCGTCGATCACTGTCTCACCCTCTGTCAATCAGCGTGCCTTCCTTGCCACCCACTACCAGGTTCAGCAGGGCGCCCGGCTTGTTCATGTTGAAGACCCGCACCGGCATGTCATGGTCCCGCACCAGGCAGATAGCGGTCAAATCCATCACGCCGAGCTTCTGGTCGAGCGCATCATCATAGGACAGCTGCTCGTACTTCACCGCATCGGCGTGCTTGACGGGATCCTTGTCGTAGACCCCGTCCACCTTGGTGGCCTTGACCACCACGTCGGCATCGATCTCGATGCCGCGCAGGCAGGCCGCGGAGTCGGTGGTGAAGAAGGGGTTGCCGGTACCGGCCGAGAACATCACCACGTCGCCGGAGGTCAGGTAGCGGATGGCGGTACGGCGGTCGTAGTGCTCCACCACGCCGCTCATGGGAATCGCCGACATCACCCGCGAGCGAATGTTGGAGCGCTCCAGGGCGTCACGCATGGCCAGGGCGTTCATCACCGTGGCCAGCATGCCCATGTGGTCGCCGGTGACACGATCCATGCCCGCCTCGTGCAGGGCGGCGCCGCGGAACAGGTTGCCGCCGCCGACCACGATGCCGACCTGGACGCCGATGCCCACCAGCTGGCCGATCTCCAGCGCCAGGCGATCCAGCACCTTGGGATCGATGCCGAAGTCGGCATCTCCGGTCAGGGCCTCACCGGACAGCTTGAGCAGGATACGCTTGTACTTGGACACCTCGGCACGGGATTTCTCGGGCTTGCTGGGGGCGGGTTGATCGGCGCTGGTCATGGGATGTCTCCGGAATTCTCGACGCATGGGACCTGGTGGGGTGGCCGGATCTACCGGCCGGATACGCGATGGCGTGCGCTCGCGCGCACGCCATCGTCACTCTGGAACCTGCGACCTTAGCTGCGCTTGGCCTGTTCCATGACTTCCTTGGCGAAGTCGACCTCTTCCTTCTCGATACCCTCGCCCACTTCGAAGCGGGTGAAGCCGATCACTTCGCCGCCGGCGGCCTTGGCGAACTCGGCCACGGTCTGGTCCGGGTTCTTGACGAAGGCCTGCTGGGTCAGGCTGTTCTCGGCCAGGTACTTCTTCAGGCGGCCCTGGACCATCTTCTCGGCGATCTGCTCGGGCTTGCCGGCCATGTCCGGCTGGGCCAGGATGATCGCCTTCTCGGCGTCCAGCTGCTCCTGAGGCATGTCCTCGGGATGCGCCACGGCCGGGTTGATGGCGGCGACGTGCATGGCGATGTCGCGCGCCGTCTCGGCGTTGCCGCCCTTGAGCACGGTCAGCACGCCGATGCGGCCGCCGTGGACGTATTCGCCCACCAGGTTGCCGTCGCCGGCCTCGACCACGACGCAGCGACGCACGCTGATGTTCTCGCCGATCTTCTGCACCAGCTGCTCGCGAACGGTCTCGAGCTCGCCTTCCATCACGGCGGCCACGTCCTCGCTCTTGGCGGCGAAGAAGGCGGCGGCGATCTTCTCGGCGAAGGCGGTGAAGTTCTCGTCGCGGGCGACGAAATCGGTCTCGGAGTTGATCTCGACCATCACGCCGTAACTGCCGTCCTCGGCCACACGGGTGACCACGGCGCCTTCGGCGGCGGTGCGGCCGGCCTTCTTGGCGGCCTTGAGGCCGGAGTTCTTGCGCAGGTTCTCGATCGCCTGCTCGATGTCACCATCGGTCTCGGTGAGTGCCTTCTTGCACTCCATCATGCCGAGCCCGGTACGCTCGCGCAGTTCCTTGACCTGGGAGGCGCTGATCGCTGCCATGGTAGTGTCCTCTGAATGGTTCGACCTGGGGTCATAGCGGGGGAATGAAGAGAGAAAAGGGGGCCTCGGCCCCCTTAGCGCCTGTCCGGCGAGCCGTCACCGGGGTGACGGCAGACGGGCCGGCCCAGGCGGGCCGACGATCACTCGGCGGCGGCGTCGCTCTGGCTCTCTTCGGCTTCGGTCACCTCGACGAACTCGTCGGGACGACCTTCCTTCGCACGGGCGCAGGCGTCGGCGACGGCCTTGACGTAGATCTGGATGGCGCGGATGGAGTCATCGTTGCCCGGGATCACGTAGTCAACGCCATCGGGGTTGGAGTTGGTGTCCACCACGCCGATGACCGGGATGCCCAGCTTGTTCGCCTCGTTGATGGCGATGCGCTCGTGATCGACGTCGATCACGAACAGGGCATCGGGCAGGCCGCCCATTTCCTTGATACCGCCCACGGACCGCTCGAGCTTGTCCTGCTCGCGGGTCGCCATCAGCACTTCCTTCTTGGTCAGCTTCTCGAAGGTGCCGTCCTCGTGCATGGTCTCGAGGTCGCGCAGGCGCTTGATGGAGACGCGGATGGTCTTGTAGTTGGTCAGCATGCCGCCGAGCCAGCGGTGGTTGACGAACGGCTGACCGACGCGGTTGGCCTCTTCCTTGATGATCTTGCTCGCGCTGCGCTTGGTGCCGACGAACATGATCTTGTTGTTGGCCGCTGCCATCTTCTCGACCACATCGATGGCCTCGTTGAGGGCCGGCAGGGTGTGCTCGAGGTTGATGATGTGAATCTTGTTGCGGGCGCCGAAGATGTACTTGCTCATCTTCGGATTCCAGTACTTGGTCTGGTGACCGAAGTGAGCACCTGCTTTGAGCAGGTCACGCATGTTGACGTGTGCCATGGATGACTCCTGGAAAATCGGGTTAGGCCTCCACGCACCCCATGGATCCGACCGTCGCGTCATCGGGGATGTCACGACAGCACCCGGGACCATGTGCCGGTGCATGTGTGTTTTCAAGGCATTGCAGTGGTTGACGCGCATTCCGACGGCCGCCGAGGTGCCGAAGGCTCGGCAGGGGCTCCGCGATTGCAGGAAAGCGCGCAGCTTTATACCATGGATGACCTTCGAGATGAAGTCGCCCGACGCTCGTCCCTGCCGTTTTCCGGGCGGCCCCACCCCTGATTCGAGATTCCATGAACGTACCCATCAAGACGCCCGACGAGATCGAGAAGATGCGCGAGGCCGGACGCCAGGCCGCCAGCGTGTTCGAGATGATCATCCCGCACGTGAAGGCCGGCGTGAGCACCGGCGAGCTCGACCGGCTCTGCCACGACTTCATTGTCGACGAGCTCGGCTCGACCCCGGCGCCGCTGAACTACCACGGCTTCCCCAAGTCGATCTGCACCTCGATCAACCACGTGGTCTGCCACGGCATCCCCGATGACGCCAAGAAGCTGAAGAAAGGCGACATCATGAACATCGACATCACCGTGAAGACCGCCGACGGCTACCACGGCGACTCCAGCATGATGTTCATCGTCGGCGAGAGCATCCAGGGCGAGCGCCTGTGCCGCGTCACCCAGGAGTGCCTCTACCGCAGCATGGCGCTGGTGCGCCCGGGCGCCCGGCTTTCGGAGCTGGCCCGCGCCATCCAGTCCCACGCCGAGGCCAACGGCTACTCGGTGGTGCGCGACTTCTGCGGCCACGGCATCGGCGCCGGCTTCCACGAGGACCCGCAGATCCTGCACTACGACGGCTACGCCCCCGAGGCCGACATCGCCCTCGAGGAGGGCATGTGCTTCACCATAGAGCCGATGATCAACGTCGGCGGCCACCAGACCAAGGTGCTGCGCGATGGCTGGACCGCCGTGACCAAGGACAAGAGCCTCACCGCCCAGTGGGAGCACACCCTGCTGGTCACCGCGACGGGGGTCGAGGTGCTGACCGCGCGTCGCGACGAAGACCTCTCCTTCCTCGACCGCTGAGTCGACCGCCATGCTGCTGCACCACTATCGCTTCGCGCCCGACGAGAGTCTCTTCGACGTCGAGGCCTTCCGCGCCGAGCTCGCCGGCGAGCGCTCCCCCATCGCCCCCTTCAAGGCGGCGCTACGGGAGATCCAGGCCCGGCTCGACGAGCGCTTCCGCGCCGGGGCCGACATCCGCGATCTGGTGCACGGCCGGGCCTGGTGCCTGGACCGCCTGCTGGCCATCGCCTGGGAGCAGCACGACTGGCCCGGCGACGGCGTGGCGCTGCTCGCCGTGGGCGGCTACGGCCGCGGCGAGCTGCACCCCCACTCCGACATCGACCTGCTGCTGCTGCTCGAGGAGGAGGACGACACCCCCTTCCGCGAGGCGCTGACCGCCTTCATCACCTTCCTGTGGGACATCGGCCTGGAGATCGGTCACAGCGTGCGCTCCCTCGCCGACTGCGAGCGCGAGGCCGAGGCCGACGTGACGGTGATCACCAACCTGCTCGAGACCCGCACCCTGGCAGGCCCCGAGCGGCTGCGCGAGGCGATGCAGGCGCGCCTCGCCACCGACCGGCTGTGGCCGGCGGATCGCTTCTTCGAGGCCAAGTGGCAGGAGCAGATCAGCCGCCACTACCGCTACAACAACTCCGAGTACCACCTCGAGCCCAACATCAAGAGCTCGCCGGGCGGGCTGCGCGACATCCAGATGATCGGCTGGGTGGCCAAGCGCCACTTCGACACCGAGCGCTACGAGGACCTGGTCGCCGGCAGCTTCATGAACGACGCCGAGCTGCGCATCCTGAGCCAGGGCCAGGCCTTCCTGTGGCAGGTCCGCTACGCCCTGCACATGCTCACCGGCCGGGCCGAGGACCGGCTGCTGTTCGACCACCAGCGCACCATCGCGGAGCTGTTCGGCTTTCGCGACACCCCGGAGCGCCTCGCCGTCGAGCAGTTCATGAAGCGCTACTACCGCCACGTCACGGCGCTGGCCGGGCTCAACGACATGCTGCTGCAGCACTTCGACGAGGCGATCCTGCACGCCGGCCAGGCGCTGCCCACGGTTCCGCTCAACGAGCGCTTCGAGATCAAGGGCGGCTACATCCAGGCGCGCTCGCGCCACGTCTTCCGCAAGCGCCCCTCGGCGCTGCTCGAGCTCTTCCTGCTGATGGCCGAGCACCCGGAGATCGAGGGGGTGCGCGCCGCCACCATCCGCCTGCTCCGCGACCACCGTCACCTGATCGACGACCTCTACCGCGACGACCTGCGCCACCAGAGCCTGTTCATGGCGCTGCTGCGCTCCGGCGGCAACGTCGCCCGTCAGCTCCGGCGCATGAACCGCTACGGCCTGCTCGGCAAGTACCTGCCGGAGTTCGGCCAGGCCGTGGGGCTGATGCAGCACGACCTCTTCCACATCTACACCGTGGACGCCCACACCCTGCGCCTGCTCAAGTGCATCCACGGCTTTCGCAAGCCGGAGGCCCGCGAGGAGTTCCCGGTGGCCGCCACCCTGATCCACCAGCTGCCCAAGCTGGAGCTGCTGTGGATCGCCGGGCTCTACCACGACATCGGCAAGGGCCGCGGCGGCGACCACTCGATCCTCGGCGCCCGGGACGCCGAGCGCTTCTGCGAGCGCCACGGCCTCTCCGGCCGCGACACCCGCCTGGTCAGCTGGCTGGTGGAGCACCACCTGATGATGTCCATGGTGGCCCAGAAGCGCGACATCACCGACCCCGACGTGATCGCCGAGTTCGCCCGACTGGTGGGCGACGAGACCCGGCTCGATTACCTCTACGTGCTGACGGTGGCCGACATCAACGCCACCAACCCGACGCTGTGGAACGGCTGGCGCGCCTCGCTGCTGCGCCAGCTGCACGGCGAGACCAAGCGCGCCCTACGCCGCGGCCTGGAGAACCCCCTGGAGCGCGACGACTGGGTGCAGGAGACCCGCAGCGAGGCCCACTCGCTGCTGGCCACGGTGGGCGCCGACATGGCGCGGGTCGACCGGCTCTGGGAGTCGCTGGGCGAGGACTACTTCCTGCAGTACGCGCCCAGCGAGATCGTCTGGCAGACCCAGGGCATCCTAGACCACGGCGACAGCCAGCTGCCGCTGATCCTGATCAACGCCCCCACCGACGACATGGCCGAGGGCGGCACCAAGGTGTTCATCCACACCCGCTCGGTGGACGACCTGTTCGCCGCCACTGCCGCCGCCATGGACCAGCTGGGGCTGTCGATCCACGACGCCCGCATCGCCACCTCGAGCAACGACTGGACACTGAACACCTTCATCGTACTCGACGATCACGGCCAGGCGATCCGCGACCCCGAGAGGATCGCGGCGATCCGCCGCCACCTGGTGGAGGAGCTCGACGACCCGGACGACTACCCTCAGATCGTCACCCGCCATACCCCGCGCCAGCTCAAGCACTTCCGCGTGCCCACCGAGGTCAGCATCGAGCAGGACCCGGCCAACGAGCGCACCCTGCTCGAGGTGGTCGCCCCCGACCGCCCCGGCCTGCTGGCCCGGGTGGGACGCATCTTCATGGAGCAGGACATCGCCCTGTCGGCGGCCAAGATCGCCACCCTCGGCGAGCGGGTCGAGGACGTCTTCTTCATCACCGACAAGGCCGGCGCGCCGCTCACCGACCCCGAGCGCCAGCAGCGGCTGCGCGAGCGGCTCATCGAGGTGCTCTCGGTCACCGGCTGAGCGTGCGGGGCGGCCGGCGTTTGAGGCCGCCCCGGGGCTTCCCTATAATCGACGCCCTCCCCGCCCGCCTCGACCCGGCGGGGCATCACCGATAACGACGCCGGCGCTCGCCGCCCAAGGCGCACCTGGACACCCATGAACCCCGACATCGACGCCCTCAAGCCCTACCCCTTCGAGAAGCTCGCCGCCCTCCGGGCCGACGTGACGCCGCCCGAGGGGGTCGCGCCGATCTCGCTGACGATCGGTGAGCCCCAGCACGCGCCCTACGCCGCCGCGCTCCAGGCGCTCGACGACCATCGCCAGGCCTTCGCCCGCTACCCGGCCACCGCCGGCCTGCCGGAGCTGCGCCGCGCCATCGCCGACTGGGCGACCCGGCGCTTCGGCCTCGCGAGTCTCGACGCCGAGCGCCAGGTGCTGCCGGTCAACGGCACCCGCGAGGCGATCTTCGCCTTCGTGCAGGCGGCGCTGGATCGCAGCCGCCCCGCCCGGGTGGCCATGCCCAACCCCTTCTACCAGATCTACGAGGGGGCGACCCTGCTCGCCGGCGGCCAGCCGCTCTACCTGGACTGCCGCGCCGAGACGGGCTTCCGCCCGGATCTCGAGGCGGTACCGGCCGAGACCTGGCGCGAGGTCCAGCTGGTGTTCGTCTGCTCGCCGGGCAACCCCACCGGGGCGGTGACCCCCTTCGCGGAGTTCGAGCGGCTGATCGAGCTCGCCGACGAGCATGATTTCATCATCGCCTCGGACGAGTGCTACTCGGAGCTCTACCTGGACGAGGCGGCGCCGCCCCCGGGGCTGCTCGAGGCCTGCGCGCGCCTGGGCCGCCACGACTACCGGCGCTGCCTGGTGTTCCACTCGCTCTCCAAGCGCTCCAACCTGCCGGGGCTGCGCTCGGGCTTCGTCGCCGGCGATGCCGACCTGATCGCCCCCTTCCGGCGCTACCGCACCTATCACGGCTGCGCCATGTCGCTGCCGCTGCAGCACGCCTCGATCGCCGCCTGGAACGACGAGGCCCACGTGCGCGCCAACCGCGACGCCTACCGCGAGAAGTTCGCCGCGGTCACCGAGATCCTCGCCCCGGTGATGGACTTCCCCGCCCCCGAGGCTGGCTTCTACCTGTGGCCCGCGGTGCCGGGCGGCGACGACGCGGCCTTCGCCCGCGCCCTCTACGCCGAGGAGCACGTCGGCGTGCTGCCCGGCAGCTACATGGGCCGGCCGGGACAGGGCGGCACCAACCCCGGCGCCGGGCGCCTGCGCCTGGCCCTGGTGGCCGAGGTCGAGGCCACCGCCGAGGCCGCGCGCCGCCTGCGCCGCTTCATCGAGAGGAGTCCCCGATGCTGACGCTCTACGTGATCAAGAACTGCGACACCTGCCGCCGCGCGCGCAAGGCGCTGGACGAGAAGGGCATCCCCTTCCAGGTCCACGACCTGCGCGAGGACGGCCTCTCGGCCCCGCTGCTCGAGCACATCCTGCACCGGGTGCCGCTCATGGAGGTGCTCAACAAGCGCAG
This sequence comes from Halomonas denitrificans, assembly GCF_003056305.1. Taxonomy (GTDB): domain Bacteria; phylum Pseudomonadota; class Gammaproteobacteria; order Pseudomonadales; family Halomonadaceae; genus Halomonas; species Halomonas denitrificans. The sequence continues at coordinate 1,363,202 of NZ_PYVX01000001.1, forward strand.
CACCACCTGGCGCCAGCTCGACGACGAGGAGAAGGAGAACCTCGACGCCAACTCGGCCCGCGAGCTGCTGCTGGCCCACCCCACCCTGCTCAAGCGCCCGCTGCTGGAGAACGGCGACGAGATCCTCGTCGGCTACCGCGACGGCGACTACGACTCACTCTAAGAGGGCGCCCCCGCCCCTTCCCACGCTTTCAGAGGACACCCCCATGCTGAGCTTTGCACTCGGAATCGGCACCCAGAACACCCAGGGCGACTGGCTGGAGATCTACTACCCGGCGCCGCTGCTCGGCCCGGACGCGAGCCTGGTGGCCGCCGCCGCCGAGGTGCTCGACGCCCCCGACGGCAACGCCGCGGTGAGCTTCCTGCCCGAGCAGTGCGGCGCCCTGGCCGGCGCGCTGCGTGACGCCGGCCACCCGGAGCAGGCCGAGCTGGCCGAGACCCTGGCGGCCAGCCAGCGTCCGCTGGTGGCGATGTTCCTCGACGTCGACGCCCCGCCCCAGAGCGCCCCGGAGGTCTACCTCAAGCTGCACCTGCTCTCCCATCGCCTGGTCAAGCCCCACGGCCTGGACCTCACCGGCATGTTCGGCCTGCTGCGCAACATCGCCTGGTCGAGCGAGGGCGCCATCGACATCGAGGAGCTGCCGGCGCGCCGCCTCAAGGCCCGCCTGGCAGGCCGTCCGCTCTCCGTGGACTGCGTCGACAAGTTCCCCAAGATGACCGACTACGTGGTGCCGACCGGCGTGCGCATCGGCGACACCGCCCGGGTGCGCCTGGGCGCCTACCTCGGCGAGGGCACCACCGTGATGCACGAGGGCTTCGTCAACTTCAACGCCGGCACCGAGGGGCCGGGCATGATCGAGGGCCGCATCTCCGCCGGCGTGATGGTCGGCAAGGGCTCCGATCTGGGCGGCGGCTGCTCCACCATGGGCACCCTCTCCGGCGGCGGCAACATGGTCATCAAGGTCGGCGAGGGCTGCCTGATCGGCGCCAATGCCGGCATCGGCATCCCGCTGGGCGATCGCTGCACCGTGGAGGCCGGCCTCTACATCACCGCCGGCGCCAAGGTCACCGTGCTCGACGACCAGGGCCAGGTCGCCGACACCGTGGCCGCACGGGATCTGGCCGGCCAGGACGACCTGCTGCTGCGCCGCAACTCCCAGAACGGCCGGATCGAGTGCCTCACCAACAAGAGCGCCATCGCGCTGAACGAGGCGCTGCATGCCCACAACTGAGGCCGCCGAACTCTCGCCGACCCTGGCGCTCGCCTGCGAGCTGATCCGGCGCCCCTCGGTGACGCCGGATGACCTGGGCTGCCAGGCGCTGATGATCGAGCGCCTGGAGGCGCTCGGCTTCCACATCGAGCGCCTGCCCTTCGGCGACGTGGAGAACTTCTGGGCGACCCGCGGCCACCACGGCCCGCTGCTGGCCTTCGCCGGGCACACCGACGTGGTGCCGAGCGGCCCCCACACCCAGTGGGACACCCCGCCCTTCGAGCCCGTCATCGACGACGACGGCATGCTCCGGGGCCGCGGGGCCGCCGACATGAAGGGTAGCCTGGCGGCGATGGTCACCGCGGTGGAGCGCTTCGTCAGCGCCCATCCGGACCACCACGGGCGGATCGGTTTTCTGATCACCTCCGACGAGGAGGGCCCGGCGGTGGACGGCACCCGCGCCGTGGTCGAGCACCTGCGCGAGACCCACGACCGGCTCGACTACTGCATCGTCGGCGAGCCCTCCTCCACCGATCGCCTTGGCGACGTGATCAAGAACGGCCGGCGCGGCTCGCTGGGCGGCGTACTGCACGTCAAGGGCATCCAGGGGCACGTGGCCTACCCGCACCTGGCGCGCAACCCCATCCACCAGGCGCTGCCCGCCCTGGATGCCCTGGCGCGGGAGCACTGGGACGAGGGCAACGCCTTCTTCCCGGCGACCAGCTTCCAGGTCTCCAACATCCGTTCGGGCACCGGCGCCACCAACGTCATCCCCGGCGACGTGGAGGTGGTGTTCAACTTCCGCTTCTCCACCGAGGTGACCCACGAGCAACTCAAGGCCCGCACCGAGGCGCTGCTCGACGCCCACGGCCTCGACTACCGGCTGGACTGGACGCTCAACGGCGAGCCCTTCCTGACCGCCGAGGGCGACCTGGTGGAAGCCGCGGTGGCCGGCGTGGAGGCAGCCGTGGGCATCCGCCCGACGCTCTCCACCTCCGGGGGCACCTCCGACGGGCGCTTCATCGCCACCCTGGGCAGCCAGGTGGTCGAGCTTGGCCCCTGCAACGCCACCATCCACCAGGTCAACGAGCGGGTGCGGGCCACCGACCTCGACGACCTGAGCCGGGTCTACGAGGCGATCCTCGATAGGCTCTTCGTCAACGGCACGGCGCGGCCCTGAGGCACCCATGGACTCCTATCCCGATATCGAGATCTACCTGGCCCGCGGCGACATCGCCCGCCTCGATGCCTGGCTCGCCGAGGCCATCGGGGCCGCGGCCCTGGCCCCCGCCGGCAAGCGCCAGTGGCGCACCCGCGGCGGCAAGGACGAGGCGCCGGTGCCGGTGCTGCTGGTGGAGAAGGCCGCAGATGGCTTCGCCAGCCTGTGGTTCGACAGCCCCGACACGCCCTGGGCGACGGACGCCGAGTGCGCCCGGGAGGCCGCCCGGCAGCTCGAGTGCGAGGTGCGCTGCTCGCTGGGCGGGTGGCAGCCCGGCGACGACCCGGACCGCTTCCTGCAGGTGCTGCCCGACGGCACCGAGCGGCCGATCGACTGGCCCGACTCCGGCCAGTGAGCCAAAACGACATCGCCCCGCAGGTGCGGGGCGATGTCGTTAGCGGCGAGCAAGGCGCGCCGGGCGCGGGCGGTCGCTCAGGTGATGACGGTGACGTCGTCGGCCTGCAGCCCCCGCTCGTTCTGGATGACGTGGTAGCGCACCTTCTGGCCCTCGGCCAGGGTGCGATGCCCGCGCCCGCGGATGGCCCGGAAGTGCACGAAGACATCCTCGCCGTCGTCGCGGGTGATGAAGCCGTAGCCCTTGTTGACGTTGAACCACTTGACCTCGCCGATCTCGCGATCGTCATCCTCGACCTCGGCCAGGTTGACCAGCTGGGGCGTCAGCGCATTGACCGCCAGAGTGGCGACCAGCAGCAGCAGGAAGACCGCGAGCGCGGCGGCGAAATAGACCGCGGCGACGCCGCCGACCTCGAGGCTGGCAAACAGCTCACGGGACAGCACACCGCCGGTGAGATGGACGAGCAGAGCGATCAGCAGCGGCGCCGGGGCGGCCAGCAGCAGGCTGATGAGACTGCAGCGAAACACGACCTTTCGATTCATGGACCTGTAAAACTCTCTGGTAGTGGTGAAAGGAAGAAAGGGACTCTCATGCATGAAGGTGCCACGATGAACGGTGACACGCAGCACAAGGATTCTATCATGAGCGATGCAACGACGCCTGACGAGCTGGCCCGGCGCCTGGAGGCCCTGGAGAGCCGGATCGCCTACCAGGAGCACTGGCTCGACACCCTGGACCAGGCCGTGGCCGGCCAGGAACGGCGGCTGTCGCAGCTCGAGCGGATCAACGCGCTGATGCAGGAGCGGCTGCGCGACCAGCAGCGGGCGCTTCAGGAGAACGACGCGGCCGCCTCCCGCCCCGAGGACGAGGTGCCGCCGCACTACTGACACTCTGGAGAGTTGCAAGAGCACCCACCAGACTCGGCTGCCCGCCTGGCCTTTGCGGGCACTGAACCGCGGCTTGCCCGGGGCCAGCCCTCCGAGGAGGCGCCGTGAACCCCTCCCTGGGGGCTACCGACGCCATCCCTGGCGTAGGACCTCCTCTACGGTCTGTCCCCGGCGCCGCTCACCTTGGTGCCTTTGGCACGCAGCGCTTTCTTGCTGGATGGGAGGAATTACAGCTCGTCGAGGTAGCGCTCGGCATCCAGCGCCGCCATGCAGCCGGTGCCGGCGGAGGTCACGGCCTGGCGATAGACGTGGTCCATGACATCGCCGGCGGCGAACACGCCCGGCACGCTGGTGGCCGTGGCGTTGCCCTCGAGGCCGGACTGCACGCGGATGTAGCCGCCGGCCATCTCCAGCTGCCCCTCGAAGATGCCGGTGTTGGGGCTGTGGCCGATGGCGATGAACACGCCCGGCGCCGCCAGCTCCTTGGTCTCGCCGGTTTCGGTGGAGCGCAGCCGCACGCCGGTCACGCCGCTGTTGTCGCCCAGCACCTCGTCGAGGGTCTGGTTCCACTCGAGCACCACCTTGCCCTCCTCGGCCTTCTCGAAGAGCTTGTCCTGGAGGATCTTCTCGGCCCGCAGGCTGTCACGGCGATGCACCAGGGTCACCTTCGAGGCGATGTTGGCGAGATAGAGCGCCTCCTCCACGGCGGTGTTGCCGCCGCCCACCACCACGACCTCCTGGTTGCGGTAGAAGAAGCCGTCGCAGGTGGCGCAGGCCGAGACGCCCTGGCCCATGAATGCCTGTTCGGAGGGCAGCCCCAGGTAGCGGGCGCTGGCGCCGGTGGCGATGATCAGGGCGTCGCAGGTGTAGGTGCCGCCGTCGCCCTTCAGGGTGTAGGGCTTCTCGCGCAGCTCGACCTCGTTGATGTGATCGAACAGCACCTCGGTGTCGAAGCGCTCGGCGTGGCGCTTCATGCGCTCCATCAGCTCCGGGCCCTGGACGCCCTCGTCATCGCCCGGCCAGTTGTCGACGTCGGTGGTGGTGGTCAGCTGGCCGCCGGCCTGGATGCCGGTGATCAGCAGCGGCTTGAGGTTGGCCCGGGCCGCATAGACGGCCGCCGTGTAGCCGGCGGGGCCGGAGCCGAGGATGATCAGGCGTTCGTGACGCGCGTCGCTCATGGAAGGACCTCGTGGAGTCGGGAATGGCACAGTGGGCTGGGCGATGCCGACGAAAGATACCGGCATGGCGCAGGCCGCTGGTGACACGCTCTGGCGACCCGTCGGGGCCGGCTAGAGCACGTCGTCGTCGCGCCCCAGCGTGAGCGCCTCAAGCTCGCCGCTGACCGGCGAGACCTCGATACGCAGCTGGATCGGGGCGCAGCAGCGCGGGCAATCCTCCCAGGTCGCCTGGCTGCCCTGGGAGAGGTCGACCAGCAGGTCGAACGGCGTGTCGCAGTAGGGGCAGTGCACCTCCCGCGACTCGAGCTGTTCCTCGTTCATTCGGCGCTCATCACCCTCGTGTGACGTTGCAGCAATATGGAGGGCCAGGCCCGCCATTTCAAGGGTGCCCGGCCGCGGGCGCCCCCGGGCAACGCTTGAAAACGCCTTCTATCATGACCATGTAGCATGTAGGCGCCAGGATGGTGACCCTCACTCCCCGCGACGCGAAAGGAGGACACACAGCATGAGCAACGACGCCCTACCGGATACCCTGAAGACGCTGGACGCTGGCGGTCAGACTTACCACTTCCACAGCCTGCCCAAGGCCGCCGAGGCGCTCGGCAACATCGACCGACTGCCCAAGACCCTGAAGATCCTGCTCGAGAACCAGCTGCGCTTCGCCGACGACGAGAGCGTCGAGCGCGCGG
>NZ_PYVX01000010.1 GCF_003056305.1 Halomonas denitrificans
GGGCGAGGCGCGACCAGGCGCCGCCGTCGACGGCGGCCCGGGCGGCCGCCACGGCGACCTCGGCATCGGCGGCGTCGCAGCTCGCCACCTCGGCCAGTGTCTCGCCGGTGGCCGGGTTGACGGTGGCCAGGGTCGCACCGCTCCGGGCCTCGACGAAGGCGTCGTCGATATAGGCGCGGGTCTCGAGGCCGCGCTTGCCGCACAGCTCGGCGGCCAGCGCCTGCCAGTCGTCGCGGGTGCGGGGGAATTTGTGGTGTTCGGTCATCGGGGGCTCCTGGGGTCAGGCCGGACGGTTCGCGCGGGCGAGCAGGGCATCGCAGAGCACCTGGGCGCCCAGGGCGCAGTGCTCCGGCGTGGCGTACTCGGCCTCGTTGTGACTGATGCCGTCGCGGCAGGGGACGAAGATCATCGCGGTGGGGGCGACGCGGGCGACATAGACGGCGTCGTGGCCGGCGCCGCTCATCATGCGCCGATGGGCCACGCCCTGGGCCCGGGTCGCGCCCTCCACCGCGGCGATGCACTCGGCATCGAAGGCCACCACCGGCGAGGCCCAGAGCTGCTCCGATGACACGGCCACGCCGAAGGCTTCGCCGGCGGCGGCGAGCTCACGCTCGAAGCGCGCCTGGAGGGCGTCGAGCTCGGCCTCCGCCAAGTGGCGCAGGTCGACGGTGAGGCGTACCTCGCCGGGGATGACGTTGCGCGAGGCCGCCGCGATCTCCAGGCAGCCGCAGGTCACCTTGGTGTCGCCGCTCTCGTCGGCCAGGGCATGGGCCTGCAGGCGGTCGATCAGGCGCGCCGCCGCGGCCAGGGCGTCGTGGCGCAGCCGCATCGGGGTGGGGCCGGCATGGGCCGAGCGGCCGGTGAAGGTGACGTCGAACCAGCGCATGCCCTGCACGCCGGTGACCACGCCGATGGCCTCCCGGGCGTCCTCGAGGACCGGCCCCTGCTCGATATGCAGCTCCAGGTAGCCGTCGAGCCGCGGCTCGCCCACCGGCAGGTCCCCGGCGAAGCCGCAGGCCGTCAGGGCCTCGCCGAGGGTCACGCCGTCGGCGTCCCGGCGGCCCAGGGTCTCGTCGACGGTGAAGGCGCCGGCATAGGTGCCCGAGGCGACCATCGCCGGGGCGAAGCGGCTGCCCTCCTCGTTGGTCCAGACCACCAGCTCCAGGGGACGCTCGGTGACGATGCCCGCCTCGTGCAGGGTGCGGAACACCTCGAGCCCGGCCAGCACGCCGAGGATGCCGTCGAAGCGCCCGCCCTTGGGCTGGGTATCCAGGTGGCTGCCGGTGGCCACGGGCTCGAGGTCGTCGCGCTTGCCGGCACGGCGAATGAACAGGTTGCCGACCCGGTCGACGCGCCAGGTGCAGCCGAGCGTCTCGCACCAGTCGAGCAGCAGGCGCCGGCCGGCGGCGTCCTCGGGGGTCAGGGCCAGGCGGCAGCTGCCGCCGTTGGCGGTGGGGCCGATCTCGGCCATGGCCATCAGGGTGTTCCACAGCCGCTGGCCGTCGATGGGAGTCGTCATGGTGCGCCTCGTTGGTCGTTGTTCGTGGGTCGTTGTTCGGGCAGGGCAGTCACCGCTGTAGGTGCCGGGGCGCCAGGGACGGGGCGAAGAGGAGATCTTTTGCCAGGGATGGCAAAAGTAGCGCCCAGGGAAGGGTTCACAGCGCCTCCTCGCAGCCCCGTCGACGGATCAGCCCCGGGCGACCTGTCCCCGGCGCCCCTCGATGCGTTGCCCGCCACGGGCCTCGGTCATTCGGGCGTTGTCTGCCGTGAGATCACCTTACGAGGGCGGCGCGAGCCCCCGATATACCCCAATCAGGATATGTCGCGGCGCTACCGGGGCTGGCTAGGCTGACCTCCACTCGACAGGAGGGAATGCCATGACCACAACGACAACCACCGCCCGCCCCACCGCCACGCCGCCCGTCCTCGATGCCCAGGCGCTGTGGCAGAAGGACAAGGATCACTTCATCCACCCCTTCACCGACTTCAGCGTCTTCCACGAGCAGGGCTGCGACCTGATCACCGACAGCGACGGCATCTACGTCCAGGACGCCAAGGGCAACCGCTTCATCGACGGCATCGCCGGCCTGTGGTGCGTCAACGTCGGCCACGGCCGCGCCGAGATCGGCCAGGCGATGGCCGACCAGGCCACCCGCATGGCCTACTTCTCGACCTTCAACAACCTCTCCAACGCGCCGGCCGCGGAGCTCGCCGCCAAGCTCGCCGAACTGGCGCCCGCGCACCTCAATCACGTCTTCTACACCTGTGGCGGTTCAACGGCCAACGACGCCACCGTTCGCCTGGTGCACTACTACTTCAACCGCCTGGGCAAGCCGGCCAAGAAGCGCATCCTCTCGCGCAACAATGCCTACCATGGCACCACCTACCTGGCCGCCAGCCTGACCGGCATCGCGAGCAACAACTGGGACTTCGACACCCTCGACCACCTGGTCACCCACCTCGACGAGGCCAACTGCTATCGCCGTCCCGAGGGCATGAGCGAGGCCGAGTACTGCGATCATCTGGTGCAGGAGTTCGAGGACACCGTCGCGGAGATCGGCGCCGATAACATCGCCGCCTTCATCGCCGAGCCGATCATGGGCGCCGGCGGCGTGCTGGTCGCGCCGGCGGGCTACCACAAGCGCATGCAGGCGGTGTGCCGCGCCCACGAGATCCTCTTCATCGCCGACGAGGTGGTCACCGGTTTCGGCCGCCTGGGGCACTTCTTCGCCTCCGAGGCGGTGTTCGAGACCCAACCGGACATCATCAACTGCGCCAAGGGACTCTCCTCGGGCTATGCGCCGCTGGGCGCGACCCTGATCTCCGACGAGATCTACGAGGTGCTCGGCACCCCGCAGCGCAAGGGCGGGGTGCTGAGCACCGGCTTCACCTACTCCGGGCATCCGGTGAGCTGCGCGGCGGCGCTCAAGAACATCGAGATCCTCGAGCGCGAGCGCATCTGCGAGAACGTCCGCGAGGTGGGTCCCTACCTGGAGCAGCGGCTCAAGACCCTGTCCCGCCATGAAACCGTCGGTGACGTGCGCGGCAGCCACTTCATGATGTGTCTGGAGAACGTGGCCGACAAGGCGACCAAGGCGCTGCTGCCGGTGGAGGCCCGGGTCGGCGACCGGGTCGCCGCCGAGGCCCAGAAGCGCGGCCTGATCATCCGTCCGGTGGGCCACCTGAACATCGTCTCGCCGCCGCTGATCTGGACCCGCGAGACCGTCGACCGGGTGGTCGCCATCCTCGATGAGGCCTTCACCGCCACCACGGCATCGCTACGCCAGGACGGTTACCTGTAAGCGGTTACCGCCAACCCGCCGGCAACCGCCGCCTGCGTCACTCGGCATTTCCCGGCGGGTCGAGCCACGGCGCAATGATCAACCACAACAATTCAACAACAAAGGTTAATGACCATGTCACACTCTCCTTTGGGCTCGAAGGCCCGCCCCATAGGCGTCGGTAGCGCCACCAAGGGTGGCCTGATCGTTCTCGTTGTCGTGCTGATTGCCAGCCTCAGCAACGTCGCGCTCGTCGACGGCGACGACTATGGCCTCTACAGCCTGCTACCCACCGCCGTGGTACTGGGCATGGCCATCCTCACCCGACGCACCATCGAATCGCTGCTGGCCGGCACCCTGGTCGGCCTGCTGATGATCGACCCGACCTCGGTCATCACCCAGGGCTCGGACATCTTGCTGGGCGTGCTCGGCAACGACACCGTCACCTGGATCATCCTGGTCTGCGGCCTGTTCGGTAGCCTGATCGCCCTGCTGGTCAAGACCGGCGGCGTGCTCAGCTTCGGCGACACCATGACCAAACGCATCCACACCAAGCAGCAGAGCCTGCTGACCACCTGGCTGCTGGGCCTGATCATCTTCGTCGACGACTACCTGAATGCCCTGACCATCAGCGCCTCGATGAAGAAGATCACCGACCGCTTCAACATCTCCCGGGAGAAGCTCGCCTACATCGTCGACTCCACCGCGGCACCGATCTGCATCCTGGTGCCCTTCTCCACCTGGGCGGTGTTCTTCGGCGGCCTGCTGGAGGAGAACGACGTCACCGGCAACGGCATGAGCCTCTACATCGAGGCCATCCCCTACATGTTCTATGCCTGGGTGGCGGCGGCCATCGTGCCGCTGGTGGCGCTGGGCTGGATGCCCGACATCGGCCCGATGCGCACCGCCGAGGCCCGGGCCGCGGGCGGCCAGAGTATGCCTGCGGGGGTCGACGACGGCGCCCTGGAGGTGGACGAGGAGCAGCCGCGCCCCCACCTGCTGAACTTCCTGCTGCCCATCGCCACCCTGATCTTCTTCACCTGGTACTTCGAGATCGACATCCTGCGCGGCGTGATCGTGGCGCTGGCCGTGACCCTGGTGCTGATCGGTGCCCAGCGACTGCTGAGCTTCCACGACACCTTCGACACGGCCCTGGACGGCTTCAAGGCCATGATCATGCCCCTCGGCACCCTGGTGGCCGGCTTCACCCTGAAGGAGGTCAACGACCTGCTGGGGCTGACCGACTTCGTCATCGCCACGGTGCAGCCGCTGATGACCGCGGGGATGCTGCCGGCGGTGGTCTTCGTGACCATGGCCTTCCTGGCCTTCGCCACCGCCTCGTTCTGGGGGCTGTTCGCCGTGGCCATGCCCATCGTGCTGCCGCTCGCCGTGAGCATCGACGCCAACATGCCGCTGGTGATAGGCGCGCTGATCTCCGCCAGCGCCTTCGGCAGCCACGCCTGCTTCTACGGCGACTCCACGGTGCTGTCGGCCCAGGGCAGTGGCTGCACCCCCATGGCCCATGCCCTGACCCAGCTGCCCTACGTGCTGATTGCCGCGGCCATCGCCACTGTTGTATTCCTGACCGTCGGCCACCTGTGAGAACTGCCATGACGACCCACCATCACCCCGGCGCCCCGACGGGCGCCTCCCCCGGGACCCCGGCCGCCCAGGGCTTCGCCATGCCGGCCGAGTTCGCCCCCCACGACGCCTGCTGGATGCTCTGGCCGCAGCGCCCCGACACCTGGCGTTACGGCGCCAAGCCCGCCCAGCAGGCCTTCGTCGAGGTGGCGACGGCAATCGCCGAGAGCGAGACGGTGTTCGTCGGCGTCAACGACGACCAGTACGAGAACGCCCGCGTCCAGCTGCCCGACCAGGTGCGGGTGGTGGAGCTCTCCAGCAACGACGCCTGGATGCGTGACGTGGGGCCCACCTTCCTGACGCACCCGGACGGCCGCCTGGCCATGGTGGACTGGGAGTTCAATGCCTGGGGGGGCCTCGACGGCGGCCTCTACTTTCCCTGGGACAAGGATCGGCGGATCCGCGCCAAGATCGCCGAGATGCTCGGCGTGACGCGCTTCACGGTGCCGGTCATGCTCGAGGGCGGCGCCATCCACGTGGACGGCGAGGGCACGCTGATCACCACCGAGGAGTGCCTGCTCAACCCCAACCGCAACCCCGACCTGACCCGGGCCGACATGGAGCGGGTCCTGCGCGACACCCTGGGGGTCACGACCGTCGTCTGGCTGCCGCGGGGCTGCTACCGGGACGAGACCGACGGCCACGTCGACAACCTCTGCTGCTTCGTGGCCCCCGGCGAGGTGGCCCTGAGCTGGTGCGACGACCCGCAAGACCCCCAGTACGCCATCTCCCGGGAGGCGCTGGCGGTGCTGGAGACGGCGGTGGACGCCCGGGGCCGGAGGCTCAAGGTGCACAAGCTGCTCCAGCCGGGGCCGCTCCATATCGCCGAGGACGAGGCCAACGGCATCGATCGCCTGCGCCATTCGCACCCGCGCCGGCCGGGCGACCGCATGGCCGCCTCCTACGTCAACTTCTACATCGGCAATGCCGTGGTGGTGATGCCGCTGCTCGACCCGGCCCGCGACGAGGCGGCCCGGCAGACCCTGCAGGCCCTCTTCCCGACGCGGCGCGTGATCGGCGTGCCGGCCCGGGAGATCCTGCTCGGGGGCGGCAACATCCACTGCATAACCCAGCAGCAGCCCCGTCCCTGAACCGAGCCCACGCCACGCTTGCGACGCGGCGTGGGGCTCTAGCGCGGCTCATGGCGTCCCGGTCGCGTGAGGGGCACTGACACTCGAGGGCGAGAGCGCCCTCCCATGCAAGGAAGTCGACGGCTCGCGACGGGACGACATCAGCGTCGCGCGCTGAACGCGCTCAGCGGCAGACCCGATGGCCGCGCATGCCGAGATGGAAGTGATCGGCGTGGGCGGCGTTATAGTCCGGGCCCAGCACGGTGCCGAAGAGATCACAGGCTCCCTGCCGGGCCCGTTTCAGAAATTCGCCCTCGACATCGTCATCGCCCCAGTCGCCGGACAGCGCGATGCGCTGGCCGCTGGCGAGCCGATAGGCGGCCACGTCCAGCGCCTCCGCCGTGGCATGCTGGCTGCGGCGGGCGTCCTCGCGGCCGTAGACGTTGCGGCAGGCGAAGCTGCCGTAGTGTTCCACCGAGGCGACGGGCTCGCCGAACAGCGCGCGGGCGGCGGGCTGCAGGCGATGGCGCTCGTAGCGTAGCCAAGCCACCGTCCAGGGACAGGTGGCCACGAAGCTCGAGCTGAACGTCACGCCCGCGCGCTCGAGCCGCACCACGTTCTCGAGCGGGCAGCCCGCCACCGGCTCATGATCGGCCAGCGGCGTGTAGGCCAGCGCCGGTTCGGCGCTGCGCTCCAGCACCTCCCGGCACGCCTCGGGATCGTCCTGGAGACGGCCGAGCTTCCAGCGGGTCACCGGCGTCGGCGGGTCCGACACCGACAGCGGCCCCCAGGGATTCCAGCCGGCGGGAAGCGTCAACGCGCCCTTGTCGAAGGCGATGCCGACGCCCACCAAGACCATCCCCAGCAGCAGGATCAGGGTCCGTCCGCGCATGCCGCTCTCTCTCGTCGTGCTCCCGCCATGGCCGGGGCTAGGCTCAGAGGATCAGGCTGAGGATCAGCGCCGAGCCCCCCACTACCAGGGCGGTGAGCACGGCCAGGATGACCAGGCGATCCAGCCAGCGATCGAAGACCGCCCAGTCGATGCGGCGCGACCGGCGATGCGGAGTGGCTCCGCGCCGGCGTGACGGGGAGCCCGAGGTCCTGGGCGACATGAGCAAGCATCCTTGTGCATCCTGTCCTCTGAGCTTAAGGGGAGCCAGGAAGCGAAGCCAGCGGCGGCCGCCATTGTGACGCGCGGCGAACGCCCCCATATAACGTTGAGCAAGCTAACGACTGGAGTCCCTATGCCCCGCCTCAACGAGATTCCGCTCTCCGTGCTCGACCTGGCCCCGATCCGCGAGGGTGGCAGCATCGCCGACACCTTCCGCGAGAGCGTGGCCCTGGCCCGGCACGTCGAGGGGCTCGGCTACACCCGCTACTGGCTCGCCGAGCACCACGGCATCGAGGGGATCGCCAGCGCGGCCACCGCGGTGCTGATCGGCCATGTCGCCGGGGCGACCCACAGCATCCGGGTAGGCAGCGGCGGCATCATGCTGCCCAACCATCCGCCGCTGGTGATTGCCGAACAGTTCAGCACCCTGGAGACCCTCTATCCCGGCCGCATCGACCTGGGGCTGGGGCGTGCGCCGGGCTCCGACGGCCCCACCATGGCCGCGCTGCGTCGCGATCCCCACGCCGGGATCGACGACTTCCCTCAGCGGCTGGCCGAGCTCGAAGGCTTCCTCGACGAGGCGCGGCCGGACCAGCGCGTGCGCGCCGTGCCCGGCCAGGGCTCTCGCGTGCCGCGCTGGCTGCTCGGCTCCAGCGATTTCAGTGCGCGATTGGCCGCCCGCGAGGGGCTGCCCTTCGCCTTCGCCGCCCAGTTCGCTCCGGCCCGGCTGCAGGAGGCGCTGAGGCTCTATCGCGACAATTTCCGGCCCTCGGCGGTGCTGGAACGGCCCTACGCCATGGTCGGCCTGCCGGTGATCGCCGCCGACAACGACCTGCATGCCGAGTACCTCGCCTCCACGGCGCGCCAGAAGTTCCTGGCACTGATTCGCGGCGCGCCCACCCGCGCCCTGCCGCCCATCGAGACGCTGGACTGGTCACCCAGGGAGCAGGCCCAGGTGGAGCAGTTCCTGGGGGCCGCGGTGATCGGCGGTCCCGAAACGGTTCGCGACGGCCTGGAACGCGTCCTGGCCGAGACCGGCGCCGACGAACTGATGCTCCACACCGACGTCTATGCCGCCGAGGACCGCCTGCGCAGCTACGAACTGGTGGCCGAGGCGTGGCGCGCATAATCTACACCGAATGCCCAACCGCGCCCTTTCCCACGCACCTCCGTGCACGGCGGGCGCGGCGGGAACGATTGCCCCGCCCCGACCTCCAAGGGGCAGCCATTCACGACGTGCCGGCATCGCCGGCACGCGTCATCGATGCCGGAGCCCCGCATGCCCGATTCCCGTGACCCCCGCCAAAACCCCGCCTGGCGCGCCGCCCAGCAGTGGCAGGAACGTGCCCGTCAGACCCGCCCGGGCGGTCCCCTGGGAGGCCTGAAGCTGCTGTTCACTTGGCTGCTGTTCGGCGTGATGATGATCGTCGCCATGGTGCTGGGGCTGTTCTTCCTGCTCGTGGGCTGGGCGATGATGCCCTTCCTGCGCCACCGCATGAAGAAGCGCATGGAGCAGATGCGCGCCGACCAGGCCGAGGACGTGGGCGGCGGCACCCACTATCGCGAGACGGTCTACCGCGAGACGCGCTATCGCGAGAGCCGCCGCGGCCAGGGCGGCGCCCACGAGCAGCAGGTGCTCGAGGGCGACTACGAGGTCAGGGACGACGAGCGCGCGGAGCGCTCCCGCGACTAGGGACGCGACGCCGACTAGCCGGCGCAGCGTGCCCGGGAGGCGTCGCGGTAGGCCGTAAGGGCCTCGTCCATGCGCCCCTCGAGGGCTTCGATGCGCGAGCCGTGGGCCGGGTGGGTCGAGAGGAACTCCGGCGGCTGATCGCCGCCCGCCTTCGCCATGTTGCGCCACAGGGCCACGCTCTGGCGCGGGTCGAAGCCGGCCGTCGCCATGAGGGCGAGCCCCATCTGGTCGGCCTCCTCCTCGTGGGCGCGACTGAACGGCAGGGCGATGCCGAGGCGCGCCCCGATGCCCAGCGCCTGCCGGAGCCCCTCCCCGGCCAGCTCCCCCTCGCCGACGAGCCCCACCACCAGCAGCACGGCCTTGATGCCGAGCTGTTGGGTGACGCGCTCGTTACCGTGGTCGGCCAGCACGTGGGCGACCTCGTGGCCGATCACCGCGGCCAGCTGGGCGGGGGTCTCGGCGACCCGCAGAAGGCCGGTGTGCACGCCGATGCGCCCGCCCGGCAGGGCGAAGGCGTTGGGGCTGGGGTCGTCGAACACCACCACCTCCCACGCCTCGGGCATCTCCACCTCGGGATAGCGCGCCTCGGCGGCGGCGACCAGCTCCCGCGCCACGCACTGCACCAGCCGGTTGGCGGCGGGGTCGCGGGCGATGGGGCGCGTGCGGCGCATCTCGGCGAAGGCGTCGCCGCCCATCTCGGCCATCAGCCCCTCGGGCACCAGCGCCAGCTGGGAGCGGCCGGTGGGCGTCTCGCCGCAGCCGGCCAGCGCCAGCAGGGTCACCAGGGCGGCGAGGCCGAAGCGTCTCTTCATGCGCCACATCGGTCCTACCCCGCCATCACCGCGTCCAGGGCGGCCCGGTAGCCCTGGCTGCCGAGCCCGGCGATCACCCCGTCGGCGCGCAGCGAGACGTAGGAGTGATGGCGGAAGGCCTCGCGCTTGTGGACGTTGGAGAGGTGCACCTCGATCACCCGCCCGTCGAAGGCGTTCAGGGCGTCGAGGATCGCCACCGAGGTGTGGGTGTAGGCGGCGGGATTGATGATGATGGCCGCCGTGCCGTCGAGGCGCGCGGCCTGGATGAGGTCGATCAGCTCGCCCTCGTGGTTGCTCTGCCGGCAGGTGATCTCCCAGCCGCCCAGGGCCGCCTGCTCGTAGAGGCCGTTGTCGATGTCCTCCAGGGTCTCGTGGCCGTAGACCTCGGGCTGCCGGGTGCCGAGCAGGTTGAGGTTGGGGCCGTGCAGGACCAGTACCTTGTGCATGTCGTCGCCTTCCTTGAGGGTGATGTCGGCTTGAGGGGGAATGTCGGCGTTTGGGGTCGCGATCACGCCGGCTCGAGCAGGCGCCGCCAGAGCGCGATGACGGCGTCGCGGTGCGCCTGGAAGTCGGCGTTGCGCCCGCGCGCGGGCTCGCCGGTCAGGGCCGCGCGATGGGCGGCGGTACGGCAGGCCAGGTAGGCCTCGCGCAGGCGCCGGCACTCCTCGGCAGGCAGCCGTCCGGTCGCCTCGAGGGTCTCGAGGATGCGCATGTTGTCGCTGTAGGCCAGCAGGTCGGGGGTCTCATGGCCCATGGAGAGCACCGCGAACTGGCAGAGGAACTCGATATCCACCATCCCGCCGGGGTCGTGCTTGAGATCGAAGTCGTCGCCCTGGCCCTTGCTGCCCAGGTGGTCGCGCATCTTGTGGCGCATCTTCACCACCTCCTCGCGCAGGGCCGCGAGGTCGCGCTCGCGGCCGAGGATCTCGCGGCGCAACGCGTCGAAGCGCTCGGCGAGCGCCTGGTCGCCGGCCACCACCCGGGCGCGCACCAGCGCCTGGTGCTCCCAGGTCCAGGCCTGCTCGCGCTGGTAGTCGGCGAAGGCGTCCAGGGTCGAGACCAAAAGCCCCGAGTTGCCCGAGGGCCGCAGGCGCATGTCGACCTCGTAGAGGCTGCCCGCCGGGGTCACGGCGGTGAGCAGGTGGATGATGCGCTGGCCCAGCCGCGTGAAGAAGACGGCGTTGTCGATGGGCCGGGCCCCGTCGGTGCTGCCCTGGGTGGCGCCGTCGTGGAGGAACACCAGGTCCAGGTCGGAGCCGTAGCCGAGCTCGATGCCGCCGAGCTTGCCGTAGCCGACCACCAGGAACTCCGGCGCGCGGCCGCAGCGCCCCTCGCCGCGGCGCTCCGGGAAGCCGTGCTTGCGGGTCAGGTGCTGCCAGGCCATGGCCACCACCGCCTCCAGCACCACCTCGGCGATGTAGGTGAGGTAGTCGCTGACCTTCATCAGGTGGCGGGTGCCGGCGATGTCGGAGGCCGCCACGTGCAGCACCTGGGCGTGCTTGAAGACCCGCAGGGCCTCGAGCTGGGCCTCCTCGTCGTCCTCGGGAAGCCGCCCCAGGGCCTGGCGCAGCTCGTCGGCCAGGCGCGCCTTGTCGGCGGGAGTGTAGAGGGTCTCGGGGGTCAGCAGCTCGTCGAGCAGGATGGGGTGGCGCGCCAGCTGGTCGGCGATCCAGGGGCTGGCGCTGCACAGCTTCATCAGGTGGCCGAGGGCCTCCGGATTCTCGCGCAAGAGCGCCAGGTAGGCGGTGCGGCGCAGCACCGCCTCGACCAGCGGCAGCACCCGCTCCAGGGCGATATCCGGGGCGTCGCTTTCGGCCACGGCATCGAGCAGCAGCGGCATCAGGGCGTCGAGGCGCTCGAAGCCGATGCGCTGCATGGCCTTCACCGGGCGGGCGTGGCGCAGGGTGCGCAGCCGTCGCACGGCGACCTCGGGCTCGGCGAGGCCGGCCTCCTCGAGCAGCGTCCGGGCCTCGTCGTCGTCCAGCTCGCCGCGCCACAGCGCCCGCCACTCCTCGAGGCTCGCGACGTCCGTGGCCGCGGGCGCGTCGGGCTCCTCGACCTCCTCCTCGGGCTCGGCGATGACGGCGTCGAAGTGGCGGCGCACCCGCTCGCGCACCTCGTCGAGCCGCGCCATCAGCGCCGGCCAGTCCTCCATGTCCAGCGCCAGGGCGACCCGCTCGCGGTCGACGTCGCCCTCGGGCAGGGTCTGGGTCTGGCGATCCTCCAGGGCCTGCAGCACGTGCTCCAGGTCGCGCAGGAAGACGTAGTCGGGGGTCAGCTCGTCGACCACCTCGCGGGGCAGCAGGCCGAGCTCGGGCAGACGCGCCAGGGCGGTCTGGAGCGAGGTGACCTGCAGCTCGGTGTCGCGGCCGCCGCGGATCAGCTGGAAGGCCTGGACCACGAACTCCACCTCGCGGATGCCGCCGGGACCAAGCTTGATGTTGCCCTGCATGCCGCGGCGGCGCACCTCGCGGTTGATCATCGCCTTGAGCTCGCGCAGCGACTCGATGGCGCCGAAGTCGAGGTACTTGCGGTAGACGAAGGGGCGCAGGCTCGCCAGCAGCTCGGCGCCGGCCTCCAGGTCGCCGGCCACCGGGCGCGCCTTGAGCATGGCGTAGCGCTCCCACTCGCGACCCTGGTCCTGGTAGTAGCCGGAAAGCGAGGCGAAGCCGCCCACCAGCGGCCCGCCGTCGCCCAGCGGGCGCAGGCGCATGTCGACGCGGAAGGCGAAGCCGTCGGCGGTCACGGCGTCCAGGGCGGCGATCAGCTTCTGGCCGAGCTTGGTGAAGTACTCCTGGTGCTCCAGGGACTTGCGCCCGCCCTCGGTCTCGCCCTTCTCGGGGAAGGCGAAGATCAGGTCGATGTCGGAGGAGAGATTGAGCTCGCCGGCGCCGAGCTTGCCCATGCCCAGCACCACCAGGCGCTGCTCGCTGCCGTCGCGGCGCGGGGCGGGACGCCCCCAGCGCGGCGCAAAATGGGCCTCCAGCCAGCCGAGTGCTCCCTCCAGGCAGGTCTCGGCGAGACGCGACACGATCGCCGCGGTGCCCCACATGTCCAGACCCGCCGGGCGGGTCAGGTCGCGCCACACGATGCCCAGCATGCGCGCGCGGCGAAAGCGGCGGATGGCGGCGTGCAGCGCCGCCTCGTCCTCGGCGGCCTCGAGCCGCTCGTCGAGCCACTGGCGCAGCGCCTCCGTCGTGGGCGGCTCGTCGAGCTCGCCGCTGGCGTCCAGGTGCAGCAGCCACTCGGGATCGCGCACCAGGGTCTCGGCGACGAACGACGAGATGGCCAGCACCCGGGCGAGCTGGGCGCGCCGAGCGTCCGACAGCGACAGCCAGTCCTCCAGCGGGGAGTCGCCCCCGGTCATCCCGGCCAGGTTGTCGGCCTGCTCGAGCGCGCTCGCCAGCCGCTCGCGGGTGTGCGCCAGGGGAGCCTTCAGCGGTTCGGGAATGTCATCCAGCGGCAGGAAGTCGTCGGGCAGGGCCATGGGCGTCTCGCATCCGGTTCTCGAATGCCTTCAGCATAAGCGAAGCCGCCCCCGCCCCATAACCCGGCCGGAGGCCTCAGGCGAGGAATTTCTGCCAGGCCAGCAGGCCCCAGGTCAGCCCGGCGAGGGCGAGTGCCAGCATCACCGCCGCCGAGCCGATGTCCTTGGCCCGTCCGGCGAGCTCGTGGCGCTCGGGGCCGATGCGATCCACGGCGCACTCCACGGCGCTGTTGAGCAGCTCGACGATCAGCACCAGCAGGCAGCTGCCGGCCAGCAGGATCCACTCCACCGGCCCCTCGCCGATCCACGCCGCCAGAGGCAGCAGCAGCAGGCAGGCCACGACCTCCTGGCGGAACGCCGCCTCGTGGCGAAAGGCCGCGGAGAGCCCCTTGAGCGAGTAGCGGGTCGAGTGGATCAGGTGGCGCCAGCCGGTGTATCCAGGCTTCATGTCGGTCGCTCCGGTGGGCTCAGTGGGCATCGATCATCGTCTCGAGGTCGGCGGCCAGGGGGTCGAGCACCTGGCGCCAGCCGAGCCACGGCGTGGTAGCGGTGCCGTTGACCAGGGCGCTGAACACGCCCCACTGCCCGGAGCGGGTGCGGAAGTAGCCGCCCACGGCGCGCACCGCCACCGGCTGGTTGAGGGTGCCGGTCTTGAGCATGACGTGGTGCTGGAAGGTGGGCGAGCCGCGCCGCAGGAAGCGCATCACGCCGTTGCCCGGCGACTGCAGGGCGGCGACGAAGCTCGGGAACAGCGCCGGGCGATGGTACATGCGCTCCAGCAGGGCCGTCACTCCGGCGGCCGAGGTGCGGTTCTCGGGGGTCAGGCCGCTGCCGCTGCGCAGGGTGACGGGGCCGTGGCCGGGGATCTCGGCCGCGAAGGCCTCGAGCGCCGCCCCGCCCTGCTCGAGGCTGGCCCGCGGCGTCTCGACCAGGTTCAGGGCCAGCACGTCGGCCATGAAGTTGTTGGAGTAGTTCAGCGTCCTCAGCAGCAGCTCCTGCAGCGGCTCGCCCTCCACGGCGGCCAGCCGCCGCGCCTCGGCGGGCGGCTCGCTGGCCACCACCGCGACGCCCTCGCCAAGCGTGATGCCTGCCTGCTCGAGCATCGCCTGCAGGGTGTGGGCGGTCTGGCGCGCCGGGTCGGAGCTCGCCCGGTAGACCTGGCGCGGCAGGGCATTGGTGGAGATCTGTCCGCTGAGCACCATGACGTCGCCGCCGTCGCGCAGCACCCGCTCGGCGTTGAGCTCGGTGCCGCTGTCGTCCGGCCTGGTCTCGACGCGGTTGTCGATCTCGACGATCGGCGAGCGGCTGTCGCAGCTGTGGATGCGCGCCGGCTGGCCAGGCGTGGCGGCGGGCGCCACGGCGACGCACCAGCTGCCGAAGTTGACCCCCGCCGAGGAGAGCAGCGCGCTGTAGGCGTTGGCCACCCGGGAGTGCGCCTGGCAGCGGTCGGTGGTCAGGCACTCGACCGGCCCGTAGCGCCACTGGCTGACCACCAGCCGGCCGTCGACGCGCCGCACCCCGGCCTGATGCAGGCGCTGCACCAGGCGCCACAGGTCCTCGCTGGTCAGGGCGGGATCGCCGCCGCCGTCGAAGATCAGGTCGCCCGCCAGCACGCCCTCGGCGTCGGGGGTGGCCGTGCTCACCAGCCGGCTGGTGAAGCGGTGCTGGGGGCCGAAGCGCTCCAGCGCCGCCGCCGCCACGTAGACCTTGGAGACCGAGGCCGGCGAGAGCTGGCGCTCGGGCTCGATGGCCCCCAGGCGCTCGCCGCTGTCGAGCAGCCGCGCCTCGGCGCCGACAAGGAAGCCCTGCTCGGTGAGCTCACTCAGGCGTGCGAAACCGTGCGACTCGGCGACGTGCGCCTCGGCGAGCAGGGGCAGCAGCGCCAGCAGCGCGCAGTAGAGCGATCGACGGAACATGAGACCTCCAGGGGCATGAGAGGGGCCAAGCTTAATGGGCGGAGACGGAAGAGAACACCTGTATCACCACCACGCCGCCAACGATCATCGCCAGGCCCAGCAGCGCCGGCAGGTCCGGCTTCTCGCCGTAGACCAGGATGCCTACCAGGGTCACCAGCACGATGCCGAGCCCCGCCCAGAAGGCGTAGGCGATGCCCACCGGCAGGGTCTTCAGCACCAGGGCGAGCAGGTAGAAGGCGAGCCCGTAGCCGACCAGCACCACCAGGCTGGGCCACAGCCGCGTGAAGCCGGCCGAGGACTTCAGCGCGCTGGTGGCGACCACCTCGGCGACGATGGCGAGCGCCAGATAGAGATAGGTCATGCGGCCTCCTGACGTGCCAGCCGGCGACGCATCACGCGATCGAACGCCGTGTTGAAGACCAGGGCGTAGCCCAGGAAGAAGAGCATGAAGCCCAGATCCAGCCAGAAGGCCTCGACCAGGCCGATCCCGAGCCACCAGGCCACCACCGGCAGGGTGGCGATGAGCAGGCCCAGCTCGAAGCCCAGCGCCTGGGCGACGCGCTGGGCCAGGCTGCGACGCCGGGTGGGCACCCAGCGATCGAACAGCCGGTTCCAGACCAGGTTCCAGAGCATCGCGGCGCTGGCGAGCCCCACCGCCAGCACGCCGAGGGCCCCGGTGTCGTGGCCGCTGAGCACGCTGCTCAGCGGAATCACGATGGCGAGCCCGATCGTCTCGAACAGCACCATGTGGGTCACACGCTCTTTCCAGGAACGCATCATGCACCTCCTCACCCGTGAACGGCCGAGGCCCGTGGCCTCGACGATGGCTCGCATTCTAGCCATGATGGAGATGGATGCGAGTTAGAAACCATCAGAAAATCAGATAGGTCACCCATGCGCTGGAGCCTCGATCAGCTGGAGATCCTCATCGCCTGCGCCGAGCGGGGCTCCTTCTCCGCCGCCGCGCGCCACCTGGGGCGCGCCCAGTCGGCGATCAGCACCGCCATCGCCCACCTGGAGGTCGACCTCGACTGTCCGCTGTTCGATCGCAGCGCCCGGCTGCCCCGCCTGACCCCCGCCGGCGAGGCGCTGCTCCACGAGGCGCGGGCGGTGATCCGCCAGTGCCAGCGGCTGGACGCCCGCGCCCAGGCCATCGCCCAGGGCGAGGAGGCCCGGCTGGTGCTGGCCATCGACGAGGCCCTGGTGGAGATGCCGCCGGTGGACGAGACCCTGGAGGCGCTGGCGCGCCACTACCCCGCCCTGCAGCTGACCCTGCTCTACGGCGCCCAGGGCGACATCGCCGGCTGGGTGGAGGATCGCACCGCCGACCTCGGCATCCTGCTGCGCCAGCAGGGCCAGGGCCCGGTGCTGGAGGGCATCCGCATCGCCCACCTGCAGCAGGCGCTGGTGGTGGCCCGCCACCACCCGCTGGCCGCGCTTGCCGCGCCGAGCCTCGGCGACCTCGCCGCTCATCGCCAGCTGCTGATCGCATCAAGGGGCGAGCGCGACGGCCAGACGCCGCTCGCCACCCGCTTCTGGCGCCTCAACAGCTTCTACTCCATGGCCGAGCTCGCCACCCGGGGGCTCGGCTGGGCGCTGGTGCCGCGCCATATCGCCCGCTACCCGCCCTTTCGCGACGACCTGGTGGAGCTCACGGGGGAGGGACTCGGCACGGCGCCGGTGATCGAGGTGGAGACGGTCTCGCGGCGCGACGGCGCCGATGGCCCCATCGCCCGCTGGCTGCGCCATACCCTCGGCGAGCGCTTCCGCGACCGCCGGGGGCGCTGACGCCCTCAGCCGGCGGGCACCAGGCCCGGATCGTGGGGCAGCTCGACCACCAGTCGCCACAGCGCCTGACCGCTGGCGTGGTACTTCTGCTCGAAGGGCGTCAGGCACTCGGGCCCCGGCGCGAAGGGCTCGGCCGCGGCCGCCACGCCGGTGGCCTGGGTCACCGCCAGGGCGAACTCCTCCACGTAGATCCGCCAGTTGGAGCGCAGCTCCAGGCGGCCGCCCAGCGCCAGGATCGCCGGCAGCACCGGGTGCCCCTGCCAGCGCATCTTGAGGTGCGCGGCCTTGGGGTAGGGGTTCGGGTAGAGCAGGTAGTGGCGGTGCGGGCGCCAGCCGGCGTCCAGGGCCAGGCGCCACAGGTCCACCAGGTCGGCGCGCACCAGCAGGGCGTTGTCCGGCAGCCGGCCGTGGTCCCGGGAGAGGCGATCGGCGCTGCGATCCACGCCGATCACCGAGCAGTCGGGGAAGCGCTCGGCCAGCCGACGGGTCGAGAGCCCCACCCCGCAGCCCGCATCGAGGATCAGCGCCGCCTCGCCGCGCCCGCCGAGCCAGTCGCCGGCCGCGGCGAAGGCCTCGCGGGTGTGGGCGGCGAACGGCTTGCGCAGGGGGTTCGCCAGGGCGCGGGCCACGCGGCGCGAGAGGTCGTCGTGGGGACCGGCCTGGGGGCTATCGATGGATCTCGAACGGGCAGTCATGGCAGCGGGCTCGGGGGCGGCAGAGGGGCGGCGTATTCTACCAGCCGCGCGTGACAGATCCATGGACGCGCGCCGCGCCCCGGGCGCCCGGCATGACGCCACCGCGGGCCGGGTGCTATCATCGATGGCCTGACATTGCAGCCACGACATCAACCGCACAACGAGGAATCCGGCTTGCCACACTTACCGGTGATCGTCGGCATGGGCGGCGTGAATCCCGCCGGCCGAACCTCGGGCCACCAGGCATTTCGCCGCACCGTGCTCGATGCCCTGCCCGACGACGTTCAGGCCCGCACCCTGCTCGGCCTCGCGGCCATGATGCGCCTGGCCGACGGCCAGGCAGACGGCGCCTGGCACGACGCCCACGGCCAGGTCCTGGATGCCGCCGAGATCGTCGAGCAGACCCGCCAGCAGGTGCTCGACCATACCCTGATCCGGCGCATCGAGGACGCCCGCTTCAACGAGGAGGGGCTGCCGGCCAACCGCAAGGCGAGCCTCGCCCTCGACGCGCCCCTGACCTTCCGCATCCGCCGCCGCCAGCTCCCCGACGACCTGCCGGCCACCTGGCAGGTGCGCGAGCTCGACCGCCAGAATCTGGAGGTCACCGTGCCCGCCGGCAGCATGGACGTGATGCTGCCCGAGACGCGCCAGGCCCAGGTGCGCGCCGCCGGTCAGCTGCCGACCGGGTTCGAGCCGAGCCGCCTCTATCGCAGCGTGCACCACCCCCGCGGCCTGGCGATGACGGTCTTTGCCGCCAGCGACTGCCTGGGCGACAGCGGCCTGGAGTGGGACGAGCTGCGCGACCGCCTCGATCCCGACGAGATCGCCGTCTACGCCGGCAACTCCATCGGCCAGCTCGACGACGAGGGCTGGGGCGGCCTGCTCAAGAGCTTCGCCACCGGCAAGCGCGCCACCTCCAAGCAGATGCCGCTGGGCTACGGCCAGATGCCCGCCGACTTCCTCAACGCCTACGTGCTCGGCAGCGTAGGCGGCACCGGGGCGGCGCTGGGCGCCTGCGCCAGCTTCCTCTACAACCTGCGCCTGGGCGTGGACGACATCCGCGCCGGCCGCCGGCGGGTGGTGATGGTCGGCACCGCCGACGCGCCGATCACCCCCGAGATCATCGAGGGCTTTCGCAGCATGGGGGCGCTGGCCGACGACGACGGCCTCAAGGCGCTGGATGCCCTGGAGCTGCTCACCGACGCCGACTACCAGCGCGCCTGCCGGCCCTTCGCCCGCAACTGCGGCTTCACCATGGGCGAGTCCAGCCAGTTCGTGATGCTGATGGACGACGCCCTGGCGCTGGAGACCGGCGCCGACATCCTCGGCAGCGTGCCGGGCGTGTTCGTCAACGCCGACGGCTGGAAGCGCTCGATCTCGGCGCCGGGCATCGGCAACTACATCTCGCTGGCCAAGGCGGCCGCGCTGGTGCGCGACATGCTCGGCGAGACCGCCCTGCGCGAGCGCACCTTCCTGCACGCCCACGGCACCAGCACGCCCAAGAACCGCATCACCGAGTCCCACGTCTTCGATCGGGTGGCCCGCGCCCACGGCATCACCGACTGGCCGGTGGTGGCGGTGAAGGCCTTCGTCGGCCACTCCCAGGGCAGCGCCGCCGGCGACCAGCTGACCAGCGCCCTGGGCAGCTTCGCCCACGGCCTGCTGCCCGGCATCTTCACCCTGGACGCCGTGGCCGACGACGTGCACGCCGAGCACCTGCGGCTGTTCCGCGACCCGCTGCCCTTCACCGCGGACGCCGCCTTCATCAACGCCAAGGGCTTCGGCGGCAACAACGCCACCGGCGTGGTGCTCTCCCCCGCGGTCACCGAGCGGCTGATGGCCAAGCGCCACGGCGAGGCCGCGATGAGCGACTGGCGGGCGCGCCGCGAGGCCACCCGCGAGGCCGCTGCGGCCTACCACGAGAGCGCCGACCGCGGCCACTTCCAGGCCCGCTACCGCTTCGGCGAGGGCGTGCTGGAGGGCCCGGAGCTCGAGGTCGGCCGCGACCGGATCCACATCCCCGGCTATGCCCGCTCGGTGTCGCTGGCCGTGGACAACCCCTTCGGACGCCTGGAAGACGAGGGCGACTCATGACCACCGCCGTCTACCCGGGGACCTTCGACCCCATCACCAACGGCCACCTCGACCTGATCGAGCGCGCGGCCCGACTCTTCGACCGGGTAGTGGTGGCCATCGCCACCAGCCCCGGCAAGGGGCCGGCCCTGGACCTCGACACCCGCATCCGCCTGGCCCGGGAGGTCGTCGCCGGCCTCGACAACGTCGAGGTGGTCGGCTTCTCGGGGCTGATGACCGAGTTCATGAAGCAGCAGCAGGCCCGCGTGCTGCTGCGCGGCCTGCGCGCGGTCTCCGACTTCGAGTACGAGCTGCAGCTGGCCAACATGAACCGCGCCCAGATGCCGGAGCTCGAGACCGTCTTCCTGACGCCCGAGGTCGAGAACTCCTACATCTCCTCCACGCTGGTCCGCGAGATCGCCCGCCTCGGCGGCGACGTCTCCAAGCACGTGCACCCCAGGGTCGCCGAGACGCTGAACAGCCATTACAATACCTGACTCTGACGCTCGGGATTGTGCCCGAGCTCGCTTGCCGGCCAGCGACTTCCGTGAGGTACCCCATGGCCCTGATGATCACCGACGAGTGCATCAACTGCGACGTCTGCGAACCCGAATGCCCCAACGGCGCCATCTCGCCGGGGGAAGAGATCTACGTCATCGACCCCAACCTGTGCACCGAGTGCGTCGGCCACTACGACGAGCCGCAGTGCCAGCAGGTCTGCCCGGTGGACTGCATCCCCCTCGACCCGGAGCGCGCCGAGAGCCGTGACGAGCTGATGGAGAAGTACCACCGCATCACCGCCGCCTGAGGCGCCGCCTGAGGCGCCGGCGGGGCCGCCCGGCCCATCGGCGCGCCCCGCCGCCTGCGCCTGCCCGGGCAGGCACCCACGACCGGCCTCCCCTCACCGGCCCCTTCCGCGAGGGGCGACGCCCGCCCCGACCTCCCCGGTATTGGCTCGCTGGCCACCGTCAGCCGTGCTTTCACGGACTGTTTCACGGCGTCACGCAACTGAATCAATACTCACTTAATTAAAAATTAATACGACAGGAACGCGTCACCGGCATGCTCGATGCACTGCCTTACTTTACCGTGCGCGTTTATCCGGTTATTACGACTCACCGTTATTCAAGTGGCGCTAACGCATCACCCACTTGATGGCAACTCGCCATTCTCAATTTCCGGGAGACATAAAAAGTAACGACACGATTTACTGTGCCAACTCAAGTTTCCTAAATCGCCTACTTTAGTGGATTAACTCCCGGCGCTATAACGCTCCCTCGCCCGCGTCCATGCGCCATGTCATACGGACGCCGGATGCCGCGCCGTCATAACACTCTCCAATGGCCCGCGGAGCCCGCCGCAGGCGGCTTTTCCCGGGCTTCGCGACGTCCTCTCCCCGTGCATCCCGAGCGCTCCCCCGGGGGCCGCCGAGTTTTCTTGATACATATCAAACGACAACTCAAAACCGCTGAGTGAGCAACTTTCTTTCTGTCCATCAAGATTTGGCGAGTGCTACGCTTAAACCCGTTAACCGCGCTCGACCGACATCGTAGTGAAGGATTCTTCACGGCTCGCGTACGACACCCTGACATTCCCGTGCACTCCTGAAGATCACGTTCAATAAATAAGAACAGCCAGTATTAGCCGGAATCCATTAATCACGGTCTTGACGTCGCGGTTACACATCACGTCCACCCGGCAACACAGACGACGCGCAGGGCATGCGCGTCGTACACACACCGGCGCCGATCGGGTCGATCGACAGGCGGCGGCTGTTGATGAGGAGAGAACCATGGGAATGTGGAAGCTGAGGCGTCGCGATTTCCTGAAGGGGCTGGGGCTGACGAGCACCGGCGCCCTGCTCAGCGGCAACGTTTGGGCACTGAATCGCCTGGAGCCGATCGGTGACACCCTGGCCAGCGAGTACCCCTACCGCAGCTGGGAAGATCTGTATCGCAACGAGTGGACCTGGGACAGCGTGGGCCACGCCGCCCACTGCATCAACTGCATGGGCAACTGCGCCTGGAACGTCTACGTGAAGGACGGCATCGTCATTCGCGAGGAGCAGATCGCCAAGTACCCCCAGGTCAATCCCAACGTCCCCGACGCCAACCCGCGCGGCTGTCAGAAGGGCGCCATCCACTCCACTGCCATGTACGAGGCCGATCGCCTGCGCTACCCGCTCAAGCGCGCCGGCGAGCGCGGCGAGGGCAAGTGGCAGCGCATCTCCTGGGACCAGGCCACCGAGGAGATCGCCGACAAGATCATCGACATTTTCGAGAAGTACGGCCCCGGCAAGCTCAAGACGCACCAGGGCTCGGGCAACCAGACCATGGTGCGCCAGTCGGCGCCCAACCGCTTCGCCTCGCTGGTGGGCGGCATCCAGCTCGACGGCTTCACCGTGGTGGGCGACCTCAACACCGGCGCCCACCTCGCCTACGGCAACCCGCTGGAAAGCTTCACCTCCGACGCCTGGTTCGACGCCGACTACATCCTGCTCGGCATGATCAACCCCAACGCCACCCGGATCCCCGATGCCCACTACATCTGGGAGGCCAAGTACAACGGCGCGCGCATCACCAGCACCGCCCCGGACTACAACCCCAGCTCCATCCATACCGACCTGTGGATGCCCATCAAGCAGGGCTCCGACCCCTTCCTGGCGATGTCCTTCGTCAACGTGATCATCGAGGAGCGCCTCTTCAAGCCCGCCTTCATGAAGGAGCAGACCGACCTGCCGATGCTGGTGCGCATCGACAACGGCAAGCTGCTGCGCGAGGCGGACCTGGTCGAGGGCGGCTCCGACGAGGTCTTCTACCACTGGGATCTGACCCGCGGCGAGGCGGTCCGGGCCAAGGGCTCGATGGGCGACGATGACAAGACCCTCAAGCTCGGCGACGTCGACCCGGCGCTGGAGGGCGAGTTCGAGGTCGAGGGCATCAAAGTCACCACGGTCTTCGAGCAGGTCAAGCAGGAGGCGGCCAAGTACACCCCCGAGAGCACCTTCGAGTACACCAACATCCACCCGGACGTGGTGCGCCAGGAGGCGCGGCACCTGGCCGCCGCCCGCAAGGCGATCGTGATGCTCGGCTACATCACCTCGAGCTACTCCAACTGCCTCTACATCGGCTGGGGCTACGCCCTGGCGCTGGCGCTGACCGGCCACGGCGGCCGCACCGGCGGGCTCGACACCTCCTGGGTGGTGTGGAACCACCCGAAGTGGACCGAGCTTGCCACCTTCGACGGCAAGAAGTCGGCCCGCTACGAGCCGGGCGGCCTCGGTGAAGTGCTGCGCGGCGGCATGATGGACGGCATCCGCCGCCACTTCGACAACGCCAAGCTCAAGGAGCGCACCGGCTTCGATGTCGACGAGATGGAAGCCATGATGCAGGAGTCCATCGACGAGGGCTGGATGCCCTACTACGGCGAGATCAAGGGCATGATCTCGATCGCCGACAACACCTTCCGCCGCAACAAGATCGCCGAGACCTACCGCGAGGAGCACCTGCGCCAGGCCAGCGAGCTCTACGTCAACATCAACGTGCGCATGGACTCCACCGCCGAGTGGGCCGACTACGTGCTGCCGGCGGCCAGCCACTACGAGGCCTGGGACCTGCGCACCCAGGGCTACCACCGCTTCTGCAACGTCTTCACCCAATCGGTACCGCCGGTGGGCGAGTGCAAGCCCGACTGGGACATCATGACGCTGCTGACTAGGAAGATTCAGGAGCGCGCCATCGCCCGGGGCATCGGCCCGATCCAGGACGGCGAGGTGACCCGCGACCTGCACACCATCCACGACGACTTCACCCGCAACGGCGAGCTCAACACCGATTACGACGTCTTCCGCTACATCGTCGAGAACTCGCCGGAGTTCGGCGGCGTGAGCGTGGAGGAGGCGGCCGAGCGCGGCTTCATCGTGATGAACGAGCAGGCCGGCCTGAACCAGCCGCTGGAGAAGGACCAGCCCTACAACCCCTTCACCGCCCAGACCGACGGCAAGCAGCCCTACGAGACCCTCACCGGGCGCATCACCTTCTACTGCGACCACCCGCGCTTCGTGAAGCTGAAGTCCACGGTGCCCACGGCGCGGCTCTACGCCGGCCCCGAGGCGTCGAAGTATCCGCTGCACTTCTACTCGCCCCACGCCCGCTGGGGGATCCACTCCAACTGGCGCAGCAACAAGTACCTGCTGCGGCTGCAGCGCGGCGAGCCCAACATCTACATCAATCCGAAGCTCGCCGCGGAGCGCGGCATCCGGGACGGCGACCGGGTCAAGCTGTTCAACGCCAACGGCGAGTTCTTCGCCCAGGCCAAGTTCTACCCGAGCATTCCGGCCGACTCGATCATGATGGAGCACGGCTGGGAGCCGCATCAGTACATCCATCGCAAGCCGATGAACAACTCCCACGCCACCCTGCTGCAGCCGCTGGAGCTGGTCGGGGGCTGGGGCCACCTGCAGTTCATCTACGCCAAGTGGAACGCCAACCAGGTGATCCACGAGAGCAGCTACGACATCGCGCTGGCCACAGCCGACGAAATCGCCGATCCGCGGGCCGTTTAAGAGGAGATTGCCATGGCTGTCAAACGCCAACTCAGCATGGTGCTGGATCTGAACAAGTGCATCGGCTGCCAGACCTGCACCGCGGCCTGCAAGCTGATGTGGACCAACCGCAACGGGCGCGAGTTCATGTACTGGAACAACGTGGAGACCCAGCCGGGGCTCGGCTATCCGCGCGACTACCAGAACATGGGCGGCGGCTTCGACGCCGACGGCGCGCTGCGCCTGGGCCGCCAGCCGAGCCAGGAGGACTACGGCATCCCGTGGGAGTACAACTACGAGGAGGCGCTGATGACCGGCACCGACCCGTGGCTGCGCCCCCACGTGAAGCCCACCTGGGGCGCCAACTGGGACGAGGACCAGGGCGAGGGCGACTACCCCAACAGCTACTACTTCTACCTGCCGCGGCTGTGCAACCACTGCGCCAATCCCGGCTGCCTGGCGGCCTGCACGCGCAACGCCATCTACAAGCGCCAGGAAGACGGCATCGTGCTGGTCGACCAGGAACGCTGCCGGGGCTATCGCTACTGCGTCAACGCCTGCCCCTACAAGAAGGTCTACTTCAACGAGCAGATCTCCAAGTCCGAGAAGTGCATCTTCTGCTACCCGCGCATCGAGAAGGGGCTGGCCACCGCCTGCGCCCAGCAGTGCGTCGGCCGCATCCGCTGGATCGGCTACCGCGACGACGAGGAGGGCCCGATCCACCAGCTGGTGGACAAGTACCAGGTGGCGCTGCCGCTGCACCCCGAGTGGGGCACCCAGCCCAACGTCTTCTACGTGCCGCCGCTGTCGCCCTCCAAGTACGCCGCCGACGGCCGGGAGCTGGACGAGCCGCGCATCCCGCTGGCGTACCTGGAGAGCCTGTTCGGGCCGCGCGTCGGCGAGGTGCTCGACACCCTGCAGGCCGAGCGCCAGGCCAAGGCCGAGGGCCGCGAGAGCGAGCTGATGGATACCCTGATCGGCTACAAGCACGCCGAGATGTTCAAGCTCAGCTGAGCCGGGAGAGACGACCATGACCGCAGCGCACGCCCTTCCGTCCTCCGCCGTCGCCCGCGCCGAGGCGCGGGGCGCCGTCTACCGCCTGGCCGCCGCGGCGCTCGGCTACCCGCTGGCCGAGACCCAGCAGGCCTTCGCCGACGGGCGCTTCCACGCGAGCCTCGACGAGGCCTGGCAGCTGCTTGCCGGCGAGCCCTGGCCGCGACTGGCGCCGAGCGCCAGCCTCGCCGACCTGGAGGTGGGCTACATGGCCACCTTCGTGCACGGCGAGCGGGGCAAGCCCCGGGTGCCCCTGGTGGCCAACGCCTACCCCGACCTGCTGGCCGGGCTCTCGCCCGGCAGCTACCTGCTCAACGTCCAGGCCTTCTATCGCCACTTCGGCCTGACCGCGGCGCTGGGTGACGAGGGGCACACCGACGAGCCGGACCACCTGGTGGCGATGCTCGAGTTCTGCGCCCTGCTCTGCCACCTGGAGCGCCGCGCCCTGGCCGGCGACGCCGACCCCGCGCCCTATCGCCGGGCCCAGCGGGACTTCCTGGCGCGCTGCCTCGGCCCGCTGCTGCACGCCGTGCGTGAGCACTACGCCCGGCAGCGCGACCTGGGGCTCGACGCCACCCTCGAGCGGCTGATCCAGACCCTGCCCGACTGGGCCGACCGCCAGCGCCTGACGCTCGAGGCCGAGGTCGGGCCCTGCCCCGGCCCGAGCGACGCCCGACCGACGCCCGACACCGCACGCCAGGCCCTCTGGGACTGAACGCGACCCGACCGACGAGGAACCACGTCATGACACTGCGTGACCTTCTGCCCGGCTCCCTGGCACTCGCGATGGCCCTGACCACCGCCGGCGCCTTTGCCGATCACACCGAGCTCAACCCCAACGTCAACGAGATCCAGCCCGGCGACACCGTCACGGTCTCCGAGCTGCCCGAGGACATCTACCTGCGCGTCCAGAACGATCCCGACGACCTGATCTGGGATCGCCTGCCGATGTACCGCACCACCCTGCTGGCCGCCCCACCGGTGCATGAGTCGGTCCAGCTGCGCTTCGACGAGGACGCGACCCGGGGCAAGCACCTCTACTTCCAGGTCGCGCGCTCCAGCGAGCGCTTCTACATCCGCCTGAAGTGGAAGGACGACAGCGAGAACCGCACCACCACGGTGGACGACTTCCGCGACGGCGTGGCCGTGCAGTACGCCCTGGGCGACGTCGACACCTCCTACATGATGGGCTCCGGCCCGGACGCCCCCGTCAACATCTGGTACTGGCGCGCCGACCACGAGCAGCGCATCGAGAACCTCGCCGCCGGCGGCTACGGCAGCACCACCCGGCTGCCCGAGCAGCGCGTCTCCGGCGCCAGCGACTACCACCCGGAGGCGATCCCCCAGGACAGCGAGTGGCACGTGGTGATGTCGCGCCCGCTGGCGGCCGAGGGCGAGCACGAGGTGAGCTTCGATCGCGACCGGGTGCCGATGGCCTTCGCCCTCTGGGAGGGCAGCGACAACGAGCGCGACGGCGACAAGCGCGTCACCCACACCTGGATCCTGCTGGACCCCGGTGCCGGCGACACCCAAGGCTGAGGAGGCATCACGATGTCGGTATCCCACTTTTCCCCCCGCGACCCCGGCCCCGCCCGCGACCCGCTGGCGCTGGCCCCCGAGGACTGCGGTCGCGGCCACGCCTGCCAGTTCTGCCCTCAGGAGGAAACGTGCGGCCTCGAGAAGGGCCACCACGAGAAGCGGCTGATCGAGTCGCGCCTGGCCGGGATCGGCCAGATCATCATGGTGATGGCCAACAAGGGCGGCGTCGGCAAGAGCACCGTCTCGGCCAACCTGGCCGCGGGACTCGCCGCGCGGGGCTATCGCGTGGGGGTGGCCGATGCCGACATCCACGGCCCCAACCAGAGCCGCTTCTTCGGCTGCGTCGGGGAGCGCGTGCGCCTCGGCGAGCAGGGGCTCGCGCCCCGGGCCTTCGCGGCCGACGGCATCGCGCACCCGCTGCGGGTCGGCTCGCTGGCCTTCATGATGGAGCGCGACGACACCCCCATCGTGTGGCGCGACGCCTACAAGCACGACTTCATGCACCACCTGATCGGCTCCTTCGACTGGGGGCCGCTCGATTTCCTGGTGATCGACATGCCGCCGGGCACCGGCAACGAGCTGATCACCCTGGCCGATCTGCTCGAGGGGCACGACGTGGCCGCCCTGCTCGCCACCACCCCCCAGGAGGTGGCACTGATGGACAGCCTCAAGGCGGTGCGCTTCTGCCAGGAGCGCCAGCTGCCGCTGCTCGGGGTGGTGGAGAACATGGCCGGCGTCACCTGCCCCCACTGCGGCGGCGAGTTCCACCTCTTCCCGCGGGCGCATCTCGCCGCGGCGCTGGCCGAGGTCGAGGTCGACTCCCTGGCGCAGATCCCGCTCTCGCCGGCGCTGGCCAGCGGCTCCGACCGCGGCCAGCCGATCGTGCTGGCGGCCCCCGAGGGCCCCGAGGCGCAGGCCTTCGCCCCGGTGGTGGAGGCCTGCGTGGCCCACGCCCGCCAGGGCTTCGCCGAGGCCGCGGCGCACTCGCTGCAGGCGCTGGCGAGCGAGGCCGGCGACGCGCTGGAGGCGGCCCTGGCCCAGGCCCCCGCCGAGCAGCGCGACGAGCTCGAGGCGCAGCTCGCCGACCTGCTCAATGATGCGCCCCGGCCCCCCGATCCCGACGCCGCCACCCGCTGATCCACCGCCTTCACTGGCCGCTTTTGACAGGACGCCACGCCATGACCCAGACCCGCCATGCCGGCTCGCCCCAGGCCGATCGCCGCCGTTTCTTCCGCCAGCTGCTCGACGGCGGCAATGCCAACCGACCCCAGCGCGCCCCCTGGCGCCGTGTGCCCGAGGTGGGCGCCGGCGACGGCGACGTGCTCTGGTCGGGCTGGGCCGGCGACGGCGAGGTGTTCGTGGTCGGCGACGAGGGCATGGTGCTGCGCTACACCGGCGCCCCCGACGACGCCGGCCAGCAGTGGCAGCGCATGCAAGTGCCCACCAACCTGCCCCTCCACGGCCTCTGGGGGACCGCACGGGACCAGCTCATCGCGGTGGGCTGGATGGGCACCGTGCTGCACTTCGACGGCCGCGCCTGGCAGGCGGTGCGCGGCGGCGTGATCGACGAGGAGAGCGGCCGCTTCGCCCCCTGCGTGGAGAACACGCCGCTGTTCGCCATCGACGGCACCGCCCGCGGCGAGGCCTGGGCGGTGGGCGACGACGGGATGATCCTGCACTTCGACGGCGCCCAGTGGCGCACGGAGGAGAGCCCCACCCAGGTCAACCTGCGCGCCGTCGCCTGCACGCCGGGCGGGCGGGTCTATGCCGCCGGCGGCGAGGGCACGGTGCTCGAGCGCAGCCATGACGGGCGCTGGACGCGGCTCGACTGCCCACTGGGCTCGGGCTTTCACGCCCTGCTGGCGGTCGGCGACGACGAGCTGCTGCTCGGCGGCGGGCGCTACTTCATCGACCAGGGGGGCTTTCGCGGCGAGCTGGTGCGCTACCGGAACGGCGAGTTCCAGGCGCTGACCTTCGAGACGCCGCTGCGGCGCCTGCGGGCGCTGAAGGCCTACAAGGATGGCGTGCTGATCGTCGGCGACCAGGGGCACCTCTACTACCTGAAGGACCTGCGCCTGGACCGCCTGGAGAGCAACAGCCGACACGACCTGATGGACATCGTGCCCCTGCCCACCGGCGAGGCCCTGGCGGTGGGCGACTTCGGCACCATCATGACCGCCGCCCCCGACTTCACCGAGGCCCTGGCGCCGCCGCCCGCGGCGGTGCGCCCCAAGGCCTGGGAGGCCATGGCCTCGCCCACCGACCGCCAGCTGTGGGGGCTGTGGGAGGCGCCGGACGGCACCTGCTACGCCTGCGGCGAGGCCGGCACCGTGCTGCGCCTGGCGGGCGAGGCCTGGGAGCTCTTGCCGGCGCCCAGCGAGCTGGCCGTGCACTGCGTCTGGGACGCCGGCCACGGCGGGCTCTTCGCCGCCGGCCAGCTGGGGCGCATCTACCGCTTCGACGGCGAGCGCTGGCAACTGCACTTCGACCTGCACCTGGACCTGACGATCCTGGCGATGTGGGGCACCGGCCCCGACTCGCTCTACGCGGTGGGCGACGAGGGCCTGGTGCTGCACTTCGACGGCCTGGGCTGGCGGCGCATGCCGAGCGGCACCGCCTCGGCCCTCTACGGGCTCTGGGGGCTGGACGACGAGCACCTGCTGGCGGTGGGGGACTTCGGCCTGGTGCTGCGCTACAACGGCCGCGAGTGGGCCGAGTTCAACGTCGGCACCGAGAGCTTCCTCTACGGCGTGTGGGGGCGTGCCCTGGACGACATCTACGCCGTGGGCCTCTCCGGGGCCCTGGCGCACTTCAACGGCCAGCGCTGGCAGCTCGAGCCGACGCGCCTGCGCGACGACCTGCTCGGCATCTCAGGCTCGCCGGCCGCCGGGGTCAGCGCCGTGGGCACCCGCGGGTGCGCCCTGCGCCTCACCGAGGGCCAGTGGCTGAGCGAGGAGACCGGCACCGAGGCCGGCCTGCGCGCGGTGTGCGCCACCCGCGGCGGCGCCACCTACGCGGTGGGGGATCGCGGCACCATCATGCGCCGCCGCCCCGAGGCCTGAACCGCGCCGGCGGCGGATGCCAGGTCTCGCCGCGCGCTAGCGCTCGTCGGCGCGGCGGCTCACGCTGCAGCCCAGGCAGCGCCGGAACGTCGCCTCGGCCGGGGTCTTGATCAGCGTCTCCGCGGCGGCATCGACGTTGCCGCCCAGCGCCGAAAAGGGCAGCGACACCAGAAAGACCGCCGTGCCGCCCAGGGTGGCCACCGCCAGCAGCGGCCGGGCGATGACGGCATCGGCGATCATCGCCCCGCCGCTCGGCCGGATCCTCTCGTCGTTGCCGACGGCCATGGACGGCAGGCTGCCCAGCAGCAGCCCCATGGCCAGCAGGCCGACGATCATGCGCTTGCCCAGTCGCTTCATCATGCTCACTCCTTATGCGGATTCCTGGCCCTCACCGGGGTGTCCCTGCCCCTCCGGCCCTGGCCTGTGCGTGGCGCACCCTCAGACCAGCGCCTAGACTCACGAGAGTTACACAAGTTCACAGGGTTTCCTAACAGGGTAGCTGGCTTTTGCCCCCTGCCCAGTACCGCGGGCGCCGCCCGCTCCATGCAAAGGAGCGCATGATGAAACGCCTGATCGCCACCGCCGCGCTGGCCACTCTCGTCGCCGGCCCCGCCTTCGCCCAGGACCCTTGGGTCGGCCCGCATGAGGGCCCCTACCTGGGAGCCGGCATCGGCCACGCCACCCTGGACAACGAGACCCTCGACTGGCTCGAGCGCATCGGCGCGAACACCGATGACAGCGATACGGGGTACAAGCTGTTTGCCGGCTACCAGTTCAACCCCAACGTGGCCGTCGAGGCCGGCTACGTGGACCTCGGCGAGGCGTCCGCCAGCGGGGCCAGCGGGGGCGACCGGGCCAGGCTGACGCTTGGCATGGAGGGCGTCACGGCAGCGCTGGTCGGCAAGCTGCCCATCGCGAATGGGTTCAGCGTGCATGGCAAGCTCGGAATGATCGCCTATGACGCGGACCTCGACCTCGACGCCGAGATCGACGGCCAATCCTATGACGTCAGCGCCGACGAGGACGGCACCGACCCCTTCTACGGGATCGGCGCCGAGTACGCGATCCAGCGCCTCCTGATCCGCGGCGAGTACGAGCGCTACGACATCAGCGAGAGCGGTGAGGACTTCGAGATCGACCTCTTCTCCGCCAGCGTCGGCTACCACTTCTGATCGCCATCGGCGCACCCTGACGGCCCCGCTTCCCGGCGGGGCCGTTGCGTTACGGGACGGGACACGACACTCTGGCGCGTTTGACCATCGAGGGACCCGCCGTGACGTCGACCAAGACCGCCGGGACGCCGACGCGCATCTGGGCGCTGGCCTGGCCGATCATTCTCTCCAACATCACCGTGCCGCTGCTCGGGCTCGTCGATACCGCCGTGGTCGGCCACCTGCCCGACTCGCGCTATCTCGCCGGGGTGACCCTGGGGGCGACGCTGTTCAGCTTCCTCTACTGGGGCTTCGGCTTCCTGCGCATGGGCACCACCGGCCTCACCTCCCAGGCGGTGGGACGCGAGGCGGATGGCGAGGTGCGCAACCTGCTCGGCCAGTCGCTGCTGCTCGCCATGGGGATCGGCCTCACGCTGATCCTGGCCGGCGAGCCGCTGGTGCGGCTCGGGCTGTGGCTGCTCGACGGCAGCGCGGCGGCCACCGAACTCGCCGCGGAGTATGCCCGCATCCGCCTGCTCTCGGCCCCGGCGGTGCTGGCCAACTACGCCATCCTCGGCTGGTTCCTCGGTCAGCAGAACTCGCGGGTGACGCTGGCCATCCTGGTGCTGACCAACAGCGTCAACATCGCCCTGGACCTGCTGTTCGTGGTGGGGCTCGGCATGACCAGCGACGGCGTGGCCTGGGCCACGGTGATCGCCGACTACACGGCGCTGGCCTTCGGCCTGTGGCTGGTGTCGCGCCAGCTCCGGGGGCTCGCGGGGCGCTTCCTGCGCAGCCGGATCCTGCGGCTTGCCGCCTACGGCGAGCTCTTCCGGGTCAACGCCAACCTCTTCGTGCGCACCCTGGGCCTGCTCTTCGCCATGGCCTTCTTCACCTCCCGCGGCGCCGCCCAGGGCGACACCGTGCTGGCCGCCAACGCCGTGCTGCTGCAGTTCATCATGCTGACCAGCTACGCCCTGGACGGTTTCGCCCATGCCGCCGAGGCGCTGGCCGGGCGCGCCGTGGGCCGCCGGCGCTTCGACGAGTTCGGCGACGTGGTAAAGAGCGCCGCGCGCTTCTCGCTGATCACCGCCGGCACGGCCGCGCTGGCCTTCGCCCTGGGCGGCGAGGGGCTGATCGCGCTGCTCACCGGCCTGCCGGAGGTGCGGGAGACGGCCGGGGCCTACCTGCCCTGGATGGTCGTCATGCCGCTGGTGGCGGTGTGGAGCTACTTGCTGGACGGCGTCTTCATCGGCGCGACCGCGATCCGCGAGATGCGCAACAGCATCTTCGCCGGCCTCGCCGTCTACCTGCCGCTCTGGTGGCTCACCCATGGGCTCGGCAATCACGGCCTGTGGCTCGCCTTCCTGGCCTTCGCCGCGGTGCGTTCGGGGGTGCTCGCCGCCTACTACCGCCACCATCGCCGCACCCGCTGGTGCCATCACGCGACGGCCGCCCGCGTTGACGACGCGCCCCGTCCCGGGTAGCACAAGCCTCTGAGATTGCGCTACTTTCTGTCGGGTACGCCATACAAGACAACAGAACAAGGGAACTCTCATGCTCAAGGCTCTATCGCGGCCGGCCGTCAAGCTGGTCGAGAGGTATCTGCCCGACCCCTACATCTTCGTGCTGCTGCTGACGGTCATCGCCGCCGCCGCGGCGATCGCCGTGGAGCGCCAGACCCCGCTGGCGGTGCTGCGTTTCTGGGGCGACGGCTTCTGGAACCTGCTGACCTTCTCGATGCAGATGCTGCTGGTGCTGGTCACCGGCTTCATGCTGGCCAGCTCACCCCCCGTCAGCCGCCTGCTGCAGAGACTCGCCGGCCTGGCCAACAACGCCGGCGCCGCCATCCTGCTGGTGACCCTGGTCTCGCTGGCCGCCAGCTGGATCAACTGGGGGTTCGGCCTGGTGGTCGGCGCGCTGTTCGCCAAGGAGCTGGCCCGCCAGATCAAGGTCGACTATCGCCTGCTGGTGGCCAGCGCCTACTCCGGCTTCGTGGTCTGGCACGGCGGGCTGGCTGGCTCCGTGCCGCTGGTGATCGCCACCGAGGGGCACTTCGCCGTCGAGCAGATCGGCGTGATCGGCACCGGCGAGACCATCTTCTCGCTGTTCAACGTCGCCATCGTGCTCTGCCTGTTCGTGGCGGTGCCGCTGGTCAACCGGATGATGCTCCCGGACGAGAAGGACAGCGTCTACATCGACCCCGCGCTGCTCGGCGAGACCGAGACGAAGCGGCCGCGCATCACCCGCCCGGCCGAGCGCCTCGAGAACAGCACCACCCTCGCCTGGCTGGTCGGCATCCCCGGCCTGCTGTTCCTGTTCGACCACTTCGTGCTCCAGGGCGGCGGCCTCAACCTGAACGTGGTGAACTTCCTGTTCCTGTTCCTGGCCATCGTGCTGCACCGCACGCCCCAGAGCCTGCTCAACAGCCTGCACGAGGCGATCAAGGGCGGCGCCGGCATCGTCATCCAGTTCCCCTTCTACGCCGGGATCATGGCGATCATGGTGCAGTCCGGGCTCGCCGAGACGCTGTCCGGCGCGCTGATCTCCTTCGCCACCGAGGCGACCCTGCCCTTCTGGTCCTTCATCAGCGCCGGCATCGTCAACATCTTCGTGCCCTCCGGCGGCGGCCAGTGGGCCGTGCAGGCGCCGGTGATGCTGCCGGCCGCCCAGGCGCTGGGCGTGGACATCCCCCGGGTGGCCATGGCCGTGGCCTGGGGCGACGCCTGGACCAACCTGCTGCAGCCCTTCTGGGCGCTGCCGGTGCTCGGCATCGCCGGCCTCAAGGCCAAGGACATCATGGGCTTCTGCCTGATCCAGCTGCTGATCACCGGCATCATCATCGCCGTCGGCCTGACCTGGTTCTGACCCGGCCCGCCCGAGCGCGATCCGCCGACGCCTCGCTCCCGCTTGCGGGGGCGAGGCGTTATGCTTCATGAAACCTTCACGGGACCCAAGCGATGGACGACCAGACCCTCCCCGGCCAGCACGAACTCTCGATGACCGTGCTGATGACCCCGGACATGGCCAACTTCAGCGGCAAGGTGCACGGCGGCGCCATCCTGAAGAAGCTCGACGAGGTGGCCTACGCCTGCGCCAGCCGCTACGCCGGCCACTACGTGGTGACGCTCTCCGTCGATCAGGTGCTGTTCAAGCAGCCGATCCACGTCGGCGAGCTGGTCACCTTCCTGGCCTGCGTCAACCACGTGGGCAGCTCCTCCATGGAGATCGGCATCAAGGTGGTGGCCGAGGACATCCGCCACAAGATGATCCGCCACACCAACAGCTGCTACCTGACCATGGTCGCCGTCGACGACCACGGCAAGCCGGCGCGGGTGCCGCCGCTACGGCTGGAGACCCGGCTGCAGAAGCTGCGCTTCGAGAAGGCGGCCCTGCGCAAGAAGCTGCGCAAGCAGGCCGAGGAGGAGGAGCGCCGCACCCTGGCGGAGCACGGCGAGCCCTAGGAGGGCGGCGGTGACGCTCAGCCGCAGTCGATGGCGGTGATGATATCGCGCTCGTCCAGGCGCACGTTGAGGCGATCCTGGCGGTAGTCGAGGGTCGCGACGGTCCCGGGGTGCAGCACCCTGAGGGTGGCCGCGCCGCTCTCGGCCTGCAGCGCCTCGCCGAGGGCGGCGGTGAAGCGCTGCCCGAGCCGATCCTGAAGCGAGGTGGCATCGCAGTCGCTGCCGGCGGTCACCTCGGGCGGAGGCGGCGCGGGCGCCGGATCGGGAGTGGTCGATCCGCCGGCGCAGCCGGCCAGCAGCAGGGCGGCGGCGATCGGCGCGAGGGCCTTAGAGCGCATGGTCTTCTCCTCTTCCATGGTGGAGGGCCCGGAACGATCGGTCACCGTTCCGGCGGGTCGCCCCCCATACGCTGATCAGTAGCTGGATTTCTGGATGGCCTCACCACCCTCCTCGATGTCCTGGCCGGCGCCGCGGATGGTGTTGCAGCCGCTAAGCAGCGACACGGCGAACAGCGCGACGAGTCCCAGTGCGAGTGTCCGTTTCATGCTTGCCTCCTCGAGCTTTCCGATGTGCAGTCAATCGATCATGCCCTTTGAATCTAGCACGCGACCGCCGCCATCATCGAACGGCTATCCCAGCAGCAGGCGCAGGATGATCGCCGCGATGACCGCGAGGGTCAGCCACTTGACGATCAGGGCCCCGCGCGGGCTCATGTTGACCTTCACCGCCAGCCAGGCGCCCAGCATGCTGCCCGCCGCCAGCATCAGGCCGTAGCCCCAGCGCACCTGGTCGTTGACCAGGAAGATCGCCAGGGCCGGCAGGGTATAGACCAGCACGATCAGCACCTTGAAGACGTTCACCTGGGCCAGGTCGATCTTCAGCATGCGGTAGAGCACCACGATGAAGAGGATCCCCACCCCGATCTGGATGAAGCCGCCATAGAGGCCGATGGCGAACATCGCCAGGTAGACGGCGGGGGTGAGGCGCTCGGCGGTGAGCGGGCGGGTCTCCACCCGCGGCTGAGGGAGCAGCATCAGCACCGCCGAGCCCGCCATCACCGCGATCAGGATCGCCTCGAACAGGGCGTCGTCGGTCTGCAGGGCCAGCCAGGCGCCGAGCAGCGAGCCGGCGACCGCCGGCACCGACAGCCGCAGGGAGAGCCCCAGGTAGGAGGCGCCGGCGCGCAGGAAGCTGGTGACCGCCGAGACGCTCTGAAAAGCCACGGAGACCCGGTTGGTGCCGTTGGCCGCCTGGGGCGGCAGCCCCAGGAACATCAGCAGCGGCAGCGTCAGCATCGAGCCCCCCGCGGCGAGCACGTTGATGAAACCGGCCAGGGTGCCGATGGTCAGCAGGGCGAGGGCCTCGAGCAGCGTCATGATGGCGTCCGTGCGTAGCGAGTCGAAGGCCGTCCAGCATACCGGCCCCGCCCGGCCGGGGGAATCTGACCGCCCGGCCCCGCTGTGCCATCATGGGCGCCACAGGGATGCCCTGGCGAAAGGAGAGCAGCGATGCAGGATTTCGAACCCGATGCCCGCCTGGTGGCGGACACCTACCCGATCACCGAGCTGCCGCTGTGCCAGCTGCGGCTGATGGACGACGCGCGCTTTCCCTGGCTGGTGCTGGTGCCGCGCCGCCAGGCGGTCAGCGAGGTGTTCGACCTCGACGAGGCCGACCAGCGTCAGCTGTGGCGGGAGGCCACCGCGGTCGGCCGGGCCCTGCTCGAGGCGCTGGAGGGCGACAAGCTCAATCTCGCGAGCCTCGGCAACGTGGTCGCCCAGCTGCACGTGCACGCCGTGGTGCGTCGCCGCGAGGACGCCGCCTGGCCGGCGCCGGTGTGGGGCCACGGCCAGGCCGAGCCCTACGACCCGGACGCCCTGGCCGACATGCGCGCCCGCATCCTGGCCGAGCTGGAGCGGCTGGACCTGGACGCCGGCGAACGAGGCTGAGGAGACCGGGGCCGAGGCCACAGGAACGCGGCGTCGGCCTCAGGGGGAAGGCCGCAGTCGCGCCTCGAGGTCGGCGAGCCAGGGAGCCAGCAGGTCGGGCGGCAGCGCCCGGCCGCCCCGGGTGGCGAGGGCCTCGATCCGGCTTCCTCCCTCGACGCCCGGCGAGACGCGAAGCGCAATGCCATAGCCCGGCATGCGGGCCAGCACGGCGTCCAGCCGCCCCAGAT
This sequence comes from Halomonas denitrificans, assembly GCF_003056305.1. GTDB lineage: Bacteria > Pseudomonadota > Gammaproteobacteria > Pseudomonadales > Halomonadaceae > Halomonas > Halomonas denitrificans. The sequence goes on from NZ_PYVX01000010.1 coordinate 36,553, forward strand.
CAATGTCGGCATGGCGAATCACGTAGCCACGCTCCATCAGCAGCGCCATCGCCTCGCGCAGGGTCGCCTCGGGCGTGGCCGCCAGACGTCGCTCGACCGGCGCGCCGGGGGGCGAGGCGGCACAGCCGGCGAGCCAGGCGATCAGCAGCAGGGGGAGCAGCGCGCGCATCATGACTTCCCCCCGGCCGGCACGGCCCGGATGGCGTTACGCAGGTCGCGGCAGAAGTCGGCGTCGCTGGCACTGCGCGATTCGCGCAGGTCGCCCCGCCAGTCGATCAGGCGAATGTCGCGGCTCACGCGCACCGCTTGCTCGTCGACCACCACCGAGACCCGCTCGGCGCGGGTGGCCTCGTCGATGCCCGGCCCGAAGCCGCCGCCCATGCCGAGCATCACGCCCGTGCCGATGTGCCCCCCGCTGCCGCCGCGCACGAAGCCGCCGATGTGCGGCAGGCGTTCGACGCCGTTGTCGTGGTAGATGGTGGTGCGGGCCCGGTCGGCGCTGACCAGCCCCAGCGAGGCATCGGTGTGGCGCACCACGAACCCCTCCGCCTCCAGGGCCGTGATCACCCGGGGCAGGTCATCGCCGGACGCCGCGGTCCAGCGGCACTCGGCGGCGGGGGCGGGCTCGGCCACCGGCAGGGTCGTCGGCGTCATCTGGCAGCCGGCCAGCACGCCCGGCAGCAGCCATATCAGCCATGCACGCATCGGGTCGTCTCCAGAAACGGTTGCCTTCAGTCTAGGCCGCACGCCGCGGCGACGACACGCCGGCCTTGAATCTCGCCGCCGCCGCCCGCACCTCGTTGGCATCGGCTATGGCGGCCATGAAGAGAATCGACTTACCCGCAGCCGCCGACCGCAGTACGCTGTCCACAAGCGATCAAGGAGGCATTGCATGAGCGACACCAACACCATCGGCCTGCACGAATCCAGCGCCAGCCAGCTCGCCGAAAAGCTCAACGAGCTGCTGGCCAACTACCAGATCTTCTACATGAACGTGCGCGGCTATCACTGGAACGTGAAGGGCCCGCAGTTCTTCCAGCTCCACGAGAAGTTCGAGGAGTTCTACACCGACCTGCTGATCAAGGTCGACGAGGTCGCCGAGCGCATCCTGACCCTGGGCCACACCCCGGTCCACGCCTACAGCGACTACGTGAAGATCGCCCGGATCCAGGAGGACAAGGACGTTCACGACGGCGAGGCCTGCGTGCGCGGCGTGCTCCAGGGCTACCAGACGCTGATCGAGCTGCAGCGCGAGCTGCTCTCCCTGGCCTCCGACGCCGACGACGAGGGCACCGCCGCCCAGGCCGGCGACTACATCCGCGAGCAGGAGAAGACCGTGTGGATGCTGGGCGCCTACCTCGGCTGATCGCCCCGCCCCGCGCATGAACCCGGAACGCCGCCCTCGGGCGGCGTTCTGTCGTCTGGCGGTCGCGTTCTGAGCTTAAGAGCAGCTCAGGCGCGATTCGACGCCGGTGACTCGTCTCCGCCCGGCTCGCCCTCTCTGTCGGACGGGTCTTCTTCCCCTTCCTCGCCTTGGTCGCCGGTGGCGGCACGCACCAGCTCGGCGGGCAGCGGCTTTCGCATGCGCACGCCCAGACGCTCGAGCTCGGTGGCCTGGGCCACCAGGCTGCCCTGGCCGCTGGAGAGGCGCCCCATGGCCCGGCGCTGGCTGTCGCTCGCCCGCTCCAGGTGGCGCCCCACCTCCTCCAGGCTCTCGACGAAGCCGGAGAACTTGGCCAGCAGCTTCTCGGCCCGCTCGCCGATCAGCCGCGCGTTCTCGTTCTGGCGCTCCAGGCTCCACAGGCCCGCCACGGTGCGCAGGCTCGCCAGCAGGGTGGTCGGGGTGACCACCACCACCTGGCGGTCGAAGGCCTCCTGGAAGAGCGAGGGGTCGCGCTCGAAGGCGGCGGCGAAGGCCGGTTCCACCGGCACGAAGAGGAACACGAAGTCCGGCGAGTTGAGCCCCGGCAGGGCCGGGTAGTCCTTGCCCGAGAGGCCCGCCACGTGGCTGCGCAGCGACTGCAGGTGCGCCTTCATGGCCGCCTCGCGTTCGTCCTGTGCCTCGGCGTTGACCACCCGGGTCCAGGCGACCAGCGACACCTTGGCATCGACGATCAGGTGGCGGTCGTCGGGCAGGTAGATCACCGCATCGGGGCGCTGGCGCCCCTGGTCGCCCTGCAGCGAGACCTCGCGACGGTACTCGATGTCGCGACGCAGGCCGCTGCGCTCGAGCACGGTCTCGAGCATCAGCTCGCCCCAGTGGCCCTGGGCCTTCTGGTCGCCCTTGAGTGCCCGGGCGAGCCCCGCGGCCTCCTCGCCGAGGCGGGCGTTGAGCCCGGCCAGCTGCTCGAGCTGGGCCTTGAGGGAGCCGCTGTCGCGGCTCTGCTGGCCGTGGAGCTCCTCGACCCGGCGGCGGAACTGGTCGACCTGCTCGCGGAAGGGCTTGAGCGTCGCCTCGAGGCCATCGCGGCTCTGGGCGGAGAAGGCCTGCTGGCGCTCCTCGAAGATGCGCCCGGCCAGCTGGTGGAACTCCTCCTTGAGCCGCTCGCGGGCCTCCTCGAGCAGGGCCAGCTGCTCGCGGTGGCGCAGCGCCATCTGTTCGCGCTCGGTCTCGAGCCGGGTGGCGCGCTCGCGCTGCTCGGCGAGCCGGTCGCGGGTACCGGCGAGCTCGGCCTCGAGGGCCGCCAGGCGCTCGCGGCTGCTGTCCAGCTGGGCGTCGCTCTGGGCCAGCTCCTGCTCGAGGCGCCGCACGCCGGCCTCGCGCTCGTGCTCGGCCTGCTCCCGGGCGGCGAGCGCCGCCTCGGCGGCCGCCAGGCGGCGCCGCCAGCCCAGCGCCAGCAGGGCGGTCACGGCGAGCAGCCCCGCCAGCGCCACCGCGACCCCGCCGGCCGAGCCGGCCGCCTGCCACCAGGCGGTCATCGCCGCCCCGAGGCGCCATCGGCGCCGGCCGGCGCCTCCCCGTCCACCGCGGCCAGCTCCTCCACCAGTGCACGCAGCAGCGACCAGAACTCCTCCACCGAGGCGAGCTCCACCCGCTCGTCCGGCGAGTGGGCGCCGCGGATCTGCGGGCCGAAGGAGATCATGTCGAGCCCTGGATACTTGCCGCCGAGGATGCCGCACTCGAGGCCCGCATGGATCACCTTCACCTCGGGGTCCTGGCCCAGCCGCTCGGCATGCAGGCGGCGAAAGCGCGCCAGCAGCGGGCTTGCCGGGTTCGGCGTCCAGCCGGGATAGGCGTTCTCGACCCGGGTACGGGCGCCGATCAGCTCGAAGAGCGCACGGAAGCGATCGGCGATGTCCGCCGTGGCGCTGTCGCGCAGCGAGCGCACCAGGGCGCAGAGGTGGAAACGCCCGGCGGAGAGGCTGACCACCCCGAGGTTGTTGGAGGTCTCCACCACTCCGGGCAGCGCAACGCTCATCCGCTCTACGCCGCAGGGCGCCACGTGCAGGGCCCGCACCAGCAGGTGGCTGGCCTCGGCGGTCAGGGCCTCGTCCGGCGGCGCGTCGGCGGGCGTGAGGGAGAGCGCGAGCCCCTCGTCGACGCCGGCGAGCTCGGCGCGCAGCTCGTCCGCGAGCGCCGCCACCCGCGCCCGGGCATCGGCGAGCTCCTCCTTTGGCAGCAGCAGGGTGGCGAAGGCCTCACGGGGCAGGGCGTTGCGCAGGGTGCCTCCGTGGTAGTCGGCCAGCCGCGCCCCGAGGGGCTCCAGGGCGCGCAGCGCCCTGACCAGCAGCCGGTTGGCGTTGCCGCGCCCCTTGTGGATATCGATGCCGGAGTGGCCGCCGGAGAGCCCGGTGAGCGCGAGTGAGAACGCCGCCTCGCCGTCCGCCGGCGGCGCGGTGGGCAGCTGGGCGTCGACGATGACGTCGGCGCCGCCGGCGCAGCCGACGTAGACCTGGCCACGATCCTCGGAGTCCAGGTTGAGCAGCACCCGGCCCTCGAGCCATCCCTCGGCCAGGTTCAGGGCGCCGCCCATGGAGGACTCCTCCTCCAGGGTGAAGAGGGCCTCCAGCGGGCCGTGCACCAGGCTGTCGTCCTCGAGGATCGCCAGCGCCGCCGCCACGCCGAGGCCGTTGTCGGCGCCCAGGGTGGTGTGGCGGGCGTGCAGCCAACCGTCGACCACGTGGGTGTCGATGGGATCGCGGGTGAAGTCGTGGGGATGGTCGGCGTTGGCCTGGGCCACCATGTCCAGGTGCCCCTGCAGGATCACGCCGGGGGCGTGCTCGTGGCCGGGGGTGGCGGGCTTGCGGATGCGCAGGTTGCCGAAGGCGTCGCGATCGTGGGCCAGGCCCAGGCCGTCGGCCCAGCGCTCGAGGGTCGCCACCAGGGCGGCCTCATGGCCGGAGGGGCGAGGCGTGTTGCACAGGGTCCGGAAATGGCGCCACAGGGGCCGGGGCGAGAGCTGCTCGAGATGTGCGTTCATGGGGCCTCTGTCCGACAGGGAATGCGGGCACTCTACCGCCCGGTCTCGGCGGGGGAAAGTCCGCCGTCGCGTTGGTGAAGGCGCGCCACGGCCTCGCGCAGCCAGGCCTGGACGCCCTTCCTGCCGGTGACGCCCAGGCGCGGCGCCAGCCAGCTCGCCTCGCGCCCCTGGAAGGCCCAGGCCGCCAGCGCCTCCAGCGTCTCGTCGCCCTCTTCTTCAGGTCCCTCTTCGTGGGCCCTGGCGCGGCGCCTCACCAGCGCCTGGATCGCCGGGCGCGCGAGGGCCGGCTCGCGATGGCCGAAGGCCACGTCCTCGAGATCGCGCCGGTCCGCCTCGTCGAGGGGGCCCGCCGGGCCCTCGGCGAGCAGGGCGAGCGCCACCGCGGGCTCGAGCGCGGCCAGCTCGAAGGCCAGCAGGCCGGGCAGCTGGCGCTGGAAGCGCGCCGTAAGCCTCTCGGCGAGCGCCTCGCCGGCCGCGCTGGTGGGCCGCACCACCATCAGCGCGTGCTCGCCGGTGGCGGTCTCCCGGGTCAGTCCCAGGCGCACCGCGCGAAAGCCTGCCGCGCGCCAGAACGCCAGCAGGCCCGGCTCGGCGCCGAAGCTCGCCCCCAGCAGGTCGATGCCCTCGTTCCGGGCCCGCACGAGGGCATCGTCGAGCAGGCGCCGCCCGCCGCCCCGGCGGCGCCGGCCGGCGGGCACGGCGATGCGCAGCACCCGCCGCAGGCGCGCGGTCAGCGCCTCGCGCTCCCCGGCATGGGCGGCCAGCGACTGGGCCAGCAGGTGGCCGCGCGGGCGACGCTCGCCCCGGGCCACCCGCTCGGCGAGCTCGGCCGGAAAGCCCCCTTCGTCGCCGCACACCGCCACCCCCTGCAGGACCGGGCCCGCCTCGAGGGTGGTGATGGTCACCCCCGGGCCGTCCAGCAGCCGGCGCAGGTCGGCGGGGGTGGTGCGGTAGTGGGCCTGCACCAGCAGACCGAACAGCGCCCGCAGCCGCGGCTCATCATGGGCCAGGGCGTCGCGGTCCAGGCGCGCCACGACGGGCGCCGCGTCGCCGGGGCGGGCCGCGTCCGGCTCGGCGTCCAGCAGCAGCAGCCGGGCGGTGAGCGCCTCCAGGGGATCGTCCGGCGCCCAGCGGATCGGCGCGGCCAGGTGGCACTCGCGAAAGTCGGGCGTCTGGCGCTCGAGGCGTTCGCGAAAGCGCAGCGCGAAGCCGCGCCCCGAGCCCTCGTAGCCGTGCACGGTGGTGGCGAAGGCGATTCGCGGGAAGGCCTCGAGCCAGCGCCCCAGCAGGGGGGCGGGGATCGCCGCCGCCTCGTCCACCAGCAGCAGTCGCCCGGGGCCGCCGAGCTCGCCCTGCTCGGCCAGGCGGGCCAGCTCGTCGGGCGCCAGGAAGCGCACCCGCCCCCCGGGAGCCTCGAAGGCCTGGCCGTGGCGCCTGCCCTCGGGGCAGAGCGCCGCCAGGCGCTCGAAGAGCCCGGCCACCGCCGCCGGGCGCGGGGCGGTGACCAGGATCTCGGCCTCCGCGGCTCCGGACCCTGTCTCAGTCCCGGCCGCCAGCAGCCGCGCGCAGGCGATGCCCAGCGCCGCGGTCTTGCCGCGGCCGCGATCGGCGGTCAGCACCAGGGGGCGGCGGCGACGCAGCCGGGTCAGCCGGGTCACCGCCTCGGCCTGGTCGCGGGTCAGGCAGGCGTCATCGTCGGTGGCGGGCGAGGCCTCGTGCGGCGCCTCGGGCAGCTCCGGCAGTCGCGGCGCCTCCCCCGCCGTCCAGCGGATCACCCGCGCCTCCTCGGACAGCAGCCGGGCGAGGCGCGCCAGGTAGCGGGCGGTGAGCCGCTCCACCCGCCAGGGATGGTCGGCCAGGCGGACGTAGTCGGCATCGGGGCGCCGCCCCCAGTCGGCGGGGGTCATCAGCACCAGCAGGCCGCCGGCGGTGAGCGTGCCGGAGAGCGCCCCGAAGGCCTCGGGGTCGAAGCCGTCCTCGGCCGAGACGGTATCGATCACCACCAGGTCCTGCTCGCCGCCCAGCCGCGTGCGGGCCTTGGCCGGCGGCAGCCAGGCCGGGGCCGCGAGGCCCTCGGGGCGCGCGGCGGCGACCCACAGGGGCGCGCCCCAGCCGCCCGCATGCCACAGGCCCAGCGCCTCGCGCCGACAGGCCTCGGCCTCGCCGGTCAGCCACACCAGGCCGCGCCAGCGGCACTGCGCGAGGCGTCTCGCCTGGGCCAGCAGGGCGCCGGTCGCGCCCGCCTGCCGGTCGTTGCTGTCCCTCTCGCTGTCTACTCTGCCGCTCATGGCGTTGCCTCCTGTCGCCGCTGCCCTGCCTGAGGTGCCTTTCTCGGCGCCCTCACCTACCACTTTGGTCCTATGTCAGCGCCGCGTTCAACGCTGCATGCTCTCCATGAGCGTCCGTTTACGTTAACGTAAACACAAAGCAACCCCTTGATTATCATGCCATAGCTTACCGCCCAGGCGGGCCGACACGCCGCGGATCGCGCCCCCTGTCGCCGGCAGCACGCTTCGTCATCTTCACATCAGCGCGATCGAATCCTGCAGGGACGACGTGCTAGCTTGAGGCGAGCGCCGCGACGCCGTCGGAGCGACGGGGTCGCGGCGGGTGGACCGGCTTGGCCAACGCGGTGCCTATCGGCATCGCCGCTCGAACCAACAAAAGGGACAAAAAATGACAGCACTGCGCACCTTCACCCTCACCGGCATCGCCGCCGGCGTCGCCCTCGCCGCCCTGAGCACCACCGCCCAGGCCCAGGAAACCTGGACCATGACCACCACCTGGCCGGACAACCTGGACCTGATCCAGATCGACCGCCACTGGGCCGAGCTGGTCAACACCCTGGCCGGTGACGAGCTGACCATCAACTTCCGCGCCGGCGGCACCCTGATGCCCGGCACCGAGGTGTTCGACGCCACCCAGACCGGCGCCATCCAGGCGGCCGGCGACTGGCCCGGCTACTGGGCCGGCCTGAGCCCGGCCTTCTCGCCGCTGGCCACCACCACCAGCCTGTTCAACGGCGTGGACTACCTGAACTGGATCAACCAGTGGGGCGGCTTCGAGCTCTACCAGGAGGTCTACGGCGACTACAACATGGTCTACCTGCCCTACGGCATCACCAACAACGAGTCCGGCTTCCGCGGCGGCACGCCCATCGAGAGCATCGCCGACCTGGAGGGCAAGCGCCTGCGCCTCTCCGGTCGCGACCAGGGCCGGGTGCTCGAGCAGCTCGGCGGCTCCCAGGTGACCCTGGCCGGCGGCGAGATCTACCAGGCGATCGAGCGCGGCGTGGTCGACGGCGCCGAGTTCTCCACCCCGGGCGTGGACTACAAGGCCGGCTTCTCCGAGGTCGCCGACTACTGGTCCGTGCCGGGCTGGCACCAGTCCGCCAGCGTGTTCGGCGTGATGATCAACCAGGACGCCTGGGACGCCCTCTCCGAGGAGACCCAGGAGAAGCTGAAGATCGCCGCCCAGGCGACCATGGCCTGGTCACTGGCCTGGTCCGAGCGCGAGTCCACCGAGGGCACGGTGAAGTTCATCGAGGACGGCACCGAGATCAACCAGCTCTCCGAGGAGGACCTCGCCGAGATCCAGCGCATCACCAACGAGGTGATCGTCCAGGGCGCCTGCGAGGACCCGATGCACGCCAAGGTCTATCACTCCATGATCAGCTACCTGCAGCACTACGCCAACTGGCGTGACATCTCGGTGCCCTACAACATGAGCCGCGTCACCGACGACCTGCCGTCCCTCGAGGAGATCGAGGCCTGCATGAACCAGTAAGCGGCCCGGGCCGGCCCCGTCGGGGCCGGCCTCCATGCCCCGGGTTTCACCGCTCCCTCCCGAACGCTTCGCCCGATGCCGAGAGCTCCCACCATGAACGCCATTGCCAGGGCCATCGACGCCCTCAACGAGGGCTTCGGACGCCTGATCGCGCCGCTGCTCGCCGTGATCACGCTGATCGTGATCTATGACATCGCCATGCGCTTCTTCATCGGACGCCCCAGCGACTGGGCCTTCGACGTGACGAAGATGCTGTTCGGCGCCCATTTCATGCTGATGGCCGCCTTCGGGCTGCGCCATCATGCCCACGTCGAGGTCGACGTGCTCAAGCGCCTGCTCTCGCGCCGCAAGCAGGCGGCCCTCGAACTCCTCGGCTACCTGATCTTCTTCGTGCCCTTCATCTGGATGCTGCTGACCCTCGGCTGGGCGTTCTTCGAACGCTCCTTCAGCCGCGGCGAGACCACCTACGGCATGATGGCCATCCCGGTCTATCCGGTGAAGGGCGTGATCGTGGTCGCCGCCGCCCTGCTGCTGCTGCAGGCCATCGCCATCGTCATCCGCGCCGTGCAGGCGCTGGGCAAGGAGACCCCCGCATGAGCGCCGAGATGCTCACCCTGTTCATGTTCGGCGGCCTGCTGGTCGGCCTCTTCATGGGCCACCCGCTGGCCTTCGTGCTCGGCGGCGTCGCCGTGCTCGGCGCCTGGTTCGGGCCCGGCGCCAATACGCTGGGCATCCTGATCAACAACATCTACGGCAACGCCATGGACAACTACGTCCTGGTGGCCATCCCGCTGTTCATCCTGATGGCGCGCTTCCTCAACGACTCCGGCGTCACCGAGAAGATGTTCGAGTCGATGCGCCTGCTGCTGGCCAACCTGCGCGGCGGCCTGGCCCTCACGGTCGTCGTGGTCTCGGTGCTGCTGGCCGCCACCACCGGCATCGTCGGCGCCTCCATCGCGGTGATGGGCATGATCGCCCTGGTGCCGATGCTGAACTACGGCTACAACAAGCAGCTCAGCACCGGCGTGATCATGGCCAGCGGCTGCCTCGGCATCCTGATCCCGCCGAGCATCATGCTGATCCTGATGGCCAGCTACTCGCCGGTCTCGGTGGGCGCGCTGTTCGCCGGCGCCCTGGTGCCGGGCCTGCTGCTCGGCGCGATGTACGCCCTCTACGTGCTGGTGATCTGCCACCTCAAGCCGGAGTACGGCCCCCTGGTGCCGGCCGAGGAGCGTGCCGAGGTCTCCACCGGCGAGCTTCTGAAGATGCTGGGCAAGTACGTGCTGCCGCCGATGGCGCTGATCCTCGGCGTGCTCGGCTCGCTGTTCACCGGCATCGCCACCGCCACCGAGGCCTCGGCCATCGGCGTCTTCATCGCCTTCCTGCTGTTCCTGATCTTCGGTGATCGCAAGGCGTCCACCTGCTACCGCACCCTGATCGAGGCCAGCAAGACCACCACCATGGTGATGCTGGTGCTGGTGGGGGCCACCGCCTTCACCGGGGTGTTCTCCATCGGTGGCGGCATGGAGGTGATCCACGAGGTGGTGATGGCGATGCCCGGCGGCACCACCGGAGCGCTGATCCTGATGCTCTTCCTGGTCTTCATCCTGGGCATGTTCCTGGACTGGACCGGCATCGTGCTGCTGAGCTTCCCGATCATGCTGCCGATCGTCGAGAGCATGGGCATCGACGTGCTGTGGTTCGTGGTGATGGTGGCCGTGGTGCTGCAGACTTCGTTCCTCACGCCACCCTTCGGCTACGCGCTCTTCTACCTCAAGGGCGTGGCCCCCAAGGGGGTCGAGACCCTCGACCTCTACAAGGCGGTGATCCCCTTCGTGGCGCTGATCGTGCTGGCCTGCCTGCTGATGGCCGTCTTCCCGAGCCTGGTGACCGGCCTGCCGTCGCTGCTGATCGGCTACTGAGCCGTCCCCTTCCCACCCCGGGCTCGGCCCTCGACGCCCGCCGCTTCCCGAGCGGCGGGCGTCCTGCTTGATCGGCGTCATGCCGAGCGTGGCTGCAGTCGTGACGGCCGGCTGATACAATTCTCAGCCGCAAGTTTCTCGCATCCCTGTAGCCCTCCCGGCACGGAAGGAGACTCCGTTGACCAGTCCGGCCAGTTCCCGCGCCCGCACGCCTTCCCGCCTGTCGCTGCCCCTGAACCTCTGGAACGCACTGACCATCGGCATCGCCCTGATCGTGGCGCTGCCGGTCCTCGTGGTGCTGACGCACCTGTTCATGCCCACCGACGGCATCTGGCAGCACCTGGGCAGCACCGTGCTGCCCCGCTACCTCGGCAACACCCTCTTCCTGGTGGTGACCGTGGGGCTTGGCACCTTCGTCATCGGCACCGGCACCGCCTGGCTGGTGGTGATGTGCCGCTTCCCGGGACGCCGGCTCTTCGAGTGGGGGCTGCTGCTGCCGCTGGCGGTGCCGACCTACGTGATCGCCTACGCCTACACCGACTTCCTGCAGTACGCCGGTCCCATCCAGACCTGGCTGCGCGAGACCTTCGGCTGGTCGGCGGGCGACTACTTCTTCCCGGACATCCGCTCGCTGTGGGGCGCCGCGACCCTGATCACCCTGGTGCTCTACCCCTACGTCTACATGCTGGCGCGGGCGGCCTTCCTGGAGCAGTCGGTGTGCGTGCTGGACGTGGGGCGCACCCTGGGCCGCGGGCCCTGGCGGCTGTTCACCAGCGTGGCCCTGCCGCTGGCGCGCCCGGCGATCGTCGGCGGGGTGTCGCTGGCGCTGATGGAGACCCTCAACGAGTTCGGCGCGGTGCAGTACTTCGGCGTCGACACCTTCACCACCGGCATCTATCGCACCTGGTTCGGCATGGGCGAGCAGGTGGCCGCGGCCCAGCTCGCCGCCTGCCTGCTGGCCTTCGTCATCGCCCTGGTGCTGCTCGAGCGCTGGTCCCGGGGCAAGCGGCGCTACTTCCACACCACCGGCCGCTACCAGCAGATGCCCGAGTTCGCGCTCCACGGCGGACGCGCCTGGGCCGCGACCCTGGCCTGCCTCACCCCGGTGCTGCTCGGCTTCCTGATCCCCAGCGGCCTGCTGGGCTACCTCTCCGTCCAGGGCGGCGACGCGCTGTTCGGCGCCGCCTTCCTGGAGTTCGCCGGCAACAGCCTGCTGCTGGCGGCGCTCGCATCAATAGTGGCCGTGAGCCTGGCGCTGCTGCTCAGCTACGGGGCGCGGCTCAACCCCGGGCGCATCACACGGGTGGCCACGCGGGTGGCGGCCATGGGCTATGCGGTGCCGGGCTCGGTGGTGGCGGTGGGCATCCTGATCCCCTTCGTGTGGCTGGATCACCAGATCAACGACTTCATGAAGGGGCAGTTCGGCATGGTGGTGGGGCTGCTGCTCAGCGGCTCGGCGTTCATCCTGATCTACGCCTACCTGGTGCGCTTCCTGGCGGTCTCCTTCAACGCCATCGAGGCGAGCCTCGGCAAGGTGACGCCGAGCATGGACGCGGCCTCGCGGACCCTGGGTCAGACGGCGGGCGGCACCCTGCGCAAGGTGCACACGCCGATCATGCGCGGCAGCCTGATCGCCGCCGGCATCCTGGTCTTCGTCGACGTGATGAAGGAGCTGCCGGCCACGGTGATCCTGCGCCCCTTCAACTTCGACACCCTGGCCATCCGCGCCCACAGCCTGGCCGCCGACGAGCGCCTGGCCGAGGCCTCGACCTCGTCACTGGCCATCGTGGCAGTAGGCATCATCCCGGTGATCCTGCTCAGCGTCGCCATGCGCCGCTCCCGCCCCGGCAGCTGAGGCCTCCTCGACGGGGAAGACGAACACCTGGGAGTCGTCCAGGCCGATCATGATCGGCTGGCCCTCCCGGGGCAGGAAGACCCCCGGAGCCCGGGCGTGCAGGTGGGCCTCCTCGCCGTCGGCGGTATGGGCGCAGATGTGCAGCAGGCTGGTGCGGCCCAGCAGCTTGGCCATGATGATATGGCTGTGGTGATGCTCGGGCGGCTCGTTGAGCGGCACGACCCGCAGCGCCTCGGGACGGATCATCACCCGCACCAGGCTGCCGTCGGGCAGCCCGCCCGCGGAGACGTCGCCCACCGGGGTCGCCACCTGGCCATCCTGCACCCGCCCCTCGAGCTCGTTGACCTCGCCGAAGAAGGTGACCACGAAGGGGTCGGCCGGGGTGCAGTAGAGCTCCAGCGGGGTGCCGGCCTGGACCACCCGCCCCTCGCGCATCAGCACGATGCGATCGGCCATGAACATGGCCTCCTCGGGGTCGTGGGTGACCAGCAGCACGCCGGTGCCCACCTTCTTCAGCACGTGCAGGGTGTCGTCGCGGATGCGATCGCGCAGGCGGGCATCGAGGCTCGAGAAGGGCTCGTCGAGCAGCATCAGCTGCGGCGAGGGCGCCAGGGCTCGGGCCAGGGCGATGCGCTGCTGCTGGCCGCCCGAGAGCATGTGCGGGAAGACCCGCGCGTAGCGCTCCATGCCGAGCAGCTCGAGCAGCTCGTAGGCCCGGCGCCGGCGCTGCTGGGCGGGCAGCGACTCGAGGCCGAAGGCCACATTGTCGAGCACCGAGAGGTGCGGGAAGAGCGCCGAGTCCTGGAAGGCCAGGCCGACGTTGCGCTTCTCCGGCGGCACGTGGCTGCGCCCCTCGCCCATCGACTCGCCGCCCAGCGCCACGCGCCCCTGCTGCACCCGCTCGAGCCCCGCGGCGATGCGCAGCAGGGTGGACTTGCCGCAGCCCGAGGGGCCCAGCAGGCAGACGATCTCGCCCGGCTTGACGTCGAGAGAGACGTCCTCGACGGCCAGGTGCTGCTGGTAGGCATGGCGGATCTGGTGCATGGCGAGCACCGGGGCGGTGCCGGCCGGCGCGTCTGGCGTGTGGGTCGATTGGCTGGTCATGGGGTCTCGACTGCCGATTGAGAGTGTCTGGCCAACATGGTAACGCGAAAGCCTCCCGAATGCGTTGTACTATCGCTCGCATCCCGACGCCAGCCTCCCGGGGGTTACTCGCCACCTGATCTGGATCAGATCTCCCGCACCCCGGGCTTGACGGCGGATGACGGAGGGGCTTCAATGGCGAAAGTTTAATGTTAAGCATTATCATTTCAGACCACGCCATCCACGAGGATCCCCCATGTCGCTGCATCGTCGTACCGCCCTGCCCCTCGCCGCCCTGGTGGCCGGCTCCGCTCTGGCCACCCAGGCCACCGCCGCCGAGGAGCTCAACATCTACTCGGCCCGCCACTACGACTCCGACGCGGCGCTCTACGCGGCCTTCACCGAGGAGACCGGCATCGAGGTCAACGTGCTGGAGGGCGACTCCGACCAGCTGATCCAGCGCCTCAAGCTCGAGGGCGAGGCGGGCCCCGCCGACGTGCTGATCACCGTCGACGCCGGCCGCCTGTGGCGCGGCGAGCACGAGGACGTCTTCAAAAGCGTCGAGTCCGAGGTGCTCAACGAGCGTCTGCCGGCCCACATGCGCCACCCCGAGGGCAAGTGGTTCGGCTTCAGCCAGCGCGTGCGGGCGCTGTTCATCGACCCCACCGCGGTGGATGCCGATGAGGTCAGCCGCTACGAGGACCTGGCCGACCCGGCCCTCGAGGGCGAGGTGTGCATCCGCTCCTCGAACAACATCTACAACCAGTCGCTGCTGGCCTCGATGATCGCCCATCACGGCGAGGAAGAGGCCGAGGCGTGGGCCGAAGGCGTGGTCGCCAACTTCGCGCGCGACCCCGAGGGCGGCGACACCGACCAGATCCGCGGCGTGGCCAGCGGCGAGTGCAGCGTCGCCGTGGCCAACCACTACTACTACGTGCGCCTGCTCAACTCCGACAACGAGGCCGACCGCGAGGTCGCCGAGAAGGTCGAGATCGTCTTCCCCAACCAGGACGATCGCGGCGCGCACATCAACGTGGGCGGTGCCGGCGTGGTGAAGGGCGCGCCCAACGAGGAGAACGCCGTGCGCTTCCTCGAGTTCCTCGCCTCCGACGAGGCCCAGGCCCTGTTCGCCACCGGCAACTACGAGTTCCCGGCGGTCGAAAGCGCCGAGCTCGACGGCGTCCTCGCCTCCTGGGGCGACTTCAAGAAGGACGACCTGAACGTCAGCGTGCTGGGCGAGAACAACCCGGAAGCGGTGCGCATCTTCGATCGGGCCGGCTGGCGCTAAGCCTCCCCCGTCACGGCGCTACGCAGGCAACATAGCCGGCGCCGAAAACGACAAAGGCCCGCGGCACTGCCGCGGGCCTTTGTCGTTGTGCCGGAGAAGACCGGGCTCAGGCGTCGTCGGGGCGCGGCGCGGCGTCCGCGGCGTTCTGGAAGACGCCGAGGGTGCCCATGCGCCGCCCGCGGTCGTTGAGGAAGGTCTCCAGGGTCACCACCGCGTCCTGCCCCTCGCGGGTGAACTCGAGGCGATCGGCCGTGGTGCGCCGCGACTGCCAGCCCTCGCCGAGGCACTGGACCACCGCCTCGCCGCCCTTGACCAGGGCGCCGCGGGGATCGTCGCTCTCCAGCGGGCCAAAGCAGAGGTAGTGGTCGGGCCGCCGGGCCGAGGTGATCACGCAGGCGTCATGGAAGGCCTGGGTATCGGTCTGCCAGGTGCGGGTCAGGCGGGTGGTCTCCAGGCGCCCCTTGATCGCGTCGAAGCCGCCCTCGGCGCTCGCCACCGCGCGGTTCAGGGCCCCGCAGTCGAACAGCTCCGCCGCGGGCGGCGTCGCCTGGCTCGCACACCCGGCGAGCAGCAGCACCCCCGCGCCCGCCAGCCAACTCCTCATCGTCCTTCGCATCCTCGTCTCCTTGATGGATTCGGGCCGATCCGGCCCGGATACAGGCACCATAGCACTCCGCGGCCGCGCCCTCTCGCCGGCGCGGGGTGCTCCGATGCCGGCGCCCCAGGCGCCGTCAGTGCGCCTCGTCCCAGTTGATGCCGCTCTCGGCCTCGACGATCAGCGCCACGTCGAGCTCGGCGGCCGCCTGCATGCGCGCCTTCACCTCGTCGATGAAGGCCTCGACCTGCGCCTCGGCCACCTCGAAGACCAGCTCGTCGTGGACCTGCATCACCATCACGGCGTCGAAGGCCTCGCCGGCGAGCCAGGCGTCCACGTCGATCATG
The DNA here is from genome assembly GCF_003056305.1 of Halomonas denitrificans. GTDB lineage: Bacteria > Pseudomonadota > Gammaproteobacteria > Pseudomonadales > Halomonadaceae > Halomonas > Halomonas denitrificans. Next base: position 51,850 of record NZ_PYVX01000010.1, read on the forward strand.
GCGCGCTTGATGATGTCCGCCGCGGTGCCCTGCATGGGCGCATTGATGGCGGTGCGCTCGGCGCCCTGGCGACGCGCGCGGTTCTGGGAGTGGATCTCCGGCAGGTAGAGGCGTCGGCCGAACACCGTCTCGACGAAGCCGTCCTCGGCAGCCTGGGCGCGGATGCGCTCCATGTAGCGGGCGACGCCCGGGTAGCGGTCGAAGTAGCGGTCGATGTAGGTCCTGGCCTGGCTCTGCTCGATGTTGAGCTGGCGGCCGAGCCCCCAGGCGCTCATGCCGTAGATCAGCCCGAAGTTGATCGCCTTGGCGCTGCGACGCTGATCGCCGGTGACCTTCTCCAGCGCCACGCCGAACACCTCGGCGGCGGTGGCGGCGTGGATGTCGCGACCCTCGGCGAAGGCCTCGAGCAGCCCCTTGTCGCCGGAGAGGTGCGCCATGATGCGCAGCTCGATCTGGGAGTAGTCGGCGGCGACGATGCGATAGCCCGGCCGGGCCACGAAGGCCTGGCGGATGCGCCGCCCCTCCTCGGTGCGGATGGGGATGTTCTGCAGGTTGGGGTCCGACGAGGAGAGCCGGCCGGTGGCCGTGACGGCCTGGTGGTAGCTGGTGTGCAGGCGCCCGGTGGCCTTGTTGACCAGCCGCGGCAGCTTGTCGGTGTAGGTGGACTTCAGCTTGGCGAGCCCGCGGTGCTCGATGATCACCTTGGGCAGCGGGTAGTCCAGCGCCAGCTCCTCGAGCACCGCCTCGGCGGTGGAGGGCGCCCCCTTGGGCGTCTTCTTGATCACCGGGATCTTCTGCTCCTCGAAGAGGATCTGGCCGAGCTGCTTGGGCGAGCCGAGGTTGAACTCGCGACCGGCGAGTTCGTGGGCGCGGCGCTCCAGCTCGCCGATGCGAGTCTCGAGCTCCTGGCTCTGAGCGTGCAGCCGCTCGGGGTCGAGCGCCACGCCGGTGCGCTCCATGCGCGAGAGCACCGGGATCAGCGGCCGCTCGAGGGTGTCGAGGACCTCGGCCAGGCGCCCCTCGGCCTCGAGGCGCGGCCGCAGCAGCCGGTGCAGGCGCAGGGTGATGTCGACGTCCTCGCAGGCGTAGGGCGCGGCCTGCTCCAGGGCGATCTGGTTGAAGGTGAGCTGCTTGGCCCCCTTGCCGGCGATCTCCTCGAAGGAGATCGTCTTCTCGCCCAGGTACTTCAGCGCCAGCGAGTCCATGTCGTGGCGGGTCGCGGTGGAGTCGAGCACGTAGGAGGCCAGCATGGTGTCCTCCAGCGGCCCGGCCACCGTGATGCCGACATTGGCCAGCACCGAGATGTCGTACTTGAGGTTCTGGCCGATCTTGGTGCGCCGCTCGTCTTCCCAGAGCGGGCGCAGGGCCTCGAGGACGGCGTCGCGGTCGAGCTGCGCCGGGGCGTCGAGGTAGTCGTGGGCGAGCGGGATATAGGCCGCCTCGCCCGGCTCGAGGGCGAGCCCCACGCCGACCACCTGGGCCTCCATGTAGTTGAGGCTGGTGGTCTCCAGGTCGAAGCAGAAGGCGTCGCTCGCCGTCAGGCGCTCGAGCCAGGCATCGAGCTCGGCCTGCTCGAGGATGACGTGATCCTCGCGCCGGGCGCCCTCGCTTGCCGCGCCCTCGCCGCCCTCACCGCCCTCGTCGCTCTCACCGCCCTTGGCCGGCGCCGGCGTGCCGCCGGCGACATCGTCGACGCCCTCGTGCCGACCCTCCAGCAGCTCCGAGAGCCAGCCCTGGAACTCCAGCCGGCGATAGAGTTCGACCAGCGCCTCGCGGTCGGGATGGGCGATGTCCAGGTCGTCGAGGCCCACCGGCAGCTCGCAGTCGGTCTTGATGGTGGCGAGCTCGAAGGAGAGGAAGGCCTGGTCGCGGTGCTCCTCGAGCTTCTTGGGCAGCGTCTTGGCGCCGCGAAAGCCCAGCGTCTTGACCTTCTCCAGGTCGCCGTAGACGGTCTCGAGGCCGCCCTCCATGCCCTGCAAGAGGCCCAGCGCCGTCTTCTCGCCGACGCCCGGCACGCCGGGGATGTTGTCGACCTTGTCGCCCATCAGCGCCAGGAAGTCGATGATCCGCTCCGGGGGCAGGCCGAACTTCTCCTTGACGCCGTCGACGTCCAGGGTCTCGTCCTTCATGGTGTTGACCAGCGTGATATGGGCATTGACCAGCTGGGCCATGTCCTTGTCGCCGGTGGAGATCACCGCGTCGCGGCCGGCCTCGGTGGCGCGGCGCGCCAGGGTGCCGATGACGTCGTCGGCCTCCACCCCCTCGATGCACAGCAGCGGCAGCCCCAGCGCGCGCACGCAGTCGTGCAGCGGCTTCACCTGGGAGCGCAGGTCATCGGGCATCGGCGGGCGATGGGCCTTGTACTCCTCGAACAGCTCGTCGCGGAAGGTCTTGCCGGGGGCGTCGAAGACCACCGCCATGGGGCTGTCGGGATAGTCCTTGATCAGCCGCTTGAGCATGTTGAGCACCCCCTTGATCGCCCCGGTGGGCTGCCCCTCGGAGGTGGTCAGCGGCGGCAGGGCGTGGAAGGCGCGGTAGAGATAGGAAGAACCGTCGACGAGAACGATGGGCGTGTCGGCCATGTATCGGCATCCATTGAGGCGTGGCGTGATGAGTTGCTGGCCATCCATGATACGCATTGCCGCCGCGTTTTGCCGCGCATGGTAGGCCGGGCGGCCATGAGCCCTTACACTGGAGTTACCACCGGGGCGCCCGAGGTGGAGTGATCGTGGAGGCGACCCCGATTCCTTCGGCACTGGAGGCCATCATGAAGAAGATCCTGCGCAGCGACGCGCCCGTCTCGAGACTCGCCCTGGCCCTGGCCACCGTCCTGGCGCTCTCCGTCAGTGCCGGCGCGCTCGCCCAGTCGGCCGGCGACCTCGAGCCGGACATCACCATCCGCGAGGAGGAGGATCGCACGATCCGCGAGTACCGGGTCAACGGCGAGCTCTACGCCATCGAGATCCAGCCCTTCGCCGGCCCCTCCTACTATCTCGTCGACCACGACGGCGACGGCGACTTCGAGCGCCGCGAGGGGGACCGCATCGCCGTGCCCCAGTGGGTGCTGAAGACCTTCTGATCCCTCGGCCGCCCCGCCGCCGTTTCGTGGCCTCGCCATCTCCCTCGCCGCGGCCGGGGCGCGTGCATCGAAGGGCCAAGTCGCTACAATAGGCGGCTTGGCATTTCCCGGGCGAGAGACACATGGCCGTATTCACACCGCTTACCGACCCTCAGGTCGCCGAGTTCCTCAGCCGCTTCGACGCCGGCTCGCTGGTCTCCGTCGAGGGCGTGCCCGCCGGCACCGAGAACAGCACCTTCTTCGTCACCACCGACCGGCGCGAGCTGGTGCTGACCCTGTTCGAGCAGGGCGAGCACGAGGAGCTGCCGTTCTTCGTCGATCTGCTCGACTACCTGGACGAGCACCGCCTGCCGGTCCCGGGCCCCCTCCACGATCGCGACGGCGTGGCCCTGCACACCCTGGCCGACAAGCCGGCGCTGCTGTTCCCCCGGCTGCCCGGCAAGCACCCCAAGGCGCCGAACCTCGCCCAGTGCCGCGAGCTGGGCGACGCCCTGGGGCGCATGCACGCGGTCTCCCGGCACTTCCCCGGCCACCGGCCCAACCCCCGGGACCTGCACTGGCTGCTGCCCATGCACCACAAGGTGCTGGTCTATCTGTCGCCGGAGGACCAGGCGCTGATGAAGGACGAGGTCGAGACCTACCAGGGCTTCTTCGGCGACTCGCCGGACCTGCCCCAGGGCGCGCTGCACGGCGACCTGTTCCGCGACAACACCCTGTTCGACGGGGATCGCCTGGGCGGGCTGATCGACTTCTACAACGGCTGCACCGGTGACCTGCTGTTCGACCTGGCTATCGTCATCAACGACTGGGCCACCGAGCCCGACGGCCGACTGGACCCGGCTCGCCACGACGCCCTCCTCAAGGCCTACCAGACGCGCCGGCCGCTCACCGCCGCCGAGCGCGAGGCCTGGCCGATGATGCTGCGCCTGACCGCGCTGCGCTACTGGCTCTCCCGGCTGCTGGTGGTCTATGTCGATCCGCCGGCCCACGACCTCACGCCCCACGACCCCGACCAGTTCCGCACCGTTCTCAAGGCGCGCCTGGAGCACGGTGCCCTGCCGCTACCGGAAGGAGACGCATGAGTCAGCCCAAGAGCAAGGCCGGACCGGCCCAGCAGGCGCGCCGCACCTGGAACATCGACCAGTGGGGCAGCGGCTACTTCGACGTCAACGACGACGGCCAGGCCCTGGTGCGTCCGCTGGGCAGCGACGACGACGGCCCCGCCCTGCCCCTGCAGCCGCTGGTCCACAAGCTGCGCGAGGCCGGCCTGCGCCTGCCGGTGCTGGTGCGCTTCACCGACATCCTGCATGACCGGGTCGAGCAGCTCTGCGCCGCCTTCGACACCGCCATGCAGGAAGAGGCCTTCGCGGGCGGCTACACCGCCGTCTACCCGATCAAGGTCAACCAGCAGCGCCGGGTGGTCGAGTCGATCCTCGGCACCTACGAGCGCGGCCGCGGCCGCGTGGGCCTCGAGGCCGGCAGCAAGCCGGAGCTGCTGGCGGTGCTCGCGCTCTCCGCCGATGGCTCCTCGCTGATCGTCTGCAACGGCTACAAGGATCGCGAGTACATCCGCCTGGCGCTGATGGGCGAGAAGATCGGCCACCGGGTCTACCTGGTGGTGGAGAAGCTCTCGGAGCTGCCGCTGATCCTCGAGGAGGCGCGCCGCCTCGGCGTCACCCCGCGCATCGGCCTGCGCGCCCGGCTCTCCTCGGTGGGCCGCGGCCGCTGGCAGGACACCGGCGGCGAGAAGTCCAAGTTCGGCCTCACCGCCAGCCAGATCCTCTCCGTGGTGAAGCAGCTCCGCGAGGCCGAGGCCCTGGAGAGCCTGCAGCTGGTGCACTTCCACCTCGGCTCGCAGATCGCCAACATCCGCGACATCCAGCGCGGCCTGCGCGAGTGCGCCCGCTTCTACCAGAGCCTGGTGGAGCTGGGCGCCCCGGTGGACACCGTGGACGTCGGCGGGGGCCTCGGCATCGACTACGAGGGCACCCGCTCGCGCAGCTTCTGCTCGGCCAACTACTCGATGCTCGAGTACGCCCGCAACGTGGTGGCGGCCTTCGCCCAGGCCTGCGCCGAGCAGGAGCTGCCCCAGCCGCACATCATCAGCGAGTCCGGCCGCGCCCTGACCGCCCACCACGCGGTGCTGATCTCCAACGTGATCGGCGAGGAGCGGGTCAGCCACCACTCCCCCGAGCGCCGGGTGCAGGATGAGCCCCAGGTCGACGAGCTGTGGCGGGTCCACGACCTGCTCCACGAGCGCGCCGAGCCCCGCGGCCTGGTGGAGGCCTGGCACGACCTGGTGCACGCCATGGGCGAGCTCCAGGAGCGATTCGTGATGGGCATGACCGACATCGACGCCCGCGCCGAGGGCGAGAGCGTCTACTTCGCCGCCTGCGCGCGGCTGCGCGGCCTGCTCGACAACCGCAACCGCGCCCACCGCGAGATCAGCGACGAGCTGGCCGAGAAGCTCGCCGACAAGCTGTTCGTCAACTTCTCGCTGTTCCAGTCGGTGCCCGACGTCTGGGGTATCCAGCAGATCTTCCCGGTGCTGCCGCTGGAGGGCCTGCACCGCGGCCCCGAGCGGCGCGGCGTGATCCAGGACATCACCTGCGACTCCGACGGGCGCATCGACGGCTACGTCGACGGCCAGGGGGTCGAGACCACCCTGCCGCTGCCCGAGTGGCGCGAGGGCGAGGAGAAGCTGCTGGGCTTCTTCCTGGTGGGCGCCTACCAGGAGATCCTCGGCGACCTGCACAACCTGTTCGGCGATACCGACTCCGCGGACGCCGCCCTGACCGCCGACGGCGACTGGTCGATCAGCCAGGTCCAGCAGGGCGACCGGGTGGCCGACGTGCTGGGCTACGTCAACTTCGACGTCTCGGCCCTGCGCGAGCACCTCGCCGAGCAGCTCTCCCGCAGCGGCCTCGACGAGGCCCAGCAGCAGGCCTTCCTCGACGACCTCTCTGACGGGCTCGAGGGCTACACCTACCTCGAGTAGGGAGGCACCGGCCAGGCGCCGACCGCCCCGACACGACAACGCCCCGCGGCCTTGGCCGCGGGGCGTTGTCGTTGGTGCCGAGGTCGAACGCTCACGCCACCACGCGGGTCGTGACCTCCAGGCCGCCGGCGAGGGAGAAGGCGAGCGTCGCGCCCCGGGGCAGCGGGCCGACGCCGGCCGGGGTGCCGGTGAGCACCACGTCGCCGGGCTGCAGGGAGAAATGGCGGCTCATCTCCGCCAGCAGCGCCGGCACCGGGAAGAGCATGTCCGAGCCGCGGCCGTGCTGGCGGACCTCGCCGTCCACCTCGAGGGTGAAGGAGAGCGACGCCCAGTCGGGCACCTCGGCAAGCGGCAGGAAGGCCGAGAGCGGGCAAGCGCCGTCGAAGGCCTTGGCGACCTCCCAGGGATGCCCCTTCTCCTTCAGGCGCGCCTGCACGTCGCGCTGGGTCAGGTCCAGCGCCAGCCCGAGACCGAGGACGGCCCGCTCGGCCTGCTCCGGCGTGGCGTTCGAGAGCGTCTCACCGATCAGCAGCGCCAGCTCCGTCTCGTAGTGCACCTCGCCCCGGGCGAAGGGCGCCTCGATCGGCGCCTCCAGCGACACGGCGGCGGTCGCCGGCTTGATGAACAGCAGGGGCTCGCTCGGCACCGGGTTGTCCAGCTCCCGGGCGTGCTCGGCGTAGTTGCGGCCGACGCAGACGATCTTGCCGAGCGGCTCGGCGAACGGCCGGCCATCGGTGAAACGGGGCACGAAGCGCATGGGGACTCCTCTCCTTCTGGTGGGTGCCGGGGCGGTCGGGCGACCGGCATTTCAGTCTACCGAAGCCGGCCTCGGGGTCCAGTGCACCGAACTCGTCTAACGTCGAGGCCGCCCAGGACAGTCCAACCAGAACCTCCAGTTTTTCTTAGGAGAGTGATACAATCGAATCTATAAAAATTACTAATGTTTAATAAATTGCGCAGGAAGACCATGAAAACCCCACACCCTGTAACCGTATTAAAAGCGTCGCTACTTCTCCCAGCCGCCTTATCAATACCCGGCTTTGCCTTGATATACCAAAAGATGTGGCCATCTTTAGCGTGCTTCGCTTTCGTGAACGCACTTCTTGGACTCGCTGCATACACATACGGCAGCTACGAGCGGGACGCCGCGTTGATTCTTATCATCACCCTTCATTTTCTATCCCTTTCCTATGTCGCCATCTCTAAAACCGGGAGCATGTCATGAACGCACCTGCACACTATCACCCTGCCCATGAGCAGAGTGATGAAATAGACCTCAGGGATATTGCCGTTGCGATTTATGAGGGGTGGATGTGGATAGCCATCAGCATCTTTTCCTGTGTTGCGGCAGGAGCACTCTATATTTTCGCCTCCACCCCACAATATTCTACCGATATTACGTTCGCCCCAACCCCGGAGGGCTTACATGCGCTCGACAGCGTGCCCGGAACGAGTTATCAAGAGCTAGAGGCTTTTAAGGAGCTGAGCCAGCTGCTCTCCAGTTACGAAAACTTCAAGTCTTATTATGAAGAAACCCCTGACTCCATCAGCCTGGAGAAAGCGGGAGACCGACTGCATGATGACCAGCTGAGACAATTCTTTTTCGACAATATCGCTTTGAGCTCACCGTCAGACAACAATGCCGATTCTTCACGCAGCATTTCACTCAACTACAGAGACTCGATTGATGGCCCCCAGCTGCTTAATGATTACTTCAAATGGACTGAAGACAAATATATCCAGACCCTAACCGAAAGGGCCAAGCGCACCGTCGACAGCGCTATTGAGAAAAACGCAGCTACCATGGCTGCTCACTTGGCATCGGCAAAGGAAAGTGCGAAAGCCAGAATCAGCCGCCTCAGAGAGCAAGACCAGATACGAATCGCTGAACTCGAGGACCGACTTCAGGCTGAAAAGCAATCCATCATTTCTTCACGCGAAGAACGCATTAGAGTTTTGCAAAACGCAGAGCAAATCGCTTCACGCCTAGGCATTGAGAAGCCAACCACTCCGGCGGCTTTTGGCCGGCAGTCAGCGAATCAAGACATTATCTATGCCGAGATAAACTCCCAGGATGGCGTCCCCCTCTATTTCATGGGGACGGCCGCGCTTCGCGCCGAAAAAGAGGTTATAGAAGCCAACCTGAATGAAGAGGTGAAAACAGCTGAGATTCGTGAAATCGAGAAACAGCTTCAACAACTAAGCAACAACCAGACAATTGAAGCGCTACAGGAGCGAGAGGATTTTTCGGCCTTCTCCGAAGAGTACAATGATCTTAAAAACCAGAACGAGATTTTGGCTTCCATCGTGATCCTCGAGGATGAACTGGATATTGCCACTACGATCCACTGGGCATATCAACCCAGATCTCCCGACTCCCCTAGAGGCACCTTGATCATCGCGCTCTCCCTAGTGCTTGGCGGAATGCTTGGCGTAATCCTGTTGTTCATCTCGCGATTCGCGATTAGCGTCAAGCACTACAGAAAAACCAGCCTCTAAGTAGATATGGCCGTGTCATAACACGGCCATTATCGCCAAGTGCTTACTTCCTAACCCGCGACCAAAAACTCCACGAGCAAAGCGGAAAACGTTTTCACCAGAAACTAGAGGGGGATATCCCCCTCTGCCTCAAGGCTGGAGCAGCTTCCCCGTTAAGAATGTCACCCAGACTCATGGGAGTGATCATGGAGCAGCGCTTCAGGCGTCGCGAGCGAGACGCCGAGCACCCGCCTACACTAGGCGGACAACAAGAGGAGAACCCCCATGCTCAAGCTCGGATCGCTCATCATCCTGCTCAGTCTGCTGACGGCCTGCGCCTCTTCCTCGAATGACGAGGTGGGCATCACCGACGACTGCCAGGCGGACATCCGCACCCTGGAAATGGAGATCTACCAGAACAGGGACCAGTACACCCTCGAGGCGCGGACCAAGGCCAATGCCGAACTGCTCCAGGCCAAGACCAACCGCTTCAATCCGGTGAAGTGTCGCGTGAACATCCAGGATGCGCGCAGCGAGCTGCGCAAGGGCAGGCTGTGAGACATCACACGAGTTGAGGCTGCGCGCCATGGGCGGCAGCGCGGGCCAGCCAAGGGACGTAGAGAGATGCCTTTCTTCCAGACACAAAAAAACCGCCTACTAGAGCGGTTTCTTGTATGCTGCGACTCATTTTCCCGATGCTTCGATGGTGCCGGCACCAGGAGTCGAACCCGGGACCTACTGATTACAAGTCAGTTGCTCTACCAACTGAGCTATGCCGGCGCGGGAACCGACTCGAGTCACAGAATCGGAAACAGGGTTGACGTGGCTGGGGTAGCAGGATTCGAACCTGCGCATGCCGATACCAAAAACCGGTGCCTTACCGCTTGGCTATACCCCAGCATTGTGGTGGCCAGAGACGGAATCGAACCGCCGACACGGGGATTTTCAATCCCCTGCTCTACCAACTGAGCTATCTGGCCCCTCGCCAACGGTGCGTATTAAACCTCAGCGGGCCGTTGGCGTCAACCCTTTCCGTTTCAAAAAGATGGCGAGGGTCGAGCGATGCCCGAACGGCTAGTCGCCACGGGGTACATAGCCCTCGGCCTGGTCGGTTTCCTGGTTGTCGAGGAAGCGCTCCATCTGCTCCATCAAGTACTCCCGGGAGGCGGCGTCGAGCATGTTGAGGTGCTTCTCGTTGATCAGGCGGGTCTGCAGCGCCTGCCACTCCTCCCAGGCCTGCTTCGAGACGTTGGCCTGGATCTCCTGGCCCTTCTTGCCCGGCAGCGGCGGGAACGGCAGGGCCTCCATCTCCTTCTGGTACTTGCGGCAGAACACGGTCTGGCTCATCGGGGACTCTCCTCGTGCGGGCTCAGGGCCCGGCGGTGGTGGTCAGGGCAAAGGGGGCCAGCGACTCCAGCAGCGCCTTGACCGGCGCCGCCAGGCCGATGCTGGCCGGATCGGCGGGATCGTACCAGCGGCGCGCCTCGCCCACCGAATCGAGCCGGGTGATGCGCGCCGGCTGCGGGGTGATCTCGAGGCGGAAGTGGCTGAAGACGTGGGTGAAGGGTGTCCAGGCCGCGTCGAGCTCGCTGCCCGGCGCATGGACGGCCAGCCAGGCCGCCAGGGCCTCGCGATCGTCGAACTGGGGCAGGCTCCAGAGCCCGCCCCACAGGCCGCTGGCGGGGCGCTGCTCGAGCAGCACGCGCCCCTCGCGATCCTGTAAGAGCAGCATGGTGGTGGTGCGGGTCGGCACGGCCTTCTTCGGCTTGGACTCGGGGAAGCGCTTCTCCTCGCCGCGGGCATGGGCGAGGCACTCCGCCTCGAAGGGGCAGCGCGCGCACTCCGGCTGCCCGCGACGACAGAGGGTCGCCCCCAGGTCCATCATCGCCTGGGTAAAGTCGACCACCCGTGCCTCGGGGGTGTAGTGCTCGGCCAGGGCCCAGAGGCGGCGCTCCACCGCCGGCCGCCCCGGCCAGCCCTCCACGGCGTGCAAGCGCGTCAGCACTCGCTTGACGTTGCCGTCGAGGATCACCGCCCGCCGCCCGGTGCTCTGGGCGATGATCGCCCCGGCCGTGGAGCGGCCGATGCCGGGCAGCGCCGCCATCGCCTCGAGGCTCTCCACGGGGAACGCCCCGCCGTGCTCCTCGACGACGACCCGCGCGGCCTTGTGCAGGTTGCGGCCCCGGGCGTAGTAGCCAAGCCCGGTCCACAGGTGCAGCACCTCGTCCTGCTCGGCGGCCGCCAGGCTGGCGACGTCGGGGAAGCGCGCCATGAAGCGCTCGAAGTAGGGGATCACCGTGGCGACCTGGGTCTGCTGCAGCATGATCTCCGAGACCCACACCCGGTAGGGGCTGCGATCCTGCTGCCAGGGCAGGTCGTGGCGACCGTGCTCGTCGAACCACTCGAGCAGGCGCTGCTGGAAGCGTTCGGGGGGCAGGATGGCGGGCGGCATCTCGCTCATGGGCTCTCTCGACACGACACTCTCACGGCACGAAAAAAAGCGCCGACTGGGGAAGTCGGCGCAGGGACTGGTCAAAGGTGTTGCTCAATTGAAGAGACCTTCCAGGGCGTCGCGAAGTTCCCGGCCGGCCTGCTCGCCCAGGCGCTCGTCGATCTTCTCGACGGCGCCCTCGAGGCGCTCCTCGACCTCCTCCCCGGCTCGCCGGGTGGCCTCGTCGCGCAGCAGCCCGGCGAGGGTTCCCTGGAAAGCCTCGCGATCGAAGCGGCACCACTCCGCGCTCTCGCCGCCGAGGGTACCGTCGCAGCGCACCGGCAGCGGCACGCGCGCCAGCCGCGGGTTGACCTCGCAGGGCGCATCCTCGGCCTCCACCAGGCGCACCGCGGCGCGCAGGTCGAACTGCTCGCTGACGAGATCGATGCGGCCCTCGCCGTCCACCCGCATGCCGGGCAGGGTGACCAGCAGGTCGTCGCTCTGCACCTCGCCCTCGTCCAGGGTCAGGCCGGCGCGGATCCGCTCGAAGCGCGTCTCCTCGGCCCACTCGCGCTCGAGCGTCTTGCCCTGCAGGGTGGCGGCCGCGGTGCACAGCTCCTCGCCGACGTTGAGCTCCTTGAAGGCGCCCTCATCTATGCGTGCCTCGAGGTGGCCGCTCAGGTGGCGCCGGAGCTCCATGGGGGAGTTGCCGCGACTGGTCAGCTCGCCCTCGCCGCTGAAGCGCCCGCTCAGGGGAGAGGGCTCCTCGCCGCGGGCCTCGAGCAGCGACTCGAGACGCACCCGCTCGGCCTGCGGGGCGAGCTGCCAGCGGATCGGGCTCTCGCGCAGATCGAGAACGCCGTCGGCGGCCAGGCTCCCCTCGTAGAAGCGGGAGGTGAAGTCGATCAGGCGATGGCGGCCATCGCGCCCCTCGAGGGTCAGGTCGACGTCATGGAAGTCCAGCCCGGCGAAGCGCAGCTGCCCCAGGGCGAGATGGGCGTCGAGCTCGAGCTCGGCGAGCCACGATGCCGGCACCAGCGCGTCCGCGTCCTCGGCGTGGGCGCGGCGGATGCCCGGCAGCCGCCAGCGCGAGGCGGCGTCGTCACCGACGCCCGCCGGCGGCAGGTAGCCGTCCAGGTCCAGGCGATCCCCCTGCAGGTCGGCGGCGAGCAGGCCGCCGTCGAAGCGTCCCGCCAGGCGGCCGGTGAAGGTGGCGTCGTCGAGCACCAGGGTCAGGCCGGCGAGCTCGAAACGCTCGAGATCGCCGCTGACCGGGCTGGTCAGCGCCACGTCGGTGAGCGCCTGGCCGTTGGCCATGGCCGGCATCGCCGCTAAGCGCGTCAGCCAGGGGCGCAGCGACAGCGGCGTCAGGCGAAGCTGGCCGGTATAGGCCGGCGCCTCGCCGAGGTCGCTGAGGTTGAGGTTGCCGTTGAGCTTGAGGGCGTCGGGGCCGGTCAGCTCCAGCTCGCGCAGGCGAGCGCTCTGCTCGTCGAGGTCGGCATCCATGGTGAAGGCCAGCGACAACGGCAGCGGCTTCTCGCCCAGGCGCGGGTGATGGAGGCTGGCGTCGAGGGCGCCCTCGTCCAGCTGCACGCTGCCCTCGCCGAGGTTCACCACCATCTGCTCGCCCTGCAGGTTGACCTTCTGCTCGTTGTCGAGCCCGGCCAGGCGGTTGACCGTCTTGAGGGTCAGCCCCTCCAGCACGTGCCGCCCCTCGGCCAGCCCCAGGTTCACCCGGGTATCGAGGGAGACATCGCTGAGCAGGCGCGGCTCGCTCGCCGTCTCCCGCCAGTCGAGGCCCTCGTAAAGCCGCAGGCGGAAGGAGGAGGTGAGCGGGAAGGCGCTGCCGGGATTGACGTTGCTGCCGCTGATCTCGAGCGACTCGAGGCGCAGCTCGCGGTCCGCCTGGGCATCGCGGAAGTGCACCTCGCCGCGACGCACCTGCACGCTGGCGATGTTGAGGGCCACCGAGAGGCCGTTGTTGCCGCTCGGGGAGGGGCCGGCACTGGCCGGGGCCAGGGCGGCCTCGGCCTGTTCGCCCCGCTCGCCCAGCCGCTCGAGAAGCACTTCCCAGTTGCCCTGGCCCTGGGCGTCGCGCTCGAGGTCGAGATAGAGGTCGTCGAGGGTCAGGCCGTCGATGGCGATCTCGCCGCGCAGCAGCGGCGTGAAGGCGAGGCTGACCTCGGCGTGGGAGAGCGCGGCGAAGGGCGCCGAATCGTCGGCCTGATCGGGCAGGCGGGCCTCGGCCTGCTGCACGCCGACCCCGAGCCGGGGATAGAAGGACCAGGAGAGCGGGCCGTCCAGGGTCAGTTCGAGCCCGCTGTGCTCGCGCACGACCTCGACCAGGCGCGGCTTGAGGTCGTTGGGATCGAAGAAGGTGGTGACGTAGACCACGGCGCCGACCATGACCAGGCCGAGGACGCCGATGGCGGCGAGAAGGGTGCGCAGCAGGCGCTTCATCGGTCACCTCCCTGTGACCAGAGATTGAGTTCGAAGTAGTCGCCGTCCTGGGTGAGCCGATAGCCGAGCCGCGAGAGCAGCAGCTGGTCGGCCACGGGCAGCTGGGAGGAGGCGGCATAGAGGCGGCGGCCCTCGGCACGGGCGGCCTCGCTGACCAGCGCCAGCAGCCGCGAGCCGACGCCGCGGCGGCGCGTGGTCTTGCGCACGCAGAGGTTCGACAGCCACCAGGCGTTCTGGTCGAGCTTCACCGCCACGGCGCCCAGCAGGCGGTCGTTGAAGCGGGCACAGCTGAACAGGTGGCCACCGGCCAGGTGTTCGCGAATGAAGTCTTCCACGGGCAGGGGGAGGCGCTCGGGGGGCGCGTCCGTGAAGATGCGTACGAGGTCGAGGCGTATCTGGGCATCCGCTTCCCAGGCGTCCTGGTCGACCTGTTGAAGGGTCACCGGCATGCGTGGATCTCCTTGAGGCCGGGGCGGCAGGCGTGCCACCACTGTCATGGGCCGCATTGTAGCGGATGGGGTGAGCGATTCACTATAATGGCAGGCTCTCGGCGTCAGGCACAGCACCCGACGCCCCTTCGTTTTGGCGGCCGGCAGGCATCCCCGGCCCCCTCGACACGCGCCCAGGCGCTGGAGATCCGACATGTCCGAGCGTATCGCCACGGTCACCCGGAACACCCGGGAAACCCAGATCACGGTGACCATCAACCTCGACGGCGAGGGGCGCCTGGCCTGCGAGACCGGCGTGCCCTTCCTCGACCACATGCTCGACCAGGTGGCGCGCCACGGTCTGATCGACCTGGACATCAAGGCGGTGGGCGACCTGCACATCGACGATCACCACACCGTCGAGGACCTCGGCATCACCCTGGGCCAGGCCTTCGATCAGGCGATCGGCGACAAGCGCGGCATCTACCGCTACGGCCACGCCTACGTGCCCCTGGACGAGGCGCTATCAAGAGTGGTGGTGGACTTCTCCGGCCGCCCGGGGCTGAGCATGGACGTGGAGTTCACCCGCGCCAGCATCGGCCGTCTGGACACCCAGCTGTTCTGGGAGTTCTTCCAGGGCTTCGTCAACCACGCCCGGGTGACCCTGCACATCGACAACCTGAAGGGCTTCAACGCCCACCATCAGGCGGAAACCATCTTCAAGGCCTTCGGCCGCGCGCTGCGCATGGCCGTGGAGCAGGACCCGCGCATGGCGGGCCAGATGCCGTCCACCAAGGGCAGCCTCTGAGGCCGCCGCACGAACATACGAGGAGCGTCCCATGACCATTGCCGTCATCGACTACGGAATGGGTAACCTGCATTCCGTCGCCAAGGCACTGGAGCACGTCACGCACGAGAACGTGGTCGTGACGCGGGATGCCCGTCGCATCCGCGGCGCCACCCGCCTGGTCCTGCCCGGCCAGGGTGCCATCCGCGACTGCATGGGCGAGCTCGAGAAGACAGAGCTGCGCGGCCTGGTCGAGGAGCTGCTCGCCTCCCAGGACAAGCCGCTGCTCGGTATCTGCGTCGGCCAGCAGATGCTGCTCGACCACAGCGAGGAGAACGGCGGCATCGGCTGCCTGGGCTTCCTGCGCGGCGAGGTGAGGAAGTTCCCCGGCGACATGCGCGATGACCGGGACAACCGCCTGAAGGTCCCGCACATGGGCTGGAACCTGGTGCACCAGCACCACGATCACCCGCTGTGGAAGGGCATCGACCAGGACGAGCACTTCTACTTCGTGCACAGCTACTACGTCGAGGCCGCCGACGACGCCACGGTGTTCGGCACCACCGACTACGGTCGGGTGAGCGCCCATGTGGCCATCGGCCGCGACGCCACCTTCGCCGTGCAGTTCCACCCGGAGAAGAGCTCCCGGGCCGGCCTCCAGCTGCTGGAGAACTTCGTGCAGTGGGCGCCCTGAGCGGCGCCGACGACAGCCGATTGATGACAACAAGGGCGCCCGCAAGCGCGCCGAATGGAGACCCGACATGCTGGTAATTCCCGCCATCGACCTCAAGGACGGCCAGTGCGTGCGCCTCAAGCAGGGGCGCATGGACGACGCCACCACCTACGGCGATGATCCGGTCGCCATGGCCGCCCGCTGGGTCGAGGCCGGCGCCCGCCGCCTGCACCTGGTCGACCTCAACGGCGCCTTCGAGGGCGCGCCGGTCAACGGCGAGGCGGTCACCGCCATCGCCCGCGCCTACCCGGACCTGCCGATCCAGATCGGCGGCGGCATCCGCTCGGCCGAGACCATCGAGCACTACCTCGAGGCCGGGGTCTCCTACGTGATCATCGGCACCAAGGCGGTCAAGGAGCCGGCCTTCGTCGGCGAGATGTGCCGCGCCTTCCCGGGCCACGTGATCGTCGGCCTCGACGCCCGGGACGGCTTCGTCGCCACCGACGGCTGGGCCGAGGTCTCCACGGTCAAGGCCACCGAGCTTGCCAAGCGCTTCGCCGACGACGGCGTCTCCTCCATCGTCTACACCGACATCGCCCGCGACGGCATGATGCAGGGCGTCAACGTCGAAGCCACCGCCGAGCTCGCCCGCGAGGGCGGCCTGCCGGTGATCGCCTCGGGCGGGGTCACCGACCTCGAGGACCTGCGCGCACTGGCCAAGGTCGCCGACGACGGCATCCTCGGCGCCATCACCGGCCGGGCCATCTACGAGGGCAGCCTCGACGTGGCCGAGGCCCAGCGGCTGTGCGACGCGCTCAGCCAGAAAGGGAGCTGATCCATGGGACTCGCCAAGCGCATCATCCCGTGCCTGGACGTCGACGCCGGCCGCGTGGTCAAGGGCGTCAACTTCATCGGCATCCGCGACGCCGGTGATCCGGTGGAGATCGCCCAGCGCTACAACCAGCAGGGCGCCGACGAGATCACCTTCCTCGACATCACGGCCAGCCACGAGGACCGCGACACCACGGTGGAGATGGTCGAGCGCATCGCCGGCGAGGTGTTCATCCCGCTCACCGTGGGCGGCGGCATCCGCAGCTGCGACGACATCCGCACCATGCTCAACGCCGGCGCCGACAAGGTGTCGATCAACACCGCCGCGGTGACCAACCCCGACTTCGTGTACGAGGCCGCCGAGCGCTTCGGCAGCCAGTGCATCGTGGTAGCCATCGACGCCAAGAAGGTCTCCGCCGAGGGCGAGCCCGACCGCTGGGAGATCTTCACCCACGGCGGGCGCCGGCCCACCGGCCTCGACGCCGTGGAGTGGGCCAGGAAGATGGTAGCCTACGGCGCCGGCGAGCTGCTGCTGACCAGCATGGACCGTGACGGCACCAAGGTCGGCTTCGACCTGGGCGTGACCCGCGCCATCGCCGATGCCGTGAGCGTGCCGGTGATCGCCTCCGGCGGCGTCGGCAACCTCGACCACCTGGTGGACGGCGTCATCGAGGGCGGCGCCGACGCGGTGCTGGCGGCGAGCATCTTCCACTTCGGCGAGTACACCATCCCCGAGGCCAAGCGCTACATGGCCAATCACGGGATCGAGATGCGGCTGTAGTGCTCGAATGAGATGAGCGCCGGGGGCAAGGCGGCGCGAGGGTCTTTTGACCAGGGACGTCAAAAGTAGCGCCCAAGGACGGGTTCACAGCGCCCTCGCGAAGGCTTGACGCCGGATAATCTCATCGTCTCTCGCTTGCGACCGACTCGAGACGACAAAGGGCCCGCCATTTGGCGGGCCCTTTGTCGTTCCGGCCGATGTGTGCGGCTACTCCTCGACGGAGAGCCCCAGGTTGCTGACGCCGTCGTTGCGGCCCAGCCGGCGCAGCGCCTTGAGCGCGTCGCGATCCAGCGGCCCGGCCTCCACAGCCTCGAGCACCGCGTCCTGGAAGTCGTTCTCGTCCGCCATCAGCGGATGGTCGCGCACCAGGGCGGCGAGGCGCGTGGCGTCCTCCTCGCCCTCGGTGAGCTCGATGAAGGCGCGCACCCCGCTGCGCGAGACGCGGCTGACCTCGAGCACCGCCTCGGTCGCCTCGCCGCGCAGGGTGTCGAGGATCGCCGAGAGCGCGACCACCGCCTCCAGCGCCCGCCGGGCACCGAAGCTGTCGTCCTCGGCGGGCGGTTCCAGCTCGGCGAGCTTCTCGGCCTGGCGGTCGAAGTCGATGCGCGCCTCCTTCACCGCCAGCCGCTCCCAGACGAGATCCAGGATCACCCGCAGGCCGTGGGGGTCGCCCTGGCCGGTGGTGGCGGCATAGAGGCCGTAGTTGGGCAGCAGGCGCTCGCACACTGCCGCCATGTAGGCCTGCTGGCGACGCGGGTCGAGCTGCTGGAGGCGCTGGAAGAAGCCGCTCATGGAGTCTCCTTGGGGTTACGTTGTCTCAGGGCCAGAGGCGGTCGGCCGCCACCCGCCCGCGGGTATCGAAGAGCACGCCCTCGGCCACCAGGCGGCGGCGCTGCTCGTCGGCGCCGCCGTGATCCGCCAGCCGCCGCGAGGCGGTGATGACCCGGAACCAGGGCAGGCCGTGGCCGGCGGGCAGCTCGCGCAGGGCGCGGGCCACCAGCCGCGGGGTGGCGCCCTCGGTCATCGCGGCGATGCGCCCGTAGGTCGTCACGCGGCCCGCGGGCACCTCGGCCAGGATGGTCAGGATCTGTTCTCTCAACTCGGGCTTCATGTACCCTGGCGCTCCGTCTGTCACCCGCGCATTGCTAATACGGTGAGGCTCGCATGCATGTCCATCTCCTCCAGCACAGCCCCCATCAGGGACCCGGCCGGATCGCCGACTGGCTAGCCAGCATGGGGCACAGCTTCACCGTCTTCCATCTCGACGCCGGCGAGCTGCCGCCGCGGCTCGCCGACGGCGACGCCCTGATCGTGCTCGACGGCCCCGAGGGCCTCGCCGACGAACGGGCCCGCCCCTGGCTCCGGGCGGAGCGCAAGCTCGTCGCCCAGGCGCTGGACGGTCGCAAGCCGCTGCTGGGGATCGGCTACGGTGCCCGGATGATCGCCGAGACGCTCGGCGCGATCGTCGGCCGGGGCACGGTGGCCGAGACCGGCTGGCACCGGGTGACCCTCGCCCCGATGAGCCCCGTCGACCTGCCCGAGACCTTCGAGGCCTTCATGTGGCATCGCGAGGTCTTCGCCCTGCCCGACTATGCCCTGGCGCTGGGCCGCAGCGAGGTGAGCCCGCTGCAGGGCTTCAGCTGGGACGACGGCCGGGTGGTGGCCCTGCTCTGTCACCTGGAGGCCACCGCGGAGAGCGTCACCGCCCTGCTCGATCACCAGACGCCGCCCGAGGGCAGCGAGACGAGCTCCCACGCCCAGGCCACCGCGGCGATGCTCGACGACCCGAAGCGGTTCGACCGGCTGGCCCCGCTGCTCGACCGGCTGCTGTCGCAGTGGCTGCGCCACGCCGCGCGCTGAGGCTCAGGCCGGCTCTCCCACGGGCCGGCCCGTCTGGCGCGCCTCGGCCGACCACTCCCGGGCGAACGCCAGGCAGCTCTCCCAGTCGCCCACGTGGAGGAAGTGGCGCTCGGGATGCTTCTCCAGCTGGTGACGGTAGAGCGGATCGTAGTATTCGGTGAGCAGCGGTGCCAGCCAGGCCTCGTGGGCGCTGGTGTTGCCGCGCTCGTGCTCGCGGAAGGCCAGCGCCTGGAGGCGCTGCAGCCGCGCCAGGCGCGCCTGGCCCAGGCGCTTTCTCAACCGCGCGAGGGCCGCGGCGAGCTGCTTGCGCATCAGCGCCCAGCCCAGCCAGTCGCCGAACTGCCGGCGATGGACCTCCCAGAGATCGTCGATGTAGTCCTTGCGGATCTGCACCAGCCGCCAGTCCAGCGGCATCTCGATGCGGATGCGCGGCGCCTGGAGCATGCCCTCCCAGAAGGTCAGCGGGATGTTGGAGGTGCCGATGCGCCGCGACTCGTCCTCCAGCACCAGCGGCCCGGGCAGGTCCAGCAGCCGGCGGCCCATGGCGTGCTCGAAGTCGATCTGGCTGGGCGCCGGCAGCGGATGGCGACCGAAGGCCGAGCCCTTGTGGCGGGCGCACCCCTCGAGGTCGAGCCCCTCCTCCAGGGCCAGGATCAGCGAGGTCTTGGCGCAACCGGTGAGCCCGCCCACCACCAGCTGCGGCTGCTCGGCGGCGGCATCGATGCGCGCGCAGAGCGCCTGGCGCATCGCCTTCCAGCCCCCGCGGATGCGCGGGCGGGTGATGCCGGCATCGGCCAGCCACTGCTGGGCGGTCTGCGAGCGCAGCCCGCCGCGGAAGCAGTAGATGATGGCGTCGGGATGGGCCTCGACGAGGCGCTGCCAGGCGGCGACCCTCGCCGCCTTGAGGCCGCCGCGGACCAGCCGCTCGCCCAGGGCGATGGCCGCGTCCTGGCCGCGCTCCTTGTACTCGATGCCGACGAGGTGGCGCTCCTCGTCGTCCATCAGCGGCAGGTTGACGGCGCCCGGCAGCGCGCCCTGGGCGAACTCCACGGGGGCGCGCACGTCGATCAGCACGCGATCCTCCCGGAGCAGTTCGAGGTCCGGTTCGACCAGCGGCAGGCTCATCCGCGCACCTCGATCAGCGCGGGCCCGCTGGCCTTGACGACCTCGCCGAAGGGGGTGAGCGAGAGGCCGTGGTCGCGACCGATGCGCTGCACGTCGTCCTCCCAGGAGGGGTGCACCGAGAGCAGCAGGCCGCCGGAGGTCTGCGGGTCGCAGAGCCACTGCCAGTGCGCCTCGTCCATCTCCGGCAGGCTCGCGCCCAGGGCCTCACGGTTGCGCCGGGTGCCGCCCGGCACCGCGCCCTGGCGGCGATAGGCCTCGGCCTCGGCGAGCCGCGGCAGGCGCCGGAAGTCGACCCGCGCGGCGACGCCGCTGGCCGCGCAGATCTCGGCGAGGTGGCCGGCCAGGCCGAAGCCGGTGACGTCGGTCATGGCGTGCACGCCCTTGACCTTGGCCAGCGCCGTGCCGATGGCGTTGGAGCGCAGCATGGTCGAGCGGGCCAGCTCCTGGTGGCCAGCCTTTAGCAGGCCGCGCTTCTCGGCGGTGGTGAGCAGGCCCACCCCCAGCGGCTTGGTCAGGAACAACAGGTCGCCGGGCTGGGCGCCCTTGTTGAGCTTGAGGTGCTCTAGATCGACCAGGCCATTGACCGAGAGGCCGAAGATCGGCTCCGGGGACTCGATGGAGTGGCCGCCGGCCAGCGCCAGGCCGAGCTCGCGACACACCGCCTGGGCGCCGCCCACCACGTCGCCGGCGACCTCCGCGCCGAGCTTGTCCAGCGGCCAGCCGAGGATGCCCAGCGCCATCACCGGCGTGCCGCCCATGGCGTAGACGTCGCTGATGGCGTTGGTGGCGGCGATGCGGCCGAAGTCGAAGGGGTCGTCGACGATGGGCATGAAGAAGTCGGTGGTGGCGATCATGCCGCGCCCGTCGCCCAGGTCGTAGACGGCCGCGTCCTCGCGGCCCTGGTTGCCGACGATCAGCCGCGAATGGCTGGCCCCGGGGCCGGCCTTAGCGAGGATCCCGTCGAGCACGTCGGGGGCGATCTTGCACCCGCAGCCGGCGCCGTGGCTGTACTGGGTCAGGCGGATGGCGCTCATCTCGTTCTCCTTGGCGTGTGTCATCGCATTCTACCTCAAGTGTACCGGGGCTAGAGGGCGTCGAGGGCCTCGGCGAGCTTGTCCACGGCGACCACCTCCATGCCCTCGGGGCTGCGCTTGGGAGCGTTGCCCCGGGGCACGATGGCGCGGGTGAAGCCGTGCTTGGCCGCCTCGACGATGCGCTCCTGGCCGCTGGGCACCGGTCGGATCTCGCCGGAGAGCCCCACCTCGCCGAACACCACCAGCTCGCGGGGCAGCGGCCGGTTCTGCAGGCTGGAGACCACCGCGACCAGCACCGCCAGGTCGGCGCTGGTCTCCAGCACCTTGACCCCGCCGACCACGTTGAGAAAGACGTCCTGGTCGCCGGTGAAGAGCCCGCCGTGGCGGTGCAGCACCGCCAGCAGCATGGCCAGGCGGTTCTGGTCGAGGCCCACGGCGACGCGGCGCGGGTTGCCCAGCGCCGACTCGTCGAGCAGCGCCTGCACCTCGACGAGGATCGGCCGAGTGCCCTCCCAGACCACCATCACCAGGCTCCCGGCGCTCTGCTCCTCGTTGCGCGAGAGGAAGATGGCGCTGGGGTTCTTCACTTCCTTCATGCCGTGCTCGAGCATGGCGAACACACCCAGCTCGTTGACCGCACCGAAGCGGTTCTTCTGGCCGCGCAGGGTGCGAAAGCGCGAGTCGGCGCCGCCCTCGAGCAGCAGCGAGGCGTCGATCATGTGCTCGAGCACCTTGGGCCCGGCCAGGCTGCCGTCCTTGGT
Organism: Halomonas denitrificans; assembly: GCF_003056305.1. GTDB lineage: Bacteria > Pseudomonadota > Gammaproteobacteria > Pseudomonadales > Halomonadaceae > Halomonas > Halomonas denitrificans. Next base: position 73,576 of record NZ_PYVX01000010.1, read on the forward strand.
GACGTGGCCGACCAGCAGCAGCACGGTGTTGGACTGCTTGGCGAAGCGGGTCAGCGCGGCGGCGGACTCGCGCACCTGGGCCACGCCACCCGGCGCCGAGGCGATGTCCTCCAGGTGCATGGTCTGGATGGAGTCGATGATCAGCACCTCGGGGCGCTCGCGCTCGGCCACGCCGAGGATGGTCTCGACGCTGGTCTCGGCGAGCATCTTCAGCCCCCGGGTGGGCAGCTGCAGGCGATGGGCGCGCATCGCCACCTGGGAGAGCGACTCCTCGCCGGTGACGTAGAGCGAGGCGCGTTCCTGGGCGAGCTTGCAGGCGGTCTGCAGCAGCAGGGTCGACTTGCCGGCGCCGGGGTGGCCGCCGAGCAGCACCGCCGAGCCCGGCACCAGGCCGCCGCCCAGCACCCGGTCGAACTCCGCGAAGGTCGAGGAGAGCCTCGGCACCTCGCTCAGATCGACGCTGGCCAGATCGACCACCTCGCGGGAGAGGTCCCCGGCATAGCCGCCGCGCCCGACGCCGCCGCTCGCCCCGCTGCCCGCCCCGGCCCCGGGACGCGCGGGGGCCAGGCGCACCTCGCTCAGGGTGTTCCACTCCTGACAGCTGGTGCACTGCCCCTGCCACTTGCGGTATTCGGCACCGCACTCGGTGCAGACGAAGGCGCTCTTCACTTTGGCCATGGGGCACTCTCTCGCTCGCTGACGGGGCCGCTCGACGACGGCCGGATGGCAATCGGGCCATTCTAGCAGCCGCGGGCCGCCGGCTGGGGCGGGCCCGCAACGACACGGGGCGGCCCTGAGGCCGCCCCGGTACCACGCGTTCGCAGGATCAGAGACGCTTGAGCTGCAGCATCTCGCTGTTCTGGAAACGGCGCAGGTTGGGATCGATCAGCTCCAGCGTCTGGGGATCGACGCGCAGGAAGTAGTAGGTCTGCCCCTCGCCGTCGGGCACCAGCTCGTAGACGGTGGCGGAGGGATCCTGCTCGGTCCCCTGGAGGACCTCCCAGTTGCCGGCGTAGTTCTCGTCCGGCGGATTCTGCGGGTGGGCCCGATAGGACGCATCCAGGTCGAAGGTCCGCTCCGCGGCCGCGCCCTGCGCCTCGCCGTTGAGGGTCACGTTGAGGTCGATGCCCTCGCAGTTGCGGCACGGCAGAGTGCCCTGGTAGGTCACCGAGGTCGCTTCCATCTCGGTGGCGGCCTGATCGGTGGGGCCGGTCGCACAGCCGGCCAACAGCGCGGCCAGGGCAGAGCCGACCAGCAAGGTCCTGATTTGCATGTATGTCCTCCTAACCAATGGGCAAGACGCCGTGAGACACGGCAACCTGCCTCACAGCATAACCTCTCGTGTGCTCCGCCGACAGCCTCGCCCGGGGCCGCGTGCCTCACCCCGGCGGATGGACGTGGCCGAAGACCAGGATCAGCACCAGGGGCATGACCACCAGGCTGCCCAGGTTGCCGATCAGCACCAGGGAGGCCACCTTGTGGGGCTCCTGACGATACTGCTCGGCCACGAGGTAGTTCAACACCGCCGGCGGCAGCGCCGCGAAGACCCACAGGGCCGCCGCCTGGAGGCCCGACAGCTCGAGCCAGGCGATCAGCGGCACGGCGAGCACCAGCCCCGAGAGCGGGCAGAGCAGCGCACCGAGCAGGCCCGTGCGCCAGTCGCCGAAGTCGATCTCCAGCATGCGCACCCCCAGGGCGAAGAGCATCAGCGGGATGGCGACGCCGCCCAGCATGTGCATCGCCTCCAGCCCCCAGCCCGGCAGCGGCACCCCGCCCAGGTTGACGGCGAGGCCAGCCAGGCTCGCCAGCACGATGGGCATGCGCATCAGCCGCCACAGCGGGGTGTGAGGGCTGAGCATGTAGAGCCCCACCGAGAAGTGCAGCAGCATCTCGACGATGAACAGCACCACTGCCGCCGGCAGGGCCTGCTCGCCGAAGGCCAGCACCAGCAGCGGCAGGCCCATGTTGCCGGAGTTGTTGAACATCATCGGCGGCAGGAAGGTCTTCGCCTCGAGCCTCAGCCACTTCGCCACCGGCCAGAGCAGCAGCCCCGAGCCCAGCACCACCGCGGCCGCCGCCAGGGCCAGCCGGGCATAGTCCGCCAGCGGCGCCTGGCGGTCGGCCAGCACGGCGAACACCAGCAGGGGGACGAAGAGCTCCATGTTGAGGGTGTTCAGGCCGCGGATGTCCGGCGTGCGAAAGCGTCCATAGAGGGTGCCGCAGCCCGCGATCAGGAAGACGGGCAGCAGGGTGGCGATGATCTGGGCGGTCATGGCGGAGATCCGTCGAAAGCGAACAGTCAGACAAGGCGAGCCCCGAGCCTAGCATGGGCGCGGCTTGCGCGGTCGGGGCGCTCGGGTCACCATGAGCCCAGTCCCCACCCCTCGAGCGAGTGATCATGAGCAAGTTCTGGAGCCCTGAGGTTCGCGAGCTGACTCCCTATGTGCCGGGAGAGCAGCCCCGCGAGCGGCTGATCAAGCTGAACACCAACGAGAATCCCTATCCGCCGGCCCCGGCCGTCGAGGCGGCCCTGCGCGAGTTCTCCGCAGACCACCTGCGGCGCTACCCGGACCCGACCTCCCTGGCCCTGCGCGAGGCCCTGGCCGAGGAGCTCGGGGTGGAGGCCGCCCAGGTCTTCGTCGGCAACGGCTCCGACGAGGTGCTGGCCCTGGCCTTCCAGGCCTTCTTCCGCCAACCGCGGCCGCTGTCGATGCCGGCCATCTCCTACAGCTTCTATCCGGTCTACTGCCGCCTCTACGGGGTCGAGCGCCGCCCCCACCCGCTGGACGACCAGTGGCGCGTCGACCTCGATGCCTTCCCCGAGGAGGCCGGCGGCGTGATCTTCGCCAACCCCAACGCCCCCACCGGCCATGGCCACGGGCGAGAGGCGATTGCCCGCCTGCTCGAGCGGATCACCGAGTCGGTGGTGCTGGTCGACGAGGCCTACGTGGATTTCGGCGGCGAGAGCGCGGCCCCCCTGGTCGAGCGCTTTCCCAACCTGCTGGTCACCGGCACCTTCTCCAAGTCGCGCAGCCTCGCCGGCCTGCGCCTGGGCTACGCCTTGGGCTCACGGGAGCTGATCGAAGGGCTGGAGCGGGTCAAGGACTCCTTCAACTCCTATCCCGTCGACAGCCTGGCCAGCGCCCTGGGCATCGCCTCGCTTGGCGATCGCGATCACTTCGAGGCCTGCCGGGAGGCGGTGATCACCACCCGCGAACGCACCCGGGGGCGCCTCGAGACCCTGGGCTTTGCGGTACTGCCCTCGCAGACCAACTTCCTGCTGGTCAGCCACCCCGAGTTCGACGCCGCCCAGCTCTTCGTGGGCCTGCGCGAGCGCGGCGTGCTGGTGCGCCACTTCAACACCGACGCGCTGTGCAACCACCTGCGCATCTCCATCGGCACCGATGACGAGATGGACAGCCTCATCGAGGCCCTGGAGAGCCTGTGCCGCTAGCGCCTGGCTGACGACCTCTCCCGCCCATAAAAAAACGCCCCCGCCTCTCTTGAGGCGGGGGCGTTCTTGTATCAGGAGGCGCCGGACTCCGGCGATCGTGCGTGCGCCTTTCCGCTCGCTCATCGCTTGCCAAAAAACACCCGCGCATGAAAAAACCCCGAGCTCATTGAGCTCGGGGTTTTCTCGGAATAGGTGCCTGACGATGACCTACTCTCGCATGGGGAGGCCCCACACTACCATCGGCGCTGATCGGTTTCACTGCTGAGTTCGGCATGGGATCAGGTGGTTCCCGT
>NZ_PYVX01000011.1 GCF_003056305.1 Halomonas denitrificans
GATGAGCTCTATCCCCGCCAACCTGCGCTATGCCGAAAGCCACGAATGGGTCCTGGACAACGGCGATGGCAGCGTGACCATCGGCATCACCGACCATGCCCAGGAGGCGCTGGGCGACGTGGTCTTCGTCGAGCTGCCCGAGGTCGGCAAGACCCTCGCCGTCGGCGACGAGTTCGGCGTCATCGAGTCGGTCAAGGCCGCCTCCGACCTCTACGCGCCGATCGCCGGCGAGGTCATCGCCGTCAACGAGGCCCTCGAGGACGCCCCGGAGACCATCAACGAGGCGCCCTACGCCGATGGCTGGATCATGAAGGTGCGCCTCGACGACGCCGCCGCCCTCGAGTCGCTGCTCGACGCCGACGCCTACCAGGCCGTGGCCGCCGAGGACTGAGCCTCTCCCGGCCCCGCCTGCGGGGCCGGCCTTTCACTGATTTCGGGGCGCCGCCCCACCACGCACACAGGGTGTTCCATGGCTTTCGACAACCGCCGTCTGGCCGATCTGGCCGCTCACGATGCCTTCCTCCAGCGCCACAACGGGCCCACCGCCGACGACGTGGCGGGCATGCTCGAGACGCTGGGGATGGCGAGCCTTCCCGCACTGATGGAGGCCACCGTGCCCGCCGGCATTCGCCTGGGCCGTGAGCTGGACCTGGACCCGCCGAAGGGCGAGGCCGAGGCCCTGGACTACCTGCACCGCCTGGCGCGCCAGAACCGCGTGGCCAAGAGCTACATCGGCCAGGGCTACTACGACACCCACCTGCCGACGGTGATCCAGCGCAACGTGCTGGAGAACCCGGGCTGGTACACCGCCTACACGCCCTACCAGCCGGAGATCTCCCAGGGGCGCCTCGAGGGCCTGCTCAACTTCCAGCAGATGGTGATGGACCTCACCGGCATGGAGCTCGCCAACGCCTCGCTGCTCGACGAGGCGACCGCCGCCGCCGAGGCGATGGCGCTGTGCAAGCGCGCCAACAAGAAGGCCAAGAGCGACACCTTCTTCGTCGCCGATGACGTCTTCCCGCAGACCCTGGACGTGGTGCGCACCCGCGCGGCCTGGTTCGGCTTCGAGCTGGTGGTGGCTCCGGCCGAGGAGCTCGCCGAGCACGACGTCTTCGGCGCCCTGCTGCAGTACCCCGGCGACGGCGGTCGGGTCCACGACCTGGCGCCGCTGCTCGAGACCGCCCGCGAGCGCGGCGTGATGACCTGCGTGGTGGCCGACATCATGGGCCTGGTGCTGCTCAAGGAGCCGGGCGCCCTGGGCGCCGACATGGTGGTCGGCAGCGCCCAGCGCTTCGGCGTGCCGATGGGCTTCGGCGGCCCGCATGCGGCCTTCTTCGCCACCACCGACAAGCTCAAGCGCTCGATCCCGGGGCGCATCATCGGCGTCTCCAAGGACAGCCGCGGCGCGACCGCCCTGCGCATGGCGATGCAGACCCGCGAGCAGCACATCCGCCGCGAGAAGGCGACCTCCAACATCTGCACCGCCCAGGCGCTGCTGGCCAACATCGCCGGCTTCTACGCCGTCTATCACGGCGCCGAGGGCCTCAAGACCATCGCCTCGCGCATCCACCGCCTGACCACCATCCTGGCCACCGGCCTCGCGGAGAAGGGCGTGACCCTGGCCCACGACAGCTGGTTCGACACCCTGCGCCTGACCGGCGTCGATGCCGGGCGCATCCACGGCCGCGCCATGGCCCACGACGTCAACCTGCGCTACTTCGAGGGTGGCGACGTCGGCCTGAGCCTCGACGAGACCACCACCGCCCACGACCTCGACGTGCTGTTCGACGTGCTGCTCGACGAGGAGCACGGCCTCGGCGTGCGCGAGCTCGACGACCGCGTGCTCGCCGAGGGGCTGAGCGGCATCCCGGCCGCCTGCGCCCGGGAGTCCGAGTTCCTGAGCCACCCGACCTTCCAGCGCTACCGCAGCGAGACCGAGATGCTGCGCTACCTCAAGCGCCTGGAGAACAAGGACCTGTCGCTCGCCCACGCGATGATCCCGCTGGGCTCGTGCACCATGAAGCTCAACGCCACCAGCGAGATGATCCCCATCACCTGGCCGGAGTTCGCGCGCATCCACCCCTTCGCGCCCCGCGACCAGGTGGCCGGCTACCGCCAGATGATCGACGAGCTGGCCGCCTTCCTGGTCGAGGTGACCGGCTACGACCACATCTCCATGCAGCCCAACTCCGGCGCCCAGGGCGAGTACGCCGGGCTGGTGGCGATCCGCCGCTACCAGGCGGCCCAGGGCGAGGGGCACCGTGACGTCTGCCTGATCCCGAGCTCCGCCCACGGCACCAACCCCGCCTCCGCCGCCATGGCGAGCATGAAGGTGGTGGTCGTGGAGTGCGACGCCGACGGCAACGTCGACATCGACGACCTGGCCGCCAAGGCCGAGGCCCACCGCGACGCCCTCTCGGCGATCATGATCACCTACCCCTCCACCCACGGGGTGTTCGAGGCCCACGTGCGTGAGGTGTGCGAGATCGTCCACGCCCACGGCGGCCAGGTGTACATCGACGGCGCCAACATGAACGCCCAGGTGGGCCTGACCCGCCCCGGCGACTTCGGCGGCGACGTCAGCCACCTCAACCTGCACAAGACCTTCTGCATCCCCCACGGCGGCGGCGGCCCGGGCATGGGCCCGATCGGCGTCAAGGCGCACCTCGCGCCCTACGTCTCGAACCACGCGGTGGTGCCGATCGACGGCGTCGAGGCGGGCTGCGGCGCGGTCTCGGCGGCGCCCTTCGGCTCGGCCTCGATCCTGCCGATCTCCTGGGCCTACATCAAGATGATGGGCGCGCGCGGCCTGCGCGAGGCCACCGAGCTGGCGATCCTCAACGCCAACTACATCGCCACCCGCCTCGGCGAGCACTACCCGGTGCTCTACAAGGGCGAGAACGGCACCGTGGCCCATGAGTGCATCATCGACATCCGACCGCTCAAGGCCGACTCCGGCATCAGCGAGGAGGACATCGCCAAGCGCCTGATGGACTACGGCTTCCACGCCCCGACCATGTCCTTCCCGGTGCCCGGCACGCTGATGATCGAGCCCACCGAGTCGGAGTCGCGCTACGAGATCGACCGCTTCTGCGACGCCATGATCGCGATCCGCGAGGAGATCGACGCGGTGCAGCGCGGCGACTGGCCGGCGGAC
>NZ_PYVX01000012.1 GCF_003056305.1 Halomonas denitrificans
TACCACTTCCACAGCCTGCCCAAGGCCGCCGAGGCGCTCGGCAACATCGACCGACTGCCCAAGACCCTGAAGATCCTGCTCGAGAACCAGCTGCGCTTCGCCGACGACGAGAGCGTCGAGCGCGCGGACCTGCAGGCGCTGGTCGACTGGCAGCAGCAGGGCCACTCCGACCGCGAGATCGGCTATCGCCCGGCCCGCGTGCTGATGCAGGACTTCACCGGCGTGCCCGGCGTCGTCGACCTCGCCTCCATGCGCGCCGCGGTGGAGTCCCTCGGCGAGGACCCCGCGCGCATCAACCCGCTCTCCCCGGTGGACCTGGTCATCGACCACTCGGTGATGGTCGACAAGTTCGGCAATCCCTCGGCGTTCAAGGACAACGTCGCCATCGAGATGGAGCGCAACCACGAGCGCTACGAGTTCCTGCGCTGGGGCCAGCAGGCCTTCGACAACTTCCGCGTCGTGCCCCCGGGCACCGGCATCTGCCACCAGGTCAACCTGGAGTACCTGGGCCAGACCGTGTGGACCAGGGAAGAAGACGGCAAGACCCTCGCCTACCCCGACACCCTGGTCGGCACCGACTCCCACACCACCATGATCAACGGCCTGGGCGTGCTCGGCTGGGGCGTGGGCGGCATCGAGGCCGAGGCCGCCATGCTTGGCCAGCCGGTCTCGATGCTGATCCCCGAGGTGGTCGGCTTCAAGCTCACCGGCAAGCTGCGCGAGGGCATCACCGCCACCGACCTGGTGCTGACCGTCACCGAGATGCTGCGCAAGAAGGGCGTGGTGGGCAAGTTCGTCGAGTTCTACGGCGACGGCCTCAAGGACCTGCCGCTGGCCGACCGCGCCACCATCGCCAACATGGCGCCGGAGTATGGCGCGACCTGCGGCTTCTTCCCGGTGGACGACGAGACCCTCACCTACCTGCGCCTGACCGGCCGCGACGACGCCCAGGTGGCGCTGGTCGAGGCCTACAGCAAGGCCCAGGGGCTGTGGCGGGAGCCCGGCGACGAGCCGATCTTCAGCGACACCCTGGCGCTGGACATGGGCGAGGTCGAGGCGAGCCTGGCCGGTCCCAAGCGGCCCCAGGACCGCGTCGCCCTCAAGGACATGAGCGCGGCCTTCGCCAAGGTGATGGAGGACGACGGCAAGCCGCTCTCCTCCGCCGAGAAGGGCAAGCTGATGTCCGAGGGCGGCCAGACCGCCGTGGGCGTCGAGGAGAGCTACGAGCATCATGACAGCCAGGACGTCGACCTCGACGGCGAGGCCTTCCGGCTGAATCCCGGCGCCGTGGTCATCGCCGCCATCACCTCCTGCACCAACACCTCCAACCCCAGCGTGATGATGGCCGCCGGCCTGCTGGCCCGGAAGGCCCGCGAGAAGGGCCTGCACACCAAGCCCTGGGTCAAGACCTCCCTGGCGCCGGGCTCCAAGGTGGTCACCGACTACCTGGCCGCCGGCGGCGTGCAGGAGGACCTGGACGCCCTGGGCTTCCACCTGGTGGGCTACGGCTGCACCACCTGCATCGGCAACTCCGGTCCGCTGGCGGGCCCGATCGAGGAGGCCATCGAGACGGGCGACCTGGCCGTGGCCTCGGTGCTCTCGGGCAACCGCAACTTCGAGGGCCGGGTGCATCCGCTGGTCAAGACCAACTGGCTCGCCTCGCCGCCCCTGGTGGTGGCCTACGCCCTGGCCGGCAACGTCCAGCTCGACCTGACCCGCGAGCCGCTGGGCATCGACCATCACGGCAAGCCGGTCTTCCTCAAGGACCTCTGGCCCAGCCAGGC
>NZ_PYVX01000013.1 GCF_003056305.1 Halomonas denitrificans
AGGCCGTAGTCGCTGTCGTTGGCGAGCCGCACCGCCTCGGCCTCGCTGTCGAAGCCGAACACCGCCAGCACCGGGCCGAAGATCTCCTCGCGGCCGATGGCCATCTGCTCGGTGACGCCGTCGAACACCGTCGGCGGGATGAAGAGCCCGGGGCCTTCGAGGGCGGCGCCGCCCGTTCTCAGCTGGGCGCCCTCCTCCACGCCGCGGCGGATGTAGTCGAGCACCCGCTCGTACTGGGCCTGGTCGACCATGGCGCCCATGAAGCTCGCCGGGTCGAGCGGGTCGCCGGGCTGCATGGCCTCGGCGGCGGCCAGCACCTTCTCGACGAAGGCCTCGCGGATCGAATTCTCGACCAGCAGCCGGGAGCCGGCGATGCACACCTCGCCCTGGTTGTGGAAGATCGCCGCGGCGGCGTGCTCGGCCACCCGGTCCAGATCCTTGCAGTCGGCGAAGACCAGGTTGGGGCTCTTGCCGCCGCACTCCAGGTAGACCTTCTTGAGGTTGGACTGGCCGGCGTACTGCATCAGCTGCTTGCCGACCCCGGTGGAGCCGGTGAAGGCCAGGCAGTCGACCTCCATGGAGAGCGCCAGCGCCTTGCCCACGGTGTGCCCGTAGCCCGGCAACACCTGGAAGACGCCGCGGGGCAGGCCCGCCTCCCGGGCCAGGCTCGCCAGGCGCAGCGCCGAGAGCGGCGACTTCTCCGAGGGCTTCAGGATGACGCTGTTGCCGGCGGCGAGCGCCGGGGCGATCTTCCAGGCGGTCATCATCAGCGGGAAGTTCCAGGGCACGATGGCGGCGACCACGCCGAGCGGCTCGCGCAGCACCAGCGCCAGGGCCTCCTCGCCGGTGGGCGCGACCTCGCCGTAGAGCTTGTCGATGCACTCGGCCTGGTAGCGCAGGCAGCCGATGGCGCCGGCCAGGTCACCCAGCGCGCTCGAGATCGGCTTGCCCATGTCGAGGGTGTCGAGCAGTGCCAGCTCGTGCTTGTGGGCCGCCATCAGGTCGGCCAGCTTGAGCAGCACGGCCTTGCGCTTGCCCGGGGCGAGGCGCGACCAGGCGCCGCCGTCGACGGCGGCCCGGGCGGCCGCCACGGCGACCTCGGCATCGGCGGCGTCGCAGCTCGCCACCTCGGCCAGTGTCTCGCCGGTGGCCGGGTTGACGGTGGC
>NZ_PYVX01000002.1 GCF_003056305.1 Halomonas denitrificans
TGTTCGACGGCGTCACCGAGCAGATGGCCATCGGCCGCGAGGAGATCTTCGGCCCGGTGCTGGCGGTGTTCGGCTTCGACAGCGAGGCCGAGGCGGTGCGGCTCGCCAACGACAGCGACTACGGCCTGGCGGCCGGGCTGTGGAGCCAGGACATCGATCGCATCATGCGGGTGACCCGACGGCTGCGCTCGGGCCAGGTGTTCGTCAACAACTGGGCGGGGGCGATCAGACCATGCCCTTCGGCGGGGTCAAGCAGTCGGGCAACGGCCGCGACAAGTCCCATCACTCGCTGGAGGAGTACTCCGACCTCAAGAGCGTATGGATGACCCTCGCGACCTGAGCGTGGCCCGGGCCCCTGACGGCCGCCGCCGAGGGCGGCGCGCCGGCCTAGGGGCCCGCCTGGCGGCGGGAGACCAGGGCCACGTGGTCGAGGAAGAGCCGGAACAGCTGCGACTGGCTCGAGACCGCCAGGCGCTGGTAGATGTGCTTGCGGTGGACCTTGACGGTGCCGTCGCTGATGTCAAGCTCCCGGGCCGCCGACTTGGTGGAGTGGCCCGCCAGCAGCAGCCTGACGATATCGCGCTCCCTGGCGGTGAGGGCCTCCTGGCCGAAGCTGTCGAAGGCGGCCTCCACCGGCTCGCGCTCGGCCAGGCGCTCCTGGAAGCGCTGGCCCTGCCACTTCCAGTACTCCCCCAGCAGCACCTCCAGCACCGGGGCGACATGGCGCAGCGCCTGCAGGCCGCGCCGCGTAAGCCGAGGCGCGTCCTCGCGAAAGCCCAGCGACACCACCATCACCACGTCGGCGTCGACCCGGGCGAACAGGCCGACCTCGTCGGTCAGCCCCAGGGCGCGATAGTAGTGGTGGTAGTAGTCGCTTGACTCGAAGCGGTCCGGGGCCAGCTCGCGCAAGCGGTGGACGCCGCTCGCCAGGCCGTCGTGAACCGCCTTGAAGAAGGGGTCGAGCAGGTAGGCCTCGCTCAGGTAGCGCTCGATGCCCTGCTCGCGGCGCCGCGGCGGGTAGTTGTCGTGGATCAGCAGCGGCCGATGCTGCGCCTGGTAGGTGTTGACCAGGATGGTGTCGAAGCCCACCAGCTCGTGCAGGGTCTGCTCCAGCAGGGCGGGGAAACCGACACCGCCGGCCGCGAGGATCAACTGGGCGAGACGCTGGTGCCAGGCCTGGCTGTCGGCGGTGGCGAGGGTGTCGGTGGAGAGCACGGCGGGGCGTTCCTGACGGCGTGTTGGGGTCCTCGGACGCTCGAGCATAGCATGGCGCGGCGGGCGCTCCGCCGCCTCGCCGTCAACGCCATCGTCCGTGCCGGGGCCCGCGCCGCCAGCCTCGCGCGGGCGGCGTCCCGCCGCTGGGGGTGGCGGGATGGCGCGGCTGGCCTCATCATGGCGCCAGTCACTATCGTCATTCTATCGCCACTGTCACCGCGATCGATCCAAGGGGGCGCGACGACGCCATGCTGGGATTTCTTCAGGGCTTCTCCTACGGCCTGTTCCTGACCTGCCTGCCCTGGCTGCTGGTGGGCCTGATCAATCCGCGCCTGGCCGTGCCGATCGAGCCGCCGGGCCGGCTGCAGGTGATCCTGCGCTACTGCCTGATCGTGCCCTTCATCAGCCTGCTGCTGTGGCTGACCTCGCTATGGGGCGGCTTCGGCCCGACCCTCGCGGGCTGGCTGGCCGGGCTGGTGGCGATCCCCGTGGCCCTGCCGCTGGAGCGTCGCCTGCGTCGCTTCCTCGAGCGTCGGCGGGTGCGCCGCTTCCGCGAGCGCCTGGCCGCCGAGGCCGCCCGGCGGCGGGCCGAGGAGGAGCGCGACGCCCACGAGGCGGGACTGATGGTGCTCGACCCCGCCCGCCCCCCGGCCGAGGCCGACGACCTGGTGCTGGCACTGTGCCGCGCCAAGCAGGCGCTGCTCGACGTGCATCGCCCCGACCTGGCCGTCCAGGCCGACCGCCTCTACAGCCGCTATCGCCACCTGCTGGGCGTGCTCGAGGGGCGCTTCGATCGCGGCGAGCTGGCCTTCGCCCGCGCCCGGGAGCTGGTCTCCCAGGTCGGCCTCGGCGCGGTGGATACGCTGCACTCCATGGCCGCCCAGGCCGGCGGCGTGGTCAACGTGGACGGCGAATTCGTGCGCCGGCGCCTGAGCCGCGAGGGGCGCCGGCTCGGCACCCAGGAGCGCGAGGCCCTGCGCCGGCGCCTCGAGCTGCTCGAGGAGACCGAGCGTCGGCTGGGCGAGCTGGCCGCGCGCAACGAGGCGGCGCTCACCGTGCTCGACGACACCGCGGTCTCCCTGGCGCGCATCGAGACCGGTCGCCCCCAGGCCTCGGTGACCGCCGAGCGGGCACTGGCGGAGCTGAGCCGCTTCGTCTCCCGCGCCGACCGCTACGGGCGCAGCGGCTCGTGATGCCCGCCTGATCCCCCCTATCCGACCGACCCTTTCAGGAGATGCCCATGACCGAGCCATCCCAAGACGGCGACCGCCTGGCGCTGCCGCCGGTAGAGGAGATCGCCCGCGACCTCGAGGGCGCGGCCGGCGAGGGGACGACCGCCCGCGCCGATGACGACGCGAGCCTGGATGCCCAGGCCGAGGCCTTCGTCGAGACGCTGCTGGATGGCGGCGACGCCGAGGCCCAGGCGCGCCAGCGCCGCGCCGTCGACGAGCTGGGCCTGGAGCTCCAGCAGCAGGCCGCCCACCAGAGCGCCATGCTGCAGACCCCGCTGCGCCAGCTGGCCCACCATGGCGACGAGGGCGGCCCGGTGGCCAAGGCGCTGGTCGACCTGCGCGGGCGCATGCAGTCACTGGACCCCGCCCGGCACAACCTCGCCTCGGGGCCGCTGGATCGGCTGCTGGCGCGGCTCCCGGGGGCCGGCAGCCGCCTGCAGCGCTACTTCCGCAAGTTCGAGACGGCCCAGCAGGCGCTGGACGCGATCATCGCCGACCTGGAGGGCGGCCGCGACATGCTGCGCCGCGACAACCTGACCCTCGATGACGACCAGCAGGCGCTGCGCGAGACCCTCGCCAGGCTCACGCGCCAGATCGCCCTGGGGCGGCGCATCGACGATCGCCTGCAGGTCGCCATCGACCGCCGCGACGAGGAAGACCCGCAGCGGCGCTTCCTCGAGGAGGAGCTGCTCTTCCCGCTGCGCCAGCGCATCGTCGACCTGCAGCAGCAGCTGGCGGTCAGCCAGCAGGGCGTGCTGGCCCTCGAGGTGATCATCCGCAACAACCGCGAGCTGATGCGCGGCGTCGACCGCGCCATCAACGTCACCGTCTCGGCGCTGACCGTGGCGGTGACCGTGGCCCTGGCGCTGGCCAACCAGCGGCTGGTGCTCGACCGCGTCGAGTCGCTCAACGCCACCACCTCGGAGATGATCGGCGGCACCGCCCGGGCGCTGCGCCAGCAGGGCGTGGACATCCAGCGGCGCGCCTCGTCGGCGATGCTCGACATGCAGGCCCTGGAGGAGGCCTTCGGCGAGGTGATCGGGGCCATCGACGACCTCTCGCGCTATCGCCGCGAGGCCCTGCCGCGCCTGGACGACCAGATCGATCGGCTGGCGACCCTGGCCGGCCAGGGCGGCGAGGCCATCGACCGCCTGGCCCGAGGCCGCGACGCCGACGATGACGGGGCGCCGGCCTGAGCGCTCCCCCGATCACGCCGGCGTCCCCGCCTTCGCCCCTGCATCGCCCGCGCACTGGACTATGCTGCTCGAAGCGGCCCGGCCGGGCGAGCAGCAGGGGGAACGCGACATGGCGGATGCAAAGAACATCTTCGTGGTGGGGCTCAACGATTTCAATCGCCAGCGGCTCGAGACACTGCGCGGCGCCGAACACTGGCGCTTTCACGGCATCATCGCCCCCGAGGCGGTCTACGACACCGAGGAGTTCGACATCGCCGCCATGCTGGCGGAGGCGACGGACGAGCTCGAGGCCTTCGAGGGGTCCATCGACGCCGTCGTCGGCTACATGGACTTCCCCGTCTCGACCATGCTGCCGATCCTCTGCGAGCGCTTCGGCACCCAATCCACCTCGCTGGCGAGCCTGCTCAAGTGCGAGCACAAGTACTGGAGCCGCCGGGTGCAGAAGGAGGTCATTCCCGACTTCATTCCGGGCTTCACGGCCTTCGACCCCTTCGACGACGAGGCCCTGACCCACATCGGCGAGGCGGGGCTCTACTTCCCCTTCTTCATCAAGCCGATCAAGTCCTCGGGCTCCCGGCTGGGCTTTCGCATCGACACCCCCGAGGACTTCTACCAGGCCATCGAGCAGCTGCGCGACGCGATCGGCCTGATCGCCGACCCCTTCAATACGGTGCTGGAGCAGGCACAGCTGCCCGACGAGATCGCCGCCGTGGACGGCCACTTCTGCATGGCCGAGGAGATCATCGGCGGCTGGCAGTGCACCGTGGAGGGGTACGTCTACGCGGGGGAGGTGGTCAGCTACGGCATCGTCGACTCGCTGCGCTATCCCCAGGTGCTGAGCTTCTTCCATTATCGCTACCCCTCGGGGCTGCCCGAGCCCATCCAGGCCAAGATGCGCGAGTTGACCGACACGGTGATGACCCACATCGGCTACGACAACGCCGCCTTCAACATCGAGTACTTCTGGGACGAGGTGCAGGACCGCATCTGGCTGCTCGAGATCAACACGCGCATCTCCCAGTCCCACTGCGATCTCTTCGAGAAGGTCGACGGCATCAGCAACCAGCAGGTCACCATCGACCTGGGGCTGGGGCAGCGTCCCGACATGCCGCATCGCCAGGGCGACTTCGCCATGGCGGCCAAGTTCTTCTACCGAGTGTTCTTCACCGATGCCCTGGTGACCCGGGTGCCGACGCCGGCCGAGGTCGACGCGCTCGAGGCCGACTTCCCCGGGACGATGATCGACATCCAGGTGGCCGACGGGCAGTGGCTCTCCTCGCTGCCCGAGCAGGACAGTTACAGCTTCGCCCTGGCCCATGTCTGGATGGGGGCGAATTCGGCTGAGGACCTGCTCGCCGACTACGACCGGCTGGCGGCGCGACTGGCCTTCGAGTTCGATCAGATCCAGGGCTGAGCCCGCCCGAACGGGCCCTCACGGAACAGGGAGAGCAGCAGCATGCGCATCGTCAACGACTTCCCGCGTCGGGTCATGGAAGAGGAGACCTGGATCCCGCTGCCCGACGGCAGCCGGCTGGCCGCGCGCATCTGGCGGCCGGTGGACGCCGAGATCCATCCCGTGCCGGCGATACTCGAGTACCTGCCCTATCGCAAGCGCGACCTCACCGCCGAGCGTGACGTGCAGAGCCACCCCTACTGGGCGGGCCACGGCTACGCCGGGGTGCGGGTCGACATCCGCGGCACCGGCGAGTCCGACGGCGTGCTCACCGACGAGTACCTGCCGAGCGAGCTGGACGACGGCCTGGTGATCCTCGAATGGCTCCAGGCCCAGCCCTGGTGCACCGGGGACGTCGGCATGATCGGCATCTCCTGGGGCGGCTTCAACGGCCTGCAGATCGCCGCCCTGGGACCGCCCCAGCTCAAGGCGGTGATCACGATCTGCTTCACCGACGACCGCTACGCCGACGACATCCACCACATGGGCGGCTGCCTGCTGGGCGACAACCTCTCCTGGGCCTCGACCATGTTCGACGGCAACGCCTGTCCGCCGGACCCCGAGCTCGTCGGCGAGCGCTGGCGCGACATGTGGCTCGAGCGGCTCGACGGCAGCGGCCTGTGGCTCGCCCAGTGGCTCGAGCACCAGCGCCGCGACGACTACTGGAAGCACGGCTCGGTGTGCGAGGACTACGCGGCGATCCAGTGTCCGGTCTATGCCATCAGCGGCTGGGCCGACGGCTACTGCAACGCCGTCTTCCGCCTGCTGGCCGGGCTCGACGTGCCGCGCAAGGGGCTGGTCGGCCCCTGGGCCCACAAGTACCCGCACCTCGGCGTGCCGGGACCGGCCATCGGCTTCCTGCAGGAGTCGCTGCGCTGGTGGGACCAGTGGCTGAAAGGGGTCGATACCGGGATCATGGAGGAACCCATGCTGCGGGTCTGGATGCAGGAGGCGATGCCACCCTCGGCGCGCTACGAGGAGCGTCCCGGACGCTGGGTCGCCGAGCCCGACTGGCCGTCGCCGAACATCATCCCCGAGGCCTTCCGGCTCACCCAGGGCCACGATCTGATGGCCGAGGACGCACCGCGAGAGGACCCGCCGGAGGCCACCCTGGACGTCCGCTCGCCGCTCTCGGTGGGGCTCTATGCGGGCAAGTGGTGCTCCTACAATGCGCCCCCGGACCTGCCCCACGACCAGCGCGAGGAGGATGGCGGCTGCCTGATCTTCCAGACGCCGCGGCTCGAGGAGGCGCTGGAGATCTGCGGCTCGCCGCAGGTCGAGCTCGAGCTCAGCGCCGACCAGCCGGTGGCCATGGTGGCGCTGCGCCTCTCCGACATCGGCGAGGACGACAAGGCCACCCGGGTCTCCTACGGCCTGCTCAACCTCACCCATCGCGACAGCAACGAGCATCCCGAGCCGCTGGTGCCGGGCCAGCGCTATCGGGTGTCCATCCCGCTCAAGCACATCGCCCAGCAGTTCCCGGCGGGCCACGCCATTCGCCTGTCGCTCTCCACCAGCTACTGGCCGCTGGCATGGCCGGCGCCCGAGCCGGTGCGGATCACCCTCTGGCCCGGCGCCAGTCGGCTGGTGCTGCCGCGCCGCGACCCTCGCCCCGACGAGGAGGCGGCGCTGCCCGCCTTCGCCGAGCCCGAGGGCGCACCGGCGCTGGCCAAGACGCTGATCCAGCCCAGCCAGGAGAGCTGGCGGGTGATCCGCGACCTGGCCAAGGATCGCACCACCCTGGAGGTGGTCCACGACGAGGGTCGCTACCGGATCGACGACATCGACCTGGAGATCGCCGCCCGGGTCACCGAGCGCTACGGCTACGCCTACGGCAGCTACGACAGCGTCAGCGGCTGGACCGAGTGGCAGCGCAGTTTCCGGCGCGGCGACTGGGAGGTGCACACCCTGACCCGCACCCTGCTGACCTCGGATGCCGACAACTTCCGCATCCGCGCCACCCTGGACGCCTGGGAGGGCGAGACCCGCATCTTCGCCAGGACCTGGGACGAGACGATCCCCCGGGACCTCGTCTAGGGCGGGGGAGGCTGCTATCGTGGCGCCCTGACTCTCACAGGGATGCGCCGATGAGCCTCACCCCCGCCGCCGTGACCGCGACGCCGCGCGCCTCGCGCAAGGAGATCCTCGGCTGGGCGATGTTCGACTTCGCCGGCCAGGCCTACACCTTGCTGATCATCACCGTGGTGTTCGGCGAACTCTTCACCACGGTGATCGTCGGCGATCGCGGCGACGGCTATCGCCTGGCCAACTTCCTGTGGAGCCTGGCGCTGGCCATGAGCTACCTGCTGGTGGTGCTCACCGGCCCCCTGTGCGGGGCGGTGATGGACTACCAGGCGGCGAAGAAGCCCTTCCTGTTCGTCAGCTACCTGGCCACCGTGGCCGCCTCGGCGATGCTCTACTTCGTGGTGCCGGGGGCGGTGCTGCTGGGCGTGGTGCTGATCGTGATCGCCAACTACGCCTTCTCCATGGGCGAGTCGTTCATCGCCGCCTTCCTGCCCGACCTCGGCCCGCCGGAGGACCTGGGCAAGATCTCCGGCTTCGGCTGGGCGCTGGGCTACGTCGGGGGGCTGCTCGCCGCGGGCTTCTCGCTGTTCATGCTGGGCGAGGCCACGGCGGAGAACTTCGAGCGCGTCCGCTGGGTGGGGCCCTTCGCCGCGGGCTTCTTCCTGGTCGCCGCGGTGCCCACCTTCCTCTGGGTGCGGGAGCGCGGCACCCCCCAGCCGCCGGGCAAGACCTACCGCGAGATCGCCGTGGCGCGGGTCGCGACCACGCTGCACGAGCTGAAGCGCTTCCGCGACCTCGGCATCTTCCTGGTCTCGCTGCTCTTCTCCATGGCCGGCGTCTACATCGTCATCGCCTTCGCCTTCATCTATGGCGCCCAGGTGATCGGCTGGGACGAGGCGATCCGCAACCTGATGTTCATCATCGTGCAGATCACCGCCGCGGTGGGGGCGCTGGGCTTCGGCTTCATCCAGGACCGCATCGGCACCCGCATCACCTACCTCTTCACCCTGGCGCTCTGGGTGGCGGCGATACTGGCCATCTGGGCCACACCGGAGGTCACCGCCTTCCTGAACGGCCACTTCGGCCTCGCCTGGGAGGCGCAGCACCTCTTCCTGGTGGTGGGCTGCCTGGCCGGGCTCTCCCTGGGCTCCAGCCAGTCGGCCAGCCGCGCCCTGGTGGGACTCTTCTCGCCGCAGCGCAAGGCCGCCGAGTTCTTCGGCTTCTGGGGCCTGGCCAACAAGCTCGCCGGGGTGATCGGCATCATCGGCCTGGGCCTCTTGCAGTCGCTGGTGGGGCTCAAGGCCTCGATCCTGCTCTGCGCGGCGCTGTTCCTCGTCGCCATCCTGGTCTGCCTGTTCGTCGACCAGGCCCGCGGCCAGCAGGCGGCCCGCGACTGGGAGGCCCGCAACGGCCGCTAGACGGATCGCTGAACCGGCGTGACACGGTGGCGGCCCGCCGCTGTGGCATGATGGCGCCAGGGGCCACTGTCGGGAGGAGCGCACATGAGCGACGAGCGAGCCACACGCCGGGTCGGGCTCGGCATGATGCTGCTGTTCTGGGTGCTCTTCCTGGCGGGCGGCGCCTGGTGGTTCCAGGGCGTCCTCGATGCCCAGCGCAACCCCAACGCCCACCTCGCCGAGGTCGCGGTGGGCGAGGGCGGCCCGGTGGTGCTGGAGCGCAATCGCGCCGGCCACTTCGTGGCCACCGGGCGCATCAACGGCGAGCCGGTGGAGTTCCTGCTCGACACCGGCGCCACCTACGTGGCACTGCCGGAGGCGCTGGCCGACCGGCTGGGGCTCGAGCGCACCGGCAGCGCCTGGTTCAATACCGCCAACGGCCGGGTGCGCGGCGACCTCACCACCCTCGAGACGGTGCGCCTGGGCGGCTACGAGGCCCGGGACGTGCGCGGCTCGGTCAGCCCCGGGCTCGGCGGCGAGGCGGCGCTGCTCGGCATGAGCTTCCTCGAGCGCTTCGACATCGAGATCCGCGGCGAGCAGATGGTGCTGCGCCCGGCCAGGCGCTGAGGCGCCCGGGCTGGCAGGCGGCCGGCGAGACGCTATGCTGGGGGCCCATTCCCAGCCTGGAGGCCGTGTCATGGCCGTGATCCTGCAGATCCACTTCCCCTTCCCGGGCCCCTTCGGCGAGGCGATGGTCGAGGCCCTGACGCCGCTGGCCCAGAGCATCAACGACGAGCCCGGCCTGCGCTGGAAGGTCTGGACCGAGTCGCCGGAGCGCCACCTGGCCGGCGGCGTCTACCTCTTCGATGACGCCGAAAGCGCCGAGGCCTACCTCGACAAGCACAGCGCCCGGCTCGCCGACCTGGGGGTCGAGGGCATCGAGGCCGAGATCCTCGCGGTCAACGAGGGCCTCACCGCGATCACCCACGGCCCGCTCGGCGCCTGAGCGACCGACTCCCCCCATAGCAGGAGATGCCCATGTCATGGACGACCGCCCTCGGCCTGCGCTGGCCGATCCTCCAGGCCCCGATGGCGGGCGCCCAGGACAGCGCCCTGGCCATCGCCGTCTCCCGGGCCGGCGGCCTCGGGGCGCTGCCCGGCGCGATGCTCTCTCCCGAGGCCCTGGCAACGGAGCTCGAGGCCGTTCGCGCGACGGGGGCGGGGCCGATCAACGTCAATGCCTTCTGCCACGAGGAGCCCGCCCCGGACCCCGAGCGCCAGGCGCGCTGGCAGGCGCTGCTGGCCCCCTGGTACGCCGAGTTCGGCCTCGATGTCGAGGCGCTGCCGGCAGGGGGCGGGCGGCGCCCCTTCGATCATGCGGCCTGTGACGTCCTCGCGGCCTATCGCCCGAAGGTGGTCAGCTTCCACTTCGGGCTGCCGGCGCCCGACCTGCTGGCGCGGGTCAAGGCCTGGGGGGCGACGGTGCTCTCGTCCGCCACCACGGTGGAGGAGGCGCGCTGGCTCGAGGCCCGGGGCGCGGACGCGGTGATCGCCCAGGGGCTCGAGGCGGGCGGCCACCGGGGGCACTTCCTGAGCGACGACCTGTCGTGCCAGATGGGCACCCTCGCGCTGCTGCCCCAGGTGCGGCAGGCGGTGCGCGTGCCGGTGATCGCCGCCGGCGGCATCGCCGATGCCCGCGGCGTGGCGGCGGCGCTGGCCCTGGGCGCCGACGCCGTCCAGGTCGGCACCGCCTTCCTCTGCTGCCCGGAATCCCGGGCCTCGGCCCTCCATCGCGAGGCGCTGATGAGCGAGGCGGCGCGCCACACGGCGCTGACCAACCTCTACAGCGGCCGTCCGGCCCGGGGCATCGTCACCCGGCTGATGCGCGAGCTGGGGCCGCTCAGCGAGGCGGCGCCGGCCTTCCCGCTGGCCGGGGCGGCCATCGCCCCGCTGCGCGCCGCCGCCGAGGCGCGGGGGCTGGGGGACGCCTCGCCGCTGTGGGCCGGGCAGAACGCCAGCCGCTGCCGCGCGGTGCCGGCCGAGGAGATAGTGCGCGAGCTGGCCCGCGGCGTGGCGCGCTGACGCCGTCGCGAGGGCCCTGATACCATGGCGGCATGAACCCGATGCCTGCCGCCTCGGCGGTCACCGCCTCCCTGGACGACCCGCGCTACTACCTGGCGAACTTCCGCTTCGTGCTGGAGTGGGTGGTCGAGCGCCACGGCGATCTCCTGAGCGACGCCGAGCACGCCCTCGTCGCGCGCATCGCAGCCCTGCCCGAGGCCGCCCAGGCGCTGCTGGTGCGCATGGTGATGCGCAAGGGCGAGCACTTTCGCACCGCGCGCCTCGACTATCCGGAGATCGGCGACACCGAGGCCGCCCTCGCCCCGCTGATCGAGGCGGGCCTCGTCGAGGCCGACCCGCTCCTCGATGTTGAGACCCTCTTCCAGCAGCTGCGCCTGCCCGAGCTGCGCCGCGCGTTGGCCGCCGAGATCGCCGCGGCAGGGCTGCCCGCCGCCACCGGCAAGGCCGCGCTCCATGAGGCGCTGGCGCCGCGGCTCGCCGCACCCCGCCGGCTCGCTGACTGGTGGCCTGAGGCGCCGGATCGCATCGTGCGCCTCGCCGTGATGGCGACCTGCGACCGGCTGCGGCTGATGTTCTTCGGCAACCTGCGCCAGGACTGGTCGGCGTTCGTGCTCGCCGAGCTCGGCCTGCGCCACTACGAGCGGGTGGCGATCACCCCCGACTCCCGGGCCTTCGGCCGCCGCGAGGAGCTCGACGCCTACCTGGCGCTGCACCGGCTGCGCGAGCGCCTGGCGGCCGGCGAGCCGGTCGAGGCGCTGCACGCCGAGCTCCCCGCACCGATGATCGACAACGCCTGGCTGGCCTCGCGGCACCGAAGGCTCTGCCTCGCCCTGGGGCGCCAGGCGGAGAGCGAGGGGCAGGGCGAGGCGGCCCTTTCGCTCTATCACCGGGCCGGCTGGCCGGAGAGCGCGCCCGAGCGCGGGGCGGCGTCACCGCCGGCCGGCAGCGTGGAGGCGCGGATCCGCCACCTGCGCCTGCAGGAGCGTCGCGGCGAGCACGCCGAGGCGCTGGCCCTGGCCGAGCCCCTCGCCGCCGCCCCGGCGAGCGAGGAGGAGGCCCAGGCGATGGGGCGACTGGTGCCGCGACTCTGCCGCCGGCTCGGGCTCGCCCCTCCGGCGGCAAGGCCCGAGCCCGCCCATGAGCGCTGGTCGCTGACCCTGCCGCCCGGCCCGGTGGAGGCGGCGGTGCGCGATCACCTCCACGACGCGGCGGCCCCGGTGCACTACGTGGAGAACGCCCTGCTCACCGGGCTCTTCGGCCTGCTCTGCTGGGAGGCGATCTTCGCGCCGCTGCCCGGCGCCTTCTTCCACCCCTTCCACCAGGGCCCGGCGGATCTCTACCGGGAGGACTTCGTCCGCCGCCGCCGCGACCGCTTCGACGCCTGCCTGGCCCGCCTCGACGACGGCCGCCACCGCGAGGCGATACGGGCCACCTGGCTCGAGAAGCAGGGGCTCGCCTCGCCCTTCGTGCACTGGGGCGCGCTCGACGAGGCGCTCCTCGAGCGGGCCCTGGCCTGCCTGCCGGCCGCCGACCTGCGCGCCTGCTTCGAGCGCCTGCTGGAGGATCTGAAGGCCAACCGGGCGGGCCTGCCGGACCTGATCCAGTTTCACCCCGGGGCCCCCGAGGGCGAGCCGCGCTACCGGCTGATCGAGGTGAAGGGGCCGGGCGACCGGCTGCAGGACAACCAGCAACGCTGGCTCGCCTTCTTCCGCGCCCGGGGGATGCCCGCGGTGGTCTGCCACGTCGCCTGGCAGCCGGCGGCGGAGGCGCTCGAGGATGGCTGAGGCCGCGCCCCGGCGGGTGGCGGTGCGTGCGCTGTGCGACTTCACCGCCCGGGAGGGCGATCTCGATCATCGCTTCACGCCGGCTCCCAGCGCCCGGGAGGGCATCGCCGGCCACGCCCTGGTCGCGGGGCGGCGCGACCCGGGCTACGAGGCCGAGCTGCCGCTTGCCGGCACCTGCGAGGGGCTGACGGTGAGCGGGCGCGCCGACGGCTTCGATCCCGCGGCCAACCGCCTGGAGGAGGTCAAGACCCACCGCGGGCGGCTCGATCGCATGGCCGACAACCAGCGCGCCCTGCACTGGGCCCAGGTCTCGGTCTACGGCGCGCTGCTCTGCGCCGAGCGTGGGCTGGCCTCGGTGACCCTGGCGCTGGTCTACCTGGACGTCGCCAGCGGCCGCGAGACCGTGCTGACCCGGGAGGCGAGCGCCGCGGAACTCGAGGCCTTCTTCGCCACCCAGTGCCGGCGCTTCCTGGCCTGGGCCGAGCAGGAGGCGGCGCACCGCGCCCGCCGCGACGCGGCCCTGGACGCGCTCGCCTTTCCCCACCCGGACTTTCGCCCCGGCCAGCGCGACCTGGCGGAGAGCGCCTACAAGGCCGCGAGCACCGGGCGCTGCCTGCTCGCCCAGGCGCCCACCGGCATCGGCAAGACGCTGGGCACCCTCTTCCCGCTGCTCAAGGCGATGCCGCGCCGCGGGCTCGACCGCCTGGCCTTCCTGACCATGAAGACCCCGGGGCGCCGGCTGGCGCTTGATGCCCTGGCCGCGCTGGGCGCCGACGGCGATGGCCCGGACGCCGGAAGCCCGGACGCCACCCCGCGGGCGCTGCGGGTGCTGGAGCTCACCGCCCGGGAGAAGGCCTGCGAGTACCCCGGCCGGGCCTGCCACGGCGAGGCCTGCCCGCTGGCGGCGGGCTTCTACGACCGGCTGCCGGCGGCGCGCCGGGCCGCGGTGGCGCGGGGCTTCCTGGATCGCGCGACGCTGGCCGAGGTGGCCCGCCAGCATGGCGTCTGCCCCTACTACCTCGGCCAGGAGCTGGCGCGCTGGTGCGACGTCATCGTCGGCGACGTCAACCACTGGTTCGACGACAGCGCCCTGCTGCACGGCCTGGCCCGGGCCAACGGCTGGCGCACCGGGCTGCTGGTTGACGAGGCCCACAACCTGGTGGAGCGGGCCCGGGGCATGTACAGCGCCGAGCTCGACCAGCGCCGCCTGGCGAAGCTGCGCCGCGAGGCCCCCGCGGCGCTGAAGGGCCCGCTGGGGCGGCTTAGCCGCCAGTGGCAGGCGCTGGTCCGGGAGGCCGGGATGAGCGAGGCCGGCGAGCCGGGGCGGCCGGCCTATCGGGTGCTCGAGGGACTTCCCGACGGCATGGTCGCGGCGCTGTCGGGGGCGGCCAGCGCCATCACCGAACACCTCGGCGAGCATCCGGAGCAGGCCTCCCTGGCGCTGCAGGAGCTGCTCTTCGAGGCGCTGGCCTTCACCCGGCTGGCCGAGTCCTTCGGCGAGCACTCGCTGTGCGACCTCGCCCGCCATGGGCGCGGCCGGGCGGTGCTGGGGCTGCGCAACCTGGTGCCGGCGGACTTCCTCGCCCCGCGCTTCGCCGCCGCCCAAGCGGCCGTGCTCTTCTCGGCGACCCTGAGCCCGCCCCACTACCATCGCGACCTGCTGGGCCTGCCCGAGGCCACCGTCTGGCGCGAGGTCGCCTCGCCCTTCGCCGCCGAGCAGCTCGAGGTGCGCATCCGCGCCGACATCTCCACCCGGCTGCGCGACCGGGAGGCCTCGCTTGCGCCCATCGTCGCCGAGCTGGCCGAGCAGTTTCGCCGCCGGCCGGGCCACTACCTCGCCTTCTTCAGCAGCTTCGCCTACCTGGAGGCGGCCCTGGCGCGCCTTCGCGAGACGCATCCCGAGATCCCCGTGCGCTCCCAGACACGCGGCATGCGCGAGGAGGCGCGGGACGCCTTCCTGGCCGGGTTCACGCCGGGCGGGGCGAGCATCGGCTTCGCGGTGCTGGGCGGCGCCTTCGCCGAGGGGATCGACCTGCCCGGCGACCGGCTGGTCGGCGCCTTCATCGCCACCCTGGGGCTGCCGCCGACGGATCGCTTCAACGAGGCGCTCAAGTCGCGGCTGGCGGCGCGCTTCGGCCGCGGCGACGACTACGCCTACCACATCCCCGGGCTGATCAAGGTGGTGCAGGCGGCCGGACGGGTGATCCGCGGGCCCGACGACCGCGGCACGGTGGTGCTGATGGATGATCGCTTCGCCCGGCGCGAGGTGCGCCAGCGCCTGCCGGCCTGGTGGGGGCCGCCGGGCGGGACGCGTCGCTAAGGGCGAGGGGGCGGCCCCTGGAGCGCCGGCCGTCACGACTCGCGGTGGGGCGGCTCCTCCAGCGAGGTGGTGACATCCTCGTCGGCCTCGTAGAGGGCCTCGAGCTCCCGGGCCGCCTCCTGGACCGTCTGGATCTGCTTCTTCTCGTTGCCGAACACCTCGAGCTGGCGGCGCAGCGTCAGCTCGTCATGGGGCCGGAAGGTGTCGATGGTGTGCTGGGCCTGGTCGCGGGGAATGCCCAGGCCGACCAGCACGTCGCGGGTCAGCTCCAGGCTCGCCGGCAGCAACTCGCGGACCAGGTCCTTCACCCCGGCTCGCATCAGCAGGTGAGCGTGGTAGCGGTTGCGGGCCCGGGCATAGAGGCGCAGGTGGGGGAAGCGCTGCCGCACGCTGGCGACGATTCGCATCGAGGCCTCGGGGTCGCCCACCGCCACCACCAGCACCCGGGCCTGGTCGGCGCCGGCGGCCTCGAGGAGGTCGATGCGGGAGGCGTCGCCGAAATAGACCTTGTTGCCGTAGCGGCGGACGAAGGCCACCTGGTCGGCGTTGATGTCGAGCACCGTGTAGGGGATCTTCAGCCCCTGCAGGGCACGGCCCATGATCTGCCCGAAGCGCCCGAAGCCGGCGAGGATGATCTGCGGCGATTCGTCCGGCAGGGGGTCGAAGTCGGGACGGGCCTTCCGGGTCTTGAAGAGCGGGCGCACCAGCCTGGCGTGGGCCAGGAACATCACCGGCGTGGCGGCCATCGACAGCGACACCACCAGCACCAGCTGGTTGACCAGGGAGGCGGGCAGCAGCGCCGCGGCGCCGGCGGCGGTGAGCAGCACGAAGCCGAACTCGCCGCCCTGGGAGAGCAGCACGCCGAGGTTGAGGGCCTCGCGCCAGCCGGTGCCGAAGGCCCTGGCCGCCGCCACCACGCTCAGGGCCTTGGCCAGCAGCAGGACGCCGGTGAGGCCGAGGATCATCCCGGGGTGCTCGGCCAGCAGGCCGATCTGGGCGGTCATGCCCACCGCCATGAAGAACAGGCCCAGCAGCAGGCCGCGGAAGGGTTCGATGTCCGCCTCGATGCCGTGGCGGTATTCCGAGTCGGCCAGCAGCACGCCGGCGATGAAGGCGCCCAGCGCCATGGAGAGGCCGGCAAGCTCCATCAGCAGGGCGGCGCCGATCACCACCAGCAGGGCGGTGCCGGCGAATACCTCGCGGCTGCGGGTGCCGGCGGCGAAGCGGAACAGCGGCCGCAGCAGCAGCCGGCCGCCGACGATCAGGCCGGCGAAGGCGCCGACGGCCACCAGGATCTCCTGGAGCATCGGCATGAGCCCCTCCGCCAGCAAGTCCTCGGCGGCCAGCAAGGGGATGAGGGCCAGCACCGGGATCGCGGCCAGGTCCTGGAAGAGCAGCAGGGCGAAGGCGTTGCGGCCGTGGCGGCTCTGCAGCTCGTGGCGCTCCCCCAGCAGCTGCAGCACCAGCGGCGTGGAGCAGAGTCCCAGGCTGAAGCCCGTCACCGCCGCGGCCATGGGCGACAGGCCGAGCGCCCAGGCGCAGGCCGTGAGCAGCAGCGTGGTCACCCCGACCTGCAGGCTGCCGAAGCCGAAGACCGCCTTGTGCATCAGCTTGAGGCGCGAGGGCTTGAGCTCCAGGCCGATCACGAACAGCAGGAAGATGATGCCCACCTGGGAGAACTGCAGCACGGCCTCGGCATCGGCCACCAGGCCAAGGGCCGAGGGACCGATGGCGACCCCGGCGGCCAGGTAGCCCAGCACCTCGCCGAGCCCGAGGCGCTTGAAGATCGGCACGATCAGCACCGCCGCGGCGAGAAAGATCAGGGCGTTGAGCAGCAGGTCGATGGCCAAGGAGCACTCCTTGCGAATGGCGGGGGCGGTCCCCATGTTACCCGATGGGTACGACCGCGGGTCAGGCGGGCGCCGTGACCGACGGGAACGGCAGGCGTCATGTCCGGTCCCACTCGTCACCGACGCCCCTTCATTGCCGACAGGAGAGACCGCCATGCGACTCAATGCCGACTTCAGCCGCCGCGCGGTGGTCACCCCCGAGGAGTACCGCTGGGTGGACTCCCCCACGGCCGGCGTGGAGCGGATGATGCTCGACCGCGTCGGCGACGAGGTGGCCCGCGCCACCTCCCTGGTGCGCTACGCGCCGAACAGCACCTTCCCGACCCACGAGCACGGCGGCGGCGAGGAGATCCTGGTGCTGGAGGGGGAGTTTGCCGACGAGCACGGCCGCTACCCGGCGGGCCACTACCTGCGCAACCCCATCGGCACGGCCCATGCGCCCCGGGTGGGCGAGCAGGGCGCGCTGATCTTCGTCAAGCTGCACCAGTTCTCGCCGGACGACACCGAGCAGAAGGCGATCGACACCCGGGCCGGTGACTGGCGGCCGGGCCTGGTCGAGGGCCTCTCGGTGCTGCCGCTGCACGATTTCGAGGGCGAGCACGTGGCCCTGGTGCGCTGGGCGCCGAACACCCGCTTCCAGCCCCATGTCCACTGGGGCGGCGAGGAGATCCTGGTGCTCGAGGGCACCTTCCACGACGAGCACGGCGCCTATCCCGCCGGCAGCTGGCTGCGAAGCCCCCACGGCAGCCGGCACACCCCCTTCACCGGCGAGGACGGCGCGCTCATCTACGTCAAGGTGGGCCACCTGCCGCCCGCGTGAGCGGCCCGGTTACCCCTGCTGACAAATCGCTACCGGCCCCGATTGCGCGTGTCTCGCCCGCTGTGCTACCCCTGAGAGGGACCTTCCCTAGAGCGCCCTTCGCCGAAGGGCCACGGACAAGGAGACGTCATCATGGGTATTGAAGTCGGCGGCCTGCTGGGCCTCATCTGGCTGATCATCGTGATCTGGGCCATCGTCAAGGTGGCCCAGAGTTCGGCCGGGGGGCTCGCCAAGCTGCTCTGGATCCTGGCGCTGCTGGTCTTCCCGCTGGTCGGGCTGATCGTCTGGCTGCTGTTCGGCCCCAAGGGGTAGCGACGCCAGCCGCGATTCCGCCGCCATCGATTCGGGTCACCTGCGGGTGGCCCGACCTCGTCTGGGGGCCTCGCGCTCACGGTACCGGCGGGATGTCGCGGGGCTCGCCCCGGTCGCACTTCACGCACCCGAGCGTCAGGCCGAGCCGCGAGCGTCGGCCCGCCTCGCTGAGCACCCAGGGGCGCTCGACCCAGGGCGGGTTGTGGCGGACGTGCTGGCAGTGGCCGCAGGCGAGCTCGGCCACCCAGTGGCCCTCCTCGTCGCGGTGGTAGCCGACGATCGGCTGTTGCATGGGCCCTCCTCAGGTCGTGCGGGGTGACGCCGGGTCGTCGTCCGGCGCCGCATAGCGCGCGAGGTGCCCTTCGATCACCGCCTCGATGTCGGCGAGGGTCGCCGCGTCGAAGGCCGCGATCCCCAGGCGGCGCAGCAGCGGCTCGCGGCCGATCAGGAAGAAGACGATCTGGCCGATCAGGGTGTGGGTCTCGAGGATCACCCGGCGATCGTCGACCGCCCGGTCGGTGAGCCGGGCGATCAGGCCGCCCAGGGTCGCCTGGACCAGGCCGAAGGCCTCGGCCTGGAGGATCTCGAAGGCCTCGCCGGGATGCACCTGTTCGCGCATCACCAGCAGCAGCCACCGGCGGCACTCCTCGTCCTCGGTGAAGGTGCGCACCATGCGCCGGGTGACGGCGCGCAGCGCGGCCAGGGCAGCGTCGCGCTCACCGGCGGGCGCCGGCACGTCGAGCGCCAGCCGCGTCCTCAGCTGCTCGGCGATATGGCGCGCCGCGGCGAGATAGAGCCCGCGCTTGTGGCCGAAGTGGTAGGCGATGGAGCCGATGTTGGCCTCCGCCGCCTCGGCCAGCTCGCGGGTGGTGGTGGCCTCGAAGCCGTATTCGCCGAACAGCCGGATGGCGGCCTGGATCAGCCGCTCGCGGGTATCGAGGGACGCGGAACGGAGCACCATGGCGTCAGCTCCTCCCCGCCGGGGCGCGGGTGTCGATGCCGAAGAACAGGGTGTAGAGCACCGGCACCACGCCCAGGCTCATCACGGTGCCGATCCCCAGGCCGAAGGCCATGGCCGCGGCCATGCCGTAGAACAGCGGGTCGCGGCCGAGGATCAGCGGCAAAAAGCCCAGGATGGTGGTGATCGCCGACATCAGGATCGGCCGCAGGCGCCGGGCCGAGGCCTTGATCACGGCGTCGCGCCCGGAGAGCGCGGGGTCGGCGCGCTCGATGTCGATGCGGTCGATCAGCACGATGGCGTTGTTGATGATGATGCCGGCCAGGCTGTAGATGCCGAGCAGCACCATGAAGCCGAAGTTGGCGCGGGTGGCCAGCAGGCCCAGCGCCACGCCGACGATCACCAGCGGGATGGTGGCGACGATCACCAGTGGGCGCTTGAAGGAGTTGAACTGCCCCACCAGCAGGATGAAGATCAGCCCGAGGCACAGCGGCAGGTTGGCCTGCAGGGCGGCCTGCCCCTCCCGGGACTCCGCCACCACGCCGTCGAACTCGATCCAGTGCCCCGGGGGCAGCGTGGCCTCCAGCTCGCGCAGCGCCGGCTCGAAGCGCGGCACCATGTCCTCGGCGGTGTAGTGGCGGTTGCGCCCCTCGACCGTGATGGTGCGCACCAGGTTCTCGCGGTCGATGCGGTAGTAGCCGCTGTCGAGGCGCACCTCGGCCACCTGGTTGAGGGGCACGCCCGCCCCGGGGGTGCCCAGCGGATAGACGATCAGCGACTTCAGCCGCTCGACGCTCTCGCGCTGGGCGTCGGCGTAGCGCATCACCACCGGGATGATGTCGTCGCCCTCGCGGTAGTGGCTGAGGCGGTAGCCGTCGATGGCGCCGGTGAGCGAGCGGGCGATGTCCTCGGAGCTGATGCCCGCGCTGCGCGCCCGGGCCTGGTCGACCTCGATGGTCAGCGACGGAATCCGCGCCTCCCAGCTCTGGCGCACGTCCCGGGCGCCGTCCAGGTCGCGCAGGATCGCCTCGGCCCGCTCGGCGGCGGCGAACAGCACCTCCCGGTCCGGCCCCTTGACCTGCACCTTGAGCAGGGTGCTGTCGGAGGGGCCGAGGAACATCCGCGTGACCTGGGGCGAGAGGTCCGGGTGGCGGGTGGCGAGGAAGGTGCGGGTCGCCCGGATCACCGCCTCGACCCGCTCGCGGTCGGCGACGTTGAGCACCAGGAAGCCCTTGTTGGGCGCCGGGTCCAGCGGCGTGAGCGAGAGCACGAAGCGCGGCCCGCCGAAACCGGCGTAGGCGGCCACGCCGGTGACGTCGCCGGCGAGCGCCGGGGCCTCGAGCAGCGCGTCGCTCAGCGCCTGGACGCGCCGGCCGGTGAGGGTCTCGGCGATGTCCGAGGGGAAGTCGATGGTCACCAGCACCTGGTTGCGGTCGGAGTCGGGGAAGAACTTCTTGGGCACCCCCTGCATCATCGCCACCCCGACGACCAGCAGCAGGGCCATGGCGGCCAGGAACAGCCCCCGGTGGTGGAGCACCCCGGCGAGCCAGCGGCCGTAGCGCCGGGCGACCCAGCCGAAGGCGCGGTCGGAGAGCCGGGCCGCTCCATCTGGCTCGGCCGTGGCCGGCCGCTCGGCCGAGGGCGCCTTGAGGAAGCGGTGGCAGAGCGCCGGGGTGACCGTCATCGACAGGAACCAGGAGGTGAGCAGGGTGATGGCGATGACGATGGAGATCGAGCGGGTGTACTCGCCGGAGGCGTGCTCGGCGAGCATCAGCGGCAGGAACACCAGGATGGTGGTCAGGCTCGAGGAGAGCAGCGGCAGGGCGAGCTCGGCGCCGGTCTCGCGGATCGCCGCGTCGCGGTCGCTGCCGGCCTCCAGGCGGGTCTTGAAGTCCTCGGCGACGACGATGGCGTTGTCGACCAGCAGGCCCAGGGCGATCACCAGGGTGGCGAGGCTCGCCCGCTGCAGGGTCAGCTCGGCGAGCCCCATGATGGCCAGGGTCACCAGCATCACCGCGGGGATGATCGAGCCGACGATCAGCCCGGTGCGCAGGCCCAGGAAGAGGATCACCACCCCCAGCACGATGGCCAGCGTCTGCATGACGCTGGAGGTCACCCCGTAGACGGCGTTGGCCACCTGCTCGGGCTGGAAGGTCATGATGTCGAGCCGGTAGCCGGCCGGCAGGGTGGGGCGGATCTCGTCCAGGCGCGCCTTGATGGCGCGGCCGACGTCCAGCACGCTCTCGCCCTCGAGCATCGAGACGGCGAAGACGATCGCCGGCCGGCCGTTGAAGTAGGCGGGCCGGTCCGGGGGATCCTCGTAGCCGCGGCTGATCTCGCCCAGGTCGCGCAGGCGCAGGGTGCCGCCGTCGGGCAGGCGCAGCTCGGTGTCGCCCAGCGCCTCGAGGCTTGGGAACTCGCCGCTGACCTCCAGCGCCAGGCGCTGCTCGCCGGCCTCGAGGATGCCGCCGGGCGGGAAGATGTTGCGGCGCTGGATCTGGCCGGCCAGATCCCCGGGGGAGAGGCCGAGCTCGGCGAGGCGCGCCTCGGCGATGTCGATGAAGATGCGCTGCTCCTGCACGCCCAGCAGCTCGACCCGCTTGATGCCGGCGACCCCGTAGAGGCGGGTGCGGATGTGCTCGGCGATCTCCTGCTGCTCGGCCTGGGGGAAGTCGTCGGCGGTGAGCGCCGCGGTGACCACGGCGACGTCGCCGAAGTCGTCGTTGAGCACCGGGTCCCGGGTGCCGGCGGGCAGGTGGGGCCTCGCCGCCTCGACCTTCTGGCGCACCTCGTCCCAGATCTGCTCCAGGTCGAAGTAGCGGTCCTGGATCTCCACGTGGAGGATCGAGCGGCCGCGCATCGAGGTGGAGCGGATCCGCTCCACCTCGCCGATGGCGCGGATGCTCTCCTCCAGCGGCTTGGTGATGTTCTCCTCCACCTGGGCGGCCGGCAGGCCGGGGAAGTCGGTGGTGACCACGGCCTCGCGCACGGTGATCTCGGGATCCTCCCGGGCCGGCAGGGTGGCGTAGCTGTAGAGGCCGTAGAGCATGGCCACCAGGGTGGCCAGGTAGAGGACCGGGCGGCGCGTCAGGGCGAGCTGGCTCAGGTTCATGGCGGCCTCAGTGGTAGCGCTCGGGGCCGTGGCCGAGCAGGCTCACGGTCTGGCCGGGGCGCACGAACTCCACGCCGCGGGCCACGATGCGCTCGCCCGGGGCCAGTGCGCCGCGCACGCTGGCCCGGCCCTCGCCCAGGCTGACCACCTCCACCGCGACGCGCTCGAGGATCCCCTCCGCGGTGATGCGCAGCACATGGGCGTGGCGGAGGCCGTCGCCCTCGCCGCTCTCCTCGCCATCGCCTTCGCGATCGAACCCCAGGGCGGTCATCGGCACCGGCAGGGCCCCGTCGCCCTCGGTCGCGCGCGGGTCCAGCGATAGCTCGACCCGGGCGGTCATGCCCGAGCGCAGGCCGGGAGGCGGCGCGTCCACGCCGAGGATCACCGGGTAGTCGTTGGAGGAGCGGGGCTGGGTGCCGAGGTGGCGCAGGGTGGCCGCGCTCTCGGCGTTGCCCAGGGCGGGCAGGAGCACGCGGTGGGTCGAGCCCGGCGCCAGGGCGTCGACCAGCGTCTCGGGCACGCTGGTCTCGACCTCGAAGCCCTCCCGGTCGGAGATCACCTCGAGCACCGGCTGGCCGGCGGCGACCCGCTCGGCGGGCTCGGCCCGGCGCCGGCTCACCGAGCCGTCGAAGGGGGCCGCGAGGCGGGTCAGCGTCAGGTCGCGTTCGGCAAGCGCCAGGGCGGCCCGGGCCGAGGCCAGGCGGGACTCGGCGGTGCCCAGGGCGGCCCGGGCGGCGTCTAGGCGCGTCTGGCTGACATAGCCCTTGTCGGCGAGGCTGGCCTGGCGGCGGTAGTCCTCGCGCTTCTCGCGCAGCACTGCCTCGGCCTCCTGCCGCTCGGCGCGGCGCTGGTCGGCCACCAGGCGATAGCGGGCGGCGTCGAGCTCGGCGAGCACCTCGCCGGCGGCGAAGCGCTCGCCGACCTCCAGGGGCAGCCGGTCGAGCTCGCCGGGGATCTCGAAGCTCAGCGCGGTGCGCTCGGCGGCCGTGATCCGGCCCGAGAGGCGGGTGATGGCGGCGCCGTTGCCCGCCTCGATGACGTGGCTGTCGACCACGATGGGCGGCGGCTCGGCGGGCGGGCCGGCCTCCGGCGAGCAGCCGGTGACGAGCCACGAGAGGCCGGCCAGCAGCACGCAGAGGGCCGACAGGCGGCGGGGGAGCGGCATGGGCATTCCTCGACGGCAAGCGATGGGCATCGGGCACGCCCGAGGCCAAGCCGCAGTGTATTAATCAGCTGATTAAATCGCAACGGCGCCCGGCGCCGGCGGCTCAGTGCGCCGAGGAGGCCGCCCAGATGTTGACGCCGCCCTCCACCGCGTAGCGGTCGATCTCGGCGAGCTCCTCGTCGCTGAAGGCCGGCCCCGAGAGGGCGCCCACGCTGTCGATCACCTGCTCGGGCCGGCTGGCGCCGATCAGCGCCGAGGTCACCCGGCCGTCGCGCAGCGTCCAGGCGATGGCCATCTGGGCGAGGGTCTGGCCGCGCCGCCGGGCGATCTCGTTGAGCGCCCGCACCCGTTCGAGGTTCTCCGGCGAGAGGTGGTCATCGTTGAGCGCCTTGCCCCGCACCCGGCGGCTGTCCTCGGGGATGCCGTCCAGGTACTTGTCGGTCAGCAGGCCCTGGGCCAGCGGCGAGAAGACGATCGAGCCCATGCCAAGATCATCGAGGGTGTCGAGCAGGCCGTCGTTCTCGATCCAGCGGTTGACCAGCGAGTAGCTGGGCTGGTGGATCAGGCAGGGGGTGCCCAGCGAGCGCAGGATCTCGACCGCCTCACGGGTGCGCTGGGCATTGTAGGAGGAGATGCCGGCATAGAGCGCCTTGCCCTGGCGCACCGCCTGGTCCAGCGCACCCATGGTCTCCTCCAGCGGGGTCTCGGGGTCGAAGCGGTGGGAGTAGAAGATGTCGACGAAGTCGATGCCCAGCCGCTCGAGGCTGCGATCGAGGCTCGAGAGCAGGTACTTGCGGCTGCCCCACTCGCCGTAGGGCCCGGGGTGCATGCGGTAGCCGGCCTTGGTGGAGATCACCAGCTCGTCGCGGTAGCCGGCGAAGTCGCTGGCGAGGATGCGCCCGAACAGCGTCTCGGCGCTGCCCGGCGGCGGGCCGTAGTTGTTGGCCAGGTCGAAGTGGGTGATGCCGTGATCGAAGGCGGTGCGGCAGATCGCCCGGGCATTGTCGAGGCTCGCGGTCTCGCCGAAGTTCTGCCACAGCCCCAGCGACAGGGCCGGCAGCTTCAGGCCGCTGCGTCCGCAGCGGTGGTAGGGCATGCGCTCGTAGCGCTCGTCCGCGGGGGTGTAGGGCATGGGGATCTCCTGGTGAATGATCGTTGCGCCCGTTCGGGGAACGGGCGGGGCCATGGGCGTCACGCCGGGCAGGCGGCGAGGTGCGTGCGGTCGCGTCCGGCGCGCTTGGCGGCGTAGAGGGCGGCGTCGGCGCGCCGGAAGAGGCCGGGGTAGGGCTCCCCCGGCTGGTGCTCGCCGATGCCGCCGCTGACGGTCACGCCGAGCGTCTGCCCGTCATCGAGGGGCACCCGCCCCTGGCGCACGTGGGTCCGCACGCGCTCGACGATCTCCCGGGCCGCGTCTTCGCTGGCGCCCGGCATCACGATCACGAACTCCTCGCCGCCGCTGCGCGCCACGAGGTCGCCGTCGCGCAGGCACTCGGCCATCCGCGCGCCGAGCCAGCGCAGCACGCGGTCGCCGACGTCGTGGCCGTGGGTGTCGTTGATCGCCTTGAAGTGGTCGACATCGAGCACCGCCAGGGAGAAGGGCGAGGCACCGGCGTCGCGCGCCTGCATCAGCCGCTCGATGTGGCGCTCCAGGGCAGAGCGGTTGGGCAGGCCGGTGAGATGGTCGGTCATCGCCCGGTCGGCCATGCGGTCGCGCTCGCGGCGTACCCGCTCGAACTCGACCTCGTGGGTGATGACGCGCTCCGCGGCGTTGGCGATCAGCCGCAGCAGCTCCTCCTCGATCTCGCTGAAGGCTCGCCCGCGCGGGGCAGCGCTGGAGAAGTTGAGGGTGCCCCAGACCCGGCCGTTCACGCGCAGCGGGATGCCGATGTAGCTCTCCAGGCCGAAGGCCTGGTAGCAAGGGTGGCCGCTGACGCGCGGATCCTCGCCCGCCCTGACGGTGTGGAAGACGTCCGCCGCGTCGAGCATCAGCCGGCAGTAGGTGTCGCCCAGCGCAAAGGTGGTGCCCGGCGCGATCTCGGGGCCGCGGGAGGCGGCCCACCAGACGGTGTAGCGCTCCTCCTCGATGCGGCTGACCAGGCCGATCTCCAGGGAGAGGTAGGCCAGGGCGTCCTGGAGCAGCTGCTCGATGATCTCCCGGGTGCCGATATCGGTGCGGTTGATGCCCGTGTGCACGTCGCGCAGCAGCTGGATCATGCTCGCGTACTCGGAGATGTCCTGGATGATGGCGTAGAACCCGACCACCTCGTCCTCCAGGAAATCGGGCACGTAGTGGACCTTGAAGAAGGCGGTGCGGCCGTCTGCCAGCGTCAGGCGATCCTCGTAGTTGACCTCCTCGCCGGCCAGGGCGCGGCGGAAGCGCGGCGCCACCTTGGCGAAGGAGGCCTCGTCGAGCACCGACGACACCGGCCGGCCGTAGAGCGCCTCGCGGCTGAGGCCGATGAAGTCCAGGTAGGCCTGGTTGTTGAGGCGAAAGCAGCCCGCCGGGTCGACGTAGGCGACCATCACCGGCAGGCGGTCGGCGAGGCGCTGGATCACGCCCCCGTCGTCGTGGGGCTCGGCCGTCAGCCGCAGGGCGACGCTGCCGTCGGTCAGCAGGTAGACGCCGCAGGACTCGGTCTCCAGGGCCCGGGTCTGGCGCGGGCCGGGGGCGCGGGCGGTGAGCTGCTCGAGCAGGGTGGTGGCCAGGTGGGTGCGCGCGGGGGGCAGGGCGTCGAGCGGGCATCCGACCAGGGCCTCCGGCGGCTCCCCGAGCAGCGACACGGTGTCGCCGAGCGCCTCGAGGATGCGCCGCTCGCGGTCGACGTGCAGGTGGACGGTCCGCGACAGGGTCAGGACCTCCTCGCGCCAGGAAGGTGAGATCATGCAGTGAATCGCCTCTCGCTCATGTGACTCTGGCGATTCACGCTGCCGCAAGCCGTGGAGGATGTCCACGAAAAAGCGCCGCCGGCAAGCCGGCAGGCGAACGCTTCGGCATTTGATCGAGCATGCTGCCGCCTTCGGTGCGGGCCTGCGTCCCGCGCCGAAGGCGGTGTGGGGTGAAGGCTCCTAGCGGGGGCCGTGCGAGTGCCGACCGGCACCGGTTGGCCGGCGAATGAAGCGCACCGGCGGGTGGAGCCGGTCCTCCCCGGTGGCCCGCTCCGGGGCCGGACGCACCTGCCAGCCGCGGCGGGTCGCCCAGGCCTTGAGCTCCCGGTAGTCGAGCAGCGGATGTTGTCGGGGGGAGGGGGAGGGAGCAGGAAAGGCGTTGGCGAGATGGGGATAGCGGGCCAGGGCATCGGCGCCGTCATGGGCGCTCAGGGCGCGATCCAGGGCGGTCTGCCAGGCTCTGGCGTTTCGATGAATGCTATTGCCTTGAGTTGTATGCATTGGATTGCCCTCTTTAAGAGCTATGGCCCTGCATTATGTAACTACCAAGAGGCTCTAATAGCTCGAAAAAAGGGGCATCCCCTGGTGGGGAGCCCCTGTAACTGTCAGTTGGGAGTCGAGCGGTAATGCTCAGGAACGCGGACTTTTTTACCGTTTTGGTCGGTCCTTGTGTGCGCAGGCACATGGACCTTTTTTTTGCCAGAATCGGTTTTAGCCATGGCTAATATCCTCTGTCTATGAGGCGGCCAACTTGACCTTGGCTAACCTAGAGAGGACAATCTCTCCGCTTTTGGTAGCTAGCCTACCCGAGCCTTCAGGGGTGGCCACACGCCCTGACGCTCAAGACGCCCGAAGTTGCCGCTTCGGGCGTTTTTTATTGGCCCTTGTTTAGTACAAGGGCCAAATTCTTCCTATCAATCCCAGCTCAGCGCGCCGCCCACCTGGTACTCGGTGACGCGGGTCTCGAAGAAGTTCTTCTCCTTGCGCAGGTCGATGATCTCGCTCATCCACGGGAAGGGGTTCTTCGCGCCGGGGAACTGCTCCTTCAGGCCGATCTGGGCCAGGCGACGGTTGCAGATGAAGTGGAGGTACTCCTCCATGATCGCCGCGTTCATGCCCAGCACGCCGCGCGGCATGGTGTCGCGGGCGTAGGCGATCTCGAGCTCGGTGCCCTCGAGGATCATCTGGGTCACCTCGTCCTGGAACTCGGCCGTCCACAGCTGCGGGTTCTCGATCTTGATCTGGTTGATCATGTCCACGCCGAAGTTCAGGTGCATGGACTCGTCGCGCAGGATGTACTGGAACTGCTCGGCGACGCCGGTCATCTTGTTGCGCCGACCCATGGAGAGGATCTGGCTGAAGCCGCAGTAGAAGAAGATGCCCTCGGTGACGCAGTAGAAGGCGATCAGGTTGCGCAGCAGCTCCTGGTCGGTCTCCGTGGTGCCGGTCTGGAAGTCCGGGCGCGCCAGCGACTGGGTGTGCTTGAGGCTCCAGGCCGACTTGGCGGCGACGGAGGGCACCTCGCGGTACATGTTGAAGACTTCGCCTTCGTCCATGCCCAGCGACTCCACGCAGTACTGGTAGGCGTGGGTGTGGATCGCCTCCTCGAAGGCCTGGCGCAGCAGGTACTGGCGGCACTCGGGGTTGGTGATCAGGCGGTAGAGGGCCAGCACCAGGTTGTTGGCGACCAGCGAGTCCGCGGTGGAGAAGTAGCCCAGGCTGCGCTCGACGATGCGCCGCTCGTCCGCGGTGAGGCCTTCGGCGCTCTTCCACAGGGCGATGTCGGCGTTCATGTTCACTTCCTGGGGCATCCAGTGGTTGGCGCTGCCGTCCAGGTACTTCTGCCAGGCCCACTCGTACTTGAAGGGCACCAGCTGGTTGAGGTCGGCGCGCGCGTTGATCATCTGCTTGTCGTCGACCTCGATGCGCGCCGCGCCCATCTCGAGCTCCTCGAGGCCGGCGGCCACGTCGAGCTCCTCCAGGGAGCGCTTGGCGCGGGCCACGCGGTCCTCGTCGGCCGCGCGGTAGCTGCCGGCGCTCTCCGCCACGGCTGCCGGGGCGGGCTCGGGCGCCGGGGCCGGCGCGGGCTGGGCCGCGGCCGGCTGTTCGGCGACCGCGGTATCGTCTTCGTGAAACTCGTCCCAGTTCAGCATGTCGTGTTCCTCGATGTGTCGTGGGGCCGGAAGGCCGGCGTGGCCTTCCGGGCTTGTCAGGGGGATCGGCGCGGGCGCCGCGGCGTTACTGGCAGGCCTCGCAGCCCAGCTCGTCGATCTCGCCCGCGGAGGGCGCCCGGGAGCCGCTGCCGCTCTTGCCGGACAGGAAGTCCTCGACGCCGCGCGCCTCGGGCTTGGCCTGCGGGCTCGGCGCCGGAGCCGGGGCGGCGTCCGGGGCGGCGTTGCTCACCGCGTTGAGGGTGCCGCGCTCCACGGTGGACTTCTCCACCGAGGTGGCGCCCAGGGCGCGCAGGTAGTAGGTGGTCTTCAGGCCGCGGAACCAGGCCATCCGGTAGGTCACGTCGAGCTTCTTGCCCGAGACGCCCTGGATGTAGAGGTTCAGCGACTGCGCCTGGTCGATCCACTTCTGGCGACGCGAGGCGGCCTCGACCAGCCACTTGGGCTCGACCTCGAAGGCGGTGGCGTAGCGGGCCTTGAGATCGGCCGGCACGCGATCGATCGGCTGCACGCTGCCGTCGTAGTACTTGAGGTCGTTGATCATCACCTCGTCCCACAGGCCGCGCGCCTTGAGGTCGTTGACCATGTAGGAGTTGACCACCGTGAACTCGCCGGAGAGGTTCGATTTCACGAACAGGTTCTGGTAGGTCGGCTCGATCGACTGCGACACGCCGCAGATGTTGGAGATGGTCGCGGTCGGGGCGATGGCCATGACGTTGGAGTTGCGCATGCCCTGCTCGGCCAGCTTGTCGCGGATCCGTCCCCAGTCCTGGGTCTGGGAGGTGTCGACCTCGATGTACTTCTCGCCGCGCTCCTGCTTCAGTTTCTCGATGGAGTCGATCGGCAGCACGCCCTGGCTCCACAGCGAGCCCTCGTAGCTCTCGTAGCGGCCGCGCTCGGCGGCGAGGTCCGAGGAGGCCTCGATGGCGTGGTAGCTGACCAGCTCCATGGAGCGGTCGGCGAACTCGACGGCCGCCTCGGAGGCGTAGGCGATGCCGTGGGCGTAGAGGGCGTCCTGGAAGCCCATGATGCCGAGGCCCACCGGGCGGTGCTTGAGGTTCGAGCGCTTCGCCTGGGGCACCGCGTAGTAGTTGATGTCGATGACGTTATCGAGCATCCGCACCGCGGTGCGCACGGTCTTCTTGAGCTTCTCGCCGTCGAGCTCGCCGTCGGTCATGTGCTGGGCGAGGTTGACCGAGCCCAGGTTGCAGACCGCGATCTCGTCGACCGAGGTGTTCAGGGTGATCTCGGTGCACAGGTTGGAGCTGTGCACCACGCCGGCGTGCTGCTGGGGGCTACGCAGGTTGCACGGATCCTTGAAGGTGATCCAGGGGTGGCCGGTCTCGAACAGCATCGAGAGCATCTTGCGCCACAGGTCCTTGGCCTTGACCCGCTTGAAGAGCTTGAGCTGACCGTTGCGGGTCATCTCCTCGTACTCCTGGTAGCGCTGCTCGAAGGCGGCGCCGTACAGGTCGTGGAGGTCCGGGCAGGTGGCCGGCGAGAAGAGCGTCCACTCCTCGTCGTCGAAGACGCGCTTCATGAACAGGTCCGGCACCCAGTTGGCGGTGTTCATGTCGTGGGTGCGGCGGCGGTCGTCGCCGGTGTTCTTGCGCAGCTCCAGGAACTCCTCGACGTCGAGGTGCCAGCTCTCGAGGTAGGCGCATACGGCGCCCTTGCGCTTGCCGCCCTGGTTGACGGCCACCGCGGTGTCGTTGACCACCTTGAGGAAGGGCACGACGCCCTGGGACTTGCCGTTGGTGCCCTTGATGTAGGAGCCCAGGGCGCGCACCGGCGTCCAGTCGTTGCCGAGACCGCCGGCCCACTTGGAGAGCATGGCGTTGTCGCGGATGGCGCTGTAGATGCCGTCCAGGTGGTCGGGCACGGTGGTCAGGTAGCAGCTGGAGAGCTGGCTGCGCTGGGTGCCGGCGTTGAACAGGGTCGGCGTGGAGGCCATGTAGTCGAAGCTGGAGAGCAGCTCGTAGAACTCGATGGCCCGCGCCTCGCGGTCGTCCTCGTTGAGTGCCAGGCCCATGGCGACGCGCATGAACATCACCTGGGGCAGCTCGTAGCGCACCTCGTCGCGGTGGATGAAGTAGCGGTCGTAGAGGGTCTGCAGGCCCAGGTAGGTGAAGGCGTTGTCGCGGGTGTGGTCGAGGGCCTCGCCCAGCCGGTCGAGGTCGAACTCGGCCAGCGCCTCGTCGAGCTGCTCGAACTCGATGCCCTTCTCGATGTAGGCCTTGAAGGCCGGCGCGTAGAGCTCGGCCATGTCGCTGTAGGTGGCCTCCTCGGCCACGCCCAGGAAGGAGAGCGCCTCGCGGCGGATGTTGTCCTGCAGCAGGCGGGCGGTGACGTAGGTGTAGCTCGGGTCCTTCTCGACCAGGGTGCGCGCGGTCATGGTCAGCGCCTGGGAGACGCCGTCGGCGCTCACGCCGTCATAGAGGTTGCGCACCGAGTCGTCGACGATCTTCTGCGGCTCGGTGTTGGGCAGGTCCGAGCAGGCCTCATAGACCAGGGTCTCGATGCGGCCGAGGTCCAGCGGACGGGTGCTGCCGTCGGGCAGGGTCACGTTGAGGCTCGGGTGGGGCTTCTGGATAGCGTCACCGGCGGCCGCGCGGGCCCGGGCGTGCTCCTCGCGGTAGAGCACGTAGGCGCGGGCGACCTTCTGCTCGCCGCCGCGCATCAGCGCCAGCTCGACCTGGTCCTGGATGTCCTCGATGTGCAGGGTGCCGCCGTCGGGCATGCGCCGCACGAAGGCGTGCTCGATCGCCTCGGTGGACTGGCGGACGAAGTCGCGGACCCGGGAGGAGGCGGCGGCGTTGTCGCCCTCCACGGCGATGAAGGCCTTGCTCATGGCCACGGCGATCTTGTCGGCATCGAAGGGCATGACGTCGCCGTTGCGCTTGATGACGCGCAGGGCCTTGGGTGCGGTGACGGAAACGGACGACTCGTCCGGTGTGACATTGGTATCCATGGCGCCGGGTCCCTGACTCGGTGAAACGTGTGGTGAAGGCCGCCGTGCGGGCGACGGTTGACAGCTGTGGGTGTGATTGTTAGCGGCACATGATGTAGTGCTCGTGCTGGATCGAGGCACAAGATAGTGTGCTTTCTCGGCTTCATCAAGTGGATAACCTGTGGATGGGCTGTGACCTTCCGTGGGGTAGAATCGGGCCTCTCGCCAGGCCCCGTGGTTGGGCCCGGCGACGCCCCCTGTCGCCAGGTGGCGACGGGAAGGCGAGGCTCCGGTTTTCGGGTATCCTTCAGGCAAAGGCGTCGGCTCCGCCCCGGGAGCCCGCCCCGCTCACCTGCGCGCCAGGATGGAACAGAGGATGGACGACAGCTTGCAAGCCCAGGAACTGGATCACGTGCTGATCATCGAGGACGACGAACGATTGGCCGAGCTGACCCGCGACTATCTGGAGGCCAACGGCTTCCAGGTCACGGTCGAGGCCGACGGCGCCCGCGGCGTCGAGCGGATCCTTTCCCTGCAGCCGGACCTGGTGATCCTCGACCTGATGCTGCCCGGCGAGGATGGCCTGTCGATCTGTCGCCGGGTGCGCGGCGATTACGCCGGCCCGATCATGATGCTCACCGCCCGCACCGACGACATGGACCAGGTGCTGGGCCTCGAGATGGGCGCCGATGACTACGTGCCCAAGCCGGTGCAGCCGCGGGTGCTGCTGGCGCGCATGCGCGCCCTGCTGCGCCGCGCCGAGCCCGGGGCCGCCGGCGAGGAGACGCGGCTGACCTTCAGCGACCTGGTGATCGACAACGCGACCCGCGAGGCCTGGCTCGACGGCGAGCGCATCGACCTGACCAGCGCCGAGTTCGACCTGCTGTGGCTGCTGGCCAGCAACGCCGGCCGGGTGCTGACCCGCGAGGAGATCTTCGATCGCCTGCGCGGCATCCGCTACGACGGCCAGGACCGCTCCATCGACGTGCGCGTCTCGCGCATTCGCCCCAAGATCGGCGACGACCCCAACCAGCCGCACCGCATCAAGACGGTACGCAGCAAGGGCTACCTCTTCGTCAGGGATGGCTGACCCATGCGGCGGAGGCTGGCCGACAGCACCTTCCTGCGCGTCTATGTGCTGCTGGCCCTGGCGCTGCTGCTGACCTTCGGCCTGGCCCTGCTGGGCCTGGCCCTGGTCGACCAGGTGCGCCGCGAGCACTATCGTGAGCAGCTGGTCGAGCCGCCGATGCGCGTGCTGAGCCGCTGGGTCGAGTCGCTGCCCGAGGCGCGGCGCGAGGCGTGGCTGCTGGAGCGCTCCGAGCAGCTCGACATGACCCTGCGGGTGGTGCCGGTCGAGGCCCGGGCCCTCAACTACTTCTCGCGGACCCGCCTGCGCTCGGGGCGCGTGCTGGTGATCCCCCGCAAGGACCACGGCTGGCGGCTCTGGCACCTGCTGGACGACCAGCAGCAGCTGCTCGAGGTGGACGTGGCGACCATCAGCGAGCAGCAGCTGCGCGGGCTCACCGAGCTCTTCGCCGAGTGGCTCGCCCGGGTGCCGGCCGCCGATCGCCAGGCGCAGCTCGAGCGCATGGCCGGCGACGCCGTGCCCCTGGAGCTTCTGGTCACCGCCCCCGAGGGGCTGGATACCCGGCAGCTGGTGCGCCTGGCGGACGGCGAGGTGGTCATCCGCCTGATCCCGGGGCGCCTCTCCATGGCGATGTACCGCCTGCTGCCCAGCGACGGGCCCCGGGCGAGCTGGCTGGCCATCGGCCCGGTGAAGGCCTTCGAGCCGCTGCCCCTGCCGCTGCAGCTGACGCTGCTGATGCTGCTGCTCAGCGTGCTGGCGGCGATCATCTACCTGATCGTGCGCGGCGTTGAGGCCCGCATGGCGCGCCTCGAGCTCGCCGCCACGCGCATCGCCGGCGGCCGCCTGGATACCCGGGTCAAGGTCGAGAGCGGCGACTTCCTGGGGCGGCTGGGCATGGCCTTCAACGGCATGGCGGCCCAGGTGCAGTCGCTGCTGCGCGCCCAGCAGGACATGATCCGCGCCGTCTCCCACGAGCTGCGCACCCCGGTGGCGCGCATTCGCTTCGCGGTGCAGATGGTCGAGGACATGACCGATGACCCGGCGATCCGCCGCCAGCTCAAGGGCGTCGACGGCGACATCGCCGAACTCGACGAGCTGATCGACGAGATCCTCACCTATGCCCGGCTGGGCAGCGAGACCGCCAACGGCGGCGAGCTCGAGACCTCGCTGGTCGACTGTCGCGCCATGGCCGAGCGCGTCATCGAGGCCCTGCGGCCGCTGCACGGCGCCATCCGCATCGAGCTGGTCGAGGGGTCGGAGGTGGAAGTCCAGGCCGAGCCCCGCTACCTGCAGCGCGCCCTGCAGAACCTGGTGGCCAACGCCTGTCGCCACGCCCGCAGCCGGGTGGTGATCCGCCTGCAGGGCGAGCCGCGGCTGGTGCGCCTGGACGTGGAGGACGATGGCCCGGGCATCCCCGCCGCGCAACGCTCCGAAGTCTTCAAGCCCTTCGCCCGCCTCGACGACAGCCGCACCCGCCGCTCCGGCGGCTATGGCCTCGGGCTCTCCATCGTGCAGAAGGTCATGGCCTGGCACGGCGGCAGCGTGGTGCTGGATGCCAGCGCCGAACTGGGCGGCGCGCGCTTCACCCTGCTGCTGCCGCGCCGCGCCCCTACGCCGGCCTGATCCCCTCCAGCACCGCAAACGACGTCTCCCGGGCGGTGCGCAGGAAGTCCTCCATCCAGGGCGCGCCGCGGGTCTCCTCGCGGATCGCCGCGAACAGCGTGCTCCATATCCCCTTCTCGCCCAGCGCCACGGCCTTGACGTAGTCGCGCTCCAGGTACTCGGTCAGCGCCCAGTTGGGCAGCGCGCAGACGCCGCGCCCGCTGGCGACCAGCTGCATCATCATGATGGTGAGCTCGGCGGTGCGCACCTCCTTGGGGCGCACCCCAGCGGGGTCGAGGAACTGGGTGAAGACGTCCAGGCGCGAGTGCTCCACCGGGTAGGTGATCAGGGTCTCCTCGCCGAGCTCCTCGGGGGTGACGAAGGGCTTGCTCGCCAGCGGGTGCTGGCGCGCCACCGCCAAAAGCCCCTCGTAGCGGAAAAGCGGCTCGTAGTGCACCCCCGGCAGCGGCTGGGGGTCGGCGGTGATCACCAGATCGAGCTGCTCGCGGGCCAGCGCCGGCAGCGGGTCGAAGTGGTGGCCGCCGGGGATGTCGATCTCCACCTCCGGCCAGTGGTCGCGGAAGTGGTCCACGGTGGGCATCAGCCACTGGAAGCAGCTGTGGCACTCGATGGCCATGTGCAGCCGCCCCTGCTCGTTGCCGGCTAGCCGCGCCAGGTCGCGTTCGGCCATGCGCACCTGCGGCAGCACCTGCTCGGCCAGGGTCAACAGCCGCAGGCCGGCACGGGTGAACTCCACCGGCCGGGTCTTGCGCAGGAACAGCGGGCTGCCCAGGCGCTCCTCCAGGTCCTTGATCTGGTGGGAGAGGGCCGACTGGGTCAGGTGCACGCGTTCGGCCGCCTCCACCAGTGAGCCGGCATCGCGCAGGGCGACCAGGGTGCGCAGATGGCGAAGTTCGAGCATGGGAGTGAGCCTGATTCATCTTTAAGATGTGAAAGTTTAGTTTGATTCACCCTCCATGGCCAGCGAGACTCCCCAGCATCATTCATGAAAAAAGGATGTCATCATGACGATGGCTCATGTTATCGGCTATCCGCGCATCGGCGCGGACCGTGAACTGAAGCGTGCCACCGAGGCCTACTGGCAGGGCAGCCTGGACCGGCAGGCCCTGGAGGCCACCGGCCGGGAGCTGCGCCTGGCCAACTGGGCGGCCCAGCGCGAGGCCGGCCTCGACTTGGTGACCGTGGGCGACTTCGCCTTCTACGACCAGGTGCTCGACGTGTCGGTGATGGTCGGCGCGGTGCCGGCCCGCTTCGGAGCCGACGAGGAGCTGGCCCGCGGCGAAGTGGACCTCGACA
This sequence comes from Halomonas denitrificans, assembly GCF_003056305.1. Lineage (GTDB taxonomy): Bacteria > Pseudomonadota > Gammaproteobacteria > Pseudomonadales > Halomonadaceae > Halomonas > Halomonas denitrificans. The sequence continues at coordinate 34,935 of NZ_PYVX01000002.1, forward strand.
CCGCCTTTCGCATGGCCCGGGGCCGCGCCCCCAGCGGCGCGCCGGCCGCGGCCTGCGAGATGACCAAGTACTTCGATACCAACTACCACTACCTGGTCCCGGAGCTGCATCCCGGCCAGCGCTTCCGGCTCGCCAGCGCCCGGCTGTTCGACCAGGTGGAGGAGGCGCGCGGCGCCGGCCACGCGGTCAAGGTGGCGCTGACCGGCCCGCTGACCTGGCTGTGGCTCGGCAAGGGGCGCGGCGACGTGCCCGAGGACTTCGATCGCCTCGACCTGCTCGACGGCCTGCTCGACGTCTATGTCGAGATCCTCGAGCGGCTGGGCGGGCAGGGCGTCGAGTGGGTGCAGCTCGACGAGTCGGCGCTGGTGCAGGACCTGCCGCTTGCCTGGCGCCAGGCCTATGAGCGCGCCTATCACCGCCTGCAGGCCGCCCCGGTCAGGCTGCTGCTGGCCAGCCCCTTCGGCGGCCTCGGCGACAACCTCTCCCTGGCGATGAGCCTGCCGGTGGCCGGCCTGCACATCGACGCGGTGCGCGCCCCGGGGGAGCTTGATGCGGTGCTCGACCGCCTGCTGCCCCACAAGGTGCTCTCGGTGGGGGCGATCGACGGACGCAACGTCTGGCGGGCCGACCTGGCGCTGTGGCGCGAGCGCCTGGCCGTGGCGCGCATGCGCCTGGGCGAGCGGCTGTGGATCGCCACCAGCTGCTCGCTGCTGCACGTGCCGGTGGACCTCGCGGCGGAGACCGCCCTGGATCCCGACCTCAAGCGCTGGCTGGCCTTCGCCCGCCAGAAGCTCGACGAGGTCGCGACCCTGGCTCGCCTGCTCGACGGTCGCGCCGACGCCGCCGACCGCGAGCGCGTGGAGGCCGCCAGCCGCGCCCTCGAGGCGCGTCGCGAGGCCGAGCGCCTGCATCGCCCCGAGGTGGCCAAGCGGCTGGCCGGCGTCAGCGACGACGATGCCCGGCGCCGACGCCCCTACGCCGAGCGCGCCCTGGCCCAGCAGCGCCACCTCGCCCTGCCACTGTTCCCCACCACCACCATCGGCTCCTTCCCCCAGACCGGCGAGATTCGCGCCGCGCGGCGCGCCTTCAAGGCCGGCGATCTCTCCCGGGAGGCCTACGAGGCGCAGATGCGCGAGGAGATCGCCCGGGCCGTGGCGCGCCAGGAGGCGCTCGGCATCGACATGCCGGTGCACGGCGAGCCGGAGCGCAACGACATGGTCGAGTACTTCGGCGAGCAGCTCGACGGCTTCGCCTTCACCCGCTTCGGCTGGGTGCAGAGCTACGGCACGCGCTGCGTCAAGCCGCCGATCCTGTTCGGCGACGTGGTGCGCCCGGCGGCCATGACGGTGCGCTGGAGCGAGTACGCCCAGTCGCTCACCGAGCGGCCGATGAAGGGCATGCTCACCGGCCCCGTCACCGTGCTGCAGTGGTCGTTCGTGCGCGACGACCAGCCCCGCGAGACCACCTGCCGGCAGATCGCCCTGGCGCTGCGCGACGAGGTGCTCGACCTCGAGGCGGCGGGCATCCGCGCCATCCAGATCGACGAGCCGGCGCTGCGCGAGGGGCTGCCGCTGCGCCAGGCCGAGTGGCAGGGCTACCTCGACTGGGCCGTGGAGTGCTTCCGGCTGGCCTCGGCGGGGGTGCGCGACGAGACCCAGATCCACACCCACATGTGCTACGCGGAGTTCAACGACATCATCGCCGCCATCGCGGCCCTGGACGCCGACGTCATCACCATCGAGACCTCGCGCTCGGACATGGAGCTGCTCGACGCCTTCCAGGACTTCGCCTACCCCAACGCCATCGGGCCCGGCGTCTACGACATCCACTCGCCGAACATCCCCGAGGTGGACTGGATGGTGGCGCTGATGGAGCAGGCCGCCGAGCGCATCCCGGTCGAGCGGCTCTGGGTGAACCCGGACTGCGGCCTCAAGACCCGCGGCTGGGCCGAGGTGGAGCCGGCGCTCGCCAACATGGTGGAGGCGGCGCGGGTGCTGCGTCAGCGCCACGGCTGAGATCCGCCCTGCAAGCCGGCAGCCGCGAGTGGCTCATGGCGGTGGTTGACGCCGGGCGGCGCCAAGCCGTCCGGCGGCTGGTATCCTGCGGTAACGAAAGCGCACGCCAGGTAAGCGCACGTCAAGGAATCGTCTGCCAAGGAGCCCTGCCATGTCCCGCCATGTCCCCCTTCGTCTCGCCCTGCCGCTGCTGCTGGCCCTGGGGCTGTCCGGCTGCGTCACCGTCGTGAGCGCGCCGGCGCCCGAGCCGGCGCCGTCCTCCCCGGAGGCAGCCGACACGGCCCAGGGCGAGGCCACGGCCAAGGCGCCGTTGCTGCCCTCGACGCTGTTTCCCGGCCAGGCCGACAAGCTGACCGCCTGGCGCTGCACGCCGGCCCAGGACCTGGTCACCGCCGCCACCGAGGAGGAGCTGCGGCTCTGGTCCGCCCAGGGCGGCACGCGCCTCGACCCCGCCGTGGTGGCCAGCGGCGCCCGCTACCAGCAGGGCGACCTGAGCTTCTGGAACAAGGGCCGCGAGGCGCTGGTCGAGAGCCAGCGCGGCCGGCTCGACTGCCGGGTCGACGTCACCAACGACGCCCTGACCCGCCAGGAGCACCCCGGGGTGATGTTCCACGGCCAGGGCAACGAGCCGGGCTGGCACGTGGAACTCGCCAACGACGTCCCGGAGCTGACCATGACCCTGGACTACGGTCGCCGGGAGGTGACCCTGCCCTACCGGGTGACCACCCTGGACAACGAGGCCGGGCGGGTGATCCTGGCTAGCGGCCAGGCGGCGCGCCCCTTCACCCTGCGCATCGAGGCAAAGGCCTGCTTCGACACCATGAGCGGCCGGCCCTGGCCGGCCCGGGTGACCCTGGCCCTGAACGACGAGGTCTACCGGGGCTGCGGCCAGGGCATCGCGCCCTGAGGAGGTGAGCGGGAGGTTTCTTTCGTTTTTATCGAAAGAAACCGGCGGATCTTTGCGCTTTTCGTTGCATTTAGTGCACGTAGAATGGCTCCATCATCCGCTGACGCTCAGGAGATCGCCATGACCACCCGTGCCCTCATCCTCACCTCGTCCATCCTCGGCGAGCATGGCCAGTCCAACGCCCTGGCCGAGCACTTCCGCCACGAGGCCGCCGCCCGCGACGGTCTCACGCTCACCGTGCGTGACCTGGTGGCCGAGGAGCTGCCGCACCTGACCCAGCCGGAGCTCGCCAGCTGGCAGGCGCCGGCCGACGAGCGCTCGGACGAGCAGCGCGCCCTGGCCGCGCGCTCCGACGACCTGATCCGCGAGCTCAAGGAGCACGATGTCGTGGTGCTGGCGGTGCCGATGTACAACCTCGGCGTGCCCTCCCAGCTCAAGGCGTGGTTCGACCGCGTGCTGCGCGCCGGCGAGACCTTCCGCTATACCGAGAATGGCCCCGAGGGCCTGGTCGAGGGCAAGCGGGCGGTGATCCTGACGGCCCGGGGCGGCCAGTACGCCGGCACGGCAATGGACAGCCAGACGCCGCACCTCAAGGGCATGCTGGGGCTGATCGGCATCACCGAGGTGGACGTGGTCTTCGCCGAGGGGCTCGCCATGGGCGAGGCGCACCGCGAGGCGGCGCTCACCGAGGCGAAGCAGGCCATCGCGGGGCTGGTGGAGCGCCTCTGATTGTTCAGGCAGTGACCGAAAACGCGCACGGGGTGGCATCGGCCACCCCGTTCGCGTTCTGGGGCCCGGCACCGCGATCCCTCAACAGGTGCCGGGCGCGCCGATCCACCACTGGCGGGCGACGAAGTCGCTGGTGCAGAGCCGCGGCTGCGGGCTCAACAGGCGCTCGCCGAGCCGCGTCAGCGCCTCGCGGCGGTTGCGCCCGGGGGAGGCGAGCTGCTCGGAGACCGCCACCGGCCGCCAGGCGTCGCCCTCGCGGGTCGCCAGGGTGAAGGCGAAGGGGTGGAAGCCCGGGAAGCCGAGGCGCAGGTCGGTGGCCACCAGGGTGTCGCGGCCGCCATGGTCGCGCGTCTCATAGCGCAGGAAGGGACCGGCGAACCAGTCGAGCCGCCGGCCGCGGCGGCTCTCGAGCGCCTCGGCCTCCAGCTCGGCGCCGCGGGCGTAGGTCTCGAGCAGCGGGGCGCTGTCGCCGTCGAAGACGCCCACCAGGGCCTCGTGGTAGCGCGCGCCGTCGACCACGGTGACGCGCCACAGCAGGATGTTGAAGGGGGTGGGCTGGACCAGCCGCGGGGCCTGCTCGAGCCCCCGCTCGGCCAGCACCGGTTCGATGCGCGCCTCGACCAGCTGCCGGGCGCCCATGGCGAGCACCAGGTAGGCGCAGGCGAGGGCGAGGCCCCAGGTCGCGGGACGCGCCGCCCGGCCGGTGACCAGCGCCACGGCGATGCCGCCCAGCAGCGGCAGGGTGTAGAGCGGGTCGATGATGAAGACGTGGGGCCAGGCCGCGGGCCGCACCTCCAGCGGCCACCAGAGCTGGGTGCCGTAGGTGGTCAGGGCGTCGAGCAGCGGGTGGGTCAGCAGGATCAGTGCGAAGAAGGCGCCCCAGCGTGCCGGCGAGATGTCTCGGTGCTTCGCCAGGCGCGCCGACAGCAGCGTCAGGACCGCGGCGAGCCCCGCCAGCACGAACAGCGAGTGGGAGAAGCCGCGGTGCCGGGTGACGTTGGCCACGGCGTCGCCGTAGTCGATGATCACGTCCAGGTCGGGCAGGGTGCCGAGCACCGCGCCGATCAGCACCGCCTTCCGGCCCAGCCGCCGGCCGAGTACCGCGCCGCCGATCGCCGCGCCCAGCGCGGCCTGGGTCATCGAATCCATCGGTGGGCTTTCCTTCTAAGGAGAGTGCCCGGCCATGATGCCATGATCATGGGCCGTTGCGGGTAGGAGCAGGGCTCGGCGGTTTACCGGAGACAGGCCTCGCTCCGAGACCACGGCTTAGCTACTTGCCCAGGCCGGGCCGGCGGCGAGGATACGTGCCTGCACCGGGCAGTCGTCGCGGTGGGCGCCGGGCAGGTAGCCGCTGCTCATCAGGAACTCGCCGACGATCTCCGGCCCGGTAAAGCGGAAGGTGCGCTTGAACAGGCGCACCCAGTCGCCATGGGCGAGCGGGTGATGGTGCTCCAGCCACGCCTGGAAGCTGCCGTGCTCGGCGCGCAGCGCCTGGATCACGCCGGCATTGTGGATCGCCGCGTCGACCTTGAGCCGGTTGCGGATGATCCCGGCATCCGCCAGCAGCCTTGCGCGGTCGGTCTCGCCGTAGGCCGCGACCCGATCGATGTCGAAGCCCTCGAAGGCGGCCTGGAAGGCCGCGCGCTTCTTCAGCACGGTGAGCCAGGAGAGTCCCGCCTGGTTGATCTCCAGCACCAGGCGCTCGAAGAGGGTGGCGTCGTCGCCGACCGGGAAGCCGTATTCGCGGTCGTGGTAGGGGCCGTGGAACGGATGGCCGGGGGCCAGGTCGCAGTAGTGGCTCATGCTGTCGCTCCGGGGTGGCAGAGGAGCCGGGAGATGCCCGACAATCGACGACACCTTAACCCTTGGAGTGCCCGTCATGACACCACTGCACCGCCTGATCCTCGCCGGCGCCCTGCTGACCGCCGCCAGCCCCGCCTGGGCCGAGGCGCCCCTGGTGGAGATGCACAAGGATCCCAACTGCGGCTGCTGCACGGCCTGGGCCGAGCACATGGAGGCGGCGGGGTTCGAGGTGCGACAGCACGAGACCCGCGACATGCGCGCGGTAAAGATCGAGCACGGCCTGACCCCGGGGCTCGCCTCCTGCCACACGGCGGTGGTCGACGGCTATGTGATCGAGGGCCACGTGCCGGCGGCCGACGTGCGCCGCCTGCTCGACGAGCGCCCCGACCTGGCGGGCCTGGCGGTGCCGGGCATGCCCCACGGCTCCCCCGGTATGGAGACCGGACGCCACGACGACTACGCCGTGCTGGGCTGGCGCCATGACGACCGCACGCCGTCGGTCTTCGCCGAATACACCCACGACTGAAGCGACAGGAGTTCCCCATGCAGTACCTGCACACCATGGTTCGCGTCAGCGACCTCGACGCCTCGCTGCACTTCTACTGCGACCTGCTGGGCCTCAAGGAGGTGCGCCGCAAGGAGAACGAGAAGGGGCGCTTCACCCTGGTCTTCCTCGCCGCGCCCCAGGACGAGGCGCGCTCGGCCGAGCTCCAGGCCCCCGAGCTCGAGCTCACCTGGAACTGGGACCCAGAGGAGTACACCGGCGGGCGCAACTTCGGCCACCTGGCCTACCGGGTGGACGACATCTACGCCCTCTGCGAGCACCTCCAGGCCAACGGCGTGACCATCAATCGCCCGCCGCGGGACGGCCACATGGCCTTCGTCAGAAGCCCCGACGGCATCTCGGTGGAGCTGCTGCAGGCCGGCGAGGCGCAGCCGCCCAGGGAGCCCTGGGCCTCCATGGAGAATACCGGCACCTGGTGAGGGCCGCGGCGGCCGGGCGCTCGATCAGTCCGGCCGCCAGGCCATGCGTCCGCTGCCTAGGAAGACCAGCGCCAGGGCAGAGAGGAAGAACATGCCCTGCAGCTCAAGCTGCCAGCCGCCGTTGTCGTTGAGCATGAACACCTCGCCGGTGTGCACGAGCAGGAAGGCCACCAGCATGTTGCCGGCCATCAGCAGCCCGGCAAGGCGGCTCTGCCAGCCCAGGATGGCCATGATCGGCGCGAGCACCTCGCCGATCAGCACCCCGTAGGCCAGGAAGGAGGGCAGGCCGTAGCCCTGGAGCATGCCGCCGATCCAGTCGAGGCTGCCCGGGTTGAGCAGCTTGGCCACGCCGTGGAAGAGCATCAGTCCGCCCACGGCGAGGCGCAGGATCAGCTTGCCGAGGGCGTCATTGTGAAGCGCTTTGAGCATGTGGGGCGTCCTTGTCGATGGCGATGGTCTCAGCATTGTCCGAAAGGTCGGTTTGGGGCAAGCTTGGCGCCGGACCACTGCCCCGCGCCTCAAGGAAGATACCATGATGATCAAAATCTTACGCAACACCGCCCTGCTGGCCGCCGGCGCCCTGCTGCTCGCCGCCTGCCAGGGCGGGCCGGCGCCCCGCGTCGTCGACGAGCCCTCGGCTCGCCTCGAGGGGCCGGTGGTCGACCAGCGCTGGAACCTGCTGCTGGTGGGCACCAGCGAGCGCCTCGACATGCCGACGCGCCCCTACTTCGTGATCGACGGCGAGGGGCGGGTGAGCGGCAGCGACGGCTGCAACCGGCTGACCGGCCAGGCGGCGCTGGGCGACAACCAGCGCATCGCCTTCACCGAGCTCGCCACCACCCGGCGCGCCTGTCCCCGGGCCGAGGACGCGGCACGGGTAACCGGCATGCTGGAGAACGCCTACCGCTACCTGATCGATCACGACCGGCTGGTGTTCTTCGGTCCCGACCAGCGGGTGCTGGGGGGCTTCCTGCGCGTCGACTGAGCGCGTCGACTGAGCGCGTCGGCGGGGCGTGACGGAGCGGTGACGGGACGCCGCCTGCCACGGACCGGGCGCCCCATTATATTAGCCAAATGTCAGATTGTGGCTCGGGTCGGGCCTCCCTAGAGTGGGCGAGCTTTTTTTCCCACTCCGTCCTTCCCACAAGTGAGCCCATGACCGACTCCCACGACGACTATCGCCACCGCCGCCGGCCGCGCTCGGCCTTCGCCTCCCGGGCGGAGTACCTGGAGCACGAGCTGCAGAGCATGGCGCCCCGGCGCTGGCGACCTAACCTGCCCGGCCGGGACTACCGCTTCGAACTCGAGGACTGGGTGCCGGCCATGGCGGCCACCATCGGCAAGATCGTGATGGTCGCCGCCATCGTCGCGGCCTTCGCCGGCCAGCTCGGGCTCTCCGACGACTTCGTCATCGAGAACGTCCGCTACGAGATGCTGATCGCCGCGCTGCTGTTCGTGGTGCTGGTCTCGGGCTTCCTCAACCCGACCAGCAACCTGGCCGGCACCCACGGCCCGCTGATCCCGCTGGTGCCGCTGATCGTCGCCTCGGGCGGCCACCCCATGGCGCTGGGGCTGATGATCGGCGCCCTGGGCTTCCTGCTGGGCATCAGCAAGGGCGGCAGCCTGCTGGCCCGGCTGACCGGTAACGGGGTGTGCGGCGGCCTGCTGCTCTACCTCGGCTTCATCGGCATCAGCGGCCAGATCGAGAGCCTGTTCGCCTGGGCCGAGAGCTTCGACATGGCCCACCTGGCGTTCGTGGTGATCATCGCCACGATCCTCATGTACGCCTACCTGGAGCACGTCCAGATGCGCTGGCTGGCGATCCCGCTGGGCGCCCTGCTGGCCGGCGCGCTCTCCTTCGCGATGGGCGCGCCCTTCGAGTTCACTACCGAACCGGGCATCCCCACCCTCAACCCGCTCTACTGGTGGGGCGAGGACACCGGCTGGCAGCTCGGCCTGCCGTCGTTCCACCACTTCGTCGCCGTGGCGCCCTTCGCGGTGCTGGCGGTGGCCATGTGGTCGCCGGACTTCGTCGGCCACCGGGTCTTCCAGCAGCTCAACTACCCGCCGAAGACCGACCGGGTGGTGATGAACATGGACGACACCATGGTCACCGCCTCGGCCCGCCAGGTGGCCGGCAGTCTGCTGGGCGGTGGCAATATCAGCTCCTCCTGGGGCACCTACATCGTGCCGGCGGCGATCGCCCGGCGCCCGATCCCCGCCGGGGCGGTGCTGACCGGCCTGCTGTGCGTCGTCGCCGCCCTCTGGGGCTACCCGATGGACCTGGCGGTGTGGCAGCCGGTGCTCAGCGTGGCGCTGATGGTCGGGGTCTACGTGCCGCTGCTCGAGGCGGGCATGCAGATGACCCGCAAGGGCAAGACCACCCAGTCCGCGGCGGTGGTGATCTTCTCCTCGGCGCTGGTCAATCCGGTGTTCGGCTGGTCGCTGACGGTGCTGCTGGACAACCTGGGGCTGATCGGCTGCAAGGAGCGCGGCCGCGAGCTCGGCCACATGGGGCGCTGGATCATCCCCGGCGTGGTGTTCGCGGTCCTCTGCACGGTGATGGCGGGCATCGGGATGTTCCCGGGCGTGCCGGCGCTGTGGGAGAGCTTCCGCGGGCTCTAGGCCCTCGCGATGCGCAACAGAAGGGGCCGGGCGCCTGGCGCCCGGCCCCTTTGCCGTTCGGGATCACGACCCGCGGGTGATCAGAGCGCTTCGATCTTCTCGCGCTGCTCGACCAGCAGCCGGCGCGCGGCCTCGAAGTCGGCGAGCTTGGCGCGCTCCTTCTCGACCACCGCTTCCGGCGCCTTGGCGACGAAGCTCTCGTTGCCGAGCTTCTTCTCGATGCCGCCGATCAGCTTCTCCTGCTTGTCGATCTCCTTGGCCAGGCGCGCGAGCTCGGTGTCCTTGTCGATCAGGTCGGCCATCGGCACCAGCACCTCCATCTCGCCGACCAGCTGGGTCGCCGAGAGCGGCGCCTGCTCGGGGTCGTCGAGCCACTCGACGCGCTCGAGCTTGGCCAGCTTGGAGAGGAACAGGCGGTTGGCCGCCAGGCGCTCGGCGTCCTCCGGCCCGCCCTTGGTGAGCAGCGCCTCCAGCGGCTTGCCCGGGGCGATGTTCATCTCGGCGCGGATGTTGCGCACCGCCACGATCACGCCCTTGAGCCACTCGATGTCGCGGGTCGCCGCCTCGTCGACCAGCGCCTCGTCGGCCAGCGGCCAGGGCTGGTTCATGATCGAGTCGCCGTCCGCCGCGCGGGTGCCGGCGAGCGGCGCGACGCGCTGCCAGATCTCCTCGGAGATGAAGGGCATCATCGGGTGGGCGAGGCGCAGGATCGCCTCGAGCACGCGCACCAGGGTGCGGCGGGTGCCGCGCTTGGCGGCGTCACTGGCGGCCTCGTCCCACAGCACCGGCTTGGAGAGCTCCAGGTACCAGTCGCAGTACTCGTTCCAGACGAAGTCGTAGAGCGCCTGGGAAGCGTGGTCGAAGCGGAACTCCTCCATCGCCCGGGTCACCTGGGCCTGGGTCTGCTGCAGGCGCGAGACGATCCAGCGGTCGGCCAGCGACAACTCGACCTCGCCGCCGTCGATGCCGGTGTCCTGGCCCTCGGCGTTCATCAGCACGTAGCGCGAGGCGTTCCACAGCTTGTTGCAGAAGTTGCGGTAGCCGTCCAGGCGGCCCATGTCGAACTTGATATCGCGCCCGGTGGTGGCCTGGGAGAGGAAGGTGAAGCGCAGGGCGTCGGTGCCGTGGGGCTCGATGCCTTCGGGGAACTCGGCGCGGGTGGCCTTGGCGATCGCCTTGGCCTTCTGCGGCTGCATCATGTTGCCGGTGCGCTTCTCGACCAGGGTCTCCAGCGCGATGCCGTCGATCAGGTCGATGGGGTCGAGCACGTTGCCCTTGGACTTGGACATCTTCTGGCCCTGGCCGTCGCGCACCAGGCCGTGCACGTAGACCTGCTTGAAGGGCACCTCGCCGGTGAACTTGAGCGTCATCATGATCATCCGGGCGACCCAGAAGAAGATGATGTCGAAGCCGGTGACCAGCACGCTCGTCGGGTGGAAGGTGGCGAGCTCCTCGGTCTGCTCGGGCCAGCCCAGGGTGCCGAAGGTCCAGAGCCCGGAGCTGAACCAGGTGTCGAGCACGTCCTCGTCCTGGGTCAGTTCGAGATCGGCGGGCAGGCCGTGCTTCTCGCGGGCCTCGGCCTCGCTTCTCGCCACGTAGACGTTGCCCTCGGCGTCGTACCAGGCCGGGATGCGGTGGCCCCACCAGAGCTGGCGCGAGATGCACCAGTCCTGGAGGTCGCGCATCCAGGCGAAGTACATGTTCTCGTAGTTCTTCGGCACGAACTCGATGTCGCCGTTCTCCACCGCGGCGATGGCGGGCTTGGCGAGCTCCTCCACGGCGACGAACCACTGATCGGTGAGCAGCGGCTCGATGACATCGCCACTGCGGTCGCCGTAGGGCAGGGTGTTGCTGACCGTCTCCACCTGCTCGAGCAGGCCGGCGGCGTCCATGTCGGCGACGATGCGCTCGCGGGCCTCGAAGCGGCCGAGGCCGGCATAGGCGGCGGGCAGGCTCGGGTCGACGTCGGCGAGCGGGCGGCCCTGGAGATCGAACGCCTCGGCGGTCTCGCGCACCGCGGCGTCCTGGGTGAAGACGTTGATCAGCGGCAGGCCCTGACGCTTGCCGACCTCGTAGTCGTTGAAGTCGTGGGCCGGGGTGATCTTCACGCAGCCCGAGCCCTTCTCCATGTCGGCGTGCTCGTCGGCCACCACCGGGATGCGGCGCCCGACCAGCGGCAGTTCGACGAACTTGCCGACCAGCGAGGCGTAGCGCGGATCCTCGGGGTTGACCGCCACGGCGCTGTCGCCGAGCAGGGTCTCGGGGCGGGTGGTGGCGACCACCAGGTAGCCCTTGCCGTCGTCGGTGGTGACGCCGTCGGCCAGCGGGTAGCGGAAGTGCCAGAAGCTGCCCTGCTGGTCGCGGTTCTCGACCTCGAGATCGCTGATCGCGGTGTGCAGGGTGGGGTCCCAGTTGACCAGCCGCTTGCCGCGGTAGATGAGGTTCTCTTCATGCAGGCGCACGAAGACTTCCTGCACGGCCTTGTAGAAGCCGTCGTCCATGGTGAAGCGTTCGCGGCTCCAGTCGACGCTGGCCCCCATGCGGCGCAGCTGGCGAGTGATCTCGCCGCCGGATTCGTGCTTCCACTCCCAGATCTTGTCGGTGAAGGCCTCGCGCCCGAGGTCGTGGCGGCTCTTGCCCTCTTCCGCGGCGACCTTGCGCTCCACCAGCATCTGGGTGGCGATGCCGGCGTGGTCGGTGCCGACCTGCCACAGGGTGTTGCGCCCCTGCATCCGCCGCCAGCGGGTCAGGGTGTCCATGATGGTGTCCTGGAAGGCGTGGCCCATGTGCAGGCTGCCGGTGACGTTGGGCGGCGGGATCATGATGGAGAAGGGCTCGCCCTCTCCGGAGGGGGCGAAGCGGTTGTCGGCCTCCCAGCGCTCGTACCAGCGGGTTTCGATCTGCTCGGGTTGGTAGGTCTTGTCCATGGGGGCTTCCGGGTGTTCAGGGTGGCGTCGAGGCACGGCAGGCCGCGTCATGGCGGCGCCGCAGGGCGCGAAAAATGGGCCCGATTATAGCCTGCCCGGCGGGCCGGCGTCATGGGCGAGGGCCATGGCTGCCGGGACTCCGTCGACAGGTCTTCGAGCGGGGCCGGCCCTCCGGGGGCGCTGTGAACCCTTCCCTGGGCGCTACCGACGTCATCCCTGGCGTAGGACTCCCTCTGTGACCTGTCCCCGGCGTGCTATCTCTCAGGCTTGAGCGCGCAGGTGGTGCGGGGTGACCGGGTAGCCGCGCTTCTTGTAGGTCTGCCAGCACTCGCGCTTGGCGGTGAGCACGTCCTGGTGCTGGTTGATGATCTCGGCGACCCGCTCGAAGCGCGAGAACCACTCCGGGATGCCCGGATGCAGGTTGAGCAGCGCCTGGGCGCCCGGCTCCGGCGGGCCCTCCCAGCCGATGGTCACCGGCACCGTCGCCTCCTGGTCGCTGCCGAGCAGCGCATGGGGCAGGTAGGCGTCGGGGCGGAAGGTCCAGAGCCGGTCGTCGAGCTCGCGGGCCATGGCCTCGTCCTCGGCGTGCAGGTGCAGCCGATAGCCCTTGCGGTAGATCGTCTCGGTCAGCCGGCAGGCGAAGCCGAAGCGGGCCTCCAGGGTGGTGTCGGGGAGGATATAGAAATCGATGCGGGTCATGAGACTCCGTCTAAAACGGACTGCGCTCGGCCATACGGCGTTAAAAATCGGCTCAAGATACTCATTTAACAACCCGTAAACTCCGTTCTTTGACTCGCGACATCCCTGTCGCTCGCTTGGTGAGCAGCCGAGCTGCCCAAATCGGCTATCCTGCCGATTTGTCGCCGATTTTTGCCTTGTCTGGCCTTCGCTCGTCGGCGTTTTATCTCGGAGTCTTGGAAGGTAATGGAGCTATCTTGCCCCCGGCAAAGGCCGTCTTGCCGGGGGCCGGAAAGGGCTCAGGCGAGGCGGGTCAGCCAGCCGCGGGTGTCTTCGCTGCGGCCATACTGCAGGTCGAGCAGGCGGGTGCGCAGGCGCTTGGCCACCTCGTTGTCGCCCTCGGCGGCGAGCCGGATACTGCCCTCCTCGGTGACCAGCTCGCCGACCGGGGTGATCACCGCGGCGGTGCCGCAGGCGAAGACCTCGGTGATCTCGCCGGAGGCGGCGCCCTCGCGCCACTCGTCGATGCTGATCGGCCGCTCCTCCGGGGTCAGCCCCTCGTCGCCGGCCAGGGTCAGCACCGAGTCGCGGGTCACGCCCTCGAGGATGGTGTCGGTGAGGCGCGGGGTGACGATGCGGCCGTCCTTGAAGACGAAGAACAGGTTCATGCCTCCGAGCTCCTCGATCCACTTGTTCTCGGCGGCGTCGAGGAAGGCGACCTGGCTGCAGTCGTGGGCCGCGGCCTCCTTCTGGGCGGCCAGCGAGGCGGCGTAGTTGCCGCCGCACTTGGCGAAGCCGGTACCGCCCGCGGCGGCGCGCTTGTAGTGCGAGGAGAGCCAGATCGAGACCGGCTTCACGCCGCCCTGGAAGTAGGCTGCCGCCGGTGAGGCGATGACGTAGTAGTCGACCTCGTGGGAGGGGCGCACGCCGAGGAAGGTCTCGCTGGCGATCATGAAGGGGCGCAGGTAGAGGCTCGACTCGTCGGCCTCGCTGGCGGGGGTGGGCACCCACGCCTGATCCTGGGCCAGCAGCGCCTTCAGCGAGTCGACGAAGTCCTCGTCGGAGAGCTCCGGCAGCGCCAGGCGGCGCGCGCTGCGGCGGAAGCGCTCGGCGTTCTTCTCGGGGCGGAAGGTCCACACCGAGCCGTCGGCGTGGCGGTAGGCCTTGACCCCCTCGAAGATCTCCTGGCCGTAGTGCAGCACGGCGGCGGCGGGATCCAGGGTCAGCGGGCCGTAGGGGCGCACCTCGTGGCCGTGCCAGCCGGCGTCGAGGGTCCAGCGCACATGGGCCATGTGATCGGTGAAGTAGCGACCGAAGCCGGGGTTGGCCAGGATGTCGTCACGGATCTGTGGCGCGGTGGGCTGGGCGGTCGGCAGCACGGTAAAGCGTTCGATGGACACGGCAAGGGGTCTCCGCTTATGGCGGGGCGCCGTCGGGCGCCCTCGACACGAAAAAGGGAACCGGGCCGGCGAGGGCCCGGTGCATGAGAATCGTCATCCCACATGAAAAGGTCCGCGTGGGGAAAAGGCAACCCCGCCGGCGGCGATCAGTCGTCGGCGACCTCGACCTCGCTGTCGGCCTCGCGGTCCAGCAGGTACTGGGTCAGCAGGCCGACGGGACGTCCGCTGGCGCCCTTCTCCTTGCCCGAGGTCCAGGCGGTGCCGGCGATGTCCAGGTGCGCCCAGGGGAACTTGTCGGCGAAGCGCGAGAGGAAGCAGGCGGCGGTGATGGTGCCGGCCGGACGGCCGCCGATGTTCGCCAGGTCGGCGAAGTTGGAGGCGAGCTGCTCCTGGTACTCGTCCCACAGCGGCAGGTGCCAGGCGCGGTCCCAGGCGGTCTCACCGGCATCCAGGATATCCAGCGCCAGGTCGTCGTCGTTGGAGAGCAGGCCGGTGGCGTGATGCCCAAGGGCGATGATCGCCGCGCCGGTCAGGGTGGCGATGTCGACGACGCTGGCCGGCTCGAAGCGCTCGGCGTAGGTCAGGGCGTCGCACAGCACCAGGCGGCCCTCGGCGTCGGTGTTGAGCACCTCCACGGAGAGGCCCTTTAGGGTCTGGATGATGTCGCCGGGCTTGGTGGCGCGGCCGTCGGGCATGTTCTCGGCGGCGGCGACGATGGCCACCAGGTTGATCCGGGGCTTGATGGCGAGCACCGAGGTGACGGTGCCGAACACGCTGGCGGCGCCGCACATGTCGAACTTCATCTCGTCCATGGCCTCGCCGGGCTTGAGCGAGATGCCGCCGGTATCGAAGGTGATGCCCTTGCCGACCAGCACGTGGGGCGCCTCGTCGGGTTGCTCGGCGCCCTGGTACTTCATGACGATCAGCCGCGAGGGCTGCTCGCTGCCGCGGCCCACGGAGAGCAGGCTGTGGGCGCCCAGCTCTTCCAGCGCCGCCTCGTCGAGGATCTCGGCGGTCAGCGCGCCGCCGGACTCGGCGGCCAGCTGCTCGGCGCGTTCGGCCAGGTAGCTCGGCGTGCAGACGTTGCCGGGCAGGTTGCCCAGGGTGCGGGTGGTCGCCACGCCCTGGCCGATGGCGTCGCCGATGCGCGCGCCCTGGCGGGCCGCGTCGGCGTCGCCCTGCTCGCTGATCAGCAGGGTGACCTTCTCCAGGCGCGGCGCGGGCGCCTTCTCGGACTTGAAGTCGTCGAAGCGGTAGACGGCGCGATGGGCGGCCTCCGCCACCATGCGGGCCTTCCAGTCGCAGGCGCGGTCGGCGACCGGCACGTCGGCGAAGGCCACGGCGACGTCCTCGGCGGGCAGCGGCGCGATGGCGGTGAAGGCGGCGTCCACGGCCTTGCGGAAGGCGCCTTCATTGCACTTGGCGCGCTCGCCCAGTCCCACCAGCATCAGCCGGTCCGTGTTGAGCCCCGGGGCGAAGGGCACCATCAGGACATTGCCCAGTTTGGCCTCGAAATCGCCGCGCTCGATCAGCTGGCCGATCAGCCGTTCGCTGGCGTTGTCGAGCTTGGCGGCGGCGGGCAGCAGCTCACCGTCCTTGAATACCGGGACCACGAGACAGGCCGTCTCGACCTTGGCCGGATTGGCCGTCTGAACGGGGAATTCCATGGAGTCTCCACAAGACAAGCGAAGGGGGATTCTGGATAATGCCGGCACGTTGCCGAGTCATCCCAGTGTACCCAAGGCAAGGCGTCATTGCATGGAAGTTGGCCGGGCACCGGGGTGCCCGGCCGGGAGACAACGTTGATCATATTTCGCTACCTGACCCGTGAAATCCTGCTGACCATGTCCGCCGTGGCCGGCGTGCTGTTGCTGGTGATCATGGGCAGTCGCTTCATCCGCTACTTCTCCAATGCGGCGGAAGGCGAGATCCCGGTGAGCATCCTCGGCACCCTGATGCTCTTCCACCTGCCGGGCTTTCTCGAGCTGATCCTGCCGCTGGCCTTCTTCCTGGGGATCCTGCTCGCCTACGGCCAGCTCTACCTCAACAGCGAGATCACCGTGCTGGTGGCCTGCGGCACCAGCCCCCATCGCCTGCTGCAGGTCAGCCTGGTGCCGGCGACCCTGGTGGCGGTGCTGGTCGGGGTCTGCAGCCTGTGGCTGACCCCGGCCGGTGCCCTGCACAACGAGGTGATGCTCGAGGAGCAGCGCAGCCAGCTCGACTTCACGGCACTCGCGCCGGGCCGCTTCCAGGACTTCGGCGGCGGGCGCACGGCCTACACCGAGGGCTTCAACGACGACGGCACGCGGATGCAGGAGGTGTTCATCAGCGAGCGCCAGTCGCGCAGCGACGACACCCCCTCGACCGTGGTGACCCGGGCCGGTGCCGGTTACCAGACCGTCGATGAGGAGACCGGCAGCCGCTTTTTGGTCCTCGAGGACGGCGAGCGCTACAGCGTCGACCCCGGCCGCGCCCAGGCCGAGCGTCTCGAGTTCGGCACCTACGCCGTGCGCCTCTCCGGCGCCGCCCAGCGTCCCGAGCTCGACGCCCCCGAGTACGCCACCACCGCCGCGCTGTTCGGCGCCGAGGCCCTGCCGGCCCTGGCCCAGCTGCAGTGGCGCCTCGGCCTGCCGCTGATGGTCTTCATCCTGACCCTGCTGGCCATGCCGCTCTCGCGGGTCAATCCGCGCCAGGGGCGCTTCTCCAAGCTGCTGCCGGCGATCTTCCTCTACGTGGCCTACCTCAGCCTGCTGCTGGCGGCGCTGGACGCCATCGGCCGCGGCAGCTGGCCGGTGGCGATCGGCATGTGGCCGATCCACGGCGGCTTCCTGGCCATCGGCCTGGCCATGATGGTCAGGGCCCAGCACAAGGGAATGAGCGGATGATCACCGACCGTCTCGATCGCTATATCGCCCGCAACGTGCTGGGCGCCATCCTCGTGGTGCAGGTCGTGCTGCTGGGCCTGGACCTGGTGATCACCTACATCAACGACCTCGGCGACGTCGAGGGCAACTACGGCGCCTTCGAGGTGCTGCTCTACCTGCTGATGCGCCTGCCCTGGCGCTTCTACCAGTATGCGCCGGTGGGGGTGCTGATCGGCGCGCTGATTGGTCTCGGCAGCATGGCCTCGAGCAACGAGCTCACCGTGATGCGCGCCGCCGGCCGCTCCCTGGTGCGCATCCTCTGGGGGGTGATGAAGCCGATCATCCTGGTGATCCTGGTGGTGCTGACCATCGCCGAGTTCGTCAGCCCGCGCACCGAGCAGTTCGCCAGCGCCTGGCGCCTCGAGCAGATGCAGGGCGAGGGCGCGCTGCTCACCCAGCGGGGCGGCTGGCAGCGCGAGGGGGACGACATCTACCGCTTCGGCGCCATCCGCGCCGACGACACCGTGCTCGACCTGACCCGCTATCGCTTCGAGGGTCGCACCCTCGTCGAGGCGCTGCGCGCCCGCCGGGCGGTCTGGCAGGACGATCACTGGCAGCTCGAGCAGGTCGCCGTGACGCGCTTCGACGCCGGGCGCACCGAGGCCCGGCACCACGACACCCTGCCCTGGGAGACCGCCATGACCCCCGCGCAGCTCGACCGGCTGCTGCGCGACGTCGAGACCCAGGCGCCCAGCGAGCTGTGGCGCTATGCCCGCTACCTTGGCGAGCAGGGGCAGCAGGCGACCCAGCCGCTGCTCTATTTCTGGCAGAAGATGCTGATGCCGCTGACCATGGCCTCGCTGGTGCTGGTGGCGGCCTCCTTCGTGTTCGGTCCCCTGCGGACCGTGGCGGCCGGCACCCGCGTCTTCTACGGCGTGGTCACCGGCCTCACCTTCAAGTACCTCCAGGACCTGCTGGGGCCGGCGTCGACGGTGTTCGGCTTCTCGCCGGCCTGGGCGGTGCTGGCGCCGACCCTGCTGTGCGCCGGGGTGGGCCTGTATCTGTTGCGCCGTACCGGCTGAGACGAGGACCCCATGCAGCGACGTTTCGATCGACTCGACGAAGTCTGGCCGGCCGGCCTCGGCCGGCGGCTGGGCGCCATGCTCTACGACGGCCTGCTGGTGCTGGCGATCTGGATCGTCATCGCCGCGCTTCACCTGGCGGTGGTGCGGCTGGTGCTCGGCGTGCCGGCCGAGCAGGTCGGCGTGGGGGCCGCCCAGGTGCTCTCGCTGCGCCTGCTGATGGCGCTCGGTGCCTTCGTCTTCTTCGCCTTCTTCTGGACCCGGGGCGGCATGACGCTCGGCATGCAGGCCTGGCGGCTCAGGGTGCAGACCCGCGACGGCTGCTCGATCACCGCCCTCCAGGCGCTGCAGCGCTTCCTGGTGGCGACCATCTCGCTGGCCGCCTTCGGCCTCGGCTACCTGTGGATCCTCCTCGACGACGAGAAGCGCAGCTGGCCGGACATCGTCTCCAACACCCGGGTGGTGGTGCTGCCCAAGCGCCGCTAAGGCGGACGCACGGCCGGGCCGGAAAGGCTGACATCGATCAGTTTTTCACCACTCGGCGCTTGCGGTTACCCATGCGAATCATTTACATTTACTTCATGATCAGCGTGAGGTGATGACATGTACGTGTGTCTGTGCAAGAACGTGACCGACCATCGGATCCGCGGCGCCGTCGAGGAGGGCGCGCGCAGCTGGCGCGAGGTCCAGCAGCAGACCGGATGCGCGACCCAGTGCGGCAAGTGCGCCTGCACGGGCAAGGAGATCACCCGCGAGGCCATCAAGGCCGAGATGAACGCCGCCGTCGAGGGGCTCGCCTACGCCGTGTGACGGCAATCGTTATCGTTCGCCTTGAGTTTTGCAACTCTATGATTTCATTGAGTTATCTCTGACGATCTCTACACTGGGGTGTCACAGGCTGGTCAGGCTCCCGCGCCCATGCCAAGCTGGAAACGTACCGTGACAACCGTGATCGAGGTAATGAGATGAAAGGCGACAGCAAGGTCATCGAGCACCTGAATACCGCGCTCGGCAACGAGCTGGTGGCGATCAATCAGTACTTCCTGCATGCCAAGATGTACAAGGACTGGGGCCTGAAGGCGCTGGCCAAGTGGGAGTACGACGAGTCCATCGAGGAGATGAACCACGCCGACAAGCTGATCGAGCGCATCCTGTTCCTCGAGGGCATCCCCAACCTCCAGGACCTCGGCAAGCTCCACATCGGCGAGAACGTCCGCGAGATGCTCGAGTGCGACCTTAAGATCGAGCACGAGGGGCGCCAGGACTACATCGACGCGATCACCTACTGCGAGCAGGTCAAGGACTACGTCAGCCGCGACCTCTTCCGCGACATCCTCGCCGACGAGGAAGACCACATCGACCATATCGAGACCGAGCTTGGCCTGATCGACAAGGTCGGCATCGAGAACTACCTGCTCAAGCAGATGCAGGAAGCCGGCGACGAGTAACGCCCGCACGCCGACGAGCGGCCGTCGCTCGCGTTGCCGGAATCCCAAGCGCCCCGTGGCCCGTCGCCACGGGGCGCTTTGTCATGGTGGGGCGGGGTGTGCGTCGTGCCGGCGACGCCTCAGGGAAAGGCCTTCTCCAGGGCGAAGCGCGGCACCGGCTCGCCCTGCACCTCGACCGTCTCGAGGAACATCTCCAGCGGGCGCGTCCAGAGCCCGTAGTCGCCGTAGAGCGCGCGGTAGACCACCAGCGGCTCCTCGGTCTCGCTGTGCCGGGCGACGCCGAGCACCTCGTAGAGCGGACCCTTGTAGTGGCGGTAGATGCCGCGGGGGGCCTTGTGGTCCATGACAGCGGTTCCTCTGTGGACGGTGGGGAGTGTGAACGTGGGCGTCAGGGCGCGGCGGCGGCCTGTTTCGCCAGCCGGGCCAGCACCCGGGAGGCGGCGGTGAAGCCGAAGCTGCCGGTGACGAAGGTGGCCGCGCCGAAGCCCGAGGCGCAGTCGAGCCGGGTCGCCTCGCCGTCGCCGGGCTTCTGCAGGCAGACCTCGCCGTCGCTGCCCGGGTAGACCAGCTGCTCGTCGGAGTAGACGCACTCCACCGAGAAGCGCCGCTTGGGGTTGCGCGAGAAGCCGAAGTCGCGGCGCAGGCGGGCGCGCACCTTGGCCAGCAGCGGGTCGTGCTCGGTGCGGGTCAGGTCGGCCACGCGGATGCGGGTCGGGTCGGTCTGGCCCCCGGCGGCGCCGGTCACCACGATCGGCAGCTTGCGGCGCTTGCACCAGGCGATCAGCGCCGCCTTGGCGACCACGCTGTCGATGGCGTCGACCAGCTGGTCGGCATCCTCGGGGATGCGCTGGGCCAGGTTGGCGGGGGTGACGAAGGCGCTGTCGGCCACCACCTCGATGCCCGGCTGGATGGCGCGGCAGCGCTCGGCCAGCACCTCCACCTTGGGACGGCCGATGGTGCCGTCCAGGGCGTGCAGCTGGCGATTGACGTTGGAGACGCAGACGTCGTCCAGGTCGATCAGCGTCAGCCTGCCGATCCCCGAGCGGGCGAGCGCCTCCACCGTCCAGCTGCCCACGCCGCCGACTCCCACCACCACCACGTGGGCGGTGCGGAAGCGCTCGGCGGCGCGGCGGCCGTAGAGCCGGCGAATGCCGCCGAAGCGGGCCTCGAAGTCGTCGGGCGCGGAAGAGGGCGAAGCGAGCGGGGCGAAATCGGTCATGGCATCACGCTTGGGAGTGGCGGCGGGGCGGGGTCGGCAGATGGCCGGTCCAGCCGAACCGTTCGAAGAGGGTGGTCATGGTGGCGTCGAGCGGGCAGTGCAGCTCCAGGCGCTCGCCGCTGACCGGATGGTCGAGGGTCAGGCACACGGCGGCCAGCAGCAGCCGGGGGCAGGCCAGTTGCTCGGCGAAGAAGCGGTTGTGGTTGCCCTTGCCGTGCTTGGCGTCGCCGATGATCGGGTAGCCGCGCCGCGAGAGGTGGCGGCGGATCTGGTGGCGACGGCCGGTGAGGGGGCGCGCCTCCATCAGCGAGTAGCGGCTCTGGGGGTAGCGATCGACCCGCACCGGCAGCTCCACGCTGTCGAGCCGACGCACCTCGGTCGATGCCTCCATGGCGGGCATCTCCGCCTTGGGGCGGCGGCCGTCCTCCTCGCGCAGCGGATAGTCCAGGCGCTCCTGCGCCGGGCCGATGCCGCGCACCACCGCCAGGTAGCGCTTGGTCACCCGGCGCTCGGTGAAGGCCGCCTGGAGCGACGCCGCGATCTCGGGCGCGAGGGCGAAGACGATCACCCCGGAGGTGGGGCGATCCAGGCGATGCACCGGGTAGACCCGACGCCCCAGCTGGTCTCGCAGGCGCTGTAGCAGGAACTCGCGCTCGCCGCGGGCGAGCGCGCTGCGGTGCACCAGCAGGCCGGCCGGCTTGTGCACGGCGACCAGGTGGTCGTCCTGATGGAGAAGGCTGAGCGGTGGCGTCATCGAAGCGTCGGGGCCGGAAACCAGGGGGGCGCCATTGTCGCCCCCCTGGGGCCGCGCTGTCATCCCGGCCGTGACCGCTCAGGCCGCGCGCCCGGGACTCCCGCCCGTATCGGGGGCGGGAGAGAGGCGAGCCTAGAGGTGGGCCAGCACGGTCTCGGCGCTGCTTTCCTCGACGCCCTTGGCGTCGACGCCGAGGTATTCCACCACGCCGTCATTGGCGATCAGGGCGAAGCGCTTGCAGCGCAGGCCCATGCCGCCGCCGGAGGCGTCGAGCTCCATGCCCAGGGCGCGGGTGAACTCGGCGTTGCCATCGGCCAGCATGGTGATGGCCTGGGCGTTCTGGTCCTTCTGCCAGGCCCCCATCACGAAAGCATCGTTCACCGAAAGGCAGGCGATGGCGTCCACGCCCTTGGCGGCGATCTTGTCGGCATTGACCACGAAGCCCGGCATGTGGGTGTTGGAGCAGCCCGGCGTGAAGGCGCCGGGCACGGCGAAGAGCACCACCCGCCGGCCGGCGAAGAAGTCTCCGGTGGCGAGGTCCTCGGGGCCGTCGGGGCCGTTGGTCTTGAGGGTGATGTCGGGAATCTTGTCGCCCTTGGCAATCGTCATGGGGTGCTTCCTTGTCGTGAGGGTCGGTGGTTAAGGTCGATCGTGAAGGTCGAGGGTCGGGCGCGTCGCGCGACGCGCGCCTCGGGTCTGCCACGACAGTGTGGCGGGACGGCCGGCGGTTCGCCAAGGGGGAGGCCGCTCTTTCTCGCCATGCGCGCCGGCCACAATATCTCTGGCGGTGCGCGCGGCGGGCTCCACCATGGTCGGCTCGCCTCGGGCGGCACGATTCGTCATGCTGGAGGCGATCGCCGTCCGGAGTCCGACCATGTCGCATTCGCCCGCCTATCGCCTTGCCGCCACCGTGCTGCACGGCTTCGACGAATACCGCTCGCGCTTCAAGCAGATCACCGACGACGCCAGCCGACGCTTTCGCGACGCGGCCTGGCGCGAGGCGCAGCAGGCCTCGGCGGAGCGCATCGACCTCTACGACGAGAAGGTCCAGGACACCCTGGTGCGCCTCAGGCGCACCCTCGACGACGAGCAGCTCACCAACTGCGAGTGCTGGCAGGAGGCCCGCGGGCACTATGCCGAGCTGATCGACCAGCGGCTCGACTACGAGCTCGCCGAGACCTACTTCAACTCGATGTTCTGCTCGCTGTTCCACCATCGCCACATCCGCAACGACTGGATGTTCGTCTACAGCTCCCGTGAGCGGGCGGCGCACCACTCCGGCCTGGAGCTGTGTCGCGTGCGGCGTGTCGGCGGCGACTGGGCGGCGGGGCTTCGCTGGGCGCTCGGCGAGGCGCGCTTCGAGACACCCTTCGTCGATCTGGCCCGGGACGTCGAGCTCGGCAGCGAGGTGCTGCGCCGCCTGCTGCCCTCGGCGATCCTCGAGGATCCCGAGGCCGAGATCGAGCTGATCAAGAGCGTCTTCTATCGCAACAAGGGCGCCTACCTGGTGGGACGGGTGCTGGGTGGCGGCGAGCAGGTGCCGCTGGTGCTGCCGGTGCTCCACCGCGAGGGCGAGGGGCTGCACCTGGATACGCTGCTGATCGAGCCCGAGGAGGTCTCGATCATCTTCTCCTTCACCCGCGCCTACTTCCAGGTCAAGGTGGTGGTGCCCAGCGAGTTCGTGCACTACCTCCAGGAGCTGATGCCCGACAAGCCCCAGGGCGAGCTGTATGCCGCCATCGGCTTCTACAAGCACGGCAAGACCGAGTTCTTCCGCGCCCTCAACCACCAGGTGGCCCGGCGCGAGGACCAGTTCGTCATCGCCCCGGGGGTGCGCGGCATGGTCATGGCGGTGTTCGTGCTGCCCGCGTTTCGCACCGTGTTCAAGATCATCAAGGACCGTTTCGACCCGAGCAAGGAGATGACCGCCGAGAACGTCCGCGACAAGTATCGCCTGGTCAAGCGCCACGACCGGGTGGGGCGCATGGCCGATACCCAGGAGTTCTCCA
Source organism: Halomonas denitrificans (assembly GCF_003056305.1). Classification (GTDB taxonomy): domain Bacteria; phylum Pseudomonadota; class Gammaproteobacteria; order Pseudomonadales; family Halomonadaceae; genus Halomonas; species Halomonas denitrificans. Next base: position 58,379 of record NZ_PYVX01000002.1, read on the forward strand.
ACTTCATCGCCCGCCAGGACCATTTCGCCCCCGAGTGCCTGGCGCACCTCCTGGAGGTGGCGCCCTCCACGGTCTATCTGCGTGGCGACAAGGTGATCATCAAGCACTGCTATACCGAGCGCATGATGACGCCGCTCAACCTCTATCTCGAGACCTGCGACGAGACCGAGACCCGGACGGTGCTCAAGGACTATGGCAACGCCATCAAGCAGATGGCCGCCGCCAACATCTTCCCCGGCGACATGCTGCTGAAGAACTTCGGGGTGACCCGCCACGGGCGGGTGATCTTCTACGACTACGACGAGATCTGCTACCTCACCGAGTGCCGCTTCCGGCATATTCCCGAGCCCCTCTACCCCGAGCAGGAGCTGGCCGATGAGCCCTGGTACTCGGTGGGGCCCAACGATGTCTTCCCCGAGGAGTTCGGTCCCTTCCTGTTCGCCGACGTGCGCCTGCGCAAGCTCTTCTACCAGCTGCACCCGGAGCTGTTCGATGCCGACTACTGGAAGGGGCTGCAGCAGGCCATCCTCGACGGCCGCGTGATCGACGTCTTCCCTTATCGCAACAAGCGCCGCTTCGCCGGCGACGATGGCAACGGCCTGACCTACTAGCCGGCCCCGCCGGGCCGAGGCGCGCTATGCTGAAGGCAACCGAGCCTGCCTCGCCACCCCATCGACATCAAGGAGAGCACCCATGCTGGACCTCATTTCCCACCCGGCGGAGCATGTCGTGGCGATGAAGGCGAGTGGCGTCGTCACGGCCCAGGAGCTGCAGCGTGCCATCGATGCCGTCGAGGCCGCCAAGCGGGCCCATCCCCGGGTCAGCCTGGTGGTCGAGATCGACGGCCTGCGCTGGCTGACCCTGACCGCCCTGCTGAAGGATCTCGGCTACGGCCTGACCCAGCTCGGCGATCTCAAGCACTATCACCGGGCGGCCGTGGTCACCGACCAGGAGTGGGTCAAGCACCTCGCCCACCTGGAGGATCGCCTGTTCAAGGACGTGGAGATCCGCACCTTCCCCCCGCGCGACCACGCTGCGGCCATGGCCTGGGCCGCCGACCTGCCCAAGGGGCAGCACGAGGACCCCGAAGAGGACGGCTACCACGGCGCCTGACCGTGCCGTGGCACCCTGCCGCCCGGGCGACACCCAGTGTCTTCCAGGTGATCCACTCCCTGCCGATGATCAGGCCGCAGGGCGTCAGTGCTGCCGATGGAGAACATAAACGGTGCCGTCGCCGGGACAGCGTCTGGTCGCACCGGGGCGTGGAGTGGTAGCTTCGGCGATGACAACGTTGGGTTCCTGAAGCGTCGCCGGCGAGGGAAGGGGAGTCGCCGGTGGCCTGCGAGTGGCGAGAGGTGGTGAATGGTCGAGCAGCGACGCCCGCACCTGGTGGTGTTCACCGGAGCGGGGATCAGTGCCGAGAGCGGCATCCAGACCTTTCGCGCCAGCGACGGCCTGTGGGCCGACCATCCGATCGAGGCGGTCGCCACTCCCGAGGGCTGGCGCCGCGACCCCGAGCGGGTGCTGCGCTTCTACGACCAGCGTCGCGACCAGGTGCGCCGGGCACGCCCCAACGCCGCCCACAAGGCGCTGGCGAGCCTCGAGAAACGGGGCTTTGCGGTCAGCATCATCACCCAGAACATCGACGACCTGCACGAGCGCGCCGGCTCGCGCCGGGTACTGCACCTGCACGGCGAGATCCTCAAGGCGCGCTCCACGGTGGATGCGCGCATGCACTATCCGCTGCCCCGCGGCGGCATTCGCCTGGGCGATCTCTGCGACAAGGGCAGCCAGCTGCGCCCCGACGTGGTGTGGTTCGGCGAGGGCGTGCCGCATTTCGGCGAGGCCTGCGACATCGTGGCCGAGGCCGACCTGCTGCTGGTGGTGGGCACCTCGCTTGCCGTGATGCCGGCCGCGGCGCTGCTCGAGCATGCCCCGCTGGACGCGCCCTGCGTGCTGGTCGACCCCGAGGCGCGTGCCCTGGCGCCCCCCGGCACGCTCGGTCTCGAGCAGCCGGCCGGCAAGGGCGTGCCCGCCCTGGTGCGCCACTGGACGCGCGAGGGGCGCCTGTGGCTGCCGGAGACCCTGCTGGGCGAGGCATGAGCCGGGCGCCGTGCTAGAATGCCGCCCCTTTCGCCGTCGGGACCCAGCCAGCATGCAGGACGATACCCTCCAGGACACCGTCATCGAGCGCGACCCCGCCACCGGTCATCCGCGGCCGCCGCGGCGCGAGTTCAAGGCGCGCGGCAGCTTCGTGACGCGCTGCGAGGGGTGCAACCTGCCGGCGCTCAACTGCCTCTGCCCCTATCGGGTCCGCGCCGAGAGCGAGGCGAGGGTGTGGCTGCTGACCCATCCGCTGGAGCACCACAAGCCGACCAACACCGGCCGGCTGATCGGCGACGTGCTGGGCGATACCGAGGTCTTCACCTGGTATCGCACGGCGCCGGACGCGCGGCTGCTGGCGCTGCTCGACGATGCGCGCTACGACCCCTTCGTGATCTTCCCCGACGACCAGCCCGACTATGCCCACCGCGTGGTGGACATGGAGCGCGTCGCGGCCGGCAAGCGCTCGGGGCGGGTGCCGGTCTTCATCATCCTCGACGGCACCTGGCGCCAGGCGCGACGCATCTTCCGCAAGAGCCCCTACCTCGAGGGGCTGCCGGTGCTGCCCCTGGCCACCGAGCGGCTGACCCGCTACCGGCTGCGCAAGCCGGCCTCGGCGGCCCACCTGTGCACCGCCGAGGTGGCCATCGAGCTGCTGCGCCAGTCTGGCGACCGCGAGGCCGCCGAGGTGCTCGACGACACCTTCGACGCCTTCAACGACAGCTACGCCGCCAGCCGGCGCCATGAGAAGCTCGAGGCCCCCACGCCGGCGATGCGGCGGCTGCTGGAGCGGGCCGGCCGCTAGTCTGACGATCCTCGATCGCCGCTGGCGCCGCCGTCGCTCACCCCCGCCGCGCCGGCCTCACTCCATGGCCTTGCCGAGGATCCAGTCGACCAGCTGCTCGGCTTCCGCCTGGCTCACCTCGGGGCGCTCCCCGGGTTCCGGCATGGTCGCCGACCCCCAGTGCTTCTCGCCGCCGGTCATCACGACCTCGACCAGGTAGTGGTGCATCTCGCCATCCGCGTACTTGGCGGCGATGCTGTTGAAGCTCGGCGCCCGCGGGGTGTCGTCGTCCCGGGCGTGGCAGCTCAGGCACTGCTTCTCCTCGGCCAGCTGCTGCATGTCGGCATGCATGTCCGCCGCCGCGGAGGCGGCGCCCAGCAGCAGCCCGCCCAGCGTCAGGAATAGCACGGTCGTCTTCATCGTCTCGCCCCCCATGAATCGATTCTCAGGCACCCGGGAGGGTGCCTCGCCCTAGGCGACCACGAGGCCGTGGGCCCGGTGGCCGCTGCCTTGAACATAGGTCAGGGAGCCGGGGGGCGATTTCTGCTTTTTCTCATGCCGGGGTGGCGTCGCTCGCACGGGGCCTGCCGCCGCGCCTTTCCACGGGCCCGCCGCCGCGCCTTTTAATGGGCCCGCCGCCACCCGCACTTGGAGCGACAGAGGCGACGACGAGGGGCTCGGGTCGGAAGGAGGGGCGGCCCGGGATCAGCCGCCGAACAGCTTGCCGGCGATGCGGAAGCCGGCGATCCAGGTGCCGGCGGCGGAGCCGAGGGTGGCGGTGAGGAACACCAGCAGGGTGCGCGAGACCCGGTTGCGCCACCAGCCCTTGAGCTCGGTGACGTCGTGACGCAGGGTCGAGAAGTCCCGCACCTTGGGCTTGCGCAGCCACAGCTCGACCCCGGCGGCCACGAAGCCGGCGCCGATGGTGGGGTTGAGCGAGGTGAGCGGGGCGGCGACGAAGGTCGCCGCGACCGTGAGCGGATGCGCCAGGGCGGCCAGGGTGGCGGCGCCGGAGAGCACGCCGTTGATCAGGAACCACTCCGCCACCAGCTGCCAGCCGAGTTCGGTGTTGCGCGAGAAGCCGATGGCGAAGCCGGTCAGCACCAGGGCGGTGATCGCCCAGGGCAGCGCCTTCCAGACCTTCGACGGCGGCGGCGTGGCCTCCAGGGCCTCGCGCTCCACCCGCGGCGCCTCGGGCAGCGGCTGTTCCAGCTGCTCGGCCATGCCCTTCATGTGGCCGGCGCCGATCACCACCAGCACCCGGCGGTAGCGGCCGGGGGCGGCGTCCTCCGCCAGGCGCAGCACCATGTAGCGGTCGCGCTCGGTGATCAGCGGTTCGTAGAGCGAGGCCGACTCGGCGGCGAACTCGCTGAAGGTGGACTCCAGGACGTCGCCCTCCTTGAGCCGCTCGATCTCCTCGGCGGAGACCTGCTGGCGCGAGAGCACGCTGCCGAGCAGCCCCGAGAACAGCGAGAAGCGCTGCCACCAGGGCACGTTGTGATAGATGCGCTTGAGGGTGATGCCCACGTCGCGGTCGATCAGCAGCAGCGGCAGGTCGGCGTCGCGGCTCTCCTCCAGGGCGGCGCGCATCTCGGCGCCCGGCTCGATGCCCGACTGCTCGGCGACGCGCTGCTGGAAGGCGCCCAGCGCCAGGCTGGCGGCGACCATGCCGGCCTTGCCCTGGCGAAAGATCTGGAACAGGTCCTGCTCGCCCAGGGCGTCGGGGTTGGTCAGGCTGTGGTGGCGCGAGTCGCACAGCTCGATGGCCACGGCATCGAACTCGCCGGAGCGGATCAGCGCGCGCACGTCCGCGGCGCTCTCGGCGGAGACGTGGGCGGTGCCCAGCAGGGTGTAGCGGGTCTCGCCCACCACGAGCTCCTGGCGCGGGCCGCTGGTGGTCGCGTCCTGCGGGGGAGTGATCACGGAGTCCTGGGAGTCGGTCATGGACGCTCGGGCTGTGGGAGTGGAGGCTCGATTATCCACGAAGCGCCGGGGCAGGCCAAACCCGTCGCGCCGCTTGCATGGGCTTTCCCTACTTGCGCCAGAAGGCCGGGGTGAACAGCACCAGCACGGTGAAGATCTCCAGGCGGCCGAGCAGCATCGCCACCACCAGGATCCACTTGGCCAGCATCGGCAGGTCGCCGTAGTGGGCGCTGGCCTCACCCAGCGCCGGGCCGAGGTTGTTGAGCGCCGAGCCCACCGTCGACCAGGCGGTGACCTGGTCGACCCCGGTGGCCATCACCCCCACCAGCATCAGGAAGAACAGCATCACGTAGGCGGAGAAGAAGCCCCACACCGCCTGGGCGATGCCGTCGGGCACGCTGACCTTGCCGATCTTCACCGTGATCACCGCATTGGGGTGGATCAGGCGCATCACCTCGCGCATGCCCTGCTTGAGGATCAGGATGATGCGGATCACCTTCATGCCGCCGCCGGTGGAGCCGGAGCAGCCGCCGACGAAGGCTGCGACGAACAGCAGGAAGGGCAGGGCGCCGGGCCAGGTGGAGAAGTCCGCCACCGCGAAGCCGGCGGTGGTGGCCACCGAGACCACCTCGAACACCGCATGGCGCAGCCCCTGGGCGGTCGAGTAGACGTCGGTCAGCCACAGCGAGACCGCGGTGATCACCGTGAGGCCGCTCAGGAAGAGCATCAGGAAGCGCGCCTCGGGATCCTGGAAGTAGTGGGTCAGGCTGCGCTGGCGCCAGGCCAGGAAGTGCAGGCTGTAGCTGAACGCCGAGATCAGCAGGAAGCCGGTGCAGATCATCTCGATGGTGGCGCTGTCGAAGTGGCCGATGCTGGCGTCGTAGGTCGAGAAGCCGCCGATCGCCACGGTGGAGAAGCTGTGCCCCAGGGCGTCGAACCAGTCCATGCCGGCGGCCATGTAGGCGAGCATGCAGGCGATGGTCAGGGAGGCGTAGATGTACCACAGCGCCTTGGCGGTCTCGGTGATGCGCGGGGTGAGCTTGGAGTCCTTGAGCGGCCCCGGGATCTCGGAGCGGTAGAGCGCCATGCCGCCGACCCCCAGGGTCGGCAGGATGGCCACGGCCAGCACCACGATCCCCATGCCGCCCAGCCACTGCAGCTGCTGGCGATAGTAGAGCACCGCCTTGGGCAGGAACTCGATGCCGGTGATCACCGTGGCGCCGGTGGTGGTCAGCCCCGAGAAGGACTCGAACACCGCGTCGGTGGGCGACAGGGCCGTGTCGCCGGTGAGCATCAGCGGCAGCGAGCCGAACAGCCCCAGCACGCTCCAGAACAGCGCCGCGATCAAGAAGCCGTCGCGGGTGCGCAGCTCCTTGAGGGCGTGGCGGTTGGGCAGGTACATCATCGCCCCGGTGGCCACGGTGATGCCGATGGCCACCGCGAAGGCTTCCCACATGCCGTCCTGGTACAGCAGCGAGATCAGGATGGGCGGCACCATGGTCAGGCTGAACATCATCAGCAGCAGGCCCAGGATGCGCAGGATCATGCGCAGGCTCATCGGGCGGCTCTCCTCGGGTCGCCAGGGGGGACGGGACAGGCCATCAGAAGAACGTCAGTCCGACCTGGAAGAGCCGCTCGACGTCGCGCAGCCGCCGCTTGTCGATCACGAACAGGATGACGTGGTCGCCGGACTCCACCACCACGTCGTCGTGGGCGATCAGCACCTCCTTGCCGCGCACCACGGCGCCGATGGTGGTGCCCTGGGGCAGGTCGATCTCGCCGATGGCGCGGCCCACCACCTTCGACGACTGGGTGTCGCCGTGGGCGATCGCCTCGATGGCCTCGGCGGCGCCGCGGCGCAGCGAGTGGACGTTGACGATGTCGCCGCGCCGCACGTGGGTCAGCAGGCTGCCGATGGTCGCCTGCTGGGGGGAGATGGCGATGTCGATCTCGCCGCCCTGCACCAGGTCCACGTAGGCGGCGTTGTTGATCAGCGTCAGCACCTTCTTGGCGCCCATGCGCTTGGCCAGCATCGACGACATGATGTTGACCTCGTCGTCGTTGGTCAGGGCGCAGAAGATGTCGCAGTCCTCGATGTTCTCCTCCTCGAGCAGCCGCTTGGCGGTGGCGCTGCCGTGCAGCACCACGGTGCGGTCGAGGCGTTCGGAGAGCTGGGTGCAGCGATTCAGGTCGTGCTCGATGATCTTGACCTGGTGGCTGTGCTCCAGGTGTTCGGCGAGGCGCTCGCCGATGTTGCCGCCGCCGGCGATCATCACCCGGCGGAAGTCGCGGTCGAGGCGCCGAAGCTCGCTCATCACCGCGCGGATGTCGCGGCGGGCGGCGATGAAGAAGACCTCGTCGTCGGCCTCGATGACGGTGTCGCCGCGGGGGATGATCGGCCGGTTGCGGCGGTAGATGGCCGCCACCCGGGTGTCGACGCTGGGCATGTGGCGGCGCAGGAAGCCGAGCTCCTGGCCGACCAGCGGGCCGCCGTAGAAGGCCTTGACCGCCACCAGCTGCACCAGGCCGCTGGCGAACTCCAGCACCTGCAGAGCGCCGGGGTGCTCGATCAGCCGGCGGATGTGATCGGTGACCACCTGCTCGGGGCTGATCAGCACGTCGATCGGCACCGCGTCGTGGGCGAACAGCCCCTTGCGGGTGAGGTAGGCGGTGGCGCGCACCCGGGCGATCTTGGTGGGGGTGCGAAACAGCGTATGCGCCACCTGGCAGGCGATCATGTTGACTTCGTCGGAGTTGGTTACCGCGATCAGCATGTCGGCGTCCTCGCCGCCGGCCTGGCGCAGCACCATCGGGTAGGAGCCGGCGCCGGAGACGGTGCGGATGTCGAGGCGGGTGTGCAGCTCGCGCAGGCGCTCGCCGTCGGTGTCCACCACCGTGATGTCGTTCTCTTCCCGGGCCAGGTGTTCGGCCAGGGTGCCGCCGACCTGGCCGGCGCCCAGAATGATGATCTTCATCGATGTGCTATCCGCTCTGGTCAGACCCCGGGGATCGAGAGCGGCGCACCGTGTGCGCCGCAGCATACCGAGGCAAGCCTAAATCAGCCGTCGGCAGAAGAACAGGTCGCTCCGGCTTCAGTCCAGGGTGAAGCCGACCTTGATGGTGACCTGCCAGTGGGCGACCCGCGCGTGCTCGATGTGCCCGCGGGTGTCCACGACCTCGAACCAGCGCATGCCGTGCAGGCTCTCCGCGGCCTTGGTCAGGGCGTTCTGGACGGCGCTCTCGATGTCCTTCTCCGAGGATCCCGTCAGCTCGATGTGCTTGTAGGTGTGATGGCTCATGCCGCCTCCTGTCTGGCCTGTCGGACACCCCGCCGGTCAGGCGGGGCGCTTTCCCAGTCTGGCATAGAAGAAGCCGTCATGGCTGTCGGGCTCGGGCAGCAGCTGGCGGCCGGCGCCCGCGGCGCGGCCCCAGCCCAGGTCGGCCGGCATGGTGGACTCGGCGTCGGGGGTGCGCGCCAGGAAGGCCTCGATCTGCTCGGCGTTCTCCGCGGGCAGCACCGAGCAGGTGGCGTAGAGCAGGGTGCCGCCCGGGGCCAGCAGCGGCCAGAGGTTGTCGAGCAGGCGGGCCTGCAGCTCGGCCAGCTTGGTGATGTCCGAGGGGCGGCGCAGCCGCTTGATGTCCGGGTGGCGGCGGATCACCCCGCTGCCGGAGCAGGGCGCGTCGAGCAGGATGGCGTCGAAGGGCGTGCCGTCCCACCAGTCGCGGGCGGTGGCATCGCCCGCCGCCAGGGTCGCTTCGAGCCCCAGGCGGGAGAGGGTGTCCTCGACCCGGGCCAGGCGCACGTCGTCGCTGTCGACGGCCTGCAGGTCGAGGTCGTAGAGCTCCAGCAGGTGGGCGGTCTTGCCGCCCGGGGCGCAGCAGGCATCCAGCACCCGGGCGCCGGGGCGCGGGGCGAGCGACGGGCCAAGCAGCACGGCGGCCAGCTGGGCCGCCTCGTCCTGGACGCTGACGTGGCCCTCGGCGAAGCCGGGCAGCGTCTCGACGTCGCGAGGCTCCTCCAGCGTTAGGCCGTCCGGGGCGTGCAGGCAGAGGCGCGCCTGGATGCCGGCGCCGTCGAGGCGGTCCAGGTACATCTCGCGGTCGCCGTGGCGGCGGTTGACGCGCAGCGTCATGGGGCCGGCCAGGTTGTTGGCCTCGCAGATGGCCCGCCAGTCGTCCGGCCAGGCCTGGCGCAGGCTCTTGAGCCACCACTTGGGGTGCAGCAGGGCCACCGCCGGGTCGCGGTCCACCTCGGCCTCGAGCTCGGCGCTCTCGCGCTGCAGGCGGCGCAGGCAGCCGTTTAGCACCCGGGTGGCCCACTCCTTGCCGAGCAGACGCGCGGCGCCGGCGGTCTCGCCCACGGCGGCATGGGCCGGGATGCGCAGGTAGAGCTGCTGGTAGATGCCGAGCAGCAGCAGCGCCTGGATGTCGGCGTCTCGGGCCTTGAACGGCTTGTTCAGCAGCGTGTTGGCCAGCGCCTCGAGCCGCGGCAGGGTGCGGCAGCTGCCGTAGCAGAGCGCCTTGAAGAGGGCGCGGTCCCGGGCGACCACCTGGTGGTCGTCGAGGCCGGTGAGCGAGCCCTTGCCGGTGATCACCGGGGCGAGGGCGCGGGCGGCGGCGGCGCGAACGGCCTGGCCGTTGTCGCGGCGACTCTCCCGGGCGTGGGGGGCGGGCGTCTGCTGGCTCATGCCGGGCTCTCCTCGTCGTGATGTCCCAGGCGGGTGCCCGGGGTGAATCGCTCGGCGCGGGCCTTGAGCAGCTCGCTCACCGCCAGGGGCTTGCCGCCGGGCAGCTGGGCGCGGCTCACCGCCAGCACCTGGTCGCCGGCCTCGCCGCAGGCGATGCGCAGGGCCTCGGCCGAGGGCGAAAGCAGGGTGCCGGGCCAGGCCGGGGCGGCGTCCGGCGCCGACGGCTCGGCCTGGGCCATCAGCAGGCGCAGCCGGTCGTCGCCCAGCGCGCACCAGGCCACCGGCCAGGGGTTGAAGGCGCGGATGCGGGCGGCCAGCTCCTCGGCCGGGCGGCGAAAGTCGAGCTCCGCCTCGGCCTTGGAGAGCTTGGCGGCGTAGGTGACGCCATCGGCAGGCTGGGGCGTGGCGGCAAGGCCCTCGCCGGCCAGGGCCTCCAGGGCCTCGACCAGCGCCTCGCCGCCCAGGCGCGCCAGGGCGTCGTGGAGTTCGCCGCCGATGGTGGTGTCGGTGATCGGCGTGCGCCGGATCAGCAGCATGTCGCCGGTATCCAGGCCCGCATCCATCTGCATGATGGTCACGCCGCTCTCGTCATCGCCGGCCTCGATGGCCCGCTGGATGGGCGCGGCACCGCGCCAGCGCGGCAGCAGCGAGGCGTGCACGTTGAGACAGCCCCGCGGGGGGATGTCGAGCACGGCCTGGGGCAGGATGAGGCCGTAGGCCACCACCACCATGATGTCGGCCTCGAGGGCCGCGAGCTCGGCCTGTACCTCGGGGGCCTTCAGGGAGACGGGCTGATGGACCGGCAGGTCGTGGCGCTGCGCCAGCGCCTTGACGGGGCTCGGGGTCAGCTTGCGGCCGCGGCCCGCCGGGCGGTCCGGTTGGGTGTAGACGGCGACGACGTCATGACGGCTCGCCAGCAGCGCCGACAGGCTCTCGGCGGCGAAGTCGGGAGTGCCGGCGAAGATGACGCGCAGGGGTCGGGACATGTTGAGGGCCTTGCCAGTGGGCGATGGCCCTCATGATAACGGAGGCGACCGGAAACGACGAAGGCCGACGTGCAAACGTCGGCCTTCGAGGGCGGCAGGGCGCCGCCGGGTGCCACCGGGGCTCAGGCGGGCTGCATCTGCTTGTGGCGCTTCTGCATCTTCTTCATCACCCGGTCGCGCTTGAGCGGCGAGAGGTAGTCGACGAAGAGCACCCCCTCCAGGTGATCGTACTCGTGCTGGATGCAGTGGGCGAGCAGCCCCTCGGCCTCGAGCTCGTAGGGCTGGCCGTCGCGGTCCAGGGCCTTCAGGTGCACCTTCAGGGCGCGCGGCACCTCGGCGTAGTACTCGGGGATCGACAGGCACCCCTCCTGCATCGGGTCGCGCTCGTCGCCGATGGGGGTGTAGCTCGGGTTGATGAGCACCAGCGGGCTCGAGCGGTCATCGCTGACGTCCATGACGATGACCCGGCGGTGGACGTCCACCTGGGTCGCGGCGAGTCCGATGCCGCTGGCGTCGTACATGGTCTCGAGCATGTCGTCGACCAGGCGGCGCACCTCGTCGTCGACCGTCTCGACCGGCGCGGCGACCGTGCGCAGCCGCTCGTCGGGAAATTCGAGGATGGGTAATTTGGCCATGGCGTTGGAATCACCGTTATGCTGTCATTTACAAAATGACACTATTCTAGAAGGGCGCGGTCGACGGCGAAACCGCCGAACGTGCATCACATCGACAGCATCTGACTATACCACGTCGCCATCGTTCCATGGGCGACGGGCGTGGGGCCAGCAACCCGGGGAGAGCAGGGATGAAACAGACAGGATGCGCAGCGCGCTGGTGTCGGCGCCTGACGGTGGGGCTCGCAGCCGTGCTGATGGGGGGAGGGCTCGGGCTGGCCCAGGCGCAGGGGCTCTCCTGGGATGACGGCCTGAGGGGCGACGCCCCGGATCGCTACACCGTGGTGAAGGGTGACACCCTGTGGGACATCTCCGGTCGCTTCCTGCAGCACCCCTGGCAGTGGCCCGAGGTGTGGCAGGTCAACCCGCAGATCGAGAACCCCCACCTGATCTATCCCGGCGACATCGTCTACCTCTACGACTGCAACGGCCGGCCCTGCCTCGGCCTGGAGCGCGGCCAGGGCGTGGTGCGGCTGTCGCCGAAGGTGCGCACCTCGTCGCACCGCGAGGCCATCGAGCCGATCCCGCTGGATGCCGTGCGCCATTTCCTGCGCGACCATCGCGTGATCGAGGACCCCGAGGCGCTGGATGAGCTGGCCTACGTGGTTGCCGGGGACGACGGCCGGCTGGTCAGTGGCCGCGGCGATCGCCTCTACGCCCGCGGGCGCGTCGAGGGCGGCGGGCGCGTCGGCCTCTACCGGGTCGGCGAGCAGTACGTCGACGGCGCCACCGGCGAGGTGCTGGGCCTCGAGCTCGAGAGCGTCGGCGAGGCGCGCCGGCTGCGCCAGGAGGACGACATCGTGGTGATGGAGGTGACCGCCTCCCGCCAGGAGGTCCGCGACGACGACATCGCACTGCCCCTCGAGGATCGTCGCCTGGTGACCGAGTTCCTGCCCCGGGCGCCCGACCGCGAGATCGACGGCCGCATCCTGGCGGTGCCGGAGGGCGTGCGCTTCATCGGGCCGCTGCAGGTGGTGGCGCTCGATCGCGGTCGCCGCGACGGCCTGGAGACCGGGCACGTGCTGATGGTCGAGCAGCAGGGCGAGCTGGTCGACGACCCGCGCACCGGCGAGCCGCTGCGCCTGCCCGGCGAAGATGCCGGCCTGGTGATGGTCTTCCGGCCCTACGAGAAGATGAGCTATGGCCTGGTGATGGAGGCCAACCGCCCGCTCTCGGTGGGCGATCGCATCCACAGCCCCGAGCGCCGGCTGGACACGGCGCTGCGCTAGGAGCGGCGGCCGCCTTGCCACCCTGATCCGCCGCGTGCAGGCCCACGAGATGCAGTCCCGCGAGTGGCGCGCCCTGGCCCGGCTGCCCGGCCTCGGAGCGCGCCGGCTCGGCGAGCTGGTGGCGACGCGCCCCGACTGGCCGGCGGGCGTGATCGCCGCGCTGCCCCGGGAGGCCGCCACGGCCCTGCGGCTGTGGCTCGATCATCCCGCGCGCAGCCCCCTCACCGCCGAGCTCGACGCCGAGGAGGCCTGGCTCGCCGCCGGGCCCGACCGGCACCTGCTCCATCCGGGGCATCCCCACTGGCCGCGACTGCTCGACCAGATCGCCGATCCGCCGCTGGTGCTGTGGGCGATGGGCGATCTCGCCGTGCTCGCGCCGCCGCGGCTCGCCATGGTCGGCTCGCGGCGCTCCACTCGCGAGGGGCTCACCAACGCCGCCGGCTTCGCCAGGGAGCTCGCCGGGCGCGGCTGGTGCGTGGTCAGCGGCATGGCGCTCGGCATCGATGCCGCCGCCCAGGAGGCCGCCCTGGAGGCCGGCGGCGTCAGCATCGCCGTGCTCGGCTGCGGCGTCGACGTGATCTACCCGCCGCGCCATCACCGCCTGCACCGGCGGCTGCAGGCGCCCGGCGGGCTGCTGCTCTCCGAGCATCCCCCCGGCACGCGGGCCCGAGCCGGCTTCTTCCCGCGGCGCAACCGCATCGTCACCGGCCTGTCGCTCGGGGTGTTGGTGGTCGAGGCCGCCGAGAAGAGCGGCTCGCTGGTCAGCGCCCGGCTGGCCCTCGAGCAGAACCGCGAGGTCTTTGCCCTGCCCGGTTCCATCCACAACCCCATGGCGCGGGGCTGCCTGCAGCTGATCCGCGACGGCGCCGTGCTGGTGCGCCAGATCGACGACATCCTCGCCGAGCTGAGCCAGTGGGCCGTATCGAGCGCGGTGGGGAATGCCATGGAGAGCGCCGTCGACCCCGCCGCGGCGCCCGATCCGACGGCGGAGGGGGAGGAGTCGCTGCTGCGCTGGCTGAGCGATACCCCCACCCCGGTGGACGTGCTGGTGTCGCTGACCGGCCGCGGCGTCGCCGACTGCCAGCGTGGCCTGCTGGAACTAGAGCTCGAGGGGGCCGCGACCCAGGCCGCCGGCGGCTGGGTGCGCCTGCCGACCCGCCGGGGAGCGTGATAGCATACGCCTCCCAGGATGCCGCCTCGCGGCATCGACCCCCGAGGCGAGGAGACCCATGAACGACGCCAGCGCGCTTGCCGATGCCGTCGCCGCCCTGCGGGCCGGCGGCGTGATCGCCTACCCCACCGAGGCCGTCTGGGGCCTCGGCTGCGACCCCGACGACGAGGCGGCGCTGACGCGCCTGCTGCGCCTCAAGGCGCGCGACCCGGCCAAGGGCGTGATCCTGGTGGCCGCGAGCATCGCGCAGTTCGCTCCCTGGCTCGAGGGGCTGACGGCGGCGCAGCGCGCCCCACTTGAGGCGAGCTGGCCGGGGCCCACGACCTGGCTGGTGCCCGACAACGGCCGCGCCCATGCCCTGGTGCGTGGCGAGCATGATCGCGTGGCGCTGCGCGTCAGCGACCATCCGCTGGTCATCGCCCTGTGCGAGGCCTTCGGCGGCCCGGTGGTCTCGACCTCGGCCAACCGCGCCGGCGAGCCGCCGGCGATGAGCGCCGACGAGATCCGCCGCGTCTTCGGCGACACCCTCGATGGCGTCCTTGAGGGCGCGCTCGGCGGCCTCGAGCGTCCCAGCACCATCCGCGACCTGGCGACCGGCCAAGTCCTGCGTTCCTGACCCACTCCCCGATTTTCCCCAGGAGGCACCGGTGGCCCACGCCCATCTGGACGACGTCAAGACCTACCTGCTCGACCTGCAGGACCGCCTCTGCACGGCGCTGGCCGCCGAGGACGGCGGCTGCTTCCGCGAGGACAGCTGGCAGCGCGAGGAGGGCGGCGGAGGCCGCTCTCGCCTGATCGAAGAGGGCCGGCTCTTCGAGAAGGGCGGCGTCAACTTCTCCCACGTCTTCGGCGAGCGCCTGCCGCCCTCGGCCACCGCAGCGCGCCCGGAACTCGTCGGGCGCAGCTTCCACGCGGTGGGGGTCTCCTGGGTGCTGCACCCGGAGAATCCCCACGTGCCGACCAGCCACGGCAACGTGCGTTTCTTCATCGCCGAGAAGGCGGGGGAGGCGCCGGTGTGGTGGTTCGGCGGCGGCTACGATCTGACTCCCTACTACCCGGTGTTCGAGGACGTGGTGCACTGGCACCGGGTGGCCCGTGACGCCTGCGCGCCCTTCGGTGAAGCGGCCTATCCGCGCTACAAGGCGTGGTGCGACGACTACTTCACCCTGAAGCATCGCGACGAGACCCGCGGCGTCGGCGGGCTCTTCTTCGACGACCTCAACGAGGAGGGCTTCGAGGCGAGCTTCGCCTTCCAGCGCGCCGTGGGCGACAGCTTCCTCGACGCCTACCTGCCCATCGTGCGGCGCCGCCGCGATACGCCCTACGGCGAGCGCGAGCGCGACTTCCAGCTCTACCGCCGCGGCCGCTACGTGGAGTTCAACCTGGTGTGGGATCGCGGCACGCTGTTCGGCCTGCAGAGCGGCGGGCGCACCGAGTCGATCCTGATGTCGATGCCGCCCCTGGCGCGCTGGATCTACGACTGGCACCCGGAGCCGGGCAGCGCTGAGGCGGCGCTGGACGACTATCTTAAGCCCCGCGACTGGCTGGGCGAGGCGGCAGAGGAGAACGAGGCATGATCGATCGCTACTGCGTCTTCGGCCATCCGGTCGGCCACTCGAAGTCGCCGGCCATCCATGCGGCCTTCGCCGAGCAGACCGGCGAGCGCCTGGCGTACACCGCCATCGAGGCGCCCCTCGACGACTTCGCCGGCGCCTGGCGCGCCTTCGTGGCCGAGGGCGGGCGCGGGGCCAACGTCACCGTGCCCTTCAAGGAGGCGGCCTTCGCGCTCTGCGACACCCTGAGCGAGCGCGCCCGCCGCGCCGGGGCGGTGAACACCCTGATCCTCGGCGGCAACGGCCTCACCTATGGCGACACCACCGACGGCGTCGGCCTGGTGCGCGATCTCCAGCGTCACGGGGTGCGCCTCGCCGGGGCGCGGGTCCTGGTGCTGGGCGCCGGCGGCGCGGTGCGCGGGGTGCTGGAGCCGCTGCTCGCCGAGGCGCCCTCGAGCGTGCGGATCGCCAACCGCACCGCGGCCAAGGCGGAGGCCCTGGCGGAGGACTTCGGCGACCTGGGGCCGATCGTCGGCGGTGGCTTCGCGGCGGTGGAGGGGCCCTATGACCTGGTGATCAACGGCACCAGCGCGAGCCTCGCCGGGGACCTTCCGCCGCTGCCCGACGCGCTCTTCGCGCCCGGGGCGACGGCCCACGACATGATGTACGGGGCCGCGCCCACGGTCTTCCTGCGCTGGGCGGCCGAGCGCGGCGCCCGGCCCGTCGACGGTCTGGGCATGCTGGTGGAGCAGGCCGCCGAGTCGTTCTTCCAGTGGCGTGGCAAGCGCCCCGACACCGCCCCGGTGCTCGAGGCGCTGCGCCGCTCGCTATAAGCGCCGGGGACGCTCTCAGCGGCGCTTCACGTAGAGCCCCCAGCGGCTTTTATGAAGCGCCCTCAGCGTTTCTTGACGTACAGCCCCACCATGCACATCGCCATGCCGGCCACCGAGAGCAGCATGCCGCCGTTGACCAGCCAGGGATGGCGGTCGACCCAGGGCACGAAGGGCTGGGCGGCCTCGCGGCAGACGCCGGCGCGATAGTCCCAGTGCCCCTCCTGGAGCAGCACGCAGTCCCGCACGTCCCCCAGTTCGACGAAATAGACGCCCATCAGTACCAGGATGGGCAGTATCAGCAGCAGCAGTCCGATCTTCAGCATGGAAATCGTGCGTTCCTTCAGGGTCGTGGGCAGTTGGGGGTGCGGCCGGCCCGGCGGGCCTGCTCGTAGCGCGCCATGGCCTCGCCCAGGCCCGCTTCCAGGCCGCCGATGCGCTGGCCGTGGCTCGGGTGGGTGGAGAGCCAGGCCGGCGGCCGGGCGCCGCCCGCCGCGCTCATGTTGTTCCACAGCGCGACGCTCTCCCGCGGGTCGAAGCCGGCGTCGGCCATCAGGGTCAGGCCCAGGGTATCGGCCTCGCTCTCGTGGCTGCGCGAGAAGGGCAGCAGGATACCGTACTGGGCGCCCATGCCCAGCGCCGCCATCATGGTCTCGCCGCCGGCGCCCTGCATGCCGGCGGCCGACGAGATCGCCGACAGGCCGATCTGGGTGGCGGTCTCGGTGGAGGCGCGCTCGTTGGCATGACGGGCCAGCACGTGGGCGATCTCGTGGCCGATCACGGTGGCGAGCTGATCCTGGTTGCGCGCCACGTCGAGCAGGCCGGTGTTGATACCCACGTAGCCGCCGGGCAGCGCGAAGGCGTTGGCCTGTTCGGAGGCGAAGACCTTGACCTGCCAGTTCTGGTCCCGCGCCTGGGGCGGCAGGGCACGCACCACGGCATCGGTGACGCACTCCACGTAGCGCAGCGGGGCGCCGCCGACCGTCGGCAGCTTCTTCTGGTATTCGGCGAAGGCCTGGGCGCCCATCTGGTCGAGCTGATCGTCGGAGAGCAGCGTCAGCTGGGAGCGACCGGTAGGCGAGGTGGTGCAGGCGGCGAGGCCCAGGCTCAGGGCGCCGATGGCGAGGCAGTGAATCCAGCGCATGATGGGCTCCTGTGGGGTCCAGGTCACTATGACGCTGGACGGGGCGTCGAGGTTCGCCACAAGATACCCCGACCACCGGTCAGGTCAACCGGGAACTGGACTCACCGTGCCTTGCCCAGAGGGAGGAACCGCCATGGACGCCGAGCTCTCGCGTCGCCTGCTCACGCTGCTCGATCACCTCGAGCCCTGGCTGCCGCCGCCGCCCCAGGAGGTGGACTGGACCCGGGACGTCGCCGCGCTCTGGCAGCGCCATGCGCTGGGCGGGCGGCTGCTGCCGGTGCCGCCGCGGGACGCCCTGGGGCTCGACGACCTGCTCGGCATCGAGCGCCAGAAGCTGGCGCTGGTCGACAACACCCGCGCCTTCCTGCAGGGGCTGCCGGCCAACCACGCCCTTTTGTGGGGCTCGCGGGGCAGCGGCAAGTCGTCGCTGATCCGCGCCCTGCTCAACGAGCTTTCCGCCGAGGGGCTGCGCCTGGTGCAGGTCGACCGCCACGACCTCGCGGCGCTGCCGACGCTCGTGGAGCTGCTGCGCCGCGAGCCCCAGCGCTTCGTGGTCTACTGCGACGACCTCTCCTTCGAGGGCCATGACGACGCCTACAAGGCGCTCAAGAGCGTGCTCGACGGCGCCCTGACCGGGCCGCCGCCCAACGTGCTGCTCTACGCCACCTCCAACCGCCGCCACCTGCTGCCGGAGTCGATGGGCGACAACGACGCCTCGCGCCTGGTGGGCGACGAGCTGCATCACGGCGACGCCGTCGAGGAGAAGATCTCGCTCTCCGACCGCTTCGGGCTTTGGCTCGGCTTCCACCCGTTCAACCAGGACGTCTACCTGGAGGCTTGCTGTCACTGGGTCACCCAGCTTGGCAGCCGCGAGGACTGGAACGCCGAGGCCCGGGCCGACGCGATCCGTTTCGCCACCCTGCGCGGCGGGCGCAGCGGCCGCGGCGCCTGGCAGTTCGCCACCCAGTGGGTGGGCCGGCGGCGCCTGCACGGGGCGTAGCGCTCCTGCAAGGCAGCTAAGCCGCAGACAGGTCTCCGGCGCTCCATTTCGGCGTCGATGAAGGATTAGCCCTGGGGAATCAGGCTGCCGTCCTCGCCCACGCCCAGGCGCACGGTGGGGGTGAGCAGCCCGGCGGGCAGGGTCATGCCGAGCCCGCTCAGGTCACCCGGGGTGATGGCGAGCTCGCTGCCGGCGGGCAGCTCGCCCTGGCGGGCCAGCTGGCGCGCCAGTTCCACCATCGGCGCCAGGCGCTCCCGGTCGCCGCCCAGCAGGTCGAAGGCCACCGGCAGGCGCAGCTTGGCATCTTCACCCGAGGTGAGGGTGACCGACTCCTCGTAGTCGCCGCTCACCGGCTCCACCCCGGGCATGTCCAGACTCCAGCGAAAGCCGGACATCTCCACCGGCGGCATGCCGACCGGCAGGCCCAGGCCCATGGCCAGGGTCGCCTGTACCGGCAGGCTGCCGGCGCCGAGGCCGGAGGCGATCAGCGAGGTCAGGTCGCTGGTGTCGAGGCGCGCATCCACGGCGAGCGGCCCGATGCGCACCTCCTCCACGCCCAGCGAGGTCACCGCCAGGCGGAAGGCGAACAGGCCGGTCTGGGGGAGCGCCAGGCAGCCGCCGAGCAGGGCGGCCAGGCAGAGTGGGGCGAGCAGGCGCCAGCGGCGCACGAGGGGGCGAAAACGCATCGGGGGATCCTCCGGAAGGGCGGTGCTGCAACGCAGCGCGGAGGCGTATTTCAGGGCCAGCGGCCCGCTGCGTCAAGGCGTGGGCGCCCTTCGTTGTGCGCCTCGCAAGCGGGCCTGTCGGCCCCAACCGACACCGCCCGGCCCGTCGGCGATGACGGGACCGGGCGGTGGCCGGGTCGGCGAGCAGAGTGAGGGCTCAGCGGCGGCTCTTGCGCGCCTCCTTGGTGCGGCCCAGTTCCCGCTTCTTGGCCTTCTCCCGGTCGCTGGCCCCCGCCATGCTGTCGTAGGGGTTGTCGCCGGAGCGGAACTCGAAGCGCATCGGCGTGCCGCGCACCTTGAGCACCTTGCGGAAGGTGTTGGTCAGGTAGCGCTTGTAGGCCTCGGGCAGTGAGGCGGTCTGGTTGCCGTGGACCACGATGATCGGCGGGTTGCTGCCGCCCTGGTGGGCCATGCGCAGCTTGATCCGCCGGCCGCGCACCATGGGCGGCTGGTGCGCCTCGGTGGCGTCCTGGAGGATGGTGGTCAGCCGGTTGGTGGACCAGTGGGCGTTGGCCGAGGCGAAGGCGCGCTCGATGGAGGGGTAGAGATCGCCCACTCCGGTGCCGTGCAGCGCCGAGATGAAGTGCAGGTCGGCGTAGTCGGCGAAGCCCAGGCGGCGCTTGATCTCGGTGCGCATCTTCTCCTTGGCCTCGCTCTCCAGGCCGTCCCACTTGTTGACCGCGAGCACCAGGGCACGACCGCTGGTCAGCACGTAGTCGAGCAGGTGCAGGTCCTGCTCCACCAGCCCGGAGCGGGCATCGAGCACCATGATGGCGACGTGGCACTCCTTGATCGCCTCCAGGGTCTTGATGATCGAGAACTTCTCGGCCACCTCGCGGACGTTCTTGCGTCGCCGCACCCCGGCGGTGTCCACCAGCACGTAGGGCTTGCCGCGGCGCTCGAAGGGGATCTCGATGGCGTCGCGGGTGGTGCCGGCCTCGTCGAAGACCACCACCCGCTCCTCGCCGAGCAGACGGTTGACCAGGGTCGACTTGCCGACGTTGGGGCGGCCGATCACGCCGATGCGGATGCCCTTGGTGCCGGTGTCGGCGGGGATGCTCTCGTCGCGGGCCGGGAAGGGCGAGAGCACCTCCTCGATCAGCGTGGTGACGTTGCGGCCGTGGGCGGCGGCGATGGCGTGGGGATCACCGAGTCCCAGCTGCCAGAAGTCGGCCATGGCGCTGTGCTCTTCCAGGCCGTCGACCTTGTTGACCACCAGCCAGGTCTTCTTCTGGTTGACCCGCAGGTGGTTGGCGATGGCCTCGTCGGCGACGTTGAGGCCGGCGCGGGCGTCGACCAGGAACAGCACGATGTCGGCCTCGTCGATGGCCGCCAGCGACTGCTCGGCCATGGCCGCGTCGATGCCCTCCTCGTCGCCGCTGATGCCGCCGGTGTCGATCACCGTGTAGGCCTTGTCGCCGAGCATGCCGTTGCCGTACTTGCGGTCGCGGGTCAGGCCCGGGAAGTCGGCCACCAGGGCATCCCGGGAGCGGGTCAGGCGGTTGAAGAGGGTCGATTTGCCGACGTTGGGACGGCCGACCAGGGCGATCACCGGGGTCATGGGCGAAGCTCCAGGGCGTCCAGGGTGCCGTCGTCGGCCAGCGCGTAGACGCGGCGACGATCGGTGAGCGGGCGCACGCTGAGGCCCGAGCCGTCGATGCGGGTGCGACCGACGAGCTCGCCCTCGCGGGCGTCGAGCAGGTGCAGGTAGCCCTCGGCGTCGCCCACCACCAGGTGGTCGGTGGCGAAGGCCGGGGCGGTCAGCGAGCGACCCTCGAGGGCCTCGTTGCGCCACAGCTCGTTGCCGTTGCCGGCATCCACGGCGATGACGTGGCTGGCCTCGTCGATCACGAACAGGAAGTCGCCGACCAGGATCGGGGTCAGGTAGCTGGAGAGCTCCCGGGCCCAGAGCACCTCGCCGGAGCGGGCGTCCAGCGCGGCCAGGCGACCGTTGTAGCTGGTCACGAACAGGCGGCCGTCCTGGGTCAGGACCGGCTGGCCGGCCAGGTCGACCAGGCGGTCGATCTCGCTCTGCCCCCGGGGCACGGCGATGCGGCGATCCCACAGCGGCTGGCCGCTGCGGTTGTCCAGGGTCACCAGGCGGCCGTTGGCGAAGCCGGCGAAGGTCACCGGATCGATCACCGTCGGCGTGCCGGTGCCGCGCAGGCTCAGCGAGGGGCGCGGGCCGCTGTAGACCCAGCGCTCGGCGCCGCTGGCGCGATCCAGGGCGGTGACGCGGCCGTCGACGGCCTGTACCACCACGAGCTCGCGGTTGGCCTGGGGCGCGGCGAGCACCTCGCTGGTGACCCGGGCGCGCCACTGGACGCTGCCGTCGACCTGGTCGAGGGCGAGCACCTCGCCGTTGCGGGTGGCCAGGAAGAGGCTCTCGGCCACGGCGGTCAGGCCGCTGGAGACCGGGGTGTCGAGCTCGACCGCCCAGCGGGTCTCGCCGCTGTCGGCGTCCAGGGCCTCGACCAGGCCGCGGCCGTCGGCGGCGAACAGGGTGTCGCCGTCCTGGGCGGGCGCCACCGGGTAGCCGGCGTCACCCAGCCCCTTGCCGACGCGCTCGCTCCACAGGGTGTCCAGCTCGGTGGTGGTCGCGATGTCGGTGAGCGCGCGGGGCGCGTATTCGGGCTCGGGGGTGGCGGCACAGCCGGCCAGCACGGCCAGGGCCGCGCCCGCGGCGATCAGCAGGGGGGATCTCATAGGATGGCCTCCTCGGTGCCGAGGTCATCCAGCTTGAGCTGGACGCCGTAGAGCGGTTGATCGTGCTGCTCGGCGAGGGAGAGGGCTTCCTGCCAGGCCTGGCGCGCCTGGTCGACGCGACCCAGGGCGTGATGCGCATCGCCGACCACCTCGGCGCGCTGCGCCGCGAGGGCCTCGGGCACGCCCTCCAGGGTGGTCAGGGCGGTCTCGGCCTCGCCCTCGACGAGCTGCAGGCGGGCCAGGCGCAGGCGCGCCAGCCCCTCGAGATAGCCGCGCTCGCTCTCCTCGATCACCGCCTCCAGGGCGGCGCGGGCGCGCGCCCGGTCGTCCGCCTCGACGGCCAGGCGGGCGTCGAGCAGGCGGGCCAGGTCGGCGTAGAGGGTCGTGCCGTGCTCGTCGGTGATCTCGGTCACCAGCTCCTCGGCGCGACGGCGGGCGTCGTCGCCCAGCTCGTCGCGGCCGGTGAGGTCGATCAGCTGCTGGTAGCGCAGCGAGGCGGCCTCGCCCTGGCTCGCCTGGTAGTCCTGCCAGGCGTTCCAGCCGAACACGCCGGCCGCCGCGATGGCGGCGCCGGCGATCAGCGAGGTGCCGTTCTCCTTCCACCAGCGCTTGATGGCCTCAAGCTGTTCTTCCTCGGTTCTCAGCTCCGCCACGGGCGGTCTCCTTTGATGCGGGTGTCCGTCAGGCGAGCGATTCGCCGTTCAGCAGGGATGTCAGGGTGTCGACGAGCGCGCTCTGGGACAGTCGCTGCTGCTCGCGCTCCTCGCGCAGGAACTTCAGGGTCACGCTGCCCTCTGCCAGCTCGTCCTCGCCGAGCAGCAGGGCCAGGCGGGCGCCGCTCTTGTCGGCCTTCTTCATGCGGCTCTTGAAGCTGCCGCCGCCGCAGTGCAGCTGGACGCGCAGCTCGGGCAACGCCTCGCGCAGGCGTTCGCCGAGCAGCAGGGCGGGGCCGGAGGCCGCGTCATCCATGGGCAGCAGGTAGACGTCCAGCGCGCCGCGGGCCTCGGCGGGCACGAGCTCGAGGGTCTCGAGCAGCAGGATCAGCCGCTCGATGCCCATGGCGAAGCCCACCGCCGGGGTCGGCTTGCCGCCGAGCTGCTCGACCAGGCCGTCGTAGCGACCGCCGGCGCAGACGGTGCCCTGGCTGCCGAGCGCGGTGGTGGTCCACTCGAAGACGGTGCGGCCGTAGTAGTCCAGTCCGCGCACCAGTCGCGGGTTGATCACGTAGGCGATGCCGGCGGCGTCGAGCATCGCGCAAAGCCGCTCGAAGTGCTCGCGGGAGGCCTCGTCGAGGTGATCCAGCAGCTTGGGTGCGCCCTCGATCACCTCGGCCATCGCCGGGTTCTTGGAGTCGAGGATGCGCATCGGGTTGCTTCCCAGGCGACGCTTCGAGTCTTCGTCCAGCGCCTCGGCATGCTGCTCGAAGTAGGCCACAAGCCGCTCGCGATAGGCGGCGCGCGCCTCCGAGGAGCCCAGCGAGTTGAGCTCGAGGGTCACGTGCTTGTCGAGGCCGAGCTGCTGCCAGAGGCGCGCCGAGAGCAGGATCACCTCGGCGTCGATGTCCGGCCCCTCGAGGCCGAAGGTCTCCACGCCGACCTGGTGGAACTGGCGATAGCGGCCCTTCTGGGGGCGCTCGTGGCGGAACATCGGGCCCTGGTACCAGAGGCGCTGGGTCTGGTTGTGCAGCAGGCCGTGCTCCATGGCGGCGCGCACGCAGCTCGCCGTGCCTTCGGGTCGCAGCGTCAGGCTGTCGCCGTTGCGGTCGTCGAAGGTGTACATCTCCTTCTCGACGATGTCGGTGACCTCGCCGATGGAGCGCTTGAACAGCGCGGTCTGCTCGACGACCGGGGTGCGGATCTCGTCATAGCCGTAGCGGCCCATCAGCGCGCGCACCTGGCCCTCGAAGTACTGCCAGAGCGGGGACTGCTCGGGCAGCAGGTCGTTCATGCCACGGATGGCCTGGATCTTCTTGCTCGTGTCGGACTTGCTCACTGCTTGCTCCTTGTGGGGGCGCCGGCTCAGGCGTCCCGGGCGATCACGTCCTGCTCGGCCTGCTGCTTCTCGCGCACCTTCTCGCGGATCAGCCGCTCCAGGTCGTCGACCAGGTGGTCGTTGCGCAGCTTGCTGGCCGGCTTGCCGTCGAGGTAGACGAGGTTGGCGGGGCTGCCGCCGGTCAGTCCGACGTCGGTCTCCTTGGCCTCGCCCGGGCCGTTGACCACGCAGCCGATCACCGAGACGTTCAGCGGCGTCATGACGTCCTCTAGGCGCTCCTCGAGGGCGTTCATGGTGCCGATCACGTCGAAGTTCTGACGCGAGCAGCTGGGGCAGGCGATGAAGTTGATGCCCTTGGCACGCAGCTTGAGGCTCTTGAGCATGTCGAAGCCGACCTTGATCTCCTCGACCGGGTCGGCGGCCAGCGACACGCGGATGGTGTCGCCGATGCCGTCCATCAGCAGCATGCCCAGGCCAATGGAGGACTTGACGGTGCCCGAGCGCAACCCGCCCGCCTCGGTGATGCCGAGGTGCAGCGGCTGCTCGATGCGGGTGGCGAGCTGGCGGTAGGCGGCCACGGCCATGAAGACGTCGGAGGCCTTGACGCTGACCTTGAAGTCCGGGAAGTCGAGGCGGTCGAGGTGGTCGATGTGGCGCATCGCCGACTCGACCAGCGCCTCGGGGGTCGGCTCGCCGTACTTCTTCTGCAGGTCCTTCTCCAGGGAGCCGGCGTTGACGCCGATGCGGATCGGGATGCCGTTGTCCCGGGCGGCGCTGACCACGGCGCGCACGCGCTCCTCGCGGCCGATGTTGCCGGGATTGATGCGCAGGCAGTCGACGCCGAGCTCGGCGACGCGCAGGGCGATCTTGTAGTCGAAGTGGATGTCGGCGACCAGGGGCACCTCGACCTCGCGCTTGATGCGCCCGAAGGCCTCGGCGGCGTCCATGTCGGGCACGCTGACGCGCACGATGTCGGCGCCGGCGGCCTCCAGCTGGCGGATCTGGGCCACGGTGGCCGCCACGTCCAGGGTGTCGGTGTTGGTCATGCTCTGGACGGAGATGGGGGCGTCGCCTCCGACCGGCACCTTGCCGACGTGGATCTGGCGCGACTTGCGACGAATGATGGGGGATTGTGCGTGCATGGTGACGGAATCATTCTCCCAGGGTGAAGCGGGCGACGTTGTTGGCGCCGGCCCGGGCCGTGAGGTCGACGGGCTCGCCGCCCCAGCGAAGCTCGACGCCGGTGGCGTTGCCCACGGTCAGGCGGAAGGGCGGGGTGCCCTCGACGCGCGCCGAGGTGCCGGGCTGCTGGAGGCCGACGAAGATGCGCTGGTTGTCGGCATCGAAGATCTCGGTCCAGGACTGCTCGTTGAAGGTCAGCTCCAGCACGCCGGCATCGGCGGTCTCGCTCGCCGCCTCGGCCTCGCTTTCCGCGGCGTCGGTCTCGCTTTCCGCGATATCGGTCTCGGCGGTCTCGGCGGTCGGGGCCTCGGCGTCGGTCGCGGCCGGTTCGGCCTCGCCCTCGGCGGGCGCCTGGGCGTCAGCGTCGGCCGCGGCGGAGGCCTGTGCCGGCGCCTCGTCGGTGGGCTCGTCGACCAGGCCGAGCTCCGCCTCCTGCTCGGGCAGCGGCGGCAGGTCGTCGGCCTCGGCACCGGGCTCCTCGGTGATGGTGGTGCTGCCGTCGAGGCTGTCCACCGCCACCGGGCCGCTGTCGCCGGGGGTGGGCGGCTGGCTGCCGCCGCGGCTCTGCCACCACATCAGGGTCAGGCCGATCATGCCGGCGATCACCAGCAGGGTGACCAGGCGGAACAGCCAGGCGCCGAGCCGCGAGGGCGGCCGGTTGATCTGCACCGGCGTGACCCGCTGCTCGGCATCCTCGCTGCCGAAGTGCGTCTTGTAGGCGTCGAGCACCGCGCGGTCGTCGAGGCCCAGCAGCTGGGCGTAGCTGCGCAGGTAGCCGCGGCGATAGGCGGGAACGGGGACCTCTTCGTAGTGGTCGTTCTCCAGCCCCTCGATCACCGCCGGGCGCAGGTTGAGGGCGTCGGCGACCTCGTCGCGATCGAGCCCCTGGGACTCGCGCTCGCGACGCAGCAGTTCGCCGGGCGAGGCCAGGCGGGGCGAGGTCTCGGCGGCGGCGTCGTTATGAATGTCGCTCATGTCTGAGCATCCTTCGTCAGAAAACGGTGGTCAGGGCCCGGCACGCGTGCCCTCCAGCTGATCGGTATAGAAGTCGGCGGTCGCCGCGTCGCCGCGCCGGCGGGCCAGGTCGCGGGCCAGGCGCAGGGCCTCGGCCCGGGGGCCGGCCAGGCGCATGTAGCGCTCCAGCTGCCGTTCGGCGCGCTCGAGGTTGCCCTCGGCGGCCTCGAGCTCGGCCAGCAGCAGATAGCTGCGCGCGCCGCGCGGATCGATGGCCTGGGCGCGGGCGAGGCTCTGGCGTGCGGCGGTGACGTCGCCCATCTCGAGGCGGCACTGCCCGAGGTTGGCGAACAGCTGCCCGCGATTCGCGTACTGGGTGTCCTCGGAGGCGCGCTCGAGCTGCTCGCAGGCCTCGGCAATACGGCCCCGATCATACAGGAAGGCGGCGTAGTTGTTGCGCGTGCGGGTCAACGTCGGGTCGGCCTCGATGGCGCGGCGGAACATCTCGCCGGCCAGGGCTCCCTCGCCCTGGCGCTGGTGGACCATGGCCATGGCCTGCAGCGCCTCTGCATCGTCGGGATCGATCTCGAGTGCCCGGTCCAGGGCGTTCAGGGCGCGGGGCAGGTTGTCGCGCTCCAGGTAGGCCACCCCGAGGCGGGTGTAGGCCGCGGCGGCGTCGCTGCCGTTGTCCGCGGGAAGGTTGGCCTGGGTGGCGCAGCCGGACAGCCACAGCGTGCCCAGCAGCATGAGGGCGGCGGGTAACTGCCGAAGGCCGGTCATGCTCGGGCAAGGGGTCATGGCATCCTCTCCAGATAGGCACGCAACCGGGGGCCGCGGGAGGCGTGCGACACGCGGCCGACGGTGAAAAAAGGCCCGTCCATCAAAGCGCCGAGACCGGTTGAAGTCAAGGCGCCCCCCGCTCAGTCGGCGTCGATCTGGATCGACTGGATGTAGCGCGCATGGCGCTTGGTGCGATCCTTGACGCGGCCCACCAGCTGGCCGCAGGCGGCATCGATGTCGTCGCCGCGGGTGGAGCGGATCGGGGCCGTGTAGCCCAGCTCATAGAGCCACTGCTGGAAGCGCATCACCTGGTTGCGCGACGGCTTCTCGTAGCCCGAGTGCGGGAAGGGGTTGAACGGGATCAGGTTGATCTTGCACGGCAGTTCCTCGAGCAGCTCGGCGAGCTGACGGGCGTGCTCCTGCTGGTCGTTGACGTCCTTGATCACCGTGTACTCGATGGTCACCTGGCGCGTGTCGTGGCACTTGGCCAGGTAGCGCTGGCAGGCATCGAGCAGACTGCGGATGTTGTACTTGCGGTTGAGCGGCACCAGCTCGTTGCGCAGCTCGTCGTTGGCGGCGTGCAGCGAGACGGCCAGGCTCACGTCGAGCTCGTCGCCGAGCTTGTCGAGCATCGGCACCACCCCGGAGGTGGAGAGCGTGACGCGGCGCTTGGAGAGGCCGTAACCGTCGTCGTCGAGCATCAGTTTCATGGCCGGCACGACGTTGTCGTAATTGAGCAGCGGCTCGCCCATGCCCATCATCACCACGTTGGTGACGGGGCGGTTGGCGGTGTCGCGCCGCGGCCCCACGCTGCGCTGGGCCACCCACACCTGGCCGATGATCTCGGCGGCGGTGAGGTTGCGCTGGAAGCCCTGCTTGCCGGTGGAGCAGAAGCTGCAGTCCAGCGAGCAGCCGACCTGGGACGAGACGCACAGGGTGCGCCGCTTGCCGTTGTCGGCGGGGATCAGCACCGTCTCCACGTAGCTGCCGTCTTCCACTTCGAGCACCCACTTGCGGGTGCCGTCGCTCGACGAGCCCTCGTAGACCACGCCCGGGCCGCGAATCTCGGCGACCTCGGCCAGGCGGGTACGCAGCGCCTTGGAGAGGTTGGTCATGGCCGCGAAGTCGTCGCAGCCCTCGATGTGGATCCACTTCATCACCTGGGCGGCACGGAACTTCTTCTCGCCGATGGAGAGGAAGAAGGCTTCCATCTCCTCGCGCGTCATGCCGAGCAGGTTGGTGAGTCGGGGAGCAGTGGTGGCGGTCATGGTGGTCAGCGCGTCGGTGGGGCAGGGGGCGGGGGTGGGAACACCCCCGCGGGAAGGCCGGATCAGCGTGCGCAGATCTCGTCGGCCTCGAAGAAGTAGGCGATCTCGCGCTCGGCGGATTCCGGGGAATCGGAGCCGTGCACGGCGTTGGCGTCGATGGTCTCGGCGAAGTCGGCGCGGATGGTGCCGGCGGCCGCTTCCTTCGGGTTGGTGGCGCCCATCAGGTCACGGTTCTTGGCGATGGCGTCCTCGCCCTCGAGCACCTGCACGATCACCGGGCCGGAGGTCATGAAGCCGACCAGATCCTTGAAGAAGGGGCGCTCCTTGTGTTCGGCGTAGAAACCGCCGGCCTTCTCTTCGGAGAGCTGCATCATCTTGGCGGCGACGATCTTCAGGCCGCCCTTCTCGAAACGGCTCTCGATCTCGCCGATCACGTTCTTGGCAACGGCGTCGGGCTTGATGATGGACAGGGTGCGCTGGTTAGCCATGGGGCATGTCTCCGGTTGGACGTGGGCTAGCCGCGGATCGGGCTAGCGAAGGATGGAAGCTGTGCTCGTCGTGCGCCGGGATCGCCGCGCGTCCCTGGCGTCTGCCGACGATGGATAGCGCCGCGCCGCCCGGGGCTCCGCTTCTGGAGCATCGGACGGCGCGGCGAATCGGGTATAGCGTGCGGCGCGGTTCGCCGTCGGGCCGGGGATTATAACGCCCTGGGCCGACGTTGAACAATCGTGCGGGCGCCGCCGCCGGTCAGACGGTGAAGCTCTCGCCGCAGCCGCACTCGTCCTTGACGTTGGGGTTGTTGAAGCGGAAGAAGCGGTTGAGGCCCTCGCTGACGTAGTCGACCTCGCTGCCGTCGAGCATCTCCAGCGCCTCGGGGGCGACGAAGACGGTCACGCCGTGCTCCTCGAAGCTCACGTCGTCGTTGGCGGCCTCGTCGGCGAAGTCGAGCACGTAGCTGTAGCCGGAGCAGCCGCTGGGCTTGACCGAGACCCGCAGGCCCAGGCCGTGGCCGCGCTCGTCGAGTACCCGGCGGATCTGCTCGGCGGCGGACGTGGTGATCGAAAGATGCGCCATGGTCTCTCTCCTGGTCGGGATGGGGTCAGACCGCCCGGCGACGCAGCCCCGTGAGGGCGTGTCGCAGGGCGTCCAGGGTGCGGTCGATGTCGGCCTCGGTGGTGAAGCGGCCGAAACTGAAGCGTAGTGAGGCCAGCGCCAGGGGGCGCGGCACGCCGATGCCCTTCAATACGTAGGAGGGCTCGACGCTGGCCGAGTTGCAGGCCGAGCCGGTCGAGAGCGCGATGTCGCGCAGCGTCATCAGCAGCGACTCGCCGTCCACGCCCTCGAAGGCCAGGTTGAGGATGTTGGGCACCGCCGCCTCGACCGCGGTGTTGCGGTGGATGCCGTCGAGGTCGGCGAGGCCGTCCAGCAGGCGGTCGCGCAGCGCTTCGATGCGGGCCTGGTCGGCCTCGCCCTCTGCGGCGGCGATGGCGAAGGCCTCGCCCATGCCGGCGATCTGGTGGGTGGGCAGGGTGCCGGAGCGCATGCCGCGCTCGTGGCCGCCGCCGTGGATCAGCGCCTCGAGGCGCAGGTCCGGGTCGCGGCGCACGTAGAGCGCGCCGATGCCCTTGGGGCCGTAGGCCTTGTGGCCCGAGAGCGACATCAGGTCGATGCCCAGGCGCGCCACGTCGAGCGGGAGGCGCCCCACCGCCTGGGCAGCGTCGACGTGGAAGGTCGCGCCGCCGGCGTGGGCCACCTCGGCGAGCGCCGCCAGGTCGTGGATGACGCCGAGCTCGTTGTTCACCGCCATCAGCGAGACCAGCACGGTGTCCTCGCGCATCGCCTCGCCGAGCTGTGGCGGCGTGATGCGCCCGTCGCGACCCGGGGCGAGCCAGGTCACCTCGAAGCCCTCGTCCTCCAGCGCCTTGGCGGTGTCGATCACCGCCTTGTGCTCGATGGTGGAGGTGATCAGGTGGCGGCCCCGGGCGCGGTTGGCACGCATGAAGCCGGTCAGCGCCAGGTTGTCGGCCTCGGTGGCACCGCTGGTCCAGACGATCTCGCGGGGATCGGCGCCGATCAGGTCGGCGACCTGGCGGCGCGCGCTCTCCACCGCCTGCTCCGCCTGCCAGCCCAGCATGTGGCTGCGCGAGGCGGGGTTGGCGAAGATGCCGTCCATCGTGAGGTAGCGGCTCATGACCTCCGCGACCCGCGGGTCGACCGGGGTGGTGGCGGCATAATCGAGGTAGACGTGTGCGCTCATGGGCTCGCAGTCGGTTCCGGAGTGGGGTGGCAGGGGCGGCGGCTCAGAGGGTCGAGGCCAGGATACCGTCGTCGCGGCGGCCGCGCTGGCGGCTGGCGATCTCGAGGATCTCCTCGCGTCCGGCCAGCTGTCCCAGGGTGACCTGCTCGAGGAAGTCGTGGATATGCTCGGAGAGCTCGCACCACAGGTGGTGGGTCAGGCAGGTGTCGCCCTGCTGGCAGTCCGAGAGGCCGCCGCAGCGGGTCGAGTCCACCGATTCGTTGACGGCCTGGATGACCCGGGCCACGGTGATCTCGGTCGGCGCCATGGCCAGCAGGTAGCCGCCGCCCGGGCCGCGCACGCTGCCGACCAGCCCCGCGCGACGCAGCCGCGCGAACAGCTGCTCCAGGTAGGAGAGCGAGATCTCCTGTCGCTTGGAGATGTCGGCGAGGCTGATGGGGCCAGAGTCGGCGTTCATCGCCAGGTCGAGCATGGCGGTGACGGCGTAGCGTCCCTTGGTGGTCAGGCGCATGAGGAGCTCACCTCGGCACCGACGCGCGGGTCGGCAGTCAATGTACGTGATCGGCCATTATGATAAAGGCCGAGTATCATGGTCAACCATTATGCCGGCGAGGGGGCGTCTCCCGCTGCGGGTCCTGCGCCTGCGGGTCCTGCTCCCGCTGGGGGCGTGACCCTGCCGCGGCGGCGTCCGCACCCTGGACCGGCGGGCAGCCGTCGTCGAGGATGTCGGCGAAGTCCTCGTCGCGCAGCTCCGGCAGGCGACCGTCGCGGTAGCTGGCGTCGACCTTGCGCAGGGTGGTGCACATGCGCTCGATGCGCTCGTCCACGGCGTGCATGTGGTCGAGCATCGCCTGGATCGAGCGGGCCACCGGGTCGGGCATGTCCTGGCTGACACCGTAGGCGTCGAAGCCGAACTTGCGGCGCATCGCCTCGCGGCGCTCGGGGTCCACCGCGATCGCCTCGGGATCATCGGGCTCGCTGCGCTGGACCACCTTGCCCGGGATGCCGACCACGGTGGCGCCGGCCGGCACCTCCTTGGTGACCACCGCGTTGGAGCCGATCTTGGCGCCGGTGCCGACGGTGAAGGGGCCGAGGATCTTGGCGCCGGCACCGACGATCACGCCGTCGCCCAGTGTCGGGTGGCGCTTGCCCTTGTTCCAGCTGGTGCCGCCCAGGGTCACGCCCTGGTAGAGGGTGACGTCGTCGCCCACCTCGGCGGTCTCGCCGATCACCACGCCCATGCCATGGTCGATGAAGAAGCGTCGGCCGATGGTGGCGCCGGGGTGGATCTCGATGCCGGTCAGCAGGCGCGCCAGCTGCGACAGGGTGCGCGCCAGCCACTTGAGGTTCTTGCGCCACAGCCAGTGACTCAGCCGATGCGCCAGCAAGGCGTGCAGCCCCGGGTAGTTGGTCAGCACTTCCAGGAAGTTACGGGCCGCCGGGTCGCGGGCGAATACGCTGTTGATGTCCTCGCGCAGACGTTGAAGCATGCAGCGGTCCTTGGGTGGCGTGGCGAACGGGGATGGCTTTCATAGTGGGGGCGCGCCGCGCCGGCTTCAAGGCGCGGGGCTCATCGGCCCTGGGCGTCGTTCGGTTGGCGCTCGACCTGCCGCTCGGTGGCGGTGAGGATGCCGCGCAGGATGTTGAGCTCCATGCGCTCGGGGCGCGCCCGCAGGGTGAAGCGGCGCAGCCGGGCCATCAGCTGGCGCGGCATGGCCGGGTCGTGGAAGCCGATGCCGATCAGGGTGCGCTCGAGGTGCTCGAAGTAGCGCTCGAGCTCCTCGTGGCTGGCCAGCGGCTGGGACGGGGCTGGCTCGGCCGGCTCGCCCGCCTCCTGCTGGCCGAGCCAGGCCTGGCGGCACTCGTAGGCCAGCACCTGCACCGCGGCGGCCAGGTTCAGGGAGCTGAAGTCGGGGTTGGTGGGGATGTGCACGTGGGCGTGGCAGCGCTGCAGCTCGGCGTTGGTCAGCCCGCTGTCCTCGCGGCCGAAGACCAGCGCCACCCGGGCCGCCGGGTCGGCGAGCTCGGTGGGCAGCCGCTCGCCCAGCGCCCGGGGCGTGATCATCGGCCAGGGCAGGGTGCGCGAGCGGGCGCTGGCGCCGACCACCAGGGTGGCGTCGCCCACCGCTTCCTCGAGGGTCGCGACCGTGCGCGCATCGTGAACGATGTGGTCGGCGCCCGAGGCACGGGAGACGGTGTCGGCGGTGAGCGGCTCGCAGCGCGGCGCCACCAGGGCCAGGTCGGAGAGCCCCATGTTGTGCATGGCGCGGGCGGTGCCGCCGATGTTGCCGGGGTGGCTGGTGCCGATCAGGACGATGCGGATGCGCTCGAGCATGGTGAGGGCCTGTGGATCCTGGGAGAAACGGGGAGCGGCGATTCTAGCATGGCGACCGGTGGCGACGAATGGCGCATCCGGTGCGCTTCTGCTAGGATTCGCGCCCGATCCGTTCTTTAACACCACCGACTCCCCAAGGCCCGATCATGCATCCGATGGTCCAATTCGCCCTGCGTGCCGCACGCAGTGCCGGCGAACAATTCCTGCGCATCCGCGAGCGAATCGAGAACTCCCACCAGGAGCCCAGCCTCGACCGCCTGCTCGAGGATGCCGCCCGCAATGCCGAGACGCTGATCGTTCGTCAGCTCGCCCGCGGCTACCCCCAGCACGGCGTCCAGGGGCGCTTCACCCCGCATCGCCTCGGCGAGGGCGAAGGCGCCGACACCCTCTGGAAGATCGAACCCTTCCACGGCTACTCCGACCTCACCGTTGCCGCCCCCGGCTTCGCCATGTCGGTGGTGTGTCTCGTCAAGGGCCGCCCGGAGCACGCGGTGGTGATCTGCCCCTTCAGCGACGACGAATACCTGGCCAGCCGCGGCCGCGGTGCCCAGCTCAACGGCAAGCGCATCCGCGTGACCAAGCGCACCGCCGTGGCCGGCACCCGCGTCGCCATGGGCCTGCCCGAGACCTGGCTGCGCCCGCGTCTGCTGCCCTCCTACCTGACCCTGGTCCAGCAGCTCGGCCCGCAGATCGAGCAGCAGCGCGCCTCCGGCAGCGGCCTGCTCGACATGGCCGAACTGGCCGCCGGGCGCGCGGATGCCGCCTTCGTGCTGGGCCTCGAGGAGCAAGACCTGCACGTCGGCTCACTGCTGCTCAAGGAGAGCGGCGCGCTGATGGGCACCCCCGACGGCCAGCCGAGCATCGAGGTCGAGGGCCGCCTGATGGCCGCCGGCCCGCGCCTCTACAAGGCGCTGGTGCAGCAGCTCAAGCCGCACTTCTGATCCCGGCCGGCGCGACACCCGGATGACGGTGTCGCCTGCCGTGCGCCGGCAAACGAGAACGCCCCCGCAGCCAGGCTGCGGGGGCGTTCTCGTTTCCGGGGGAGGGGGCGGCGTCAGGGCAGCTCCTCGGCCTCCGGGTCCTCCTTCTTCGCGGGGATCAGGTCCTCGCGCTGAAGGTTCAGCGGCAGCAGCAGCGCCGCGGAGACGTAGATGGAGGAGAAGGTGCCGACCACCACGCCGAGGATCAGTGCCACCGCGAAGTAGTGGATCATGTCCCCGCCGAGGGTCACCAGCGCCAGCAGCACCAGCAGGGTGGTGCCGGAGGTCGCCAGGGTGCGCGACAGGGTCTGGTTGATGGACTCGTTGAAGATCGTCGGCATGTCGTCGATGCGCGACTTGCGGATGTTCTCGCGGATGCGGTCATAGACCACGATGGTGTCGTTGAGCGAGTAGCCGATCACCGCCAGCACCGCCGCCAGCACCGTGAGGTCGAACTCGAAGCCGAACAGCGCGAAGACGCCGACCACGATGATCACGTCGTGCAGCAGGGCCAGCAGGGCGCCCACGGCGAACTTGTACTGGAAGCGCGCCGCGACGTAGAGCATCACGATGCCCAGCGCCACCAGCATGCCCATGCCGCTCTGGTCGCGCAGCTGGTCGCCCACCTGGGCGCCGACGAACTCGGCGCGCACCAGCGAGACGTCATGGCCGGCGTCCTGCAGCAGGGTGACGATCTGGTCGCCGACGCCGGCCTCGAAGGCCTGCTGCAGGCGGATCAGCACCTCGGTGGAGGCGCCGAAGGTCTGCACCGAGACGTCCTGGAAGCCGGTGGCCTCCAGCGTCTGGCGCACCGTCTCCAGCGCCGGGGCGCTTGAGAAGCGCACCTCGACCAGGGTGCCGCCGGTGAAGTCGAGGCCCAGGTTGAGGCCCAGCGTCAGCATCGCGACCACCGACACCAGCAGCATCGCCACCGAGATCCCGAAGGCGATCCGGCGCTTGCCCATGAAGTCGAACTGTCGTTGTGTCAGGGATTTCATAGGCACCTCTTAAATCCAGAGCTTCTTGATGGGCTTGCCGCCGTAGCACAGGTTGACCATCGCGCGGGTCACCATCAGGGCGGTGAACAGCGAGGTCAGGATGCCCAGCGAGAGCGTCACGGCGAAGCCCTTGACCGGCCCGGTGCCGATCGAGAACAGGATCAGCGCCACCAGCAGGGTGGTGATGTTGGCGTCGACGATCGAGGTGAAGGCGCGCTGGTAGCCGGCGTGGATCGCCTGCTGCACCGAGAGCCCGCCGCGCAGCTCCTCGCGGATGCGCTCGAAGATCAGCACGTTGGCGTCCACCGCCATGCCCAGGGTCAGCACGATGCCGGCGATGCCGGGCAGTGTCAGGGTGGCCCCGAGCAGCGACATGGCGGCCACCAGCAGGGTCAGGTTGAGCGCCAGGGCGACGTTGGCGAAGACCCCGAAGACCTTGTAGCGCGCCAGCATGAAGAGCACCACCAGGAGCAGGCCGATCTGCACCGAGAGCACGCCGCGCTCGATGTTCTCGGCGCCGAGGCTCGGCCCGATGGTGCGCTCCTGGGCGAAGTAGATCGGCGCGGCCAGCGAACCGGAGCGCAGCAGCAGAGCGAGCTCCGCCGCCTCGGTGGGCGAGTCGAGCCCGGTGATGCGGAAGCTGTTGCCCAGCGCGCTCTGGATGGTGGCCAGGCTGATGATGCCGCGCTCGGTGTAGGGGATGCGCTCCACCACCTCCTCGCCGTCGACCATGCGGGTGGTCTCGCGGGTCTTGTGCTCGATGAACAGCACCGCCATGTTGCGGCCGATGTTGGTGCGGGTGGCGCGGTTCATCAGCGTGCCGCCGGTGCCGTCGAGGTCGATGTTGACCTGCGGGCGGCCGTTCTCGTCGAAGCTGTGGTTGGCGTTGGAGACGCTGTCGCCGGTGATGATGACGTCGCGCATCAGGTCGGCGCGGCGCCCCTCACCGTTGCGGAATTCGAAGGACTCGGTCTCGCTCTCCGGGGTGTCGGGCCGCGCCTCGAGGCGGAACTCGAGGTTGGCGGTGGCGCCGACGATGCGCTTGGCGGCCACGGTGTCCTGGACGCCGGGCAGCTCCACCACGATGCGATCCGGCCCCTGGCGCTGCACCAGCGGCTCGGCCACGCCCAGCTCGTTCACCCGGTTACGCAGGGTGGTGAGGTTCTGGTTGATGGCGTAGTCCTGGAGCTCGTCCACGGCCTGGTCGGTCATGGTCATCACCAGCCGCGCACCGCGATCGTCGCCCTCGCTCTGGTAGGTGAACTCGGGGAACTCGCGGCTGAACAGGCTGCGCGCCTCGTCGCGATCCTCGGCGTTGGCGAAGGCCATGGAGACGGTGCGGCCGTCGATCTGGGTGTCGCGGTAGCGGATCCGCTCCTCGCGCAGCTGCTCGCGCATTGCGCTGGCGTTGACCTCGAGGCGCTGCTCCAGGGCGGCGTCCATGTCGACCTCGAGCAGGAAGTGCACGCCGCCGCGCAGGTCGAGGCCGAGGGTCATGGGCGAGGCGGAGAGCGACTGCAGCCATTCGGGGGTCGATTCGGCCAGGTTCAGCGCCACCACGTAGTCGCTGCCGAGCATCTCGGCGATGCGGTCGCGGGCCTTGATCTGGTCGTCGGCGTTGTCGAGGCGGATCAGCACGCGGTTGGCGTCGCGCTCGGCCTCGGTGATCTCGATGCCGGCTGCGTCGAGGTCGTCGCGGATGCGCTCGAGCTGGCGCTCATCGAGGGTGGCGTCGCCCCGCTCGCTGCTGATCTGGACTGCCGGATCCTCGGGAAAGAGGTTGGGAAGGGAGTAGACCAGGCCGGCGAGGAGGACGATGAGTATCAGCAGATACTTCCACAGGGGGTAACGGTTGAGCATGGGGCCCTGTCCTCAGGTTGCGGACGTTGGAGGCTGACAAGGCGGACCAGGCGGGCAATGAAGGAGGGAGCCGGTCGCGCGGCTCCTGCCGCACCGGCCGCAGGGCGGTCCCCGTCACGGCCGAGGAGGGCCGGCGACGGGGACGAAGGGCGCCCGGGTCAGATGGACTTGATGGTGCCCTTGGGCAGGACGGCGGCCACGGCATTCTTCTGCACGTTGACCTCGGTACCGTCGGCGATTTCCATGCTCAGGAACTCGCTCTCGTCGCTGACCTTGGTGATGCGGCCCAGCATGCCGCCGCCGATGACGATCTCGTCACCCTTGGAGAGGTTGCTGATCAGCTGCTTGTGCTGCTTGGCGCGCTTGGCCTGGGGGCGCCACAGCAGGAAGTAGAAGATGGCCACGAAGCCGACCAGCATGACGATCTGGGCGATGCCACCGCCGGGGGCGGCCGCGTCCTGGGCCATGGCCGGGGAAATGAAGAAGTCCAGCATGTATGACGATCTCCTGAGGGATGAAAGCGGGTGTCGATGACCGGCCCGACGGGCCGGCCACGGGTCAAATCGGTGCGGGAGGAACCGGCAGGCCGCGCTGCGTATAGAAGCCTTCCACGAAGTTCGCCAATGTACCCGCTTCGATGGCACCGCGCAAACCGGCCATCAGGCGCTGATAGTGGCGCAGGTTGTGGATGGTATTGAGCATCGAACCGAGCATTTCGCCGCACCGATCGAGGTGATGCAGGTAGCTGCGCGAGAAGTGCTGGCAGGTGTAGCAGTCGCAGACCTCCTCCAGCGGCCGGGTGTCGTGGCGGTGCTTGGCGTTGCGGATCTTGACCGTGCCCTCGGCGGTGAAGAGGTGGCCGTTGCGCGCGTTGCGGGTCGGCATCACGCAGTCGAACATGTCGACGCCGCGGCGCACGCCCTCCACCAGGTCCTCGGGCTTGCCCACCCCCATCAGGTAGCGCGGGGTGTCCTCCGGCATCCAGGTCGGCAGGTAGTCGAGCACCTTGATCATCTCCTCCTTGGGCTCGCCCACCGAGAGGCCGCCGATGGCCAGGCCATCGAAGCCGATCTCCAGGAGGCCCTTGAGCGAGGCCTCGCGAAGCGCGGGGTACATGCCGCCCTGGATGATGCCGAACAGCGCCGAGGGCGAGTCGCCATGGGCCTCGCGGGAGCGCTTGGCCCAGCGCAGCGAGCGCTGCATGGAGAGCTCGGCCTCCTTC
This sequence comes from Halomonas denitrificans, assembly GCF_003056305.1. Classification (GTDB taxonomy): domain Bacteria; phylum Pseudomonadota; class Gammaproteobacteria; order Pseudomonadales; family Halomonadaceae; genus Halomonas; species Halomonas denitrificans. The sequence continues at coordinate 95,723 of NZ_PYVX01000002.1, forward strand.
TCGGTGGCGGGGTAGGGCGTGCACTCGTCGAAGATCATCACCACGTCGGAGCCCAGCGAGCGCTGCACGGCCATCGACTCCTCGGGGCCCATGAACACCTTGGCGCCGTCCACCGGCGAGCGGAAGTGCACGCCCTGCTCGGTGATCTTGCGCATGGCGCCGAGCGAGAAGACCTGGAAGCCGCCGGAGTCGGTGAGGATGGGCTTGTCCCACTGGGCGAAGTCGTGCAGGTCGCCGTGGCCCTCGATCACCTCGGTGCCGGGGCGGAGCCAGAGGTGGAAGGTGTTGCCGAGGATGATCTCGGCGCCGATCTCCTTGACCGACTCGGGCGTCATGCCCTTGACGGTGCCGTAGGTACCCACCGGCATGAAGGCCGGGGTCTCCACGGTGCCCCGGGGGAAGGTGAGGCGGCCGCGCCGGGCCCGACCGTCGCTGGCCAGGCGCTCGAATGTCATGAAGCTCTCTTTACGCATGGGAGTCTCGCTGTGCCTCGAAAGGACCCCGCGCTAACGGCAGGCGGGGCCCGGGTGTCAGGGCGGTCCGAAAAGGATGGTCGAAAGAGAACGGGCGGCTCAGCGCGCGCGCTCCAGGAACATGGCGTCGCCGTAGCTGAAGAAGGCGTAGCGCTCGGCCACCGCCTCCCGGTAGGCCACCATCGTCGTGTCATAGCCGGCGAAGGACGACACCAGCATCAGCAGGGTCGACTCCGGCAGGTGGAAGTTGGTCACCAGGGCGTCGACCACCCGCCACTCGTAGCCCGGGTAGATGAAGATGTCGGTCTCGCCGCGGTAGGGGGCGATCTCGTCCCCCTGTTGACGATCAGCGCCGCTCTTCAGGCAGGCCGACTCCAGGCAGCGCACGCTGGTGGTGCCCACCGCGATCACCCGGCGACCCGCGGCGCGGGCGCGGCGCACCTGTTCGCAGGCGGTCTCGTCCACCTCGATCCACTCGCTGTGCATCTGGTGATCGCGGATGTCGTCGGCGCGCACCGGCTGGAAGGTGCCGGCGCCCACGTGAAGGGTGACGTAGGCGCTCTCGACGCCCTTCGCGGCCAGCCGTTCGAGCAGCGGCTCGTCGAAGTGCAGGCCGGCGGTGGGCGCGGCCACCGCGCCGTCGCGGCGCGCGTAGACGGTCTGGTAGCGCTCGCGGTCGGCCAGCTCGTCCTCGCGGGTGATATAGGGCGGCAGCGGCATGTGGCCGTGAGCCTCGAGCAGCGCGATCAGCGGCGTCTCGCCGAGAAAGCGCAGCTCGAAGAGCGCGTCCCGGCGGCCCTCCACCACGGCGCGGATGTCGCCCTCGAAGATGATCTCGGTGCCGGGCTTCGGCGACTTGCTCGAGCGCAGGTGCGCCAGGCCCCGGTGGGCGTCCAGCGGGCGCTCGAGCAGCATCTCCACCTTGCCGCCGCTGGCCTTGTGGCCGTGCAGGCGGGCGGGGATCACCCGGGTGTCGTTGAACACCAGCAGGTCGCCGGGCTCGAGCAGCTCGACCAGGTCGGGGAAGCGGCGGTGGGCAAGCTGGCCGCTGGCGCCATCGACGCACAGCAGGCGGCAGTCGCTGCGCTGTTCGGAGGGGTAGCGCGCGATCAGCGCCTCGGGGAGCTCGTAGTGGAAGTCGGCACGCTGCATGAGACGTTTCGGTCCGAAAGAGGGGCGTCGTGGGCGGCTCGCGGTGAGCCGCGCAAAGCCCGCTAGGATACCGCCTCGACGCGGCGAAGTCAGCCGGCCGATTGACCTCCCCCGGCGCCCACGTATAATGCCTCCCGCGTTGCCGGCGTGGCGGAATTGGTAGACGCAGCGGATTCAAAATCCGCCGGGGGCAACCTCTTGTCGGTTCGAGTCCGACCGCCGGTACCAGCAAGAACAGCTACTTACCTCTCCCTCCTTGTGGCTTTGCGTGGCATAGACTAGCTTCCAATAACATACCCTATGTTGGTAAGGATGTTGGTAAGCGGCCATGCCCAAGAAAGCCCATCCCCTGTCTGCCCTTGAGGTGAAGCGCCTCACCACCCCTGGCTATCATGCCGTTGGCGATGTGGCCGGCCTACTGCTGCGCGTGGATAAGAGCGGCGCCCGGTCATGGATACTGCGCTACACCACTGGCGAGACTCGCCTGGCCCAAAGCGGCAAGCCCTACAAGGTGCGCCGAGATCATGGCCTAGGCGGCTATCCCGATACATCGCTGGCGCTAGCCCGCGAGAAGGCCCGCAAGGTCCGCGAGATGCTTGCCCAAGGCATCGACCCCCTGGCAGAGCGCAAGGCCGCCAAGCAAGCGCGGCTGGCGGCTGAACTGGCGCGCCTGACCTTCAAGGAGGCCGCCGAGGCCGTCATTAAGGTGAAACAAGCCGAGGCCAGCAACCCCAAACACGCCAACCAATGGCGGCAGAGCCTAGAGGCATACGCCTTACCAACATTGGGCGCCATGAGCGTGGCCGATATAGAGCTGGTCCACGTCAAGCAAGCCCTTGAGCCTATCTGGCAGAGCAAGCCCACCACCGCCGCCCGCGTGCGCCAGCGTATCGAATCCGTGCTGGCATGGGCGACCGCCCACGGCCACCGCACCGGCCCCAACCCGGCCACGTGGAAAGGCAACCTGGATGCCGTGCTGCCGGCGCCAGCCAAGATCAAGAAGAAGGCCCACCACCGCGCCATGCCCATTGATGAGATGCCGGCGTTCTGGACGCGGCTGAGCGAGCGCGACGATATGCCGGCCAAGGCGCTGGCGTTCACCATCCTGACGGGCAGCCGGTCCGGCGAGGTGCTGGGCGCCCGCTGGGAGGAGTTCGACCTAGCTGGAGCAGTCTGGACGATACCGCCGGAGCGCATGAAGGGGCGACGCGAGCATCGTGTACCGCTGGCGCCGGCTGCCGTTGAGATACTGCGTTCGCTGCCCCAGGCCGATCGAGGGCTGGTATTCACCCGCGACGGCGGACGCAAGCTGTCCGACCGGGCGATGACCGACCTGCTGGCCGCCATGGGCGAGAAAGAGCGGGCGACCGTCCACGGCATGAGGTCCACGCTTCGCGACTGGCTGAGCGAGCGCACGTCTACCCCACACGATGTTGCCGAGATGATCCTGGCCCACGCCATCGGCAACCAAGCCGAGGCTGCCTATCGTCGCGGCGACCTGCTGACAAAGCGCGCCCGCGTGATGAGGCAATGGGCCGCCTTCCTGGCCACCCCGGCCAGCGCCAGAGACAAGGTGACGGCGATTCGCAAGGCATCCACCGATTAACCGATTTGGCCGGCTAGGGCCGTACACCCGAAAGCGCGGCGACTCCACCGCGCCCGCCGGCCAACCTTCCCTGGAGTGAGCGCGAAGGAGTAGCGCCGATGACCATGCAGGCCCGGCTGCTGAGCCGTAAGAGGTGGTACACGCTAGATGATGCTGCCCGGCGATTGAGCGTTGAGTTTGGCGAGGATGTAGAGCTAGAAGATATTGTTCAATTTGTGCTGGATGGAGATTTGCAGCCTAGCATCTACCTTTCGATGGTTCCCGCTTGTCGTATATACCCTGACGACAGCCATGAAGCGGCTGAAATTGAGAAAAGCGGAGAGACGCTAGTAACGGCGCCACGCGCTCGGTATGTGGGCCCAATGAGGCGGCATGATGCTGATGCAAGCCTTGATGGCATCTATCACTTACATTTAACACTGTTTGCCATTGACGCTTGGCGTATGTGGCTCCAAGGCGAAGGCGCTCCCTGTGATGAGTTTTTCAGAAAACTGCCCTCGTATTGGTACGTTACGCCACTGGACGGCAGTGAGAAAACCTTTGTGCCGTGTGAGATTGACCCTGATGCCCCCCCTGGCCTAGACACGTATGAGTCAAAGCGCCCCCCCGACATTGCTGAATGGATTATTGCCCGCCGCGATCTAGATGCTTTCATTGCAAGCCCAGCGGAGCAATCCCCAGGCCAACCCACCGAAGGCGAGGAGCTGCGAGCCCTTGAGGCGCTGGGGCTACTGGCCGTGACGTTTGCTAAAGGGCGCGGACAATACATGCATGAACGGTCCTGCAAGCCCAACTGCGCGCAGATAGCCAAGGCCATGCAGCCACATGCCGGCGAGGTCTACGGGATGGGCGAGAGGAAACTAGCCGGCCTTATCAGCGATGCCCTGGCCGCATGGGAGGAAAAGCGCGGCTAACCGTTTTGCATTTTGCATAAATGCATCTGCACCAATGCGCGAAAGCGCCACGCCATGCTGCCCGTGAATCCACAATGCGAGGCAGAACCACATGGCAGACCCCACCCGCGCCGCCACTACTGGCGGCCACGACACTCCCGCACCGGAGCAGCAAGGCGCCAGCAATGCCTGGCACGCCTGGCTGTCCGTCAAGCATCTTCGCCATCGCTTTGGCGTACACGATGCCACCATCTGGCGTTGGGTCCGTGAAGGCCGTTTTCCCCAGCCGGTAAAGCTGGGCGGCAACCTTACCCGCTGGTCCCTGAGCGACGTTGAGAGCTGGGAACAAGCCCAGCGGGAGGCGTCGGCATGAAAGCCTTTTATCACTACACCAGCGAGCGCCACCACCTGCCGGCCATCCTGTCGAGCGGCGAGCTGAGAGGCCGCGCCGACATGGCAGGCGAACGCCCGCTGGTCTGGTTCTCTGCCCACCCGTTCTGGGAGCCCACCGCCACCAAGCCGCGCTGGATAGGCGGCCTGCTGGTCCCGCAAACCTTCGAGGAATACTACGACGTATTCGGCTGCGTGCGCTTCGCCCTGCCCGCCACTGATGGGCGACTGATGGAGTGGCGCCGAGCGTGCAAGTTTGCCGGTATCCCCAGGCGCGCACGCTGGGCGATGGAGTCCGTAGGCGTCGAGGCCGGCGGCGATCCGCGCGAGTGGTTCGCCCTGGCTGGCCCCTTGCCCCTGGAGGAGCTGAAAGCCGAACGGTTGGAAGGCGGCCAATGGTTGCCTATGACCGTAGAGGAGGGCGCCAGTCATGTTTGAGCTTTCGCATCTGCTGGCCGGCGCCTGGTGCTGGCTCACTGGCCAAGGTGGACAAAGTGAACAAGGTGGACGCGAGGAGGGCGAGGCATGACGCCAGAAACGCAAAAGGCCCGGCTCCCTGCCAGGAGCCGGACCCATAACGAAGCGCCGCCTAAAGAGCCCCCCAAGCATAGCACCATCGAGGCCGCACTGGCCGAGGCATTGGTCGCCCATGGCGTGATGCTGGCGCCCAGGGCGTCGGGGCGGTTCGAGCGGTTCGACGCACCCGACAAGCCAAAGGGCAACGCCAACGGCTGGTATCGCATCCATGGCCCCCTGGCGGCGAGCTTTGGCATCTGGCACCTGGACGTTTCCGAGGTGGTGACGCTTCACGGCGCAAGCGACCCCGAGGCCGCCGCCCAGGCCCGGCTGGACGCCATGCGTGACCGCGAGCGGCAAGAGCGCGAGCGCCAGCAGCAAGCGGCCAAGACGGCCGATCAGGCCCGGCGCTGGTGGGCGCAGTCTCGACCCGCTGACCCTACCTATCCCTACCTGACCGCCAAGGGCCTGCCGCCCTACAACCTGCGCCAGCGAGGAAACATGCTACTGGTGCCGCTGTACGTCGAGGGCGAGCTGGTCAACCTGGAGCGCATCTTTCCCGACGGCAGCAAGCGCCCCTTGAAGGGCGGGCGCGTCAAGGGCGTGGCGAGCCTGATAGGCGATCTGGCGGGCGCCGAGCGCGTGCTGATGGCTGAGGGCTGGTCCACCGCCGCCGCCTTGCATGAGGCTTTGGGCGCGCCTGTGGTGGTGGCACGCAATGCCGACAACCTGGCGCCTGTCGCCCGGCGCCTGCGCCAACGGCTGCCGGCTGAGGTGGCCATTACCATCTGTGGCGATGATGACCGCCACCTGCCGGCCCAAGGCAAGGCCAACAAAGGCGCGGTTGAGGCTCGCCATGCTGCCCTGGCCATTGGTGGCGAGCTGCTGATGCCGCAATTCTGCGAGGGCTGCCGGGGCTGTACCGACTTTGCCGACGTGCGCCTGTGCTGGCTGGGAGGTGGTCATGGTGAGTGAAGTCCGCGATCCCGATACCGTCGATATGTTCGGGCAGCCGCCGGCCACTGAGCCCGTCCATACCCCGCTGGACGTGTCCAAGGTGTCCAACGTGTCCCAGCCCAGCAATAGCGCGGCTTACCGCCGGGACACTACCGGGACACCATCTGTCCCAACGTGTCCCATCGCCCGCGAGGTAGACCCTAGCGAGGCCGAGCCGGCCAAGGTGCAGGCGCCCAGGCGCCCCGCCTTCGCCTGCTACTTGCACCCCAGCCAGTTCGGGCCGGCGGGGCTGTACTACCACGGGCAGCGCCAGCCCAAGGGCGACGGCGACCCAACACCCTTCGACGTGTGGATATGCAGCCCCGTCGAGTGCCTGGCCGCCACCCATGATGAGCGCGGCGATAACCACGGGCTGCTGCTGCGCTTCAAATCCCCCTATGGGCCGTGGCGCCAATGGGCGATGCCGTTGCGGCTGCTGAAGGGCAGCGGCGAGGAGATGCGCGGCGAGTTGCTGGACATGGGCGTGCGGATCAATCCCGACGGCTTCAAGCCGTTGCACCGCTGGGCGTCCCAATGCCGGCCCGATGAGGTGGTGGTGGCCGCTACCCGCGTGGGCTGGCACCGCGTCGAGGAGTCGCTGGTATTCGTCATGCCCCGGCGCACCATCGCCCAGGGCGAGCTGGCGCGTCGAATCACCTTCCAGAGCGAGGTGGCCGGCCAAGACGAGTACGCCACCGCTGGCAGCCTGAAGAGCTGGCGCCAGCACATCGGCACCCTATGCAGCGGCAACCCCCTGATGGTGCTGGCCGTGTCCACTGCCCTGGCCGGCCCGCTGCTGTACCTGTGCCACCGGCAAACGGCAGGCATCCATCTGGTGGGCGATTCGAGCAACGGCAAAACCACGCTACTGGAGGTCGCGGCGAGCGTGTGGGGCGGTCCCGACTTCAAACGCACCTGGCGAGCCACCGGCAACGGGCTGGAGGGCGTGGCCGCCGCCTTGAGCGACACGGCGCTGGTGCTGGACGAGATAGGCGAGGCGGATGGCCGCGAGATCGGCGCCACCGTCTACGCCTTGGGCAACGGCACCGGCAAGGCCCGCGCCAGCCGCACCGGCACCGCCCGCCGCCCGCACCGCTGGCGCATCGCGGTATTAAGCAGCGGCGAGCGCACCCTGGCCGCCCATATGAGCGAGGCCGGCAAGCGCTCCCATGCCGGGCAGGCCGTCCGGCTGCTGGATATGCCTGCCAAGCGAGCCTACGGCGCCTTCGACACCCTGCACCACCTGGCTGATGGCCGCGCCTTTGCGGATCACCTGAAAAGCGAGGTGACGCGCCACCATGGCCACCTTGGGCCGGCGTTCATCGCGCGGCTGGTGGCCGAGGAGCGCGACCTGGCCGGCGAGGTAGAACGCTTCGCCCAGGTAGACGGCTTCGCCACGTCCCGCCCGCTGCAAGGCCGGGCTGCGAAGGTGCTGGCGCTGATCGGGCTGGCCGGCGAGCTGGCCACCGAATACGGGCTGACGGGCTGGCAAGCGGGTGAGGCCATGGCCGCCGCTATCGAGGCGTTCCACGCATGGGCCGCCGGGCAGGGCGGCGCGAGGTCCGAGCATGAGCAGATATTGACCAACGTGGCCGGCTTCATCGAGCGACATGGCGATGCCCGGTTCAGCAGCATCGAGGGCGACCCGGCCCATACTCCCTCGGTGCGCGACCGGGCCGGTTGGTGGCGCGACGATGCCCAGGGGCGAACCTACCTGTTCAACGGCGAGGGGCTGGCCGAGGCGCTGGGCGGATTCGACGTGAAGCGCGGCACCGAAGCCCTGGAGGTCGCCGGCTGGCTGGTTGAGCGAGAAAGCGAGAAGCGATCCATACGGCTGTGGATCAACGGCAGCCGCCACCGCGTCTACGCGATCCGCCCGGCTGAGGCCGAGGAGGACGCGGCATGAGCCTGGACGACGTTTACCGCGCTTTCGCTGGGACACGTCGGGACACCACCTGTCCCGAAGGTGTCCCGCCGCCAACCCGCATGGTTGAGCCCTTGGGACACGTTGGCCCCGTGGGACACCACAAAGAGCAGGCAGGGCAGGACACGGCAGGGCCGGCGCATGAGGTCGAGACGCTGCTGGCCGCCTTGGCTGACATGGGCCGCGATATTGGGCCGGAGCTGGAGCGCCAACTACGCGAGACGCTGGCGCCTCTGAGCCGGCAGGTACGGGCCGAGCTGGTGGCCGTGATAGACGACGCCTTCGAGGTGGCGCCGAGCCTTGAGGATGCCAGACAGCAGGCACGACGGTTGTTAAGGAATGCTAAGGCGCTGGAGGCCGCCAAGGTCGTTTGGCCGGCGTACCCCATGCCATCGCCCACCGAAGCCCAGGCGCCAGCCACAAGCGATGTTGAGCCGCCCTGGCTGGCCTATGTCGCGCACCACTGCGCATTGGTGCCGGATGACCGGCGCTACCTGCTGCACCACCTGGCCAGCCTATCCGACGCCGAGGCGATGCGCCTGGTCCATCTCTACGTTGAGGCGTGGGCCGCTGGTGCCGCCGCTGAGCCCCAGGCCCATCGCCGCGCCAATGCCGGTAGACGGGCCGCTAACGCGATGCTGAGAGGTGCCACACCATGAGGCGACGTTACCCAAAGGCGCGGCCATCCAAGGCCGCCCAGGACGCCTATCGCCGGCTACTGGCGGGCAGTAATGATGATTCTTCCCGACTAGAAAAGGGCGCCATCGACCTGGAGACGTTGCCGGCCATCGACCTGGACACCCTACCGGAGCTTGACCTGGCGCCGCCTGCTATTGACCTGACCCACGACACCGGAGAGGAGAGCGAACGATGAGCAAGAACCCCAGGCGCTTTGCCGAGTCCGTGCGGCTGATCGTGAGTGCAGAGGCTGAGCTGGTGGAAGCCATTGACCGGCTGATGACCCAAGGGCGGCATCATGGCCACCGCAACCGGGCCGAGTTCGTGCGCCTGGCCATCGAGCGAGAACTGGCACGATGTCGGTCTGATGATTTTCGCACCCCCTAATAAGGGCCGGCGGTTGAAAAACAATCAAAGGCTATTGAAGGGCGCCCTAGGCTGGGCGCCTTTGCTATGCCTGGCCGTCTGATGATTTTCGGACCAAAACGCGCGCCTTGTTTGCCGGACCATCTCTGGCGATCTGGAGCCTTGGCCTTTAGATCTAGTTTTTTGCCACTGAGGCAACAGTATGCTCCGGTAGCCAGCCCTCTGCGCGCATTTCGTTCAGTATTTCCTCGGCAATCATGCGTGCGCCGATCTTGTTAGGGTGGTCGTCATCAAAGTATAGCGGCCGACCGTCGGGGAGTTGGGCGACGCAGCGATCGGAGATGAGTCCGTCACAGAATAGCTCTGACGGACGCACACGAATAAGGTTGTCGGTGCCCGAGATAGCATTAAGATAGTCTCGTGCGTTGGCACTACGCTCCAGATAGACTTGATAACTGGTTGAGATAGGCGCCTGCATCTTCTCACCTAGAAACACATTCCGCGCTAACTGCTGGGGGACGTTCCAGCCGACCTCAGGTACGGGGTAGATAAGGACGACGCGGTGGCCGGCTTGGCGGAGTTTTGTCACGGTTCGATCTACGGCCTGTCCAACCTGATCAATACGTTCTGCATTGGAGCCGCCTTGCCAGTCTTTGGGAAATACTGTTGCCTCACCACCCGATTCCACCCCTCCTTCTCGGTTGTTGAATCGGGATCCCTCTATATTTAAGGGCCATCGTGCGACCAAGACGATGGTGCTGGGTGCGACCTCTTTAGTTAGGTAATTAAAAGTTGCAATGTTCCTTTCAGAGCACTCCTGACCTCCAATTCGACGAACCCCGATCGTCGGCTGACAGCCATCATTTGTAAATGGCATGACCGGGATCTTCGCGGGCTTGAGCCTCTCGCTCAACTGCCATGCGAGTTCAACTCCGTGGCTGTCGCCCCAAACATAGATCGGTGGTTGGTCCCCTTCCCCTATCACACAGGCCGATTCGGGAGAGCCGGGATTGCTGCAAGTGTTCCGATAGGGGCTTTTGCTTTCTCCCCAAACGGTCCACTCAGACACGGCATCATTTCGCGAGGTATGCCCTTGGTTCGCCCAGCCGAGACCGCCGACGATGCCGACACCAACGCAGCCAGCAACGGCGGCGGCGAGAACTTGGGGCCGGGGCAGTTTGAGATGCTTGCGAGCCGGTATTTCAATGGTCAGCCAGGTTAGCCATGCCAACACGAAGGTCAAGGCAATCAACATCCCGTAGACCCACAAGGGCACACCCTCGAAGAGGCGGATTCGAGCGAAGGCGAACAGCGGCTGGTGCCAAAGATAGGCGCTATAGCTTATCAGACCGATACCGACGAGCAGACGCAGGCTCAGTATGCGCCCGACAAGGGTTTGGCGATTAGCGGAGAGGATGATAAGTGCGGTGCCGAGGACGGGTGTCAGGGTCCAGAGGCTGGGGAAAGGGGTGGTTTCGTCGAAGGCGATGATGGAGTAAACGATCATGGCCAGGCCAAACAGGCCGGCGACTTCGCGCAGCGGCCTCACCAAGGGTGAACTGGCGTTGTCTCTCGGGGTGGTCTCGTAACGCGGCTGTTGCAAGTACAGCGCCACCAGGGCGCCTACACCGAGTTCCCAGGCACGTGTAGGCAGTAGATAGAAGTTGGCCGAGAGGTGCGTAGAAGATGCCCATTGCGCGAGGCCGAGGCTGGCGAGTGCACCCAGGCTGATGATTACGAACAGCAGCCTTGGAACGAAGCGATAGAGTGCGAGCAGCAGCGGGGGATAGAGGATGTAGTACTGCTCTTCGACGGCGAGTGACCAGGTATGCAGCAATGGCTTGAGTTCGGCGGCACCAGCGAAGTAACCGCTCTCGCGCCAGAAGAGGATGTTGGAAGTAAAAGTGGCCACGCCCACCAGGCTCTGGCTGAAGTCCTTGAACTCGTTGGGCAGCATCCAGAGCCAGGCAAATGGAATACAGGCAAGGCAGACGATGAACAGGGCAGGGAGGATGCGCCGGGCGCGACGTTCGTAGAAGCGCCACATGGAGAAGCCGCCTTGGGCCATCTCCTTGTAGATGATGGTGGTGATCAGGTAACCGCTGATGACGAAAAAGATGTCTACGCCGACGAAGCCGCCTGAGAATGCCGAGAAGCCAGCGTGGAACAGAATAACCGGGATGACCGCGACGGCACGAAGGCCATCGACTTCAGGGCGGTATTGCATGGAAGTTCCCTTTCCTCAAGCTTGATGGCACTTTGGTACCAAATAGGTCAGCCATTGTAGTGTTTTTTCTCATACAAGTTAAGTTAGATCCTGATCCCCCTCTACCCCCTGCGGGCGATCCGCACCCTGCACCTGCCTGCCAATTCAGCAACCGGGCCTGCCACCTGCGAGCGATCTGGTGGGGGTATTAGCGCCAGCCAAAAACCCCAAGGTACTGGCTGTCCCCACCCCGCCGACCACGAGGTGCCTAGAGCCTGGCCGTCGGCAATTTTTCAGCATTGCCTGCTCGCCACCACCATCTGGCCTAAACCCGCATGGTTGAAGGGCTGAGAGGTGTTGATGCTGCCGGTTTGATGTTGGGTTTTGTTGAGGTGCTGGCGCTGGTTCGCGCGGTTGGTACGCACCATAGGTACGCACCCGGCGCAAGCAGAGTAGGGGTGGCCTGATTCCTGAGCTACTGGCGCCTGCGACCGGGGCAGCAGTTTCTCTATATCGCTAACTCAGTTTTTCCGTGCTCGCTGCTGGTGGCCAGTGAGGTTCTGTGTGGCTGATACCGGGCAGGTAGGGCAGAGAGAGGGCCGTCATGGTTGCGGTACAATGGTGTATGACGTGGCAGCCAAGCGCTTTATTAGATGTTGGTAGGTATGTTGGTAAGTTGAAAGTCTTTCATATAAATGCCTGATTTATATGATCCTGCATCGGATTCAAAATCCGCCGAGGGCAACCTCTTGTCGGTTCGAGTCCGACCGCCGGTACCAGCATCACCACGCCCTCAACGGCGTCTCCCCAGCACCACCCCCCCCATCTCGATCTTCGATTCCCGCGCTTAACAGCCAGCGTGGCGTTGTCGCGTGCCCGCTCAGTCGAGGCGGGTCTCCCGAAAGCCGGCGTTGATCAGGCAGTAGAGCCCGTAGCCGAAGAGCCCCAGGGCCACCGCGCCGAGCAGCCAGGGGCCGAAGGGCTGGGCGGCGAGCACGGCCAGGGCGCCGCCCAGCCCCTGGGCCTGGCTGGGGTCGGTTCGCCAGGCGGCGATGCACAAAAACAGGCCGATGATCAGGAAGACCACCCCGCGCGCCGAGAGGCCCCAGCGGGTGATGCCCTCGAACAGGCGGCGCTGGCCGGTGCTCATCTGTCGGTAATGCCAGTTGCCGAGGTAGGTGCGGGCGAGGGCGCGCCACAGCTGGCGCAGGCCGATCCCCAGGAACACCAGGCCGACGGCGAAGACCAGGATGACGCCGCCCCGGTGGCTCATCAGCAGGGCGGTGCGATCCTGCGTCTCGGCCTCGCCCGAGGCCATCGCCGCATGGCGCAGCAGGTCGAGGCAGTAGGTCCCGAGGCTGGCGTGGATGAGGCCGCTGATGGCGAAGCCCAGGCGGGTGACCAGCCCCTTGAACCCGCGGCCGACCATCTCGGTATCCAGCAGCGCCTGCAGCAGCCGCCACAGGGCGTAGGCGAAGAGTCCGATGCCGAGCAGTCCCAGCATGGTGTCGCCGAAGGGGCGATGCACCAGCTGGTTGATGGCCGCCTTGGTGCCGGCATGGTCGCCGCCCAGGCCGGCCGCGGCCAGGGCGGCCAGGCCCCCGACCAGCAGGTAGACGACGCCCTTGGCGACATAGCCAAGCCTCGCCGCGAGGGCGAGGCCCTGCTTGAGGCGTCTCTTGGGGTGGGGGTGCGGGGCTCTCATGGAGGCTCCGAGGCGCGGGGCGCCGTCGAGAGGGTGTGCCTCAGGCCAGGCCGACGATGACCAGGGCCAGGGTGCCGAAGGTCAGGACGTAGCCTAGCAGGGCCATCAGACCGTCGTGGGCGAGCAGCGCCAGGGCGAACAGCGTCAGGGCGAGCCCCGCGCCGTTGGCGGTGAAGGGCACCACCTCCATGGGCGGCATGGCCAGGGCGATCAGCAGGCTGGTCAGGGCCACCGGGAGGTGCGCCGGCCGGCGGATGAGCCACGTCAGGCGCGGCTTGAGCAGGCGGTCGACCCAGCACGCGGGCCGCTCCATCCCGCGGATGACCGCGACGAAGCGCGCCCGGGAGACCCGGCGGCGCAGCAGCCAGTGCGGCAGCCAGATGTGCTCCCGGCCGGCCAGCAGCTGCACGGCGGCGAGCACCACCAGCATCGCCATCAGGGTCGGCACGCCGGGGATATCGCCGATCAGCGGCGCCAGGGTGACGAGCCCCGCCACCAGCAGGAAGGGGGCGAAGGAGCGTCGCCCGAGGCTGTCGAGGATCGCCTCCAGGCTGACGCTCTCGGCGTGGTGCCCGGCCTGCTGGACCCGCGCCAGCAGGCGGGTCAGGTCGTCCCGGGGACGCTCCGGCTCGGCGGCCTCACCGGCCATGGCGCTTGCGCGTCCACAGCAGCAGGGCGCCGAGCAGCAGCAGGGCGGGGCCGACGAAGCCGATGGGGCTCTCGGTCTGCCAGCCGATGACCGGCAGCAGGGCGCCGGCGATCAGCAGGGCGATGGCCAGGGTGCGAACCGTCATGGATGCTCTCCGTGCGAGTGTCCGGCCAGTGTAACTGCCTGATCGCCCGGGCTGCAGTCCCCCCGATGGCCGACCGTGGAGGGACTGTCGCCGCCTGACGGGATGGCGTAGAGTAGCTGATTCACAGTCCTTCGCCCCTTCGTCGGTGGAGGGCTGTTTTCGTTGGCAACCCCGCAAGCGTGCAATCAACGTTGACGGTGTCCTGGAGGCCTTATGACGACGCGTCCCCCCCTTATCATCAACCGGCTCGATGCCGAGCGGCTGCAGCGCCTCATCGACGCGGCCGACGACGACACCCTGGCGGTGGCCGAGGCCCTCGAGGAGGAGCTGGCGCGCGGCGAGGTCGTCGACCCGGAGGACGTCCCCGAGGACGTGGTCAGCATGTGCAGCCAGGTGCAGTTCACCGACCTGGACCGCGACCGCCAGATCATCCGCACCCTGGTCTATCCCCATGCGCTGAGCACCACCGAGGACGGCATCTCGGTGATGGCGCCGGTGGGCGCGGCGCTGCTGGGTCTGCGCATCGGCGATACCATTGCCTGGCCGCTGCCGGGCGGGCGTGAGTCGCGGCTGCGCATCGACGCCATCCTCTGGCAGCCCGAGCGGGAAGGCCAGTTTCACCGGTAGGCGCCTGTCGTGCCTCTCCCCCGCTGTTCAAGTCCAGTCGATCACTCTGGCCGGTGACCTCACCTTGCAGAGCATCACGGCGTTGTGCATCGGTGTTCCGGGGTCCTCGAGGCGATCGCCATGGCCTCGTCCAGGCTGGTGGCCACCGCATCCCAGGGCAGCGTCGATCCGGCGTGGTGGCAGTGGTAGAGTGCGTCGCCATCGATCTCGACACGATGGATGTCGTTGCCTAGAGCGTCCTGCCACCAGTCGGCATGGACGTGTTGCCAGCGGGATGCGAGCGGGGTGGCAATGGCGATTGTCATGACGGCTGTCTCTCTTCAAGTATCTTGCAGGGGCGCTGGCTCAGGATGCTTGACAGTATGTGCGGGTGAGGGTCTTGTCGGCCGTGCCAGCGGGAGCGGAAACCGAGTCTGGGGCTACACGATTGCCCACACTCCCAGGCTAGTATAAAAACAGTGTTTGTAAACGCTGTTTCCTAACTATTGACTCTAGGTGCTGTGGCTATGAGATCGGCGAGAATAGCCGTGAACCACAGCAATGCCCGAGATACAGGAGGCGGTACATGCCCTTATCGTTATGGCTCTCCCTGGCGGCGGTCTGCGCCATGGGCGCCATGTCGCCCGGCCCGAGTCTCGCCACGGTGCTGCGCCATACCCTGGGCGGCGGGCGCATGCCGGGCATCTCGGCAGCGCTCGCCCATGCCCTGGGCGTGGGCCTCTATGCGCTGCTGACGGTCTGGGGGCTGGGCGCGGTGATCGTGCGTCTGCCGACGCTGTTCCAGGTGATCACCTGGGCCGGGGCCGCCTACCTGGCGTGGCTCGGCCTGCAGGCGCTGCGCGCCGGCCGTGCGGGCGCCCTGGAGGCCGCGGGCCGCGCCACCAGCCGCCGCCAGGCCGCCCGCGAGGGCATGCTGGTGGCGCTGGCCAATCCCAAGCTGATCCTCTTCTTCATCGCGCTGCTCAGCCAGTTCGTCACCCCGGGGATGAGCCTCGGCGCCAAGGCGCTGGTGGTGGGCACGGCGATGGTCATCGATGCCGGCTGGTACGTGCTGGTGGCGGTGGGCCTCTCGCACTCGCGGGTGCTGCCCTGGCTGCAGGCCCGCGCCCACTGGCTCAATCGCCTGACCGGGGTGCTGCTGCTGGCGCTGGCGCTGCGGGTGGTGGCGGGGCCGCTCGGCTGATGGCGGTACCGGCCCCATCGTTTGAGCGTATCGAGTGAGCGCATCGAGTGAGCCAGCCGGCTCAGTCGCTCGATGGAATCCCAACGTTGATTGGCATGATGCTCCCCGAGCCGGTGAGTCAGGCGTTTTGCTGATAGGCTGAGAACGAGTCTTCTGGCCGGAATCATCCTGGATGAACGATCTGACAATGCAGGCCTCACGGCTGGTGGTGGTGCTCGAGGAGGATCCCGATGCCGCCGCCACGCTCTCCCTGCAGCTGCGTACTCTGGGCATGGAATCGCGCTACTGTCGCCAGGGCCAGCACCTGATCGGCGAGGTCGTGGCGCGCCGTCCGCACCTGGTCATCATGGCCCTCGAGTTCGGCCAGCATGACGGCTTCGCCATGCTGCGCCGCCTCGCCGAGAGCGGCTACCGCGGCCGGGTGCTGCTGCTCAGCGGGGTGGAGCGCAAGATCGTGCGCATCGCCGAGCGGCTGGGCCAGGCGCTGGGGCTTTCGATGCTGCCTTCGCTTGGCAAGCCGATGCGCCTCGCCGACCTGCGCCAGCGCCTCGAGGACCGGGTCGCGGACGGCGAACCCGATGCCCTCCAGCCGTGTCGCCTCGAGGAGCTGGACCGCGCCTTCGCCCGACAGGAGATCACCCTCCACTACCAGCCCCAGTTCGACCTCTCCACCGGTCGCCTGAGCGGCGTCGAGGCGCTGGTGCGCTGGGCCCACCCGGTGGCGGGCCTGCTGGTGCCCGGGCGCTTTCTGCCGCTGCTGACTCCCGACCAGAACCGCCACCTGACCCGCCGCGTGCTGCAGCTGGCCCTCGAGGACGCCCATCGCTGGCGCCAGGCCGGGCTCTCGCTGTCGCTGTCGGTCAACGTCACCGCCGACGACCTGATGTGCCCGGAGCTGCTGGCGCTGGTCAGCGAGGGGCGCCGCACCCTGGGCGACGCGCCGGTGGTGCTGGAGATCACCGAGACCGCGGCCATGGAGGACGAGCTGCTCGGCGGCGAGGTCGCGGCCCGGCTGCACCTGAGCGGCCTGGAGGTCTCGGTGGATGACTTCGGGGTGGGCTTCTCGTCCCTGGCGCGGCTGCAGCTGCTGCCGATCAGCGAGCTCAAGGTCGACCGCAGCTTCGTCAGCCGCCTGCTCGAGGATCCCCAGGACGCCGCCATCGTCGAGGCGGTGGCGCTGCTCGGGCGCCGGCTGGGCATCCGGGTGGTGGCCGAGGGGATCGAGGATCTCGCCTGCCTGCCGACCCTGGAGCGCTTCGGCTGTACCCACGCCCAGGGCTTCGGCCTGGGGCGGCCGATGCCCGCCGCGGATATCCTGGCGCTGGCCGGCGCTCAGTCGCCGATCCGCGCCAGCAGCGCCGCCAGCGGGGCGTCGCCCGGCAGCACGCCGTAGGCCGGGCCGGCCTCGCCCCCCAGCCGCGAGCGGCAGAAGGTCTCGGCCACCGCCGGCGGGCCGTGGCGCAGCAGCAGCGCCCCCTGCAGGCACTGGGCGAGGCGCTGGGCCAGCCAGCGGGCGCGGGGCTCCAGCGTCGCCGGCGCCGCGCCGAGCTCGGCTTCGAGGCCCGACCAGGCGCGGTCGAGATCAGTCTGGCGGCCGCGCGCCGCGTTCACCTCCTCGCGCACGGCCGCGAGAGATGCCGGATGACGCGCCAGCACGCGCAGCAGGTCCAGGCAGATCACGTTGCCCGAGCCCTCCCAGATCGAGTTGACCGGCGCCTCGCGGTAGAGCCGGGCGAGCGGCGTCTCCTCCACGTAGCCGATGCCGCCCAGGCACTCCATGGCCTCGGCCATGAAGGCGGGGGTGCGCTTGTTGTGCCAGTACTTGGCGAGGGTCGGCAGCAGCCGCGCCAGGGCGGCTTCGCTCGTCTCGCCGCGGGCCGCGCCGTCGAAGGCCCGGGCGGCGCGCAGCGAAAGCGCCAGGCCGGCCTCCACCTCCATGGCCATGTCGGCCAGCAGTACCCGCATCAGCGGCTGCTCGGCCAGGGCGCGGCCGAAGGCGTGACGCTCGCGCACGTGCCGCCAGGCCTCCACCAGGGCCTGGCGCATCATGCCCACCGGGGCCGTGGCGGCATCGAGCCGGGTCTGCTGGACCATCGCCAGGATGGTGGCGATGCCGCGCCCGGGCTCGCCGATCGCCTCGGCCCAGGCGCCGCGGTACTCGATCTCCGCCGAGGCGTTGGCGCGGTTGCCGCACTTCTCCTTGAGGCGCTGCAGCTCGATGGCGTTGCGCTCGCCGTCCGGGGTGAAGCGCGGCACCAGAAAGCACGAGAGGCCCTCGTCGGTCTGGGCCAGCGTCAGGAAGGCATCGGACATCGGGGCGCTGCAGAACCACTTGTGGCCGGTCAGCCGCCAGCCGTCGCCGCTCAGGCGCTCGGCCCGCGTGGTGTTGGTGCGCACGTCGCTGCCGCCCTGCTTCTCGGTCATCGCCATGCCGATGGTCAGGCCGTGCTTCTCGCTGGCCGGCCGGACGCGGGGATCGTAGTCCCAGGCGAGCAGGCCCGGGGCCCAGCGGGCCTCGACGGCGGACGCCTGGCGCAGCGCCGGGAGGGCGGCGTGGGTCATGGTGATCGGGCAGCAGAACCCGGGCTCGGCCTGGGTCAGCAGGTAGAGGGCGGCGACGTGGGCCTGGTGGCCGCCGCGACCCTCCTCCTGCCAGGCCACGGCGTGCCAGCCGTGGTCGATGGCGAGATGCATCAGGGCGTGATAGGCGGGGTGGTAGTGCACCTCGTCGAGCCGCCGGCCGTGTCGGTCGAACAGGCGCAGCTCCGGCGGATGGCGGTTGGCGGCCTCGCCCAGCGCCTGGACCTCGGTGCTGCCGGCCTCGCGGCCCAGGGGCGCGAGGCGTCGGGTCACCCAGGCCGGCGCCTCCCGGGCCAGCGCCTCGCCGAGCGGGGCGTCCTCGGCAAGCAGGTCGCGGGCGCCCGGCGGGGCGGGCTGGTTGGTCACCACGTGGGTCGCGAGGCGGGTGCGGGCGGCGGTGTCGGGCATGGTCGAGCTCCGCGAGGGGCCTCCCCTGAGCATGGTCGGCGCGCCGTGGCCGGTCAACGCGTGGC
The DNA here is from genome assembly GCF_003056305.1 of Halomonas denitrificans. Taxonomy (GTDB): domain Bacteria; phylum Pseudomonadota; class Gammaproteobacteria; order Pseudomonadales; family Halomonadaceae; genus Halomonas; species Halomonas denitrificans. Next base: position 114,285 of record NZ_PYVX01000002.1, read on the forward strand.
GTGACGCTTCGGCCGCGACTGGTTAGGCTGAAGGCAACTTCATCGGAGTCCCCCATGACCGCCCAACCCTCCCCGGCCGACGCGCCGCCCGAGCCCGTCATCGCCGACGAGCAGATCCAGCTGGTGGATACCCGCAACCGCCCCTGCGGCAGTGCGCCCCGGGCCGCCATGCGGCGCTTTCGCTTCTGGCACCGGGCCACCTACATCGTGGTGCACAACGCCCGCGGCGAGCTCTGCGTGCAGCGCCGCACCCTGACCAAGGAGGTCTTCCCGGGCGGCCTGGACCTGGCCGCCGGCGGGGTGGTCGGGGCCGGCGAGGCGGTCCACGTGGCGGCGCGCCGGGAGCTTGCCGAGGAGCTCGGCATCCGCGGCGTACCGCTGCGCCACGCCCTGGAGTTCGTGCATGCCGAGCGCGGCAACCACATCTTCGGCAGCGTTTTCCTGGTCCAGCACGACGGGCCGCTGATCCTGCAGGCCGAGGAGGTGGCCGACGCCTTCTGGCTGTCGCCCGATGCGGCCCTGGCCCTGGAGGGTGTCACCCCGGACACCCGCCAGGCGGTGGAGGCGCTGCGGGCCGCCGGCGAGCTGGAGAGTGGCGATGAACCGCCCCGCGCAGCTCGATGACCTGGACGCGCTGCTCGCCGCCCTCGAGGGGGTGGTGCTCGGCAAGCCCCGGGAGGTGCGCCTGGCCCTCTGCTGCCTGCTGGCCCGCGGCCACCTGCTGATCGAGGACCTGCCGGGCCTGGGCAAGACCACCCTGGCCCAGGCCCTGGCGCGGGTCACCGGGCTCGAGATGCAGCGCCTGCAGTTCACCAGCGACCTGCTGCCCGCCGACGTGCTCGGCGTCTCGGTCTTCGATCCGCGCGAGGGGCGTTTCCGCTTCCATCCGGGGCCGATCTTCCACGGCCTGGTGCTCGCCGACGAGATCAACCGCGCCACCCCCAAGGCCCAGAGCGCGCTGCTCGAGGCGATGGAGGAGGGGCGGGTGAGCGTGGAGGGCGAGACCCGCGCGCTGCCGGACCCCTTCTTCGTCATCGCGACCCAGAACCCCCAGGAGCAGGCCGGCACCTTCGTCCTGCCGGAGTCGCAGCTCGACCGTTTCCTGATGCGCCTCTCGCTGGGCTACCCGGACCCGCGGGCCGAGCGGGAGATCCTGCGCGGCCAGGCCGGTCGGGTGCGGCTCGCCTCACTGCCGGCGCTGCTCGACGCAGAGCGGCTGCGGGCCTGGCAGGCGCGGCTGGACGGCATCCACGTGGCCGAGGCGCTGCTCGACTACGTGCAGGCGCTGGCCGCGGCCAGCCGCGAGCATGCCGAGCCCGCCTGGGGGCTCTCCACCCGTGGCGTGCTGGCCCTGTTGCAGGCGGCGCGGGGCTGGGCGCTGCTCGAGGGGCGCGACCACGTGCTGCCCGAGGACGTCCAGGCGGTCTGGGTCCCGGTGGCGGGCCATCGGCTCAGCAACGGGCCGCGGGAGGAGGGCGAGGCCCTGGCGCGCCACCTGCTGAGCCGCGTGTCGGTGATGGGGTGAGCGTGGCGGCCGGGGTGGCGCCCCCTGCGTCCCGCCGCGAGCGGCTGCGCCGCTGGTGGCGGGGGCGCCTGGCCACCCCGATCGACGCGCCGCTGCCCCAGCGGCGGCTGTTCCTGATTCCCACCCGCTTCGGCCTGGGCTGGGCGACCCTGGTGGTCGTGCTGCTGCTGTTCGGCATCAACTACCAGAACAACCTGGCCTACGCCCTGGCCTTCTGGCTGTTCGCCATCGCCGTGGTGGCGCTGCTGCGCGGCTGGCTCAACCTGCTGGGCGTCACCCCCGCGCTGCGCCTGCCCCGGGAGGCCTTCGCCGGCGGCGAGGCGTGCCTTGGCGTGGTGCTGCGGACCCGCCGCCCGCGCTCGGCCCTCGAGTTGCACTGCGCGGGTGCCGACGCCTGGCTGGAGATCGCCGACGGCGTCGGCGAGGCCGAGCTGCGGCTGCCGACGCCCACCCGCGGCCGGCTCGCGCTGCCCTGGCTGCGCCTCGAGACCCGCTGGCCGCTGGGCCTGGTGCGGGTGGTGGCCTGGGTGAGCCACGACGCCGAGCTGCTGGTCTGGCCCCGCCCGCTCGAGGAGGAGGCGCCGGCGGCGCGCCGGGGGAGCGCGGATGAGGCGGCCGGCGACTTCGCCGGGCTGCGCCGCTTCCAGCCCGGCGACAGCCCCGGCCAGGTGGCCTGGAAGCAGTGGAGCCGCAGCGGGGTGCTCGCCACCAAGCAGTTCAGCGCGCCGCCCCGCCGCGAGCGCTGGCTCGACTTCGACGCCTGTCACGGCGATCCGGAACGGCGCCTCTCGCTGCTCTGCGCCCGGGTGCTCGCCCACCATCGCGCCGGGGAGCGCTTCGGGCTGCGGCTGCCGGGCCTGACATTGGCGCCGGGGGAGGGCGACGGCCATCGCCGCCGGGCGCTGGATGCCCTGGCGCGCTTCGGGCCGCCGGCGGGGGAGGCGGCGCGGTGAGCACGCCTCGCCCGGCCGTGAGCCCGCTCGCCGAGGAGCGGCGCCTGGAGCGCGGCCTGCTGCGTGAGCTCTTCATCGGCCAGTGCCTGGTGCTGGCGCTGCACCTGGCCTGGATGCCCGCCTGGCTGGCGGCGCTGGCCCTGGCGGTGGCCGGCTATCGTGGCTGGCAGTGGCGTCGCGGCCTGCCCCGGGTCGGCGTGGTGACGCGGCTCGCCGCCGTGGGGGGGCTGGTGCTGGCGCTGCGCTGGGAGTACGGCACCCTCGGCAGCATAGACGGCCTGATCGGTCTGCTGCTCGGGGTCTACCTGCTCAAGCTGCTCGAGACCCAGGATCGCCGCGACGCCCGGGTGGTGGTGATGATCGGCCTGATCGCCACTGTCGTCGCCTTCCTCCACGACCAGGGCGTGCCGATGGCCGCCGGGGCGCTGCTGGCGCTCGCCTGGCTGCTGCAGTCGCTGGTGCGGCTCGCCGGCGGCCGCGACCGTCGCCAGGCGTGGCGCGAGGCGGCCTGGCTGCTGGCGCTCTCGGCGCCGCTGATGGCGCTGCTGTTCGTTGCCTTTCCGCGCCTGGGGCCGCTGTGGAGCATGCCGCGGCTGGACCGCGCCGCCACCGGGCTCTCCGACTCGATTGCCCCGGGCGATATCGCCGAGCTCTCGCGCAGCGCCGACCGCGCCTTCCGCGCCCGCTTCGAGGGTCCCGAGCCCGCCCCGGACGAGCGCTACTGGCGGGTCTATACGCTCTCGTACTTCGACGGCGTCCGCTGGTCGCGGGCGTCGCCCGAGCAGCTGGCCGCGACCCTGGAGCGCCCCGTCGAGGTCTTCGTCGGGGCGGGCACGCGCTCGCCCTGGCAGGCGCCGGCGGCCGCGCGCTTTCGCGCCGAGCTGCTGCTGGAGCCCGACAGCCGCCCCTGGCGCCCCTCCCTGGGCGCGCCGCTCGCCACCGGCCGGGCCCAGCGCTACCTGGGCGACGGTACCCTGGAGGGGCTCGCCGCGTTGAGCTCGCGCGCACTGCTGCGCGTGGACAGCAGCGGCGCGGCGCCGGCCTATGCCGATCCCGCCGGGGCGCGCTGGCACCGCCTGCTGCCGGTGGACGCCAACCCGCGCACCCGGGCGCTGGTCGAGCGACTCTGGCGCGACAGCGGCGGCGACCCGGACGCCTATCTCGCGGCGATGATGGCGCGCTTCGGCGAGGCCCCCTACCGCTACACGCTCTCGCCGCCGCGGCTAGGAGGCACGGATCGCGTCGACGCCTTCCTGTTCGACACCCGGGCCGGCTACTGCAGCCACTACGCCTCGGCGGCCGCCGTGATGGCGCGCATGGCGGGCATTCCGGCGCGAGTGGTGGCGGGCTTCCTGGGCGGCGAGCGCCATCCCGATGGCCATTACACGGTGCGCGACTACGATGCCCACGCCTGGGTGGAGGTGTGGCGGGAGGGCGGCTGGCAGCGCCTGGACCCCACGGCGGTGATCGCCCCGGAGCGCATCGAGCAGGGTCCCCAGGCGGTCGAGGAGGGGGCCGAGGCCTTCCTGGCCGACGCCCGCTTCTCGGCGCTGCGCCTGCGCGAGCTGGGCTGGGCGAACCGGCTGCGGCTGGACTGGGAGCGGCTGGAGTATCGCTGGCAGCGCGGGGTGATCGGCTATCAGCGCGAGTCGCGACGCTCGCTGCTGGCGCGGCTGGCGGAGGGCTGGCGTGCGCTCTGGACGCGGCTGGAGGCGTGGCTGCCGGGACAAGGCGCCTTGGCCACGACCCTGGGCCTGGCGGCCGTGCTGCTGATGGCGGCGGGTGTGGCGCTGCTGGCGCGCCTGGGCGTGGGGCGATGGCGGCGCCAGCGGGACGAGCGGCGCCTGGTCGGCGCCCTGCAGGCCTGGCTGGCCCGTCGCGGGCTGGCCGCGGTGCCCGGGGAGTCGCCCGCCGCCCACCTGCGGCGCATCGCCCCCGAGGCCGGCCCGGCGGGCCGGGCCCTCAACGACTGCGCCCACGACCTCGAGCGGCTCGCCTATGCCCCCCTCGAGGCGCCCGAGCGGGCCGCGCGGCGGCGCCGGTTGTCGCGGCGGGTGGCCGAGGTGCGCCGCCGCCTGCCGAGGCCTCGGCGAGGCGGATAGGGGCGGGGCTGGCGCCCGGGAAACCGGCATGGCATCGTAGGAGGCTCAACGAGCGAGCCCGATTGATGACCATTCACGACCACGAATGCCGCACCCAGAGCGGCCAGCCCTTCAACCTCCGTGCCCTGCGGGGTCAGGTGCTGCTGATCGTCAACGTGGCCAGCCAGTGCGGCTTCACCTCCCAGCTGCGCGACCTCGAGCACCTCTACGTGCGCTACCGCGACCGCGGCTTTACCGTGCTGGCCTTCCCCTGCAACCAGTTCGCGCGCCAGTCGCCGGAGTCGGCACTGGACTTCAGCCGCTTCGCCGAGCAGGAGTTCGGCGTCTCCTTCCCGCTGATGGAGAAGGTGCGGGTCAACGGCAACGGCGCCCATCCCCTCTTCGTCGAGCTCAAGCGCCAGGCGCCGGGGGTGCTGGGCACCGGCATGATCAAGTGGAACTTCACCAAGTTCCTGGTCGGCCGCGACGGCCGGGTGATCCGCCGCTTCTCACCGCGCGACGGCGAGACGGAGCTGCGCGAGGCGCTGGAGAAGGCGCTGGACGAGCCCTGATTTCGGTACGGGCTCAGGGGGCCTCGCCGCGCTCGACCATCAGCCGTCCGATCAGCTCGTTCCAGCGATGGCGAGTCATCATGGTGGTCAGTCCCGAGAACAGCGCCCAGCTCTTGCGGCGCCACCCCTTCAGCCGCAGGTTGTGGGAGACCAGCTGCTGCATCAGCCGGTAGTCGTCGAAGGAGCGCCACTCGCCGGCCACCGAGAGCTGGTGGCGGGCCATCACCGGGGCAAGCTCCAGGCGGAAGATCCACTCCAGGTCGCGCACGCTCAGCGCGTGGCGCTCGATCTCGGCGATCATGCGCGCGTAGTCGGTCTCGCGGGGCTCGCGTTCCAGCCACAGCGGGGCCAGCGCGAGCCACAGCTCGCCGCGCTCGTCGACCAGGGTCTGCGCATCCATCCACTCTCTCCTGCCAGGTTTGCCGCTCGGGCCACGCTGGCATCCTGCACCAGCCGGGCGGTGGCCTCAAGGGCGGACAGCCGGCGCCCTTGCCGCTAGAATGTGGCCCACTCCGGCACGCCGCAGGCGTGCGTGCCACTCATTCGAGCCCGGCGGCCGTCTCTGGCCGTCGGGTCCGCCAGCAAAAACGAGGTCTGTCGTGATCATCAAGCCCAAGGTTCGCGGTTTCATCTGCACCACCACCCATCCCGTCGGCTGCGAGCAGAACGTGCTCGAGCAGATCGAGGCGACCCGCGCGCGCGGCCTGGACAAGGCCCAGGGCCCGAAGAAGGTGCTGGTGATCGGTGCCTCCAGCGGCTATGGCCTGGCGGCGCGAGTCACCGCGGCCTTCGGCTATGGCGCCGACACCCTGGGCGTGTTCTTCGAGAAGCCGGGCACCGAGAAGAAGCCCGGCACCGCCGGCTGGTACAACAGCGCGGCCTTCGACAAGTTCGCCAAGCAGGAAGGCCTCTACAGCAAGTCGATCAACGGCGACGCCTTCAGCCACGAGGCTCGCGAGAAGGCCATCGAGCTGATCCAGCAGGACATGGGCCAGGTGGACCTGGTGGTCTACTCGCTGGCCTCGCCGGTGCGCAAGCTGCCCGATAGCGGCGAGCTCAAGCGCTCCAGCCTCAAGCCGATCGGCGAGACCTACCGCGCCACCGCCATCGACACCAACAAGGATGCCATCATCGAGGCCGAGGTCGAGCCCGCCACCGAGCAGGAGATCGAGGACACCAAGGCGGTGATGGGCGGCGAGGACTGGGAGCTGTGGATCGAGGCCCTGGATCGTGCCGGCGTGCTGGCCCCGGGCGCGCGCAGCGTGGCCTTCAGCTACATCGGCACCGAGATCACCTGGCCGATCTACTGGCACGGGGCGCTGGGCAAGGCCAAGGAGGACCTGGATCGCGCCGCCGGCGAGATCGACCGGCGCCTCTCCGCCACCGGTGGAAGTGCCAACGTCGCGGTGCTCAAGTCGGTGGTCACCCAGGCCAGTGCCGCCATCCCGGTCATGCCGCTCTACATCGCCATGGTCTACCGGGTGATGAAGGAGAAGGGCCTGCACGAGGGCACCATCGACCAGCTCAACCGCCTGTTCGGTGAGCGCCTGTACGGCGGCAGTGCCGAGACCGACGAGGCCGGCCGCCTGCGCCTGGACGACTGGGAGCTGCGCGACGACGTGCAGCAGGCCTGCAAGGACCTGTGGCCCCAGGTGACCACCGAGAACCTCTTCGAGATCACCGACTACGCCGGCTACAAGCGCGACTTCCTCAAGCTGTTCGGCTTCGAGCGCGACGACGTCGACTACGACGCCGATGTGAACCCGGTGGCCGACTTCGATGTCGTGAACCTGTAGGACCCGCGTTTGCGAGAGGTGGGCAGGGCGCGGGATCGGTTCCAAAGCGAAGGAGGCGTGCCATGGACACCCGCGACGACAGCAAGACGCCGGAAGAGGAACTCAAGCATCTCAAGGAAGTGAGCCAGCCCGAGGACTACGAGCATCCCGAGCCGGACGTGGAGCAGCCCGAGGCCAAGACCCCGCCCGGCGGGCTCCACCGCGTGCTGCCCCTCGTCATCGTGATCCTCGGGCTCGCCGTGGCGGCCATGCTGCTGCTCAGCGGCAACGGCCCCTAGTCCCTCTCGCCCCGTCCCGCCGGCGGGGCTGTGGATCCCGCCCGGCCTTGGGTAAGATAGGGGGCTTTCCCCGTGCCTGCCGGCGCCGACCCAAGGCCTGATCCGCATGCCCGACTCCGTTTCAACCCCTCGCCTGACGTCGCTGACCCGCCACGTCGGCGTGGTGGTGCTGCCCGGCTTCTCCCTGCTGGCCGAGGCCTGCGCCACCGAGCCGCTGTTCGTGGCCAACCGGCTGGAAGGGCGTCCGCTCTATCGGCTCACCACCTTCGCCACCACGGCGGGCCCCGTGGCGAGCGCCTCCCAGCAGGCGCTGATGCCCCAGGCGGCCCTCGGCGAGGTGGATGACCCCCTCGACCTGCTGCTGGTGTGCGCTCCCGGGCCGCTCGCCGGCCGCGTCCCCGAGGCCCTGGTCGACTGGCTCGGCCGGCTCGCCGGCGCGGGGGTAGTGCTGGGCGGCATCGGCGGCGGCACCGAGGTGCTGGCCCGGGCCGGGGTACTCGACGGCTACCGGGCCACGCTGCCCTGGCAGCGCTTCGACGCCGTCGCCAACGACTTCCCCCAGGTGCGCCTCTCGCGCCAGCTCTTCGAGATCGACCGCGATCGCCTGACCTGCGGCGGCGGCACCGCCGCCATGGACATGATGATGACCCTGGTCGGCAGCCAGCACGGCCCGCGGCTCGCCGAGCGCATCTCCGAGCACTTCGTGCTGGAGCGCATCCGCATGGGCGACGAGCCCCAGCAGATGCCGCTGCGCTCGCGGCTCGGCCATGCCCCCGAGAGCCTCTCCGAGGCGGTGGCGCTGATGGAGGCCAACATCGAGGAGCCGCTCACCACCCACGAGCTGGCCGAGCACCTGGGCATCTCGCGGCGCCAGCTCGAGCGGCTCTTCAAGAAGTACCTGCAGGCGGTGCCGAGCCGCTACTACCTGGACCTGCGCCTGCAGCGGGCGCGGCGCCTGCTGCGCGAGAGCGACCATCCCGCCGGGGAGATCGCCCTGCTCACCGGCTTCTCCTCGGCGGCCCACTTCTCCACGGCCTACCGCAACCACTTCGGCATGACGCCCCGCGAGGAACGCCTGGCCTGACCTGTCCTGCCATGGAGGCACCATGCGCGCGCTGCGCCCCCACCTCTGCCTGCTGCTGGTGGTGATGATCTTTTCCGGCAACATCCTGGTCGGCAAGGCCCTGGCGGGCCTGCCGCCCTTCACCATCTCGCTCGGCCGGGTGGCCATCGCGCTGCTCGTCGTGCTGCCGCTGGGCTGGAAAGAGGCGCGCCGCGACTGGCCGCGGCTCCGGCGCCACTGGCGTCCGCTGCTTGGCCTCGCCCTCACCGGGGTGACCTTCTTCCACGCGCTGATCTACGCGGCGCTGACCTTCACCTCGCCGACCAACGTCGCCATCCTCGAGAGCCTGATTCCGGTGGCGACCCTGCTCGCCAGCGCACTGCTGCTGGGCGAGCGCTTCCGTCCCCTGCAGTGGCTCGGCGTGGCGCTCTCCCTGGTCGGCGCCGTGGTGGTGATCAGCGCCGGGGAGGGGGCCGCGCTGGCGCCCGGCGGGCTCAATCCCGGCGATCTGATCATGGGGCTGGCGGTGCTGGTCTGGGTGGGCTATTCGCTGCTGATCAAGCGGCACATGGCGCGCTTCCCGCGCTACGGCGGGCTTCTGGTGATGCTCGCCATCGCCAACCTGACGCTCTTGCCCATCGCCCTCTGGGAGGGGGCCTGGCAGCTGGTGCCGCGCCTCTCCGCCGCCGAGTGGGCGGGGCTTGGCTATCTCGGCCTCTTCCCCTCGGTGGTGGCGCTGCTGCTCTACGGCAGCGCGCTGGGCGAGCTCGGGCCGACCCGCGCCGCGATCTACCTGAACCTGCTGCCGGTCTTCACCATGCTGGGGGCCTGGTGGTGGCTCGGCGACACCATCCTCGCGGTGCAGGTGGTCGGCAGCCTGGTGGTGATCGGCGGCTTCTGGTGCACCCTGGCGCCGCCGCGGCGGGCCTGCGCCCCCGGCCGCTCGCGCTGATCAGCCCGGGCGGGCCAGCAGGGCGCGGAACAGCGAGCCCATCATCACCGGGGTGTCCTGCTCGATGACGAAGCCGGCGCCCTCCAGCAGCGGCCGGGCCTGGCGGGTGATGTCGGTGGCGATGGCCGAGGTGAGGGCGTTGAGGCCGCGGCGGGGCAGGCTCGCCCGGCGCGCGTCGGCCTGGAACTTGTCCATCACGCAGAGCTGGCCCTCCTCCTTCAGGACCCGGCGGGCCTCGACCAGGCCCCGCTCGGGGTCCGGCATCACCGCGAGTATCAGGTGCATCACCACCACGTCGAAGTGCCCGTCGGGATAGTCGAGCCGTTCGGCGTCCATCACCTCGGCCTGGACGTCGCGACCGAGCCCCTCGGCGCGGCGCGCCAGGCGCCGCACCATGGCCGGCGCCAGGTCGGTGGCGTGCAGCTCGATGTCGCGGGGCAGCCAGGGCAGGTCGAGCCCGGTGCCGGCGCCGACCAGCAGCACCCGCATGCCGGGGCGCCAGTCCACCTGGGCGAGGGCCCGGCGGCGCGCCTCGCGAAAGGCGCGCTCGGCCACCAGGTCGTAGACGGGCGCGTAGAGTCCATAGCGGACCCGGTTCCAGGCCGTGGTGTTGAACATGAGGGGCTCCCGGCGGATGAGTTCCTTCAGCCTACCCCATCCGCCGCCGAGCCGGGCAAGGGCAAAGGGGCTGGGAAACGGGAGAGGGGGGAAAGGGAGAGCGACAGGCGGTCGCGATAAGGCGTTGTCGGCGTAGTCGAATTTGCTAAAATCGCCGCCGCTTCAGCCGTGCAGCACGTCATGGCAGGGCGCGGCGAGAGCCACGACGACGGCTGAACCCTCCTCGCCCCTCGCGTCACCGCCACATGTCACGGGGCGAGCGCGTCGAGACGATTCATCGACGTGCCGCGCTGTCACCCTGCGTCCCTGTACCGGCGCTTCCTCCCGCCTTCGGGTATCACCGACACCAAGTAAAAAAAGGATTCTCCAGATGGAACACATGGGCTTCGTCTCGCTCATTCCGCCCCTGCTGGCCATCGTGCTCGCGGTACTGTTCAGAAACGTCATCATCTCGCTGTTCGTCGGCATCTTCACCGGGCTGATGATCCTCTCCGGCGGCAATCCCATCGCGGCGACGACCGGCACGATCCGTGACTACCTCTCCCCCCAGCTCACCGACAGCTACAACGCCGCCGTGATCGTGCTGCTGCTCTTCATCGGCGGCTTCGTGTCGCTGGTCGAGCACTCCGGCGGCGGTGCGGCGCTGGCCCGGCGCACCATGCACCTGATCGATACCCGGGTGAAGACCCAGGTCTCGGCCTGGCTCGGCGGGCTGATCATCTTCTTCTCGGACATGGGCACGCCGCTGATCGTGGGGCCCGTCTTCGAGAAGCTCTTCGACAAGGTCAAGGTGTCGCGGGAGAAGCTGGCCTGGGTCCTCGACTCCACCGCCTCGCCGGTGGCGATCATGATTCCCTTCATCGGCTGGGGGGTCTACGTCATGGGCCTGATCCGTGAGGAGTTCCAGCGGCTCGGCATCGACGCCTCCGAGTTCACCACCTTCGTCCAGGCGATCCCCTTCCAGTTCTACGCCATCCTGACCGTGCTGGCGGTGCCGGTGGTCGCCCTGGCGGGCATCGACTTCGGCGCGATGCGCCGCGCCGATCGCCGCGTGCGCGACACCGGGGCGCTCAGCTGGCCCGAGTCCAAGCCGCTGCGCAAGCTCGAGCCGCAGGCGGATGCCGGGGCGGGTGAGAGCCACCCGATGCTGATCTGGCTGCCGCTGCTGGTGCTCTTCGTCACCCTGTTCGGCCTGCTGGTCTCCTACGGCTTCCCGTTCGAGTCCGTGCCCGGCAGCGACTTCCGGGTCGCCCTGAGCACCGGCTACCTGTTCGCCGCGGTGGTGCTGATCGGCCTGATGATCCGCTTCAAGGTGAAGCGCCTCGGCGAGATCTTCGACACCTACATCGCCGGCATGCAGAAGATGGTCAACGTGGTGCTGATCCTGGTGCTGGCCTGGGCGCTGGGCTCCCTTCTCGGCGAGATGGGCACGGCCCGCTACATCGTCGAGCTGATGGAGGGCAGCGTGCCGGCCTTCATCGTCCCGGCGATCATCTTCCTCTCCGCGGCGGTGATGTCCTTCGCCACGGGCAGCTCCTGGGGCACCTTCGCGATCATGCTGCCGCTGGCGATCCCCATGGCCCTCGGCCTCGATGCGCCGATGGTGGTCAGCATCGGCGCCGTGCTCTCCGGCGGCATCTTCGGCGACCACTGCTCGCCGATCTCCGACTCGACGATCCTCGCCTCCACCGGCGCCGGCTGCGATCACATCGACCACGTGCGCACCCAGCTGCCCTACTCGCTGACCAACGCGGCCATCGCGCTGGTCTCGTTCGTCGTCGCCGGCATCACCGAGAGCGGCCTGACGGTGCTGGCGAGCGTGGCGCTCATGCTCGCCACCTTCGCCGTGCTCTCCCGGCGCCAGCAGCGCCAGGCGGCGCTCGCCCAGGGCCACTGAGACCGCCGTCGGGGCGGGCGACAGGGCCCGCCCCGGCGCGCGAACGTGCGCCATTCCCCCCGCCGGGGCCGTGTCGGCCCCGGCTGCCTTTTACACAACTCCCCGTCCCATTGCTGAAAGCCCCCCGTCGCGGCGCTCCCTATACTCGAGGTATTCCAAGAATCCCTCATTCCGACCATGGAGAGCGACATGAGCCAGACCCCGACCCGCGCCGACTTCGACCAGTACATGGTGCCCAACTACGCCCCCCAGAAGGCGATCCCGGTGCGCGGCGAGGGGAGTCGCCTGTGGGACCAGGAGGGCAAGGAGTACATCGACTTCGCCGGCGGCATCGCCGTCAACGCCCTGGGCCACTGCCACCCGGTGCTGGTCGACGCCCTCACCGAGCAGGCCCACAAGCTCTGGCACCTGGCCAACGTCTACACCAACGAGCCGGCCCTGAAGCTCGCCCAGGCGCTCGTCGAGCGCACCTTCGCCGACAAGGTGTTCCTCTGCTCCTCCGGCGGCGAGGCCAACGAGGCGGCGCTCAAGCTGGCGCGTCGCTGGGCCTACAACGAGCACGGCGAGCACAAGGACAAGATCATCTCCTTCCGCCAGTCGTTCCACGGCCGCACCTTCTTCACCGTCAGCGTCGGCGGCCAGCCCAAGTATTCCCAGGGCTTCGGGCCGATCCCCGGCGGCATCCTGCACGCCGAGTTCAATGACCTCGAGGCGGTGCGCGAGCTGATGGGCGACGACACCTGCGCGGTGATGGTCGAGCCGATGCAGGGCGAGGGCGGCATCGTGCCGGCCACCCAGGCCTTCCTCGAGGGGCTGCGCGCGCTGTGCGACGAGCACCAGGCGCTGCTGATCTTCGACGAGGTGCAGACCGGCGTCGGCCGCAGCGGCTCGCTCTACGCCTACATGGAGTACGGCGTGACCCCGGACATCCTGACCAGCGCCAAGTCGCTGGGCGGCGGCTTCCCGGTGGGCGCCATGCTGACCACCGACGCCATCGCCCCGGCCATGGCCATCGGCACCCACGGCTCCACCTACGGCGGCAACGCCCTGGCCTCCGCCGTGGCGCTGGCCGCCGTCGAGTACATCGACACCCCCGAGGTGCTCGAGGGCGTCAAGCACCGTCATGACCTCTTCCGCGAGCACCTCGAGGCGATCAACCGCAAGTACGGCGTGTTCAAGGAGATCCGCGGCATGGGCATGCTGATGGGCGCCCAGATGTCCGACGAGTACGAGGGGCGTGCCAAGGAGATCCTGCCGCTGGCCATCGAGGAGGGCGTCATGGCGCTGATCGCAGGGCCCAACGTGCTGCGCATGGCGCCGTCGCTGGTGATTCCCGAGGAGGACATCGCCGAGGGCATGGCACGCCTCGAGCGGGCGGTGGCGCGGCTGGTGGCGGCGCAGTGAGGCAACGCTCCGCCATGCGCGACGATCCATCCCCCATCGGAGATCCTGCCATGCTGGTCATTCGTCCCGTTCGCCCGGCGGACCTGCCGTCCATGGAGCGGCTGGCCGGCAGCGCCACGCCGCGGCTGACCAACCTGCCGGCCCATCGTGACCGCCTCGAGGAGCGCATCGCGCGCTCCCAGCGCGCCTTCGCCGGCGACATCGAGGCCCCCGGCGACGAGCACTACATCTTCGTGCTCGAGGACCTGGAGCGCGGCGAGGTGGCCGGCACCGCCACCATCCGCGCCCAGGCCGGCGCCCGCGAGGCCTACTACACCTATCGCCAGGAGACGCTGATCCACGCCTCCCAGCAGCTCGACGTGCGGCGCGAGGTGCCGACCCTGGCGCTCTCCCACGAGGTCTCCGAGGCGACCCTGCTCTGCGCGCTGTCGCTGGATGCCCGCTACAAGGGCACCAGCGCCGAGAGCCTGCTGCGCCGGGCGCGGCTGATGTTCATCAGCCAGTACCCCGAGCGCTTCGCCGACCTGCTCGCCATGGCCTTCCCGGGCTACCTGGACGGGGAGGGCGAGTCGCCGTTCTGGAACAGCGTGGGTCGCCACTTCTTCGTGCGCGACTACCAGGAGATCAACTACTTCGCCGGGGTCCGCTCGAAGAGCTTCGTCGCCGAGGTGATGCCGCAGTTCCCGCTCTACCTGGCGCTGCTCACGCCCCAGGCCCGCGCCGCCATCGGCCGCGAGCATCCCGACCATGAGTCGGCGATGAACGAGATGCTGGCCGAGGGCTTTTTGCGCAGCCGCCACGTGGACATCTTCGATGCCGGCCCGGTGATCAAGGGCGAGCGCGAGCGCCTGGCGAGCTTCCGCCGCGCCGCCTGGCATCCGGTGCGCATCCGCCCGGCCCACGCCCTGCCCGACGCCGAGCCGGCGATGATCGCCAACCAGCGGCTGGCGGACTTCCGCTGCGTGGTGGCGCGCTATGCGCTGTCGCCCACCGGCCAGCTGATGCTCTCGCCCGAGCACGCCGAACTCCTGGGCGTGGAGGAGGGGCGCGCCGTGCTGGCCGCCCCCCTGGCGCTGCCGGGCGCGGACGCCGACGAACCGGGCTACGACGAGGGAGAGCTGTAATGCGCATGAGACCGATCGTCGAGACCGACATCGACGAACTCCAGGCCCTGGCCCGGGAGACCGGCGTGGGCTTCACCTCGCTGCCCGACAACCGCGAGTTCCTGGCCGCGCGGATCGCCTCGACGGTGAGCGCCTTCGAGGAGCGCACCCCGGTGGACCAGCGGCTCTACTTCTTCGTGCTGGAGGACGAGGAGACCGGCAAGCTGGCCGGCTGCTGCGCCATCGAGGGCCAGGTGGGACGCGAGACGCCGTTCTACCACTACCGCCTGGGCACCCTGGCGCACTCCTCGGTGCAGCTCGACCTGCACCGCACCATCGACACCCTCTTCCTGAGCTCCGACCACACCGGCGACGCCGAGGTGGCCTCGCTGTTCCTGCGCCCCGAGTACCGCGGCGGCGAGCATCGCCACCAGCGCAACGGGGCGATGCTGTCGATGATGCGCTGGCTCTTCATGGCCGAGTTCCGTGACCGCTTCCCCGAGAAGGTGCTGGCCGAGATGCGTGGCGTCTTCGACGAGCGCGGCCGCAGCCCCTTCTGGGAGTGCCTGGGCAGCAACTTCTTCCCGCTGGAGTTCAACGAGGCGGACAAGCTCACCGGGCTCGGCCAGAAGAGCTTCATCGGCGAGCTGATGCCCAAGTTCCCGATCTACACCCCGTTCCTCTCCGAGGAGGCGCGCGCCTGCATCGGCCAGGTCCACGAACACACCCGTCCGGCGCTGGCCATGCTCAAGAAGCAGGGACTGCGCTGGGAGGGCTACATCGACATCTTCGACGGCGGCCCCACCGTCGAGGCCTACATCGACGACGTGCGCGGCGTGCGGCTGTCGCGGCGCTGCCGGGTGGAGGTGAAGGCCGGCACCCTCGAGACGACGTCGCGCCCGCGCTGGCTGGCGGCCACCACCGCCATGGCCGGCTTCCGGGCCGCCTGGCTGGGCCGCGGCCCGGACGAGCAGGGCGTGGTGACCCTCGACGAGGCCGAGGCGCGCCGGCTGGAGGTCGCCTCCGGCGACACCCTGCGCATACTGGATACCGAGGAGGAGGCGTGATGAAGGCAACAGAACAGCTGCTGATCGGCGGCACCTGGCAGGCGGGACGCGGCGAGGCGTTCGCCAAGCGCGATCCGGTCTCCGACGAGCGTCTCTGGGAGGGCCAGGCGGCCGACGAGGCCCAGGTGGACGCCGCCGTGGCGGCCGCCCGCGAGGCCTTCCCGGCCTGGGCCCGCACCCCCTTTGCCGAGCGCCAGGCGCTGGTCGAGCGCTTCCGCGAGGTGCTCGAGACGCATCGCGAGGACCTCGCCGCGACCATCGCCCACGAGACCGGCAAGCCCCTCTGGGAGGCGCGCACCGAGATCGGCGCGATGATCGGCAAGGTGGCGATCTCCCTGCGCGCCTATCAGGAGCGCACCGGCGAGCGCAGCCGCGACGTGGGCGACGCCACCGCCGTGCTGCGCCACCGCCCCCACGGCGTGATGGCGGTGTTCGGCCCCTACAACTTCCCCGGCCACCTGCCCAACGGCCACATGGTCCCGGCGCTGCTGGCCGGCAACAGCGTGGTCTTCAAGCCCAGCGAGCAGACCCCGCTGACCGCCGACCTCACCCTGCAGTGCTGGCAGGAGGCGGGGCTGCCCGACGGGGTGATCAACCTCGTCCAGGGCGCGGCCGCCACGGGCCAGGCGCTCTCGGCGCACCCCGGCATCGACGGCCTGCTGTTCACCGGCAGTGCCCGGGTGGGCGGCATCCTGCATCGCCAGTTCGCCGACCAGTTCGACAAGATCCTGGCCCTGGAGCTCGGCGGCAACAACCCGCTGGTGGTCAAGGACGTGCCCGACCAGGAGGCCGCGGTGCTGACCATCCTGCAGTCGGCCTTCCTCTCCGGCGGCCAGCGCTGCACCTGTGCCCGGCGGCTGATCGTGCCCGAGGGCCAGGTGGGCGATCACCTGCTCGACGCCCTCAGTGACGCCATCTCGCGGCTTCGGGTGGCCGGCCAGTTCAGCGAGCCGGCGCCCTTCTATGCGGGCCTTGCCAACGTGGCGGCGGCCGACGGCCTGCTCGCGGCCCAGGAGGACCTGGAGGCGCGCGGCGGCACGGTGCTCTCGCGCATGGAGCGCCTGGAGGCCGGCACCAGCCTGCTCAGCCCCGCGCTGATCGACGTCACCGGCCTCGAGGTGCCCGACGAGGAGCACTTCGGCCCGCTGCTCAAGGTCTATCGCTATCGCGACTGGGACGAGGCCCTGCGCCTGGCCAACGACACCCGCTACGGCCTCTCGGCGGGGCTGATCGGCGGCGAGCGCGGCGACTGGGACGACTTCCTGCTGCGCATCCGCGCCGGCATCGTCAACTGGAACCGCCAGACCACTGGCGCCTCCGGCGACGCGCCCTTCGGCGGCGTGGGCGCGAGCGGCAACCATCGCCCCAGCGCCTACTATGCGGCCGACTACTGCGCCTATCCGGTGGCCTCCATGGAGAGCGAGGCGCTGGTCCTGCCCGAGACGCTGCCGCCGGGGGTGACACTATGAGCGACGGGATGAACGACCTCGGCGAGCAGCCGGTCGCGGACGTGCGCGAGGTCAACTTCGACGGCCTGGTCGGCCCGACCCACAACTACTCCGGCCTGGCCCTGGGCAACCTGGCCTCCATGACCCACCAGGGGCTGGTGGCCAATCCCAAGGAGGCCGCCCTGCAGGGCCTGGGCAAGATGAAGTCGCTGATGGACGCCGGCTATGCCCAGGGCGTGCTGCCGCCGCAGCAGCGCCCCGACCTGGGGGCACTGCGCCGCCTGGGCTTCCAGGGCAGCGATGCCCAGGTGCTGGCCCGGGCGGCCGGCGAGGCGCCGCAGCTGCTGCGCGCGGTCTGCTCGGCCTCGAGCATGTGGACCGCCAACGCGGCGACCGTGACGCCCTCGGCCGACGCCCCGGACGGCCGGGTGCACTTCACGCCGGCCAACCTGCAGTCGAGCTTTCACCGCTACCTGGAGCCGGACACCACCGGCCGGGTGCTGGCCTCGCTCTTCCGCGACGCGCGCCACTTCGCCCACCATCCGACCCTGCCGGGAACGCCGGCCTTCTCCGACGAGGGCGCGGCCAACCACACCCGGCTGTGCGGCGAGTACGGCGAGCCCGGCGTGCACCTGTTCGTCTACGGTCGGGCGGCCTTCGGCTGGGGCACCGGGGAGGGCGTGGCGCCGCGTCGCTACCCGGCGCGCCAGACCCTGGAGGCGAGCCAAGCCATCGCCCGCCAGCACGGCCTGTCGGAATCCCAGGTGGTGTTCGCCCAGCAGCATCCCGAGGCGATCGATGCCGGGGTCTTCCACAACGACGTGATCGCGGTGGGCAACGGCCCGGTGCTGCTCTATCACGAGCGGGCCTTCCTCGACGAGGAGGGCACCCTGGAGGCGCTGCGCGCGAAGATGGCCACGCCGCTAATCCCGGTGCGGGTGCCGGAGGCGGCGGTGAGCCTCGAGGACGCCGTGGCCTCGTATCTGTTCAACTCGCAGCTGCTCACCAACCCCGACGGCACCATGACCCTGGTGGTGCCTGGCGAGTGCCAGGAGCGCGAGAGCGTGTGGCGCGCCATCCAGGATCACCTGCTGGCCGGCCACAACCCCATCGCCGAGGTGGTGGTCAAGGACGTCAAGCAGAGCATGCGCAACGGCGGCGGACCGGCCTGCCTGCGCCTGCGGGTGGTGCTCTCGGCCGCCGAGCGGGCCGCGCTCTCCGGCCGGGTGCTGCTGGACGACGGCCTGCACGGCGATCTCACCGCCTGGGTCGAGCGCCACTATCGGGACCGCCTGGCCCCGGAGGACCTGGCCGACCCGCAGCTCGCCGCCGAGACCCTCACCGCCCTGGACGAGCTGACGCGGCTGCTCTCGCTGGGTGCCGTCTATCCCTTCCAGCGCGGCTGAGGCCGTCGCGGGCAGCCGCAGAGCGGGCCCGCCCCGGGACGGGGCGGGCCCTCTCCTGTAGGATCCTCATTCATACTAGGGAGGCGGATCCGCAGGGGGCGGGATGACCAGCGACGGCATGACCAGTGACGCCATGGCCGACGGCGAGGCGAGGTCGCCGCAGGCGGCCTACCGGCAGGCGATCGCGCGGGGCGGTATCGTTGACGACGCCGCCCAGCGCGAGGCGGTGGCGCAACTCGAGGCCTGCTTCCACGCTGTGCACGAGAGGCCGGAGGGCGTGCCCGGGGTCTATCTCTGGGGGCCGGTCGGGCGCGGCAAGACCTGGCTGATGGATCTCTTCCAGCGCCACCTCGGCGTGCCCTCGCGGCGCCAGCACTTCCATCACTTCATGCGCTGGGTGCATCACCGCCTGTTCCAGCTCTCCGGCACCGCCGACCCGCTGACGGCGCTGGCCCGGGAGCTGGCCGGCGAGGTCCGGGTGCTGTGCCTCGACGAGCTGTTCGTCAGCGACATCGCCGACGCGATGATCCTCGGCGGCCTGTTCGGCGCGATGTTCGACCACGGGCTCACCCTGGTCTGCACCTCGAACCAGGCGCCGCACCAGCTCTACGCCGAGGGCTTCAACCGCGAGCGCTTCCTCCCGGCCATCGCCGCCATCGAACGGCACAGCCGGGTGGTCGCCCTCGACGGCGGACAGGACCATCGCCTGCATCCCGGCCGGGCCCATCCCCGCTACTGGGTCTCACGCCCGGGGCAGCCGAGCGTCCTGCCCGCGGTCTTCGAGCGGCTGCGCGGGGGGCAGCCCGTGTGCCATGACTCCATCGAGCTGGGACACCGCGAGATCGCCGTGGTCAGCCGCAGCGAGCGGGTGCTCTGGTGTCGCTATGGCGACCTGTGCGAGGCGCCGCTGGCGGCCCTGGACTTCATCGCCCTCGGCGACCGCTTCGATCACGTGCTGCTCGGCGAGGTGCCCCGGCTAAACCGTCACGCGCCGGCGGACACCATCGCCCGGGGCACCGAGGACGGCGCGGCGCGGGTCGCGGCCGGTGATCGCGACTTCCCCGAACTCTCCCGCCACGACGACGGCGTGCGGCGCTTCATCGCCCTGGTCGACGAGTGCTACGACCGGCGCATCCCGCTCTACCTGGAGGCAGAGGTGGCGATGGAGGCGCTCTATCCCCACGGCTATCTCGCCTTCCCCTTCCGGCGCGTGCTCAGTCGCCTGCGCGAGATGCAGCTCGAGCGCTTCGGGCGCGACCTGTCGTGAGGCTTGCGATGAGGTCATCCGGCGCCGCGGATGCGCTATGCTGCCGGCGTGTACCCAAGGGAGAGACGACGTGACGGGGCTGGTCTACTGGCTGGACATGGCGGGGGTGATCGTCTTCGCCCTCTCGGGAGTGGTGCTGGCCTGCCGCACGCGGATGGACCCCTTCGGCATGCTGGTGCTGGCGGCGGTGACCGCGATCGGTGGCGGTACCCTGCGCGACCTGGTGCTGGGGGTGCGGCCGGTGTTCTGGGTCACCGACCCGACCTACCTCTGGGTGATCCTCGCCACCGTGGGCCTTTCGGTGCTCGGCTTCCACTATATCCACCGCCTCTCACGGGGCTTCCTGCCGGTGGCCGATGCCTTCGGCCTGGCGCTATTCACGGTGATCGGTGCCCACAAGGCCCTGACGCTCGAGGCGCCCGGCGTGGTGGCGGTGCTCATGGGCCTGCTCAGCGGCGTGGCCGGCGGCATGACCCGCGACGTGCTGGCGCGCCGGGTGCCCATGGTGCTGCGCCGCGAGATCTATGCCACCGCCTCCATCGCCGGCGGCGTGGCCTTCGTCGGGCTGGAGGCCCTCTCCGCGCCGCTCGGCATCTCCATTGCCACCGGACTCGGTGTCACCTTGGGGCTGCGGCTCTCGGCCATCTACTGGCAACTCTCCCTGCCGGTGTTCGCCTGGGTGACGGTGCAGCCGTCCCAGGCGCCCGAGGTCCAGGCGCCGGGCGGCCAGGACGACGAGGCTCCGCCGCCGACCGCACCACCGCCGCAGCGGCGCGCCAAGGCGCGAGTGAGGATGATCACGCCCGGCCGGGCCCGGCGGGGAGGCAAGTCGCGATGAACCTGTGGTCGCCCGGCATGTCATCGAAAGCGCCGTCTGCAGCGCAGCCGAGCGCCCGACCTGAGAGTCGCCCCGGGCCGCAGGCAGGCTCCTTGCGCGTAAGGCTCACCAGCTGGCTGCTGGTGGTGGTGCTGGCGCTGGGCGGCTGCGCGCTGCCGGCGCGCGACACGGCACTCGACGACGAGGCGGTGGCGCGGTCGATCCAGGCGCGCTACGAGCAGGCCCTGCCTGACCTGCCGCCGGGCAAGCAGCGCCACTATGCCCAGCGGCTCTATCGCATGACCGGCGAGGCGCGCTATTTGCCCCTCAACCGCGCCTACGGGCGGCGCCTGGTGAGTGCCCTACGTGCGGAGATCGATGGCCTGGCCGACCCCGACCATGCGGCCCGTCGTGCCCGCGAGGCGGTAGCCGCCTACCCGGTCGGCAGCGAGAAGCAGCGTCGCCGCCGGCGCATGCTCGCCGAGTGGGGAGAGATCGCCTATGCGAAGGGGCTCGCCTTCAAGCTGACCCAGGCGAAGTATCATGGGCTTCTCGACGACGTCGCGCTTCCCGGTCATCAGCGGGCGCTGGACTACCTGGCGAGCGTCGATTTCCGCGCCTTCCTGCTCGATCCCCAGGTGATGGCGGTCTATGCCGCCCAGGTCGCCAACCTGGTGTATTACCTCGAGGATCTGGGCATCGCCGATCTGCGCGAGGAGGTTGTCTCGGCCTTCCGCCACCAGTATCCACCGGCGCGAGATGCGAGGCTCTCGACGGCCGAATACCGCAACAAGATCTACGGCATGACGCACTTCGTGATCGCCGCCAGCGACTACTACCAGCAGCCCGTGGACGCCGAGGAGTTCGGCTGGGTGCTGGACGAGTTCGCCGCCGGGCTGGATCGCATCCTCCTCGACACCAAGGAGGACATCTATGCGGAGGTGGGAATCAGCTTCCTGCTGGCCGGGGAGGAGGAGCATCCGGCCGTGAGACGCCTGCGTGACGCCCTTCTGGACGCCTATGATCCGCAGGTGCGGATGGTACCGTCAGAGCAGGGCGGCACCGACCTGGCCAGCGGTGAGCACCGCAACGTGCTGGCCATCATGCTGCTGGACTGGCCGGACCGCCTCTACCCGGGGCCGGTGCTTGCGGTGCGTCAGGAGCAGTAAACGCTGGCTTCCGTCATCGACAGATCTTTCAGCTGAGGAGACAGCTCATGGCGGATATGCAGGTACAGCGGCATCAATGCTGCGTGCATGCCCTTTTCTGCTTGCTGGCTATCGATGTAATAAGCACTTCGCCGGCCATGAAAGTCTATTGTTTCTCCCACCTTGGTGAAGTGGAAGCCTGACATGGCAAGCAGTCGAGGAAGCCTAGGCTCCATCATGGCAAATACCTGAATTTTACCTGTCATTCTGCCCAAGGCGTAACCTGCCAGGAAAAGCCCACTAACCAGTAGAGGGAATATCTGTTTCTCTTGGGGCGTAAATACCGCAGGGTTGCCTGATACGCCCGGCACATCATTGTCTTGGATCTTGGAGCGGAAGATCCGGTTGACGGCCAGTCGTGAAATTTCGTAGTAACTCTCAGGTGGAAGATGATCCGGGTGAAGCGTCGGGTGTGTCAGGCTTTGATAGCCATAGGACTGAAGCGGAAGCTGATTCAGTGGGGGTGGGCTGGAGGGGTTGGGTATCACGAGCCTAACACAACCTGCGATCAGTCCGGTTCTGCGGTGTTCTATGAAGCAGTGGATGGAGTTTTGGTCATGAATGTCCCACTCGAGCTTCTTCGATGGGTCTCTGGGCTCTTCATACCCAAGTTCTTCGCAGTAGATGTCATACCTTAGGCGGTAGATCCTTTCCTTTTCCTGCGCGCTTATTGCCAGCTTGAAAATGAATTCATTCATGAATTGTTCAAGCAGTGACGAGAACTCTTTGCTGTCCTTGGAAGATGCTAGGAAAGGCTTCATTCGATATTCCTTTCGATGGCAAAGCGAGAGGGCCTTTGCATTAAGTGATCGGAACTAGGCATGTCCGGCTTCACCGAATGCTTCAGCCAGTAGAATGGGTTTGCCGAGGTGGAAGCCCTGACCATAAGTGATGCCATAGGACTTCAGTATCGGCAGCAGGGCTTCCTGATCGACGAATTCGGCGATCGCCTGCTTGCCGAACCCGGCGGCGATATCGGCAATGGCCTGGACGATCACTCGGCTCTCCGGGCTGATCAACAGGCTGCGAATGAAGGAGCCGTCGATCTTGATGTAATCCACCGGCAACTGCCCCAGATAGTGGAAGCTGCTGAACCCTACACCGAAGTCGTCCAGGGCGGTTCGGCATCCGAGGTCGCGCAGTGCCTGCAGTACGCCACGTGCCGTGGAGAAGTCGGTCACGGCGGCGGTCTCGGTGACCTCGAGGATGAGGTGGTGGGGATCGGCTCCGCTGGCGGCCAGTTCGTCGGCCAGATACTGCTTCAGGCACTCGTCATGCAGGGACTGGCCGGAGAGGTTGACCGCCAGGCAGATGCCACGCTCCTGGATCTGGCTGAGGAGACGCAGGCTGTGGCGCAGCACCCAGCGATCGATCTGCACGATCTGGCCGCTGCGCTCCGCTACCGGGATGAAGGCGGCGGGAGAGACCAGGCTGCCATCGGCATCGCGCATGCGCAGCAGCACCTCGTAGTGCTTCACGTCGCGATCTTCCAGCCGCATGATCGGCTGCACCATCAGCTCGAAGTCGTCCTCCGCCAGGGCGCTGCGCACGCGCTCTACCCAGTAGACGCGTTCCTGCAGCTCGTCCTTGGCGTTCTCGGATCGCGAGAGCAGGTGCCACTGCTGGATGCCGCTCTCCTTGGCCTTGTACATGGCCACGTCGGCGCTGGCCATCATGTCGGCCGGGGTCTTGCCGTGAGAGGGGAAAAGGGCAATGCCTACGCTGGCGGTGACCCGGTGGCGTCGTCCTGCGGCAGTGAACCCCAGCGTGTCGAGCAGCTGGTCGATGTGCTGGGCAACCTGTATCGCCTGGTCCGCCTCGGCATGCTCCAGCAGCAGCGAGAACTCGTCGCCGCCCAGACGGGCGATGACCCCGCGATGCCCCAGGTTCAGCAAGAGGGTCTCGGCTACCTCGCGCAGCAGGCGGTCGCCGACATGGTGACCGCTCAGCTCGTTGACCTCCTTGAACTGATCGAGATCCAGCAGGAGCACCGCACCTCGCGACTCGCGCGATAGCGCCTGCTGCAGGGCGTCCTGGAAGTAGCGTCGGTTATAGAGTTCGGTCAGGGGGTCGCGTTCGGCCAGCCAGGTCAGGCGTGCCTCCGCGGCCTTGCGCTCGGTGATATCGAGCCCCACCGAGATCCGTGACTTGCCGTCGTCGCCGCCCGAGGGCAGTGGGGCGTGGTACCAGGCGATGGTGTGCAGGCGCTGGTCCGGGGTATGCAGCGTCCGCTCTTCCTGCTGAGGGATGTCGAAGGTGCTCACCGGCGAGGGGCGTCCGGCCTCGAATACGTCGACGAAGTGGCGCCCCAGCAGGGAGGGATCGTCCAGGTCCAGCATCGAGCGGGTATAGTCGTTGACGAGGCTGATCCGACCCCGGCTGTCCTGGGCGATGATGAAGACGCGGGCGGTATCCAGCAGGCTGTTGACGAAGTCACGCTCCTTGGCCAGCTCGTCGACACGTTCTGCCAGTTGGTCTCCGCGCTCCTGAACCTCCTCTTCCAGCATCTCGAGCTGCCGTGAGAGTGCCAGGGTGGTGCCCTCCAGCACGTCGATCTCGTCGGGCAGGCGATGGCGGGTCGCGGGAATAGCTGCCCTGACATCCTCGAATCCCCCGCTGGCGAGCGTCGGCAGCAGACCGGCGATCCGGCGCAGGCGTGCCATGGGGCGCAGCAGGATCAGCAGCAACATCAGCTCGGCGGCCAGCCAGCCGGTCAGGCCGACACCCATCAGGGTACGGGTGTCCTCGTTGATGGCCCGTATCTGGGACGAGATATCAGAGATCAGCAGGAAATAGCCGTTGCCTCGACCACCGGCATCCTCATCCATGCGAACCGCGCTGAGTTCGAGATGCTGTCCACGGTCCTGCAGCTGCACCGGCCGCTGCAGCAAGGCCCCGATCGGGCTGAGATGTGAAGCCCTTTGCAGGAGGGGGAGGCTTTCTTCCTGTCGCGTCAGCGCCAGCAGGTAGCCGTCCCAGGGCGCCAGCTTGCGCTCCTCGAGCATGCCCTGGTTTTCCAATGGTCCCGTGACCAGGAGGGCCACCTCGGCGTTGGAGACCTCTCGGGCCTGGCGGGTCACATCGGCCAGCGAGCGGGAGAGCACGACCAGGCCGACGCTTTCGCCATCTACCAGCACCGGGACGGCGGCCACCTGCTGACAGTTCGTCGTGCAGCGCAGCCGCGTGATGGGCATCTCGGTGCTCATGACTCGCTGCGCCCAGGCCTGGATTGGCAGGCTGCCATTTGACAGGCCGGCGCCCCAGTGTCCCAGGAGCCGTCCCTGGGTATCCGCGATTCGTATCTCGTCGACGCCGGCCTCGAGCTGCAGCGTCGGCCACTGGGAGGCCAGCGCCTTCTCGACCCGCTCCGCATCTCCAGCCTCGAGCGGAGGGCCCAGGCGCGGGGAGGCCGCGGCCAGGCTCGCCAGCTGGCGAAGGTTCTCTGCCGAGCGCTGAAGGGCGAGGCGGATCTCGCGCTGCTGGCGTTCGTGATGCTCGTGGCGGCTCTCCTGGAACTGACGGGTCAGGTTCTCATGACCCAGCCAGGTGAACAGCACCACGAGACCGACCAGCAGCAGGCTGCTCAGGGCGATGACGCGCCACGTCAGGCTGAGTCGATGACGGGTTTGGAGAGACGGAGGAACGGTCATCTCTTTGGATACCAGGTCAGTGACATGGAGCCGTCAGAAACGCAGCGAGAGCTGGAACAGGAGCATGTTCCAGCGACGACTGGTTTCCGATGGGTCCGGATTATCCTGGACGGGTAGCCAGCCAGTGCCATCCACATGGTGATATTCGCCTGACAATAACAACCTGGGATGTGGCGTCCACTGGAGTCCTAGAGTGACATCATCCGCGAACTGTGAATGAGCTGGTCCAAGCCCACTGGCTTCGTACTCCTTACCGGAAACGTCATCACGATTGTTGGTCAGGCTGTCGTATCGAATCAGCCACTGCCAATCGTCCAGGAACCGCCTGGTGTACTGCACGTACCAGCTTTCACCCGTGGTATCGAAGTTCAAGCGCGGGTCATTGAAGTTCTCGAGCCCCGACTGTCGCAAGGCATATTCCGCCGTCAGGCTCCAGAGTTCCTGGTTGTACTGCAGTGAGAAGATCCACGGCTTAAAGAAGAAGTCACCATCGCTCAGATTGGGGGCTTTTGAATCGAAGACGGCCTTGGCATTGGCAGTGCTCAAGGCAGCAACAATTCTCCCGCCATCGTGCTCGTATCGGATCTGCCCAATGGCGGATTGCTCTGGATCCAGTGAACCCGGAATTTGGTCCAAGCGGAGTGTCTGCCTCAAGTCATCTTCTGCTTGAGGTGCCCCCAAACCCAGCTGTGCCCTGATAACCCCCTTGGGTAGACGCTCCTCAAGGTAGAAGGTGAGTCCATCACCCGTCAGTGCCAGGGAGCGCGTCCGATCGAAGTAGATGGACTGAGGCAGCAGTATGCTGGGGCGTGTAAAGGCGACATCACGTGTTTGGTTGTAGAACCCAAAGGGGTTCTTGATTCTTCCCAGCTGAATGCCAAAAGTCCGCTGCTGATTCGACAGCATCTGGTAATCGATCAGGCCGTAGTCCAGTTTTGGACTGGCATCGCTGCCGTCTCCCCCGGCGCGTCGGCTCAGCACCTGGGCGGCCAGCAGCACGTCCTCGTGGGGGCGCAGCGAGACGTTGGCACCGATCTCGGTGAACTTGAAGCTCCCTTCATCTTCGCTGCTGGGGCCGAAGAAGTTGTTGTCGTCGGTGATGACCAGCGCCTGGCTCAGGAAGCCATGCATCTGGAGGGTATCCAGCACGCGCTCCTCGCTCCTAGCCTCGGCCGACAGGCCCAAGGCCAGCCCGGCGATGATTGCGGTGACGGAGCGCGCTTCACTCCATTGAAATGACTTGGACGCGATCATCCAGGTACTCCCTTTCAAGATATCCCAGGGCACCAGGCGTGGTGGCGATGCGCTCGAGCATCTCCTGCTGGTCTTGCACCCGATTGGGGGCCTGCCCGGTTCCCGAGAACACCATGCGATCCCACGCCAGCTGCAGCTGGTGCGGATAGACGGCCAGCTGCTCCTTGGCAAAGCGCGCATGCACGGGATGGTTGTTGTCTAGCACGAAGACACGTACGGCCTGGCCATCGGGCCAGGTACGCTGGCGCATGGCGAAGATGGCGCGGGTGGTGTCGCGCGTCAGGTGCTGAGTGGTCACGTCCGGGTGAGCCACGACCGCGAGGGCCATCTCCTGGGCACTGGCCATGGTGCTGCCCAGCAGCATCAGGATGGTCAGCACGAGGGTGGTCAGTCGCGCCATGGTGAGCGCCTCCCTGGTCTGCGTCCATCAGCGGAGGTCGCTGCCGCGCCGAGGGAGTGGATCAGGACGTAAGCCGGCATCGGGGGGGGTGTTCCCGTTGTCTTGTTAACGACAGGCTCATGGGCCGTTCAGGAGTAGCCCACACGTGTTGTGTGTATGAGTCGATGACGCCCTCTCCCTGCAGATCATGAGGTCTGTATGTTTTTTATCCTAGCGCGTATTAGCGGCGGGCCCTGATAGACATTAGAAGAGCCACCCTGCCATGTAGGCACTGGTCATCCTTATACGCTACATCACTTTAACGAGATTTACAGGCCGGAGTATCAACGTCTAAGAAAAATTCCGGCGGCTCGCAGGCCGCCGGAAAGCAATGGCAGGGCATGGACGCGCGAGGCGCGATCACATCACGGTGAAGCTCTCGGCGTTGAGCCACAGGTGGGCCAGGACGCTGGCGATATAGCCCAGCGCGATCACCGGGCTCCAGCGCAGGTGCCCCATGAAGGTGTAGTTGCCGCGGGCCTGGCCCATCAGGGCGACGCCGGCCGCCGAGCCGATCGACAGCAGGCTGCCGCCGACGCCGGCCGTCAGAGTGATCAGCAGCCACTGGCCATGGGACATGTCGGGCTCCATGGTCAGCACGGCGAACATCACCGGGATGTTGTCGACCACTGCCGAGAGCACGCCCAGGGTGACGTTGGCCCCGGTGGCGTTCCAGCCGGTGTAGAGGGCATCGGAAAGCATCCCCAGATACCCCATGAAGCCCAGGCCGCCGACGCACATCACGACCCCGTAGAAGAACAGCAGGGTGTCCCACTCGGCGCGCGCCACGCGGTTGAAGACGTCGAAAGGCACCACGCTGCCCAGGCTCTCGAGCTTCTTCCAGTCGCCTCGCTGGCTGTAGCGCGTGCGCTTGCGCTCCAGGGAGCGGGGCAGGGTGCGACGCAGGAAGTAGCCGAAGAACTGCAGGTAGCCAAGGCCCGTCATCATGCCCAGCACCGGCGGCAGGTGCAGCAGGGTGTGGCAGGCCACGGCGGTGGCCACGGTGAGCAGGAACAGGGCGATGATGCGCCGCGCGCCGCGCTTGAGCCAGACGTCCTCTTCCAGGCTGTCGGGCTTGCGGTTCTTGATGAAGATGCTCATCACCACGGCCGGGATCAGGAAGTTGATCAGCGAGGGGATCAGCAGTTCGAAGAACTCGTAGAACTCGACGATGCCGGCCTGCCAGACCATCAGGGTGGTGATGTCGCCGAACGGGCTGAAGGCGCCCCCGGCGTTGGCGGCCACCACGATGTTGATGCAGGCCAGGTTGATGAAGCGCTTGTCGCCTTCGGCCACCTTGGTCACCACGGCGCACATCAGCAGGGCGGTGGTCAGGTTGTCGGCGATCGGCGAGATGACGAAGGCCAGCACGCCGGTGATCCAGAACAGCGAGCGGTAGCTGAAGCCCTTGCGGACCATCCAGGAGCGCAGGGCATCGAAGACGCGCCGCTCCTCGAGGGCGTTGATGTAGGTCATCGCCACCAGCAGGAAGAGCATCAGCTCGGTGAACTCGAGCAGGGTGACGCGAAAGGCGTGCTCCGACTCGGCGGGCATGCCCGCCTTCACGTAGACCCAGCCGATCAGCGCCCAGATGATGCCGGCGGCGACCAGCACCGGCTTCGACTTGCGCATGTGGATCTTCTCTTCGGCCATGACCAGGGCATAGGCGAGCACGAAGATGGCGACAGCGAGCAGGCCCACGAAGGAACTGGTCAGGTCGAGCTCACCGGTCACGGCGAGCACCGGTCCGCTGGCAAGCATTGTAAGAAGGGCAAGCATCAGCATGCCCGGCCAACGGGCGAGTTGCCGCGGCCTGTGGGGGGAACGACAGGTGGTCAGCATGGCTGCAATCATCCTGAGGCAGTAGGTGGCGGGAAGGGTGTAAAAGTGAATCGATCTTATCACAGCGTGCTGCAGCGCAGTGTGCCCCCTTCTTTATTACCTCGTGCATCTTTGGTATGAGTCAAGAACCCGCTGATATGGGCAAGTTTGCCTTTGCCGGGGTCCGCGCACGCCGTTTTTTTGTGGCATCATCTGCCCCTTCCGGCCGCTGCCGGAGACCACGGATTGCCAATGACTCGGGGCAGGCTCACGACACATGTTTCTTGACGATTTCCACACGCGCACGGACGGCTGGATCCGGATCTCCGCCGAGCAGGCCAGCCGTTTCGCCAAGCGCGTCGCCGGCGACTTCAATCCCATCCATAACGTCGATGCCCGGCGTTTCTGTGTGCCCGGCGACCTGCTGTTTGCGCTGGTGCTGTCGCGCTATGGGCTCTCCCAGAACATGAGCTTTCGCTTCCTGAGCATGGTGGGCGACGGCGTGCCGCTGTGCTTCCACGAGGATGACGACGGCCTGATCCGCGTCTGCGACGAGCAGGGGAAGGGCTACCTGGAGGTCACCCGCAGCGGTGAGACGACCCACGACGAGGCCGTGGTGGAGGCCTTCACCCGCTGCTACGTGGCCTTCTCGGGCAAGAACTTCCCTCACTATCTCAAGCCGCTGATGGAAGAGCAGGGGGTCATGTTCAACCCGCGTCGCCCGCTGGTGATCTATGACAGCATGGGCTTCTCGCTGGAGCGGCTGAACGGCCGCCTGCCGGGCCTCGAACTCCTCGACTCCTCGCTCTCCGTGGCCGGCAAGCGCGGCGATGCGCTGCTGGAGTTTCGCATCACCGCCGGCGGCGAAGCGGTCGGCAGCGGCTCCAAGAAGCTGGTGGTCAGCGGCCTGTGCGACTATGACGCCGCCGCCATGGACGAGGTCGTCGCCGAGTTCTATCGCCTCAAGGCCGCCGACGAACGCCAGCCCTGATTCGCCGGGCTCCCTGCGCCGTTCGCGTCGGGCTCGACCGAGCCATGTCCGATGAGCCGCGCCGGTCTCGGCGCGGATGCCTGTCCCGGGCCGTACGGCGCGCAGGATTTCGTCAGAGGAGGACGCTACGATGATGCGAGTGTTGCTGCTGGAAGCCGATGGCCGGGTGACGAGAGGCGGTGAAGAGCTGATCGCTCGCTGGCGCGAGGCGCCCGAGAGTCGCATCTGGATCGACCTGCAGGGCGAGCGCCGGGAGCGCACCCGCGAGCTGCTCGAGGACTTCGGCTGTCATCCGCTGGCCATCGACGATGCCGAGCGTGAGCGACACCCGCCCAAGGTGGAAGAGTTCGAGACGCACACCCTGATTCTCTATCGCGGCATCTCGTCCTTCGATGCCGAGCTCAACTTCCAGCCCCAGCAGGTCGCCTTCTTCCTCGGCGAGCGCTATCTGATCAGCCTGCATCCCGGCAAGGCGCTGAGCATCGACCGCCTGATGGCGCATGAGGGGGACACGCTGCTGCGCCGCTCGCCCGAGCATGTGGCGCTGAAGGTCATGTACGTCTCCGCCGGTTTCTACCTGGACAGCCTGCTGCAGTTCGAGAATGCCCTCAGCGACCTCGAGGATGCGCTCCTGGACGACGGCAGCGACGCCTTGATGCGCCGGGTCATCGCCTATCGCTCGCGGCTGGTCAAGATGCGCCGGGTGTTCAACTATCACGTGGGCATCACCCAGGAGCTGACCGCCTACGACTATTCGCACCTGCCCCGCGATAACGAGGACACCCTGCATGCCATCAACGACGTCCACGAGCGGTTCGAGCGCCTGCACAGCCTGACGCAGATGTACTACGACATCTGCGGCGATCTGGTCGATGGCTATATCTCGCTCTCCTCCCATCAGCTCAACATCACCATGCGGGTGCTCACGGTGATCACCGCCATCTTCGTGCCGCTGACCTTCCTTGCCGGCATCTACGGCATGAACTTCGCCCACATGCCGGAGCTCACCTATCGCTTCGGGTATTTCGTGGTGCTCGGCGTGATGCTGGTCATCGGCCTCGCCCTGCTGTGGATGTTTCGGCGCAAGAGGTGGCTGTGAGGCCTTACCGCCAGGCGGTTCGTTGAGGCGTCGCGCTTGGCCTGGCCCCCGCCAGGCTCTAGTCTCGGGGACCCCCTTTCTCTCCAGGCTTCGACATGCACCCACAACGCGCACGCTTGCACAACGAGCTCCATGCCCGGCCCTCGATCTATTTCGAGGAGCCGGCGCACCTTCACCACTATGCCTTCCTGGACGAGGGCGAGATCGCCGCGGCGATCCTCGACCGGATCGCCGAGGTCACCGGCCGGACGCCCGATCGCGATGCCGCCCAGGAGATCATTGACCTCGGCGACCAGGTCCTGAAGTGGGAGCGCCACACCGAGTTCTTCACCCTCACCCTGCTGGTGCCGAGGCCCGTCGGCCAGAGCGAGCCGTGGCCGGCGCCCCCCGCGCCGCTGGCGAGGATCGTCGCCGCGCATCACCAGGCCCTGATCAACGCGAGCCTGCTCCTCGTGGAGTCGGAGGCGGCCTGGCAGGGCGACGCCGAGGCCTACGGCTTTCGCGATCCCGCCGGCTCCAGCGTCGGCGGCGGTGACGCCACCGTATGGAGCGATTTCCGGCTCACCGCGTCGGGCATCAACCGCGTGCTGCTGGTCAATCGCGGGCTCAACGCCTTCCGTCTGGGGCGCATGACCCGACGGCTGCTGGAGATCGAGACCTACCGCATGATGGCGTCGCTGGCGCTGCCGGTGGCCAAGGAGTTGAGCCTCGAGCTGCGCGACTACGAGCTCGAGCTCGGCGAGCTGTCGGAGCGCAACACCCACGGCAAGGAGGAGAGCCCGCGTCCGCTGCTCGCGGCCATCTCCGCGCTCTCGGCGCGACTCGAGCGCAGCGGGGCCCGTTCGCGACAGCGTTTCAGCGCCACCGAGGCCTATGCGCGGATCGTCTTCACCCGCATCGAGGAGCTGCGCGAGGAGCGCCTCGGCGACCGCCCGAGGCTGGGCACCTTCATGCTGCGCCGCTTCCGGCCGACGGTGCATTACTGCGCCGCCATCAACCAGCGCCAGGAGAGCCTGGCGGAGAGCGTGGCGCGACTCAACGACCTGCTGCGCACCCGCGCCCAGGTGGAGATCGAGGAGCAGAACTCCGAGATCCTGCAGAGCCTCAACGAGCGCACCAGCAGCCAGCTGAAGATCCAGAAGGCGGTCGAGGGACTCTCGATCATCGTCATGAGCTACTACCTCATCAGCCTGGGCAAGCTGGGGCTGGAGGGGGCCGGCGCCCTGGGCATGGCCATCGAGCCGAGCGTCGCCGCCGGGGTGCTGGGCCCCCTGGGGCTCGGCATCATCGGCGTGCTGGCCTGGCGCATCCAGCGCGTGAAGAACCACTGACGGTCGCCTGCAGGGGGCGCCGGAGGGCGCTACGCTGAGGGAAGGGCAGGTCGCGGACCCCGTGGCTTGCGCGTTCGGCACGAGTCCATCGCCCGTCTACCGACTGACAGGTCGCCAACCGCTTGCCGAGGGCTCGTCCCCTGGCGGCTTGTCGAACGATCAGACCGATCGAGAGGTGCTTCATGACAACGCCCATCGTCAACGACGTCCTTACCCCCCGCCGGCTGCTGCTCGGCCTGCTCCTCGCCGCCCCGCTGGCCCTGGCCAGCGAAGGGCACGACCTGACCTTCCAGGGCGATGCCAGCTTTGCCGGCGCCCACGGCGGACAGGCCGTGCAGGCGGCCCTGGTCGATGCCGAGACCGGCGAGGTGCTCGAGACCGACTCCGGCACCGTCTCCGCCGATGCTGACCCGACCTTCACCTTCGACTTCCCCGGCGCCCTGCGCGAAGGCGGCCGCTACGAGGTGCACTACTGGATCGACTCCAACTTCGGCGGTGGCAGCGAGGGTAGCTGCGATCCCATGGGGACCGACCACCAGTGGCGCGTGGCGCTGGAGGCCTCGGGCGACGCGGTCACCCACGTGGCGAGCCACGATCCCGGCGCCCAGTCCGAGGTCTGCGCCACCTTCGAGTGATGCGCCGTCCGCCGGGCCTTCATGGCTCGAGAGCTGGAGAGGATGATGCGACTACGCGATGCCACCCGGGCCGATGCCCGGGACCTGGCCTACCTGATCAACCTGGCGGGAGAGGGGCTGCCCGAATATCTGTGGGGACAGATGGCCGAGGGCGGTGTCTCGCCCCTGGAGGTCGGCGCGCAGCGTGCCGACCGCGAGGAGGGGGGCTTCAGCTACCGTCATGCCCGGGTGTGCATCGAGCGCGGGCGGATCGTCGGGATGATTATCGCCTACCGGTTGCCCGATCCCTACGGCCTCGAGGACCTGGACGACGCGCCCGCCCCCGTTCAGCCCCTGTTGCGTCTCGAGGCCCGGGTGCCGGGCAGCTGGTACATCAACGGCATTGCGACCCTGCCGGCGGCACGCCGCAAGGGCGTCGGGCGCCTTCTGATGGCCCAGGCCGAGGCCTCGGCGATCGGCGCCGGCTGTCGCGAGCTGAGCCTGATCGTAGCCGAGGAGAACCGCAGGGCCTGTGCGTTCTACCACCGGCTGGGCTTTCAGGAACTCGCCTCCCTGCCGCTGGTGCCCTGGCCCGGCTGCCCGCACGGCGGCCGCTGGCTGCTGATGACCCGCCGCCTTGAGGGCCAGTAACCAAGAGAGCGTCGACGCCCTCCGAGCCGGCGAGCCCCGACGAGCGGAACGGCGCTCAGGTACGCTGCCGCAGGGGATCGAGCAGCCCGCTCAGCCCGTTGTGGTCGATCTCGTGCATCAGCTGCAGCAGGCGGCCGATCTGGCCGTCGGGAAAGCCCTCGCGGGCGAACCAGTTGAGGTAGGGGCCGGGCAGGTCGGCGATCAGCCATCCCGCGTGCTTGCCGAAGGGCATGCGCAGGGTGACCAGTTTCTCGAGGTCTTCGGGGTTCACGAGCGGCGCTCCATCGGGAAAAGGGGCGAGCCTATCATGCTCGCCCGGTCGTGAGGCGCCTCGCTCATCCCGCGAGGGTGCCGCGCGGCGGCCAGGAGGCCGACTCGCCGAGCGCCGTCGCCTCGACGGTCTCCCGCACCTGGTTGCGCCCCGCATGCTTGGCGCCGTAGAGGGCGCGGTCGGCGCGCTCCAGCAGGGCCTCCGCGGTCTCGCCGTCGACGAGCTGGGCGATGCCCGCCGAGAGCGTGAGGCCGATCCTCGCCGCGGCGATCGGGGTCGAGGCCAGGCGTTCGCGCAGGCGCTCCACGGCCTGGGTGGCTTCCTCCTGGGCCACGCCGGGCAGCAGGAGCAGGAATTCCTCGCCGCCCAGGCGGATGACGTGATCGTGCCGCCGCATCGTCGCCTGCATCAGCTCGGCCGCCTCGCGCAGGACCTGATCGCCCACCGCATGGCCGTGGCGGTCGTTGACCCGCTTGAAGTGATCCAGGTCGCAGCTCGCCACACAGAGCGGCGTGCCGTAGCGGCGGCTGCGGCGGATCTCCTCCTCGAGCAGGCCGAGCCCCGCGCGTCGGTTGAGCAGGCTGGTCAGCTCGTCGTGGTGGGCGAGGAACTCGAGGCGCTGCTCCATGGCCTTGCGCTCGGTGATATCGACCACGAAGGTGACCTTCTTCACATGCCCCTGGTCGTCCTGGATGCGGGCGGCCTTGGCCAGGATGCTTCTCGGCCGGCCATCCTTGTCCCGTACCTCGCACTCGTGGGAGACCTCCATGTCGCCGTCGCCAGCGATGAAGCGCGCGTGCAGGTCGCTCATTCGCGCGTGATCGGCCTCGGGCACCACCAGGGTGAAGTGGTGGCCCAGCAGCTCCTCCTCGCGATAGCCGTAGAACGCGCAGTAGGCGGGATTGACCATCTCGAAGCGGCCCTCGGCGTCGGTGATGCAGATGCCGATGGGGGCGGCGCGGATCACCGTCTCCGTGGTATCGAAGGGGTCGAGCAGCGGCATCATGAGAAGGCTCCGGCGACCCGAAGGGGGACGTCTTGGTGGGGGGCGGGGGCATCGAGCACCGCCGCCAGGCGCGCCTCGACATCTTCTGCCAGGGCATCGAGGGCGGGATGCGCGAAGTAGTAGCCCTGCTGCAGGGTAATGCCCGCCGCATGGAGCCAGCGCGCCTCGGCGGCTGTCTCGACGCCCTCGGCGACCAGCCGGATCGCCAGCGGGCGCGCCAGGCCGATCAGCGCCTGCAGCAGGGCCTGGCGGCGCGGATCGGCGTCGCAGCCCATCACCAGCTGGCGGTCGATCTTCAGCTTGTCGGGCCGCTGGGAGGTCAGCACGTCGAGGTTGGCATGGCCGGTGCCGAAGTCGTCCAGGGCGACCCGAAAGCCCATGCGGCGATAGGCGGTGATGATGGCGCTCAGGTGCGCATGGTCCTGGATCCGTTCCGACTCGACGACCTCGAAGATCAGCCGGTCCAGCGGCCAGCCCACCCGCTTCGAGACCGCCAGCGTGGCCTGGATGCATGCCTCGGGCTCGTAGACGGCGTTGGGCAGGAAGTTGATCGACAGGCTCTCCTGCATGCCCAGGGCGCTGGCCTGCTCGATGGCCCGCACCCGGCACGCCTGGTCGAAGCGGTAGAGCAGCGCCTCGGTCACCTGATCGAGAATCTGGCTCGCCGGCTCCCCCGCGGGGCCGCGCACCAGGGCCTCGTAGGCGTGCACGCGCCGCCGCTGCAGGTCGACGATCGGCTGGAAGGCCATGGTGAAGTCGAAGGGCAGCTCCCGTTCACAGCGGCCGCAGTGTCCGTTCCTTCGTGCGCAACGCCCCATGGGACATCTCCTGGTGTTGATGGCTCTGGCCGTTCGTCGCGAAAGCGGGCCGGTGGAGTAAGTTCTTATATTAGTTTTGTCCATGTATCGGTGTTGTACAAGTATTTTCGGCCTCCGTCCGCCGCCGCTACCGCGCCCGGCCACCGGGGTGGGCGCGACAAGGTCCCGAAAGATAGTAAGCTGGCTAGGTATTCAGGCCGCCCGGGTCGCTGTCGGTCCGGGCACTGCCGATCCATGCTCATCGTCGAGGAGACGCCATGAATCCCACCATCGAACTGCTCAAGTCCCACCGCTCGATCCGCAAGTTCACGGACCAGCCGGTCTCCCGCGAGCTGCTCGAGGAGCTGATTCGCGCCGGCCAGGCCGCGGCCACCTCCAGCCATGTGCAGGCCTACAGCGTCATCCACGTGACCGACCCGGCCAACCGCGAGGCGATCGCCGAGCTCGCCGGCGGCCAGTCCTACGTCGCCACCTGCGGCGCCTTCCTGGTGTTCTGCGCCGACATGAAGCGTCCCACCGAGGCCGCCGAGCGCACCGGCGCGCGCGTGGTGCGCGGCATGACCGAACAGCTGCTGGTGGCCAGCGTCGACACCGCCCTGATGGCCCAGAACGTCGCCGTCGCCGCGGAGTCCGAGGGGCTCGGCATCTGCTACATCGGCGGTATCCGCAACGATCCCCAACGGGTCAGCGAGCTGCTCGGCCTGCCGGCGCACGTCTACCCGGTCTTCGGCATGTGCCTCGGCTACCCGGCCCACCAGCCGGACGTGAAGCCGCGCCTGCCGGTGGAGGCGATCCTCAAGCAGGACACCTACACCGACGATCACGAGCAGGTCGCCGCCTTCGACGACACCATGCACGCCTACTACCGGTCGCGGAAGGGCGGCACCAAGCAGAGCGACTGGTCGCACAACCTCACCCCGCTGTTCGACACCAAGCTGCGCCCGCACATGCGCGAGTTCCTGGTCGAGCGCGGCTTCGAGATGAAGTGAAGGGCGACTGACCCAGGGCCTAACGACGAGCGGCGGCCATCGGGCCGCCGCTCGCGCGTGCTGCTTCGTGAAGGATCGGCGTGTCGCTCAACCGCCCACTCGCGCCTCCAGGGCCTCGAGAGGGGATCGGGTGCGCGTCACCTTGCTCCCCACGTCGCTCGTGCCGAGCCGCGAGGCGGAGCGCATGTGCCATGCAGTCGTGCGTCATGCCGTTTCCTCGCATCGGTCGGCGCATCTCGAACGGCGGCAGCCCTTCCGGTGAGGATCGGACGGGGAGAAGCGCTCACAGTGGCCGTGTGCATGGGCAGCAGTGGGTCAGTCCAGCACGATCAGGTGATTGGGCAGTTCATTGCGCTCGTGGGTGGCCGGCACCTGCTCCTTGAGATGTTCGCCGCAGGCCTCGATGCACTCCAGGAAGCCCTTCAGGGTCTCGCCTTCCTTCACCCGCCGGGTGAAGGCCGCCACGATGGACTGCCAGGCCTCGTCGCCGATGCGCGCCGAGATGCCCCGGTCGACCAGGATCTCCACGTACCGCTCGGCCTCAGAGACGAAGATCAGCATCCCCGTTTCCCCCTCGGTATGGTGCAGGTTCTGTTCCAGGAACTGCCGCCGGGCGAGGTTGCCCGCCCGCCAGTGGCGAACCGATTGCGGGATCAGCCGGGTGGTGATGGCGGGGCGGCGGAACGCCAGGCCCAGCACGATGAAGGTCGCCCACTGCACCAGCGTCAGCTCGTAGGCCGTCAACCAGCCGGGGAAGTAGTTGACCGCACCGGGCACCACCAGGGCCAGCAGGCCGGCCCAGAGCAGCGGGATGTAGGCATAGTTGTCCGCTTGCGGAGCCAGCACGGTGACCAGCTCGGCATCGGTATCGCGTTCGACCCGATGAATCGCCTCGGCGACCTGGCGCTGCTCGTCTTCACTCAATAAAGCCATGGGGATCGTGATCTCCGAATCCTGATTGTCATGTGGGTGTCGCCGCCGGACGGAAGGCGGGATTACCAGCCGCCGGACGCGCCGCCGCCACCGAAGCCACCGCCGCCGCCTCCGAAGCCGCCGCCTCCACCGAAACCGCCGCCGCCGCCGCGGGACCGGCCGCCGAGCGCACCGCCCAGCAGCATGCCGGCCAGCAGGCCGCCGCGACCGCCGCGTACCAGGGTCATCACGATGACGAACATCACCAAGAAGAGAATCGAGGCCGGTCCCTCGGGTTTCTGCTGGCCGGCCTGGGCGCTGGCGGAGGTGCTGGTGTCCAGGGGCTCGCCGCCCAGCACCCGGATCATCGCCTCCACCCCCTCGGTGATGCCGCGGGTGTAGTCGCCCTCGCGGAAGGCCGGCGTCAGGATGCGGTTGATGATCACCGAGGACTGGGCGTCGGTCAGTCGCCCCTCGAGGCCATAGCCGACCTCGATGCGCACCTTGCGCTCATTCGGCGCGACGATCAGCAGGGCACCGTTGTCCTTCTCCTCCTGGCCGATGCCCCAGTGGCGCCCCAGCTGATAGCCATACTCCTCGATGGTCACGCCCTGCAGGTCGGGCAGGGTGGCCACCACCAGCTGCTCGGTGGTGGCCTCCTCGTGCGCCGCCAGCTGCTCGCTCAGGCGTGATTCGGTGGCCTGGTCCAGCAGGTCGGCCTGATCGACCACGCGACCGGTCAGTTCGGGGAAGTCGAGTTGCTGTGCCTGAAGGTCCTGGGCCTGGAGGCCCAGGGTCCCCGACAGCAGCAGCGCCAATAACGGAATGCGCAGAAGATCGATCATTCAAACTCCACCTGGGGGGCCTGGTCGGCGTTCTCGGTCGTGGCGTCGAAGGTCTCGCGAAGCTGCATGTCGCTGTAGAGGACGGTGTGCCACAGGCGACCGGGGAAGGTGCGCAGCTCGGTGTTGTAGCGCTCGACCGCGGTGATGAAGTCGCGCCGCGCCACGGCGATGCGGTTCTCGGTGCCTTCCAGCTGCGACTGCAGGGCCAGGAAGTTCTGGTTCGACTTCAGGTCGGGATAGCGCTCGGACACCGCCATCAGGCGGCTCAGTGCCCCGCTGAGCTGCTGCTGGGCCTGCTCGAACTGGCGCATCTTCTGCGGGTCGTCCAGCGACTCGGCGTCGATCTGGATGGACGTGGCCTTGGCCCGCGCCTCCACCACGGCGGTCAGGGTCTCCTGCTCCTGCCGGGCGAACCCCTTGACCGTCTCGACCAGGTTGGGCACCAGGTCCGCACGCCGCTGGTACTGGTTCTCCACCTGCGCCCAGGCCGACTTCACCTGCTCGTCGTAGGTGGGGATGTTATTGACGCCGCAACCGGCCAGCAGCATCGCCATGATCAGCACAAGGGCGAACCGCCAGACGCGAGGGTCGGGAAGCGTGGAGTGTCTCGTCAGCATGGGGTCGGTCATTCCTGTCATTGCGATTCGATGATCTCCAAGGTACAGCTCAGGCTGATGCGAAGGAAGCAATGCCATGCCGACCTTCTGCCGTTGTCCGGCACGACTACGCCCCCACCTCCTTGTTGGGCACCAGGCTGCGCCCGCACCTGGGCGAGTTCCTGGTCGAGCGGGGCTTCGAGATGACGTGAAGGGAGGACTGGCGTAGGCCCTGAACGACGAGCGGCGGCCATCGGGCCGCCGCTCGCGCGTGCTGCATCTGAAGATCGGAGTACCGCTCACTCGCCCACGCGTGCCTCCAGGGCCTCGAGGGTGGCCCGGATGCGCGCCGCGTTGGTGCCCACGTCGCTGGTGCCGAGCCGCGAGGCGGAGCGCATGTCCACCCGCACGCCGCGGTCCGTCTCGCGCAGGCGGATCACCACATCGTCCTTGAAGCCGAACCAGAAGGTCGTGTCGGTGGCCTCGAGCCGGCGGTCGCCCACCGCGGCGATCGTCCAGCCGGCCTCCCGGGCCACGGCCTCGACGGCGTCCCGCACGGCCGGCAGCGGCGCCTGGAGCACCAGCGGCCCGAGCTCAGGATAGCCCTCGCGCTGCTGCTTCGCGGTCGCCTCGCCGGGGTAGGCCACGGCATTGGGTGCGGCCTCTCGCGCCTCGGCCAGCGCCTCGAAGGCGGGCGGCGCCTCGAGATCGGTGGTGATGTCGTGGATGGGCGGCACCGCGCGGGCCTCCTGCAGCTGCTGCCAGGGCACCGCGACCAGCGCCAGGCTGGCCAGGATCACCAGCGCGGCGAGCAGAGCCGAGAGGCCGCGGCGGGTGATGGCGGCGATCAGCAGGCCCACCGCACCCAGCCCGGCGGCGCCCAGGGCGACCAGCGCCCCGTAGCGCAGCAGGCCGAAGGCATCGCCCAGCGAGAGCAGCTCCAGGCGATAGGCCGGCCCGGCACCGGCCATCGAGAGGGCCGCCAGGCCGGCCAGGATGCCCCCGGCGATGGCCACCTTGAAGGCCACTCCCTGGCCCTTGCGGGTGGTGGTCGTGCGGCGTGACGTCATGTCGATCCTCGCGTGGCGTCAGGAAGCGGGCGCGGGGTTGAGGCAGTTGTCGTAGAGGGTCACGGTCGCCGGCCAGTCCGAGAACAGGCCCATGATGCCCACATCCTTGGCCAGCACGTCCAGCACCAGCAGCTTGTCCCCCTCGTTGTCGATCACCGCATCGACGCTCTGGTGGTACCACTCGCCGTCCTCGGTGAGCGGGCCGGAGCGCTCGAAGGTCCAGGCGATCAGCCCGAGCCCGGCCGCCTTGGCGCGTTCGGCGTAGGCCGAGGGCACGATGCGATCCTCGTTCTCGCCGGCCTCGGGGCGCGCCTCGAGCAGCATCCACATCGGCGGCGCGAGGATCTTCACGCCCTGCTCGGCGAGCTCCTCCATGCTCGGCGACCAGGTCGCCGGGTCGCGGTGATCGAAGGTCTCGACGTCGTAGCGGTCGTCGAGGTAGACCGCCTGGCCGGCGAACTCGGGGGCGTTGTCGATCCAGTAGCGCACGTCGTCGAGGTTGAACGACTGCGGGTAGACGTCCTCGGGCGGCACGCCGGCGTCGCGGTACTCGTCGAGCAGCTTCTGGGCGTAGTCGGTCTGGCTCATGCCATCGAAGGGCATCGCGACGCTGGGCGCCTTGAGCTCCGGGGTCATGCGCACGCCCAGCGCCTGGAAGAGCGCGATGCTCTCGGCATGGGTCATCAGGGTGCCGCGGGTGGCGTAGAGGTCGGTGCGCCAGTCGGGCGTGCCGTCGAGGTAGGCCGCCAGGGTGCCGGCCTCGGTGTTCACGCCGTCCATGCGGCCCTCGAGGCGCTTGAACTCGGCCAGGGTGATGTCGCTGGTGCAGCACTGGACCGCCTCGGCGTTGGTCAGCGCCCCGGTCTCGGGATCGAAGACCGGCGGCACGCTGCACTGGTCGGCCAGGTCGGTCTCGAGGATGTTGGTGGTGGCGTGCAGGTCGCACTGGGAGTGGCGGCACACCAGCGCCTTGTCCTCGGTGAAGGTGACGTCACACTCCAGAATGCCGGCGCCCATCTGGGCCGCGGCGATATAGGATTCCCGGGTATGCTCAGGGAACTGCATGGCCGCTCCGCGATGGCCGATCGAGAAGTCCCGGCGCTGCCACCGTTCGGTGTCGGCGGCGCAGCGCATCAGGGTCTCCTTGAGCTGGCGCTCGCGCTGGGTGCCTTCGTCCATGTCCTGGATCAGGAACAGCGGGCGCGGGCCCAGGGTAACGTTCTGCGCCGCCTCGATCGCGCCGACCTTCGCCGGGCTGGTGGCCAGTGCGGCGGTCGCCGCCAGGCAGCCGAGGATACCCAGGGCCAGCGCCGAGACGAGCCTCGGCCGTGCGCCGTTCCGTGTCATGGGGTTAGTCCCTTTCATGATGCGCCTCGCGTGTCGTTAGGGGAGGGGGTGACCCGCTCAGCGTAGCAGAGCCTTCGTGAGCCGCTGATGACAGCGCATCGACGCGCCCCCGACGCCCCGGGTACGCTGCCGTTGCCTTCCGTTCCCCCTTTCTTCATCGACGAGCGAGCCGATGCCCATGTCTTCGACGCCAGTTCCTCCTGCGACAGCCTCCCGGACGAAGCCCGATCCCGACCTGCCGCGGCGCCTGCGCGCCTGGCTCGAGCGCCTGCCCGAGGCGCAGCTGCCGGTCACCTACCAGCAGGCCGCCGAGGCGCTGGGGCTGGTGCCGCCGCGCACCATCCAGCGCGTTGCCCTGGCCCTCGAGGCGCTGATGCGCGAGGACGCGGCCGCCGGCCGCCCGCTGATCGCCGCTCTGGTGGTGAGTCGCCGCGGCGAGCTGCCCCGGCCGGGGTTCTTCGAGCTGGCCGTCGAACTCGGCCGCCTGCCCGCCGACTCGGCAGCTCACGAGAGGGCCTATCGGCAGGAGGTCAAGCAGGTGCTGGCGGCGCGCTCGGAATGACGCGAAGAGCGGGGGCGGCTCACAGGGCGCTATGGGCGGCGGTCGCGCCCCGCTCTCTCAGTGACTGGGCCAGTGACCGGGCTGCATGCGGGGGCATGCGGGATGACACCGGCTCCAAATGAGGCGACGAATCCGGCTCCTGGCGGTTCAGCTCCTGGTGTTAGGCACCAGGGTGGTGAGGTTGGGTTGAGAGGATTTGATCTCTCGGGTGGTGATGTACGTCATGTAGCGATCGATCCCTAGATCCGCTGAAAGCAGTTCGTCCATCACGCCCTGAAAAGCGGGCAGGCTAACCGTCAATACCTTCAATACGTAATCCATTCCTCCCCCCGTCGCCGTGCATTCGACGATCTCATCGATTCGATGGATGTGCTGCTCGAAACGTTGGAAATCTGCCGTCCGATGCCCCTTGAGCGAGACCGTGACGATCACCCTGATGACATCTGCGAGCTTGTCGAGCGCGATGTCCGCATGGTAGCCGCGAATCAGTCCCGCTTCCCGTAAGCGGTTGAAGCGGATCCAGCACGGTGTCGGGGAAAGATTGACGATCTCTGAGAGGCGGATCTTGCTGAGATGCCCGTGATGTTGCACTGCGCAAAGAATGCGAATGTCTGCAGCATCAAGAGCGATTTTTCTCATTGTTCTCATCCTCCAAGGTGATCTCCAACGCAGGCGCTGGTTCAGGAGTGAGGCGAAGCTATGTTGCGATGCTGGATACGGCGCCTTGAGATCGAGATCAATCCAAAGGGAAGATTGAGCTGGAGCGGAGATGCAGCACACTCGGGTGCGTCGATGATTCGACTCGCAGGAGGATCGAGGTTCTCGCACCCGAGGGCAGTTTCTTCTTTACTACATTACCAGACTAGACGCGGCCAGCCGATGAAGCAATGTGCCCGCTGCCACCCGGGAAGGCGTGGGGGTGGCGCCCGGGGTGCTCCATAATCCACTGATTTAATTGTTGATATGGAGACAGCTCCCGGGCGCCGACGGAGGGGGCACCTTGCGGGTCGCGTGAATCGGCGAGGTGTTCATCGAGTCCGCGGCTCATGGCGAGTGGCCCTCTGGGATCCTGTGGTTCGTGGAACCCGCCGATTCCCAGAGCAGCCGCCATGCACGATTTTTCAGGCCTGATTCATGAATATGCCGGGACGGTGTTCGAATGCATCATGGTTTCGGCCGCATAGACCCGACGCTTTTCCCTGGCATCGATCAGCACATCCCTTAGCAGCTCTTCGGCACTGGGGTGATAGACCGGCATCATCAGTACCTGCTCGGCGGTCATGCTGTGGGTGATGGCCAGGGCAAGCAGGTGCGCCAGGTGTTCGGCCTGGTAGCCAAGCAGCTCGGCCCCCAGGATCACGCCGGTGCGCGCGTCCAGATAGACTTGAATGCGCCCCTCGACCTTGTTCCACACCACATGACGGGGGCTGGCAAAGGGCAGCTCTCCGATCACGATTTCCATGCCTTCGAGTTCCCGAAAGCTTTGCCCGATGATGGCGATCTGAGGATCGGTGAAGAACACCATCAATGGCGGTCTACGATCCACTGGCACCGGGTCCGGGTAGTTCAAGGCGTTATCGGCGGCGATACGCCCCTCATCGAAGGCTTCATGCCACACCGGCAGGTATTCGGACGCATCGCCGGCGATGAAAATGGGGGAGTCGGAGCAGAGCATCGTCTGGGGATCGAAGGCCACCTTGCCCGCTTCGGTGAATTCCG
Source organism: Halomonas denitrificans (assembly GCF_003056305.1). Taxonomy (GTDB): domain Bacteria; phylum Pseudomonadota; class Gammaproteobacteria; order Pseudomonadales; family Halomonadaceae; genus Halomonas; species Halomonas denitrificans. The sequence goes on from NZ_PYVX01000002.1 coordinate 157,725, forward strand.
CGCCGGTATGCTCCATCCCCAACTGGTCGACATTGGAGATCCTCCCCGTGGCGACCAGTATTCTGTCGAACACCTTGGTGACCCGCTGACCATTCGGCTGTTCGAACTCGATCCAGGCACCTTCCGCATCCTTCCAGGTACGCACCACCTGGCCGCTGGGGTAGATATCCAGTTCGGCACTGAGGATATCGAGCGCTTCCTGCTGCATGTCCGGGTGGGTGAGGGCGTTGATCTTACCGGACCGGCCATAGATGGTCGTGTCGACGCCGAGGCGGTGGAGCGCCTGCCCCAGCTCCAGGGCGATGACCCCCATCCCGATCACCGCGACCGAGCGGGGCAGGTCCTCCAGCTCGAAGACTGTATCGCTGGTGAGGACGTGGTCCATGACCGGCTCGAATACCTCACTGACCGCGGGCCTGGAGCCGCAGGCGAGGATGAACTTTTCCGCTTTGACCTCGACCGATTCGCCCACCCTGAGGAGGCCCGGGGCGATGAACCGGGCGCGCCCCTCGAGCTTGTGATGGGGCGGAATCTTGCCGACGTAGCGCAGGTTGTTGGCGACAAAGCGCTGATCGCGCTCTCGGCGCAACCTCTCGAGCACCTTGCGTCCATCCACGTGCCCCTCGGAGGTAACGCCAAAAAACTCGCTGGTGGTCAAGTGATGCGCGTAGTCGGAAGCGGTGATCAGCAACTTGCTGGGCATGCAGCCGACCCGTGCGCAGGTGGTCCCATAGGGACCGTCCTGGATCATCAACACGCTGTCAGTCTTGCGACTGATCTTCGAGTAGGCGCCAAGTCCAGAGGTGCCGGCACCGATGATCGCGTATTCAACATTAATGGTTTTCATCGTGGATTCGCTCATGGGGCGCCTCATGTTCCAGGTGCTGGGTTTTTCAAGGCGTGCCGTGATAGGGGACGTCGTCGCGCTTGGCTGTGGTCGCTGTCCAGGTCGTTAGCGCCTGTCGAGCCAGGTGTAAAAGTTGTCATTGTTTGCAGTGTGATGGCCTGGAGGCCATTTACCAGATGCAAGCTACGCGTGGGGCGATCCAGCGGTAAAGCGATAGTTTCTAAGTGTTTGGCTTATTTTTCGTAATCCATGGGTGCGGGCTGGCGGCCCGGGGAAGATAGGGGGTGAAGTGGGTGCTGCACCCAGGCCATCATCGCCATGGCCCGCGGCTCCTCGCGTTAGCCAGGCTAATCCAGCGGCTTAGAAATTGTCGCTTTCCAAGGCTTTCCTGGATCACTTACGCTGAAGGTATCGTGAGGCAGGACGCCTCTCCGAGTCGGCCTGTCGGCTCGCCATCCGCTGGCGAAGTTGGCAAAGAAAGATAGCCCAGTCGGCTACCCGGAGCGAAACGAAAAAAGGACGGAGATGAGGCGTGTTGTCCTGGTCCCGTGTATTACCTTGGTGAAGGCGTGGTGTTGGAAAGAATATCTGGCATTACTGCTGACGCCGAACTTGATGGTTTCTTTCGCAACTCGATCACCGCCGAGGTGACGATAAACCTTATCTAATCAGCCATCTCTGGCGGGAGTTGTTTATGAATAACGATCAGTCTTCAGAAAGTGTGGTTCTCAGGGAAGATAAGGCAGGCGCTGTCTATCTCACGTTGAACCGTCCGGATAAGTTCAACACGCTCTCCGAGGAAGTGCTTGCCTCACTGCAGCGAGAGCTGGATGCGATCGCCGCCGATCCCGCTGTCCGCTGTGTGGTGATCAAGGGCTCGGGACGCGGATTTTGCGCCGGCCACGACCTGCGTGAAATGCGCTCACATCCCGACCACTCCTACTACCAGGAACTGTTTCGTAACTGCAGCCGAGTGATGAAGAGTGTCGTCGGGCTGCCGGTGCCGGTGATCGCCCAGGTCCATGGCATGGCCGTGGCGGCGGGGTGCCAGTTGGCGGCCAGCTGCGATCTGGTCATCGCCGCCCAGTCGGCCAGCTTCGGGGTGTCCGGCATCAACGTGGGCCTGTTCTGCTCGACCCCCGCCGTGGCGCTGTCACGCAGCATTTCCCCCAAGCGGGCGTTCGACATGCTGGTGACCGGCGAGTTTATCGATGCGGATACGGCCCTGGAGTGGGGGCTGGTGAGTACCGTCGTCGCGGATGCCGAGCTGGAAGCCGCCGTGGCCAACAAGGTGGACACGATCCTGAGCAAGAGCCCGGCGGCCGTGCGCTTTGGAAAGGCCATGTTCCATCCCCAGCGTCAGATGGCGTTGGCCGACGCCTATGACTTTGCCGGCAACATCATGGCCGACAACATGATGAGCCCTGACGCAAGCGAGGGCATCGATGCCTTTCTTGCCAAGCGTAAACCCGTCTGGGAGCAGCCCGGCCGCTAGTGCCACAGCCGTCGCCTCGGTCAGGGCCGCGACTCCCAAGGCGGCTTGGCCGTGGAGAGGGGGCTGACAACCGAACCGTCAATGTCCTGGTAAGGCCGTCGTGCCGATTGAACGGCTGGAGACGTACCCTTCCCTAAAAAAACAACAGGGGTAAGACCATGAGTGAAGCCTGCCATTACAATGATGCGCTCGAGAAAACGGCGGCGAATTACGTCGCGCTGTCACCCTTGAGCTTCATCCGACGGGCAGCCGCCGTATATCCGGACAGGACGGCGCTGATCTACAACGAGACGCGGTACAGCTGGCAGCAGACCTATGAGCGCTGCTGTCGACTCGCTTCCCTGTTGAGGCAGTTCGACATCGGCAGGGGCGATACGGTGGCCGTCATGCTCCCGAACGTCCCCGCCATGTACGAAGCCCACTTCGGCGTGCCCATGGTGGGCGCCGTGTTGAATGCCATCAACATCCGCCTCGATCCGGAGGCGGTAGCCTTCATCCTCGAGCACAGCCGCTCGCGCCTGCTGCTGGTCGACCCCGAGTACGTCGACGTGGTCGAAAAGGCCCTGGCCCGTCTGGAAGGGCCGGCGCCCACGGTGATCAACGTGCCCGATCCGAGCCAGGGCGTGGAGCGCGCCATCGGTGAGCTCGAGTACGAGACGCTGCTGGCCGATCAGCCGGTGTGGGAGGAGTGGCAGTTACCCGCCGACGAGTGGGACGCGATCGCGCTGGGGTACACCTCAGGCACGACCGGCAACCCCAAGGGGGTGGTCACCCACCATCGCGGCGCCTACCTGAACGCGACCAGCAACGTGCTGGCCTGGAGCCTGCCCTCCTCGGTGGTCTACCTGTGGACCCTGCCGATGTTCCACTGCAACGGCTGGTGCTTCCCGTGGACGCTGGCGGCCATCGGCGGGACCAACGTCTGCCTGCGGCGCGTGGACCCCGAGCTGATCCTCAAGCTGATCGGGCAGCACGGCGTAAGCCATTTCTGCGGTGCCCCCATCGTCCACGCCATGATCGCCGATGCGGCCGATGCCGCGCAGGCGGTGGTCGAGCACAAGGTCTGCGGGCTGATCGCCGGGGCGGCGCCGCCGGCGTCCGTGTTCAAGCGGATGGAAAAGCTCGGCATCGAGCTCACCCACGTCTACGGGCTGACGGAGACCTACGGCCCGGCCTCGATTTGCGTCAAGCAGGATGGCTGGGATCAGCTTCCCCTGGAGGAGCGGGTCCGGCTCAATGGCCGCCAGGGCGTGACCTATCCCCTGCAGGAAAGCATCGCGGTGCTCGACTCGGTCACGATGGAGCCCGTCCCCGCCGACGGCCAGACGGTCGGCGAGATCATGTTCCGTGGCAATATCGTCATGAAGGGCTACCTGCGCAACGAAACCGCGACCCGTGAAGCCTTTGCCGGCGGCTGGTTTCACTCCGGCGACCTGGCCGTGATGGAGCCGGACGGCTACGTCAAGATTCGCGACCGACTGAAGGACGTCATCATCTCCGGCGGGGAAAACATCTCCTCACTGGAGGTGGAGGAGATCATTCAGCGGCATGCCGATGTCGAATACGTGGCGGTCGTGGCGATGGCGGATGCCAAGTGGGGCGAGGTGCCCGCCGCCTTTGTCCAGTTGCGCCCCGGCAGCGAGCTGAGCGAAGAGGAGCTGATCCGCTTCTGCAAGGAGAACATCAGCCGCTTCAAGGTGCCCAAGAAGGTCATCTTCGGCCCGCTGCCCACCTCTTCGACGGGGAAGGTCCAGAAGTTCCAGCTGCGCCAGAAGCTCGAGACCGGCCCGTCCGCCTGAGTCGCTCAGGCACCAGGAGTGGAGCCGCCCATCGCCCTGGCGAGAGCCAGGGCGAACACGCCAGGTAGGCCAACGCCCACCGATAACAACGAGCCCGCCATGACCGTCGAGACCCTCACTCCCCCGCGTCGTTTCCGTGGCAAGCCACGAGGCCGTGACCTGCCTCCCGTCGCCCTGGTCGCGCTTCGCCAGCTGCTCGGCGACGAGCGCAGCGACCCGGACCGGCGGCGGCGAGACCTGCTGATCGAGCACCTGCACGCCCTCCAGGACGCCCATGGCCATCTGTCGCTGGTGAACCTTAGGGCGCTGGCCACCTACATGAACCTGCCGATGGCGGCGGTCTACGAGACGGCGACCTTCTATGCCCACTTCGATGTGGTGCACGATGACCAGTCGCCGCCCCCGGAGGTGACGGTGAGAGTCTGCGACTCGCTCTCCTGCCAGCTGGCCGGTGCCGCGACGCTCAGGGCGGAACTGGAGGCCGGAGTCGACCCTCGCGCGGTACGCGTGGTGAGGGCGCCCTGCATGGGGCGCTGCGAGACCGCACCGGTCGCGGAAGTGGGGCATCACCACGTGCTGTTCGCCACCCGCGAGGGGGTCGAATCGGTGATCGATACGGGCCATTTCCATCCCGAGGCGATCGACTGGCAACGCCTCGCCGCCTACCGGGAGCAGGGCGGTTATCGGCTGTTGACCGACTGCCGCGAGGGGCGCGTGGCCCTCGAGACGCTGATGGCCGAACTCGAGCGTGCCAACCTGCGCGGCCTGGGCGGCGCCGGCTTTCCCACGTTCAAGAAATGGACGTTCGTGCGAAAGGAGCCGGGGCCGCGCTACTGCGCCATCAACGCCGACGAGGGCGAGCCCGGTACCTTCAAGGATCGCTACTATCTGGAGCGGGCACCGCATCGCTTCCTCGAGGGCGCGCTGGTCAGTGCCTGGGCGGTGGAGGCCAGCGCGCTCTACATCTACCTGCGCGACGAATACCCCGGCCTGCATCGGGTCCTCGGCGAGGCGATCGGCGAGCTCGAGGTGGCCGGCCTCGCGCCGCCGGGCTATATCGTGCTGCGTCGCGGCGCCGGGGCCTACATCTGTGGCGAGGAGTCGGCGATGATCGAATCCCTGGAGGGCAAGCCCGGCAAGCCGCGCCATCGTCCGCCCTTCGTCGCCCAGCAGGGGCTCTTCGGCCGCCCGACCCTGGTCAACAACGTCGAGACCGTCTTCTGGATCCCGCTGATCCACGAGAAGGGCGCCGACTGGTTTGCCGGCCACGGCCGCCATGGGCGCAGCGGGCTGAGAAGCTTCTCCCTCTCGGGGCGGGTCAAGCGCCCCGGCGTGCACCTGGCACCGGCCGGCATCACCCTGAACGAGCTGATCGAGGAGTACGGCGGGGGCATGGCCGACGGCCACCGCCTGGCCGGCTACCTGCCGGGCGGGGCCTCCGGCGGCATCCTGCCGGCCAGCAAGGCCGATATTCCGCTGGACTTCGATACCCTGCAGGCCGAGGGCTGCTTCATCGGCTCCGCCGCCGTGATCGTGCTGTCGGATCGCGATGACCTGCGTGCCGTGGCCGCCAACCTGCTGGCCTTCTTCGCCGACGAGTCCTGCGGCCAGTGCACGCCGTGCCGGGTCGGCACCGAGAAGATGCTGAGCCTGGTCGAGCGGGACGAATGGCGGGTCGAGGAGCTCGAGCGGCTGGCCCAGGTGATGCAGGACGCCTCGATCTGCGGCCTCGGCCAGGCGGCGCCCAATCCGGTGCTGGGGCTGCTCAAGGAGTTTCGCGGCGAACTGGCCGACCAGCACGTGATCGTCAGGGGGTAGGGAGATGAGCATGAATGAACCGAGCGGGAACGAGCGCTTCACCCTGACCCTGGACGGCACCGAGGTCACCGCCACTGCCGGGGAGACCCTCTGGCAGGTGGCCAGGCGCGCCGGCGAGACCATCCCGCACCTGTGCTTCAAGGACGTCCCCGGTTACCGGGCCGACGGCAACTGCCGCGCCTGCATGGTGGAGATCGAGGGCGAGCGCGTGCTGGCGGCGAGCTGCCTGCGCGAGGCGGCGCCCGGCATGGTGGTCAAGAGCGCCACCTCCGAGCGGGCCCGCGTGTCTCGGGAAGGGGTGATGGAGCTGCTGATCGCCGACCAGCCCGAGCGCGACGCGAGTCCCGACCGCTCCAGCCACTTCTGGGCGATGGCCGATCTGCTGGCCATCGACGCCGGCGCCGTGCGTGAGCGGCTGCCGGCGCGGGCCGAGCGCGACGCGCCCACGGTCCACCATGTCGCCGCGCGGGCGGGGTCTCTGACCCATGACACCAGCCACTCGGCCATGAACGTCAATCTCGATGCCTGCATCGAGTGCAACCTCTGCGTGCGCGCCTGCCGCGAGGTGCAGGGCAACGACGTCATCGGCCTGGCCCACCGCGGCGCGGCCTCGAAGGTCGTCTTCGACTTCGACGACCCCATGGGCGACAGCACCTGCGTGGCCTGCGGCGAATGCGTCCAGGCCTGCCCGACCGGGGCGCTGATGCCGGCGACCCTGATCGACGCCACGGGGCGCGGCGACTCGAAGGCCGCCGATCGCACCGTCGACTCGGTCTGCCCCTACTGCGGGGTGGGCTGCCAGCTCACCTACCATATCCAGGGAGCTCCCGGCGAGGACGAGCGCATCCTCTTCGTCGAGGGGCGTGATGGTCCTTCCAACCAGAACCGCCTGTGCGTCAAGGGCCGCTTCGGCTTCGACTACCCCCGCCACCCCTCACGGCTGACCACCCCGCTGATCCGCCGCCCCGGGGTGCCCAAGGGGCTCGACCCCGCCTTCGACCCGGCACGACCGCTGACCCATTTCCGCGAGGCCAGCTGGGACGAGGCGCTGGACGCCGCCGCCGACGGGCTCACCGCGCTCAAGGCCGCCCACGGCCCCGACGCCCTGGCCGGCTTCGGCAGCGCCAAGTGCTCCAACGAGGAGGCCTGGCTGTTCCAGAAGCTGGTGCGTACCGGCTTCGGCTCCAACCACGTCGACCACTGCACCCGGCTCTGTCATGCGAGCTCGGTGGCGGCGCTGATGGAGTGCATCGGCTCCGGGGCGGTGACCGCCTCCTTCATGCAGGCCCTCGAGGCCGACGTGGTAATCCTCACCGGGTGCAATCCGACCATCAATCACCCGGTGGCGGCCACCTACTTCAAGCAGGCGGCCCGAAAGGGCACCAAGCTGATCATCCTCGACCCCCGCGGTCAGGCGCTGGATGCCTATGCCCACCGCAGCGTGCGCTTCACCCCGGGGGGCGACGTATCGCTCTACAACGCCATGCTCAACGTGATCGTCAGCGAAGGCCTGTATGACGAGGCCTACATCGCCGAGCACACTGAGGGCTTCGCGGCCCTCAAGGCGAGCGTCGCGGACATGACCCCCGAGGCGATGAGCGCGCTGTGCGGCGTGGCGCCGGAGACGATCCGCGAGATCGCCCGGCTCTATGCCACCGCCGACAAGGCGATGATCTTCTGGGGCATGGGCATCTCCCAGCACGTGCACGGCACCGACAACGCCCGCTGTTTGATCTCGCTGGCGCTGGCCTGCGGCCAGACCGGTCGCCCCGGCACCGGCCTGCACCCGCTGCGCGGCCAGAACAACGTCCAGGGCGCCTCGGATGCGGGGCTGATCCCCATGGTGCTGCCGGACTACCAGCCGGTGGGCGATGCCCAGATTCGCGCCGCCTTCGAGGAGCTGTGGAACACGACCCTCGAGGAGAAGCCCGGGCTCACCGTGGTCGAGATCATGGACGCGATTCACTCAGGCCAGATCAAGGGCATGTACATCCAGGGCGAGAACCCGGCGATGTCCGACCCCGACCTGAACCACGCCCGCGGGGCGCTGGCCCGGCTCGAGCACCTGGTGGTGCAGGACCTGTTCGTCACCGAGACCGCCCAGTTCGCCGACGTCATCCTGCCGGCCTCCGCCTGGTCGGAGAAGGACGGCACGGTGACCAACACCAATCGCCAGGTGCAGATCGGCCGCGCCGCCGTGGCGCTGCCCGGCGATGCCAGGCCCGACTGGTGGATCCTCCAGGAGATCGCCCGGCGCTTCGGGCTGGGCTGGGACTACACCCATCCCCGCGAGGTGTTCGCCGAGATGAAGCGGGGCATGGCCTCGCTGGACAACATCACCTGGGAGCGCCTCGAGCGCGAGGGCTCGGTGACCTACCCCTGCCCGGCAGAGGATGCCCCGGGGGCCGACGTGGTCTTCTCCGAGAGCTTCCCCCGGGCGGGTGGCAAGGCGAAGTTCGCCCCCACGCGCCCCTTGCCCCCGGATGAGCCCGTCGACGAGGCCTTCCCCACGGTGCTGATCACCGGGCGTCAGCTCGAGCACTGGCATACCGGCTCGATGACCCGGCGCAGCCAGGTGCTCGACGCCCTGGAGCCGGAGGCGGTCGCCAGCGTTTCGCCGAGTGAGCTTTTGCGGCTGGGGCTGAATCCCGGGGACGCGCTGACCATCACCACCCGGCGCGGGCCGATCACGCTCAAGGCGCGGGTCGATCCGCTGCTGATGGACGGCATGGTGTTCGTGCCGTTCTGCTACGTGGAGGCCGCGGCCAATCTGCTGACCAACCCGGCGCTGGACCCCGACGGCAAGATTCCGGAGTTCAAGTACGCCGCCTGTCGCCTGGGGCCGGCCATAGAGGCCGTGGCAGAGTGAGGGAATCGCCCCTGAACGAAGAAGGATAATGTCATGTACAGGATGCGTCGCTGGGTGGTTCGCCACTCCCGAGCCTTCGAGACGATCTACCGGTGCTTCGAGCCGTTGCTGGTCAGGCTCGATCCCGTGTGGAGGCGATTGGGGCACGAGCGCATCGAGACGCCGGTGAAGGTCGTTGAAAAGACCGTCAAGGGAGCGCTCTTCGACTGCCAGATGTGCGGTCAGTGCATTCTCTCCGACACCGGCATGTCCTGTCCCATGAACTGCCCCAAGTCACTGCGCAACGGGCCCTGCGGCGGGGTGCGTGCCAACGGGCACTGCGAGGTGAAGCCCGACATGATGTGCGTCTGGGTCGATGCCTGGGAAGGAAGTCGTCGCATGAAGCATGGCGATCGCATCAACGCTGTCCAGTTGCCGGTCGACCATCGCCTCAAGGGAACGTCAGCCTGGCTGCGCCAGGTTCGCCAGAAGAACGGTAGTGCCTCTTCAACCGCCAAGAGCGAGACAACAAGATGAAATTCGATGACGAGCCCGTACCGGGCTACTCCCTGCCGATCCTGCCCGGCCATGTTTCCCCTGGTCGGCTGGAGCGGGTGCTGCGGGCGGGCAAGTTCGCCATCACCAGCGAGATCGACCCGCCGGACTCCGCCGACCCGGCGGAGGTGCTCAAGCGGGCGGCCATCTTCGATGGCTACGTCGATGCCATCAACGCCACGGATGGCTCCGGTGCCAACTGCCACATGTCCAGCGTCGGCGTCTGCTCGCTGCTGACCCGGGTCGGCTATGCCACCATCCTGCAGATCTCGTGCCGTGACCGAAACCGTATCGCCATCCAGGGCGAGATCCTCGGTGGGGCGGCCATGGGCGCCTGCAACCTGCTGTGTCTGACCGGTGACGGCGTGCAGGCCGGCGATCATCCCCAGGCCAAGCCGGTGTTCGACCTCGACTCCATGTCGCTGCTCGAGCTCGCCCGCGCAATGCGCGACGAGCAGCGCTTCCAGAGCGGTCGACACATCGAGACGCCGCCGCGGATCTTCCTCGGTGCCGCCGAGAACCCCTTCGTGCCGCCGCTGGACTGGCGTCCCCATCGCCTGGCCAAGAAGGTGGCGGCCGGGGCGCAGTTCATCCAGACCCAGTACTGCTTCGATATCGAGCGGCTGCGGGACTTCATGCTCAAGGTCAACGACCTCGGGCTGCTGGAAGGCCCCGACCGCGTGTTCATCCTGCCCGGGATCGGGCCGCTGGCCTCGGCGCGCAGCGCGCGCTGGATCCGTGCCAATGTCCCCGGGGTGCACATTCCTGACGCGGTGATCGCGCGGCTCGAGGGGGCCGAGAACCAGAAGGAGGAGGGCAAGCGGCTGTGCATGGACCTGCTCAATGAGATCCGCGAGATCCCCGGCGTCAGCGGCGCCCACATCATGGCCTACCGCCAGGAACACACCGTGGCCGAGATCATCGAGGCCACCGGCGTGCTCGAGGGCCGCGTGCCCTGGTACCCGGGGCGCGACGACCCGAAAGCGCTCAACCCCGAATCCTCCGAGGCGCTGCTGAGCTAGAGGCCAGCCGTCACGGACGACTCATGGAAACGCTGGCGACCCGCCAGCGTTTCTGTTTCGGGGGGACTGGATCGCTGACGCTTTCCCCCGTTCCACCCGTCACACACGCCGGTCGGCGATAGCCAGGGGGAGATGCTCCCGGGCCGGCCTGACCCGGGGCCCGTGGTGCCCGATCCGCCCGAGCGCTTCACCCATATAGGGGCGCAGAAACGACGACGCCCCCGAATGGGGGCGTCGTCGGTGGTTGGAAAGCCTCTGTCAGGACGCGCTCGCCAGCTTCAGCTCGCGATGTTCCTCGCGCAGGCCCTTGATCAGCCCCACGCACATCACCAGCAGCACGATGGTGAAGGGCAAGCCGGTGGCCACGGCGCCGGCCTGCAGGGCCCCGAGGGCCTTGTCGCCGCCGCCGTAGAGCAGCACGCCGGCGATCACGCCTTCCAGGGTGGCCCAGAACACTCGCTGGGTGCGGGGCGCATCGACCTTGCCGCCGGCGGTGATGCTATCGATCACCAGCGAGCCGGAATCCGAGGAGGTAATGAAGAACACCAGCACCAGTACGATGGCCATGGTGGACGTCAGGGTGGTCAGCGGGAGGTGCTCGAGCATCTGGAACATCGCCAGGGAGACGTCGCTGATGCCGTTGGCCAGCTCGCCGACGCCGTTCGCGGCCTGGGAGAGGGCGTTGCCGCCGAAGGCGCTCATCCAGACGATGGTGACCAGGGTCGGGACCAGCAGCACGGCAGTCAGGAACTCGCGCACGGTGCGCCCCCGGGAGACCCGAGCGATGAACATGCCGACGAAGGGCGACCAGGAGATCCACCAGGCCCAGTAGAACACCGTCCAGCCATGGAACCAGGTGGTGTCCTCGCGGCCGATCCAGCCGGAGAGGGGCAGGATATGGCTGGCGTAGGCCAGGGTGGTGTCCCACAGGCCGTTGAGGAACAGCAGGGTGGAGCCGGTCAGGACCACGAACAGCAGCAGCAGCAGCGCGATCACCATGTTGATGTTGGAGAACAGCTTGACGCCGCCGTCGATGCCGCGCCACACCGAGAACAGCGCCACCGCGGTGACGCCGACGATGATGGCGATCTGGGTGCCGATGGTGTTGGGCACGCCGAACACGTAGTTGAGGCCGCCGGCAGCCTGGGAGGCGCCGAACCCCAGCGAGGTGGCCAGGCCGAAGATGGTCGCCAGCACTGCGGTGATGTCGATCACATGGCCGGTCCAGCCGCGTACCCGGTTACCCAGCAGCGGGGTGAAGGCGGAGCGCAGGGTCAGCGGCAGGCCGCGGTTGTAGGCGAAGAAGGCCAGGGAGAGTCCCACCACGCCATAGATCGCCCAGGGATGCAGCCCCCAGTGGAACATGGTGGCGCCCATGGCGGCGCTGGCGCCCTCGGGGGTGCCGGCGGCGGCATTCAGCGGGGTGCCGTACCATTCGGTGTAGTAGGCCACCGGTTCGGCCACGCTCCAGAACATCAGGCCGATGCCCATGCCCGCGGCAAACAGCATGCTGAACCACGAGATCAACGAGTGTTCCGGTCGGGCGGCCTGGCCTCCCAGGCGGATGCGCCCCAACGGCAGTACGATCAGCACCAGGCACAGGATCACGAAGAGGTTGCCGGCGATCATGAACAGCCAATCGAAGTACTCGATGGACCAGGTCCGGGCCGCGGTCAGCTGAGAGTTGGCGGCGTCGGGGTAGACGAGGGCGTAGAGGATGAAGGCGATGATCGCCAGGGCAGACAGGGGAAAGACTGGGTTGTGGAAGTCCAGCCCCATTATCTGGGTGTTGTCATGGCCCGGGGCCATGGTGGGATCGTGGTCGAGGTTCATGCGAGGTCCTCTGTTGTTATTGTCACGTCGCCTGGGGCGACGCCAACCTTGCTGGGTGCGAGTGGCGGCGGATCTAACGGTCAGGTCAACTGGAGCCTTGCTGCACGTGTCGTGTTCAGCAGCAGGCAGGCGATCGTCATCGGGCCCACGCCACCGGGCACCGGCGTAATGGCGCCGGCGACCTGAGCGACCGATTCGAACGCCACATCACCTACGAGCTTTCTCTTGCCATCGACGTCCCTGGCATTGATACCGACATCAATGACCGTGGCACCGGGCTTGACCCAGTCCGCATTGATGAACTCCGGCCTGCCGATGGCGGCGACCAGAATATCGGCCTGGCGGCACAGGGATTCGATGTGTTGCGTGCGTGAATGCACGATCGTGACGGTACAGTTGGCCTGCAGGAGCAGTGCCGCCATCGGTTTGCCCACGATATTGGAACGACCCACCACCACCGCATGTTTGCCACTGAGATCCGGATGGACCTGACGCAGCATGATCATGCAGCCCTGCGGCGTGCACGGGACCAGCGATGGGCGGCCGGACGCCAGGGCGCCGACGTTCAGTGGATGAAAGCCGTCGACGTCCTTGGCCGGATGGATGGCAGAGATCACCGCATCCTCGTCGAGATGCGACGGCAGTGGCAGCTGCACCAGGATGCCGTGCACCTCGGGATCGTTGTTCAGGGCATCGATGAGCTCATTCAGGGCAGCCTGGGTGGTATCGGCGTCGAGGCGGTGCTCAATGGAGCCCATCCCCGCCTCTATCGCCCGCTTCACCTTGTTGCTCACATACACCTGGCTGGCGGGATCCTCTCCCACCAGCACGACAGCCAGGGTCGGCTTGATGCCATGCTCGGCCCCGATCAGCTCGACTTCAGCGGCCACTTCCTGCAGCACCTGAGCCGAAATCAGCTTTCCGTCTATTAATTGAGCCATGATGACCTCTGGGTCTATTTGAAGATGATGGTCTTGTTGCCCGAGATTAATACACGGTTTTCGGCATGCAGCTTGACGGCGCTCGCCAGGGCTTTCGTTTCGGTGTCCCGGCCAAGGGACACGAGCTCATCGGGGTAGTAGGCGTGACTGACCGGCAAGACGGACTGCTCGATGATCGGGCCTTCGTCCAGATCGGCGGTCACGTAGTGCGCGGTGGCACCGATCAGCTTCACACCACGCTCATATGCCTGATGGTAAGGCTTGGCACCCTTGAATCCGGGCAGGAAGGAGTGATGGATGTTGATGGCCCGGCCATGGAGGTGCTTGCAGAGATCGTCAGACAGGATCTGCATATACCGCGCCAGCACCACCAGGTCGGTGCCGGTCTCGTTGATGATGTCGAGCAGCTCGGCTTCCTTCTCCGCCTTGGTGTCTGGCGTCACCGGCAGGTAGATGAAGCGAAAGCCTTCGCGCTCGACGATCGATTGAAGATCCTGGTGGTTGGAGACGATAGCGGTGATGTCGATGTTCAGCTCGCCCTTGTTATAACGGTAAAGAAGGTCGACCAGACAGTGGTCGAACTTGGATACCATGATCAGCACCTTTGTCGGGGTGCTGACGTCATGCATGGACCACTTGATGCCATGCTTTTCGGCCAGTTTATCGAAGCCGTTGCGTATGTCTTCGAAGGTATGCTTGGATTCCGTGGTGATATTGAACAAGGTTCTTAGAAAGAACTGACCGGTGATCTTGTCATCGAACTGAGAGAGTTCAGCAATATAGCCGCCACGCTCCGTCAGGTAGGATGCGATGCCGGCCACGATGCCAGCTGCCGTCTTGCAGTTGACGGTAAGCACGTACTGGTTGGAGTAGTCCACGATTTTTCTCATGCCAGAAAGCCTTTTATGTATTGATGCTTGTTGGTTGACTCGCCAGATGACAGGTTTCAATCTTTCATCTTGTTCGATGTTGTAGCGTGGACGGCCTGGCGGATTGCCCACCATGGCGATCTCGTTCCACGGAATTGACGCTTACTTATGTTCTTGTTGTGGCTCTGCCGCGGCCCGTGCCACACGCAGCCAGGACGAGCTTCCCTTCAGGCTGTGATCCACGGGCAGTTGCACCACATGGATCTGTCCGCCGCCTTTCATTTTCTGACTGCCATCCCAGGCGTCGACCCAGACACAGCGCATGTCGGGCTTGACTTCGCAATTTCCATTCTGCTGCACGCCGCCACAAGGGCCGTTGCGCAACGTCTTGGGGCAGTTCATCGGGCAAGACATCCCGGTGGAACTGAGGATGCACTGTCCACACATCTTGCAATCGAACAGCAGTCCCTTGCTGAACTTCTCCACCATGCCTACCGGCTTTTCCGCGCGCTGGTAGCCAACCGTCTTCCAGATCGGCTGCAGCCTGACGATCACCGGCTCGAACATTAGGTAGATACGCTCGAACACTCTCGCGTGCCGCACGGCCCATCGACGAATGGGGTACATATCCCTCTCCTTTCACGGTGCCACGACGGTGGAGAACGTTGTCGAGTCCTGAATCCGTGAGTTGCTTGTGAACTGCTTGCCCTCGACGATGATCCTTTCCTTGCCCGGGTGATGCCGTTTGATTCGGGCGGGATCTCGAGAGTCAGTCAGTCTTTCTGGGCCGCTCACGGATGCAGGTGTGTTTCAATGCCGCCTTGTTCCTGGGATGCCATTCAAGACGCGATGGCTTTCTGCTTCTTGGGATCGAAGAACGGCTTTTCGACAACGGTGGCCGTCACGGATCCGGAGTCGGTGGGAATCTCCAGTGTCGTGCCGAGCTCTGACAGTTCCGTGGCCACCATGGCCAAGGCGATGTTCTGCTCGAGACGAGGGGAGTAGACCGCCGACGTCACTTTCCCGACGGTCTGGCCATCTTTCATCAGCGACCAGAACCGGGTGTTGGGCTTCTTGAGCGGGGGCATGTCGATGATCAGGCCAACTTCCTTGCGGCTCACGCCATTGTCCCGGATGCGCTGCAGTGCGGCCTTGCCGATGAAATCGGCTTCCATGTCCGGATTGACCAGGCGGTCCAGCCCCAGTTCGTAAGGGTTGGTATTGATGTCCGCGTCAGCGTGATAGGAGAGCATCCCGCCTTCGATACGGCGAATCGTGGAGGTATGACCGGGCTTCAGGCCAAAGGACTCGCCTGCCGCCATGATCTTTTCCCAGAGTTCATCACCCCGCGTGCCGTCTTGGAGGTAAAGCTCATAGCCCAGCTCGCTCGACCAGCCGGTGCGCGAGACGATCAGCGGAATGCCGTCGAGGTCCAGTTCGCGCAGCCAGTAGTAGCGAAGATCCATGATGCTCTCACCGAAGAGCTTCTTCATCACTTCGCCGGACTTCGGGCCCTGAAGTTGCAGCGGGGACACATCGGGTTCGCCAATGGTGACGTCCAGCCCGGCATGCACCGCAACACCCTGTGCCCACAGCAGGATGTCGCTATCGGCCAGCGAGATCCAGAAGTGATTCTCTGCCAGACGCAGCAGGATCGGATCGTTGAGAATGCCACCGTCCTGGTTGGTGATCAGGATGTACTTGCACTGTCCGACCGCCATTTCCGACAGGTCACGCGGAGTCAGGCTCTGCATGAACTTCGCGGCATCCGGACCGGTGATTTCGACCTGACGCTCGGCGGCGACATCGCAAAGGATTGCGTCATTCACGAGATTCCAGAAGTTCTGGACGGGATCTCCGAAGTCACGCGGGATATACATGTGGTTGTATACCGAAAACCCTTTTGCGCCCCACCGGACGGTGGCGTCGAAGTAGGGAGACTTCCGGATCTGAGTCCCGAATCCAAAATCATCTTCTTTTTCAATGCTGACGGCGGTAACGTTTGTCATTTTTATCGACCTTCGATGTTATGCAATTGAACGGGGAGCGTTCACTCACTGGCTCGGCACGCTCAATATAGTCGCGCCTGGCATTACAAGGCGGCCTAAAGCAGCGGTGGAAGCAGCCAAAATGGTCCAACTTTTCACGGGATCCGGACCTTTTGGTTCTTCGCCGCCTGCCGCGGGGCTCGAGGCCTCGACCCCGGTCCGCAGGAGGGGAAACCTGCGTCTCGGCAGCGAGCCGGGGGATCACGTGCGGGGGAATGCCAGCCGCTTATCGCCTTCAGTCAGGTCGGATTCGGCCGACTCGCAGCCGCCTCTGCGGGTGAATCCAGGGCTTTATGCTGAGGAAGCGCCAGACATCAGCCTGAATGACTGATGGGATCGGCGATGAGGGTGGGTACCGCCGCCCGGGAGCGGGCGGGTTTATCCGGCGGCAGTGTTGATAGCGAGGGTTACGCGTGTCACTTTGAAGTGCCGGTGGCGCTCCGCCATGTTGCGAGTATTGGCCATGCTACGACTCCCGTCGCTGATCGCTCTGTCCTATTTCGAGGTCGCTGCACGCACCAAGAGTTTCGCTGCGGCGGCCAAGGAGCTGAACGTCACACCGGCGGCGATCAGTCATCAGATCAAGGCACTCGAGGAGTATCTGGGCGTCAAGCTGTTCATCCGTCACCACCGGCGCGTCAGCCTGACCCCGGCCGCACGTGCGGCCCTGCCGGAGCTGCACGAGGGATTCCAGACCCTGGCCAGCGCGGTGGACAAGATTCGCGCCTACGGCGAGGAGCGCCTGACCGTCACCGTGTGCTCCGAGCCGCTGTTCGCCACCAAGTGGATCGTGCCGCGGCTGCACCGCTTTTACGCCATCTGCCCGGACGCCGAGGTGCGCCTGCAGGCCAGCCTGCATACGGTGGACCGATCCCGTGACAGCGTCTTCGGCGCGACCGAGCTCAAGCGCTCCGGCATAGACGTGTCCGTTCGCCTCGGCTACGGCAACTACGCGGAGATCACGCCGCAACGGCTGATGGGGCTCGAACTGGTGCCCATGTGCGCCCCCGAAGTGGCCACCACCGTGACCGGGATCGACACCCTGCGCCAACACCCGTTGCTGTGCGACAGCACCCTGACCCGCTTCGAGGAGCCGTGCGGCTGGAAAGAGTGGTTCAAGCAGCAGGCATGTGAGGTCGGTGCCTTCCGGGAACTGCGGTTTGGCAACGGCCTGCTGGCGCAGGAGGCCGCCGTGGCCGGTCAGGGCATTCTGCTGGGCAGCCGGGATCTGCACCAGGCGGAGTTGAATGCCGGAAAGCTCGAGGTGGTGTGTGACAGACCGCTGAACTGCGAGCAAGCGTACTACGTGGTCAGCACGGGTAACGACCAGGAGCGCTCGATCGCCGGAAAGTTTCGTGAATGGCTGCTGGAGGAGGCGAACAAGCCGGCTTGAGCACGAGCGTGACGTGATCGTCGCCACGGTGGCACAGGCCCCAGGCCAGGAACGCCTCGACCGGTGGGATCGATCACGAGCCAGCAGCACGGCAGTACCGGCGTGGCAGCGCTTCGCCATCGGCAAGTGCCGGATTCCCCACCCCTCGGCATCCCCGTGCACAAGGCGCAACGACGCCGGGGACGCTATGCTCCCTTTCCTTCCCCCTCCGAGGCCGCGCCACGCCGACCCCGTTGATCCCCCGTCGCACTTAACGCGCTGATCTGCCCGCTGAAACCGCCCCTCGAGGTGTCCCACGCGGAGCGTTTGCATGGCCGAGTCGCGGCCGGTCTACAACCAAAGTATAGGGTGTTGGGTTATCATAAATTGATAACCATTTTTTGTATCACAAGATTCCGCGCGTATCGTTTATCAAATTATGAGGTGAGAGCCATGGGTCCTTCCGATCGCATGTTGGCGCTGCTGTGCTGCCTGGCCAACCAGGGCGCGCCGCTGACGGTAAAGACACTGGCCGAGCTGACCAGTCAGCCGGTCTCGACCGCCTATCGCCACCTGCGCCAGCTGCTGGCGTGGGGCATGGTCAGCGAGCGGGAGGGCGGCACCTACGCCCCCGGTCCCCAGGCGGTGCGCCTGCAGCAGGGCTTCGAGCAGCGCAACGACCTGCTGCAGTGGGCGCGGCCGGTGCTCACGGAGCTGACCGACATCACCCAGGAGAGCTCGGCGCTGCTGATGGCGGTGCGCGATCACGCCCTCTGCGTGGAGATGATCGACAGCCCCCAGCCGCTGCGCTGCTGCTACCACCGCGGCCAGGTGCAGCCGCTGCTCCGGGGCGCCAGCGCCCGGGCGCTGCTCGCCTTCATGGGCGAGGAGGAGCGCGAGATGGCGCTGACGCTGCGCTCCGAGGCCGAGCGCGACGAGGCCCTGGCGGGGCTCGAGGCGATCCGCGCCGAGGGTGTGGCGGTCAGCCTCGGCGAGATCGACCAGGGCGTCTGGGGCGCGAGCGCCCCGGTCTTCAACGGCCGCGGGCGGCTCAAGGCCGTGATCAGCGTCATGGCGCCGGAGGCCCGCACCCGGCAGCGTACCGCCTGGCTTTCCGAACAGACACGCAACAGTGCACAGCGATTGGGAGAACTCCTCGAGTGATGCAGCAGAATGACAACGAGGCGCGGATCGACCCCTGGCAGGGCCGCGTGGACAGCGAAGAGAGCGGCAACTCGCGCCGCTGGCACCAGGTGGTGCGTCCGGTGGCCGAGGCCGAGCGGCCGGGGCGCGCGCTGGTCGGCTTCTGCTCCGATGCCGGCGTGGCGCGCAACAAGGGCCGCGTGGGCGCCAGCGAAGGCCCCCTGGCGCTGCGCCGCCAGCTGGCCAACCTGGCCTACCACCTCGAGGCGCCGCTCTATGATGCCGGCGACGTGGTCTGCGAGGGCGACGCCCTGGAAGCGGCCCAGCAGGCCTTCGCCGCGCGGGTGACCGGCCTGCTCGACCAGGGCCACCGGGTGATCGGCCTGGGCGGCGGCCACGAGATCGCCTTCGCCAGCTTCTCCGGGCTACTCGCCCACGCCCGCGGCCTGGCCGACCGGCCGCGCATCGGCATCCTCAACCTCGACGCGCACCTCGACCTGCGCCACGCCGAGCGAGCCAGCTCCGGCACGCCGTTTCGCCAGTGCGCCGAGCTCTGCGAGCAGGAAGGCATCGAGTTCCGCTACACCTGCCTCGGCGTCAGCCAGACCGGCAACACCTCGGCGCTGTTCGAGCGTGCCGAGTCGCTCGGCGTCGAGTGGGTGCTGGACGACGCCTGTCGCTCCATCGCGAGCCCCGAGGTCAAGGGCGCGCTGGACCGCCTGCTGGCCCGGGTCGACGTGGTCTACCTGACGATCTGCCTCGACACCCTGCCCGCCTGGATTGCCCCCGGCGTCAGCGCGCCGGCCGCCCGTGGCATCGAGCTCGCCTTCGTCGAAGACGTCATCGACTACCTGGCGGCGCGCACCGAACTGCCGATGGTCGACGTCGCCGAACTCAATCCGCGCCTGGACACCGAGTCGCGCACCGCGCGTGTCGCGGCGCGCCTGGTGGAGCGGCTCGCCCGCTGAGCCCCTTTCATGATCCAAACCGCTCCCTAGCGGCAACAACCACCTGGACCGCCACCTGGCGGCAGTAAGAACGGAGCATCGCCATGCACTTCTCCCTGGATGCCGTGACCACCACGGCACTGGCCCTGCTATTGCTCGCGCTCGGGGCCGGCCTCAAGCGCCGGCTCAAGTGGCTGGAACACTTCTGCGTCCCCACGCCGGTGGTCGGCGGCTTCGGCTTCGCCCTGCTGGCCTGGCTGCTGCGCGACCTGGGCCTCGTCACCTTCGAGCTCGATACCGCGATGCAGAGCCCGCTGATGATCGCCTTCTTCACCACCGTGGGCCTCGGCGGCAGCCTGGCGCTGCTCAAGAAGGGCGGCAAGGCGCTGGGCGTCTACCTGGTGGCCTGCTGGCTGCTGGCGCTGATGCAGAACGGTGTGGGCATCGGCATGGCGAGCCTCTTGGGCCTCGACCCGCTGATCGGCCTGATGGCCGGTGCAACCTCGCTGGAGGGCGGCTTCGGCGCCGCGGCGGCCTTCGGCCCCGAGGCGGAAGCCCTGGGCGTGCAGGGCGCCACCACCGCAGCCATCGCCTCGGCCACCTTCGGCATGATCATCGGCGGCGTGATCGGCGCGCCCATCGCCCGCTGGATCATCGATCGTCGCCAGATCCCGGTGGTCGCCGAGGACGTGCATGATCTCGAGAAGCTCACCGCCGAGGAGCACCCGACCGTGGCCAGCATCGACGGCCCGGTGCTGCTGCGGGTGCTGGCTATCGTCGTGCCGATCATGGTGCTCGGCCTGTGGTTCAAGGCGAGTCTGGCGACCCATCTCGGCATCATCCTGCCGAGCTACGTGGGCGCGATGTTCGTGGCTATCCTGCTGCGCAACCTCAACGACCGCTTCGAGTGGATCAGCATGCCCGACAACGCGCTCTCGAGCGTCGGCGACGTGGCGCTGGGCATCTTCCTGACCATGGCCATGATGAACCTCAAGATCTGGCAGCTGCAGGAGATGGGCGGCTCGCTGCTGACGATCCTGCTGGTGTAGACCCTGGCCATCGTGGTGCTCGGCGTGTTCGTGCTGTTCCGCCTGCTCGGCCGCAACTACGACGCCGCCGTGCTCACCGCCGGCTTCATCGGCCATGGCCTGGGTGCCACGCCGAACGCCGTCGCCAACATGAGCGCCGTGTGCGAGCACTACCGCGTGATCTCCCACAAGGCCTTCATCATCGTGCCGCTGTGTGGCGCCGTGCTGATCGACATCGTGGCCATCCCGGCCATCACCTGGTGCCTCAACGCCTTCGCCTGAGGGATACCGGAATGATGTCTCGGTGATCGCCGAGGCATCCCGACGGGGGCTTCTCGACTGAGCCTTCTCGACGCCAGCCTGGTCCTGCCAGGCTGGCGTCTTGCCTTTTCTGGACCCGACTCGATGTCACCGCGGTGTTTCGTCTTTCTTTACTCCCGCCGTCGACAAGCTCGCCGGCGCGATTACGCTTGTTATAGGGCCCTCGTGCCGGCGTGTCGTGCTGCACTGACGGCGCTTGGCGCGAGGCTCACGCAGGGCATGCTTCCAGCGTTGAGTGGCGTCAGCGTCGAGTTTGAACAAGCCGCTGGAGAGGTCAGGTTGACGACGGAGGCAGACCGTCATCGGGGGATAAATGGGGCCGAGCTATCCAGGGCACTGGGGAGCTAACCGAGTGGAGGATGAGGCAATGAACGCAGCAGACCACCTGAGCGCCTATGCCGAAGGCTGGACCCACGGCGATGCCGACAGGATCCTGAAGGCCACCGCGGAGGATTTCACCTTCGATGACCCGAACGTCGGCGTCATCACCAGAGACGCGTTTTCGGACTACCTCGCCGAGCTGAAGGAGGCCATCGCCTCGCAGGGCGCGGGCCAGGTGCCGGACCCCCTGATGGCGCTGACCGAGGTGCTCACCCAGGAGGCTGACGGTCGTCTCACCGCCTCGTGCTGGTGGGCGGTGCCGGGTACGGCACTGAAGGGCGCCGGGCTGATCAAGGCGGACGCCGACGGCGTGCACTCCGAGGTGATCACCTATCACGCGAAGCCCGGCGGCTGAGGGTCACCCCCGTAGGGTCAGACGAACAATCGGCCCGGACCGGGAGGTCCGAGCCGACGTGGCAGCCATCGACGAGGCCGGTGGTCGATCACTTGAAGCGAGAACGCGCCCGCTCGATCGCCTCGCTCAGCGATTCCCAGGCGCGCTCCGCGCCGGCGCGGATATCGTCCCAGGCCTCGTCGCCGGAGTGGCGAAGCTCCTCAAGCTTCTTGCGCATCTCCTCGCGGCGGGCCTCGAGCCGGTCGATCTCCTCCTCCCGGTCGATGCGCGCATCCGCCTCGGCGCTTCGGGCGCGGGCCTTCAGCTTCTCTACCTCGGCCTGCAGCTCATCCATCTTGGCGCGCAGCTTCTGCTCGTAGGCGTCTCGATTGCTCATAGGTGCTCCTTCCGATGTGAGGGCGGGTCCCCCTGAGGATAGCCCGCTCTCGGAGTGTCACCCCATGAACTGCGTGCGACGTCGTGGCATATCAAGGGCAGCGGAAACGGGGTCAGCGTTAGAGCGCGAAAACGGGTCTACCCTCGCACTGGGCAGTCAGGTGAAGGTGATCGGAGTGTCCTAGACTCATGGATATGGCGGGGCCGCCGGCGAGCGTGGCCATTTTCCGGTACTGCTCGCCCGCAGCGCCTACGGGCGTGCGGCCGCCTCCTCGGTGGAGCGATCCAGGGACGGCGGTGTTCTTGTGAACGACGCAGGCGGATTTCCTGCCCTTTCCAAGGGAGGTCACCATGACTTTCCGACCCGACCCGACATTCCACGCCACGGCGCAACTGGCCATGCAGGCGCCCGTGGAGAACTATGGCTTCACCGTGATGCTCAGCCCGGACGGCGCGCAACCGGACGCGCTCGCCGTGGTCGATCTGAATCCGAACTCCGACCGCTATGGCAGCATCGTGCACACCCTGGCCATGCCCTACACGGGAGACGAGTTCCATCATTTCGGCTGGAACGCCTGTTCCTCGTCGCTGTCGCCAATGTCCGGTCATGCCTTCCTCGAGCGCCGCTACCTGATCGTGCCGGGGATCCGGTCCTCGCGCATCTACGTGATCGACGTGAAAGACCCGCTTGCCGCCCGGATCCACAAGATCATCGAGCCCGAAGAGGTTTTCGAGAAGACCGGTTATTCGCGCCCCCACACCGTTCATTGCGGGCCCGAGGGCATCTATGTCTCGACACTCGGTGGCGGCGGTGCGGACGGCACGAACGGCCCGCCCGGCATCTTCATCATGGATTGCGAAACCTTCGATATTCTCGGCCGTTACGAGATGGACCGGGGCAAGCAGGACAAGCATTACGATTTCTGGTGGAATCTGCCGCAGGACTACATGGTCAGCTCCGAATGGGGGCTGCCGCCGCAGTTCGAGAATGGCATCGTCGCCGAGGATCTGCTGGCGAACCGGTACGGCCATTCGATCCACTTCTGGGATCTGCGCCGGCGCAAGAACATCCAGACGATAGATTTCGGCGAGAACTACCAGATGGCGCTGGAGATCCGGCCCGCCCACGACCCGAAGAAATCCTACGGGTTTTGCGGCGTTGTCGTGGACACCACGAACCTGCAAGGCGCGATCTTCACCTGGTGGCGCGGTGACGATGGCACCTGGCAGTCCAAGAAGACCATCACCATCGATCCACGCCCCGAGGCGGCGGAAAACCTGCCGCCGCTGCTGCAGGGATTCGAGGCGGTGCCACCGCTGGTCACCGACATCGATCTCAGTCTCGACGACAAGTACCTGTACGTGGCCTGTTGGGGCCTGGGCGAGATGCACCAGTATGACGTGTCGGACCCCATGAACCCGGTCCTGACCGGAAAGGTGGAACTGGGCGGCATCGCCCGTGGCACGCCCCATCCCGGCGGCGGGGCCTTCGCCTTTGGCCCACAGATGGTCGAGATCAGCCGCGACGGCAAACGGGTCTACTGGACCAACTCGCTCTATTCCTCATGGGACAACCAGTTCTATCCCGGGCAGGAGGGCGGCCAGATGGTCATGGCCCGTGTCGGTGACAATGGCGGTCTGACGCTCGATCCCGATTTCTACGTCGATTTCCCCAAGGGCTATCGCGCCCACCAGGTCCGGCTAGAGGGCGGCGATTGCTCGACCGACAGTTTCTGCTATCCCAACCTCTGAATGGGGCTCGACGCGGGTACGGTGACGGCCCTTTGGGGGGCCGTCCTGCTTTCCGGTGCCTATCACGGCGTCAATCCCGGTATGGGGTGGCCGCTTGCCGTATCGTCCGGCTTGATGGACGGGCGGGGCCAGGCCATGGTCAAGGCGCTCGGGGCGCTGGCGGCCGGCCACCTTCTGGCGATGCTGGCGATCCTGCTGCCCTTCTCCATGATGACCGTACTGCTCGACTGGCAGACCGAAATTCGCGTCGCTGCCGCAGCACTGGTGATCGCCGCAGGCGCCTACCTGCTGATCAATCGCCGGCACCCGAGGGTTCTTGCTCGGGTGCATCCCTCGCGTCTGGTGCTCTGGTCGTTTCTCGCCGCGATGGCGCACGGTGCCGGCTTGATGCTGCTGCCGATCTACCTGGGCATTTCCGGAACGGAGCCGGGCGAGGCCGGCCACGCGGCCGCGCGTGAACTGATGGGGCGCAACATCGGCTCGGCGTTCCTCGTGGCGCTGGCGCATACCGCCGCCATGATGGTGGCCGGCGGCGTGCTCGCCGTGGGGACCTATTACTATCTCGGGCTCAGGTTTCTGAAGCGCACATGGTTCAACCTCGATCTGGTCTGGGCGTTGAGCCTGATCCTCGTCGGTCTCTCGGGGCTGTATCTGGCCATCAATGGGCACTGACGCAGGCGCGGATACGATCTCGGGCCCGCTTTTTCCGGTTGTGGTGCAGGGCCTGTGGGGATAGCCCGCCCTTGGTGTGTCACCCACCTCATGACCTGCTTGCGACGCCTCGGCGTATCCAGGGCGGCGGTGGCTTATCCCCTGGCGGCGCGCCCGTCCTGGACCGATGATGTTACGCTGCCGGGAGACGAGACACCGCCACAGGGAGCGCGCATGGACGATACCTCAGAGCCCCGCATCACCCTGCATCCTCACGCCCATCGGGTGCGCGTCGTCATCGACGGCACCCAGCTCGCCGACACCACCCGCGCCATCGAGCTGCGCGAGACCGGCTATCCGCCGCGCCAGTACCTGCCCCGGGACGATGTGCGCATGGAGCTGCTGACGCCCTCCGAGACCGTGACCCACTGCCCGTTCAAGGGCGATGCCGGCTACTACTCCTTCGGTGAGCACGAGGACGTGGCGTGGAGCTACGAGAGTCCGCTCGCGAGCATCAAGGAGATCGAGGGAAGGGTCGTGTTCTACCAGGGCGTCGACGAATGAGCGCGTCGCCTGCGAACGGCCGGCATCACGCGTCTCGTCTCGTCCTCATCGAGGGAGATGGCCATGCCGCCTCGCGTCGCCGATGAGCTGGTCACGATGATGGCCGACGACCAGCGCCTCCTTAAGCAGCTGTTCGATGCCGGAGAACTCCCCTCCACGTCCTATCACCCCCGCATGAAGGCCCTGCATGAGCGCAACGTCTCGCGCCTGAAGGCGATCATCGGTCGCCACGGCTGGCCCGGCCTTTCGCTCGTCGGGGAGGAGGCGGCCAAGGCGGCCTGGCTGATCGCCCAGCACGCCGTCTCCGACCCCGAGTTCATGGCGGAATGCCTCGGCCATCTGGAGGCCGCCGTCGCCCGGGGAGAGGCCCCGGGGTGGCAGCTGGCCTTCCTGCAGGATCGGGTGCGCACGCTATCCGGCCAGTCCCAGGTCTACGGCACCCAGTTCGACGTCGATGACGGCGGCTGGCCGACGCCGTGTCCCATCGAAGCGCCGGCGACGGTCAATGAACGTCGGGCCGCGCTGGGGATGAACTCCCTCGAGGAGCGGCTGGCGCAGATGACCGAGCGGGAGCGCCGGCGCCGCGAGAGGGCCCGGCAGGCCTAGGCCACGGCGGCGCGCTCGGCTTCCCCGTTGCGCCGCGATCAGTTCTGCATGGGCACGCCATCCGCCCACCGGAAGCCGATGCCGCCACCTTTCCAGACGCCTTCACCAAGGGGGTTGGGCCCCTGGATATCGACGTGCTGTGGCAGGCCGAAGCCGGGGGCGAGGTCCTGCACGCCGCGCACGGTGCTGCGGTGCATGATGCGCAGGCCCTGCTCCTCGGCGGGCAGGTGCGCCTCGGGGGCGGCGCGGTGCGCCACGGCGAGGTTGTCGATGAAGACGCAGTCGTTCTCCCGGTACTCGAAGGCGATGGCGTAGCCGTCTTTCAGCCCCGCATTCAGGAGGTCGTTGTACTCGTGGCAGAGCTGTTTCAGCTCGTCCTCGTGCAGCAGCCGGAAGGCCTCTTCATCAGGGAGCTTCTCGATCACCGCGCCGGTCATGCCGAGGTGCAGCCAGACGCACTTGCGCCCGGTGACGGGATGCGTGTGCACCACGGGATGCACCACGCCCGAGGCGGAGTTCACCGAGGCGAGCCGGCTCCAATACTCCTTTCGCTCCTCGGGGAGGGCGTCGAAGGCCGCGCCCTGGTGGGCGAAGTAGGTGCCGCCGCCTTTCTCGGCCGGACGGATGATGTGATAGCCCGAGTGAGAGAAGGTGTCCGCGTTGAAGCTGCCGTCGTTGTGCCACTGCGGCCCCACGTCGGGGATGCCGTGACGGCGATCGTTCGAGAGGCGAAAGATGTGCGGATTGCCGTCCGGAGTGGCGGGGTGGATGCCGTGGGTGCTGTGCAGCTCGCGCCCGCCCCACCAGCAGCTCGCCCGCAGGAAGTCCTCGGCGGCCAAGGGCGTGTCGTTCTTGAAGACGAGAAAGCCGCGGCTCGCCATCTCGCGCTCCAGGGCGTCGCGCACCTCCGCCGGCGGCGCCTCCTGGGCGGCGAGGTCGATGCCCCGCACCTCGGCGCCCAGCGGCTCGAGCGGCGTGATGGTGGCGCCGAAGGCCTCGAGGGTGGCGACGCGGGCGGGGTCCAGGGGCGGAATCGTCGAGGGGCGGGTGGTCATGGTAGCCTCCCGTGGCTGGTGGCAGTGGCCGAGCGCTATGCGCGGCTCATGCTGACAGACACCTCTCCATCTGCCAAACGCGCGCCCGGCGTCGACCGGGCGCGGGCGTCACGACGCAGCGGCGGGCCGAGCCTCCGCCGGCGCGGGCCCCGGCGAGAAGCGGTAGCCGAGCAGGCGCATGGCGTTGAGCGTCACCAGCACCGTGGCGCCGGTATCCGCCATCACCGCGATCCACATGCCGGTGATGCCGAGCGCCGTGGTGACCAGGAAGACCGCCTTCAGGCCCAGCGCCAGGGCGACGTTGGTCTTGATGTTGCGCAGCGTGGCCCGAGAGAGGTCGATCAGCTCGGCGATGCCGCTCACGCGGTCCTTGAGCAGCGCCGCATCCGCCGTCTCCAGCGCCACGTCGGTGCCGCCGCCCATGGCGATGCCTACCTCGGCGGTCGCCAGCGCCGGGGCGTCGTTGATGCCGTCGCCCACCTTGCCGACCGGCCCCTCGCCGGCGGCCTGCCACTCCCGCACGCGGTGGGCCTTGTCCCCGGGCATCAGCTCGCCGTGGGCCTCGATGCCCAGCTGCTCGCCGATGGCGGTGGCGGTGCGGGCGTTGTCGCCGCTGAGCATCACCGCCCGCACGCCGAGGCGCGACAGCGCCGCCAGGCCGTGGCGCGCATCCTCGCGGGGCTCGTCGCGCACGGCGATCAGCCCCAGCGCCCGCTGGCCCTCGACCAGCACCGCGAGGCTCTTGCCGGCCTGCTCCAGCTCGGCAATCCGCGTGTTGAGTTCGTCGCCGAGCGCGACCTGCTCGGCCAGGTGGCGCGGGGTGATCAGCGAGAGTTCGCGCGCCTCGACCCAGCCGGCGATGCCGCGCCCGGCCAGGGCGCGGCCGTCGCTCGCCCGCGGCACCGAGAGCCCTTGGCGCTCGGCGTGGGCCAGGATCGCCGCGGCGATGGGATGGCTGGAGTCGCGCTCCAGGGCCGCGGCGAGCCGCAGGATCTCGCCCTCGTCGTGCCCGGCGTCCAGGGCCTCCACGTCGGTGACGCGCGGGCGGCCTTCCGTCAGCGTGCCGGTCTTGTCCAGCGCCACCAGCTTGAGCTTGCCGAGCTGCTCCAGCACCGCGCCGCCCTTGATCAGCAGGCCGCGCCGGGCGCCGGCCGAGAGCCCGGCGGCGATCGCCGCCGGCGTCGAGATCACCAGCGCGCAGGGGCAGGCGATCAGCAGCAGCGCCAGGGCGCGATAGATCGCTTCCGACCACGCCATGCCCGCGACCAGCGGCGGCGCCACCGCCATCAGCAGGGCGAGCCCGATCACCGTCGGCATGTAGTAGCGCGCGAAGCGGTCGATGAAGCGGGCGACCGGCGCCTTGGCGGCCTGGGCCTCCTCGACCAGGCGGATGACCCGAGCGATGGTGTTGTCCTCGGCGCGCCGCGTCACCTCCACCTCCAGGACGGCCTCCAGGTTCACGGTGCCGGCGAAGACATCGTCGCCGGGCTCCCGCGCGCGGGGCACCGACTCGCCGTTGATCGGCGACTCGTCGAGCTCGGAGGCCCCGGCGAGGATGCGCCCGTCGCAGGGCACCCGATCGCCCGGGCGGATCAGCACCCGCTGGCCGGGCGCGAGGGTGGCGGCCGGCACCTCGCGGGTATCGTCGCCGTCCAGCAGGCGCGCCGTCGAGGGCGTGAGGTCCGCCAGCGCCGAGATGCTGCGCCGTGCCCGGGAGGCGGCCACGCCCTCCAGGAGCTCGCCCACGGCGAACAGGAAAACCACCACCGCGGCCTCGGCGGCGGCGTCGATGGCCAGCGCCCCCAGCGCGGCGATGCTCATCAGCATCTCGATGGTGAAGGGGTTGCGCTGCTTCAGCGCGCCCCAGGCGCCCTGCACGATGGGCACCAGCCCCACCGCGGTGGCGGCGACGAAGGGCCACTGGCCGAGCACCGGCCAGGCGAGGCGCAGCGCGAAGGCCACCGCCAGCAGGCCGCCGGTGACCATCACCAGCCGCCCCTTGGCGGTGCGCCACCAGGGCGCCGGGGCCTCCGGCGCGGCCGCCTCCTCCTCGCTGACGACGCGATAGCCGAGCTCCTGGATCGTCCGCTCGATCTCGGCGTGGGAGGGCGTCGAGTGTGCAGGCGAGTGCGCAGGAAAGTGCAGCTTGACCGACCCGGTGACCGAGCTGGCCGAGACCTCCGCGATGCCCTCCAGGCGACCCAGCGCCGACTCGACCTTGCGCTCGCAGCCGCCGCAGTCCATGCCCTCGACGCGCAGCGTCAGGGTCGCGGCGGTGGACGTGGATGCCGATGCTGACATGGCGGGGCTCCTCTGCGTGGGGTAACGTCTTAAGCCTAAACCCTGTAGCAACTACAGGTTCAAGTGGCGGTCTGACGTGACAGTTCCGAGTAAAAAAACATCCCCTGTAGCGAGGAGCCCCCATGTCGGAGAATTCCCCCACCATCGGCATCGGCGCGCTGGCCCGGCGGGCCGGCTGCCAGCCGGAAACCGTGCGCTACTACGAGCAGATCGGGCTGCTGCAGGCGGCCTCGCGGACCGAGGGCGGGCAGCGCCGCTACGGGGAGGAGGCCGTGCGGCGGCTGACCTTCATCCGCCACGCCCGGGACTTCGGCTTCTCGGTGGAGGCGGTGCGCGAGCTGCTGGCGATGTCGGACCGGCCCGACATGTGCTGCGACGAGGTCGACGCCCTCGCCAAGCATCACCTGGAGGAGGTGGAGTCGCGACTGCAGCGGCTTGCCGCGCTGCGCGACGAGCTGCAGCGGATGATCGGCCAGTGTGCCGGCGGCAAGGTGGAGAGCTGCCGCATCATCGAGGTGCTCAGCGACCACCGGCTGTGCGACAGCGACACCGCCCACGGCGGCGCCCACGACCTGGGCGAGCCGCCTGCGGCGCGGCGCAGCTGAGGGTGCCACCCGGGCGCCATGGCGTTCAGCTCGGCGGCCGTCGCGCTCCGTCTTCGCTGTCGTCCGGGCTGCCCTCCGCGGGATGGGGGCGGCACAGCCCACCCGGCACGCGCATGACCCAGTCGCGGATCGCCCGAATGGTCGGGTCATCGCGGCGGCTCTCCGGATAGACCAGGTAGAAGGGCTTGCCCTCCAGCACGGGCCCGAAGGGCTGCACCAGCCGTCCCTCCGCCAGCTCATCGGCGATCAGCGGCCGGCTCATCAGGGCCACGCCCTGGCCGCCGAGGGCGGCGTAGATGGCGTGGGTCTCGTCGGAGAACACCAGCCCGGCGTTCACGTCCAGCCCCGGCACCGCGGCGCGCTTCTGCCAGCCGGCCCAGTCCAGGGGCGTCACCGAGGCGCCCTGGGGGCGGAAGTGGATCAGCGGATGCTCGGGCAGCTGGGCCGGGTCGGTCAGGTTGAGCCCTGGGCTGCAGGTCGGGACGAAGGCGTTGTCGAACAGCTTCTCCGCCACCAGCCCCGGCCAGTGGCCGTCGCCATAGCGAATCGCCAGGTCGGCGGTCACACCGTCCAGCGCCACCGGCTCGTGGGCGGCATGAATGCGCAGGTCGATGTGCGGGTGCGCCTCCGTCAGCAGGCACACCCAGGGCAGCAGCCAGCGCACGGCCACCGCCGGCGTGGTGGAGAGCGTGGCCGCCTGGCGCGCGGGCGGCGCCTTCAACCGCGCCACGGTCTCGCCGATGCTGTCGAACGCCGTCTCCAGGGTCTGGAAGAGCTCCTGCCCCTTCGCGGTCAGCACCAGCTGCCGGGGCCGGCGCACGAAGAGTTCCACCTGCAGGGCATCCTCCAGCCCGCGGATGTGATGGCTGATGGCCGTGGCCGTGACGGACAGCTCATCGGCCGCCTGCTTGGCGCTCTGGTGGCGGGCGGCGGCCTCGAAGGCCCGCAGGGCCGCCAGCGAGGGTAGTCGGCGAGGGTTCATGGATGAGTTCAACTCAGCTGTATCGGCAAGTATTCATCGTTTGTCGCCCATCATGGCGGGGCATAGGCTCGAATCATCCCTCAACGATGAGTGAGTTCAGCTCACAAGACAAGGAGCCCGACATGACCCACCTCCTGCAACTGGACGCCAGCGCCCGCCCCGGCCTCGCCGGCATCGACGAGCACGGCTCCCTCAGCCGTCGCCTGACCCACCGCTTCGTCACCGGCTGGCAGGCCCGCCAGCCGGAGGCCACCGTGACCCATCGCGATGTGGGCGCCACCCCGCCTGCCTTCATCGACCAGCGCTGGATCCAGGCCGCCTTCACGCCGCCCGAGCGCCACGCGCCCTGGATGGCGGGGGTGCTGGCCGAGAGCGATCGGCTGATCGACGAGCTGAGGGCCGCCGACGTCGTGGTGATCGGCGCGCCGCTTTACAACTTCGGCATGCCGGCGGCGCTGAAGGCCTGGGTGGACCAGGTCGTGCGCATGGGGCGCACGGTGGACTACGACCCCAGCCGGCCCGAAGATCCCTTCATCCCCCTGCTGGACGACCGGCCGCGCCACGCCATCATCCTGTCGTCACGGGGCGGCGCCGGCTTCGAGCCCGGTGGCGCGCTGGCGCATATGAATCACCTGGAGCCGGGGCTTGCCACGGCGCTGGTCTTCATCGGCATCACCCGGATCCATCGCGTGGCCATCGAGCACCAGGAGGAGGGCGGGGAGCGGCTGGCCGCCTCCCTCGCGGCGGCCGAGCGCCGGGTGGAAGAACTGATCGTTCGGTTGCAGGCGCCCTCGCCGGCGAGCCCCCAGCCGGCGCTCACGGCCTGAGGGCAAGAGAGCCGGGCTCACTGATAGCGGTGCTGCCAGCCCTTCACCGCGATCTGCTCCTTGAGCAGCTCCAGCATGTCGACCAGCACCTGCTCGGTGATCCGTTCGGTCTCGGGGTCGGTGCGCAGCCAGGCATCGAAGCCGCTCTCGGCCAGGTGCTCCACCAGGGCGGAGAACTCCGCCGACTTGAGGCCCGCCAGGGCCTCGTCGACCAGGCGACAGGCGAGGTCGGATAGCGAGGCCTCGAGCCCCCGGGTCAGCTGGCCGCCCAGCGGCAGGCGCCCGAGCCTCTTGAGCTCCGGGCTTTCGGCCAGGGTGCGTCCGACCAGCCCGCGCACGTAGCGCAGGGTGTCGTCGCGGTTGTGGGCATAGGCGTCGCCCGCCATGGCCTCCAGCCGCTGGCCGATCTCGTGGATCAGCGCCTGCTTGCGGGGCCGCACCACCCGCTCCATCAGCGGGGCGGAGAGCCCGTCGCTCTGGCGGATCTCCTGCTGCACGTTGTCGAGCATGCGGATGGCGATGCGGTCGGTGAGCTCCTCCATCAGGATGTCGTAGTACTTGGCGACCACGCCGTAGAGGTACCAGCGGCGCACGTCGATCAGCCCCATGCGCTGCAGGCGGTGCAGCAGCGAGACGACGCGCAGGATGCGCAGCAGCCGAAAGCCGCCCAGCGGGATGCAGCCGAGCACGTCGTACCAGTGCACGAAGGGGTAGAAGAACCAGCGATGGTAGTGGCGCTCGGCGATGGCCACCGCCCAGCCCAGCAGCACGTCGAACAGGAAAATCGATACGAACGCCAGGTCGATGGTGAGGAAGCGGGCATGGATGTGCTGCTCGTAGGCGGCGTGCAGGCCTGGAGCCACGGCCTCGAAGGCGGCGTTCAGCGGCGGCAGCAGGTAGAGGCTGTCGAACAGCAGCAGTGCCAGGTTGGCGATCACCAGCACGATGATGAGCAGGTCCCAGACCAGGTGGACCCGCTCCAGGGCGGGGGAGGTCGTGCGGGTGGCGGGCATGATGGCTCCTCGAGCTGACGGGATGTCCCTTTCCAGCCTAGGAGGTTCTGCCCGAGGTGTGTCGGTGCATGCCGGGTGGCGGCTGAGGGCGCCTGGCGTTCACGCTTCCTCCCTCATATGACGCGATCGCGCCCGCACCGGCCGGCGGCCGGAGCCAGGCCCAGCAACCCACCTGGCTAACCCGCTGCACCGGCTTGGGGCTCGGTCACCGCCTCCTGCTCCCTGGCCTGCCTGGCGTGGCGGATCAGCCAGAGACTCAGCGCCGAAACGCCAGCGAGGACGACGAAGACCGTGGTGTAGTGGCCGAGCAGGCCGTGCAGCACGGTGACCGTGGGCAGGCCGAGCAGCACGCCGCCGTAGGTGAAGACCAGGCAGCCGCCGGCGGCATCGGCAATGCGGCGGGGCGGCGCCAGATGGGTGATCTCGGCCAGGTAGACGCCGTTCCAGCCCAGCGAGGAGAGGCTCAGCAGGCCCAGCAGCCCCGCGACCAGCCACTTGGGCCAGGCCGGGGTCATGCCGGCCACCAGCAGGGCCCCCACGGCGGTGGTGCAGGCGATGATGGCGAGCGCCGTCAGGCGGTCACCCAGCCGGTCGCCGATCCAGCCCCAGCCGATGCGCCCCGCCACGCCGCTGACCTGCACCCCGGACATGACCAGCCCCGCCTCCACCAGGCCGAACTCCAGATCCTCCACCAGCAGCGCCACGGTGAAGGCCGAGACCGAGAGCTGGATCGCCGAGAAGCAGAGGCTGAGCAGCGCCACGTAGCGCAGCGACCGCTGCCGCCAGACCACGGCGAGTCCGGAGAAGGGCGACGCCAGCCAGGACGTGCGCGGGTCGCGCTGGTCATCCCAGCGCGCCC
Source organism: Halomonas denitrificans (assembly GCF_003056305.1). Lineage (GTDB taxonomy): Bacteria > Pseudomonadota > Gammaproteobacteria > Pseudomonadales > Halomonadaceae > Halomonas > Halomonas denitrificans. The sequence continues at coordinate 190,937 of NZ_PYVX01000002.1, forward strand.
GGGGCCATTGCAGCGCGGCGATGCCGAGCAGGGCGATGGCGCTGAGCAGGAGCAGCCCGGCCTGCCAGCCCACCGCCAGGGCCAGCACGGGCGCGCTGGCGCCGGCGATCACCCCGCCCAGGGGTACCCCCGACTGCTTCAACGAGAAGATCAGGCCGCGCCGCTCGGGCGGGGTGAAGCGCACCAATAGCAGCGAGGCGGAGGGGTTGGTCATCCCGTAGCCCAGGCCGGCGACCAGCGAGGCGATGGCGAAGGTCGGCAAGGCGGGGATCGTCAGCAGGGCGGCGCCGCCGCCCAGCAGGGCCAGGGAGAGCTGGCTGGTGCGGCAGGGCCCGAGGCGGCGGGTCAGCGGGCCTCCCACCAGCGAGGTGAGCATGGCGCCGGCGAAGATCAGACTGACCTGCAGGCCCACCGTGGCCGAGGAGACGCCGAGCGCCCCGGCCAGCTCCGGGGCGATGGCGGCGGGGAACAGTGCCACCAGCGAGGAGAAGGCCAGGACCAGGGTGGTGGAGAGCAGGACGATGATCGGCACGAATCAGCTCACCCGTTCCCGCGGCACCTGTCGCAGGTGGCTGGCGGTCTGGCCGCCGGGCAGGGCGGCGATCCGGTCGGCAGCCTCGAGCAGGCTCGGCAGGTCGATCCCGGTGGCCACCCCGCCGCCCTGCAGGGCGTAGAGCAGATCCTCGGTGGCGGTGTTGCCGGTGGCGCCGGGCGCGAAGGGGCAGCCGCCCAGGCCCGCGCAGGCGCTGTCCACGGCCGTGGCACCGTGATGGATGGCGAAGAGCGCATTGGCGACGCCCATGCCGAAGGTATCGTGGCCGTGGAAGGCCCAGGCCAGTCCCTCGCGGGCGTGGCGCTCGCGCAGCCGGGTGAAATGGTCGGCCACCTGGTAGGGGGTGGCGCGGCCGGTGGTGTCGCACAGCGCCACCTCCATCGGCAGTCCGTCGGCCAGGTGGATGGCCTGGCCGAGCACGCGGTCGACCTGCTGCCAGCCGATGGTGGCCTCATAGGGGCAGTCGAAACAGGTGCCGAGGTCGAGGCGCAGCCGGGTGCCCTCGGTCTGGCGCAGGCGTTCGATCACCCGTCCCAGGTCCTCCAGCGACTCGTCCACGCTGCGGCGCACGTTGCCGCGGTTGTGCGACTCCGACACCGAGATCACGTAGACCACCTCCCGGATGCCGTGCTCCAGGGCCAGTTCGGCGCCCTTGAGGTTGGGCACCAGGGCGGAGAGTCGCAGCGACGGGCGGTCGGCGAAGGCCGCGATGAGCTCGCCGGTGTCGGCCATCTGGGGAATGGCCCTGGGACTCACGAAGGAGCCGATCTCCAGGCGGGTGATGCCGGCGTCGACCAGTGCCTCGATGCAGCGCTGCTTGTCGGCCGTGGGCAGCGGATCGCGGATCGACTGGAAGCCGTCGCGGGGCGCGACCTCGACGATCTCCACGCTCGCCGGGGGGGTGAGCAAGGTCATGACAGGGCCTCCTGGGTCGTCGGGGTGGGGCGTTGCCGCAGCCAGTTGATCACCCCGCCGGACACGAGGATCTCGATCTGGCGCGGGCTGAGGTGATGCTCGAGGCTCAGTGGCTCGCCATCCAGGGTGGCGCGAAGCGTGCCCCCTTCGCGGAGCTGGCCGGGGACATCGTCGATGACCAGTGTCTGGGCCTGGCCGACGCGGTCGTAGTCCGCCGGGTCGGCGAAGGTCAGCGGCAGCACCCCGAAACAGGGCAGGTTCTGCCAGTGGATGCGGGCGATGCTCTTCGCGACGACCACCTGGAGGCCGAGCAAGCGAGGCACCAGGGCCGCGTTCTCGCGGCTCGACCCCTGCCCGTAGTTGGCACCGCCGACGATGACATGGCCGGCCTCGCCGCGCTGCCGTGCGCGGTCCACGTAGCCGGGATCCAGGGCCTCGAAGGTGTGCTCTGCCGAGGCGTAGACATTGCTCCACAGCGGCAGCACCTTCGCCCCCGCGGGCATGATGTCGTCGGTGGAGACGTTGTCGCCTGTCTTGAGCAGGACCGGGGCTTCGATACGTTCGGGCAGGGCGTCCAGCACCGGCAACGGGGGCGTATTGTCGGTGGCCAGCAGCGAGACTCCCCGCGCGCGCTCCGGCGGTAGCGGCGGCACGAACCAGCTGTCGTTGACCACCATGCGCGCCGGCTCCTGGACGCGCGGATAGGCCATGTCGAGGCTGCGGGGGTCGGTGATCACCCCCGTGAGGGCCGAGGCGGCGGCGGTCTCGGGGCTGCACAGGAAGACGCTGTCCTCGCGGGTGCCGGAGCGCCCGGGGAAGTTGCGCGGGACGGTTCGCAGGCTGTTGCGTCCCGCCGCCGGGGCCTGGCCCATGCCGATGCAGCCGTTGCAGCCCGGCTGGTGCAGGCGCGCGCCGGCGTCCACCAGGGTGCTGAGGTGGCCCTCATTGATCAGGGCGGCCAGGACCTGGCGGGTGGAGGGGTTGATGTCCAGCGAGACGTTGTCGGCCACGCTGCGGCCCCGAACGATCTCGGCGACCACGGCAAAGTCGCGGTAGCCGGGGTTGCCCGAGGAACCGATGTAGGCCTGGTAGAGCGGTTGGCCTGCCGCCTCCGTCACCGGCACCACCTTGTCGGGGCTGGACGGCAGGGCGATCAGCGGCTCGAGCCCGGCGAGATCGATATGCTCGGTCCGGTCGTAGCGACACCCCGGGTCGGCCGCAAGGGGGTGCCAGTCGGCCTCCCGCCCGCGCGAGCGCAGGAAGTCGCGGGTGACCTCGTCGCTCGGGAAGACGCTCGTGGTGGCGCCCATCTCGGTGCCCATGTTGGCCAGTACGTGCCGGTCCATGGCATCCAGGGCCGCGAGGCCGGGGCCGTGGTACTCGAGGATGCAGTTCTTCGCCCCGGCGACCCCGTGGCGACGCAGCAGCTCGAGGACCACGTCCTTGGCGCTGACCCAGTCGGGCAGCTCACCCTCGAGATGCACGCCGATGATCTCCGGCATCGGCAGGTAGAGGGGCTCCCCTGCCATGGCCATGGCCACCTCGATGCCGCCGGCGCCGATGGCCAGCATGCCCAGGGCACCGGCCGCCGTGGTGTGGCTGTCGCAGCCCACCAGGCTCTGGCCGGGCACGCCGAAGCGCTCCATGTGCACCGGGTGGCTGATGCCGTTGCCGGGGCCGCTGTACCAGACGCCGAGCCGCTCGCAGGCGCTCTTCAGGAAGAGGTGGGCGTCGGCGTTGATGTTGTCCTGCTGGATCAGCGTGTGATCGATGTACTGCACGCTGGGGTTGGTGTGCACGCGCTCGATCCCCATGGCATCGAGCTCCAGCATGACCAGGGTGCCGAGGATGTCCTGCAGCAGCGCCTGGTCCATGCGCAGGGCGATTTCATGCCCCGGGATCATCTCGCCGCCGACCAGGTGGGCGGCGATCAGCTTGTGGCTCAGGGTGTCAGCCATGGGAGGTTGCCTCCTTGTCGGCGTTCCCCGTCACGCGAGGGATGGCGGAGAGAGCATCGATCAGAAACTGCAGGCCCAGGGCGGCGAAGCCGATCGGCAACAGCGCATAGGGGTAGACCATGGGGGTGCCCAGCGAGCTGGAGACGCGCTCCCCGTACTCCAGGGCCTGCAGGGTCATGATCCCGCCACGCCAGACGAGGATGCCGCAGAACACGGCTCCAAGTAGTCCGGTGAAGAGATCGATGGTGCCGCGCACTCGGGCCGGCAGCTTGTCCTTGAAATAGGTGATGCGGATATGAGCGTCGTGGCGCTGGGCCTCGGCGGCGCCGATCACCGCGAGGTAGACCAGCAGGAAGGAGTTGATCTCGAGGCTCCAGCTGGTCGGTGCCGAGAAGGCGTAGCGCATGATGGCGTCGTAGCAGATCGACGCCATCATGAACACCAGCACGGCCCGCGAGGTCCAGAGCAGGACGGCCAACAGGCCGTCCCAGCCACGCAAGGCGGTCGTGGTCATGGTGGTCTCCTCAAGCCTTGCCCAGTGCCAGGGCGATGGCGCGTTCCCCGACGTCCTGGCCGACCTCGGCCTTCCAGTGGTCCCATACGGCCTCGACGCCGGCATTGAAGGTCTCGACCTCCTCCTCGCTCGGCTCGATGATCTCGACGCCGGCCTCCTTGACCTGCGGCCAGTACTCGTTGGCGTAGATGTCGTTGTTGCAGTGTTCGATGAAGTTCTCGTCGTACCAGTCGGCGGCGCGTTGCAGCACGGCGCGCGCGTCGTCATCCAGGCTGTCCCAGGTGTCGCGCAGCATGAAGGGCGCCACCGAGAAGCCGGTCATGGGCAGCTTGTAGCAGTACTTCAACTGTTCCTGGAGGCTGCGGCCGATGACCGTGGAGATGTTGAACACCCCGGCATCCACGGTACCGCGCTGAAGCGCCATGTAGGTCTCGGAGGAGGGAATGCGGGTCGCCCCGATGTCGTAGGGTTCGAGGGCTTTGGTGGCCTCGAAGCTGACGATGCGCACCTTCTTGCCACGCACTTCATCGAGGGTACGGATCGGGCTGGCCTCGGTACTCCAGATGTATTCCGGCTCGAGGATGCCACCCCCCGAGGTGAGCAGGTACAGGTTCTCCTTGGCGAGGACCTCGTTGATCAGCTCCATCAGCGGGCTGCCCTGCTTCAGGCGCTCGGGGTGGCGATAGAGCTCGCCCACGACACCGGGTAGGCCGGTCACCCCGAGGATGGGCACCGAACGAGTGATGTAGGAGAAGGTGTGGAACATGAAGTCGATGCTGCGCGACCGCAGGGCGGGCAACTGCTCATCGGCCTTGAGCAGCTGGCCGGAGTCGTAGAACTCGACCGACAGCGCGTCACCGCCTTGCTCCTTGAGCATCTCCACGAACCGGTTGGAGCCGTAGGTCAGCGCCTTGTAGGAGGGGGGCAGGTAGGTGACGCCGGTCATGGTAGTGGCGGCATGGCTGTGCGGTGCCAGCAGGCTCTGGGCACCGAACAGCGTGGCGCCGGCGGAGGCGAAGGTACCGTACTTGAGGACTTGGCGACGGGACAGTTTCATGGCGAATCTCCTGATTGTTGTTATGGAGCGAGGGGTCGCGAACGTCGCGACGCCGGGGTTACATCAACCCCGGTAACCAAAGGCTGAGGCTGGGTACTAGCACGAACAGCATCAGCACAAGGAACTGCACGATGACGAAGGGCAGGGCACTGCGGATGATTTCCTCGACACTCAGCTCGGGGCAGACCCCACGCAGGGCATAGAGGTTGAGGCCCACCGGCGGCGTGACCACCGCGATCTCCAGGTTGAGCACCATGACGATGCCGAACCAGAGAGGGTCGTAGCCCAGGGCGGTGATCAGCGGCAGCAGTACCGGCGTGGTGACCACGATCAGCGAGACGGCATCGACGATCATGCCCAGCAGGATCAGCAGCAGCATCACCGCGACGAGGATGGCCCAGGTCGGCAGGCCGCTCGCGGTGAGGGTCTCGGTGAGCAGCTGCGGCACGCGGACCATGTTGAGATAGTCGCCGAAGATCTTGGCGCAGCCGATGATCAGCAGGATGGCGCCGCTGATCCGGGCCGTGGTGCCGAGGATCTGGAGGAACCTGCCCCAGCTGAGGCTGCGGAACACCACCGTCGCGATCAGGAAGGCGCCCAGGGCGCCGATGCCAGCAGCCTCGCTGGGCGTGGCCAGGCCCGAGTAGATCGATCCCAGCACCGCGAGAACCAGCAGGGCGGCATGCCAGATATTGGCGAGGCTCGCCCAGCGCTCCTTCCAGGTGAAGCGTTCGGGGCTCGCCGGGGCCTCATCGGGATTCATCCGCACGCGTACGTAGATGAACACCGAGAGGGCCAGCGCCAGCAGGAGACCGGGCACGATGCCGCCGATGAACAGGTCCGCCACCGAGACGCTGGAGACGGCGCCGTAGATGATGAAGGGCACGCTGGGCGGAATCAGCATCGCCAGGGCCCCGGCGCTGACCACCGAGCCGGCAGCCAGCGAACGGCTGTAGCCGCGCTCAAGCATCTGGGGCACCGCGATGGAGCCCACGGCCGCGACGCCGGCCAGGCTGACGCCGGACACGGCGCCGAACATCGCCGAGGCGCCCACCGAGGAGATCGCCAGGCTGCCGCGCAGCCAGTTGAGCCAGCGCACAGCCGCGGTAAACAGGCTCGAGCCGACCGGTGTCGCCCCCAGGAAGTTGCCCATCAGGATGAACAGGGGCAGGGCGATCAGCTCGAAGGCGTTGAGCTGGCCGAACAGCGACGAGGGGGCGAAGAAAAACGCCAAGGAGCCGCGGGCCATGTACAGGCCCAGCAACCCGGACAGACCCAGGGCCAGGAAGATGGGAAAGCCGATGGCGATCAGGCCCACCAGGGCGAGAAGGACAAGAACGGGATCCATGGGGTGTCTCCGTCAGATCACGTGGTCGTCGCGCAGGGCGTCGAGGTCGTCGGCACCGAGACCCAGCCAGTCGGTGAGAACGGTCTCGGTGTGTTCGCCCAGGGTCGGTCCCACGTGGCGCACGCACCCAGGGGAGGTCGAGAGCCGGGGAAAGACGTTCTGCATCGGCAGGGGGGTGCCATGGTGGTCCGGCACCTCGATGATGGCTTCGCGCGCCTGGAAGTGGGGATCCTCGAGCATGTCCGGGGCCCGGTAGACCAGGCCGGCCGGCACCCCGGCCTCGGCGAGAAGGTCGACGACGTGCTGGGCGTCGTGCTGACGTGTCCAGGCCGCGACCAGATCGTCGATGGCCTGCTGGTGCTCCCCGCGGGCGCGATGGGTGGCGTAATCCGGGTGATCCGCCAGGGTCGGCTGGCCCATCGCCTGGCAGAGGCGACGGAAGACTGTGTCCTGGTTGGCGCCGATGATCACGTCGCGTCCGTCCCGGGCCGGGTAGGCATTGGACGGGGCGATCCCCGTCAGGAAGCTGCCGCTGCGCTCGCGGACCTTGCCGGCCCGCGCATACTCGGGGACCAGGCTTTCCATCATCGCCAGCACCGACTCGAAGATGCTGCTGTCGACCACCTGGCCACGCCCGGTCCGCTCGCGCTGATGGAGCGCCATCATGGTGCCCAGGGCCGCATGGAGGCCGGCCAAGGTGTCGCCGAGGGAGATGCCGACGCGGACCGGCGGGCGGTCCGGGTAGCCGCTCAGGTAGCGCAGCCCCCCCATGGCCTCGCACACCGAGGCGAAGCCGGCCCGTGAGGCGTAGGGTCCGTCCTGGCCGAAGCCGGTGACGCGGACCATCACCAGGCCCGGGTTAGCGTGCGAGAGGACGTCGTAGCCGAGCCCCCAGCGTTCCATGGTGCCGGGGCGGAAGTTCTCGATGATCACATCGGCGTCGCGGGCCAGCTCGCGCAGCAATTCCTGCCCGCGCTCCTGGCGCAGGTCCAGGGTGATCGACTGCTTGTTGCGGCCGATGACGTTCCACCAGAGCGGTTCGCCCGTCTCGCGGTCCGCCGCACCCCACTGGCGCATGGCGTCGCCCTTGCCGGGCGGTTCGACCTTGATCACCTGGGCGCCGAAGTCGGCCAGGACCTGGCCGCAATAGGGACCGGCGATCAGCTGGCCGAGCTCCAGGACCTTGATATCACTGAGGGGAGTCGAATGTTGGGTCATTGTTGTTGTATTGCCTCTATAGCGCTGTCGGGTTGAGGGCACCTAGCCGTCGGGGGCCACGGGAAAGCGGAAATGCAGTGCCTGGGCCGCGAGCAGGTGGGCACGCATGATGTGCTCGGCCCACGCGGGGCTACCCGCGCGGATGGCCTCCAGGATCTCCTGGTGATGGCGCATGCTCCGGCGCAGGTTGGTGAGGTCGTAGTTGCCGAAATTTCGTCGTATCACCGAGGTGCGCACCACGCTCTCCAGCATGGTGGCCAGTCGCTGGTTGCCGCTGGCGAGGATCAGTTCGCGGTGGAACTCGTGGTTGAGCGAGGCGATCTCGTTGCGAACCGAGGGATCCGCCTCGACCCGCTCGGTGAGCTGTTCCATGCGGGTGGCCATCGCCCCGAGATGGGCAAGACACTCCTCGTTCATGCGCTCGCTCGCCAGGCGCACCGCCATGGGCTCGAGGACCAGCCGGAGTTCGAAGACCTCGCGAGCGTCCTTTTCCGTCCAAGCCACCACGCGGGAGCCATGATGGGGTATCGCTTCCAGCCATCCCTCCGACACCAGCTCGCGCAGCGCTTCGCGGACGGGCGTCCGGCTCACCTCGAGCTCGCGGGCCAAGTTCGCTTCGCGGATGTACTCGTGGGGCTGGTAGTGGCCATCGAGAATCCGCTGCTTGATGACGTCGTGCACCTTCGTCGTGGCCGTCTGGACCACCTGGGAGGGCGGTGTGGAAACTTCGTCTGCCATCTCGGCTCCTGACATTGCATGCAATGTGGAAGGTAGCCCAGGGAATGAGGCGGTTCAATTGCGACTTTTGTCGATTGTTGTATGCAATCTATGCTGAGACCAGGAAGCGGCGCCCCACGGCGGCAGCCGTTAGAGGCTGTCGAACAGCAGCATGATAATGAGCAGGTCCCACACCGGGTGGACCCGCTCTAGGGCGGGGGAGGTCGTGCGGGTGGCGGGTATCTTGGCTTTCCTAGGTCTTTGCGAAAGGTGCGGTGCGAAACCTCCTCCCCAGCCTGGAAGCTCGGCGCCCGGGCGGCACTGAACGGCACCCCGGGCCCGGCGCTCAGCGCGTCAGCAGCCCCTCCCGGATCGCCGCATCGAGACGGTCCACGGCGCCGGCCAGTTTCTCGTCGATGACGTGCAGGTACTCCGTCCAGTCATCGATATGGTTCAGCTCCGTCTTGCCGTCGGATATGCCGCGCAGCACCATCAGCGGCACCGAAAAGCGCGTGCAGGCGCGCAGGCCGGCGTAGCTCTCCATGTCCACCATGTCGGCGGCGATGGCGTCATAAGCCGCGCCCGAGACGATACCGGCGCCGGTCGAGAGCGTCGCCTCGCGAATCCCGGGGATGCGCAGCGGCAGGGGCAGGGTGGCCGGCAGGTCGAGGAAGGGCGTGACGCCCGTGGCGAAGCCGAGCGGTGTGGCGTCCATGTCGCGGTAGGCGACCGAGGTCGCCTGGTAGACCTCGGTCTGCTCCAGCGCCCGGCTGCCCGCCGAGCCCAGCGACACCACCAGGTCCGGCAGCCGTCCGCGCGCCTCGAACCCCGCCAGCGCCGCGGTGAGCTCCACCGCCGCCTCGACCGGCCCCACGCCGGTCATGAAGGGCACAAAGCGCTCCTTCAAATGCGGGCCGTATTCAGGCTCAGCCGCCATCACGAAGAGGATCGACTGGCCGCCCAGTTCCGTCAGCGGCGCCGGCGCGCGTGGTGTCTTGTTCATCCCGAGAGTCTCCTTAAGTTCATCAACACGAATTCAAAACATCTTGCCAGATGGTGACAGGCTACATGCTGTCGGTCTAAGCTAGCGACCGGGCCTATGTGCAAAGGAACTGCCACGGCCAATTATGTGATTTATTTTCTGAGGGTCAGGTTTTCTGCCAGACTCTCTCCGCCAAGACAGTTCCCTAGCAGTAGTTCCCCGTCAGTGAATGTTTTCACGGACCGGGTTGCCTGCCAGCAAGATCTTGCTGCGAAAAATGCGTGACCAGACTCATGGCTTGGACGTCACTTTCCTCACAGGGGAGTACGTTCTTCGCTTATGGTCGGCTCTGCCGAGAAACCCAGAGAAGTATGTCTGGATAAGGAGGTTTGCAGAGTTTCAGCTTAGTAAGCTGGTGGTTATGACAAAAACATATTGAAACGTAGGGATGTCATGTTAAAGAAAAGTATTCTGGTTTTTATTGCACTGGCAGTGCTTCTTCTGACAGGTTGTGCCTCAGTGCCCATGGAAAGCCCAGGAAAGTCGGAAAAACTGAAAGCATTTAATTCGCCTTCTGATGGTATGGCAGGCCTATATATCTACAGAGAAGCCGGGGTGGGGGCGGCGCTTAAAAAAGACATATGGGTCAATGAGGAGTGTGTCGGGGAGTCTGCTCAGGAGGTGTTTTTTTATAAGGAAGTTCCGGGTGATGAGCGCCACAGTATAGCCACGGAGTCTGAGTTTTCCCCGAATGTTATCTCTCTGGAAACCGAGAAGGGGAAAAACTACTTTATCAAGCAGTACATAAAAATGGGTGTTTTTGTCGGCGGCGCCAACCTAAAGCTGGTGGGCGAAGAAGAGGGGCGTAATGCCGTTTCCGAGCTGGACCTTGCCGTCAGTGGGACCTGCTCATCCTAATAATATGCTCTCTTAATAATTATCCGACAGGGAAATAGAAGCCTGCGCGGCGGTGAGCTCCACCGCCGCCTCGACCGGCCCCGCGCCGGTCATGAAGGGCGTGAGGCGCTTCCGAAGATGCGGGCCGTACTCAGGCTCAGCCGCCATCACGAAGAGGATCGATTGGCCTCCGAGCTTCGTCAGCGGCGCCGATACGGCGGTGTCTTATTCATCCCGAGAGTCTCCCGAAGCCCAATAAAGCCACCATCATGGCGGGCTAGGTCATGTGTCATGTGGTTAAAGTTTTTTCACAAATTTTATCTTGGTTTTTACCCTTTCTGCATAAGGGCTAGTGGATATATGTCGGAATTTTATATTCCTGATATTATGTTTATATGCATTTTTCTTTTTTGATGTTCGGTCAATGTGTCTTTCCCTGGAAAAGACTTTATCTTTGTTATCAGCGGGGAGTTTGAGTGTAGTTCAGGGTAGAAGTTTTCTACAATAAATTTGAGAAATTTTTGCAAGCAGAGCGGAGTGCGAACAGGGATTCTGCAGCTTTCAACACTCATGTGCATGTGTACTTCTGGGTGTTCGTCTGTCGCGTCAGCTTCACAATAGTCAAACCTTATTGGGCTTTTAGGTATGAACTTCTCAAGATCTCCGTTGCCCATGTGTTCCAGTATCTTATCTGTTATGCTTTCTACTTCTAGATCTGTTGACTCTAGGTCAATAGGTGATGGATACCAGCAGAGACGGTGTTTGATTATCCTGTTTCTTTTCAAAGAAAAGGAGAATTGAAGTATTGCACCATCTGATAAAAGCACTGAATACTGTCTGTTTTCTAAAAGTGATGTATATTCAGAAAGAGAACAAAACTTCTCTTTGTTTAATACGTAACCGTCATTCCCCCAAGTTACTTCAAGGATTTCGTCGGCCTTTCTGAAAACACTGTGAGCTCTTGAGTCTAGGACAAGACCTGCCTGTTGCCATAAATAGGTCAAATCGTTAATCCAAGAGACTAGGTTTTGTGGCGTAGCTTGCATATTCCACCTTTATATAAAAATGTCCCTTAGATCCTCAGGTACATCTTCAATAGACATTTCCCCTTTTTCTAACATCTGCCTTAATTTCTTTATTTTGCTAAATCCTTCTTGGATTTCTTTTTTCTCTTCATCATTTTGATCTTTATATGCGTCTTCCAGTTCAATAAGCTCTTCCTTTGTAGGGTATTTGAAATCCAGCATGAAGTTGTTTTCAAAAGTGTTCTCTATTTCTGCGCAGAGGGCTTTCATTGAAGGCCCTACGCCAGTGATTCTAACCCATGCCTTGGCTCGAGTTATCGCCGTGAAAAGTGCATTTCTTTTTTTTCCAAGTTCAAGGCCAGCGTAGCAAAAGTGAGAATTTGCAGCATATATCATAGGAGCCTCGTTGCCTTTCGCTCTATATATATGCGTTATAGCGATGGAGTTATCAATAAACACTGTGTTACGGCTAGTGCCTTTCCCCACGATGTGGCTGTCAATTCCATGTTTACGTAGACTGTGAACCAGATGAGATGACTCGCTAGCTAAAGTATAAGCGTCAGGGAAGACTACAAGTATATCTTCGTGCTCTAGTTCGTCTTGAGTTAGGTTCTTGTTTATTTGACTGGCTATCCACTCTGCTTGTGAGCCTTTGCTATCAAAAGCGCTATATAGAATTGCTTCATCAGGGTGGATGAATTCGTAAAAATAGTCTGGCGTTCTATCTTGGCTTCTTTGTAAAGTGACTCCCTCTCCCAGTTTGAGTTTTCCCCCGTAAGTTTCGTAGCCGATATTCTTCCATAGTGCCGGATCAGAAAACATTCTAACTAGCCCGCTTTTACGGTAGATCCCTAATCCTAAAGCCAGAGCTAGTGTGAGCGTCCAAGGAGGGTTTCGGTAGCATATGGGAAGCATTATATCTTGTTGGGGTTTACCTTCTTCATTCTCTAGAGAAACATACGGCGTAGAATTAGCGTCTTTTCCAAATAAAACTTCAGGTGGCTGCATAGAAAAGTCACCCAAGTTTTGAAGTTCATCATAAGCCCAGACAATTTTCTTTGGGTGCTTTACAAAATGATAAATAAGCTTGAAGAATGATTCCGGAAAGTCTTGTGCTTCATCAATCAATATGTAGTCATAAATTGGGTCGTTATTACCATGGCGGTCTATGAAGTCAAGAAGCTCTTGGCATGCGCCGCCGAACGCATTTTCTTGTCCGTATTTGGCTTTTGCAGACGAAAAGTTTAATGGCTCAACTCCTAGTCTTTCACATATCTCAGAGTATATGCCAACATCTGAGTTGCTTCCCCAAGCATGCCTGATTTTTAGGTTGGTATAGTCAGGTTCATCTCGAGTATGTTCAAAGTAGAATTTCTCAATGAGCTTCTGGAATTGTTGGTACAGGGCTCTTGATTGAAAGGTTACGGCTACTTTTTTTTCTGGTTCATATGCATGAAGATATGCTGCCTTCATGGCAAGTATGATGGTTTTTCCGCATCCAGCAAGGCCGCGAATCCTTTGCGGTTTATCTGGAGTTTCGATAGCTGCTTTTTTCTGCCAACTGTCTAGGTTGGCAATTTCTTTTTCGATTTTTCGCATTACGCCACCAAAAGATTCATCCTTTGTGACGTTTTTCCTTTTTTTGGAGGGTTTTAGCACTCCTGTTTTTTGAATTGTTGCATTTATTACTTTGAATTGGGTTTCGTTAATCGGTTGGCATTCTGATAGAGACTCTTCCATAGAGTCAGGTGTTACAATTTCTACATCATCTAAGTCATCGGTGTTGCGTAAAGAGAAAACCTCTATCTCAAAGGTGAGTTTTCTTTTTTTCACAAGCTGTTTTTCAGCAAGAAACTTCTTAAGAAGGCCTCTAAAAAGATCGTCTTGGTACTCTGTTATTTTTTCTGGAGAAGTCTCTGATGCTGTGGTCAAGTCAAACGCGATGACTCCGTTCTCTTGACTAATCAATAATGCATCTGTGAGGAGTGATTCATCATCGACATCGAATATTGGGTATCCTATGTATAGAGTTCCACTGGCAGAAGATTGTTTTAAAGATTCGACAAGGATGTCGACAGCTTGAGGGTTGCTTTTTTTTCCAAAAACTATATCAAGCATTACTGCACCATAAGTTATAAGATTTTAATATAATACTAATTAATAGCGACCAGAAAATCCACTCACTCGCATCACTCGCCGCTGCGCCGCGTCCATCAGCTGGCCGCGGCCGGTTTCCACCAGCGTCAGCCAGTGGCGGGCGCGGGTGATGCCGGTGTAGACCAGCTCCCGGGTGAGGATGGGGTTCGGCGCGTCCGGCAGCACCAGGGCGGCGTGGGTGAACTCCGAGCCCTGGGACTTGTGCACCGTCATCGCGAACACCGTCTCCACCGCCTGCAGGCGCGAGGGCAGCACCCACTTGATGCGGTCGGTGCCGTCGCCGGCGGGGAAGGCCACCCGCAGCATGCGGCGGCTGCCGTCGCCGGGTGAAACGTCCGGGCGCGGCATGTCCAGGGTGATGCCGATATCGCCGTTCATCAGCCCCAGGCCGTAGTCGTTCCTGGTGACGAGCACCGGGCGGCCGGGGTACCAGCGCTGGCGGCCATCCTGGCTGTCGATCAATTTCTCTCGCTCCAGCGCCTGGCGCACCCGCTCGTTCAGGCCCTCCACGCCCCAGGGGCCGCGGCGCAGCGCACACAGCAGCTGGAAGTCGCCGTGGGCTTTGAGCACCTTTCTTGCCCAGTCATCGAAGGCTGCCTGATCTGCCTCGTCCGCCGGTCGTCCCTCGGCCATCACGCTCAGGAAGTGGCGATAGCCCACCGGCGGTGCGTCGGCTGCCTTGGCATTCGGAAAGCGCTCGGGGCAGCCGGTCACCGCCAGGCGGGCCAGGCCGCGCTCGTCGTCGGCGGAAAGCTTGTGGTGCGAGAGGTCCGTGAAGCCGTGGGTAAGCGCCGTGGTGATGGTACGGCGCTTGGCGGCGGGCTCGGCGTCCAGGTTGATCGCCGCGGCCAGCTGGCCGATGCCGCTGTCGGCGGTGAAGCGGTGGCTGACGCGCAGCATGGCGATGGCCTGGTCGAGTGGCTTGCCATCGGCATCCAGCGTCTCCGCGGGCAGCGGCTGGCCGGTGGCCTCACTCAGCCACTCGGCGGTGGCCGGGGTGTAGTGGCCGCCCTCGGCCCGGGCGCACAGGTCGCCGAGCACCGAGCCCGCCTCCACCGAGGCGAGCTGGTCCTTGTCGCCGAGCAGCACCAGCCGCACCCGGGGCGGCAGCGCCTCGAGCATCGCGGCCATCATGCCCACGTCGACCATCGAGGCCTCGTCCACCACCAGCACGTCCAGCGGCAGCGGGTGGTGGCGGTCGTGGCGGAAGCGGCGGGTGTCGGGGCGTGAGCCGAGCATCCGGTGCAGCGTCGAGACCTCCTTGGGAATCACCCCGCGCAGCCGCTCGGGATCGTCGGCCAGGCCGTCGAGGTCGAGCTTGGCCACCTGGCCGGCGATGGACTCGTTGAGCCGGGCGGCGGCCTTGCCGGTGGGGGCGGCCAGGCGGATGCGCAGGGCCTGTTCTCCTTCACTCTCGCCTTTCCCCTGGCCTTCAAGCGCCAGCGCCTGGAGCAGGGCGAGCAGGCGCACCACGGTGGTGGTCTTGCCGGTGCCGGGGCCGCCGGTGATCACCGCGAAGCGCGAGCGGCCGGCCAGGGCACAGGCGGCCTTCTGCCAGTCGATCGCGTGCGGGGCATCGCCCCGGTGGGGGAAGAGGGCGTCGAGGATCGGGCGCAGGCGGGTCGCGTCCGGGGTCTCGTCGTCGCTTTTCGCCTCGCCGAGCCGCTCATTGATCCGGGTGTGGATATCCTGCTCGTGCTGCCAGTAGCGGCGCAGGTAGAGCCGGGGGCGGGCGGCGGTGCCGGCGAGCACCAGCGGGGTGCTGCCGGGGCCATCGGCGACGAGCTCGGGCTTGGCCAGCGCCGCGCGCCAGGCGTCCAGCTCGAGCGCGGCCATCACCCGGCTGGGCAGCGGCGGCGGGTCCTCCAGGCTGTCACCCTCCGGCGGCAGCGAGAGCGCGAGGTCCGGGGTGGCGAGCGTCTGGGCCAGGTCCAGGCAGACGTGGCCGCGGCCGAGCTGGTGACTGGCCAGGGCCGCCGCCAACAGCAGCAGGGGTGAGGCCTCACTTACCCCATTTTCCCCCTTCGCCTCGCGGTGCAGGAAGGCGGCGAAGGCGCGGTCCAGCGAGCGCAGCCAGCCGCGCGCCACCCAGCGGTCGAGCAGGGCGAACAGCGCCGCGTGATCGGCCAGCGCCTGTTCGGGCGCTTGCATCAGCGCGGCTTCGGGCGCGGCAGTGTGGTTCGGGGTATCCGGCATCATGCGGTGGCCTCCTCGGCGGCGCGAAACAGGGCATCGAGCGCGAGGATCAGCTCGCTCGGCGGGCGTTCGGCGTGCACGCCGCGGGAGGGCGCGCGGGTGCCGCGCAGGAAGACGTAGAGCGCCCCGCCCAGGTGGCGCTCGATGTCGTAGTCCGGCAGCCGGGCCGCGAGCAGCCGGTGCAGGGCCAGCAGGTAGAGGCAGTACTGCACGTCGTAGCGCTTCTCGAGCACGGCCTCAGCCATTGCCGCCTCGGTGTAGGCGGCGTCGTCGGCGCCCAGGTGGTTGGACTTCCAGTCGAGCACGTAGAAGCGCCCCTCGTGCTCCACCACCAGGTCGATGAAGCCCTTGAGCATGCCGTTGAGGGTATCGGGCTCGAGCGCCGGCCGCGGCCGGCCGCCGAGTGTGTGAGCGCTTACGAGGGCGTCCAGCCGGCGGGTGTTCACCTGGTGGGCGGCGAACCAGAATTCCAGCTCGACCCGGTAGCCGTCCAGGGCGTCGAGGCGCAGCGGCGCGGCCTCGCCATCGTCCGAATCCGGCACCGGCAGCGGTGTGGTCAGTAACTCCGGCAGCCACTGCTCGAGGGCGGCGATCTGGCCCTCCCAGCCGCGGCGGTTGGCGCGCCGGGCCAGGGTGTCGGCGCGCAGCTCGGCGTCCTCGGCCACCCGGGCGAAGCCCTCCTCGCCGGCCCACTCCAGCAGGCCGTGCAGGAAGGTGCCCGCCGAGGGGCCGCGGGGGAAGCGGTGAAGCGAGCCCTCGCTCACTGTGGCGGCCGCCGCGTCGAAGGGCTCGTCGATCACCTCCATCGCCGTGGCCTCGTCGGCGGTGGTGGGCTCGGGCGTCGGCTCGGCCTGGACGGCGGACTCAGCTTCTTCATCCGGGGTGGCGCCGGTACGCAGCGCCGAGTAGCTGGCGATCCACCAGTGCTCGCGGATCGTCCGGCCGGGCGCGCGGGCATGGCCGAGCGGCGTGTCGTCGGTGGCGAGTTCGACCGGCGTGGCCTCTGCCTCGGGGGCGTCGATCACCGTCACCCGACCTCTCTCGTGACCCTCCGCGTCCGCCAGCGCCTCGAGGGCCGGGCGCAGGGCCTCGGGCGAGAGCTCCTCGCCGCCCTTGAGCAGGTGGCCGACGGCGCTGCGCTCCATGGCGTCCAGCGGCGCCAGGCCGAGCCAGGTGGCGTGGCGGGCGCGGGTCAGGGCGACGTAGAGCTTGCGCAGGTCCTCGCCCAGGCGCTCGCGATCGGCGCGGGCCAGGGTCGCCTCGTCGGCGGAGAGCGTCAGGCGCAGGTGGCCGTCGTCGTCGTGCCAGCGCAGTGGCAGGTCGCCCTGCTTCACCGGGCGGAAGGCGGCGATGAAGGGCAGGAACACCAGCGGGTACTCCAGGCCCTTGGACTTGTGGATGGTCACCACCTGCACCAGGTCGGCGTCGCTCTCCAGGCGCAGGCGGTGGGTGTCAGACTGCGCGTGGGGATGCGCGCGGGATTCGGCGAGAAAGCGCAGCAGGGCGTGCTCGCCGTCGATCTCGGTGCTGGCCTCCTGCAAGAGCTCGCCGAGGTGTAGCAGGTCGGTGAGCCGTCGTTCGCCCTCGGGCACGGCCAGGAGCCGACCGGGCACCGCAAAGTCGGCCAGCAGCCGGTGCAGCATGGGCAGCACGCCGCGGCGTTGCCACTGGCGGTGGTAGTCGCGGAACTGCATCACCCGTGCCTCCCAGGCCAGCTCGTCCTGCTGGGGGCCGCCGTTCAGGGCGTCGAGCTCGGCAAGCGAGAGCCCCAGGCTCGGCGTGGCGAGCGCGGCGCGCAGGCAGCGCTCGTCGTCCGGCGCGGCGCAGGCGGCGAGCCACCCCTCCAGCTCGGCGGCGGCCTCGGTCTCGAACACGCCCTCCTTGTCGGAGAGGTAGACGCTGCGGATGCCGCGGGCCAGCAGGGCGGCGCGGATGGCGCGGGCCTCGGAGGCGTTGTTGACCAGCACCGCGAGATCCGACGGCGCCAGTGGTCGCAGCTCTCCCTGCTCTTCACCACTGGCCTTCACAAAACCCGTCTGCCCGGCCTGACCCTCGCGCAGGAGGCTGGCCATCTCGGTGGCGCAGCGCCCGGCCAGCTCAGCCAGGTAGGCGCCCTTGGAAAGCGTCTCGTCGGCGGCCAGGTGCCAGAGGGTCAGCGCCGGCTGTGTGGCGCCGTTTCGCGTGAGTGAGTCCTTCCTGCCGTTTGCCTCTACCGGGCTGAACGGCACCGGATTGTCGTCGCCGCGACGGAACAGGAAGGCGCCGGCGTCGCTCTGCTCGGCGTGTTCGAACACCCGGTTGACCGCCGCGACCATGGGTTCGGCGGAGCGGAAGTTGGTGCCGAGCGTGACGTGGCGGCCGGCGGTGTCGCGCCGGGCCTGGAGGTAGGTGTGGATATCGGCGCCACGGAAGGCGTAGATCGCCTGCTTGGGATCGCCGATCAGCAGCACGGCGCTGTCATCGCGATTCTGTTCCAGTTCGTAGACCCGATCGAAGAGGCGGTACTGCACCGGGTCGGTGTCCTGGAACTCGTCGACCAGCGCCACCGGGAACTGCTCGCGGATGCGCGCGGCGAGCGTCTCGCCGGCCTCGCCCGCGAAGGCGGCGTCCAGGCGGTGCAGCAGGTCGTCGGGGCCGAGCTCGGCGCGGCGGCGCTGCACGGTCTCACGGCGCGCGGCCATCCAGTGCACGGCGTGGGCGAGCAGGTCGGCGAACGGGTCGGGCAGCGCGGCGAGCTTCTCCGGCAACTCTTCCAGCGCCTCCAGCGCCGGCAGGTTCGGGGCCGGCTCTTCCTTCCAGATCTCGGCGATGCCGTCGGGCGTCAGCCGCTTCCAGGCGGCGGGGGTGAGATCGGGGCTCGCGAGTTCGGGGTCATGGGCCCACTCGCGCAGGGCGGCGAGCCAGTTGGCGCGGCTTTTGGCGTTGAGCTTCTGGCCGTTGAAGGCCTTGCGCTGGGCGGCGGCCTCGAGCAGGGCTTCCAGTTCGTCGAGCCAGGCCTGCCAGGGCGCCTTGAGCTCGGCGAGTGCCGCGGCGCGCTGCTCGCGGTAGTTCGCGAGCGCCTCAAAGGGCGGTGGCGCCGCGGGCAGGGCGGCGGCGTGGGTGCGCAGCCGGGCGGCGGTGTCGTTGAGGGCGTCCGGCGTGGTCCAGTAGCGCGCGACGATCGCCAGCGCCTCGGGGTCGAGGTCGTAGTAGAAGCAGCGCCAGTAGTCCCGGGCGATCTCCAGGTCCATCTCCGACTGGTCCAGCGACATCTCCAGGGCGAACAGGCTGCCGCTGTCGAAGGCGTGCTCGCGCAGCATGCGGTGGCACCAGGAGTGGATGGTGGAGACCGCGGCCTCGTCCATCCACTCGGCGGCCAGCCGCAGCCGGCGGGCGCAGGTCGGCCAGCTCTCGTGGGGGTAGCTGTCGCGCAGGGCGAGCAGCGGATCGCTGCTCGGCGGTTCACTGCTTGGTGAGAGTTCTGCTTCGGGCTCTGTGTTATCCACAGAAGGTTCTGCGAAGAGATCGCCGGTTTCGTTCTGGGACGGGGCTGATCCGGCGGCAGGTCGCCGCGGAGGCGCTGTGAACCCTTCCGTGGGCGCTACATTCGACATCCCTGTCGAATGACCTCCGCTTTGACCTGCCCCCGGCGCCCCTTCGTGGCTATCGCAACCTGCCACGGAATCAGAAGTCGCCCCCGATTTGGGCGCGTCGTCGGGCGCCTGTGGAGAGAAGGCCTCTGCCGCCTCGACCAGCCGCGCGCGGATGCGGTCGCGCAGCTCCTGGGTAGCGGCGTTGGTGAAGGTGACCACCAGGATCTCCGGCGGGGTCAGCGGCCGCGGAAAGCTGACCGCGTCCTCCTCGTTCCGGGGGCCGAGCACCAGGCGCAGGTAGAGCAGGGCGATGGTGAAGGTCTTGCCGGTGCCGGCGCTGGCCTCGATCAGCCGGCTGCCGGTGAGCGGTAACGCCACCGGGTCGAGGCGCGGGGTCTCGGCCGCCTGCACGGTTTCCACGTTATTTCGAGCGGTATCGGGCGAGTTCATGAGTTGCTGCCTCCCTGGCCCTTGCCGCCTGCCTTTTTATCGCCGCCGCCCTTGGCCTTCACGGTGTCGTGGAGCGGGGCGTAGAGCGCCGCGGTCAGCTCGGTGAAGCGCCGGCCGGCGGCCTGGTGGCGAACGAGGCTTGCGAGGTCACGCCACTGGCGGGCGAGGTAGGGATCGCGGTCACGCTCGCCGGCGGTGTAGTCGTCGCCCTCGAAGACGCGTGCGGCGGCCTTCCAGGCCTTGAGGTCGGCTTCTTCCGCCTTCTCGTCGCTGCCGAAGACGCGGGCCAGGGCGTTCTCGTCGCCGCCCTTCTCATGCCAGGCGAAGGCGGTGTCCCGGGCCAGTGGCAGCGGCGCGGCCATGCCGGCGAGCCAGGCGCGGGCGATGGCCTCCAGGTGCTGGCGCGCGGTGGCTTCGTCCAGCGGCGCCAGGGTGCCGCCGCCGGCGCGGGAGAGCAGCACCGTGGTCATGGGGCCGAGGGCGAGCTGACCGGCGAGATGGCCGACCCAGGGGGCGAGCCAGTGCTTCCAGTTGTACTTGCCCTTGTTGACCAGGCTGCTGGTCATCAGCACCAGCCGGCAGCGCTCGCCCTCGTCGTTCTCGCGCAGGCCGTCCAGCCAGTCCTCGATCTGCAGCGGGGCCTCGCCTGTGGCGAGTTCCAGCGACACGGACGCCGGCGTCTCCCAGGCGTGGGGCCAGGCCTCGAGCTTCTCGGCGTAGGCCTCGAAGAGGTCGTCCAGCGGCTCGACGAGGTGCTCGCGCATCAGCTCGGCAAAGCCGCCCATGGCGAGCCGCCCCTCGCGCTCCAGGCGCGCCAGGGTGTCGTGGACGGCGGGTGTCGGCGAGGCGCCCTCGTCCACGGCGCGGCGCCCGGCCTCGATCAGCGCCTGCTGGAGCTGCCAGTGGTCGAGGCCGTCCAGGGCGAAGGGTTCGTGGTCGGGGCTCTCCAGCGCCTCGCGTTCGAGATAGACGCCGAGCCGGGTAGTGAAGAAGGCCTTCACCGGGTCCTTGAGGAAGCCGCTGAGCCGCGCCAACGGCAGGGCGGTGTCGAGTTCCATCGGCGGCAGCTCGCCGTCGGCCACGGCCTCCGGCGAGGCCTGGTGAACGGCCCGCCACTCCCGGGCGTAGGTAAACAGCCTTTCTCCGCCAGCAAAGTAGCTGCGACTGAACGGCTGCAGCGGGTGCTCGGTGGTCAGGGCGTCGAGCAGCGCCTGGCCGGCGTCCTCTTCGTGCTCTCGTCCGGCGAGTCGCCAGCCGGCGGCCAGGTGGTCGCGCAGCTGGCCGAGCAGCACCGAAGGCGGGCGAAGCGCGTTGTCGTGGATGCTGCGGCCGACCCAGCTGATCATCAGGCTGTCCCGGGCCGAGAGCAGCGCCTCGAGGAAGAGGTAACGGTCGTCCTCGCGGCGGGAGCGGTCGCCGGGGCGGTAGTCGTGGCCCATCAGGTCGATGTCCAGCGGCCGCTGCACCCGCGGGTACTCGCCGTCGTTCATGCCCAAGAGGCACACGTGGCGGAACGGGATGGCGCGCATCGGCATCAGGGTGGCGACGTTCACCGCGCCGGCCAGGAAGCGCTGGGAGAGGTTGGCTTCGTCGAGCTGGCCGAGCCAGTGCTCGCGCACCACCGAGAGCGGCAACGCCTCGGTCAGGCCGGCGTCCTCGGTGGTCTCCTGCCACTCCTCGAGTAGCTCCTCCAGGCGGCTCAGGGTGGCGAGGTCCGCCTCGTCCTCGGCGGCGAAGCACGTGGCCAGCAGCCCGCGCAGCCGCCGGCACCAGGTGGCCACGTCGGCGGGCTCGGAAAGCGCGCGCCACTGGGCCTCGAGGGCGTCGAGCAGGTCCATCAGCGGGCCGGCGAGCGCCGCCTCCAGGCCGCCGATGTCGCCGAAGGGTTCGATGTCGTGCCAGGGACCGTCGGCGGTGTCGCCGACGGCGTAGCCCAGCAGCAGCCGGCGCAGGCCGAAGGCCCAGGTGTTGGCGGTGAGCCCGCCGGGCAGGTCGAGCCGGGCGCGCTGCGTGGCGTTCAGCCCCCAGCGGATGCCGGCGCCCTCGATCCAGCGGCGCAGCACCGGCAGGGCGTCGGCGTCCAGCCCGAAGCGCCCTCGCAGGGCCGGTACCTCCAAAAGGTCGAGCAGGTCGCTAACCGTGAGCCGCGCCTCCGTCAGGTGCAGCAGCGCCTCCAGCGCCACCAGCAGCGGCTGGCGGTGGCGGCTGGTCTGGTCGGAGAGCGTGAAGGGGATATGGCGCGGGTCGTCCGGCGCCAGGCGGCCGAACACCGCCTGCACGGCGGCGGCGTAGGTGTCGATGTCCGGCACCATCACCAGTACGTCGCGCGGGCGCAGCGTGGCGTCGGCGTCGAAGGCGGCGAGCAGCTGATCGTGGAGGATCTCCACCTCGCGCAGGGGGCTGTGGGCGACGTGGAAGCGCAGGCTGCGATCGTGCGCCGGGTCGACGGCAGGCCAGGTGTCGCGGGTCTCCTGGGGCGGGCGCAGCTCGAGGATGTCGTCCTGCAGCTGCTGGAGCAGCCCCGGTGCTTCGGCCTCGGCGGGCGAGTCGAACAGATCGATGCGCATCGCCTCGGCGTCGAACAGCGCCCGGTAGGCGTCCTGGTCGTCGAACTCGTCGAGCAGGCGCAGGTAGTCGCGGCCCTGCTTGCCCCAGGCGGCGAGCAGCGGCTGGGCGTGGAGATGCAGCTCGGTGTCGTCGAGCTCCAGCGGCATGCCGGGGCGGTGGCGCTGGCGCCGGCGGGCGGCTCTCAAGAGATCCTTGTGCTCGATGATGTCCGCCCAGTAGTGGCGGCAGGGGTTGTGCACGCAGAGCAGCACCTGGGTGACCCTCGACACCGCGGCCAGCGCCTCCAGCGTCTGGCGGGGCAGCGAGGAGATGCCGAACACCACCACCCGGCGCGGCAGGCCGGGTGGACGCGTCTCGGGGGTGAGCTCGCGGCACGCCTCGAGGAAGCGGGTGTGCACCCAGGCCCGGCTGGTGGCGAGGCCGGCCTCGCCGATGTCATCGCGCAGCCGCCGCCACAGCGCCGGCTGCCAGCGCTGGTCCTCGGCGAGGGGACGCGCCTGGCCGCGGGCGTCGATCAGCTCGTCGCGGCCCTCGGCCCAGGCGGCGAGCCAGTCGGCGCGGTAGACCTGGTACTGGTCGAAGAGGTCGGCGAGGCGCTCGGCGAGCTGGTGGCGCTTGCGGCGGTCCTCGTCGTCGGCCAGGAAGCGCGCCAGGGGCGCGAAGGTTTCGTCGTCCGTGAGCTCCGGCAGCAGGCGCATCAGCCGCCAGACGAGCCGCGGCTTGTCGAGCGGCGAGGCCGGCGGCACGGCGTCGGGGCCGTCCTGCTGGGTCAGCACCGCGCGGTAGGCCTGCCACAGGTAGCGCGCCGGCAGGGTGACGTCCATGGCCGCGGCGATGCCGGCGCCCGCGGGCGGGTCGGCGGCCAGGGCGAGCTTCAGCCACTGGCTGATGCCGTTGCTCTGCACCAGGATCACCTCGTCCTCGAGCGGCCCCAGCGGGTGGTGGCGAATCCACTCCACCGCCAGGTCGCGCAGCGCCTCCAGGCGGTTGCCGTGGATCACCATGAAGCCGGGAGTGAGCTCGGTTCCCTGGGAGAGGCGTGAGAGCATGGCGAATCCTTCGCGGTGGGCGGGCAGGCTGCCATGGTGCCGCAAAAGCCCGCCCGCATAAACGTGGCCGGCACCTTGGTGAGCCAGGACTCAGTCGTCGACGGCGTTGCATCCTGACGCTCTGGCATGGCCAAGCCCGCGGCGTCACCATGGAGCCCAATCGCATGAAAGGGAGCCTGGCGCATGGAGACCGAGCGTTTCGACCTCGACGCCCCGGTCGGGGTGATCGCCGACACCCACGGCACGCTGCGCGACGAGGCGCTGGCGATGCTCGAGGGGTGCGGGCTGATCCTGCATCTCGGCGACGTGGGCAGCCGGGACCGGGACGAGGCGATCCTCGAGCGGCTGGCCGAGCTGGCGCCGGTGCACGCCGTGCGCGGCAACGTCGACACCGCGGCCTGGGCCGAGCGGCTGCCCTGGAAGCTGGATCTCGCGATCAACGGCTGGCGGCTGCACCTGGTGCACGATATCGCCGACTTCGACGCTGCCACCGCCTGCGATGCCGTGCTCCACGGCCACTCCCACAAGGCGCGCAACGAGTGGCGCGAGGGCCGGCTGCTGTTCAATCCCGGCGGCGCCGGCCGGCGGCGCTTCTCGTTGCCGCTGACCCTCGGCAAGCTGTGGGCCGACGAGGCCGCCCTGCGCGGCGCCATCCTCCACCTGCCGCTGTAATTCGCCTTTGGCATCCCATCCCCGGCGCCTTTACCTAGACTGGTGAAAAAGACGGCCGCTCCGGGGAGTGGATGCCATGGGCGCGATCATCGACCGCGACACCTTCGCGGCGTCGGACTTCCGGCGCTTCGGCAAACGCCTGCGGGACAGCGTCGAGGTGCTGCGCGAAGTGCTCGCCCAGCCGGGCTTTGGGGCGGGGGCACCCAGCATCGGCGCCGAGCTGGAGGCCTACATCGTCGACGACCGGGGCCGGGTCGCGCTGCTCAACCAGGCCCTGGTCGAGGCCCTGCACGATCCCCAGCTGCAGCTCGAGCTCAACCGCTTCAACATCGAGTACAACCTGGCGCCGCTGCCGCTCGCGGGCGGCCCGCTGCATGCCCTGGAGCGCCAGTTGCTGCAGGCCCTGTCGCGACTCGAGACGGCTGCGGCGGCGCATCGGGCCCACGTGGTGCCGATCGGCATCCTCCCCACCCTGCGCCGGACGGACCTGGGGGAGCATGCCATGAGTGACCTGCCGCGCTATCGCGCCCTGGAGCAGAGCCTCAAGCGGCTGCGCGGCGCGCCCTTCGATGTCGAGATCCGGGGCGAGGACAGCGTGCGGGTCAGCAGCGACCATGTGGTCCTGGAGGGGGCCAACACCTCCTTCCAGCTCCACCTGAGGGTGCCCCCCGAGCGCTTCGCCGCGACCTTCAACACCGTCCAGATCGTCACCCCGCTGGTGCTGGCGCTCTCCGCCAACTCACCGCTCTTCCTGCAGCGCCGGCTGTGGGACGAGACCCGCATCGCCCTGTTCAAGCAGGCGGTGGATTGCCGGATGCGCGGCGCCGATCGCTGGCAGCAGCCGGCGCGGGTGACCTTCGGCCAGGGCTGGGTGCGCGAGGGCGCCTTCGAGCTGTTCGCCGAGGCGGTGGCCCTTTACCCGCCGCTTTTACCGCTCATGTCCGACAGCCGCCCCGAGGAGCGGCCGCCCGGCACTACGGCGCCGGGGCTTTCCGAGCTGCGTCTGCACATGGGCACCATCTGGCCCTGGAACCGGGCGGTCTACGACCCCGGCGACGGCGGCCACCTGCGGGTGGAGATGCGCGCCCTGCCGTCGGGGCCGACCGCCGTGGACATGGTGGCCAACGCGGCGCTGCTGCTGGGGCTGGTGGCGGCCCTGCGCGACGACATCACCGAGTGGCTGAGCGCCATGCCGTTCCGCTATGCCGAATACAACTTCTATCGTGCCGCCCAGTCGGGGCTGGACGCCCGGCTGATGTGGCCGCATCGCAAGCATCACCGCCTGGAGGAGACGCCGGTGGTGACGCTGCTCGAATGGCTGCTGCCCGAGGCCCAGCGGGGGCTGCGGGCCCTGGGCGTGGCGGATGCCGACAGCCACCCCTACCTCGGGGTGATCGCCGAGCGCCTCCAGGCGCGCACCAGCGGTGCCCGCTGGCAGCGTCGGATGCTGGCGCAGCTCGAAGGGCAGGGCCTGTCCCGCGCCAGGGCCTGTCATCGCCTGCTCGACGCCTATCGGGCGGCGGCGGCAACCAACCGGCCGGTGGCGCGCTGGCCCCAGGAGGAGTGAATGGAGGGACTGTCGCTGCCGGTCATCACCGACCCGCCGGTCGACGATCGCGAGGTCCTGGCCTGGCTCCAGAGCCTCGGCGGGCCCGTCTGGCTGATGCTCGAGGGCGAGGATGACCGGCGCTGCCGGGTGGTGACCACCTTGCTGCACGGCAACGAGCCCTCCGGCACCCTGGCGCTGCACCGCTGGCTGGGGGAGCGTCCGCGGCCCCGTACCCGGCTGGCGGTGCTGCTGGCCAACGTCCGGGGGGCGCTGTCGCATCCGGCCTTCACCCATCGCCATACCCCGGACGACCGGGACCTCAATCGCTGTTTCCGGCCCCCCTTCGAGGGGCCGGCCGGCGAGCTCGCCCGGGCCATCATCCGGGACCTGGAGGCCTGGTCACCGGAATGCATCATCGACCTGCACAACACCTCCGGCAACGGGCCCGCCTTCGCCGTGGCCACCGGTCGCCACCCGGTCGTCGAGGCCCTGACCGGGCGTTTCTGCGAGCAGCTGATCGTCACCGACATGCGGCTGGGCAGCCTGATGGAGCTGCCGCTCCAGCGGCCGCGACTGGCGGACTGTCCCGTCTTCACCCTCGAGTGCGGCGGCGCCCTGCAACCCGCCGCCCGTGACGTGGCCGAGGGCCTCTATCGGCTGCTCGCCGAGTGTCCGGACCTGACGGCCCTGCCTCCCGCGGCGGGGCTCGAGGTGCTGGTGCATCCCTTGCGGGTGGAGCTTCGCCCCGGCGCCAGCGTCGCCTACGACCGCTTGCCCCGTCCCGATGTGGATGTGACGCTCTGGGCACGGATCGACGAGCACAACCGCGGCGTGACCTCCTCGGCCGCGCCGCTCGGCTGGCTGGGGCCCCAGGGCCTTTCCTGCCTGCAGGCGCGGGACGGGGATGGCCGGGAGCATGTCGACGAGCTGTTCTGCGTGCGGGAAGGGCGGCTTCATGCTCGCCGCCAGCTGCGCCTGTTCATGGCCACCACCAACAGCGAGATCGCCCGCAGCGACTGCCTCTTCTATGTGGTCCCCCTGGCGTAGGCGAGGCGGCCACCGCCGACGCGTCTTCCTCCCCCTGACCCGGAGTCACGCTTCACCATGACCGCCTCGACGCCCCTCACCACCCCGGACGGCCGCTATATCGTGGTGCGCGGCCGCCTCTGGCGATGCACGAACCCGGCGCTTCCCGAACCGGAGCGTCAGGCGTGGGTCGAGCGGCTGATGCGCGCGCGGCGGGCCGTGGCCCAGGCGAAGCGCGGGAGTGACCCGCAGGCAGAGCGCGAGGCCCGCGACGGGGTGGACGAGGCGAAGCGGGCGCTCGGTGAGCGTGGGCCGGTGTGGTGGACCGACGGGGCGCCGGACTTCACCCGGCGCAAGGTGGAGAACACGCCCTACGCCGCCTGGTATCGCGACGTGGCGGCGCCGAACGAGTGATGCGCTCGGCGTTTAAGGGAGTCGTCGGGGCGGCGCTCAGGTCAGCGCGAAGGGCACCTCGCCGGCCTCATGGGCCAGCAGCCACTGCTTGCGGCCGAGACCGGCGGCGTAGCCGGTGAGGCGGCCGTCGCTGCCGATCACCCGGTGGCAGGGCACCACGATGGCCAGCGGGTTCCTGCCGTTGGCGGCGCCCACCGCGCGCTGGCCGCCGCGGCAGTGCAGCTGCTCGGCGATCTCGGCGTAGCAGCGGGTCTCGCCGAAGGGGATGTCGGCGAGCGCCTGCCAGACGCGCCGCTGGAAGTCGGTGCCCTCGGGGGCGAGGGGCAGGTCGAAGGCGTGGCGGGCGCCGGCGAAGTACTCGTCGAGCTGGGCGCGGGCCTGCTCGGTGGCCGCACTGGGACGGGCCGGTTCCTCGGCCTCCATCACGAAGGCGATCTCGGTGAGGCCGTCGGCGCTGGCGCGCAGGCGGATCAGGCCGAGGGCGTCGGATTCCGGTGGACGATAGTAGTCCAGGGCGTGGTCCGTCATCGTCGTGGCTCCCTGTTGAGGCGACCTGGGTCGCGCGGCGTGTCCTATCAGTCTAGCCGCTTCGCCGCGTCGAATTGAATGAAAAAGGGCCCCCGCCGGCGGCCGCCGCCAGGGGGCGTGACATGTCGGGACGGCGCCGGAGAGGGGGCTCGGCGATGGGCGGTCGAGCGGTTACCATCGAGTGACCTTCCATCAGCGACCGGAGAGAAGTCCATGAGCGACTACCTGCTGGACGAGCACGGCCTGAGCCCCGGCAAGATCTACCGTCTCTTCTCGGGCAGCATCTGCCCCCGGCCCATCGCCTGGGTCTCGACCCGGGATGCCGCAGGCAACGACAACCTGGCGCCGTTCTCCTTCTTCAACGTGGTCAGTGTCAATCCTCCGGTGCTGGGCTTCTCGCCACTGCTCGACAGCGACGGCAACGCCAAGGACACCATCCGCAACCTGGACGAGGTGGCGGAGTGCGTGGTGCACATCAGCGGCGAAGGGCTGGTCGAGGAAATGAACGCCACCAGTGCGGGCCTCGGGCCCCATGAGGACGAGTTCTCCCATGCGGGGCTCGAGAAGCACCCGATGCCAGGGCTGTCGGTGTCTCGGGTGGCAGGCGCACCGGTGGCCTTCGGCTGCCGCCTGCGCGAGATCATCCGCTTCGGCGACCAGCCCCTGGCCGGCAACCTGGTGCTCGCCGAGGTGATCTCGATCCACGTCGACGACGCCATCTGGGACGGGCGCCACATCGACCGCGAGGGCCTCAGGCCCATCGGGCGCATGGCCGGCAGCGACTATGCCCGCACCACCGACCTCTTCGTGGTGGAGCGCCCGGCCTAGGTTTGCGTCATGAGCCAGGAGGCAGGCAGTCGCTGACTCCACGCCCGGAAAGGGGCGTCGGGTCAGCCGGCCTCGGCGAGATTGACGATGGGCTGGCCAGCCTGTCGAAGGCGTCGAGGTGGCGCACGGCGTCCTGGTAGTCGTCGGGGATCACGATCTTCATCGGCGGGGGCCCTCGGAAAGGCCGAGCTGGTCGGCCAGGTCGTGGAAGTCGTCGGCCACCCGGTCGAAACAGGGATCGACGGAGAGGTCTGGCGTGGCATCGGGGCCATGCTCCAGGGGGCGCTTCACGAAGGCGGTACGAAAGCCCTCGCGGTGGGCCGCCTGCAGGTCGTCCTGGTGGGCGGCGACCATCATGATCCCCTCGGGGGGCAGGTCGAGCAGGCGTGCGACCATGCGGTAGGCCTCGGGGTCGCGCTTGTAATGGCCGGCGAGCTCCGCGGAGAGCACGCAGTCCCATGGCAGTCCGGCGCGTTTCGCCATGTTCACCAGCAGCGAGACGTTGCCGTTGGAGAGGGTGGTGAGCACATAGCCCTGGCGCAGCCGGGCGAGGCCGGTCACGCTGTCCGGCCAGGGATCGAGTCGGTGCCAGACGCGGTTGAAGTGTGCCCGGTCCGCCTCGTCCAGGGCCTCGGCGATGGCGAAGCGCTCCAGCAGGTCGTCCAACGTCATGCGGTGCAGGTCGTCTAACCGGGTCCAGGGCAGCTCGCCGTGGCGTACCCGATCCATGGCCGGCGCATAGCCGGCCCGCCAGGCATCGGCGAAGGCGGCCCAGTCCACCTCGAGGCCGCGCGCGGCGCCAAGCGCCTCGCCCTCGCGGATCACGCTGCTGCGCCAGTCGACCACGGTGCCGAAGACATCGAAGGCCAGGGCCCTGACCTCGGCCAGGTCGGAGGGGGGGTGGGGCATCGGGGATCTCCCTGGGGTTGAACGGAGGGACGAACCGGTGTCGAGGAGGGCCCGGGCGAGCGGCGCCGGCCCGGGACCGCTTTCCTCAGAGTCGTCGACCGACGGCGGCCTCGACCAGCTCCAGGCGGTCCTGTCCCCAGAACGGCTCGCCGTCGACCACGTACCAGGGCGCCCCGAAGCAGCCGTCGGCCAGGGCCGCCTGGCCGGCGTCCTCGAGGCGCTGGCGTCCGGCATCGCTCTGGGCCTCGTCGAGCAGCGCCCGGCCCTCCAGCCGGCAGGCATCGGCGATCTCGCGCAGCGTCTCGAGGTCGGCGATGTCGCGCTCCTCCACCCAGCAGGCCCGCATCATGGCCAGCGACAGGCCGGCGATGTCGTGGCCCCGGGCCTTGGCCGCCAGGGTCAGCCGGGCCGACGGGCGATCATCGGTAGGGAAGTACGCCGGCTCCACGTTGAGGGGGATGCCGAGCCGCGATGGCCAGCGCCTGAGCTCCGCCATGCGGTAGGCCTGGCGCTCGGGCGCGCGCTTGGCCAGCGGCAGGCCACCGGTCCGAGGGAAGATCGTGCCCATGCTGATCGGCACGTAGTCGATGACGGCGCCATGGCGGGCGGCGATGCCGCCGAGGCGCTCATGGCCGAGGTAGCTCCACGGCGAGACGTGGCTGTAGTAGTAGCGGATCGTCTTGGTCATTGGAGGGCTCAGCGGTAGGTGTCCCGGTACTTATCGCGCAGCTGGTTCTTCTGCACCTTGCCCATGGTGTTGCGCGGCAGGCTGTCGGCAAAGAAGACCCGCTTGGGCTGCTTGTACTTGGCCAGTTGCCCCTGCAGGAAGTCGAGTACCTGTTGCTCGCTCAGCGTCACCCCCGGCTGCGGGACCACCACGGCCGTCACGCCCTCGCCGAAGTCGGGGTGTGGCAGGCCGATCACCGCGGATTCGTTGACGCCCTCGAGCTCGTCGATCACCTGCTCGACCTCCTTGGGGTAGACGTTGTAGCCCCCCGAGATCACCAGGTCCTTGTCGCGGCCGACGATGTGGATGTAGCCGCGCTCGTCGACCATCGCCAGGTCGCCGGTGATGAAGAAGCCGTCCTCCAGCAGCTCCTCGCGCGTCTTCTCGGGCATGCGCCAGTAGCCGACGAAGACGTTGGGCCCGCGGATCTGCAAGATGCCGATCTCGCCCTCGGGCACCGGCTCGCCGGACTCGCGGTCGGTGATGCGGTACTCCACGCCGGATAGCGGCATGCCCACGGTGCCGGCGCGACGCGCGCCGTCGTAGGGGTTGGAGAGGTTCATGTTGGTCTCGGTCATGCCGTAGCGCTCGAGGATGGCATGGCCGGTCTTCGCCTCGAACTCCTGGTGGGTCTCGGCCGTCAGCGGGGCCGAGCCGGAGACGAACAGGCGCATGTTGGCGGTCACCTCCGGGGTCAGGCGCGGGTCCTGAACGAGCCGGGTATAGAAGGTCGGCACGCCCATCATCACCGTGCCGTGGGGCATCTCCTCGAAGATCACGTCGGCATCGAACTTCGCCAGGAAGAGCATGCTGGAGCCGGCCATCAGGGTGACGTTGCAGGCCACGAAGAGCCCATGGGTGTGGAAGATCGGCAGGGCATGGATCAGCCGGTCCTGCTCGTTGAAGTGCCAGGCCTCGACCAGGGTGGCGGCGTTGGAGCCGAGGTTGCGATGGGTGAGCATGGCTCCCTTGGAACGTCCGGTGGTGCCCGAGGTGTAGAGGATCGCCGCCAGGTCGTTGGCATCGCGCTCGACGATATCGTCGCGCGGGGTGGCGCGCTCGGCCTCCTCCATCAGGCTGCCGTCGCCCTGGATGCCGAGGGTCGCCACCTGCGGGCAGCCCGTGTCGGCGGCGATGCCACGGGCCGTGTCGAGATTCTCCGGGCGGCAGACGAACAGCGCCGGTTCGGCATCGGCCAGGAAGTAGTGAATTTCGTCGCCCGTGTAGCCGGTGTTGAGCGGCAGGTAGACCCCGCCGATCCGCAGGGTGGCCAGGTAGAGCAGGATCGTCTCGGGACTCTTGTCGACCTGCACGGCGACCCGGTCGCCCGGCGTCACCCCCAGCGCAGTCAGGGCGCCGGCCAGGCGCTCGGTGGCGGCCAGGGCCTCGGCATAACGGTAGCCCGTGCCCTGGCGGGTGGTGATGAAGTCGGCGTCGCCTCGCTCGCGCATGCGTTGGGCAAAGGTGTGGAAGAGGTTCTGGTTCATCTGGCGGGTTCTCCCTTGAGCAGCTTACGGGCACGGCGGTTCAGGTCACGCACGGCCGAGGAGTGGGCGATCTTGCCGCTGGTGATGTATTGCTCGTGGTTGCGTTCGATGTCGTCGAGGACATAGAGGTAGTTGACCATCAGGCCGGCGGACTGCTGCATGCCCTTCTGCGAGATGTCGCCCAGCCAGTTGAGGCGGTGCAGTTCGGCGCCGTTGCCGAGGTGGAAGCGGGCCACGGGGTTGAGCGGCAGTCCCTTGGCGTTCTTCTCCTCGAGCAGGTAGCGTGCGGCGAGCGGCCGGATCAGGTCGCGAAGCTGCTCAGAGCGCGCCTGGTCCTGGAGCCATTCCGGATCGTCGAGGGATTCGAGCAGCGTACGCGACTCGGCGTCCAGGGAGCCGGCATTGTCGTCATCGGCCGTGAGATAGGTCGCCTCCAACCACGCCCGGAAGCCGGGCACCGGCGACAGCGTCACGAAGTGCTTCAGGTCGGGCAGCTCCTGCTTCAGTTCCTGGACGACCTGCTTGATCAGGAAGTTGCCGAAGGAGATGCCGCGCAGGCCGGTCTGGCAGTTGCTGATGCCGAAGAAGGCGGCGGTGTCGGCGGCCTCCGGGTCCTCGATGTCGTAGGTCTCGGGGTCGAGGATCGCCTGGATCTGGTCTGGCAATCCCTTGTGCAGCGCCACCTCCACGAAGATCAGCGGCTCGTCGCCGAGGGCCGGATGGAAGAAGGCGAAGCAGCGACGGTCGCGATCATCCAGCCGACGGCGCAGGTCCTTCCAGTCATGGATCTCGTGCACCGCCTCGTAACGGATGAGCTTCTCGAGGATCGCCGCGGGGGTGTTCCAGTCCATGCGCTTGAGCACCAGGAAACCGCGGTTGAACCAGGAGCCGAAGAGGTGCGCGAAGTCGGCATCCAGCGCGCGCAGCTCCGGCGTCTCGCGCAGCAGGCCGAGCAGGTCCTCGCGCATGTGCACCAGCTCGTGGGTGCCGTCGCTGGTCAGGTTGAGCCGACGCAGCAGTTCCTGGCGGCTGGGTTCGCAGGTGTCGAAGAGTACCTGCAGGTCGCGGTTGTCGCGGCTCTCGCGATAGGCGGCGTAGGCTTCGTCGACCGCCGCCGGGTCGGCGGAGAACTCCGCGGTCAGGCACTCGAAGAAGCGCTGCTTCTCGGTGGGGTCGAGCCCGGCATAGATGTCCAGGGCGCGGCTCGCCAGGGCGATGCTGGAGGCCTCGCCGTCGCTGTTCAGCAGGGTGCGGCAGGCCTTGAGCAGGTCGGTGTGGACGAAGTGGTGGCGGCCCTTCCTGCGATGCCGAAGCAAGGCCTCACGTCGGGTGATGCTGCTGAAGAGCTCCTGCAGAAAACTGATGTTCATGTCGTCTTGCTCCGTGTCGAGCGCATGTCAGTTCATGATCAGGTCGGGCAGCCAGGTGGCGATGCCGGGGAAGAAGCACAGCAGGACGATGCCGAGCACCATGCACAGCGCATAGGGCAGGCTGCCCAGCAGGATGTCTTTCAGGGCGATGTCCGGCGCGATCCCCTTGATGATGAACAGGTTCAGGCCCACCGGCGGCGTGATCAGGCCGATCTCCAGGTTGATGGTCAGCACCACCGCGAACCAGTAGGGGTCGAAGTTGGCCGCCAGGATGATCGGCAGCAGGATCGGCGCGGTCATCACGATCACCGCCACCGGGGGCAGGAAGAAGCCGGCCACCAGCAGGAAGAGGTTGATGATCCCCATCAGCACCCAGCGGTTGACCTCGAGGTCGGCGATGGCGCCGGCCACGGTCTGGGTGATGAACAGCGAGGAGAGCGCATAGGCGAAGATCTCCGCGCAAGCGATGATCAGCATGATCATCACGCTCTCGCGCAGGGCGTCGCGGAAGACCACCTTGAGCGGCTTCACCTGCCACATGCGGTAGACCACGATGGCCAGCGCCAGGCACAGGAAGGCGCCGGCGCCCGCCGCCTCGGAGGGGGTGGCGACGCCGCCATAGAGGGCGAAGAGGATCCCGGTGACCACTACCAGGAAGGGCAGCACACGCACCAGGGCCTTCATGTTGCCCTCGACGTTCTCCTTGATCTGGTTCGCCGCCGCGGCGACCGGGTTAGGGGTGTCGTAGCCGCCGGCCATTTTGCAGGCGATCAGCGTCCAGGCCATGAACAGCAGGGCCAGCATCAGCCCCGGCACGGCGCCGGCGATGAACAGTCGGCCGATGGAGGTCTCGGTGGAGATGCCATAGACGATCATGGTGACCGAGGGCGGGATGAGGATGCCCAGGGTGCCGCCGGCGGCGATGCAGCCCGCGGCCACGCCGTCGGGATAGCCGCGCTTGCGCATCTCGGGGATGCCGAGCTTGCCGATCGCCGCACTGGTGGCGGGCGAGGAGCCCGAGAGGGCGGCGAAGATCGAGCAGGCGCCGATGTTGGAGATGGCGAGGCCGCCGGGCACCTTGCCGAGCCATAGGTCCAGCGAGCGATAGAGGTCGCGACCGGTCGGCGAGGAGGCCACGGCGGCGCCCATCAGGATGAACATGGGGATGGCGACGAAGCCGAAGGAGGCGAGGCTGCCGAAGAAGGTCTCGCCGAAGTAGGTCAGCTCGCTCATGCCCTGATTCAGGATGAGCGCGGCCAGGGATACGCCGCCCAGGGCGAAAGCGATCGGGGTACCGATGGCCATCAGTCCGAACAGCGCCACGACGATGAGGATTCCGCTGGTTACCGGGTCCATTCAGGTGTCTCCGCGTAGGATTTCTGCGACGTATTGCAGGGACAGCAGGCTGATGCCCACGGCCATGGGCAGCAGGGCCGGCCAGAGCGGCGGGTTCCACACCGTTCCGGTGGTCCAGCCCCCGTGCAGGGCCTCCAGCACATAGAGCCAGGCGGCATAGGCCAGGGCGACGCAGAACGCCAGGCCCACCAGCGAGGCGGCGAGGTTCATCAGTCGCCGGGCCAGGCCACCCAGGGCGTCGGGCAGGACCGTCACGGCCACGTGCCCCCCGGTCAGTAGCACATAGGGGGCGCCGAGCAGCATGGCCCCGGTGATGGAGAAGACGGCGAATTCGGTCTGCCAGATGGTGCTCTCGCCCAGCGCGTAGCGCATGAAGATCATGTGGCAGACGACCAGCACGCCCCCCAGCAGCAGGGCGCCAGCGAGGACGGCGGTGGCGCACGAGAGGCCGTCCATCAGGCGGATGTAGAGGCCGATCACGCCACGCCTGGACGCAATCGTGTGGCTATGAGTGTTCATCATGCGCATTCCGGTCTCGAGGAGGGGAAGGCCGCCCTGGTCGGGGCGGCCGTGGAAGGAAGGGCCGGTTGACGCATCCGGCCCATGGGCCCGCTCACTCGACGGCCAGGGCCGCGTCGATCAGTGCCTGCCCGTTGGGCACGTTCTCGGCAAAGGTCTTGTAGGAACTCTCCTTGGCGATGTCCAGCCAGGCCTGGTAGTCCTCCGGCGACATCTGCACCACCTCGACACCGTTCTCCTCGAACACGTCGGCCATCTGCTGGTCCAGCGCCGCGGCCTCCTCGGCGAAGAAGGCCTCGGCCTTCTCTCCGGCTGCGGTCAGGGCCTGCTGCTGCTCCTCGCTGAGGCCTTCCCAGCTCTGCTCGGAGATCAGGATCGGCTCGTACATGAACCAGAGGGCGTTCTCGCCCGGGGCGGTCAGGCAACTGACCTGCTCGTAGATGCGGTAGGAGACGAAGGAGCCGGAGGAGGTGTTGGCCCCGTCGAGGACCCCAGTCTGCATCGCGGTGTAGATATCCGAGGAGGGCATCGAGGTGATCGAGGCCCCGGCGGTGGCCAGCATTTCATCGAAGGCCGGCCCGGCGGCGCGCATGGTCTGGCCCTCGACGGTCTCCGGCGAGGTGATGCAGCGGATGTCGGAGGCGAAGCCGCCCGCCAGCCAGGCATCGGCCAGCACGCGGGCCCCGGCCTCGTTGATGACCTCCTTGATCATGCCCATGAACTCGGAGTCATTGAGCCGCTGGGCTCGCTCGTGGTTGCGCACCAGGCCCGGCATCAGCGTTGCCGAGAATTCCGGGTGGCGACCGCTGGCGTAGTCGAGCGGCAGGGAGGTCATGTCGAGGCGACCGCGCACCAGGGCGCCCCACTGCTCCTTGGCCTTGAACAGCGACTGGCCGGGATAGACCTGGATCTTCAGGTCGACGTTGGCGGCCTCGACCTCATCGGCCATCATCTGGACCATCTCGTCACGCACGTCACCCTGACCGCCCGGAAACTGGTGGGAGGCGCGCAGCACGGTCTCGGCGCTGGCGGAGGAAGCGAAGGCGAGGGTCAGCGCGGCAGCTGCCACGGGGGTGAAATTGGCATTCATGGTTGGCATCTCCTGGGACTCTTATTGTTGTGAATCGTCATGAAGCGCTCGTCGTGAGACGACGCCGTAGAAGCTTTGGTCCTGAAGCAATCTTGTTGTGAAGTATCCATCAGCTAAGCTGATGTATACTTGAATAGCCTTGAAGTCATATTACTGTCAATTCTCAGGGCTTAGACAAAAGTGGGGTAGCGAGCCCGATGGTCCATCGTCGAGGCGCGTCAGATCGGTAGAGGGAGAGAGTCCGTGAACAGCAAGCGATCCAATGCCCAGCGACTCAGGGACGCACTGGAAGATGACATCATCAATGGGCGACGAACGCCCGGCGAGCGCCTCGATACCGAGGCCCTGTGTCGAGAGTTCGACGTGTCGCGGACCCCGGTGCGGGAGGCCGTCCAGCAGCTGGTGGCGAGCGGTCTGGTGACGGTGGTGCCGAAGAAGGGCACCTTCGTGGCCAAGGTGGGCCTGGACCAGTTGATCGAGATGTTCGAGGTGATGGCTGAACTCGAGGGCATGTGCGGACGCCTCGCCGCCCGGCGCATCTCGGAGGAGGAACTCGTCGCCCTGCGCGAGGCGATGGAGCGCTGCGAGGTGGCGGCGAGGGGCGGCGACACCGACGAGTACTACTACGAGAACGAGGGCTTCCACCACGCCATCTACGCGGCCAGCCACAATGGCTTCCTGGCCGATGAGGCCCGCCAGCTCAAGCAGCGCCTGAAACCCTATCGTCGCCTGCAGTTGCAGGTCCGCCAGCGCATGGGGCGCTCCCTGGCCGAGCACCGCGAGATCCTCGACGCCATCGAGGGCGGGGATGCTGCGTCGGCGGAGCGTCTGATGCGCGACCACGTGCTGATCCAGGGAGAACGCTTCAGCGACTTCGTCGCCAGCGTGCGTCGTTTCGAGGCCTGCCAGGAAGAGACCGACTGAGCCGCCCGGCCGGGCGGACTTTGCAAGGCACGTCGGGCGGGCCGGTCCCCGTCAGGTGAGTTCCAGCGGGCCGTCGCCCGCCTCGAAGGCGAGCGGCCACTGCTGGCGGCCGATGCCGCCGGCGGCTGCCGGCGGGGCCTCGGTCGTGTCCGCGATCAAGGTCGCGAGTGGATCACACGAGCTCGCGATGCTCGCGCTTGGCGTCGCGGCGGTCGCGCAGCACGGCGCGACAGATCAGCACCAGCACGCCCAGGGTCAGGGCGGGCCAGACGAGCACGTAGAAGCCGTAGAGCAGGGTCATGGTCGTTCTCCTCATGGCGGCGCCGGAGGCCGGCGCCGCGGTGGATAGGTGTCGGCTCAGCGCTGGCCGGCCAGGGTGGCGGTGGCCGGTGCCGCGGCCCGGCGCGGGGCCGCCTTGGGCGCGACCGGGGCCTGGTCGTAGTCGCCGACCCGCTCGCCGATGGTGGCGAAGTCGAAGCGCACCTGGCGGCTTGCCAGGCTCATCACCACGCAGACCAGGGTGCTGGTGCCGTAGGCGGTCAGGGAGGCCAGCAGCACGGTGTACTCGCGCAGGAAGCCGGTGGCGAAGACCAGCATCGCCACCAGCGCCAGGCCGCCGGCGAGAAAGCCCAGCGCGCGGCCGAGGAAGCCGAAGGCCATCAGGCCGATGATCACGCCGCCGCCGATGCTCGCCAGCAGCTCGAAGAGCAGGCCGGTGGCGCCCGAAAGCGGCAGCCACTCGAAGCGCGCCAGGCAGAACATCACCATGGCCACCAGCACCGAGGTGGTGAAGGCGGCGTTGGTGATGCGGTCCCAGAAGCAGCTCGCGATCACCGGGAAGACGATGGCGCCCCACAGCGCGCCGACGAAGACCAGCATCACCAGGATATCCAGCGAGAAGCTGGCGAAGACGATGCCCACCGCGGTGGCGACGATCATCGTCAGGCGGCCCACCAGCAGCATGCGCTGGGGGTCGGCCTTGCCGCGGGCGATGTTCTTGCCGTAGACGTCGGCCATCATGATCGCCGACAGCGCCGAGAGGTCGGAGTCGGCGGTGGAGGAGAGCGAGCCGATCACCAGGATGAAGAACAGCGCGATGAAGATCGGCGGCAGGTAGCCCGAGACCATCTGCGGGATCAGGTTGTTCATGTCGCCGTTGAGCGGCTCGATGCCGAGCGTCAGGGCCATCAGCCCGATCATGCCCAGGCCGATGACGATGGCGCCGTAGCCGACGGTGGCGGTGAGGAAGGTCGGCTTGATGTGCTCCTCGTTCACCGCGAAGAGGCGCTGGGAGATGGTCTGGTTGCCGATGGCGTAGGCCAGCACGGCGACGAAGAAGGGCGCACCCTGGTTGAGGATGGCGTCCATCGAGAAGAAGTCGGCCTGTTCGGGCGTCAGGTTGTCGAGGCCGGCGACCAGCTCGGTGGGGCCGCCCATGGCGAAGAACACCGCGGGAATGATCACCACGGCGATGGCCATCAGCGCCACCAGCTGGGCGAAGTCGGTCAGCACCGAGGCGCGGAAGCCCGACCACAGGGTGTAGAGCAGCACGCCGACGCCGGCGATGATCACCCCGGCCTGGAAGGAGAGCGGCGAGAGCACCGAGACCAGGGCCCCGGCGGCGGTGAAGTTGACCATCAGGCTGATCACGCTGCCGAGCACGTTGGAGAGCGCCAGGATCAGCTGGCTGGAGCTGCCGTGGCGGGCGTGGATCAGCTCGCCCAGGGTGTGGGCGTTGGGGGCGAGCTTGCGAAAGCGCCGGCCGAACGGATAGATGAAGAGGATCATCAGCGCCCCCCACAGCCCGTAGTGGATCGGGCCCGAGACGCCGTAGGTGTAGCCGGAGGTGGCGGCGGCGTAGAAGGAGGCGGCCCAGATCCAGGTGGCGGTCATGCTGGCCGCGCCGATGCCGAAGCCGATGCGGTGGTTGGAGACCATGAAGGCGTCGGCGTCCTCCTTCTTCTTGCGGATGCCGAGCGTGAGCAGGTAGGTGCCGCCGTAGAAGGCGAGCATCAGCAGGATGACGGTCAGGGTCGAGAATTGATGGAGCGATGCGCTGTTCAAAAGCAGTCCCTCGGTGAGTGGAACGGGCCCGTCACGGGGCGGCCGCGCAGGGCGGCGGCCCGACGCGATGGTCGGTCAGGGTGGGGTGATGATCGCGCACGCGGCGTTTGTATCGGGCCTGGGGCCGACAGGGTCGGGATCGGCGCTCGTGGAGCGCGATTCAATCGGTGCGGTCCGTCGGCGGGACGGTGCACAGGCGCACGGGCCGTCTCAGGCGGCGCCGCGTGGCGTTACCCGGGGAAGGAGCGGGCTGGCGGCGGGCGGCGCGGCATGCAGCGGCCCTGTTCGGCGTAGTGGGGCGACATGGATTCCTTCTCTATCGATGACGTCGGCGACGGACAGTCGAAAGTGCCGGTGATCCAGTCTGCGGTGAAGCGAGACCAGTCGGTCACGGGGAGTGACCGCCTCGGGGCGTTGTCGATGTTTTCACCCGAGGCGCCAATACCCTACTGGCATGACAGCAAGATGTCCAATCGTCTTCGAGATGGCGGGGAACTGCCGTCAGCGTCTCGAAAAATAAGCAATCGCTCAGTCGCGGCCCGGGTCGGCGATCAGCGCGTCGAGGCCGTGTAGCTGCCCCACAGCACCAGCCCGGCGGCCAGCGGCAGGCGCCAGTCCGGCGAGGTGACCCCGGCGATCACCAGGAAGAGGGTCGCCAGCACCGGCACGGCGTGGGCCAGGTTGCCCAGCCGATGCGCCTGGGGATCGCCGAGGGCGCGGTCCCAGGCGAGCATGGCGATGCCGTAGGGCCCCAGGCCCAGGGCGGCAGTGGCCAGCAGTTCCCGCGACGACGGCAGTTCGCTGACGCCCTCCAGCGCCAGGCTGGCGACGCCGGTCATCACGCTGGCGATCAGCAGCAGGTGCGGCATGCGCTCGCCGAAGCGGAAGCCCGGTACCTGGCTTGCCAGTGAGAAGAGCGCCCAGCACAGCGCCGTGGCGAAGGCCAGCAGGTAGCCGCTCCAGGCGCCCGAGACGCCGCCGCTCAGCGCCTGGGGCACCACCAGCAGGGCGGCGCCGGAGAAGGCCAGCAGCGCGCCGCCGACGGTGGCCAGCGGCAGGCGCCGTAGCCTCAGCCAGCGGCTCGCCAGCAGGAAGATCACCGGCCAGGTGTAGGTGATCAGCGCCGCCTCGGCGGGCGGGGCCAGGGAGAAGGCGGCGACGCAGGCGCCCACGGCCCCGGCCATCAGCAGCGCGCCGAGCAGGTTGATCGCCACGCCCTGGGTACGGGAGGGCCCGACCGCGCGGGTGCGCCGCTGGCGGGCCATGGGCAGGGTGCCCAGCGCGCCGGCCAGCAGCGCCATGGCCGAGAGGCGCAGGGGCGGCAGATCGCCGGCGGCGATCATCAGCAGGGGCACCAGCGCCCAGAGGAGGACGGCCAGCGCGGCGGCGCCGGCGCCATGCCATGGAAAACGTGAAACGCCTAGCGTATGACCCAGCATGATCGCAACCTCCTTGCCCAGTGAGTGACGAGGGCATGCTATCCGGTCCATACTCATCACAAAATCGATCGTTATTGATATGAACCATCAAGTTTGGTGATGTTTATGCGCGCCCCGACGCTCGACCTCGGCCTGTTGCGAACCCTGGTGGCGGTGGCCGACACCGGCAGCGTGACCGCCGCCGCGCGACGCCTCTCCTACACCCAGTCCACCGTCAGCATGCAGCTGCAGCGCCTGGAGAGCGCGCTGGACGTGACCCTGCACGAGCGAGAAGGGCGGCGGCTGCGCTTCACCGCCGAGGGGGAGCGGCTGCTCGGCCATGCCAGGAAGCTGCTACTGCTCAACGACGAGGCGCTCGCCGACATGCGCATGCGGCGGGTCACCGGCGAGCTGAACCTGGGCATTCCCGAGGACTACGCCAGCCTGCTGACCTCGGTGTTCTCCTGGTTCCACCAGCTCTATCCCGAGGTGCGCCTGCAGGTGACCTGCGGCACCAGCGCCCACCTGATGGAGCAGGTGCGGGCCGACGAGCTGGACCTGGCGCTGGTGACCCGCCAGCGCCGCTCGCCGGGCGGCGAGTTCATCCGCCGCGAGCCGCTCGCCTGGGCGGTGGGCCTGCAGTACCAGCCCTCGCTGACCGACCCGCTGCCGCTGGGGCTCTACTCCCAGGGCGCCGACCTGTTCCGCGAGGTGGCCGAGCAGTCGCTGGCCGCCGCCGGCCGCGACTGGCGAGTGGCCTACACCAGCCAGTCGATGGTCGGCCTGGGCCCGGTGGTGCAGGCGGGCCTGGCCATCGTGGTGGTGACCCGCAGCATGCTGACCCCGCAGCTGCGCGCCCTGGACGAGTCGAGCGGCCTGCCGGCGCTGCCGGCCGTGGAGCTGGCGCTGCACCGCGCCGCGCGGCGCCCCACCGAACCGGCCCGTCGCCTGGCCGAGCTGATCCGTGAGGAGCTCTCCCTGGGGGAGGGGTGAGGTGGCGGCGGGTCGATAAGCGCAATTCCGAGCGATATACTCGGGTATTCATCCTCCGCTGCCCCGCGGCAGCCGCCGATCGGAGTCGCCATGTTTCCCGAGTTCACCCTGCGCTACGCCCGCCTGCCGGACCGTTTTTTCCTGCGCTTCGACCCCGTGCCGGTGAAAGCGCCGCGGCTGCTGGCCTTCAACCGGCCGCTGGCCGAGGAACTGGGGTTCGATACGGCGGCCTTCGACGAGAAGAGCGCCGCCGAGGTGTTCTCCGGCAACGCCGTGCCGACCGGCGCCGAGCCGCTGGCACAGGCCTATGCGGGCCACCAGTTCGGCCACTTCAACCCGCGCCTGGGCGACGGCCGCGCCGTGCTGCTGGGCGAGGTGACCGACCGCGAGGGGCGACTGCGTGATCTCCAGCTCAAGGGCGCCGGCTGCACGCCCTTCTCCCGCGGGGCCGACGGGCGCGCGCCGCTCGGCCCGGTGCTGCGCGAGTACCTGATCAGTGAGGCGATGCACGTGCTGGGCATTCCCACCACCCGGGCGCTGGCCGCGGTGGCCACCGGCGAGCGGGTCTTTCGGCGGGTGCCCGAGCCGGGTGCCGTGCTGACCCGGGTGGCCTCGAGCCACCTGCGCGTGGGCACCTTCCAGTACTTCGCCGCCCGGGGCGACGAGGAGGCCATTCGCCTGCTGGCGGACCTGGCCATCGAGCGGCACTATCCCGAACTCGCCGCACTGCCCGCGCAGACGCGCTACCTCTCGCTGGTGGAGGCCGTGCAGGCGCGCCAGGCCCGGCTGGTCGCCGGCTGGATGGGGCTCGGGTTCATCCACGGCGTGATGAACACCGACAACACCTCGATCTCCGGCGAGACCATCGACTACGGTCCCTGCGCCTTCATGGAGGCCTTCGACCCCGAGCAGGTGTTCAGCTCCATCGACGAGGGCGGCCGCTACGCCTATCGCAACCAGCCGTGGATTGCCCAGTGGAACCTGGCGCGCTTCGCCGAGACCCTGATTCCGTTGATCGATGACGATGCCGACCGCGCCGTGGAGCGCGCCACCGAGGTGATCCAGGCCTACCCGGCGCAGTACGAGGCCGAGTGGCTGGCGGTGATGCGCAAGAAACTGGGACTGGTCGGCGAGGAGGAGGGCGACCGCGAGCTCGCCGAGGCCTTCCTCGAGGCCCAGAAGGCCGGCCGCGCCGATTTCACCCTGGCCTTCCGTGGCCTGAGCGAGGCGGTGGAAGAGGACGCCCCCGGGCTGCTCGAGCGGTTCGATAGCGGCGAGGCGCTGCGGGAGTGGCTGCCGCGCTGGCGTGCGCGGCTGGCCCGGGAAAACGCGGACCCGACGACGATCGCCGCGCGGCTGCGCGGCACCAACCCGCTCTATATCCCCCGCAACCACCAGGTGGAGGCGGCGCTGGCCGCCGCCGCCGAGGGGGACCTCACGCCCTTCGAGACGCTGGCCGAGGTGCTGGCGACTCCCTTCGAGGCCCAGCCCGGCCGCGAGGCCTACGCCCGGCCGGCACCGGCCGGCGAGGCGGTGTTCCGCACCTTCTGCGGGACCTGAGGGGGCTTCGCGCAAGACGACGGCCGATCGGGCGAGCCGGTCGGCCGTCGTGGCGGACGCGCGACGCTCATGCCTGCCGCGGCGTCATTCGGGCTGAGCCACCATGAGGGGCTCACCGGTCGGACCGATCTGGAAGACCGTGAACTTGACGCCCTCGGCGCTGACGCTGCGCCCGACCATCGGCTGGTTGGGCTCCTCGTACAAGACTTCCCCCGCCGCAACGGTCTGTGGCTCCCTCCCCTCCACCGCGACCTCGAGGGAGCCCTCGGTCACGTGGACGAAGACATGGCCAGGGTGGATATGGCGGTCGGTGACCCAGTCGGGCCCAACATCGTAGTCGACGATATTGACCTCCATGCCGTCGACGCCCTGGAGCTCGGTCTTGATCAGCGGGGTCGAATCGCCGGCTGCCAGCCCCGGAACGCCCAGCGCCACGATGAGGGTCGCGGCGGCACAGGTGGTGGAGAACTGCAGGTTCATGATGGCCTCCCTCCGTCATGGCGACGGTAGGGTGTAGTGGATGAGCGGAATGCATCCAGGCCATGGAGAGAGGCGGGCCTGCACGGGAGGACGGGGAATCCGTCCGGCCATGTCGTGAATCCGTCCCGGGCCCGGCCTGCATTTCGGAGCGACAGCCGTCTGCCGCTCCTTTTTGGCATAGTCCCATCGCGGGAAGCGGTCAAGGCCGCTTCCCGCCGGCCGGCGGCACGAAAAAAAGCCGCGCCGCCCAAGAGGGCTGGCGCGGCTCGGTCGACCGATCGGTGGCGCCGGGCCGCCCGTGGCGGCGGCCCGGGGCGGGGCCTCAGTCGAGGTCGAAGCGGTCGGCGTTCATCACCTTGGTCCAGGCGGCGACGAAGTCCTTCACGAACTTCTCCTCGTTGTCGTCCTGGGCGTACAGCTCGGCGTAGGCGCGCAGGATGGAGTTGGAGCCGAACACCAGGTCGACGCGGGTCGCGGTGAACCGGGTGTCGCCGCTCCGACGATCGACGATGGCGTATTCGTTCTTGCCGGTGGGCTCCCAGCGGTTGCCCATGTCGGTCAGGTTGACGAAGAAGTCGTTGGTCAACTGACCGACGCGGTCGGTGAACACGCCGTGGGCGGTGCCGCCGTGGTTGGTGCCGAGCACCCGCATGCCGCCCAGCAGCACGGTCATCTCCGGCGCGGTCAGGCCCATCAGCTGGGCGCGATCCAGCAGCATCTCCTCCGGCTTGACCACGTACTCCTTCTTCTGCCAGTTGCGGAAGGCGTCGGCCAACGGCTCCAGCGGCTCGAAGGATTCGGCGTCGGTCATCGCCTCGGTGGCGTCGCCGCGGCCCTTGGCGAAGGGCACGTGGACGTCGTGGCCGGCCGCCTTGGCCGCCATCTCGACGCCCAGGTTGCCGCCCAGCACGATGACGTCGGCGATGCTGGCGCCGGTGTCGGCGGAGATCTGCTCGTAGACCTTCAGTACCTTGGCCAGGCGCTCCGGCTCGTTGCCCTCCCAGTGCTTCTGCGGGGCCAGGCGGATGCGCGCCCCGTTGGCGCCGCCGCGCATGTCGGAGCCGCGGAAGGTGCGGGCGCTGTCCCAGGCGGTGCAGATCAGCTCGTTCAGGGAGAGGCCGGCCTCGGCGATCTTCTCCTTGACCACCTCCTCGATGTAGTTGGTCTCGCCCTGGGGCACCGGGTCCTGCCAGATCAGGTCCTCGGCCGGCACGTCCGGGCCGATGTAGCGGGCCTTCGGCCCCATGTCGCGGTGGGTCAGCTTGAACCAGGCGCGGGCGAAGGCGTCCTTGAAGTACTCGGGATCGGCCATGAACTTCTCGCAGATCGCCCGGTACGTGGGATCCATCTTCATCGCCATGTCGGCGTCGGTCATGATCGGGTTATGGCGCTTGGAGGGGTCGGTCGCATCGACCGGCTTGTCCTCCTCCTTGATGTCGACGGGCTCCCACTGGTTGGCGCCGGCGGGGCTCTTCTTGAGCTCCCACTCGTAGCCGAACAGCATGTCGAAGTAGCCCATGTCGAACTGGGTCGGGTTGGAGGTCCAGGCGCCCTCGATGCCCGAGGTCACGGCATTGGCCGCCTTGCCGCCCATGTTCGGGTTCAGCCAGCCGAAGCCCTGGTTCTCGACGTCGGCGCCTTCCGGCTCCGGCCCGAGGGCCTCGGCATCGCCGTTGCCGTGGGTCTTGCCGACGGTGTGGCCACCGGCGGTCAGCGCCGCGGTCTCCTC
This sequence comes from Halomonas denitrificans, assembly GCF_003056305.1. Lineage (GTDB taxonomy): Bacteria > Pseudomonadota > Gammaproteobacteria > Pseudomonadales > Halomonadaceae > Halomonas > Halomonas denitrificans. Next base: position 235,756 of record NZ_PYVX01000002.1, read on the forward strand.
GTCGTTCATGGCCATGCGGGCGAAGGTGACGCGCACCTGCTCGGCGGTCTTGAGCGGGTCCGGGTTGCCGTTCACCCCTTCCGGGTTCACGTAGATCAGGCCCATCTGCACGGCGGCCAGCGGATTCTCCATGGTCTCCGGCTGGTCGACGTCTTCGTAGCGGTTGTCGGAGGGGGCCAGCCACTCCTTCTCGGCGCCCCAGTAGATGTCCTTCTCGGGGTGCCAGATGTCCTCGCGGCCGAAGGAGAAGCCGAAGGTCTTGAAGCCCATGGATTCATAGGCCACGTTGCCGGCCAGGATGAACAGGTCGGCCCAGCTGACCTTGTTGCCGTACTTCTTCTTGATCGGCCACAGCAGGCGGCGCGCCTTGTCCAGGTTGCCGTTGTCGGGCCAGCTGTTGATCGGGGCGAAGCGCTGGTTGCCTGTGCCGCCGCCGCCGCGGCCGTCGGCCAGGCGGTAGGTGCCCGCGGCGTGCCAGGCCATGCGGATCATCAGGCCACCGTAGTGTCCCCAGTCGGCCGGCCACCACTCCTGGCTTTCGGTCATCAGCGCGTGCATGTCCTTCACGAGGGCGTCGTAGTCGAGGGTCTTGACCGCCTCGCGGTAGTCGAAGTCCTCGCCCATCGGATTGGTCTTGCGATCGTGCTGGTGGAGGATGTCCAGGTTCAGCGCTTCCGGCCACCAGGCGGCCACATCGGCCTTCTCCTGGGTGTTGGAACCGTGCATCACCGGGCACTTGCCTGCTTGTTGATCACCCATGTCGCTCTCCGATCATTGCTGCATTGATGGAACTGTCTGGTAGTCATAGACGACGTCGGCCCCTCGGGACAATGTCTTCCGTCGTCCTCTTCCGCTGAGGGACGTCGTCATGCCGAAGCATGGCAGCGGACGTCGCTACCTTTGACTACACCCTACGCCGCGATGATTCATAGGCCCAAGTGCCATTTCCGACCATCCCGATAGTTATTTCATATCGGTAATCGTGCATGCAGGGCGCCGCCTAGGGGGCGGAGGGCAGCACCAGCGTTCGACTCTCGCCCATCAGGAAGGCGCGGTTGGCGTCCAGGGCCTCGCGCAGGAAGTCCCACAGCAGGCGTACCCGGGCCAGGCGGCGCTGCTCCTGGCGGGCGGTGATCCAGAAGTGGCGCACGATCTCCACGTCGTCATCCAGCACGTTGGAAAGGGTCTCCGAGGTGCTCGCCATGAAGCAGGGCAGCACGGCGAGCCCGGCGCCCTGCAGGCAGGCGGCGTGCTGGGTGGTCACGCTGGTGCTGCGCATGGCGAAGTGCGGGCCGGGATGGCCGACCACCGCCGGGTCGAGCAGCGGCTCGAGGTAGCTGAGCTGCTCGCTGAAGATCAGGTCGTCGACGTAGCCGATCAGCCGATGCGCGCCCAGCTCGGCGAGCCGTGCCGGGGTGCCGTGGCGGGCCAGATAGCCCTGGCTGCCGTAGAGGCGCAGCCGGTAGTCGCAGAGCCGCGAGATGACGAGCCCCGGGCTCACCGGGCGCTCCACGGTGATCGCCAGGTCCGCCTCGTGGCGGCTCAGGTTGACCACCCGGGGCAGGGCCAGCAGGTCGAGGGTCACGCCCGGATGGCGCTCGCAGAAGGCCGAGAGCAGCGGGGCGATCACCCAGGTGCCGAAGCCCTCGGTCACCCCGAGGCGGATCTGGCCGCTGATCTGGTGGTTCTTGTCGGTGAGGCTCTCGCCCGCCTCGAAGGCGTGGCGCGCCATCTCCTCGGCGTGGGCGAGCAGCTGCTGGCCGGCCTCGGTGAGGTGGTAGCCGTGGGTGCTACGCTCGAAGAGCTGGGTGTTGAGCGCCTGCTCGAAGCGCCGCGTGCGCCGCGACAGGGTGGAGTGGTCCAGCCCCAGCCGCCGGGCGGCGTCGGTGAGCCGCTCGCTGCGGGCCACCTCGAGGAAGATCTGGATGTCCTGCCAGTCCAGCATGAAGCCGTCTCCTGCCGCGTTTGGTTGTGCATGGATGCACAAGCAATGTGCCCGAGTGCGCGTTGTCAGGCCATCCGACCTCTGTATAGACTCGAGTAACCCAGGCTTCGTGCCGGTATGCACACGATCTCGAGCACAGCCTCAACGACACCATCGAACACGATCTCCCACAATCACAACACGCCAGGAGCACGATCATGTCCGTTCGCGAAACCCCGATGTACATCGACGGTCAGCCCGTCCAGTCCCAGAGCCAGGAGTGGCGCGACGTGGTCAACCCGGCCACCCAGGAGGTGGTCGCACGGGTGCCGTTCTGCACCGCCGAGGAGGTCGAGCGGGCCGTGGCCAGTGCCAAGGAGGCCTTCAAGACCTGGCGCAAGGTGCCGCTGGGCAAGCGCATGCGCATCATGCTCAAGTTCCAGGCGCTGATTCGCGAGAACACCGACGAGCTGGCCGCGCTGATCAGCGAGGAGCACGGCAAGACCTTGCCGGACGCGGTCGGCGAGGTGGGACGCGGCCTGGAGGTGGTGGAGCACGCCTGCTCGATCACGTCCCTGCAGCTCGGCGAACTGGCCGAGAACGCTGCCAACGAGGTGGACGTCTACAGCCTCAACCAGCCGCTGGGCGTGGGCGCCGGCATCACCGCCTTCAACTTCCCGATCATGCTGCCCTGCTTCATGTTCCCGCTGGCCATCGCCACGGGTAACACCTTCGTGCTCAAGCCCTCCGAGCAGGACCCGACCTCGACCATGCGCCTGGTCGAGCTGGCCCACGAGGCGGGCGTACCGGCCGGCGTGCTCAACGTGGTGCACGGCGGCCCGGACGTGGCCAACCAGATCGCCGATCACGCCGACATCAAGGCGCTCTCCTTCATCGGCTCCACCCACGTCGGCTCGCTGCTCTACGATCGCGCTGCCGCCGCCGGCAAGCGCATGCAGGCGATGATGGGCGCCAAGAACCACTGCGTGGTGATGCCGGACGCCAACCGCAGCCAGGCGATCAACAACCTGCTGGGCTCCGCCTTCGGCGCCGCCGGGCAGCGCTGCATGGCCAACTCCGTGGTGGTGCTGGTGGGCGAGGCCCGCGAGTGGCTGGACGACATCGTCGAGGGTGCGCGCAACATGAAGGTCGGCCCCGGCACCCAGCAGGACGCTGACCTCGGCCCGCTGGTCTCGCCCCAGGCCAAGGAGCGGGTCGAGCGCCTGATCGCCACTGGCGAGCAGGAAGGCGCCAAGCTGCTGGTCGACGGCCGCGGCTGCCAGGTCGAGGGCTACCCGAACGGCAACTTCGTCGGCCCGACCCTGTTCAGCGACGTGACCCCGGAGATGACCATCTACCGCGAGGAGATCTTCGGCCCGGTGCTCTGCGTGGTCAGTGTCGAGACCCTCGACGAGGCGATCGCCTTCGTCAACGCCAACCCCAACGGCAACGGCACCTCGATCTTCACCAACTCCGGCTGGGTGGCGCGGCGCTTCGAGAGCGACATCGACGTCGGCCAGGTGGGCATCAACGTGCCGATCCCGGTGCCGGTCGCCTACTTCAGCTTCACCGGCTCGCGGGGCTCCAAGCTCGGCGACCTGGGTCCCAACGGCAAGCAGGCCATCGCCTTCTGGACCCAGACCAAGACGGTCACCGCGCGCTGGTTCGAGCCGGAGAACGTCTCCAGCGGCATCAACAGCACCATCTCGCTGAGCTGATTTTTCTCATCCCTTGAGCATCGGCGGCCCCGTCTCGCAAGAGGCGGGGCCGCTCTCGTTGTGGCCGGCATCCTCTCCGGAGCGCCGCTTCTTCGACGCCGGCATGGCAATCTCGGCCGCCGAAGCGGTCTGTCGAAACGCTGCTATGTTGGTAGTTGCCGGTTTCGTCTCCCACCGCCGAGGACGTTCAGTCAGGGCCCATGGAGCGCGCCGACACCTCTTCGCATGGGCCACTCCATGGTCATGCGTGTGAAGAGGGTAACGCCCCGGGGGCAGGCGTGATGGTCCCCTTGATCCCGCTCAAGGAGACCTTCATGCGCTGGACGATGCTGACCTCGACGTCGCTTGCCACCCTGCTGACCCTGGCGGCGATGCCAGCCGCTGCCCAGGTCACGACGGATGCCGGCACCATCGATCCGGAAAGGATCGAGCGGTTCTTCAACCAGCCGGGCTACTCGCCCTATGCGGGGCGCAATTTCCCGATGCGGCCACTGTGGGGCGAGCAGCACCTGCACACCTCATGGTCGCCGGATGCCTTCGGGGGAGGCACACGCGTCGGGCCCGACGAGGCGCTGCGTTTCGCCAAGGGGGAGGAGATCACCTCCAGCACCGGGCAGCCGGTCAGACTCTCCCGCCCCTATGACTGGATGGTGGTCGCCGACCACTCCGATGCCATGGGGGTGATCGCCAACGTCTATGCCGGCGATCCGGCGCTGCTGGCCGATCCCGTGCTCAAGCGATGGCACGACGACATGAATGCAGGCGGCGAGGCCGCCACGGCCGTGGTCATGGAGATGATCACGCTGCAGGGAGAGGGCACCCTGCCCGAGGCCATGACCGACAAGGACACCCAGTTCGATATCTGGCGCAACATGACGGAGATCGTCGAGAGCCATGACGAACCGGGCACCTTCTCGGCGATGATCGGCTACGAGTGGACCTCGAATTACGGCGGCGGCAACAACCTCCACCGCAACGTCATTTATCGCGACGGCAAGGCCCTGGCCGACCGGGTACGGCCGCTGACCACTTTCGATACCGAGATCCCCAACGAGCTCTGGGACTGGATGGCGAACTTCGAGGAGGAGACCGGCGGGCGAGTACTGGCGATTCCCCACAACGGCAACCTCTCCAACGGCCTGATGTTCGCGACCGAGACGCCGGACGGCGAGCCGATCGACGCCGAGTGGGCGGCGGCGCGCCAGCGCTGGGAACCACTCTACGAGGTCACCCAGGGCAAGGGCACCTCCGAACAGCATCCGAGCCTGGCACCCGCCGACGAGTTCGCGGACTTCGAGATCTGGGACAAGGGCAACCTCAACGTCGTGCCGAAAGAGCCCGGCATGCTCGAGTACGAGTATGCCCGCGAGGCCCTCAAGCGTGGCCTCAAGCTCGAGGAGGAGTTCGGCACCAACCCGTTCAAGTTCGGACTGATCGGCTCGACCGACGCGCATACCGGCATCTCCTCGGCGGAGGAGAACAACTTCTTCGGCAAGTTTCCGGCCAGCGAGCCCGGGGCGGAGCGCTCGACGGGCAACGCCTTCGACTTCGACGGGCGCACCGTCAAGGACTGGAAACTGGGGGCGTCGGGCCTGACCGCCGTCTGGGCGACGGAGAACACCCGCGCCGCGATCTGGGACGCCATGAAACGCAAGGAGGTCTACGGCACCACCGGCACGCGGATGTTCGTGCGCTTCTACGGCGGCTGGGAGTTCGTGGCCGAGGACGCCCAGGGACGAAACCCCGCGGCCATCGGCTATGGCAAGGGGGTTCCCATGGGCGGCGACCTGCCCCCTGCGCCGGAAGGCGCCGAGGCGCCGAGCTTCCTGGTCGCGGCGCTCAAGGACCCGCTCTCCGGCAATCTCGACCGCATCCAGATCGTCAAGGGCTGGCTCGATGCCGAGGGCGAGACGCAGGAGCACGTCTACGACGTGGCCTGGTCCGGTGATCGCGCACCGGGCGATGACGGCAAGGTCCCCCCTATCGGCAGCACGGTGGACGTGGAGAACGCCACCTGGACCAACACCATCGGGGCCTCCGAACTGATCACCGTGTGGCAGGACCCCGACTTCGATCCGGCGCACAAGGCCTTCTACTACGCCCGGGTCATCGAGATCCCGACGCCGCGCTGGACCGCCTTCGATGCGGCCTATTTCGAGGAGGCCGACTTCGCCGACGAGGTGCCCATGACCGTCACCGAACGCGCCTATACCTCGCCGATCTGGTACACGCCCCAAACCGGGTCTGACGACGTTTAGGACAGACTCCATATCAGCATACGCCGCGAGCCACGCCGCCGTGCGTCGCGGAAGGAGAATCACATGCGTGTCTTGAGAGCTACCGCCGCCCTTGCCACCCTTCTGACCGTGCCGGCCATGGCGCAGGAGTACCACGCCCATACTCACCCCGTAGAGCGGGATGACATCCAGTACTCGCCCTATCCGAAAGAGACATTTCCCAACAACGTCTACTTCGGCGATACCCATCTGCACACTTCTTACTCGACGGATGCGGGCATGGTCGGCAACACACTCGGGCCGGAAGAGGCATACCGGTTCGCGCGCGGCGAGACGGTGACTTCCAGCACCGGCCTCGAGGCACGGCTGAGCCGGCCACTCGATTTCCTCGTGATCGCCGATCACTCCGAAAATCTCGGGCTCGCACCGGCCATCGAGGAGTCGAACGCGGAACTTCTTGAGAACGAGTGGGGCAAGGAGCAGCACGACCTGGTCAAGTCCGGTCAGGAGGGAGCGCTCGAGGCCTATGAAAACTGGATGGCGAAGAACGCTGCCCAAGACGATCCGCTGGCCGAGATGACAGAGCTTAAGGCCGAAATGTGGCACAACCTCACCGCGGCCGCCGAACACTTTAACGAGCCGGGCCTTTTCACCGCGCTGATTGGCTACGAGTGGACCTCGATGCCGAACGGCAATAACCTGCACCGCAATGTCATCTTCCGCGACGGCAAGGAGGAGGCTGATCAGATCGTTCCGTTCTCCCAATACGACAGCTTCGATGCCGAGGACCTGTGGGACTGGATGCAGATGTACGAGGAGAAGACCGGCGGGCAGGTCCTGGCCATCCCGCACAACGGTAACCTCTCGAACGGCCTGATGTTCGACGATGTCACCTTTTCGGGCGATCCGCTGACCGAGGCGTACGCCGAGCGCCGCCAGCGGTGGGAACCCGTCTACGAGGTCACCCAGATGAAAGGCGACGGCGAGGCGCACCCAATGCTCTCGCCCAACGACGAGTTTGCGGATTTCTCGACCTGGGACCTGGCCAGCTTCGGCCCCGAGCCCAAGTCCGATGACATGATCCCCCGCGAATACGCCCGTGAAGCACTGAAACGCGGTTTGGCCCACGCGGCCGACTTGGGCACCAACCCGTTCAAGTTCGGCATGGTTGGGTCGACCGACGCGCATACCTCGCTCGCTTCCACCGAAGAGGACAATTACTTCGGCAAGGTCGTCCTCCTCGAACCGTCACCGGACCCGATCCGCTTCGAGGAGGTGATTGCGGGCCGGCCGGCGCCTGAGGGCCACCAGATCTATGCGCGGCAGATCAGTGCGGCCGGCCTTGCTGCCGTGTGGTCGCGCGAGAACACCCGCGAGGCGATCTGGGACGCTTTCAAGCGCAAGGAGGTCTTCGCGACCACCGGCACCCGGATGCGGGTGCGCGTCTTTGCCGGCTGGAACTTCGCCGAGGATGATTTGGACCGCAGTGACTTCGCCGCCTATGCGTATGAGAACGGCGTGCCGATGGGCGGAGATCTCACCGCCTCGGCTCACAGCGAGGCGCCCAGACTGCTCGTGCGCGCGCTGCGTGATCCGGACGGCGCCAATCTCGACCGCGTCCAGCTCATCAAGGGCTGGGTCGATGTCAATGGCGAGACGCAGGAGAAGGTCTACGACATTGCCTGGTCTGGCGACCGGGCAATAGGGGACGACGGAAAGGTACCGGCGGTGGGCAACACGGTGGATGTGGAGGATGCGAGCTACGACAACTCGATCGGGGCGCCATTCCTCCAGGCCTTTTGGGTCGATCCCGAGTTCGAGCCGTCACAGCGCGCCTTCTACTACGTTCGGGTCCTGGAAATCCCGACGCCGCGTTGGACCACCTATGACGCCAAGATTTTCGGTGTCGATCTGCCTGAGGACGTGCCGCCATCGATCCAGGAGCGCGCCTACACCTCACCCATCTGGTACACGCCGTAAGGCTTACGAGGAGCAACGATGAGCATGAGCAACGGAATCACGTCAGGAATCGGCGGCTGGGTCGTCGGCGTTGGTGCCCTGCTGCTGGCAGGGTGCAGCGCCCAGATGACCTCGGGGGAGGAGGCGATGCAGCAGCCGGACAACTCGCTGATGCAGGTCATCCGCGGCGAGGTGTGGTACCGGGAGCGCATGGCGCTGCCGCCGGGCGCCGAGGTGGTGGTGACACTCGAGGATCAGTCACGCGCGGATGCACCGGCCACCGTGCTTACCGACTACACCCATACCGTCGACGGCGGCCAGCCGCCCTATCCGTTCCGGTTGGTGTATAACCCTGATGCCATCGATGACCGCATGACCTATGGGCTGCGGGCGCGGATCGTTCATGAGGGCGAGTTGCTATTCACCAGCACGGAGCATATCGATCCCTTCGCGGGCGCGCCCGGTGACCCCGTGCGCATCCGGGTCTCGCGGCAGTGACCGAGGCTCTGGAAGTGCCCGGCTTGCCCTGGGGGGCGATCGCACCGGGTGGATGACGGTGCGGGATAGGGATCCGTGCCCGTCCCTCGCCGGGCCGGGCACGCGTTGAGGGACGGCATGCCATCGGAGGCAACGACCATGGGAATACTGCAACGGCTGACGGCCGCCTGTTGCTTGGCGCTCACCGCAACGGGGACGACCCAGGCCCAGGAGGATGACCTGGGCACGGCGGCCAACGATCCGACGGCCTCCGTCACGGCCTTCCAGCTGCAGGACTTCTACACCTACCGCTACCACAACCGCTCCGACGAGGAGGGCAACCGCCTGCAGTTCCGCGCCGCGATTCCGTTCTCCGCGGGGGGCATGAACCACATCTTCCGGGTGACGCTGCCCTACGTGACCGACGCCCCCGGCGGCGCCGACGGCTGGTCCGATACCACCCTGTTCAACCTGGTCACCTTCGATCGGCCCTGGGGGCGGTTCGGGCTCGGTGGTGTGGCGCTGCTGCCGACCGGCGAGGGCGACCTGAGCGCCGAGCAGTGGGGCCTCGGGCCGGCGGCCGGCTTCGTGGCCAACCAGCCCTGGGGCATCTGGGGACTGTTCAACCAGAACGTGTTCACGGTGGCGGGAGATGACGACTACCGCGACGTGAACATCTCGATCCTCCAGCCGATCGTGAACTACAACCTCGGCAACGGCTGGTCGGCAGGCGCTTCCGACATGTCGATCACCTACGACTGGGAGCAAGAGGACTGGGTGAGCCTGCCGCTGGGCGTGGCCGTGAACAAGCTCGTGACCCTCGGCGGTTTTCCGGTGCAGTTCACGACCAGCTACGAGCACAATTTCCATGATGAGGGCATCAGCCCGTCAGACACGTTCAATGTCACTGCCAAGCTGCTGCTCCCGAGGTAGCGGGCGGCCGAACGGGTGAAGCGCCATGTTCGGCGACCGACTTGACCGACGGAGAGAAGCGGCCCCTTGCGGCTCGCACACTTAAGCCGCGCATGACCCAAGGAGGGAAGGCCCCATGACCCTGCGCATGATACTGCTCTCGCCGCTCGTCCATTTCTTCCTGCTGGGGGGGCTGATCTTCGGGTCCTATGCGCTCGTCGAGGATGAGCCAGAAAGGCCCGCCGTGACGGCCGAGGCGATCACCCTGACGCCGCAGCAGGCCGCGCGGCTGGCCGAGCAGTTCGCGGCGACCTGGAACCGGCCGCCAAGCGTCGAGGAGCTGGAAGGGCTGATGCGCGCCTGGGTACTGGAAGAGGCTCATGTGCGCGAGGCCCGGGCGCTCGGCCTGGATCGGGGCGATGCAGTGATCCGGCAGCGGTTGAACCTCAAGATGCAGTTCCTGGCGGAATCCGGGGCCGCCGCGCTGGCGCCGGACGACGCGACCCTCCAGGCGTATCTCGACGACCACCGGGACGACTTCCTGCGGCCCGCGCGGGTGGCCTTCGAGCAGGTCCAGCTGCCGCCGGGGCAGGGCGACGAGGCGCGCGCGATTCGCGCCGCGCTGGAGAGCGATGCGGCTCCTTCATCGCTGGGCACGCCGAGCCTGCTGCCGACCTCGCTTGCGATGACGCCGGCGCCCGCCGTCGATCGTCTCTTCGGCCAGGGGTTTCATGCCGCCCTGGCCGAGGCGCCCCGGGGGCGCTGGCATGGCCCGGTCGAGAGCGCCTACGGCCGGCACCTGGTGCGGGTGACCGGTCGCGCCGAGGCCGTGTTGCCGCCGCTTGGTGAGATCCGGGCGCGCGTCGAGGGCGAATGGCGTGCGGCGCAAACCAGGGAGATGCGTGAGAGCTTCGCGCAGGCGCTGCTCGAACGCTACGCCGTCACCACTCCCGAGGCGGCAGAGGTGCTGGCACCATGAGACGTCTCCTGCTGGCCCTGCTGATGGTCGTCACGACCTCGCTGCCGACCCTGGTATCCGCCCATGCCCTCGACCCCGGCTACCTGAACCTCGCGTCCCTCGACCAGGACCGCTGGCGGGTGACCTGGCGGGTGCCGGACGTGAGCGGTCGCCCGATGCCCATCGCGGCTCGCCTGCCCGAGTCCTGTTCCTACGAGCCGCCGCCACCGATCTTCGACGGACGCGCCTGGACGAGTGCCTGGGTGGCCCACTGCACCAACGGGCTGGCCGGCGGCAGGATCGAGATCGCGGGGCTGGAGCGGACCCGGACCGATGTGCTGGTGCGTTACGAGCTGGAGCCGGGCGACACGCGGGTCCAGCGCCTGACCGCCGCCGAGACCGCCTTCACCGTGTCCGGGCAGGCCGGGGTCACGGAGATCCTCGGCAGCTATATCGGCCTCGGGGTGACGCACATTCTCGAGGGCATCGACCACCTGCTGTTCGTCTTCGCCCTGCTGCTGCTGATCCGCGATCGCAGGCGCCTGTTCTGGGCGGTCACGGCCTTCACCCTGGCCCACAGCATCACCCTGGTGGCCGCCACCCTGGGCTGGCTGAGTCTGCCGTCACCGCCGGTCGAGGCCCTGATCGCGCTGTCCATCGTGTTCCTGGCCTATGAGCTCACCCTCCCGCCCGAGGCGCGCGATCCGCTGGCCCAGCGCTTTCCCTGGATCGTGGCCTTCGCCTTCGGCCTGATCCACGGGCTGGGGTTCGCCGGGGCGCTGCGCGACATCGGCCTGCCGGAGGGCGATATTCCGCTGGCGCTCTTCGCCTTCAACATCGGGGTCGAGCTGGGGCAGCTCCTGTTCATCGGCGTCCTGCTGGGCATCGGTGTCGCGGTGCGACGCCTCTATCCCGCGATCAAGCAGCAGGCAACATGGCTGATGCGCGGTTCGAGCTACGCCATCGGCAGCCTGGCCGCCTTCTGGGTCATCGAGCGCATCGCCTCCTTCTGAGTGGACATGACACGCCCCCCTCTCGAGAGAGAGGGGGGCGTGTCATGTCACAAGGACCGATGATTCGATCGTCGCCGGGTCAGGCCGGCGCGATATTGTGATTCAGATGGAAGAGGTTCTGCGGATCATACTGGGCCTTGATCCTGGCCAGCCGCTGGTAGTTCTCCTGCCCGAAACCGGCGATGACCCGCTCCCTGCCCTCGTCGCCGATGAAGTTGAGGTAGACGTTGCCGCTGGCCCAGGGGCGCAGGTCCTCACGCAGTCGGCGCGTCCACTGCCGGCCGCGCTCGTCATCGGCCGGGTTCTCCCACAGGCCGAAGGGGTGCACGACCCAGGGAGCGTGGCGCCAGGAAATCGGAACGTCGGTGGGCCCTTTCGCCACGGCACCTCCCTGGGGAAACAGCACATGCTGGGAGGGGGAGGGCACGATCATGTCGCCTGCCCGCTCACAGAACCGCTCGATTGCCTCGTCGGGGAAGGCCTTGAGGTATTCGGCCGACCAGTAATTGCGATACCCGGGTGGGTCATCGAGCATGCACTGCAGATCGGCATAGGGCATCTCGGCGATCATTTCGCCCTCGTGGCCGAGCGCGAGCAGCGGGGCGGCGACATCACGGGCCTCGGCTTCCGGCCCGGCATAGGCGACCAGGATGACGAACGCGAGGTGGTCGACCAGGTGCCCGGGAACGAAGTCTTCCGGCGGGGCCGTGATGTAGAGGGCGCCACCGCCCACCTCGTCCGGTGCCGTCTCCAGATAGTCGCGATAGACACGCAGGACCTCCGGCGCCTTCGCGGGTGACCACAGCAGCAACAGGGCGGTGACGCCGGCCAGTTCGTGGAGCCGGAAGGTCAGCGAGGTGGCCACGCCGAAATTGCCGCCACCACCGTGCAGCGCCCAGAACAGGTCAGGGTTCTCCCGCTCGCTGGCGCACACGACGTTGCCGTCGGCGGTCACCAGCTCGGCGGCGAGCAGGTTGTCGCAGGCCAGGCCGAACTTGCGCGCCAGCCAGCCATCGCCCCCGCCCAGGGTGAAGCCGCCGACGCCGGTGGTCGATACCCGACCGCCCGTCGTGGCCAGGTCATGGGGTTGGGTGGCGCGGTCCAGGTGGCTCATCGTCGCTCCGCCGGCGACCGTGGCCGTCCGCGCGTCGGGATCGACGGACACGCCATTCATGCGTCGCAGGTCGATCACCAGACCGCCTTCCGTCAGGGCCTTGCCGGCGACGCCATGCCCCCCGCCTCGAACGGAGATCTCCAGCCCCGCTCGAGCGCCGAAGTTCACGGCGCCGACCACGTCGTCCACATCGGCGCACTGGGCGATGAGCCCGGGACGGCGTTCGATCATCGCGTTGAAGAGCCGGCGGGCCTCGTCGAAGCCCGTGTCCTCGGGGAGCAGGATCTCCCCGGAAAAATCCTTGCGTAACTCCTGCAGTGCCAAAGAATCGATATGCGTTGTCATGACACCCTCCTCGGGAGGGCAAGACGCAGGGGACTCGACACCTGTGCCTTGCCATACCCCGCCTGGCGTCATGTGCCATCGCCCCCGGGTCGGTCCGACGCCAGGCAGTCGGCGCCGACCCTCTGGTCCGGATCAGGACCCGGCCTTGCCGCCTGGAGCCTGGAAATCACCAGTGAGCTGACGAGTCACAGGGCACTGATCCGCTCCTGTCGACAACCGTTGATCGAGGACCTGTCTCGGGGAACAGGGTCTGACTTCAGTATAGCGCCCGGCGATGAGACTCACGGTCGGGAACGTGACCGGCCCCGCCCTGTCCCCGGCCGTTCCTTCATCTGCCGATCGTCTCCATAGGCACATTTCTTCTCCCCGATGCCGGTAAGATCTTGTTCGTACCGAACGGTACATTCATGCCTTGAGGAGAGTCGTCCGTGTCGCAGGTCGTCCCCATGCCTCACTGTTCGAATCCGGCAGCATCGCCGGCCAGTGGCTGGCCAATCGCCTGGTGCTGGCACCCATGGCGCGCACCAGCGCCGAGTCCGACGGACGCGCGACGCCGCGCATGCGTGATAACTATCGGGACTTCACCCGTGGCGGCTTCAGCATGCTGAACGCCAATGGATCCCCGGGCGATCCGGCCAGGGCCGAATGACCCGGATGAAGAGCCGCGTCACTCCCGCTCGGGAGTGAAAGCCAAGCCGTCATGAAAAAACGTCCCGTCCTTGTGTTCTCGCATGGTGGAGGTATGGGCGAAGGCGTACCCTTCATCTGTTATTGCTTGAATACCGGGATCGGGAGGCATCGAGATGTTCGAGGTGAAACTGGATGATGAAGAAGGGCGAATCCGGGCGCTGGAGCGCCTCGAGATCCTTGATACCGATGAAGATTCGGCCTTCGAGAATGTCGCCACTCTCGTTCGTCAGGTCTTCAGGATGCCGATGAGCGGAGTGTCGCTGATCGATCGCCGTCGACACTGGTTCAAGGCCAGGCGGGGCATCGGCGAGCAGGAGTTCGCGCGCGAGCTCTCCTTCTGCTCCAGGACCATCGACCAGTCCAGCGCGTTGCTGATTTCCGACGCCCGCACGGATTCGCTCTATGCCGACCATCCCTTCGTGGTGGGAGAGCCCAATATCGTCTCCTACGCCGGCGTCCCGCTCACCACGCCGGATGGATACAACATCGGGAGCCTGTGCGTGATGGGCACGTCACCACGGGACTTCACGCCCGACGAGGTGGATATCCTTTCCAGTTTCGCCAGGATCCTGATCGACAGCATCGAACTGCGCCAGACGGCATCCTCGGACGTCCTGACCGGGACCATGAACCGGCGTGCCTGGATGATGCGGGCGAAATCGGAATTGCGACGCGCGGCCCGGTACGGGCACCCGGCGTCCCTCGCCATCCTGGACATCGACAAGTTCAAGTCGGTCAACGATGCCTGGGGGCATCCGGCCGGGGATATAGTGATCGCCGCTCTCGCCAACCTGACGATGGACATGGTGCGCGACTCCGACCTGTTTGGCCGGTTGGGCGGGGAGGAGTTCGCGCTGTTGATGCCGGAAACGTCGCAGGAGCAAGCGGCGATACTGGCCGAACGGCTCCGTTCGAGCTTCGAGCACCTACCGCTCGACATCAAGAAGGGGGCCCCGATCGCCTGCACCGTCAGCATCGGTGTCACGACCGTCGGCGGGGAAGACGACACGCTCGAGGAGATGCTGGAACGCGCCGATCAGGCGCTCTACCGCGCCAAGAGGGACGGGCGAAACCGGGTGGTGTTCTCCGACGAGTGAGATCGACAATCGGTTCCTGGCGTCTGAGGCCTTCGTTCGCTCATGTCCGTATTTTTTACGCCCCGACACTTAGGTCCTGATGCCGAGTTCCACGCGCGGCAGAAGCGCTATCTCTCAGTGGCCTGAGCAGAGGGGAGGGCTACGCCGAAGGGATCATGGTCAACGTCCAGACGTTGACGTTCACTGCGGGTAGCACAATACCACCACGACAACGACAGGACGCTCCATGCCCGCCCCGATCAGCCGCTTCCCCATCCCCGAATCGATCCACGACCTGCCGGACGACATCCGCGACACCATGCTGGCGGTGCAGGAGAAGGCCGGCTTCGTGCCCAATGTCTTCCTGATGCTGGCCCACCGCCCGGCTGAGTTCCGGGCCTTCTTCGCCTACCACGACGCCCTGATGGAGCGGGAATCCGACACGCTCACCAAGGCCGAGAAGGAGATGATCGTGGTGGCCACCAGCGCCCGCAACCGCTGCCTCTACTGCGTGGTGGCTCACGGTGCCCTGGTGCGCATCTACAGCAAGGACCCGCTGCTCGCCGACCAGGTGGCCGTCAATCACCGCACCGCGCTGATCGGCGAGCGCCACCGCGTGATGCTCGACTTCGCCCTCTACTGCGGCCTGGAGGTGGGGGAGCTCACCGACGAGTGGGAGGCGCGCCTGAAGACAGCCGGCTTCACCCACGACGACATCTGGGACATCGGCGCTATCGCCGCCTTCTTCGGCCTCTCCAACCGGCTGGTGACCCTGACCGGCACCCCGCCCAACGAGGAGTTCTACCTGATGGGGCGGGTGCCGCGGGAGAAGTGAGGCGCCGTGGTTCCCGGGAATGCCTTGGCGTAGGCTAGCGGTATTCAGAAGCCGGAGGGCGCATGGCAGCGGAAAGAAAGGCATGGACGGATCACGAGCGGTTGCTGGCGCTATCGCTCTACTGTCGGCTGACGTTTGGCCAGCTGCACAGCGGACGCCCCGAAGTCGTTGGGTTGGCCGAACGCCTGGGGCGCTCGGCCAGTTCCGTGGCCATGAAGCTCACCAATTATGCGAGTCTCGATCCCGAAGTCTTGGCGCTGGGCAAGAAGGGACTTCCCGGTGCTTCGCAGAAGGATCGTTTGCTCTGGCAGCGCTTCATCGCCGAGCCGGAAACCGTTTCCCGCGAATGCGAGCAGGCCTGGGCGGGGCTCGTCGAAGCGGCAGACGCCGCCGAGAGTGCGTCTTTGACTACCGGTGGCGACACCCTGGGCCGGGACGTGATGAGCCTGCAGAAACGGCGGGTGGGGCAGGCGCTGTTTCGCAAGGCCGTCATGATTCGTTACGACACTCGCTGTGTCATCACGGGGCTTCGTCATGAAGACCTGCTGATCGCTAGCCATATCGTCCCGTGGCATTCGCTTCCCGATTCGCGTCTGGATCCCGCCAACGGACTGTGCCTGAATGCCCTGCACGATCGCGCCTTCGACAAGGGCCTGTTGGCCATCGATGGGCAGGATCGCATTCGCATCGCCCCGGAATTGACCGATGCCGGTGCCAGTGGGCGGCTCCAGCATCAGCTGTGCGACCTCGATGGACAGCCGTTGAATCCATCGGCATCGGCGTTTCCCAACCGCGATTATCTCGCTTGGCACTACCGCGAGTGCTTCCGGCGCTAGGCGTCGTGGCCCGCTTCCAGTAGCTGCAGCACCGGCGTCAGCTGGCTCTCGTGCAGCAGCAGCACGCTGTCGCCGTCCTCATTCTCCTGGGGCGCCACCACGGCGAACTCTCCCTCCTCGAGGTGGAACTCGTGGATCTCGCGCAGTCCCTGGGGCGTCTGGCAGCGGATCGCGCGGTAGGCGTCGTCTTCGCTGTAGGTCAGGCGGTGGTAGACCTTGAAGAAGGTGTAGAGGGTCAGGCCCTGGGTGAAGGCGGGCCAGCGGGCGGGGATGGTGCGAGTCTCTGCGTCGAGGGCCTGGCCCTCGGCCTCGGCGGCGGCGATGGCCCGGGCCAGGGGCTCGGCCAGGAGGCCACTGCCGTCGCAGGGCAGTGGCTCCCCGTGCTCGAAGGCCCGGCGGTAGTCGTCGGCCACGCGGCGCAGCGTCGCCAGGGTGTCCAGCCGATGATCGCTGTGGCAGAGCTCGGCGGGCTCGAAGCTGCCGTTCTGCCAGCCGTGGATGACGCGCAGCACCAGCCGGCCCGCGCGCATCGGCGCAAGGATCAGCGCTTCGCTGGCCACGCGCAGGTGCAGCAGGCGCTCGGTGGCGGCGTTGTCGAAGGCGCTGTAGGGATCGACGAAGATCCCGTGCAGGCGTCCGTGGGCGTGTTCCTTGGCTTCGGTGTAGGGCATCTCGGGGCTCCGGCACGGGTGGTCGTCACGGCGGGGCGACGCGATGATGCCCCTCGATCCTGACTTTATCGGCCGTTTCGGCGCCGGCTTGAGGCGCGATCCCGCGATCCGTTCCCGTCGCTGTGCTTCGACCGGGGCGGGCGCCTGCAACCCGGGACGTTGCCTCCTCGCGCCGGGGCGCCCACCCTGAGAGGGTCCATCCGCGTTCTCGAGGAACCGCTCCATGCCTGTCTGGTCACCGCTGCGCCTGGCAGGGCTCGTCCTGGTCGGACTGCTGGCGGGCTGTGCCGCCGGCCCCGAGGGGCGACCGGCGCTGGCCGACCTTGACTCGCCAGACGCCCGCTGCCTGGCGCGGCTGGCCGCCTTCGATGCGGCGGTGGCCGAGGCCGGGGTGACCGACGCCGGGGCGGCGCGTGTGGCGGGCTTTCCCTATCTGCGCACCGACCGGCTGCTCGCCAGCTTCGCGGACGACCTCGATACCCCCGCGGCCTTCGCCGACTGGGTGACCCGGATGCGCGCGCTGGACGCCGAGGCCCGCGCCATCGAGGCGGCCAATCTGCCGGCGTCCCGGCGCGACGCGCTATCGTCGTCTCTCAACGCGTCACCGGCTGCCGCCGTCGAGGCCTGCGCCACGCGCCTGATGCACCGCGAGCTGCTGGCCGAGGAGGGCACGGGACCTGCCCGCGAGCGGCTGCGCTCGGCGATCGTGGCGCCCGACCACTACCAGACCTGGCGACGGGTGCTGGGACTCTATCCCCTGACTCGCCTCGGCTTGGCCATCGGCTACAACCGCTGGAAGGCGGGCCACCTGGACACCTTCGCAGTCCCCTTCTCGGCGCTGCCGGTCGAGGCTCCCCTGGTCCGCTATGCGCCGTCCGCCGGGCGGCCTCGTGAGGCCACCGTCGCCGCCCGCTGGCTGCGCGAGGCGCCACGCAGCCCGCTGGGCTTCGTCGAGCTCGATCGCGAGGCGCTGCTGCGCCTGGCGGCGCACCATGCCCCGGTGTTTCTCGTCGAGACCCGGGGACACGACGACCGCTTTGGCGCGCCCTACTGGTTTGCCGGCCCCGAGGGCCCCCTGCCGCTCGTGGATACCAGCCGTCCCGTGGCCGACGTGCGACTGAGCCATACCCGCTTCGAGGGCGATCTGTTGCCGCAACTGGTCTACACCCTGTGGTTCCCGGCGCGTACCCGGCAGGGCGCGTGGGACCTGCTCGGCGGTCGCCTCGATGGCCTGGTGTGGCGAGTCACCCTCGACGCGCGGGGCCGACCGCTGATCCACGACAGCATCCACCCCTGCGGCTGCTACCACCTCTTCTTTCCCGTGCCGCCCCTCCGGCGCGTCGCGGTGGCCGCGGACGCGGACCTTCGCGAGGCGCCGCTGACGCCGCTCGCCGCACCCCGCCTGGCGGCGGGAGAGCGGCTCGCGGTGCGCGTCGCCGCCGTCAGCCACTACGTGGAGCACCTCGGCGTGGCGGCCCCCCGGCGCGAGGTGGCCGAGACCCGCCGCTACGCCCTCGAGGCGGTGTCGACGCCGCCCGATTATGGTCGGCGCTCACTGGCGCTGCCCGGTGGCGGACGGCGCAGCCTCTATGGTCCTGAGGGTCTGGTGTCGCATACTGGGCGACTGGAGCGCTTCCTGCTGTGGCCATCGGGCATCCTGAGCCCCGGCGCCATGCGCCAGTGGGGGACCCATGCCACCGTTTTCGTGGGCCGGCGCCATTTCGACGACCCGCGGCTGTTCGAGGCGGCCTTCGAGCGGCCGGCCTCGTCCTTCGCCGCGACGCGCGACCCTGCTGCACCCGACGACCACCCCCGGGGAGAGTCCCCGACACTGCAAGAGGAGACCCGACCATGAGTGATACGCCCGTGGATCCGCGCCGCCGCCATTCCGCCAAGGTGGTGGACGGCGTCGGCAAGTCCGCCAGCCGCGCCATGCTCCGGGCGGTGGGCTTCACCGACGAGGACTTTGCCAAGCCCCAGGTGGGCATCGCCTCGACCTGGAGCAACCTCACCCCCTGCAACAGCCACATCGACGAGCTGGCCCGCCGCGCCAGCGACGGCGCCGACGAAGCCGGCGGCAAGGGGGTGATCTTCAACACCATCACCATCTCCGACGGCATCGCCAATGGCACCGAGGGCATGAAGTACTCGCTGGTGTCCCGGGAGGTGATCGCCGACTCCATCGAGACGGTGGCCGGCTGCGAGGGCTTCGACGGCCTGGTGGCCATCGGCGGCTGCGACAAGAACATGCCGGGCTGCCTGATGGGGCTGGCGCGGCTCGACCGCCCCAGCGTCTTCGTCTACGGCGGCACCATCCAGCCGGGCGAGGGCCACACCGACATCGTCTCGGTGTTCGAGGCCATGGGCGCCCACTCCCGCGGCGACATGGATCTGATCGAGGTGAAGCAGATCGAGGAGACGGCGATTCCCGGCCCCGGCTCCTGCGGCGGCATGTACACTGCCAACACCATGGCCTCGGCCATCGAGGCACTGGGCATGAGCCTGCCCGGCAGCTCGGCCCAGAACGCGGTCTCCCAGGCGAAGCGCGAGGACTGCGAGGCGGCCGGCGCGGCGGTGCTCGAGCTGCTCGCGCGGGACATCAAGCCCTCGGACATCATGACCCGTCAGGCCTTCGAGAACGCCATCACCGTGGTGATCGCCCTGGGCGGCTCCACCAACGCCGTGCTGCACCTGATCGGCATGGCCAGCACCATCGGCGTCGAGCTCTCGCTTTCCGACTTCACCACCATCGGTAAGCGCGTGCCGGTGGTCGCCGACCTGCGCCCCAGCGGCCACTACATGATGAGCGAGCTGGTGGAGATCGGCGGCATCCAGCCGCTGATGAAGACCCTGCTCGAAGCAGGCCTCTTGCACGGCGACTGCCTGACCGTGACCGGCCGGACGCTGGCCGAGAACCTGGCCGAGGTCGCCCCCTATCCCGACGACCAGCAGATCATCGCCCCGCTCGACCGGCCCGTGAAGGCCGAGAGCCACCTGCGCATCCTGCATGGCAACCTGGCGCCGGAAGGGGCGGTCGCCAAGATCACCGGCAAGGAGGGCACGCGCTTCTCCGGCTCCGCCCGGGTGTTCGGCTCCGAGGAGGAGGCCCAGGCGCGCATCAACGACGGCACCGTGGTGGCCGGCGACGTGGTGGTGATCCGCTACGAGGGCCCGAGGGGCGGGCCCGGCATGCGCGAGATGCTGACCCCCACTTCGGCGATCATGGGGCGCGGGCTCGGCAGCGAGGTGGCGTTGATCACCGACGGGCGCTTCTCCGGCGGCAGCCACGGCTTCGTGGTCGGCCACGTGACGCCCGAGGCGATCGACGGCGGCCCCCTGGCGCTGGTGGAGGACGGCGACACCATCACCATCGACGCCGAGGCCGACACCATCGACGTCGCGCTCACCGTCGAGGAGCTCGAACGGCGCCGCGCCGCCTGGCGGGCGCCGGAACCGCGCTATACCCGCGGGGTGCTGGCCAAGTACGCCCGCACGGTGAGCTCGGCCTCCACCGGCGCGGTCACTGACCTGCCGAGCTGAGCCGGCCCGCGCCATGAGTGACGCCCTGGGCGTGCACTCCGAGACCGGCATCCTGCGGCAGGTGATCGTCTGCCGCCCGGGGCTGGCCCACCGGCGGCTGACGCCCGCCAACTGCCGGGCGCTGCTGTTCGACGACGTCTTCTGGGTCAAGCAGGCCCAGCGCGATCACGACGTCTTCGTCGAGGTGATGCAGGGTCGCGGCGTGGAGGTGCTCGAGGTCCACGACCTGCTCGCCGAGACCCTCGCCATCGAGGCGGCGCGCGCCTGGCTGCTGGACCATCGGATCACCCGCGACCACGTCGGGGTGGGGATGATGGCGGACCTGCGCGCCTGGCTGGACGCCCTGCCGGGCGCGGACCTCGCCGAGACCCTGATCGGCGGGCTGGAGGTGGCCGACCTGCCCTTCGCGCCGACGGGGCTCTTCGGCGCCCACCTGGGGCCGCTCGGCTTCGTGCTGCCGCCCCTGCCCAACCTGCTGTTCACCCGGGACAGCAGCGCCTGGATCCACGACGGCGTCACCCTCAACCCGATGCGCTGGCGCGCCCGCCGCCCGGAGACCCTGGTGATGGCGGCCATCTATGCCTTCCACCCCCGGTTCGCCGGCCGGGTGAGGGTGGCGTGGGGCGACCCGCTGGTCGATCACGGCCTCGCCACCCTGGAGGGCGGCGATCTGATGCCGCTGGGCCACGGCACCCTGCTGGTGGGCATGGGCGAGCGCTCCTCGCCCCAGGCCATCGGCCAGCTGGCCGAGGCGCTGTTCGCAAGGGCCCGCCAGGGGAGCGGCCAGGTGCACCGGGTGATCGCCTGCCAGCTTCCCCGGCGCCGCGCGGCCATGCACCTGGACACGGTGTTCACCCTCTGCGGGGGCAACGTGGCGACCGCTTTCCGGGAGGTCGCCAACGCGGTGACCTGCTTCGACCTGCGCCCCGGCGAGGGCGGCAGGCCGCTCGCGTTCCGGCGCGACCCGCGCCACCTGTTCGCGGTGGTCGCGGAGGCCCTTGGCTATCCGGCGCTGACGGTGGTGCCCACCGGTGGCGATACCCCGGAAGAGCGTGCGCGCGAGCAGTGGAGCGATGGCAACAACGTGCTGGCGCTGAGCCCCGGCGTCGTCGTCGGCTACGACCGCAACGACGACACCAACGCGGCGCTCGAGGCGGCGGGCATCGAGGTGCTGGCGATCCCCGGCGCCGAGCTGGGGCGCGGCCGCGGCGGCGGGCGCTGCATGAGCTGCCCGACCCGCCGAGATCCGCCCTGACGGGCCCGCGGGCGAGTCGGAGGCGTCGCGGGACTCACCGCGCGCAGGTGCGAAAGCCGGCCAGGATGTCGCTACGTTCCGGGGTGAAGAAGTTGCGGTAGGCGGTATGGATCAGCCGCGAACGGGTGGCCCAGGCGCCGCCGCGCAGCACGTAGCGCCCCTCCTGGAACCAGGGCGCCGAGTAGTCGCGGTAGAGCTCGGGCGCGAAGCCCGGGAAGGGGGCGAAGGGCGAGGCCGTCCACTCCCAGACGTTGCCCACCAGCTGGCGACAGCCGAAGGCGCTGTCGCCCGCGGGCAGCGCCGCCACGTCCACCGGGCCCAGGCGCCAGCCGTCGAGGTTGGCCCGCTCGGCCTGTGGTGGCGCCTCGCCCCAGGGGAAGCGGCGCTTGCCGGGAGCGAGCGAGGCACCATCCGCGCTGGGTGCGCGGCTCGCGGCCACCTCCCACTCCGCCTCGCTCGGCAGGCGGCGCCCGGCCCAGCGACACCAGGCCTCGGCCTCGTGCCAGCTGACATGCACCACCGGCTGGTGGGGGGCCAGCGGCTGCCAGCGGTCGAAGCGGCGCGTCTCCCAGCGGCCCTGGGCGTCACGGCGCCAGTAGGCCGGCGCCTGGCGCCCCTCGGCCTCGCGCCACCGCCAGCCGGCCTCGCTCCACCAGTCGCGCCGCGCGTAGCCGCCATCGTCGACGAAGGCGGCGAACTCGGCGTTGGTGACCGGCGCCCGGGAGATCGAGAAGGGCGCCACCTCGACCTCCATGGGCGGCTTCTCGTTGTCGAAGCGGAAGGGCAGGGTCGCATCAGAGCCCAGCCGATGGCGCCCGCCGGGAACGGCGACGTCGCCCGGCAGGGGGCCGCGTCCGGCCTCGCCGGGAGCCTGGTCCGACGGCGGCGTGCCGAGGTCCGGGGCCGGGTCGCCCAGCGTCTGGCGGGTGTAGAGGAAGGCCTCGCCGTGCATGTCCTCGTGCAGGGTGGTGAGCTGGTAGACGTAGCTCTGGGCGGCGCTCGCCTCCCCCTCGGGAAGGCGCGCAAGCATCTCCGCCTGCACTCGGGAGAGGTAGTCCAGGGTCTCGTCCCGGCTGGGCAGCGGTAGCGCCCAACGCTCGTCATGGGCGATGCTGCCGGAGTCGAACAGCCGCTCGGCGCCGGGGAGCCGGTAGTCGGGCAGCCCAAAGAGGCCGCGCAGCGCGAAGTGGTCGTGGAAGAAACCGAGGTGGCCGAGTTCCCACAGCGGCGGGTTGACGATCGCCAGCCGTGGGCCGAGCTCGCGGCGCTCGAGGGTATCGCGCATCAGCGCCAGGCTGCGCGAGCGGGCATCGATGAGCATCCCCGCCAGCGCGTCGGCGGGGCGAGGGGGCGTCGGCGGGGTGGCGATCATGGGGAGCTCCTCGTGACGGGGCGGCAACGGATGAGGCGCAGCAACGGATGACGGGGCGAGCGATGCCAGACGAGACAGGGAAGGGGGAACAGTGTTGAAGGTAGCCCTGATCACCCCGGCGGGTCGAGGCTCCCACGCCGGCAACCGCGCCACGGCGACCCGCTGGGCGGCCCGACTGCGCGAGCTGGGCTGCCGCGTGCGAATCACTGGCCCCGAGGAGGCCCCGGCGGGCTGGCGCGTCGACGGCCAGGCACCCGATCTCGTGATGGCGCTGCACGCCTGGCGCAGCCACGGGGCCATCCTCGCCGGCCGCCGGGCCTTTCCGGCGGCCGCCCTGGCCGTGGTGCTGACCGGCACCGACGTCTACCGCTTCCAGCACAGCCACCCCGAGGCGTTTGGCGAGAGCCTCGCGGCGGCGGACGTGCTGGTCGGCCTGCACGACGCCCTCGCCGAGGATCTGCCCGCGGCCGTGTGGCCGCGCCTGCACGTCGTGCACCAGTCGGCGCTGCCCCTGCCGCCCGCCGCCCCGCGGCCGGGCCGGCGGCACTTCGCTGTGCTGGTGGCAGGCCACCTGCGCGAGGAGAAGGACCCGCTGCGCGCGGCGCTTGCGGTGCGCGAGCTGCCGGCGGCGTCGCGGCTGCGGGTCGTCCAGCTCGGCGGTGCCGTGGAGGAGCGCTGGGCCCAGGCGGCCTTTGAGGAGATGGCCAGGAACCCGCGCTATCGCTGGCTCGGCGACCTGCCGCGCTGGCGGGTGCGCCAGTGGATGGGGCGCGCCCGGCTGATGGTGATCAGCTCACGCATGGAGGGTGGGGCCAACGTGGTCAGCGAGGCCTGCGTGGCGGGCCTGCCGGTGCTGGCCTCTGATATCCCGGGCAACCGCGGCCTGCTGGGTAGCGACTACCCCGGCTATTTCCCGGTCGCCGATACCGCGTCGCTTCGCGGCCTGCTGCGTCGCGCCGAGGCACAGCCGGCCTTCGTCGACGACCTGCGCCGACGGGTGGCGGCCCAGGCGGCGCGGTTCACGCCCGAGGCCGAGCGCGAGGCGCTGGCGCGGGTGATCGCCGCCTGCGGCCTGTCACTCTGACGCCTCGAGGCGCTCGACGTCACGATCGTCCGTCGGGCGCGCCCTCGTGGCGGGCCGTCGAGGCGCGTTCTTCCCGCGTCGCCGTTTTGACGGGAGCGCTGATACATACCAGGCAGGCGAGGATCAGCGCGATGCCGCTCCAGCCCAGCGCGGGTAGGCGTTCGCCGACGATGACCACCGCCAGTCCCGCTGCCACCACCGGTTCGAAGAGTGTGATCGTCGTGGCGGTGCTGGCGGGAATGCGGGCCAGACCGTGCCCGAAGCAGAGATAGCCCAGGAACATCGGGACCAGGGCCATGTAGAGCCCGACCGCGGCATTGCCCCATGAGGCCAGCAGCGGCGCACCGGTTACCAGCAGCACCGGCATCAGCAGCAGGCCGCCGATCCCGAAGGTGGCGCCCATGGCGGCTCGGGGCGCACTGCCACCTTGCATCAGGCGACGCGCCGTCCACGAATAGAGGGCATAGCTGAGCCCGGCCAGCAGGCCCAACAGCACGCCGGGGACGACGCTCGAACCGGCCCCGGTCGGCCCATGGCCGCTCCCCTCGGCCAGGCACAGCAGCAGCATGCCGGCGAGTCCCAGGCCGGCGCCGGTCATCCAGCGCCTGGTGAGTCGCAGCCCATCCAGGCGAGATTCGATCAGCGCCGCGAGCAGCGGCGCCGAGCCGATGGAGACCACCGTGCCGATGGTGACGCCGGCCTGGCGCATGGAGGCATAGAACGCCAGCGGATAGATCGCCACGGCGACGGCCCCCAGCAGCAGGCAGCGCCACCGCGCTCGCAGCGGGCCGGCATGGCGGCGGATTCGCCCGGCAGAGAGGGCGGCCTGCATCAGGCCGCCGCCCCCCATGGCCACGGCACCGATCGCCACGGCGCTGACGTCGGGAGCGAAGGTCGCCGCGGTGCCGGTGGTGCCCCAGAGCGTGGCGGCAATGAGGACCGTCGCGATGCCCAGCAGACGTTCCCGGGCCGCCGGAGTCATGACGTCTCCAGCATGGTGGTCGTGAGCGTGATGGGCGCCAGTGCCTCGCCGGCGGGGGTGATGCGGCCGACGATCGCGGCCTGGGCGTAGCCGAGGGCGTGCAGGGCCGCGAGGCAGCTCTCGGCGCGCTCGGCGGGCACCCCGGCGAGCAGCCCCCCGGCGGTCTGGGGATCGAAGAGCAGCGGGTAGCGGGGGTGCTCGACCCAGGCGGGCTGGTCGCGGATGGCCCGGCGCAGGCGCACGTTGGCGGGCTGCAGGGAGCTCAGGATGCCGGCGGCGACGGTCTCCTCGGCGCCCTCGAGTAGCGGCAGGGCCGCCAGGTCGAGTTCGGCGTCCACCCCCGAGGGGCGGGTCATCTCCACCAGGTGGCCGAGCAGGCCGAAGCCGGTGAGGTCGGTGCAGGCGTTGGCGCCGTGCTCGTGCAGGCAGGCCGCCGCCTCGCGGTTGGACTGCACCATGCTCGCAAGCGCCGCATCGATCCAGCGCCCCCGGGCGGCGAGCCGCGCGTGGGCGGCGAACAGCGTGCCGGTGCCTATGGGCTTAGTGAGGATCAACACCTGGCCGGGGTGGAGGCCGCCCTTGGTCATCAGCGCCGTGCCGCCTCGGCCGTCCTCGTCGGCACTGCCGCTGTCGATCAGGCCGTTGACGGCGAAGCCCAGGGCCAGCTCGCTGCCCTCGCCGGTGTGCCCGCCCACCAGGGCGCAGCCGGCGGCGTTGAGCACCTCCACCGCACCGCTCATCATCTGGAAGACGGTGTCCTCGACCTTGGCCTCGAGCCCCTGGGGCACCGTGGCCACGGCGGTGGCGGTCTGCGCCTCGGCGCCCATGGCGAAGATGTCGCCCAGGGCGTGGTTGGCGGCGATCCGGCCGAACACGTAGGGGTCGTCTATGAAGGCGCGGAAGAAGTCCACGGTGTGCACCATGTCCTTGCCCGGCGGCACCCGCACCACGGCGGCGTCGTCCGGGGCGTGCAGGCCGATCAGGACCTCCTCGCGCGCCACCGGCTCAAGCGTCGAGAGCGCCCGGGAGAGGGTGGTGGCCCCCACCTTGGCGCCGCAGCCGCCGCAGCGCATGGCGAACGCCGAGATCGCCTGGGCGCTCTCCTCCTCGTCGAGCGCCACCCGGCTCGCGGCCGGCGCCTTCATGGCGCCTTCTGTCATCGGCGGCAGGTCGTTGAAGCGGGCCATGAAGCGCCGGTCGATCCAGTCCTTCCAGCGCCAGGCCCAGTCGCCGGCGAGGTAGAGCCCGCCCCGGGAGGCCACGGCGTGGCGGTCGCCGGTGCTGATCAGCGCCAGCCAGCGGCGCTGGGGGCGGTAGGGCGAGAGCGGCCGGCCGAGGACGGCAGCGCGCAGGTTGTCGGCCAGCGGGCGGCCCTGGCGCACGGCGAAGACGCCGGCCTTCTCCCGGGGGTGATCGACCTGGTGGGCGATGTCGCCGGCGGCGAAGATCCGCGGGTCCGAGCGCGACTGCAGGGTCTCGCCGACCTCGATGAAGCCGTCGTCGTCGAGCGCAAGCCGGGTCTCCTTGAGCCAGTCGGCGCCGCCGGCGTTGGTCACCCAGACGATCTCGTCGGCGGGGTGCCAGGTACCGTCGCTCGCCTGCAGCCGGCCCGGCTCGACGGCGACCACCTCGGTGCCGGTTTGCACCGCGACGCCCCGGCGGCGCAGCGTGGCCTCGAAGTGGGCGCGCACCCGGGCGTTGTGGGTCGGCAGGATGCGCTCGCCGCGGGTGAAGAGCGCGAAGTGAAGCTCCCCCGGGTCGCGCCCCCGGGCGGCCAGCTCGCGCCCCAGCCGGTACTGCATGGCGAGCAGCAGCTCGACCCCGCCGGCCCCGCCGCCGACCACCGCCACCCGGGTGGTGCCGGGGTGCGCCTCGAGGCGCGCGAGCAGCGAAAGCCAGCGGTTGTTGAAGCGGTGGATCGGCTTGACCGGCACGGCGTGGGCGTCGGCGCCGCTGACCGTACCGACGCGGGGCGTCGAGCCGATGTTGATCGACAGCCAGTCGTAGGGCACCGGAGGGCGCGAGCGGCAGAGCACCCGGCGCTCGTCGTGGTCGATGCCGACGGCCTCGTCGGCGAAGAAGCGCGCCCCGGCGTACTCCGCCAGCCGGCGCAGGTCGATGTGCACGTCATCGTAGCCGTAGTGGCCGGCGACGTAGCCCGGCAGCATGCCCGAGTAGGGGGTGTGGGTGTCGCGGCAGATCAAGGTGAGCCGCACGCCCGGTTCCGGCTTCATGGCGAAGCGCTTCAGCACGCCGACGTGGGTGTGGCCGCCGCCGACCAGCACGATATCGCGTAGCGTCGGTGACCCCGGGGACTGCTGCAGTTGCTGCATGAGGGGGCTCGCTCTAGATTGGTGAGAGGGTTGCGCGTGGGGAGCAGGGCTCGCGCCGCCGCCCAGTCTAGCCGGATTCCGGCGACGGAATCTTCCCGGCGTCGCCGCCCGCCGTTCGCGAGGGACCCCGATGGCCATCGCCGTGCACGTCCACGATCAGCATGTCGAGCGCGCGCCGGACGCCTTCCGTGACGACGTCATCGAAGGCCTTCGCGCCTCGCCCAAGGCGCTCTCGCCCAAGCACTTCTACGACGCGCGGGGCTCGCGGCTCTTCGAGGCCATCTGCGCCCAGCCCGAGTATTACCTGACCCGCACCGAGGAGGGCATCCTCGCCGCGGCCGCCGACGAGATCGCCGCGCTGGTGGGCCCCGACGCCCTGCTGGTCGAGCTCGGCAGCGGCGCCAGCCGCAAGGTGCGGCGGCTGCTCGAGGCGCTGCGTCCGAGCCGCTACCTCGGCGTCGACATCTCCCGGGACTTCCTGCTGAAGAGCACGCGCCGCCTGGCGGCCGACTATCCCTGGCTCGAGGTGCACGCCGCCTGGGGCGACTACTCGGCCGGCGTGCGCCTGCCCTCGGGCCTCGCGGGGCGCCGGGCGGTGGCCTTCTTCCCCGGCTCGAGCATCGGCAACTTCTCGCCGGCCGAGGCCGAGGCCTTCCTCGCCCGGCTGCGCCGGGCGCTGCCCCCGGGCAGCGGGGTGCTGATCGGCGTCGATCTCGTCAAGTCCCGCGACCGGCTGGAGGCGGCCTACAACGACGCCGCCGGGGTCACCGCGGCCTTCAACCTCAACCTGCTCGAGCGCATGCGTCGCGAGCTCGGCGCCGAGGTGAGGGTGGAGGCCTTCGGCCACCGCGCCATCTTCAACGAGGCGGCCTCGCGCATCGAGATGCACCTGGTCAGCCGGGAGCGCCAGGCCATCGTGCTCGACGGGTGCCGCTTCGCCTTCGCGGAAGGCGAGACGCTGCACACCGAGAACTCCTGCAAGTACCGCCTCGAGGCGTTCCAGGCGCTGGCCGCCCGGGCCGGCTACCGCTCCTGCGCCGTCTGGCTCGATGAGCAGGCGCTGTTCAGCGTGCACTATCTGCTGGATCACTGAGCCCGATCCTCACCGACGCTGCATGAAAAACGCCCCGCCGGGTAGGCGGGGCGCTTTCGCGTGGGTGTCGGCGGCCGCTCAGGCCTCGACGCGGGTGACCCGGACCGGCAGCCCCTGGCGCACGGCGGCGCCGCTGATGGGCTCCAGCCAGGTGCCGGCCACCCGGCGGGTCGGGTCCTCGAAGCCCAGGTCGTTGATGTTGATGCCGGCGCGCAGCCACTCGAGGTCTGGCTGGGACTCGCCGTCGATCACGTGTGGCGTGGCGCCGAGATCGCGGTGGCCGTAGCCGTGCTCGATGGCCAGCGCCCCCGGCGCGACCCCCTCGCCGACCAGCGCCAGCGCGGTCACGCTGCCGCCGGGGCTTTCGATGCGAATCACGTCGCCGTGAGCGATGCCGAAGCGCTCGGCGTCCTCACGATGCAGCATCACCGGGTTGTAGGGCTTGATCATGCGCAGCCGCTCGAGGCCGATGGCGTAGGAGTTCATCAGGTTCGACTTGAACGAGAACGCCAGTAGCGGCCAGGCCTCCTCGGTGAACACTTCGCGCATCGCCCGCCCGTCGGCCAGGGACGGCAGGCCGTGGCAGGGCACGCCGCGGTTGGGCACGCCGGTCTGGGTGTTGATGCTGGTGCCGACCCGCTCGTTGTAGACGCACAGGGTACGCGTCCAGGCGCTGGTGAGGTTCTCGCCCTTGAAGTGATCCGAGAAGTCCTCGAAGCGCCCGCCGCGGGCGTAGAGGTAGGCCACCGGGCCATGCTCCTCGGGCGGCAGGGTGCGCACGAGCTTGGGTATCAGCGGCGCCAGGCCGGCGTGGTCGATGTCGCTCTGTTCGGCGGCCGGCAGCGGCTCGCCCTGGAAGGCGACGTTGGCCGCGGCGCGCAGGAAGAAGTCCTCGGCGCGATTCAGCGGGTGCAGGGTGCCGTCGGCGGCGGGGATGGCCCCCTCGCCGAAGCCGGGCAGGCCCAGGCGCTTGGCCACGGCGATGAAGAAGCTCTCCATGGAGACCGGCTCGCCCTCGTCGGTCTTCTCCTGGCGCGGCTCCACCACCGGCCAGCAGGCGGTGGTCATCTTGCCCAGGGTGCCGCGCCAGGCGCCGGTGAAGCCCCACACCTCGTACATCACCGAGTCCGGCACGATGTAGTCGGCGTAGCGGTTGGTCTCGTTGATGAAGCCGTCGACCGCCACGTAGAGTCCCAGGCGCCTGGGGTCCTTGAGCTTGTCGGCGATCAGCCCCTCGAGGCCGGCCTGGCCGTAGATGGGGTTGGCCATGCAGCCGATCACCGCCTTGATGGGGTAGGGGTAGCCGTCCAGGGCCGAGGGCAGGTGCTCGGTGAGCGCGGGCGGCGCCAGCGAGCGCCACGGCGCCCGGGCCGGGTAGGGAGCCTCGCCGGCGGCGACCTTGCGCCGGTACTCGGAGGACTTCTCGTAGGGGAAGCGCGAGCGGGAGAGGAAGAGGCCCTGGGGGCCGCGCTTGCCGGGGAAGTTGGCCAGGTCGTAGCGCGGGCCGGACCCGACGCCGTTGAACTGGCCGCCGCCCGGGGCGCTGCCGCCCTTGCGGTTGTGGTTGCCGGCCAGCAGGTTGAGCATCTGCACCGCGAAGGCGGCGTAGAAGCCGTTGCCGGACATCATGCCGCCGTGGCAGTTGACCACCGCGCGGCGGCCGTGGCGGGCGTAGCGCTCGGCCAGCGCGACGATGGTCGCCTCGGGGATGCCGCAGTGGGCGGCGTAGTCGGCGAGGCTGTGCTCGTGGGCCGCCTCGCGCAGCAGGGTCAGGCTGCTCTTGATCCGCACCCGCTCGCCGCTGCCGTCCTGGGCGGCGCCGAGCTCCACCTCGCGGTCGACGAAGAGCTCGGCGGCCATCACCGACTCGGCGTCGACGAGCTCGCCATCGGCGATCACCAGCGGGGCGTCGTCGTCCGCGCCCGGCTCGGCGCGGCCCAGGTCGCTGGCGCGCAGGAATCGGCCGCGGCGCGGGTGGCCTTCGCTTTCGATCACCAGGTGGGTGGCGTTGGAGTGGGTGGCCTCGCCGGCGGCATCGGCGGCGGCCTGGCCGGGCATCTCGAGGAAGTCGGCGGCGTAGCCCTGGTGGTCGAGCAGCCACTGGATCAGCGCCATGGCGAAGGCGCTGTCGGTGCCGGGACGGATCGGCACCCAGCGGTTGTGGTCGGCGGCGTGGGAGGTCGAGGCGTTGAGCGCCGGATCGACCACCACGTACTCCAGGGTGCCGGCGGCGCGCGCCTGGGCGATCAGCCGGCCCTGGCGCTTGAAGGGGTTGCCGGCCTGGCTGGGGGCGCAGCCGATGTACATGATGAAGCGCGCGTTCTGGATGTCCGGCTTGACGTGGACGAACTTCTTCATGTCGTTCATCACCGCGCCGGAGCCCATGCGGAAGGCGAGCCCGCAGTAGGAGCCGTGATGGCCGTAGTTGCGGGTGCCGAAGGCGTTGAAGGCGAAGCGCTTGAGGATCGCGGAGCGGCCGTAGTCGGTGGCCTCCATCACCATCAGCTGGTTGGCCCGGGGGCCGTACTCGGGATTCGCCGGGTCGATCGGGGTCTCGACGTCGTGGATGGCGCGCAGGCCGTCGACGTGGCCCTCGCCGAACAGGTCGCCGCCCTCGCAGATCTCTTCGATCACCTGCTCGAAGGGCACCTTCTGCCACTCCCGGCTGCCCCGCTCGCCGACCCGCTTCAGGCAGTGGGTGACCCGGAAGGGGCTGTCGATCTGGCTCATCATGGCGTTGCCGCGGGCGCAGGCGGTGGAGCGGTTCTGCTGGCCGTGGTCGCCGAAGGCGCTGAGGCCGCGCAGGGCTTCCGCCACCGGGGTGCGCATCGGCAGGTGCTCGTCGGCGGAGAGCGGATGGTAGGGGTTGCCGGCGACGCGCAGCACCCGGTCGCTGTCGTTGTCGACGCGCACCCGCACGCCGCACTTGGTGGTGCAGCCGTAGCAGACGGTGAAGGCCAGGCGCTGGTCGGGGTTGAGGGTCAGCTCGCCGCTGGCCGGGTCGACGCGGTACTCCGGCGCCAGGGAGTTGCCGTGGATCGGGTGGTCGGGCGTCTCGCCGGCGCTGCCGGTGAGGCCCTTGCCCATCTTGAGCAGCGGGTCGGCGTAGCCGGCGGCGAAGGTGGCGGCGCCGCCGGCGGCTGCGGCGCCCTTGAGGAAGCGACGGCGTGACGGATCTGCGGACGACTTAGCCATGATGGGACGCTCCTTCGGGGGCATGTTCTTGAGAGGAGTCGGAAGAGGACTCGCGCACGGACTCGCGGGGGACATCGGCGGCGCTGCCGCCCTGGCGGGCCTGGCGCCACGGCACGAAGAGCTCGATCAGCATGATGGCGGCGAGCCACAGGCCGAAGGTGCCGACGATGCCGAGCACGCCGGAGGAGCCGGCGGGGATGCCGTAGTGGTGGAAGCCGGCGCTGTGGCGAGCCACGGTCTGCACGTCCATCAGCACCACCCAGCGGAACATCCAGCCGACGTGCAGGGCGACCAGGCCCAGCAGCCAGGCCCAGGCGTAGAGCGCCGGGCGCCGGGCGGCGGGGCGGGTGAGCAGGTAGAGCACGGCGCCGAACAGCAGGGCGCCGGTGAGCGCGCCCCACTGGGCGGTGCGCCGCCACTCGGGGCTACCGCGCACCGACTCCAGGGCCGCGGCCACCGAGCCGACGTGGGCGTTGATGCCGTCGAGGAACCAGCTGCCGGCGATCAGGCCCGCCGCCAGGCAGGCGACCAGCATCACCTTGAGCAGCTGGCCGACCACGCTGGCGTCGCGCAGGCCGCTGGCGCGGTTGAGCACCAGCAGCAGGCCCGCCGCGGCGATGAAGCCGGTGGCCACGAACATCGGCGGCAGCCAGACGGTGTGCCACAGCGGGCGGGCCTTGACGATGGCCACCTCGGCGCCGGTGTAGAGCATGATGCCGGTGGAAAGGGCGAGGGCGATGACGCCCACTAGCACCGGCAGCGCCCGCGGAGTGGGCGACGTGCCGAGCGATGCCCAGCGGGCGACGAGGCCCGACAGGCCGGGTGCCTGGCGCCGGGCCTGCAGCGCCGGGCGCCAGGCCAGCCAGGTCAGCACGATCACGGCGACCACGTAGAGCGGCAGGAGCAGGCTGCCCACCGACATCCAGGAGTGGCCATTGGCGTAGGCGTAGAAGTGCCAGAAGCGCAGCGGCTGGTGCAGGTCGGCGAGCAGCGCCACCGGGGCCACCAGGGTGGTGGTCAGGCAGGCCAGCAGCGCCAGGCGCGCGGTGGGCAGCCAGGCGGACCGGCCGGCCACCAGCGCCGGGGCGGCCAGCCACAGGCTGGCGTAGGAGAGGGCGATCATGAAGAAGTACTGCACCGCCCAGGGGTACCAGGCGATGTCGTAGCGCGGGGCGAGCAGCTCAATGGCCGAATTCATAGCCCATCTCCTTGCCGTGGGGGTCGAGGACGTCCAGGGCCACCGGTTTGGCCTCGGGACGGGTGACGAAGCGCTCGTCCATGCCGAGGTAGAAGACCTGGGGGAGGGTGTTCTTCTCGGGCTGCAGCACCATCAGCTCATCGCGATACTCCTCGATCATGCGGCTGATCTGGCTGTCCGGGTCGCGCATGTCGCCGATGATCCGCGCGCCGCCCACGCAGCTCTCCACGCAGGCCGGCAGCAGGCCGGCTTCCAGGCGGTGGGCGCAGAAGGTGCACTTGTCGGCGGTCTGGGTGCGCGCGTTGATGAAGCGGGCGTCGTAGGGGCAGGCGTTGACGCAGTAGGCGCAGCCCACGCAGCGGTCGCTGTCCACCACCACGATGCCGTCCTGGCGCTGGTAGGTTGCCTCCACCGGGCAGACCGGCACGCAGGCCGGATTCTCGCAGTGGTTGCAGAGCCTCGGCAGCATGAAGGTGGCGACCTCGCCGCTCTCCTGGTGCGCCACCTCGTACTGGGAGACGGTGGTGCGAAAGCTGCCCAGCGGCGCGGCGTTCTCGATGTGGCACGACACCGTGCAGGCCTGGCAGCCGATGCACTGGCGCAGGTCGATGAGCATGCCGTAGCGCTTGCTGGGATCGCCTTCACGGCGGGGCGGCTGCTGGTTGATGCCGGCGCGGGCGACGCTTGTGAGCGGCACCATCGCGGCACCCGCGCTGAGGCGGGCCAGCTGGCCGAGAAGGGAGCGGCGAATGGGGTCCATGGCGCCTCCGGTGGCCTGGGTGGGGCGGGATCTTCCGCTCGCGGGCGGAAGGGGCTTTCCGGAAGGCTACCCGCGACGCGGGGCGCGCCACTTGACGCCGATCAAGGGTTAATTAGCAGGCTCTTAATGTTGGCGTAATCTTTACGCAAGCTGCTGAATCAAAAGCGGATTGAGGGGGAGGTCCCGGCAACAAAAAAAACGCCCCGCCGGTGGGCGGAGCGTTCGCTGTTCTCGTGGCCGGGGCGCGGCCCGCGGCGGTCATCGATCAGGGCGGCGTGGGTGACCCGCCGGTCTCGATGCTGTGATAGACCAGGCGCAGCTCGTCGATGGAGAGATGTTCCAGCTTCCCCGAGAGGAGGTCGCTGATCTTCTGCATCGGCAGGCCGGCGCGGCGCGCGATCTCGCGGCTGCCCAGGTCGGACACGGCGATCAGCCGTGTGATGATGCGCATGAGGCGCGTACGTTTTTCCAGGTCCCTGACATCGAGGCCAGGGCTACTTCGCGGAGGGTCGGTGGGTTCCGCGTGGGCGGGGTGACGTGCCGTGCTCATGATGCTCCAGTTGGCGATTGCGACAAGCACACTATGGCGGCTGTAGGACGTTTTTGCCAGTCTCCATTGGGGGAATTTTCGGGGAAAAATCGTCGCGGCGGCGGGGCCCGGCGAGGTGCCGGGTGTGTGGAATATCAAACATCGCGGCCGGGCGGCGGCGCGGCCTCGCCCGCGGGGATCTCCGGCGCCCTACCTTTCTTTATATGTCTGTTCTACATGATTTTATTGCCACGTTTCCTCGTTGCGTTCGGGGGAAGACGCCGCCAGATGAGACAAATGTCTACGCTGGCGGCGTTTCATATCCCTTGAACGTTTTTCTATCGTTTACTACTTTGTAGACGTTTTTAGAAAAAATCGTAAATCACATAACGACAAACGACGACGAGGCTGACATGAACAACGAGACGTCGCATGAAACGCACCTGAAACGCGTCCTGGCGCGCAAGGACGTGCTGGCCCTGGCCTTCGGCGCGATGATCGGCTGGGGCTGGATCGTGCTGACCGGCAGCTGGATCCAGTCGGCCGGCAGCCTGGGCGCGATCACCGCCTTCCTGATCGGCGGGCTGATCATCGTGCTGGTCGGGCTGACCTACGCGGAGCTCGCCTCGGCGATGCCCCAGGTCGGCGGCGAGCACGTCTACAGCTACCGCGCCATGGGGCACTTCGCCTCCTTCCTCTGCACCTGGGCCATCACCCTGGGCTACGTCAGCGTGGTGGCCTTCGAGGCCGTGGCGCTGCCCACCGTGGTGGAACACCTCTTCCCGGACTACGCGGTGGGCCAGCTCTGGACCATCGCCGGCTGGGACGTGAAGGCGACCTGGGTCGCCGTCGGCGTGGCCGGGTCGCTGGCCATGATGGCGATCAACTACATCGGCGTGCGCACCGCCGCCCTGGTGCAGAAGGTCGTGACCCTGCTCATCCTGGCGGTGGGGGTGATGTTCATCACCGGGGCGCTCTTCCAGGGCAGCGCCGAGACCATGCAGCCGCTGTTCAGCGTCGAGGAGGGCGTGCTGGGCGGCATCATGATGGTGATCATCATGGTGCCCTTCATGTTCGTCGGCTTCGACGTGATCCCCCAGGCCGCCGAGGAGATCGACCTGCCGTTCAAGGAGATCGGCCGCGTGCTGATGATCTCGGTGATCCTGGCCGTGTTCTGGTACTCCTTCATCATCCTGGGCACCGCGCTGATGCTCGACCCCGCGGCGCTGGGCGCGAGCTCCCTGGCGGTGCCGGACGCCATGCAGGCCGCCTTCCAGGCGCCCTGGGCCGGCAACCTGATGATCCTGGCCGGCATCGCCGGCATCATCACCAGCTGGAACGCCTTCTACATCGGCGGATCGCGGGCCATCTACGCCCTGGCCCACGCCGGCATGCTGCCGGCCTTCCTGGCCAAGCTGCACCCCCGGCATCGCACCCCGACCAACGCCATCCTGGTGATGGGCGTGCTGTCCTCCCTCGCGCCCTTCTTCGGCCGGCAGGCGCTGGTATGGCTGGTGGTCGCCGGGGGGCTCGGCATCGTCATCGCCTACCTCTTCGTGGCGCTCTCCTTCGTGGTGCTGCGCCGCAACGAGCCCGAGATGGCGCGGCCCTTCCGGGTCCGCCGCGGCAAGACCGTGGGGGCGCTTTCGGTGCTCCTCTCGCTGGCACTGATCGGCATGTACCTGCCGGGCAGTCCCTCGGCGCTCTCCACCATCGAGTGGGTCATCTTCGCCGGCTGGATGCTGATCGGCCTGGCCCTCTACGCCTGGTCGCGGGCCCGTTACGGCGTCGCCTACAGCGACACCATGATGCGCCGCGAGCTGGCCGGCGCGGATCCCTATCCCGGCCGCTGAACGATGCCGCCCGCCCTCGCCGCTCCGGCGGCGAGGGCCTCGGCCGACGAGGATGGCGATGGCCATCCTTTATTTTTGACACAATTTAAAAATGTAGATATTTTTTGAAGGTATCAACATACAACATGGAGCCCCCGAGATGACCGTCCTCACCCAGCTGCCCGAGACCGCCATGCCCCTGCCCGCCGCTCTGTGCGGCTTCACCCTGGCCCCCTCCGCCCAGTCGCCGCGCCTGCTCGAGCTCACCGTCGGCCGCGAGGTGGTCGCGGCCTTCCTCGAGGCCGTCGCCGAGTGGCCGGTGCAGGCGCTGGAGTACAAGTCGATGCTGCGCTTCCGGGTGGCCAAGATCCTCGACGACCTGTGCGACAACACCCTGCAGCCGGTGCTGATCAACACCCTGGTGGACCGCGCCACCGGCGGCCTGCAGGTCACCCCCGAGGGGCTGGACGACGTCGAGCAGGCCGACGAGATGGTCAAGTTCGCCACCGCCGTGGCGCACCTCATGGGGCGCTCCAATTTTGATGCCATGAGCGGCCAGTACTACGCCCGGTTCGTTGTGAAGAACGTCGATGACTCCGACAGCTACCTGCGCCAGCCGCACCGGGTGATGGAGCTGCACAACGACGGCACCTTCGTCGAGCAGGACACCGACTACGTGCTGATGATGAAGATCGACGAGCAGCACATGCAGGGCGGCGACTCCCTGCTGCTGCACCTGGACGACTGGGAGGAGCTCGAGCGCTTCTACTGCCACCCGCTGGCGCGCCGCGAGATGCGCTGGACCGCACCGCCCAGCAAGAACGTCGCCCGCGACATCCACCATGCGGTCTTCGACGTGGACGCCGAGGGCCGGCCGATCATGTCCTACATCGACCAGTTCGTGCAGCCCAAGGACTTCGAGGAGGGCAACTGGCTGACCGACCTCTCCGAGTCGCTGGAGAACAGCCCGGCGATCCTCTCGGTGCCCAACCCGGTGGGCAGCTTCCTGTTGATCAACAACCACTTCTGGCTGCACGGTCGGGATCGCTTCACGCCGCACCCGGACCTGCGCCGCGAGCTGATGCGTCAGCGCGGCTACTTCACCCACGCCAAGACCCTGCGCAATCCGCGCCAGGTCTGAGGCGCATCGCCGCGATCGACGCGTTACCCTGACGAGGCCACGCCGGCATGACGGCGTGGTCGTCGCATTATTAGAAGAACGAGGACGGCATGTACGATTTCATCATCATCGGCGGCGGCATCCTGGGGATGTCCACCGCCATGCAGCTCCAGCAGGCCTGGCCCGATCGCCGCATGCTGGTGGTGGAGAAGGAAAGTGAGGCGGCGCGCCACCAGACCGGCCACAACAGCGGCGTCATCCACGCCGGGGTCTACTACACCCCGGGCAGCCTCAAGGCGCGCTTCTGCCTGGAGGGCAACCGCGCCACCAAGGCGTTCTGCGACGCCCACGGCATCGCCTACGACACCTGCGGCAAGCTGCTGGTGGCCACCAACGCGCAGGAGCTCGAGCGCATGGAGGCGCTGTGGGAGCGCACTGCGGCCAACGGCCTCGAGCGCGAGTGGCTTCAGGCCGGGGCGCTTGCCGAGCGCGAGCCCAACATCACCGGCATCGCCGGGATCTTCGTGCCCTCCAGCGGCATCGTCGACTACGCCGAGGTCACCCGGGCGATGGCCGCCGAGTTCGAGCGCCTGGGCGGCGAGATCCGCTACGGCGCCGAGGTCACCGCCCTGGAGGAGCGCCGCCAGGAGGTGGTGGTCACCACCGGCGCGGGGACGTTCACCGGGCGCTACCTGGTCTCCTGCTCCGGCCTGATGGCCGACCGGGTGGTGCGCCTGCTCGGCCGCGACCCCGGCTTCAGCATCTGCCCCTTCCGCGGCGAGTACTACCGGCTGCCCGCCGAGCACAACGCCATCGTCAACCACCTGATCTACCCCATCCCGGACCCGTCCATGCCGTTTCTGGGCGTGCACCTGACGCGGATGATCGACGGCAGCGTGACCGTGGGGCCCAACGCCGTGCTGGCGCTGGCCCGCGAGGGCTATCGCAAGCGCGACGTCTCGCTTGCCGACATGGCGCGGATGTTCAGCGACCCGGGCATCCTCAAGGTGCTGGGCAAGAACCTGGGGCCTGGGATCAAAGAGATGAAGAACTCGCTGCACAAGCGCGGCTACCTGGAGCTCGTGCGCAAGTACTGCCCGAGCCTGACCCTCGAGGACCTCACGCCCTATCCGGCCGGGGTACGCGCCCAGGCGGTGACCCGCGACGGCAGGCTCGTCGACGACTTCCTGTTCGTCAACACGCGGCGTACCGTGAACGTCGGCAACGCCCCTTCCCCGGCGGCCACCTCGGCGCTGCCCATCGGCGCGCACATCGTCGACAAGGTGAAGGAGCTGGTCGAGGCGTGAGCCGCTATCGACTTAAGGGGGATTGCCGAAAATATCAGAGAACGTAGAAATAGTGACATGGTGACTCACGCTCGCCCCTGCTAGCGTTGCCTGAGGCGTCGCGACCCGACGCCGGACCATTCATAACAATCGTTCACGACAACCTGGTTCCAGGACCGGAGGAATGCCATGCGACTCCTGAAGTACGCCGCCACCGCCACGCTGCTGGCCACGGCCCCGCTGGCCGCCGCCCAGCAGCTCTCCATCGCCACCGGCGGGACCGGCGGCACCTACTACCCCTACGGCGGCGGTCTCGCCGAACTGATCGGCAACCATATCGAGGGCGCCGAGGCCGTCGCCGAGGTCACCGGCGCCTCGGTGGAGAACATGGGACTGGTGTGGCGCGGCGACTCCGACCTGGCCCTGGCGCTGGCCGACACCGTCTACCAGGCCTACAACGGCACCGGCGACTTCGAGGGCCGCCAGCTCGAGAACATCCGCGCGCTGGCCTCGATCTACCCCAACGCCGTGCAGATCGTCACCCTGGCCGATTCCGGGATCGAGTCGCTCTCCGACCTCGAGGGCAAGACGGTCTCCGTGGGCGCGCCGGGCAGCGGCACCGAGGTCAACGCCCAGGCGCTGCTCGAGGCCAACGGCATCACCTACGAGGACATCGATGCCCGTCGCCTGAACTTCAACGAGACCGCCGACGCCATCCGCGACGGCGACATCGACGCCGGCTTCTGGAGCGTGGGCCCGCCCACCAGCTCGATCATGAACCTGGCCACCACCCGCGACATCCGCCTGGTCGGGCTGACCGACGAGGAGATCGCCAAGGCCAAGGAGGCCGAGCCCGTGTTCGCGGCCTACCAGCTCAAGGCCGGCCTCTACGAGGGCATGGACGAGGCGGTGCAGAGCATCGGCATCCCCAACGTGCTGGCCGTGAGCAGCGAGATGGACGAGGAGATGGCCTACCAGATCACCAAGGTGCTCTTCGAGTACACCGACGAGCTGATCGCCATCCACCCGGCGGCCAACGACACCACCGTCGAGTTCAGCGTGGAGTCCACCCCGATCGCCTTCCACCCCGGGGCGCTGCGCTACTACGAGGAAGTGGGCGCCGAGGTCGGCGACCACCAGCGTCCCTGATACGTGATGCGCGCATCGCGCCTGATCGCGGGGCGGGCCTGGCTGCCCGCCCTGCTGCTTTGTGCGGGGCTGTGGGCCGCCGCTCCAGCGCCCGGCGACAGCGCCGCGCCCCCGGCGAGGCTCGAGGTGCGTGACGCCGACGGCGAGCGCCTGGTGAGCCTGCCCATGCCCGAGGGCGACGGGTGGTGCCTGGAGTGGAACCACTCGGTCGAGGGCTTCGCGGTGCTCGACTGCTACCGCCACCGCGACGGGCGCATGGTGCTCGAGCGCAGCCACCTGCCCGACTTCGCCGCGGGGCTCGACCACATCCCCGGGCGCGGCCGCCAGGTCTCCGACGGCGAGGGCGGCTACTGGATCGAGGCGATCGACGAGCCCGTGCCGGGCAACGCCTATCGGCTTCGGGTAGGGGCGATGCGCGTCGACCACCGCCTGGTGGTCGACGGCGAGCGCACGAGCCTGAGCCGCCTGGCGGCCAATGAGCGGGTGACGATCCGGCTGGCGCTGCCGACCGACGCATCCGACTGACCCACAACCCTGCAGACACTCCCGCGAGAGGATCACGATGAGCGATTCGGGCACCTCCCCCGTCATCCCCGGCAGCCAGGCGAACCATTCGCGCCCGGTGCTGTGGCTGATCACCCTGGTGGCAGTGGGACTGTCGCTGTTCCAGCTCTACTCCGCCGGCATCCAGCCGCTGGGGCTCTTCTACCAGCGCAGCATCCACCTGATGCTGATCATGATGCTGGCCTTCCTGATGTTCCCCCTGCTGGGGGCGAAGCACGATCGCGGGCCGATCAGCGGCCTGGTCGATGCGGTCTTCATCGGCGGGGCGCTGATCACCGGCGGCTACCTGGTGCTCTACCTGGACGACATCATCAATCGCGCCGGCTTCTGGAGCCAGACCGACATCGTCGTCGGCTGCATCGCCACGGTCACCGTGCTGGAGGCGGCGCGCCGGGCGGTGGGGCTCGGCATGACGATCATCGGGCTGATCGCCATCCTCTACGCCTTCGCCGGTCCTCGCGGCGAGCTGCCCTGGCTCGGCCAGTTCCTGCCGGGCATTCTCGAGCACCGCGGCTACAACCTGGATCGCCTGGTCGGCCAGCTCTACCTGGGGCAGGAGGGCATCTTCGGCCTGCCGATGGGCGTGGCGGCCACCTACATCTTCATCTTCGTGCTGTTCGGCGCCTTCCTGGAGATCACCGGCGCCGGCAAGTTCTTCATCGACCTGGCCTACGCCGCCACCGGCCGCCAG
Source organism: Halomonas denitrificans (assembly GCF_003056305.1). Taxonomy (GTDB): domain Bacteria; phylum Pseudomonadota; class Gammaproteobacteria; order Pseudomonadales; family Halomonadaceae; genus Halomonas; species Halomonas denitrificans. The sequence continues at coordinate 276,504 of NZ_PYVX01000002.1, forward strand.
CGCGGCGGGCCGGCCAAGGCGGCGGTGATCGCCTCCGCCGGCATGGGCTCGATCTCCGGCAGCGCCATCGCCAACGTGGTCACCACCGGCGCCTTCACCATCCCGCTGATGAAGCGCCTGGGCTACAAGCCCCACCAGGCGGGCGGCATCGAGGCGGCGGCCTCCACCGGCGGGCAGATCATGCCACCGCTGATGGGCGCCGGGGCCTTCCTGATCGCCGAGTACACGCGCATGCCCTACCTGGATGTCGTCAAGGTGAGCATCCTGCCGGCGATCATGTACTTCGCCACCGTCTACCTCTTCGTGCACATCATCGCCCTGAAGCAGGGCATGCAGGGCATGGCGCGCTCGGAGCTTCCCCAGGTGCGCGACGTGATGGGCGCCGGCTGGCACTTCCTGCTGCCGTTGCTGGTGCTGGTGTGGCTGCTGGTGATGAACATGTCGCCGATGCGGGTGGGCTACTACGCCATCCTCACCATGCTGGCGGTGGCGGTGGCGCGCTTCGCGGTGTGGTTCCTGTTCATCGCGCCGCGCAAGGGTCAGAAGGTGACCGGGGAGACCCTGCGCGAGGCGCTGAAGGCCGGGCTGGTCAAGCTGGTCGGCGGTCTGGAACTGGGCGCCCGCAACGCCGTGGCGGTCTCCATGGCCTGTGCCGTGGCCGGCGTGATCGTCGGCGTGGTGGGGCTGACCGGCCTCGGCCTCAAGTTCTCCTCGATGATGATGGCCTTCTCCGGCGGCAACCTGCTGCTGGCGCTGGTCATGGTGCTGCTGGCGAGCCTGGTGCTCGGCATGGGGCTGCCGGTGACGGCGAGCTACATCGTGCTGATCGTGCTGGTGGGCCCGGCGCTGACCGCCGAGTTCGGCGTGCCGCTGCTGATCGCCCACCTGGTGGTGTTCTGGTACTCCCAGGACTCCAACGTCACCCCGCCGATCGCCCTGGCGGGCTTCGCCGGGGCGGCGATCGCCGGGGCCAAGCCCATGGATACCGGCTTCCAGGCCTGGAAGTTCGCCAAGGGGCTCTACCTGATCCCGCTGTTCATGGTCTACAACCCCGAGATCATCATGGGCGGCCCGGTGCCGCTGCTGGTCTGGACCGCCTTCACCGGCCTGCTGGCGCTGGGCGCCTTCGCCGCGGCCCTGGAGGGGTACCTGTTTACGCGCATGGGCTGGCCCTCGCGAGCGCTGCTGCTGCCGGCGATCGTTGCGGTCTTCTACCCGAGCCTCGCGGTGGAGGTCGCCGGGGCGGCGCTGATGGTGCTTGTCCTGGCCGGCAACTGGCTGGTCAGCCGGCGCTCGAGCGTGCCGGCCTGACGTGAAAGGCCCCGCCCGAGGCGACTCGGGCGGGGCCTTTTGGGAGTGTGCGTCACGCTCAGTAGGTGGCGTCGCCGTCGACGGCTTCCTCGGCCTCGTCCACCGCCTCCTCGGTCGCCTCTTCGGTGGCGTCCGCGGCGTCTTCGGCCTCGTCCATCGCCGCGTCGGCGGCCTCTTCGGTGGTCTCGCCGGCGGCCTCCATGGCGTCTCCGGCCTCGCTCATTGCCTCGTCGGTGGCCTCCTCGGTGGCCTGCATGGCGTCTTCGGTCTCGCTGGCGGCCTCCTCGGTGGCCTCTTCGACCTCCGCGGCGGCGTCGTCCAGGGCCTCGCCCGTCTCGTCGGCGGCCTGCTGCATCTCCTGCTCGATCTGCGCCTCGGTCTCGGCGGCCTCTTCGGCGGCGGTGTCGCTGCCGTCGTCGCAGCCGGCGAGCAGCAGGGCGGTGGACAGGGCGGCGATCAGGATCAGTGGCTGTTTCATGACTCTCTCCATCGTTGGGGGGATCCGCTGGGCGTGTTCCTTTGCCCTTCACTCAATGACCCTAGCAGCCAAACTGGCACTCAGGGTGAAAGTGTTGTCGCGCGTAGGCGACGGTCGCTCTCGGGTAAGGAAGCGGGCGTCGCCCTCTGCTAGAATGTTGGCCTTCCATTTTTGACCGTGCCACGTGGTGCCTGCCCCGTGGCCCTTTCGTCGTTCTTTCTTGCCAGGAGTCGCAGATGTCGTCATCGAAGCAGTCGCCGAAGGTCGGCGTGATCATGGGGTCGAAGTCGGACTGGCCCGTCATGGAGCATGCCGTGGCGATGCTCGAGCGCCTGGGCGTGCCCTGTGAGACCCGCGTGGTCTCCGCCCACCGCACGCCGGACCTGCTCTTCGACTACGCCAAGCAGGCCGCCGGGCGCGGCCTCTCGGTGATCATCGCCGGCGCCGGCGGCGCCGCCCACCTGCCCGGCATGGTGGCCTCCCAGACCGCGCTGCCGGTGTTCGGCGTGCCGGTGGAGTCCAAGGCGCTCAAGGGGCTGGATTCGCTGCTCTCCATCGTGCAGATGCCCGGCGGCGTGGCCGTGGGCACCCTGGCCATCGGCAAGGCCGGCGCGACCAACGCCGGGTTGCTGGCCGCCCAGGTGGTCGCCCTGCAGGACGACGAGGTGCGCCGCGCCGTGGAGGCCTTCCGCGCCGAGCAGACCGAGACCGTGCTCGACAACCCCGACCCGCGCCCCGCGGCCGAGTGACAGGAGAGAGCCCATGAACATCGGCGTACTGGGAGCCGGCCAGCTGGGCCGCATGCTGGCCCTGGCGGGCTATCCGCTGGCCAACCGCTTCACCTTCCTCGACACCACCGGCCACCCCAGCGTCGGCATCGGCGAGGTGATCATCGATACCGACCAGAAGCACCTGGCGAGCTTCCTCGAGCAGGTGGACCTGGTCACCTACGAGTTCGAGCACCTGCCGGTGCCGCTGGTCCAGGCCATCGAGGAGCACAAGCCGGTCTATCCCTCCAGCGAGGCGATCCGCGTCTGCCAGAACCGCGCCGAGGAGAAGGCGCTGTTCGACCGCCTGGCGATCCCCACGCCCGCCTACCGCCTGGTGGAGAGCGCCGTCGAGCTCGAGGCGGCGGCCCGGGAACTGGGCACGCCGGTGGTCGCCAAGTCGGTCACCGAGGGCTACGACGGCAAGGGCCAGGCGGTGGTGAAGGACCCGAGCGAGGCCGTCGAGGCCTGGCGCACGATCAACCACCCACGGCTGATCGTCGAGGCCTTCGTCGACTTCGTGCGCGAGGTGTCGATCATCGCCGTGCGCGGCCGCGACGGCGAGGTGGTCTTCTACCCGATGGCCGAGAACCAGCACGTGGACGGCATCCTGCGCTACTCCATCGCGCCGATGCCGGACCTCGACGACGGCGTGCAGCAGACCGCCGACGGCTACATTCGCGCGCTGCTCGATGAGCTCGACTACGTGGGCGTGCTGACCCTGGAGCTCTTCCAGACCCGCGACGGCGCGCTGCTGGCCAACGAGATGGCGCCCCGGGTGCACAACTCCGGCCACTGGACCATGGACGGCGCGGTGACCAGCCAGTTCGAGAACCACCTGCGGGCCATTCAGGGCCTGCCGCTGGGCGACACCGCGGCGCGCATGCCCACCTGCATGGTCAACGTGATCGGCCGGGAAGGGGAGGCGGCCGAGCTCCTCGCCCTGCCGGATGCCCACCTGCACCGCTACGACAAGGCCGAGCGCCCCGGGCGCAAGCTGGCCCACGTCAACCTGCTGGCGCCGACCCACGACGAGCTGCTCGAGCGGGTGCGCGCCTGCGCGGCCCTGCTGCCCGACGCGCCCGCGCCTCGCTTCAGCTTTGACTAGCCGCGCTTAAGCGTCGACTAGCCCTGCTTCAAACAGGGCGGGGCGACCCCGCCGGCAACGAGAAGGCCCCGCACGAGCGGGGCCTTCTGCCGTCTGGCGGGAGGGTGGCGAGTCAGGCGTTCCCGCGGCGCCCCTTCACGCCCAGGAACGCGCAGCCCACCCCGATGAGCACCATCACGGCGATCACCCACAGCGGGCTGTAGAAGGTGGTGTAGACCTCCCAGCCCATCAGGCCGAGCACCTCGGAGAATGCCGTCGGCGCGCCGACCAGGTGGCCGCCGATGGTGCCGGTGGCGGCGAAGAAGAGCCCGCCGATCAAGGCGAGCAGCACCAGCACCCAGCGTCGCGCGCCGTCGAAGGCGGCGGCCCCGGCCCGCCAGACCAGCACGGTGAGCATGGTGAAGATGCCCAGCGACCACAGCGACATCAGCAGGTGATTGCGCCCCAGGGGGCTGTGGGTATGGGCCGCCAGCGGCCAGACCAGAAAGCCCGAGACGACGGCGGCCAGGCCGCCGAGCAGGCCGAGCACCAGCACCGGCAGCAGGGCGGCGCGGCTCAGCTCGGCCAGCCGCCCGGGCAGCAGGGCGCCGACCAGGGTCATCAGGGTCGCGAGGGCCCAGAAGCCCAGCGGGAAGTGCACGAGCATGTGGTGAATGCCGGTCATGAGCGGTCTCCTCGAGGCGTCGGGCGGAAGGCGGGGAGCAGGGCCAGGGTCACGCCGAGCATGGCGATCAGGCCGGCCGCCAGGGTCATCCACCAGCGCGCGGTGATGGCGTCGTTGAACTCCATTTCCACCCCGTAGCGGGCCAGCTGCGCCTCGCCGTGGCGGGCGCGCACCGGAGTGCCCAGGGCGATGTCGTCGGCGCCGGCGTGGGCCTCGCTGATCAGCAGCGGCCAGTCGACCTGGCCGGGGTAGAACAGGGTCATGTCGAACCAGGTGTCGTCCCACGCGGGGGCGCTGCCGCGAAAGGCGGTGGCCTGGAGGTCCGCCTCGCGGCCGAGCCCCAGGGTGTAGGGGTGGGAGACATAGTGCCAACGGCTGCCGGTGGCGTTGCGGTACACGGCGATGGCGACGTCGTAGACCCCCTGGTCGTGGAGGATCTTGTCGTCCAGCGGGTGGCCGGTGTCCAGGTCGCGCACCAGGGTCACGTCCCAGTAGCCGTCCTCCCAGCGGGCCTGGCCGTGCACGGCGATGCTGCCCCGCGAGCCGTCGGGGGTGCGCAGCAGGCGCCGGGGGATCACGTCGCCGTCCTGCCAGTCGTGGTCGGGGTCGAAGTCGGTGCGGTTCTCCTCGGAGAGGTAGTAGACGCCGTCGAAATCGACCTCGCCGGAGATCACCTCTTCCCAGCGCAGGGCCCGCCGGCCGGTCTCGTCGGGATCGAGCATCCAGCGCGGCTGCTCGGCCTCGTCGTCCCAGTTGGTGGTGTAGGGACCCGTGCCGGCGTCGCTGTTGCGATACTCGCCCACCCACTGGTCGTCGGAGGCGCCGATGGGGTTGGAGCGCCCGGCGCGCCAGTGCCAGAGGTCGAGGAAGTAGCCGGCCTCGCGCTGGGCGGCGAGCACCTCGGCGTCCTCGACGCTGCGCCAGTCGTTCTGGTCGCGGCGGGTGGCCGGCAGGTACTTGCGCACGTCGTTCTTGCCCATCTCCTGGCCGAGGCGGGGGTGCTCGGCGACCTCGGCGGGGCTGGCCGAGTCGCTGAAGAAGCGCATCCGGTCGCCGGCGGTGATGTAGCCGCCGTAGCGACCGAACTCGGGCACGCCGCCGTCGTCCACCAGCATGGCGACCCGGTCCTCGTAGGTGCCGTCGGGGCTGGGGCCCGGGATGGATCTGCCGTGGCGGATCCATTCGCCATCCTCGAAGCGCAGCATGTCGTGGTAGACGTGGGGCTGCTCGGCGGGCCAGCGATAGCGGAAGAAGATCCGCTCGTCGTTGTACGCGGCCTGGACCTGCAGCGGCATGGTCAGCGCGTCGGGAATGACGATGTTGCGCTCGGGGTCGTTGCCGACCACGCCGCTGCCCTGGGTGACCCACGCGAGCCCTAGGGCGGCGGGCAGCCCCAGGACCAGCCAGGGCCTGACAGCCTTGTCGTGACGCGCCATATGACCTCCTGAATCGGCGGTAAGGACCGATGCGGCCCATCCTCAGTGTGGACCGGGATCGCGGAGAGGGATTGATGCAGGTCAAGCAATCGCCGGGCGGCGGCACGGCCGTCGCAGCGAGCGTCCCCGCCGTGGCATGCTAGGTGGCGACGTCAGCGGGGCAGGACGGCCACGGGGAGCGGGAGACGGTGATGGAAACGGGAAGCGGCGTGCAGGCCTGGCTGCCGGTGGCGGTGTCGCCCAGCGCGACGGCGCTGATCCTGCTGGGGGTGATTCTCTCCTCGAGCATCTTCGCCGATGCCGTGGCACGGCGCACCCGGCTGCCGCGCATCTCGCTGCTGGTGATGGTCGGCGTGGGCGTGGCCGTCATCCAGCAGTGGGTGCTCGGGGCGCCGGAGCCTCGCCCCCTGGACGGCCTCGGCGAGCCGCTGATCCAGGTGGCGCTGGTGATGGTGGCCTTCCTGCTCGGCGGCGAGCTGACCCGCGAGCGCCTGCAGAGCATCGGTCCGCTGCTGCTGATCCTGTCGCTCTCGGTGATCGGGGTGGGCGCCCTGGCCGTCGGCGTCGGCCTGCTGGCGCTGGGCTTCCCGCTGGTGGTCGCGGTGTCGCTGGCGGCGATCTCGGTGGCCACCGATCCGGCGGCCGTCCAGGAGACGGTGCACGCCAGCGGCGACAGCCGGCTGCGCGCGCGGCTGCTGCTGGGGATCGTGGCCATCGACGACGGCTGGGGCATCGTGGTCTTCGGCCTGGCCATGGCGGGTCTGGGCTGGGGGCTCTCCGGTGCCGGGGGCGGCGAGCGGGCCCTGCTGGAGGCCGGCTGGGAGCTGGGCGGCGCGCTGCTACTCGGCGCCGCGGTGGGCCTGCCCGCCGCCTGGCTGACCGGGCGGCTGAAACCCGGCGAGCCGACTCAGGTCGAGGCCCTGGCGCTGATCCTGCTGCTGGCCGGGCTCTCGGCTTGGCTGGGGGTCTCGTCGCTGCTGGCCGCGATGATCACCGGGGTGCTGGTCGCCAACCTCTCCACCCACCACACCCGCTCCTTCAACGAGATCGAGCACATCGAGTGGCCCTTCCTGGTCTTCTTCTTCGTGCTCTCCGGGGCCAGCATCGACCTCTATCACCTGGACGACGCCCTCGGCCTGACCCTGGCCTACATCCTGCTGCGCCTGCTGGGGCGCTACCTGGGCGGGATGCTGGGGGTGCGCCTGGCGCGGGAGCGCCAGGCGGAGCTGCCGCGCAACATCGGCCTGGCCCTGACGCCCCAGGCCGGGGTGGCGATGGGCATGGCGCTGCTCGCCGCCGAGCAGTTCCCCGCCTACGGGTCTCTGCTGCTCTCCGCGGTGGTGGGCTCGACGGTGGTCTTCGAGATCCTCGGGCCCGTGCTGGTGCGGCGGGTGCTGAGATAGCGGATACGAAAACGGCCGCCAACCGGGGCGGCCGACTCGAGGGTCGATCGGCGAAGGACGCCGCCGCGTCATTCAGCCCATCAGCAGGCGGCTGGCCAGGAAACCGCCGCCGAGCAGCAGCACGAACAGCGTCAGTGCCAGGATGAAGGGGCGCAGGCCGAGGCTTTTCAGCTTCTCGATCCGGGTCTCGTAGCCCAGCGCCGCCATGGCCATGGTCAGCGCCAGCTGGCCGGCCAGCACCAGGCCGTCGTGGAGGGGGGCGGGCAGGCGCACGAAGCTGTTGAAGACCACCATGGCCATGAAGCCGAAGGCGAACCAGGGGATCACCAGGCCGCCGCCGGCCGCCTGCGCCTCGCCGCCCTCGCGGCGGCGCATCCACCACTGGCCGACGATCAGCAGGAAGGGCACCAGCAGCATCACCCGCACCAGCTTGACGATCACCGCGTTGGCCAGGGCATCGGGGCCCACCGCCTCGCCGGCGGCCACCACCTGGGCGACCTCGTGAACGGTGGCGCCGATATAGACGCCGTAGAGGCCCTCCTCCATGCCCAGCAGCGGATAGAGCAGCGGGTAGAGCAGCATCGCCAGCGAGCCGAACAGCACCACCGTGGCCACCGCCATGGAGGTGGCCGCCGGGCGCGAGCGGATGGTCGATTCGGTGGCCAGCACCGCGGCGGCGCCGCAGATGGCGCTGCCGGCGCTGGTCAGCAGGGTGGTCTCGCGGTCCATGCCCAGCACCCGGGTGCCGATCAGGTAGCCGGTGACCAGCACGCTCGTGATCACCAGCACGTCGAGCATCAGCACCCGGGGGCCCAGGGCGGCGACCTGCTGCAGGGTCAGCGAAAGGCCGAACAGCACGATGCCGCTGCGCAGCAGCCAGCGGGTGGCGAACTTGAGCCCCGGGGCGGTGTGCTGAAGGCGCCCGGCCAGCGGGGTGTTGCCAACCAGGATGCCCAGCAGCAGCGCCACCACCAGGGGGCTGATGCCGGCGCCGGCCAGCAGGGGGAGTTGCGCCAGTCCGAAGCCAACGACGGTCAGGGCGGTACAGACCGCCAGGCCTTGCCTCATGATGCTCTCCTCTCGAGGGAATGATCGGGGCTATGCTAGGCGAGGCTCAGGTCGTATGGTTATCAGTTAATAACGAACTGGCTTTTCGGAAAAACCGATATGACTCCCACGGTGAGTTTTCGACAGCTGCAGGTCTTCGCCGCGGTGGCGCGACTCGGCACGGTCAGCGCGGCCGCCGTCGAGCTCAGCCTCTCCCAGTCGGCGACCAGCCAGGCGCTCTCGGACCTCGAGCGGCACCTGGGGATCGCGCTCTTCGAGCGGCTGGGGCGCCGCCTGCACCTCAACGACCTGGGGCGCCGGCTGCTGCCCCGGGCCGAGGAGCTGCTGGACGGCGTCGCCGGCTTCGTGGCCGAGGCCACCGAGCCCGAGGGGCGGCTGCAGGGCGTGCTCAGCGTCTCCGCCAGCGCCACCGTGGGCACCTACCTGCTGCCGGCCCTGGCCGGCCGCTTCAGCGAGGCGCACCCGGCGGCGGACCTGCGGCTCAGGCTGCGCAACACCTTCGAGGTGATCACCGACGTGCTGCGCCTGGAGGCGGACCTGGGGCTGATCGAGGGGGAGTGTCGTGAGCCGGCGCTGGCCAGCGAGCCCTGGTGCGAGGACCGCATGGTGGTGGTGGCCGCACCGGGCCATGCGCTGGCCCGGCGCGGCCGGCTCGACGAGGCGGCGCTGGCCGAGGCCGACTGGATCCTGCGCGAGACCGGCTCGGGCACCCGCGGCGTCTTCGAGCAGGCGATGCGCGCCCGGGGTGCGCCGCCCAAGGTGCGCATGGAGCTCGGTCAGCACGAGGCGATCAAGCAGGCGGTGCGGGCCGGCCTGGGGCTCGGCTGCCTGTCGCGGCTGAGCGTGGCCGGCGAGCTCGAGCGTGGCGAATTGATCGCCCTGGAGACGCCGCTGCGACTGCGCCGCACCTTCTCCCTGGTCTGGCACCCGCAGCGCTATCGCAGCCCGCTATGGCAGGCCTTCAAGGTGTTCCTGGTGGAGGCCCGCCACTCAGGCCAGCCCGCCGCTGAGCCCTAGCCACAGGGCGATGGCCGCGAAGTGCCCGGGGTACCAGCCGAGCCACAGCCGGCGCGGCATGGTGAACGGCACGGCCGGGGGCAGGCGGTGGGCACCGGCGGCCAGCAGCAGGATCGCCAGGCAGGTGGCGACGGTGAAGGACTTGGCCATGTCGGAGCTGTTCATCAGCCCGGCCACCGTCAGCACCGGCAGGGCCATGGCGGTGGCGGCGAGGCGCTCGGCGAGGGCCTCGCCGCCCTCGTGCAGGGCCCGCATGGCGACCATGTAGAACGGGATCATCAGCAGGCCCAGGTGGCTATACTCGACCCAGGGACCGGCCGCGGCCCAGGCGGCGACGGCGAGGCCGACCTCGGCGGCCAGGCGCGGGACGCCGAGCGCGCCGCGTTCGAGGCGCTCCCTGAGGGCCTGCAGCCAGACGCCGCCGGTCAGGCCGAGGGAGAGGGTGAAGCAGATGTTGAGGATCAGGCCATCCGCCTCCCGGGGCATCAGCATGTAGGGCAGCTGGGCCACCAGGCCGATCACCAGGATGCGCCGCGCGTAGCGCAGCGGGTTGCGGGTGTTGAAGAGACCGTGCCAGGCGACCATGGCGGCGAAGAGGGGGAAGGCGATGCGGCCGATGGAGGAGCCGGCCCAGCCCAGCCCCCAGTCGTCGGGGACGACGTAGCGGGCCAGGTGATCCACCGTCATGGTGACCAGGGCCAGCCACTGGCCCCAGCCGGTCCAGGTGGACGAAGGACGGTGCACGGCGGCGGTTCGGAAGGCGGCACTTTGCGGCTGAGTCATCGGAACCTCGCTGAGTGGATGGGAACCGCATGGACCCGAGGCCCGCGAGGGAGTTCCGGGTCGCGATTCGGCAACAGGCGCGGGGCTCGCGCGTCGCCGGATCGCCACGGTGAAGGAGGGGCAGGCGATGGTGATCGGACTGCTGCAGTGCGATGACGTGGCGCCCGAGCTGCGCGAGGTCCACGGCAACTATCCCGCGATGTTCGAGGCGCTCTTCCATCGCGTCGACCCGACCCTCGCGTTTCGCGTCTGGCGCTGCCTCGACGGCGAGATCCCCGACGATCCCGAGGCGGTGGACGCCTGGATGACCACGGGATCGAAGTTCGGGGTCAACGACGCGCGGCCCTGGCTCGCCGCGCTGGAGGCCTTCGTGCGCGACCTGTGGGCCGCGGGCAAGCCGCTGGTCGGCATCTGCTTCGGCCACCAGCTGATGGCCCAGGCCCTGGGCGGCGAGGTGGTGAAGAGCGAGCGGGGCTGGGGCGTGGGCCTCTCGTTCAACCGGGTGACCGAGCGCGCCGACTGGATGGTGCCCTGGCAGCCCGGCCTCGACCTGCTGGTCAGCCACCAGGACCAGGTGGCGCGCCTGCCCCCGGGGGCGCGGGTGCTCGGCGGCAGCGACTTCTGCCCCTGCTACCTGATGCAGCTCGGCGAGCACTTCCTCGGCGTGCAGGGCCACCCCGAGTTCACCAAGGCCTATTCCCGTGACCTGATGGCGCTTCGCGCCGACCAGGTCGGTCACCATCGGGTGCGCCAGGGCGAGGCGTCCCTCTCGGCCCCGGTGGACGATACCCTGATGGTGCGCTGGATCCTGGCCTTCCTGCGCCGGGCGATCGCTTCACGCCGCTAGCGCCGCTAGCGCCCGGCCGACAGCCGCGGCGCTGCTCGCTCGACGCCCCAACGCACGACCGGGGCCCCTGCGGGCCCCGGTCGTTGTCGGAGGGTCGGCGCGTGGCGCCCTTGGACTCAGTCCTCGCCGAAGTACTTGGCGTGGATCTCGTCGTAGGTACCGTCGGCCTTGAGGGTGGCCAGGGCCTCGTTGAAGGCGGCGGCCAGTTCCTTGTCACGCTGGCGGAAGGCGATGCCGAAGCCCTCGCCGAAGTACTCCTTGGGCTCGGTGACCTTCTCGCCGACCACCTTGTAGTCGCCGGCGCCGCTCTCGAGCAGGGTGGACTTGCCGATCGGGAAGTCGAGGAAGGCGGCGTCGAGGCGGCCGGAGTCCATGTCCAGCACCATGTCGTCGGCGGTGGCGTAGCGGTTGACCTCGGCCACGTCGCCGTACATGTCGGTGACGTAGTTGTCCTGCAGGGTGCCGCGCTGCACGCCGAGGGTCAGGCCCTCGAGGGTCTCGTCGGACGGAGTGCCGATCTCGACGTCGGCGGGAGCGAACCAGGCCGAGGGCGGCGTGATGTAGGGGTCGGAGAACAGCACCTGCTCGCGACGCTGCTCGTTGATGGTCATGGAGGACATGATGGCGTCGTACTTGCGCGCCTGCAGGCCGGGGATGATGCCGTCCCAGCCCTGCACGACCCACTCGCACTGGATGCCGATCTCGGCACACAGGGCGTTGCCCAGGTCGATGTCGAAGCCGGTCAGCTCGCCCTCGGGGGTGCGGAACTCCATGGGCTCGTAGGGCACGTCGACGCCGATGCGAATGTCGCGGACCTCGGCGTTGGCGCTGCCGGCGATCAGGGTGGCGCCGATGACGCCGAGACTCAGGAGGTGGTTCATTTTCATGGGGGTTGTCCCTGTTGTTGGTGCGTTCACCTTGTGGGTGCTGACTCGATCACGATATTCGATGATCGGGTCCATCGGAAGGGGCGAGCGCGTGATTCGAGCGCCCGCTTCCAACGCTTGTTTGACGCTCCTTGTCGTCGACGGTCAGCCGCTGGCCGGCTTGAGGTGCGCCAGCAGCCGCCTTTCCAGGTAGCGGAACAGGTAGAGGATCGCGAAGGTGAGGCAGAGGTAGATCGCCGCCACGAACAGGAAGGCATCGAAGGGCGCGTAGAAGCGCGCATAGACGAAGCGCGCCGCGCCGGTGAGGTCCATGATGGTGACTACGCTGGCGATGGCGCTGGCGTGGAGCATGAAGATCACCTCGTTGCCGTAGGCCGGCAGCGCCCGGCGGAAGGCGCTGGGCAGCACGATGCGCCGTAGCATCAGTCCCTTGGACATGCCGTAGGCGCGCGCCGCCTCGATCTCGCCGCGATCCGTGGACTTGATGGCGCCACGGAAGATCTCGGTGGTGTAGGCCGCGGTATTGAGGGTGAAGGCGATCAGCGCCGGCACGAAGGGCTCCTCGAGGATCACCCACAGCCAGGTCTCCTGGATGCCTTCGACGAAGACCACGCCGTAGTAGATCAGGTAGAGCTGGACCAGCAGCGGCGTGCCGCGGAACACGTAGCAGTAGAGGAAGATCGGCAGGCTCACCCAGCGGTACGTCGAGCCGCGGCCGATGGCCAGCGGCACCGCCAGCACCAGGCCGATGATCAGCGACAGGAACACCAGCTGCACGGTGGTGACCAGGCCCTCGCCGTAGTAGCCGAGGGTCTGCAGGGTGAAGATGCTGTTGTCGGCCAGCCGGGCCTCCAGCCAGGTCATCAGGGCGTCCATCAGTCTGCCTCCCGGTAGCCGACGTTATAGCGTTTCTGCAGCCGCGCGAAGCCCCACTCGGAGACGCTGGCGATCAGCAGGTAGATGGCGGCCACGATGATCATGAAGGTGAACGGCTCGCGGGTCGCCTTGGAAGCCTCGGCGGCCACGCGGACCATGTCCGAGAGCCCGATCACCGAGACCAGCGCGGTGGTCTTGAGCAGCACCATCCAGTTGTTGGAGAGCCCCGGGATCGCATGGCGCATCATCTGCGGGAAGCGGATGCGCCGGAACACCAGCCACTGGTTCATGCCGTAGGCGCGGCCCGCCTCGATCTGGCCGCTGTCGACGGCCAGGAAGGCGCCACGGAAGGTCTCGCCCATGTAGGCGCCGAAGATCAGGCCGATGGTGAGCACCCCCGCCACGAACTCGTTGACGTTGATGAAGATGTCGATCCCGAAGTGGTTGTAGAGGGCATCGGTGATCTGGTTGATGCCGATCTGGCCGCCGAAGAACAGCAGCATCATCAGCACCAGGTCCGGCACGCCGCGGATGATGGTGGTGTAGAGGGTGCCGATGCGGTGGGCCACCCAGCTGCGCGACATCTTGGCGCTGGCGGTGAGAAGCCCCAGCACGATGGCCAGCGCCAGGGAGAGCACCCCCAGCTGGATGGTGATCATGGCGCCCTCGAAGAGGCGCGGGCCGTAGCCATGCAGGTCGATCATGTCTCTCTCCTTGTCCCGAGCCGGCCCATCAGTGCTTGGGCGCCAGGAACTGCTTGAGGCGCTCGGAGCGGGGGTTGCCGAGCACCTCGTCGGGCGGTCCGGCCTCCTCGACCTGGCCCTGGTGCAGATAGATCACCTGGGTGGAGACATCCCGGGCGAAGGCCATCTCGTGGGTCACCACGATCATGGTGCGCCCCTCCTTGGCGAGGTCGCGCATCACCTTGAGGACGTCGCCCACGAGCTCCGGATCCAGCGCCGAGGTGGGCTCGTCGAACAGCATCACCTCCGGGTCCATGGCCAGCGCCCGGGCGATGGCGCCGCGTTGCTGCTGGCCGCCGGACATCTGGGCCGGGTAGTAGTCGGCGCGCTCGGCGAGGCCGACCCGCTCGAGCAGCTCGCGGGCATGGGCGATCGCCTCCTGCTTGGGCTTGCCGAGCACGTGGACCGGGGCCTCGATGATGTTCTCGAGCAACGTCATGTGGGCCCAGAGGTTGAAGCCCTGGAAGACCATGGAGAGCTTGGCGCGCATGCGCACCACCTGCTTCCAGTCGGCCGGCTCGCGGCCGTGCTTGGTCTCCTTGAAGCGGATCTGTTCGCCGTGGACGATCAGGTCGCCCTCGTTGGGCTGCTCGAGCAGGTTCATGCAGCGCAGGAAGGTACTCTTGCCGGAGCCGGAGGCTCCGATCAGGGTGATCACATCGCCCTTGTGGGCCTTCAGGGAGAGGCCCTTGAGGACTTCGGTATCGCCGAAGCGCTTGGTGATATTGCGCACTTCCAGCGGAATCGGGGTATCGGCCATGAAACGGGCTCCAGATCGTGGGTGGTCTGCCGCATCGAGGATCGGCCGGCGCGGGGCTGCGATCATCGCAGGTCTGTGACCAGCATGCTTCCGTGATCAACATAGGTCCTTGATCGCCGCCGCGGCGTGATGGCCCGGGGCCGATGATCAACGTGGGGCCGGGCATCACAGAGGCCTGCGAGATGCGCGACGCGATCATCGCGGGCCCGCGACAGCGGATCGGCGATCAAAAAGGAGGCGATTCTAACAGGCCGGAGACATTCCGGCAGGGGGCCACGACGTCTCGGCGAGTCCGGCGTGATCCAGGGGGCGCGGGGCATGGGTCATGGGGTGTCTCCTGTCTGTTGTTATTGTCCGTGATGGGGGTCGGGCATGGCCCCCGGGCGGGGCCGGGCCATCAGGCCGGCGGCGGGCTCGGGACCACCAGCAGCGCCGCCCGGGCGCCGATCTCGACCTTGGCATTGGGGAAGACCACCGACAGCGGCGTCTCGCCGACGTCGAAGGCGCCGGCGCTGGCATCCTCGGCGAGCCGGGTGCCCGGCGCGAATTCGGTGAAGTTCGGCGTGTCGTCGGGGAAGCAGAGCCGGAAGTCGGTGTCCTGGCGCATCAGCTCGTGCTCGGCGCGGAAGAAGGCCATGCGCGCCGGGTCGTCGCGCTCGGGCGCGCGGCCCTCGACCAGCGCCTCGAGCAGCCGGCCCATGGGAGCCAGGGGGGCGAGGTCGTTGGCGCCGAAGGGCAGGGCGCGGCCCAGCTCCAGGGTGAAGGCCACCGCGCCGTGGTAGTGCTTCGAGTAGTGCGAGAAGGTCCAGCTGTGGCGGTGCTGGTGGAGCACCGCCTGGATATCGGCGCCGGCCAGCCACTGCCACTGGGCCGGCGGCGTCGGCGTGTCGCCGAAGGGCTCGACCACGAAGCGCGGGAAGCGGCTGTCGCGGATCGCCGTGTGCAGGTCGTAGTGCAGCGGGGCAAGCGAGGCGTGGCGACCGTAGAAGGCGTCGACCTCGCCCATCAGCGTCCGGGCCCGGTCGGGCTCGTCACCCGCCTCGTCGAGGTCGCGCCGGAACAGCCGGTTGAGGTTGGTCGCGACGAAGCGCTCGCCGCGGCGGATCGCCTCCGGATTGCCGAGCAGCACCAGCAGCGGCGCGCCAAGCGTCAGCAGGCCCGCCTCGAGCCGCGCGAGGAGCGCGCCCACGAGCTCGATGGGCGCGGTCTCGTTGCCGTGGATGCCCACCGAGAGCACGCAGGCCCGGGCCTCGTCGGCGCAGGCATCCGGCGCGAGCTCGAGCACCCCGGGGGCGAGCAGCCGGAAACGCCCGCCGGGCACGCGGCCCTCGCGAGTCGCGGGCGTGCGCCCCTCCAGTCCCTGGTCCAGCCACTCAGACAGCATGTTCACCTCTCGTCTCGGAGGGCCCCTCAGCACCCGTCGTTGGTCTCGTTGCATCCGCCGACACCTTCCCGTCCTGGCCCGGCGGACTCAAGGCCCCGCGTCGGTCGGATGAAAGTGACGGGGCCCAGAGTGAAATTTCCTCAGCGCCAGGCGGCGCAGGCCTCGCCCTGTTCCACCTCGATCAGCCCCTCCACCGGGAAGTCGAGGGCCCGGGCTTGCTCGACCAGCGCCTGGTAGGTGGCTGGTGCGAGCTCGGGGGTGCGCGAGAGGAGCCACAGGTAGTCGCGGTCGGGGCCGGCCACCAGGGCCCAGTCGTACGCCGCGTCCAGGGCGAGCACGTTGTAGCCGGCGTAGAAGGGGCCGAAGAAGCTCACCTTCAGCCGCCCCTCGCCCGGCTCGCCGATCGTGTAGGCCTTGCCCTCGGCGACGCTCACCTCGCCGGCGGCGAGGTCCACGCCGCGGTTGATCACCCGCACGCCGCCCGCGTCGCGACGCCGATAGTCGGCGGTGACGCAGTCAAGCCCCTCCTCGAAGCCGTGATCCAGGCGGGCGATCTCGTACCACTGGCCGAGGTAGCGGTCGAGCTCGAAGCCGGTGACGGCGCGGGTGCCCTCGGGCAGGCCGGTGCAGCCGGCGAGGCCTAGCCCCAGCAGGGCCGTGGTGAGCAGCGGTCGGGACATCGCGGGGACTCCTCGTCGAGACATGGTCGAGTGGTGCCGGCCACGGCGACGGCTGTGACCTTTGCACGATGGGGTGCCGGGCCTTCGCCGGCTAGACTGGCGACGCCCTCCAACCTCTGCACGCCGCCAGGACGCCGCCATGACCGACCCCGTGGATCGCTTCGCCGCCCGCCCCCTCGTGGCCCACTATGATGCGCCCCGCGCCGTCGGCGGGCCAGGCCTGACGGCGCGGCTGCGCGAGGCCTTTCGCGCCGCGGGACGCGACCCGGACCGGCTGACCCTCGACGAGATCGCCGGCATCGACCAGCTCCACCTGGGTGGGCGGCGGGCCAGCCGGTCGCTGGTGGCCCTGGGCGAGCTGGCGCCCGGCGCTCGGGTGCTCGACGTGGGGTGCGGCACCGGCGGGGCGAGCCGCCTGCTGGCCGCGGAGGTCGGCTGTGACGTGACGGGGCTCGACCTCACCCCCGCCTTCGTCGAGGCGGCCGCCTGGCTGAGCCAGGCCACCGGGCTCGAGGCGCGCACGCGCTTCCTGTGCGCCGACGCCGCCCGGGTGCCGCTGCCGGACGCTGGCGTCGAGACGATCTGGTGCCAACATGCACTGATGAACATGCCCGACGCGGCGGCGGTGCTGGCCGAATGGCACCGGCTCCTGGTGCCGGGCGGGCGGGTGCTGCTGCACGAGGTGGTGGCCGGGGACAATGCCGAGCCGCTGACCCTGCCGGTGCCCTGGGCCCGGGACGCCGCGACCAGCCACCTGCGCTCTCGCGAGGCCCTGGAGCGCCTGCTCGCCGAGGCCGGCTTCGTACCGGTGGTGGTGCAGGACGTCACCGCGGCGGCGCTGGCCTGGCGGCAAACCCGCACCGAGCGCGAGAGCGGTGGAGCCGCGCCGGCGCCAGGGGGGCCGCTGCCCGGGCCCGAGCGGATCTTCGGCGACGACTTCCCGCTCATGGGGCGCAACCTGCGCGACAACCTGGCTGCCGGGAAGGTGCGCATCCTCGAGGGAGTGTGGCGTCGGGGGAATCGATGAAACCGAACCGCGCCGACGAAAACCTTCGCTTTTTTGCATGACGTGAGCTCTCTATGCTGTGGCTGTCAATCAGTCAGCGACAGGAGGTTGTCATGACGAAGGTTCTCGTGCTCTACCACTCCATGTACGGCCATATCGACACCCTCGCGCGGGCCGTCGCCGAGGGCGCGCGCCAGGTGGCGGGCGTGGAGGTTACCGTCAAGCGGGTGCCGGAAACCATGGACCCGGAAGCCTTCGCCAAGGCCGGCGGCCAGCAGTTCGATACCCCCGAGGCGACGCCCGGGGAGCTGGCCGACTACGATGCGGTGATCTTCGGCACCCCCACGCGCTTCGGCAACATGAGCGGCCAGATGCGCAACTTCCTCGACCAGACCGGCGGCCTGTGGGCCAAGGGCGAGCTGCGCGGCAAGGTGGCAAGCGTGTTCACCTCCACCGGCACCGGCGGTGGACAGGAAACCACCATCACCTCCTTCTGGCACACCCTGGCCCACCAGGGGATGGTGATCGCGCCGCTCGGCTACGGCATCGGCGAGCAGTACATCTTCGACCAGGCCGGCGGTGGCAATCCCTACGGCGCCTCGACCATTGCCGGCGGCGACGGCTCGCGCCAGCCCGACGAGCGCGAGCTCAAGATCGCCCGCTTCCAGGGCGAGCACGTGGCGGGGATCGCCGCCAAGCTTGCCGGCTAACCCCCCAGCGAAAGCTGGCGTTACCAAGGCCCCGTCCGACGCGCCCGGGCGGGGCCTTGCCGTGTCGGGAGCCGCCTCAGCCGGCGATGCGCGCGGCGATGGCGCGCCCGAGGGTCTCGGTGGTGCCGCGGCCGCCCAGGTCGGGGGTGAGCAGGTCGGCATCGCCCTCGGCGAGCACCGCCTCGAAGGCGTCGACGATGGCCTGGCCGGCGTCCGGGTGACCGAGGTGCTCGAGCATCATGGCGGCCGACCAGATCTGGCCGATGGGGTTGGCGATGCCCTGCCCGGCGATGTCCGGGGCGCTGCCGTGCACCGGCTCGAAGAGGCTCGGGAAGGTGCCGTCGGGGTTGATGTTGGCCGAGGGCGCCACGCCGATGGTGCCGGTGCAGGCCGGGCCCAGGTCGGAGAGGATGTCGCCGAACAGGTTGCTCGCCACCACCACGTCGAACCAGTCGGGGTGCATCACGAAGTTGGCCGCCAGGATGTCGATGTGGAACGCCTGCACCGAGACCTCGGGGTAGCGCTCGCCCACCGCCTTCACGCGCTCGTCCCACCACGGCATGGTGATGGCGATGCCGTTGGACTTGGTGGCCGAGGTGAGCTGTTTCCTGGGGCGGCTGGCCGCCAGCTCATAGGCGTATTGCAGCACCCGGTCGACCCCGGTGCGGGTCATCACCGTCTCCTGGATCACCACCTCGCGCTCGGTGCCCTCGAACATCCGGCCGCCGACGCTGGAGTACTCGCCCTCGGTGTTCTCGCGCACCACGTAGAAGTCGATGTCGCCGGGCGCGCGGCCGGCCAGCGGGCTCTTCACCCCCGGCAGCAGCTTGCAGGGGCGCAGGTTGACGTACTGATCGAAGCGGCGGCGAAACTGCAGCAGCGAGCCCCACAGCGAGACATGGTCGGGCACCGTCTCCGGCCAGCCCACCGCGCCGTAGAAGATGGCGTCATGGTCCTTGAGCGTCTCGAACCAGTCGTCGGGCAGCATCTGGCCGTGCTCGAGGTAGTAGTCGCAGCTGGCGAAGTCGAAGGGCTCGAGGGCGAGGTCGAGGTGAAAGCGCTCGGCGGCGGCCTCGAGGGCGCGCAGCCCCTCGGGCATCACCTCCTTGCCGATGCCGTCGCCGGGAAGGACCGCGATACGGTGGGTCATGGGGGGACTCCAGGGTCGTGGATGATGGCGGTCAGTCTAGTCCTCTACACGAGAAAGATAATCGCGTTACTCTTCAATGCATTGTTGATCTCAAGTGGAGAGTGCATGTCGCCCCTGGACGACCTGGCCTTCTTTCGGCACC
This sequence comes from Halomonas denitrificans, assembly GCF_003056305.1. Taxonomy (GTDB): domain Bacteria; phylum Pseudomonadota; class Gammaproteobacteria; order Pseudomonadales; family Halomonadaceae; genus Halomonas; species Halomonas denitrificans. The sequence continues at coordinate 295,724 of NZ_PYVX01000002.1, forward strand.
TGGCCCGCGCCGGCAGCCTCACCGCCACGGCCCGGGAGCTCGGCCTCTCGCTGTCGGCGGTGAGCAAGCGCCTCAAGCAACTGGAGGCGCGGCTGGGGGTGGAGCTCGCCCGCCGCACCACCCGTCGCCTGGCGCTCACCGCCGAGGGCGAGCGCTACCTGGCGCAGGGCGGTCGGATCCTCGACGAGCTCGGCGAACTCGAGGAGTCCCTGGGCGCGCATCGCGCCGGACTCTCCGGCCCGCTGCGGATCAACGCCACCTTCGGCTTCGGGCGTCGTCACGTCGCCCCGCTGCTCTCGGCCTTCTGCTCCGAGCATCCCGGCATCGAGGCGACGTTGGAGCTCTCCGGCTTCCCGCTGAGCCTCGGCGACCAGGCCTTCGACATCGGCGTTCGCGTGGGCGAGCCGCCGGACTCGCGTCTGGTGGCCCGCCGGATCCTGGCCAGCCGACGGATCCTCTGTGCCGCGCCCGAGCTCGCGGTGAGCCTGCCGGCGCTGCGCTCGCCGGCTGACCTGTCGGCGCTGCCCTGCCTGCTGCTGCGCGAGAACGACAGCGACTTCGCCGTGTGGCGATTCCACCGCCGCGACGCTCCCGAGGTCGAGCAGGCGGTCAAGGTGGCGGGGCCGCTCGCCAGCAACGACGGCGAGGTGGTCATGCGCCTGGCGCTGGACGGTCACGGCATCGTCCTGCGCTCCTGGTGGGACGTGCACGAGCATCTGGCGGGCGGTCGGCTGCTGCCGCTGCTGCCCGAGTGGCAAGGCGTGCGCGCCGACTTCCACGCGGTCTATCGTCAGCATCGCCACGTGCCGGCGCGCATCCGCGCCTTCGTTGCCTATCTTGAACAGGAGATGGCCAGCCGCCTGCCTTCCCTGCAGAATGTCGCCACTGCCCGCCGAGGAGCCCCGTTCCCGTGAATGTGCTGATGTTCACCAACACCTACCTGCCCATCGTTGGCGGGGTCAGCGAGTCGGTCCAGCGGCTAAAGCGCCAGCTGCAGGCCTCCGGCCACCGGGTGCTGGTGGTGGCGCCGCGCCTGGAGGGGCAGCCCGCCGAGGAGGACGACGTGGTGCGGGTGGTGGCCATGCAGCACTTCAACGGCAGCGACTTCTCGCTGCCGGTGCCGATCCCGGGCCAGCTCCACGAGGAGATCGAGGCCTTCGAGCCGGACATCGTCCACGCCCACCACCCCTTCCTGCTCGGCGATACCGCCGCCCGGGCCGCCGAGACCTACGGCCTCCCGCTGATCTTCACCCACCACACCCTCTACGAGCACTACACCCACTACGTGCCCGGCGACTCGCCGCGCATGCAGCGCTTCGCCAAGGCGCTCGCCACCCAGTACACCTGGCTGTGCGACGAGGTGATCGCTCCCAGCGAGAGCATCCGCGACCTGCTGCGCCGGCGCGAGGCCAACCCGGCCATCAGCGTGGTGCCGAGCGGGGTGGACACCGCGCGCTACGCCCTGGGCGACGGCCGCGCCTGGCGCGCGCGGCTCGGCATCCCCGAGGAGGCCTACGTGATGGGCCACCTGGGGCGCCTGGCCCGGGAGAAGAACCTGGCCTTCCTGGCCGAGGCGCTGGCCGGCGCGCTGGTGGCGCGCCCCGAGGCGCACTGCCTGGTGGTGGGCGAGGGCGACGCGCGGCGCGACATCGAGGCGGTGATGGTGGCGCGCGGCGTGGCGGAGCGCCTGCACTTCACCGGCCGCCTCCAGGGCCAGGCGCTGATCGACGCCTACCACGCCATGGACGTCTTCGCCTTCGCCTCCCACAGCGAGACCCAGGGCATGGTGGTGGCCGAGGCCATGGCGGCCGGGCTGCCGGTGGTGGCCCTCGACGCCCCGGGGGTGCGCGAGGTGGTGGTCGAGGGCCGCAACGGCCGGCTGATCGCCGGCGACGATCTCGACGCCATGGCCGAGGCGCTGGCGGCGCTGGCCGTTCGCGAGGCACGGGCGCCGCTGGCCGAGGCGGCGCTCGCGACGGCCGCCGACTACGACGAGGCGCGCTGCGCGGCGCGCTGCCTGGCCGTCTATCGCCAGGCGATCGCCCGGGGCGGCCCCTTCACCCACGCCGACGAGGGGGGCTGGGAGCGGATCCGCCATCGGCTGGGCGCCGAGTGGCAGATCCTGCGCCATCGCGGGCGCCTGCTGCGCCACCTGGTGCAGGAGGAGTGGGAGCAGGAGCGCCCCGCCTGGTGGCCCGGCCACCGCGAGGAGGACGAGCCCGAGGCGCCGCGGGAGTAGCCCTCAGCGGGCGCGGCGGCGCCGGTCCGCCCAGCGCTTCAGCCCCACCAGCAGGGCCACCCCGACCAGCAGGCCGCCGACCGCCCAGTAAAGCTCGCCGCGGCTCTCGGCGGTGGCCAGCTGCCCCAGCTGGCTGCCCAGCAGGGTGACCCCGGCGAGCCCCGGGGCGATGCCCAGCAGCGAGCCGATCATGTAGTCGCGAAAGCGCAGGCGGAAGGCCCCGGCCATCATGTTGGTCAGGGTGAAGGGCGCCAGCGGCAGCAGGTTGACCAGGGTCATGGTGCGGATGCCGCGCCCCGAGAGGTAGCGCGAGAGGCCCTTGAGGCGCCGGCCGCCGTGGCGCATGAGCGCCTCGCGGCCCAGCCGGCGCCCGACCCACCAGGTCAGCATCGAGGCGGCCAGGGTGCCGGCCAGGGCGTAGGCGAAGCCCCACCAGGGCCCGAACAGCAGGCCGGTGAGCGCCACCAGCAGGCTGAGCGGGAACATCACCAGCGAGGCGCCGGCGTAGACCGCCATCACCACCGCGACCGCCCAGGGGGCGTCCCGCCAGGCCAGTGCCCCCGTCGCCAGCGTCATCAGGGTCTCCACCGTCAGCAGATCGCGCATGGCGAGCCACTGCCAGAGCAGGCCGAGGGCCAGGAGGGCGACCAGCAGGCCGGTGACGAGGACGAGGCGGTGGCTCATGTCGCGCGGTTCCGTGGAGGCGGGGCCCCCAAGCATACGGCAGCGCGGGCGAGCGCCAAAGCGCCGGCGCGAGCCCGCCCGCGATCCTCCCGCCGCCTCAGGCCTGGCGGGCCAGCACCCGCAGGCGGGACTCGCACATGTCGAGGTCGAGGTAGGTGCCTTGCAGGTGGCGCCGGCCGGTGCTCGGGTCGAAGGCGTTGCGCCCGTGCATCACCCGGCGGTTGTCGAAGGCGACCATCTCGCCCGGGGCCAGGGAGAACTCGAGCCGGTTCCGGGGATCCTGTGCCAGCGCCCAGAACACGCGGTAGGCGTCGTACCAGGCATCGATCTCCTCGAGGGGGAGGCGCAGGGTGTCGCGGATCCAGTTGTTGAGCCGGACCTCGACGACCCGGTCCTGCTCGTCGAGGGAGAACAGCGGCGCGCTCCACACGAGGTCATGCCCCTCGTCCTGGAAGCGGAAGTCGATCTCGGTCTCGGCCAGCCGGCGGAACGCCTCCGGGTCCTGGCGACGCAGGGCCTCGGCCGCGGCGAAGCCGTCGAAGAAGGTGGACTCGCCGCCCTCGGCGTCGTTCTCCAGGCAGTAGAGCAGCTGGATGTCCGGCGGATGGCGCCAGTTGGGCAGGTCGGTGTGCAGCGCCAGGCCGATGGCGGTGTAGGCGGCGTTGTTCGGGTTGGGCTTGGACTGCACGTCGAAGCGGGCGCCGAAGTTGGTGGCGCGCAGGGGCCCGATGCGGCCCGCCAGGCGGCTGACCTCCTCGTCGGCCAGCGGGCCGTTCTCGAGCAGCACCAGGCCATCGCGCAGCAGGGCGGTGAGCCAGGCGCGCTCGCCCTCTGCGCCGGCCACGAAGTCGGCGTGGTCGACGCGGGTCGGGCGATAGTCCGGGGCCCAGGGGCGGCGAGCCGGCACGGCATCCTCTCGCGCCTGGCCCGGGCGGCGCTGATGCAGCCAGACGGCGTCGAAGCGGCTGACGTGGCCGTCGGCCCAGGTCAGGATCAGGTTGCCGTCCTCGAGCTCCGTGGCCGGGGCCCGTTCCGGCACCTCGAGGGCCATGTAGAGGCGCTCGCGGGTCATCGGGTGGCGGCACTCGGCGCAGGCGCAGTGGTCGCGCAGCCAGGTCAGCGGAAACCGGGCCCGGTCGCCGTTGCGCCAGCCAAGGGCCAGCTGTCGTCCGGCCTCCGTGGCCTCGATGAGCGCCGGCCCCTCGGCGTGCGGGGCAAGTTCGCCCATGGGCAGCACGGCGCGTGCCTCGGCAATCGGCGTATCGGTCATGATCGGCTCCTCCCTTATCGAAGGCGCTCATGGTGGCGGCTGGCCGGTACGCCGACAAACGATTAATCTGGCCCCTATGACCCCATTCAGCTTATGCGTAGGTTATTCATGAGTCGGCTTCCCCCCCTGCTGTGGCTGCAGGCCTTCGAGACGGCGGCGCGCACCCTGAGCTTCACTGCCGCCGGCCAGGAGCTGGGCGTGACCCAGGCGGCGATCAGCCAGCGGGTGCGCCTGCTCGAGGATCGCCTGGGCCAGAAGCTCTTCGTGCGCCATCCTCGCAGCCTCGGCCTGACCCCGGCGGGGCAGGCCTGGCTGCCGTGCCTGCAGGATGGCTTCACGCGCCTGGCCGAGGGCACCGAGGAGGTCTTCGGCGGCGGCGGGGAGGCGCCGGTCACTCTGCGCACCACGCCGGTGGTGCAGCAGAACTGGCTGGCGCCGCGCCTGTGCGCTTTTCGCCGCGAGCATCCCGAGGTGGCGCTGAGGCTCGTCAGTGCCATCTGGCCGGATGACTTCGGTCCCGAAGGCGCGGATCTGGAGATCCGCTACGGTCAGGGCAACTGGCCAGGCATGGAGGCGGTCTCCCTCGGCAGGGAGACGATGCTGCCGGTGTGCGCCCCGGCGCTGGCCGAGCGCATCACCGAGCCTGAGGACCTGGCGGAGCACACCCTGCTGCATGCCGTGGGGTTCGAGGTGGGCTGGCCCACCTGGCTGGAGGCCGTGGGGGTGCCGACGCTGGCCTCGCGCTGCGCGCCGCTGACCTGCGATACCCAGGCCATGACGCTGTCGCTTGCGGCGCTGGGCGAGGGCGTCGCCTTGACCCATCGGCGTCTGGTGGAGAACCGCGACGATCTGGTGGCGGCGCTCGATTGGCCGGTCGATAGCGATGAGTCGTTCTGGCTGGTACGCCCGGCGCGCCCGCCCGCCCGGCCGGAGGCGGCGATGCTCTGGGACTGGCTGAGGGAGCGTCTGGCCCTGGACGCTTGAGGAGACCGCCGGCGCCTGGCGCCCCGGGAGCCACGGGCCAGGGCGTTACCCCGCCAGATAGCTCCTGAAGGCGGCCAGGGTCGCGTCGATGGCGTCATCGTCCAGGTCGCGGTGCACCACCAGGCGCGTATCGTAGAGCACGTCGATCAGGATCCGGCGCTCGGCCAGCCAGGCGCGCAGCGGGGCGATGTGCCGCTTAGCCACCCGCAGGAACACCATGTTGGTGGCCCGGGAGACCACCTCGATCTCCGGCAGCGCCTCGAGACCCTCGGCCAGCCGCGCGGCGCGGCGATGGTCCTGGGCGAGATCCGCCACCTGGTGATCCAGCGCGTGGTGGCAGGCGGCGGCGATGATGCCGGACTGGCGCATGCCGCCACCGAGCATCTTGCGCCAGCGGCGGGCGGCGTCGATCAGCGGCCGGGGGCCCACCAGGGCCGAGCCCATCGGCGCACCCAGCCCCTTGGAGAAGCACAGGGAGACGGTGTCGAAGGGCGCGCAGAGCCTGGCCAGCGGGGTGTCGGTGGCCACCGCGGCGTTGAACAGCCGGGCGCCGTCGAGGTGGGTTGCCAGGCCGTGCTCTCGGGCCAGGTCGGTGGCCGCGGCCACGTAGTCGGCGTCGATCACGCGACCGCCGATGGTGTTCTCCAGCGCCAGCAGGCGGGTGCGGGCGAAGTGGATGTCGTCGGGCTTGATGGCGGCCCGAATGCGCTCCAGCGGCAGCGAGCCGTCGTCGGCGTGCTCCACCGGCTGTGGCTGGATGCCGCCCAGCACCGCCGCGCCGCCGCCCTCGTACTTGTAGGTGTGGGCCTGCTGGCCGGCGATGACCTCGTCGCCGCGCTGGCAGTGGACGAGCAGGGCGGTCAGGTTGCTCTGGGTGCCGCTGGGGAAGAGCAGGGCGGCGTCCTTGCCGGCGCGCTCGGCCACGGCGGCCTCGAAGCGGGCCACGCTGGGATCGTCGCCCCACACATCGTCGCCCACCGGGGCCGAGTACATGGCATCGCGCATGGCGGCGCTGGGGCGGGTGACGGTATCGCTGCGCAGGTCGATCATGAGGCTTCCTGGCCGTAAAGGAGAAAGGGTCCGTGGCGCCCGGCTACCAGGCGCCTAGGGGGCCGGCGTCCGCCGGGAGACGCGCCAGCGGATCCTGGTGGAAGTAGCGGGAGAGCAGCCCGTAGAGGGCCGGATAGGCGCGGTGGAGGCGGTCGGGGTCGCTGAAGAAGTGCTCGCAGCAGACCGCGAAGCACTCGCCGGGGTGGCTCGCGGCGTAGTCGTCGATGGGCGTCTCCTCGCCCCGGGCGAGGCGCGCCTGGAGGTCCTCCCAGACCCCCATGAAGATGCGGTACCACTCCCGCGGGTCGATCTCCCGGGGCAGCGGCGGGAAGCCGTCGACGTCCAGGGAGTTGCCGAGGTCGAGCTTGTGGGCCAGCTCGTGGATCAGCACGTTGAAGCCGTCGAGCCCGCCGCTCGCCATCAGGTCGGGCCAGGCGACCACCACCGGGCCCTGCAGCGAGGTCTCGCCGGCGCGCTCGTCGTCGTACTCGTGCACCACGCCGAACTCGTCCATCTCCTCCACGCGGCGCTGGAAGGCGTCGGGCAGGATCAGGATCTCGTGGACGTTGGCGAAGGCATCGATGTGCTCGCTGTCGCACCAGCCCAGGGTCAGCAGGCAGGCCTGGCCCGCCAGGGCGAGCCGCGCCGGGGCGTCGAAGGTGACCGTGCCGGCGAGCTCCGGGTGCAGGCTAAGGCGCTTGGCATGCACGAACGCCCAGGCCCGATGCCCCAGCCGCTCGGCCTGGTCGTCGGGCAGGGCGGCGAGCAGCGGTATCCGCGCCCGGGCCTCGGCCCAGTCGGCGGCGGGGAAGGGGTGGCGCGCCTCGAAGCGCCGGCCCCCCAGGCGCAGCAGCCGGCCGAGCATGGCGTCAGCTCTCCTCCAGGTTAGCGCCCGACTTCCAGGACCAGTCGCGCCAGCGCAGGTCGAACAGGTCCTTGCGCCGGTCCTTGAGGTTGGTCACCGAGCCCTCGGCGCGCACCACGGTCAGCCGGGTCAGGTCGAGGTCCGAGAACATGATCATCTCGGTGTTGGGCGTGGTCTCGGAGAGCACGGCGTCGTGGGGGAAGGCGAAGTCCGAGGGCGAGAAGACCGACGACTGGGCGTACTGGATCTCCATGTTCTCGATGGAGGGCACGTTGCCGACGCTGCCGCACAGCACCACGTAGCACTCGTTCTCGATGGCCCGTGCCTGGGCGCAGTGGCGCACCCGCAGGTAGCCGTTCTTGGTGTCGGTCCAGAAGGGCACGAAGAGGATGTCCATCTCCTGGTCGGCGAGCAGCCGCGAGAGCTCGGGAAACTCGACGTCGTAGCAGATCAGGATGCCCACGCGGCCGGCGTCGGTGTCGAAGACCTTGAGCTCGTCGCCGCCCTCGATCACCCAGTCGCGGCGCTCCTGGGGGGTGATGTGCAGCTTGGACTGGGCGTCCACGCTGCCGTCGCGGTGGAACAGGTAGGAGACGTTGAAGAGCTGGCCATCCTCGTGCTCCTCGATCATGGAGCCCGCGATGATGTTGATGTTGCAGGAGATCGCCATGCGCGACAGCTCGGTCTTGAACTGTTCGGTGAAGCCGGCCAGAAAGCGGATGGCGGCCATCTGGTCCTGCTGGGCGGCGCGGTCCTGCAGGCCCATCAGTGGCGCGTTGAAGAGTTCGGGGAAGACGGCGAAGTCGCTCTGGTAGTCGGAGAGGGCGTCGACGAAGTACTCGACCTGCTGCAGCACCGACTCCACCGAGGAGAACTCACGCATCTGCCACTGCACGGCGCCGACCCGCACCTGGGTCGGGCGGTTCTCCAGCACCCGCTCGGCCGGCTCGAAGAGGATGTTGTTCCACTCCAGCAGGGTCGCGTAGCCCTGGGACTTCTCGTCCTCCGGCAGGTACTTGCGCAGCAGCCGCTTGACCTGGAAGTCGTTGGCCAGCTGGAAGGAGAGGATCGGGTCGTGGATCTCCTTGCGGGCCACCTTGTCGAGGTACTCGGCCGGGGAGAGCTCCTGGGCGTGCTGGTAGTAGTGGGGGATGCGCCCGCCGGCGAGGATCGAGCGCAGGTTCATGGAGCGGCACAGCTCCTTGCGCGCCTCGTAGAGGCGACGGCCCAGGCGGTAGCCGCGGTAATCCGGGTGGATCAGCACGTCGAGGCCGTACATGGCGTCGCCGTCCGGATCGTTGAGGATGGTCTCGCGCTTGCCGATCAGGTCGTCGTAGCGGTGCGGGTTGGAGAAGGTGTCGTAGTCGACCAGGGCCGTCAGGGCCACGCCGACGATGGTCTCGTCATCCTCGATGAGGATCTGACCGTCGGGGAACTCCGCGATCAGCTTGTCGATGGTGGCCTTGGGCCAGGCGCCGCCGATGTCGTGGTAGACCCGGTCCATCAGCGCCTTGAGCTGCGGGTAGTCGTCCGGGGTCAGGTTGCGCAGGTTGAGATGCAGGTCGTCGAGGGACATGGCGCGTCCTTTCTTCTGGGCAGGGGACTGTCTTTCGGGAGTCTATCATGCCTGGCGCGCCCCCCGCCGCGGGCCTGTCTCGCGCGCCGGACACGACGAGGCCCCGCCGTGGCGGGGCCTCGATAGGGGACGCGGGACTATCAGCCGAGGGCGGCGACCGCGGCCTTGGCCACCTGGACGTCCTGGGGCGGGGTAACGCCGGAGATGCCGACGCTGCCGGCCACCTGGCCCTCGACGATCACCGGCACGCCGCCGGCCAGCAGCGCCTGCATCGGCGCGGTGACGAAGGCGGTGCGGCCGTTGTTGATCATGTCCTCGAAGACCTGGGTCTCCTTGCGGCCGATGGCGGCGTTGCGCGCCTTCTCGGTGGCCACGTCGGCGCTGAAGGGCGGGGCGCCGTCGAGGCGGCGCAGGCCGAGCAGGTGGCCGCCGTCGTCGGCCACGGCGATGGTCACGGCCCAGCCGTTGGCCTCGGCTTCCTTCTGGCCGGCATCGAGCAGGGCGTTGACGTCGTCCAGGGTCAGCACGGGTTTGGTTTTCATCGGAGGAACTCCTTGGGTTGATGGAAAGCGACTACTTATTGCAGGTGACTCGTGGCGGCTTCGGCGACAAGCCAGCGGGGAGGCGCTATGAATACTTCCCTGTACGCTACCGACGCCATCCCTGGCGTAGGACCTCCCCTTTGGCTTGCCACCGACGCCCCTCGTTAAGAGTGTGAGGCGAGCATCAGGCCAGGGCCTCGTCGACGCTCTCGATCCAGTGGCGCACCGGGGTGCGCTGGGCACCGGCCAGATGAGTCTGGCAGCTGAATGTTGGAGCGCGGTGACGATGCGTCATGCCAGGGCCTCGTCGACGATCTCGATCCAGTGGCGCACCGGGGTGCGCTGGGCACCGGCCAGGTGGGTCTGGCAGCTGAATGTTTGAGCGCGGTGACGATTCGTCATGCCAGGGCCTCGTCGACGATCTCGATCCAGTGGCGCACCGGGGTGCGCTTGGCACCGGCCAGGTGAGTCTGGCAGCCGATGTTGGCGGTGACGATCATCTCGGGGTTGCCGGCCTCGAGGTTGTCGAGCTTGTTGTCGCGCAGCTGGGTGGCGAGCTCCGGCTGGGTGACGGAGTAGGTGCCGGCCGAGCCGCAGCAGAGGTGGGCGTCCTGGACCGCGGTGAGGGTGAAGCCGAGCTCGCGCAGCACCTGCTCCACGGCGCCGCCGAGCTTCTGGGCGTGCTGCAGGGTGCAGGGGCAGTGGAAGGCGAGCCGCCGGCTCTCCTTCACCGCCAGCGCCGCGAGGTCCTCGTCGCGCAGCACCTCCACCAGGTCCTTGGCCAGGGCGCTGATGCGCGTCGCCTTCTCGGCGTAGTCGGGATCGTCGGCGAGCACCTCGCCATACTCCTTGACCATCGCCCCGCAGCCGCTGGCGGTCTGGACGATGGCCTCGCAGCCGGCCTCCACGTGGGGCCACCAGGCATCGATGTTGGCGCGCATGCGCGCCCGCCCGGCCTCCTGGGCGTTGAGGTGGTAGTCGATGGCGCCGCAGCAGCCGGCCTCCGGCGCCGGGGTCAGGCCGATGCCGAGCCGGTCGAGCACCCGGGCGGTGGCGGCGTTGGTGTTGGGCGAGAGTCCGGGCTGCACGCAGCCCTCGAGGATCAGCATCTGGCGTGCATGGCGCTTGCCCTCGGGGCGCACGCCGGCATCCACCGGGGCCGGCGGCATCTTGTCGGCCAGCGCCCCGGGCACCAGCGGGCGGAAGGTCTGGCCGAGCTTGAGCAGCGCCTTGAAGCGGGCGGGCTCGACCAGCGCCTTGCGCAGCCCGAAGCGCAGGGCGCGCTCGGCGGGCTTGCGGGGCACCCGCCGCTCGATCTCGGCGCGGCCGATGTCGAGCAGCTTGTGGTACTCCACCCCGGAGGGGCAGGTCGTCTCGCAGTTGCGGCAGGTGAGGCAGCGGTCGAGGTGCAGCCGGGTCTCCTCGGTGACCCGGTGGTCGTCATCGCGGCTCTCGAGCATCTCCTTCATCAGGTAGATGCGCCCGCGGGGGCCGTCGCGCTCGTCACCCAGCAGCTGGTAGGTGGGGCAGGTGGCGTTGCAGAAGCCGCAGTGCACGCAGCTGCGCAGGACCCGGTCGGCCTCGCGGATGTGCGGCTTCTGGAGATCTTCCTCGGTAAAGTGCGTCTGCATCTCGGGCTTCCCGTTCAGGTCTCAGAGTGCCGCGTAGAGTCGGCCAGGGTTGAAGATGCCCTTCGGGTCCAGCTGGGCCTTCAGGGCGCGGTGGTACTTCTCCACCACCGGTTCCAGCGGCATGAAGGGGTCGGCCTGGCCGGCGCCCTCGCGGGGGCCCAGGCAGGTCGCGTGGCCGCCGGCGCGGGCGCTGGCCTCGCGCAGCGTGGCCGCGTCGAGGTCGCTGCGCAGCCAGCGCTGGGTGCCGCCCCAGTCGTAGAGCAGGTCCGCCTCCTCGACGCCGGGCAGGCCCAGCGAGGGGGTGTTGTGGGGCAGCGAGAGGCGCCACAGGGGACGCGCATCCTCGCGGGAGAAGAAGGCCAGGCGCTGCTCGCGCAGCTTCGCCCAGTAGCCGTTGTCCAGGTCGTCGCCGCCCAGCTTGGCCCGGGTGGCGGCCACCGAGCTCGGTCCGCCCTCCAGGCGCAGGTGCAGGGCGCCGTCGTGCCAGGCGGCGGCGGTGAGGGGCAGCGGCGAGCGGCCCCACTCGGCGAGCCTGGCCATGGCTTCGGCCCGGGGCATCTCCAGGCGCAGGCTGTGGCGGGCGCCGGGGCGCGGCAGCACCTTGAGCGAGACCTCGGTGACCAGCCCCAGGGTGCCCTGGGCGCCGACCATCAGCCGCGAGAGGTCGTAGCCGGCGACGTTCTTCATCACCTCGCCGCCGAAGCGCTGCTGCACACCGTCCTGGGTGATCAGGCGGATGCCCAGCACGAAGTCGCGCACGCTGCCGGCCCAGGGGCGGCGCGGGCCGGAGAGGCCGGTGGCGACCATGCCGCCCACGGTGGCGTCCGCGCCGAAGTGGGGCGGCTCGCAGCCGAGCATCTGGCCCTGCTCGGCCAGGGTGGCCTCGAGCTCGGCCAGCGGAGTGCCGGCGCGCACCGAGACGATCAGCTCCACGGGGTCGTAGGAGGTGATGCCGCGGTGCTCGCGGGTCGAGAGCGTCTCGCCGTCGACGGGGCGGCCGTAGAAGGCCTTGGTGTCACCGCCGACGATGCGCAGCGGGGTGCCCGCCTCGGCGGCCCGGCGCACGCGCTCGCCGAGCGCCTCGCTGATGTCCTGGTCGGTCGATGTGGAACGTGTCTCGGCCATGGAGAATCCTCAGAATCGGGGCAGCTCGGGGTGCGGGAGCTCGTTGTTGTGGACGTGCATGGCGCCGAACTCGGCGCAGCGGGCCAGCGTCGGGATGTTCTTGCCCGGGTTGAGCAGGCGGTTGGGGTCGAAAGCCGCCTTCACCGCGTGGAAGAGGGTCAGCTCGCTCGGGGTGAACTGGGCGCACATCTGGTTGATCTTCTCGCGGCCCACCCCATGCTCGCCGGTGATCGAGCCGCCGGCCTCGACGCACAGCTCGAGGATCTTGCCGCCGAGTGCCTCGGCCTGCTCGAGCTCGCCCTCGCGGTTGGCATCGAAGAGGATCAGCGGGTGCATGTTGCCGTCGCCGGCGTGGAAGACGTTGGCGACGCGCAGGCCGTAGGCCTCGGAGAGCTCGGCGATGCCCTTGAGCACCCGCGGCAGCTCCCGGCGGGGGATGGTGCCGTCCATGCAGTAGTAGTCCGGCGACATGCGCCCCACTGCCGGGAAGGCGTTCTTGCGCCCGGCCCAGAAGAGCGCGCGCTCGGCCTCGTCCCGGGCCTGCTGGATGTCGGTGGCGCCGGCCCGCTCGAGCACCTCGCGCACCGTGGCGCAGTCGTCGTTGACGTCGGCCTCCACGCCGTCGAGCTCGCAGAGCAGGATCGCCTCGGCCTCGACGGGGTAGCCGGCGTGGATGAAGTCCTCGGCGGCGCGGATCGCCAGGTTGTCCATCATCTCGAGCCCGCCGGGGATGATGCCCGCGGCGATGATGTCGCCGACCGCGCGGCCGGCCTTCTCGACGTCGTCGAAGCTCGCCATCAGCACCTTGGCGGTCTCGGGCTTGGGCAGCAGCTTGACGGTGATCTCGGTGACCACGCCGAGCATGCCCTCGGAGCCGGTGAACAGCGCCAGCAGGTCGAGGCCCGCGGCGTCGAGCGCCTCGCTGCCCAGCGTCATGCGCTCGCCCTCGATGGTGATCACCTCCACCTTCATCACGTTGTGCACGGTCAGCCCGTACTTCAGGCAGTGCACGCCGCCGGCGTTCTCGGCGACGTTGCCGCCGATCGAGCAGGCGATCTGCGACGAGGGATCGGGGGCGTAGTAGAGCCCGTAGGGCGCTGCCGCCTCGGAGATGGCGAGGTTGCGCACGCCGGGCTGCAGGCGGGCGATGCGGGCGTCCGGGTCGACGTCGAGGATGCGGTTGAAGCGCGACATGACCAGCAGCACGCCCTGCTCCAGGGGCAGGGCGCCGCCGGAGAGGCCGGTGCCGGCGCCGCGGGTCACCACCGGCACGCCCAGCGCCCGGCAGCGCTTCATCAGCGTCTCGACCTGCTCGAGGGTCTCGGGCAGCGCCACCAGCATCGGCAGCACGCGGTAGGCCGAGAGGCCGTCGCACTCGAAGGGACGCAGGTCCTCCTCGCGGTGCAGCAGGGTGAGCCCGGGAGCCTCGCGCTGCAGGTCGGCCAGGACCTCGGCCTTGTCGATTGTCGCCAGCTCGCCGTCGAGCCGCTCGTCGTAGAGGATGTTCATGGGGCTTCCTCGCTGGAGTGCCCACTGCCCACCCGGGCCGGGCACATGACCTGTGTGGGTCCAATCTGTGCCTTAATGGCGGGCGTGTCCAGTCTCTGGTTCGCTGGTCAGACCAGTCGTTGGTAGTATTGTGGAAAGTTTTTCCACAATACACCCTCGAGCCTCGCCCTGGCATCCCCGGAGAGCACGATCATGCCCCGTTACCATGAAGAGCTGCGGATCACCTCGCGCACCCCCGACGCCATCGCCGCCCGGCTCGAGGAGCTGATCCTCGACGGCGTGTTCCGCCCGGGCCAGCTGCTGCCCTCCGAACGCCGGCTCAGCGAGCGCCTGCAGGTGTCGCGGGCCTCCCTGCGCGAGGCGCTGCGCACCCTGCGCAGCAAGGGCGTCATCGAGACCCGCCAGGGGCGGGGCTCGGTGGTCGCCCCGCTGGTGGCCACGCCCCTGGACTCCCCGCTGATGCACCTCTTCCGCGACCATCCGCGGACCCTGTTCGACCTGCTGGAGGTGCGCGCGCTGCTCGAGGGGGAGTCGGCGAGCCTGGCGGCCAGCCGCGGCACGGCCTCGGACCGGGTGCTGATCACCCGCCGCTACCAGGAGATGGTCGACTACGTGGAGCGCGCCGAGACGATCGAGGCCGAGCGCCTGGCGCGCTTCGACCACGGCTTCCACCTGGCCATCTGTCAGGCCTCCCACAACCCGGTGCTGGTCCACACCCTGCAGAGCCTGACGGACCTGCTGCTGAGCTCGGTGTTCGCCTCGGTGAAGAACCTCTATCACCGGCCCCGCTGTCGCGAGATGATCAATCGCCAGCACGCCCGGCTCTATCATGCGGTGATCGAGGGCAAGCCCGAGCTCGCCCGGCGCGCCGCCCTGGAGCACCTCTCGAGCATCGGCGAGCAGCTCAGCGAGATCGAGGCGGAGGAGCAGCGCCTGGAGCGCTCGGCGATGCGCCTGGAGGACTGGGAGTAGCGGCGCCGATTGCCGTCGGCGCCCGCAAAAGCGCACCGCCCCCACGGCCGGGCCGTGGGGGCGGTGCGTTTTCGTGGGTTCGCCTGGCCTCGGGCCAGGCTCACCTCAGGCGCCTGCGAGGCTCGGGCCGATCAGCCCAGCCCCAGCAGCGGGTCGCCGATCCCCAGCACGTAGAAGGCCACCAGGCCGATCGCGCCGGCGGCGAGGATGTAGTAGAGCGTCGGCAGGATGGTCTTGCGGATGGTCTCGCCCTCGCGGCCCAGCAGGCCCACGGTGGCGGAGGCCGCGACCACGTTATGGATGGCGATCATGTTGCCCGCCGCGGCGCCCACGGCCTGCAGGGCGACCATCATGGTGGTGGAGACGCCGAGCTGCTGGGCGACGTTGAACTGGAAGTCGGAGAGCATCAGGTTCGAGACGGTGTTCGAGCCGGCGATGAAGGCCCCCAGGGCGCCCACGGCCGGTGCGAAGAGCGGGTAGATGCCGCCCACCCCGTCGGCGACGAGCTGCGCCATGGCCACCGGCATGGAGACCAGATCGGCGGCGTTGACGCCCGAGTTGATCAGGATCCGCACCATGGGGATGGTGAAGATCAGCACGAAGCCCGCGCCCAGCAGGGTGCGGCTCGACTCGCCGAAGGCCGCCTTGAGCTCGCCCAGGCGCATGCGGTGCAGCACGGCGGTGACCAGCACCACCGCCAGCAGGATGCCGCCGGGCAGGTAGAGCGGCTGGATGCTGCCGGAGATGCCGGTCTCGCCGAGGATGTTGCTCCAGCCGAAGGCGACGGAGGTGAGGGCGCTCTTGAGCGGCTCGATGGTGCGCGAGGCGACCAGGAAGACGGCCAGCAGCACGTAGGGCACCCAGCCCATGAAGGTGGTGATCGGGGTCTTGCCCACCACGTCCTCGGTCTTGATCACCAGCTTGCCGATCCACTGGTCAGGCCAGGCGGAGGAGGGC
This sequence comes from Halomonas denitrificans, assembly GCF_003056305.1. Lineage (GTDB taxonomy): Bacteria > Pseudomonadota > Gammaproteobacteria > Pseudomonadales > Halomonadaceae > Halomonas > Halomonas denitrificans. Next base: position 311,128 of record NZ_PYVX01000002.1, read on the forward strand.
GGGAAGTCCCAGGTGTCCTTGGGCAACAGGAAGCCGCGACGGGCCGCCGGCACGACGATGGCCAGGCCCACCATGGCGCCGATCATCGACGGGAACTCCGGCCCCAGCAGCACGCCGGCCAGGGCGTAGGGCACCACGAAGGCGATGCCGGCGAAGAGCGCGAAGGGGGTGATGGAGAGCCCCTCCTTCCAGGAGCGGTTGGCGCCGAAGAAGCGCACCATGATCACCACCATGATCAGCGGCATCAGCACGCCGACCAGGGCGTGGATCACCGCGACCTCGCCGGCGATCAGGTGGTAGTAAGACAGCCAGCTCTGGCCGCCGGCCTCGAGGGTCTCGGTGATGCCGGCGCGGTCCAGGCCGCCGGTGACCCCGACCACGATCGGGGTGCCCACGGCGCCGAAGGAGACCGGCGTGGACTGGATCATCATGCCCACCACCACGGCGGCCAGCGCCGGGAAGCCGAGCGCCACCATCAGCGGCGCGGCCACGGCGGCCGGGGTGCCGAAGCCCGAGGCGCCCTCGATGAAGCAGCCGAAGAGCCAGGCGACGATGATCGCCTGCACGCGACGGTCCGGGCTGATCCCCGAGAAGCCGTTGCGGATGGCGGTGATGCCCCCGGAGTGCTTGAGGGTGTTGAGCAGCAGAATGGCGCCGAAGATGATCCAGAGGATCGCCACGGTCAGCATCAGGCCCTGCAGGGTCGAGGCCAGGACCCGGGTGAAGCTCATCTGCCAGGCGAGCAGGCCGATCAGCGCGGTGACCACGAAGACGATCGGCATGGCGACCCGGGCGGCCATGCGCAGGCCGATCAGCAGCACCCCGGCCAGCACCAGGGGCACGAAGGCGAGCAGCGCGAGTGTGGTTTCGTTCATGGAAGGTTCCTTTCACTGGGAACGGTGGAGCGTTGGCGTGCCCGCTCGGGGCATGGTGAGCTGGCGACCTTAAGCGCAAGTTGCGGCCTTGACCACTGCTGGAACATTGGTCTGACCAAAGTGGAAGGCCCTTCTCGTCGCGTCGTCGCTTCGTGAAAGAAGCTTCTATTCAATGACTTGTCATGACCGAGAGGTCCTGGCGACGGCCCGGAGCTGGAGGCGGGGGTTAGACTAATGGGCAAGCCGCTGTCGCCGGATTACCGGCCCGGCGCGGCGTTGGCGGCGGCCGGCAAAGGCTGGCACTATCGAGGGCCCTGAACCCGACACGAGGAGGCGGCATGACACGGGTGCTCTACGATCTCTGCGGCATCGAAGAGGGGCTGCGGTTCTCGCCCTTCTGCTGGCGGGTGCGCTACGCCCTGGCCCACAAGGGGCTCGAGGTGCAGACGCGCCCCTGGCGCTTCAACGACACCGAGGCCCTGGCCTTCGCCGATCACGACCGCGTACCGGTGCTGGTCGACGGAGATGAGGTGATCACCGACAGCTACGAGATCCTGCGCTACCTGGATCGCGCCTATCCCGAGGCGCCGCTGCTCGGCGAGGGGCTGGCCGAGGCCCGGGCACGTTTCTTCAAGCACTATGCCGAGGGGGTGATGGCCCCGGCCATGCTGCGCACCATCATCATGGACCTGCTCAACGCCATTCATCCCGACGACCGGGCCTACTTCCGCGAGACCCGTGAGAAGCGCTTCGGCCGCACCCTCGAGGAGTTCCACTCCCCGGCCAAGGGGCTGGCCCAGCTGGATGCCGCCCTGGCGCCGCTGCGTGCCCAGCTCGCGGACAGCGACTTCCTCGACGGCGACGCCCCGGCCGGCGCCGACTACCTGGTCTTCGGCAACTTCATGTGGGCGCGCTGCGTCTCCAGCGCCGACCTGGTCTCCAACGCCGATCCGGTGCACGGCTGGCTCGAGCGCATGCTCGACCTGCACGGCGGCCTGGGGCGCAATGCCCTGCGCATCACCGACATCGAGGGCGCCTATCGCTGAGGGGCCCGCCGGCCCCTGGAGCGCCCTTCTTCCGCAGCGCCCGGCCTCGGCCGGGCGCCGTCGTTCGGGGCCTCTCGGCCGCGCAGACCACCTTCGTCGCGGAGATGTTGCGCTGCACAAAACGGGCTGCTATGTTGCATTGCAACACGGGGCCGCACGCCCCGTCGTCCTCAACCGATGGAGGTGTTTCATGAGCAAGGCAACCCCCCAGCAGGCGACCGAGCAGTTCGAGTCCACCTTCGTGGCCCCCGCCCGTCGCCTCGGCGCCCTCAACCTCGACTACACCGAGAAGCTGGTCGCCGCCCAGTTCGACGCCGTGCGCGCCCTGACCAACATGGGGCTCGCCCAGGCCCGCGGCTGGCTCGACGTGCGCGACGCCGAGGGCCTGAAGAAGGCCGTGGACGCCCAGCAGAAGGCCACCGAGCAGCTGGGCGAGCGCCTGCGCGGCGACGCCGAGACGCTCATGAGCCTGAATCAGGAGTACGTCCGCGAGAGCCAGAAGCTCGCCGAGGACGGCCTCAAGGCCGCTGTCCCGGCCGGCAAGTAAGGCGTTCCCTGGCTCGTGCTCGCCCGGTAGGGCGAGACGAGCGCCAGACGCGACGCATGACGGGCGCCACCTTCGGGTGGCGCCCGTTTGCGTGATGGTCCCGCCCATGATGCCTGGGGTCGCGACGCCTCGCCCTGCCGCGACGCGGCTCAGTCGCCCTCGCGCCCCAGCAGGGCGATCACCTCCTCGTCCTCCACCTGGCCGAAGTCGGCGAAGAACTGCCCCACGGCCCGGAAGTGGGGGGAGGCCTCCAGGCAGACCACCTTGTCGGCCAGCGCCTCGAGCCGCGCCACGGTGTCGGGCGGCGCCGCGCCCAGGGCGGCGATCAGCCGTTCCGGACCCCGGGCCCGCAGGGCATTGAGGGCGGCGGCCATGGTCGCCCCCGTGGCGCTGCCGTCATCCACCACCACCACGATGCGCCCACTGGGGTCGACGGCCGAGCGCACCGGGGTGTAGCGCCGGCGGCGCTCCTCGATCAGCGTGCGCTGGCGCTCCACCTCCCGGTCCACCGCGTCCTTGCGGTAGTAGGTGGCGGCGGGCTCCAGGGCCACATGCCCCGCCTCGTCGACCGCGCCGATGGCGTACTCCGGATTGCCCGGCGCGCCCACCTTGCGCACCAGTACCACGTCCAGTTCGCCGTTCAGGGCATCGGCCATCCGGCGCCCCATGGGCACGGCGCCGCGGGGGATGGCCAGGATCAGCGGGTTCTCGGTCTTGAGGTAGGCGAGGCGCTCGATGAGGCGCTCGGCCGCCTCGCGGCGATCACGAAACATGGCGGGCTCCCGGCAGGCAGGTGTCCTTTCAGTGTAGGTCCTCGCCTGTGCCAGGGGGCCCGTTCGCTAAGGCGATGGCACCGCGAGCGGGACCGGCTCGGCCGCGTTCTGCCGGAAGAGTGTGTCCCGTTTATGTATTTAACGGAAATTATTTCCAGTATACAAAAATGTTAGGTAGTGTTGGACACGTTGTCCGTCCTGTGGCGACATCCTGTGGATGCCACCCCGGCACGGAACGCTCTCGGTACAACACCAACAACCGGAGATGCCTGACATGTTCCCACGCTCCTCCCAGCCGCTGGCCGCGGGCGCGGCCCTGTGCCTCGCCGTCGCCTCCCTCTCGGCCCAGGCCGCCACCTGGAGCGATACCGCCATCGGCTATCGCTACGGCACCCAGTTCCAGGAACCCGGCAATTCCAACGACGTCGCCAAGCACGTGCTGCAGTTCACCCACGCGAGCGGCTACGCGCTGGGCCAGAACTTCGTCAACCTCGACCTGCTGCAGTCCGACAGCGCCGACCCCGCCCGCAACAGCGACGAGGGGGCCACCGAGGCCTACCTCGTCTATCGCCACCAGCTGCACGCCGGCAAGGTGTTCGACGCGCCGCTGGCCTTCGGGCCGGTGAAGGACGTGGCGTTGAGCGGTGGCTTCGACCTCAACACCAAGAACACCAACTTTGCGCCGCGCAAGCGCCAGCTGCTGCTGGGGCCGACGCTGAAGTTTGACGTGCCCCGGGGCTTCCTCGACCTCAGCCTCTTCTACTCCCACGAGTGGAACCACTGCGGCCTCGATTTCCCGGATTCCTGCTCGTCGCAGGGTAACGAGAACGACATCAGCTTCGATCCCTACTACCAGCTCAACCTGGCCTGGGGCCTGCCGTTCGAGGCGGGGGCGCTGCCGATGAAGTTTCAGGGCTTCTTCAACCTCAACGGGGAGAAGGGCGAGGACTATGTCGGTGAGGAGACGGCGGCCGAGCAGCTGATGCGCACCTCGCTGATGCTCGATGCGGGGCAGCTGGCCGGCATGGGGGAGAACACCCTGTGGGTCGGCGCCGGCTACGAGTACTGGCGCAACAAGTTCGGCAACCAGGACAAGCCGGGCGTGGATACCGATGCCCTGATGTTCCAGCTGGAGTGGCATCTCTGAGTCGCGTGGATGAGGCCTCGGGTCTCGCGACTCACTGTCGACGATAACTGTATACGTTTGCCTGCTGCTACTGTGTACGACTTTGTATTTAGTTGCATTTCAAATTGTACGCCAATGTGGCAGCTTGGCTGGCATACAACAATTATCACTCCCTCCCCATAACAAAAGCTGTGGTCCAACCATGCCAACCAACCCCAGTAACACCTCGATCTTCGATTTCCACGGCAAGCCACCCCTCGGGAAGGCCCTGCCGCTCTCCCTGCAGCACGTGCTGGCGATGATCGCCGGCGTCATCACCCCGCCGATCATCATCGCCGGCGTGGTGGGGGCGACCCCGGGAGAGAAGCTGCTGCTGATCCAGATCGCCGTACTGGCCTCGGGGATCTGCACCCTGTTCCATCTCTACGGCGTCTGGAAGTTCGGCGCCCGCCTGCCGGCCATCTTCGGCGTGGGCTTCGCCTATGTGCCGACCCTGATCGCGGTGGGCGGCCAGTTCGGCATCGAGGGTATCCTCGGCGCCCAGCTGGTGGGCGGCATCACCATGATGGTGGTGGGCTACTTCATCCAGTACATCCGCCACCTCTTCCCGCCGGTGGTCGCGGGCACCGTGGTGCTGGTCATCGGCCTGTCGCTCTATGACATCTCGATCCGCTACATGGCCGGCAGCGGCAACGTCAACGCGCCTAACTTCGGCGATCCGCTCAACTGGGTGGTGGGCATCGTCACGCTGCTGACGGTGCTGGCGGCCTCCCAGTTCGGGCGTGGCGTGGTCAAGCTCTCGGCGATCATCGTCGGCATCCTGGTCGGCTACCTGCTGTCGCTGGCGCTGGGCATGGTCAGCTTCGACGCCGTGGCCGATGCCCGCTGGATCGCCGTGCCGGAGGTGATGCCCTTCGAGATGGAATTCCACACCGCCGCCATCGTCTCCATGGTGGTGATCTGCGTGATCAACTCGGTGCAGACCATCGGCGATCTCTCGGCCACCAGCGTGGCGGGCATGAACCGCGAGCTGAAGACCAAGGAGCTGACCGGCGGCCTGCTGGGTAACGGCCTGACCACCGCGGCGAGCGCCTTCTTCGGTGCCCTGCCGACTTCCACCTTCAGCCAGAACGTCGGCATCGTGGCCATGACCAAGGTGATCAGCCGCTCGGTGCTGGCCATCGCCGGCCTGTTCATGATCGCGGCGGGGCTCAGCCCCAAGTTCGGCGCCATCATGACCACCATCCCCTATCCGGTGCTGGGCGGTGCCACCATCACGGTGTTCGGCATGATCACCATGACCGGCATCCAGCTGCTGATCAAAGACGAGCTCTCCGCCCGCAACATGACCATCGTCGGGCTGGCGCTGGCGCTGAGCCTGGGCATCTCCTCGGTGCCGTCGGCCATCGAGCAGTTCCCGGCGATGCTGCAGAACGTGATCGGCGGCGCGCCCATCGTGGTGGCGGCGATCACCGCCTTCGTGCTCAACATCGTGCTGCCGAAGAAGTCGCTCACCGACGAGGCGCGGGAGCGTGAGGAGATCGCCAAGGCGGATGCCGAGGCGGCCGCGGCGGCGGCGGGTGAGGCCGTCGATGGCGGCAATGGCCGCTCGGCTGCGACCACCGGCGCCTCCTCGAAGTAACGACGCGACGCGTGGCGCAGGACGCGGGCGCCCGGCCGATCCTTGGCCGGGCGCCCGCGCCCGCGTGTCGGGAGAGTGCAATGAAGAGGGCGATAGCGCGGCGACGCGCGGCCGGACATGAAAAAACGAGCCGCCGGCAGGCCGGCGGCTCGTGGTGCAAGGCGCGCTCGGCGGCCCCGGGAGGGGCCGCCGCCGGGGCTCAGCTCAGGCGGGCCTCGAGGCGGAAGCGGGCGATGCGGTTGATCTGCTCGACCGCGGTGCGGCGCTCCTCGGCCTGGTCGTTGTCCAGGCGCGTCTCGAAGGCGGCCAGGATGTCGTGGCGGTCATTGCCCTTGACGGCCATCACGAAGGGGAAGCCGAACTTCTTCTTGTAGGCGGCGTTGAGGCGCTCGAACCGCGCCATCTCCTCGGGGGTGCACTGGTCCAGGCCCGCGCCGGCCTGCTCGCGGGTGGAATCGTCGGTCAGCTCCCCGGCGATGGCCGCCTTGCCGGCCAGGTCCGGGTGGGCGCGGATCACCTCGAGCTGGCGCTCGGGGCTGGCGCCAGCAAGCACCCGACCCATGGCCTCGGCCAGGCCTTCGGGGGTGTCCTGTTCGCGGCCCAGGCCCTGCTGCCAGGCCAGTTCGGCCACCCAAGGGGAGTGCTCGTAGATCTCGCCGTACTGCTCGACGAAGCGCGCCTGGTCGAGCTCGCTGGGGCGAGGGGAAAGGGTGTTGTCGCTCATGCCGTGACCTCCATTGCGGGTGGTGTTGCGTGTCTCTCAGGACAGACTTCGACTGTATACAAAAAATGCTTTGAAATGTACTCCATTTCAAGCTAAAAATGTGTGTATCGACATCCGGGAGGTCGCCCGGGGGTCGCCATACACTTGCTCGCCGGCCGCCCACGCCACGGGAGCCGGCTTCCGCGTAGAGGAGAGACTCATGGGACGCTTGACCACACACGTGCTGGACACGGCACAGGGCCGCCCGGGGCAGGGCATTCGCATCGAGGTCTACCGCCTCGAGGGCGAGAGCCGTCGCCGGATCGGCGAGGTCGTGACCAACGACGACGGCCGCTGCGACGCGCCGATTCTGGAAGGCGAGGCCTTCACCGCGGGCGAGTACGAGCTGGTCTTCCATGCCGGCGAGTACCTCGATCGTCAGGGCCTGGCCGGCGACACCCCGCGTTTCCTGGACGTGATCCCGCTGCGCTTCGGCGTCGCCGACGCCTCCCAGCACTATCACGTCCCCCTGCTGGTCTCGCCCTACAGCTACTCCACCTATCGCGGCAGCTGAGCCCCTCGGCGCCGCCGGCCCGGGTTCCCCCTGCCCGGGCGATGACGAACAACACAAGACGAGAGCTGACTCATGCAAGCGTATCTACTGGACTTTGCCAACCTCCTGCTGCGGTGGTTGCACGTGATCGCCGCCGTCGCCTGGATCGGCGAGTCCATCTACTTCGTGATGCTGGACAACGGCCTGCGGCCGCCCAAGGCCGCCGAGGACAAGAAGAAGGGCGTGTTCGGCGAGATGTGGGCCGTGCACGGCGGCGGCTTCTACCACAATCAGAAGTACGCCAGCGCCCCGGAGAAACTCCCCGAGGACCTGCACTGGTCGTTCTGGAAGGCCTACACCACCTGGCTCTCCGGCTTCGGCCTCTTCGTGCTGCTCTACATGACCAACCCGGGCTTCTACCTGGTCAACCCGGGCAGCGACTGGGCCTGGGCCGCCGAGCTGACCGGCTGGCAGGCCAACGCCGTGGCGGTGCTCTTCCTGCTGTCGGGCTGGGTGGTCTACAACGAGCTGTGCAAGCGCATCAGCCCCAACATGGAGCGCGACGGCGTGCTGAGCCTGGCCGTGGCGGTGATGATGGTGGTGGTCGCCTACCTGAGCACCCAGATCTTCGCCGGCCGCGCCGCCTTCCTGCTCACCGGCGCGGTGATGGCGACGGCCATGTCGGCCAACGTCTTCTTCTGGATCATCCCCGGCCAGCGCCGCATGGTGAAGGCGATGAAGGCCGGCGAGACGCCGAACCCGATCGACGGCAAGCGCGGCAAGCAGCGTTCGGTGCACAACACCTATTTCACGCTGCCGGTGGTGCTGCTGATGCTCAGCAACCACTACTCCTTCACCTACACCCACGAGCTCTCCTGGGTGATCATGGCGCTGTTCATCTTCGCCGGCGCGCTGATCCGCCAGTTCTTCGTGCTGATGCACGCGGGCTCCATCCAGCCGGCCTACCCGGCGGCGGGCGTGGCGCTGATCCTGGTGGCGATCTGGGTCGGTGCGCCGAGCGGCAACGACGGCGTGGCCACCGCCGCCCCGGTGTCGCCCTCGGTGAGCGATGAGGCGCCGGCGACGGTCGCCGCCTCGGGCTCGCTTGCCGAGGTGCACGCCATCATCGAGCAGCGCTGCGTGAGCTGCCATGCCCAGGCCCCCGAGCACGCCGGCTTCGCGGCGGCCCCGGCCGGGGTGATCCTCGAGACCGAGGACCAGCTGCTGCGCCAGATCGAACAGGTCCAGCAGGTGGTGGCGAGCGGCTACATGCCGCTGGGCAACATCACCCAGATGACCGACGAGGAGCGCGCCGCGGTGGCGGCCTGGACGCCGTAAGCCGCGCGCCCGCCATGCCGGCGTTGACAGCCGCCCGCCTTTTTGGCGGGCGGCTGTCGTGTTGGGGGGCACAAAGCGTATACAATGATCGGCATATCGGGTTTTTTCACGGAGCGTAGCGTCCATGAACCAGCGTCAGTTCGTTGCCGGGGGCAAGTCCGGCGACGGCGGCGGTCGCCCCGGCAAGAACGGCGACGGCCCCAAGCGTCACGAGGCGATCTACCAGTCGATCAGCGATGCGATCATCGAGCATCGCCTCAAGCCCGGGGCGCGCCTGCGCGAGGATGCCCTGGCCGAGGTGTTCGGCGTCAGCCGCACCGGGATCCGCAAGATCCTGCAGCGCCTGGCCCTGGAGCAGCTGGTGACCCTGACGCCGCGCCGCGGGGCCAGCGTGACCCGGCCCACCGCCGACGAGGCCAAGGACGTCTTCGATGCGCGGCTGATGGTCGAGTGCGGCCTGATGCCCGAGATCGCCCGGCGCATCACCGCCGACGACCTCGCCGCGCTGCGCGACATGGCCAGGCGCGAGCGCCAGGCCCTGAAGGCCGGCGAGCAGAGCACGGCGATCCGGCTCTCGGCGGACTTCCACACGCGCCTGGCGAGCATCTCGGGCAACGCCACCCTGGCCGACTTCGTCGAGCGGCTCTGCTCGCGCTCCTCGCTAATCCTCGCGGTCTACGGCAACGCCGGCCACCTGGGCTGCGAGTCCCACGACCACGACGACCTGATCGGCTACCTGGAGGCCGGCAACGGCGAGCGCGCCGAGGCCTTCATGGGCCGCCACCTGAAGGCGATCGAGGCCTCGCTCTCGATCCACGTCGAGGAGGACGAGGCGCCGGACCTGTTCGAGATCTTCTCCGGCTAGCGCCGCCCCGCCGTGCGAACGACGACGCGCCCCGTGCCATCGGCACGGGGCGCGTCGCGTTTCGGGGCGCTCGAGGCGCCACTACCGTCGCTACAGGGAGGTGCGGCGCACCGGGAAGGCGCCGGGGAAGATCTCGTGCTCCGGCGGGTGGCGGTGGGTGCGCTCCGGGTAGGAGGCGCGCAGGCGATCGAACTGGCGCTGGGCCTGCTCGGCCAGGCGGTCGAGGTCGAGGCCGCGGATCCGGCGATCCTGCATGACCGTGCGGCCGTTGACGATGACCCGGCTGAAGTCCCGCCCGGAGCCGCTCATGACCATGGTCTGGATGGGGTCGATGAGCTGGCCGAGGTGGAAGCCGCCGAGGTCGAAGACCGTGATGTCGGCCCTGGCGCCCGGCGCGAGCCGGCCGAGGTCGGGGCGGTTCAGCGCCTTCGCCCCGGCCAGGGTAGCGGCCGTGTAGTAGTCCGCCGCCGAGCAGGCCGACTCGTCGCCCTCCACGATCCGGGTCGCCATGATGCCGGTGTGCAGGTTGGTGATGACGTCCGGGGGGAAGGTATCCGTGCCCAGGCCGACGTTGATGCCGCGGCGTTTCATCCTGGTGAACGAATCCATGAAGTGCCCCATGCGCGCGCTCACCAGCGGGCACTGCACCAGGGTGGCCTGCGACGCCGCCAGGATGTCGAGGTCGCCCTCGACGCTCGCCGGTGTCGGCCGGTGGCCGCCGAGGCGGATGCCGTGGGGCAGCAGGGCGCGGCGGTCCAGGAAGCCGATCTCCTTCAGCACGGCGAGGGAGGAGCGACCGAAGCGCTCCTGCATCGTCTCGACCTCCAGCGGCGACTGGCAGCAGTGCAGGCGCACCGGGCAGTCCAGCGAGCGGGCCGCCTCGGCCGTGCGTTCCAGCAGTTCCCGGGTGCAGCACTCGATGCGATCGGGGGCGAGCATGCCGCGCACCAGGCCGTCGGCGTAGCCCTCGTAGTCCTTGACGAAGGCGATGGCGGCCTCGAGCCCCCGCCTGCCCCGCGCCTCGTCCCAGTGGATGTCGAAGCGCCCGTCGGGGTGCACCACCGAGGCCCCGGTGCGGTAGGCCGGCCCCAGGTAGAGGCGGATGCCGAGCTCGGCGCCGATCGCCGCGGCGCGGGCGAACTCGGTGTAGGTCTCGTCCCACTCCCGGTAGAGCAACGAGGTGATGGGCAACGCCGTGGTCACGCCGTTGAGCAGCAGCTGGGCGAAGGCGTACTCCTTCTTGGCGTCCTCCTCCTCCGCGGTGTAGGCCTCGCGGGGGCCGCGCTCGACGTAGGTGCTGGCCCAGACCCGGCCGTGGCGCCAGCCCGGCGCGTTGTCGAAGCCGAGCACCGTGGAATCGAGGTCCGCCAGGGCGTCCAGGTCGATGAAGCCGGGGCCGACCACGGCGTTGCCGGCGTCGATGCGCTCGTCCACCGGCCCCTCGTAGCCGTAGCCGACGTGGATGATGGTGTCGCCCTCATAGACGACCTCCCCGTCGGGGAGGATGACATGGCCCTGGCCGTCGTAGCCGACGACGTAGCGGCCGGTGATCAGTGTCCTCGTCATCGAGGCCTCCTGTGTGGGATCGGTCGGTCTCAGATCAGGCACTCGCCGTCGGCGGCCACCAGGCGGCCGTTCTTGATCACGGCGATGCGCGGGGAGCGGTTCATCATCGCCTCGACGCGGGTCTCGCCTTCCACCACAACGAGGTCGGCCCGGCAGCCCGGCGCCACCCCGTAGGCCTCGGCTTCCATGACCGTTGCGCCGCCGTGGGTGACGATGCCGAGGGTGTCCTCGAGGTCCTCGTCGCGCCGGAAGCCGCTGCGAAAGCCCACCAGCATGGCGCGCTCGAGCATGTCGGCGTTGCCGTAGGGGCCCCAGGAGTCGCGGATGCCGTCGGAGCCGCAGCAGAGGGTGACGCCGGCGTCGAGCAGGCGGCGCACGGGCGGGAACTCGATGTGGCCCGGGCCGTGGGTCATGATGGCGATGCGGTTGTCGAGCAGCAGCCCCGTCAGCTGCTCGAGGTAGGCGTCGTCGACCATGCCCAGGCAGAAGGCGTGGCTCACCGTGACCCGCCCCTGCATCCCCAGCGCCCGGGTGCGCTCGGCGATCAGCTCCAGGGCGAAGGCACCCAGCATGCCGGGCTCGTGCAGGTGGATGTCCACGCCGCGGCCCTGCTGGTCGGCGATGGCGAAGATGCGGTCGAGGTGGCCGACGGGGTCCCGGTCCATGCTCGAGGGGTCGATGCCGCCCACCAGGTCGGCGCCGACGCGCAGCGCCTCGGCCATCAGCTCCTGGGTGCCGGGGCGCACCAGCAGCCCGCTCTGGGGAAAGGCGACGATCTCCATGGTCAGGGCGTCGCGGAAGCGCTCGCGGGTCGCGAGCACCCCCTCGAGGTGGGCCAGGCCGACGTCGGTATCGATGTCGACGTGGGTGCGGATATGGGTGGTGCCCATCCTGATGGCCTGGCGCACCTGGTTGGCCGACTGCTCGGCCGGCGAGTAGCCGAGCCGGTGGCGGACCTCGCGTTCGTTGGCGATGCGCTCGGCGATGGTGGGGCCGGCGCTGTGGCGGTGCCACGGCTGGCCCCAGTGGGTCTTGTCGAGGTGGGTGTGGGCATCCACCAGGCCGGGGAGCAGGATGCCGCCCCGGCCGTCGACGACGCGTGCCTCGGGCGCCTCGAGGGCGGGGCCGACGCGGCTGATGTGGCCGTCGCGGATCAGCACGTCCTGGGTCTCGCCCTCGAGGGGGCGGACGTTGCGCAGCAGCAGGGTGGTCGACATGAACGTCTCCTTGTCTGGTCGATGGTTTAGTCGACGGGCTAGTCGAGCTCATGGCTCATGATGGGGGTGGCGCAGGCCGCGGCGGCGCCGTGCTCCGCCACGGTCTCCTGGGTGGCCCGCCACTCCTCCAGGCTCGGCCGGGGCAGCTCGAAATGCGTCTCGGCGTAGAGGTAGGCGTCGGCGTGCAGGCGCGCCAGGGGGTGGTAGGCCTCGGGACGCACCCGCAGCGTGGCCGGGTCGATGTACTCGTCCTGCACGTGCATGTGCAGCACCTCGCCGACGATCACCGAGCGGTTGGGGTACTCCAGGGACTCGGTCTTGCGGCACTCCAGGGCCACCGGCGCCTCCTGGATGCGCCCGGCGCGCAGGTGGCGGCTGGGCACCAGGGTCAGCCCCGCGGCCGAGACCTCGTCCTCCTCGGGGGCGAAGTCCAGGGAGGTGGTGATCATGTGCGGCGCGATGCGCTCGTTGACCAGGTTCACCACGAACTCGCCGCTGTCGTGGATGTTGCGGGTGGTGTCCTTGAAGCGCCCGTCCGGGCGGTGCTGGATGCCCAGGATCAGGATCGGCGGCTCGTCGCCGAACACGTTGAAGAAGCTCATCGGCCCGGCGTTGGACACGCCGTCGGCGTCGATGGTGGTCACCAGGGCGATGGGCCGCGGGACGATGAAGCTGACCAGGAGCTTGTAGCGCTCCTGCTTGGTCAGCTGGCTGAAATCGAAGTCCATGGTCTCTTCCTTCGGCAGTCTCGGTCAGGGGGCTCAGTCGGTGGCGATGAGTCGCCCTTCCTCGACCGCGTGGCAGGCGACGAAGCCGCGCTCGACGTTGTGGATCGGCTGGGGCACCTCCTGCTGGCAGCGCGCCGTGGCGTGCGGGCAGCGGGGGTGGAAGGCGCAGCCGCTGGGCGGATCCAGCGGGCTTGGCACCTCGCCGCCCACCGGGGTACGCGCCCGGCCGGTCATCTCCAGGTCGGGAATGGAGTCGAGCAGCATGCGGGTGTAGGGGTGCTGGGGGCGGCGGAACAGCTCGTGCTTCTCGCCGACTTCGACGAGCCGCCCCAGGTACATGACGCCCACCCGGTCGGAGATGTGGTAGACCACCGAGAGGTCGTGGCTGATGAAGAGGTAGGTGAGCTCGTGCTGCTGCTGCAGCTCCTTCATCAGGTTCAGGATCTGCGCCTGCACCGAGACGTCCAGCGCCGAGGTCGGCTCGTCGCAGACGATGAACTCGGGGTTGCTGGCCAGCGCCCGGGCGATGGAGATGCGCTGGCGCTGGCCGCCCGAGAACTCGTGGGGGTACTTCTCGCTGTCCTGGGCGTTGAGGCCGACCCCCTCGAGGAGCTCCCTGACCCGCCGGGTGATCGCGGCCTTGTCGTCGAGCAGGCCGAAGGTACGGATCGGCTCGGCGATGATGTCGCCCACCCGCCAGCGCGGATTGAGGCTGGCGTAGGGGTCCTGGAAGATCATCTGCAGCCGGTGGCGCACGGCGTCCATGTCCCGCCGGCTGTGGCGGGCGATGTCCTGGCCCTCGAACTCGATGCTGCCCTCGGTGGTGCCGTTGAGGCCCACGACCAGCTTGGCGATGGTCGACTTCCCGCAGCCGGACTCGCCGACCAGGCTGAAGGTCTCGCCGCGATAGATCTCGAAGTCGACGCCATCCACGGCCTTGACGATCTGCCGGCCCTTGCGCTCCAGCAGGCGGTTGAGCAGCGGCGGAGAGACGTCGAAGTGGCGCTTCAGGTTGGTGATGCGAAACACCGGCTCGACCGCAGGCGCAGCGGCGCGGTGCCCCGCGCCCGGCGCGGCGGACGGGGTGGCGGCCTCGCGCCGGGTCGGTGTCATGGTCTCGGTCATGTTCATGGTCCCTGCCTCCTCAGTCTTGGTGCTCGACGAGCGTGTCGGCGGTGGCGCGCGCGGCGGACGCCGGGGCGGCGTCCTCCTCGACGAGCCAGCAGGCGGCGGCACCCTCGCCGGCCGCCATCAGGTCCGGGCGTTCGGCACGGCAGCGCGAGAAGGCGTGCGGGCAGCGCGGGTTGAAGGCGCACCCCGGGGGGATCGCCGTCAGCCGCGGCATCGAGCCCTCGATCTGCTCCAGGCGATCCACGTCGTGGAGCACGGTGGGAATGGAGTTCATCAGCCCCTGGGTGTAGGGGTGCTTGGCGGACTTCACGACCTCGGCGACGGGGCCGACCTCGACCAGCCGCCCGGCGTACATGACTGCTACCCGGTCGGCGGCCTCGGCGATCACCCCCATGTCGTGGGTCACCAGCATCACGGCGGTGCCGTGGTCGCGGCACAGCCGCTTGAGCATGGTGATGATCTGCGCCTGCACCGAGACGTCCAGGGCGGTGGTCGGTTCGTCGGCGATCACGAGCTTGGGGTCGGCGCACAGCGCCAGGGCGATCACCACGCGCTGGCGCATGCCCCCGGAGAACTGGTGCGGGTACTGGTCGATGCGCGTCTCCGGCGCCGGCAGGCCGACCTCGGCGAGCAGCTCGATGGCGCGCTTGCGCGCCTGGGCCTTGCTCATCGGCAGGTGGGTGCGGATGGTCTCGATGAGCTGGCGGCCGACCGTGTAGAGCGGGTTAAGGCTGGTCAGCGGGTCCTGGAAGATGGCACCGATGCGCCGGCCGCGCAGGCGGCGCATCTCGTCCTGGGAGAGGTTGTCGATGCGCTGGCCCTCGAGGCGGATCTCGCCGCCCGAGATGCGCCCGGGGCGCTCCAGCAGGCCGGTGATCGCGGTGCCGGTGAGCGACTTGCCGGCGCCGGACTCGCCGACCACGCCGAGGATCTCGCCCGGGGCGATCTGCAGCGAGACGCCGTCGATCGCCTTCAGGGCGCCGTGGCGAGTGTCGAACTCGATGTGAAGGTCGGCCACGTCGAGCACGGGGGAGGTGTTGTTGTGTTCTGTCATGATCGCCTCGCTCAGCGCAGTTTGGGGTTGAGGGCGTCGCGCAGCCAGTCGCCCAGCAGGTTCACCGACAGCACCAGCAGCACCAGCACGGCGGAGGGGAAGATCACGACCCACCAGACCCCGGAGAACAGGAACTCGTTGCCGATGCGGATCAGCGTGCCGAGCGACGGTTCGGTGGGCGGCATGCCCACGCCCAGGAAGGAGAGGGCGGCCTCGATCAGGATGGCGATCGCCAGGTTCACCGTGGCCACCACCAGGATCGGGCCGATCACGTTGGGCAGGATGTGCTTGGCCATGATCGCGCGGGAGCGCAGGCCGATGACCCGGGCCGCCAGCACGTACTCGCGGTTCTTCTCGACCAGGGTCGAGCCGCGCACGGTGCGGGCGTACTGCACCCAGGTGGTCAGGCCGATGGCGAGGATCAGCACGAAGATCACCGCGTCGTGCTGCATCTCCGGCGGCAGCACGCCGCGGGCCACGCCGTTGATCAGCAGCGCCACCAGGATCGGCGGGAAGCTGATCATGACGTCGGCGATGCGCATGATCAGGGCGTCGACGGTGCCGCCCACGTAGGCGGCCAGCAGGCCCAGGCAGACCCCCAGGGTCATGGCGAAGGCGACGCTCGCCAGGCCCACCAGGATCGAGATGCGGGCGCCGTAGAGCAGCGCCGAGAGCACGTCGCGCCCCTGGCCGTCGGTGCCCAGCAGGAAGGCCGGGTCGCCGCCCGCCACCCAGGCGGGGGGCAGCTCGCTGTTGAGCAGGCTCAGGGTGCTGACGTCGAAGGGATCGTGAGGTGCGATCCAGGGGGCGAGGATCGCCGCCAGGATCAGGGTGACCACCACCACGAAGGCGACGATGGTGATCGGCGAGCGACGGAAGCTGTAGAACAGGTCACTGTCGATGAACCTGCGCCAGTCGTCGTTGAGGCGTTGCGTTACGGTACTCATGTCGGGACTCCTCAGGCGCCGGTGGTGTTCTTGCCCGCATCGACGCGCAGGCGCGGATCGACCACGAAATAGAGCATGTCGACGATGGTGTTAATGACCACGAAGATCAGCGACACCATGACCAGGTAGGCGGACATCACCGGGATATCCACGAAGCTCACCGCCTGCATGAACAGCAGGCCCATGCCCGGCCACTGGAAGACGGTCTCGGTGATGATGGCGAAGGCGATCAGAGCGCCGATCTGCAGGCCGGTGATGGTGATCACCGGCATCAGGGTGTTGCGCAGCGCATGGCCGAAGTTCACCACCCGGTTGGTCAGCCCGCGCGCCCGGGCGAAGCGGATGTAGTCGGTCTTGAGCACCTCCAGCATCTCGGCCCGCACCAGGCGCATGATCAGGGTGATCTGGAACAGCGACAGGGTGATCACCGGCATGATCAGCGCCTTGAGGCCGCTGACGGTGAGCAGGCCGGTGCTCCAGCCGCCGATCTCCACGACCTCGCCGCGGCCGAAGGAGGGCAGCCAGTTGAGCCATACCGAGAAGACCAGGATCAGCAGGATGCCGGTGACGAAGGTCGGCACCGAGATGCCGGTCAGCGAGAGCCCCTGGAAGAGGTGGCTCAGCCAGCTGTCGCGCCGCAGGGCGGTGTAGACGCCCATGGGGATGCCGATCACCAGCGACAGCACCACCGCGGCGAAGACCATCTCCATGGTGGCCGGCAGCCGCTCGGCGATCAGGTCCGAGACCGGCCGCTGGTTGCGGTAGGAGATGCCGAAGTCGCCCTGCACGGCGTTGGTGACGAAGTGGCCGAACTGCAGCGGCAGCGGGTCGTTGAGGCCGAGTCGCTCCTGGAGTTCGGTGCGCTGCTCGAGCGTCGCGTCCTGGGGCAGCATGTTGGTGACCGGGTCACCGACGAAGCGGAACATGCTGAAGGCGATGAAGGCGACGGTCAGCATCACCAGCGCGCCCTGCAGCAGCCTGCGAATCAGGAATGCAATCATGTTATTGCCCTATCCCGTTGGGAGGTGAGGGAGGAGGGGCGACGGCCCGCGGTGGGCCGTCGCCTGCCGGTACGGGCTCAGTCGACGGTGGCGTACCACAGCCGCACCTTGTTGTCGGGCGTCTGCGGCAGCTGGATGCCGTCGTTGGCGGCCCAGATCAGCGGCTGCTGGTGGAGGGGGATCAGCGGGACCTCGGCCTTGGTGAGCGCGAAGGCCTCGCCGATCATCGCCAGGCGCTCCTGCTCGTCCTGGGCGACGGAGATCCGCTTGACCAGCTCGTCGACCTCGGGGTTTTCATAGCCGCCGGGGTTCCAGGCGCCGTACTTGTCGTGGGGGCTGGTCAGCACCTGAGAGAGGATGCTGAAGGAGTCGAGCATCGGCAGGGTGGCCCAGCCGAACATCCAGACGTCGGAGCCGCCGTTCAGGGCCTCCTGCCAGTGGTTGCTGGCGTTGCGGGCGTTGACTCGGGTCTCGACGCCGATGCGCGCCCACATGGCGGCGATCGCCTGGCAGATCTCCTCGTCACGCACGTAGCGGTCGTTGGGGCAGTCCAGGCCGATGCTGAAGCCGTCGGGATAGCCGGCCTCGGCGAGCAGCTGCCGCGCGGCCTCGGGGTCGTAGGGGAAGCGCTCGTCGAGCTCGGCGTCGTAGCCGGGCACGGCCGGGGCCACCGGCAGGGCCGCGTTGCGCGACTTGCCGCGCATCAGCTTGTCGCGGATCAGCTCCATGTTGATGGCCTGGTAGAGCGCCTTGCGCACCCCCAGGTCGCGCAGCGGATTGCCGCCCTCGCCGCTGTCCGCCAGGGTCTCCGGCGACTGGTTGAGCGCCAGCATGATGGTGCGCAGTCCCGGCGTCTCGAGGATCTGGAAGCCCGAGGCGTTCTCCAGGCGGGAGATGTCCTGCAGCGGCACGCTCAGCATCATGTCGATCTGACCGGAGAGCAGGGCCGAGACCCGGGTCGCGTCGGAGGCGATGGGGGTGAACTCGATGCGCGTCAGGTTGTGCTCGGCCTCGTCCCACCACTGCTCGTTGACGGTCAGCACCGTCTCGGCGTCGGGGCGGCGGGTGTCCAGCACGAAGGGGCCGGTGCCGTTGGTGTGGGTGGTGGCGTAGCTCTGCTCGCCCTTGCTGGGGTCGACGGGATTGAGCGCGCCGTGCTCGTCCATCCAGGTCTTGTCGAGGACGTAGACGTTGGTGAGG
The DNA here is from genome assembly GCF_003056305.1 of Halomonas denitrificans. GTDB lineage: Bacteria > Pseudomonadota > Gammaproteobacteria > Pseudomonadales > Halomonadaceae > Halomonas > Halomonas denitrificans. Next base: position 329,440 of record NZ_PYVX01000002.1, read on the forward strand.
TCGTTGAGCAGCAGCGGGTAGTTGCCGTTCAGGTGAATGTCGACGGTGTACTCGTCGACCTTCTCGACCTTCGCCACGGCGGGCAGGTTGCCGCGGATGGGCGAGTCCGGGTGGGTCGCCCGCTCGAGCGAGGCGACCACGTCCTCGGCGGTAAAGGCGCTGCCGTCATGGAAGGTCACGCCCTCGCGCAGGGTGAAGCGCCAGCGATCGGGCTCCACCGCCTCCCAGCCGGTGGCCAGCGCAGGCTCGATCTCCAGCTCCTTGTTGTAGCGGACCAGCGGCTCGTAGATATGGTGCAGGAAGGCCAGCGTCGGGCTGATGGCCTGGCCGTGGGGGTCCATCGAGTAGACGTCGGAGGTGTCCGCCCAGGTGATGGTCTTGGCCTGTGCCGCGCCGGTCGCCACGCAGGTGGCCAGCAGCGTCATGGCCAGGGTCTTTTCAATCGGCTTCATGGTTGACTCCCAGGAGTTGTTGTTGTCGATGGCCTCCGTCGCGCGCAATGCTCTTCGCCGGGGATGGCTCATCGGGTTGTGGGATGGTGGGTGGTTTTTCCTCTTTTCTTGCCGTGCTTCATGGATATTTCATGCATCGTTGTGACAGTTAACACTCGGGAATTAACGGCTAATAGGTCCAGTTTTTCATTACAGTTGGTGCCAGATGAACTTCGCCTTAATTCGTATGTTGTGGCGTAATGTCGACGAAAATATCGTCGATGGTGTGTTGCGAAAAAATAAACGGATTAATCTTTCCTTTTTGGGTGCTATGAGGCACGTGCTCATCGTCAACTGTATACACTTTTCACGCAATGATGGACGGCATGCGGAGTCGCTATGTCACCATTTTTCATGAGGTTTTTAATGATGAGGGTGGTCGGCGATGGGCTGGATTCCTGCGGTCAGGATGCGCGGTAGCGAGGCGAGGAAGAGGATGTTTTTTGGAGGGTGGTGAGTCGATACAGCGAAGGCGGTATGTCGGAGTGAATGGCGATAATACGGCGATATTGTCGGCAGGTTTTCGCCGTAATTGCGCGGGAGATGGTCGGCGATATGGTCGAAAGAAGGAGAGGGAGGTTAAAGAGGGTGTCGCGTCGACATGGTGTGGCGCTTCGCAGTGGGAGGGGGGAGGTGAGGAGGGGCGCCCCGACCCGTCAGGTCGGGGCGCTGAGTGGATCATCGAGAGAGCCTAGAGCGCGGGCTTCAGGAGTGAGCGGGAAGCGGCTCGCGCTGGTCGCGCATCAGCAGGTAGTAGAAGACGCCGCCCAGGGCGGCCCCGATCAGCCAGGCATAGCCGCCCAGCGCCTCGAGGGCCGGCACCCAGACCGAGGAGACCGAGAACAGCGCGGCCAGGCCGAAGGCGGCGAGCGCCCGCTTGTTCCAGCCCTTGACGTAGTGGTAGGCGCCGTCGGGGTCGCTCGAGAACATGTCCTGGATGTTGAGGCGCTGGTGCTTCACCAGGTAGTAGTCGACCACGATGATGCCGTAGAAGGGGGCCACGATGGCGCCCAGCGCATTGACGAAGCCGGCGATGCCGATCTGGCTGATCACCGAGACCCAGAGTGCGCCGACGAAGAAGGCCACCCCGGCGGTGATCAGTCCGCCGATGCGAAAGCTGATCTTGCGCGGGAAGAGGTTGGCCAGGTCGTAGGCCGGCGGAATGAAGTTGGCCACCAGGTTGATGCCCACGGTGGCGGCGAAGAAGGTGATCGCGGCGATGATGGTCAGCGGCAGCGAATCGACCCGCTCGATGATGTCCGAGGGGTTGGTCAGGGTCTCGCCGAAGAGCGCCAGGGTGCCGGCGGTGATGATCAGCGCGATGAACGAGAAGAAGGCGACGTTGAGCGGCAGGCCCAGCAGGTTGCCGAGCTTCATCTGCTTCTCGCTCTTCACGAAGCGGGTGAAGTCGCCGAAGTTGATCACCACCGCGGCGAAGTAGGCGATCATGGTGCCGGTGATGGCCAGGAAGGCGCCGACGGCGCTGCCCTGATACTCGCTCTCGCCGCTGAAGATGGTGCCTACCGCGGGTAGCAGGTCGCTGCCGGCCTGGAACCAGACGATGATCATCAGCGCCACCATCACCACGTAGACCAGCGGCCCCGCCCAGTTGAGGAAGTGCTTGATCTTCTCGATGCCCTGCCAGAACAGCGCGATCTGGAAGGCCCAGACGATCACGAAGGAGAGCCAGCCGATCGCCGTCATGCCGAGGAACTCGCCGCCGGGGTCGCCGAACAGGGCGGTGAGCAGCAGCGCCATCGCGGTGGAGGCGAAGTAGGTCTGCACCCCGTACCAGAAGATGCCGATGATGGCGCGCAGCATGGCGGGGAAGTTGGCGCCGTGCACCCCCATGCTGGCGCGGATCATCACCGGGAAGGGCACGCCGTACTTGACGCTCGGCTTGCCGGTCAGGTTGACCAGCCACATCACCACGAAGCCGGCCAGGATGATCGCCGCCATCACCGCCCAGCCGTTGAGGCCGTAGGAGATGAACAGCGAGGCCGCCAGGGTGTAGCCGAACAGGCTCTGGATGTCGTTCGACCAGACGTTGAAGATCTCGAACCAGCCCCAGTTGCGATCGCCTTTCTTGATCGGGGCCAGGTCATCGTTGTAGAGGCTCGGGTCGCGATGCTGGATCTCCAGCTCTTGGTCCGTCATGTCCGTCATGGGAGCTGCCTTGTGTGCTGGTGGTGATCCCGGCCCCCATGGAAGGGGCCGGGCGTCGGGGGGAGGCTATCCCCGCGGTCGAGGCGTCACTGGCAGAAGCGCTGGCACGGGGCCCAGTGCTTCATCAGCAGGAAGTAGGTGACACCGGCCGGAATCAGGCTGGCGTACCAGGAGACGGAGGAGAAGGTCAGGGCAGCGATGATGCCTACGGCGGTGGCGATCAGCGCCCCCGGGTTGACGCCGCGGTAGGGCCCCTGCTCGTCATAGAGCTTGCCGAGGTCCAGGGTGCGGCGGCGCACCAGGTAGTAGTCGACCACCAGGATGGCGAAGATCGGGCCGAGGAAGGCGGAGTAGGTCTGCACGAACAGCTGCAGGCCGTCGGCGGAGTCCGGCTGCACCAGTTCCCAGGGGAAGGTCGCGAAGGCCAGCAGGCCGACGATCACGGTGGCGGTGCGGAACTTCAGCTTGAAGGCGTCCATCAGCACGTAGGTCGGCGGCACCACGTTGTTGAGCACGTTGGTGGTCACCTGGGCGAAGGCGATGAACAGCAGGGTGGTCATCAGCAGCGGGGTGTTGTCCACGGCGTTGGCGAACACCTGGATGGGATCGGCCACGCCGGTGGCCTCGGAGACCATGTAGCCGATCAGGCCCATGAACAGGGTGCAGGGCAGGATCGACATGGCGTAGAGGGTGGTCAAAAGGCCCGGGCCGCTGCCCTCCTTGTGCTCGCGGGAGTAGTCGCTGACGTTGAGCATCATGGTGCTGTAGATGCCCAGGAACAGCATGGTGGCGCCCCAGAAGGGCATGCCCCAGGAGCCTTCCATGGTCAGCATGCTGGCGGAGAGCTCGTCGCCGTAGCGCTGCACGGTGCTGTAGAACATGTAGACCAGCGAGGCCAGGATGAAGGCGCTGCCGATGTTCTCCAGCCACTTGATGCCCTGGAAGCCGAGCACCGACAGGGCGATCTGCAGGAACTGGAAGGCGATGAAGAAGAAGACCAGGTTGTCGAAGCCGAACAGGGTCGCCGAGACCATGTTCAGGGCGCCGGCCCCGATCCAGCTCTGGAAGCCGTACCAGACGATGGCGGGCACGGCGCGCACCAGCCCCGGCAGGCGGGTGCCGGCGAAGCCGAAGGCGCTGCGCGCCTGGACCATGAAGGGAATGCCGTACTTGTAGCCGGCGGCGCCGTTCAGGGCCAGGGCGATGCCGATCACGAAGCAGCCGATGGCGATCGCCAGGGTCGCCTGCAGCAGGTTCAGCGTGCCGACCACGCTGGAGCCCATGGTGAAGGTGCCGATCGAGACGCAGCCGCCGAACCAGGCCAGCAGGTAGGAGGTGCGACCCATGATGCGGGTCTTCTGGGGGGCCAGCGACTCGCTGCCGGCGGCCTTGGTGTCGTGGTGGGCGTCGTGGGTCACCCGGGTATCATCGCCGGGGACGGCGCGGGAGGTCGAGAGGGTCATGATGCTTACCTCGCAAGGGGGTGCTGTCGTTGTGGTTGTTGTCCGGCCCGCTCGGGGGCCGGGGTCGCCGGCGCGGCGCGGCCGGCTAGCCGTCGATGCCGGCGTCAGCGCAGGCCGGCGCCATGGGAGAGGTGCTCGAAGCGCCCGGTGAAGGCCTTGGCCCGCGGGAAGGCGAGGTCGCCCACCTTGCTGGTGCCGAGCCCCAGGCCGACCAGCGCCTCACTGAGCTTGACCGCGGCGGTCACGCCCTCGACCACCGGCAGGCCGACGGCCGCGCTGATCTCGTCGGTGAGGTCGGCCATGCCGCCGCAGCCCAGCACGATGGCGCCGATGCCGTCCTCGTCGCGGGCGCGGCGGCCCTCCTCGATGATGCGGGTGAGCGCGGCGTCGCCGTCGTCCTCGAGGTCGAGCACCGGGATCTCGGCGGCGCGGACCCGCCGGCAGTGGTGGCTGAAGCCGTACTGCTCGAGCAGGTGCTCGGCGATGATGCCGGTGCGGCCCAGGGTGGTGACCACCGAGAAGCGGGTGCTGATCAACGTGGCCATGTGGAAGGCGGCCTCGGCGATGCCGATCACCGGGGCCCGGGTCAGCTCCCGGGCCGCCAGCAGGCCGGGATCGCCGAAGCAGGCGATGATATAGGCATCCACGCCGTCGCGCTCGCCGGCCATCACCTCCTCGAGCACGCCCACGGCGCTGATGGCCTCGTCGAAGTGGCTCTCGATGGAGACCGGCCCGTGTGCGGGTTGGGTGGCGGTGATGACGGTGCCGGGGGCGGCGATGCCCTGGGCGGCGGTGCCGATGGTGTCGGTCATGCCGCGGGTGGTGTTGGGGTTGATGACGCGAATCTGCATGGGAGGTCTCGCTGTCTCGTTATTCTTGTGAACAAGGAATTTGCTTCTTGTACACAAAATAGGATGGCGTGTTCGCCAAATCAAGTCCGGATGGGGTGGCGGTGCAGTCCATTAAACCCTTTAAAATCAGTAGTATGAATCATAGTTAGAGAAAAAGTTGTGCCGCCATGCAATGTATACAACATGTTGTCGTCAATTCCTCTCCTAAAATGCATACATTTTTGTCCTATCAATGAATACAATGACGACGACGACGCTTTGCCCCTGTCACTATGGTGCCCCGACGGTAACGCCGGCCCTCCGCTAGGGCGCTGACGCGGGCGAACCCGGCGCGACACGAGGGGGCGGCAGCTTTCCCTTGGCGTGGGGGTTGATTTCTTGTATACAAAAATGGAGTCTGAAGGCCACGACCCGGCTCCAGCGGAGGAGACGCGATGCGCCTGCTGATGCTCAACGGCAACACCAACGCCGCCATGACCGACGCCATGGCCGCTCGGGCCCGGGCCTTTCTCGGCGAGGCGGTCGAGGTGGAGGCCGAGACGGCCGAGCGGGGCGTGGCCTATATCGGCTCGCGGCGCGACTGCGCCCTGGCCGGCGCCGCCGTGGTGGCGAGCCTCGAGGCGCACGGCGGGCGGGATCACGCGGCGGTGCTGCTGGCCTGCTTCGGCGAGCCGGGGCTGGCGGCGGCGCGCGAGATCAGCCCGGTGCCGGTGACCGGCCTGCTCGAGGCCTCAGTGCTCTCGGCGCTGCAGCTTGGCGCGCGCTTCTCGATCGTGACCCCCGGCCGTCGCTGGCCGCGGATGATCGAGGACGTGCTGCACGACCTGGGCGCGGCGCGCCACTGCCTGGAGATCACCCCGGTGGAGGTTGGCGACCTGGCCCTGCCGGCCGAGCACGAGGCCGCCCGCGCGCGGGTGCAGGTGGCCGTCGACCGGCAGGCGCGGCGCTCGCCCGATGCGATCATCGTCGGCGGGGCCGCCTTCGCGGGCCTGGCCGCGGCGCTCGAGGCCCCGTCCGGGACGCGGCTGATCGACTCCCTGGACGCCGGCCTGGCCCAGAGCCTGGCGCTGATGCGGCTGACCGCCGACCGCGGGTAGGGGATCTTGCAACTCTAGTGGGCACACCCTATCCTTTAATTGTATACATTTAGTGTTGCTCAAAATGGCCGCCACGTGCCATCGAGCCAGCCCCTAACAAGAAGGAAGCTACGCCATGACCTCACCGACCCGAGGGGACTATCCCCGTGACCTGATCGGCTACGGCCGCACGCCGCCCGAGGCCAAGTGGCCCGGCAAGGCGCGGATCGCCGTGCAGTTCGTGCTCAACTACGAGGAGGGCGGCGAGAACTGCGTGCTCCACGGCGACAAGGGCTCCGAGCAGTTCCTCTCCGAGATCATCGGGGCCGACTCCTATCCCGATCGCCACCTGAGCATGGAGTCGATCTACGAGTACGGCTCCCGGGCCGGCGTGTGGCGGATCCTGCGCGAGTTCGAGCGTCGCGGCCTGCCGCTGACGGTGTTCGGTGTCGCCATGGCGCTGGAGCGCCACCCCGAGGTGGCCCACGCCTTCAAGGAGCTGGGGCACGAGATCGCCTGCCACGGCTATCGCTGGATCCACTACCAGAACGTCTCGGAAGAGCTCGAGTGCGAGCACATGCGCCGCGCCATCGAGATCTTCCAGTCGCTCTACGGCGAGAAGCCGCTGGGCTGGTACACCGGTCGCGACAGCCCCAACACCCGCCGCCTGGTGCTCGACGAGGGCAACTTCCTCTACGACAGCGACTACTACGGCGACGACCTGCCGTTCTGGACCCGCGAGGCGGACAGCCAGGGCCGCGAGCACAGCCATCTGGTGGTGCCCTACACCCTGGACACCAACGACATGCGCTTCGCCGCGCCCCAGGGCTTCAACACCGCGGATCACTTCTTCACCTACCTGCGGGATGCCTTCGATGTGCTCTACGCGGAAGGCGAGGACACCCCGAAGATGCTCTCCGTGGGCATGCACTGCCGGCTGCTCGGCCGTCCGGGCCGCTTCCGCGCCCTGCAGCGCTTCCTCGACCATATCGAGGCCCACGATCGCGTCTGGGTCACCCGTCGCGTGGACATCGCCCGCCACTGGGCCGATCACCACCCGGCGCCCTGATCCGGCGACATCCCCGAGCCCGGGGCGGGCGGTGCGCCGCCCGCCCCGCCCTGCGTTCTTCAGGAGCCGTCATGCTTGAACTCGAGGCCCAGCCCCTCACCCCGGAGGCCTTCGCGCCCTTCGGCGAGGTGATCGATACCCGCACCTCCGACTACTTCCACATCAACGCCGGCCGCACCCGGCGCTACCACGACCTGGCCCGGGTCGAGACTCTCGGTGAGCAGGCCCGCGCGCTGATCAGCATCTTCGTCAGCCAGCCGGTCGAGCTGCCCCTCGAGCTGCCCTTCCTCGAGCGTCATCCCCAGGGCAGCCAGGCCTTCGTGCCGATGCACGAGGAGCGCTTCATCGTGGTGGTGGCGCCGCCCGGCGAGGCGATCGCGCCGAGTGACGTGCGCGCCTTCGTCACCGACGGCCGCCAGGGCGTCAACTACCGCGCCGGCACCTGGCACGCCATCCAGTCGGTGCTCGAGCGCGAGGGCGAGTTCCTGGTCGTGGATCGCGGCGGCGAGGGCAACAACTGCGACGAGTACCCCATCGACATCCGCGTGACCCTGCCGCAAGGCGCGGCCGTCGCGCCGACCCACAGCGAACAGGAGTCCACCTCATGAGTCAGCCGCGTCAGTACTACGCCCCCCAGGGCGGCCACCCGAGCCAGAAGGTGATGACCACCGACCGCGCCATGTTCACCGAGGCCTTCGCGGTGATCCCCAGGGGCGTCTATCGGGACATCGTCACCAGCAAGCTGCCCCACTGGGAGAACACCCGGCTGTGGGTGCTGTCGCGGCCGCTCTCCGGCTTCGCCGAGACCTTCTCCCAGTACATCATGGAGGTCTCCCCGGGCGGCGGCAGCGAGCGCCCGGAGACCGACGCTGGCGCCGAGGGCGTGCTGTTCGTGGTCGAGGGCGAGATGACGCTGACCATCGACGGCGAGCGCCACCGCATGGTGCCCGGCGGCTACGCCTTCCTGCCGCCCGGCTGCGACTGGCAGCTGCGCAACGAGGCCGACGCCCCGGTGCGCTTCCACTGGATCCGCAAGGCCTACGAGTATGTCGACGGCATCGACGTGCCCGAGGCCTTCGTGGTCAACGAGAACGACATCGCGCCCACGGTGATGCCGGACTGCAACGAGGTGTGGGCGACCACCCGCTTCGTCGACCCGGACGACCTGCGCCACGACATGCACGTGACCATCGTCACCTTCCAGCCCGGCGGCGTGATTCCCTTCGACGAGACCCACGTCATGGAGCACGGCCTCTACGTGCTCGAGGGCAAGGCGGTCTACCACCTCAACCAGCAGTGGGTCGAGGTCGAGGCCGGCGACTACATGTGGCTGCGCGCCTTCTGCCCGCAGGCCTGCTACGCGGGCGGCCCGGGGCCCTTCCGCTACCTGCTCTACAAGGACGTCAACCGCCACATGGCACTGCCCTACAGCCAGCGCCGCTGAGGCGGGCCACGCCCGCGCGAGGCGACGACACCCGCCGATCGGCGGGTGTCGTGGTTTCAGGTCTGTACTCGGTGATGGCGATCGAGCTTGGCGATGGATGCACCGGCGGGCTGGACGTGATCGGCCTCGCTATGCTGCAGGAACGCCCGCATCGAGCCGACCGCAGGCCTGCAGCCGCGGACCGTCTCGATCGGATCTCCACCGACAAGCAAAGGTGAGTGTCCCATGACGTCCTCTCGTCTCTCATGCCTGGCTTCCCTGGCTTCCCTGGCTTCCCTGGCTTCCCTGGCCGTGGCACTGCTTCCACTGACCGCTTTCGCGGCCTCCTTGCCGACGACGCCCTACCTGCCTCTGGAGATGGCGCAGCGGGCTGCCAATGCCGCCATGACGCACTGCCTGGACGTGGGCGAGCGGGTCAGCGTGGCCGTCGTCGAGCGCGGCGGCGCCACCAAGGTACTGATCAAGGCGGATGGCTCGGGGCCGCACACGGTCAACAGCAGCACCGGCAAGGCCTTTGCCGCCGCCAGCCTGGGCCGCGAGACCCTGGCCTTCGCCGAGTTTCTCAAGGAGCACCGCGAGTTCGACGGTCTGCGCGACATGGACGACCGCATGGTGATCCTCGGCGGGGGGCTGCCGATTCGCATCGAGGGAGCACTGATCGGCGGCATCGGCGTCGGCGGAGCGCCGTCGGCGGCGATCGACGACGCCTGCGCCCGGGCAGGGGTCGAGGCCATCGGCGGCGAGTCGCCGTCACCGTCGACCCCCTGACACGGGGCCGGGCAGGGAGGGCCCGGGCGGATGACCGAGGCGGCGGTCAGGCCTCAGCCGCGATTGATCTGGGTGATCGACTCGCCGGTGTGCTGCACGTGGTCGGCCAGCAGACGGCTCGCCCGCTCGCCGTCCCGGGCCTTCAGTGCCTCGAGGATGGCGCGGTGCTCGTCGGTGGACTCCTGCCAGCGGCCGAGGCGGTCCAGCGCCAGGTAGCGGGCGCGCTCCAGGCGACCGAGCAGCCGCCGGTGGGTCTCCTCCAGCACCGGGTTCTTGGCGCCGGCCACCAGCAGCGCATGGATGCGCTGGTTGAGGGCGAAGTAGCCGTCCCGGTCGCCCTTGGCGTGGAGCTTCTCCAGGCGCTCCTGCAGGGCCTCGAGCTGCTTGAGCTCGGTGTTGGTCATGCGCCGGGCGGCCAGCCCCACGGCCAGGCTCTCGATGCCGGCCTCGACCTCGAACAGGTGCTCGAGCTCCTGGGGATCGATCCGCGTGACCACGGCGTTGCGGTTGCGCCGGGTGGCGATCAGGCCGTCGCCGGCCAGCATGCGCAGCGCCTCGCGCAGCGGGGTGCGGGAGATGCCCAGCTGCTCGCACAGCGCCGGCTCGGCGATGCGCTCGCCGGGGGCCAGCTCGCCGCGCACGATCATCCGCTGCAGCACCGCGTAGGCCTCCTGGGCCAGCGAGGTGGTCTGGATGCGGCGCCGGGCGGGCGGCGAGTCGGCGATGTCGGATGCGGGATCGGCATCGCTGTCCAGGGTCATGGGCAGGGCCTCCTAGGGGGCAGCGGCGGTGAGCGGGATGATGCCCGTCGGGCGAGTGGGCTCAGTATAGGGTGCGTCGCGGCGGAGCGGGAAGGCCGCCGGGGAGGCCCCGGCGGCCGACTCCGCGGCCGCTCAGTCCCGGGGGGCGGCCAGCGGCTGGCGGCCGACCAGCCGCGACAGCGCCTCGCCGAGCCCTTGGCACTCCTTGCTCGGCGGCGCGGCGAAGCTGCCGCCGCGGGGCGCGGCCGGGGCCAGGTCGACCATCGCCTGGGCCTGGTGCAGGGCGCAGGTCACCCCGTCCAGGGCCGGCACCGGCAGGCGGTGGGCCACGCTGCGGGCGAGCCCGGCCAGCGGCGCGCCGGCGAGTATCAGCACGTCGGCGCCGTCGTCGGCCACCGCCCGCTCGGCCAGCGCCACCAGGCGATCCCCCTGGTCCTCCTGGACGCGGCCGATGTGCGAAAGCGGCTCGTCCAGGGCGCGGATGCTGGCCAGGCGGTCGGCGAAGCCGTAGCCGGCGATGGTCTCGCGGTACCAGGCCTGGATGCGCTGGGAGATGGCGATCACCGAGAAGCGGCTGCCCTGCTGGCAGGCGGTGACCAGGGCGGCCTCGGTCATGCCCACCACCGGGATCGGCAGGATCTCGCGCAGCGCGGCAAGGCCGGGGTCGCCGAAGGCGGCGACCACCACGGCGTCATGGTCGGCATGGGCCTCGGCGGCGACCTGCATGGCCGCATAGCCGCCGATCTGGGACTCGGCCCGGGTCTCGATGTAGGCCACGCCGAAGTGGGCGGTGGCCAGGGTCAGCTCGGTGTCGGGGCGGATGCTGCGCCGCGCCTCGGCCTCGATCAGGCGGGTCACGTCGGTCGAGATGTTGGGATTGATGACCAGCAGTTTCATGGCGTGCTCTCGTGTTCAGGGTGTCGATGCCGCGCCTCCGGGCGCAGGGCCCCTCGCCACCCGCCGGCGAGGGCGGGCGGCGCGCGGTGGCGGCGTGCGTTTTTATCGGGTGGTGGTCAGTAGCCCAGGGTGCGAGGCAGCCAGGTGACGATGCCGGGGAAGGCGATGCAGGCGATCAGCACGGCGTACTGGAAGAGAATGAACGGCCAGGCGCTCTTCATCAGCTCGTTGAGGCTGAGGTTGGAGATGCCGCACATCACGAACAGCAGCACGCCCACCGGCGGCGTCATCATGCCGACCACCAGGTTCATCACGAACAGGAAGCCGAACAGCAGCGGGTCGACGCCGTAGGCCAGGGCGATCGGGGCCAGCAGCGGGACCAGCATGATGTAGGCGGCGTTGGACTCGATGAACATGCCCACCCCGATCAGCAGCGCCATCACCAGCAGCAGGAACATCAGCGGGTCGTCGGTGAGCCCCTGGATCCAGTTGGTGAGCTGCATCGGGATCAGGTCGATGGTGAAGGCGAAGGTCATGGTCGAGGCGAAGGCGATCAGCGCGCCCACCATGGCCGCGGTCACCGCGGCGTTGAACATCGCCTTGGGCAGGTCCGAGAGGCGCAGCTGGCGGGTCACGAAGAAGCCGATCAGCAGCGCATAGACCACGGCGATGGCCGCCCCCTCGGTGGGGGTGAAGGCGCCGGCGACGATGCCGCCGACCACCACGATGGGCATCAGCAGGATCGGCAGGGCGCGCCAGGTCTGCACCAGCACGTGGCGCAGCCCCACCACGCCGCCGACCAGCGGGTAGCCGCGGCGCATCGAGAGGAAGCTGGCCAGGCCCATGAAGCCCAGGGCGAGGATGATTCCCGGCACCACCCCGGCCATGAAGAGCCCGCCCACCGAGACCGAGGAGCCGGCCATCAGGGCGTAGATGATCATGGCGTTGCTGGGCGGGATGATGGCACCCAGGTTGGCGGCCGAGGCGACCACGGCGCTGCTGTAGCCGGTGTCGTACTGCTGGCGCATGGAGGGCACCAGGGAGCTGCCCAGGGCGCTGGCGCTGGCCACCGCGGCGCCGCTCACCGCGGCCAGTACCATGCCGGCGACGATGGCGACGTGGGCCAGGCCGCCGTGGACGCGACCGATCAGCGAGTTGGCGAAGTCGACCAGGCGCTGCAGGATGCCGGCGGCGACCATCAGCTCGCCGGCCAGCATGAACAGCGGGATGGCCATCAGCGGGAAGCTGTTGACCGAGTGCATCATGCGCTGGGGCATCACCGAGAAGTCCATGCCGCCGACGTAGAGGCCGACCAGCGAGGCGAGGCCCAGGGCGAAGGCCAGCGGCATGCGCAGCAGGGCGAAGCCCAGGAAGGTGAAGACGATGGCGGGGGTCATGAGGCGCTCCCTCCTCCAGGCTCCGGCGGGGCGCTGGGCAGCGGCTCCAGCCGGCAGGCCTGGGCGATCAGGTGCAGGCAGCAGTGGACGGCGCAGACCAGCACGGCGATGTAGAAGACGGCGGCGGTGATCGGCAGGGTCGGCATCATCTCCTGCCACTTGTCGGCCACCGCGCCGACGCTGATCCAGGCCAGCATCGCCATCAGCACGGCGCCGACCAGCGCCATCAGGCGGGCCAGCGACTCCTGCACGCCCTTCGGCAGCAGGCTGACCACGGCGTCGATGCCAACGTGGATGCCGACCTTGATGCCGTGGGGAATGGCCAGGAAGATCGCCCACACGAAGCAGAGGCGCGACAGCTCATCGGCGGAGTCGATGGAGGTGCCGAGCACGTAGCGGGCGAACACCTGGGCCGAGACCAGCGCGGTCATCAGCGCCATGGCCAGCAGGATGGCGAAGTAGGAGGTGCGATCCAGCAGCGCCAGGCCGTGCAGGAAGTGGCGGGTGAACGGGCTGGAGGCGTGCGCCTCCAGCCGGTGCCAGGCGGGTGTCATGACCCCAGCTCCTCGAGCACCCGGTCGACGATCTCCGCGCCGATCTTCTCGCGCAGGTCGTCGACCACGCCTTGGCTGGCGTCACGCAGCGCGCTGCGGGTCTCGTCGCTGATCGGGGTGAACTGCATGCCGCGCTCGATCAGCGTCTCGCGGGCCGCCGCGTCCTCCTCGGCCGCGGTCTCGCGCTGCCAGGCCACCGCCTCGTCCATGGCCGCCATCACCGCCTGCTGCTCGGCCTCGTCGAGCCCCTCGAACGTGTCGCGATTGGCGACCACCACGATGTAGTCGTAGAAGTGGCCGGTATCGGAGAGATACTCCTGCACCTCGTCGAGGCGCTTGGTGCTGATGATGCTGTAGGGGTTCTCCTGGCCGTCGAGCACGCCCTGCTGCAGCGCCCCGTAGACCTCGTTGATGTCCATGGAGACCGGGTTGGCGCCGATGGCGCGGAAGGTGTCCAGGTGGGTCTGGTTGGGCTGCAGGCGGATCTTGAGGTCCTGGAAGTCCGCCACGCTCTCGAGGGGACGAACGCTGTTGGTGACGTGGCGGAAGCCGAGCTCCATGTAGCCCAGCGCCGTGAAGCCGGCCTCGGCGAGCTTCTCGTCGAGCAGCTCGCCGACCTCGCCGTCGATCAGCGCGAAGGCATCCTCGCGGCTGTCGAAGGCGAAGGGCAGGCTCAGCGCCTCGAGTTCGGGCACGGTGCGCGACAGGTAGGAAATGCCGATCCAGGTGCCCATGATGGCGCCAGAACTGACCTGGTCCACGTTCTCGCCGGCGCCGCCGAGCTGCATGTTGGGGAACAGCTGGGCGGTCAGGTCGCCGTCGGTGCGCTCGGCGAGCCGCTCCTGGAAGATCTCCATGGCGCGGCTGCTGGAGTGATCGTCGGTGAAGTTGCCGCCGAAGCGCAGGGTGTCGGCGCCAGCCATCAGCGGCGCGCCGAGGCCCAGGGCCAGCAGCAGGGGGGTAGCGTAGCGGGTGGTGCGCGTTGTTGTTGTCATCCGAGGGTCCTTCGCGGCAATGGAGGGAGAACGGGGCGCGCCGGGGCACGCCGGCGGCTCAGGGAAACCATAGGTCAGGGCCTTGAAAAATTCAAAATACAGAATACGTTTTTTTTATTTTTAAAATAAAATCAGTGGTTTGAGTTTTTAAAAAATCGGATGTGATGGCTATTGTTGCGGTCCAGACGCCGAGGCGCATCCGCCCCATCCCTCCCTCCATGGGAAGGGCAGGCGGGCAGGGCAGGGAGGGGAATCGGGGCGCGAGAAGGGTCACGAGACCGAAGCGAGGCGAGAGGGCGAAGGCCGAGGTGGCCTGGCGCGGCCGGCGAGCGCCGGCCGGGCTCAGCGCGCCGCCAGGCCCTCGAGCACCGCGTCGCCGGTCTTGCGCATGTGGTCGCGCATGGCCCGGGCCAGCGCCTCGCCGTCGCGGCGCTCCAGGGCCTCGAGGATGGCCTCGTGCTCGCGGGCCGACTCGTCCCAGCGGCCGAGCTGCATGTTGGCGGCGTAGCGGGCGCGGGTGATCTTGAGGTTGAGCGCGGTCTCCAGCTCGAGCAGCACGCCGTTGCCCGAGATCTCGGCCAGCCGGCGATGGATCCGCTGGTTGAGGCGGAAATACTCGACCCGCTCCTGGCGCCGGTAGTGCTCCAGCATCTGGCGGTGCAGCGCGCGCAGCTCCTCGATCTGGGCGTCGCCGGCGCGCTGCGCCAGCAGCTGCCCGGAGAGCGCCTCCAGCTCCACCATCACCTCGAACAGGTCGGCCACCTCCCGCGGGTCCACCTCGGTTACCTTGGCGCCGCGATTGGGCAGCAGCTCCACGAGCCCCTCGTTGGCCAGCACCTTGAGCGCCTCGCGCAGCGGGGTGCGCGAGACCTCGAAGGACTCGCAGAGGCGCTTCTCGGAGATCCGGCTGCCCGGGAGCAGCTCGCCCTCCAGCACCATCTCGCGAAGCTGCTCCGCCACCACCTCGAAGAGCGCCAGGCGGCGCAGCGGCGCCGCGCCGTCATGGGCCTCGGGGGCCTTCACATCTGCGCTGTCGTCCATGGAGATCTCCTGTTGGAAGGCGACGCGGGGCCGCGTCGCCGGTTGCCGAAAAGTGTACTTGCAAAATCTCGATCTTGTGCGACTCTTTGCATACTGTATTTTGAATTCAAAATTCAAAGCACGCCAAAACCCGATACCCACGTCCGATCACAACGCCCCACAAGAACAAGGACCCTGCCCATGCCCCGCACCCTGATCGGGATGCTCACCCCCTCGTCCAACACCGTGCTGGAGCCCTACACCGCGGCCCTGCTCGGCGAGCTGATGCCCGAGGTCACCGCCCACTTCCAGCGCTTCACGGTCAAGGAGATCTCCCTGAGCGAGACGGCGCTGGCCCAGTTCGACCCGGCCCCGCTGCTCGAGGCCGCCGGCCTGCTCAACGACGCCCGCATGGACGTCATCGCCTGGAACGGCACCTCGTCGAGCTGGCTCGGCTTCGAGGCCGACCGCCGGCTGTGCGCCGCCATCACCGAGGTGACCGGCGCGCCGGCCACCACCAGCGTATTGGCCCTCAACGAGGCCCTCGAGCGCACCGGGGTGACCCGGCTCGGGCTCGTGACCCCTTACCTCGACGACATCCAGGCGGCGATCATCGACAACTACCGGGCCGAGGGGATCGAGGTGGTCGCCGAGCGCCACCTCAACGACCGCGGCAACTTCTCCTTCTCCGAGTACGACGAGGCGACCCTGGCCGCGATGGTGCGCGAGGTGGCCAAGGCGAAGCCCCAGGCCATCACCATCCTCTGCACCAACCTGCGAGGCGCGGGCATCGTCCCCGCGCTCGAGCGCGAGCTCGGCATTCCCATCTACGACTCGGTCAGCGTCACGGTGTGGAAGACCCTGGCCCTGGCCGGGATCGATCCCGCCCGCATCACCGGCTGGGGAGGGCTGTTCCAGGACCCGCGTCTGGCGGCGTGAGTCGGACAGCGCTCCCCGCTTCCCACGGCAAGACCACCATCAACAATCCCAATCACGAGGTGACCCGATGCCAACCATGACCCCCAAACGGATCGCGCTGGGCGGTACGCTTGCCACCGGCCTGCTGCTCGGCGGCCTGGCCCAGGCCGAGACCATGCTGCGCACCGTCGGCAACTTCTCCGGCAACAAGCTGCACGTCGAGGAGGTCGAGCGGCCCTTCTTCAACGAGCTCAACGCCCGGGACGACCTGGCGGTCGTCTACAACCCCATGGACGCCATCGGCGTCGAGGCGGCCGACGCCCTGCGCCTGATCCGCTCCGGCGCCTTCGACGTGATGTCGGTGCAGATCGGCATGGCCTCCCGGGACGAGCCCTTCTTCGAGGGCATCGACCTGGCCGGCGTGTCGCCGAGCCTCGATGCCCAGCGCGAGGCGGTAGACGCGGTGCGCGAGGCGTTCGATGCGCGCCTCCAGGAGCGCTTCAATGCCAAGCTGATGACGCTCTGGCCCTTCGGCCCGCAGATGATGTTCTGCAACGGCGACATCGACGGCGTCCAGGACCTGGCCGGCAAGAAGGTGCGCGTCTTCACCCCCTCCATGTCGCGCCTGGTCGAAGGCCTCGGCGCCACTCCGGTGACCCTGCAGTTCAGCGAGGTCTACCTGGCGCTGCAGCGCGGTGTGGCCGACTGCGGCGTGACCGCCCCCTCCGCCGGCAACAACGGCAAGTGGCCGGAGGTCACCGACACCTTCGTGCCGCTGCCGCTGGCCTACTCGGTGCAGGGCCACTTCATGAACCTCGATACCTGGAACGGCTTCGACGCCGAGCAGCAGCAGGCGCTGACCGAGGCCTTCGCCCGCCTGGAAGAGCAGATGTGGGGGCTCGCCTCCGACGTCAATGACGACGCCATCGCCTGCAACACCGGTCAGGCGAGCTGCTCCAGTCACGAGGCCTACGACATGGACCTGGTGGAGATCGACCCGAGCTCCCGCGAGCTCGTCGAGCAGATCACCAGCGAGGCGGTGCTGCCGGTATGGGCCGAGACCTGCAGCCAGCAGTACGACGACTGCGCCGCGGTCTGGAATCGCACCGTGGGCGAGGCCTCTGGCCTGAGCATCCAGTAAGCGTCGTCAATCCGCGCCCCGGCTCCGGCCGGGGCGCCCCTGGAGGTGCCCGATGCTACCCCGGAATCCCTACTGGCTCGCCCGCAGCCTGGCCCACGGCGCCGCCGTGGCCGCCGGCTACGCCGCGCTGGGCCTGTCGCTGCTGATCACCTTCGAGGTGATCGCGCGCAAGCTGTTCAACTTCTCCCTGCAGGGCGTCGACGAGATCGGCGGCTACGTGCTGGCGATCGGCGTCTCGTTCAGCTTCGCCTACGCCCTGCTGCACCGCGCCCATACCCGGGTCGACGTGCTGATGGCGCGGCTGCCGGCGCTGCTGCAGGCGCCGCTCAACGCCGCGGCGATGCTGATGCTCGCCGCCTTCTCGCTGTTCATGCTGTGGCGGGCGGTCGAGACGCTCCACGAGACCCTGGAGTTTGGCAGCCTCGCCAGCACCCCGCTGCAGACTCCGCTGTGGATCCCCCAGACCCTGTGGGTGATCGGCCTCGGCGTCTTCGCCCTGCTCACCAGCCAGCTGGCGCTGCACGCCCTGGCCCAGCTGGTCACCGGCCGCGTGCGCTCGCTCAACCGGGACTACGGCCCGCGCAGTGCCCAGGACGAGCTGGACGAGGCCCAGCAGGACTACGGCGGCAGCGTCTCCCCGACCGCTCCCGCCGCCACCACCGCCACCCAGGGAGGTGACGCGACATGATCGGCGCACTCGAGGTCCTGATCGGTTTCGGCATCATGCTCGGCATGATGGCGGCCGGCATCCACGTGGCGGTGGCGATCTTCTCGGTCGCCGCCCTGGGCACCCTGATGTACCTGGGCACACCGCTGCTCTACTCCTTCGGCGACACCCTGTGGGGCACGCTCAACGACTTCATCCTCACCGCCATCCCGCTGTTCATCCTGCTCGGCGAGCTGCTGCTGCGCAGCGGGATCACCGAGCGGATGTACAGCGCGCTCTCGGTGTGGCTCAACCGCATGCCCGGCGGGCTGCTGCACACCAACATCGGCGCCTCCTCGGTGTTCGCCGCCATGTCCGGCTCGTCGGTCGCCACCGCCGCCACCATCGGCACCGTGGCGCTGCCGGCCTTCGCCGAGCGCGGCTACAGCGAGCGTCTGGCGCTGGGCACCCTGGCCGCCGGGGCGACGCTGGGCATCCTGATCCCGCCCAGCATCAACATGATCATCTACGGCGCGATCACCAACACCTCCATCGGCAAGCTGTTCATCGCCGGCATCCTGCCGGGGCTGGCGCTGGCCGGGGCCTTCATGCTGGCGATCATGGCCTTCAGCCTGCTGCGCCCCGAGGTCGCCGGCGAGCGCGAGCCTAGGGTGGCGCTGCGCGCGCGGCTCGCCTCGCTGGTCGACCTGCTGCCGCCGGCCTTCGTCTTCGCCATCGTCATCGGCAGCATCTACAGCGGCTGGGCCACGCCCACCGAGGCCGCGGCGCTGGGCGTGGTGGCGGCGCTGCTGCTGGCCGCGATCAATCGCAAGCTGACGCTCACCATGCTCCACGAGTGCTTCCTGTCGATGGCGCGGACCACGGCGATGATCATGCTGATCATCGTGGCGGCCTTCTTCCTCAACTACATCGTCGGCATCCTCGGCATCCCCCACACCCTGACCCAGTGGGTCGCCGACCTGGGGCTCTCGCCGCTGGGGCTGATCCTGGCGCTGGTGATCTTCTACCTGGTGCTGGGCTGCTTCCTCGAGACGCTGTCGATGATGATCGCCACCGTGCCCATCGTGGTGCCGATGGTGGTGCAGTTCGGCTTCGACCCGGTGTGGTTCGGCATCTTCCTGGTGATCATGATGGAGATCTCGCTGATCACCCCGCCGATCGGCATGAACCTCTACGTGGTGCAGGGCGTGCGCGGTCGCGGCTCGATCTCCGACGTGATGCTCGGCAGCCTGCCGTTCCTCGCCATCATGTTGGCCTTCGTGGCGCTGATCATCCTCTGGCCGGGCCTGGTGCTGTGGCTGCCCGAGGCCATGGGGTAGCCGGCAGCCAATCGCTTTCTAAATGCCCGGGGGATGGGCGTCGGGGGCAAGCCGACGCGAGGGTCTTTTGCCAGGGAGGGCAAAAGTAGCGCCCAGGGAAGGGTTCACAGCGCCTTCGCAAAGGCTTGTCGCCGAGTAAGCCCATCACACTCCAGGGCTATCGAACGATTCTTTTTTCGCTTCGGCCGGTGCCTGCGCCGGCCCCATCCGACTCTCTCGACGAGGCACGCGACATGTCACGCTTCGACACCATCATCAAGAACGGCCAGCTGATCACCGCGGCCGACCGCTACACGGCCGACATCGGCATCAAGGACGGGCGCATCGTCGCCCTGGGCCAGGCGCTCGGCGAAGCCGACGAGGTCATCGACGCCCAGGGGCTCTGGGTGATGCCCGGCGGCATCGACGCCCACTGCCACCTCGACCAGCCGCTCGGCGACGGCGCGGTGATGGCCGACGACTTCTACACCGGTACCCGCTCGGCGGCCTGTGGCGGCACCACCACGGTGATCCCCTTCGCCGCCCAGCAGAAGGGCCAGAGCCTGCGCGCCGCCGTGGAGGACTATCACCGGCGCAGCGACGGCAAGGCCTTCATCGACTACGCCTTCCACATGATCGTCACCGACCCCACCGAGACGGTGCTCAAGGAGGAGCTGCCGGCGCTGATCAACGAGGGCTACAGCTCCTTCAAGATCTACCTGACCTACGACGACCTGAAGCTCAACGACCGCGAGGTGCTCAACGTGCTGGCCATGGCCCGGCGCGAGGGCGGCATGGTGATGGTCCACGCCGAGAACGCCGACTGCATCGCCTACCTGACCGAGCTGCTCGAGGCCCAGGGCCAGACCTCACCCTACTACCACGGCGTGGCGCACTCGGCGATCGCCGAGCGCGAGGCCACCCATCGGGCCATCTCGCTGGCCGAGCTGATCGACGTGCCGCTGTTGATCGTGCACGTCTCCGGCCCCGAGGCGATCGAGCAGATCCGCTGGGCCCAGGGGCGCGGGCTGCGCGTCTACGGTGAGACCTGCCCCCAGTACCTGATGCTGACCGCCGCCGACCTCGACCAGGAGGGCTTCGAGGGCGCCAAGTGCGTGTGCAGCCCGCCGCCCCGCGACGCGGCGGCCCAGGAGGCGGTGTGGCAGGCGCTGGAGAGCGGCGTCTTCCAGGTCTTCTCCTCGGACCACGCGCCTTTCCGCTTCGACGACCCCCAGGGCAAGAAGCTGCACGGCGAGTCGGCGAGCTTCGAGCACATCCCCAACGGCATCCCGGGGCTCGAGACGCGGCTTTCGATCCTGTTCTCCGAGGGGGTGATCAAGGAGCGCATCGACCCGACGCGCTTCGTGGCCCTGACCGCTACCAACCCGGCCAAGATCTACGGCCTCTATCCGCAGAAGGGCACCATCGCCATCGGCAGCGACGCCGACCTGACGCTGTGGGATCCCGCCGCGCGCTCCACCATCCGCAACGCCGACCTGCACCACGCCGTCGACTACACCCCCTACGAGGGCGTGGAGCTCACCGGCAAGCCGGTGCTGACGCTGTGCCGCGGACGGGCGGTCTCCCGGGACGGCGCCTTTACCGCGCCGGCTGGCCACGGCCGCTTCCTGACCTGCGACAAGCCCACGCCGGCCCGGCCGCGTGGCCAGGCGAAGGGGTTCTGAGCATGGTCGAGCAAGAGCGGATCGACGAGCGGCTCGACCGCGCCGCCCAGCGCCTGCTGGCGGCCTATCCCCCCGCGGCGGCGATCCCGGTGCCGACGGACCTGGCGCTTGCCGACGAGCGCGAAGCCCAGGCCGTGCAGGCGCGGGTCGCCGCCGCCCTGGGCACGCCCCGCGGCTGGAAGCTCGGCGGCATCGTGGCGGGCGAGACGCCGCGCTACTCGCGGCTGTTCGCTGAGTGGAGCCAGGCCTCGCCGGGGCGCTTCGCCCGCGACGCCTTCCATCGCGTCTTCCTCGAGCCGGAGCTCGCGGTGGTGATGGGCGAGGCCGTGCCCTTCCGCGAGACGCCCTATCGGCTCGACGAGATCGCCGCGCGGGTCGAGAGCCTGCATGCGGCCATCGAGCTCGTCGACAGCCGCTTCGTCGAGTGGCCGGCGGTGCCGGCGCTCTGGCAGCTGGCCGACGGGCTCAGCCACGGCGCCTTCGTGCTGGGCGAGGCGGCGCCGGCGGGGGACCTTCGCCAGATGCGCGACGCCGCCTACCGCCTCGAGCTCGACGGCGAGACGGTGCTCGACGGCCGGGGCGGCCACCCGGGGGGCGACCCGGCGCGGCTGCTGGTGGAGATGATCAACGATCACATGGCGGCCACGGGGCAGGGCATCGCGGCCGGCGAGGTGATCACCACCGGCACCTTCAACGGCGTGGTGGAGATGCGCGCCGGCCAGCGGGCCCGGCTCGCCTTCGCCGGCATCGGCGAGGCGATCCTGGACCTGGGCTAGCCGGCCCGCGACCCGACCCGATCCTCTGCCCTTGCTCGACGACCAACACCGCGGCGCCTTTCGGCGCCGCGGTGCGTGGCGTGCTCGACATGGCTCCCGGCCCCTTCCCGGCCATGCGCCGGGAAGGGGCCGGCCGCTCAGAACGGCTGATAGGGCAGGAACTTGCCGTCGAGGGTGATCACCGCGCGGTCACCGCCCTCCGGGTCCGCCACCTTCTTCACGTCGAGCTTGAAGTTGATGGCGCTGATGATGCCGTCGCCGAACTCCTCGTGCACCAGGGCCTTGAGCGTGGTGCCGTAGACCTGAATCATCTCGTAGAAGCGGTAGACGGTCGGATCGCTGGGGATCGCTTCCTCGAGGCTACCGCGCAGCGGAATGGTCTGCAGCAGCGCCACGTCGTCGGCGTCGAGCTCGAGGGTCTTGCCCACCGCCTCGGCGGCCTCGGCGGGCAGCGGGTGCTGGCCGAGCAGGGCGGCGGTGACGAAGGCCACGCTCAGGCCGGTGCCCTCGGTGATCTCGGCGAACGACAGGTCCTTCCTGTCCTTGGCGATCAGCACGCGGTCGGTGAGCGCCTGGCGGGCGTCCTGGCGGGTCTGGGATTGCAGCATGGGGGGCTCCTTGGGTGGCTCAGACAGCTGCGGGCAGCTGTTCGGGGGTGGCGCGGACCCCGGTGTGGTCCGCGAGGGAAACGAAGGTGTGGGTGCGGCCGTCGAAGGCGTCGATCCGGCCCGAGGCGATGTCGTAGACCCAGCCGTGCAGGGCCAGGCGGCCCGCGTCGAGGGCGAAGCGCACCGAGGGGTGCGTCCTGAGGTTGTCCAGCTGGGCGATCACGTTCTCGCGCACCAGCGCATCGACGCGCTCGCGCTCGCTGTCGTAGTGGCGGGCCTGGTGGACGATGCGCGCGGAGTCGGCGTAGCGCAGCCACTTGTCGACGGCGGGCATGTGCGCCATGCACTGGCAGTTGGCGATCGCCGTCATGGCGCCGCAGTCGGAGTGGCCGCAGATCACGATGTCGGCCACGCCGAGGGCCGTCACGGCATACTCCACCGTGGCACAGACGCCGCCGGGCTCCGGGCCGTAGGAGGGCACGATGTTGCCGGCGTTGCGGATCACGAACAGGTCCCCGGGCTCGCGCTGGGTGACCAGCTCCGGCACCAGGCGGCTGTCGGAGCAGGAGATGAACAGCGCCCGGGGCGACTGCCGCGAGGCCAGGTCCTGGAAGAGGGCGGCGCGCTTCGGGAAGGCCTCGCGCTGGAAGGTCAAGAAACCGTCGATGATGTCCTGCATGGTGGGGGCTCCGTCTGCGCCGATGCGATGCCGCGCAATCTACGCCCGCCTACTGATAAGGTAAAAGACCGATATATAATGATGCGCATAAGCACTCATTATGGGTCTCGCCATGCTGCTGCGTCATATCCACTACTTCCTCGCCGTCGCCGAGCACCACAGCTTCACCCGGGCGGCCGCCGCCCTGCACGTCTCCCAGCCGGCGCTCTCCCAGCAGATCAAGCAGCTCGAGGAGCGCCTGGGGGCGCCGCTGTTCGACCGCTCCGGGCGGGCGATCCGCCTGACCGATGCCGGCGAGGTCTACGCGCGCTTCGCCCGGCTCGCCCTTAAGGACCTCAAGGCGGGGGAGCGCGCCATCCACGACGTCGGCGATCTCAGCGAAGGCAGCCTGCGCCTCGCCATCACACCGACCTTCACCGCCTACCTGGTGGGGCCGCTGGTCGCCGCCTTCCACGCCCGCTATCCCCGGCTCACCCTGAGCGTCAGCGAGATGTCCCAGGAGCGCATGGAGGAGCTGGTCAACGAGGACCGCATCGACGTGGGGATCGCCTTCGACGAGGTGCACTCCGCCGAGCTCGAGGCGACCGAGCTGCTCCCCGAGACGCTGACCCTGGGAGTGGGGCGGGAGCATCCGCTGGCGGGCCAGGGGCGCCTCGCGCTCGAGCGGCTCGACGCCCAGCCGATGATCCTGCTCGACGACGAGTTCGCCACCCGCGAGCGCATCGATCGCTACTGCCGCCAGCACGGCGTCTACCCGCGGGTGGTGATGGAGGCCAACTCGATCAGCGCGGTGGTCGAGATCGTGCGCCGCACGCGGCTGGCCACCCTGTTGCCCGAGCCGATCGTCCGCCAGCACGACGACCTGCGCTCGCTGATCCTGGAGCCCGCCTCGCTGTGCCGCACGGCGGTGCTGCTGCAGCGCCGGGGCGCCTACCGAACCGCCGCGGCCCGCGCCTTCGTCGCCCTGGCCCTGGAGCACGCCCGGGCCGAGGCGTTGCGGCCCTGACCGGGGCGAGCGCGGGCGGCCGTCACGCCGCCCGCGTCCTCTCCTGTCGCACACTGTCTGCCAGGATTGCATACACTTGTTCGATGCCATGTCGCCCATGACAGGCCGCGGCTCGGTCGTGTCATCGATAAGCAGGCGAAGTTTTGGGAATTTTTTCCATTCATATATCTTTCTGATATCAGGGAGTTTTTTTTGGCACAAAAATAAGCTGGAAATGTTTTCCAGAAATTCTTGACGGACCCCGGGAGCGGCGCCTAGTCTCTGTATACAGAAATATTTTCCAAAGAATAAAACCCGCCACTGGAGGAATCGTCATGGCTCGCATGACCGCCGCGGAAGCTGCCGTTCACGTGCTGCGCAAGGAGGGCGTCGATGTCGCCTTCGGCTTGCCCGGCGCCGCCATCAACCCCTTCTACGCCGCGATGCGCAAGGTCGGGGGCGTCGACCACGTCCTGGCGCGCCATGTCGAAGGCGCCTCGCACATGGCCGAGGGCTACACCCGCACCCAGCCGGGCAACATCGGCGTGTGCATCGGCACCTCCGGCCCGGCCGGCACCGACATGATCACCGGCCTCTACTCTGCCTCCGCGGACTCCATTCCGATCCTGTGCATCACCGGCCAGGCGCCGTCCAACAAGCTGCACAAGGAGGACTTCCAGGCGGTCGACATCCAGGCCATCGCCGGCCCGGTCACCAAGTGGGCCATCACCGTGCTGGAGGCGGCCCAGGTGCCGCGCGCCTTCCAGCAGGCCTTCCAGATCATGCGCAGCTCGCGTCCGGGCCCGGTGCTGCTCGACCTGCCCATCGACGTGCAGATGACCGAGATCGAGTTCGATCCGGACACCTACGAGCCGCTCCCCGCCTACAAGCCGGCCGCCAGCCGCGCCCAGGTGGAGAAGGCGCTGGGCATGCTCAACGAGGCCGACAAGCCGCTGCTGGTGGCCGGGGGCGGCATCATCAACGCCGATGCCGGCGACCTGCTCACCGAGTTCGCCGAGCTGACCGGCGTGCCGGTCATCCCGACCCTGATGGGCTGGGGCACCATTCCGGACGATCACCGCCTGATGGCGGGCATGGTCGGCCTGCAGACCTCGCACCGCTACGGCAACGCGACCATGCTCGAGTCCGACTTCGTGATGGGCATCGGCAACCGCTGGGCGAACCGCCACACCGGCACGCTCGAGACCTACACCAAGGGTCGCAAGTTCGTGCACGTCGACATCGAGCCGACCCAGATCGGGCGCATCTTCGGCCCCGACTACGGCATCGTCTCCGACGCCAAGGCGGCGCTCGAGCTGTTCATCGAGGTGGCCCGCGAGTGGCAGGCCGAGGGCAAGCTCAAGGATCGCAGCGCCTGGGCCGAGGAGTGCCAGGAGCGCAAGCGCACCCTGCTGCGCAAGACCCACTTCGACGACGTGCCGGTCAAGCCGCAGCGCGTCTACGAGGAGATGAACAAGGCATTCGGCAAGAACACCCGCTACGTCAGCACCATCGGCCTCTCGCAGATCGCCGGCGCGCAGTTCCTGCACGTCTACAAGCCGCGCCACTGGATCAACTGCGGCCAGGCGGGCCCGCTGGGCTGGACCATCCCGGCCGCGCTGGGCGTGCGTCGCGCCGATCCGGATACCGACATCGTCGCGCTCTCCGGCGACTATGATTTCCAGTTCATGATCGAGGAGCTGGCGGTCGGGGCGCAGTTCAACCTGCCCTACATCCACGTGGTGGTGAACAACTCCTACCTGGGGCTGATCCGCCAGGCCCAGCGCGGCTTCGACATGGACTACCAGGTGCAGCTCGCTTTCGAGAACATCAACTGCCCGGAGATCAACGGCTACGGCGTGGATCACGTCTCCGTGGTCGAGGGGCTGGGCTGCAAGGCGATCCGCGTCACCGAGCCCGACCAGATCGCGCCGGCCTTCGCCGAGGCCCGCGAGCTGATGAAGGAGCATCGCGTGCCGGTGGTGGTCGAGGTCATCCTCGAGAAGGTGACCAACATCTCCATGGGCACCGACCTGGGCGGCATCAACGAGTTCGAGGCGCTGGCCGAGAACGTCGCCGACGCGCCGAGCTCCATCGCCGCCCTGCGTTAAGGAGCGTTAGGCTCGCCGTCGGTGGGGACCGGCGGCGGGCGCTCCGGCAAGACTGCCGACACACACGAAAAGAGACAGGGAGATGCACATGGCCAAGTTTGCCGCCAATCTCAGCATGCTGTTCACCGAGGTCGACTTCCTCGACCGCTTCGAGGCCGCCGCCAAGGCCGGCTTCAAGGGCGTGGAGTACCTCTTCCCCTACGATTTCGAGGCCGCCGAGATCAGGAAGCGTCTCGACGACAACGGCCTGACCCAGGTGCTGTTCAACCTGCCGGCCGGCGACTGGGGCGCGGGCGAGCGCGGCATCGCCTGCCATCCGGACCGCGTCGAGGAGTTCCGCTCTGGCGTCGACCGCGCGATCGCCTACGCCAAGGTGCTGGGCAATACCCAGGTCAACTGCCTGGCCGGCATCCAGCCCGAGGGCGTCAGCGACGACCAGGCGCGCCAGACCCTGGTCGAGAACCTGCGCTTCGCCGCCGAGAAGCTCGCGGCCGAGGGCATCCTGCTGATCGCCGAGCCGATCAACACCCGCGACATCCCGGGCTTCTTCCTCAACCGCACCGCCCAGGCGCTGGCGCTGTTCGACGAGGTGGGCTCGAATAACCTGAAGCTGCAGTACGACATCTATCACATGCAGATCATGGAAGGGGATCTGGCCCCGACCATCGAGGCGAACCTCGCGCGGATCGCCCACGTGCAGCTGGCCGACAACCCGGGCCGCCACGAGCCGGGCACCGGCGAGATCAACTACCCCTTCCTGTTCGCGCACCTCGATCGCCTCGGCTACGACGGCTGGATCGGCTGCGAATACAAGCCCCGGGCGGGCACCCAGGAAGGCCTGGGCTGGCTGGACGGCGTTCGCTGAGCCGCGCCGCGACATTCCACGACACGCATCTTAGGTGACAGGAGAGATATCATGAGCAAGATCGGTTTCATCGGACTGGGCATCATGGGCCGTCCCATGGCGGGACACCTGCTGGACGCCGGCCACGAACTGACCACCGTCAAGCGCGGCACCCTGGACGAGACCCTGGCCTCCAAGGGCATGCAGGCCCTCGATAACCCCAAGGCGGTCGCCGAGGCCTCCGAAGTGGTCATCACCATGGTCCCGGACACCCCGGACGTCGAGGAGGTGCTGTTCGGCGAGGGCGGCGTGATCGAGGGGCTCAAGCCCGGCACCCTGGTGATCGACATGAGCTCCATCGCGCCGATCCCCACCCAGGCGTTCGCCAAGCGCGTCCATGAGGCAGGCGGCGAGTACGTCGACGCCCCGGTCTCCGGCGGCGAGGGCGGCGCCATCAACGCGGCCCTGACCATCATGGTCGGCGCCACCGAGGAAGGCTTCGAGCGCGCCACGCCGATCCTCGAGCTGATGGGCAAGACCATCACCCACATCGGTGGACACGGCGCCGGCCAGACCTGCAAGGTGGCCAACCAGATCGTCGTCGCCCTGACCATCGAGGCGGTCTCCGAGGGGCTGCTGTTCGCCTCCAAGGCCGGCGCCGACGTGGCCAAGGTGCGCGAGTCGCTGCTCGGCGGCCTCGCCCAGTCGAAGATCCTCGACGTGCACGGCGAGCGCATGATCAAGCGCACCTTCGATCCGGGCTTCAAGGTCAAGCTGCACCAGAAGGACCTCAACCTGGCGCTGGAAGGCGCGCGCACCCTGAACCTCTCGCTGCCCGGCACCGCCAACGCCCAGCAGCTGTTCCAGGCCTGCGTCGCCCACGACGGTGCCGACTGGGATCACGCCGGCATGGTCCGGGCCCTGGAGTCTCTGGCCAACCACGAGATCGGCCAGGACTGAGTGACGACACGTCCATCGACAGGTCGTGAACTCTGCCCGCCGGCCGTCATTGTGGGCCGGCGGGTGACAGGGAGGTGACTGCTCCCTGACGGCAGGCGTCGGGTCGTCGTCTGCCGGATCGCCGCTGGCGATCGTTGCCCGGTGGTGGGTTCCCCCTGAAGTACCCTCCCGTCACCGGGCCTTTTTCGTGAAGGAGACTCCCATGAACACACTCAGCCCCCAGGTATCTCACGGCGCGCTGGCGGCGCCGAGCGACTGGCTTTGTCAGCTGGCGCACACCGCGATCGCGGCCGTGCATCCCGATACCCTGCTGCCTGAGCGGCTCCCCGAGCCGCCCCGCGGGCGCACCGTGGTGGTCGGCGCGGGCAAGGCCGCCGCCGCCATGGCCGCGGCCCTGGAGCGTAGCTGGCAGGCCCATCAGCCCGAGGCCCCCCTCGAGGGCCTGGTGGTGACCCGCTACGGGCATGGTCCACAAGGGCAAGGCCCCCAGGGGCCGGAGAGCGAGTGCCGGCGCATCGAGGTCCTCGAGGCGTCGCACCCGATGCCCGACGACCTGAGCGAGAAGGCCGCGCGCCGCATGCTCGAGGCCGTGCAGGACCTGGGGGAGGACGACCTGGTGATCGCGCTGGTCTCCGGCGGCGGCTCGTCGCTGATGACCCTGCCGGCACCGGGCGTGAGCCTGGCCGAGAAGCAGGCGATCAACAAGGCGCTGCTGCGTTCCGGCGCGCCGATTCGCGAGATCAACACCGTGCGCCGCCACCTCTCCGCCATCAAAGGCGGACGCCTGGCGGCCGCCGCGCACCCGGCTCGGGTGCTGACCTGGCTGATCTCCGACGTGCCCGGCGACGAGGCCTCGCTGATCGCCTCCGGGCCGACCCTGCCCGACGCGAGCCGGCCCGCCGAGGCGCTGGCGATCCTGGAGCGCCACGCCATCGAGATCTCCGACGGCGTGCGCCGGTGCCTGACGGAGCAGGGCACGCCGCCGCGGCCCGACGATCCCGGCTTCGCCCGGGACGAGAGCGAGATCCTCGCCCGGGCCCGGGACGCCCTGGCCGCCGGGCAGGCCGCCGCCGAGCACGACGGCGTCGAGGTGCGCCTGCTCGGCGACGACCTGGAGGGCGAGGCCCGCGCGCTGGGCCACGCCCAGGGCCGCATGGCGCTCTCCGCCCAGGACGGCCTGACGCGGCCGCTGCTGATCCTCTCCGGCGGCGAGACCAGCGTGACCGTCGAGGGCGACGGCCGCGGCGGGCGCAACGTCGAGTACCTGCTGGGGCTGTTCGCGACCCTCAAGGGCGCCCCCGGCATCTACGCCGTGGCGGTCGACACCGACGGCATCGACGGCTCCGAGGACAACGCCGGCGCGCAGTGCTCTCCCGAGGACTGGGGGCGGGCACAGGCCGCGGGACTCGATCCCGACGACTACCTGTCACGCAATGACGCGTATACTTTCTTCGAGGCCCTGGACGATCTGATCGTCACCGGGCCGACGCGCACCAATGTCAACGATTTTCGTGCCATCCTGGTACTGCCGAGGACCTCATGACGCTGCCGACTCACGCCCCGATTCACGCCCCCATCCGCCGCACCAAGATCGTCGCCACCCTGGGCCCGGCCAGCGACCGGGAGGGTGTGCTGGAAGCGATGCTGTCCGCCGGCGTCGACGTGGTGCGCCTCAACTTCTCCCACGGCTCCGCCGACGATCACCGCCAGCGCCTGGCGCGGGTGCGTGAGATCGCCGCGCGCCTGGGCCGTAGCGTCGCCGCGCTGGGCGACCTGCAGGGACCGAAGATCCGCATCGCCCGCTTCAAGGAGGGCGCCGTGACCCTGGAGGAGGGCCAGTCCTTCATCCTCGACATGGGCCTGGCCAGCGACCAGGGCGACGCCACCCGGGTCGGCTGCGACTACAAGACCTTGGCCGACGACGTCGCCCCGGGCGATCGCCTGCTGCTCGACGACGGCCGCGTGGTGCTCGACGTCAACCGCGTCGTCGACCACCTGATCCACACTAGCGTGGTGGTGGGCGGCAAGCTCTCCAACAACAAGGGCATCAACAAGCAGGGCGGCGGCCTCTCCGCGCCGGCGCTCACCGACAAGGACAAGGCCGACCTCGAGACCGCCGTCGACATCGGCGTCGACTACCTGGCGATCTCCTTCCCGCGCAGCGCCGCCGACATGGTCGAGGCCCGTGAGCTGCTCGGCGAAGCGGGTGCCGAGATCGGCCTGGTGGCCAAGCTCGAGCGCGCCGAGGCGGTGGCCGACGACGAGACCCTGGACGGCATCATCCGCGCCAGCGAGGCGGTGATGGTGGCCCGCGGCGATCTCGGCGTGGAGATCGGCGACGCCCAGCTGATCGGCACCCAGAAGCGCATCATCAAGCACGCCCGCACCCTTAACCGTGCGGTGATCACCGCCACCCAGATGATGGAGTCGATGATCGAGTCGCCGCTGCCCACCCGGGCCGAGGTGTTCGACGTGGCCAACGCCGTGCTCGACGGCACCGACGCGGTGATGCTCTCCGCCGAGACCGCCGCCGGCGACTTCCCGGTGGAGACCATCGAGGCGATGAACCGGGTCTGCCTCGGCGCCGAGCGCGAGCGCCGCGCCCAGGAGTCTGGCCACCGCATCCACGAGGGCTTCAGCCGCATCGACGAGACCATCGCGCTCTCGGCGATGTACGCCGCCAACCACTTGGCCGGCGTGGCCGCCATCGCCTGCATGACCGCCTCCGGCTACACGCCGCTGATCGCCTCGCGCATCAGCTCGGGGCTGCCGATCATCGGCCTGGCCCACAACCCGGTGGCCCAGCGGCGCATGGCGCTCTATCGCGGGGTGGTCTCGCTGCCCTTCGACACCAGCGAGATGACCGCCGCCGAGCTCAACGACCGGGCCCTGGCGCTGCTGGTCCGCCAGGGCATCGCCGAGCCGGGCGACCACGTCATCCTCACCCGGGGCGATCACATGAACGCCCACGGCGGCACCAACACCCTGAAGATCCTCGACGTGGGAGCGGAACACCGGGCGGATGCGTGATTCTTGTATACGATAGGTGTGTCTGCTGTGGCCATTCCGGCGACGGGATGAGAAGCTGTCGGCAAACAACCTAGAGGAATGATCATGCACGAGGAGTGGCAGGAGGAGGTGCTGGCGGAGGTCAGGGCCGGGCGTCGCATCAGCGACCGGGACATCGTCGACCAGGTGCGGCGCGCCGTGCTGATGCAGCGCCTGCCGCCGGGCACGCGCCTGCCGGAGGTGACGCTGGGCGAGGTGTTCGGGGTCAGCCGGTCGGTGGTGCGCAAGGCCCTCACCCGGCTCGCCTCCGAGCACGTGGTGGACCAGCGCCCCAACCAGGTGGCGCGGGTCCGCGCGCCGAGCATCGAGGAGACCCGCGAGACCTTCGCCGCCCGGCGCCTGGTCGAGGGCGAGGTCGCTGCGCTCCTGGCCGGCGGCCTCGACGCCGCCTCGACGGCGCGGCTCGAGCAGGAGGTCGAGCGCGAGATCGAGGCCCACGGGCGCGGCGACGAGCCTGCTCGCATCGAGCACTCCCTGGCCATCCACCACCTGCTGGCCGACCGCTCGCCGAATCGCGTGCTGGGCGCGATGCTCACCGACCTGATCCTGCGCACCTCCATCGTGATCGCCCTCTACAAGCGGCCGAGCCTCGGCTCCTGCTACCTGGAGGGGGATCACCCCTCGCTGCTGGACGCCCTCCGGCAGGGCGAGGGCGAGGCCGCCCGGCGGGCCGTCGTGGCGCATCTGGAGAGCCTCGAGGCGCTGCTCGACCTGAGCGCCCGGGAGACCCGCATCGACCTGATGGCGATCCTCGGCCAGGCCGACGAGGCCCAGGCCTGACCCGGCCTTGACGCGCATCAAGGCGGGCGCCGCCGCGGCGGTCCCCGCCTTGTTCCCTGCGCGGACCTGGCCGACAATGCGGGCTCGTTGATCGGGCTTTGGATCTCGCCATGACCGCTGTGCTTCGCCTCGCCCTGGCCGCCTGGCTGCTGGCGAGTGCCGTCCCGGCGCTCGCCGGGACGGCCACCGTGGCCGTCGCCTCCTCCCTGCAGTTCGCCTTTCCCGCCCTGGTCGAGCGCTTCCGCGCCCAGGGCGGGGCGCCGCTGCGCGTCAACTACGGCGCCTCCGGCAACTTCCGTCGCCAGATCGCCCAGGGCGCGCCCTTCGAGCTCTTCCTCTCGGCGGACGAGCAGAGCGTGCTGGCCCTGCACGAGACGGGCCACACCGAGGATGCCGGCGTGGTCTACGCGGTCGGCCGGCTGGCCTGGATCCAGCCCGCCGGGCGCGGTGCACTGCCGAGCGAGGCGACCCCGCTCGCCGCCGTCGAGGCGGCCATCGCCGACCACCGGGCGGGGGAGGGGCGCCCGCGGGTGGCGCTGGCCAACCCGGAGCACGCCCCCTACGGCATCGCCGCGCGCCAGGCGCTCGAGCAGGCCGGGCTCTGGGAGGCCTCGGCGCCGCTGCGGGTGATGGGCGAGAACGTCTCCCAGGCGGCCCGCTTCGCCCTGGCCGACGAGGCCCGAGGCGGCCTGGTGGCCTACTCCCTGGTCCTGGCCCCGACGCTGGCGGAGCGGGCCGAGCACGTGCTGATTCCCGCCGACCGGCACGCCCCGCTGCGCCAGCGCATGGCGCTGGTGCCCGGCGCCGGTGAGGCGGCCCGTGAGTTCTACGCCTGGCTGCAGGGCGAGGAGGCCCGCGAGATACTGGCGCGCTTCGGTTTTGAGCCGCCGACCCCGACGGGCGGCGCCTGATGGACTGGACGGCGCTCTCGGTCTCGCTGCGCCTGGCGGGCCTGACCTGCCTGCTGCTGCTGCCTGTCGGGCTGTGGCTGGGGCGTGCCCTGGCGCTGTCGCGCTTTCGCGGCCGCGCGCTCTGCGAGGCGCTGGTGGCGCTGCCGCTGGTCATGCCGCCCACGGTGCTCGGCTTCTACCTGATGCAGGCCTTCGGGGTGCAGGCGCCCTTCGGCGCCGCCTGGCAGTCGCTGACCGGCGGCGGGCTCAACTTCACCTTCACCGGCATCCTGCTCGCCTCGCTGGTCGCCAACCTGCCCTTCGCCGTGCAGCCGATCCAGCGCGCCTTCGAGACGATTCCCCCCAACCTGCGCGAGGCGGCCTGGTGCAGCGGCCTCTCGCCCACCCAGACGCTACTTCGCATCGAGCTGCCGCTGGTGTGGCCGGGGCTGGTCTCGGCCCTGGCGCTGACCTTCGCCCACACCCTCGGCGAGTTCGGGGTGATCCTGATGGTCGGCGGCGCCATCGACGGCGAGACCCGCACGCTGGCCATCGCCATCTACGACCGGGTCCAGGCCTTCGATGAGTCGGGGGCGGCGGTGATGTCGGCCATGCTGCTGCTGGTCTCCTTCCTGACCATCGGCGTGGTCTACGGGCTTGCCGGGCGACGCAGGTGGCGCCGTGGCTGAGTCGATGCAAGCGGTCGGGCCGGGGGCGAGCGGCGAGGGGCTGGCGGTCAGCCTGCACCAGCCGGGACCGATCCCGCTGGCCGCCGACTTCCACTGCGAGGCCGGGGAGCTGCTCGCCCTGGTGGGCCCCTCGGGCAGCGGCAAGACCACCCTGCTGCGGGCCATCGCCGGGCTCTACCGGCCGGCGAGCGGGATCATCCGCTGCGCGGGCGAGACCTGGTTCGATGCCTCGGCGGGGCGCTCGCGGCCCCCCCAGCGGCGCCAGGTGGGGCTGGTGTTCCAGGACTATGCGCTCTTCCCTCACCTGACCGCGCGGGGCAACGTCATGGTCGCGCTGGATCACCTGCCCGCCGCCGAGCGGCGCCGGGCCGCCGATCGCTGGCTCGCCCGGGTGCGCCTCGACGGCCTCGCCGAGCGCCACCCCGCGGCGCTCTCCGGCGGCCAGCGCCAGCGTGTGGCGCTGGCCCGGGCGCTGGCCCGCAACCCCCGGGTGCTGCTGCTCGACGAGCCCTTCTCGGCGGTGGACCAGGTCACCCGGCGCCGCCTGCAGCGCGAGCTGGCCCTGCTGCGCGACGAGATCCGCATCCCCATCGTGCTGGTCACCCACGACCTCGACGAGGCTGCCGCCCTGGCCGACCGGCTCTGCGTGCTGCATGCCGGGCGCAGCCTGCAGCAGGCGCCCGCCGAAACGCTCTTCCGGCGTCCCGCGAGCCCGGCGGTGGCGCGGCTGCTCGATCGCCACAACGTCTTCACGGGCCGCGTGGTGGACGACGCGGCGGGGCGCCGGCTGCAGTGGGGGCCCTGGCGGCTGGAGGTGACTCACGGCCTCGAGGGGCTGTCGCCGGGGCAGCGGATCAGCTGGTACCTGCCGCCGTCGGACGTGGTGCTGCACCGCCGCGGCCGCCCCTCCCGGGGCGAGCGCGAGAACCCCGTCGCGGGCCGGGTGGTGGAGATGGCGGTGCTCGGCGGCATCACCTATCTGGCGCTGGCCTTCGATCACTGCGACGATACCCTGCGCTTCGAGCTGTCCACCCACGCGGCGCGCCGCAACGGCCTGGCCCGGGGCGAGCGGGTGGGCGTCTCGCTGCTCGCCTCGGGCATCCATCTGATGCCGGACGCCGCCGACCCGTTGCATGCCCCCCCCGACCGCTGAGGAGACCCCATGAACACGACCCGTCGCCAGCTGCTGCTGGGCCTGGCCCTGCTGCCCGCGGCCGGCCTGCTGCCGCGCCCGCTTTACGCCGCCCCCGACGAGGCCTCGACGCTCGAGCGCGTGCCGCTGGTCATCCACGGCGCCCAGGGGCCGCAGCGCCTCGAGGTGGAGGTGGCCCGCAGCATCCGCGAGCGCAGCCGCGGCCTGATGGAGCGCGACCACCTCGACGCGGGGGCCGGCATGCTCTTCCTCTATCGCCATCCCCAGCCGTCGCGCAACGGCTTCTGGATGTACCGCACCCGGATCCCGCTGGACATCGCCTTCATCGACGAGGCGGGCCGCATCGCCGAGATCCACCGCATGACGCCCTGCACCGCCGAGGCCCCGGGCGACTGCCCGGTGACCCGCCCCGGCGTGCCCTACCGCGCGGCCCTGGAGGTCAACGCCGGTGCCTTCGAGGCGCTGGGCGTGGCGGCGGGGGACTGCGTCAGCTGGCCGGGCGGCGGCGGGCTCTGTGCGGGGGAGGCCGCCGCGTCGTCTGCGCCCTGATCAGGCGGCCGGGCGTTTCCCGCCGACGCGTAGCACGATCAGCGCCAGCCCGGCGATCACCAGCCCACCGCCGACGAGCTTGTGCACGCCCAGGCCGTCGCCCATCAGCACCACGCCCAGCAGCACCGCCCCCACCGGCATCAGCAGGGTCAGCGGCACCACCCGGTTGACCGGGTGGCAGCGCAGCAGGCCGTACCAGAGGCCGTAGGCCACGATCGAGGACATCACCGCGGTGTAGAACACCGCCCCCCAGCCGGCCCAGCCGGCCGCGGCGATGGCCTGCCACTGGCCCTGCTCGAACCACCAGGAGCCCAGCGCCACCTGGGGCGTGGCGAACAGCGCCACCCAGCCCGCCAGGGCCATGGGCGAGACGTTGGGGCCCTGCTTGATCAGCAGCTGCGAGATGGCCCAGCCCAGGGCGCTGGCCAGCAGCAGGGCGGTGGGCAGCGGCGCCGGGAGCGTGGGGCCGCCGGCCAGCACCGCGACCCCGGCGAAGGAGAGCGCCAGCCCTGCCAGGCGGCGCGGCTCCAGGCGCTCCCTGAGAAACACCACGGCGAGCAGGGTGGCGAAGGGCGTGCCCATCTGCACCAGCAGCGCGCCGGTGCCCGCCTCGGCCTGGCCGAGCCCGATGAACAGCAGCGCGAAGTGCAGGGTGCCGAAGGTCACCGAGAGCAGCGCCAGGAAGGGCAGCTGGTGGCGGGCCACCGGGTGGAAGGGCACCAGCAGCGCCGCCACCAGGGCGAAGCGCAGGGTGGTCAGCAGCAGCGGCGGCAGCTCGGCCACCCCAAGCTTGATGACGATGATGTTCAGCGCCCAGATGGCGATGACGGCGAGGCCCAGGGCCAGGTCACGAAGCGGCACGGTGTCTCCTCGGGGAGGGTCGGCGAAAAGCCTGACAGCATAGCAACTCCGTTGAATGCGGGGACAGCGAACGGGCACGGCATCCCTTGCATGACGTGTAGATGACAGGGCATCTTGAGGCTCGCGGCGTCGATGACGCTGCCACCTTCACGATGTCGGGGAGGCCGGCGACGGACCGCCCCGCGCCCAGACCGCAAGGATATGCCATGCCTTCGTCACGCTCCCCGCGCCGAGTGGCCGCCGCCCTGGCCGGCGCCGTTCTCGTCAGCGCTTCCCTCGCCGTCTCCTCGTCCGTCCTGGCCCGGGAGCTCTCCGTCTCCACCGTGCTCTCCGACGCCTTCCCCTGGGGACAGGCCGCCGAGAAGTGGGCCGAGCTGGTCGCCGAGCGCTCCGACGGCGACCTGACCCTGCGGGTCTACCCCAACTCCCAGCTGGTCAACGGCGACCAGACCCGCGAGTTCTCGGCCATGCGCTCGGGGCTGATCGACGCGGCCGTGGGCTCGACCATCAACTGGTCGCCCCAGGTGCCGGAGCTCAACCTCTTCTCGCTGCCCTTCTTCATGCCCGACGTCGAGGCGGTCGACGCCGTCACCGGCGGGGCGGCCGGCGAGCTGGTCTTCGAGGCCATCGCGTCCCGGGGCGTGGTGCCGCTGGCCTGGGGCGAGAACGGCTTTCGCCAGCTCTCCAACTCCCAGGGCCCCATCGAAGAGCCGGCCGACCTCGAAGGGCTGAAGATCCGCGTGGTGGGCTCGCCGCTCTTCCAGGACACCTTCACGGCGCTCGGCGCCAACCCCACCCAGATGAGCTGGGCCGACGCCAAGCCGGCGCTGACCACCGGCGCGGTGGACGGCCAGGAGAACCCGCTCTCGGTGTTCGACGTGGCGCGCATCGACCAGGTGGGGCAGGAGCACCTGACCCTCTGGAACTACATGAACGATCCGCTGGTGTTCGCGGTGAACCGCCAGGTGTGGGAGTCGCTCAGCGAGCAGGAGCGCACCATCCTGCGTGAGGCCGCCGAGGAGGCCGGCGCCTGGGAGATCGCCATGACCCGCGAGGAGGAGCCGGCGCGGCTGGCGGCGATCCAGGAGCGCGGCGTCACGGTCACCGAGCTTAACGAGGCGCAGCACCGGGCCTTCGTCGAGGCCACCGAGGCGGTCCACGACGAGTGGGTGCCGCGCATCGGCGAGGCGATCGTCGAGGCCGCCCGGGCCGACATGTCGCCGGAGTGATCCCGGCGCCGCTGACCGTTCCTCCCTCCATCGGCCCTTCATGTTCGGCCCCGTGCGGGGCCGATCTCGTCTCCACGCCTCCGACCCCCGACGCCCATGACACGTCCCGACGCAAGACTCGAACGCCTGCTGGCGACCCTCGCGATCCTGATCATCGGCCTGATCAGCCTGGCCAACGTGGTGGTGCGCTACCTCACCGGCGGCTCCTTCGCCTTCACCGAGGAGTTCTCGGTGTTCCTGCTGGTGGTGCTGACCTTCGCCGGCGCCTCGGTGGCCCTGCGCCGCGACCGCCATATCCGCATCGGCCTGCTGGAGCGGGCCCTGCCGACCGCGCCGCGCCGCGCCCTGATCCTCTTCCAGGGCGCCTGTGGCCTCGCCGTGCTGGGGCTGATCACCTGGTTCGGCGCCCGGATGACCTGGCAGGAGATCCAGTGGGGCTCGCTCTCCCCGGGGCTGGGCCTGCCGCAGTGGTGGTACCTGGCCTGGCTGCCGCTGCTCTCGGCGCTGATGATGCTGCGCCAGGTGCAGCAGACCCTGGATCGCCTGCGCGGGAGGCTCGAGGATGACGCCTGACCTCTGGATGCTGCTGGCCTTCGCGGGCCTGCTGATCAGCGGGGTGCCGGTGGCCTTCGCGCTGGGCCTGGGCGGGGCCGTGGGCATCCTGGCCGGGCTCTCGCCGGCCATGCTGGCCACGCTCGGCACCAACACCTATAACGGCGTGGCCAAGTACCCGCTGATCGCCATCCCGCTGTTCATCCTCACCGGCCTGATCTTCGAGCGCGCCGGGGTGGCGGCGCGGCTGGTGCGCTTCGCCCAGGCGCTGATCGGCCCGCGCCACGGCGGCCTGGCCGTGGTAGCGGTGCTGGTCTGCATGATCATGGGCGGCATGAGCGGCTCGGGCCCCGCCGACGCCGCGGCGGTGGCCATGGTGATGCTGCCGAGCATGACCAAGGCCGGCTACCCCAAGCCCTTCTCGGCCACGCTGATCGCCGCCTCGGCCTCCACGGCGATCCTGATCCCGCCCTCGGTGGCGCTGATCCTCTACTCCATCGTGGTGCCGGGGGTCGACCTGCGGGCGCTGTTCGCGGCGGGGCTCTTCCCGGGACTGCTGGCCGGGGCGGCGCTGCTGGTGCCGGCGCTGCTGCTCTCCCGGCACCATCGCTGGGAGGCGCCGGCCGGGGTCGAGCAGCCGGCGCTCGGCGAGAGTTTCCGTCAGGCGCTGCCGGCGCTGTTCGCCCCGGTGATCATCCTCGGGGGGCTTCGCAGCGGGCTCTTCACGCCCACCGAGGCGGCGGTGGTGGCGGTGGCTTACGGCGCCCTGGTCGGTCTCTGCCTGACCCGGGAGATGCGCTGGCGCGATCTCTGGGCGCTGCTCGGCGAGGCGGCGGTGATCTCCGGGGTGGTGCTCCTGATCATCGCCCTGGCCGGCATCTTCGCCTGGGCCGGTACCATGCTCGGCACCTTTCGCCACCTGGCGGAGTGGATCGTCGGGCTCACCGACAACGGCACGCTGCTGCTGGTGCTGATCATGCTGGCGGTGCTGCTGGCCGGCATGGTGCTCGATGCCATCTCGATCTACCTGATCATGATGCCGATCCTGATCCCGGTGATGCAGCACTTCGACTGGAACCCGGTGTGGTTCGGCATCCTGCTGGCGATGAATATCGCCATCGGCCAGTTCACCCCGCCGGTGGCGGTGAACCTGATGGTGACCACCGAGGTGGCGAAGATCCGCCTGGAGCAGACCGTCGGCTGGGCGCTGCTGTTCGTGGCGGCCATGGCCGCCGCCCTGGCGCTGGTGGCGCTGTTTCCCGCCATCGCCCTGTGGCTGCCGGCGGTGCTGGGCTACAACGTCTGAGGACGGCCCGCTTACGCCTGGCCGCCCTGCAGGGTGGCCAGGGTGCGTTCATGCAGCTCCCGGCTGGTGGCGTCGAAGAGCACGAAGCGCACCCGCTCGATGCCCGGGCAGCGGGACAGGGTGGTGAGCACCGTCGAGATCGCGATCCGCGCCGCCTCGGCCGGCGGGTAGCCGAAGGCCCCGGCGGAGAGGGCGGGGAAGGCGATCGAGGCGATGCCGTGGCCCTCGGCCAGCTCCAGGGCGTGGCGGTAGCAGGCCGCGAGCAGCTCGTCGGCCGGCTCGTCAACGCCGTAGATCGGCCCCAGGCAGTGGATCACGTGGCGGTTGGGCAGCGCGAAGGCCTCGGTGATCACCGCCTGGCCGGGGCGGATCGGCGCCAGCGGACGGCACGCCTCGGCGAGTTCCGGGCCGGCGGCCCGGTGCAGGGCGCCCGCCACGCCGCCGCCGCTTCTCAGCTGGGCGTTGGCGGCATTGACCACGGTATCGATATCGGCCTGGCGGGCGATATCCCCCTGCACACATTCGATTCGCTCGGTCATGACGCGACTCCTCGGTGGCCTGGTCTGATCTCCCTACCGCCCAGTCTGGTGTTCGAAGGGGAGGGGCATCAAGCTTCGCCCACCGGCGCCGGTGGGCGAGCCGGGCCGCCCGCCGGTGTGCTGTCTTCGCCACTGCCCTCGATCGTCCAGAGGCCCGTGCGTGGACAGCACCGCGGAAAATTAACGCTCAGGTGACCTACGCTATGTCTAGACTCCCTCATAAGCAAAAAGGCCTCATCATACGACCGCTTTTTTCGCTAAAGTAGGGGGGAGCGGCTCACAGCCGTCGGCGGTCCAGGATCGGGATCGCCACCAAGGAATCCGTTTGCACAACTCAAGAGGTGTGTCCATGAAACGTCATGCTTTCTCTGCCGCAGCCTTTACCGGCGCGCTGCTGGGAGCCTCGCTGTTCGCATCGCCGGCGATGGCCCAGGAAGAGAAATTCATCACCATCGGTACCGGTGGCCAGACCGGCGTCTACTACGTCGTCGGCCAGTCCGTCTGCCGTCTGGTGAACCGTCTGGAAGACGCCAACATCAAGTGCAACGCCCCCTCCACCGGCGGCTCGGTGGCCAACGTCAACGGCATCAAGTCCGGCGAGCTGGACATGGGCGTGGTGCAGTCCGACGTCCAGTACCAGGCCTACAACGGCACCGGCAACTTCGAGGGTGATGCCTACGAGGAGCTGCGCGCCGTCTTCCGTGTCCACGGCGAGCCGCTGACCATGCTGGCCCGCGCCGATGCCGGCATCGACGGCCTCGACGACCTGGAAGGCAAGCGCGTCAACATCGGCAACCCGGGCTCCGGCCAGCGCAACACCATGGAAGTGGTGATGGACGCCAAGGGCTGGACCATGGACACCTTCTCCCTGGCCTCCCAGCTCGACGCCGCCGAGCAGGCCGCGGCCCTGTCCGACAACAACATCGACGCCATGGTCTACGTGGTCGGTCACCCCAACGGCTCCCTGCAGGAGGCCACCACCACCGTCGACGCGCGCCTCGTGCCGCTCGATGGCCCGGTCATCGACCAGATCGTCGAGGAGCATCCCTACTACTCCAAGTCGGTCATCCCGGGCGGTCTCTACAAGGGCAACCCGGACGACGTGCCCACCTTCGGCGTGGCGGCCACCTTCGTGACCGATGCCAACACCGACGACGAGGTGGTCTACCAGACCGTCAAGGCGATCTTCGACAACTTCGATCGCTTCAAGCGTCTGCACCCGGCCTTCGAGAACCTCGACCCGCAGGAGATGGTCAGCTCCGGTCTCTCGGCGCCGCTGCACGAGGGCGCCGCACGCTACTATCGCGAGCAGGGCTGGATCGAGTGATCTCCGGACTCTGAGATCACCTCATCCAGGTGTTGAGTGCGCGGTCATCTCGAGGGGTGACCGCGCACTCTGGTTCTGACGAATGATTTACCAGTGTCAATCGATAACTTAGAGCAGGGCTCGCTTATGACCGAGGACAAGATGAGGTCTCCGGGTGACGAGGTCGACCTGGAGGATATGGTCGCCTCTACCGACTCGGGGGCGCGCAAGCCGACCGGAATGCCCGGCAAGTTGCTGGTCAGCATCGCCGCGGTGTGGTCGCTCTTCCAGCTGTGGATCGCCTCGCCGATCCCCTTCATGCTGGGCTTCGGGGTCTTCAATGCCACCGAGGCCCGATCGATTCATCTGGCATTCGCCCTCTTCCTGGCCTATATGGCCTATCCGGCGCTGCAGCGTTCGCCGCGTGACCGCATCCCCCTCCAGGACTGGGTGCTGGCGGCGGTCGCGGCCTTCTGCGGCGCCTACATGTTCATGTTCTACGAGCAGCTGGCCCAGCGTCCCGGCGCGCCCATCCTGCAGGACGTGATCATTGGGGTGATCGGCATCCTGCTGCTCCTCGAGGCGACGCGTCGCGCCCTCGGGCCGCCGCTGATGATCGTGGCCATGGTGTTTCTCGTCTACAGCCTGGCGGGTCCCTGGATGCCGGGCATCCTGGCCCACGGCGGCGTGAGCCTCTTTGGCCTGGTTAACCACCAGTGGCTGACGACCCAGGGGGTC
This sequence comes from Halomonas denitrificans, assembly GCF_003056305.1. Lineage (GTDB taxonomy): Bacteria > Pseudomonadota > Gammaproteobacteria > Pseudomonadales > Halomonadaceae > Halomonas > Halomonas denitrificans. Next base: position 370,725 of record NZ_PYVX01000002.1, read on the forward strand.
TTCGGTATCGCGCTGGGGGTCTCGACCAGCTTCGTCTTCCTGTTCGTGCTCTTCGGCGCCCTGCTCGACAAGGCCGGCGCGGGCAACTACTTCATCAAGGTCGCCTTCTCGCTGCTCGGTCACTACAAGGGCGGGCCGGCCAAGGCCGCTGTGGTGGCCTCCGGCATGACCGGCCTGATCTCCGGCTCCTCGATCGCCAACGTGGTCACCACCGGCACCTTCACCGTGCCGATGATGAAACGCGTCGGCTTCTCTGCCGAGAAGGCGGGGGCCGTCGAGGTGGCTTCCTCGGTCAACGGCCAGATCATGCCGCCTGTGATGGGGGCCGCGGCCTTCCTGATGGTCGAGTATGTCGGCATCTCCTACGTGGACGTGATCAAGCACGCCTTCCTGCCGGCGCTGATCTCCTATATTGCCCTGATCTACATCGTGCACCTTGAGGCCCTCAAGGCCAACATGCAGGGCCTCGAGAGCAGCAATCCGCCCAAGCCCCTGGTGCGCAAGGTGATCGGCTTCCTCGGCGGCCTGCTGCTGATGATGATCACGGCCCTGGTGGTCTATTACGGCCTGGGCTGGATCAAGCCGCTGCTGGGCGATGCCACCCCCTGGCTGGTCGCCGTGGTGCTGGCGGCGGTCTACGTGGGCCTCTTGAAGGTGGCCTCCGGCTATCCCGAGCTCGAGCTCGACGACCCCAACGAGCCGGTCTATACCCTGCCGCAGACGCGCCCCACGGTGCTGGTCGGCCTGCAGTACATCCTGCCGGTCGTGGTGCTGATCTGGTGTTTGATGGTGGAGCGCCTCTCGCCGGGGCTGTCGGCCTTCTGGGCGACGGTGCTGATGATCTTCATCATGCTGACCCAGCGTCCGATCACCTCGATCTTCCGCGGCCGCAGCGACATGGCGACGGATCTCCGCGAAGGGGTGATGGACCTGTGGAGTGGCCTGGTGACCGGTGCGCGCAACATGATCGGCATCGGTATCGCCACCGCCACCGCCGGCATCATCGTCGGCGCGGTCTCCCAGACCGGCGTGGGCCTGGTGCTGGCCGACGTGGTCGAGGTGCTCTCCATGGGCAACCTCATGCTGATCCTGCTGCTCACCGCGGTGCTCAGCCTGATCCTTGGCATGGGCCTGCCCACCACGGCCAACTACATCGTGGTCTCGGCGCTGCTGGCCCCGGTGATCGTCCAGCTGGGCGAGCAGAATGGCCTGCTGGTGCCGCTGATCGCGGTGCACCTGTTCGTGTTCTACTTCGGCATCATGGCCGACGTGACACCGCCGGTGGGCCTCGCTTCCTTCGCCGCGGCGGCGGTGTCGGGCGGTGACCCCATGCGCACCGGCTTCCAGGCCTTCTACTACAGCCTGCGCACCGCGGCGCTGCCGTTCCTGTTCATCTTCAACACCGATCTGCTGCTGATCGACGTCTCCTGGTTGCAGGGGATCCTGATCTTCGTGGTGGCCACGGTGGCGATGCTGATCTTCGCGGCGGCCACCCAGGGCTTCATGGTGACCCGCAGCCGCTGGTACGAGTCCCTGCTGCTGCTGCTGGTGGCCTTCACGCTGTTCCGCCCGGGCTTCTGGATGGACATGATCCACGACCCCTATCGTGATGTGCCGCCGGCGCAGTTCGTCGAGACGCTGGGCAGCGTCAGCGATGACACCACCCTGCGGCTGCAGGTCGCGGGTCTGGACGCCTACGGCGATCCCATGACCACCTACATGACGCTGCCGGTGCCCGATGGCGAGACCGGCGAGGAGCGTCTAGAGAACCTGGGGCTGGAACTGTTCATCGAAGAGGATAGGGCCGTGGTCGACATGGTCGCCTATGGCAGCCAGGCCGCCGACATGGGCTTCGACTTCGACCAGGAGATCATCCAGGTCCTGGCCCCGGTGGACCGCTGGACCAAGGAGTGGATGTGGCTTCCCGCCTTCCTGGTGTTCGGCCTGGTCCTGTTGCTGCAACGGCGGCGGCGCGATCGCGACGCCGCCCTGGCTCAAGCCTGAAGGAGGCACAACCATGTACTCCAAGATCATGTTGCCGGTGGATCTGAACGAGGAGGCGTCCTGGGAGAAGGCGCTGCCCACGGCCCTGTCGCTGTGCCATAGCTTCGGTGCCTCGCTGCACGTGGTGACGGTGCTGCCCGACTACCGCATGCCGCTGGTGGGCTCCTACTTCCCCAAGGACTTCGCCGACAAGGCGCACCAGGCGGTCTCCGATGCCCAGCACAAGTTCATCCGCGAGAACGTGCCGGAGGACATCACCGTCCAGAGCGTGATCGTCGACGGCTCGCCGTGGGAGGCGATCATCAAGGCGGCGAAGCAGCTCGAGGTGGACCTGATCGTCATGGCCTCCCATAACAAGCGCAAGTTCGTCGACTACGTGCTCGGGCCCAACGCCGAGCACGTCGTGCACCACTCGAAGGTGTCGGTGATGATCGTGCGCTGAGGCGGCCCCGGTCCCTCAGGCTGCCATCGCCGTCGATGGCAGCCCGGCAGCACCCTGCGAACGCCTCTCCCGAGGGAGAGGCGTTCGCGCGTCTGGGGCTCCGAGCGCAGGCGAGGATGCCTGGGCGAGGCGGTCGCCGGTGCGCGAGGTGGGGACACTGTGCGTTGAGGGGCCGGCGCTTGCGCCCTCTGCGTGAACGGCGGCCGTCGTCTACATTAATGAGGCGTTAAGAGATGACGGGCGCCCCTCGATCACGGGTCGAGAGGTGCCCCGAACCGGCCCGGCAGACCCGGGACACTAAAGGCGGAAACAGGGGTGTGACCATGAATGCGGCAACCAGAGAGCGGGACAAGACTGCTGCGCCCAGTGTCAGGATCACCATCCGGTCAGTGGGTATGGACAAGCCACGTGCCTGGCTGGCGGCGGGCTTCGAGGACTTTCGCCAGGCCACCGCGGTCAGTCTTGCCTACGGCATGTTCTGGGTGGGGCTGAGTATCGCCGTCACCGCCGGGGCCTTCACGCTGGGACTGTGGCACTGGCTGCTGCCGCTGATCGCCGGGTTCATGTTCCTCGGGCCGCTGGTGGCCGTGGGCTCCTACGGCATCAGCCGGGCGATCGAGGCGGGGCGCGTCCCCAACCTCGGTGACGCCTTCGGCGGCTGGAAGGGCCACGCCGGCCAGCTGGCGATGATGGGCGTGATGATGATGATCTTCTTTCTCGCCTGGATCCGCCTGGCCACGCTGCTGTTTGCGCTCTTCTTCGGCCTCGAGGCGCCCAATCCCGAGACGCTCTACGCTTCGCTGCTGACCACCATCGACGGCGTGACCATGCTGGCGGTCGGCACCGCGATCGGTGCCGTGCTGGCCTTCGGCGCCTTCACCATCAGCGTCGTGGCGATCCCCACCCTGATGGATCAGGACCTCACCTTCATGGAGGGCATCGAGGCCAGCATCCGGTCGGTGGCCAAGAACTTCCGTCCGATGCTGCTGTGGGCGGCCATCCTCACCGGCTGCGTGCTGGTCGGGGTCATGACCTTCTACATCGGCCTGGCGTTGATCCTGCCGGTGCTGGGCCACGCCAGCTGGCACGCCTATGAGGACCTGGTGCGCATCGAGCCGGTCGAGAAGCTGGAAAGCTGAGGCGACCCCGTCGCCGGCATCGCATCGAGGCAAGAACCGCGGGGCGCCCTGGCGCCCCGCGGGCTTTTCGGCCGTCAGCGGCCTGACCTCGGGCGCCGAGTGACGTACTCTAGGGCCGCTCTCTTGTCTCAGGAATCCCGTTCATGTCGACCGGATGCATCGCTCGTCTGCTGACGCCGCTGCTGTGGCTGCTGATCGCGCTCCCCCACGCCCAGGCCCACCCCCGTGACGAGGCCCATCCCCCCGCCCAGGCCCGGCCGGCGCCGCTGCCCGAGCCCACCGGCCGGGTGCTGCTGACCCTCGACGGCGACATCGCCCGTGCCAACGTGGGCGACGAGGCCCACTTCGATCGCGCCATGCTCGAGGCCCTGCCGTCGCGGGTGATCGAGACCCACACGCCCTGGCACAGCGACAAGGGGCGCTTCGAGGGTCCCCTGGTCCGGGCCGTGCTCGAGGCCGCCGGGGCCGACGGCGACAGCCTGCGCATCCGGGCCCTCAACGGTTTCGAGGCGCGGGCCCCGCGGTCCGACTTCTACGACCACGACGTTATCCTCGCCATGTCGCGGGACGGTGAGCCCCTGGGGATCCGTGACTACGGCCCGCTGTTCGTCGTCTATCCCTTCGATGCGCACCCCGAGCTTCTCACCGAGGCGATACGCTTCCGCTCGGTCTGGCACGTCAAACGGATCATCGTGCCCTGAGGGGCCTCGGGCGAGGAGGCCTGATGCTGCACTATCCCCTGCGCCTGAAGCTGGGCGCCATCGCCGCGCTGCTGTTCTTCGCCGCCGCCCTGGTCGTGGTCGGGCTGGTCGCCTGGCGCCAGCACACGCTGGCCGCGAGCGTGGGCGGCAATGCCGCCTGGCACGCCTACAAGCTCGATCGCGACACGGTGGAGCTGCGCAGCTTCCTGGCGCGTCCCGACCCGGCGGCCGAGAGTCCGCTGCTGGCCCTGCGCATCCGCCTGGAGTTGCTCTACAGCCGCCTCAACCTGCTGAAGGAGGGCGACATCACCCAGCTGCTGGCCAAGATTGATATCGCCGACGAGCTGGTGGGGCAGGTCGAGTCGCACCTCGATGCCATGGACGCCCAGCTTCGCCGCCTGGACCGGCTCGATGCCGATGCCCGCAGCCATCTCATCTCGCGGCTGGGCATCCTGGGCGGCGTCACCGAGCGCTTGATCATCGCCATCAACGGTCACCTGGCCGAGGCCACCACCGAGGAACGGCGGGCGCTGCAGACCCTCTACGTCGTGCTGCTGCTGCTGATCCTGGCGATGAGCCTGGCGGCCCTGCTGGTGGTGGTCTTCCTGTTCCGGGAGTCCCGCGACAACGCCGCCGCCCGACGCGAGCTGGAGACCCTGAGCCGCGAGCTGGAGGTCACCGCGCAGCGCGCCGAGTCGTCGAGCCGGGCCAAGTCGGAGTTCCTGGCGACCGTCAGCCACGAGATCCGGACCCCGCTCAACGGCGTGATCGGCATGAGCGACCTGCTGCAGGACCAGCCGCTGCCCGTGAAGGCGCGCCACTTCGCCGACACCATCCATGACAGCGCCCAGCGGCTGCTCGAGCTGATCAACGACATCCTGGATTTCTCCAAGATCGAGGCCCAGCGCCTGGAGTTCGAGGAGCGCCCCTTCGACCTGGCCGAGCTGATCGAGGGCGCGGTGGCGCTCTTCGCGCCACGGGCCGAGGCCCGGGGGCTGCGCCTGGCGTGCGAGCTGGACCCGCGGCTGCCGGCGCGGGTGGTCGGCGATGCCGGCCGCCTGCGCCAGGTGCTGCTCAACCTGCTCTCCAACGCCATCAAGTTCACCGAGCAGGGCGAGGTGCGCCTGGAGGTGCGCGCCCTGGACGAGGGGCCGGTGCGCTTCGAGGTCGTCGATACGGGGATCGGCATTGCCCCCGAGAGCCAGCGTCAGCTGTTCGAGCCCTTCCAGCAGGGCGATCCCTCCACCGCGCGCCGCTTCGGCGGCACCGGCCTTGGGCTCGTGATCAGCCAGCGCCTGGTCGAGGCGCAGGGCGGGCGGCTCGCCTTCGAGAGCGAGCCGGGCCGGGGCAGTCGCTTCTGGTTCGAGTTGACGCTACCCGAGGCCACGGCCGATGAGCTCGCGATCGATACGACGCAAGCCGTCTCCGAGGGGGGGCTGGCCGACGCCCGGCTGCTGGTGGTCGAGGATGATCCGGTCAATCAGCAGGTGGCCCGTGCCATGCTCGAACGCCTGGGCTGTCGGGTCAGCGTCGCCGAAGACGCCGACGTGGCGCTCGCCTGGGCGGCCCGTGAGCGCTTCGACCTGATCTTCATGGACGTGCAACTGCCCGGCATGGACGGCCTGGAGGCGACGCGGCGGCTGCGCGCCCGCGGCGGCTGGTTGGCCGAGGTGCCGGTCGTGGCGATGACCGCCGGGGGGCCGAGCGGGGATCAGGCACGCTGCCTGGCCGCCGGCATGAACGGCTACCTGACCAAGCCGCTCTTCCAGCAGGCCCTGGTGGCGCTGCTGCATCGGCACCTGACGCGCGTCGAGCCGACGCCGGTGGACGACGCCACGCCCCGCGAGGCGCCGCTCGAGACGGCGACCCTGTCGTCGCTGGAGGAGAACCTGGGATCACAGGGGCTCGCGGCGCTGATCGCCCTCTACCGGCAGCAGGCGACGGAGCACCTGGCGGGCCTCGAGCGGGCCCTGGACGACGGGGTCGCCCGCCAGGTCGAATACCTCGCGCACCGGCTCAAGGGGGAGTCCTCGAGCCTGGGCGCAAGGCGGGTCGCCGACCTGGCCGGCCAGCTGGAGCGGCTCGGTGCCCAGGCACGGCTGGACGAGGTCGCCGCCCTCCTGGGCGCGCTGCATCGCGGCCTGGCCACGACGCTGGTGGCGCTGGAGGCCTGGTCGTCAGCCGAGGGAACCCGCGGCTAGGGCCGTGGCGGGGAGCCTGCCGCGTAGCTCCTCGAGGAGCCGGCACTCCTGGCGCTTGCTGTCGGCGAAGCGGGTGAGCAGGGCGTCGAGGCCCGCCAGCTGGCAGTGGCGGGCCATCAGCTCGCTGAACTGCAGCGAGTGCTGGGCGAAGGCCAGGGCGTAGCCCAGGGTCTGGGCGGCCATGGCATCGTCGCTGATGAACAGGTGCAGTCGGTACTGCTCCGCGATGGCCAGGCGCCGGGCCAGGGGCGCCGGCAGGCAGTAGCGCCGCTGCAGCCGTTCGGCGAGGGCCTCCAGGGCGCTCAGACGCTGCTCGCACTCGATGCCTAGCGTGGCCATCAGGCGACTGACGTGGGGGCGGGTCGGCAGGAAGCTCAGGGCCAGGCCGCGGTAGCGCTCCATCTCGCGGGATTCGTGGTCGTAGGTCAGTGACAGCGGCTGATCGGCGGGACTGGGACGGGCGTGCGTCTCGGGCGGGCAGGCAGGCATGGGCATCTCCGTTCTTGTCATCCGGGCCTCTTCCGGGCACCGTCCAGATAAGGTAGACGCAGGGGGACAGCTCCCTCCTTGATATTGGTCAATTTCGGTAGCGGATCAGCAGAAAGTACCAGGCCCCAGCCCCCCCCTGCCTCGTGATAAAGCCGCGCCCCGGGCCGGCAAACCTTCACCGGGGTCGCCATTGGATCTCGCCCGGTTGCGGGAACCGCCTAAGGACCCCACGCCCGGGGAGCGGGAGTTGCTCGCGGAGAACGCACGCCTACGGCGTATCACCACGGCGCTGATGGGAGTCCGCGAGCGTCGCGGGCGGTGCCCCCTATGCTGCCTTCGAGCATGCCGTACTGCTCGCGGAGCCGGTACGCGTGCGCAGCGAGACCCTGCAACAGACCTTGGCCGAGGCGGCCAACCTCTCAAAGACCCGCTTTCTGGTCGCGGTGAGCCATGACCTCATGCAGCCGCTGAATGCCGTCCGACTCTTGACCAGTGCCCTGGAGGATCACGACCTTGCAGAGCCCGGCTGGTGGGTCATGTCGGTCGTTCCCTCAAGGACGTGGAGTCGCAGCTCGGTACCCTGGTGGACCTCTCACGGCTCGATGCCGGCGGCTCGCCGTCGATCATCACCTCGCGCAACTAACCCGAATCCACTTGGCACTGCACGCCAGGGACCATATCGAGCACCGGTTCGTAGCAGCGGTGTTGACGGCTGATTACGGTGCTCTTCACCTGCTGCACCTAGCGGCGCAGGGTGAGGCCGACCTTCTCGCGCAGCTTGCGGGCGACCTGGACGCCGCTCAGCCGAGGGAAGGTGCGCAGCAGGTAGACGAGACGATGCAGTGGCGCTGGGCGTCGAGCTTCTCCTCGCGCTCCCGGTTCGTCTGCGCCGCCTCGCTTGTGGCCATGTCCTGGCGCAGGTGCTTGCGGGCGATGTTGTGCGAGATCCCCAGCTCCTTGCCGATGGCACGGGTCGAAAGACCCTGCCCCTCATCGTAACGCTTTGATCTTATAAATCATTCCCCCGTTATTAACGTCTCCGTCCCGACCCTTGGCTGCGCCGACACTGTAGGTGGATGGTGGCAGTGCTGCCACCTCGGGGATGGGTCAGAAGCGTTGGCGAATACTGGTTTACTTTACTTGGCCATGAACACCACGTGACGACCGTTTCTTAAGTGCAGGTTAACAGACGCTTAAGACCAGCTGATTGATTAAAAAAGCACAGAGATGAAAATGGATAACGACCAAGACCAATAATACGACCTGAAAGTACCCCGGGCAAAACAAGAGATATCACCATGACTACCAATCTAACCCATGGGGCTAAACCGAGCCTCGCCGAGCGGGCCTGGAATATTCGTCATAAATCCTTGCGTATGGGCGCCGTTCAGAAGCAGGGGTATGTCGGTCAGGCTCTCGGTGTCTCCGATGTGCTGGCTGTCTCTTATTTCCATGCCATGACGTTCCGCCCGGAAGATCCGGAGTGGGAAGGTCGCGACCGCTTCCTGCTGTCCATCGGCCACTACGCCATTGCTCTGTACGCTGCTCTGCTGGAAGCCGAGATTCTGCCGGAGTATGAGCTTGAAACCTATGGCACCGACGACAGTCGCCTGCCCATGTCCGGCATGGCTTCCTATACGCCCGGCATGGAAATCACCGGTGGCTCCCTCGGCCACGGGCTTGGTATTGGCGTGGGTATGGCCCTGGGCCTGAAGCGTAAGCGGTCTGACTCGTTTGTTTACAACCTTATGTCCGATGGTGAGCTGAACGAAGGCTCGACATGGGAAGCGGCTATGTCTGCCGCCCACCACAAACTGAATAATCTGATCTGCCTGGTTGACTTTAACAACCAGCAGGCCGATGGCAAATCCACCGAAACACTGAGTTCCGAGCCCGTTGATGGCAAGTTTGAGGCGTTTGGTTGGTATACCCAGCGGGTCGACGGCAACGACATCGATGCGCTGGTCAAAGCGTTCAACAATGCCCGCCATTACGACGGCGCTAAGCCACGGGCCATTATCTGCGATACCAAAATGTGTAAGGGCGTTCCTTTCCTGGAGGCGCGTGAAATCACCCACTTTGTTCGCGTCGACGAGGAAGAGTGGGATCTGGCTCTGAGTGTGCTTGAAGAGGGAAAACCATCATGAGTATGAGCCGCCGTCAATCGAAGTGGATACCCCGCAAACCGGTAGACGCCAGTGAGCGCCAACTGACCTCGGCGATGATCGCCTCGTTGTCTGCCGAGGGCATGCCAACGGTGTCCGCTCCTTTCGGCCACAAGCTGGTGGAACTGGCCAAGCAACGCGAAGACATCGTGGGCCTCTCAGCCGATCTGGCCAAGTATACGGATCTACATGTATTCGCCGAGGCCTACCCGGACCGCTTCTACCAGATGGGCATGGCCGAACAGGTCTTCGTATCGGCTGCGGCCGGGCTGGCAAAAGAGGGTTTCACACCCTTTGCCACCACCTACGCCGTGTTCGCCTCCCGCCGCGCCTACGACTTTATTGCCATGGCCATTGCTGAGGACAACCTCAACGTCAAGATCTGCTGTGCCCTGCCTGGCCTTACCACGGGTTATGGGCCGAGCCACCAGGCGACAGAAGACCTGGCGATCTTCCGGGGTCTGCCCAACATAACCATCGTAGATCCATGTGACGCTCTGGACACCGAGCAGGCGGTGGAAGCCATCGCCGATCACAAGGGACCGGTCTACATGCGTCTACTGCGTGGCAAGGTGCCGTCGGTGTTGCAGGAAATCGAAGACTACAAATTCGAACTGGGTAAAGCCAAGTTGCTGCGCGATGGTGCCGACGTGCTGTTCATCTCATCCGGGTTCATGACCATGCGCACCCTAGAGGCGGCCGACACACTGGCTAAAGACGGTATCCAGGCGGGCATTCTGCACACGCCCACCATCAAGCCCCTGGATGTGGACACGATTCTTGAGCATTGCCGGAAGCCGGGCCGCCTGGTGGTCACGGCGGAAAACCACACCGTGATTGGCGGCCTCGGCGAAGCGGTGGCCGGCACTCTGCTGCGCAACTCGGTTACCCCGGCGTTCCGCCAGATTGCCCTACCGGACGAGTTCCTGGATGCCGGCGCGTTGCCGGTACTGCATGACCAGTATGGCATTTCCACGGACGCGATCATCCGGCAGACCAAGGCCTGGCTGGGCTGATCAGCGCGCGGTTAAACCATCCCGTTAACAATGCCAAAAGAGTGACAACATTATGAGTATTCTGAGCGGAAAATTTGCCGTGATTACCGGAGCAGCCTCCAAAAACGGTCTCGGTAAGGCCACTGCTAAACTGTTTGCCGAACACGGCGCCACCGTCGCCATCCTCGATCTGGACCAGGCGGCCGCCGAAGAAGCGGCCCGGGACCTGGGCGAGCAGCACGTTGGCCTGGCCTGCAACGTGACCAACAGGGACGCCTGTCATACCGCCATCCACACCCTGATTGACCGCTGGGGGCAGATCGACATTCTGGTCAACAACGCCGGCATCACCCAGCCCGTGCGCCTGCTTGACATCGAGCCCCAGAACTACGACGCCGTACTGGACGTGAACCTCCGTGGCACCCTGTACATGAGCCAAGCGGTTATCCCGCACATGCAGAAGCGCAAGAGCGGCTCTATCGTCAACATTTCTTCCGTCTCCGCCCAGCGCGGTGGCGGCGTGTTCGGCGGTCCCCATTACTCGGCGGCCAAGGCCGGTGTGCTGGGACTGACCAAGGCGACAGCAAGGGACTTCGCGCCGGACAACATCCGGGCCAATGCTGTATGCCCCGGCTTTATTGCCACCGACATCACCGCCGGCAAGATGACCGAGGAGATGAACGCCAAAGTCATGGCGGGCATCCCCATGGGGCGTGCGGGCAAGGCCGAAGAAGTCGCCGGTTGCTGTCTGTTCCTGGCCTCCGGCCTTTCCAGCTACGTGACGGGCTCCGAAGTTGATGTGAACGGAGGTTCCCTTATTCACTGAGTCAACCCAGGAGCGTCAGACGATTTGGTATTCCTCTGAAGGATGGTCAGGCCATCCCTTTATGGCCGGAGCAAGCCTCCGGCCTTTTTTCAAAGGACGACGATCATGGCAAGAATTGTTTTTCTGGACCGTGAAACCATCGGACCCACCGTCAATCTGCATCGCCCCCGAGCCGACCACGACTGGGTATGCTACGACGCCACCGCCGAAGATCAGGTTGTCCAGCGATTACAGGGCGCACAGGTCGCCATTACCAACAAGGTGCCACTGAGTCGTGCCACCCTGGAACAGTTGCCGGATCTTAGGTTCATCACCGTGGCGGCCACCGGTTACGACGTCATTGATACCCCGGCATGTGCCGAGCTGGGTATTACTGTCTCCAATGTTCGAGGCTATGCGGTGAACACCGTGCCCGAACATACCATGGCCCTGATCCTGGCGCTTCGCCGCGCTCTGGTCGGTTACCGTCAGGATGTGATTGATGGCCAATGGCAGGCGTCCGGTCAGTTCTGTTTCTTCAACCACCCGATCCGCGATCTGCGGGGCTCGAAGATCGGCATTATCGGTACCGGCACATTGGGGGCGAGTGTGGCCCGGCTGGCGGAAGCGTTCGGCATGATACCCCTTTACGCCGGCCGCAAGGGCGAGCGTGTCAGCGATGCGTCTTATACTCCGTTCGATGAGGTTCTTGAAACGGCCGATATCATCACCCTGCATGCCCCGCTGACCGACACCACCCGGGACCTGATTGGCTTGCCGGAATTCCGGCAAATGAGGCGCAAGCCCCTGGTCATCAATACCGGACGGGGCGGTCTGGTGAATGAGGCGGATCTGGTGACGGCCCTGGACGAAGGACTGATTGCCGGTGCTGGCTTCGATGTCCTGACCAAAGAGCCGCCAGCGGTTGACAACCCCCTGCTGAGCATCCTGGATCGCCCCAATGTCATTCTGACACCGCACGTTGCCTGGGCTAGCGAGGAGGCCATGCAGTCCCTCTGGCAACAGGTTGTGGACAGTATTGATGCCTTTCTGGGGGATGAACCGGTTCGCACGGTGGTTCATGCCAAACGTCGTGACCTCGTCTGAGCGGCTCTGTATGAAAATTCTGATTGCCCCGGATTCATTCAAGGAAAGCCTCACTGCCCGACAGGCAGCCAGGGCTATTGCCGATGGCTTCCGGGCGGTTGTGCCGTCGGCCGACCTGGTGGAACTGCCGGCAGGCGATGGCGGAGAGGGAACCGCCGAGGCCTTGGTCTCCGCCCGTGCTGGCGAATGGTTCAGTGAAACCGCCACCGGCCCACTGGGAGAACCGGTCCAGGCCAGGTGGGCCATGCTGGAGGATGGCTGCACGGCCATCATTGAGTGCGCGGCGGCCTCGGGGCTGTGTCTGGTGCCCTTGCAGGCACGGGATGCCTCACGGACCACCACGCGGGGCACCGGCGAACTCATCACCAAAGCGCTTGATCGGGGCGCCCGGCAATTTGTTATCGCCCTCGGTGGCAGTGCCACCAACGATGCCGGGGCAGGCATGCTCCAGGCCCTGGGCGCCCGATTCCTTGACGCTGATGGCCAGGAGCTGCCACCGGGCGGCGCCGCCCTTGCCAATGTCTGGCGCATCGATCTTGACGCGCTTGACCCCAGGCTGGCCAAGGCCCAGTTCCGGGTTGCCTGTGACGTTGATAACCCGCTGATTGGCGAACACGGGGCGTCCGTCATCTTCGGACCCCAGAAAGGTGCCGATCCAGCGACGGTGCGCCATCTGGACCGCTGTCTGGAACGATTTGCCGAGGTGGCGTTTAACACCACTGGCCGGCGAGTTGTCGATCTGCCGGGCGCCGGGGCCGCCGGCGGACTGGGGGCGGCTTTCCTGGGCTTCTTCAATGCCGAGTTGCGCCCGGGTATAGACATTGTGCTCGATACGCTGGAATTCGACCGACACCTCGAAGGCGCTGATCTGGTGATTACTGGGGAAGGCTGCCTGGATGGCCAGACGATGCGGGGCAAGACGCCGGTCGGTGTCAGTCGGCGGGCAAAGGCGGCCGGCGTTCCGGTACTGGCTCTTGCCGGTGCCGTCAACGAAGGCGCTGAGGCCTTGTTTGACCAGGGCATCGTGGCGGTCCATGGCATTGTCCGCCGCGCCACCACGTTGCCAGAAGCCCTGGTGCACGCCGAAGAGAATCTACGATTCGCCGCTCGCAATGTTGCGGCGACCTGGTACACCGGAAAAGAATAATAAGCGATGAACAACACCGATTCCCAAAGCTTAGCCAATGCCATCCGATTTCTTTCAATTGATGCCATCGTAAAGGCCCAGGAGGGCCACCAGGGCGTGCCGCTAGGCATGGCAGAAATTGCCACCGCCCTGTTTACCCGGCACCTGAAATTCAACCCCGCCGACCCGCACTGGCCGGATCGGGATCGGGTTGTGCTGTCCAACGGGCATGGCTCGATGCTGTTGTATTCGCTGTTGTATCTTACCGGTTACGAAAAGATCGGGCTGGATCAGATCAAGACCTTCCGGGAACTGGGGTCCCATTGCGCCGGCCATCCCGAGATCGATGTCGACAGCGGTATTGAAGTAACCACCGGGCCGCTTGGCCAGGGGATCTGCAATGCCCTGGGCATGGCCGTCACGGAAGCTTCGCTGGGCGCACGGTTTGGCAAGGACCTTGTTGATCATCACACCTACGCCTTTGTTGGCGATGGCTGCCTGCAGGAAGGCATGGGCCAGGAAATGATTTCGCTGGCAGGCCACCTGCAACTGGGTAAGCTGATCCTGTTCTGGGACGACAACCGGATGACCGACGATGGCGATACCCGTCTCGCCATCAGTGAGAACGTGGCGGATCGGTTTCGGGCGGCGCACTGGCACGTTATCGAACTGGACGGGCACGACCTTGAGGCCGTCTCTGACGCCATCGCCGAGGCGAAGAAGGATCCGAGGCCCTCGATGCTGGCCTGCCGCACCGTGATTGGTTGCGGTGTACCACGGGTTCAGGGTACCCGTGGCGGCCACAGTGCCCGGCTGTCTTCCGAGGATTCGCGGGCGGCCCGGGAACTCCTCGGCTGGTCCCACGCCCCGTTTTCCATCCCCGATGACATACTGGCCTGCTGGCGGGCAGCGGGCCGTCGAAGCGAAGACGAGTACGCCACCTGGCAACAACGGCTGGACGCCATGCCCGTAGGACAGCGTGCATACTTCGACCGGATTCTGGCCGGTGACCTGCCCCAGGGGTGGGAGAAGGTCCTGCACTATTACAAACAGCGGGTGGTGAACGAGAACACGCCCAGGCCAGGAATCAGTGCCTCGGCGGAGATCAACGACCTGCTGGTGGACGTGCTGCCTGAACGGCTGGTGGCCTGTGCCGACCTTGAAGCGCCCACCTCCCACAAACGAAGTCTGAGCGCCTTCTCTGCCGCTGACCGCTCCGGTTCCTATATCCACTGTGGCGTGCGTGAGCACATGATGGGCGCCTTGGCCAACGGCATCGCCGCCCATGGCGGAGCGATCCCGTTGTCGGTGACCTACCTGGCGTTTTCCGATTACCAGCGAGGGGCCATGCGGATGTCTGCATTGATGGGGCTTCCGGTCAATTACGTCTTCAGTCACGATTCCATCGGCGTTGGGAAAAACGGGCCGACTCACCAGCCGGTTGAGATCCTGGCCTCGTTACGTGCCATGCCTAATATGCGGGTGTTCCGACCCGCTGATGCCGTGGAAGCCGCCGAGTGCTGGCAACTGGCCCTGGAGCACAAGTCGGGCCCTAATACCCTGGTGTTTGCTAAGCAGGATCTTCCAATAGTCAGGCACGCCGACTTGGAGGCAAACTACTCCAGCCGCGGTGCCTATATCCTGGCGGAAGCCAGCGACGGAGCGCGCGCCGTCACATTGCTGGCCACTGGTTCAGAAGTTGCGATCGCCGTGGCTGCCAGGGAAGAACTACAGCGCCAGGGCCTGCCCACGGCTGTCGTGTCCATGCCCTGCTGGGAGCTCTTTGATCAACAGGACGAGGCCTACCGTTCTCGGGTGCTAGGGGAAGGCACGATCCGAGTTGGCATAGAAGCAGCTTTGCGGTTCGGGTGGGATCGTTACCTTGGTGATGGAGGGTTCGTGGGTATGACGGAGTTCGGAGCCTGTGGATCGGCGCAGACGCTTTATGAACACTTTAATATTACCGCTGCAGCTGTTGTGGAGGAGGTGAAACAGCGTTGGCGCGTCCATTGAGCTGGAAAGCCCCCTGCTTTCGGGATTCAGCAAGGGGCAATCTGTCAGGTGATCCGAAGGATCGGGTCGACTTCAACCATCACCCTCCACACCGATGGGTTCGGTGCCAATCACTTGCTCCAGTTCGCTCGCCAGCGTGCCCCAGGTACATGCCTATGGGCCATTGAGGGTTCAGGCAGCTATGGCAGCGGGTTGACCACCTTACTGCTGGAAAACGCCGAATGCGTCGCTGAGATCGATCGACCAAGGCGTCCGGTACGCCGCAACGGCGCCAAGAGCGATGAGCTCGACGCTACACTTGAGGCTCGTGAGGCGCTCAGTCGAGCCTAGCTGGCTCAGCCACGGCGTCGAGGGATACGCAAAGCTGTCCGTGTGCTGGTGCACATCCGCCATGCCGCTGTACAGGCCATGGGCTGGCCGGTGCCTCATCTCAAGGCGCTGGTAGTGACGCCGCCACGACATCAGCTGCATCTGCTGTACACCAATACGCTGATCGTCCGTAGTACGCGACCGCCCAGTAGAGCATCGAGCATAGCGGTACGGTCATGGCCCTTCGCGCTTCGACAAGGCGGATTCTGGCTCTGGAGGCCGAAGCCAATGACCTGGAAGCGCAGATCGAGCGATGGGTCAGGGAGAGGTCGCCGGAGCTGCTGGATGAGTCCGGCGTGGGCCCGCTGACGGCCGCCTGCGCTCGGAAACCGCACTTGCCATGCTGGCCGGTGTCGCCAATTCCCGCCTCGTCGGGCCAGGTGGTGAGGTATCGGCTCAACCGCCATGAGGACCGAGCGCTCACCTGTACCCTGTGCACTATCGTGCTCAATCGATACATCTACCCCAAGGAAACTCCCCAGTACATGGCCTGCCTTGTCCCCAAGGGAAAGAGCCATCGGTAAATCCGACGCTGCCTGAAACGATATCTGGCCAGACGCTTATCCAAAGTGCTCGATGGCCATGAAATGGCGGCTTGACAGACATAGCAGCATCCTGCCGATCGGCATCTGCTAGAAGGCCATCTAGGCCGGCTACCGGGTGCTGTGCCGTAACGCCCTGGACCTGGTCGAGGAACTGGAGCTCGCCGAGATGAAAGGCGAGCTGAAGAAGACGCTGCACAAGCTCGCCAAGGTCGACGCCCTGGTGAATGACGAACTGGCTACTTGCCGATGAGCCGTGAGGCGCGCTACCCCCTGTTGCAGTTGACCAACCGGTTCCACGAGCACCGGTCGCTGATCATCACCGCTAACAAGAACTTTACCAGCTGGGGGAGTTCTTCCACGACGATAACGTGGCGGTGCCGATCGTCGGCCGGATCATCCACCACTCGCACTTCTACCTGCAGGGGAGCGGGCTGCCGGCTGAAGCAGAAGACGCTCATCTGACTGTCACGAGGGGCACTTTTGTTGACCGCTGGTGGGTCACTTCTGATGGCCATTGACACGAGGGTTGGCGACCACCACGATTCAACACCACAACGACAACACTTGATTGGTGACGTTATGTCCCGGGATCCCAGCCTGAATGGCATGATCTATTTTGAGGCGGTTGCAAGACACGGACGTGTTGCCAGGGCGGCCGACGACCTCAAGGTGTCGCCTTCGGCCGTCAGTCAGCAGATCAAACTGCTGGAGGAAATGCTTGGCGTCAGCTTGTTTCGCCGGGATAAACGCCAACTCAGCCTGACCCTGGAAGGGGAACAGCTGTTTATGGCCGTCACCTCCGCCTTTGGGCTGTTGCGTGATGCCCGGCAGACCATTTCCCGGCGACAGGTCAGTCACCAGCTCATCGTTCGAATCATGCCGAGTTTTGCGGTTCGATGGCTGGGGCCTAGACTGGCGGAGTTTATCGCGCAGAATCCGGAGTGGGACCTCAGAATTGATGCCAGTCCCGATCCATCCAATTTCGACCGGGAGGTTGTCGACTTCGATATCCGCTACAGTCCAACTCCCTGGGATGGACTGCACTGCGAGGAGGTGTTATCTGACTACGTGTTACCCCTGTGCAGCCCGTCTTACCGTACCAGACTGCGCGAGGAATGCGGGCCGGATGACCGAGAGGTGCTGCAGAATGCACGGCTAATTGACAGCGTGAAAGCGGTTGTTCAATGGGATAACTGGCTGGCGGGTCACCGCATTGTTCGCTCTCCAAAGTCTGCCGCGCTGCGATTCGATCGGTCATCGATGGCCTTGCAACAGGCGGTTAATGACGTTGGTGTGGTGCTGGAATCAACCACGCTGGCCACACAGGAGTTGCTGGAAGGATCCCTGGTCCCCCTCGTGCCCGAACTCGGCGCAGTGAATTTCCCGGCATACTGGCTTGTCAGCCCAAGCCGTCACAGGAGTCGCAAACTGGTTCAGGTTTTCAGGAACTGGATCATTGACGAGGCGGAGAAGCATGAGAAGACGATCTCGGCTTTTCTACAAAGTCATGACATCGCAATCAACAACATCCCGGATGCCTTCAACAATATTTCGTTCCAGAAATAGAACCACGCCGCCTGAAGCGGCGTGATTCTGGCTGGTTCAGTAAATCGTTACCGCGGGTACATAACTGATCAGCGCAAGTACCGCGAGCGCTAACAGATAAAACGGAACCAATTCCTTCACGACACTGCCCACGGATGCCTTGGCGATCGTTGAGGAAATGTATAGCGTTGTACCAACCGGCGGCGTATAGAGGCCGATAGCTAGGTTGACCACCATGATCAGTCCAAGCTGAACAGGGTCCAGACCGATAGCGGCGGCAATTCCGGTAAACAACGGCCCGAGAAGCAGCACCGCCGCCGGTAAATCAAGAAACGTCCCCACCAGCAGCATGATCACATTCATGGCCAGAATGACCTGCCATGGCTCGGAAAGCGATCCGGTCACCCACGCAGCCAGTTCCTGGGGAATTTGCTCCATCGTCAGAATCCACTGGATGATGGAGGATGCCATGATAATAACCATGACTGCCCCGGTCATGACTCCGGTCTCAAGGATGGCACTTAAGATTCCCTTCCAGCTCATATCCCGATAGATAACCGAGCCGACCAGCAGGGCATAGGCAACCGCCATCACGCTCACCTCGGTGGGTGTGGCAATTCCGAAGCGCAACGTACCGATCACGAAGATTGGCATCAACAAAGCCGGAAAAGCATGCTTTAGCTCGGACTTCCACTTCTTCCAGCCACCCATGACCTCGGATGGCGGAAAGCCTCTCCGTACGGCGGCGAACCAGGTCAGCGCCAGCATACCTACGCCCAGCAGGACGCCCGGAAGAATACCGGCCACAAACAGGTCAATGATGGAGGTATTAGACACCAAGCCATACAAGATCAAGGGGATCGACGGTGGTATCAGCACCGAAACGGTGGACGACGAAGCGTTCACCGCCGCCGCAAATCCTGCCGGGTAACCTTCCTTTTTCTGTACCGGAATCAACGCATTTCCCAAGGCCGATGCATCCGCAACGGCAGAGCCTGACACCCCACCAAACATCACGGACCCCACCACGCTCACATGGCACATACCACCACGGAAACGGCCGACCAGGAGCTTGGCAAAATTCACCAGGTGTTCACCAAAGCGCCCGGACATCATCAGGCTTCCGGCAAGGATGAAAAACGGGATCGCCAGCATAGGGAAGCTTTGTGTGGGGGTGTAAAGCCGTTGTGCGATAACCGCAAGCGACTGACCCTCGAACATCAGGGCGATGCCGGACGCACCGATCATCGCGAACGCAACTGGCACCGACACCAGCAGCAGAATGGGAAAAACCCAAATTAGTAAAGATGCCATTGTTTATCCCCCCCGCCTCAGCTGTAATTCTTCGCTGTAGGGTCCTGGGCTAATGCCCGGTTGCCGGTGATGTATTCGATGGCTGAAAGCATGCCGAGCAGCGCGATCAAAGAAAACGCGTACACCAGACTTGAATAGCCATAGATCTGTGGGATGCCCGTTTCAGCGAGTCTGCTGTACTGAGACGCTTTGATGATCGGCATGGAGTAGTAAACCACGCCGACCGACACTACACTCACAAACAGACTTACGGCGACGGCCACAGCCCGCGCGAATCCCTCTGGCAACAGTCCCGGAATCAGGTCCACCTTGATATGGCGCTCTTGTGCAGACGCCATCACCATGCCGCCGGCCACGGTCCAGGGAAACAGGATCGCGGGGATCTCGTAAGCCCAGGTTATGCCGCTACCGAAAAAATATCGGAGAACCACGTTCAGTAGGATGGCCAGAAACATCGTCACTAGCGTGGTGACAACCACCGCCGCTCCCGACAGGTACATTATCTGTACCATCCGATCAGACAGCCCCTTTACGAAGCCAGAGCGATTACGCTCTGGCTTTGCCTGTTTTGGCAGGTTCACAGTAGACACCTCAAACGTAGTCATCACTGATCCGTCGCTTTTCTCAGATCAGCGATAAACGAGCCGAATTTCTCTTCATACTTCTCATACACCGGCGCTACGGCGTCGACAAAGGCAGCGTGATCGACTTCAGCGAACTTGCCACCCTCATTCTTGATCGTGGCTTTCAGGTTCTCGTTCAGAATATAGTTCCGCCCCCGCTGATACCAACCGGCATGCTCCGCCGCCTCGGTGATACAAGCCTGACGCTCTTCCGGAAGCGAATTCCACCAGCCCAGACCAGCGACTACGGGCGTGCTTTGATACTGGTGCCCCGTCTGAGAAATGAAGGGGGTGATTTCATGTAGATTCGCGGAGTAAATGTTGGTTAACGGGTTCTCCTGGCCATCGAAGGTGCCACTTTGCAACGCGGTTGGCAGCTCACTCCAGCCCAGCGGTGCCGGGTTGGAGCCCAGGGCCTTGAAGATATCGATCGCAACCTGATCCGGTGGGGTCCGGATTTGCATGCCTTGCAGGTCGGCGGGGGTTGTCACGAACTTGTTGACGTGAGTCACGTGGCGGAAGCCGTTATCCCAAAACGTCACAATCTTGAGCCCTGATTCCTGAGCCAGCTTGTCCAGTTTGTCGCCAATAGGCCCGTCCAGAACCTCCCAGACCTCCATCTCGTTATCAAACAGAAAAGGCAGCCCCAACATACCCACTTCAGGCACAATCTGGGCAAGCGTTCCCTGGGAGTTGGCGGTCATCTGTATAATGCCCGCCGTGGCGGATGTCAGCATCTCCGCGTCGTCGCCCATGGTGGCGGACGGCGCAACCTTGACGTTCGTATCCGGTGCGCAGGACGGCACGATCGCGGCAAACACCTCAGCGGCCTCGTAACGGGGATTACCCGGATTCGCGCCATGAGCAAAAGTGAGCTGTTCGGCTTGGGCACTGGTGCCGACGCAGGCGGTAACAATGGAAGCGGTGATTAGACTTTTGGTAAGAGATGTCATGGCGTACTCCTGAGAGCGATTGGGTTTGTTGTTTTCTCAAGTGCATGAATACCGTCGTCAGGTCAATGCTGATACGGCATCCTCGGAATCCATACTTGACTTTACTCGGGCCGTTTTCAATGAGGAGGTCTTAACGGAAAGGTAAGCAGGGCTTAACAAAAACCGGGCTTTTCGGATGAAAGCTGCCGTTTCCAGTCAATTGGCCGGAGACGACGGTCGCGAATATCGGCCACGGCTAAGACAAACGACCCCCGGGGCGGATTATAAGAGCACGGTATCAGAGGGTGCGACACTCATCCTGACACTGGGGGTGTGCTTCAAGTACGACGTCCGCCTCAGCCACGAGAAGATTGCTCGGGCCTGCGGCCTCTCCAAGGGCGTGGTCAGCAAGTACGTCAGCTTGGCTCAGGCCGCCGGCATCAGCTGGCCGCTGCCCGACGGTACCGACGAGGCGGCGCTGGAGGCGCGGCTGCCCGGCCGAAACACCGCCGCTGCGCTTCTTAGCACCGGACTACTTCCTGGTCCACCCGGCCCTCAAGCACAAAGGCATGACCCTGCAGCTGCTGTGGGCGGAGTACGCCGAGGCCCACGGCAAGGCGTACCGCTACATCTAGTTCTGCCCACACTGCCAAACGTGGCGCGGCCCTCAACGGCGCAGCGTGCGCCAGGTCCACCGCGCCTGCGAGAGGCTGTTCATCGACTACTGCGGCCTGACCTTGCCTATCATCAACCAGGCCACTGGCGAGGTGCGCAACGCACAGCTGTTCGTGGCGGTGCTGGGGGCCTCCAGCGTCACCTTCGCCGAAGCCTCTTGGAGCCAGTCGCTGCTCGACTGGATCCTCTCCCACAAGCGTACCTTCCCGTTCCTCGGTGGGGTGCCAGAGTTGCTTGTCCCGGATAATCTGAAGAGCGCCGTCACGCGGGCATGCCGCTACGATAGCCAGCTGAACGCGACCTACGCTGAGCTGGCGTAGCACTACCAGGTCATCGTGTTGCCGGCGCGGCCCTACAAGCCCATGGTGGAAGCCGGCGTGCTGGTCGAGCGCTGGATCCTGGCCCG
Organism: Halomonas denitrificans; assembly: GCF_003056305.1. Taxonomy (GTDB): domain Bacteria; phylum Pseudomonadota; class Gammaproteobacteria; order Pseudomonadales; family Halomonadaceae; genus Halomonas; species Halomonas denitrificans. The sequence goes on from NZ_PYVX01000002.1 coordinate 392,321, forward strand.
CCTGCGTCATCACATCTTCTTCACGCTGGCTTCACTGAATCAGGCCATCCGCGAGCTGCTGGAGGATCTCAACCGCTCGGCGAGGCGGGCATCATCTGCGTCGTCGTGCCCCTCACCGCCGAGACCGAGCACCGGATCGGCGAGCGAGAGTTTGCCCTGATGAAGCTACTGGCCCAGGCCAACGCCTTCATCGAGGGCAGTCTCAAGGGGGAGGTGGGCAGCGGCGGCCGGCCCGACCCCTATAGCTGCCCGGGCCACCGTCCCTCTAGCGTGCTGCTGATCGACGAGCTGACGCTGAGGCCCGCCAGCTGGCAGTGCCGGGCCATCAGCTCGCTGAACTGACGCGAGTGCTGGGCGAAGGCCAGGGCGTAGCTCAGGGTCTGGGTGGCCATGGCGTCGTCGCTGATGGAGAGGTGCAGTCGGTACTGCTCCGGGAGGGCCCGGCCACGGTAGCGCACCATCTCGCGAGACTCGTGGTCGTAGGTGAGTGACAGCGGCTGATCGGCGAGGCTGGGGAGGGGATGCATCTCGGGCAGGCAGGCATGGGCATCTCCGTTCTTGTCATCCGGGCCTCTTCCGGGCACCGTCCAGATAAGGTAGACGCAGGGGGACAGCTCCCTCCTTGATATTGGTCAATTTCGGTAGCGGATCAGCAGAAAGTACCAGGCCGCCTGGTCGCTCCCTGGCCGGATGCGAGCGTCGACCGACCGGCGTTGTCGCCCCCCGGCCGCGGGGCATACACTGCCCCAAACCCGACAGGCAGGCCGATATGCGTGATCTTTCCCCCGCCAGCCCCGGGCTCGGTGGTGCCTCTGACCGGGGCACGGCAGACCGGGGCGCGACGGCCCCAGGCACGATGGCCGAGGGCGAACCGCTGCCCACCGCCGTCAGCCGCCGCCGCGACCCCCGGGCCGCGGCGCGGGAGCTCGCCGAGGCGCTGCGCCACCCCGAGCTCGGCTTCGTGCTGTTCTTCTGCAGCGCCGAGTACCCCCTGGCGGCGCTCTCCGAGGCCCTGGAGGCGGCCTTCGCCGGCGTGGCGGTGGCGGGCTGCACCACCGCCGGGGAGATCACGCCGGAGGGCTACGGGCGCGGCGGCATCGTCGCCATCGGCCTCGACCGTCGTCACTTCGCGGTCTCCTGCGCGCTGGTCGAGAACCTGGCGGACTTCGACCTGATGCGCGCCCAGCGTCTGGTCGATGGCCTGCTCGACGACTGTCGCGATCGCGCCCTGGCCCCCCTGGCCGGGCAGAGCTTCGCCCTGACGCTGCTCGACGGCCTCTCCAGCTGCGAGGAGCAGGTGCTGGCGACCCTGGATGCCGCCCTGGGGCGCATTCCCAGCTTCGGCGGCTCCGCCGGCGACGACAATCGCCTGGCCCATACCCACGTGCATGCCGAGGGGCGCTTCCACGGCCAGGCCGCGGTGGTGGTGCTGATCAACACCCGGCTGCCCTTCGAGGTCTTCACCACCCACCACCTGCGACCGCGCACCGAGAAGCTGGTGGTCACCCGCGCCGATCGCGAGCGCCGCCGGGTGTTGGAGCTCAACGCCCTGCCGGCCGCGGAGGAGTATGCCCGGCTGGTGGGGCTGCCGGTCGCCGCCCTGGACGCCGCGGTCTTCGCGCAATACCCCCTGGCGGTGCGGCTGGGCGAGGCGCACTACGTGCGCGCCATCCAGCGGGTCAATGACGACGGCAGCCTGAGCTTCTACTGCGCGGTGGAGAACGGCATCGTGCTTACCGCCATGCGGCCCGCGCCCCTGCTCGAGGACCTCGAGGCGGTCTTCACCGGGCTCGGCGAGCGCCTCGGTGAGCCGGCGCTGATCATCGCCTGCGACTGCTTCCTGCGCCGCCTGGAGCTGGAAACGCGCCAGCAGGTGGACGCCGCCTCGCGGCTGCTGGCGCGCTCGCGGGTGGTCGGTTTCAACTCCTATGGGGAGCAGCACCATGGCATGCACATCAACCAGACCTTCACCGGGGTCGCCATTGGATCTCGACCGGCCGCGGGCGATACCTGACGACGCCTCTCCCCGGGAGCGCGAGTTGCTGGCGGAGAACGCACGCCTGCGCCGCATCGCCGGCGCACTGATGGAGCGGGTGGAGTCCGCCGGGGTGGCCGGTGCGGCTCCCTATGCGGCCTTCGAGCACGCCGTGCTGCTCGCCGAGCAGGTGCGCGAGCGCACCGAGGCGCTGCAGCAGACCCTGGCCGAGCTGCATGCCGCCAAGGCCGAGGCCGAGGCGGCCAACCTCTCCAAGACCCGTTTCCTGGCCGCGGTCAGCCACGACCTGATGCAGCCGCTGAACGCCGCCCGGCTCTTCACCAGCGCCCTCGAGGAGCACGAGCTGCCCGCAGACTCGACCCGGCTGGTGGGGCATGTCGGCCGCTCCCTCCAGGACGTGGAGGCGCTGCTCGGCACCCTGGTGGATATCTCGCGGCTCGACGCCGGGGTGCTCGAGCCGGACATCGCTCCCTTTCCCGTGGCGCGGCTGCTCGACGTGCTGGCCGAGGAGTTCCGCCGGATGGCCGCGGCGCGGGGGCTGGCGCTGCACTACGTGAGAAGCGAGGCGGTGGTCGCCTCGGACCTGGCGCTGCTGGCGCGGGTGGTGCGCAACTTCCTGACCAATGCCATTCGCTACACCGAGCAGGGCCGGATCCTGCTGGGCTGCCGTCGGCGCCCCGGCGGGCTCGAGATCCTGGTGGCCGATACCGGGCCCGGCATTCCCGAGGCCCAGCGCGAGGCGATCTTCCAGGAGTTCCAGCGCCTGGGCGAGCGCCGCGACGCCGAGGATCGCGGCCTGGGGCTGGGGCTGGCGATCGTCGATCGCATCGCCGGCATCCTCGACCACCCCCTGAGGCTCGCCTCGGTGCCCGGGCGCGGGTCGCTGTTCGCGGTGCGCGTGCCCGAGGGTCGATTGCCGGAGGCGCCCCCGAGCGCGCCGGCGCCGGCCTGGGAGGGCGATCTGCTGGCGGGCATGCGGGTCTGGGTCGTCGACGACGACCCCGGGATCTGCGAGGGCATGGCGGCGCTGCTCGCCGGCTGGGGGTGTGCGGTGCGCACCGCCACCGCCCTGGCCGCCCTGGAGGCCGACCTGTACGCTCATGCGCCCGAGGAGGCCGCTGACGTGCTGCTGGTCGACTATCACCTGGGGGAGGGCGATCCCGATGGCCTCGCGGTGGCCGCGCGGCTGGGCGAGCGTCGGCCGGGGCTCGCGGTGGTGGTGATCACCGCCAATCACGACGCCGCGATCAAGAGCCTGACCCGCCAGCGGGGCTACGGCTGCCTGCTCAAGCCCGTGAAGCCGCTGCGCCTGCGCATGCAGCTGGTCGCCCTGCGAGGCGCCCGCTCAGGCTGAGGGGGCATGGCGCTCGGCGAGCAGCGCCTCGAGGTCGAGGGCGCCGGCGGCGAGGATCGCCTGGACGCGGCCCGCGACGCCGAGCTTGCGCAGGATCGCCGAGACGTGGGTCTTCACCGTGGTCTCGGCGATCTCCAGCTCCCGGGCGATCACCTTGTTGGAGGCCCCCCGGGAGAGGCGGATCAGCACCTCGAGCTGCTTGTCGGTGAGCTCGGCCAGGCGCCGGCGCTGCGCGTCCTGCGGGGGAGCCTCGGCCGGCGGCGAGGACGGCGCGGCCGGGGGGCGGCGCATGATCTCCGCCGGCAGGTAGAGCTGGCCCTCCAGCAGGCGGGTCAGCGCCGCCTGCAGCTCCCGGCGCGGCGTCGACTTGGGGATGTAGCCCACCGCGCCGAGCTCGATGGCCTCGAGGACGGTGCGCCGCTCCTGGTCGGCGGAGAGGATGGCCACCGGCAGGGCGGGATGGGCCTCGCGCAGCGCCTTGAGCCCCTCGAGCCCGCTGGCATCGGGCAGGCCGAGGTCAAGCAGCACCAAGTCGACCTCGGCGTGCTGCTCGGCGCTCTCGAGGGCGTGCGCCAGGCTCTCGGCCTCCAGCAGTCGACTGCCGGGCAGCCCGGCGGTGATCACCGCGCCGATGGCCTCGCGAAACAGCGGATGGTCATCGGCGACCATCAGGGTGTGCATGGCAATCCTCCTGGCATCGTCTCGCCTCCTACCGAAGGGGGAGGCGCTCTCCTGCCAACGCAGTATGTCCCACCTGGCTCCGCTGACCAAGACTGGAGGAGGCCGCGTCCATCCCCCGGCGCGGCCCGCGAAAAGGAAAAGGAGATTCGAGATGGATGCAACGATGAAGGCCGCCGTGGTGCGCAAGTTCGGCGAACCGCTGGCCATCGAGGAGGTCCCGACGCCGCGGCCGAAGCGCGGCGAGATCCTGGTCAAGGTCGCGGCCTCGGGGGTCTGCCACACCGACCTGCACGCCGCCCACGGCGACTGGCCGGTCAAGCCCGAGCCGCCGTTCATTCCCGGTCACGAGGGGGTGGGGCACATCGTGGCCGTGGGCGAGGGCGTCACCCACGTCAAGGAGGGCGATCGCGTCGGGGTGCCCTGGCTCTACTCCGCCTGCGGCCACTGCGAGCACTGCCTGGGCGGCTGGGAGACCCTCTGCGAGTCGCAGCAGAACACCGGCTACTCGGTCAACGGCGGCTTCGCCGACTACACCCTGGCGGATGCCGGCTACGTGGGTCGCCTGCCCGACAACGTCGACTTCCTCGAGATCGCCCCGGTGCTGTGCGCCGGCGTCACGGTCTACAAGGGGCTGAAGATGACCGATACCCGTCCCGGCCAGTGGGTGGTGATCTCCGGCATCGGCGGCCTCGGCCACATGGCCGTGCAGTACGCCCGGGCCATGGGGCTCAACGTGGCGGCCGTCGACATCGACGACGGCAAGCTGGCGCTGGCCGAGCGGCTGGGCGCTGCGGTGACGGTCAATGCCATGAAGACCGACCCGGCGGCCTACATCAGGAAGACGATCGGCGGGGCCCACGGGGCGCTGGTCACGGCGGTCTCGCCCAAGGCCTTCGACCAGGCCCAGGGCATGCTGCGCCGGGGCGGTACCCTGGTGCTCAACGGCCTGCCGCCGGGGGACTTCCCGCTGCCGATCTTCGGCACCGTGCTCAACGGCCTGACCATCCGCGGCTCCATCGTCGGCAGCCGCCAGGACCTGCAGGAGTCGCTGGACTTCGCCGGCGAGGGCAAGGTCAAGGCCACGGTGGCCACCGACCGACTGGAGAACATCAACGACGTCTTCCAGCGCATGATCGAGGGCCGCATCGAGGGACGCGTGGTGCTCGACATGACGTCCTGAGCCGCCGGCGGTGACGCCCGGCGAGGCGGCTCGCCGGGCGCATCATCTCCTCCCGAAGGAGGAGCCCGGCTCCTGCCACCGGCGGATGTCGCCGGGCGCCGTGCTCGCCAACACTGAACGCTGCACCTCCATAACGACAATATCCAGGAGTCACGCCATGATCTATGCCAACCCCGGCCAGGCCGGTTCGGTCGTCAGCTTCGCGTCGCGCTACGGCAACTACATCGGCGGCGAGTTCGTGCCCCCGGTGAAGGGCCAGTACTTCGACAACATCAGTCCGGTCAACGGCGAGGTGTTCTGCCAGATTCCCCGCTCCACCGCCGAGGACATCGACCTCGCCCTGGACGCCGCCCATGCCGCCGCCCCGGCCTGGGGCAGGACCGCGGCCGCCGAGCGCGCCAATGCGCTGCTCAGGATCGCCGATCGCATGGAGCAGAACCTCGAGAGCCTCGCCGTGGCCGACACCTGGGACAACGGCAAGGCGGTGCGCGAGACCCTGAACGCAGACCTGCCGCTGGCCATCGACCACTTCCGCTACTTCGCCGGCTGCCTGCGCGCCCAGGAGGGCACCGCCGCCGACATCGACGCCAACACCGTGGCCTACCACTTCCACGAGCCGCTGGGCGTGGTGGGGCAGATCATCCCCTGGAACTTCCCGCTGCTGATGGCCGTCTGGAAGCTGGCGCCGGCGCTGGCGGCGGGCAACTGCGTGGTACTCAAGCCGGCCGAGCAGACCCCGGCCTCCATCCTGGTGCTGGCGGAGCTGGTCGGCGACCTGCTGCCGCCCGGGGTGCTCAACGTGGTCAACGGCTACGGCGCCGAGGCGGGCCAGGCACTGGCGACCAGCAAGCGCATCGCCAAGATCGCCTTCACCGGCTCCACCCCCGTGGGCGCGCACATCCTCAAGTGTGCCGCCGAGAACATCATTCCCTCCACCGTGGAGCTCGGCGGCAAGTCGCCGAACATCTACTTCGCCGACATCATGAACGCCGAGCCCGAGTTCATCGACAAGGCCGCCGAGGGCCTGGTGCTGGCCTTCTTCAACCAGGGCGAGGTGTGCACCTGCCCCTCCCGCGCGCTGATCCAGGAGAGCATGTACGACGCCTTCATGGCCAGGGTGATGGAGAAGGTGGGGAAGATCACCCGTGGCAACCCGCTGAACACCGACGTCCAGGTCGGCGCCCAGGCCTCCCAGGAGCAGTTCGACAAGATCATGTCCTACATGGAGATCGCCCGCGAGGAGGGCGCCGAGTTCCTGACCGGCGGCGAGCGGGAGTCGCTGGATCCGGCCATCAACAACGGCTATTACATCCAGCCGACCCTGCTCAAGGGCCACAACAAGATGCGCGTCTTCCAGGAGGAGATCTTCGGCCCGGTGGTGGCGGTGACCACCTTCAAGGACGAGGCCGAGGCGCTGGCCATCGCCAACGACACCGAGTTCGGCCTCGGCGCCGGCGTCTGGAGCCGCGACATCAACGTCGCCTTCCGCATGGGCCGCGGCATCCAGGCCGGGCGCGTCTGGACCAACTGCTACCACCAGTATCCGGCCCACGCTGCCTTCGGCGGCTACAAGAAGTCCGGCGTCGGCCGCGAGACCCACAAGGTGGCCCTCGAGCACTACCAGCAGACCAAGAACCTGCTGGTCAGCTACGACATCAACCCGCTGGGCTTCTTCTGATCGGTTGACGCCCCGGCGGGCCTCGAGCAGGTATTTCGGCGCGACGCGAGTCGCGCCTTTTTTTGGCCGCTGCTACCCGCTCCGCCCGGGGTGCGTCATCATCACGGGTGCCGCCTCCGACCGGACGACACGGCCATGACCGACCGCGAAGACCCCGACCTCCACCAGGCCCGCCTCGAGCGCGCGGCGTCGCTGATCCGCGCCAGCGGGGCGAGGCGGGTGCTCGATCTCGGCTGCGGTTCCGGGAGCCTGCTGCAGTACCTGCTGCGCGACGCGCAGTTCGAGCGGGTGGTCGGCCTGGAGCTCTGTGGCGAGCTGCTCGCCCAGGCCAAACTGAGGCTCGCGACGCTGCCCGCCGCCCGGGCGGGGCGCCTCGAGCTGATCTGCGGCTCCTATGCCGAGGCCCATCCGGCGCTGGTCGGCTTCGACGCCGCGGCCATGGTGGAGACCCTCGAGCACGTGCCCCCCGAGGGGCTCTCCCGGGTCGAGCGGGCGGTCTTCGCCGACCTGCGCCCCGGGCTTGTGGTGATGACCACCCCCAACGGCGACTACAACCCGCTCTACGGCCTTGCCCGCGGCGAATTTCGCGACCCCGATCACAAGTTCGAGTGGGGCCGCGCGCGCTTTCGCGACTGGGGCCGTGGGGTCGCCCGCCGCCACGGCTATGGCGTGCGCTTCTCGGGCATCGGCGAGCTCGACCCCGACCTCGGCCAGCCGACCCAGCTGGCGCTCTTCACGCGAAACCCGCCCGGGAGCGGCTGAGCCCGGGCGTCAGTCGTCCGAGAACCGGACGGGGGGCAGCGGGGCGCGGTTGACCGTCAGCGAGAAGAGGTCGGGCCGGGCGTAGTGGCCGCAGACGTCCAGCGAGCGGCGCGCGCGCCGGGCGCTCTCGACCTCGATCTCGGCATGCAGGATGCCCTTCTCGCGGTTTAGCGGACCCGCCACCACCTCGCCGGAGGGCGCGATGACCACCGCATTGCCGACGTTGATCCACTCCTCCGGAGTGAAGAGCCGGTCGCGCTCGGGGAAGGTCGCCGGGATGTCGCTGCCCTGGATCGCGGTCGCCGTGCCGATCACCCAGCAGCCGCCCTCCCGGGCGATGTGGCGCAGGCTGGCGAGGCCGGCGTCGCTCGAGTCCCAGGTCGGGTTGATGAAGATCTCCAGGTCCTGTGCGTAGAGGGCGTAGCGCGCCAGCGGCATGTAGCTCTCCCAGCAGATCAGGCAGCCGATGCGCCCGGCGGGCGTCTCGACGACCCGAAGCCCGCTGGCATCGCCCATGCCCCAGACCATGCGCTCGGGGTTGGTCGGCATCAGCTTGCGGTGGCGGTTCAGCAGGCGGCCGTCCGGGCCGATCACCACCACGCTGTTGTAGAGGGTGGTGCCGCTGTAGCGCCGGTCGATCTCGTGGAGGCCCGTCACCAGGGTCACGCCGTGCCGCGCGGCGGCGTCCTGCAGGGGGGCGAGGGTGTCGCCCTCGAGGTCGACGGCGTTCTCGCGCAGCCGGGCATGCAGCTCGCTTGAGAGCGCCATGTCGCTCCCGGGGGCGAGTCGCCAGATCCAGGTGGGGTAGCCGGGCAGGTAGGCCTCCGGGAAGACCAGCAGCGTCGCCCCGGCGCCGACCGCCGCATCGATGGAGGCCAGCATCTGGTGCAGCGTCTCGTCGCGCTGCAGCAGGACCGGGGGCGACTGGATCACCGCGACGTTCGTGGCCATGGCAGGGTCCTCGTGCGCGCGGCCGGCGCCGAGGGGCGTCGCTCACGGGCACTAGCCTGACTTCACTATAGCGGCGCGGGCCGGGGCGCGCCCTGCTCCGCCCAGGCGCCGTCATCCGTCCCTGCCTCGGCGGCCGCCGCCGGCTCGGCCTCGAGGTCGAGTTCCAGCTGCTCGGCCTCGTTGGCGGCCTCATCGGCCCAGGTGGTGCCCAGCGCCGCGCTGCCGGCCGGCATGGCGACATAGTGGCCGTGGGTCTCCGAGGCGCGGCTCGGGTAGTGCACCAGGCAGTAGAGGCCCACGGCGACGAGCAGGGCGTGGATCGCCGCCATGTCCCACATGAAGCCGTCGGGGCCGAGCCACTCCATCAGCAGGCCGGTGCTCACCGGGCCGAGGGTGGCGCCGATGCCCAGCGCCAGCACCAGGCTGCTGCTGGCCGCGATCACCTGGCTCGGGGTCAGGTCGTCGTTGGCATTCGCCAGGCAGAGCGAGTAGAGGGTCAGGCTGGTGCCGCCCAGCGCCGCCCCCAGCGCGATGCGCAGCAGCGGCGCGTCGGCGCCGACCGTCAGGCCGGCCAGCGCCAGCAGGGTGGCGAGGCCGGCCACTGCCACGATCACCTTCTGGCGGTCGGTCTTGTCCGACAGCTTGCCCAGCGGCCACTGCAAAAGCGCCCCGCCGAGGATGAAGGCGCCCATGAAGGCGGCGACCTCGTCCACCGCCATGCCCGCGCGGGTGGCGTAGACCGCGCCCATGCCGAACACGGTGCCGTTGGCGATGCCGGTGAGCAGGCAGCCGATGGTGCCCAGTGGCGAGAGGCGGCAGAGTCGCCGCAGGCTCATCGACTCCGGCTGGCTGGTGTCCGGCTGCGGGGTGTGGCTCAACAGGATCGGCACCAGCGCCAGCGACACCAGGATCGACACCAGCAGGAAGAGGATCACGCCGCCGGGGTCGGCCAGATTGAGCATCAGCTGCCCGCCACCCATGCCGAGGTAGCTGATCACCATGTAGAAGGCCAGCAGGCGGCCGCGCAGCTGGTTGGAGGCGTAGCCGTTTAGCCAGCTCTCGGTCACCACGTAGAGGCCGGCGTAGGCGAAGCCGGTGACCAGGCGCATGCCGGCCCAGATCCAGGGGTCGATGACCATCACGTGCACCAGGATGGCGATCGAGGTGATCGAGGCCAGCGCCGCGAAGACCCGGATATGACCCACCTCGCGCAGCTTGCGGGGCGTCAGCGTCGAGCCGGCCAGGAAGCCCACGAAGTAGGAGGACATGATGACGCCGGTGGCAGTGTTGCCGAACGCCTCCTCGGCGGCGCGCATGCCCAGCAGGCTGCCCATCAGGCCGTTGCCGAGCATCAGCAGGCCGACGCCCAGCAGCAGCGCCCAGAGGCTCCAGGCGGCGGAGACGGTGGTGGTGCCGGAACGGGGGGCCGTGATCGCCATGGGCGGCTCCTGACGAAAGAAAAAGTGGGGCTTGTCGATTCGGCGCCGGATCCGGCGCAGGCAGGTAAAATAGGGTCCCAGTGCTATGCTGACAAACGCGATTTGCTACATCGATGCACAAGAAAAACTAAGGGTCATCCATGCGCCGTCTGCCACCCCTCAACGGCCTGCGCGCCTTCGAGGCCGCCGCGCGCCACGAGAGCTTCGCCGCCGCCGGCAGCGAGCTTCACGTCACCGCCTCGGCGGTCAGCCAGCAGGTCCGGGCCCTGGAGGCCTGGCTCGAGGTCGCGCTGTTCGCGCGCCACGCCCGTGGCCTGGAGCTGACCGAGGCGGGCGAGCGCTACCTGCCGGAGCTCAGCGAGGCCTTCGACCGGCTGGAGCAGGCCACCCGCGTGCTGCAGAGCCGCGAGGCCGGCCAGGTGTTGACCCTCAACGTCACCCCGTCGCTGGGGACGCAATGGCTGGTGCCGCGGCTCTGGGAGTTCAACGCGCGCCATCCGGAGGTCGACGTGCGCATCGGCGCCACCGAGCGCAACGTCGACCTGCGACGGGAGGACGTCGACCTGGCCGTGCGGCTGGGGCCGTCGCGGGAGCCGGGGGTGGTCTCCGAGCTGCTGCTGCGCGAGACCCTGGCGCCGGTGTGCGCGCCGGCCCTGCTCGAGGGCAAGGATCCGCTGCTCGAGCCCGCCGACCTCGGCCGCCAGCGGCTGCTGCATATCTTCGACCCGCACCCCGGCCCCCCGGTGACCGGCTGGCGCGAGTGGCTGGCGATGGCCGGTGCGTCCCAGGTGGACGCCCGCTCGGGGCCGCGCTTCAGCGTCTGGTACCTGGCGATCATGGAGGCGGTGGCCGGGCGGGGCGTGGCGCTGGGTCCCTTCAGCCTGGTCCGCGAGGAGCTCCGGGCGGGGCGGCTGGTGGCCCCCTTCGAGCCCTGGCTGCCCGCCGGCGTCGACTACTACCTGGCCTACCGGGCCGATGCCCTGGGCAATCCCGCCCTGGCGGCCTGCCGCGACTGGCTCCACGAGCTCTGTGCCCGGGAGTGAGGCGGGCGTCCGGCGGACACGAGAACGGCGACGCCGGAGCGTCGCCGTCGTGAACCGCAGTCTGTCGGGGGAGCTCAGTCCTCCCCGGGCGCGGCCCCGTCGGCCTGACCGTGTCGCGCCACGCCGTCGCACGGGCGCGGCTCCAGGGCCTCGCGCATCTCGGCGAGCTGCTCGTCGCTGAGGATCTCGGCAAGGGTCGCCTGATGCTCCTCGCGCAGCTCCCGCATCGTCTCTCGACGCTCCTGGTCTGAGGCAAAGTCACCCTCACGCAGCGCCTGCATGTCAGCGTAAATCGCTTCGCGGGCCTCGCGCAGCGCCTCGCGCTCGGCGTCCGAGAGCTCCCAGGTGTCGACCAGCGCGGCCAGGCGCCGCTGCATGGCCTCGCGTTGCTCGGCGCGCCGCTCGTCGCGCCACTCCTGACGGAGTTCCCGGCGCGCCGTGGCCAGGGCCTCGCGCTGCTCGTCGTCGAGGAGCTCGTCCAGGCGCTGGCGGTGTGCCTCACGCAGTTCGCGGATGGCCTTGCGGTGCTCGCGGCGGGCCTCTTCCAGCGCCTCGCGGGTCTCAGCGTCGATGCCGGCCCGCTCGAAGAGGGCCTGTCGGCGTTGCTCGTGCTGCTCGCGATGTTCCTCGCTAGCGTCGTGCTGCCAGCCCTCCTTCCAGCCCTCCTGGGGAGCAGCGCTGGCGGAGAGCGCCAGGGGAGCGAGGGCGACGGCGAGCAGGGCGGGCGCCAGCAGGGTACGGGTGAGAGAGCGGGTCATGGCGGTTCTCCTTGGGTGACGCTGCCAGTCTCGTCGCTCGCGGTGCAGCCGGCATGCAGCGACGGTGCAAGAGCCGTGAATCCGCCGGTCTCCTCCAGTCTAGCCCGCCTGCGGGGGGCGCTCCGCCCGCCGTCGACGCCTACTCCTCCGGCTGGTACTTGTAGCCCACGCCGTAGACCGAGCGGATCACCTCGCGCTCCGGCCAGGTCTCGGCGATCTTGCGGCGCAGCTTCTTGATATGGCTGTCCACGGTGCGCTCGGAGACGATGCGATGGTCGCGGTACATGTGATCCATCAGCTGCTCGCGGGCGAAGATGCGCCCCGGCGACTGCATCATCACCTTCAGCAGCTGGAACTCCACCGCGGTCAGCCCCAGGTCCCGGCCGTCGGCCAGCGCCCGCCAGCCCTCCTCGTCGAGGACCAGGTCGCTGCCGCCGCCGGGGGCGGGATCCTGGGCCGCCCGGCTGCGCCGCAGCACGGCCTTGATCCGCGCCACCACCTCCCGGGGGCTGAAGGGCTTGCAGATGTAGTCGTCGGCGCCGAGCTCCAGGCCGAGCAGGCGGTCGACCTCCTCGACCCGCGCGGTGAGCATGACGATGGCGATCTCCGGCCAGCGCTGGCGTACCTCCCGGCACAGCGTCAGGCCGTCGGTGCCGGGCAGCATCAGGTCGAGCAGGATCAGCTCGGGGCGCGTCGCGCGACCCTCGAGCCAGGGCAGCACGGCGTCGCCGTGGGCCAGGTGGTGGCTGGTGAAGCCGCTGCCCTGCAGGTAGTCGGCAACCAGGCGGGCGATCTTGGGTTCGTCCTCGACGATCAGGATCTGGACCGGGTCGGTGTCGTGGGTGCTCATGCGGCGTCCTCCCTGGAAGCGGGGTCCTGGATGGCGGTGAAGGTGAGGGTCCAGCATAGCCCGCCGAGCGCGGAGGGCGAGGCCAGCATCCGGGCGCCGTGGGCACGCGCCAGGGCGGTGGCGATGGAGAGCCCCAGGCCGCTGCCGCCGCTGGCGCGACTGCGCGATCCCTCCACCCGGTAGAGGCGTTCGGTGAGGCGCGGCAGCTCGGCCTCGGGCACCCCGGGGGCGCTGTCCTCCCAGCTCACCCGCACCTCGCCGTCGCGGCAGGCCAGGGTCACGCGCAGGCGGCCCGGCGCGCGGGTGTAGGCGCAGGTGTTGTCGATCAGGTTGTTCCACAGCTGGCGCAGGCGCTGGACGTCGCCGCGGATCCAGGCCGGGCCGTCGATCGCGCGCTCCAGCCGGATGCCGCTGTCGTCGAGCCAGCCGGCGGCCTCGTCGAGTCGCGAGGCGAGGCTCTCGGCCAGGTCCAGCGGGGCCAGCTGGACCTCCAGGGCGCCGGCATCGCTCTGCGAGAGCAGCCGCAGGTCGGCGACCAGGCGCTCCAGCTGGCCCACCTCCTGGGCCAGCGAGTGCAGGTTGTCCGCGTCCAGCGCGCGGATGCCGTCCTGCATCGCCTCGATCTCGCCGCGCAGCACGGCGAGCGGCGTGCGCAGCTCGTGGGCGATGTCCGACACCCAGCGGTTGCGCGCCTCGCGGCTGGCCTCCAGGGTCGCGGCCAGCACGTTGAAGTCGTGGGCGAGGCTCGCCAGCTCGTCGCGACCGTGCTCCGCCAGGCGGGTGCTGTAGTCGCCCTCGGTGAGGCGCCGGGTGGCCCGGGCCATGCCCCGGGTGCGTCGCCCCAGCCACCAGGAGAGGCCGCCGGCCAACAGCAGCGAGGCCAGCCCCAGGGCGGCGACGATGATGCCGAGGTTGCGCTGCTGGCGGGAGAGGAAGATGCGGTCCATGCGCGCCATCAGCTGCTGGGGCGGCCGGTAGCCGAGCATGCCGACCTCCTCGCCGTCGCTCTCGATGGGCAGCCAGCGCAGCTCCGCCGCCTCCTGGTCGCCGTCCGGGGGCAGGCCGATCACCGGCAGGCCGCCGGCGTCGTGGAGCACGAAGTCCCGGGGGTCGCCCAGGCGCCGCTCGATGCCCTCCGGCGGCGGCGTGTCGCCCGGCCACAGCTGTCGGCGCACCAGGCGATGCCAGGCGAGAGGCGACTGGCGCAGCCACTGCCAGTCGCCGCGGCGCGCCCACTCCTCGGCGAGCCCCTCGGCCAGGGTCTCGGCGCGGCGGGTCTGGGTCTTGTCGAGGTATTCGATGAAGCCCTGGTCGAGGCTGCGGGAGACGGCCAGGAACACCAGCCCCGAAATGGCCACGTTGACCACCAGGATGATCGCGAACAGCTTGATGCCGAGTCGCGAGACGGCCGGGCGGGGGAGGCGAGGCGCACGCATGGGCAGGCTCCGGGGTCGAGGGATGGCGAGGGGCGCGATCATTCTCGCCGCCGGACGTGCAGCCTTCGTTCAGGCACTGTGCAGGCAATGTGCAGGTCGTCGACAGCCTCGCGCACTCGGCGGGGGCCGGCAAGCCCGCCCGCGCCTCACAGCGTGAGCAGGAAGAGGATCAGCGGCGGCGAGAGCAGCGAGAGGATGAAGCCCGAGACCACCGCCACCGGCACGCAGGCGACGCCGCCGTGCTGCTGGATCACCGGCAGCGTGAAGTCCATCGAGGTGGCGCCGCCATAGCCGATGGCGAGCGCCGCATGGCGGCGGATCACCAGCGGGATCAGCACGAAGGCGAGCAGTTCCCGGGCCAGGTCGTTGAAGAAGGCCACGCCGCCCAGCAGGGGGCCGAGCTGATCGCCGATCAGGATGCCGGAGAGCGAGTACCAGCCGAAGCCCGCTGCCATGGCGAGCCCCTCGTTCCAGGCGAGGTCGAGCAGCGGGGCGGCGAGCAGGCCGCCGACCAGCGAGCTGGTGGCCAGCGTCAGGGCGATGGCCAGCCCGAAGCGGTTGAGCACGATCTGGCGCAGCGGCATGCCGGAGTTGCGCAGCTGGCAGCCGATCAGCGCCAGCAGCGCGTAGAGCACCCACTCCGCCAGGCGCTCGGCGAGCGCGAACAGGCCGCTGCCGGCCAGCCACTCCAGCAGCAGGCCGATCACCACGCCGGCCACCACCACCGCGACCAGCGACAGCGAGCCGAGCATGGCGGCGAGCTTGCTGGTGGGCGCGCCGGCCACCACCGCCGAGGTGCCGGCGGTCAGCCCCAGTCGGCGCGACAGCCACCACAGCGCCGCCAGGTTGCAGGTCGAGATCACCGCGAACAGCAGCAGCGCCTGGCTGCCCAGGCGCGAGAGCTGGCCGCCCAGGTCGTCCAGGCCGGCGAGGCTCACGCCCATCAGCAGCAGGATCACGTAGATCGAGGCGTTGACGCCGTGGTTGATCGGGGCCATCCACCGCGGATCGCGGACCCGGACCAGGTAGCCCAGCACCAGGGGCAACAGCACGATCAGCAGACCGCTCAGCATCGAGATTCCCTTCCCGTCGGGGTCGCCGGCGGCGACCGAAAACCGCCCACTCTAGTCAATTTCCCTTCGGGGAGGAAGCGCGCTCAGCGCGGGGGGAGGGCGAGTTCGGTCAGCGCCAGGCGGCTGCGCCGCTCGCCGTCGCGGTGGTACTCCATGGCCAGCAGCAGCCCGGGCACGCCGGGATGGAAGCTGAAGCGCAGCCGGCGATCCGGTTCGTCGGGCTCGATGACCTCCACCCGCACCGCCTCGAACTCCCCGGCCGGCAGCGAGAGGGCGGCGCGCGGCAGCAGCCGGTATTCGACCAGCGTCTCGCGACCGCGATGGTCGAGGTAGCGCAGCCGGCAGGGGGCGGCGCACTGTCGGGCCGTGGCGCGCCGCGACAGCTCGAACAGCGCCGCCTGGCGGTCGGGCAGCCGGGCCAGGGCGTCCTGGTCAAGGGTGTAGCGCTTGCCGACCCCGAGCAGGGAGTAGCCGCTGGCGTAGTGCAGCGAGCGCACCGCCTCGCCGGCGAGAAAGCGGCTGCGTTCGCGGCCCTGGGCCAGGGTGATGTCGGCGCGCATGTCGCTCAGCCACTGGCTCCCGTCCCGGGAGAGGCGGTGCTCGATGGTGGCGTTCGGCCAGCCGTCGACCTCCAGGTGATAGCGGGCGTCGAAGGGGCGCGGCTCGGCGGCGTGCACGCCGGCACCGCCCGGCAACAGAAAGACCAGCAGCAGCCAGGGCAGCAGCGGTAACAGCCGCGGGAGGCGGCGATGACGCGAGGGTGAGGGCATGACGGCGCTCCAGGGCCAGCGGTCGGCAGGGGTGAGAGTCCCCACGCGCCGCGGGGTTCCCTGGCGCGGGCGTCTCGCGCGGCCCCACGGGGCTGCTAGGCTTGCGGTGAAGGACGCGCCCGCGTCCACGAGCTCATGCCAACGAGGAGACTCCCATGGCCAGACTCCTGCTGATCGCCGGGGACTACGTCGAGGACTACGAGATCATGGTGCCCTTCCAGGCCCTGCAGGCCATGGGGCACACGGTCGACGCCGTCTGTCCCGACAAGCGCGAGGGCGACAAGGTGCGCACCGCCATCCACGACTTCGAGGGTGACCAGACCTATTCCGAGAAGCCGGGCCACGACTTCGTCCTCAACGCCACCTTCGCCGAGGTGAGCGCCGAGGACTATGACGGCCTGGTGGTGCCCGGGGGGCGCGCCCCGGAATACCTGCGCCTGGACGAGCGCGTGCTGGAGCTGGTGCGCCACTTCTTCGAGTACGACAAGCCGACGGCGGCCATCTGCCACGGCGCTCAGCTGCTGGCGGCGGCGGTGCCCCTCGAGGGCTTTCGCGTCTCGGCCTATCCCGCCTGCGCGCCGGAGGTGCGCCTGGCCGGCGGCGACTTCGCCGAGATCGCGGTCGATCAGGCGGTCACCAGTGGTATGCTGGTCTCCGCTCCGGCCTGGCCCGCCCACCCGGCCTGGCTGAAGCAGTTCGCCGCCCTGCTGTCGTGATCGAGATCGGCGGGGTTTGACGCCACTAGACGACTGGTCTATTCTTTGCCCCATGAAGACGCAAGACACCCGTGACAAGCTGATCCAGATCGGCGCCGAGCTGATCGCCGAGCAGGGCTTCAACGCCACCGGCATCAACGCGGTGCTGAGTCGGGCAGGGGTCCCCAAGGGCTCCTTCTATCACTACTTCTCGAGCAAGGAAGATTTCGGCCTGGCCGTGATCGACGCCTTCGCCGAGCAGTACGACGCGCGCCTGGTGGCGCTTCTCCAGGCGCCGGATCAGCCGCCGCTCTCCCGTCTGCGTCGCTACTTCGACGCCGGCCGGGCCGACATGCACTCCTGCGATCATGCGCGGGGCTGTCTGATCGGCAACCTCGGCCAGGAACTCTCCTCGCGCAGCGAGGTGTTCCGTGCGCGGCTCGACCAGGTATTCCGCCAGTGGGAGCGTCACCTGGTGGCCTGCCTCGAGGAGGCCCGGGCCGCCGGCGAGGTCTCCGAGACGCTCGACGTCGAGCGCCTGGCCGGCTTCATCCTGGCCGGCTGGCAGGGCGCCATGCTGCGCGCCAAGACCACCAAGTCGCTGGCGCCCATGGAGGCCTTCGAGCAGGTGCTGTTCCACGAGGTGCTGGGGCGCGAGGCGGCCCCCCGGGCGATGGCCTCCCACGAGGCCTCCTAGCCCGACAGGCGGCCCTCCCGGCGAGCCGGGAGGGTGGTGTCTGGAGCCACATTCGATTTATCCCGTTTCTAGTAGACCGGTCTAGCAAGGCCGTTTCACGGTATCACTGCACAGGAGCCATATAGATGTCCGAGATCCAAGGCAAGGTCGTGATCATTACCGGGGCCAGCAGCGGCCTCGGCGAAGCCACCGCCCACCGCCTGGCCAAGGCCGGCGCCAAGCTGGTGCTGGGCGCCCGCCGCGAAGAGCGCCTGCAGGCCCTGCGCGACGCCATCGTCGAGCAGGGCGGCGAGGCGATCTACCGCGTCACCGACGTGACCGAGCGCGACCAGGTCGAGGCCCTGGCCGAGGCGGCGAAGGAGGCCTACGGCCGCATCGACGTGCTGGTCAACAACGCCGGCCTGATGCCGCTGTCGCCGCTGGACCAGCTCAAGGTCGACGAGTGGGAGCAGATGGTGGACGTCAACATCAAGGGCGTGCTCTACGGCATCGCCGCGGTGCTGCCGACCATGCGCGAGCAGCACGCCGGCCACATCATCAACCTCTCCTCGGTGGCCGGCCACGTGGTCTTCCCCTCCGCGGCCGTCTACTGCGCCACCAAGTACGCGGTCAAGGCACTCTCCGAGGGCATCCGCCAGGAGGGCGGCGAGGAGATCCGCTCCACCAACATCTCGCCGGGGGCGGTGGCCACCGAGCTCACCTCCACCATCAGCGATGAGGAGACCGCCAAGGGCGTCAACGAGCTCTACGAGATGGCCATCGACGCCGATGCCATCGCCCGGGCGATCGTCTACGCCATCGAGCAGCCGGCCGATGTCGACGTCAACGAGCTGATCATCCGGCCGACCAAGCAGCCGCTCTAAGCCGCGCGCCCGCCGGACGAACGGCCTGAAGGAACCCGGGCACGGTGCCTCGCACCGTGCCCGGTTTTTTGCGTGAGTGCCTTGTGTCGGTGCTTGATGGGTGAGCGTGATGCAGGAGTCCGGCCGGCCCTCAGGCGCGCGACTGCAGGCGCGCAAGGCGCGGGCTCAGGATGACCGGATAGTCGCTCGCGCCCGCCTCGAGGCGCCTGACATCGGCGGGGAAGCGGGGCAGGGCATCGGCGACCCGCTCCCGGGCGTCATCGGCGCGGGCCATCTCGGCCTCGACCAGCCGGCCGGCCTTCACCAGAGGGCGCAGCAGCGGCTCGCCGGCCGCGACCGGCTCGTCGCGCAGGGCGATGACGTCGCCGAGGTAGTGGCCCTGGTCGTCCCGGCGGCGATAGACCTGCTTGGGGCAGGGCAGGTTGATCTTGCCCGGCGAGTGCTTGACCCGCGGCTCGCCGGCGTAGGCGACCAGCTTGTAGGAGAGGTCGATCACCGGGGCGTCCGCGGAGACCCCCATCTGGGTGCCCACCCCGAAGGCGTCGATGGGCGCGCCCTCCTCGAGCAGTACCGCGATCTGGGCCTCGTCGAGGCCGCTGCTGGCGACGATCTGCACCTCGTCATGGCCGGCGTCGTCGAGCAGCCGTCGCGCGCCCCGGGCCAGCTCGCCCAGGTCGCCGGAGTCGAGCCGGATGGCCTTCACCGCGAGGGCCGGCTCCTCGCCGAGCAGCTCGATCACCTTCTGCACCCCCTCGAGGGTGTCGTGGGTGTCGACCAGCAGGGTGGTGCCAGGGTAGTGGCGGGCGAAGGCGCGAAAGGCCTCCCGCTCGCTGTCGTGGGCCAGCACGTAGCTGTGGGCCATGGTGCCGCTGAGCGCCAGGCCGTGGCGCAGGCCGCCGAGCACGTTGCTGGTGCCGGCGAGCCCGGCGGTGCGGTAGGCGCGGACCCCGCGCACCGCGGCATCGATGCCGTGCATGCGGCGCATGCCGAAGTCCACCACCGGCCGGCCCCGCGCCGCCATCACCACGCGCACCGCCTTGGAGGCCAGCACCGTCTCCAGCTGCACCAGGTTCATCGCCAGGCTCTCGAGGAGCTGGGCCTGGGCGATGGGCGCCTCCACCTCCAGCAGCGGCTCGTTGGCGAACACCGGCGTGCCCTCGGGCAGGGTCCAGATGTCGCCCTCGAAGCGCCAGTTGGCCAGCCAGTCGATAAAGCCGGCCTCGAAGAGCCCGGTGTCGGCCAGGCGCGAAAGGGCGGTGTCGCCGAAGCGCAGCCGGGCGAGCCGGGCGGCGGCGTGCTGCTGCCCGCAGGCGAGCATGAAGCGGCGCTCGGGCGGCAGCCGGCGAAAGAAGAGGCTGAAGGTCGCCACGCCCTCCATGGCCTCCTGCCAGTAGGCCTGGGTCATGGTCAGCTGGTAGAGGTCGGTGAGCAGGGCGAGCTCGTCCTCCTCGACCGTCAGGGGCGTCGGCGCGCTCATGGGCGCACCTCGACGCCGGCCTCGAGCAGCGTATCGCGCACGTCGTCCACGGCGGCGGGGTCGACCGCGGCGCTCAAGGCCTCGAGCAGGCGCACCTCGAAGCCCTCACGTCGGGCGTCCAGGGCGGTGGCCCGGACGCAGACGTCCAGCGCCAGGCCGCACACGATCACCCGTTCGACGCCCCGCTCGCGCAGGTAGCCGGCGAGGCCCGTGCCATCGAAGGCGGAGTAGGCGTCGGCATCGAAGGCCGTGGCCTTGCTGACCCGCACCGTCTCGGCGGGCAGCGCGAGGTCGGGATGGAAGGCCGCCCCCGGGGTGTCCTGCACGCAGTGCACCGGCCAGGGGCCGCCGCGATGGTCGAAGCTCGCGTGATCGACGGGGTGCCAGTCCCGCGAGGCGACGACCAGCGCCCCCGCCGCCCGGGCCGCCTCGATCTCGGCGTTGATGCCCGGCACCAGCGCCGTGGCGCCGTTCACCGCCAGGGCGCCGCCCTCGCAGAAGTCGTTCTGCAGGTCCACGACGAGCAGCGCGTCGCGGGGCTCATAGTGCTCGTTAACGCTCATCACGCACCTCCCGGGAGGTCGTAGGGTGTCCCTCCACAGGGTAGGGGCTGAGTCGCCGTTGTTGTAGGGGGCGGTCGCTGCCCGCCCCGCTCAGCCGCTCAGTACCCGGCCCGGGGATCGACGGTGTCGATCGGCGTCCCCGCCTCGAGGGCGCGCAGCGCCTCGGCCACCTGGTCGAGCGCCTCGGCGAGGGGCGTGGGGCCGGCCATGTGGGGGGTGATCATGACCCGCGGGTGCGACCACAGCGGGCTCGCCTCGGGCAGCGGCTCCTCGGGGAAGGCGTCGAGCAGCGCGCCGCGCAGCCGCCCGGTCGTCTCGTCCTCGGCCTCGCCCAGGGCGTCGAGCAGCGCCGCCTCGTCGATCAGGGCGCCGCGCCCCGGGTTGATCAGGCTCGCCCCCTCGGGGAGCCGCGCCAGAGCCTGGGCATCGATGATGTGACGGGTCGCGGGGGTGTCGGGGAGCAGCAGCACCAGGCTCTTGACCCGCTCGAGCAGCGCCTCGAGCCCTGCGTCTCCGTGGTGGCAGTGGATGCCGGGCAGCGTCTTGGGCGAGCGGCTCCAGCCGTGCACCGGGAAGCCGTCGGCGGCCACCATGGCCGCCACCCTGGCGCCGATGGCGCCGAGCCCCAGCACGCCCACCGGCCAGTCGGCCTTGTCGATCACCGCGTGCTCCCGCCACTGGTGGCGTGCCTGCTGGCGGCGATAGCGGTCGAAGTCGCGCTGGAAATGCAGCAGGCCGTAGCGCACGTAGTCGCCGATCAGCTCGGCCATGCCGGCATCGCGCAGCTTGACGATCGGCACCTCCCGGGGCAGGGCGGGATTGTTGAGCAGCGCATCGACCCCGGCGCCGAGGTTGACGATGCCCTTGAGCGCCACCGGCTCGCGCAGCAGCTCGGCGGAGGGCTTCCAGACGGCGAGATAGTCCGCGCTGCGACGCTGCTCCGCCGGGGCCGCGCTGGTGATCACCTCGGCCTCGGGTAGCCGTTCGGCCAGGGCCTCGCGCCACTGCTCGGCGTCGTCGATATGGACCAGCACTCGCATGGGAACCTCCGGGGGAAGATGAACGGTCGAGCCATCTTCCCGATTTCGGCGGCGCGAAGAAAGTCCCGCTCAGGCCGGGGTCGCGCGGCGCTCGCGGCGGGCCTCCGCCGGGGGCGGGTTCGCAGCGGCCGACGCCGGCGCCTCCTGCTCCTCGTGCTCGGCGGCGACCCGGAAGCGGGCGACCCGCTCGGCGAGCTCCGCCGCCTGGGCCTCCAGGGTCGCCGCCGAGGCGTTGGTGGCCTGCACCAGGCCGGCGTTCTGCTGGGTCGTGGCGTCGAGCTCGGCCACCGCCGTGCCGATCTGCGCCAGGCCGTCGGACTGCTCGCGGGTGGCCGCCCCGATGCGCAGCACCTCCTCGCCGAGGCGCTCGATGCCCTCGGTGGTCTCGCTCATACTGACGCCGCTCTGCTCCACCTGGCGGGCGCACTCGTCGAGCTGGCGGCGGGTGCCCTCCAGCAGGTTTCGGATCTCGCCGGCGGCGTCGGCGCTGCGGCTGGCCAGGGCCCGTACCTCGGTCGCCACCACGGCGAAGCCGCGGCCCTTCTCGCCGGCGCGGGCCGCCTCCACCGAGGCGTTGAGGGCCAGGATGTTGGTCTGGAAGGCGATGGTGTCGATGGTCTCGATGATGGAGTCCATGCGCCCGGCATCGGCGACCACGGCCTGGATCAGCGTCACGCTGCGCCTCACGCTGTCGTGGCTCTCCCGCGCCCGGGCGGTGGCGCGCTCGGCCAGGCCGTCGGCCTCCCGGGTGCTCTGGGCGTTCTGTGACACCGAACTGGTGATCTCCTCCATGCTGGCGGCGCTCTGCTGCAAGGCGCTGGCCTGCTGCTCGGTCCGCGAAGCCAGGTCCTGGCCGCCCCGGGCGATCGCCTCGGCACCCTGGTGGACGGCGAGGACAGTGTGGTGGATCGAGGCGACCAGGCCCCCCAGCGAGTCGGTCATCTGGCGCAGCGCGCCGAGCAGTCGCGCGGTCTCGTCGCGGCCGTGCACCTCGATGACCTGGCGCAGGTCGCCCCCGGCGACTCGCTCGGTGATCGCCAGCGCCTGGCCCAGCGGCCGGATGATGCTGCGGGTGATCAAAAGCGACAGGGCGACGGCCACCGCCAGGGCCAGGCCGGCGAACACCAGCAGGCCGGTGAGGGCACTGCCGTGGCGGGCCTCGATGCCGCTCGCGGCGTCGGCCATGTGGGCCTCGGCGCGCTCGCCGATGCCATCGGCGGTTTTCTGGAGCTGGTAGACCGCCGCCTTGTGCGCCGAGAAGGCGCGGTTGGCGTCGGCAGTGGTGGCGAACTCGCCGCCCTGCAGCCGGCGGTAGGTGGCCGCGAAGCCGGCGGCGTAGTCGTCCAGGGCCTCGCCGGCCTCCACGTAGAGCGCCTCGAGCGCGGGGGAGGGGGCCAGGTCGGCGCCGGCCGCCAGGGTGTCGGCGAGCCGCTCCCGGGCCGCGCGCCACTTGTCGTGATACTCGGCGACCTTTTCCGCCTCGCGCAGGTGGATGAAGGCGTCCTTCTCGTAGCGCCGGAGCTGCAGGGCCAGCCGCTGGACCCGCGAGGCGTTGAGGGCGATGGCGGCATCGACCTCCAGGGTGTCGACGGCGGTCGTCCTGACCTGGGACAGGCCGCGGATGCCGACGCCGACGGCGGCCAGCAGCAGCAGGACGATGAGCGCAAAGGCCAGGGCGAGGCGGGCGCCGATGGAGAAGCGTTGCAGCATGGGGGCAGGGACCTTGGGTGAGGGGTGACCCCCTTCTATCGGCCGGCCCTCGTCATTTCTTAAACTACTGTTTTCTAATATTTTAATGGCCTCGGCGCCGGGCCCGCTCGCCGGCGATCGTGGCGCCGCCCCGACGGCGGGCTCGCCGGCCGGAGCGGGCGGCGTCGGCATGGGCGCAGGGGCGGTCGTGACGCGGCGTCGGCGCCCTCCAAGAAATGCTTGACCGCCTACCATGGGTTGGCAGTAACCTGCTCTTAGATAAGCGATCGACTGTGCGACGCCACCCCCGGCCCGTGACCGGGAGGGCCCTCGGCAGTGATGCGGCACCCGGCCCGGCCTTCTCGTCGCAGAGAGGGCCGATTTGTTGATGATGCGATGGCGAGTGGCTTCATGATTCAGGTTTCCCTGCCCTTCACTCGTGAAGAATATGCGACCCGCCTGTGGAAGGTGCGCGCCGAGATGGCCAGCCGCGGTATCGACGTGCTGATCGTCAGCGATCCCTCCAACATGGCCTGGTTGACCGGCTATGACGGCTGGTCCTTCTACGTCCACCAGTGCGTGCTGGTCGGCCTGGAGGGGGAGCCGGTGTGGTATGGCCGGCGAATGGATGCCAACGGGGCCCTGCGCACCTGCTGGATCGACCCGGACAACATCACCTACTACCCGGATTACTACGTCCAGAATCCGGACATGCATCCCATGGACTACCTCGCCCAGACCATCCTGCCCGACCGGGGCTGGCACGAGGGCGTAGTCGGCATGGAGATGGACAACTACTACTTCTCGGCCAAGGCCTACCAGAGCCTGCTGCGCGAGCTGCCCCATGCGCGCTTCATGGACGCCAACTCGCTGGTCAACTGGTGCCGGGCGATCAAGTCGCCGCAGGAGATCGCGTACATGCGGGTGGCGGCGAAGATCGTCGAGGGCATGCACACCCGCATCCTCGAGGTGATCGAGCCGGGCCTGCCCAAGAGCAAGCTGGTCTCGGAGATCTACCGGGTGGCCATCGAGGGCTGGCGCGACGACCAGGGCAAGATCTACGGCGGTGACTATCCCGCCATCGTGCCGATGCTGCCCACCGGCTCGGATGCCGCCGCCCCGCACCTGACCTGGGACGACACCCCGTTCCGCAAGGGCGAGGGCACCTTCTTCGAGATCGCCGGCGTCTTCAAGCGCTACCACGCCCCGATGTCGCGGACCGTCTTCCTGGGCAGGCCGCCCCAGGAGTTCGTGCGCGCCGAATCGGCGCTGCTCGAGGGCATCGAGAACGGCCTGGCGGTGGCCAAGCCTGGCAACCGCACCGCGGACATCGCCATGGCGCTGGGCTCGGCCATGGACAAGTACGGCTTCGACCGCGGCGGTGCCCGCTGCGGCTACCCCATCGGCATCAGCTACCCGCCGGACTGGGGCGAGCGCACCATGAGCCTGCGTCCCTCGGACGAGACCATCCTGCAGCCGGGCATGACCTTCCACTTCATGCCGGGCCTGTGGGAGGACGACTGGGGCCTGGAGATCACCGAGAGCATCCTGATCACCGAGACCGGCTGCGAGACCCTGGCCGACTTCCCGCGCCAGCTGTTCGTGCGCTGAGTTCAACTTACCGCCCAAGGAGGGGCGCGGGGGCAAACCGAAGAGGAGGTCTTTTGCCAGGGAAGGCAAAAGTAGCGTACAGGGAGGTATCCACAGCGCCTCCTGTAGGCCGGCCCCGCTCGCAGGTTTGTCGCCGCAACGGCCCCGCGTCGAGTCTTCGCCCAGAAGGGAGTCTCGGCCAACCCCTAGAAGAAGATGGAGATCACCCCATGACCAAGCGCCCCAGCCCGATTTCCGCCACCGTCGACTTCGACGCCGACGGCGTGCAGCACGGCTTCCTGAAGCTGCCGATCTCCAACGACGAGTCGGCCTGGGGAGCAGTGATGATCCCGATCACCGTGGTCAAGAACGGCGAGGGCCCCACGGCGCTGCTGACCGGCGGCAACCACGGCGACGAGTACGAGGGCATCACCGCGCTGATGAAGCTCGCAAGCACCCTCGAGGCGACCGACGTCACCGGTCGGGTGATCATCGTGCCGATGATGAACACCCCGGCGGTGATGGCCGGCAAGCGCACTTCCGGGCTCGACGGCGGCAACCTCAACCGCAGCTTCCCCGGCGACCCGGACGGCAGCGTGACCGAGAAGATCGCCGACTACTTCACCCGGGTGATGGTGCCGATGAGCGACGTGGTGCTCGACCTGCACTCCGGCGGGCGCACCCTGGACATCATCCCGTTCGGCGCTTCCCACGTGCTGGAGGACGCCGACCAGCAGCGCCAGGCGCTGGAGGGGGCCAAGGCCTTCGGGGCGCCCTACGCCATGATGATGTTCGAGCTCGATGCCGAGGCGCTGTTCGATACCGCGGTGGAGCGCCAGGGCAAGATCTTCGTGGCCACCGAGCTCGGCGGCGGCGGCACTTCCACGCCGGAGAGCCTGGCCATCACCGAGCGCGGCGTGCGCAACTTCCTGATCCACTACGGGCTGATCGAGGGGCGGGTGGAGATGCCCGCCGAGCCCCAGGTCTACCTCGACATGCCCGATGCCAGCTGCTACGTGCAGAGCGAGCACTCCGGCCTCCTGGAGCTGACCCTGGCGCTCGGTGAGCCGGTGGAGCGGGGCCAGGTGATCGCCCGGGTCTACGACATGACCCGCAGCGGCACCCCGCCCGTGGAGTACCGTGCCGAGCGCAGCGGCATCCTCGCCGCACGGCGCTTCCCGGCGCAGGTCAACATGGGCGATACCATCGCGGTGATCGCCGAGGTGGTCGAGTCGCTGGCATGAAGCTCGATCGCTACGACCTGAAGATCCTCGAGATCCTCTCCCGCGACGGGCGCATCACCAAGTCGAAGCTGGCCGAGGCGATCAACCTCTCGGTCAGCCCCTGCTGGGAGCGGGTGCGGCGGCTCGAGAAGGCCGGGATCATCGAGGGCTACAGCGCCCGCATCAATCCCGATGCGCTGGTCAAGCGCACCCCGGTGTGGGTGCAGATCGAGCTCAAGGCACACAATGCCGAGAGCTTCGCTCGCTTCGAGGCTCTGGTCCACGCCACCCCCGAGGTCACCGAGTGCGTGGCCGTCGGCGGTGGCGTCGACTACCTGATCAAGTTCGAGACCGATTCCATCGATGCCTATCAGCGCCGCATGGATGCCTGGTTGACCGGCGAGGCCGGCATCGAGCGCTACTTCACCTACATCGTCACCAAGACGGTGAAGCGTCCCTCCCCGGGGTTCTCTCCCGACGATCTCGCCTGAACGGATTCGCCCCGACCGCGATGTCAGCGTTGATGTCATGCCGGCACATGTGTCATAAGCTGGTCTTGGAGGGTGGGCGAGTGTCCACCCGGCCGGGCGATCCTGCCGGCATGCATCCGCTGGTGCCGGTTCGTGTTCGATAGTGCCCCGGAAGTGTTCTAGATCGCCTGACGCAGAGAGCTCCTATGTCCTATTTCACGATTGCCGGTGTGCAGATGCACGCCCATCACCACGGTGACAACACCGAGGCCATGCGCCATCGCATCGACGTGCTGATGAGCCGCTTCCCCCAGGTACAGATGGTGCTGTTCAGCGAGCTGATGCCGATGGGGGCCTCGACGCATCATGCGCAGCCGCTGCCCAGCGACGCCGAGGCGATGTTCTGCCAGATCGCCGAGCAGCATCGCATCTGGCTGATTCCCGGCTCGATGTTCGAGCAGGCCGAGGACGGCATCTACAACACCCTCTCGGTGATCAACCCCCACGGCCAGGTGGTCAACCGCTTTCGCAAGCTGTTCCCCTTCCGTCCCTACGAGATCGGGGTCGAGAGCGGCACCGAGTTCGTGGTCTTCGACGTGCCCAATGTCGGTCGCTTCGGGGTCTCGATCTGCTACGACATGTGGTTCCCCGAGACCACCCGCACCCTGGCCGCCATGGGCGCCGAGGTGATCCTGCACCCGACCATGACCGACACCATCGACCGCGACATCGAGCTGTCGATGGCGCGCACCAACGCGGCGGTCAACCAGTGCTACTTCTTCGACATCAACGGCGCCGGGGCCCTGGGCAACGGCCGCTCGATCGTGGTGGGGCCCTCCGGCGACGTCATTCACCAGGCGGGGATCGGCGAGGAGATCATGCCGATCGAGGTCGACATGACGCGGGTGCGGCGTGAGCGCGAGGCGGGGCTGCGTGGCCTGGGCCAGCCGCTGAAGAGCTTCCGCGACCGCAAGGTGGATTTCTCGCTCTACCGCAGCGAGACCGGCTCCACGCCCTTCCTCGACACCCTGGGTCCGCTGGCCAAGCCGGTCCGGGCCAACGTCGAGGACTATTGACCTCTCGCCTGCGGGCGGGGCAGTGACAAGGAGACTCCATGCTGGACCCACTGCTTCGATGGCTGCGCCGCCTGTTTGGCAACTCCCCGGCGGCTCCTGCCGCGCACCAGGCGCCTGGCGCCTCCCCCGTAACCGATGGAGCGACCACGATGAGCACAATAACAACCATTGCCGACGTCCGCCGCCACTTCCTCAACAACAAGGAGCCGATCTACTTCATCTCGGCCACCAACTTCAACCTGCTGGGCATCGGCGACTGGGTGGGCAACTTCCGCCACATCAACTACATCGACTGCTTCGAGGGCCAGCAGCGCAACGTCTTCGTGCCCAAGGAGAAGTTTCCCCGCGACTTCGAGAGCATCGAGGACATCAACAACTACCTCCTCGAGCACAAGGAGGTCATCGACTTCATCCAGTCCCGCGCCCAGGGCGAGAATGCCGGCGTGGCCGCCTTCCTGATGTTCGACGAGCACACCGAGGAGGTCTGCGAGCAGCTCGGCCTCAAGGTGGCGTTCCCGCCGGCCAAGCTGCGCTCGCGCATGGACAACAAGATCGAGACGGTGCGCATCGGCAACAAGGCCGGCGTGCCCAGCGTGCCCAACGTGCTGGCCAAGGTGGGCAGCTACCAGGAGCTGTGCGAGGTGAGCCGGGAGCTCGGCGACGACCTGGTGGTGCAGACCGCCTTCGGCGACTCCGGCCACACCACCTTCTTCATCTCCAGCGAGGACGACTACTACAAGCACGCCGAGGAGATCGAGGCCGAGGCCGAGGTCAAGATCATGAAGCGCATCAACTGCCGCGGCTCGGCCATCGAGGCCTGCGCCACTCGCTGCGGCACCGTGGTCGGCCCGCTGATGACCGAGCTGGTCGGCTTCAAGACGCTGACCCCCTACAAGGGCGGCTGGTGCGGCAACGAGATGTTCGCCGGGGCCTTCGACCAATCGGTCCGCGACAAGGCCCGGGAGTACACCTTCCAGTTCGGCGAGGCACTGCGCGAGGAGGGCTATCGCGGCTACTTCGAGCTCGATTTCCTGATCGACATGGACAACGGCGAGGTCTACCTCGGCGAGCTCAACCCGCGGGTCACCGGGGCCAGCTCGCTGACTAACGTGGCGGCCTTCGCCCACTCCGACATCCCGCTGTTCCTGTTCCACCTGCTGGAGTTCTCCGACGTCGACTTCGATCTCGACATCAACGAGATCAACGAGCGCTGGTCGCACCCGGAGAGCGTCGACAGCTGGAGCCAGCTCGTCATCAAGCACACCGACGAGAGCGTCGACCTGCTGACCCAGGCGCCGCGCACCGGGGTCTGGAAGATGGCCGCCGACGGCAGCATCGGCTACCACCACTACAACTATCACCCCCACGCCGCCGAGGACGAGAGCGAGGGCTTCTTCCTGCGCATCAGCGGGGCGGGCGACTTCCGCTATGAGGGCGCCGATCTCGGCATCCTGATCACCCGCGGGCGCCTGATGGACGACGACTTCCAGCTCAACGAGCGTGCCAAGGCGTGGATCGACGGTATCCGCGGCCAGTACGCGGGCCAGTCGCTTCAGGATCCGGTGGTGGAGGAGGTGGCCGTCAGCCACGCCGTCGGCGGCGGCAACTTCAAGATCCTGTGAACACCGGGATCGGATCCCCTTCGTCGCGGGAGGTGCCGCCGGGCGAGATGGACAAGATGCTCGATTTCCGCACCGTGCATGAGGCGACGGCGGGGCCGCGCTGGCAGGCGCTGTTCGCCCACCACTGGCCGGCCTACGAGCAGTGGTACCTGAGCGAGGGGGAGCGCGAGCGGCCGGGGTATCTCGCCTGCTACAACGCCCTGCGCCGGCACATGCCGGAGCTGCTCGAGACCTATCGGGCGCTCTGCGATCTGGCCGGCGGCGGGGATCTGGCCGCGCGCTTCCTGAGCCTCTACCAGCCGCCGCCCTACATCACCGGCTGCTCCCAGGCGGTGCTGGCAAGCCCCGAGTCGACGGTGCTGGCGCGCAACTACGACTACCCCCCGGAGCTGTGCGAGGGGACCATCCTCTACACCCACTGGAACGCCCGGCGGGTGATCGCCATGACCGACTGCCTGTGGGGCGTGCTCGACGGCATGAATGACTCGGGGCTCGCCGTGTCGCTGGCCTTCGGCGGGCGCAAGGCGGTGGGGCAGGGGTTCGGTGCGCCGATCATCCTGCGCTACCTGCTGGAGTTCTGCGACAGCGTGCCCGAGGCCGCCGAGGTGCTGGCGCGGATTCCCACCCACATGGCCTACAACATTACCGTGGCCGACGCCGCCGGTCGCTACGTCACGGCGATGATCGCTCCCGACCGTCGCGCCAGCATCCGTCGGGTGCCGGTGGCGACCAACCACCAGAAGAAGATCGAGTGGTACGCCCACGCCTTGGCCTCGGAGACGCTGATCCGCGAGCGCCAGCTGTCGATCCTGGTGGACGACGAGGCCACCACCGAGGAGCGGCTGATCGCCGCCTTCTCGTCGCCGCCGCTGTTCCGCCACGACTACCGCCGCGGCCTGGGCACGGTCTACACCGCGGTCTATCGACCCGTCTCGGGTCGCGCGCAGTTCCACTGGCCCGGCCTGACCCTCGACCTGGGCTTCGACCACTTTCCCGAGGAGCGCATCACCGTGCGCTACGGGGTGCGAGGACTGCACTCCGGCTGATCCCGGGACCATCCCCGCCCCTTCAACAACAACGAACCTGGATGGGTGTTGCCATGCAAGAGTTGACGCAAACCGAGACGCCCTACACCGCCCTGGGCTTCTACCACAAGATCTCCCAGCTGCGTGCCGACACCTGGAATGCGCTGAAGCGTGACCTCGGGCAGCTGGTCCGCCTGGATGACGAGGGCCGGGCCAAGAACCTGGTCAAGGCGGTCGAGGTCAAACTGACGCGGCTCGAGATCATCGAGGACTATCACGCCTTCCCCTCCAAGGAGGACTTCCGCCACCTCTGGGCGCTGTTCGATCGCAAGGAGTACGGGCTCCTGGAGAAGGTGGTCAGGCGCCTGGTGCGGGCGCTGATCAGCGAGTCCTACCGGCGTCGCCACGTCGACCTCTCCGAGACCGATGCCGACGCCGAGGATCTGGAGACCCTCGACGCCCTGACGCAGCTGCGCCGCGGCCACCCCGCCTCCAGCAGCTCGGCCCAGCCCTACTTCGAGCTGCTGATCGTCGACAACCTCTCGGCCCCGGAGGAGGAGGTGGTCCGCGAGGCCTTCCACAGCATGCGCCGCCCGGAGGACCGCTTCGTCTACGACGTGGTCACGGTGCGCAGCTTCGAGGACGCGCTGATCGCGGTACTGGTCAACCCCAACATCCAGGCCTGCCTGATCCGCTACGAGTTCCCCTACAAGTCGAAGTACAACCTCAGCGCCCTGCGCAGCTACCTCGAGGGGATCTCCGAGCAGTCGCTGGAGCAGAAGTCGGAGGCCGAGCGCAGCATCCTGCTGAGCTCGATGATCCACGAGCTGCGCCCCGAGATCGACCAGTTCCTGGTCACCAGCGGCGACGTGGAGGCCACGGCCAGCCGCGACATCCGTCACTTCAATCGCATCTTCTACCGCGAGACGGACTACATCGAGCAGCACCACACCATCCTGCGGGCGATCGACAATCGCTACCGCACGCCCTTCTTCGACGCCCTGCGCGAGTACAGCAAGAAGCCGACCGGGGTCTTCCACGCCATGCCCATCTCCCGGGGCAAGTCGATCACCCGCTCGCACTGGGCGGGGCAGATGATCGACTTCTACGGCATCAACATCTTCCTCGCCGAGACCTCTGCCACCTCCGGCGGGCTCGACTCCCTGTTGCAGCCCTACGGGCCGATCAAGAAGGCCCAGGAGTACGCCGCCCGCGCCTTCGGTGCGCGCCAGACCTTCTTCGTCACCAACGGCACCTCCACGGCCAACAAGATCGTCGTCCAGGCGCTGGTCAAGCCACGAGACATCGTGCTGATCGACCGCGACTGCCACAAGTCGCACCACTACGGCATGGTGCTGGCCGGCGCCCACGTCAGCTACCTCGACTCCTACCCGCTCAATGACTACTCGATGTATGGCGCGGTACCGCTGCACGAGATCAAGAAGACGCTGCTCGGCTACAAGCGCTCGGGCCAGCTCCACAAGGTCAAGATGCTGCTGCTCACCAACTGCACCTTCGACGGCGTGGTCTACAACGTGCGGCGGGTGATGGAGGAGTGCCTGGCGATCAAGCCCGACCTGGTCTTCCTGTGGGACGAGGCGTGGTTCGCCTTCGCCGGCTTCAACCCGACCTACCGGCCGCGCACCGCCATGCATGCCGCCCGCACCCTGCGTGATCTCTACCGCAGCGACGCCTATCGCGAGGAGTACGCGGCCTGGAAGGCCGAGTTCGACGCCCTCGATCCCGACGACGATGCCACCTGGCTCGATCGGCGCCTGATGCCCGACCCCGATACGGTGCGCATCCGCGCCTATGCCACCCACTCCACCCACAAGACCCTGACCTCGCTGCGTCAGGGCTCGATGATCCACATCTGGGATCAGGACTATCGCCAGAAGGTCGAGGCGCCGTTCCACGAGGCCTACATGACCCATACCTCGACCTCGCCGAACTACCAGATCATCGCCTCGCTGGACGTGGGGCGCATGCAGGCCGAGATGGAGGGCTTCGAGCTGGTGCACGCCCAGGTCGAGGCGGCGCTGTCGCTGCGCGAGCAGCTCTATACCCACCCGCTGCTGCAGAAGTACTTCCGGGTGCTGATCAACCGCGACATGGTGCCGCTGGAGTACCGCGAGTCGGGGGTCGAGACCTTCTACGACCCGGTCACCGGCTGGAACAAGATGGAGGAGGCCTGGGCCAACGACGAATTCGTTGTCGACCCCAGCCGCATCACCATCGCCATCGGCGCCACCGGCATCGACGGCGACACCTTCAAGAACGAATACCTGATGAACAAGTACGGCATCCAGATCAACAAGACCTCGCGCAATACCGTGCTGTTCATGACCAACATCGGCACCTCCCGGGGGGCCATCGCCTACCTGCTCGACGTGCTGATCAAGCTGGCCAAGGAGTTCGAGTACCGCTGGGAGGAGAGCAGCCGCCCCGAGCGCAAGATCATCGAGAACCGCGTCCACTCGCTGACCAAGGAGCTGCCGCCGCTGCCGGACTTCAGCCGCTTCCACGACGCCTTCCGCCCCAAGGCTGAGAGCGCCACGCCGGAGGGGGACATCCGCCGCGCCTACTTCCTGAGCTACGACGAGGAGAACACCGAGTACCTGCGCTTCGACAACGGCGAGCTGCAGGCCCACATGCGCGACGGCCGCGACGTGGTCTCGGCGAGCTTCGTGATCCCCTATCCGCCGGGCTTCCCGGTGCTGGTGCCCGGGCAGGTGGTCAGCGCGGAGATCCTGCACTTCCTGCAGGCCCTGGACGTCACCGAGATCCACGGCTACAGGCCGGAGCTCGGCCTGCTGGTGTTCACCGAGGAGGCGCTGACCAACCCGCCCGAGGGCTGAGCCTCGGCGTCCGGAACGGGCGCCCACAGAAAAAACCGCGGCGTAGCGGCGCAGGACAAAAAATCCTGCGTCCTATTCGCCGGTGAACGAAAAGTCTCGTCCCGCCATCGCCCTTACCCTGTACCCATCGAGCCGTCCTGTGGCCTAGCGACAGGCGGCTCGTCCGTTTCTATCACGCCGGCCATGAGGTGGCCGGCGCGTCAGGGGAGGTAGCGCATGACTCTGTCCAACAAGCTCAGCGATCCGCGTCTGTTCCGTCAGTACGCCTACGTGGACGGCAAGTGGACCCACGGCGACGGCAACCGCGAGGAGGCCGTCTTCGACCCGGCCACCGGCGAGACGCTGGGCCACATCCCCTGGCTGGAGCCCCACCAGATCACCGCGGCCGTGGATGCCGCCGAGGCCGCCTTCGTGCACTGGCGTGCGCTGCGTGCCGACGAGCGCTGCGAGCGGCTGCTCGCCTGGTACGACCTGCTGCAGGTCCACCGCGAGGACCTCGCGCTGATCATGACCCTCGAGCAGGGCAAGCCGCTGCCCGACGCCCGGGGCGAGGTGGAGTACGGGGCCAGCTTCGTGCGCTGGTTCGCCGAGGAGGGCAAGCGCACCTTCGGCGAGACCATCCCGAGTCATATTCCCAATGCGGCGCTCGGCACCCTCAAGGAGCCGGTGGGCATCGCCGCGCTGATCACGCCCTGGAACTTCCCGCTGGCGATGATCACCCGCAAGGCCGCCGCCGCCATGGCCGCCGGCTGCACGGTGATCGTCAAGCCCGCCGGCGAGACCCCGTTCTCGGCGCTGGCGCTGGCGGAGCTCGCCGAGCGCGCCGGCATCCCGGCCGGGGTGTTCAACGTGGTGCTGGGCGATCCCCCCGAGGTGTCCCGGATCCTGTGCGACGAGGACCGCGTCAAGGCGCTCTCCTTCACCGGCTCCACCCGGGTCGGTCGGCTGCTGCTGGAGCAGAGCGCCAACACCGTGAAGCGCGTGTCTCTGGAGCTTGGCGGGAACGCCCCCTTCATCGTCGGGCCGGACATGGATCCCCGGGAGGCAGCCTTCGCCGCGGTGGCGGCCAAGTTCCAGACCGCCGGGCAGGACTGCCTCGCCGCGGACCGCATCCTGGTCCACGAGTCGATCCATGACGAGTTCGTCGAGCACTTCGCCGAGCGCATGGCGGCGCTGACCGTGGGCAACGGCCTGGAGAGCGAGGTCGACCTGGGCCCGCTGATCCATCGCCAGGCGGTGGAGAAGGCCGCGGCCATCGTCGACGACGCCATCTCCAAGGGCGCGACCCTGGTGGCCGGCGACCAGAGCCAGGCGCCGGGCGAGAACTTCTTCATGCCGGTGCTGCTGACGGGCGTGACCCACGACATGAAGATCTGGCACGAGGAGAGCTTCGCGCCGGTGGCCGGGATCACCGCCTACGCCGACGACGACCAGGTCATCGAGATGGCCAACGACACCGAGTACGGCCTCGCGGCCTACCTCTACACCCACGACATCCGCCGCATCTGGAAGGTCCTGCGGGCCCTGGAGTTCGGCATGGTGTCGGTGAACTCGGTGAAGATGACCGGCCCCCCGGTGCCCTTCGGCGGCGTCAAGCACTCCGGCCTCGGCCGCGAGGGCGGCGTCACCGGGATCGACGAATACCTGGAAACCAAGTATTACTGCCTCGGCGCCCTGGGCTCCGTCTCCGGGAGCTGAGTCCGAGACCCCGTGGGAGCCGGGCGAGGATCGTCCCGCCCGGGCTCCCCGACACGCGCGCCGAGCGGCGCCACACTCCACCACCCTCCCCGCCGCGGCGGGGAGCCTTCGATGAGCAAAGAGAGAACGAGATGAGCCAGCAGCACCGGGACCTGATCGAGCGCGACCGCAAGGTGACCTTCCACGCCTCCACCCACCTGCGCGACTTCGCCCATGGCGACGCGCCGGGCCGGGTGATCAGCGGTGGCAAGGGCATCCACATCGTCGACAAGGATGGCCGCGAGTTCATCGACGGCTTCGCTGGCCTGTACTGCGTCAACATCGGCTATGGCCGCACCGAGGTGGCCGAGGCCATCTATCGCCAGGCCCTCGAGCTCTCCTACTACCACACCTACGTGGGGCACTCCAACGAGCCGCAGATCGCGCTCTCCGAGAAGGTCCTCGAGCTCGCCGGCCCCGGCATGTCCAAGGTCTACTACGGCATGTCCGGCAGCGATGCCAACGAGACCCAGCTCAAGATCGTGCGCTACTACAACAACGTGCGCGGCCTGCCGCAGAAGAAGAAGGTGATCTCGCGGATGCGCGGCTACCACGGCTCCGGCATCGCCTCGGGCTCGCTGACCGGCCTCAAGGCGTTCCACGACCACTTCGACCTGCCCATCGACACCATCCGCCACACCGAGGCGCCGTTCTACTACCAGCGGGCCGCGGAGCTCGAGGGCATGAGCGAGCGCGAGTTCTCCAAGCACTGTGCCACCAAGCTCGAGGAGATGATCCTCGCCGAGGGCCCGGACACCGTGGCCGCCTTCATCGGCGAGCCGGTGCTCGGCACCGGCGGCATCGTGCCGCCGCCGGAGGGCTACTGGACCGAGATCCAGGCGGTGCTGGCCAAGTACGACGTGCTGCTGATCGCCGACGAGGTCGTCTGCGGCTTCGGGCGCATCGGCACCGACTTCGGCAGCCACTTCTACGGCATCAAGCCCGACCTGATCACCGTGGCCAAGGGCCTGACCAGCGCCTACCAGCCGCTCTCCGGGGTGATCGTCGGCGACCGCGTCTGGAAGGTGCTGGAAGCCGGCACCGGCGAGTACGGCCCGATCGGCCACGGCTGGACCTACTCCGGCCACGCCCTGGGCTGCGCCGCGGGCCTCGCCAACCTCGAGATCATCGAGCGCGAGGGGCTGACCCAGAACGCCGCCGAGACCGGCGCCTACCTGCAGCAGCAGATGCAGGCCGCCTTCGGCGACCACCCCATCGTCGGCAACGTGCGCGGCGTGGGCATGCTGGCGGCGCTTCAGTTCGCCGCCGACCCGACCCGCCGCCAGGACTTCGATCCGGCGCTCAAGGTCGGCCCGCGGATCGCCGCCGCGGCGCTCGAGGAGAACCTGATCGCCCGCGCCATGCCCCAGGGCGACATCCTGGGCTTCGCGCCGCCGCTGACCACCAGCCGCGAGGAGGTCGACGAGATCGTCGCCCGGGCCCGTCGCGCCGTGGATGCGGTGCTCGACGAGCTGGTCCGCGAGGGCGCCGTCAAGGGCGTGGCCGCCACCGTCGCCTGACGGCTCGCCCGCCGCCGGTCCCGCCCGGGGCCGGCGGCCGTCGCCATCGATCATCGTCGCCGCGGGCTCGCCCGCGGCGACGCCGTTGTCGGGGGAGGAAACACGATGCACCACCACGGTGTCACCCTGGAGCGAATCTACCAGGCGCGTCGGCGCCTCGCCGGCGAAGCGGTGCGCACGCCGCTGGTGCCTTCCGCGGCGCTTTCGGCACGCTTCGACGCCGAGATCCTGCTCAAGCTCGAGACCCACCAGCCCACCGGCGCCTTCAAGCTGCGAGGGGCCACCAACATGATCGCTGCGCTGATCGAGCGCCACGGCCGCGAGGCCCTGGCGGCCGGGGTGGTGACCGCCTCGACCGGCAACCACGGCCGGGCGGTGGCCTACGCCGCGGCGCGCCAGGGCGTGCCGGCGGTGATCTGCCTGTCGCGCCTGGTACCGCCTGACAAGGTCGCCGCCGTCGAGGCGCTGGGCGCCGAGGTACGGCGCGTCGGGGCCAGCCAGGACGAGGCCTTCGAGGAGGTCGAGCGGCTGGTGCGCGAGCGCGGCATGACGCTGATCCCGCCCTTCGACGATCCCCTGGTCGCGGCGGGGCAGGGCACCATCGGCCTGGAGCTGATGGAGGAGTGCCCGGCGCTCGACCGGGTCATCGTCGGGCTCTCCGGCGGTGGCCTGCTGGGCGGCATCGGCGCCGCGGTGAAGGCGATCCGGCCCGCCTGCCGAGTCACCGGGGTGAGCCTCTCCCGGGGCGCGGCCATGTGGGAAAGCCTCCGGGCGGGCCGCCCCGTGGCGGTCGAGGAGGTCGAGAGCCTGGGCGATTCGCTGGGCGGCGGCATCGGCGCGGACAACCGCTGCACCCTGCCGCTGGTGCGCGAGGTGATGGACGACCACTGCCAGGTCTCGGAGCGCGCCATCGCCGATGCCATGGTGACGCTCCTCGAGCACGAGAAGGTGCTGGTGGAGGGCGCCGCCGCGGTGGGGCTCGCGGCGCTGAGCGAGCACGGCCTCGACGTGCGCGGCCAGCGCGTGGCGCTGATCCTCTCCGGCAACGCGGTGTCGCTTGCCACCCTTGACCGCGCCCGGGCCCTGGCGGGACGCTGAGCCCTCAGCGTTTCCTGAAGGCAAGCCCTCAGCTCTTCCTGGAGGCAAGCCCACAGCTTTTCATGGAGGTTGCCATGCAGCTCTACCAGCGCGAGGCCATCGAACGGGCCGTCGGTATCGATCCGGCGGCGCTGGCCGCCGTGGAGGCGGGCTTCGCGGCGCTGGGTCGCGGCGAGGTGGTGCAGCCGCCGATCCTCTCCATGGCCATCGAGGAGGCCAACGGCGAGGTCGACGTCAAGACCGCCCATATCCGCGGCGCCGAGCGCTTCGCCATCAAGGTCAGCCCCGGCTTCTTCGACAATCCGCGGCTGGGGCTGCCGAGCCTCAACGGCCTGATGATGGTGTTCTCGGCCCGCACCGGCCAGGTGGAGGCGGTGCTCTTCGACGAGGGCTACCTCACCCGGGTGCGCACGGCCCTCGCCGGCGCCATCGCGGCGAAGCACCTGTCGCGCCCGGACAGCCGCCGGGTCGCGGTGCTCGGCGCGGGGGAGCAGGCCGAGCAGCAGGTCCAGGCGCTGCGGCTGGTGCGCGACATCGACGCCGTCGACGTCTGGGCGCGCCGCCGCGAGGGCGCCGAGGCTTACGCCGAACGGATGCGCGCCGCGGGGCTCGCGGTGACCGTGCACGACGCGGTGGCGAACGCCTGCGCGGCGGCCGATATCGTCGTCACCGCCACCCCCTCGCGCACGCCGCTGCTCCACGCCCGGGATTTGCCGGAGGGCGTGCACGTCACCGCCATGGGAGCCGACAGCCCCGAGAAGCGCGAGCTCGACGCCTCGGTGCTGACCCGCGCCGACGCCTTCGTCTGCGACACCCGGGCCCAGAGCGAAGCCAACGGAGAGCTCAAGGCCTTCGCCGGCGGCGAGGCGCCCTTCAAGGTCCATGAGCTCGGTCGGGTGATCGCCGAGGGCCAGCGCCTGCGCCTCTCCAAGGCGACGATGACGGTGTGCGACCTCACCGGCACCGGCGTGCAGGACACCGCCATCGCGGGCTTCGCCCTGTCGCGGCTCGCGGCCGGCTGAGACCCGGCGCGCCGACTTGTCGCAACGGCTCGCCTGGCGCACGCTGGGAGCCTTCACCGATGGAAGGAGCTAGGAGATGGCCACGATACTCGCCTTCGACGTCTACGGGACCCTGATCGATACCCACGGCGTGGTCGACGAACTCGCCCTGCGCCTCGCCGTGCAGGAGCGCTCGGACCTGGCGCCCGAGTTCTCGCGGCGCTGGCGCGACAAGCAGCTCGAGTACAGCTTCCGCCGCGGCCTGATGGGCGCCTACGTCGACTTCGCCCGCTGCACCCGCGAGGCGCTGGAGTTCACCGATCGTGCCCTGCAGACGCGCTTCTCGGAGACCGACAAGGAGCACCTGATGGGCGTCTATGCGCGCCTGCCGGCCTTCCCGGAGGCCGCGGCGGCGCTGGAGCGCCTCGTCGCGGCGGGGATGAGCTGTGTGGCCTTCTCCAACGGCGGCCGCGAGGCGGTCGAGGGCCTGCTCGAGCAGGCCGGTATTCGCGAGTGCTTCGACGACGTGGTCAGCGTCGACGAGGTCAAGCGCTTCAAGCCCGACCCGGCGGTCTACGCCCACCTGCGCTATCGCCTGGAGAGCGAGCCCGGCGATACCTGGCTGATCTCCAGCAACGCCTTCGACGTGATCGGCGCCCGCCACGCCGGCCTGCATGCCGCCTGGGTACGGCGCAGCCCGGATGCGCCCTTCGACCCCTGGGGCATCGACCCCGACCTCACCGTGCCCGACCTCGACGCCCTGGCCGAGCGGCTGGCCTGAGCCGGCAAGACTCACTCCGTTAAATCCAGAGCAGCTACGCCCGACACGACGACGCCCTGGCCGCATCGACCGGCCAGGGCGTCGTCGCGAGGTGCAGGCGGCCTCAGCCCTGCCAGGCGTAGTCGGCGAAGGCCTCGTCGACGGGCGGCTGGTTGACGTGATTGGCGTAGTTGGAGAGCGTCTTGACGGCCAGCGCCAGGACGATCTGCAGCACGTGCTGCTCCTCGAAGCCCGCCGCCAGGAAGGCCTCGACGTCCGCCTCGCCGGGCATGCCCCGGGTCTCGAACATCACTTGGGTGAAGGCGGCCAATGCCGCGAGGCGCGCGTCGGGGATCGGCCGGTCGTGGCGGATCGCCTCCAGCA
Organism: Halomonas denitrificans; assembly: GCF_003056305.1. GTDB lineage: Bacteria > Pseudomonadota > Gammaproteobacteria > Pseudomonadales > Halomonadaceae > Halomonas > Halomonas denitrificans. The sequence goes on from NZ_PYVX01000002.1 coordinate 431,680, forward strand.
CCTCGGCCGGCACCTGGGACATCTTGTCGGCCAGCATGCTGTGGGCGGACATGCAGTAGCCGCAGCCGTTGAGCCGGCTGATGGTCAGAAAGACCACCTCCTGCTCGGGCGGGGCGAAGCCGGAGTCCTCGCGGAAGCGTTCATAGCCGTGCAGGTAGGTGTCAAGCACGCCGGGCGCCTTCGCCATGCCCTCGTACATGTTGGGAACGAAGCCCAGCGTCTCGTTGGCCTGCTCGAGCAGCGGCCTCGCCTTGGCGTCGGCGGTCTCGAGGGTCTGGGGAGGGAGTTGCAGCTTGTAGCCGGTGGACATGGGACTTTCCTCCTTCATCGTCATGGGGAGAGTGTCGCAGAGCGTGTCGCGCCATTTCTGTATCGATCGTTCCCGAAATGGCAAGGGGCGAGGCTCGGCGGCTTGCCGATCACGGGCGTCGCAGGCCGTCGAGCAGCAGCTCCACCGCCTGGCGGGCCTGCTCGGCGTCCGCACCGCTCTTCAGCAGGGTCCTGAGCCCGGCCATGCCCATCGTCAGGTAGCCGGCCAGGGCCTCGGCGTCTCGCTCGGGGGCGATGTCGCCCTCGGCCTGCGCCCGCGCCACGGCGAGTCGGAAGAGCGCCGTGATGGCGGCCACGCTCTGCTGCGCCTCCTGCGACGGTGCATCGCCGCGCTGGCCGAGCTCGCTGGCCGAGTTGAAGATCAGGCAACCCAGGGCGGCGCGCTCGCCGCCGGCCTCGCCGGCCGTCTCGCGGAAAAGGCCCTCCAGGAAGCCCAGGGCCGAGGGCGCCGCCGCCAGACGGCGTTCCAGCCGGCCGAGCAGCGACGCGCGATAGCGTCTCAGGGCCTCGAGGAACAGCTGCTCCTTGTTGCCGAAGGCCTGGTAGAGGCTGCTGCGCGACAGGCGCATGGCCTCAAGCAGGTCGCGGGTCGAGGCGCTGTCGTAGCCTCGTGCCCAGAAGACCTGCATGGCGGCGCTCGCGGCCTCGTCGGGGCTGAAAGCGATGGGGCGTCCTCGTGTCATGGCGGTGAATTTAGTACCGATCATTCCATAATTCAAGGCGCGACAGATCGCCCGGCGGTTGCTATCGCTGTAAGGAGCGCCGGGCCGCGACGACAGAGCGACCAGCGTTCACCGCCACGGCATCCCCCCGAGGCCGCACAGGAGAATCCGAGCATGACGGAGCAGCATTCGCCGAGACGTTTCTGGCTGGGCGGCAAGCGTGCCGCGGAACAGGACCGCTTCTTCCGCGAGGCCCTAGAGCCCCTGGGCTGGCGGGTGGGGGACGCCCAGCAGTGGGACGCCGCCTGGGTCACCGGCATGCCGGAGGCCGGACAGTTCCGCCGGGTCTCGCCGACGCGCCGGATGAACCACTTCCCGGGCAACGCGGCGCTCACCGTCAAGAGTCGCTTGCACGAGAGCCTCGCCGCCCTGCGCGAGCGTCTTGTCGAGAGCTACGGGCCCGATCATGACCTCGCCCGGCGCCTGGCCTTCTTTCCCCGTGCCTACGTGATGCCCGACGACTACCATGCGCTGCAGCAGGCCGCCCGGTCGCGTCCCGAGCAGCGCTGGATCCTCAAGCCCACCAACGCCTCCAAGGGCAAGGGCGTGCGCGTGCTCAGCGACGTCGCCGAGGCGCCCCTGGCCCGGGACTGGCTGGTGCAGGAGTACCTGGCCAACCCCCACACCATCCGCGGCCACAAGTACGTGCTGCGCCTCTACGTGCTGATCAGCTCGCTGGCGCCGCTGCGGGTCTACCTCTACCGCCAGGGCTTCGCCAAGCTGGCCTCGGAGCCCTGGGACCCCGACGATGCCGACAACCCCTTCAGCCAGCTGACCAACCCGGACATCAACGCCCTGAACGACCGCGCCGAGGTGCCGGTGGAGTTCATCGATCTCGACCGCTACCGCCGCTGGCTCCGGGATCAGGGGCACGACGACGCGGCCCTCTTCGCCCGCATCGAGGACCTGGTGGCGCTCACCGCGATCTCCGCCGTGGACGCCATGCGCGCCCGCACCGCCGAGGCCGGCGCCGACCCGCGGGGCTGCTACGAGCTGCTGGGGCTCGACTGCCTGGTGGACGACACCCTCACGCCCTGGATCCTCGAGTGCAACCTGAGTCCCTCGCTCGGCATCTGCGCCGCCCCGGAGTCGGGCGGGCGGGTCGAGGAGGCCGTCAAGGGGGGCCTGGTCCGGGACCTGGTGACGCTGCTCGACATCCCCGGCCAGGCGGCGAGCCAGCAGGCGGGCCGGGACGAGGCCGCGGCGCTCCTCGCCGAGGCCGAGGCGGAGCGGGCGCGCGCCGGCGGCTTCCAGCGGCTGCTGCCGGCCGCCGAGCCGGCGCGTTATCTGCCCTGTTTCACGCTGCCGAGCCTGGCCGACTGGCGGCTGGCCGCGGGGCTCGCAGGGCGGGCGCTGCCGGCCCCGCGCCTCGCGCGGCGTCATGTCGCGGAGATCGTCGACGGGGAGCGCCTCGCCCTCTACGACACCCGTCGCGGCGATCTCTACCGGCCCAACGACACGGCAGCGCTGATCTGGCTGCTGGCGACCGAGGGGCTCGACATCGAGGCCATCGTCGAGGCGCTGGCGAGCGCCACGAAGGAGGCCAGCAACGAGCGCACGACCGTTCACGAGCGCCTGCGCCGGGAGGTCTGGACCACCCTGCACGACTGGTGCCGCGTCGGCCTGCTCCGCCAGGCGGGCGAGGGGGACGCCGCGGACGCGACCGCGCCGGCCGCCGAAGCGCCCGAGGCGCCCTCCGATCCGCACGCCTTCGCGCTGCGTCTGGCGGGGCAGGAGTGGGCGCTGGAGGTGGCGAGTGCCCCGGCCATCGCGCGGCTCGTGGCCGGCTTCGGCGCGCGGCTGGCGCCGTTCGACGGCGAGGCGGCGAGCGGGGGGCCGCGGCTTCGGGTACTGCGCGAGGCGGCGGGCTATGCGCTGGCCGAGGGCGATCGACTGGTTGCCGCGCGGCTGACCCTGGACCGGCTGGTCCCCACCCTGACCGCCCACCTGCTGCGCCGGGTCGCGAGTCCCGACCGGCCGGTGATCGACGCGCCCCTGCTGGTCGGGCCCGACGGCACCGGCGTGCTCTGCCTGTTCCCCGAGGGCGCGCCGCGCCGCGACCTGCTAGTGCGGCTGGGCGCGGCCGGCGGCGGTCGGCTGACCCGCGGCGTGCGCCTGGACCTCGCGGATCCGACGCGGGCCGAGCTGCTGGACGCGCCCTTGGACTCGCCCTTGGAAAAGGCCGGCGCGGCGCCGGCGTCGACCCGCACGGCGAACGTGACCCTGCGCGGCGTGCTGCTGGCGGGCGACGCGCACGGCGATACGCCCCTGGCCCCGGTCGCCATGCTGGAGGCGCTGGGCACGCTGCTGCCGCACTGCCTGGCCGGGGAGGAGCGGCTGACGGGACAGGGCGTGGCGGCCCTGGGCGACTGGCTCGCCACCCTGGCCCTCGGCGCCGTCGCGATCGACTCGAAAACGGAGAGTGAGGCGCCGTCGAGCGCGGCGCTGGTCGCCTGGCTGGCCGAGAGCATTGCCCCCGACGCCCCCGTCCCCCGCGCCGCGGCGGCGGGGGAGTAGCGGGGCCCGAGCATTCGGCGCCGCTGCGGCGACGCCGATGACGGGGTCGGCCCCCTGGCCGGCCCGCGGCATGGCGACACGCACGGCGTGTCGCCATGCGATTCGAACGCGGAGGTCGAGCGCGTATCGACGCTGCGGATCGACATTGCCAATCGAGGAGGTCATGACCATGACACTGCACGACGAGAAACGTCGCCACCTGCTGGGCCGGCTCGGTCGACAGCTCGGCTACACGGCACCGGCGCTGCTGCTGGTGGCGAGCGGCGCGGCCTTCCAGGCCGTGGCCGGCGAGCCCGCCGCGACGCCGGAGACCGTCGGCGGCTACACCAGCGGCCAGGAGGCGTCCCTGATGCTGGCCGAGGCGCACGCCGAGGCCGAGGGGGAAGCGGAAGGCGAAGCCGAGGGTGAAGCCGAAGCCGAGGCCGAGGCCGAGGGGTGATCTCGCCATCGCCCCTTCCCTGAGAGGCCGGGCCGTCGCCCCGGGTGACGGCCCCGGCTGCCTCACCGCCTTCGGACGGGCCTGCCACGGACCCGACAGGAGCGCCACCATGTCCACACCCGCATCCCTGCCATCACGCCACGCCCCGGGCCTCATCGAGGAGAACCGGCAGGCGCTGGCCCAGCTGAGGCGCCTGCTCGACGACCTGGCCCCCGAGGCCTATCGACGGGTCTTCGGCGTCCAGGGACGTCACACCCTCGGCAAGCACGTTCGCCATATCATCGATCACTACGAGGCGCTGATCGACGGTCTCGAGGCGGGCGCCCGGACCCTCGACTACGAGCGGCGGCGGCGCGACCCGGCCCTCGAGACCCGGCCCGACGAGGCCGCCCGGCGCCTGGCCGCCCTCGAGACCTGGCTCGCGTCCCTCGAGACGCAGGCCGCGCCGGAGCGCCTGACCCTGCGCTATGGCCTGGACGCCGGCGCGGCCACCGACGACGAGGCGCGCCTCGCCCTGGCCTCCAGCCTGGCCCGTGAGCTGGCCTTCCTGACCAGCCACACCGTGCATCACATGGCGATCATCGGCCTGCTGGCCGAGCAGCTCGGCCTCGCCCTGCCGGACTCGTTCGGCGTGCACCCCTCCACCCTGCGCCACTGGCGGCGGGAGGCGGAGTCCGAACGTGGCGCACCCCTCCCATCGTCGGCTGCCGCCTCGTCCTGACCGGGCGCGAAGGCGACCGGCGCTGCTCGCCGTCGACCTTGCGCCTCAGGGGCAGTCGGGGGGCGTGGGGGAGGCGGAGAAGGCGAGGTGGGTGAACCAGGCCGTGGCATCGACGCCGGCGTTGTCGCCGTCGCTCATCAGGGCCAGGCCGTCGATGGTGTCCGGGCGGCTGCCGAAGAGGCGACGATAGTCCGCGCCGACGTCGCGCACCTCCGCCACCCACTCGCCGACCCGGGCGTCGCCGCTCTGTAATGCCAGCAGCCGGGCGCGGTCGGTGAAGGCGTTGGGCCAGGCGCTGCCGGCCGGCTGGGTCGAGGCCCAGACATAGTTCACCGACTCCACCTGCCAGGGCAGCAGGCCCGTCCGGCGGGCCACGTAGACCCGGGCCGGGTAGTCGTCGCCGGCCTTGCGCGTCTCGTCGAGCCCCTCGTGAATCCCCGAGACCCGCCAGCACCACTGCAGGTAGGGCGTCTCGCGAAGGTCGATCTCGCGCTCCAGGTACTTCGCCGAGGCCCGTCGGCGGGCGCGGGCCCGAAGCGCCCGGGTGCCCTCCAGGTCGACGACCCGGTACTCGGTCTCGCCGGCGAAGACGCGGGTCGACCAGCCGCGGATCTCCTCCGGCGAGAAGTGCAGGTCCTCGGCCGCAAGGACCTCCCCGGCACCGGGCAGCAGCGGGCCGGCACAGAGCACCGCCAGCATCGCCAGGCGGGACAGCAGCGGTGATCGAGGCCTCATGGGGGGCGCTCCCGAGATCGAGGCGGCGGCCACGCCGCGCGCCGGTGACTCATGACGACGAGGCCGGGGGCTCGTCGTCCTCCGCGGGGCCGAAGCGCCGGCCGACGCCGTGGAGCAGCGTGAACTGCCGGTCGCACTCCCGACAGGCGCCGCACATGGCGAGGTGTAGTCGCAGCGAGAGCCGCTCCTGGAAGGTGAGGGGGCGGTCCTGGCGCAGCGACATCAGGCGGGTCGCCTCCTTGCACATCATCATGAGGCGTCCCCCTCGAGCCAGCCCTGCTCGATGCAGGCGCGCAGTCGCAGCCGGGCGCGATGCAGCATCACCCAGCAGTTGTTCTCCTTGATGCCGAGCTCCCGGCAGATCTCCTCGGTGGAGAGCCCCATCAGCTCGCGCAGGGAGAAGATCCGCGCGGCGCTGTCCGGCAGGGCGATCATGCAGGCGTCGAAGACCTGCCAGAAGCGTTCGTTCTCGAAGGCGGCCTCCGGCTCTCCCCAGCTCTGGGGGCGCGCCTCCGGCTGCCAGCGGCCGTTCTGCTGGAACAGCCGGTCGATCGCCTCGTCGTCGTTCTCGTCCGCCAGCGGCTGCCAGCGGCCCTGGCGCTTCTGGGCGCGCATGGCATCGAGGATCTTGTACTTGAGGATGCCGAAGACCCAGGTCTCGTAGCCGGAGCGACCGGCGAAACTGTCGTGCTTCTCGAGGGCGGACACCATGGCCTCCTGAACGGCATCCTCTGCCTGGCTGCGATCCCGCAGGTGCATGAGGGCGAAGGAGACCAGCCGCGGCCTCACCGCCGCCAGCCGCTCCTGCCTGTGTGCCTTGTCGTCCATCGAGGAGTCCCCTGCCCGCCGTCGTGGTTGTTCATGATGCGGGATGAGTCTAGCAGTTGGGGGCTACCGCCGGGGAAGGAGGCTCTGCTGGGTCGCGGCTCGCCGGCCTTCCTTACAGGATTCGCGACGGCGAGGCCTCGCCTTCTTCCCTCCAGGCGCTCGGCGAGAGGCTAATCGGGACGTTCCTCGCGCCGAGGCGCGAGGAAGTCGACGCCGAGTGCCTCGCCCAGGCGGGCCAGCCGGGCGAGATCCTCGGGGCGGTCGACGTCCCAGAGCCGCGCCGGGCAGGCCAGCCGCCAGCCCAGCGCCGCGGCGCGCTCACGGGTCTGGGCCATGACGCGATCCGTGCCCCAGTCGACGCCACGAAACAGCTCGGGCTCGGCGCGCCGGACGCCGACCAGCGCGTAGCCGCCGTCCTCGACCGGCAGGAAGACGCCGTCGGCATCCATCAGCGCCGCCGCACAGCGTCGCAGCAGCGCCGGGGTCAGCGCCGGGCAGTCGCTGCCGATTACAAGCCCCGGCGCGTCCATGGCCGCGAGGGCCTCATGCATGCGCGTGCCGAGATCCCCCTCGGGCTGGGCGCGCAGCGCGATGCCGTGGCGCTCGGCCAGCTCCCGGAACAGCGGGTGGTCGTGCTCGAGCGCCGTCCACAGGGTGATGCGCGCAGGCGAGGTCGCCGCCAGGGCGGTGGCGACGGCGTGGCGCAGCAGCCGCGCGTGGAGTCGGCTGGCGCCCTCGGCGCCGAGCGCCGGGATCAGCCGCGTCTTGGCGCGGCCGGGAACCGGCGCCTTGGCCAGTATCGCCAGGGGAAAGTCGCGGGCGTCAGCGCACATGGCGATAGGCCCGGGCCAGGTCGTCGGGCGAGGCGCCGCGCCAGTAGCACCAGCGCAGCCGCCACATCAGCAGCATGGTGCGAAAGACGCCGCCCTGCTCCCAGCGTCGCCCCGAGGTCGTTACCATCGTGCGCAGGCAGGCCGGCCTCGAGATCCGCTTGAGCCGTCGCGACATCTCGATGTCCTCCATCAGCGGCTGCTCGGGGAAGCCGCCCGCGGCCGCGAAGGCCTCACGGGTCATGAACAGGGCCTGGTCGCCGGTGGCGATGCCCGTCCAGCGCGAGCGACGGTTCATGGCGAAGGCGATCACGGGCAGCAGCGGATGACGCCCGGCCAGCCGCACGTCGAAGCGCCCCCAGTCGCGCCCCTCGGCCAGCGCCGCGGCGATCGCGTGCTCGGCCCCCGGCGGCAGGCGCGTGTCGGCATGCAGGAACAGCAGCCACCGGCCGCGGGCCGCGCGGGCGCCGGCATTCATCTGCCGGGCGCGGCCCGGCGCGCTCTCGATCACCCGCGTGGCCAGCCCGGTGGCCCGGCTCCGCGTGTCGTCGTGGCTGCCGCCGTCGACCACCAGGACCTCCGCGCCGCCCGCCTTTGCCGCCTGCAGGTGGGTCAGGGTCGCCTCGATGATAGCGGCCTCGTTCAGCGTTGGGAGGATGATGCTCAGCCGCGGCGGGGTCGACATCGCGTGTCTCCACGGAGGGGGCGGTATGGCATCGCGTCACCGGCCGCCGGGCGAGAGTTCGATCACCCGCCCGCCGGCCGCCTCGGCGTCCTCGCGGTCGTGGGTTACCAGCAGGCTCGGCAGGCCGGCCTCGCGCAGGTGCTCGAAGACCAGCCGGCGCATCGCCTGGCGCAGGTGGGTGTCGAGCTTGGAGAAGGGCTCGTCGAGCAGCACCGCGCAGGGCGCCGAGAGCAGCAGGCGCATCAGCGCCACCCGCGCCTGCTGGCCGCCGGAGAGCGTGGCCGGGTCGCGCTCGCCGAAGCCGGCAAGCCCAATGTGCGCGAGCGCCTGCTCGACCCGGGCGGCCCTGTCATCGGCGGCGCGGGGCAGGCCGAAGCGCAGGTTGCCGGCCACCGAGAGATGGGGAAAGAGCAGCGGATCCTGGAACAGCAGGCCGAGGCCGCGACGCTCGGCGGGCAGGGCGGTGAGGTCGCGGCCGTCCAGCAGGATGCGGCCCGAGGCCACGAACTCGGGCGCCAGGAAGCCGGCCAGGAAGGCCAGCAGGGTCGACTTTCCCGCGCCGGAGGGGCCCATGACGGTGAGCACCTCGCCCGGGGCGATCTCGGCGTCGAGTTCGACCAGGGGCGTGTCGCCCAGGCGGATACTGACGTCGCGAAGTTCGAGTCGATGGGGCGTGGTCATGGGGCTCCCTGCATGCCGCGGCGGTTGGACCATAGCAGCTTCGGCAGGCCGATGGCGATCGCGAAGCCCGCGAGCGGCAGGCAGGCCTGGACCAGCGCCCAGACCCCGATCACCCGCCGGTTGCCGCCGGCGGCCAGCGAGACCGCCTCGGTGGTGACGGTGGTCACCCGTCCCGCGCCCAGCAGCTGGGTGGGCAGGTACTGGCCGATGCTCACCGCCAGGCCCACCGCGCAGGCGGTGAGCAGCGGAGCCAGCAGCATCGGCAGCCGGACCCGCCAGAAGACGGCGTTGCGCGAGGCGCCGAGGGTCAGGGCGAGCCGGGTCCAGCGCGGGTCGATCCGCCGGTAGGCCTCCGAGAGCGACAGGAAGACGTAGGGCAGCACGAACAGCAGGTGGCCGAAGACGATCAGGCCGTGGGTTGGCCGGGTGCCGAGCTGTTCCATCACCACCACCAGGCCGAACAGGAAGGCGATCTGCGGCACGATCAGCGGCAGGTAGAGCAGCCACAGCGCCTTCGAGGCGGTGCGCCCGGTGCGCTGCTCGTTCTCTAGGGCCGCCAGCACCAGCAACGCGGCGAGCAGGGTCGAACCCAGCGCGATCAGCGCCGTCGAGGCGAGGGGCCCGCCGAGGGCGGGTAGCGCCTGGGCCCAGTGATCCGGCGTCATGCTCCGGGGCAGGGCGTCGGGAAAGCGCCAGAACCCGGCCACCGAGTAGATCGCCAGGCCGCCGAGCCCGGCGAAGGCGACACCCGTGGCGAGCAGGATCGGCAGCCTGCCGGCGAGGCGCAGGCCCGCCTCGCCGCGGCGTCGCTCGCCTCGGGCGATCCAGGCCTTCATCAGCCTGGCCATGAGCCGCTCCAGCCCCCACCAGGTAAAGAGGGCCGCGGCGGTGACGCCGAGCTGCAGGATCGCGCCGGCCGAGGCCAAAAAGCGCTGGTCGAGGTCGGGGTCGCTGAACCAGGTCAGGATCGAGACGGCCAGCGTCGGCGGTAGGGTCGGGCCGAGGATCATCGCCACGTCCACCACCGAGGAGGCGTAGGCGATCACCGCGAACACCGGCAGGCGGATCAGCGGGTAGAGGGCCGGCGCCACCACCTTGAGCCAGGCGATGGCGGGGCGGTAGCCCAGCGAGCGGGCCATGGCCACGCGGCGCTCGGCGTCGAGCTGGGGCAGCGCCGCCAGGCTCATCAGCAGCAGGAAGGGCACCTCCTTGATGACCAGCCCCGCGATCAGCGAGAGTCCCCAGGGATCCTGGACGATCAGCAGGTCCGGCGGGCGCTCCCAGCCGGTCAGCGCCGGCGACGCCAGCCGCGCGAGCAGCCCCGTGGGGGCGATCAAGAAGGCCAGCCCGAAGGCCGCGGCGGCGTGGGGAATGGAGAGCAGCGGCGAGACCAGCCGGCGGATCCAGCGATCGAGCCGGCTGCCGCTCGCCGCGGCCAGGTAGAGCAGCACCACGGCGAGCGACAGGGCGGTGGCGATGAGGCCGCTGGCGAAACTGATGGCGACCGAGCGGCCGATGCCCGGCTGGGCGGCCAGCGCCCGCCAGGGGGCCAGCGAGAGGCTCTCGCCGCCGAGTGCCGGCAGGTAGCCGAAGGCCGGCAGCAGGGCCATGACGAGGCCCGCCAGGATGGGCGCGACCAGCAGGGTGACGATCAGCGCGGGGGCGAGGCGCAGCATCATCGGGCCGGCCCCGCCTCGCCCGCGTCGGAGGCGCTGGCCATCATTGCCCCACGTAGCGCGCCTGCCAGGCGTCCTGCAGCGCCGTCATCCAGCTGGGGTGCGGCTCGGGTAGGGTGCGCTCGAGGGCGCCCGCCGGCAGCATCGCCGGGTTCGCCTGGTCCAGCGCGAAGAGCGCCTGGTCGTCCGCCGGCAGCTGAGCGACGTCGAGCACGGTGCGATCGCCCCAGACGTCGAGGTCCTGCTTGGTCGCCTGGGCCTCCGGGGAGAGCAGGTAGTCGGCGACCACCATGGCGCCGGCCTTGTGGGGCGAGTTGTAGGGGATGGCGACGAAGTGCACGTTGCCGAGGGTGCCGCTTGCCGGCACGTAGCTGCGGGTGCTCGGGGGCAGCTCGTAGTCGGCTACCGCCGCGGCCGGCTCCGAGGGGATGAAGGTGAAGGCCAGTGACAGCGCGCCGTCGCCCATCAGGCTGCGCATCTCGGGGCCGCTGGCGGGGAACTGGCGACCGCTGCGCCACAGGTGGGGGTGCAGGGCGTCCAGGTAGTCCCACAGTGGGGCGGTGACGGCGGCGAAGTCGCTCTCCTCGACCTGCGCGTAGAGCGCCTCGTCCCGGTCGGTGAGCTCGATCAGCGCCTGCTTGAGGAAGGTGCTGCCGGTGAAGTCGGGAATCCGCGGGTAGGTGAAGCGCCCCGGGTTGGCCTTTGCCCAGGCGAGCAGCGCCTCGGTGTCTTGGGGCGGGGTCTCGATCACGTCGCTATCGTAGTAGTAGGTGATCTGCGCCCGGCCCCAGGGGGACTCGTAGCCCTCGGTGGGCAGGGTGAAGTCGGTGACCACCTCGGGATTGTCCGCCGGGCGGGTCAGGGCGAAGTTCGGCAGCGCGGGGGCGAAGGGGCCGAACAGCAGGTCGCTCTCCTTCATGGCGGCGAAGTTCTCGCCGTTGATCCAGATCAGGTCGACGTTGCCGGCGCTGTCGTTGCCGGCCTGCTTCTCCGCCAGCACCCGGGAGACCGCCTCGGCGGTATTGCCGACCTTGACGTGCTCGAGGGCGATGCCGAAGCGCGCGTCGACGCGCCCGGCCACCCAGTCGATGAAGTCATTGGTGCGCTGGTCGCCGGCCCAGGCGTACCAGTAGACCGTCTGGCCGCGGGCCTCCTCGAGCACGGCCGGCCAGTCGGCCGGGTCGGGGGCGGCCGACAGGCCCATGCTGGTCAGCAGGGCCGGCAGCAGGGCGGCGAGCCGGGGGATTTGCCGAGGGGAGAGTGCGCGCATCGTGGGGTTCCTCGTGGTGAAGGTGGTCAGGGGCGTGATCAAGGGGCCGGGAGTGTCAGGGCGTGAGCAGGCGATGCAGTTCGCGATGCTCGCGGCGCACGTGCTCGATGGCGGCCACTGAGAGGTAGTGGTCGACGCGCTCGCGCACGTGGGCGATCAGGGCGTCGTCGCTCAGCGTCGCGGACCAGTCCTCGCCGCGGCGCTGCGCATCCTGTTCCCGCCGGTGGCTGGCGCGCCACTTGGCGCACCAGGTCAGCGACCAGAGCCACATGGCGCGCCGGCACGCCAGCAGGGTCTCGACCTCGCCCGCGAGGCCCGTGGCCTCGAGCCAGTGGCGGTAGAAGGCGGCCACCTCGTCGGGCGTCAGCTCGGCGCGGCTGTGGAGATCCCAGGTGGTGGAGGTGTAGAGGCTGGCGTGGGCCAGGTCGAAGCCGACCAGGCCGTACCGGCACTTCTCCAGGTCCACCAGCACCGCACGACCATCCTCGGTGACCAGGAAGTTGCCGGGGTGGGCATCGAAGCTGATCAGCCGGGGCTCGGCGACGGGCCCGGGCGGCAGCTGGCGGGGCAGGGCGGCCAGCTCGCCCTCGATCAGGCCGCGGGCCGCGTCATCCAGCTCGGCCTGGTCGAGGAAACGCGCCTGCTCGCCCACCTCCTCGCGCATCGCCGCCCAGGGATCGGCAGGGGAGAGCAGCGGCGCACGGGCCGCGGCCGCCGGCACCGCCAGCGTGTGCAGGCTCGCCAGCGCCTCGGCGAGGCGGGGCAGGTCCTCGGGCAGGCGCGCCGGGCGGCCGTGGATGGCGTCGACCAGCAGTCCGCCGCGGGGCAGCTCCGGGCCGGGCGGCAGCAGGCCGTGCAGCGCGGGAGCGTGGCCGCCCCGGCTGGCGCGGGTGAAGCAGGCCGCCTGGTAGGCGAGGTTGGCCGCGGGGTCGAGGCGCATCTGGCTCTGCTTCGGCAGTCGCGCCACCCAGTCGTCGTCCTCCCGCTCGAGCCACAGGTGATGGTGGGCGAGGCCCGTGTCGGCCATCGGGTGCAGGGCCGCGATGCCCGCGTCGAGGCCGGCGCGGGCCAGCGCCGCGGCCAGCGGGTCGCAGAGGGTCGACGGGGCCCGCGGCGTGTCGGGGCGAGAGGCGGTGTCCGGCATGACGCTCCTTGTTCGGGGACGATAGTCATCGATGGTCGCACGGGGGCGCGTCTCCTTACACGCGCCTCCTGGTACGTGCCTTGGCGCGAACGGCCCTGCGCCGCGCTCCGGGTGCCCGAAAGCGGCGCGGCTGTAAGCCCGCGCGGCCCGGGGCGACACAACGGGAGCGCGCCGGCATCGTCGGCGTCGCGCCGCGTCTCAAATAAGCACAACGCACAACGGAGGGTGAGATCATGTCACAGCACGACGAACAACGCCGCAGGCTGCTCGGCCGCCTGCGGCGTCAACTGGCCTACACGGCCCCGCTGCTGGTGCTGGTGGCGGGCGGCGCCGCACTCCACGCAGCCCCGGGCAATGATTCGGCCGCGGCGGCTTTCTCCACTGCGGACGAAGCGCCCCTGCTGCTGGCCAGCTATCACGCCGAGGCGGAGGGTGAGGCCGAAGCAGAAGCCGAAGCCGAAGCAGAGGGCGAGGGCGAAGCAGAAGCCGAGGGTGAATCCGAAGCCGAAGTCGAAGCCGAGGGAGGCGCCTCCGCGGTCGCCAGGCCCGAGGGCTACGTGCCGGCCTACAGCGAGCGCGGCGACAATCCCGCGGAGATGCTGGCCCGGGGCGAGGCGCTCTATTACGACACCTCCCTGAGCAGCAACGGCCTGGCCTGCGCGAGCTGCCACGGCAGCGACGGGCAGGACTCCGGCTATCAGGCGACCTTCCAGCAGCCCTTTCCCCACCGGGTGGCGATGGCCGCCAACCGCTTCGGCATGGAAGAGGTCCACGCCGACGAGATGGTGCAGATCTGCATGGTCGCCCCGATGGCCGCCGAGCCGCTCGAGTGGGGCGGCGAGGAGCTGACCGCGCTGGCGGCCTACGTGGTGGAGGTGCAGCGGCGCGTGGCCGGCGAGCCCCACGACCTCTGAGCGCGACGATCCATCGCATCCCGGGCCATCCGCGCCGCCGGTTCACCGGGCCATGGGCCGTGGCGACGAAAAAGGGCGCCACCGTGGTCGGTGGCGCCAAACGAGTCAGCATGAAGGACATGCTCGGGGAGTCGGCGGCTCGTCGCCGCCGTCGTGCGCATCGGTCTCAGGCCAGGCGCTGGCCGGAGACGCTCGGGTGGTAGAGCGGCTGGACGCTGTTACCGTCCGGGTCCTTGCAGTAGAGGCTGCGCCCGCCGTCGCCATGGTCGTGGGCGCCGCGGGTCACCTCGACGCCCTGGTCACGCAGGAACGCCTCCCAGGCGTCCACGTCCTCGCGGGCGTCGACCACGAAGCCGAAGTGGTCGAGGCGCTGGGGATCGTCGCCGGTGGGTCCCTTGGCGCGGGAGAGCGAGACGTTGTCGTTGCCCAGCGTCAGGTAGACCAGGTCCTCGTGGGCCCGGCGCAGCACCGAGAGGCCCAGCACGTCCACGTAGAAGCGTTCGCAGGCCTCGAGGTCCTGGACCTGCAGGGCGATATGGCGCATGCCGTTGAACGGGGCGGGGCGTTGCATGGGACCTCCTCGACGGGGCGGGGGTTAATGAATATATTGGAAAATGTTTCCATAAATGCGTTCATTCCACAACCCTTGTCCACCACTCACGAGAGCCTGCCATGTACTGCATCATCGTCCAGACCCGCCTGAAGCCCGGCACCCGGGAGCGCTTCCTCGAGGCCATGCTGCCCAACGCCGAGGCCTCGGTGCGCGACGAGCCGGGCTGCCTGGTCTTCGACGTGATCGAGGATCGCGACACCCCGGACCTCTTCCACCTCTACGAGATCTACGTCGACCGAGAGGCCCTGGCGGCCCACAAGGAGACCGCGCACTACCGGGCCAGCCGGGCGGTGGTCAACGAGCTGATCGCCGAGCAGTCGGTGATTCGCGCCGACGTGCTGGCGACGAATCCCGGGGCGCGCGGCGAGGCCTGAACGAATCCCCTCGGCCAGCATCATAGGGATAATCTGATATGCCGAGGCGAGGGGGCACGATGCCGAATCGACCGGATGCCAAGCGTCGCGTCCTGCTCTGGCTGAGCGTGCTGTGCCTGGCGCTGGGTGCCCTGTTCGCCTGGCAGGCCCAGGCCCAGAAGGCCTCGCCGCAGGCGGGGCTGGCCCTGGCGATGACCATCGACGACGCCATCGGGCCGGCGATCGACGACTACTTCCGGCGGGGCCTGGCAGTGGCCCAGGAGCGCGACGCCGAACTCGTCGTGGTGCAGATGGACACCCCCGGCGGGCTCGACGCCTCGATGCGCGCGATGATCCGCGCCATGCTCGCCTCCCCCGTGCCGGTCGCCCTCTACGTCTCGCCGGCGGGGGCCCGGGCCGCCAGCGCCGGCACCTACCTGCTCTACGCCAGCCACGTGGCGGCCATGGCGCCGGCCACCCACCTCGGTTCGGCCACCCCCGTGCAGCTCGGCGGGGGCGGCGGCCTGCCGGGCCTCGGCGAGCCCGAACCCGAGAGCGACCCGGAGACGCAGGAGCGCGCGCCGGACGCCGTCGACGGGGAGGCGACCGAGAGCGAGGCGAGTGCAGACGCGACGGACGAGGCGGCCGTGGAGCAGGGCGATCCGGCGTCCGCCAAGCGCCGCGGCGAGACGGCCATGGAGCGCAAGGTGCTGGAGGATGCCGTCGCCTACATCCGCTCGCTGGCCGAGCGCCACGGCCGCAACGCCGACTGGGCCGAGCAGGCGGTGCGCGAGGCGGTCAACCTCACCGCCCGGGAGGCCCTCGAGCAGAATGTCATCGAGGTGGTGGCGAGCGACCTGAACGACCTGCTCGCCCAGCTCGACGGCCGCACCGTGGTGATGGACGACGGCGAGCGTACCCTGTCCACCGCGAACCTCACCATCGAGCGCTTCGATCCCGACTGGCGCACCCGGCTGCTGGCGGTGATCACCAACCCCAACGTCGCCTACTTCCTGATGATCATCGGCTTCTACGGGTTGATCTTCGAACTCTCCAATCCGGGCAGCCTGGTGCCGGGCACCATCGGCATCATCTCGCTGCTGCTGGCGCTGTTCGCCTTCCAGGTGCTGCCGGTCAACTACGCGGGGCTGGCGCTGATCCTGGTGGGCCTGGGGCTGATCGTGGGCGAGGCGCTGATGCCCAGTTTCGGCATTCTCGGCATCGGCGGCATCGTCGCCTTCGTGATCGGATCGGTGATACTGATGGACGCGGACACCCTGAACATCTCGCTGCCGATGATCGGCGGCATCGCGCTGCTCGCGGCGGGCCTGATGCTGTGGGTCATGACCCGCTTCATCGGCCTGCGGCGTCGCCCGCCGCGCACCGGCCAGGAGGAGCTGGTCGGCAGCGAGGCGCTGGTCCTCGAGGACTTCTCCGGCCAGGGCCACGTGCGCCTGATGGGCGAGCGCTGGCGGGCGCGCAGCCCTGAACCGCTCGCCCGGGGGCAGTCGGTCCGCGTCACCGCGGTCGACGGCCTGACCCTGGAGGTCGAACCGCTGGCCTCGTCGTCCTGAGGCCCGCTCGGCACGGTCGATGATCCGCATCGTCCGGCCCAACCAAGGAGCCGACACCATGCTGCTTTCCTACCTCGTCCCGGTCGTCCTGCTGATCATGCTGCTGGCGGCCTCGATCCGCATCCTGCCCGAGTACAAGCGCGGGGTGGTGTTCTTCCTCGGCCGCTTCCAGGCGGTGAAGGGGCCGGGCCTTTTGATCATCATTCCCGGCATCCAGAAGATGGAGGTGGTCGACCTGCGGGTGATCACCATGGACGTGCCGGAGCAGGACGTCATCTCCCAGGACAACGTCACCGTCAAGGTCAACGCGGTGCTCTACTTCCGGGTGGTGGACCCGGAGAAGGCGATCATCCAGGTGGAGAACTTCGTCAACGCGACCAGCCAGCTGGCCCAGACCACCCTGCGCTCGGTGCTCGGCAAGCACGACCTGGACGAGATGCTTTCCGAGCGCGACAAGCTCAACGACGACATCCAGGAGATCATCGACAGCTCCGCCGAGAGCTGGGGGATCAAGGTGGCCAACGTCGAGATCAAGCACGTCGACCTCGACGAGAGCATGATCCGCGCCATCGCCCGCCAGGCCGAGGCGGAGCGCGAGCGTCGCGCCAAGGTGATCCACGCCGAGGGCGAGCTGCAGGCCTCCAAGAAGCTGGTCGAGGCGGCCAACGTCATGTCCGAGAACTCCGCCGCGCTGCAGCTGCGCTACCTGCAGACCATGAGCGACATGAGCAACAAGAACGCCTCCACCGTGGTCTTCCCGCTGCCCATGGACATCATGGAGGCCTTCAAGCACATGAAGGCCTCGCCCGCCGCCCAGGCGCGCACAGGCGGCGCTTCTGACGACGCCTCCTGAGCCTTTCCGGCGCCCTCGCCACTCCCGCGGGGCGCCGTAGTACCCAAGGGCGATCGCAGATAGGTCGGCAACTCGGGGCTGACCTGGCGACTAGTCTGCGAGCGGGGCCGGCCCACCGGAGGCGCTGTGAACCCATCCCTGGGCGCTACCGACGCTCTGATGCGCTCTCGCGTCCCGCTCCACTTGCAGGACCGGTGCTGGCCATCCATGGCCAGCCCGTTCGAAGCAGCGCTTCTCACCCCTGGCGTCGGACCTCCTCTTCGGCTTGTCTCCAGCGCCCCATGATTCCGGTAGCTGCGATAGCCCTGGCAGTGCCGGCGCCTCGGATGCACCCCCGCGCCATCTCTGCTAGACTCCGGCGCCTTCGTCGGGTGCCGTCAGCCACGTTCGCTGCGCGCCGCCCCGCGGATGCAG
Source organism: Halomonas denitrificans (assembly GCF_003056305.1). GTDB lineage: Bacteria > Pseudomonadota > Gammaproteobacteria > Pseudomonadales > Halomonadaceae > Halomonas > Halomonas denitrificans. The sequence goes on from NZ_PYVX01000002.1 coordinate 448,979, forward strand.
AGCATGGGAGTCGGCAGACCGTGATGACACCCCCGGCAGGGCCGGCCACGCCGCCCTGGCGCCTCTCTCCCCTCTAATCGGCGCTGCCCGCCGGCATCGACCCGGGCAGCCTGCGGCGCCGCGCCGATGCCCGGGCGCCTTCTCCAGCGACACTCTTCCTGCTCCGCCCATGGCGCCTCGCCACCCGGGGGCGGGAGAAGACGCCTGCATCCGATGCGCCGACTGCCCTACGGCCCTTCCACCACCCCCTGACTGGACCGCAGCATGTACGAGACACTGAAACGGAGCTGGTTCTCCAACCTCAAGGGCGACACCCTGGCGGGGATCGTCGTGGCCCTGGCCCTGATCCCCGAGGCCATCGCCTTCTCCATCATCGCCGGCGTCGATCCCAAGGTGGGCCTCTACGCCTCCTTCTCCATGGCGGTGATCATCGCCTTCGCCGGCGGCCGGGCGGGCATGATCTCGGCGGCCACCGGCGCCATGGCGCTGCTGATGGTCACTCTGGTCAAGGAGCACGGCCTGCAGTACCTGCTGGCCGCCACCCTGCTCACCGGCGTCTTCCAGATCATCGCCGGCTACCTGCGCCTCGCCGACCTGATGCGCTTCGTCTCGCGTTCGGTGGTGACGGGCTTTGTCAACGCCCTGGCGATCCTGATCTTCATGGCCCAGCTGCCGGAGCTTACCGACGTCACCTGGCACGTCTACGCCATGACGGCGGCGGGCCTGGCGATCATCTACGGCTTCCCCTACCTGCCGAAGGTGGGCAAGCTGCTGCCCTCGCCGCTGGTCTGCATCCTGGTGCTGACCGCGGTCTACCTGCTCACCGGCATGGAGATCCGCACCGTAGGCGACATGGGCGAGCTGCCCGACACCCTGCCGGTGTTCCTGTGGCCCGAGGTGCCGCTGACCCTCGAGACCCTGATGATCATCCTGCCCTACTCGGTGATGCTCACCGTGGTGGGCCTGCTGGAGTCGATGATGACCGCGACCATCGTCGACGACCTGACCGACACCCCCAGCGACAAGAACCGCGAGTGCAAGGGCCAGGGCCTGGCCAACCTCGGCACCGGCCTGATCGGTGGCATGGCGGGCTGCGCGATGATTGGTCAGTCGGTGATCAACATCAAGTCCGGCGGCCGCACGCGCCTCTCCACCCTGATCGCCGGCGTGGTGCTGCTGCTGATGGTGGTCTTCCTCGCCGACTGGGTGTCGCAGATCCCGATGGCGGCCCTGGTGGCGGTGATGATCATGGTCTCCATCGGCACTTTCAGCTGGGAGTCGATCCGCGACCTCAGAAAGCACCCGCTGAGCACCAACATCGTGATGTTGGCCACCGTGGCGGTCACCGTCGGCACCCACAACCTGGCCATCGGCGTCTTCGTCGGCGTGCTGCTGGCTGCGCTCTTCTTCGCCAACAAGGTCGGCAACATCCTCTACGTCGGCGCCGAGACCCCCGAGGAGGGGCATCGCCTCTACAAGGTCGTGGGCCAGGTGTTCTTCGCCTCCTCCGAGCGCTTCGGCGCCGCCTTCGACTTCAAGGAGACCGTGGAGAAGGTCACCATTGACCTCTCTCGCGCCCACTTCTGGGACATCACCGCCGTCCAGACCCTGGACCGGGTGGTGATCAAGTTCCGCCGCGAGGGCACCGAGGTGGAGCTGATCGGCCTCAACGAGGCGAGCGCCACCATCGTCGACCGCTACGCGGTGCATGACGACCCGGCAGCCGTCGAGAAGCTCATGGGCGGCCATTGACCCGCCTGACGGATCCGGTAGAACGTGGAAGCGACGACAACACACGCCAGTTTCAGGACCAGACGATGACAGAACAGGTGATGGCCGCCATCGACGGCTCGCAGTTTTCCGAGGGGGTGTGCGATTACGCGGCCTGGGCGAGCCTCGCGCTCGGCGCGCCGCTGACCTTCCTGCACGTGGTGGACAACCACCCGCAGACCGCCGAGGCCGACCTCTCCGGCAACCTCGGGCTCGGCGCCCGAGAGCACCTGCTCGAGGAGCTGGCGCACCTGGACGAGCAGCGCGCCAAGGTGGCCCAGGAGCAGGGCCGGCTGATGCTCAAGGCGGCCAAGGAGCGGGCCGTCGAGGACGGCGTGGCGGAGCCCGCCACCCGCCAGCGCAACGGCACCCTGGTGGAGACCCTGGCCGAGCTCGAGGCCGACATGCGCCTGCTGGTGATCGGCAAGCGCGGCGAGGGCGCCCATCAGGCGAGCGACCACCTGGGCTCCAACCTGGAGCGGGTGGTGCGCACCCTGCATCGGCCGATCCTGATGGCGCCGGAGACCTTCACGCGCCCCGAGCGGGTGATGATCGCCTTCGACGGCAGCAAGACTACCCGCAAGGGCGTCGAGATGCTGGCCAAGAGCCCGCTGTTCAACGGCATCCCGGTGCACGTGGTCATCGTCGGCGCCGAGACCGGGGACAATCGCTCCCAGCTGGAGTGGGCGCTCTCGACCCTGCGCGAGGCCGGCCACGAGGCCGAGGGGGCGATCCGCGCCGGCGACGTCGAGGAGACCCTGCGCGGCTACCAGCAGGAGCACGGCATCGACCTGCTGGTGATGGGCGCCTACGGCCACTCGCGGGTGCGCCACCTGCTGGTCGGCAGCACCACCACCACCATGCTGCGTCGCGCCAGCCTGCCGGTGCTGCTGCTGCGCTGATCGCGCGCTTCCCGTCCGACGACACGACGACGCCGGCCCAAAGGCCGGCGTCGTCGTGTCGGGCCAAGGGAGGCGCCGGCACGCCGGGCGTGCGATGGCCCGGCGGCGATGGCAAGATGAGCCGTCGCGGCCCCGCCCGAGGCCCTCCGGGCCTTCGCCCAGCGCGGGCGGCGGCGCGCGATTCCATCCCTTGATTTCCCACGGAGAGCGACATGAGCATCGAACGTCACGACACCAAGGCCCGCATGAGCCGCGCGGTGATCCACAACGGCGTGGCCTGGCTGTGCGGCCAGGTGGCCGGCCCCGAGGCGCGCCACGGCGACATCACCGAGCAGACCCAGAGCATGCTGGCGCGGGTCGATGCGCTGCTCGCCGAGATCGGCTCCGACCGCGAGCACCTGCTCTCGGCGACGATCTACCTCAAGGACGGCAACGACGTGGCCGCCATGAACGCTGTCTGGGACGACTGGGTGCCCACCGGCCACGCCCCGGCCCGCACCTGCGTCTGCGCGCCGTTGCCCGCCGACGAGCTGAAGGTGGAGATCACCGTCACCGCCCTGGTGCCGGGCAACTGAGGGTCACGGCCGGGACGCCTCGCGTCCCGGTCGTCTAGCGCTGGCAGGGGTCGTCGATGACGGCGGCCTCGCGGGGGCGCAGCCGCCGCGAGAGGGCGTCCACGGCGATGTTGAGCAGCGCGGTGACCAGCAGCAGGAAGAAGGCGACGTCGAACAGCAGGTATTCGAAGTTGGCGTCGATGTAGTAGCCCAGCGTCGCCACGCCCAGCATGCCGAGGATCGCCGTCTCGCGCAGGATCACCTCGGCGCGGTAGTAGAGCAGCGCCAGCATCCCCGGGTAGACCCGCGGCAGCAGCTCGTAGGCGAAGCGCCCGACGCCGTTGGCGTCCGGCATGCCCGGGGTGATCGCATCGGCGTGGCGCGCCACCAGGAAGGCGATCAGCGCGCCGTTGTGCAGCGACAGCGCCAGCCAGGCGGGCAGCAGCGACGGGCCGAGCAGCAGCAGGAACAGGAAGGCCAGCATCAGCTCGGGGGTCGAGCGCAGGAAGAGCAGCAGTCCCCGCCCGGCCAGCCGGGTCGCCGGGTTGCCGAAGTGGCGGCAGGCGAGCGGCCACAGCACCAGGGCCACCAGCAGCGCCCCGACGCTGCCCAGCAGGCCGAGCAGCAGGGTGTTGCCGATGGCCGGCCCCAGCTCCGGCACCCGCGAAAGCCAGTCGAGCACTCCCGCCCAGTCCCCCGCCAGCAGCGCCGGCGGCCAGATGTCCTGGCTGACGAAGCGCCACAAGAGGCTCCCGCTCACCTCCGGCCAGGGTGCCAGCAGGAAGGCCCCGCCGAACGCCAGCAGCGGCAGCAGCCGGCGGTGTCCCCACCAGGGCAGGCTCGCGATCAGCAGATAGAAGAGCCACAGCAGCGCCCCCGCCTCGTGGTAGCGCCCCTCGCGAAAGGCGGTCTCCAGCTGGAAGCCCAGGGTCGGCAGGCCGACGAAGCCCAGCAGCACGCTGGCCCGCAGGGCGCACTCGAAGCGGTAGCGGGTGTAGGCGGCGAGCCGCGTCCAGGCCAGCGGCAGCTCCGCGTAGACGAAGCGCGACAGGCGCGAGACGCCGGGCGGCAGGGCATCCCGCGGTGCGCCGGGGATCTGCTCGAGGATCTCCGCGAAGACCTTGGCGAAGATGCCGGCATAGGGGATGGCCAGGGCCATCAGCGCGGTGGCGGCGGAGAGGCCGAACACCTGCAGGAAGAGCAGCGCCCAGAAGAGCTCGTGGATCGCCCGCACGAAGGCGCAGCCGGCGCGCACCAGCCGCGAGCGGGCGAACAGCAGCGCCAGGGGAAAGCCCAGCAGCAGCCCGCCGAGCGTCCCCCAGAGGGCCACAGCCACGGTCAGCCCCAGGGCCTCGAGGGGCGACTCCACCGCGCCCCAGGCGGGCCAGGCCAGCCCCCGGGCCATGCGCGCGAGCTCCCCCCAGGGATCCCGGGTCACCACCGCGAGGTCGGCGAAGGGCGTGAGCAGCATCGCCAGGGCCACCAGCGTCAGGGTGTGGCGGGCCAGTCGCAGCCCGGTGCTCTGGCCGGCGAGCCAGCCGGGGCGGGACGCGTCTCGCGTGAGGTCGGGCGGGCTCACGGCCTCGCCCCCGCGTTGCCCTCACCCTGTTGCGTGACACCGCCCGGGGCGGTGCCGGCGTCCGGGTAGAGGGCGTCCAGGTCGGCCAGGCGCAGCGAGTGTGCCGGGGCGTCGATCACCAGCCGGCCGTCGCGCAGCCCCCAGACCCGGTCGAAGTGGGTGAGCGCCAGCTCCCGCTGGTGCAGGGCGATCACCGAGGTGGCGTGGCGGGCGTCGATCAGCTCGAGCAGGCGCAGCGCCTGGTGGGGGTCGACGCTGGCCACCGGCTCGTCGCCGAGGAAGAGGGTGCGCCGCTGGTAGAGCGCCCGGGCGATGGCCACCCGCTGGCGCTGGCCGCCGGAGAGCTGGCCGACCGGTCGGCGCATCAGCCCCGCCAGGCCCAGGGCCTCGCAGAGCTCGGCGACCTGGCGCCAGGGCTCGGCCAGCGGGCGCACCAGGTTCCACAGGTTGGCCAGCGCCGAGTGTTCGGCGAGCCGTCCCATGTAGACGTTGTGGTAGACCGCGAGCCCCGGCACCAGGCCATGCTGCTGGGGGCACCAGGCGGCCGTCTCGCCCAGCCGCTGGCGCAGCGCCTGGAGCAGGGTCGACTTGCCGGCGCCGCTCTGGCCGAGCAGGGCGACCCGCTCGCCGTGGCGAAGGCCCAGGCGCAGGCCCGGCAGCACCACCCGGTCGCCGTGCCCCAGGTCGACGCCCTCCAGGGCGAGCAGCGACGCGTCCATCAGCGCAGCAGGCCGAGCTCTTCGGCGACGTCCTCGATGGGCGCGTAGAGGGCGTTGTCGGCGGGGATGAAGCCCTCCCGCGGGAAGCTCGCCAGGAGCGCCGGGTCGTCCATCTCGAGCAGGGCCGCGCGGACCCGGTCGGTGAAGCCCTCGCCGAAGCGCTCGTCGACGTCGCCGCGCACCGTCCAGTTGTAGTCGGGGTAGGGCGGCGTTTCCCAGATCACCTCGACCTTGTCGGTATCGACCCGGCCGTCGGCGACCGCGGCGTCCCAGACGCTGAAGTTGACCGCGCCCAGCTCCCAGGTGCCGGCTTCCACCAGGGCGATGGTGCGCGAGTGGTCCCCGGAGAAGCCGACCCGGGAGAAGAGCTCGTCGGGCGCGGCGTCGAAGCGCTCGCGCAGGTAGTGCTCGGGCATCAGGCGCCCGGAGGTAGAGGTGCGCGAGCCGAAGGTCAGGCTCTTGCCCTCGATCGCCTCGGGGAGGGTCTCGGCGGGTTCGAGGCCGGTGGAGCGGTGGGCGATGAGGTAGCTCTTGAACTCGGCGTCCTCGCTTCCCTGGGCCAGGGCCTCGGAGCCCGGGACCAGGCGGCGTGCCTGCACCCCGGAGAGGCCGCCGAACCAGGCCAGCTGCACCTGGTCGTTGCGAAAGGCGCTGACCGAGGCGCCGTAGGACTTCACCGGCACGTACTCCACCTCGACGTCCAGGCGCGACTCGAGGTAGTCCGCGACCGCCGAGAAGCGTTCGATCAGCCGCGACTGGTCCTCGTCGGGGATGGCGGTGAAGCGGAAGGTGTCGGCGGCGGCGCCCTGTGCGAACAGGCAGAGGGCGGCGGGTACGGCGAGCCAGCGCATGTCGGTCTCCGGAGTGGTCGATGGCCCGCCATTGTTGTGCCTCCCCGCCGGCCTGGCAAGTCGGGTGGGCCCTCGGCGCCGGGGCGTCAGCCCGGGTCGCGGCCGTCGAGGGGGTAGCGGGTCGGCTTGAGGCTGTCCTTGATCTTCTTCAGGTGCGGCAGGAAGTCCTCGCCGCGGCGCAGCGTCATGCCGGTGGCCAGCACATCGATCAGCGTCAGCTGGATCATCCGCGAGGTCATGGGCATGTAGTAGTCGGTATCCTCGGGGGTCGAGACCTCCAGGGTCTCGGTGCACTCGGCGGCGAGCGGCGAGCCCGGGGCGGTGATGCCGAGCACCACGGCGCCGTTCTCCCGGGCCAGCCGGGCGATGTCGACCAGGTCCCGGGTGCGCCCGGTCCAGGAGAGCATCACCACCACGTCGCCGGTGTGACAGGCGGCGGCGATCATGCGCTGCATCAGCACGTCGATGTAGGCGCTGACCGGGAGGTTGAAGCGGAAGAACTTGTGCTGGGCGTCCTGGGCCACGGCGCCCGAGGCGCCCAGGCCGAAGAAGTGCAGCTGCCTGGCCTGGATCAGGTAGTCGACGACGCGCTCGATGCGCTCCGGGGCGACCTCGCGGCGCGCCAGGTCCAGCGCGGCGATGGTGGCGCCGAAGATCTTGCCGGTGTAGTCCGCCGCGGTGTCGTCCGGTTCCACCGCCTGGCTGACGTAGGGCGTGCCGCCGGCCAGGCTCTGGGCCAGCTTGATCTTGAAGTCGGGATAGCCCTTGGCATCGAAGCTGCGGCAGAAGCGGTTGACCGTGGGCTCGCTGACCGAGGCGAGCTGGGCCAGGGTGGCAATGCTCATGCTGGTCGCCGAGGCCGGATCGTTGAGGATGACGTCAGCCACCTTGCGTTCGGATCGGTTGAGCTCGTCGAGCTGGCGGCGGATGCGGTCGAGCAGATCGTGTCGGACCATGGTCAGTGCAGTCTCCGGCGAGGCGCCCTCGGCGGCGCGGGATGGAACATGGGTGATGTGGTGATTTAACTACATTATGCTGGCTATCCTGAGGGAAGCGCAAAGGAGCGAGCGGTGATATCCTCGCAGTCCTCTGACATTGTAGTAAGCTTACAAGATTCTTTGCGGTGTGCCGCTTGATTGCGCTATTTTTTAGGTAAGTTAACTAGACGGGGCGGACATGACACAACGCAAGCGACCCGGCGAGGCCCGGAGCACTGAAATCGATCTGGCGCTGTTCGGTGCGCTCGGTGACCTGGCCCAGCGCAAGCTCTTTCCGGCGCTCTATCACCTCGATCGCGAGGGGCTGCTCGACGCGGGCACCCGACTGCTGGGACTGGCGCGCCACGACCTCGACCGGGAAGGCTTCCAGAACCGGGTCAAGGCGTCGCTCACGGCTCACGTGAAGGCCGCGGAGCTCGATCGTGAGGTGCTGGCGCGCTTTCTCGCCCGCCTGGATTTCCTGCGGCTCGACTTCCTCGAGCCCGAGGGCTACGGCGCCGTGCGCGAGTGGCGTGAGCCTGGGCGGGATCGCCCGCTGGTCGTCTACCTCTCGGTGGGGGCGAAGATCTACGGCGACATCTGCCGTCACCTCGAGGCCAGCGGCAGCCTGGATGAGCAGAGCCGCGTGGTGGTCGAGAAACCCATCGGGCACGATCTCGACTCCTCCGCCGAGGTCAACGATGCCATCGGCGCGGTCTTCCCCGAGTCCCGGGTCTACCGCATCGATCACTATCTGGGCAAGGAGACGGTGCAGAACCTGATCGCGCTGCGCTTCGCCAACCCGCTGTTCGGCACCCAGTGGAACCAGAATCATGTCTCCCACGTCGAGATCACCGTGGCCGAGAAGGTAGGCATCGAGGGGCGTTGGGGCTACTTCGACGAGGCCGGCCAGCTGCGCGACATGGTGCAGAATCACCTGCTGCAGCTGGTCTGCCTGATCGCCATGGATCCGCCGGCCAACCTGGATGCCGACGCCATCCGCGACGAGAAGGTCAAGGTGTTGAAGGCGCTCAAGCCTTTCACCGACGACATGCTGGGGCGTGACGTGGTGCGCGGCCAGTACATGGCCGGTACCCACGACGGCCAGTCCGTGCCCGGCTACCTCGAGGAGGAGGGGGCCAACACCGACAGCCACACCGAGACCTTCGTGGCCATGAAGACCGGCGTGGCCAACTGGCGCTGGGCGGGGGTGCCCTTCTACCTGCGCACCGGCAAGCGCATGCCGGAGAAGCTCTCCCAGATCATCATCCACTTCCGCCAGCAGCCCCACTACATCTTCGATCCCGACCAGCGCGGGCTCGCCGCCAACAAGCTGGTGATCCGCCTGCAGCCGGAGGAGGGCATCGCCCTGGAGGTGCTGACCAAGGACAGCGGCCTGGACAAGGGCATGCGCCTGCGGCGTGGCCCGCTGCATCTGGACTTCAGCAGCGCCTTTCCCAAGACGCGGATCCCGGATGCCTACGAGCGCCTGCTGCTGGAGGTGATGAAGGGGCAGCAGTATCTGTTCGTGCGTCGTGACGAGGTCGAGCACGCCTGGCAGTGGTGCGACAGCCTGGTCGCCGCCTGGGCCGACCGCGACGAGCCGCCCCGGCGCTATCCGGCCGGTTCCTGGGGGCCGGTGGCCTCGATCGCGATGATCACGCAGGATGGCCGCAGCTGGTATGAGGATTACTGACATGGGCGAGATGACACCTGATCCCCGCGAGGTCCTGGCCCGGCAGCTCGCCGAGGCCGTGGCCGAGGCGCTGCGCGCCGATCTGGCCGAGGCCGAGCTCGCCCTGCTGGTGGTATCCGGCGGCTCGACCCCGGTGCCCTTCTTCGAGGCCCTGGCGAGCATGGCGCTGCCCTGGTCGCGCATCGAGGTGACGCTCGCCGACGAGCGCTGGGTGGAGGCGTCCGCCGACGACAGCAATGCGCGCCTGGTACGCGACCACCTGCTGCAGGGGCCGGCCGCCGAGGCCCGCTTCGTGCCCTTGACCAGTGCCGCGGCGACCCCCGAGGAGGGGGCGGCCGAAGTGGGCGAGCGGATCGCGGCCCTGGCCTGGCCGGCCAGCGCGGTGATCCTGGGCATGGGCGATGATGGCCACACCGCCTCGCTGTTTCCGGACAGCCGCGAACTCGAGCTGGCGCTGTCCACCGCGGCCCCGGTGGTGGCGGTGCGCACCCCGAGCCAGCCCCAGCCGCGCATCACCCTGAGCGCCGACCGCCTGCACCAGGCGCGTCGCCACTTCCTGCACATCGCCGGCGAGGGGAAACGTAGCGTGCTGGCTCACGCCCTGGGGGGCGACGATACCCGCACACTGCCCATCCGCGCTTTTCTTGCCTGTCCGCTGGGCATCTATTGGGCGCCCTGAACCCGAGTCCCCGATCCGACGTTACGGCCCGATTCTTCTGGAGCAAACGACATGACCATCGACAAGCAGCTGCCCTCCACTCGCACCACCGAGCTCGACAGCATCTGCCTCAAGGCCGAGGTGATCCCGGTGCTGGCCATCCAGCGCGTGGAGGATGCCGTGCCGCTGGCCACGGCGCTGGTCGAGGGTGGCATCACCGTCCTCGAGATCACCCTGCGCACCCACTGCGCCCTGGAGGCCATCCGGCGCATCAAGGCGGCACTGCCCCATGTCAGCATCGGCGTCGGGACCGTGCTGACGCCTTCCCAGTATCGCCAGGCCGAGCAGGTGGGCGCCGACTTCGTGGTGACCCCTGGCACCACCGAGGCGCTTTATCGCTACGGCGTGGAGAGTCCGGTGCCGATGCTGCCGGGCATCGCCACCGTCTCCGAGCTGATGATCGGCTGGCAGTTCGGCTATCGCCGCTTCAAGTTCTTCCCCGCCGAGGCGAGCGGCGGGACCAAGGCGCTCAAGGCCTTCGCCGGGCCGATCGCCGAGGCCCGCTTCTGCCCTACCGGTGGTATCAACCCGGACAATGCCGGGGACTACCTGGCGCTGCCCAACGTGATGTGCGTGGGCGGGACCTGGCTGACCCCGAAATCGCTGGTCGAGGCCGGCGACTGGAGCGCCATCCGCCGGCTCGCTCGGGAGGTGGCCGACCGCTTTCATCACTGAGGGCTCGCTGCGCCCTCTCCCTGGCTTTTCTCTCCACCGCCAACCGCCGCCCTGTTGCCCCGGCCTTCTGCCGGGGTTTCTTCTTCTGGTCCCCCGTCCTCCGGTGTCCGTCACCGCCAGTGCCCGCCAGCGACTCGCGTCCCGCTGCGCGGCGGGCGAGCAGGCGGCATGGATCAGGCTTTGCGCCGCTTGTTGCCCCGGCTCGTGGGCGGTGCCGATGGGAGGTCGCGCGTTGGCAGCTGCGCCCGGACCAGTCGGAGCAGCCCCTGTGTGGAGGCGTCGAAGTCCTGGCTGTGGGCGTCCAGGCGCTCGCTGATCTCGCCGGCGATGCGCTTGCCGAGCTGCACGCCCCACTGGTCGAAGGAGTTGATGTTCCAGATCACCCCCTGGACGAACACCTTGTGCTCGTAGAGGGCGATCAGCGCGCCGAGATTCTTCGGCGTCAGCTCGTCGAGCAGCAGGGTGCTGGAGGGACGGTTGCCCGGGCAGCTGTAGGGGTCGAGTTCGCCGCCCTTGGCGCTGCCCTCCATGAAGGCATTGGCCTGGGCCAGCATGTTGGTGAGCAGGGCGAAATGGTGGTCTTCCATGCCGGCCTCGGGCTTGAGCGAGGCGATGAAGTCGATGGGCACGTAGCGGGTGCCCTGGTGGAGCAGCTGGAAGAAGGCATGCTGGCCGTTGGAGCCGGTCTGGCCCCAGACGATCGGCCCGGTCGTGTAGTCCACCGGCCGCCCGAAGATATCCACCGACTTGCCGTTGGACTCCATGTCGAGCTGCTGCAGGAAGGCCGGCAGCTGATGCAGCGCCTGATCGTAGGGCACGATGGCCTGGGTCTCGGCGCCCTGGAAGTTGATGTACCAGATGCCGATCAGTGCCATCAGCACCGGCATGTTGGCGGCCGTGGGGGCGGTCAGGAAGTGCTGGTCCATCGCGTAGGCGCCCTCGAGCATCGCCATGAAGCCCTCGAAGCCGATGGCCAGGGCGATCGGCAGGCCGATCGACGACCACATGGAGTAGCGCCCGCCGACCCAGGCCCAGAACTCGAAGACATTCTCCTCGCGGATGCCGAACTCCATGGCGGCCTTACGGTTGGTGGAGGCGGCGATGAAGTGGGCGCCGACGTCGGCGTCGGGGCCGGCCCGCTCGACGAACCAGCGCCGTGCGGTCTTGGCGTTGAGCAGCGTCTCCTGGGTGGAGAAGGTCTTGGTGGAGACGATGAACAGGGTGGTGGCCGGATCGAGGCGGCTGAGCACCTTCTGGATATGGGCGCCGTCGACGTTGGAGACGAAATGGAAGTTCAGCTCCGGGTGGCGCTGCTTGAGCAGCGCTCGGCAGGCCATGTTGGGCCCCAGGTCAGAACCGCCGATGCCGATATTGACCACGTCGCGGATACGCTCGCCACTGAAACCGGTCCATTCGCCGCTGCGTACCGCCTCGGAGAACTGCCGGATCTGCTCGCGGGTGCGCTGGATCTCCGGCATCACGTCCTGACCGTCGACCATCAGCGGTCCCTCGCCGAGATTGCGCAGGGCGGTATGCAGGACCGGTCGGTCCTCGGTGACGTTGATGATGTCGCCGGAGAACATCTGGGCGCGGCGCTGCACCAGCGCCGAGTGATCGGCGAGTTCGATCAGCTTGTCGAGCACCGCGTCGGAGATCTGGTGCTTGGAGTAATCGAGAAACAGGCCGCCCACGCGCAGGCTCATTTTCTCGAAGCGCTGGGGGTCGGCGGCGAAGTAGTCGCTGATGCGGTCATCGGCGGTCTTCGCCTGCAGGCCCTTGAGGGCCTGCCAGGTGACGCTGCGGGTAAGCTGGAACATCGTGGACCTCGTCGGTGGTAATGGCGGTATGGTCAGCCGGCGGCCCCGACCGCCACCGCCTGGCCGCCGCGCTTGAGCGCCGCGTAGCCCAGGCCGGTGATCAGCGAGCCGATGACGATCGCCGCCAGGTACAGCAGCACCGGGGTGATGGCGTTGGGGATCAGCAGCACGAAGATGCCGCCGTGGGGGGCCATCAGCTTGGCGCCGAACAGCATCGACAGCGCGCCGGTCATCGCACCGCCGACCATGCTGACCGGGATCACCCGCAGCGGGTCCTTGGCGGCGAAGGGAATGGCGCCCTCGCTGATGAAGCAGAAGCCCAGCACGAAGGAGGCCTTGCCGGCCTCGCGCTCCGGCTCCGAGAACTTCGACTTGGCGACGAAGCTCGAGATGCCCATGCCGATCGCCGGCACCATGCCCGCGGCCATGATCGCCGCCATCGGCGCATAGGTCTCGGAGGCCAGCAGCCCGACGCCGAAGGTGTAGGCGGCCTTGTTCACCGGCCCGCCCATGTCGAAGCACATCATGGCGCCCAGGAGCCCGCCGAGCAGCAGGGCGTTGGTGGAGCCCATGTTCTCGAGGAAGTCGGTCAGCCCGGAGAGGATCGCCGCCACCGGCTCGCCGACGATGTAGATCATCGTCAGGCCGGTCACGAGGCTCGCCACCAGCGGGATGATCAGGATCGGCTTGAGCGACTCGACGCTGGCCGGCAGCTTGACGTGGCGGGTCACGGCCTTGGCCACGTAGCCGGCGAGGAAGCCGGCCAGGATGCCGCCGATGAAGCCGGCGCCGATCTCGGAGGCCAGCATGCCGCCGATCATGCCCGGCGCGATACCGGGGCGGTCGGCGATGGAGTAGGCGATGTAGCCGGCCAGCACCGGCACCATCAGCGCGAAGGCCGTGCCGCCGCCGATCTGCATCAGTGCGGCGGGCAGGGTGCCCTCCTCCTGGAAGGCCTCGATGCCGAACACGAACGACAGCGCGATCAGAAGGCCGCCAGCCACCACCATCGGCAGCATGAAGGACACCCCGGTCAGCAGGTGCTTGTAGACGCCCTTCTCCTTGAGGCTCTTCTTGACCTCGCCGCCGCCTGCGGCCCCGGGGGCGTCCTCCACCGCGGCCTCGGCCAGCGCCGCCTCGATGGTCTGGCGGGGCTTCTTCAGGGCGCCGCCGGTGGAGGTGTGATAGACCCGCTTGCCGGCGAAGCGGGTGGGGTCGACCTCGATGTCGCAGGCCAGGATCACCACCTCGGCGTCGCGGATCTCCGCTTCGGTCAGCTGATCCTGGGCGCCCACCGAGCCCTGGGTCTCGACGCGCATGGGATGGCCGAGAGATCTCCCCGCTTCACTGAGGGCTTCTGCCGCCATGAAGGTATGCGCCACCCCGGTGGGGCAGGCGGTGACGGCGACGATCGGCCGGCCACCGGCCGCCTCGGATGGCGCCACGGCGTGAGTCTCGCCGCCGGGCACGAAGGCCTCGGCCTCGCGCCGGGCGCGCTCGAGGAAGCCGCCCGGGTCGGGCAGCGCCTGGTCGATGGGCGCGCGGAACAGCCGCTTGCCCTGGAAGCGCTGCGGGTCCGGCACGTGGTCGGCGGCGACGACGACGAGGTCGGCGGCCTCGATGGCCTCGGCGGAGGCCGGCTGCACCGGCGCGAGCTCGCCGTGCATCTCCACGGTGGTCTGCCAGCCGAGCCGCTCGGCGGCCTGCTCGAGGCGCCGGGCGGCGAGGAAGGTGGTGGCCATGCCGCTGGGGCAGGCGGTGACGAGGATGGCGTTCATGCGAGGGCTCCCCCCGCGTCTTCACCGTCGAGGCGGTGGACGCGCGTCTGTTGTTGGAGTGACGGGAAATCGGCGGCGCGGGCGTCGCCCACGCCGACATGGCGGACCGCTTCGGCGGACAGCGTGGTGGCCAGGCGCAGCGCCTCCTCGGGCGCCTGGCCCTCGAGCACGCCGTGCAGCAGGGCGGCCAGCAGGGTGTCGCCGGCGCCGACCGTGCTGGCCACCGTCATGGATGGCGGCAGCGCCTGCCAGGCGCCGCGGCGGCTGACCCACAGCACGCCCTCGGCGCCGGCGGAGAGCACCGCCTCCGCGATGCCGGCCTCGTGCAGGCGGCGGGCGGCGGCCAGGCGCGCGGCCTCGCCGTCGAGGGGCGTGCCGGCCCAGGCGGCCAGCTCCTGCTCGTTGGGCTTGACCGCGGTGGGGCCGGCGGCGATGGCGGCCTCGAGGGCGGGGCCGCTGGTGTCCACCCACACCGGCAGGTCGGCGCCGCGCAGTCGCGCGATCAGCTCGGCCAGCGCCTCGGGCGTGACGCCGGGCGGCAGGCTGCCGGCGATCACCACCGCCTCGGGGCGGCGGGCATCATCGGCGGCCAGCGCGGCGAGCCCGTCGAGCAGCGCCTGCCAGGCGGCATCGTCGATGGTCGGGCCCGGGCCGTTGATGTCGGTGACCCGGCCGTCGGCCTCGGCGAGCTTGGCGTTGATGCGGGTCTCGCCGGGCACGCGCAGGAAGGCGTCCTCGAGCCCCAGCGCCTCGAAGGCGCGCAGGAAGGGGCCGTCGTTGTCGGCGCCTAAAAAGCCCGAGACGCAGACATCGTGGCCGAGGGCGGCCAGCACCCGGGCCACGTTGACGCCCTTGCCGGCGGCCTCCAGGTGAGTGGCTCGTGTGCGGTTGACCTCGCCGAGCGCCAGGCGCTCGAGCGACACCGAGAGATCCAGGGCGGGGTTCAGGGTCAGCGTCAGCAGGCGAGCCATCAGCGAGCCTCCAGGGCGTCGCGGACCGCCTCGCCGGTGGCCTGAGCCAGCGCCAGCGCGGCCTGGGCTCGGGCTTCCTCGAGGTCGAACTCGCGCAGCCGTGCCTTGACCAGCGGCACCTGGCGGGCGCTGACCGAGAGCTCGTCGACGCCGAGGCCGACCAGCACCGGCACCGCGGTGGCGTCACTGGCCAGCTCGCCGCACACCCCGACCCACTTGCCCTGGGCGTGGGCCGCGGCCACGGTCATCTCGATCAGCTTGAGCACCGCCGGGTGCAGGCCGTCGGCCTGGGCGGAGAGCTCGGGGTGATCGCGGTCGATGGCCAGGGTGTACTGCGTCAGGTCGTTGGTGCCCACCGAGAAGAAGTCCACCTCGGCGGCCAGGGTCGGTGCCAGCAGGGCGCTGGAAGGCACCTCGATCATCACCCCGAGCTGGACGTCGTCGCTGCGCTGGGTGGTCGACAGCTCGTCGAGCAGCCGGTCGAGGATGGCGCGGGCGGCGCGGAACTCGGCCACGTCCTTGACCATCGGCAGCATGATGCGCAGCGGGCGGCCGACGGCGGCCATCAGCAGCGCCTTGAGCTGGGTCTCGAGCACCTCGGGCCGGGTCAGTGCCAGGCGGATGCCGCGCAGGCCCAGGAAGGGATTGGTTTCCTGGGGCAGCGGCCAGTAGGGCAGCGGCTTGTCGCCGCCCACGTCCAGGGTGCGGACCACCAGCGGGCGGCCGTCCAGCGCGTCCAGGGCCTCGCGGTACTCGCCGATCTGGGTCTCCAGGTCGGGCAGCTCGGCGTGGGCCATGAACAGGAACTCGGTGCGCAGCAGGCCGACGCCCTCGGCGCCACGCTCTACGGCGTCGGCGGTGTGGGCGGTGTTGCCGAGGTTCGAGGCCACCTCGACGCGATGGCCGTCGCGGGTACGCGCCTCCGCGAAGCGCGCCTCCCAGGCCTCGGCCTCGCGGCGGCGGCGTTCGACGAGGCGCTGCTCGGCGGCCTGGCGGCGCTCGGCGCCGGGATTCGGGGTCACCCGGCCGCGCTCGCCGTCGAGGATCAGCTCGGTGCCGCTCGCAAGCGTCAGGATGCGCTCGCCGGCGCCGACCACGGCGGGGATGCCCAGCGCCCGGGCCAGGATGGCACTGTGGGCGGTGGCACCGCCGCGGGCGGTCAGCAGGCCGCGCACGCGGCTGGTGTCCAGGCGCGCCACGTCGGAGGGGCCGATGTCATCGGTGACCAGGATGTAGGGGTGATCCGGCGGCGTGGGCAGCTCGACCCGACACAGGATACCCAGCACGCGGCGGCCCACGTCGCGCAGGTCGGCGGCGCGCTCGGCGAGCAGCCGGTCGGCGAGGCGCTCCTGGGCCTGGGCGGCGGTGTCGATCGCCTCCCACCAGGCGGCCTCGGCGGAGGCGCCCTCGTCGATGCCTTCGCGGGCGGCCTGGTGAAGCTCGGGGTCGCCGAGCATCTCCTCGTGCATCGACAGGATCTGCGAGACCTCGCCGCCGCGGGCGTGATGGATCAGCGCCTCGAGCTGCTCGCCGCCCTCGCGGATGGCCTCGTCGAGGCGGCGACGCTCGGCGGCCGGGTCGGCGGCGCGGGCCGGGTAGTCGAAGCTCGGCGTGGTGAGCACGAAGATCGGGGCGATGGCCAGGCCCGGCGAGGCGGCCACCGCGGGGTGGGGGACGTCGTCGGCCAGCGGCTCCAGGGCCGGGGCGTGCTCCGGTGCCCTCGCCAGGGGTTCGCGGTAGGCGTCGAAGGGCTCGACGTGCTCGCCGAGGCCGTCTTCCACGGCCTGGCAGACCGCCTCCAGGGCGGCCTCGGCGCCGTCGCCCTCGGCGGTGAAGATCAACTGCTGGCCGCGGCGGGCGCCGAGGTTGATGATCTTGGTCAGGCTGGCGGCCGAGACCGCATCGATGCCGCCCTCGGCCAGGCGCACGCGGACCGCGGTGCCCTGGGCGCGGGCCACCTGGACCAGCTGCTTGGCCGGGCGGGCGTGCAGGCCGTGGGCGTTGAGCACCGTGGCCAGGCGCTGGCTGGCGGCGGCGGACTCGCCGGCCAGCCGTGCCAGCAGGGCGTCGGCGTCGAGGCGTTGCAGGGTGTCGGGGGCGTCGCTCTCGAGCAGCGCCAGGATGCGCTCGAGCAGGCCGCGATGGGCCTGGCCCTGGGCGGCCAGGCAGAACACGCCCTGCACCGGCGCGCCGTCGGCCTGCAGCGGCTCGGCCGGGGTTGCCAGGGCCAGCGCCGGCACGCCGACGCCGCGGTCGCTGACCACCAGCCACAGACCGCGGCCCAGGGCGCGCGGGGCGGCCTCGGCGATGGCGGCGACGAAGGCGGCATCGACGCACTGGGCCTGGCGCAGCCGAGCGGCGCCGGCCAGCGCCAGCTCGCGGTGGTCGCGGGCGGGGAAACCCAGGCACAGGGTGTCGGCGTCCAGCCTGGCCTCGACCACCGCCTTCGACAGCAGTTCGGCGATCTCGTCCGCCTGCTCGGCGCCGGCCAGGCGCTCGGCGATGCCCGCCTGGTCCAGCACGTGGGTCAGCTGGCGCAGGATGTCGAGGTGCTCGTCGCTCTGGGCGGCGATGGTCACCAGCACGTGGACCCGCTGGCCGTCGTGCCAGTCGACGCCCTCAGGAAACTGCAGCACCCGTACCCCGGTGGCGCGCACGTGCTGGCGGCTCTCCGGCGTGCCGTGGGGAATGGCGATGGCGTTGCCGAGGAAGGTCGAGGACTGGGCCTCCCGGGCGTGCAGGCCGTCGCGGTATTCCGGGGCGACCAGGCCGGCGGCGTGCAGCGATTCGGCGGCCTGGTCCAGCGCGGCGCGCCAGTGGTCGGCCTGGCAGCCGAGCAGGACGTCATCCTGGCGTAGGGTCAACATCGAGGTCTCCGGTTCGTCGGGGGCGACGCTGGGCCAGTCCGTGGTACCCGGGGCGTTGCGGTGACTTGTAGGGGTTAGGTGAATCGTGTCACCTTCGATATGTCGAATGCTGGATCGCTTCATCCGGCTTGGCAAGGCTTCGGGTCTACGACTTTGGCAGGGGGTGGCGGCGCGGCGGTCACGCGTAGAATGCCCCGGTCAGTCTAGGAGGGATTCATGACGCTCGCGGAAATTGCTCGACTGGCCGGGGTATCGCGTACCACGGCCAGCTATGTCATCAACGGCCAGGCCGAGACACGGCGCATCAGCCAGGACACCGTCGACCGGGTGATGGCGGTGGTCGAACGCCATCGCTACCGGGTCGACCCCCAGGCGGCCGCCCTGCGGCGCGGCTCCAGCCGTACCCTGGGGCTGATCGTGCCCGACCTGGAGAACGTGACCTATGCGCGGCTGGCCAAGCGGCTGGAGCGGGGCGCCCGGGAGGCGGGCTATCAGCTGCTGATCGCCGGCTCCGACGACCGCCCGGAGGTCGAGCGTGACCTGGCGCTGGCGCTGCGGGCGCGGCGCTGCGAGGTGTTGATCACCGCCAGCAGCCTGCCGATGGACGATCCCTTCTACGCCGAGCTGCAGGCCGAGGGGCTGCCGGTAGTGGCCGTGGACCGCGGCTTCGACGCCGAGCGCTTCGCCAGCGTGGTCAGCAACGACGCCGAGGCCGCCGAGCGACTGACCGCCTCGGTGCTGTCGCCCGAGACCGCCCGAGTGGCGTGGCTGGACGCGGTGCCCTGGCTGTCGATCACCGAGGAGCGACGCCGCGGCTTCCAGCGGGCCCTGGCGGGGCACGAGGTCGAGGCCATCCCCGTTTCCGGCGAGCGCTACGATCGCGCCGAGGGCGCCCGGCTGATGCGTCGGGTGCTCGACGAACATGGCCTGCCGGATGCGCTGGTCACGGCATCCTACTCGCTGTTCGAGGGCGTGCTCGATACCCTGCTCGAGGCCGGCGGGCTGCCGGCCTCGCTGCGCCTGGCGACCTTCGGCGACAGCCGCCTGCTGGAGTTCCTGCCGGTGACGGTCAACTCCGCCGAGCAGGACCACGACCGCATGGCCGAGGCGGCGCTGGACAGCGCGCTGGCCGCCGCCCGGGGCGAGAGCGCTCCGGGGCGGAGAACGGTGCCGCGGCGGATGCGCTGGCGAGTGGCCGCGCCGGAGGAGGGCGCGGCCTCTTGAGGCGGCGTCGGGCGCCGATCAGTCCGCCCCGAGATCGCCCCGGGTGGGCAGGGCGAGGTAGCTGCCGGGGCGGGTGACGGCGTGGGCGCCGCAGCGGCTGGCGAAGGCCGCCGCGCGGCGCAGCAGGGCCGCATCCCGATGCCAGGCGTCGTCGGCGGGTATGGCGGCGGCGAGCTCGGCCAGCAGGCCGCCGGTGAAGGCGTCGCCGCCGGCCGTGGTGTCCACGGCCTCCACCGCGGGCGGCGTGATCCACTCGTCCAGTTCGACGGTTCTGAGCCGTATCGCGCCCGGCCCGTCGGTGATCACCGCGGCCTTCACCCCGGCGGCGAAGCGCTCGGCCAGCCAGCCGTCCCGGGGATGGTCGGCGCGCAGGTCGTCGAGCTCCTCGGACGAGAGCCGGATCAGGTCGGCGGCATCGAGCAGGCGGGTGACCAGGCTGATGTCGGCCGTGCCGCCGGCCCAGAGGCCGTGGCGCAGGTTGGCATCGACGCTGATCACGCAGCCGGCGCGGCGCGCCATCTCGACCATGCTGAGCGTGGTCTCGGCGATCTCGGGCTCGGTCAGGCTGTTGCTGCCGACGTGCAGGATCGAAGGCTCGGCGAACACCCCGGCCGGCAGGTGCTCCAGGCGGTAGAGCAGGTCGGCCGCCGGCGGGCGGTAGAACGTGAAGCGCCGCTCGCCCGCGGCGTCGCGATGGACGACGGCGAGCGCCGTGCGCGCCGCGTCGGTGCGCACCACGCCCGAGGTGTCGACGCCGTGGGCGGCGAGTTCTGCGGCGACCCGATCGCCGAAGGGGTCCTCGCCGATCATGCCGAGAAAGCGGCTGGGCACGCCCAGCCGGGCGCAGGCCACGGCGACGTTGGCCGGGGCTCCGCCGGCATAGGGGGTGAAGACTTCCGCGGCGTCTGCCGTGTCGCCGGCGGGCTCGCCAAGGCGGCTGGAGAGCAGGTCGACGAGGGCTTCACCGAAGGCGATGACGGGCAGCATGATCGAGGCTCCTCTCGCTGGATGGGACGGCGCTCAGGCGTCGTCCTCACGGGACAGGGTGGTGCCCAGCAGGTGCTGGGCGCCGGGCACCATCCACACCGGGTCGATCCGGGTGTTGGCCGACTCGACGCACAGGAAACGGCGGGCGGCCTCCACCGAGGTGTCGGCGGGCGGGGCGTCGCCCGGGTGCCAGATCACCGCCGAGTCGCTGCTCTGGCGGGCCACGCGCAGCCGGCGGCTGCCGTCGTCGAGCACCAGCTCGGCATTGCTGCGGTAGATGCGATCCAGGCCGCCGCGCACGCCGAGCTCGCCCTGCTGGTCACGCTCGGCGAAGTCGGCCAGCTTGTCCAGGTAGCTGGCGCCGGCCAGGCCCTCGACGCGGCAGGCGAAGGCGTCCTCGACGGCCAGGTAGGTGTGCAGGGCGCCGGTGATCTTCACCGGGGTCTCGCCGAGGTGCTCGGTGATCAGCTCCACGTGCAGGCGCCGAGCGTTGGCCTGGATCACCGCGCGGGGCACCAGCTGGCCGTGCAGCCGCTCGACCGGGGAGAGGTGCAGCTCCACGCCCTCCTCGTGCTCGTCCACGGCATCGAGGCGCCAGTCGGCCTTGCGCGCCGGGCCGTGCATGGGGCCGGAGCGATCCGTCGACTCGTCGGCGGTGTTCTCGTCGGCGAACCAGGGCCAGCAGAGCGGGATGCCGCCGCGGATCGCGCCGGGCAGCTCCTGGGGCGTGGGCGTCACCCACAGCCAGCCCTCGCTCTCATCGCCGGCAGGGCGGTAATGAAGCACCTGGGCGCCCTGAAGCGATACCGCCAGCTGCCCCCAGGCCTCGTTGGCCAGCCAGACCTCACGGCCGGCCCAGTGGGCGCGGCGTTGGCCGCGGGTCTCCTCGACCAGTGCGGCGAGCGATTCGGGAATCATGCGACCTCCTTGGTGGTCATTCGATCTCTGGATGGTGCAGGGCCTCGGCGGCGCCCAGCAGGCCCGTCCAGGGATCGGTCACCACCTGGACGGGGATGCGGCCGGCGTAGGCGGCCATGCGTCCCTTGGCACGAAAGGCCTCGAGGAAGCGGCTCTCGGGCAGCCACGCGAGGAGCCGGGGCAGGATGCCGCCGCACAGGGTGACGCCCCCGCGGGCCCCGAGGGTGAGTGCGGTATCGCCGCTGACGTCGCCGAGGATCTTCAGGAAACGCAGCAGGGTAGCACGGGCCCCGTCGTCGCCGCTGCCCGCCGCCGCGGTGACCTCGGCGGGCGTCCGGCAGTGCGGGGCGATCTCCTCCAGGGCGCAGTGGGCGCGGTAGAGCGCCAGCAGCCCCGGGCCGGAGAGCAGGCGCTCCACCGAGACGCGCCCGAAGCGCTGGCGAAAGCATGCTTGCAGCGCCCGCTCCGGCGCATCGGTGGGGGCGAAGGTGGCGTGGCCGCCCTCGCTTGGCAGCGGGATCCAGCGCCGGCGACCGTCGCGCCGGCCTGCCGGCAGCAGCCCGGCCATGCCAAGACCGGTGCCGGGGCCGATCACCAGGTGCACCGCACGGGGCACGGCCTCGCCGGCCTGGAGGACGACCCGGTGCGCCTCGCTCACGTGGACCACGCCGAGCGCCTGGGCGATGAAGTCGTTGATCAGCCTGAGGTGGGTAAGCCCAAGCGCCTTGCGCAGCTCGGCCCGGGTGAAATCCCAGGGGGCGTTGGTCATCGTCACCCGTTCGCCGTCGACCGGGCCGGCGACGGCCAGGCAGGCCTCGCGGGGCGCGGCGTCACCGTTGGCACCGACCCGCGCCAGGTAGTCACGGATCGCCGCCGCCGGACCGGGGTAGTCGGCACAGGCCAGGCACTGGAACGCGCGGGGGACCATGGTGCCTGGCGTCACCAGCGCGAAGCGGGCGTGGGTGCCCCCGATATCCCCGATCAGGGCCGGTCGTGTCATCGTCACTTCGTCCCATTAGGCCGCCAGGGCGGTGCCGGACGCTTGTCCGTGATCGCCCTTTTCCGGCCGTGGCTCAGGCGTCCTCGTCGTGGATCTGGTCGGCCTGGCGGGCGAGGTCGTCGGCCTCGAAGCCCCCGAACACCGAGGCGCCCTGTTCGCCGCGCATCGCCAGGTGGCGAAAGCCGGCGAACAGCTCGCGCCCCAGGCCCACGTGATGGGCGGCCAGCTCGCCGACCCGCCGCTCGCGCTCGGCCCAGGCCTGGGTGTCGAGCTTGACCTCGAGGCGACCGGTGTCGGCATCCAGGCGGATGATATCGCCGTCGCGCAGCTTCGACAGCGGACCGCCGTCCAGCGCCTCGGGGCTCATGTGGATGGCCGCCGGCACCTTGCCGGAGGCGCCCGACATGCGTCCGTCGGTGACCAGTGCCACCCGGAAGCCGCGATCCTGGAGCACGCCCAGGTAAGGGGTCAGCTTGTGAAGCTCCGGCATGCCGTTGGCCTTGGGGCCCTGGAAGCGCACCACGGCGATCACGTCGCGATCGAGCTCGCCGGCCTCGAAGGCGGCCTTCAGGTCGTTCTGGTCCTCGAAGATCCGCGCCGGGGCCTCGACCACGCGATGCTCCTCGGCCACCGCCGAGACCTTGATCACGCCGCGCCCGAGGTTGCCGCCGAGCACCGTGAGGCCGCCGGTGGGCGCGAAGGGCTCACTGACGCCGCGCAACACCTCGGTATCGAGGCTCGCCTCGGGGCCCTCGCGCCACGTAAGCGTGCCGTCATCGAGGAAGGGCTCCCGGGTATAGGCGGTCATGTCGGTACCGAAGACGGTGGGAATGTCGGCGTGGATCAGCCCGGCATCGATCAGCTCGCGGAACAGGTACGCCATGCCGCCGGCGGCCTGGAAGTGGTTGATGTCCGCCTGGCCGTTCGGATAGACCCGCATCAGGCTCGGCGTCACCGCGGAGAGCTCGGTGAAATCGTCCCAGGTCAGGGTGATACCCGCCGCGGCCGCCATGGCGATCAGATGCAGGGTGTGGTTGGTGGAGCCGCCGGAGGCGAGCAGGCCCACCACGGCATTGACGATGGCGCGCTCGTCGATCTGTTGGTAGAAGGGCCGATACTCGCCGCCCGGCTCGGTGTGGCGGACCGCCTGCTCGGTGGCGAAGCGGGTCAGCGCCTCGCGCATCTCGGTGCCCGGATTGACGAAGGAGGTGCCGGGCAGGTGCAGCCCCATCATCTCCATCATCAGCTGGTTGGAATTGGCGGTGCCGTAGAAGGTGCAGGTACCGGGGCTGTGGTAGGAGGCGGACTCGGCCTCCAGCAGGTCCTCGCGGCTCGCCTTGCCCTCGGCGAACAGCTGGCGGATGCGCGCCTTCTCCTTGTTGGGCAGGCCGCTCGGCATGGGGCCGGCGGGCACGAACATCGCCGGCAGGTGGCCGAAGCGCGCCGCGGCGATGAACAGCCCCGGCACGATCTTGTCGCACACACCGAGGTACAGCGCGGCGTCGAACATGTTGTGGGAGAGCCCCACGGCGGCGGCCATGGCGATCACGTCGCGGGAGAACAGCGACAGCTCCATGCCCGGCTGCCCCTGGGTGACGCCGTCGCACATGGCCGGCACACCGCCGGCGAACTGGGCGGTGGAGCCCATGGCGCGCGCCGCGGCCTTGATGGTCTCGGGGAAGGTCTCGAACGGCTGGTGGGCCGAGAGCATGTCGTTGTAGGCCGAGATGATGCCCAGGTTCGCCGAGTTCATCAGCTTCAGCGAATCCTTGTCCTGGCTGCCGCAGGCGGCGAAGCCGTGGGCCAGGTTGCCGCAGGAGAGTTCGCCGCGATGCACGCCGCGTCGATGCTGGTCGGCCATGCGGCGCTCGTAGAGGGCGCGGCGCTCGGAGGAGCGTTCGCGGATGCGACGGGTGACGTCGGCGACGGTGTCGTTGAGGGCGGGGATCTTGCTGGCCATGAAGCACCTCGGCTCTGTTTTGATTGGTAAGTTTACCAATATATTTTGCGTATCTCCCCCATGTTAGCCGCATTGCGGCCTTTTTTTGTAGTTTTGTTACTTCAAAGTCCCAGCAGGTTGAGCAGCCATTTCCGGTAGGGCGGGTTCAGCAGTCCGACGGGGCTGCGTCGAGACTGAACGAAGACGCTGCGCTGGTGGCTGAAGCGCAAAAAGCCGGCCTCGCCGTGGTAGGCGCCCAGGCCGCTCTCGCCTACGCCGCCGAAGGGCAGGCCGGGCACGGCGACATGCCACAGGGTGTCGTTGAAGACCACGCCACCGGAGCGGGTCTCCTCCATCAGCCGCCGATGCCGCGCCGGGTCGTCGGTGAAGGCGTAGAGCGCCAGCGGCCGTGGACCCTCGGCTACCCGGGCCAGGGCGGCCTCGAAGTCGCGCAGGCCGATCACCGGCAGCCAGGGGCCGAAGATCTCCTCGCGCATGATCGCAAGCCCCGCGGTGGGGTCGATCACCAGGGTCGGCGGCAGCTTGGCGCCCCGACTGAGCTCGATTCGCTCGCCGAGCTCGATCACCCGGCAGCCGTGATCCCGGGCCTCGGCGAGCATCGTCTCGAGCCGGGCGCGCGCCGTCTCGCCGGGCACCGCCGAATAGTCGTCGCTCGCCGTGCCACGAGGGTAGAAGGTCGCGACCGCCTCGCGCAGCGCCTCGACGAAGGCCGGCAATCGCGCGGCATCGATCAGCACGTGGTCCGGAGCGATGCAGGTCTGGCCGGCGTTGAGCCACTTGCCGAAGGCAATACGCCGGGCGGCATGGGTCAGGTCGGCGTCGTCGGCGACGATAGCCGGGGTCTTGCCACCGAGCTCGAGAGTGACCGGCGTCAGTCCCTCGGCGGCGACGCCGGCGACCTCTCGCCCGATCGAGGCTGGGCCGGTGAAGAGCAGATGGTCGAAGGGCAGGGCGGCGAAGGCGCGTCCGACCTCGGCGTCGCCCTCGACCACGTCGAGCTCGGTGGGGGCGAAGTAGCGCGCCACCAGCCGCGCCATCAGTGCGGCGGTGGTGGGGGCGTGCTCGCTGGGCTTGAGCATCACCCGGTTGCCGGCGGCCAGGGCGTCCACCGCCGGCAGCAGCGCCAGCTGCCAGGGGTAGTTGGCCGGGGCGATGATGCCCACCACCCCAAGCGGCTGGCGATGCACGCGGGCCCGGGCGGGTGCCAGCCGCCAGGGCACGGCCGCCTTGCGCGGCTTCATCCAGCGCTTGAGGCGTCGGCGGGCATGGCGCACGGCCTCCAGCAGGGTGGCGATCTCCGCCAGGCGCGTCTCGGCCTCGGCCCGGTGGCCGAAGTCCTGGCGGATCGCGCGGACGATCTCGTCGCGGTGCTGGCGGGTCATGGTCGCCAGCCGCGCCAGGCGGTCGCGTCGAACCGCCGCCGAGGGGTAGGGCTCGGCGGTGAAGGCGTGGCGCTGCTGTTCCAGGCGCGCCGGCAGTGCGCGGGCGTCGGCCATGCGCGTCTCCCTGTCGGTGATGGCGGTGGCATCGGGGGTTGGGTCTGCGCACAATGTAGGCGCAATGCCGGTGGCTTGTCAGCCGCCGGCCCGCTTTCCCGGGAGGCCCCATGCCGGAACTGGTCCTGAGCGAGCTGTCCGCCATCGAGGCGGTGCCGGCGGCGCGCTGGAACGCCCTGGTCGGCGACGATCACCCCTTCCTGCGCCACGAGTTCCTGCACGCCCTGGAGGCCAGCGGTGCGGCGAGCCCGGCCACCGGCTGGGTGCCGCGCCACCTGACCCTCTGGCAGGGCGAGGCGCTGGTCGGGATCCTGCCCCACTACCACAAGCACCACTCCTACGGGGAGTACGTCTTCGACTGGAGCTGGGCCGAGGCCTGGGAGCGCGTCGGCGGCGACTACTACCCCAAGGGGCTCTCGGCGATTCCCTTCACCCCGGCGCCGGGGCCGCGCCTGGCGCTGGCCCCCCATGTCGATCCGCGGGCCGCGCGTCGGCTGCTGGCCCGGGCCTGGGAGGCGGGGGAGCTCTCGAGCTGGCACCTGCTGTTCGCCGAGGCGGAGGAGGTCGCGGCCTGGCGCGCGGCGTGCCCCGAGCTGCTGGCGCGCCGGGGGGTGCAGTTCCAGTGGCAGGATCACGGCTACGGCGACTTCGCGGGCTTTCTCGCCGCCCTGACCGCCAAGCGGCGCAAGGCGATCCGCCGCGAGCGCCGCCTGGTGGCCGAGCAGGGCCTGACTCTTCACCGCCTGGAGGGAGAGGCCATCGATGCGGCGGCCATGGCGCACTTCTTCCGCTGCTACGAGATCACCTACCTGGAGCGCGGCCGCCACGGCTATCTCGGCCTCGACTTCTTCGAGCGCCTGCGCCGCACCCTGCCCGAGGCGCTGCTGCTGGTCCAGGCCCGCCACCGGGGCCGGCCGGTGGCCGCCGCGCTCTGCCTGCAGGGCACGAAGACCCTCTACGGTCGCTACTGGGGCAGCGAGGTCGCCGCCGACTGCCTGCACTTCGAGGCCTGCTACTACCAGGGCATCGAGCACTGCCTGGCGCGGGGCCTGACCCGTTTCGATCCCGGCACCCAGGGGGAGCACAAGCTCGCCCGGGGCTTCGCGCCGCAGCGGCTCACCTCGCTGCACCACATCACCGATGCCCGATTGCGCGACGGCGTGGCGCGCTTCTGCGCCGAGGAGCGCCGCCACGTCGAGGCCTACGCTGCGGCGGCCGAGGCGGCGCTGCCGTTTCGACGCGACTGATCCCGGGCATCGTCGACCGGGCCCTGCCGATCGCGCCTGAAACTGGCATAATGCCGCCATCGAACGCCTCGTGACGGACTCTCCTGCATGCTGAAGTGGCTGGCCATCGTGCTCACCCTGCTCATCGCCCTGCTGCAGTTCCGCCTGTGGCTCGGCGAGGGCGGGCTTCGCGAGCTTCACGAGGTGCGCCAGCGCGTCGCGGCCCTGGAGGCCGAGAACAAGCCGCTGCGCGACCGCAACGCCCGTCTCGCCGCCGAGGTCGTGGACCTCAAGACCGGCCTCGATGCCATCGAGGAGCGCGCGCGCAGCGATATCGGCATGGTGCGCACCGACGAGCAGTTCTTCTGGGTGCCCGGCGTGGCGGTGGACGCCAGCGGCCACTCGATCAACGCCGGGCTGGTCGGCCTGCCGGCGCCCGGCGCGGAGGCGCGCCCGTGAGCGACCGGCTATGGCTCGTGGTGCCCGCGGCGGGGCAGGGGCGCCGGATGGGCGCCGACCGCCCCAAGCAGTACCTGCCGCTGGCCGGCCGTACGGTGCTGGCCTGCACCCTGGCGCGGCTCCACGCGGCCTTGCCCGAGGCGCGGCTCTGCCTCTGCCTGGACCCGGACGACCCCTATTTCGATCCCGCCTGGGTGCCCTTCGCCGACTGGCGGCGGGCCCCCGGCGGCGCCGAGCGGGTCGATTCGGTGGTCGCGGCCCTGGCCGCCATCGCCCAGGAGGCCGCGGACGATGACCTGGTGCTGGTCCATGATGTGGCCCGGCCCTGCGTCACCGTCGAGGACCTGGCGCGCCTGGTGGCCACCCTGGCCGATGACGCCGTGGGCGGACTGCTGGCCGCGCCGGTCGCCGATACCATGAAGCGCGACGACGGTGCCGGGCGGGTGGCCGCCACCGAGTCCCGCGAGGGGCTCTGGCATGCCCTCACCCCCCAGGGCTTCCGCTTCGGCCCGCTGCGCCGGGCCCTCGACGCGGCCCTGGCGCGAGGCCTCCCCGTCACCGACGAGGCTTCGGCGGTGGAGGCCGCCGGGCAGGCGCCGCGGCTGGTCGCCGGGCGGCGCGACAATCTCAAGATCACCCATCCCGAGGACCTGGCCCTGGCCGAACTGGTGCTGCTGGCCCAGCAACAGGCCGCCCAGGCCGCCTCATCGACACCCGAGGCGCCCCCGGCGGGGGCGAACAGCGCATGATGCGAATCGGCCATGGCTTCGACGTCCATCGCTTCGGCGAGGGCGATCACCTGATGATCGGCGGCGTCGCCGTGCCCTTCGACCACGGCTTCGTGGCCCACTCCGACGGCGACGTGCTGCTGCACGCGATCTGCGACGCCCTGCTGGGCGCCTGTGGCCTTGGCGACATCGGCCGCCACTTCCCCGACACCGACCCGGCCTGGGCCGGCGCCGACAGCCGGGCGCTGCTGCGCCATGTCGCGGGCCTCGCCCGCGAGGCCGGCTACCGGGTCGGCAACCTGGACGCCACGGTGCTCGCCCAGGCGCCGAAGCTCGCCCCCCACGTCGCCACCATGGCCGAACGCATCGCCGAGGACCTCGGCGTCGGTGCCGCGGCGGTCAACGTCAAGGCCACCACCACCGAGCGGCTCGGCTTCACCGGCCGCGGCGAGGGCATCGCCGCCGAGGCGGTGGTGCTGCTGATGCGCGTGGGGGCGACCGCCGATGCGTGAGGCCGCGGCGGCGCACGCCCAGGACGCCATCGACTGGCCGCCGGCCTGGCCGCGGGTGCTGGATGATGCCTTCGGCCCGCCGCCGGCCGGCGACTACCGCGCCGCGCCCGAGGACTTCCGGGTCGAGGAGGTCCTCGACTTCGCCCCCGAGGGCGAGGGCGAGCACCTCTGGCTCTTCATCGAGAAGCGCGACCTGACCACCGCCATGGCGGTGCGCGAGCTGGCGCGGCTCTGCGAGGTCTCCCCCCGGGTGGTCGGCTATGCCGGGATGAAGGATCGCGTGGCGGTGACCCGCCAGTGGCTCTCGGTGCAGCTGCCGGGCCGCGAGGCCCCCGAGGGGCTCTCCGAGCGGCTCGCCGCGCGCGGCATCCAGGTGCTCGAGCAGGCCCGCCACCCCCGCAAGCTCAAGCGCGGCGTGCACCGCGCCAACCGCTTCTCGCTGCGCCTCACCGGCGCGGCGGTAACGGATGCCACCGTCGCCGCGCGCTGGGAGCGGCTCTGCCGGGAGGGGGTCGCCAACTACTTCGGCCCCCAGCGCTTCGGCCCCCACGGGCGCAACCTGCAGCGTGCCCGCGGCGTGCTGGCGCGGGGCTGGCGCAAGCGCGACGACCGCGACGGCATGCTGCTCTCGGCGACGCGCAGCTTCCTGTTCAACGAGCTGCTCGCCGCGCGCATCCGCGACGGCAGCTGGGCGACGCCGCTGCCCGGCGAGGTAGTGATGCTCGACGGCAGCGCCAGCCAGTTCGACGTCGCGCCGGACGATGCCGAGGCGCTCGCCGAGCTGCGCGAGCGGGCGGCGCGCCTCGACCTGCATCCGGCCGGCGCGCTGTGGGGCTCGGGAGACTCCCGCGCCACCGGCGAGGCGGGCGAGCGCGAGGCCGCCGTGGTCGCGCGCTACCCGCACCTCTGCGACGGGCTCGAGCGGGCCGGGGTGCGCCTGGGGCGCCGGGCGCTGCGGCTGCGCCTCGGCGAGCCGGCGCTGACCCGCGGCGACGACGCCCTGTGGCTCTCGTTCAGCCTGCCCCGGGGCTCCTTCGCCACCGCCGTGCTGCGCGAGCTGATCGCCCATCCGACCCTCGACCCCGCGTCCCCCGACAGGAGCCCCTGATGCGCCGACTGCTGCTTTCCAACGACGATGGCGTCCACGCCCCGGGGCTGCGCGCCCTCTACGACGCCCTGCTGCCCCATGCCAAGTTGCGGGTGGTGGCGCCCGACCGCGACAAGAGCGGGGCGAGCAACTCGCTCACCCTGAGCCGGCCGCTGGCGCTGTCGTCCCTCGACAACGGCTTCTACAGCGTCGACGGTACCCCGGCGGACTGCGTCTACCTGGGCGTCAACGGCGTCTGGGACGAGCGCCCTGACCTCGTGATCTCGGGCATCAACCACGGTGGCAACCTGGGGGACGACGTGCTCTACTCCGGCACCGTGGCGGCCGCCATGGAGGGGCGCAACCTGGGCATGGCGGCCATCGCCATGTCGCTGGTCGGCTCGCGCCACTTCGAGACCGCCGGGCGGGTCGCCTCGAGCCTGGTGGGCGCGGCCGACCGGCTCTCGCTGCCGCCGCGCAGCCTGCTCAACGTCAACGTGCCGGACCTGCCCTGGGACGAGCTGCGCGGCTTCAAGGTCACCCGCATGGGCCATCGCGGCCCGGCAGCGCGCCCCCTGGAGGTGCGCGATCCCCGCGGCCGGCTGCGCTACTGGATCGCCGCCGCGGGCGAGAACGCCGACGACGGCCCGGACACCGATTTCGCCGCCGTCGAGGCGGGCTATGTTTCCATCACGCCGCTGCAGACCGACCTGACCCGGCACGCAGCGCGCGACGACGTGCAGGACTGGCTGGATGCCCTCATCTGAACTGCTGCGCGGTGTCGGCATGACATCGCAGCGAACCCGGGACCGCATGGTACGCCGCCTCGCCGATCAGGGCGTGCGCGACCGCCGCGTGCTGGAGGTCATGGCCCGCGAGCCGCGCCATCTGTTCCTCGACGAGGCGCTGTCGCATCGCGCCTACGAGGACACCTCGCTGCCCATCGGCCACGGCCAGACCCTCTCCCAGCCCTGGATGGTGGCGCGGATGACCGAGCTCGTGATCCAGGAGGCCCCCGCCCGGGTGCTGGAGGTCGGCACCGGCTCCGGCTACCAGACCCTGGTGCTGTCGCGGCTGGTCGCGGAACTCTGGTCGGTGGAACGGATCAATGCCCTGCACCGTCGCGCCGCCGAGCGGCTGCGCGGGCTCGAGGCGAGCAACGTCCGGCTGCGCCTGGCCGATGGCGGCCACGGCTGGTCGGAGGAGGCGCCCTTCGACGTCATCCTGCTGACCGCCTGCGCCCGCGAGCTGCCCGGGCCGCTGCTCGACCAGCTCGGCGAGGAGGGGGTGCTGATCACGCCGCTGGCCCAGCCGGACGGCAGTCAGTGGCTGACCCGGGTGCGCCGGCGTGGTGACGGCTTCGCCAGCGAGCGGCTGGAGCCGGTGCGCTTCGTGCCCCTGCTGGAGGGGGTCATCCGGTGAGCAGGGCGTCATTCGTTGAAAGGAGTCGGCTGTGAAGCGTCATTTCGGGATCTTTTTCAGGGGCGCCGGCATGGGGGCCGCCGATGCAGTCCCCGGCGTCTCCGGCGGCACCATCGCCTTCGTCACCGGCATCTATGAGGAGCTGATCCACACCATCAAGCAGTTCGGGCCGAGTGCCTTCGTGGCGTGGCGGCAGGGGGGGCTTGCGCGTCTCGCGCTGCACCTCAACCTGGCCTTCATGCTGCCGCTGCTGGCCGGCATCTTCCTGAGCCTGTTCAGCGTGGCGCACCTGGTCGTCTGGCTGATCGAGGACTACCCCTTGCTGCTCAACGGTTTCTTCTTCGGCCTGGTGGCCGCCTCCGCCGTGGTGGTCAGCCGCCACCCGGACGACTGGCGCTGGTGGCACCTGGTGCCGCTGGCCGTCGGCCTGCTGCTGGCCCACGGCCTGCCGTCGCTGATGCCGCTGGTCGCCCAGCTCGGCCAGCCCGACCTGGTGCTGGTGGTGGGCGGTGCCATCGCCATCAGCGCGCTGCTGCTGCCCGGCGTGTCGGGCAGCTTCCTGCTGCTGACCATGGGGCTCTACGGCACGGTGATGGAGGGCATCCGCAGCGTCGACCTGGGGCTTCTGGCGCTGTTCGGCGCGGGCTGCCTGGTGGGCCTGTTCGGCTTCTCGCGGCTGCTCTCCTGGCTCCTGCGTCATCACCATACCGCCACCCTGCAGCTGCTGGTCGGCTTCATCATCGGCTCGCTGCCGGTACTCTGGCCGTGGCGCGAACTGGTACGCTACCAGCTCGGCGCCGAGGGCCAGATGATTCCCCTCGACTATCGCTATCTGACCCCGGCCGACTTCGCCGAGCTGACCGGCGAGCCCGCCCAGCTGCTGGCGGTGGCCGCCCTGATGCTGGCCGGTGCCGCCCTGGTGCTGCTGCTCGGCTGGGCCAACCGCTCCGCCGGCGCCGAGGCCGCGCCCCCGGCCGCCCGCCGCGCGGCGACCGCCGGACCCCGACAAGGTGCTGACAAGGAGGAAGGCTCCGATGCATAAGGTATTTCTGATTTCCGGGCTGGCGCTGGCGCTGGCCGGCTGCGCCGCCCAGCAGGGCGACAGCGTGCCGGTCCAGGTCCGCGACCTCTCGGCCGCTCGCGCGGACACTCGCCCCGCCCAGTACACCGTCGAGGCGGGGGACACCCTCTACGGCATCGCCTGGCGCCACGACATGGACTATCGCGACCTGGCGCGCCTCAACCGCATCGGGCCGCCCTATCGCATCGAGCCCGGCCAGACGCTGACGCTCGGCGGCGACGGGGCGGGCGGCGCCGCGGCGTCCGGCCAGGCCGACGCGCAGGGCGGTGGCGTGGTGGCGACCGGCCTCGGCGGCGCGGCCTCGGCCAGCGGCGAGGACCTCGACTGGCTGATGCCCGACGAGAGCGCCATCGAGCGCAACCGGCGCCTGGCGGCCGAGCGCTCGTCCCAGGAGGACGCCAGCGATGGAGCGGCCGACGCCGGCGCCGATGACGCCTCGGGCACTGAGGAATCGGGCCCGGGCCCGGTCTACAGCTACGACAGCCCCGGGGCGGATGGCGAGTTGAGCGAGCGCGACCTGGCCGAACGGCGCGAGCGCGACGCCCAGGCCCAGGAGGAGGGCGCCGAGCGCGCCGGGCCGACCGCCGAGGAGGGCGCCGAGCAGACCGCCCAGGCGTCGTCCGACGCGAGCGGCGAGGCCCCGGCAGCCACCGACGAGGGAGCCTCGGTGGCCGGCGAGCCCGACGCCCCGGCGAGCGACGAGCGTCGCTACACCCCGGTGGCGGAGGTGCCCTGGCAGTGGCCCGCGCCCGGTGAGGTGGTCGGCCGTTTCGGCGAGGGCAGCAGCATCACCGCCGGCATTGATATCGCTGGTCAAAAGGGGCAGTCTGTCAAGGCAGCCGGGCCGGGGATCGTGGTCTACGCGGGCAGCGGCGTCAGGGGCTACGGCAACCTGATCCTGCTCAAGCACAACGACCAGTTCCTCAGCGCCTACGCCCACAACCAGACCCTCCACGTCGAGGAGAACGATGTGGTCGAGGCCGGCGACGTCATCGCCACCATGGGTGACAGCGATGCCGAGGATGTCAGGCTGCACTTCGAGGTGCGCAAGGACGGCCAGCCTCAGGATCCTCTGGAGTATCTGCCGAAGCGCTGACCCCCGGTCGGCGGCGGCCACCACCCGAGGCAGAAGCTCCGGGGCTCTCAACAATAATAATCTCGTGCGTCGATCGTCCGGCCATGGACCTACGGCGCCCGGTCGCAACCATGGGGTAGGAATCGATGAGCATGCTTGAACGGGACCTTCAGGATGTGAATCTGGCGTCCGCCGAAGAGGCGGACGATGACACTGTCGAGGCGGAGGACGATCGCGAGGAGATCGACGAGGAGGAAGAGGAGACGCTGAGCGGCGACGAGGACGCCTTCGAGAAGGCCCTGAGCCGCGAGGACCGCCACCATCGGCACAGCCTCGATGCCACCCAGATCTATCTCAACGAGATCGGCTTCTCGCCGCTGCTGACGCCCGAGGAGGAGGTCTTCTTCGGGCGGCTGGCCCGCAAGGGCGATCCGCTGGGCCGCTCGCGGATGATCGAGTCCAACCTGCGCCTGGTGGTGAAGATCGCCCGGCGCTACCTCAACCGCGGCCTCACCCTGCTCGACCTCATCGAGGAGGGCAACCTCGGCCTGATCCGCGCCGTCGAGAAGTTCGATCCCGAGCGCGGCTTCCGCTTCTCGACCTACGCCACCTGGTGGATCCGCCAGACCATCGAGCGGGCGCTGATGAACCAGACCCGCACCATCCGGCTGCCGATCCACGTGGTCAAGGAGCTCAACATCTACCTGCGGGCGGCCCGCGAGCTGACCCAGAAGCTCGACCACGAGGCCACCGCCGAGGAGGTCGCCGACTACCTCGACAAGCCGGTGGAGACCGTCAAGAAGATGATGGGCCTCAACGAGCGGGTCTCCTCCGTCGACTACCCGATGGGCAGCGAGAGCGACAAGCCGCTGATCGAGACCCTGGCCGACGACAACGACCAGGGCCCCGAGTCGACCCTGGTCGACGGCGACGTTCGTCAGCACGTCGACGAGTGGCTGGCCGAGCTCACCGAGAAGCAGATGGAGGTGGTGGTGCGCCGCTTCGGCCTGCGCGGCCACGAGGCCGCGACCCTCGAGCAGGTCGGCGAGGAGATCGGCCTGACCCGCGAGCGGGTCCGCCAGATCCAGGTGGAGGCTCTGAAGAAGCTGCGCCGCATGCTCGACAAGCAGGGTCTCTCGCTGGACGCCATCTTCGAGTGATCCCCGGGGCGGTCCGCGCGACGCGGGCCGCCCCACGCTCGCGGGTGGGCGGTCGGCCTCGCCTCGTTCGTGGCAGTCGTTTCCACTGCTCATGAGCTCCTTGGCCAGAGGAATGCCTGGTTTGCTGGTCGGATGTGGCGTCTTTTGCCATGAACTCCCGGAGCGATTGAGGGATAATTACTGTTTTCCCCTCGACGCGACAGGATTCCGATCATGGCCCGGCCGCTGATTGCCGACATCGACCTCGACGCCCTGCGTCACAACTACCGCCTGGCCCGTGACCAGGCCCCCCACAGCCGCTCCGTCGCCGTGATCAAGGCCGACGCCTACGGGCACGGCGCGCTGCGCTGTGCCCGCGCCCTCGAGGACCTGGCACCGGCCTTCGCCGTGGCCTGCCTCGAGGAGGCCGAGACGCTGCGCGAGGGGGGCATCACCGCGCCCATCGTGCTGCTCGAGGGCATCTTCGAGGCCGCCGAGCTCGAGCGGGTCGAGGCGCTGGGGCTGTGGATGGCGGTGCACAGCGAGTGGCAGCTCGAGGCGCTGCTCGCCTACCGGCCCGCCCGTCCCATTCCGGTGTGGGTCAAGGTGGACTCGGGGATGCACCGCCTGGGCTTCCCGCCGGAGCAGGCCGAGGCGGTCTGGGCGCGGCTCGCCGCCGCGCCGGCGCACGCCTGCGACCTGCACCTGATGAGCCACTTCGCCACCGCCGATGCCCGGGAAGGCGACTACTTCGAGCAGCAGCTCGGGCTGCTGGCGGCCCTGGCCGAGCGGCTCGGCGCGCCCACCTGCCTGGCCAACTCGCCCGCCACCCTCGCCTGGCCCGCCTCCCACGGCGCCTGGAACCGGCCCGGGGTGATGCTCTACGGCAGCGACCCGCTGGAGGCCGCCAACGCGGCGAGCCGTCGCCTCGCCCCGGTGATGACCCTGCGCTCGGCGATCATCGCCGTCCGTGAGCTCGAGGCGGGGGAGCCGGTGGGCTATGGCGGGCGCTGGCGGGCGCCGCGCCCCTCGCGGATCGGCGTGGTGGCGGCGGGCTACGGCGACGGCTACGACCGCCACGCGGCCGACGGCACTCCGGTGCTGGTCAACGGCCGGCGCACGGCGATCGCCGGCAAGGTCTCCATGGACATGCTCACCGTGGACCTCACCGATATCCCCGAGGCCGACATCGGCAGCGAGGTGGTGCTGTGGGGCCGGGCGGCGAACGGCGAGGTGCTGTCGGTGGACGAGGTGGCCCGCCACTGCGACACCATCAGCTACACCCTGCTCACGGGGGTGCTGCCGAGGGTGCCCAGGCGCTATCATGGCGCGGACTGATCGCCGACCCACGGGAAGCCGCATGTCCAAGGACGACACCCCCCAGACCTCCTTCGCCCACCCGCGCTACTGGCCCGCCTGGCTCGGCATCGGGGCCATGTACGCGGTGGCCTGGCTGCCCTGGCGCCTCAAGCTGTGGATCGGCCGGGCCATCGGCCTGGCCGCCTGGCGCTTCGCCGGGCGCCGCCGGCACATCACCGAGACCAATATCCGGCTCTGCTTCCCGGAGCGCGATGCCGATCAGCAGGCCGCCCTGGTGCGGGAGAGCTTCATCGCCAACGGCATCGGCCTGGTCGAGACGGCCACCGGCTGGTGCCGGGACCACGAGCACCTGCGCCATCGGGTGATCTTCCGCGGGCAGGAGCACATGGCGCGGCTGCAGGCCCAGGGGCGGGGCGCCCTGATCCTCGGGGTGCACTTCTCGACCCTCGACCTGGGAGCTGCCCTGCATGCGCTCTACTTTCGCGCCGATGCCGTGCAGCGCCCCCACGACAACCCGCTCTTCGACCGCTTCATGGCGCGCGCCCGGGCCCCGTATTTCGATGCGATCCTCGACCGTCACGACCTGCGCGGCGTGGTGCGCCGCATCAAGGCGGGCCATGCGGTCTGGTACTCGCCGGACCAGGACTTCGGCCGCGAGGCCAGCGTCTTCGCGCCCTTCTTCGGCGTCGAGGCGGCCACGGTGCGCATGACCGCGCGCATCGCGCGCATGACCGGGGCGCCGGTGATACCGCTGATCTTCCATCGCAATCCGGACGATCGCACCTACACCCTGGAGTACCTGCCGCCCCTCGAGGACTTCCCCAGCGGCGACGAGGTGGCCGATGCCAGCCGCGTCAACGCGGTGATCGAGGCGGCGATCCGCCGTCACCCCGAGCAGTACCTGTGGCTGCACCGGCGCTTCAAGACCCGCCCGCGGGGCGAGGCGAAGCTCTACTGAGGCGACCCTCCTCGAGCGCTCTGCACGGGTGCCTGGCCGACAAGGGACTATACTGAATCGGCCAACGCCACTCTCCGCCGACACCGGCTGACAGGCAAAGCGCCAGGAACCTCGGCCGCGGTGTTACCGGGCCACTTTTCGCACGCGATACCTCTCCCCCGACGCCAGACGGTCATGGCCGTTCGCACGGTGCTTGTCCTTTTCTGCACCCCGGCTGCTGGACTGGCGCCCCTCACATGAGACGCCACGGGCTCGGGTGCTTCCTCGAGGAGTGTCTCGTCATGCAACGCTCAACCCTGATCGGTGTTTGCCTCGCGTCATCCCTGCTCGCATCCTCCGCCTGGGCCGCGCCCCTGGCCGATCGTGATCCCGACGTCGCGTCCGCCCCCCGGGACATCACCTGCAGCGGGCCGGGATTCGACGACTCGGACGGCCTCGCGTTCCTGTCCGATCCGGCGGCCACCGCCGCCCAGCGCCGCAGCGCGATCCGGCTGCTCTTCACGGCGGAGCACTATCGGCTGCGAGACGGCCTGACCGACTACGAGTGATCCGAGCGCCGAACGCCCCGAGGCGCCGGATCATGCGCTGTCTTGCGACCGGGCGAGCTGCCTGGCCGCAAAGGCGGCCACCCGGGGCGTGCGGCCCGACGTGGCTCAGCCGCCCTGCCGGCCGGGCAGGGCGGCCGGCAGCCGGAGCCGGTGCAGGCCGTCGTCCAGGCGCGCCGAGACGAAGCGGCGATCCAGCGGATGGCGCACCGCCCCGGCGAGCGTCTCCAGCACCCGATCGGCATGGGCCTGCAGCAGCGCGAGCTCCCGGGGCTCGGCGAACAGCGACAGTGTCTTGAGCGCCTTGAGCACGCCCAGGCCGATGCTCAGGTCGTGCCGGCCGTGGTGCAGGATGGGCTGGAAGAGCCGGTAGAGCAGGCTCTCGAAGTCCTCCACCCGCCAGGTCACCCGGCAGCGCCCGTCGCCATCGAAGCGCGCATTGCAGGGTTGCCACTCGAGGCGCCGGCGCAGCAGGTCGGTCAGGCGATGCAGGCAGAGCCGGGCGGTGCCGGGGTCGTTGATGCCCGGCGAGAGCGCCTTCAAGGCGATCTCCATCAGCTGGGTCATGCCGAACACGTGGTGCTCGGTGATCGCCTCGCCCTCCATGTAGACCAGGGCGGCGCGGGCCTCCTCGCACCAGGCCGCCTCGGGTGGGCTCGCGGCCTCAAGCGTTAGGATCGGCAGCCCCTCCACCACGTAGTCGCCGAAGCGGAAGTGCAGGTGCACCACGCCGTCGACCCGGCGCGCCAGCGCGGCCAGGGCGCTGAGGTCGGCATTCTGCAGGTACCCGGCGCGCCGGGCGGCCACGGGGTGGCGAGGATCGCCCGAGGTCGGGGCGACGCCGAGCAGGCGCCACTCCCGGCCCTGCTGGCGGCGCTGCAGGGCGTGCATCGAGGCAAGCGTAGTGCGGTGCAGGTCGGTGGCCACGGCGTCGATCTGGATCGACATCGAGGCGTTGTGGATGAAGTAGACGAACAGCGCCAGGCAGTGGATGACCATGGCGCAGGCCAGGTAGATCGCCAGTGAGCGCCAGGTCGCCTCGCCCTCGGCCACGTCCGGCACCATCAGCAGCATCAGGATGAAGAGGATGGTGCCCAGGTAGTGGCCCAGCACCCACTGGTGCGGGCGCTCCGAGACCAGCCCGAACACCAGCTTGTGGGAGAACTGTCCGCCGGCCTGGGAGAGCACCGACATCACCATGGAGAAGCTGAAGACCATCAGCGAGATCATGCCGCCGAGCAGGGCGGCGAGCAGCGCCTGGGTCTTCTCCGGCGCCTCGAGGCCGAGCAGCGTGAGCAGGGTCGGCAGCCGCTCGTCGGAGATCGGCAGCAGCAGGGCGGCGAGGCTCGCCAGGCCGTAGGCCAGCGCCAGCAGGGTGGGCAGGTAGGCAATGCTCTGCCGGAAGGCCTTGAGCAGGCGCACGGGCCAGATCATCGAGCGGTTCATGGGCGACTCCTCGCGGGACGAGTCCCCTTATGGCCCGCCGGGGCGCCTGGGACAACCCCTCCCTCGCCCCCACAATGCAAACCGCCCCCTGCCGGTGGGCGAGGGGGCGGTCGGGTCGCGACAGCGCTCGATCAGGCGTCGATG
Organism: Halomonas denitrificans; assembly: GCF_003056305.1. Lineage (GTDB taxonomy): Bacteria > Pseudomonadota > Gammaproteobacteria > Pseudomonadales > Halomonadaceae > Halomonas > Halomonas denitrificans. Next base: position 487,580 of record NZ_PYVX01000002.1, read on the forward strand.
CGCTTGTACTTCATGCGGTGCGGCGTGTCGTTGCCGACGCGCTTCTTGTGGTCCGCCTCGTACTCGGTGTAGTTGCCGGCGAAGAACTCCACGTGGGAGTCGCCCTCGAAGGCGAGGATGTGGGTGGCGATGCGGTCGAGGAACCAGCGGTCGTGGGAGATCACCAGGGCGCAGCCGGGGAAGGCCAGCAGCGCCTCCTCCAGCGCGCGCAGGGTCTCGATGTCCAGGTCGTTGGACGGCTCGTCGAGCAGCAGCACGTTGGCGCCCTGCTTGAGGGTCTGGGCCAGCTGCAGGCGCCCGCGCTCGCCGCCGGAGAGCTCGTTGAGGCGCTTCTGCTGGTCGTTGCCCTTGAAGTTGAAGCGACCGACATAGGCCCGCGAGGAGACCTCGTAGCCGTTGATGTTGAGGATGTCCTGGCCGTCGGAGACCGCCTCCCACACCGTCTGCTTGTCGTCGAGGGCGTCACGCAGCTGCTCGACGTAGGCGATGTCGACGGTCTCGCCGATCACCACCTCGCCGCGATCGGGCTGCTCCTGGCCGGTAATCAGCTTGAACAGCGTCGACTTGCCGGCGCCGTTGCCGCCGACGATGCCGACGATGGCGCCGGGCGGCACCGCGAAGTCCAGGTTCTCGTAGAGCAGCTTGCCGTCGAAGGCCTTGGCCACGTCGTGGAACTCGATGACCTTGTCGCCCAGGCGCGGGCCGGGCGGAATGTAGATCTCGTTGGTCTCGTTGCGCTTCTGGAAGTCGCCGGACTGCATCTCCTCGAAGCGGTTGAGGCGCGCCTTGCTCTTGGCCTGGCGACCCTTGGCGTTGGAGCGCACCCACTCCAGCTCCTGCTTGATGGCCTTGTTCTTGGAGGCCTCCTGCTTGGCCTCCTGCTCGAGGCGCTTCTCCTTGGCCTCCAGCCAGCCGGAGTAGTTGCCCTCGAAGGGGATGCCCTGGCCGCGGTCGAGCTCGAGGATCCAGCCGGCCACGTTGTCGAGGAAGTAGCGGTCGTGGGTGATCGCCACCACGGTGCCGCTGTAGTCGTGCAGGAAGCGCTCCAGCCAGGCCACCGACTCGGCGTCCAGGTGGTTGGTGGGCTCGTCGAGCAGCAGCATGTCCGGGTTGGAGAGCAGCAGGCGGCAGAGCGCGACGCGGCGGCGCTCGCCCCCGGAGAGGTGGCCGACGCGGGCGTCCCAGGCGGGCAGGCGCAGCGCCTCGGCCGCCACCTCGAGCTTGCGGTCGAGGTTGTGGGCGTCGGAGGCCTCGATGATGTTCTCCAGGCGCGCCTGCTCGGCTGCCAGGGCGTCGAAGTCGGCGTCCGGCTCGGCATAGGCGGCGTAGACGGCGTCGAGCTTCTCCTGGGCCTCCTTGATCTCGCCCAGCGCCTCCTCCACGGTCTCGCGGACGTTCTTGTCGTCGTCGAGCTGGGGTTCCTGGGGCAGGTAGCCGACATTGATGCCCGGCATGGGGCGCGCCTCACCCTCGAACTCGGTGTCGACGCCGGCCATGATGCGCAGCAGCGTCGACTTGCCGGCGCCGTTGAGGCCCAGCACGCCGATCTTGGCGCCCGGGAAGAACGACAGCGAGATATCCTTGAGGATCTGCTTCTTGGGGGGCACGACCTTGCCCACCCGGTTCATGGTGTAGACGTATTGCGCCATGTAGAGCCACTTGGTTGGGGGATTTCGGTGGCCACGATGATAGAGCCCGGGGGCGGCAAAGACCAGCCTCCCCGCGGGCGCTGGAGAGGCTTACTCCTCCTCTTCTTCTTCCTCTTCCTCGAGGGCGTCATCGAGGGACCAGTCGTCGGCGATGGCGCGGTGCAGGCGGCGCTCCTCGATCAGCGCCTCCACGCGGCGTCGCGCCCGCAGGGTGTCGGCGCGACTCGTCGGGCGCGTCTGGGCGGGTTCGTCGTTATCGGCGCTCAGGTAGTCCTGGTCGTCGTCGAAGGGGGTGTCGAGAAGGGGTTCATGGCTCATGCGAAGTCCTCCCATGGCCTGGGCCGAGGGCTCGAGCCGTCGGCACGGCGATCGATCGCTTCGCGTCCCCGGCGGGGAGCCTGAAGCGCCAGCGGCAATACCTCTTGCCTGCTGGCTATATATCGTCACGGCGGGAGGAGAACAAGCCCCTGGCGGGAGTTTTTTCGCGCGCCCCGGGCGGGCGCCGGGGCGGGCTCAGGAGAGGCCGTGCTCGGCCTTGAGCCGCTCGAGCTCCTGCTGCGCCTCGACCCGCTCGGTGACGTCCTTCTGCACGCCGATGTAGTAGTTGAGGTTGTCGTCCTCGTCGTGCACCGGCGTGATGGAGAGCTCGTTGTAGAAGAGGGTGCCGTCCTTCCGGTAGTTGCGCAGCACCTCGCGGCAGGGGCGTCCCTCCTTGAGGGCGAGGCGGATGGCATCGAGCCCGGGCTGGTCGCGGTCCTCGTTCTGCAGGAAGCGGCAGTCCTGGTAGAGGATCTCGTCGGCGCTGTAGCCGGTGAGGCGCTCGAAGCCCTGGTTGACGTAGATCAGGATGTTCTCGTCGCCCTCCTGCTCGGCGACCACGATGCCGTCCTCCGAGGCATCGACGATGCGTTCCAGCAGTTCCGGGCTGATCAGCGGGGATCGTTTCATGCAGGGGCTTCCTGTCGCGATGCCCCCGGCGCGCATCCAGGCGTCGGCAGGGGCGGGGATATTAGCGGTATCATGGCCAGCCGGCGGCGGGATTTCAACGCGCGCGGCGCGCCGATCACTCCACCTCGGGCAGGCGTTGGGCGCTGGCGGCGGCGGCCAGGCCCATCAGGGCCAGCACGGCCAGCAGCCCGGCGCTGCCGAGCCACTGGGCCAGCAGGCCGACGAGGCCGCCCACGGCCAGCATCAGCACGCCGGTCAGCGTATTGGAGAGTGCCACATAGAGGGCCCGGTTGTCGGCCCCGGCCATGTCGACGACGTAGGTCTTGCGCCCCAGCCGCACGCCGGCGTGGACGATCACCAGCAGCGCATAGACCAGCGCGTAGGGCCAGACGGTCTCGCTCCAGGCCGCCGGCCACCAGGCGAAGGCCGCGCCGAGCAGGCAGCCGGCGGCGGTGCCGAGGCCGCCGTCGCGCATCACCCGCCGGCTCGAGGCGTCGGTGCGCTTGCCCCACACCGGGCTCGCCAGCATGCCGGCCACCCCCGAGACGACGATCAGGATGCCCAGCCCGCCGAGCTCGGCGCCGCTCTGCTCCTGGCCCAGCAGCGCCACGTAGGGCAGCGCCAGGGCGCTGGCCAGCAGCAGGGCGCGGGCAAGGTTGAAGTGCAGGAAGTCACGGTCGTCGCGCAGCAGGTGCAGGCCCGTCCTGACGCTCTCCCAGGCGTTCTCGCCGCCCTTCACGGCGCCGGGCACCTCCTCGATGCGCGCCGCGCACAGCGCGTTGACGGCCCAGCCCAGTGCGGCGACGCCGAGCAGGGCGGCCAGCGCCAGCTCCCCCGGGCGATCGCCGAGCAGCACCAGCACGCCACCGGCGGCCAGGGTGACGCCCCCCGCCACGCTGCCGCTCCAGCCCATCAGGGTGCCGCGGCGCTGCTTGGAGATGGTCTTGCCCAGCACGTCCTTGGTGGCGATCGACGACAGGCCCCGGGCCAGCGACAGCACCACCAGCACGCCGAGCACCAGCGCCCCGCCGAGGCCGCCCTGGCCGAACAGGGCCAGCAGGGCGAGCAGGCCCGCGGCGATCGCCTGGAGGGTACCGCCGAGCACCCAGACCCACTTGCGCTCGGGCTTGAGGCGGATGAAGCCGGCGATGAACACCTGGGGCAGCAGGGCGCCGGCCTCGCGGATCGGCACCAGCAGGCCGACCATCCACAGCGGCGCGCCGATCAGCCCGAGGAGCCAGGGCAGCACCAGCCGGGCGCTGGCGAGCTCGTCGGCCAGCTTGTTGCCCAGCGAGGCGACGAGGTGCAGGAAGAAGTTGCGCGGCTGCTCCCGGCAGGCCTCGTCGGGGATGTCCCGACACATCCGGCTGTCCTCGTCGCCGGTGAGCCACTCGTAGAGGCGGGTCTGGCTGATCTCGGGGGCGGCCATGCGCACTCCTTTCGCCGTCGGTAATGGGCGACATTGTTGCGGCATCGCCGGCGCTTGTCACCCCGGCTAGCCGCGTCCGCCGGCGGGGCTCGCGGCGAGCGACGCCTCGCCCGGCTCGCCCTGGCGCAGGGTGATCGGCGACAGCAGCAGGGCGCCGACCAGGAACAGCCCCAGGTAGCCGATCAGCGGATAGAAGAACGCCACCAGCTGGGTGAAGCCGGCGAAGCTCGCCACGAAGCCTACCGCCAGCGTCGCCAGGCCGAAGCGCCGGGCGGTGGGGGTGCGCAGCGCCACGAAGCGGGCGATGAAGGCGTAGAACATGCTGGTGGCGGTGCTGAAGATCATGCCGAAGAGGATGAAGGACATGAGCGTCGACAGCCACGGCGAGATGGCGTCGATGATCGAGAGCATCGGCATGGCGTAGCCCGCGACCGCCTCGACCTGGGAGAACAGCGCCAGGTGGCTGACCAAGATCAGCACCCCGATGCCCGCGCCGCCGAGCAGCCCGCCCCAGCCGGCGATGCGCTCGTCCTCCTCGGCGCCGCCCATCACCAGCGCCATGGCGGCGCCCACGGCGATGTTGAACGACACGTAGTTGACCGCCGAGACCAGCCAGTGGGGCAGGGTCGAGGGCAGCGCCTCGGCCAGCGGCGCCAGCTCGTCGAAGCCGCGCTCCAGGGTGAGCAGGCTATAGCCGCAGGCCGCCACCAGCGCCAGCACCAGCAGCGGCGTGATGCTGCCGATCATCGCCACCACCCGCTCGACGTCGAGCATCACCGTGACGCCCACCAGCACCGTCATCAGCACGCTGCCCACGGCGGGCGGGAGGCCGAACTGCTGCTCGAGGATCGAGCCGGCGCCGGCCAGCATCACCACCCCCACGCCGAACAGCGTGAAGATGATCACGTAGTCGACGATACGGCCGATATGGCGACCGCTGATCCGGTAGATCACGTCCCGGTGGGAGCGGGTGTGAAAGCGGCTGCCCAGCCGGGTCAGCATCATGCCCAGGTAGGCGAACAGCGCCGTGGCGACCGCCGCCGCGGCGGTGCCCCAGTGCCCGAAGCTGGTGAAGTACTGCAGCACCTCCTGGCCCGAAGCGAAGCCTGCGCCCACGATGACGCCGATGAAGGCGCTGGCCATTTTGAGTATTTTCCACATGATTCGCCGGATTCCTTGCTGGTATGGGTCGTTGGGTTGGTTTTTTCTTATAGGAAACAGGGTTTATTTTAGGATACGGAGTTTCGCGGCGTATCTTCGCCAAAGGTGGTAGACGCGCCCGAACGGGCGAAGCAAGGGCGGGGTGGCCGGGGAGGGAGGGCACAGACAGTGCCGCACGCTTGCCTTAGGATGAGGTGTCCATACTCAGCGTTGCGACAGGGAAGGATCGTGTCACGTATCAGAATTCACTACTGCACTCAGTGCCAGTGGCTGCTGCGCAGCGCCTGGTACGCCCAGGAGCTGTTGTCGACCTTCGGCGAGGACCTCGACGGCGTCGAGCTGGTGCCCTCGCACGGCGGCTATTTCGAGATCTTCCTCGACGAGGCCTCCCTCTGGGAGCGCAAGCGCGACGGCGGCTTCCCCGACGTCAAGGCGCTCAAGCAGGCGGTGCGCGACCGCCTCGACCCCGACCGCGATCTCGGGCACATCGACCGATGAGTCCGTCGATCATGGCTCAAGATCGTCAGGCGATGCTCTTCGGCCTGGGTGCGGTGGCGCTCTGGTCCACCGTGGCCACCGCCTTCAAGGTCGCGCTCGCCTACATGTCGCCGCTGGAGCTGATGTGGCTCGCCTCGCTGGTCTCCTGGGCGCTGATGGGCGTGCTGGTGGCGCGCCAGGGCCTGCTGCGCCAGGCACTGCGGCGCGGCTGGCGCACCGCGGCCTGGGCGGGGCTGATGAACCCGGTGGCCTACTACCTGGTGCTCTTCGCCGCCTACGATCGCCTGCCGGGCCAGGAGGCGATGGCGCTCAACTACACCTGGGCGCTGGCCATGGCCTTCCTGGCCGTGCCGCTGCTGGGCCAGCGCCTGACCCGCATGGACGTGGTCGCCGGGCTGATCGCCTACGCGGGGGTATGGGTCATCGCCACCCGCGGCGCGGTCTTCGACGTCGCCTTCGCCGACCCGCTGGGGGTCGGCCTGGCGCTCGCCTCGACGCTGCTCTGGGCGCTCTACTGGCTGCTCAACGCCCGGGATCATCGGCCGGCGCTGGTCGGCCAGTGGCAGAACTTCAGCGTAGGGGTGCCGGTACTGACGCTGCTGCTGCTGTTCGGCCCCGGCCTCGAGTGGCACGGCTGGGCGGGACTCGGCGCCGGGGTCTACGTGGGGCTCTTCGAGATGGGCATCGCCTTCGTGCTCTGGCAGCTCGCCGTGCACAAGGTGTCGCGCACGGCGAAGGTCTCGAACCTGATCTTCCTCTCGCCGCCGGTCTCGCTGCTGCTCCTCTACCTGGTGGTGGGCGAGCCGATCCTGCCCTCCACCCTGGTGGGCCTGGTGCTGATCCTCGGCGGCCTGGGGCTGCAGCAGTGGCAGAAGAGCCCGGTGCCGGCGCCTCAGTCCTGAGCGAGTGCGGCCAGCGCCACGCCGCTCTCTTCGAGCAGCGGCGCGAGCGCGGGCCAGACGTTCTCGAGGATCACCGGCTGGGCCTCGGCGGTGGGATGAATGCCGTCGTCCTGCATCAGCTCCTCGTCGAGGGCCACGCCCTCGAGCAGGAAGGGCACCAGCGGCAGGTCGTGGCGGTCGGCGAGCCGCGTGAAGACGCCGGTGAAGGCGTCGCGGTAGGCCTGGCCGTAGTTGGGCGGGATGTCGATGCCGAGCAGCAGCACCTCGGCGTCCGCCGCCTGGCTTTGCTCGATCATCGCCGCCAGGTTGGCGCGCATCTGCCCCGGCGGCAGCCCGCGCAGGCCGTCGTTGCCGCCGAGCTCGAGGACAACGATCTCGGGGCGATGCTGTCCGAGAAGGTCGGGAAGCCGGGCGGCGGCGCCGCTGGTGGTCTCGCCGCTGATGCTGGCGTTGACGACGCGCGCCTTTCCGTCCAGGCGGGCCTGCAGCAGACTGACCCAGCCGGCCCCCTGCTCGATGCCGTAGGCCGCGCTGAGGCTGTCGCCCATGACCAGCACCACCGGGCGCGACGCCGCCAGCGCCGTGGAACCGGCCAGCATCAGCACCAGCGCCAGCCAAAGCGCGGAGCGTGTCAGCGCCGCCTGCCGGCCCAACGCATTCACAGGGAAGCCCTTCGCCATGTCCATCTCCTCTCGCCCGGGTATCGATCCGATTCTACACGCCGACGCGCTCGCCAAGCAGGTCGAGAGCGGTGAGCGGCGACTGACCATTCTGAGTGGTTTATCGCTGTCGGTGTTCCCCGGGGAGAGCGTGGCGATCCTCGGCCAGAGCGGCGCCGGCAAGTCGACCCTGTTGGGGCTGCTGGCCGGGCTGGACACGCCCAGCGGCGGGGAACTCGCGCTGTTCGGCCGCTCGCTCGGCGAACTCGACGAGGACGGCCGCGCCGCGCTGCGTGCCGGGCGGGTGGGCTTCGTGTTCCAGAACTTCCAGCTGCTGCCGACCCTGACGGCGCTCGAGAACGTGCTGCTGCCGCTGGAGCTCTCGCCGAGCCCCGGCGCCGAGGCGCGGGCCCGGGAGTGGCTCGAGCGCGTCGGCCTCGGTGAGCGCCTGGATCACCTGCCCAAGCAGCTCTCCGGCGGCGAGCAGCAGCGGGTGGCCCTGGCCCGGGCCTTCGTCACCGGGGCCGAGCTGGTGTTCGCCGACGAGCCCACCGGCAACCTGGACCCGGTCACTGGCGAGCGCATCATCGAGGCGCTCTTCGCCCTCAACCGTGAGGCCGGCACCACCCTGGTGCTGGTGACCCACGACCACGCCCTGGCGCGGCGCTGCGATCGCTGCCTGCGCCTGGAGGGCGGCCGGCTGGTCGAGATGGCCCCCGAGGAGGTGATGGCATGAGCCGCACCGCCTGGCCGACCCTGCTGCGCCTCTCGGCGCGCGGCCTGCTCCGCGACCTGCGCGCCTCCGACGTGCGCGCCCTGGCGCTGGCCCTGGCGCTGGCCGTGGCGGCCTCCACCATGATCGGCTTCTTCCTCGATCGCCTCGACCGCGGCCTGACCCGCCAGGCCGGCCAGCTCTCCGGCGGCGACGTGGTGCTGGAGCAGGGACGCCCCTTCGGCACCGAGGTTCGCGAGGCCCTCGAGGAGGCGGGCCTCGTGCTCTCCGACCAGATCGACATGGTCTCCATGGTCAGCCGCGGCGACGCCTTCCAGCCGGCGAGCCTCAAGGTCGTCGATGGCGTCTACCCCCACTACGGCACGGCCCGGGTGGATCGCGGCAACGGCGTCGAGGCGCTGGCCCACGGGCCGGCGCCGGGGGAGGCCTGGGTGGCGCCGCGCCTGGCGCTGCTGATGGAGCTCGAGGTGGGCGATCGGATCCGCCTGGGCCAGACCGAGCTCGCGGTCGGCGGGATCATCGAGCGCGAGCCCGACCAGTCGGCCGGCTTCGGCAATTTCAATCCGCGGCTGATGATGCACGTCGACGACCTCGACGCCACCGGCCTCGTCCAGGAGGGCTCCCGGGTGGAGTTCGAGCTGCTGGCCGCCGGCAGCGCCGAGGCGGTGGCGCGGGTCGAGCCGCTGCTCGAGCGGCTGCGCCGCGAGGGCGTGGAGGTGCGCGACGTGCGCCGCGACCGGCCCTCGCTGGGCAACGCCCTGGCGCGGGCCGAGAAGTACCTGGGCCTGGCGGGGCTCGCCGCCGTGCTGCTGGCCGGGGTGGCCGTGGCCATGTCGACCCGCCGCTACGTCGATCGCCACCTCGACACCGCGGCGCTCTTGCGCTGCTTCGGCGCCACCCAGCGCGAGCTGCTGCGGCTCTTCGTGCTGCAGCTCGCCTGGCTGGCGCTGGCCGCCTCGGCGCTCGGCGCGCTGCTGGGGCTGGCCGGACAGGCGCTGCTGGTGCGCCTGCTCGCGGCCTTCCTGCCCTTCAGCCTGCCCGCGCCGGGGATGCTGCCGCTGTGGCTCGGGGTCTTCACCGCCCTGGCGGTGCTGGTCGGCTTCGCCGGGCCGACCCTCCTGCGCCTGAAGCGCGTCAGCGCCCTCAAGGTGCTGCGCCGCGAGCTCGACCCGCTGCCGCCCTCCGCCTGGCTGGTGGTGGGCGTGGCGGCGCTGGTCTTCGGCGGCCTCTTGTGGCTCTACTCCGGCGACCCGGGGCTCGCGGCCGGCCTGCTGCTCGGCGGCCTGGTGATGCTGGCGGTGCTCTGGGGGCTCGGCGGGATGCTCCTGGCCCTGGTGCTGCGCGCCACCGCGCGGCTGCCCTGGGAGAGCGGCAGGGCGGAGGGGCTGATCACGGCCGTGCGCCTGGGCGGCCAGCAGCTGGCGCGGCGCCGCCGGGCGAGCCTCGGCCAGCTGCTGGCCTTCTCGGTGACCTTCTTCGCCGTGGCCATGATCGCCCTGGTACGCGGCGACCTGCTCGCCACCTGGCAGGCCCAGCTGCCGGAAGAGACGCCCAACCACTTCGCCATCAATATCCAGCCCCAGGAACGGGACGCCTTCGAGGCGGCGCTGGCCGGCGCCGCGGACGCCCGCAGCGCCCTCTACCCCATGGTCCGCGGGCGCATCAGCGCCATCGACGGCGAGCTCCCCCAGGAGGTGGTGCCGGCCGAGTCCCGCGGCGACAACGCCCTGCGTCGCGAGCTCAACCTGACCTGGCGCGAGACCCTGCCCGAGGGCAACCGGGTGGTGGCCGGCGAGTGGTTCGCCGCCGACGGCGAGACCACGGGCTGGCTCGACGAGGTGGCCGCCGAGCCTCGCCCGGCGGCCGAGGGTGCGAGGGCCGGCGATGCGGCGGTGCCGATCTCGGTGGAGGACGGCCTGGCCGAACGGCTCGGCCTCGCCCTCGGGGATCGGCTGACCTTCACCATCGGCAGCGACGAGGTGGTCGGCGAGGTGACGAGCCTGCGCAGCCTCGACTGGGAGAGCTTCCGGCCCAACTTCTACGTGATCTTTCCGCCCGGGGTGCTGGAGCGCTTCGGCCACAGCTTCATCACCGCCTTCCACCTCGGCGACGACGACCGCGACCTGCTGCGCGAGCTGGTGCGGGAGTTCCCCGGGGTCACCCTGCTCGACGTGGAGGCGATTCTCGCCCAGGTGCGAGAGGTGCTGACCCAGGTCACCCGGGCGGTGGAGCTGGTGCTCGCCTTCGTGCTGCTGGCCGGCATCAGCGTGCTCTATGCGTCGCTGACCGCGAGCCTGCCGGTTCGCGCCCACGAGAGCGGCCTGCTGCGGGTGTTCGGCGCCGGCAACCGGCTGCTCTCGCGGATGCAGGCGGCCGAGTTCGCCGTGCTGGGCCTGGCCAGCGGCCTGATGGGCGCGCTGCTGGCGGAGCTCGCCGCCGCCGGGATCTACCTCGCCTGGTTCGACCTGGCGCCGCGGCTCCACTGGGAGCTCTGGCTGATCCTTCCGGTGGCGGGGGCCGTGCTGATCGGCGTCATCGGCCACCTGCTCTCCCGGGGCCTGCGTCGCCAGGCCCCGGCGGCGAGCCTCGGCCTGCTCGGCGAGGCCTGAGGTGACGATGGCGACCCACGCCCTGCGCGCCCGCCTGCTCGAGGCCCAGCTCGACCTCGTCCGGCGCCGCGAGCGGGCGGTGGTCGTGTTGCTGACCGGCCACGCCGTGACCCACAAGGGACGGCTGGTCAACGAGCTCGATCACTGGCTGGAGAACCGCCACACCGAGGTGCACGCCTTCGCGCCCGGCAGCGAGGAGCAGGAGCGCCCCTACTGGTGGCGCTACTGGCGGCGCCTGCCCGATCGCGGGCGCATCGGCATCTTCCTCCACGGCTGGTACGGCGATGCGCTGTTCAGCCGGGCGGAGCGGCGCCTCTCGCCGGGGGCCTTCCGGGACCGGTTGGCGGAGATCCGGGCCTTCGAGGCCGAGCTCGCCGCCGAGGGCGTGGACCTGCTCAAGCTGTGGATGGACATCGAGCGCCCCGTCCAGCGCCGCCGGCTCCAGGCGCTGCAGGCCGACCCGGCCCGCGCTTGGCAGCTCGGCCCCGGCGACTGGCGGCGCCACCAGCAGTACGGGATCATCGATGCCCTGGGGCGCGAGCTGCGAGAGGCCACCGCCGCCGAGCACGCCCCCTGGCGCCGGCTCGCCTTCCGCGACCCCAAGCCCCAGCTCGAGCGGCTGGCGGGCCTGCTCCACCAGACTCTGGTCGCGCCGCCGGGCCCGCCCACCGCCGTGGCGCAGGCGCCGGTCGAGGCGGCGCCGGCGGCCCCGTCGCTGCACCGCGCCGAGCCCCGGGTCTCGGCGCCGATGGACAAGGCGAGCTACGCCGCCGAGCTGGCCGAGGCCCAGGGCCGGCTGGCCCGCAGCGCCCGGGAGCTCTCTCGCCGGCGCATCCCCGTGGTTCTCGCCTTCGAGGGCCTCGACGCGGCGGGTAAGGGCGGCGGCATCCATCGGGTCACCGCGGCGCTGGACGCCCGCCAGTACCGGGTCCACCGCATCGCCGCCCCCAGCGACGAGGAGCTCGCGCGGCCCTGGGCCTGGCGCTTCTGGCGCCGCCTGCCGGCCGACGGGCGCATCGCACTCTTCGATCGCAGCTGGTACGGCCGGGTGCTGGTGGAGCGGGTCGAGGGGCTGGCCCCCGAGGCGGCCTGGCGGCGCGCCTATGCGGAGATCCGCGAGTTCGAGCGCCAGCTGCTGGCCCACGGCGCCGTGCTCGGCAAGCTGTTCCTCTCGATCAGCCAGGAGGAGCAACTGCGCCGCTTCGAGGCCCGGGCCGCCACGCCCCACAAGCGCCACAAGCTCACCGACGAGGACTGGCGCAACCGCGCGCGCTGGGAGGCGTATCGGGGGGCCATCGACGAGATGTTCGCCCGCACCCAGGCGCCCGGCGCCGAGTGGACGCTGGTCGCCTGCAACGACAAGCGCGCCTCCCGCCTCGCCGTGCTCGAGGCGATCAACCGGCGGCTGGAGGCGCGGCTCGCCGCCCCGGGCTGAGCCTGGCCCGGCCCCGTGCAAGGCGGCTAGACTGCCGGGCCGGGGGCCGTCTCCATTCGCTCACTCACGACTTGCCCAGTTCATACTTTTCCCATTCCCCTTCTTCCATGTCCCCAGGTTCGAGAGGTGTTGCCATGCGTTCGATGTCCCGCCAGGCCCTGCTGGTCGCGCTGTCGCTGTCGATCTCCCTGCCGGCGCTGGCCGGCGAGCGTGCCGAGCGGCTGGAGGCCGACCTGCGCGCGCTGTTCGCCGATGAGGGCACGCTTGAGATCGGCGAGGTCGAGGAGGCGCTCATTCGCGATCGCGTCACCGCCCACGACCTGCACTTCGCCGGCCCCGACGGCCAGCAGTTGTGGCTCGATCGCTACGTGGTCAGCGGCGACTACGATCGCCCCGACGAGGTCCGCATCGAGGGGATCCGCCTGGAGGCGCCCGGCCGCGAGCAGTCGCGGCTTGCCGCCGGGACGCTGCGCCTCGACGCCCCGTCCCGGGCGGTCCTGCCCCTGCACGAGGAGCGTTGGCCGGCGGACGTCACCGTCGAGGGGCTCGGCCTGGAGGCGTTCTCCGCCGAGTTCGACGGGCAGGGCGCCGCCAAGGCCCGCGGGCGGATCGCCGTCGAGCGCCTGGAGGCCGCGGGGGTGAGTCGGGATGCCCTCGACGCCCTGGAGGTGAGCGGGGTGAAGGGCAAGGCCGCGGGCGATGACGAGTTCGGCAGCGGCACCTTCGCCCTGGCCTTCGCCCGGGTCGAGGGGCTGCGCGGGCTCGAGGGACCGGAAGAGGCCCGTGAGCTCGACCGCCTCGAGGTGCGCGACCTGGCCCTCGACTTCGACCGACTGGTGGCGTCGCTGGAGTCACTCGAGGTCGACGGCGACGTGAGCGACGGCGAGGGCGGCGTCCGGCTCGAGGCGCTGGAGCTCGACCTGGCGCGGATGATCGCCCTGGCGCCGGAGGCGGAGCGCACACGGCTGCGCATGCTCAGCAACGTGCTGACCGACGGCAGCGGACGGCTGCGCCTCGACGCCGACTCCACCGGCCGCTGGACGGCGGAGGAGGGCGTCACCCGGCTGCTGGGCGAGCTGACCCTCACCGCCGACGAGGCCTTCGGCTGGGCGGTGGACGCCGACCTGCCGGTGCGCCTGCCTGCGGGCACCGAGCCGGCCGACGTCCTGACCCGTCAGGCGCCCCTGGAGGAGGCGACCCTGCTGGGCGGACGCATCGATGCCACCCTCACCGACCTGGGGCTCTTCGGGCGGCTGCCGACGATCATGGCGGCCCAGCAGGGCGTCAGTAAGGCGACCTTCCTGGATCAGGCGCGCACCCAGGCCCAGGGCTTCGGCATGATGCTCGGCCCGGAGATCGAGGCCCTCTTCACCGGCCTGGTGGCGATGATGGCGGGCGAGGCCAGCGAGCTTGCCATCGCGCTGCGCCTGCCCGCCGAGAGCGAGCTCGAGGCGCTCTCCGCCGATCCCCTGGCGCTGCCCGAGCGCCTCGAGATGCGCGTGGAGAGCCGCTGAGCCGAAGCCGGGCCCGTCGCCGGCGCTTGAACGATCCGGGGGTGCCGATGATCGCCTTTCATGTGAAAGCCGCCGGGGGCTGGGGTATCATGGGCCCCCCAGATTTTCCCCGTGATGCGAGGTTCCCCGCCGATGTTCAGCCGTGACATGCAGATTGCCGGTTTCGATGACGCCCTCTTCGACGCGATGCAGAAGGAAGTCGCGCGTCAGGAGGCGCACATCGAGCTGATCGCCTCCGAGAACTACGCGAGCCCGCGGGTGATGGAGGCCCAGGGCAGCCAGCTGACCAACAAGTACGCGGAAGGCTACCCCGGCAAGCGCTACTACGGCGGCTGCGAGTACGTGGACATCGTCGAGCAGCTGGCCATCGACTACGCCAAGGAGCTGTTCGGGGCGAGCTACGCCAACGTCCAGCCGCACTCCGGCTCCCAGGCCAACGGCGCCGTCTTCCAGGCGCTGGTCAAGCCGGGCGACACCATCCTCGGCATGAGCCTCGACGCCGGCGGTCACCTGACCCACGGCGCCAAGCCGAACTTCTCCGGCAAGCACTACGAGGCGATCCAGTACGGCCTCGACGACAGCGGCCTGATCGATTACGAGGAGGTGACGCGCCTGGCCCGCGAGCACCGGCCGAAGATGATCATCGCCGGCTTCTCCGCCTACTCCCAGATCATCGACTGGGCGCGCTTCCGCGAGATCGCCGACGAGGTGGGTGCCTACCTGCTGGTCGACATGGCCCACATCGCCGGCCTGGTGGCCGCCGGGGTCTACCCGACGCCGCTGCCCCACGCCCACGTGGTCACCACCACCACCCACAAGACCCTGCGCGGCCCGCGCGGCGGCCTGATCCTCTCCGCCGAGGGCGACGAGGCGATCGAGAAGAAGCTGCAGTCCGCGGTCTTCCCGGGCGGCCAGGGTGGCCCGCTGGAGCACGTCATCGCCGCCAAGGCGATCTGCTTCAAGGAGGCCATGGCGCCCGAGTTCAAGACCTATCAGCAGCAGGTGGTCAAGAACGCCCAGGCCATGGCCGGCGTGTTCATCGAGCGCGGCTTCGACATCGTCTCCGGCGGCACCGAGGATCACCTCTTCCTGCTCTCGCTGATCAAGCAGGGCCTGACCGGCAAGGACGCGGACGCCGCCCTGGGCCGCGCCCACATCACCGTCAACAAGAACGCCGTGCCCGGTGACCCGCAGAGCCCCTTCGTCACCTCGGGCCTGCGCATCGGCACCCCGGCGGTGACCACCCGCGGCTTCGGCGAGACCGAGTGCAAGGAGCTCGCCGGCTGGATCTGCGACATCCTCGACGTCATGGCCGAGGGCTCCGACAGCGCCGCCATCGAGGCTGAGGTGAAGGCCAAGGTCGAGGCGGTCTGCGCCCGCCTGCCGGTCTATCGCGGCTGACACGCGTCTCTTAGCCAAGCGCCGCCGCACCGCGGCGCCCCACGCCCCGCCAGGATGCCCCCTGGCGGGGCGTTTTCATGTGCGCTTCCGGTGCATCGGCGCGCTCGGGTCCCGTCGCGGCCGCCCCTGGCCCCCGCGGCGGCGCGCGTCGGCCGTGCCCTGGCACGCCCCCTGCATGGGCATGACGCGTCCACCCTCCTGGAGCCGGACCCGCCATGAGCCCCGCTACCGCTTCGCCCGCCGCCTGCCCGTCCCGCCTGCTCTTCACCGACCTCGACGGCTCGCTGCTCGATCACCACAGCTACGACTGGGCGCCGGCCCGGCCCTGGCTCGCCCGGCTGAAGGCCGAGGGGGTGTCGGTGATCCCGGTGACCAGCAAGACCCGCAGCGAGCTGTTGCCGCTGCGCCGCGAGCTCGGCCTCGAGGAGGCCCCCTTCGTCGCCGAGAACGGCGCCCTGGCGGGGCTCCCGCCGGCCTGGAGCCACGCCCGGCTGGACCGGGGGCCCGGCGCCGATGGCCTGGCGATCCGCCCCCTGGGGGTCGACATCGGCCTCATCCGACAGCGCCTCGCGGTCTGGCGCGAGCGGCTGGGGGTGCGCTTCACCACCATGAGCGAGATGCCCCTCGAGGAGGTGGTCGCCCTCACCGGGCTGGCGGAACCGCAGGCCCGCCTGGCGCGACGGCGCGAGGGGAGCGAGCCGCTGATCTGGGAGACGGGGAGCGAGCCCTCCGCGGCCTTTCGCGAGGGGCTCGAGGGCGACGGGCTGCGCCTGGTGCGCGGCGGGCGCTTCTGGCACGTCACCGGCGACTGCGACAAGGGCTGCGCCGTCGCCTGGCTGATCGAGCGCTTCGCGGCGCTGCGCGGCTGCCGGCCCCGGACCCTGGCGCTGGGCGACGGCCCCAACGACATCGCCATGCTCGAGATCGTCGACCAGGCGGTGGTGATCCGCGGCTGCCACGACCTGGCGGTGTCGCCGGAGCAGCCGTCGCTCTATCGCAGCCAGGCTACCGGGCCCGCCGGCTGGGCCGAGGGGGTGGCGCACTGGTGGGGGCGAGGCGGGTGCCGGGCGAGCGCGGCGGAGGAGGGTGAGCCGCCTGCCGAGCCTGGACCGCGAGACGGCAGGGCGACGGCATGAGCGACTGCCACCGGAACGGCCTCGTCACCGACGTCCTGGGCCGTCCCCGCGAGCGTCCCTTCATCCCCGGCGGGCATCGCGTCGAGGCGGCCATTCCCGACCTGCCGGAGCGGCGCTGACAGGCGGTGGAGCGCGGCCACGCCGGTGAGGTCTCGCCGCGCCGGCGCCGGCGTATCGCGAATCCGTTATGCTGGAAGGAGGGGAGGGCCATCGCGACGCCCCTCCCGCCACGCCAGCCACCGGGAGCGAGCGCATGTCGACACTGACCTTCCAGGGTGCGGTCAAGGAAGTCACCGGGTCCCGCTACCTCCTCGAGGTGGACGGCGATGCCCGCCCCCATCGGCTGCTGCTGGAGTGCGGCCTGCACCAGGGCGGCGGCGATGCCGACGCGGCCAACGCCCGCGGCTTCGGCCGCCTGCCCGGCGAGCTCGAGGCGGTGGTGCTCTCCCACGGCCACCTCGACCACTCGGGGCTGCTGCCGAAGCTCGTCCGCGAGGGGTATGACGGGCCGATCCACTGCACCCGCGGCACCCGGGACCTGCTGGAGATCATGCTCCAGGACGCCGCCTTCATCATGGCCAAGGACGTCGAGTGGGAGAACAAGTGGCGCACCCGCCACGGCAAGCCGCTGGTCGAGCCGCTCTACGAGCTGAAGGACGTGGAGCGCACCCTGTCGCTCTGCACCTCCCATGGCTACGGCCAGCCCGTTCAGCTTCCGGGCGGCGTCACCCTGGTGTTCCACGATGCCGGGCACATCCTTGGTTCGGCCATCGTCGAGCTGGCCGTGCCCTCGGGCGGCCAGACCCGCCGGCTGGTCTTCTCGGGGGATCTCGGCAACCCGAGCTCGGTGCTGATGAAGGAGCCCAAGAAGCTCCATGAGGCGGACCTGGTGCTGATGGAGAGCACCTACGGCGACCGCGACCACCGCCCCCTGGACGAGACCCTGGAGGAGTTCGCCCGGGTGCTGGAGGAGGCCCACGAGGCGGGCGGCAACGTGCTGATTCCCGCCTTCGCCGTGGGACGCACCCAGGAGATCCTCTACCACCTGAGCGTGCTCTACCACGAGGGGCGGCTGCGCCAGCAGCTGGTGTTCCTCGACAGCCCCATGGCGATCAGGGTCACCGAGCTCTACCACCGCGCCCGCAAGTCCCTGGACCCCGACGACCTCAAGGTGCTCAACGTGGCCGCCAGCGGCGATACCCACCGCTACCTGCCGATCCTGCGCATGACGCGCACGGTGGAGGAGTCGATGGCCATCAACCGCATCCACGGCGGGGCGATCATCATCGCCGGCGCCGGCATGTGCAACGGCGGGCGCATCCTGCACCACTTCCGCTACAACCTCGAGAAGCCCAGCACCCGGCTGGTGATCGTCGGCTTCCAGGCCGGCGGCACCCTGGGGCGCCAGATCGTCGACGGCGCCGAGCGGGTCCGCGTGATGGGCCAGGACCTGGCGGTCAAGGCCCGGGTGCACACCATCGGCGGCTTCTCGGCCCATGCCGGCCAGACCCAGCTGCTGGGCTGGGTCGGCGCCTTCCGCCATCGCCCCCGCGTCTACCTGGTGCACGGCGAGCCCGGCGCCCAGCAGGCGCTGCAGGCACTGCTCGAGGAGGGCGGCATCGAGGCCGAGATTCCCGCCTACGGGGATCGCATCGAGCTCTAGCCGACGCGGCCGGACCGATAACGACCGGCTTGAGTGTGTCGGCCTGTAATTCCAAAACAATATAAATTTATAACATTATATCGGTTATAGTGTGGCCATACCGTCAAGCCTCGATGCTACCGGAGGTCACCCATGTCCCTCTCTCCCTCGGCTCGCCCGCTCGTCACGCCCTTCTTCGACGAGCCCACCAGCACCTTCAGCTACGTGGTGCAGGATCCCGGGAGCCGCGCCTGCGCGATCCTCGATTCGGTGCTCGACTTCGACTACGCCGCCGGACGCACCGACGTGCGCTCCGCCGATGCGATCATCGCCTTCGTGCGCGAGCACGGCCTCGAGGTCGAGTGGGTCCTCGAGACCCACGTCCACGCCGACCATCTCTCCGCCGCGCCCTACCTCCACGAGGCGCTGGGCGGAAAGACCGGCATCGGCGCCAACATCACCGTGGTGCAGGAGGTCTTCGGCAAGGCCTTCAACGCCGGCACCGAGTTCGCCCGCGACGGCAGCCAGTTCGACCGCCTCTTCGAGGAGGGCGACACCTTCGCCATCGGCGGGCTCGAGGCACGGGTGCTGCACACGCCCGGCCACACCCCGGCCTGCCTGACCTACGTGATCGGCGACGCCGCCTTCGTCGGCGACACCCTCTTCATGCCCGACTACGGCACCGCCCGCTGCGACTTCCCGGGCGGCGATGCGCGGGCCCTCTATCGCTCCATCCAGAAGGTGCTGGCCCTGCCGGGCGAGACCCGGCTGTTCCTCTGCCACGACTACCGGACCCCGGACCGCGAGGAGTACCAGCACGAGACCAGCGTGGCCGAGCAGCGCGCCCACAACGTGCACGTCCACGAGGGCGTCGGCGAGGAGGCGTTCGTGAAGATGCGCACCGAGCGCGACGCCACCCTCGGCATGCCGCGGCTGATCCTGCCCTCGGTGCAGGTCAACATGCGTGCCGGGGAGATGCCGCCGGCCGAGGAGAACGGCCAGGTCTACCTCAAGGTGCCGATCAACCGGTTCTGATCCCCGTCGTCCCAGGCCCGAACGCAAGAGGAGCATGTCCATGCAGATCCGTGAACTCGAACCCGGCGTCGCCATCGCCGATGCCGTGACCCCCGCCGATCTCGACGAGGTCGCCCGCCGCGGCTTTCGCGCGGTGATCTGTCATCGCCGGCCCGGCGAGGCCGAGGATCACCCCGACGACCGCGCCCTGCGCGAGCGGGCCGCCACCCTCGGCCTCGAGTGGCGCGCCATTCCGGTGGCACCGGGTGACTACGGCGAGGCCGACATCGCGGCCGTCGGACAGGCCCTGGACGAGCTGCCCACCCCGATCCTGGCCTTCTGCAAGACCGGCAAGCGCGCCGTCCACCTCTGGGCCGAGGCCCGCAGCCGCGAGGCCGGCTGCAGCATCCCGGCGCTCATTGCGGCGGCCCGGGCCGCCGGGCACGACCTGGAGGAGCGCTGCGCGCACCTGGAAGCCGCGGCCGGGGCGCGCTGAGCGATGGGGCTCGCGCGCGTCCTGCCGATCCTGCGCTGGCTGCCGGACTACGGCCGCGGCGCGCTCGCGAGCGACCTGCTGGCGGCGGTGATCGTGACGCTGATGCTGGTGCCCCAGGCGCTGGCCTACGCCCTGCTGGCGGGGCTGCCCCCGGAGGTGGGGCTCTACGCCAGCATGCTGCCGCTGCTGCTCTACGCGCTCTTCGGCACCAGCGCCACCCTGGCGGTGGGGCCGGTGGCGGTGGCCTCGCTGATGACCGCCTCGGCGCTCTCCGGCATCGCGGCGCCCGGCAGCGCCGAGTACGTTGCCGCCGCCCTGGTGCTGGCCGCGCTCTCCGGCCTGGTGCTGGTGGCCATGGGCCTGCTGCGCCTGGGCTTCCTGGCCAACTTCCTGAGCCATCCGGTGATCTCGGGCTTCGTCACCGCCTCGGGCATCCTGATCGCCGCCAGCCAGCTGCGCCACCTGCTGGGGGTGGAGGCGTCCGGACATAACCTGCTGGAGATGGGCGCGGCGCTGATCGCCGGGCTCGAGCATGTCCACTTCACCACCCTCGCGACCGGGCTGGCCGTCTGGGCGTATCTGGTGGGAAGTCGGCGCTATCTCGCGGGCGGTTTCGCCCGCCTGGGGCTGTCGCAGGGGGCCGCGGCGCTGCTCGCCAAGGCCGCGCCGGTCTCGGCGGTGATCGTCACTACCCTGCTGGCCTGGGGACTGGGGTTCGGCGAGCGGGGCGTGGCCCTGGTTGGCGAGGTGCCGAGCGGCCTGCCGACGCTGGCGATGCCGAGCGTCGACCCCGCGCTGTGGTCGACGCTCGCGCCGGCGGCGGTGCTGATCAGCCTGGTGGGCTTCGTCGAGTCGGTCTCGGTCGCCCAGACCCTGGCCGCCAAGCGCCGCCAGCGCATCGATCCCAACCAGGAGCTGATCGCCCTGGGGCTCGCCAACCTCGGCGCGGGCACCAGCGGCGGCTCGCCGGTCTCCGGCGGCTTCTCGCGCTCGGTGGTCAACTTCGAGGCCGGCGCCGCCACGCCCCTCGCCGGCGCCTTCACGGCGCTGGGCATCGCCGTGGCGACCCTGGCCCTCACCGCGCCGCTGGCCTTTTTGCCCAAGGCGACGCTCGCCGCCACCATCATCGTCGCGGTGGGCACCCTGATCGACCTGCCCGCGATCAAGCGCACCTGGGCCTACTCCCGCAGCGACGGCGCGGCGATGCTGGCGACCCTGGCGCTGACCCTGCTCCACGGGGTGGAGAGCGGCATCCTGGCCGGCGTCGGGCTCTCCCTGGCCCTGCATCTCTACCGCACCAGCCGCCCCCACAGCGCCGTGGTGGGGCGGGTGCCGGGCAGCGAGCACTTTCGCAACGTGCGCCGCCACGCGGTCGAGACCGACGAGCGGCTGGCGATCCTGCGCATCGACGAGAGCCTCTACTTCGCCAACGCCCGCTACCTCGAGGACACCGTGATGGCGCTGGCCGCCCGCCAGCCCGGCCTGCGTCACGTCGTGCTGGCCTGCCAGGCGGTCAACGTCATCGACGCCTCGGCGCTGGAGAGCCTCGAGGCGATCAACGCCCGCCTGCGGGACGCCGCCATCGCCCTGCACCTGGCCGAGGTCAAGGGACCGGTGATGGATCGCCTGGCGCACACCGACTTCTGCCGGGCGCTGACCGGCCGCGTCTACCTGAGCACCTATGACGCCTGGCGCGCGCTCCACGACGAGCGCGCCACCGAGACCTCCCCGGCGGCCTGCGGCGGGGCCGGCCTCGCCGGCGGCGAGGCGTCACGCGCCCCCGCTGCGGGGCCCGAGCCCATCACCGGAACTGCCCTCGCTGTCGGACGTTTTCGCACCCATCGAGGAGACTACCCATGACCCACAATATCGGCGGGATCGACAAGCTCGCCCGCATCGTCATCGGCGCCGTGCTGATCGGTCTGGCCATCACCGGCCAGGTTGGCGCCTGGGGCTTCATCGGCCTGCTGCCGCTGGTCACCGGCCTGCTCAACACCTGTCCCGCCTATCGGCTGCTCGGTATCAGCACTTGCCGGCGGCAGAAGTAAGCGACCACTCATGCTTTCTGGAGGATCTTTCACGTGGATTGGACGGCAAGCCTGCAGGGGCTGATCGGGGGCATCCTGATCGGCCTCTCGGCCACCTGGCTGATGGCGACCCTGGGCCGCATCGCCGGCATCAGCGGCATCCTCGGCACCCTGATCACCCAGCGGCCCCGGGGCGACAGCGCCTGGCGGCTGGCCTTCCTGCTGGGGCTGATCAGCGGCCCGATCGTGCTGCTGCTCGCCGGCGGCGGGGCCGGCAACGTGGCGGGCGCGCCGGGCGAGGTGATCGGTGAACCCGCCGGGGGCGTGCCGCTGATGCTCGCCGCCGGCCTGCTGGTGGGGCTCGGCACCGGGCTCGGCAGCGGCTGCACCAGCGGCCACGGCGTCTGCGGCCTGGCGCGGCTCTCGAGGCGCTCGCTGGTGGCCACCCTGACCTTCCTGGCGGCGGCGATCGTCACCGTCTTCGTGGTGCGTCACGTGATCGGAGGTGGCGCATGAGGCGCGAGACCCAGAAGACCCTCATGGGCTACGTCGCCGGGCTGCTCTTCGGGCTCGGCCTCGCCGTCTCCGGGATGACCGACCCGGCCCGGGTGCTCGGCTTCCTCGATCTCGCCGGCGCCTGGGACCCGACCCTGATGTTCGTGCTGGGCGGGGCGGTGATCACCAACTTCATCGGCTACCGGCTGGTGCTGCGCCGCCCCCATCCGCTGCTGGGTGAGCGCTTCCAGCTGCCCACCCGCACCGACCTCGACGGCCGGCTGATCGGCGGGGCCGCCCTGTTCGGCATCGGCTGGGGGCTCTCCGGCTACTGCCCCGGGCCGGCCTTCGCCTCCCTCGCCGGGCTCACCGCGCCGCTGGCCGCGATGCTGGTGGCGATGGTGGTCGGCTGGTTCGCGGCTCGGGCGGTCCCCGCCCGGGGCTGATCGCCGCGCCCTCCCGCGCCTCCCTCATCCCGGGGGTGGCGCGCTATCGACCAAAGGACGGCCCGTCGGGCGGTGCAGCTTAACGCCCGCTTAATGGGCCGGTGACAAGATGTCGCAGTTCACGAGGATTTCCTGCCATGCACGTACTGCTCATCGAGGATGACGCCCTGGTGGCGTCGGGCATCCAGGCCGGGCTCGGCGTCTACGACTTCGTCGTCGACAGCGTGGGCACCCTGGCCGAGGCGCGCTCGGCCATGGAGACGGTGGCCAGCGACGTGGTGATCCTCGACCGCGGCCTGCCCGACGGCGACGGCATGACGCTGCTCGAGGAGTGGCGGGCGGCCGGCATCGACACCCCGGTGCTGATCCTCACCGCCCGCGACGCGGTGAGCGACCGCATCGAGGGGCTGCACGTCGGCGCCGACGACTACCTGGTCAAGCCCTTCGACCTCGACGAGCTGGTAGCGCGGCTGCTGGCGCTGCTGCGCCGGGCCGCCGGACGCGCCCGGGCGCTGGTCGAGCACGGCGCGCTCTGCCTAGACCCCGTCTCCCGGGAGGTGACGGTGGCCGGGTGGCCGGTGGCGCTGTCGCGCCGCGAGCTGGTGCTGCTGGAGGCCTTCCTCCAGGCGCCGCGCAGCGTGCTCAGCGCCGAGCAGCTCAAGGACAGCCTCTACGGCATGAACGAGGAGGTGGAGAGCAACGCGCTCAACGTCCACATCCACCACCTGCGCCGCAAGCTCGGCTGCCGGGTGATCGAGACGGTGCGCGGGCTGGGGTACCGGCTCGGCCCGCCCGAGGCGGTCGAGTCGCCGCGCCGCGCCGGGGCCGGTCGCCCATGAGCCTGCGCACGCGCCTGGTGCTGACCCTCGGGGCCACGCTGCTGCTGCTGTGGGGGCTCGCCGCCGCCTGGCTGATGCGCGATCTCTACCAGCAGGTGGAGGCGACCCTCGACCAGCGCCTCGCCCAGTCGGCGCGCATGGTCTCGGGGCTGATGGCGCAGCTGCCGGTGGAGGTGTGGGAGCAGGCCGATCGGCGGGCGCTCTCGATCCCGCCCATCGAGGGGCTGGCCTGCCAGGTGCACTCGCCGCGCGGAGAGATCCTGGCCCGCACCCACAGCGACATGCAGGAGATCCTGAAGGCCAGCGAGCCCGGGCACGCCTATCGCGAGGAGGACGGCGTGACCTGGCGGGTGTTCACCTACCAGCGCAACGGCCTGACCATCACCACCGCCGATCGCATGGACGAGCGTGACCTGCTGATGCGCAACGTGCTGGAGGTGGCGGTGGTGCCCTTCGTGGTGGCCCTGGCGGGCAGCCTGCTGGCGCTGTGGATCGGCGTGGTGCGGGGGCTCGAGCCGCTGGGCCGGCTGCGCGACGCCCTGGCGCGGCGCCATCCGGACGCCCTGGCGCCGGTGGCGACCCATGGCGTGCCCCACGAGATCCGCCCGCTGGTGGATACGCTCAACGGCCTGCTGGCGCGGATCCAGCAGGCCATCGTCCGCGAGCAGCGCTTCACCAACGATGCCGCCCACGAGCTGCGCACGCCGCTCACGGCCATCAAGACCCACCTGCAGGTGGCGCGACGGGTCGAGGGCGAGGCGGCACGCCGGGCGCTGGACCACGCCGAGGAGGGCGTGGCCCGGCTCTCCCGCACCCTGGACCAGCTGCTGATGCTGGCCCGGGTCGAGGGGCGGGTGCACTTCGAGGACGGCGAGGCCAGCTGCGCCGCGGACGTCGCGGAGCTGGCGCTGCGCGACGCCGCGGCGAACGAGCGGGCGCGCGTCACGCGCCCGAGCGCCTGGCCCGCGGGGGAGCTCGCGCTGCCCCGGGAACTCGCCATCACGGCGCTGCGCAACCTGGTGGACAACGCCCTGCGCCACGGGCCCGAGGGGAGCCCGGTGGCGATCACCGCGCGGCGCAACGCGCCGGACGGGACGCTGACCTTCGGCGTCAGGGATCACGGCCCCGGGGTCGCGGAGGCCGAGCTCGACCAGCTGCCCCGGCGCTTCTGGCGGGCGAGCCCCCAGCAGGGCAGCGGGCTGGGGCTCGCCATCGTGGCCGCCATCGCCGAGCGCTTCGGCGGCCGGCTGGCCTTCGCCCGTCCCGAGGGGGGCGGGCTCGAGGCGCGGCTGACGCTGCCGCTGACGACAGGGCCGGTGCCGCCGGCCCGACCAGAGTCCCTGCAAGGGATCAACGACAATGACGAGGGGAACCCTAGATGACGATCATACGGATCGCGAGTGGCGTCGGGCTGGTGCTTGGCCTGGCGTCGGTTCAGGCGTCGGCGCAGGCCCTGGAGGGCGACGCCGAGCGCGGCCAGCAGGCGGCCGGGGTCTGCGTGGCCTGCCACCAGGCCGACGGCATGGGCATGGACAATCCGAACGGCGAGTCCTGGCCGCGCCTGGCGGGACTGCCGGCGGCCTACATCGCCAAGCAGCTGCACGACATCAAGGCGGGGCGCCGCGAGAGCGCCACCATGATGCCGTTCGCCAACATGCTCGATGACCAGCAGATCGCCGACGTCTCGGCCTACTACGCCGAGATGGCGCCCTGGCCGGCGCTGCCCACGGCGTATCAACCGGCCGATCCCGAGGACGCCGCCGAGTGGCTGGCCAATCGCGGCGACTGGGCCGAGGACGCCATGATCCCGGCCTGCAACCAGTGCCACGGGCCCAACGGCCAGGGCGTGGGCGCGGTCTTCCCGCCGCTGGCCGGCCAGCACGCCGGCTACCTCCAGGCGCAGCTCGAGGCCTGGCGCGACGGGGCGCGCCACAACGACCCCAACCGGCTGATGGCGGGCATCGCCGAGCGCCTCGACGAGGCGCAGATCACGATGATCGCCGACTACTACGCCACCCTGCCGGCGACGCTCGCCGTGCCCGACGCCCCGTCATCCGAGGAGGACGCCCCATGAGCCTGCGCACATCCCAGCCGCTGAAGGCGGCGGCCCTGGTCGCGACCCTCGCCCTCTCGCCGGCCGCCCTGGCCCAGGACGAGGGCGTCGAGCGCGACTACCAGATCCCGCTGCCCCAGGCCCCCGAGGGCGAGGTGACCTTCACGCCGCCCCACGAGCGCGACCTGCCCGACAACCAGTACGGCGACATGGTGCGCAAGGGCCGCGATCTGTTCGTCGACACCCAGGCGCTGCGCGGCGAGTACGTCTTCAACGACCAGAACTGCGCCAACTGCCACCTCGACGCCGGCCGCCTGGCCAACTCGGCGCCGATGTGGGCCTCCTTCGGCGTCTACCCGGCCTATCGCGGCAAGAACGACAAGGTGAACACCCTCGCCGAGCGGATCCAGGGCTGCTTCACCTACTCCATGAACGGCACGCCGCCGCCCACCGGCAGCGAGCCGCTGGTGGCCATGCAGACCTACCTGCACTGGATGTCGACCGGGGCACCGATCAACGAGTCGCTGCCCGGTCGCGGCTATCCCAAGCTCGAGGAGGCCGAGCAGGCGCCCGACCGGGCCCGCGGCGCCGAGGTCTACGCCGCGCAGTGCGCGGTCTGCCACGGCGACGAGGGCCAGGGCCAGCGGGTCGGCGAGCGCCAGGTCTTCCCGCCGCTGTGGGGCGACGGCGCCTACAACTGGGGGGCCGGCATGCACCGGGTGAACACCGCGGCCAACTTCATCAAGGCCAACATGCCGCTGGGCAAGCCCTACTCTCTCACCGACCAGCAGGCCTGGGACGTGGCGGCGTTCATCAACGGTCACGAGCGGCCCCAGGACCCGCGGCGCCGCACCCTGGAGACCCTGGAGGAGACCGACGCGACCTTCCACAACCACCACGGCTACTACGGGGACGAGATCGACGGCCGGCGCCTGGGCGATCACGCCGACTTCGGCGAGAACCCGCGCCCCCTCGACGGCTGAGGCCGCGCCGGGGAAACGCCACGGGCCCCGCTGCTTCTGCAGCGGGGCCCGTGGCGTCTGGGGCAGGGGGAATCAGGGGCGCGGCGAGCCCATCAGCTCGATCAGGCGTTCTTCCTGGGGCGCGCCCTGGACCTGCTCCAGGCGGCCGTCGTCGCGGCGATAGTAGGTGGTGGGGGTGGCGATCAGCCCGAGGCTCTCGAAGCGCTGGTTGTTGGCCCGCACCTGCTCCTCGATCTCCCGGGGCTGGGCCGAGGCCGCGATGCCCTCGTCGCTCTGCTGGTGCGCCTGCAGCGCCGCGCCGGGGTCGTCGGCGCCGAGCAGGGCGGCGGCCTTGGCGGGGCTGTCGCTCTCCAGGATGCCGACCATGATGTGGCGCAGCTGGACCCGGCCCGCCTCGACCCAGGGGCGGCTCTGGGCGTGGAAGCGATCGCAGTAGGGGCAGTTGGGGTCGGTGAAGGTGTAGAGGATGCGCTCGGCGTCCGGGTCGCCGTCGCGGATCCAGTGGCTCTGCTCGAGCGACTGCCACACCTCGGCCTCCTGGGCGCGACGCACGTGCTCGTCCAGCGGGGCGGCGGAGAGGTCGTTGCCCTCGGCGTCGACCAGGGTGCCGACCACCGCATGCTCGCCATCCGGGGTGAGGTAGACGGCCATCTCGCGGCCGCGATGGCTGGCGGCGAAGCCTTCGAGCCCGCCCGGCGCCTCGAAGCGGGCGTGCACCTCGAGCCCCTCCTCGACCAGGGCCTGGATCGGCGCCGGCCAGGAGGTGTCGGCGGAGAGTGTCGTGGCGGCGGTCAGCGAGAGCAGGCCGACCGTGAGGGAGAGGGTTCGCATCGCGATGTCCTGTATGAAGGGCCGTGGTGAAACGCCGGAATGAAGCGCCGTGATGGCGCGCTGTCGTGACGCCTCGATGACGCAATGTCGTGGGGCGACGTCATGGCGCGAGGACGTCACGGGTGACGAGGGGACTCGCGCCATGCCGCGAAGTTCCCATCCTGACACGCCGGCATTAGCCGTGGATTAATCCCGCGGGGCGGCGGCGGGGCGAGATGTCGCATCCCGCTCGCCGGCATCGCCGTGGCAGGATAGGCCTCATCCCCCTCGACCGTCGGAGTCCATCGCCATGCGCCGCACCGCCCGCCCGCTGTTCCTGCTCTCCCTGCTCGCCCTGCCGCTGGTCGGTGCCGCCGCCGAGGCCCAGTCGATCGCCGTCGAGGACGCCCGGGTGCGCGCCGTGCCGCCCGGGGCGGCGACCACCGCGGCCTTCATGACCCTGACCAACCCGGGCGAGACGGACCGGGCGCTGGTCGGGGGCGCCTCGCCGCTGGCCGGGACCCTGGAGCTGCATAACCACGCGATGGTCGACGGCGTGATGCGGATGCGTCGGGTCGAGGCGATTCCGCTGCCGGCCGGCGAGAGCGTGCACCTGGCGCCGGGCGGCTGGCACCTGATGATGTTCGATCTGGCCGCGACCCCGGCCGAAGGCGAGAGCGTCGCGCTGACCCTGACCCTCGACAACGGCGAGACCCTGAACGTGGAGGCGCCGGTGCGCCGCGTGCAGCCGATGGCCATGCCCTCGGAGGCGGGCGGGGCGCACGAGGCGTCGAGCATGCCCTCGGCGCATTGAGCGTCGAGGCAAAGCGCACCGGGTTCTGACCAGGGACGCCGGGCACGGGTCGAAGAGAGGAGGGCGCGGCGCCCCTTCGATGGTGCGACGCTTCGGGTCCTGTCCACGGACCAGTCCCGAGCAGGCAATGCTAACTGCGATAGCCCTTCCGTGAGCGCTGGGCGCTCCGGCCGTCAGCCGTTACAATGCCGCGACAGCTTCCTATCGACGTCGGGTTACCCCCTATGCATTGCCCCTTCTGTGGCGCCAACGACACGCGCGTGACCGATTCCCGCCTGGTGGCCGAGGGTGATCAGGTGAGGCGGCGTCGGCAGTGTGCGGCCTGCGGCGAGCGCTTCACCACCTACGAGACCGCCGAACTCGTGATGCCGCGGGTGATCAAGTCCGACGGCACCCGCGAGGTATTCGACGAGGCCAAGCTGCGCGCCGGCATGCTGCGCGCCCTGGAGAAGCGCCCGGTCAGCGCCGAGTCGATCGAGGCGGCGGTGGAGCGCATCCGTCAGCACCTGCGGGCCCGCGGCGAGCGCGAGATCCACGCCCGGGACATCGGCGAGGAGGTCATGCAGGCCCTCAAGCGCCTCGACCAGGTCGCCTACATCCGCTTCGCCTCGGTCTACCGCCGCTTCCAGGACATCGACGAGTTCCGCGCCGAGATCGATCGCCTGGCCCAGGAACCCGGCTTCCCCGACGATCCCGCCGGAGGGCGCGGATGAGCGCCCCGACCCTGCCCGAGACCTGGATGGCCCGCGCCCTGAAGCTGGCCGAGCGCGGCCGCTACACCACCGACCCCAACCCCCGGGTGGGCTGCGTGCTGGTCAAGGACGGACGGGTCGTCGGCGAGGGGTGGCACGACCGGGCAGGCGAGCCCCACGCCGAGGTCCACGCCCTGCGCGCGGCGGGCGAGGCCGCCCGTGGCGCCACCGCCTACGTGACCCTGGAGCCCTGCTCCCATCAGGGCCGCACCGGCCCCTGCGCCCGGGCGCTGGTCGAGGCCGGGGTGGCCCATGTCGTCGTCGCCATGCAGGACCCCAACCCCCAGGTGGCCGGCCGGGGCATCGCCCTGCTGCGCGAGGCCGCTATCGAGGTGACGGTGGGCGTGCTGGAGGACGAGGCGCTGGCGCTCAATTCCGGCTTCGTGATGCGCATGTCCCACGGTCGGCCCTTCGTGCGCCTGAAGATGGCCATGAGCTTGGACGGGCGCACCGCCATGCGCTCCGGCGAGTCCCAGTGGATCACCGGGCCCCAGGCGCGCCGCGAGGTGCAGCGCCTGCGCGCGCGATCCAGCGCCATCCTGACCGGGGTGGAGTCGATCATCTTCGACAACGCCCGCCTCACCGTGCGCGCCGAGCAGCTGGCGCTGCCCGATGGCGAGGCGATCGCCGCCCGCCAGCCGCTGCGCGTGGTGGTCGACTCCCGCCTGCGCCTGCCCCAGGCGGCGGCCTGTCTGCGCGAGCCGGGCCGCACCCTGGTGGCGACCCTGGCCGAGCACGAGCCCGAGCGGCGCGCGCGGCTCGAGGAGGCCGGCGCCGAGGTGGTGGTGATGCCGGCGGCCGCCGACGGCCGGGTCGACCTCGACGCCCTGCTGCACCACCTGGCCGAGGTGGAGCAGGCCAACGAGGTGCTGCTCGAGACCGGGGCGACGCTCGCCGGCGCCATGCTCGAGGCGAACCTGATCGACGAGATGCAGCTGTTCGTGGCGCCGACCCTGCTCGGCGGCGAGGCGCGCCCGCTCTTCGCGCTGCCGGGCCTGTCGCTGATGGCCCAGCAGAAGGGGCTCGAGATCCTCGACATCCGTGCCGTGGGCCAGGATTGGCGTATCACCGCAAGGCCCACGCGTCCGACCACGTCTGCTTCCTGAGTACCCCGCCGCCCCGTGACGAGCGGTGAGCGGTGATACGCCACGGCCGCTATCTACTGGCGCCCACCGACGCGCCACGGATGCTATCTACTGGCGCCCACCGACGCGCCACGGTACCCTGACGCGGTTTCGAGGTGGCGACGCCGGAGGGCGACCCGATCGTCGCGGGACCGCGACGGCCACCACGCTGAATCAATGGAGACTCCATGGTGCACTCCTCATCCGGGGGCCTGGCCCCTATCGAAGAGCTGGTCGAGGACATTCGTCAGGGCAAGATGGTGATCCTGATGGATGACGAGGATCGCGAGAACGAAGGCGACATCATCATGGCCGCCGAGAAGGTCGAGGCCGAGCACATCAACTTCATGGCGCGCCACGCCAGGGGGCTGATCTGCCTGCCGATGACCCGCGAGCGCTGCGAGCGTCTCCAGCTGCCGCTGATGGTGCGCGACAACGGCTCCGGCTTCGGGACCAAGTTCACCCTCTCCATCGAGGCCGCCGAGGGCGTCACCACCGGGATCTCCGCCGCCGACCGGGCGCGCACCGTCCAGGCCGCCGTGGCCCGCGACGCCCGGGCGGAGGACATCGTCCAGCCCGGCCACATCTTCCCGCTGATGGCCGAGCCCGGCGGCGTGCTGCGCCGCGCCGGCCACACCGAGGCGGCCTGCGACCTCGCGGCGCTGGCCGGCCTCGACCCCAGCGGCGTGATCTGCGAGGTGATGAACGAGGACGGCAGCATGGCGCGCCGCGCCGAGCTCGAGCGCTTCGCCGTGGAGCACGGCCTGAAGATGGGCACCATCGCCGACCTGATCCACTACCGCATCCACAACGAGCAGACCGTGCAGCCGGTGGAGTCGAGCCCGGTCGAGACCGCCTTCGGCGAGCTCACCCTGCACGTCTTCCGCGACAGCATCCAGGGCGCCCATCACCTGGCGCTGGTCAAGGGACACCCGCATCCCGAGGTCCCGACCACGGTGCGCGTGCACCTGGCCAACGTGATGCGCGACCTGCTGGCCCTGCAGAAGGGCGAGCGGGAAAGCTGGACCGCCCATCAGGCGCTGGCCGAGGTGGCCGGCGCCGAGCACGGCGTCTTCGTGCTGCTCGACGACGGTCGCCCGCGCCAGGACCTGCACGACATGCTCGAGGTGTTCCTCGAGCGCCGTCGTCCGCCGCGCACCAGCGACTCCGACGGCGCCGGCAACTACCTGACCATCGGCACCGGCTCGCAGATCCTGCGCCACCTGGGCGTCGGCAAGATGCGCCTTCTGAGCTCGCCCTGGAAGTTCTCCGCCCTCTCCGGCTTCGACCTCGAGGTGGTGGAGCGCCTGGAACCCGGCGAGCCCGTGCCCGGCGAGGCGTGCGACGACTGACGCCGCGCCCGCCTTCATCATCACGGCATGGCCCGCGGCCATGCCCCCGGACCCTTCCGTACCGGATCTTTCAGGACACAGAACCATGCAACCGATTTCCCAAGTCGAAGGCAGCTTCGTCGACGTCGATGGCCGCTACGTGATCGTGGTCGGCCGCTTCAACCACCACGTGGTGGACAGCCTGGTCGAGGGCGCCGTGGACAGCCTGGTGCGCCACGGCGTGGACGCCGAGAACATCGACATCGTCCACGTGCCCGGTGCCTGGGAGCTGCCGCTGGCGATCAAGCGCGTGCTCCAGGTGGCGCGCCCCGATGCGGTGCTCGCCCTGGGCGCGGTGATCCGCGGCGGTACCCCCCACTTCGAATACGTGGCCGGCGGCTGCAACACGGCCATGGGCAACCTGCAGCTCGAGTTCGATACCCCGGTGGCCAACGGCGTGCTGACCGTCGAATCCATCGAGCAGGCCATCGAGCGGGCCGGCACCAAGGCCGGCAACAAGGGCGCCGAGGCGGCCATGGCGGCCATGGAGATGGTCTCGCTGCTGCGCTGCTTCGGCGACGCCGCCGGGGGTGAGGCATGAGCGGCGAGCGTACGCGGGCGCCCTCGAAGGCGCAGCAGTCGCGCCATGCGGCCCGTGAGCTGGCCGTCCAGGGCCTCTACCAGTGGCAGATGACCGGCAAGTCGATCAGCGCCGTGGAGGCGGAGTTCCGCAGCCAGGTGGCCGATGACGACCTCGAGGATCACGAGAACTGGCACAAGGTCATGGAGATCGCCGACCTGGCGCTCTTCCATGAGCTGCTGCACAACGTGGCCCGCGAGCGCCAGACGCTGGACGCCGCCATCGCGCCGCTGCTCGATCGCCGCCTCGAGGATCTCGATCCCATCGAGCTCGCGATCCTGCGCCTGGGCGCCTACGAGCTCGCCAAGCGCCTCGAGGTGCCATATCGCGCGGTGATCACCGAAGGCGTCGAGCTCGCCAAGTCCTTCGGGGCCACGGACGGGCACAAGTACGTCAACGGCATCCTCGACAAGCTTGCCGGGCGGCTGCGGTCCGCCGAGGTCACTGCCCGTCGCCGCTGAAGGCCCGTCCCGATGCACAGCGAATTCGAACTCATCAGCCGCTACTTCACGCCCGAGGCTCCCGGCGCGGATGCCGGCGTGAGCCTGGGGGTGGGCGACGACTGCACCCTGCTGGCGCCGACGGCGGGCCAGCGGCTGGCGGTCAGCGTCGACACCTCGGTCGCCGGGGTCCACTTCCCCGAGGCGGCCCCGGCCGCGGCGATCGGTCACCGGGCGCTGGCGGTCAGCCTGAGCGATCTCGCCGCCATGGGCGCCCGCGCCCGCTGGTGCCTGATGTCGCTGACCCTGCCGGCGGCGGACGATGACGCCTGGCTCGCCGACTTCGCCCGCGGCTTCCATGCACTCTGCGACGCCACCGGCACTGCCCTGGTGGGCGGCGACGTGACCCGCGGCGAGCTCGCCATCGGCGTGACGGTGATGGGGGAGGTGCCCCCCGAGCAGGCGCTGACCCGCAGCGGCGCGCGGCCGGGTGAGGTGCTGGCGGTGACCGGGGCGCTCGGCGGCGGCGCCGGGGGGCTGGCTCTCTGGCAGCGCGGTGAGCGCGATCTCGCCCATCCGCTGCTCGCGCGCTACCTGCATCCGCGGCCGCGCCTCAACGCGGGACTCGCCCTGCGCGGTCTGGCGAGTGCCGCCATCGACGTCTCCGACGGCCTGCTGGCCGATCTGGGCCACGTGCTCGAGGCCTCCGGCGTGGGGGCCGAGCTGATCCCCGAGGCGCTGCCGCTCGCCGAGGGGCTCTTTGATGCGCTCGGTGAGGCGGGCGCGCGCGAGGCGGCGCTGCACGGCGGCGACGACTACGAGCTGCTCCTCGCCCTGCCGCCCGAGCACCTCGCCACGGCGCGCGGCCGGCTGGCCGAGCTTGGCCTGGCGCTGACCGAGATCGGCCGGCTGGTCGAGGCGCCCGGCATTCGCGGGGTGGCGCTCGGCAGCGAGCGCGGCTGGCAGCACTTCCAGCCGAGCGGCGGTCCGTCGGGCGGCGCTCCGTCGGGCGGCGCTCCGTCGGGCGGCGCCCCAGGCGGTGCCTCATGAACCAGGCTCCCGCCAGCGTCTGGCGCCGCCCGGTGCACTTCCTGGCCTTCGGGCTGGGCAGTGGGACCGTGCCCTTCGCGCCCGGCACCTTCGGCACCCTGGCCGCCATTCCCTTCTACTGGCTGATGTCCGAGCTGCCGCTGGGGTGGTACCTCGGCCTGGTGGCGGTGACCTTCCTGTGGGGCATCTGGCTCTGCGACAAGACCTCCCACGACCTGGGCGTCCATGATCACTCCGGCATCGTCTGGGACGAGTTCGTCGGCTACTGGCTGACCATGGCCGCCGTGCCCTTCTCCTGGGAGGCGGCGCTGTGGGGGTTCGTGGTGTTTCGCGTCTTCGACGTCTTCAAGCCCTGGCCGATCCGCTGGGCGGATCGCCGGGTCGCCGGCGGCTTCGGCATCATGATCGACGATGTCCTCGCCGCGGCCTACGCATGGAGTACCATGCACCTGTGGTTCTGGCTCCACTGAATCGCCGCGCCGCGAAAGCGCTCCCTCGCGGTGCGGCACGGTGGCCCGGATTCGGCGCGGACAAGGAAGGCCATGATGCGCAAGGAACGACTGATCGTCCCGGTGGTGGTGGGGCTGGCGCTGCTCTGGGCGGCGGCCCAGGCCATCGCCAGCCTGCTCTTCGAGCGTGAACTGGCCCGGGCCCTCGAGGATCTCGCCGCCCGCGGCGACCTGCTGGTCGAGCGCACCGACGTCGAGCGCGGCTGGCTCGAGTCCAGCGGCACCCTCCACCTGACCCCGCGCTTCGGCCGGGCCTGGCACCTGGCGCTGCCCTACGAGGCGCGTCACGGGGTGATCACGACCCGCATCGACGGCACCCTCAAGCCGCACCTCGGGCGCGCCGACCGCCGGCTGTTCGGCGATCTGCTGCCCTCCTCGCCGCCGCGCTGGCAGGCCCGCTACCACACCCTCGGCGCGACCCTGAAAGGGCGCCTGACGCTCTCGCCCTTTATCGTCAGCCAGGAGGCGCGCGCGCTGGAGTTTCGCGGCGGCGAGCTCACCTTCAGCGGCGTCTACGGCGACTGGCGGCTGCAGGCCGACCTGGCGCCCTGGCGGCTCAGCGATGGCGCGATCACCCTCGAGGCCGGCCCGACCACCCTGGAGAGCCGCTACGCCTACACCGACGACGCCTACCACTTCACTCAGCAGGACCTGCTCAAGGTGCAAGGCGTCGCCTGGCGCCAGCCGGACCTCGCGCTGGACGCCAGCGGCCTGGTGCTGCATAGCCGCACCACCCTCGACGAGGCGGAGCTGCGCATCGAGAGCGAGCTGACTCTCGACCGGCTGATGGCCGCCGACGAGGTGCTGCTGACGGGCCGCCTCGCCCTGGAGCTCTCGCGGATCAACGCCGATGCGCTGCGCCGGGTGCTCGCCGTGCTGCGCGACGAGGCGGCCCGCGGCGAGACCGACCGCGAGGCGGGGGCGCTGCTGGCGCGCCTGGAGCCCGACCTGCTCGGCCTGCTCGAGGACTCGCCGCGGCTCGACCTCCATGCCGTCGACCTCGACAGCCCGATGCTGGGCCTGGACGCCCGCGGCGGCGGCGCCCTGTTCTTCGACGCGGACGACCTCGAGGCGCTGGACCCGGCCGCGCTGGACGAGCCCGAGGAGCAGGCCCGCTGGCGCGAGCGGCTCTACGGCGACGTGACCTGGGATCAGGTGCCGCCGGTGGTGGCGCTGTGGCTCGGCCTGCCGCTCGGCACCGAGGACCTGGCGATCGACGTGGTACGCGGGCGGGTCAGGATCAACGGTCGGCCGCTGGCGCCGATCCTCGAACGGCGTCAGTGACTTGAAGTCGGGCCCCGCTGCCCGCATCCCTCAAGGCAGCCCCCGGGAACCTTCCCGACGATTCAGGATGAGGACCGCATGAGCGACGACCACGAGATGCAGGATGGCCTGGACTGGATCCACGCCAACGACGACGAGACCTTCGACGACGAGCTGCCCGGCACAGAGGGCCACCACTCGGTGGTGCCCGCCAGCGAGTCGCTGCCCGAGCGCATCTACCTGCTGCCGATCCATAATCGGCCCTTCTTCCCCGCCCAGGTCCAGCCGCTGGTGATCAACCGCGAGCGCTGGGAGGAGACCATCCGTCGGGTCGGCAACACGCCGCATCGCACCGTCGGCCTGGCCTTCGTCGGCGAGACCGGCGTCGAGGAGCTGGGCGGCGAGGACTTCCCCGAGATCGGCACTGCGGTGCGGGTCCACAAGCTGCAGGGCGAGGATCAGCAGATCCAGTTCATCGCCCAGGGCATGCGCCGCTTTCGCATCACGCGCTGGCTCTCCAAGGAGCCGCCCTACCTGGTCGAGGTGAGCTATCCCCGCGAGCCGGTGGATGCCGAGGACGACGAGACCCGCGCCTACGCCATGGCGCTGATCAACGGCATCAAGGAGCTGCTGCCGATCAACCCGCTCTACGGCGAGGAGCTCAAGCACTACCTCAACCGCTTCAGCCCCCACGAGCCGGGACCGCTGACCGACTTCGCCGCGGCGATCACCTCGGCCAAGGGACCGGAGCTGCAGGACGTGCTGGCGACCCTGCCGGTGATGGGGCGCATGCAGAAGGTGCTGCCGCTGCTGCGCAAGGAGATCGACGTCGCCCAGCTGCAGAGCGAGATCAGCGAGCAGGTCAACGCCCAGATGCAGGAGCGCCAGCGGGAGTTCTTCCTGCGCGAGCAGCTCAAGGTGATCCAGCGCGAGCTCGGCATCTCCAAGGACGACCGCGAGAACGACGTCGACACCTTCCGGGCGCGCCTCGAGGGGCGGGTGGTGCCCGAGCGGGTCATGGAGCGCATCGACGACGAGCTCGACAAGCTCTCGGTGCTGGAGACCGGCTCGCCGGAGTACGGCACCACCCGCAACTACCTCGACTGGCTCACCGCCATGCCCTGGGGCGTGCACAGCCAGGACCAGCTCGACCTGGCCCACGCCCGCACGGTGCTCGACCGGGACCACGACGGCCTGAACGACGTCAAGGAGCGCATCGTCGAGTTCCTCGCCGAGGGCACCTTCAAGGGCGACGTGGGCGGCTCGATCCTGCTGCTGGTCGGCCCGCCGGGCGTCGGCAAGACCTCGGTGGGGCGCTCCATCGCCGAGGCCCTGGGCCGCGAGTTCTACCGCTTCTCGGTGGGCGGCATGCGTGACGAGGCCGAGATCAAGGGCCACCGGCGCACCTACATCGGCGCCATGCCCGGCAAGCTGGTCCAGGCCTTGAAGGAGGTCGAGGTCGAGAACCCGGTGATCATGCTCGATGAGATCGACAAGATGGGCCAGTCCTTCCAGGGCGACCCGGCCTCGGCGCTGCTCGAGGTGCTCGACCCGGAGCAGAACGTCGACTTCCTCGACCACTACCTCGACGTGCGCCTGGACCTCTCCAAGGTGCTCTTCGTCTGTACCGCCAACACCCTGGACTCGATCCCCCCGGCGCTGCTCGATCGAATGGAGCAGATCCGCCTCTCGGGCTACATCGCCGAGGAGAAGGTGGCCATCGCCAAGCACTTCCTGTGGCCCAAGCTCCTGAAGCGCGACCGCATTCCCAAGAAGCGTATCAACCTCACCGACGCGGCGCTGCGCCAGGTGATCGAGGGCTACGCCCGGGAGGCCGGGGTGCGCCAGCTCGAGAAGCAGCTGCATCGCATCGTGCGCAAGGCGGCGGTCAAGCTGCTCGAGGACGAGCAGCAGTCGGTGCGGGTCTCGGTCAACAACCTCGAGACCTACCTCGGCCCGCCGATCTTCCGCAAGGAGCAGGTCATGAAGGGCGAGGGCGTGGTCACCGGGCTCGCCTGGACCTCCATGGGCGGCGCCACGCTCTCCGTGGAGGCCGGCAAGGTGCACGCCCTGGATCGCGGCTTCAAGCTCACCGGCCAGCTCGGCGACGTGATGAAGGAGTCGGCCAACATCGCCTACAGCTACGTGCTCGGCCACCTCGGCGAATACGGGGCCGACGCGGACTTCTTCGACTCCGCCTTCGTGCATCTCCACGTGCCGGAGGGGGCCACGCCCAAGGACGGCCCCTCGGCCGGGGTGACCATGGCCACGGCGCTGCTCTCGCTGGCCCGGCACCACGCCCTCGACCGGCCGCTGGCGATGACCGGCGAGCTGACCCTGACCGGCCAGGTGCTGCCGGTGGGTGGCATCCGCGAGAAGGTGATCGCCGCTAGGCGCAGCGACATCTTCGAGCTGATCCTGCCCGAGGCCAATCGCCGCGACTACGACGAGCTGCCCGACTACCTCAAGGAGGGGCTGACGGTGCACTTCGCCGGCCGCTATCGCGACGTGGCCAAGGTGGTCTTCGGCTGACCCTGGACCCAGGCTCTATCCTCCCGCACGCACCCGCCGATGGCATAATGGCGGGTGCGTCGTTTGGTTTTGCGAAAAAGTGTGCGAACAACAAGGAATGCCCATGCCCTCCAAGGTTCATGCCGCCGGCGCGTCGCTCGCGGCGCTGCTGGTCGCCGGCCCGCTCCAGGCCGACCCGACCCTGACCGTCTACACCTACGACTCCTTCGTCTCCGAGTGGGGCCCCGGCCCCGGCATCGAGGAGGCCTTCGAGGCCCGCTGCGGCGGCTGCGACCTGGAGTTCGTGGCCCTGCCCGGCGGCGTCGACATCCTCCAGCGCCTGCGCCTGGAGGGGGAGGGCAGCCGGGCGGACCTGGTGCTGGGCCTGGACATGAACCTGATGGCCGAGGCGCGGGCACTCGACCTGCTCGCCCCCCACGGCGCCGAGACCGACGCCCTCGACCTGCCCATCGACTGGAGTGACGACACCTTCCTGCCCTACGACTGGGGCCACTTCGCCTTCGTCTACGACACCGAGCAGCTCGAGACGCCGCCGGGCAGCTTTGCCGAGCTGCTCGAGGCCCCCGAGGACGTCAAGGTGATCCTCCAGGACCCGCGCACCAGCGTCACCGGCCAGGGGCTGATGCTGTGGATCAAGAAACTCTACGGCGACCGGGCCCCCGAGGTATGGGCGCGGCTCAACGAGCGTACGCTCGCCGTCACCAACGGCTGGAGCCAGGCCTACTTCTCGCTGTTCATGAACGGCGAGGCGGCCATGGTGCTGTCGTATGCCACCTCGCCGGCCTACCACATGGCGGTGGAGGAGACCGACCGCTACCAGGCCGCCGAGTTCGAGGAGGGCCACTACCTGCAGGTCGAGACCGCGGCGATGCTGCGCACCACCGAACAGCCCGAGCTGGCCCGGGACTTCCTCGCCTTCATCCTGACGCCGGCCTTCCAGCGCCATATCCCGCTGGGCAACGTCATGAACCCGGCCATCGACCTGGGCGACGAGCTGCCCGAGGTCTTCGACCGGCTGATCGCCCCCGAAAGCCTGACGTTCACGCCCGAGGAGGTGCGCGCGCACCGCCGCGAGTGGATCCGCGAGTGGCTCAACGCCAGCGTCCGGTGAGCGGTGGGACGACCTCCCTGCGCTGGGAGAGCCGCTCGCGCTGGGCGCCGGGGCTTGGCCTCGCCGCCCTCGCGGCGGTAGCGGGGCTCGGGCTTGGCAGCCTCGGCGCGCTCCTGTGGCAGGCCCGGGGCGTGCAGCCGGCGGCGCTCTGGCAGGAGCCCTGGCTCGCCGCGGTGCTGCGCTTCACCCTCTGGCAGGCGACCCTCTCGACCCTGCTCGCGGTGGGGCTTGCCGTGCCGGTGGCGCTGGCCCTGGCGCGGCGACCGCGCTTCCCGGGGCGCGGGCTGCTGCTGAGGGCCATGGAGCTCTCGCTGGTGCTGCCCACGCTGATCGGCCTGTTCGGCCTGGTGGCCGTGCACGGCCGGCGCGGCTGGGCGGCGCCGCTCTGGGAGGGGCTCGTCGGGTCGGAGTCGGGCTATCTCTACGGCCTCTCGGGCATCGTGCTGGCCCACGTCTTCTACAACCTGCCGCTCGCCGCCCGGTTGATGCTGCAGGCGCTGGAGACGGCGCCCGCGGCCCACTGGCGGCTCGCCTCCCAGCTGGGCCTGACCCGGGCGGCGCTCTGGCGCACCCTGGAGTGGCCGCGGCTGAAACCCCTGCTGCCGCGGCTCGCGGCGCTGGTCTTCACGCTCTGCTTCACCAGCTTCGCCATCGTCATGACCCTGGGCGGCGGGCCGCGCTCCTCGACCCTGGAGGTGGCGCTCTACCAGGCGCTGAAGTTCGATCACGACCTGGCGCTGGCGGCCCTGCTGGCGCTGACCCAGCTCACCATCTGCCTGTCGCTGTGGCTGCTCGCGCTCTCCCGGGGCGGGGCGCCCTCGCTGGTGGTGGGCCACGTCGCGCTGCCCCTCGGCGGGCGCTGGCGCCGCCGCGATGCCCTGGGCCTCTCGCGACTCACCGATGCCGCCTGGCTCACCGCGCTGGCGGCGCTGCTGCTGCCGCCGCTGGCCGCCGTGGTGCTGGCGGGCCTGGCCGGGCTGCCGGAGCTGCCCCGCCAGGCGAGCCTGTGGGCCGCCGCGGCGCGTAGCCTGGTAATGGCCCTCGGTGCAGCGGGTGGGGCGCTGGCGCTGGCCCTATCGCTGCTCGTCGGCAGCCGCTGGCTCAAGGCCCGGCGACACGCCGTGGCGGCGCTCTTGATGGAGGGCGGCGGCCAGCTAATCCTGGTGATTCCCGCCCTGGTGCTCGGCACCGGGCTCTTCCTGCTGCTACGCCCGA
This sequence comes from Halomonas denitrificans, assembly GCF_003056305.1. Classification (GTDB taxonomy): domain Bacteria; phylum Pseudomonadota; class Gammaproteobacteria; order Pseudomonadales; family Halomonadaceae; genus Halomonas; species Halomonas denitrificans. The sequence continues at coordinate 527,240 of NZ_PYVX01000002.1, forward strand.
CGCTTGGCAGCGGCTGGCAGGGCTACGGCCTGGTGGTGCTGGTCAACGCCTTCATGGCGCTGCCCTTCGCCATGCAGGTGATCCGCGGGGCGCTGCCCGGGCTCTCGGCCCCCGAGGTACGCCTGGCCGACCAGTTCGGCATCCGCGGGCGGGTGCGGCTGCGCTGGCTGGTCTGGCCGCGGCTGCGCCGCCCCCTGGCCCTGGCGCTGGCCTACGCCATGACCCTGTCGCTGGGCGACTTCAGCGTGATCGCGCTGTTCGGCAGCCCCTCGGCGCCGACCCTGCCGATGCTGCTCTTCCAGCAGCTCGGCGGCTACCGCTGGCAGGGCGCCGCCGCCACGGCGCTGCTGCTGCTCTCGCTGGTGGTGCTGGTGTTCGTGCTGCTCGGCCTCTTGACCCGCCGCCCGCCCCGCTATCCCTGGAACCGTTTCGCCCGCGAGGAGCACCATGCTCGAGTGCCGTGACCTGAGCTTCCACTACGATCGCTGTGAGCCCGGCGAGACCCCGGACTTCTGCTTCGGCTTCCGGCTCGCCCCCGGCGAGTGCCTGTCGGTGGCGGGCCCCTCGGGCGCCGGCAAGAGCACCCTGCTGGGGCTGCTGGCGGGCTTTCTCGAGCCGGCCGGCGGGACCCTTGCCTGGCAGGGCGAGGACCTGCTCCCGCGGCCACCCTGGGAGCGCGGCATCACCACCGTCTTTCAGGAGCACAACCTCTTCGATCAGCTGCCGGTGTGGCTCAACGTGGGGCTGGGCCTGGCGCCGGACATGCGCCTTACCCCGGCGCAGCAGGTCCGGGTTCGCGAGGGCCTCGCCGAGGTGGGGCTTTCGGGGCTCCACGACCGCCTGCCCGCGGAGCTCTCCGGGGGCCAGCGCCAGCGGGTGGCGCTGCTGCGCGCGCTGCTGCGCGGCTCGAGGATCCTGCTGCTCGACGAGCCCTTCTCTGGGCTCGACGAGGCGACCCGTGCGGGGCTCTGGGACCTGGTGCGCCGCCAGAAGGCCGCGGGCGCCGCGGTGCTGCTGGTCAGCCACGACCGCGACGACATCGAGGCGCTGGCCGACCGGCGCGCCCGGCTGGAGGGTGGCCGGCTGCGCCTCGACGCCCAGGCGCCGGCCTGAGCCAGCCGAGGTGCTGGCCTGAGCGCCGGGCGCGTGACAGAATCCGTCGTCTGGACACACGAGAACCGCCCCGGGCTCCTCGCACGCCGAGGAGGCGAGGGCGGCATGCACGAGAAAAGAAGAGGACACCATGCCCGAGTACCGCTCCCGCACCACCACCGCCGGTCGCAACATGGCCGGCGCCCGCGCCCTGTGGCGTGCCACCGGCATGAAGGACGAGGACTTCCACAAGCCGATCATCGCCGTGGCCAACTCCTTCACCCAGTTCGTGCCCGGTCACGTGCACCTGAAGGACATGGGCCAGCTGGTGGCCCGGGAGATCGAGAAGGCCGGCGGGGTGGCCAAGGAGTTCAACACCATCGCCGTGGACGACGGCATCGCCATGGGCCACGACGGCATGCTCTACTCGCTGCCGAGCCGCGACCTGATCGCCGACAGCGTCGAGTACATGGTCAATGCCCACTGCGCCGACGCCCTGGTGTGCATCTCCAACTGCGACAAGATCACCCCCGGGATGCTGATGGCCGCCATGCGCCTCAACGTGCCGGTGATCTTCGTCTCCGGCGGGCCCATGGAGGCGGGCAAGACCAAGCTGCTGGACCACGGCCTCGACCTGGTCGATGCCATGGTGATGGCCGCCGACGACAGCGTGGATGAGGCGACCCTCAACGAGGTCGAGCGCAGCGCCTGCCCGACCTGCGGCAGCTGCTCGGGCATGTTCACCGCCAACTCCATGAACTGCCTCACCGAGGCGCTGGGCCTGGCGCTGCCCGGCAACGGCACGGTGCTGGCCACCCACGCCGACCGCCGCCGGCTGTTCGAGACCGCCGGGCATCGCATCGTCGAGCTGGCCAAGCGCTATTACGAGAACGACGAGGCGCACCTGCTGCCGCGTGCCATCGGCTCCAAGGCGGCGTTTCGTAACGCCATGACCCTGGACATCGCCATGGGCGGCTCCACCAACACCATCCTGCACCTGCTGGCCGCCGCCCAGGAGGCCGGGGTCGACTTCACCATGACCGACATCGACCGGCTGTCGCGGGAAGTGCCGCAGCTGTGCAAGGTGGCGCCCAACACCCAGAAGTACCACATCGAGGACGTGCACCGCGCCGGCGGCATCATGGCGATCCTCGGCGAGCTCGACCGCGCCGGCGTGCTCGATACCCGGGTGCCCACGGTCTATGGCGACAGCCTGGCCGAGGCCCTCGAGGAGTGGGACATCATGCGCTCCCCGAGCCCCGAGGTGGTGGAGTTCTTCCGCGCCGGCCCCGGCGGCATCCCCACCCAGACCGCCTTCTCCCAGAGCGCGCGCTGGCCGAGCCTCGACGGCGACCGCGCCACCGGCTGCATCCGCGATCTCGACCATGCCTTCTCCCTCGAGGGCGGCCTCGCCGTGCTCAAGGGCAACATCGCCGTCGATGGCTGCGTGGTGAAGACCGCCGGCGTCGACGACTCCATCCTGGTCTTCGAGGGCCGCGCCCACGTGGTGGAGTCCCAGGACCAGGCGGTGGCGGACATTCTCGCCGACAAGGTCAGCGAGGGCGACGTGGTGGTGATCCGCTACGAGGGCCCCAAGGGCGGGCCGGGCATGCAGGAGATGCTTTACCCGACCAGCTACCTCAAGTCCAAGGGGCTCGGCAAGGCGTGCGCGCTGCTCACCGACGGTCGCTTTTCCGGCGGCACCTCGGGACTCTCCATCGGCCACGTCTCGCCGGAGGCCGCCGCGGGCGGTGCCATCGGCCTGGTCGAGAGCGGCGATCGCATCCGCATCGACATCCCCAACCGCTCCATCGACGTGCTGCTCTCCGACGAGGCGCTCGGGCAGCGTCGCGAGGCCCAGGAGGCCCGCGGCCGCGACGCCTGGAAGCCGAGCCTGCAGCGCGACCGCAAGGTCTCGGCGGCCCTCAAGGCCTATGCGCTGCTGGCGACCTCCGCCGACAAGGGGGCGGTGCGCGATCTGACGAAGCTGGACTAAGCTGGAAGAACTAGGCTGGAAACAGCAGGGCCCGCATGCGAACCCCGGCCGGCGCCGGGGTTCGCGTCATCAGCAGGGAAGCCAGCACCATGAAGACACAGACGTTAAGCGTCGGTCTGGTGGGTTACGGCACGGCCGGACGCACCTTTCACGCGCCGCTCATCCAGGCGGCGCCGGGGTTGGAGCTCAGCGGTGTGGTCAGCACCCATCCCGAGCGGGTCCAGGCCGATCATCCGAGCCTCGAGGTGCTGCCCAAGCTGGCCCAGTTGCTGGCGCGACGCGACATCGACCTGGTGGTGATCGCCACCCCCAACGAGACCCACTTCCCGCTGGCCAAGGCGGCCCTCAACGCCGGCAAGCACGTGGTGATCGATGCTCCCTTCACCGTCACCGCCTCCGAGGCGCGCCTGCTCAAGGCGCAGGCCGACGGGGCGGATCGCCTGCTGAGCGTCTTCCACAATCGCCGCTGGGACAGCGACTTCCTGACCCTCAGGGCGCTGATCGACGATGGCACCCTGGGGCGGGTGGTGGACCTGGAGTCGCGGGTCGATCGCTTCCGGCCCCTTGTCACCGACCGCTGGCGTGACCGCCACAGGCCGGGCGGCGGCATCTGGTACGACCTGGGGCCGCACCTGCTCGACCAGGTCCACGAGCTGTTCGGCATGCCCCGGGCGATCCTGCTGGAGCTCGCCACCGCCCGGGAGGGGGCCGAGGTGGACGACGACTTCCTGGCCCTGCTGGAGTACGACCACCTGCGGGTGACCCTGCGGGCCAGCTCCCTGGTGGCCGAGCCGACGCCGCGCTTCCGGGTGCACGGCACCCGCGGCAGCTTCGTCAAGTACGGCCGGGACCCCCAGGAGGCGTGGCTTAAGGCGGGGCAGTCGCCGACGCCCGGCTGGGGCGTGGACGCCTCGCCCGGCACCCTGACCCTCGACGAGGCGGGAGAGGTGGGAGAGACGGGCGATGGCGAGCGCGAGTCGGTCGCCCTGGTGAGTCGCGAGGCGCCGGTCGTGCCGGGCGACTACGCCGCCTACTACGCCGGCATCGCCCGCACGCTGCTCGAGGGCGCGCCGCCGCCGGTCACCGGCGACTCGGCCCTGGAGGTGATGACGCTGCTGGAGCACGGGCTCGACAGCTATCGCCAGGGTCGCTGGGTGAAGCTCAAGGAGAGCGGCGGCAAGCTGCGCCGGCTGCACAGCCGCTAGGGAGGCGCCCGGTCATCGCATCGCCGCCCGGCCGGGCTCACCAGAGGCCGGTGTCGTCGGGGGCTTCGCTGCGCAGCTTGTCCCGGGCGATGTAGAGCGCCGCGATGGCGCGCGCCTCGTGGAAGTCCTCCCGCGCCAGCAGTCCCGAGAGCTCGTCGATGGCGTGGGTCTCGACGATCAGCGGCTCCGGCTCGTCGCCGGGCAGACGCTTCGGGTAGAGGTCGGTGGCCAGCAGCACCTGCATGCGGTGGCGCATGTAATTGGGCGCCAGCGACAGCTCCACCAGCGGCTCGATGCGATGGGCGCCGAAGCCGCACTCCTCCATCAGCTCGCGATTGGCCGCGGTGACGAGGTCCTCGCCGGGGTCGACGAGCCCCTTGGGCAGCGTCAGCACGTAGTCCTCGAAGCCGGCGGCGTACTCGCGGATCAGCAGCACGTGCTCCGGGTCCGGCATGGCCACGATCATCACCGCGCCGATGCCCTGACCGCCGGCGACCAGCCGCTCGAAGGTGCGCTCGGCGCCGTTGGCGAAGCGCAGGTCCAGCTCCTCCACGTGGAACAGGCGACTGCGCGCCACGCTGCGCCGGTCGAGGATGTGCGGCCGGATCGGCCAGGGCCGGGCGGTATCGTGCGGGTCTGACATGGCAGGACTCCGTGTGGCGAGCGAGTGGGGGCGGCGATGGGACGCGCTATCCAGGCCCGGGGGAGGGCGGTCGATATGCGTCACGCCGGGCGATTCGATACAATACTACGTCTCAACCGCCCCCGACTCACCCCGGAGTAGCGATGATCGACTGGCGCGCCATCGATACCGTCCTGCTGGACATGGACGGCACCCTGCTGGACCTGCACTTCGACAGCCACTTCTGGCTCGAGCACCTGCCGCGGCGCTACGTCGAGCTGCATCGCCTGGACGATTCGACCCAGGAGGAGATCCGCGCGCGGATCATCCGCGAGCAGGGCACCCTCAACTGGTACAGCCTGGCCTACTGGAGCCGTGAGCTGGGGGTCGACGTGGTCGCCCTCAAGCGCGAGGTGCAGCACCTGATCGGCCTGCGCAGCGACGCCCTGGATTTCCTGCAGTGGCTGAAGGCGGCCCACCCGCGGGTGGTGCTGGCCACCAATGCCGACCGCGAGAGCCTGGCGCTCAAGCTGCCGCTGACCGGGCTCGAGGAGTACCTCGACGCCATCGTCTCCTCGGCGGACCTGGGCGTGCCCAAGGAGGAGCAGGCCTTCTGGTTCGCCCTCCAGGAGGTCGAGCCCTTCGATCCCGCGCGCACGCTCTTCATCGACGACAACGCCTCGGTGCTCGAGAGTGCCCGGGAGTTCGGCATTCGCCACCTGCTGGGCATCAAGCAGCCCGACAGCCGCCGGCCCGAGAAGGAGCTCGAGGAGTTCATCGCCCTGGACCGCTTCGCCCGCCTGCTCCCCGAGGCGCGCCCGCGGCTCGAGGGCGATCGCCTCGAGGGAGGCCGGCATGAGTAGCGTTCGCCTCGACAAGTGGCTCTGGGCGGCGCGCTTCTTCAAGACCCGGGCGCTGGCCAAGAAGGCCATCGAGGGCGGCAAGGTCCAGTACAACGGCGCCCGGGCCAAGACCAGCAAGGCCGTCGAGGTCGGCGCGCTGATCCGCGTCCCCCAGGGCTGGGACACCCTGGAGGTCGAGGTGGTGGACCTCTCCGAGCAGCGGCGCGGCGCCCCCGAGGCCCGCGCCCTCTACCGAGAGACCGACGACAGCGTTGCCCGGCGCGAGCGCGAGGCCGAGGCGCGCCGGCTGACCAACCAGGCGATGCAGCACCCCCTCAAGCGACCCGACAAGAAGCAGCGCCGCGAGATCAAGCGCTTCCAGGAGCGCTCCGGCGAGTGAGCCGCGGCCGCATGGCCCGGTGCGCCCGCTCCTTCCTTTCTCCGTCCCTTGCTATTCACCCTTCAGGTGTCCGACGACATGAACGACCAGATCCAGCGTTTTCTCTTCGAGCGCACCAACGTGCGCGGCGAGATCGTTAGCCTCGAACGCGCCTATGCCGAGGTGCTCGACCGTCACGAATACCCGCCGGCGGTGAACCGGCTGCTGGGCGAGCTGCTCTGCGCGGTGGCGCTGCTCACCGACACCGTCAAGCTCGACGGCACCCTGAGCATCGAGGTGCGCGGCCAGGGCGCGCTCTCCCTGCTGATGGCCGAGTCCAACCCCGGCGGTGAGCTGCGCGCCATCGCCCGCCTCGACGAGGCGGCCGCGATTCCCGGCGACGACGCCGGCTTCCGTGACCTGGTGGGCGAGGGGCAGATCATGATCACCCTCGACCCGACCGACGGCCACCGCTACCAGGGCATCGTGGCCCTGGAGCACGACAGCCTGGCGGGCTGTCTCGCCGCCTACTTCGCCCAGTCCGAGCAGCTGCCCACCCGGCTGTGGCTCGCCGCCGACGGGCAGCGCGCCGGCGGACTGCTGCTGCAGCGCCTGCCCGACGAGTCGCTCAACCAGGACGACGACGCCTGGGAGCGTAGCGTGCACCTCGCCGAGACGCTCAAGGACGAGGAGCTGCTGGGCCTCGAGCCGCTCGAGGTGCTGCGTCGGCTCTACCACGAGGAGGAGGTGCGGGTCTTCGATCCCAAGGCGCTCTACTTCGGCTGCACCTGCTCCCGCGAGCGCATCGCCGGCGCGCTGCTGGGGCTCGGTGCCCAGGAGCTGCGCGAGGTGCTGGCCGAGCAGGGCGGCATCGAGACCCAGTGCCACTTCTGCCACACCCGCTACCCGTTCACCGCCGCGGAGGTCGAGGCGATGCTGGACGACCCCCAGGGACCGGCGCCCACCCTGCACTGAGCGGTTCCGCCCCCGGCGTCTTCGGTGCTGCAGAGCAGCATGAAATCTGGAGTGACCGGTAGTGAACGGCGTCGATGTAGTAGTAAAACTACAAGAACTTCGCCCAAGAACGGCGTTTCCTGGCGGCCGGCTTTTTGCCATAATGGCGCCGTTTTTTCGGTTCGATCGCCAAGCGAACAGAACGGGAACACCCCGCACGCGGCGATCCGGTACGACCCACGTTGCGTCATCGACGCCCGGCACACGAGAGAGAAGCGGCCGCAAGGCCCAGGAAACGACATGACCACGACTCAAGCCGCCCCCCAGCAAGCCGCCACGTCCCACGTCAACCTCAGCAGCGCCGAGCTGATCGAGCGGGCGGTGGCCAATGGGGAAGGTCGCCTGGCCGCAAGCGGCGCCCTGGTGGTGAACACCGGTGCGCGCACCGGTCGCTCCCCCAAGGACCGCTACATCGTCGACGAGCCGAGCACCAGCGACCAGATCGACTGGGGCAGCGTCAACCGTCCCTTCCCGGCGGATCGCTTCGACGCCCTCTGGACCCGCGTCGAGGAGTACCTGGGTAGCGGCGAGTCCTACGTCTCCGAGCTGCACGTGGGCAGCGACCCGGTCCACCACCTGCCGCTGCGCGTCACCACCGAGACCGCCTGGCACAATCTGTTCGGCCGCACCATGTTCGTGCGTCCCGAGGTGTTCAACCCGTCGTCCAAGGACGAGTGGACCATCCTCAACGCGCCCTTCTTCGCCTGCGAGCCGGCCCGCGACGGCACCAACTCCGAGGGCTGCGTGATCCTCAACTTCGCCCAGAAGAAGGTGCTGATTGCCGGCATGCGCTACGCCGGCGAGATGAAGAAGGCGATGTTCTCGGTGCTGAACTTCCTGCTGCCGGCCGAGGACGTGCTGCCGATGCACTGCTCCGCCAACGTTGGCGAGGACGGGAACACCACCCTGTTCTTCGGCCTCTCCGGCACCGGCAAGACCACCCTGTCCGCCGACCCGGCGCGTTTCCTGATCGGCGATGACGAGCACGGCTGGGGCCCGGGCACCGTCTTCAACTTCGAGGGCGGCTGCTACGCCAAGTGCATCGACCTCTCCGAGAAGAACGAGCCGATCATCTGGAACGCCATCAAGTTCGGCACCGTGCTGGAGAACGTGGTCCTCGACGACCGTCGCGAGCCGGACTTCGCCGACGACAGCCTGACCCAGAACTCCCGTGCCGCCTACCCGCTGGAGCACGTCGAGAAGCGCGTGGCCGAGAACCGGGCCGACGAGCCCAACGCCATCGTCTTCCTGACCTGCGACATGAGCGGCGTGCTGCCGCCGGTCTCCGTGCTCTCCAAGGAGGCCGCGGCCTACCACTTCCTCTCCGGCTACACCGCCAAGGTCGGCTCCACCGAGGTCGGTTCCTCCGCCGGCCTCGAGGCGACCTTCTCCACCTGCTTCGGCGCGCCCTTCTTCCCGCGTCCGGCCCGCGAGTACGCCGACCTGCTGATCAAGCGCGTGGCCGAGAAGGACGCCCAGGTCTACCTGGTCAACACCGGCTGGACCGGCGGCGCCTACGGCGAGGGCGGTGCGCGCTTCTCCATCCCGACCACCCGCGCCATCATCAGCGCCATCCAGTCCGGCGTGCTGCGCGACGTCGAGACGCGCATGGTCGAGGGCCTGAACCTCGCCGTGCCCACCGCCGTGCCGGGCGTCGACTCCAGCCTGCTCGACCCGCGCGAGACCTGGGAAGACAAGGCTGCCTACGACCGCCAGCTGGGCGAGCTGGTCGCCAAGTTCGTCGACAACTTCAAGAAGTTCGAGGGCGTCAACGAGGCCATCGTCAAGGCCGGCCCCAGCCTGATCTGAGGGTCGCATCGGCGCGAACCGTTGGCCTGGCCGACGGTCTGAGGGGGGAAGGGCGAGGGCCCTTCCCCCCTTTTCGTATCCGCACGGAGATCCCCATGAAGCGACGTCAATTCCTCGGGCTGGTCGGCGCCGGCGGCATCGCGGGCCTGGTGCCGGGCCTGGCCCTGGCGCGGCCCAAGCCCGATCTCACCCGCGCCGACGACATCGAGGTACTGGAGCTCTCCGAGGCCGAGTGGCGCGAGCGGCTCAGTGACGCCCAGTTCGAGATCCTGCGCGAGGCGGGCACCGAGCCGGCCTACTCGAGCCCGCTGGACAAGGAGACCCGCCCCGGCGAGTACCGTTGCGCCGGCTGCGATCTGCTGCTGTTCACCAGCGACATGAAGTACGACTCCGGCACCGGCTGGCCGAGCTTCTTCGAGCACGTCGAGGGGCACCTGCTGACCAGCGTCGACTACTTCCTGGTCTTTCCGCGCACCGAATACCACTGCGCCCGCTGCGGCGGCCACCAGGGCCACGTCTTCGAGGACGGTCCCGAGCCCACTGGCCTGCGCTGGTGCAACAACGGCCTGGCGCTGCGATTCGTCCCCGCCTGAACCCCGAGTGTGGTACCGTGTCGTGATCGTCTGGACGTTTGATTGCCAAGGATTTCATGGACGCACACGACAAGATCATCGCCCGCCTCGCCGAGGAACTCGCCGTTCGTCCGCCGCAGGTCTCGGCCACGGTGGAGCTGCTGGATGGCGGGGCCACCGTGCCCTTCATCGCCCGCTATCGCAAGGAGGTCACCGGCGGGCTGGATGACATCCAGCTGCGCCAGCTCCACGAGCGGCTCGCCTACCTGCGCGAGCTGGAGGAGCGCCGCGAGGCGGTGCTCGCCGCCATCGACGAGCAGGGCAAGCTCACCGACGACCTGGCCGCGAGCATCCGCGCCGCCGACACCAAGCAGCGCCTCGAGGACCTCTACCTTCCCTTCAAGAAGAAGCGGCGCACCAAGGCCCAGATCGCCCGCGAGGCGGGGCTCGAGCCGCTGGCCGAGGCGCTGCTGGCCGACCCGAGCCTCACCCCCGAGACCGAGGCGGCCCGCTACCTGCGCCCGGCGGAGGGTGACATTCCGGCCGTCGAGGACGCCAAGGCCGCCCTGGACGGCGCCAAGCAGATCCTCATGGAGCGCTTCGCCGAGGACCCCGAGCTGGTGGGGCGCCTGCGCGAACGGCTGTGGAACGAGGGCGAGCTCTCGGCCCGGCTGATCGCCGGCAAGGAGCAGGAGGGCGCCAAGTTCTCCGACTACTTCGAGCACGACGAGGCGCTCGCCAAGGTGCCATCCCACCGGGCGCTGGCGATGTTCCGCGGCCGCAACGAGGGCGTGCTGGCGCTGACCCTGCGCCTGCCCGGCGAGGACGAGGCGCCGGTCCACCCGGCCCAGGTGGCCATCGCCAGGCACTTCGAGATCAGCGACCAGGGGCGTCCCGCCGACCGCTGGCTCGCCGAGGTGGTGCGCTGGACCTGGCGGGTCAAGCTCTACACCCACCTCGAGACCGAGCTGATGGGGCGGCTGCGCGAGCGCGCCGAGGCCGAGGCCATCGAGGTCTTCGCCGCCAACCTCAAGGACCTGCTGCTGGCCGCCCCGGCGGGGCCCAAGGCGACGCTGGCCATCGACCCGGGCCTGCGCACCGGCTGCAAGGTGGCGGTGGTCGATGCCACCGGCCAGTTCCTCGAGCACGCCACCATCTACCCCCACGCCCCGCGCAACGCCTGGGCGGCCTCGCTGGAGGAGCTGGCGCGGCTGGTCAAGAAGCACGACGTGGCGCTGATCGCCGTGGGCAACGGCACCGCCAGCCGCGAGACCGACCGCCTGGCCGGCGAGCTGGTCAAGGCCCTGGCCGGCACCCAGCGGCTCGCCAAGGTGATGGTCAGCGAGGCCGGCGCCTCGGTCTACTCCGCTTCGGAGTACGCCTCCCGGGAGTTCCCGGACCTCGACGTCAGCATCCGCGGCGCGGTCTCCATCGCCCGGCGCCTGCAGGACCCGCTGGCCGAGCTGGTCAAGATCGAACCCAAGTCCATCGGCGTGGGCCAGTACCAGCACGACGTCTCCCAGCTGCAGCTCTCCCGGAGCCTGGAGGCGGTGATCGAGGACTGCGTCAACGCCGTGGGGGTGGACCTCAACACCGCCTCGAGCGCCTTGCTCTCCCGGGTCGCCGGCCTCAACGCGGCGCTGGCCGACAACATCGTCGCCCGACGCAACGCCGAGGGCGCCTTCACCAGCCGTCGGGCGCTGCTCGACGTCAGCCGCCTGGGGCCCAAGACCTTCGAGCAGTGCGCGGGCTTCCTGCGCATCATGAACGGCGACAATCCGCTCGACGCCAGCGCCGTGCACCCCGAGGCCTATCCGCTGGTGGAGCGCATCGCCGAGCGCAGCGGCCGCGACCTGGCCGGGCTGATCGGCGACAGCGCCACCCTCAAGTCGCTCAAGCCGGCCGAGTTCGCCGACGAGCGCTTCGGCGTGCCCACGGTGAGCGACATCCTCGCCGAGCTCGACAAGCCGGGCCGCGACCCGCGCCCCGAGTTCAAGGCGGCCGAGTTCCGCGAGGGCGTCGAGACCCTCAAGGACCTCGAGCCGGGCATGATCCTCGAGGGCAGCGTGACCAACGTCACCCACTTCGGCGCCTTCGTCGACATCGGCGTGCACCAGGACGGCCTGGTGCACATCTCGGCGCTCTCCGAGAATTTCGTCGAGGATCCGCGCAGCGTGGTCAAGGCCGGCGACATCGTCCGGGTCAAGGTGATGAGCGTCGACCTTCCGCGCTCGCGCATCGGCCTGACCATGCGCCTTGGCGACCAGCCCGAGGAGGCCCGCGGCGACGAGCGGCCCACCGGCAAGCCCCGTCGCCACAACGGCGAGTCGCGGGGGCGCGGCAAGCCGTCCCGCGGCCAGGCGCCGGAGCAGGGCGGCCAAATGGGCGCCCTGGGCGCGGCGCTCCTGAAGGCCAAGAAGGGGCGCTGATCGCGATGCGCCGCCGGGCCCGACGTTCCACTCCCCTTGAAGCGTCGCCCGGCGGCGCCCTAATCTGATGCTTGTCGGGCGCCCAGGCGCCCGCCCTTTCCCATATGGTGACCAACTTGTCCGAATCGCTTAACGCCCGCGTCGATCGACTCAAGGGGCTGGCCGACCAGGGTCGCGTCGGCCGACTGCGCCGCGGCATCGAGAAGGAAGGGCTGCGCGTCGACGGCGAGGGGCGCATCGCCGCCACGCCGCATCCGGCCGCCCTGGGGTCCAAGCTGACCCACCCGCACATCACCACCGACTACTCCGAGGCGCTGCTGGAGTACATCACCCCGGTCTACTGCCGGCCGGGGGATGCCATGGCCTTCCTCGGCGACCTGCACCGCTTCAGCTATCGCCACCTGGGCGGCGAGCTGATCTGGCCGGCGAGCATGCCAGCGCGCCTCGACGGCAACGACAGCGTGCCCATCGCCGACTACGGCGACTCCAACGTCGGCGTGATGAAGCATGTCTACCGCAAGGGCCTGGACCTGCGCTACGGGCGGATCATGCAGGCCATCGCCGGGGTCCACTACAACGTCTCGCTGCCCGACGACCTCTGGCAGGCGCTGCGCGAGCTCGACGGTGACATCGATACGCCCCTCGGCGACTATCGCTCGATGCGCTACTTCGGCCTGATCCGCAATTTCCGCCGCCACAGCTGGCTGCTGCTCTACCTGTTCGGCGCCTCGCCGGCACTCGATCGCAGCTTCCTGCCCGACCGCCGGGTGCCCGAGAAGCTCGAGCGCCACGGCGACGCGACCCTGGTGTCGCGCCACGCCACCAGCCTGCGCATGTCGGACCTGGGCTACCAGAACAAGGTCCAGGAGCAGCTCAAGATCTGCTTCAACTCGCTCTCCAACTACGTCAACACCCTGCGTCATGCCATCGCCACCCCCTGGGAGGACTACCGGCGGCGCGGCGTGAACGAGGGCGGCGAGTGGCGCCAGCTCAACGCCAACATCCTGCAGATCGAGAACGAGTACTACAGCGACATCCGCCCCAAGCGGGTGGCCCGCCACGATGAGACCCCCAGCCAGGCGCTGGAGGCGCGCGGCGTCGAGTACATCGAGGTGCGCTGCCTGGACCTCAACCCCTTCCTGCCGCTGGGGGTCGACGAGACCCAGATCCGCTTCCTCGACACCTTCCTGATGTGGTGCCTGCTCCGCGAGAGCCCGTGGATCCCCGACGACGAGTGCGATCGGCTGGACGACAACCGTCGCCTGGTGGTCGAGCGCGGGCGGGACCCGGCACTGCGCCTGCTGCAGGACGGCCGCCATCGCTCCATCGCCGACTGGGGCGGCGAGATCCTCGCCGAGATGGCCCCGGTGGCCGAGCTGCTCGACCGGCTGGAGGAGGGCGAGCCCCACGGCGAGGCCCTGGCCGCGCTGAGGCCGCGCCTCGAGGACCCGGCCCTGACGCCCTCCGGGCAGTTGCTGGAGCGGCTCGAGTCGAGCGGCGAGTCCTTCCTCGAGGCGATGCTAGGCCTCGCCCGGGAGCAGGCAAAGGGCTTTCGCGACACGCCCATGGATCCCGCCCGGGAGGCGCTGTTCAACGACCTGGTGGCGAGCTCCCGCGACCAGCAGGCGGACATCGAGGCCGCCGACGAGGAGGACTTCGATACCTTCCTGGCCCGCTACTTCGAGCGCGCCCGCGAGGTTCGCAGCATCACCCCGCTGGCGACGGGGGAGCGCTCATGATCGACGATCTCCGTCGCCTGGACGTGCGCGCCTGGAGCCTCGCCGGGCTCGCCTTCTGCGTGCTGATGATGGGCGTGGCCCTCGCGCTCGAGCATGTCGTCGGGCTGGAGCCCTGTCCGCTCTGCATCCTCCAGCGCCTGGCGGTGCTGGCCGCCGCCGCGGTGTTCCTGGTGGCCGCCCTCCACAATCCCGAGGGGCGCCGGGGTGCCGTGGTCTACGGCCTGCTGTCGCTCGCCGCCGTGGGCAGCGGCATCGCCGTGGCGTGGCGCCACCTGTGGCTGCAGTCGCTGCCGGCGGACCAGGTGCCGAGCTGCGGCCCGGGGCTCGACTACATGATGGAGATCCTGCCCTGGCAGCAGGTGCTCTCCCGGGTGCTCTCCGGTTCCGGGGAGTGCGCCGAGATCAGCTTTCGCCTGCTCGGCCTCTCGCTGCCCGGCTGGACCCTGATCGGTTTTCTGATCCTGGCGCTGGCCCCGCTGGGCCTGCTGCTGTTCGCCAACCGGCCGCGTCTCGGCTATCACTGGTCGGGCTAGGCGCGCCCCGTGGGCTATCGCCACCCGGCCACCCGGGAGGGGATCGACCGGGCCTATGACCCCATGCGCGGCCGCGACGGCGGGGCGCTGGTCGCCGACTGGCGCGCGCGCAGCGCCCGGTCGCGCGAGCGCCTGTCCCCGATCCCCGATGTCGCCTTCGGCCCGACCCTCGCCGAGCGCATGGACGTCTTCCCCGCCGGCGTCGACCAAGGCCCGGTGCACCTCTTCTTTCACGGCGGCTACTGGCGCGCGCTGAGTCACGCCGAGTTCGGCTTCGTCGCCGACGGCCTGGTGGCCGCCGGCATCACCGTGGCGGTAGTCAACTACGCGCTCTGCCCTGAGGTGCGTCTCGGCGAGATCGTGCGCCAGAGCCGCGCGGCGGTGGCCTGGATGCATCGTCACGGCGCCTCGCTCGGGGTGGACCCGGGACGGCTCAGCGTCTCCGGCCACTCCGCGGGCGGCCATCTCTGCGCCATGCTGCTCGCCACCCGCTGGGAGGAGGCCTACGGCCTGCCTGCCGACCTGATCCGCGGGGCGCTGTCGATCAGCGGCCTCTACGACCTCGCCCCCTTTCCCCGCTCCTGGCTGCAGCCCAAGCTGCGGCTCACCGCGCGCGACGTGATCGACTACAGCCCCGTGCACCAGCCCTGCTGGGTGCCGGCCCGGGTGCGGCTGGTCGCCGGTGGCGAGGAGTCCGAGGCGTTCGCCGACCAGATGCGCGCCCAGGCCGCGCACCTGCGCGGGCAGGGCTGCGCGGTCGACAGCGCGCTGCTGGCCGGCGATGACCACTTCTCGATCCTCGAGCACTATCGCCCCGGCGGGCGCTTCGTCGAGGAGATCGCCGCCTTCCATCGCTGAGGGCGCCGGCTCGCTCCTAGATGCCCAGGTAGCGCGCGCGCAGCGACGCGTCCAGCGCCGCGGGTCGCCCGGTCCACACCGTGCGCCCCTTCTCCAGCAGGGTGCAGCGGTCGGCGACCGGCAGCAGCTCGCCGAGCGACTTGTCGACGATCAGGATCGACTGGCCCTCGGCCTTGAGCCGGCGCAGCGCCGCCCAGATCTCCTGGCGGATCACCGGCGCCAGGCCCTCGGTGGCCTCGTCGAGCACCAGCAGGCGGGGGTTGGTCATCAGCGCCCGGCCGATGGAGAGCATCTGCTGCTCGCCCCCCGACAGGGTATCGGCGAGCTGCGCGCGCCGCTCGGCCAGCCGCGGGAAGAGCGCCTCGACGCGTCTCTGGTCCCAGGGCCCGGGGCGGGCGGTGGCGACCAGGTTCTCGCGCACCGAGAGGTTGGGGAAGCAGCGGCGCCCCTCGGGCACGAGTCCCAGGCCGCGCCGGGCGATGCGGAAGGGCGACAGCCGTCGCAGGTCCCGCCCATCGAACTCGATGCGCCCCCGTCGCGCCGGGGTCAGGCCGAACAGCGAGCGCAGGGTGGTGGTCTTGCCCATGCCGTTGCGGCCCATCAGCGCCACCATCTCGCCGGCCTCGACATGGAGGTCGACGCCGAACAGTGCCTGGGAGGGCCCGTAGCAGGTCTCGAGGTCGGTGATGGTGAGCATCTCAGTCTCCCAGGTAAGCCGCCTGCACGCGCGGGTCGCGACGGATGGCCTCACCGTCGCCGTGGGCGATGACCCGGCCGTCGACCAGCACCGACAGTCGATCCGCCAGCCGGAAGACGGCGTCCATGTCGTGCTCGATCAGCAGGATGGGCACCTCGTGCTTGAGGGTCTCGAGCAGCTCGGTGAGCCGCGCCGAGCCCTCCGGCCCGAGGCCGGCCATGGGCTCGTCGAGCAGCAGCGCCCGGGGCTCGAGCACCAGCGCGCAGGCCACCTCCACCTGACGGCGCTCGCCGTGGGAGAGCGCCGCGACCGGGGTGTCGGCGCGGTGGCCGAGGTGCACCCGCTCGAGCGCCTCGCGTGCCGGGCCCAGCAGGCGCGCATCGCGGGCCACCGGTTTCCAGAAGCGAAAGCTGTGTCCCGCCCGCGCCTGGGCGCCGATCATCACGTTGCCAAGCGCGCTGAGCGGTTCGGCCAGCGACGAGACCTGGAAGCTGCGCCCCAGCCCCAGGCGGGCCCGCGCGGAGACGCCGAGCGTGGTGATGTCGTGCCCGGCGAGCAGGATGCGCCCTGCGTCGGGCCTGAGGCTGCCGGCGATCTGGGCGATCAGCGTCGACTTGCCGGCCCCGTTGGGGCCGATCAGGGCGTGGATCTCGCCGGCGCGCAGCGTCAGCGAGACGTCGTGGGTGGCCTGAAGGGCGCCGAAGCGCTTGTGCAGCCCCTCGACCGCGAGCACCGCCTCAGCCATGGGGCGTCCCCCCGGCCAGCCAGCCGATCACGCCCTGCCGGGCGAACAGCACCACGCCGAGCAGCACCAGGCCGAGGAAGAAGAGCCAGTACTCGGTCAGCCCGCCGAGCAGGGTCTCCATCAGCACGTAGACGATGGCCCCGGCCAGCGGCCCGAAAAGGCGCCCGACGCCGCCGAGGATGACGATCACCATCAGCTCCCCCGAGAAGTGCCAGCTGAGCATGGCGGGGCTGACGAAGCCGTTGAGGTCGGCGTAGAGGGCGCCGGCGAGCCCGGTGATCATGGCCGAGATGACGAAGGCCGTGAGGCGGATGGGGTAGGGCGAGATGCCGGCGGTGGCGAGGCGCGTCTCGTTGAGGCGCGCCATGGTCAGGGCGGCGCCGAAGCGCGACCCCATCAGCCGCGCGGTGATCGCCATGGCGGCGAGCAGCAGGGCGAAGCAGACCAGAAAGAAGCTCAGCGGCTGCTGGCTGTCGATCAGCGGCAGGCCGTTGCGCAAGTAGATCGGCAGGCCGTCCTGGCCGCCGTAGCTCGGCCAGGAGGTGGCGAAGTAGTAGACCATCTGGGCGAAGGCCAGGGTGATCATGATGAAGTAGACCCCGGAGGTGCGCAGCGAGACGGCGCCGATGGCCAGCGCCAGCAGGCCGCAGGCGGCGAGCGCCACCGCCCAGATCACCAGCATGTCGTCGCTGCCGGGCAGGCCCAGCAGCAGGCTGCCGTCGAAGGCGTGGAAGGCGCTGATGCCCGCCACGTAGCCGCCCACGCCGAAGTAGGCGGCATGGCCGAAGCTGATCATGCCGCCGTGGCCGAGCGCCAGGTTGAGTCCCACTCCCGCCATCGCGATCAGCACGATGCGGGTGGCCAGGTTGACGTAGTAGGCCTCGCCCAGCAGGTGGGCCACCAGCGGGGCGAGCAGGGTCAGCGCCAGCAGGCCGGCGTTGACCAGGCACTGGCGCCCAAGCCGGGGTGCGGCCGTGGGGACGGTGGCGTCGGTGGAAGGGTCAGTCATGGGCGGCGAAGAGTCCCTGCGGCTTGAAGGCGAGGATGACGGCCATGAGCACGTAGATCAGCATGGCGGCGAGGGCGGTGCCCACCCCGGCGGCCTGGGAGGGGGGCAGGAAGTGGCCGAACAGCGCCGGCAGGAAGACGCGCCCCAGGGTGTCCACCACGCCGACCAGGATCGCCCCCAGCAGGGCGCCCTTGATCGAGCCGATGCCGCCGATCACGATCACCACGAAGGCGAGGATCAGCACCGGCTCGCCCATGCCCACCTGCACCGACTGCAGCGCGCCCACCAGCGAGCCGGCGAGCCCCGCCAGGGCGGCCCCCAGGGCGAACACCAGGGTGTAGAGCCGGCGGATGTCGACGCCGAGTGCACCGATCATCTCGCGATCGCTCTCGCCGGCGCGGATGCGCATGCCCAGCCGGGTGTGCGAGATCAACAGGTAGAGGCCGGCGGAGATCAGCACGCCCACGGCGAGGATCATCAGCCGGTAGACGGGGTAGCGGGCGCCGCCGGGCAGGGCCACCGAGCCCGCGAGCCAGTCGGGCGGGCTGAGCCAGAGTGGCGAGGAGCCGAACAGCCAGCGCGTGCCCTCGGAGAAGATCAGGATCAACGCGAAGGTGGCGAGCACCTGGTCCAGGTGCGAGCGATGGTAGAGACGTCGGATCACCAGCACCTCGACCACGGCGCCCGCCGCGGCGGCCGCGAGGCTGCCGGCGGTCAGGCCCAGCAGGAAGGAGCCGGTCGAGGCGGTGGTGACGGCGGTCACAAAGGCGCCGACCATGTAGAAGGAGCCGTGGGCCAGGTTGATCAGCCCCATGACGCCGAACACCAGCGTCAGGCCGCTGGCCATCAGGAACAGCATGGTGCCGAGCTGCAGGCCGTTGATGAGTTGCTCGATCAGCAGGGTCGCGCTCACGTCGTGGGGTCCATGGTCGGGGAGCGGGGGAGTCGGGCCGCGGGCGGCCCGGGGCGTCGGTCACATCCGGCACTGCTCGGCGTAGACGTCCTGGATGTCCTCGATGGCGAGGCCGACCAGGCGGTTGGTGGGCTGGCCGTCCTCGCCCTCGACCACCTCGCGGACGTAGATGTCCTGGATCGGGTGCTGGTTGGGGCCGAAGCGGAAGTCGCCGCGCACCGAGGCGAAGTCGGCTGCGCGCAGGGCCTCGCGGAAGGCGTCCTGGTCGTCGGGGTGCGCCTTCTCCAGGGCACTCAGGATCAGGCGGGCGGTGTCGTAGCCCTGAGCCGCGTACAGGGTCGGGGTGCGCTCATGGGTTGCCCGGAAGGCCTCGACGAAGGCCCGGTTGGCTGCGTTGTCCAGGTCGTAGGCCCACTCCGAGGTGTTGATGGCGCCGAGCGCCGCGCTGCCGACCGCCTGGATGATGATCTCGTCGAAGGAGAAGGCCGCGCCGAACACCGGCATCTCGACGCCCGAGCTCTGCCACTGCTTCATGAAGGAGATGCCCATGCCGCCGGGCAGGAAGAAGAACAGGCTGTCGGCATCGCTGGCGCGGATCTGGGCGATCTCGGCCGCGTAGTCGGTCTGGCCGAGCTGGGTGTAGAGCTCGTCGGCCACCTCGCCCTCATAGAGGTGCTTGAAGCCGGCCAGGGCGTCGGTGCCGGCGGGGTAGTTGGGCGCCATCAGCAGCGGGCGCTCGAAGCCCTGCTCGCGCATGTAGGCGCCCATGGCGCCGTGCAGGTTGTCATTCTGGTAGGCCACGTTGAAGTAGTTCTCGTGGCACAGCCGGCCCGCCAGGGCCGAGGGCCCGGCATTGGGGGAGAGGTAGAAGGTGCCCTGTCGCACCACCGAGGGCACCACGGCCATGGCCAGGTTGGACCAGATGAGGCCGGTCATGATGTCGACCTCGTCGCGCTGCAGGAACTCGTTGGAGAGCGTCTTGGCGAGGTCGGGGCGACGGGCGTCGTCCTGGATCAGCACCTCGATGTCGTCGCGTCCCGCCTGGTCGATGGCGAGCATGAAGCCGTCGCGCACGTCGACGCCGAGGTGCGAGCCGCCGCCGGAGAGCGTGGTGATCATGCCGATCCGGACCTCCTCGGCCTGGGCCAGGGAGACGGCGGTCGTCATCAGCAGGCCGAGGCCGGCGCGGGTCAGGATGTTCATGGAGAGGCCCTCTGGTGTCTGTGTGGATGGCGGCATGCCGCCTCGCGGCGAGGCGTCGGCCCGCCGCGATGACGGGCCGGCCGGTTCGTTGTCGCGTTTCTCGCTACCTTACTACGAACCGGCCGGCGGCCTCTCCACGCTTGGCCATCGCTCTGCTTCGGCGGCCGGCCCTCGGGGAGGCGTCGCGAGATGTCCTTCGAGCGGCGCGGCGGCATTGACACCGTCATCGGCAGGCGCGAGTCTGTCAGCTCGCGGGTCGAGCATGCCGTCGCGGCCGGCCGTCGAGCAAGGGAGGTGTCCATGCTGGAAGATTGCACGAATGCCCAGGAACGCTGGGGTGGTGTCCACCAGCTGATCGATCGTTGGCTCGAGGCGCGCCGGGCGCTGCTGGTCCACTTCGTCGACCTCAAGGCGTCCTGCGATGCCGAGCTGGAGGCCGTCTCCAAGGCCCATATCGATGCCTTCAGCGAGCTGCTGATGGACTACATCAGTGCCGGCCACTTCGAGATCTATCCGCAGCTGCGCGAGGAGGCCCGCGCCTTCGACGACGAGCCCGCCCTGGCGCTCGCCGACCGGCTGATGGAGCGGCTCGAGATGTCCACCGAGCTGGTGCTCGCCTTCGACGAGGACTACGCCTCCCCGGCGCGCTGCGAACAGCACCTCGCCCGGCTGCCGGCCTGGATCGATCGCCTCACCAAGGGGCTCGGCGAGCGCTTCGAGCTCGAGGATCGGCTGATCGCCCGGCTGCACGCGGCCCATTCGCCGGACGCCACCCGCGCCGAGGCCGACTCCCGGGCCTGAGGGCCCCGACGGCGCTCGTCAGCGGCAGACCCCGCGGGATCTCGCGTCCCGCGGGGTCTCGTCGTGTCGGGTCGGCAGAGGCCTGGCGGCGGGCCTAGCCGCAGGTCGAATTGAGTTTTGTGCAGTGCAGGCATAACATCTTGGCGGTTCGCATCCCGGCCAGGGTGGGCAGCCGCTCCACCAGGCTTATCCTCACGGCGACAACCCCTGCGTTGACAACCCAAGGAGCCACCATGAAAGACCCCGTCCGTATTGCCATCACCGGTGCTGCCGGCCAGATCAGCTACTCCCTCGCCTTCCGCATCGCCTCCGGCGACATGCTCGGCAAGGACCAGCCGGTCATCCTGCAGCTGCTGGAGATCACTCCGGCCATGGACGCCCTCAACGGCGTGGTGATGGAGCTCAACGACTGCGCCTTCCCGCTGGTGCAGGAGATCGTGGCTACCGACGATGCCAACGTCGCCTTCAAGGATGCCGATTTCGCCCTGCTGGTCGGCGCGCGTCCGCGCGGTCCGGGCATGGAGCGCAAGGACCTGCTCGAGGCCAACGCCGCGATCTTCTCCGCGCAGGGCAAGGCGCTGAACGACCACGCCAGCCGCGACGTGCGCGTGCTGGTGGTCGGCAACCCGGCCAACACCAACGCCCTGATCGCCTCCTGCAACGCGCCGGACCTGGACGCCGGCCAGTTCACCGCGATGATGCGCCTGGACCACAACCGCGCCAAGACCCAGCTGGCCCAGAAGACCGGCAAGCATGTCACCGACGTCGAGTCCATGGTGGTGTGGGGCAACCACAGCGCGACCCAGTACCCGGACCTGGCCCACTGCAAGGTCGACGGCACCCCGGCCCTGGAGCTGGTCGAGCGCGACTGGTACGAGAACGACTTCATCCCCACCGTGCAGCAGCGCGGCGCCGCCATCATCAAGGCGCGCGGGGCCTCCTCCGCGGCGTCTGCCGCCTCCGCCGCCATCGATCACATGCGTGACTGGGCGCTGGGCACCGACGAGGTGGTGAGCATGGGCATCCCCGCCGACGGCAGCTACGGCGTCGAGCCGGGCATCATGTACTCCTACCCGGTGGTCTGCAAGAACGGCCAGTACGAGATCGTCCAGGGCCTCGAAATTGACGAGTTCAGCCGCGGCCGCATGCAGGCGACCGAGACCGAGCTGCGCGAGGAGCGCGCCGCCGTCGAGCACCTGCTCGGCTAAGCCTCGCCGCTTCCGCGACACGAAAAACCCCGCCGGCCGGCGGGGTTTTTTGCGTCTGGACCTCGCCTCGGCGAGCGAGGCGAGCGGCTCAGTCGCGCAGGCTGATGATGCGCCAGCCGCGGGCCTTCGCCACCTCGCGCAGGCTCGGGTCGGGGTCCACCGCCACCGGATGGTCGACCTCCTCGAGCAGCGCCAGGTCGTTGTGGGAGTCGCTGTAGAACCAGCTGCCGTCCAGGGTCAGGTCGTGGTCGGCGAGCCACGCCTCGAGGCGCTTCACCTTGCCCTCCCGGTAGCTCGGGATGCCGAGGGCGCGACCGGTGTAGCGGCCGTCGACCATCTCGGGCTCCACGGCGATCAGCTCGTCGATGCCCAGGCGCTCGGCGATCGGACCGGTGATGAAGCGGTTGGTGGCGGTGATGATCATCAGGGTGTCGCCGCGCGAGCGGTGACGGGCCACCAGCTCCTCGCCCCGGGCGAGGATGTGCGGCTCGATCTTGCTCGCCATGAACTGCTGGTGCCAGGCGGCGAGCTGCTCCGGCGTATGCGCCGCCAGCGGCTGCAGGGCCACCTCGAGGAAGGCCTGCATGTCCAGGGTGCCCGCCTCGTAGTCGGCCATGAAGCGGTCGTTGGCCTCGCGGTAGGCGACCGGGTCGACGGCGCCCTGTTCCAGCAGGAACTCGCCCCAGGCATGGTCGCTGTCGATCGACAGCAGCGTGTTGTCCAGGTCGAAGATGGCCAGGCTCACTGCGTTCCCCTCGGGTGTTGTTGATATGGATGGACGCGCGCGCGGCGGTCACGGCAAGACCATCGATTATGGCAGAAGCGATGACGCGCTTCGAGCGCCCGGCCCGGCCGCGAGCGCCGCGTGTTGGCCGCCGGCCGACGCCTTGTATTGATGCGCTTTGTGGCCTTGTGGAAGAATGGCCTCAATACTGAAACTATAAGGTGAAGTCCGTGATCGACGCTGACGGCTTTCGCCCCAATGTTGGCATCATCATCGCCAACGAGATGGGGCAGCTGCTTTGGGCGCGTCGGGTAGGGCAAAACGCGTGGCAGTTTCCCCAGGGAGGCATCAAGGCTAACGAGACTCCGCAACAGGCACTTTTTCGTGAGCTCCACGAGGAGATCGGCCTCACCGCCGAGGACGTCGAGATCCTTGCCTGCACCCGGGGCTGGCTACGCTATCGCCTGCCGCGACGCATGGTGCGTACCCACTCCCGGCCGGTGTGCATCGGCCAGAAACAGAAGTGGTTCTTGCTTCGGATTCGCTGTCAGGAGAGCCGGATCTGCATGGACCTGTCCGGCAAGCCGGAGTTCGATGGCTGGCGCTGGGTCAGCTACTGGTACCCCCTGGGACAGGTGGTGCCCTTCAAGCGTGAGGTCTATCGCCGCGCCCTGCGCGAGCTGTCCCCCCGGGCCCAGCGGCTGGCCCTCGGTCATGGATGAGCCGATGGCCTGACGGCCACCCCCTCAGCGAGGCGAGAGACAACCACAATGGAAAAAAAGACGCCAATGCTCGAGGTATTGCGACGCATCATTCAGGAAGTCAACGGGGCTCGCAACTTGGACGCGGCCCTGGCCACCATGGTGCGACGCATCCGCAAGGCGATGCGCACCGACGTCTGCTCCTTCTACCTCTTCGACCACGCCATCGATCGTCTGGTGCTGATGGAGACCATCGGCCTGCGCGCCCAGGCGGTGGGTCGGGTGAGCCTCGAGGTGGGGGAGGGCCTGGTGGGCCTGGTGGCCAAGCGCGAGGAGCCGCTCAACCTGGAAGATGCCCAGGCCCATCCGCAGTTCCGCTACTTCGAGGCCACCGGCGAGGAGCGCTACTCGAGCTTTCTTGGCGTGCCGATCATCCACCAGCGCCGCATGCTCGGCGTCCTGGTGGTGCAGCAGTCCGAGAAGCGTCGCTTCGACGAGGAGGACGAGGCCTTCCTGGTCACCATGGCCGCCCAGCTGGCCGGCGTGCTGGCCCACGCCCTGGCGACCGGTGGGCTCAATCGGCCGAGCATTCCCGGCGGGCAGGCCCGCTTCACCGGTGTGGCGGCCTCGCCCGGCATGGCCATCGGCGAGGCGGTGGTCATCGCCGCGCCGGCCGACCTCAACAGCGTACCGGACCTGATCCCCACCGATGTCGAGTACGAGATCGCCCGGCTCAAGGAGGCCATCGGGCGGGTGCGCGACGAGATTCGCGCCGCCGGCGAGCGCCTGGCGAGCCGCATCTCCGCCCAGGAGCTCGCGCTGTTCGACGTCTACCAGCAGATGCTCAGTGAGGCGGCCCTCTCCCAGGAGGTCGAGAAGCGCATCCGCGAGGGGCAGTGGGCGCCCGGAGCGCTGGCCGACGTGGTGCGCCGCCATGTGCAGTACCTGGAACGGGTCGACGACAACTATCTCCGCGAGCGGGCGGCGGACGTCCGGGACCTGGGGCGGCGCGTGCTGGCCCACCTGCAGGAGGAGACGCCCCAGACCCCGGAAGTCTACCCCGACAGCACCATCCTGGTGGGCGACGAGATCAGTGTGGCGATGCTCGGTGAGGTGCCCCGCGACAAGCTCGCCGGGCTTGTCTCGGTGCGTGGCTCCAGCACCTCCCACGTGGCCATCGTCGCCCGTGCCATGGGCATTCCCACGGTGCTCGGCATGGTCGACCTGCCGCTGCCGCGCCTCGGCGGCAACCGGGTGGTGCTGGATGGCCATCGCGGGCGCCTCTTCGTGCGCCCCTCGCCGGAGCTCGAGAGCCACTATCAGAGCCTGATCGACGAGGAGCGGGCGCTGATGGCGGTGCTGGAGCAAGAGCAGGACCTGCCCAGCCGCACCCCAGATGGCCACGACATGCCGCTGATGGTCAATACCGGCCTGGCGGTGGATGCCGTGGCGTCGCTCAAGTCGCGGATCGGCGGGGTAGGGCTCTACCGCACCGAAGTGCCCTTCATGATCACCGAGCGCTTTCCCGGCGAGCAGGAGCAGACGCGCCTCTATCGCGACCAGCTCGAGAGCTTCGCGCCGCTGCCGGTGGTGATGCGCACTCTCGACATCGGCGGCGACAAGGACCTGCCCTACTTCCCCATCGAGGAGGCCAACCCCTTCCTCGGCTGGCGCGGCATCCGCGTCACCCTCGACCACCCCGAGGTGCTGATGGTGCAGCTGCGGGCCATGCTGCGCGCCTCCCAGGGGCTCGACAACCTGCAGGTGCTGCTGCCCATGGTCACCAACGTCGACGAGGTCGACGATGCGCTGCGCCTGCTCGATCGCGCCATCCTCGAGCTCGGCGAGGAGGGCGTGGCGGTCAAGCGGCCCAAGGTGGGGGTGATGCTGGAGGTGCCGGCGACCCTCTACCAGCTCGATGCCCTGGCCGCCCGCGCCGACTTCTTCTCGGTGGGCAGCAACGACCTGACCCAGTACCTGCTGGCCGTGGACCGCAACAACCCGCGGGTCGCCGAACTCTACGACGCCAACCACCCCGCCGTGCTGGCGGCCATGGCGCGGCTGGGTGAGGATTCGCGGCGCCTGGCCATGCCGACCTCGGTGTGCGGCGAGATGGCCGGCGACCCCGCCGGGGCGCTGCTGCTGATGGGCATGGGGTTCACGACGCTGTCGATGAACGCGCCGAGCCTGCCGCGGGTGAGGGCGGCGATTCGTCGGGTGAGCCTCGCGAGCGCCCGGGAGCTGGTCGAGGAGACCCTGCGGCTCGATTCACCCCACGCCGTGCGCCAGCACCTGGAGACCCGCCTGGGCGAGTGGCAGCTGGCGCACCTGCTGCCGCCCAAGGACTGAGCGGGATCGAGCCCCTCGCTTCGGCCCCCGGGGGAGCGCGCATGGCGGCGCCCGGCCGGGCCGAGCCGGGAAGCGAAGGGGCTACTGCGGGTGCAGCGTCAGCCGCTCGATGCTCTCCCCCAGCCGGATGCCCAGTGGCCCGAAGCGCCGTTCACCGATCTCGATGAGCCCGTCGGCGTGCCAGCTCAGCCAGCTGGTGGCGCGGGTGCCGTAGTCGCGGCCGACGATGAAGCACGACGACAGCTGGCGCTCGCGCTCGAGGCCCACGCCGGTCTCCGGCAGGGTGTCGTCATCGGCGGGCCGGGCATCGCCGAGCACGGGCAGGGCGTCCTCGGGGAAGCGGCCGTAGCGAAGGCCGCGGCCGAGTCCCTGGCGGGCCGCGATCAGCTTGGGCCAGGGCGTATCCAGGCTGGCGTTGGAGAGGCCGTGCAGGCCGGGCGGCACGCGCCGGAGGCGAAGGGCGTCGAGCCCGCTGTGCAGGTGCCAGAGCGTCTCTCCGTCGCCCACCAGCAGGTTGAAGCCGGCATAGGCGCGGGCCGCCCCGTCCGCCAGCCGCTCGAGCCAGGCCGTCAGGTCGTCGCGCTCCAGGGCCTCGCGCACCAGTTCGCCGCGGCTCGGCGAACCCGGCGGCACCGTGAGGCGCGGGTCGCGCACGTTGGTCACGGCGGCGAAGCGCCCGCGGCGGTGAACGGCCAGCCAGCTGCCGCCGGCCTCCAGATCGCGGCCGCCGACGATCGCGGGGGCCGCCTCCCAGGCGCCCAGGGGCGCCGTCGGACGGGCATGGAACTCGTCACGGTTGGCGATCAGGCGCAGCGGGCAGGTGCTGCCGGGACGGTGGTCGAAGGCGATCAGGCACATCGGGCCAGCTTAGCCGGCCGCCGGCGCGGGGGTAAAGGCGCCGTCATGACAGCCCGGGCCCGGCCGCGTACACTCTTTCGCTCATCGTGCGTGCACAGGGATGAGAATGCAGGACGATATCCGCTTGGATCGCTTATGGTCGCGCCTGGTGTGGCCGATCTTCTGGCCGCTGCTGCTGACCCAGCTGGCCCTGGTGGTGCTCTGTCTGCTGGTCGGCCTGCTGCTCTGGTGGATGATGCCGGCCCACGCCTCCTGGAACACCGCCTTCTGGCTGCCGGTGGCGCTGCTGCTGGGCAGCTGCCTCAACGTGGCGGTCTTCCTGACACTGCTGCGCCAGCGCATGCGCGGGATCCAGCGCGAGGTGGACGAGGCCCTGGCCGGGGTCGAGGGCTACCTGGCGCGCCATCACCGGCCGCAGCGCCAGGACCTGCCGCTCTCGCAGCGCCTCAGGGCCCTGGCGAGCGCCTGTGAGGATCTGGTGGAGGGCTGGCGCAACGATCTCGGCGAGAGCCATGCCGCCGAGCGCCGCCTGGTCGACGACCTCGAGGCCTTCAAGGAGCGGGTCGAGCGCCTGGAGGCCGGGCGCGTCCGCGCCCGGGAGGAGTCGCGCCTGAAGTCCGGCTATCTGGGGCACCTGCGCCAGTCGCTCGGCCCCCTGATGACCTCGCTCACCGAGGTGCTGGAGAGCGAGACCCTGCGACCGAGTGGCGGCGAGCACGACCGGCGCGCGCTGCTGGCGCTGCGCGAGCGGCTCGCCGACGCCATGCTGCTGCTCGAGAATCTCGATGCGCCCTCCGACACACCCGCGTTGCCCGCGGCTCCCGGGGCCGAGGCCAGCGGGCGGGTGCTGATCGTCGATGACGGCCCGGTGAACCTCACCCTCGCCCGCCAGGTGCTGGAGCGGCAGGGGCTCGAGGTCGCCACGGCCACCAGCGGCGAGCAGGCCCTGGCGCGGTTCGAGGAGGCTGCCTTCGACCTGGTGCTGATGGATATCTTCATGCCCGGCATGGATGGCGTGGAGGCCAGCCGGCGCTGGCGCGAGCGCGAGGCCGGGATGGCCTCCCGTCGGCGCAGCGTGCTGGTGGCGCTGACCGCCAACGCGAGCGACGAGGACCGTCGCCGCTTCCTCGACGCCGGCATGGACGACTTCCTGGCCAAGCCCTACCGCCCCCAGGCGCTGGTCGACATGGTGCGCCAGTGGCTGGTCCTCCCGGAGCCCAACCCCTCATGAGCCTCATCGCGACTTTCCTGGCCTACCTGGCGCTGGGCGCCGCGGCCGGCACCCTGGCCGGCCTCTACGGCGTGGGCGGCGGCCTGATCATCGTGCCAGCCCTGATCGTGGCCTTCGAGCTGCAGGGCGTGGCCGCCGAGGTGGCCATGCACCTGGCAGTGGGCACTTCGCTCGCCACCATCGTGGTGACCGGTGCCTCCTCGGCCTGGGGACACTTCCGTCGCGGCAGCATCCGCCGCGACTGGTTCCTGGCCTTGCTGCCGGGGCTGATGCTCGGCGCCATCGCCGGGGTCTTCGTCGCCGGCAGCCTCTCCGGCGGGCGGCTGGGGACCCTGTTCGGCCTTTTCGTGATCCTGGTCGCTCTGAAGATGGCGCTGGGGCGCGGCCCGCGGCTCGGCAGCGTGGCCCCTGGGCGTGCCGTGATGGGTGTGGCGGGTGCGGTGATCGGCGGCATCTCGGCACTCTTCGGCATCGGCGGCGGTACCCTCAGCGTGCCCTGGCTGTCGCGCTGCGGGGCCACCATGACCCAGGCCGTGGGCACCTCCTCGGCCTGCGGCCTGCCCATCGCGCTGTTCGGCGCGGCCACCTTCGTGGCGGTGGGGTGGGGCAACCCGCTGCTGCCTGCCGGGGCCATCGGCTTCGTGATGCTGCCCGCCTTCCTGGGCATCGTGCTGGCCAGCGTGCCCTTTGCACGCCTCGGCGTCTGGCTGGCCCATCGCCTCTCGCCCCGGACGCTGCGCCTCTCCTTCGCCGCCCTGCTGACGGCGGTGGGCCTCAAGTTCCTCCTCTGATCCTCCTGTTACCCAAGGGCTTAGCATGCTGAACTATCCCGATATCGATCCCGTGGCCATTGCCCTCGGACCCTTCCAGGTCCACTGGTACGGCCTGATGTACGTGGTCGGCTTCGTGGCCGCCTGGTTCCTCGGACGGCGCCGGGCCGAGCGCATCGGCCTGACCCGGGACGATGTCGGCGACCTGCTGTTCTACGCCGCCATCGGCGTGGTGGCGGGCGGGCGCCTGGGCTATGCGCTCTTCTACGGCATGTCGCAGTGGCTCGAGGACCCGCTGTGGATCTTCCGTGTCTGGGATGGCGGCATGAGCTTTCACGGCGGCCTGATCGGCGTGCTCCTCGCCGCGCTCTGGTTCGCCCGCAAGAAGCGCCTGGCCTTCTTCACCCTGACCGATTTCGTGGCGCCTCTGGTGCCCATCGGCCTGGGCGCCGGGCGCATCGGCAACTTCATCAACCGGGAGCTTCCCGGGCGGCTCACCGAGCTGCCCTGGGGCATGCCCTTCCCCGGCATGGGGTCCGCGCCGCGCCACCCGTCGTCGCTCTACGAGGCGCTGCTCGAGGGGGCGGTGCTGTTCGCGGTGCTGTGGTGGGTCTCGGCGGTGCCGCGCCGCCGCGGGCTGGTCTCCGGCCTGTTCCTGCTGCTCTACGGCCTGTTCCGCTTCCTGGTGGAGTTCGTGCGCCTGCCCGACCCCCATCTCGGCTTCATCGCCCTGGGCTGGGTGACCATGGGCATGCTGCTGACCCTGCCGATGATCGCCGCCGGCCTCGCGCTGATCGCCTGGTCGCGCCGCCAGCCGGTGGATGCGAAGCCCTGAGCGGGGTAGGGGGCGGCCCGGGATGGGCGCCCCCGGTCCGGGCATGTAGAATATGTCGTCCATTTCCCAGCCGCCGACCTTGCCCGTGACCGCCATCGCTCCTCCCGCCCTCGAACAGCCCTACCTCGACCTGATGCGCCTGGTGCTCGATCACGGCACGGAGCGTGACGATCGCACCGGCGTCGGCACCCGCTCGGTGTTCGGCCACCAGATGCGCTTCGATCTCTCGCGGGGCTTTCCGCTGGTGACCACCAAGAAGCTGCACCTGCGCTCGATCATCCACGAGCTGCTGTGGTTCCTGGCCGGCGACACCAACATCGCCTACCTGAAGGAGAACGGGGTGCGCATCTGGGACGAGTGGGCCGACGAGAATGGCGAGCTGGGTCCGGTCTACGGCTACCAGTGGCGCAGCTGGCCGGATCCGCGCGGGGGGCACGTCGACCAGATCGCGACCCTGCTCGAACAGATTCGCGTCAATCCCCGCTCGCGTCGGCTGATCGTCTCGGCCTGGAATCCGGCGCTGGTCGACGAGATGGCGCTGCCGCCATGCCACTGCCTGTTCCAGTTCTACGTGGCCGACGGGCGGCTCTCCTGCCAGCTTTACCAGCGCAGCGCCGACATCTTCCTCGGCGTGCCGTTCAATATCGCCAGCTACGCGCTGCTGACCCAGATGATCGCCCAGGTCGCGGGGCTCGCGCCGGGCGACTTCGTGCATACCCTCGGCGATGCGCACCTCTACCTGAACCATCTCGAGCAGGCCGAGGAGCAGCTCTCGCGCACGCCGCGTGCGGCGCCGCGCCTGGTGCTCGACCCCTCGGTGGATGACCTCTTCGCGTTTCGCTTCGAGCACATCGCCATCGAGGATTACGATCCCCATCCGCATATCAAGGCCCAGGTGGCCGTATGAGCGAGGCCCGCGCCATGACCGACGAGACCCTGATTCCCATCGCGATGATCGCCGCCATGGACCGCCATCGCGTGATCGGCGTGGACAACCAGCTGCCCTGGTACCTGCCTGAGGACCTCAAGTTCTTCAAGCGGATGACCCAGGCCAAGCCGCTGGTGATGGGGCGCAAGACCTACCAGTCCATCGGCCGACCGCTGCCGGGCCGCCTCAATATCGTGGTGACCCGCGATCCCGGGTTTCAGGCCGAGGGGGTGCGGGTCTGTCACGACCTCGCCGCCGCCCTGACGCTGGCCGACCAGCAGGCCACCATCGACGGCGTCGAGGAGATCATGGTGATGGGCGGTGCCGAGATCTACGCCCAGGCGCTGCCCTTCGCCAGCCGGCTCTACCTCACTGAGGTGGACCTCGAGGTCGAGGGCGATGCCCGCTTCCCGCAGATCGACCCGAACGCGTGGGAGGAGGTGCAGCGCGTGGCCGGCACGCCCGCCGAGGGCCAGCCGGACTATCACTTCGTGCAGTACCGGCGGCGCTGAGGGTGTCGCGCGTCGGCGACATTTGTCACCACGCCATGGCTGGCACAGACTGGGCTGCAAGGGGCATCGCCGGTTAACGCCGGCGACGGCTGGAGGAGTCAGGGCAAGGCGCACTGGAGGGACAGGACGTGATCGAGGAAGGCTCAACCCGCCTGCTGGAACGGCTGGAGCAGCGCGCTTCGGCACTGCTCGCGCTGCTGAGGGAGTCGCGCGTGCAGCAGGATGCCCTGCAGTCACGGCTCGCCGAGCTGGAACGTCGTCGAGTCGAGCTGGAGGCGAGCCAGGCCGAACGGGCCGCCGAGGTCCGCGAGGAGCAGGCCGCCCGCCAGGCCCTGGCCGAGCGCTGCAGCGAGCTCGAGGCGCGCATCAGGGACCTGGAAGCCACCCGCCAGGAACTCGCCGAGGAGAACCGCGAGCTCGACGAGCAGAACCGCGAACTCGAGGCCCACAACCGGCGCCTGCTGGCACAGGCTCCCACCGAGGCCGAGGCCGGGAGCATGCTCTTCCATCGTCAGGCGCGACGGGCCCAGGGGCTCTCCGCGCTGATCGGCGATCGCTCGCGTCGCCAGCCGGGCGACGAGGCCGCTGCGCCGTCGCCCGCCCACGACGACGCGCCCGACGAGCCCGCTGCCAGCGAGCACGCCGAGACGGCCGCCGCGTGCTCCGCCGACGAGGCCCAGGTGCCGGCCGAGACGCAGCCACCTGGCGGTGACGAGGCGCCGTCTCCCCAGGCGCTGCTGGATCAGTGGTATCGGCGCTACTCCTCCACCTTCTTCAAGGGCCATACCCGGCCGCTCAAGGTCGGCATCCACGAGGAGCTGACCGCGCGAGAGCCCTGGCCGGAGAAGCTCGTGCGCCGGGCGTTGGCCTGCTACGTCAACCTGCCGCGCTACCTCAAGTCGGTGCGCGAGGGCGCCTGGCGCCTCGATCTTGCCGGCGAGCCGGCGGGACAGGTGGATGCCGCCGCCGCCGAGCATGCCCACAAGAAGCTCGAGCGGCTGCAGGCCGACCGCCGTCAGCGAGGGCGGCCCGCTCGCACCCGGGCGCGAAGCGCCGCCAATCGTGACGGTGAGGCCGACGGGAAGGCCCGTCAGGGCAGCGCTCGAGAGCAAGCCGCACCGGCCGGCAGCAAAGGCACCGGCGACTCCCGCACCGCCCAGCCCTCGGCTGAGCGGCCGGCCGCCAGCGCTCCGGAAGGCGCCCCCGCCGCCACCCTGGACGAGAAGCTCTCCGCGCTGCTGGCCAAGCACAATCAGCGTTGATCTCCCCCCGACTTGTCTTCGTCATATTCGCAGGGCATGATGGATTCGCTCATCGCGCCAGGCGCTCGATTCGGCGGCCGTCACGCCGGTTCGAGCATTGGGCTCGCCGGGACGGCGCCCGATTCGCCAGGCAGGAGGATGCACGGACGAACGGTGTTCGCGACGAATGAAAACAGTGTTTTTTTCTTGTTGCGTTCCCCCAAAACCCGGTATAGAGTTCCTCTTGCGAGCATTGGACTATAACTAAGGCTTCGCCGCGGTCTGGCTCGCGATCTGTCCTCCCGGGAGGGAGTTGCAGTCACGAGAACCGGCACCAAGACCGGCCAAGCCCGCTGACCCGCTCACCAAGACCGGGCAGCCACGATCGAAACAGCAAGCTAGTCAATAAGGAACTATCGCAATGAAAAAGACACTGTTAGCGACTGCTATCGCCGGTGCTCTGGCCGCTTCCGGCGCCCAGGCTGCGACCGTCTACAACCAGGACGGCACCAAGCTCGATCTGTACGGCAACCTGCAGTTCGCCTACGCGAACACCAATAACGACGAAGGTGAGAGCACCGACGAGTTCGCCGACAACGGTTCCACCCTGGGTGTGGCCGGCGAGCACGTGATCTACGACGGTCTGACCGGCTACTTCAAGTACGAGTTTGAAGGCGACGCCGACGAGATCAAGGGTGCCGGCGGGCTGGACACCGGTGACCAGGCCTACTTCGGCCTGAAGGGCAACTTCGGTGACGCGCGCCTCGGTTCCTGGGATCCGCTGATCGACGACTGGATCCAGGATCCGATCACCAATAACGAGTACTTCGACGTCTCCGACTCCAACCAGAACATCGTTGGCATTGCTGATTCTCGTGAAGGCAACAAGCTGCAGTACATGTCGCCCTCCTTCAGCGGCCTCCAGTTCGCCGTGGGTACTCAGTACGAAGGCGACGCAGAAGCTGGTAACAGCGCTGACTTCTCCGCTGCTGCTGGTGAGTTTGCCGGTGACACTTACCAGGCTGACAACGACGGTGACAGCAGCGCCTCCTTCTTCGGTGGCCTGAAGTACACCGCTGGCGCCTTCTCCATCGCCGCGGTCTACGACAACCTGGCCAACAACGATGGCGAAGTTCGTTCTTATACGCTCAACGCCGATGATGAGCGTGAGTTTGGTGCTAGCGAAGACTTCGACGCCGGCGACCAGTATGGCATCACTGCCCAGTACACCGTCGATACCCTGCGCGTTGCAGCCAAGATCGAGCGCTTCCAGTCCGACAGCGACCTGGTCGAAGACGTCAACTACTACGGCGTGGGCGCTCGCTACGGCTACGGCATGGGCGACATCTACGGCGCCTACCAGTACGTCGACGTGGGCGGCGGCGACCTGACCGACACCGCTGATGACGCCTTCACCAGTGGCGACTGGCCGAACGAGGAAGGTGAGAGCTACAACGAGGTCATGATCGGGGCGACCTACAACGTCTCCGACGCCATGTACACCTTCGTCGAGGCCGCCTGGTACGACCGTGACGAAGATGCTGGCGACGGCGTGGCCGTGGGTGCCGTCTACCTGTTCTAATCCCCTCGCAGGATCCTCCTGCCCGTAGGGTGGAACACCGAAAGCCGATCCTCCGGGGTCGGCTTTTTTCATTCAGGATACACGCGAGGGTTCATGAAACAGCCGATCATCACCGCAAGCCTGCTGGCCCTGGGGCTGGGGCTCGCCAGCGCCCCGGCGCTTTCCAGCGAGATGGCGGAGCGCTTCCGGGAGCAGGGCAAGCAG
Source organism: Halomonas denitrificans (assembly GCF_003056305.1). Classification (GTDB taxonomy): domain Bacteria; phylum Pseudomonadota; class Gammaproteobacteria; order Pseudomonadales; family Halomonadaceae; genus Halomonas; species Halomonas denitrificans. The sequence continues at coordinate 560,841 of NZ_PYVX01000002.1, forward strand.
CTCGACCTGACCGGCTTCTTCCAGGCCGAGAACGACGCGCGCAGCCGCAGCTTCCTCTACGGCAGCCCCCACGAGCACGACTTCACCGTCAAGCAGGCGGGGGAGTACCTGTTCGAGAGCTCGGTACCGGGGGGGGAGTCCGAAGACTACCGGGTGGCCGCGGTGCTGCTGGATGACCAGGGGCGGGTGATCGCCCGGGGCGAGGCACTGGGGCAGAACGGCGGCCTGGCCCTGCGCCAGCGCCTCACCCCGGGCGACTACGTGCTGCGCGTCGAGGGACGCAAGTTCGGCACTCGCAGCCGGAGTGGCAACAGCTTCTACATCACCGTCGCCGGCCTGGACGAGAACGGGCGCCGCCTCGAAGAGGGCGTCAGCGACGGCCAGGGGCTGGTGTTCAGCGGCAGCGCCCGCGAGGGCAACCGCAGCGTCTTCGTGCGCAGCCGGGACGACGTGGCCACCATCGCCGCCCCGACGCCCGAGGCGAGTGCCGATGTGACGGCCGGGGCTTCCGCCGGTGCCCTCCCGCAGGCCGAGGCCCCGGCGTCCTCCGCCGAGAGCGCTCAGGCCCAGCCTGAGGCCCAGGCCTCGAACGGCGTGGAAACCATCGTCACCGACGTGAAGATTCGCGCCCGCGGCGAGGTGCTGACCTTCGACATGGCCGAGCGCGGCGCCGTGGCCATCACCACCTCGACCTATCCGACCGGCTACGAGGATACCTACCGCCTCGAGCTCGAGGTGCTGGATGCCAACGGCCGGGTGGTGGCCGAGGGCGCGGGCGAGGGCTTCGATGGCGACGTGGACATGGAAACGGAGCTGTCACCGGGCCGCTATCGCATCCGCGTGCAGGGCCAGAAGTTCGGCTCGGCGATGTCCGGCGTCAACAACTACGAGCTCAAGGTGCAGAAGCTGGATCGTCCCTGAGCCGACGCGATGATCTCGTGAGACACAAAGGCCCCGGCGTACAGACGCCGGGGCCTTTGCATTGGGCGCGAGGCTCGATGGTCGTCATGAATCCTGATCGTCGAGGATCATCTGGATCATCTCCTCCAGCGCCTCGACCTTCTGCCCGAGTGCCTCGACCTCGCCCTCTTCCTTGGACGTCTGTACGTATTGCTCGTTGATCTTGGCCATGTGCTCCTCGATGGCCGCGGAGTCCATGGCGTGTGCGGCACCGCCCATCAGCAGCAGGGTCAGGAGGCCGGCAGTCAGCGTCTTGATGTTCATGGGGCACCTCAGGTGTGACGGAGTCGAACAGGACCCGTCGCCAGGTCCTGCTCCCTTGGTGTCTCCCGGCGTGTCTGCCTTACAGCGGCATCAGAAGTGGTACTTCACCATGCCCTGCAGGCGCAGGGCGTCGCCGTCGCGGCCATCGACCACCTCGCGAGTGTGGTAGCCCGCCTCCACGCCATAGCTCACGCGCTCGATGGGCGACCAGACGTAGTTCAGGTGCAGCGCCTCGAACTGCTCGTTGGCGCCCTCCACGCCGGCGAGGCCGGCGTCGCGGGCATCGTCGAGATCGGCCTTTGAGATGCCGTAGCCCAGGTTGACGGCACCGGGCCCGGCCCGGAGGTTCATGCCGACGTTGGCGCCCCAGGCGGTGATGGTCTCGACCTCGTCCTGTGACAGGTAGCCCGGCGCCGAGGGGTTGTTCTGCAGGTATTCGCCGATGCCGTCGCCGTAGGTCAGCGCGCCGCGCAGGGTCAGGCGGTCGCTTGCCCGGAAGCGGGCCGCCAGGTTGAGGCCCCAGCCGGTGGCGCTGTCGTCGATGGAGGGGCCGTCGTCACTCTCCACTTCCAGCTGGCGCAGCATGGCCGAGGCGGAGTAGTCGACGCCCGCGGCCCGGCTCTGGTAGCGCAGGGTCAGGTCGGGCAGGCCGGTCTTGGCATCTCCATGCTCGCTATAAACGCCTCGTGGATGTTGTGCATTTTTCGGATTTAACCAGTTGATCGCCACACCATCCTTGTAATCTTCCGGATCCGGGTTCTCCAGGGCGAGGTGCCACTGGCCCCAGGAGTAGCGCAGCTGCGCCTTGCGGCCGATCTTGCTCTGGCCCGGCTGGGGCGCGAGGTCGATGGTGGGCGTCTTGCCCAGCCGGCTGCCGAAGTTGGTCCAGGTCTTGCCGGCCAGCACGCCATTCCAGCTGCCGTAGGCGTGGCGCAGTCGCAGGTCGCCGCCCTCCGGCGCGTTATCGAACCAGTCGACCTCGACCCGGGTGACGAGCTGTCTGCCGCCGGCCGGGGTGGCCGTCCTGAAGCCCAGGCGCGACTGGTAGGCGTGCAGGGTGGTGTGCCCGTCGCTGCCCCGCTGACCGTCGATCAGGATGCGCGGACGTGCCGCCAGGTCGCCCAGTTCGTTGTCCACGTCGTAGATCATGTCCAGCTTGGCGAAGCCATAGAGGCTGGCGGTGGTGTCGCCGAGCTCGATGTCCACGGCGTGGGCCGCGCCGGCGATGGCCATGGCGAGGGCGCCGGCCGACAGGCAAGAGGCGCGCTTGAGGGAGGCGTGAGATGTCATCGGGTTGTTTCCTTCTACGGGTTCACCGCCGAAGCGGAGGGAGACGGCGACGCCCATGGGTCCCCTGATGATCCCGGTGCCGCCGATGGTTGACATGCTAACCATCCCTCGGCGGGCTTCCCATATAAGCAAGGACTTAAAACTTGATGTATCTCATTGAATGGCAAGAATCGCGTTTTTCGCGTAATTAGGCGGCATTATCGGATCTTTTTGAAGATTAACGGCACATTATGTTCCTGCGCTAAATCAACCTGCTGGCAGGTTCGCGCAGGAAAGATCGGCGCCGATCGAGGCGCGGATGGCGCGACGTTGCCAACGGCCGGACGGATCGCCGCACGGAATGGGGCAGAGCAGAAACGGGGATGGTGAGAGCGATGCAGGAGGGGAGTGGCGCCCCCATCAGGATTCGAACCTGAGACCTTCCCCTTAGGAGGGGGACGCTCTATCCAGCTGAGCTATGGGGGCGCGACGCAGCGCATTATAAGCGCCTGACTCGCCGAGATAAACCCGCGCCCGCCCTGGGCGGCGTCGCCGGCCATGAGTCCGGCGCGATTCCCGGGTAGAATGCCTCCCATCTTCGCTTCCGGTGGCCGGCATGACCGAACCCGTCTCTCCTCTCTCGCCGGCAGGCGATCGCCACTTCGATGGCCTGGCCGACAAGTTCGCCGCGAGCCTCTACGGCGGTGCCCGGGGCGAGCTGCGCCTGGCGCTGCTCGACCGCCTGCTGCCCGAGATGCTCGCGCTCGAGGGACAGCCGCTGCTCGACGTCGGCGGCGGCCTCGGCCAGCTGGCCGGCTGGTTCGCCGACCGTGGTCACCCGGTGACCCTGACCGAGCCCTCCGGCGAGATGCTCGCGCGGGCCCGGGAGCACCTGGCGGGGCAGCAGGTGCGCTTCCTTCAAGCGCCGCTGCAGGCCCTGCCCGAGCAGGTGGCCGGGCCCTGGTCGCTGATCGCCTGCCACGCGGTTCTCGAGTGGCTGGCCGACCCGCGCGAGGCCCTGGCCATTCTGGCCGGCCTGCTCGCCCCGGGCGGCCAGCTCTCGCTGATGGTGTTCAACCGCGACGCCCTCAGGCTCTCCAACGTGGTCAAGGGCAACCTGGAGAAGGCCCTGGCCGACCGCCTGGAGGGCAAGGGACTGCGCAAGCGGTTGACGCCGATCTCGCCGCTGACCCACGGGCAGATCGAGGCCTGGAGCGCCGAGCAGGGGCTCGTGATTCGCCGGGTGGCGGGCATTCGGGTGTTCGCCGATTACCTGCGTCAGCCGCCGGAGAGCGAGGCCGATCGCGAACGCCTGCTGGCGCTCGAGCATCGCTACTGCCGGGCCGATCCCCACTGGCGGCTCGGCCGCTACCTGCTCTACACCCTGGAGCGCCCGATTCACCCCCTACAGGAGGCCACCCCATGAGTGCCGAGACCCCCGTCTGCCAGCTGCTGGAGCGACAGGCGTTCGACTACCGCGGCTGGCTCTGGGTGGCGCCGCCCCGGGACGCCTGGCTGGAGGCGGGGCAGGGGAGCCTGCTCAGCGCCGATGCGGCGCTGCGCACGGCCTGGCAGGCCAAGGGGCTCCCGACGGCCTCGCCCTTCGAGGCCGTCGACGCGGCGCCCGCCGGGGCGGTGCTGTTCTGGCCCAAGAGCCATGCGCTTGGCGAGTGGTGGCTGCTGTGGCTCTGCGCCCACCTGCCGCCGGGCACCCCGCTGCAGCTGGTCGGCGAGAACCAGGGCGGCATCAAGCGCGTGCTCAAGGTGCTGGCGGCGCTGGGGCTCGGCTGTCGCAAGCTCGACACCGCCCGGCGCTGCGGCCTCTACGCGACCCGCCTGGATCGAGTGGGCATCGACCCCGACGCGGCCTGGACGCGCTTCGAGGCCGAGGGTCTGACCCTGATCAGCCACCCCGGCGTCTTCGGCCACGGCAAGCTCGACGACGGCACCCGACTGCTGCTGGGCGAGCTGCCCGGGGCGCTGGGGCTAGGCGAGTCCGCTGCGGCGATCGGTAGCGAGGCGCCTGCGGCGGTCAGTAGCAAAAAGCCCGGCGATATCCTGGATCTGGGCTGCGGCGACGGCATCCTCGCCGCCTGGCTGGCGCGCCGCGGCGCCCGGGTCACCGCGACGGACGTCAACGGCTTCGCGGTGGAGGCGACCCGACGCACCTTCGAGGCCAACGGCCTGGTCGGCGAGGCGCTGGCGAGCGACGTCTACTCGGCGCTCGGCGCCCGACGCTTCGACGCCATCGTCAGCAATCCCCCCTTCCACCAGGAGCGGGCCATCGACTACGGCCCCGCGGGCCGGCTGATTCGTGAGGCGCCCCAGCACCTGACGCCCGGCGGCCGGCTGCTGCTGGTGGCCAACGCCTTCCTGCCCTATCCGGACCTGCTGGAGGCCGCCTTCGGCGGCTTCGAGATCCTCGCCGACGATCGCCGCTTCCGGGTCTATGCCGCGACACGCGACTGACAGTCGGAAACGCCTCGGCGCCCGCCGAGTATGATCATCGGCGGGCGCGGGGCAGCCGGGCATGCCGGCTGCACTGGGGAGAGATCACTCGTAGGTGGTGCTGTTGGTCTGACTCGTTCCGCCCATGGTCGAGCTATCCATGGTCGATGAGCCCTCCATGCTAGCTGAGCCTTCCATGTTGGCTGAGCCTTCCATATTGGTTGAGCTTTCCATGCTTGATGCGCCTTCGGCACCTCCCGGCATGCCGGTGCTGGCGGCCTCGAACTCCTTCCGACTGAGGGCGCTGTCGCCGTCGGTATCCGCCGTCTCAAGGTTCAGGCCTTCCACGACGACCGTCTCTTCGGCGCTCAGCATGCCATCGCCATTGCTGTCCAGGTCATCGAAGGCGGGGGTGCCGGCGGCCACGGCGCTGGCGCCGAACAGCAGGGTGAGGGGAAGCAAGGTGGTCTTCAGCAGTACCTTCCGCATGATTTTCCTCCTGTGCTATCGCACTTTGCAGGCCACGAGCCGGATGGCTCGCTTGCCATGCACACTGCTAACGTCATGCCGTGATATGGATTTTCTCTTTATTAACAGCATATTGGCGTAGGTGGGCGGAAGGTGCTGTTCCGGGAATGTGTCCGCATGCGGCCAATACCGTCGGTGTCAGACAACGCCTCGGGGCGCCCGGAGCCGAATCGCCCAGCATGCGCGCCTCTTCGCTGTCGCCGCTGCACTACAGCGTCATCCCTCCACGCCGCTCGCCGAGGATGCTGGCAGGGAGGTGGACGTCATCCGGCGGGGCAGCCATGGGGAGCTTTCTCGACCCCGGATCCGGACGGCGACGCCCCGGACATCAAGCGCGTGCGTGTGATGATCGCCGTCGCCTGCGCCTTGAAGCGATAATCACGGGCCCCGAGGGGGCCTTTGCTAGGGCTGTCGATAGGCGATATCGGTGATCAGGTAGGTGGTCTCGCCGCCCGGTGCGGCCACCGTGGCCTCGTCGTCGAGCCCCTTGCCCAGCAGCGCCTTCGCCAGTGGGGCGTCCACGCTGATCCAGTGCCGGGTGGTGTCGGTCTCGTCGTGGCCGACGATGCGGATGGCGAGCTCCTCGCCTTCCTCGTCTTCCAGGGTGACGAAGGCCCCGAAGTACACGCGCTCGGTATCCGCGGGGAGCCGGTCCACCACCGTGAGCTCGTCGAGGCGCTTGGTGAGGTAGCGGATGCGCGCGATGACCCGGTTGAGCTCCTTCTTGTTGTAGGTGTAGTCGGCGTTCTCGCTGCGATCGCCCAGCGCCGCCGCCTCACCCACCTTGGTGGAGAGGGCGGGGCGCTTGACCCGCGAGAGGTGGTCGAGGATGCCGCGCAGCCGCTCGGCCCCCTCGGCGGTGATCAGGTTGCTCTTGGGTTCCTGCCGCGGGTCCTTGGCGGGATCGCGCCAGCGCGTCATGTTGCGGCCCTTCATCGCTCGCCTCCTCCTGCTGTCGAGAGAGGCAAGATACGCCATCGCCTCGGCGCACGCCACGGTGTCCACGCTGGCCTGGCAGTTCATTCGAACGTTCGTTACATTGCGGGTGGCACGCTCACAACAACAACCCGACCCGGAGTCCCGCCATGTCCCGTCGTCCGCGATTCGCCACCGTTCTCGTCACCGTCATCGGCCTGGGGTGGAGTGCCACCTCGCTGGCTCAGACCGAGCCCCAGGGCTGGGAAGCGGGTGTGGCCGACCTGCGCCAGCGCTGGGAAGCGATCACCACCGCGATGCCCGAGGAGCGCCGCGAGGCCGCGCTGGAGTCGCTGGCCGAGCAGAGCGAGGAACTGCTCGGCGCCCATCCCCGGCAGGGCCCGGTGCTGGTCTGGCGAGGCATCGTGCTGGCCTCCCATGCGCGGGCATCCGGTGGGCTCGCCGCGCTGGGCTCGGCCAAGCGGGCGCGCGAGGTGCTGGAGCGCGCCGTCGAGCTCGACCCCGAGGGGCACCACGGCTCCGCCTGGGTGACCCTGGGGGCCCTCTACGATCGAGCCCCCGGCTGGCCGGTGGCCTTCGGCGACGCCGAGACCGCCGAGCGGATGTTCCGGCGGGCCCTGTCGATCCGCCCCGAGGGGATCGACGTTCACTACTACTACGCCGCCTTCCTCGCGGAGGAGGGCCGAGGCGACGAGGCCCGCGAGCACGCCCGCCGCGCCGTCGCGGGCACGGCGCGAGCGACTCGGACGCGTTCCGACGAGGCGCTGCGCGACGCCGCCAGGGCGCTGCTCGCCACGCTCTGAGGGGGCGCGGCGGGGTCGCGGGTGGTTGGCATTCTCGTCGTCGGTCCCGATAATGGGCCCTTTGCACGATCGGGAGACCGGCATGAGCGACACGCGCCCGCCCGCGGACGATCACGACCTCACCCGCGAGCTGCCCTTCACGGCGGCCGACGTGGAGCTGGAGGAGCGGCGCTGCCTGCACGACGGCTTCTTCCGGCTGGAGGCGCTGCACCTGCGCCACCGCCTTTTCGAGGGCGGCTGGAGCGCGCCCATGGTGCGCGAGGTGCACCATCGCCACGACGCGGTGGGCGTGCTGCTCTACGACGTGGAGCGCGACGCCGTGGTGCTGATCGAGCAGTTCCGCGCCGGGGCCCTCGACGATCCCGCCTCCCCCTGGAAGCTCGAGGTGGTCGCCGGGCTGGTCGAGCGCGGCGAGAGCGCCGCCGAGGTGGCCCGCCGCGAGGCCATGGAGGAGGCCGGCTGCGAGGTGGGCGAGCTGATCGAGCTGCACGCCTACTACCCCAGCCCCGGCGCCTGCGACGAGCGGGTCACCCTGTTCTGCGGGCTGGTCGACAGCCGCGGCCTCGGCGGGGTGCACGGCCTGGACGAGGAGCACGAGGATATCCGCGTGCATGTGCTACCGTTCCTTCGTGCCTGGGAACTCCTGCAGGCCGGACGACTCGACAATGCCATGTGCCTGATCGCCTTCCACTGGCTGGCCGGTGAGCGTGCATCGTTGCGAGCAAGGAGGTAGCGTGCCGAGAAACGCCTATGTCACCGACCTGAAGACCCTGCAGGGCGAATGCGCGGCCAACTTCATCCGCTTGAGCCGGCTGCTGGGCGACCTGGAGGCCGGCGAGACCCGCGAGGTGGCGCTGGTCAACCGGGGGCGCTGCCTCGGCGCGCTCTGCCTCGAGCTCCAGGAGCGCGCCCCCTACACCAGCATCGTGCGCGTCTCCCAGCGCGGGATGCTGGATGCGGTGATCGAGTCGCCACGCATGCGCGTGCACCTTTACCACGACGTGCGCATGGCCGAGGTCACCGACTTCCAGCGTCAGCGCCACTTCCATGGCCGCTACCGCTATCCCAACGCCCGCATGCACCAGCCCGACGAGAAGCTGCAGCTCAACCGCTTCCTCGGCGAGTGGCTGGAGCACGGCCTGGCCCACGGCCACTCCGACCTGCCGGAACTGCCCTGAGGCCCGCTCGTCGAAGCGCCGTCCGGTCCTCCTCACGCCGAACGCCTCATCTTCGCCTCCCGACACGAGAGCCCCTGCGATGCGCCTGGTCCAGATCAGCGACTGCCATCTCCACGCCGACCCCGCGGCGCGCGGCCGCCTCGGCGTGCCGCTTGGCCAGCTCGAGGCCGTGGTCGCGGCGGTCAACCGCGAGCACCCGGATCGGGTGGTGGTCAGCGGCGACATCAGCCAGGACGAGACGGCGGCCTCCTATGGGCTGGCCGAGCGCACCCTGGCACGTCTCGATGCCCCCTGGGCCTGGCTGCCGGGCAACCATGACCGACCCGACCTCATGGCCGAGCGTCGGCCGCTGCCCGCCGAGCTCGATCTGGGCGAGTGGCGCGCGCTGCTGCTGGATACCCGAGTCCCCGGTCGCGAGGGCGGCGAGCTGGGTCCCGAGCGGCGGGCGGCCCTGGACGCCCGCCTGGCCGGTGACGATCGCCCGACGCTGGTGTTCATGCACCACCCGCCGCTTCCCATCGGCACGGCCTGGCTCGACGCGATCGGCCTGGCCGACGCCGAGGCCTTCTGGCGCCTCATTGCCCCGCATCGCCAGGTGCGGGCGGTGTGCTTCGGCCACGTCCACCAGGCCTTCGAGGGCGCCAAGATCCTGGCTGACCGGCGGGTGGCGGTCTACGGCTGTCCCGCCGCCAGCGACCAGTTCCTGCCCGGCGCCACGACCTTCGCCCTCGACGAGGCGGGCCGTCCCGGCTATCGCGTGCTCGACCTCGGTCCTGACCGCCTCGAGACCCGGGTGGGGCGCGTCGCGCCCTGAGGGCCCCGGGCGGCTCCGGGCTCTCCCAGGGAAAGTCGAGTAGTTGAAATAAGTATAAAAAGATAGTTATTGATTCTTTTGGGTTATTATCGACCCGGAGTTACCCTGTCCCGCATGATCTCTCCCGCCCAACGTCATGCGAGGTAGCCGGGCCATGAGCCATCTTTCCACACCGTCCCGCGAGAGCGCCGTGGAGGCCGCCGTCGGCGACCCGACGCCGTCGCGTCAGCGCCTCACTCATCTGCAGCAGCTCGAGGCCGAGTCGATCCACATCATCCGCGAGGTGGTGGCGGAGTTCGCCAACCCGGTGATGCTCTACTCCATCGGCAAGGACTCCTCGGTGATGCTGCACCTGGCGCGCAAGGCCTTCTATCCCGGCCCGCCGCCGTTCCCGCTGATGCACGTCAACACCACCTGGAAGTTCCGCGAGATGATCGAGTTCCGCGATCGCATGGCCGCGGAATCCGGCATGGAGCTGATCGAGCACATCAACGAGGAGGGGCGCGCCGCCGGCATCAACCCCTTCGACCACGGCTCCAGCGGCTACACCGACGTGATGAAGACCCAGGCCCTCAAGCAGGCGCTCGACAAGTACGGCTTCGACGCCGCCTTCGGCGGGGCGCGTCGCGACGAGGAGGCCAGCCGCGCCAAGGAGCGGGTGTTCTCCTTCCGCGACCGCCACCACCGCTGGGACCCCAAGAACCAGCGCCCGGAGCTGTGGAACCTCTACAACGCCCGGGTCAACAAGGGCGAGTCGATTCGCGCCTTCCCGCTCTCCAACTGGACCGAGCTGGACATCTGGCAGTACATCCACCTCGAGGGCATTCCCATCGTGCCGCTCTACTTCTCGGCGCCGCGCCCGGTGGTGGAGCGCGACGGCATGCAGATCATGGTCGACGATGACCGCCTGCCGCTCGCCGAGGGTGAGGTGCCCGAGGAGAAGTGGGTGCGCTTCCGCACCCTCGGCTGCTACCCGCTGACCGGCGCCGTGGAGTCCAAGGCGGCCACCCTGCCCGAGATCATCCAGGAGATGCTGCTGACGAGGACCTCCGAGCGCAGCGGCCGCGCCATCGACCACGACCAGGCCGGCTCCATGGAGAAGAAGAAGCGCGAGGGGTATTTCTGATGTCACACCAGTCGAACCTGATCGCCGACAACATCGATCAGTACCTGCACGAGCACGAGAACAAGGACCTGCTGCGCTTCATCACCTGCGGCAGCGTCGACGACGGCAAGTCGACCCTGATCGGGCGGCTGCTCCACGACTCCAAGATGATCTTCGACGACCAGCTGGCGGCGATCACCCAGGCCTCCAAGAAGAGCGGCACCACCGGCGAGGCGGTGGACCTGGCGCTGCTGGTCGACGGCCTGCAGTCCGAGCGGGAGCAGGGCATCACCATCGACGTGGCCTACCGCTTCTTCTCCACCGACAAGCGCAAGTTCATCATCGCCGATACCCCGGGCCACGAGCAGTACACCCGCAACATGGCGACAGGGGCCTCCACGGCGAGCCTGGCGATCATCCTGATCGATGCGCGGTATGGCGTGCAGACCCAGACTCGTCGGCACAGCTTCATCGCCGACCTGCTGGGCATCCAGCACCTGGTGATCGCGGTCAACAAGATGGACCTGGTCGGCTTCGACGAGACGCGCTTCGAGGAGATCGTCGCCGAGTATCGCGCCTTCGCTGAGCAGCTCGACGCACCTGACATCCGCTTCGTGCCGCTCTCGGCGCTGGAGGGCGACAACGTCGTCAATCGCAGCGAGAAGACCTCGTGGTACGCCGGCCCGCCGCTGCTCGAGCTGCTGGAGAGCGTCGAGGTGAGCCGCGATCGTAACCTGACCGACCTGCGCCTGCCGGTGCAGTACGTCAACCGTCCGGACCTCGACTTCCGCGGCTACGCCGGCACCCTGGAGGCGGGCATCCTGCGCCCGGGCCAGGCGATCCGGGTGCTGCCCTCCGGCAAGACCTCGACGGTTGAGCGCATCGTCACCTTCGATGGCGACCTGGATATCGCCTGGCCGGGCCAGGCGATCACCGTCACCCTGGAGGACGAGCTCGACATCTCCCGGGGCGACTGGATCGTCGCCGAGGACGCCGAGGTCACCCAGGCCGACGCCTTCGAGGCGGACATCGTGTGGATGCACGACGAGCCCCTCGTCCCCGGGCGACCGGTCGACATTCGCCTGGCCGGGCGCTCCGTGGCGGGTCGGGTCGGAGAGATCCTCCATCAGGTCGACGTCAACAGCCAGGCGCGCCATCCCGCCGAGCGCCTCGAGCTCAACGCCATCGCCCGCTGCCGGGTCGAGCTGACCGCCGAGGTGCCGCTGGACGACTATGGCACGAGCCCCGGCACCGGCAGCTTCATCGTCATCGACCGGCTCACCAACGTCACGGTGGGCGCCGGAATGATCCGCGGTGTCGCTCAGTCGGGCAGCCGGCCGGCCGGCGAGGTGGACTGGGCCGGCTTCGAGCTGGAGCTCAACGCCCTGGTGCGCAAGTACTTCCCGCACTGGGAGGCGAAGGACCTTCGCGAGCTGCTCAAGTAGTCCGATGAATCCGGCCATACACGAGCCCGGCGACCTGTGTCGTCGGGCTCGTTGTCGTCTGGAGCAGGCGGTTGGGAAACCGGCTCTGGTAGGCTGGGTCCAATGAGCTGACCCCGCCCCGGAGCCCGACCCGATGATCGTCCTGGCAATCGCCCTGCTGCTGGCCCTCTTCCTGCTGCCCAACGTCTGGGCCAAGTGGGTGCTGTCGCGTCACGCCCGGGGGCGCGAGGAGTACCCCGGCACCGGCGGCGAGCTCGCCGAGCACCTGATCCGGCGGCTGGGGCTTGAGGGCGTGCGGGTGGAGGTGACCGAGCAGGGCGATCACTACGACCCCGAGGCGCGCCGGGTGCGGCTCTCCCAGGAACACTACACGGGGCGCTCGCTCACGGCGGTGACGGTGGCGGCCCATGAGGTGGGCCATGCCATCCAGCATCGGGAGGGCTACGCGCCGCTGCTGGCCCGCTCGCGGCTGGTGGCCGTGGCGCAGAAGGCCGAGAAGGTCGGGGCGCTGCTGATGATGGCCGCGCCCTTCCTGTTCGTGCTGACGCGCCTGCCCGGCGGCCTGGTCGTCGTGGTGGCCCTGGCGGTGGCGAGCTTTGGCACCGCGGCGCTGGTGCACCTGGTGACCCTGCCGGTGGAGTTCGATGCCAGCTTCGGGCGGGCCCTGCCGCTGCTCGCCGAGTACATTCCGGCCCGCGACCTGCCCGGCGCCCGCCACGTGCTCACCGCCTGCGCCTTCACCTACGTGGCGGCGTCGCTGGCCAGCATCCTCAACCTGGGGCGCTGGCTGGTGATCCTTCGGCGCTAGGCCTGGCGCGGCCGGCGGGCGACCGGCAGCGGTGGCGGCTTGTGTCGTTGAAGGACGAAAGGTGTGACACCCGTCCGGCCGCGAGTAGGCTTAAGGCATCGTCATCACCCGAGGCGGCCGACCATGGACGACAGGATGCGACCCGATCCCGAGACAGGGCGACCGGCATGACGCCGACGCTGCGCCGCGCCGCCCTGTTCGTGAAGCGGCTGGTGGGGGGCCTGGCCCGGCCGATGAAGCACCCCCAGGGCAGCAGTGGCCTGACCGTCACCCCCTATCGGGGCTACGGTTCGCGGCGAGAGGCCTTCCTCACCGGCCGCGTGTTTCGCCAGGTGCCGCTCGGCAGGGGCGTGCCGGGCCGCGGCTTCCTGCGTGACCTGCTCGACGTGGCACGACGCATCGCCCGGCGCGGCGTGGCCGAGGCCGGCGTCGAGATCCGCCTGGGCGACAATCACGTGGCCGTGACCACCGACCCTGACGGCTACTTCGAGGCCCGGCTGCCGCTCGCCTCGTCGCTGCCCCGCGATCGGGTCTGGCACCTCGCCGAGCTGTGGGTCACCGCGGCCGAGGAGGGGCCGGTGCGTGCCAGTGTGGAGGTCTTCATTCCCGCGTCCGAGCCCGACCTGCTGGTGATCAGCGACATCGATGACACCGTGATGTTCACCGGCGTGGCCGACAGGCTGCGCATGCTCTACCGGCTGTTTCTCGAGCGGCCCGACCAGCGCATGGCCTTTCCCGGCGTGGCCGCGCTCTATCAGGCCCTGCACCGCGGCGCCGACGATCAAGGCGAGCGGCCCATCCTCTACGTGTCGCGGGGCCCCTGGCTGATCTACGAGATGCTGGAGACCTTCTTCCAGCTCAATCGCATTCCGGTCGGGCCGATCCTGTTCCTGCGCGAGTGGGGCGTCTCCCTGCGCCATCCCTGGCCGCGTCGGGCCGAGGAGCACAAGGAGCAGCTGATCGGTCGCATGCTGGCGACGTTCGAGGGGGTGCCGTGCCTGCTGATCGGCGACAGCGGCCAGCACGATCCCGAGGTCTACACCCGCATCGTCCAGGCCCACCCCGGACGCGTCCAGGCCATCTACATCCGGCGCGTGGAGAACCGGGAGGATCGCCAGCGTGCCATCCAGGCGCTGCGCGACCAGCTGCGCCACACCCGCTGCGACCTGGTGCTGGCCGCCGATAGCGTGCTGATCGCCGAACATGCCCAGGCGAGTGGCTTCATCTCCGATTACGGTCTCGAGGCCGTGCGTCGCGAGGCGGCCACGGCAGCTGAGGATAACGGGCCCGAGGAGGCGGGGCCGGGCGACGTTGCCTGAGGCCCGGGTCCGCCATGACGCCTCGCGATCGCGCCGCGGGGGTCAGTGCGGCCGGTTGGCGATGACCACCGCGCGGCGCGGGGCCGGGTGGCCCTCCCGGGTGCGGGTCGGGTCCTCGGGGTCCAGGAAGTCGGCCAGCGACTGGAAGGTCATCCAGTCGGTGGCGCGCTGCTCGTCCGTGGTGGTCACCGCCTCGTCCACCACCCGCACGTTCTGAAAGCCGCAGCGTTCGAGCCACTGGCAGAGCGCGGCGGAGGAGGGCAGGAAGTAGACGTTGGGCATGGCGGCGTAGCGCTCGCCCGGCAGCAGCACCGTGGTGGCATCGCCCTCGACCACCAGGGTCTCCAGCACCAGCTCGCCGCCCGGGCGCAGGGCCTCCTTGAGCTGCACAAGGTGCTCCAGCGGCGAGGGGCGGTGGTAGAGCACGCCCATGGAGAACACCGTATCGAAGAAGGCGAGCCGCTCGGGCACCTCCTCGATGCCCACCGGCAGGAAGTGGGTGCGGTGGCCGTCGGCATCGCCGACGAAGTGGCGCACCGCACGGAACTGCCAGAAGAAGCGCGGTGAGGGGTCGATCACCAGCACGAAGGCGGCCCCGGCCCCGGCCATGCGCCAGGCGTGATAGCCGTTGCCGCCGCCCACGTCGAGCACCCGGCGGCCGGCGAGCGGCGCCAGGTGCGGGGCGACCCGCTGCCACTTCCAGTCCGAGCGCCACTCGGTGTCGATCTGCACCCCGCCGAGGTCATAGGGGCCCTTGCGCCAGGGCATGAGCTTTCTCAGCAGGTTCTCGGCCTGGCGGCGCTGGCTGTCGTCCAGTGCCGCCTCGACGCTCACGGTGTCATGGGCGAGGTCAACGCGGCGAGTCGCGGGCAGCGCGGGGAGCTTGGCCACGGCCTTCTCCCAGGCCGGCAGGTCGCCGTAGCGCTGGCGGTCCAGCCCCCGGGCCAGCTGTTCGGGCAGGCGGGCCAGCCAGGCGTCGAGTCCCTGGTCGAGGAAGGCGCGGTAGAGGTCGCGGTGTTCCGGCGCGATCGGCATGTCAGGCGTCCTTGAAGGCGATCAGCGAGGCGAAGTTGAGGAACTGGAACCAGGTCTGGCTGCGCGGGAAGCCGGCCCGGGCCAGGCGGGCGTGGTGCTGTTCCAGGGTGTCCGGCACCAGCACGTTCTCCAGCGCCGTGCGCTTCTGGCTGATCTCCATCTCGCTGTAGCCGTTGGCGCGCTTGAAGTCGTGGTAGCGCTCCACCAGCCAGGCGTTCTCCTGCTCGTCGGCGGCCTGGATCTTCTCCGAGAGCACCAGCACGCCGCCGGGCTCCAGCGCCTCATAGAGCCGGGCGATCACCGCGTCGCGATCCTCCGGGGCGAGGAACTGCAGGGTGAAGTTGAGCACGATCATGCCGGCCGGGGCGTACTCCAGCCGGCGGATATCGCCCTCGAGCACCTCCATGACGTGGTCGGGGCACTCCGCGGCCAGCGTTTCCCGGGCACGGGCGACCATGGCCGGGGAGAGATCCACCCCGGTGTAGCGGAAGGCCTCCGGCGGCAGGCTGCCGGCCAGCGCCAGGCCGGCGGCGCCCAGCGAGCAGCCGAGGTCGTAGACCTGGGCGCCGTGGCGCAGGTGGCGGCCGGCGATCAGGCCCAGCATGCCGAGGATCTGACCGTAGCCCGGCACCGAGCGGCGAATCATGTCGGGAAAGCAGGCGACGACCTTCTCGTCGAACGAAAAGCGCGCCACCCGGTCCAGGGGTGTCGAAAAGATCGCGTCACGGTAAGATGCGTCACTCATGGAACAGGCCGGATATCGTGGGGAAAGGGGCATTATTCTACGCCTCGCCCGCATCGGCTGCACGACAGGAAGCTCAGGAGACGCCCATGATAGAGCCTACCATCGACCAGGGGGCCGCCTGGCGGGCCCTGGCCGAACACGCCGAGGGGATGCGCAGCACGCATCTGAGCGAGCTCTTCGCCGGTGAGTCGGGGCGCCACGGCGCCTTCACCCGCCAGGCCGCGGGGCTGACCCTGGATCTGTCCAAGCAGCGCTGGGACGCCGAGACCCTGAGCAAGCTGCTCGATCTCGCCCGGGAGGCCGAGGTCCCCGAGGCGATCCGCGCGCTGCTCGAAGGCGAGCGGGTCAACCGCAGCGAGGATCGTCCCGCCCTGCACACCGCCCTGCGGCTGCCGGCCGAGGCGAGCCTGGTGGTGGAGGGCGAGGACCTGGTGCCCTCGGTGCACGCCACCCTGGAGCGCATGGCGACCATGGTCGAGCGCTTCCACGCCGGACAGTGGCGGGGCGCCACCGGCAAGGCGATCCGCGACGTGGTCAATCTCGGCGTCGGCGGTTCCGACCTGGGGCCGCTGATGGTGACCCATGCCCTGGCCGACTATCGGCCCCAGGGCGTGCACGCCGTCGACGTGCACTTCGCCTCCACCATGGACGGCTCCCAGCTGGCCGACTACCTGGCCCGGCTCAACCCCGAGACCACGCTCTTCGTGCTCTCGTCGAAGTCCTTCACCACCATCGACACCCTCTCCAACGCACGCACCGCCCGCGACTGGCTGATGGCGCGCCTGCTGGGCGAGGAAGGCGAGGAGGGGGTCGACGCCGAGCTCGTCCTGCAGCAGCACTTCATCGGCATCTCGGCGAGCCCCGAGAAGATGAGCGAGTGGGGCATCGCCGAGGCCCACCAGCTCGAGTTCTGGGAGTGGGTCGGGGGCCGCTACTCGCTGTGGGGCGGCATCGGCCTGCCCATCGCCCTGGCCGTGGGCATGACGCACTTCCGCGAGCTGCTCGCCGGGGCCCACGCCCTGGATACCCACTTCCGCGAGGCGCCCCTCGAGGACAACCTGCCGGTGCTGCTGGCCCTGGCGGGCATCTGGAACGTCAACTTCCTCGACGTCCGGGCCCACTCGATCCTGCCCTATGACGGCCGGCTGGAGTACTTCGCCGCCTATCTCGAGCAGCTGGAGATGGAGTCCAACGGCAAGTCGGTGACCCACGACGGCCGGGCCGTCGGCTACTCCACCTGCCCGGTGCTGTGGGGCCAGCTCGGCCCCAATGCCCAGCACGCCTTCTACCAGCTGCTCCACCAGGGCACCCAGGCCGTGGAGTGCGACTTCATCGCGCCGCTGGTGCGCTACGAGGACGTCGAGGATCCGGCCACCCGCGACCACCTGATGGGCCAGCATCGCCTGACGCTCGCCAACTGCTTCGCCCAGTCCCGGGCGCTGATGCTCGGCGACCAGGCCATCGAGGAGGAGGGCCCGCGCCCGGTGCACAAGCGCTATCGCGGCAACCAGCCCTCCAGCACCCTGCTGCTCGAGCGGCTGACCCCGGCGACCCTGGGGGCGCTGGTCGCCCTCTACGAGCACAAGGTGTTCGTCCAGGCGACCATCTGGGACATCAATCCCTTCGACCAGTGGGGCGTGGAGCTCGGCAAGCAGATCGCCGGCGAGACCCAGCGCATCCTCGAGCATCACGCCGACCTCGCGAGCATGGACGATTCCACCCGAGGCCTGATCGAGGCCGCCTGGGCAGCGGAACGCGGTTCGCGATGACACTGGCTGCATGTACAGGGGTTGCGGTATGCTGAGCGCCGCGCCGAGAGGGCCGGTGGCCAGCGGGGTGCTCTACCTGCACGGGTTCAACAGCGGCAGCGGCTCGCCCAAGGCGCGCCTGATGCGCGAGGCCTGCGCGCGGCTCGGGCTGCCCTGCGCCACGCCGCAGCTGCCGCATCGGCCGCGGGCCGCCCTGGCCCTGGCCGAGGCGCACCTCGCCGAGCTGGGCCCCGCCCCGCTGGTGGTGGGCAGCTCCATGGGCGGCTTTCTGGCCACGCTGATCGCCGAACGCCATGACCTGCCGGCGGGGCTGATCAACCCGGCGGTGGCGCCGGCGACGCTGGTGGCCGGCTGGGTCGGCCAGCGCTTCGAGAACGCCTACACCGGTGAGCGCTTCGCCATCGTGCCCGAGCATCTCGAGGAGCTCGAGGCCCTGACGCCCGCGCGGGTCATGGCCGGGCGCTATCTGCTGCTGCTGGGCACGGCCGACGAGACCCTGGATCCCCGGCGGGCCTTCGCCCTCTACCGGGGTGCGCGCGCCATCCTCCACCCGCGGGGGGATCACGGCTTCGCGGCCCTGGCGTACTACCTGCCGGCGCTCCTGGCCCACGGTGGCCACGCCCTGGCACCGGCGTGGCAGGGCGGCGTGCCCGCGGGCGCCGGGCTCTCGGGCGACACGAACGATCGTAACCACTTTGGGTGATGCATGACGCAATACAGTGCCAGCTCCATCGAGGTCCTCTCCGGCCTCGAGCCGGTGCGCAAGCGCCCCGGCATGTATACCGATACCGCGCGGCCCAACCACCTCGTCCAGGAGGTCATCGACAACAGCGTCGATGAGGCGCTGGCTGGTCATGCCGGGGCGATCACCGTCCGCCTGTTCGAGGACGGCGGCGTCGAGGTCGCCGACGATGGCCGCGGCATGCCCATCGACATCCACCCCGAGCACGGCGTCTCCGGGGTCGAGCTGATCATGACCCGGCTGCACGCCGGCGGGAAGTTCTCCCAGTCGAGCTATCGCTTCTCCGGCGGCCTGCACGGCGTCGGGGTCTCGGTGGTCAACGCGCTCTCCAAGCGCCTGGAGATCGAGGTGCTGCGCGACGGCAGTCGCCACGGCATGGCCTTCGAGCACGGCGAGAAGGCCTCGCCCCTGCAGGTGATCGGCAGCGCCCCCAAGCGCGCCCGCGGCACCCTGGTACGCTTCTGGCCCGAGGAGGGCTACTTCGACAGCCCGCAGCTCTCCCTGTCGAGACTCAAGCACCTGCTGCGCGCCAAGGCGGTGCTCTGCTCGGGCCTCAAGGTGACCCTGGTCGAGCCCGACGGCATCGAGAGCGTCTGGCAGTACGCCGACGGCCTGCGCGACTACCTGGCCCAGGCCACCGACGGCTACGAGGTACTGCCGGCCTCGCCCTTCGTCGGCCACTTCGCCGACGACGAGCACGGCGTCGACTGGGCGATCCAGTGGCTGCCCGAGGGCGGCGAGGCGCTGCTCGAGAGCTACGTCAACCTGATCCCCACGCCCCAGGGCGGCACCCACGTCAACGGCCTGCGCTCGGGCCTGCTCGAGGCGCTGCGCGAGTTCTGCGAGTACCGAAGCCTCTTGCCGCGGGGCGTCAAGCTCACCGCCGAGGATCTGTGGGAGCGGGTCTCCTACGTGCTCTCGGTGAAGATGCTCGACCCGCAGTTCGCCGGCCAGACCAAGGAGCGGCTCTCGTCGCGCACCGTGGCGGGCTTCGTCTCCGGGGTGGTCAAGGACGCCTTCTCGCTGTGGCTCAACCACCACGTCGACCAGGCCGAGGCGCTGGCGGAGCTCGTGATCAGCGCCGCCCAGCGCCGCCAGAAGAGCTCGAAGAAGGTGGCGCGCAAGAAGGTCACCTCTGGGCCGGCGCTGCCCGGCAAGCTCGCCGACTGCTCGGGCCAGGACCCGGCCGGCAGCGAGCTCTTCCTGGTCGAGGGCGACTCGGCGGGCGGCAGCGCCAAGCAGGCGCGAAACCGCGAGAGCCAGGCGATCCTGCCGCTGCGCGGCAAGATCCTGAATACCTGGGAGGTGGAGTCCCACGACATCTACGGCTCCCAGGAGGTGCACGACATCGCCGTGGCCGTGGGCATGGACCCGGGCAGCGACGACCTCTCCAAGCTGCGTTACCACAAGATCTGCATCCTCGCCGACGCCGACTCCGACGGCCTGCACATCGCCACGCTGCTCTGTGCGCTCTTCGTGCGCCACTTCCCGGCGCTGGTCGATGCCGGCCACGTCTTCGTGGCCATGCCGCCGCTCTACCGCATCGACCTGGGCAAGGAGGTCCACTACGCCCTGGACGAGAGCGAGAAGGCCGCCATCCTGCGCAAGCTCGAGGGCAAGCGTGGCACGGTGAACGTGCAGCGCTTCAAGGGCCTGGGCGAGATGAGCCCGCTGCAGCTGCGCGAGACCACCATGGCGGTCGAGACCCGCCGCCTGGTGCAGCTCACCCGCGAGGTCGGCGACGGCACCATGGAGATGATGGACATGCTGCTGGCCAAGAAGCGTGCCTCCGACCGCAAGAGCTGGCTCGAGGACTACGGCAACCTGGCGGACATCGAGGTCTGACACGACCTTGGCGCGAGCGTTAGCCGTCACCGGCAAGCGGGAAGAAACGGCGAGGTGAGCGGCACCGGGGACAGCCCGTAGCGGAGGTCCGATGCCAGGGATGGCATCGGTAGCGCCCAGGGAAGGGTTCACAGCGCCTCCGCGCAGGGCTGTCACCGGAGTGGCCGCGATTCAAAGCCGCGGACTCCGATAAGTTTTCAGTGGGGCGATCCCCAAACGATTCCACGATCGTGAATAAGGTCAAATTGCTATGACCATGGATATCCAGGTGGCGGAGGGCGACGTCGAGCGCCTCTCGCTGCGCGAATACACCGAGAAGGCGTATCTCGACTACTCGATGTACGTCATCCTCGACCGGGCCCTGCCCCATATCGGCGACGGCATGAAGCCGGTGCAGCGGCGCATCGTCTACGCCATGCGCGAGCTGGCGCTCGGTGCCAATGCCAAGTACAAGAAGTCGGCGCGCACCGTCGGCGACGTGCTGGGCAAGTTCCACCCCCACGGCGACAGCGCCTGCTACGAGGCGATGGTGCTGATGGCCCAGCCGTTCAGCTACCGCTATCCGCTGGTCGACGGCCAGGGCAACTGGGGCAGTCCCGACGATCCCAAGTCCTTCGCCGCCATGCGCTACACCGAGGCGCGGCTGTCGAAGTTCGCCGAGGTGCTGCTCGCCGAGCTCGGCCAGGGCACCGTCGACTGGACCCCCAATTTCGACGGCACCATGAACGAGCCGGTGGTGCTGCCGGCGCGGCTGCCCCACGTGCTGCTCAACGGCGGCACTGGCATCGCCGTGGGCATGGCCACCGACATCCCGCCCCACAACGTGGGCGAGGTGGTCGAGGCCACCTGCCACCTGCTGCGCCACCCCGAGGCGACCACCGTCGACCTGCTCGAGCACCTGCCGGCCCCGGACTTCCCCACCGAGGCGGAGATCATCACCTCCCGGGCCGACCTGCGGAAGCTCTACGAGAGCGGGCGCGGCTCGGTGAAGCTGCGCGGGCGCTACGTGCGCGAGGAGGGCAACGTGGTGGTCACCGCGCTGCCCTACCAGGTCAGCGGCGCCAAGGTGCTCGAGCAGATCGCCGCCCAGATGCAGGCCAAGAAGCTGCCCATGGTCGCCGACCTGCGCGACGAGTCGACCCACGAGGAGCCGACCCGACTGGTGATCGAGCCGCGCTCCAACCGCGTCGACATCGAGGCGCTGATGGCGCACCTGTTCGCCACCACTGACCTCGAGAAGAACATCCGCGTCAATATGAACGTGATCGGCCTCGACGGACGGCCGCGGGTCATGCCGCTGCCCGACCTGCTCGGCGAGTGGCTGCGCTTCCGCCGCGCCACGGTGCGCCGGCGCCTCGAGCACCGCCTGGGCAAGGTCGAGGACCGCCTGCACATCCTCGAGGGCCTGCTGGCCGCCTACCTCAACCTCGACGAGGTGATCCGCATCATCCGCGAGGAGGACGAGCCCAAGGCCGCGCTGATCGAGGCCTTCGGCCTCAGCGATCGTCAGGCCGAGGCGATCCTCGAGCTGCGCCTGCGCCACCTCGCCAAGCTCGAGGAGATGAAGATCCGCGGCGAGCAGGACGACCTCGAGGCCGAGCGCAAGCACCTGCAGGAGCTGCTCGGCAACGAGGCCAAGCTCACCGACCTGATCGAGACCGAGCTGCGCGAGGCCGGCGAGGCGCACGGCGACGCGCGTCGCTCGCCGCTGGTCGAGCGCCAGGAGGCCAAGGCGCTCTCCGAGGTCGAGCTGGTCGGCGCCGATCCGGTCACCGTGGTGCTCTCCGAGAAGGGCTGGATCCGCAGCGCCAAGGGCCACGAGATCGATCCCGCCGGGCTCTCCTACAAGGCCGGCGACCGCTTCCACCTCGCCGCCCGGGGCAAGACCAATCAGCCGCTGGTGCTGCTCGACGACACCGGCCGCGCCTACACCCTGTCGGCCCACAACCTCCCCAGCGCCCGCGGCCAGGGCGAGCCGGTCACCGGCCGGGTCAACGTGGTGGCCGGGGCGCACATGGCGGGCCTGATGCTGGCGCCGCCCGAGACCCGCTACCTGCTCGCCTCGGACGGCGGCTACGGCTTCGTCGCCCGCCTGGAGGAACTCACCGGCAAGAACAAGTCCGGCAAGGCGATCCTCTCCGTGCCCAAGGGTTGCAACGTGCTGCCGCCGGTGGAGGTGCCGGCCGCGGAGGGCGCCAGCGTGGCGGCGATCTCCAACGAGGGACGGCTGCTGGTCTTCCCCCTCGAGGCGCTGCCCGAGATGGCCAAGGGCAAGGGCAACAAGATGATCGACATCCCCGGCGCCCGGGCCGCCCGTCGCGAGGAGTTCCTGCGCGACCTGGTGGTGCTGCCGGCCGGCGCCGCCCTGGTGGTGCACGCCGGCAAGCGCAAGCTGACCCTCAAGGCGGCCGACCTGGACTATTATCGCGGTGAACGCGGCCGGCGGGGCAGCAAGCTGCCGCGTGGCCTGCAGAAGGTCGACCGCCTCTACGTGGAAGAGTGACATGACGAGACGACTGCTGATCCGTGCCACCGGCCCGGCACGCCCCGGCCAGCTGGCCGGTCTGGGCAAGGCGCTGGCGACCAGCGGCGCGCGCCTGCTGGATATCAACCAGAGCGTGACCTTCGGCATGCTCTCCCTGGAGGCCCTGGTGGGCCTCGCCCACGAGAGTGACCTGGAGGCGGCGCTCGCCGCGGCGGGCGATGCCCTGGGCCTCGAGGTCCAGGCGTTCCAGGTCAGCGCCGAGGAGTACCAGCGCTGGAGCTGTCAGGCCAGCCAGCCACGGCTGATCCTGACCCTGCTGGCGCCGCACCTGCCCGCCGGGATCCTCGCCGAGGTCGGCGCGCTGACCGCCGAGCATGGCCTGACCGTGGAGCTGATCCACCGCCTCTCTGGGCGCGAGCCGCTGGACGGCGGCGTGCCGGGCGATCACGACGCCATCCAGGGCGCCTGCGTGGAGTGCTGGCTGCGCGGCGAGGAGGTCGACCTCGACGCCCTGCGCGAGAAGGCCCTGGCGCTGGGCGCCATGCACGGGGTGGACATCGCCCTGCAGGAGGACTCGATCTGGCGTCGCCATCGCCGGCTGGTCTGCTTCGACATGGACTCGACCCTGATCCAGACCGAGGTGATCGACGAGCTGGCGCGGCGCCACGGCGTGGGCGACGAGGTGGCGGCGGTCACCGAGCGGGCGATGCGCGGCGAGCTGGACTTCCAGCAGAGCTTCCGCG
This sequence comes from Halomonas denitrificans, assembly GCF_003056305.1. Lineage (GTDB taxonomy): Bacteria > Pseudomonadota > Gammaproteobacteria > Pseudomonadales > Halomonadaceae > Halomonas > Halomonas denitrificans. The sequence continues at coordinate 584,082 of NZ_PYVX01000002.1, forward strand.
AGCGCATGGCGAAGCTCAAGGGCCTCGACGAGGCGGTGCTCGCCGAGATCGCCCGGGAACTGCCGCTGATGGACGGCGTCGAGCGGCTGATGCGCCAGCTCAAGCGCCTGGGCTATCGCACGGCAATCCTCTCCGGCGGCTTCACCTACTTCGCCCGCCACCTGCAGGAGACCCTCGGCTTCGACGAGGTGCACGCCAATGAGCTGTTGATCGAGAATGGCAAGGTCACCGGCGAGGTGCGCGAGCCGATCCTCGACGCCGACCGCAAGGCCGAGCTGCTGCGCCAGATCGCCGAGCGCGAGGGGCTTTCCATGGAGCAGACCATCGCCGTGGGCGACGGCGCCAACGACCTGAAGATGCTCGCCGCCGCCGGGCTCGGCATCGCCTTCCGCGCCAAACCGCTGGTGCGCCAGCAGGCCAGCCACTCGATCTCTACCCTGGGGCTCGATGCGGTGCTCTACCTGATCGGCTATCGCCAGGGCGACCTGGAGGAGCCGTCGCGGTGAGCACCACCTTCGAGACCTGGCGGGGCCACTTCGAGCGGCTGCGCGCCCACAAGGCCTTCGAGCTGACGGTCATCACCATCATCATCCTCTCGGCGCTGTTGATCGGGGCCAAGACCTACGAGGAGACCGGGCGTTTCCAGCAGTGGCTGCTGGCGATGGACGTGGCGGTGACGGTGTTCTTCCTGGTGGAGATCCTGATCCGCATGGGCGCGGAGAAGCGCCTGCGCGACTTCTTTCGCCAGGGCTGGAACGTCTTCGACTTCCTGATCGTGACCGCCAGCCTGATCCCCCTGGACGACTCGGAGATGGTGCTGCTGGCACGGCTGCTGCGCATCTTCCGGGTGCTGCGTCTGGTGTCGATGATCCCCGAGCTGCGCTTGCTGATGGCGGCGCTGGTCAAGTCGATCCCGCGGATGGGCTACGTGGCGCTGCTGATGTTCATCATCTTCTACATCTACGCGGCGCTCGGCAGCTTCCTGTTCGCCGAGGTCGACGAAGTCCTGTGGGGCAACATCTCGATCTCCATGCTGACGCTGTTCCGGATCGCCACCTTCGAGGACTGGACGGACGTGATGTATGCCACCCAGGAGCTGCATGCCTGGAGCTGGATCTACTACCTGACCTTCATCTTCCTGACCGCCTTCATCTTCCTCAACATGATGATCGGCATCGTGCTCGACGTGATGCAGAAGGAGAGCGTGCAGATGGAGATCGAGAGCGGGAAGGGCGAGGCCGCGGAGCTGCACGGCCTGCGCCACGACGTGCGCGCGCTGCGCGACCAGCTCGATCGCATGGAGGCGGCCTTGGGGGCGCGGGGAGAGCGGCGCGGAGTTGACAGGCACGGCGAAGACTGATCTTCTAGGGGTCATGAACATGACATCGCGCCACCTCGTTCTCGACCTACGACTACCCCTAGCCCGCCGCTGAGCGCGACGGGCGGTGCAGTCCGCATCGCCGTCGCCTCGCCCGCCGCTAGCGAGCACGTCCCGGTCGAAACGAGGTTGCAGCATGTCCACCATCCGCAGTACCCGCACCATGAACATTGCCGTTGTTGCCATCGCCCACGGGTGCCGCCAGGCATCTCGTCCGTGCGCGACAATGTCTGCCTTCACGACGCCCCGTCCGCCCCTGGCCGACGGGGCGTCGCTGTTTCCGCCCGATCGTTTTTGACGACTCGTTACCGAACACCGCCGCTCACCTGGGAGAACGCCACCATGATGCTCGATAACCCCGCTACCAAGTACCGCCCCTTCGTGGCCGTCGACCTGCCCGACCGCCAGTGGCCCAGCCGGCGCATCGAGACGCCGCCCCAGTGGTGCGCCGTCGACCTGCGCGACGGCAACCAGGCGCTGATCGACCCCATGGACCAGGAGCGCAAGCAGCGTCTCTTCGACCTGCTGGTGAAGATCGGCTTCAAGCAGATCGAGGTGGGCTTCCCCTCGGCCTCCCAGACCGACTTCGACTTCGTGCGCGCCCTGATCGAGGAGGACAAGGTCCCGGACGACGTGCAGATCCAGGTGCTCACCCAGGCGCGGCCGCACCTCATCGATCGCACCTTCGAGTCGCTGAAGGGCGCGAAGAACGCCATCGTCCACGTCTACAACGCCACCGACCCGGTGTTCCGCCGCGTGGTGTTCAACGTCGACAAGCCCGAGTGCATCCAGATCGCCGTGGACGCCACCACCCGGATCCGCGAGCACATGGCGGCGGCACCGGAGACCCACTGGACCTTCCAGTACTCCCCGGAGCTCTTCTCCACCACCGAGATGGACTTCGCCGTGGAGATCGTCGACGCCGTGGAGGCGGCCTTCGGCGCCAGCGTCGAGGCGCCGATGATCGTCAACCTGCCGGCCACCGTGGAGTGCGCGACGCCCAACAACTACGCCGACCAGGTGGAGTGGTTCTGCCGCCACGTCGCCAAGCGCGACCACCTGATCGTCAGCGTGCACCCGCACAACGACCGCGGCACAGGCGTGGCCGCCGCCGAGCTCGCGGTGATGGCCGGCGCCGACCGGGTCGAGGGCTGCCTGTTCGGCAACGGCGAGCGCACCGGCAACGTCGACCTCGTCACCCTGGCGATGAACCTCTACACCCAGGGCGTGCACCCGCGGCTCGACTTCTCCAACATCACGCCGATCATGCGCGAGGTGGAGTACTGCAACCAGCTGCCGGTGCACCCGCGCCACCCCTACGTGGGCGACCTGGTGTTCACCGCCTTCTCCGGCTCCCACCAGGACGCCATCAAGAAGGGCATGGCCGCGCGTCGCGAGGCTCCGAACGACCTCTGGGAGGTGCCCTACCTGCCCATCGATCCGCTGGACGTCGGCCGCAGCTACGAGGCGGTGATCCGCGTCAACAGCCAGTCCGGCAAGGGCGGCATCTCCTACCTGCTCGAGCAGGAGCACGGCATCGAGCTGCCGCGCCGGCTCTCCATCGAGTTCAGCCAGGTGGTCCAGGAGGTCGCCGACCGTCTGGGCAAGGAGATCACCTCGCAGATGATCTACCAGGCCTTCGTCGACGAGTACCTGGAGCAGCACGAGCCCTTCGCCCTGATCAGCCACCGCATGTCCTCGGAGCCGGACAGCCCCACCGTGAGCCTCGAGGCGACCATCGAGGAGCACGGCGAGCGCCGCACCATCCAGGGACAGGGCAATGGACCGCTGGCCGCCTTCGTCAAGGCGCTGGCCGCCGAGGGCCATGACGTCGAGATCATCGACTACCATGAGCACTCCCGCGGCCAGGGCGCCGACGCCGAGGCGATCGCCTACGTGGAGGTGCGCGTCGGCGGCGAGGCGGTGTTCGGCGTGGGCACCGACGAGAGCATCACCAGCGCTTCCATCAAGGGCGTGATGAGCGCGATCAACCGCAAGCTCTCCACCGAGGCGCCGGCGGCCAACGTCACCGCCGAGACGCTGGCCTGATCCGCAGCGGCTGAGCCACTCCCGTCAACGCGCGGCCCCGCCAGTCTCTGGCGGGGCCGCGCTTCTGTAGGTGGCCAGCTCGGGGCGGGGTGCCTGGCGGGGTCCTGGGCTACAGCGGGGTCTTGCTGGCCTCGCCGGGAATCTCCCGGACCAGCCGCGGCATCAGAAAGCCCGGCAGCACCTCGCGCAGCGCCGCGACCAGCGTCCGGGCGTCGTCGTCGTTGACATCGAAGTGGGCGGCGCCGGCCACCGGGTCGAGCACGTGCAGGTAGTAGGGCAGGATGCCCGCCTCGAAGAGCCGCTCGGAGAGCGCGGCCAGGGCGTCGACGTCGTCGTTGATGCCGCGCAGCAGCACGCTCTGGTTGAGCAGGGTCACGCCGGCCTCGCGCAGTCGCCGGCAGGCCGCCACCACCGCCTCGTCGATCTCCTGGGCGTGGTTGATGTGCAGCACCATCACCGTCTGCAGCCGCGTGCCGCCCAGCCAGTCGAGCAGGGCGTCGTCGATGCGATCGGGAATCACCACCGGCAGGCGCGTGTGGATGCGCAGCCGCTTGAGGTGGGGGATGGCCCCCAGGCGCTCCACCAGCCAGGCGAGCCGACGGTCGTTGGCCGCCAGGGGGTCGCCGCCGGAGAGGATCGCCTCGCGGATCGTCGCGTCTTCGCGAAGGTAGTCGAGGCTCGCCTCCCACTGCGCCCGGGAGGGGGCGTTCTCCTCGTAGGGGAAGTGGCGGCGAAAGCAGTAGCGGCAGTTCACCGCGCAGGCGGGGCTCGCGATCAGCAGTACGCGGCCGGCGTACTTGTGGATCAGCCCCTTGGCCGGGGTGTGCTCGGCTTCGGCGAGGGGGTCGGCCACGTAGCCGGGCGTGACCTCGGTCTCCTCGCCGAGCGGCAGCACCTGGCGCAGCAGGGGGTCGGCCGGATCATGGGGGCGGATGCGGGCGAGGTAGGCCTCGGGCACCCGCACCTCGAAGAGCGCATGGCCGCGTTCGGCGCCGCCGTGCCAGGCCTCGTCGAGGCCCAGTCGGCGGCAGAGCTCGCGGGGATCGCGGATCGCCCTTGCCAGCTGGGTCTGCCAGCGCGCCTGCACGGGCAGGGGCTGCGTCGCCGGGGTGGGGCGCTGCAAAAGGGCGCTGCTTCGGGTTATCATGCGGCACACCAGTCAATGCGTACGGGGGCCGGGCCCCCGTGACACTTCATCTGCTTGCGCGAGTCGCCGGCCTCAGCCGGTGGCACGCTCGAATATGGATAAGCGATCATGGCGAACTATTCTACCAACGAATTCAAGGGCGGTCTGAAGGTGATGCTCGACGGCGATCCCTGCAGCATCGTCGAGAACGAGCTCGTCAAGCCGGGCAAGGGTCAGGCCTTCAACCGCGTCAAGCTGCGCAACCTGATGACCGGTCGCGTCCTCGAGCACACCTTCAAGTCCGGCGACTCCCTGGAGTCCGCCGACGTCATGGAACTGGAGATGGAGTACCTCTACACCGACGGTGACATGTGGTACTTCATGAAGACCGACGGCTCCTTCGAGCAGTACGCGGTCGAGAAGCGCGCCCTGGGCGACACCGAGAAGTGGCTCAAGGAGCAGGTGCCCTACACCGTGACCCTGTGGAACGACAACGCCATCAGCGTCACCCCGCCGAACTTCATCGAGCTCGAGGTCACCGAGACCGACCCGGGCCTCAAGGGCGACACTGCCCAGGGCGGCTCCAAGCCCGCGACCCTCTCCTCCGGCGCCGTGGTCCGCGTGCCGCTGTTCATCAACGAGGGCGAGGTGCTGAAGGTCGATACGCGCAGCGGTGAGTACGTCTCCCGCGCGTGAGGCGAGGCCCTTCCTGCGCTCGCTCATACGGCGTTGAATCCCGAGACGGCTTGCTCATTTAGCGCTGCTAAACTCCGCCGCCTTACTCGGGATTCGCCTGGTCTGAGCATCGCTCGGAGAGGGCATAACTTGGGCGACCTGCCCTACAAGGCCACGCTGGTTTCTGGCGTGGCCTTCGTCGTTTCTGGAGGAGTCTTTCATGTCCATCGACTGGCGCCCCAGCGCCGAGATCGCGACGCTGCGCGAGCGCGCAAGGCTGATCGCCGAGGTGCGGGCCTTCTTCGCCGAGCGCGATGTGCTTGAGGTGGAGACCCCGGTGCTCGGCCACGGCGGCAGCACCGAGGTCCACCTGGCCTCCCTCTCGGCGGAGGCGACCACCCCGGCCGGCCGCGAACGGCTGTGGCTGCAGACCTCCCCGGAGTTCGCCATGAAGCGCCTGCTGGCCGCAGGCTCAGGGCCGATCTTCCAGCTGGCGCGCAGCTTTCGCGATGGTGAGGTGGGGCGGCGCCACAATCTCGAGTTCACCATGCTGGAGTGGTACCGCCCGGGCCTCGGCCTCGAGGCGCTGATCGAGGAGACCGCCGCGCTGGTGACGCGGGTACTCGGGCGAGGGGCGGGGGATAAGCCGGGGCCGCTGCGCCGGCGCCGCTACCGCGAGCTCTTCCGCGAGGCGCTGGGCATCGATCCCTTCACGGCGTCCCTGGCGACGCTGCGCCGGCTGGCCGGCGAGCGGGGAGGGCTCTCGATGGATGACAGCGATCGCGACGGCTGTCTGGACCTGCTGATGAGCTTCGTCATCGAGCCGGAACTCGGGCGCGATGGGCTCGATGCCGTGGTCGACTACCCCGCCAGCCAGGCCGCCCTGGCACGTCACCATCGCGACCCCGAGGACGGCGCGTCGGTCGCCTCGCGCTTCGAGCTCTACCTCGACGGGCTCGAGCTCGCCAACGGCTACGACGAGCTCACCGACGCCGCGGAGCAGCGCGCGCGCTTCACCGAGGACAACGCCGCCCGGCGCGCCCTCGGGCTCGCCGAGGTGGCGGTGGACGAGCGCCTGCTGGCGGCCCTGGAGAGCGGGCTGCCCGCCGGCAGCGGCGTGGCGCTGGGGCTCGACCGGCTGATCCAGCTGGCGCTGGGCAAGGCGAGCGTCGCCGAGGTGATGGCCTTCGCCACGCCGCGCTGCTAGTCATTCTTTCAGGCGCTCGTGAGGCCCTCACCGTGTAGGGCTGATCCGTCGACAGGCTGGTGAGGAGGTGCTGTGAACCCTTCCCTGGGCGCTACCGATGCCCTGCTGCGCTCTCGCATCCTGCTCCGCTTGCAGGGCCGGTGCTGGCCATCCATGGCCAGCCCGTTCGGAGCAGTGCTCCTCACCCCTGGCATAGGACCTCCTCTTCGGCCTGTCCCCGGCGCTCCCTCGCTATGAGTATTTAAGCGCTCCCAGCGACTGCCCCATGCGCACCTTCTGCTCGGGCGCCAGGCCGTCGAAGTCCACCGGCTCGGCGAAAGCCATCACCACGGTGGAGCCGAGCTTGAAGCGGCCCATCTCCTCGCCCTTCTCCAGGCGCACCGGGGTGTCGAAGCGGATGCGCTGCACCTCGCCGGAGAGCGGCGTGACCTGTCCCGCCCACACCGTCTCGATGGCGGCGACGATCATCGCGCCCACCAGCACCATCACCATGGGGCCGTGCTCGGTGTCGAAGTGGCACACCAGCCGCTCGTTGCGGGCGAAGAGGTTGGGCACGTGGTGGGTGGTGGCGGCGTTCACCGAGAAGAGGCGCCCCGGCACGTAGACCATCGAGGTCAGGGTGCCGCCGATGGGCATGTGCACCCGGTGGTAGTCGCTCGGCGAGAGGTAGACGGTGGCGAAGCTGCCGCCCAGGTAGCGCCGGGCCGCCTCGCCGTCGCCGCCAAGCAGCTCCATGGCCGAGAAGCGGTGGCCCTTGGCCTGCATCAGCTGGCCGGCCTCGATGGGCCCGAACTGGGAGAGGGTGCCGTCGGCCGGGGAGACCACGCCCTCGCCGAGCGGGCGGGCGTCCTCCTCCAGGGCGCGGGTGAAGAAGTCATTGAAGGTTGCGTAGGCCGTCGGGTCGGACTCGGCGGCCTCGTCCATGTCGACCTCGAACTGGCGGATGAAGGCCCGGATGAGGGCGTTCTTCAGCCAGGGCACGCGGCAGTCGGCGAGCCGGCCCACCAGCCGCGAGAGCAGGTGGTGGGGCAGGGGATACTGGATCAGGGCGAAGAGTCGGGCGAGAGACAAGGGCGGTCGTCCATCAGGAGGGTGGGAAGAGGCGGCCACGCCCGGGCGTGGCCGTCGAAGCGGGCGTTCAGGTCTCGATGGGGGTGTCGTCGCGGTTGCCCCACTCCTGCCAGGAGCCGGCGTAGGCGCGGATCTTCTCGAAGCCCAGCGCGCGGCCCACGAGCCAGGTGAAGCCGCTGCGGTGGTGGCTCTGGCAGTGGGTGACCACCTCCATGTCCGGCGTGATGCCGATGGCCTCGAGCTCGGTGATGAGCTCGGCGTAGTCGCGCAGGCGCAGCCCGTGCTCGGCGTCCATGGCCTGGGTCCATTCCATGTTGACCGCCCCGGGCATGTGGCCCAGGCGACGGTTGTTGCCCTTCTCGCCGTCGTACTCGGCTCGCGAGCGGGCGTCCCAGATGGCGAAGCCCTTGTCGCCCAGGCGCTCCTCGAGCTCGAGGCGATCGATGGCGACCTCGGGATGGAGGAGCTCGGCCTGGTAGTCGCTGGGCGCGGGCGTGCGGGTCTCGGTGGAGAGGGGGAGACCGGCCTCGCGCCAGGCGTGGAGGCCGCCGTTGAGGTAGGAGTAGCGGGTGTGGCCGATCAGCTCCAGGGTCCACAGCAGGCGACCGGCCCAGCCGCCGCCCTCGTCGTCGTAGGCCACCACGTGGGTGTCGCGGGTCAGGCCGAGGGACGAGAAGAGCCGCGACAGCGCCTCGGGCGAGGGCACCTCGTTGGGCACCTCGCCCTCGCCGGCCAGCAGCCGCCGATGATCGAGGAAGAGGGCGCCGGGCACGTGGCCTGCATCATGGCTCTCGGCCCGGGCGGGGACGTCGATGATCAACAGCGACGGCTCGTCGAGCCGGGCGGCCAGCTGGTCGGGCTCGATGATCAGCGGGAGCAGGTTGTCTTCGGAACTCATGGCACACTCTCCTTAAATTCGGCTCCTTGAGGTAGGCTCCGCGATGCGGGCACCCGCGCCTCAGAATAGTCGCCCGGCGCTCGCTCCTGTCAGTTCGTCTCGAGGCTCTCGACGATACGGCGGTAGCTGGCGAAACGCTCGGGGTGGATCTCGCCCCGCTCCACGGCGGCGAGCAGGGCGCAGCCCGGCTCCTGGCGGTGGCGGCAGTCGCGAAAGCGACAGCGCCCCAGCACCTCGCGAAACTCGATGAAGCCCTCGGTGACCTGCTGCTCGTCCAGGTGGGTCAGGCCGAACTCGCGGATCCCGGGGGAGTCGATCAGCTCGCCGCGCCCGTCCTCTGGCAATGCCCCGTCATCCGGGGCGGGCAGGGCGTAGAGCCGCGCGGTGGTGGTGGTGTGGCGGCCCTTTCGGGAGTCCTCGGAGAGCGCGCCGATGCGCAGTTCCTCATCCGGGAGCAGACGGTCGATGAGCGACGACTTGCCCACGCCGCTCTGGCCGACGAATACCGAGGTGCGCCCCGCCAGCCGCGCGAAGAGCGCCGAGAGCCCGCCCTCGCGCTCGGTGGTGGTGGTGACCACCGGGTAGCCCAGCGCCTCGTAGCGGGCCAGCAGCCCGCGCAGCTCGCCGCCGTGCTCCGGCAGCAGGTCGATCTTGTTGAGCACCAGTACCGGGGCGATGCCGGTGGCCTCGGCGGCCACCAGGTAGCGGTCGATCAGGTTGGCGTGGGGCGCGGGCTCCACCGCGAAGACGATCAGGATCTGGTCGATGTTGGCGGCCACCGGCTTCAGCTGGCCGCGGGGGTCGGGGCGCTCCAGCACGTTTTCGCGCTCGCCCCGGGCCACCACCACGCCGTCGCGGGCGTCGTGAGCGGCGCGCCAGATCACCCGATCGCCGGTGACCAGACCCTCGAGGTTGGCGCGCAGGTGGCAGCGCACGGCCTCGCCGCCCGCGTCGGGGCGTACGTCCAGGGTGCGGCCGAAGTGGGCGATCACGCGGCCGTTCTGCTCCGGCCCGTACTCGCCGGCGGCCAGCTTGTCGCTGTCCTTGGCGTCGCGCCGATCGGCGCGGCGGGCGCGCTCGGCCTGGACCTTCTCGATGCGCCAGCGCTGCTGGCGGCTCAACTTGCGTTTGCTCATGGGGGCCCGAAGCTCGCTACAATAGGGCGCATTGTACTCACCCAAGGCGCCCGCTGTCGTCAGCCGGCGCCCCCAAGGATGCCCCATGACCGAGCACGCCACGCCCGCCAACGCCGATGCGCGCCGCCAGCGCCTGATCTGGATCGACCTGGAGATGACCGGACTCGACCCGAACCGCGAGCGCATCATCGAGATCGCCACCCTGGTCACCGACGCCGACCTCAACACGGTCGCCGAGGGCCCGGTGATCGCGGTGCACCAGCCCGACGCGCTGCTGGACGCCATGGACGAGTGGAACACCCGGACCCACGGCGCCTCGGGACTGGTGCAGCGGGTCAAGGAGAGCCGGATCGACACCGCCGAGGCCGAGCGGCGCACCCTCGAGTTCCTCGCCGCCCACGTCGAGGCCGGCGCCTCGCCGATGTGCGGCAACAGCATCCACCAGGATCGCCGCTTCCTGGAGCGCGAGATGCCCGAACTGCTGGCCTTCTTCCACTACCGCAACCTCGACGTCTCCACCCTCAAGGAGCTCGCCAAGCGCTGGAACCCGGGCGCCCTGGCGGGCTTTCAGAAGCGCAACGTGCATCTCGCCATGGACGATATCCGCGAGTCCATCGCCGAGCTCGCCCACTATCGCACCACCTTCCTCAAGACGGCCGACGAGCGCGACGACGAGGAGGAGTGACGCCGCCGACGGCGGTGAACACGCCCTGCCGACTCCCCCGGACGCCGCCCGGCGGCGTCCCTGACCCCCGAAGCGAGGCCCCATGTTCCTGCTAGCCGCGTTCGCGATCCTCTCCATCGGCGTCTCCTTCGTCTGCTCGCTGCTCGAGGCGGCGCTGCTCTCCATGACGCCGAGCTACGTGGCCGGGCTGCGCGAGACCCGGCCCGAGCTGCACCGCCGCCTGGCCCACCTCAAGCAGAACATCGACCAGCCGCTGGCCGCCATCCTGACCCTCAACACCATCGCCCACACCGTGGGGGCCACCGGCGTGGGGGCCCAGGTCACGGTGGTGTTCGGCGAGGCCTGGCTCGGCATCGCCTCGGCGGTGATGACGCTGCTGATCCTGTTCGTCTCCGAGATCATCCCCAAGACCATCGGCGCCACCTACTGGCGCCAGCTGGCGGGAAGCCTGGTCAAGGTGCTGGGGGCGATGGTGTGGGCGATGAAGCCGTTCATCTGGCTCTCCGAGGTGATCACCCGGCGCATCGGCCGCCATGAGCACGACACCGACATGCGCGGCGAGATCAAGGCGCTGGCGCAGATCGGCCTGGAGGAGCGCGCCCTGGACGCCGACGAGGTGCGGGTCATCACCAACATCATCAACCTGCACGAGATCGGGGTGAAGGAGGTGATGACCCCGCGTACGGTCTCGGTGACCGTCAAGCCGCAGATGAGCGTGGCGGAGTTCGACGAGCAGCTCGGGCGCTCGGCCTTCACCCGCTTTCCGGTGATGGACGGCGGCGAGCAGGCGCTGGGCTACGTGCACAAGGCCGATACCTACCACGCCGCGCCGGAGACGACCCTCAAGTCGCTGATGCACCCGGTGCGCAGCGTCCAGGTGGACGACAACGTCGAGCACCTCTTCGCGGTCATGCTGCGCGACCGGCAGCACCTCTGCGTGGTCTACGACGAGCTCGGGACCTGGGTCGGGCTGGTCACCCTGGAGGACGTGCTCGAGGCGATCCTCGGCCAGGACATCGTCGACGAGACCGACAACGTGGCCAACCTGCGCAAGTACGCGCGCCAGCGCTGGACCAAGCGGCTGCGGCGAGGCACGGAGGCCGGCGGGGAGGCGAGTTAGCCGGCGCTGACGATGCGCGCCTCGCGCTTCGCGCGCTGGCGCGCCAGTGCCCAGCGCACGTGTTCGCGGACCAAATCGGAGGGATAGGCCAGCCGCGCCATCAGCGCTGCCTCCACGGCCTCGCTACAGGGCGCGTTGCCGAGCCCCACGGCAAGGTTGCGCAGCCAGCGCTCGTAGCCGATGCGCCGGATCGGGTTGCCGGCGGTCTTCTCCAGGAACTCCTCCTCGCTCCAGGCGAACAGCGAGACCAGGCTCGCCCGGTCCAGGTCGTGGCGGGGGGCGAAGTCGGGCTCCCGGCTGACCCTGGCGAAGCGGGTGAAGGGGCAGACCAGCTGACAGTCGTCGCAGCCGAACACCCGGTTGCCCATGGCCTCGCGGTAGCGCTCCGGGATGGCGCCGAAGAGCTCGATGGTGAGGTAGGAGATGCAGGCCCGGGCGTCGACCACCCTGTCCTCGACGATCGCGCCGGTGGGGCAGGCGGTGCGACAGGCGCTGCAGCTGCCGCAGTGGTCGGTCTCGAAGGGCGCGTCCACCGGCAGCGGCAGGTCGGTATAGAGCTCGCCGAGGAAGAACAGCGAGCCGGCCTTCGGGTTGAGCAGCATGGCGTTCTTGCCGAACCAGCCGAGGCCTGCCTTGCGCGCCAGGGCGCGCTCCATCACCGGGGCGGAGTCGACGAAGGCGCGATAGCCGAAGGCGCCGACCTCGCCCTCGATCCACTTGGCCAGCGTCGCCAGCCGCTTGCGCATCAGCTTGTGGTAGTCGCGCCCGGTGGCGTAGCGGGAGACGTAGGCCAGCGATGGACGCCCCAGCACCTTGGTGGTCTCCACCTCGGCGGGCAGGTAGTCCAGGCGCACGCTGATCACCCGCCGGGTGCCGGGCACCAACTCCGCCGGGCGAGTGCGCTTGGTGCCGTGCTTGGCCATGAAGCCCATCTCGCCGTGGTGGCCGGCGGCCAGCCAGGCCTCGAGGTGGGCCTCGTCCTCGGCCAGGTCGACGTCGGTGATGCCCAGCTGCTGGAAGCCGAGCTCGCGGCCCCAGGTCTTGATCCTCTCGGCGAGGGCGGCCATGTCGGGGGCGTCACCGGCGGGGGACACTGGGCTCATGATCGAGAAAACACCATGCAGAACGGCCCCGCGGCTTGGCGTGGGGCGCAGAGAATTTACACTCGGTATGGTAAAGCATCCCGACCCAGGAGGCACCGCATGACCCGGGCAGACGAACCCCATCCCCCGTTGCTGCGTCCCCTCTATCGCGCCGAGCAGGTGCGCGAGCTCGACCGGCGCACCATCGAGGGGGGCATCGCGGGCTTCGCCCTGATGCAGCGCGCGGCGGCGGCCGCCTGGCAGGCGCTGCGGGCGCGCTGGCCCGAGGCACGCTCGCTCACCGTGCTGTGCGGCGGCGGCAACAACGGCGGCGACGGCCACGTGCTGGCGGCGCTGGCCGCCGCCGAGGGGCTCGCCGTGCAGCGCCTGCTGCTCAAGCCGGTCGATGCGCTGACCGGCGACGCCCGGCGTGCCGCTGACATGGCCGCGGCGGCCGGGGTGGCCGCCGAGGCCTGGCAGGCGGGGCTGCCCCTCGAGGGGGACGTCGTGGTCGACGCCCTGCTCGGCACGGGGCTCGGCGGCGAGGTGCGCGGGGCGGCCCGCGAGGCGATCGAGGCGGTCAACCAAAGCGGCCGACCGGTGCTGGCCATCGACATCCCCTCGGGGCTTCATGCCGACACCGGGGCGGTGCTCGGCGCCGCGGTGCGGGCGACGCGTACCGTGACCTTCATCGCCGACAAGCTCGGGCTCTACACCGGAGCGGCCCCGGCGCATGTCGGCGAGGCGGTGCTCTGCGCGCTCGGCGTGGACGCGGAGGCCGAGGGCGATCTCGCTCCCGCCGCCCGCCGCCTGGAGGCCGGGCTGATCGCGGCCCGACTGCCGCCCCGGGCGCGCGATGCCCACAAGGGCGACTGCGGCCACGCCCTGGTGCTCGGCGGGGCCCCGGGCTTCGGCGGGGCGGCGCTGCTCGCCGCCGAGGCCTGCGCGCGGCTGGGCGCCGGCAAGGTGAGCCTCGCCACCGCGCCCGAGCACGTCACCGCGAGTCTGGTGCGCCGCCCCGAGGTGATGGTTCACGGCGTGCGTGGCGCCGGCGATCTCGGCGTGCTGCCGGCGGGCGCCGACGTGCTGGTGGTCGGGCCGGGCCTTGGGCAGGGCAGCTGGGGGCAGGGCATGCTGCAGGCGGCCCTCGCGGCGTCGCGGCCGCTGGTGGTGGATGCCGACGGCCTCAACCTGCTGGCCACGCGGTTCGCGGGGCAGCGGCGCGACGACTGGATTCTCACCCCGCACCCCGGCGAGGCGGCGCGCCTGCTCGGCTGCGCCGCCGGCGAGGTGGAGGCCGACCGGCCCGCCGCGGCTCGGGCGCTGCAGCGCCGCTACGGCGGGGTGGTGGTGCTCAAGGGCGCCGGCACCCTGGTGGCCGGGCCCGAGAGGCTCGCCGTCTGCCCCCACGGCAACCCGGGCATGGCCAGCGGCGGCATGGGCGATGCGCTCTCCGGCATCCTCGGCGCGCTGCTGGCCCAGGGGCTCGACCTCGAGGCGGCGGCCCGGGTGGGCGTGCTGGTGCATGCCCTGGCCGCCGACCGGGCGGCCCGCGAGGGCGGCGAGCGTGGCCTGCTGGCCGGCGATCTGGCATCCTGTGCGCGAATTCTGGTCAACCCGACGATGGGCGAGAACGATGCTGCTGCGACTCGATGACGAAGACCGCCAGGTCGCCTTCGGCGCCTGCCTGGGGCGGGCCCTCGAGGGCCATGGTCGCGTGCACCTGACCGGCGAGCTGGGCGCCGGCAAGACGACCCTGACCCGCGGCATCCTGCGCGCCTATGGCCACGCCGGCGCGGTCAAGAGCCCGACCTACACCCTGGTGGAGCCCTACGCCCTCGACGGCGTGCTGGTGCACCACTTCGACCTCTATCGCCTGGGCGACCCCGAGGAGCTCGAGTTCATCGGCGGTCGCGACCTGCTCGCCGAGGACGCGCTCTGCGTGATCGAGTGGCCGGAGCGCGGCGAGGGCTGGCTGCCCGCGCCGGACCTGGAGGTTCGCCTGCGCCTGGCCGACACGGGCCGCGAGGCTCTCCTCGCGGCGCGCAGCGCCCACGGCCGCGCGGTGCTTGAGCGGCTGGCGGGCATGTCCGAGCTGTCGCGCGAGCTCATCGACAGGGAAGGCAGCGCGGCGTCATGAGGCCCAGGATACCCGCAAGGCGGCTGCTGACCGGCCTCGGCCTGCTGGGGCTCGGCCTCTCCGCTGGCCTGGCCGCCAGCCTGGCCCAGGCCGCCAGCGTCGATAACCTGCGCCTCTGGGCGGCCCCCGACCATGCGCGCCTGGTCTTCGACCTCTCCTCGCCGGCCGAGGCCAACGTCTTCAGCCTCGACAACCCGCGCCGCCTGGTGATCGACCTCGACGACAGCCGGCTCAACGCCCGCGTCGACGCCCTGGACCTAGAGGGCAGCGCCATCAGTACCGTGCGCACCGGCGTTCGCGACGGCAACGGCCTGCGGGTGGTACTCGAACTCGAGAGGGAGATCGAGCCGCGCCACTTCACCCTGGCCCCCAACGATCAGTACGGCCATCGCCTGGTGGTCGACCTGGAGTACCCCGGCGAGAGCGCCGTGGAGGATCCCATCGACCCCATCGAGGCGATGATCCGTGAGCAGGAGATCGCCGCCCAGCGCGCCCGCAGCGAGGCCGTGGTCGAGGGCAGGAACCCGGCCGAGGTCGCCGCGCCCGACGTGATGGAGCCCGCCGCGCCCCATCCCCGGCGCGACATCATCATCGCCGTGGACGCCGGCCACGGCGGCGAGGACCCCGGGGCGATCGGCCCCTCGGGCACCCGCGAGAAGGACATCGTGCTGGAGATGGCCAAGCGCCTCGCCCGCCTGGTCAACGCCACCGAGGGCTTCCGCGCGGTGATGATCCGCGACGGCGACTACTACGTCGGGCTGCGCCAGCGCACCCGTATCGCCCGGGAGCAGAAGGCCGACTTCTTCGTCTCGATCCACGCCGACGCCTTCAACAGCCCGCGGCCCAACGGCAGCTCCGTCTACGCGCTCTCCCAGCGCGGCGCCACCTCCGAGACCGCCCAGTGGCTGGCCGCCAGCGAGAACGAGGCCGACCTGATCGGCGGCGTCGACGGCAACCTGTCGCTGGACGACAAGGACGAGGTGCTGCGCGGCGTGCTGCTCGACCTGACCATGACCGCGACCCTCAACGACTCCCTGACCATCGGCGGCCAGGTGCTGGATCGCATGGGCCGGGTCAATCGGCTGCACAAGTCGCGGGTGGAGCAGGCCGGCTTCGTGGTGCTCAAGTCGCCGGACATCCCCTCGCTGCTGGTCGAGACCGGCTTCATCTCCAACCCGGACGAGGAGCGCCGGCTGCGCGACGGGGCCTACCAGCAGAGGATGATGGACGCCGTCTTCGGCGGCATCCGCAACCACTTCCAGCGCAACCCGCCGCCGGCCAGCCTGCTGGCCTGGCAGCGCGACAACGGTCGCAGCACCGCGAGCAACGAGTACCGCATCCAGCCCGGCGACACCCTGTCGGAGATCGCCGCCCGCCACGGCGTGCCGGTGGCCCAGATCCGCCAGGTCAACGAACTCAACGGCGACGTGATCCGGGTCGGGCAGGTGCTGCGCATTCCCCGTTCTTGATCCCGACCCGCCTGACCAAGCCCCGGAGCGACATGCCTGAGCAACGACACATCCAGATCCTCGACCCCCGCCTGGCCAACCAGATCGCCGCCGGCGAGGTGGTCGAGCGTCCCGCCTCGGTGGTCAAGGAGCTGGTCGAGAACGCCATCGATGCCGGCAGCACCCGCGTCGAGGTCGAGCTCGAGAGCGGCGGCGCCCGGCTGATCCGGGTGCGCGACGACGGCAGCGGCATCGGCGAGGAGGATCTGCCGCTGGCGCTGTCGCGCCACGCCACCAGCAAGATCCTCTCCCTCGAGGAGCTCGAGGGGGTGGCGAGCCTTGGCTTTCGCGGCGAGGCGCTGGCCTCCATCAGCTCGGTCTCGCGCCTGGAGCTCACCTCCAACGTGAACGAGGACCCCCGCGGCGGCTGGCGCGTGGTCGCCGAGGGGCGCCGCATGGAGCCCCGCGTCACCCCGGCGCCGCACCCCCGCGGCACCTCGGTGACGGTGCGCGACCTGTTCTTCAACACCCCGGCGCGGCGCAAGTTCCTGCGCACCGAGAAGACCGAGTTCGGCCACGTCGAGGAGGCCTTCCGGCGCCAGGCGCTGTCGCGCTTCGACATCGGCTGGGTGCTGCGCCACAACCAGAAGACGCTCCACCAGCTGCCGCCGGGCGACGACCCGGTCACCCGGGAGCGGCGCCTCGGCGCCCTGCTCGGCAAGGGCTTCCTGGAGAACGCCCTGCACCTGGACCTCGAGGTCGGCGGCCTGCGGCTGTGGGGCTGGGTCGGCCTGCCCACCCACTCCCGGGCCCAGGCCGACCAGCAGTACTTCTTCGTCAACGGCCGCGTGGTGCGCGACCGCCTGGTGGCCCACGCCATCCGCCAGGCCTACCGCGACGTGCTCTTCCACGGCCGCCATCCCGTGTTCGTGCTCTATCTGGAGGTCGACCCGCGGGTGGTGGACGTCAACGTCCATCCCACCAAGCACGAGGTTCGCTTCCGCGACGGGCGCATGGTCCACGACTTCCTGTTCTCGAGCCTGCACCGGGCGCTGGCCGAGGCGCGCCCCGGCGAGCGTGACGAGGCGCACGGCGAACAGGCGGAGCAGGATGCCGAGTCCGCGACGGCCGGGGGCGTGCGCGAGGCCGCGCCGGCCTGGCAGCAGCAGCCCATGGCGCTGCCCGGCCACGGCGCCGGCAGTGGCGATGGCCGCGGCGACGGCCGCGAGGGCGTGACCCCCGACCGGGTGCGGGCCT
Source organism: Halomonas denitrificans (assembly GCF_003056305.1). Lineage (GTDB taxonomy): Bacteria > Pseudomonadota > Gammaproteobacteria > Pseudomonadales > Halomonadaceae > Halomonas > Halomonas denitrificans. The sequence goes on from NZ_PYVX01000002.1 coordinate 601,354, forward strand.
TCATGGAGGGCTACCGGGCGCTGCATCCCGAGCACGAGGAGACCCTGTTGACCCCGCAGCCCGCCGCGCCGGCCCCCGGCGGCCGTGCCGCCGGGGTGGCCCTCGACGAGCGCCGCGCCGCCCGGGGGGAGGGCGTGGCGCGCCCGGCGATGCCCGAGGAGGACGCCACCCGGGCGCCGCCGCTCGGCTACGCCGTGGCCCAGCTGCACGGCGTCTACATCCTCTCCCAGACCGAGCGGGGCCTGGTGGTGGTGGACATGCACGCCGCCCACGAGCGCATCGTCTACGAGCGCATGAAGGCGCAGGTGCACGGCGAGGCCGGCGACGGGGCCGGCCTGCAGGCGCAGCCGCTGCTGGTGCCGGTGTCGCTCGCCGCGACTCCCGCCGAGGTGGCCACCGCCGAGGCCGAGCGGGAGGCCTTCTCGCGCCTCGGCGTGGAGCTCGACGCCGCCGGCCCCGAGACCCTGCTGGTGCGCCAGGTGCCGGCGCTGCTGGCCGACGCCGACGTGGAGCCGCTGGTGCGCGACATGCTCGCCGACCTAGAGCGCTACGGGCGCTCCGATCGGGTCGAGGCGCGCATCAACGAGCTGCTGGCGACCATGGCCTGCCACGGCAGCGTGCGGGCCAACCGCCAGCTCGGCCTCGAGGAGATGAACGCCCTGCTGCGCGACATGGAGCGCACCGAGCGCAGCGGCCAGTGCAACCACGGCCGCCCCACCTGGACCGAGATGAGCATGAAGGAACTCGACCGACTCTTCTTGAGGGGGCAGTAGGTATCATGGTCGCCCTCGTGTCGAGAAGCGCCGGTGGCCGGCCCCAGAGGAGGTCCTACGCCAGGGAGGGCGTCGGTAGCGCCCAGGGAGGGGTTTACAGCGCCTCCTTAGGGGGCGGCCGCGAGGCAAGCTTCTCCACACCACCTCAAGAGAATGCCTGAGAATTCCATGCCAGACGCTCGTCCCCCCGCCATCCTGCTGATGGGCCCCACCGCCGCCGGCAAGACCGACCTCGCCATCGAGCTCCACGAGCGGCTCGGCTGCGAGCTGATCAGCGTCGACTCGGCGATGGTCTATCGTGGCCTCGACGTCGGCAGCGCCAAGCCCGAACTCGAGGAGCTGGCCCGTGCGCCGCACCGGCTGATCGACCTGCGCGACCCGGCCGAGCCATACTCGGCGGCCGATTTTCGCGAGGACGCGCTGCGCGAGATGGCCGCCATTACCGCCGCCGGCCGGGTGCCGCTGCTGGTCGGCGGCACCATGATGTACTTCAAGCGCCTGCTCGAGGGCGTGGCCAACCTGCCGGCCGCCGACCCGGCGGTGCGCGCCGAGCTCGAGCGCCAGGTGGCCGAGCAGGGCCTTTCCTCCCTGCACGAGGAGCTCGCCCGGGTCGATCCGGTTTCGGCGGCGCGCATCCACCCCAACGATCCCCAGCGCCTGACCCGGGCGCTCGAGGTGCACCGCCTGGCGGGGCGCTCGCTCAGCGAATTGTGGGATGAGCAGCGCCAGGAAACCTTTCCCTTTCGCACGTTGTCGATAGGCCTCGCGCCGGCCGATCGCGGCGTGCTGCACGAGCGCATCGCCCGGCGCTTCCGGGCCATGCTCGACGCCGGGCTGATCGACGAGGTGGCCGTGCTGAAGGGGCGGGGCGATCTCGCGCCCTCGCTGCCGTCGATGAAGAGCGTGGGCTACCGTCAGGTGTGGTCCTACCTCGACGGCGAGATCGACCGCGACGAGCTCGAGCGGCTCGGCATCATCGCGACGCGTCAGCTGGCCAAGCGCCAGCTGACCTGGATGCGCAGCTGGCCGGGGCTCCACTGGGTCGACAGCCTGGGCCCCGACCCGCTGGGCGAGGTGCTGAAACTGGTGCGCGAATTCGGCACTTAGCGTAAGATGGCGCTCTCGGTGGCCGGGTAGACAGGCCCCTCAGGGCATACGGCGTCGCCCCTGGCCGGAGCGACCATGACCGACATAACATCAACCCCCAGAGACACTTCAGGGAGAGCAACATGTCCAAAGGGCAGTCCCTTCAAGACCCGTACCTGAACATCCTGCGCAAGGAGCGCATTCCGGTATCGATTTTCCTGGTCAACGGCATCAAGCTGCAGGGGCAGATCGAGTCCTTCGATCAGTTCGTCATCCTGCTGCGCAACACGGTCAGCCAGATGGTCTACAAGCATGCGATTTCCACCGTGGTGCCGTCGCGCAACGTGCGCCTGCCGGCCCCGGATGCCGGCGCACCGTCGGACACTGATGCGTGAGGTACTGATTGTTTTTTGAACGCCCCGACGCCGGTGAGACGGCGGTCCTCGTCCATGTGGACTTCCAGGACGAGCAGGAGCGCGAGGACGCGGGAGAGTTTCTCGAGCTGGTGCGCTCGGCCGGCGCCGAGCCGGCCACGCTGCTGACCGGCAGCCGCAAGCGCCCCGACTCGCGCACCTTCCTGGGTTCGGGCAAGCTCGAGGAGCTGCGCGAGGCGAAGGCCGTGCACAAGGCCGAGCTGGTGATCTTCAACCACGCGCTCAGCCCCTCCCAGGAGCGTAACCTCGAGCGCGAACTCAAGTGCCGGGTGATCGATCGCACCGGCCTGATCCTCGATATCTTCGCCCAGCGTGCCCGGACCCACGAGGGCAAGCTGCAGGTGGAGCTGGCCCAGCTCGAGTACATGTCGACGCGCCTGGTGCGCGGCTGGACCCACCTGGAGCGCCAGAAGGGCGGCATCGGCCTGCGCGGGCCGGGCGAGACCCAGCTCGAGACCGACCGCCGCCTGCTGCGGGCGCGCATCAAGGCGATCCACAAGCGGCTCGACAAGGTGCGCAGCCAGCGCAGCCAGAACCGTCGGGCCCGCTCCCGGGCCGAGATCCCCAGCGTCTCGCTGGTCGGCTACACCAACGCCGGCAAGTCCACGCTCTTCAACGCCCTGACCACCGCCGAGGTCTATGCGGCCGACCAGCTCTTCGCTACCCTCGACCCGACGCTTCGGCGTGTGGAGATCGAGGACGTCGGTCCGGTGGTGCTCGCCGACACCGTGGGCTTCATCCGTCACCTGCCCCACAAGCTGGTCGAGGCCTTCCGTGCGACCCTGCAGGAGGCCGCGGAGGCGAGCCTGCTGGTCCACGTGATCGATGCCGCCGACCCCGACCGCGAGCTCAACGTCGCCCAGGTCGAGGCGGTGCTCGAGGAGATCGGGGCTCGCGACCTGCCGACGCTCAAGGTGATGAACAAGATCGACCTGCTCGACAGCGCCCCGCGCATCGAGCGCGACGGCGAGGGCCGGCCCGAGGTGGTCTGGGTCTCGGCCCAGGAGGGCAAGGGGCTCGCGCTGCTGGAGCAGGCGCTCTCCGAGTGCCTGGCCGACGACATCATCGACTTCGAGCTGGCCCTGGCCCCCGAGCAGGGCAAGCTGCGCGCCGGCCTGCACGAGCTGAATGCGGTGCGCGAGGAGCGCTTCGACGAGGCGGGCCACAGCCTGCTGACGGTGCGCCTGCCGCGGCGCGACTTCCTGCAGCTGATGGCGCGCCTGGGTGAGCGCGCCGACGACTACCTGCCGGCGACCCTGCAGGAGAAGCCGGTCTGGGAGGCGTAGGACGAGCGGGGCAGGACGCCTCGCCGCGACCACAACATCACAACAGGGACGCCGGGCACGGCCGGGCGGCACCCGAAGGATCGCAACGGACGCCCGTCACCGGCTGTCTTGGCGACGGGACGCAACGCAGAGTGGAGACGACGAATGGCCTGGAATGAGCCTGGTGGTGGCAACCAGCACGACCCCTGGAGCGGTGGTGGTCGTGGTGGCAACGGCGGCGGCAAGGGCGGCGGCAATCAGGGGCCGCCCGACCTCGACGAGGCCCTGAAGAAGTTTCAGGACAAGCTCAACAACATGCTGGGCGGTCGCGGCGGCAAGCGCGGCGGGGCCGGGGGCAAGGGCGGCGGCGGCAAGCCGCGCAACGCCTTCACCCTGCCGGGCCTGCTGATCGTGGTGGCACTGGCCATCTGGGCGGCCTCGGGTTTCTACCTGGTCGACCAGTCCGAGCGCGGCGTGGTGCTGCGCTTCGGCAAGTTCCAGGAAGTGGTCACCCCGGGCCTGCAGTGGAACCCGCCGCTGATCGACGACGTGCGCATGGTCAACGTGACCCGCGTGCGCTCGCTGACCCAGACCCAGTCGATGCTGACCCAGGACGAGAACATCGTCTCGGTCGAGATCTCGGCCCAGTACCAGGTCGCCGATCCCCGTTCCTACGTGCTCAACGTGCGCAATCCCGAGCTCAGCCTCGAGAACGCCCTGGACAGCGCGCTGCGCCACGTGGTCGGCGGTACCGACATGATCGATATCCTGACCTCCGGGCGTGAGATCCTCGGCAGCTCCGTGAACAGCCGGCTGCAGTCGTATCTCGATAGTTACGGCACCGGCATCCTGCTGCAGACCCTCAACGTGGAGTCCACCGCGCCGCCCGATCCGGTGCAGGACGCCTTCGACGACGTCATCCGTGCCCGCGAGGATCGTCAGCGCACCATCAACCAGGCACTCGCCTACGCCAACGCCGTGATCCCGGCGGCCCAGGGCCAGGCCCAGCGCCTGGTCGAGCAGGGCCAGGGCTATCGCGAGTCGGTGGTCGCCGAGGCAGAGGGTCAGGCCAGCCGCTTCAACGCCATCCTGACCGAGTACCGCCAGGCCCCCGACATCATGCGCGAGCGTCTCTACCTCGACGCCATGTCCGAGGTGTACGGCGAGACCGCGAAGGTGATGGTCGACGTGGCCGAGAACAGCCCGCTGATGGTGCTGCCCCTCGAGCGCCTCTCCGGCGCCGGCAGCTCCGGCGCCAGCGCCCAGGGCAGCGATGACGGCCTGGACCCCCGGGTCCTCGAGCGCCTCGGCAGCCAGTCGTCGAGCAGCAACAGCAGCAGCAGTAACAGCAGCAACAGCAACGGCATCCGCAGGGAGGGGCGTTAATGATGATCAATAATCGATCCCTGCTCGTCGTGGGCGGCCTGGCCGCCATCGCCTGGCTGGCCAGCAACAGCCTCTACGTGGTGGACGAGACCGAGCGTGCGGTGAAGCTGCGCTTCGGCGAGATCATCGAGGAGGACATCCAGCCCGGGCTGCACGTCAAGGTGCCGATCACCCAGACCGTGCGCACCTTCGATACCCGGGTGCTGACCCTGGATACCGATCCGAGTCGCTACCTGACCCTCGAGCAGAAGGCGGTGATCGTCGACTCCTACGTCCAGTGGCAGGTGATCAACCCCACCCGCTACTACGAGGCGACCTCCGGCGACGAGCTGCAGGCGGTACGCCTGATCCAGCCGCGCGTCGACGAGAGCCTGCGTAACGAGTTCGGTCGCCTGAACCTGCAGCAGATCATCTCCGAGAAGCGCGATGACCTGATGAGCGGGCCCACCAACGACCTCAACGCGCTGATGCGCGACGAGCTCGGCGTGGCGATCCTCGATATCCGCGTCAAGCGCATCGACCTGCCGCCGGACGTCTCCTCGGCGGTCTACGACCGCATGCGCTCCGAGCGTGAGCGCCAGGCCCGCGAGTGGCGTGCCCAGGGTCAGGAGGAATCCGAGCGGATCCGCGCCAACGCCGATCGCCGGCGCCAGGTGCTGCTCGCCCAGGCCCGGGCGCGCTCCGAGACGCTGCGCGGTGAGGGCGATGCCGAGGCCGCGGCGATCTTCTCCGAGGCCTACGGCAAGGACGAGGAGTTCTTCAGCTTCTGGCGCAGCCTCGATGCCTATCGCCAGAGCTTCGAGGCCGACGGCAACATGCTGGTGCTGGACCCCTCCAGCGACTTCTTCCAGTACCTGAAGAGTCCGGCCGCGACGGACCAGTGAACCGCTCGGCGGGCGGTGCGCCGCCCGCCGGTCGGGGTTCAACCGGCCTGCAAACGTGATAGAATCCTCGAACCGGGCGTGGCCCGGTTTTTTTGTGGCCTCACCCCGGCGCCCCACTCGCCGATCCGCCTCGCGCGACCCGGGAATCGCCGAAGGCCCACCATCGTCTAGCAGGATGAACGACATGACCATCGCTGACCGCTGGCTGCTCCCCGACGGCATGGACGAGGTACTGCCGCCCCAGGCCAGTCGCATGGAGGAGCTGCGCCGAGCGCTGCTCGACCTCTATCACCGCTGGGGCTACGATCAGGTGATGCCGCCCCCCGTGGAGTTTCTGGATTCCCTGCTGACCGGCACCGGGACCGACCTCGATCTGCAGACCTTCAAGCTCACCGATCAGCTGACCGGGCGCATGATGGGCGTCAGCGCCGACGTCACCCCCCAGGTGGCGCGCATGGATGCCCACTCCCTGCGTCGCCAGGGGCCGGTGCGGCTCTGCTACTGCACCAACGTGCTGCGCGCCAAGGCCGACCAGTACCAGGGCGGTCGCAGCCCGGTGCAGGTCGGCGTGGAGCTGTTCGGTCATGCCGGCCTCGAGGCCGACCTGGAGATTCTGCGCCTGGCGCTGGCCAGCCTCGAGACGGCCGGCGCCACGGAGATCCACTTGGCGCTCGGTCACATCGGCATCTACCGCAGCCTGGTCGAGGCCGCCGGCCTCGACGCCGACCAGGAGCGGGCGCTGTTCGACGCCCTGGCGCTGAAGTCGCCTGGCGAGCTCGCGGCACGGGTCGAGGAGAGCGTGAAGGATCCGGGACTGGCGGCGATGTTCCTGGCCCTCGGGGACCTTCACGGTGGGCGCGAGGTGCTGGACGCGGCCCGTGAGGCCTTCGAGGAGGCACCGCAGCCCGTGGGGGCCGCCCTGGAGCAGCTGCGGGCATTGGTCGACGGCGTGCTCGCCGAGTACCCGGGGATCGAGCCCTACTTCGACCTGGCCGAACTGCGCGGCTATCAGTACCACACCGGCATGATGTTCGCCGCCTACGTGCCGCACTACGGCCAGGCGCTGGCCAAGGGCGGGCGCTACGACGATACCGGCCGGGCCTTCGGCCGCGCCCGGCCGGCCACCGGCTTCTCGATGGACCTCAAGCTGCTGGCCACCCTGGCCCCCGGCGAGCCCGCGCCCGACGGCATCTGGGCCCCGGCCGAGGGGGAGGGGCTGGCCGACGCCCTGCAGGCGCTGCGTCAGCAGGGCGAGCGGGTCGTCCAGGCGCTGCCCGGGCAGCGCACGGGTCCGGCGGAGCACCGCTGCGACCGCCAGCTGGAGCGTATCGACGGTCGCTGGGAGCCACGCTTCCTCGAGACCCAACAGGACCGCGCCTGACGGCCAGCGGTCAATGACCTCGGCCCTGGGCCTTTTCAAGGGCGCGGTGCCGCAACGAGAGACGAGAGCACAATGGGCAAGAATGTAGTCGTACTGGGCACCCAGTGGGGTGACGAAGGCAAGGGCAAGGTGGTCGACCTGCTCACCGAATCCGCCTCCGCGGTGGTGCGCTTCCAGGGCGGTCACAACGCCGGCCACACCCTGGTGATCGACGGCGAGAAGACCGTGCTGCACCTGATCCCCTCCGGGATCCTGCGTGAGGACAAGCTCTGCGTGATCGGCAACGGCGTGGTGCTGTCGCCCGAGGCGCTGATGAAGGAGATCCGCGAGCTCGAGGAGAAGGGCGTGCCGGTGCGCGAGCGCCTGCGCCTGTCGCCCTCCTGCCCGCTGATCCTGCCCTACCACGTGCGCCTGGACCAGGCCCGTGAGAAGGATCGCGGCATCGCCAAGATCGGCACCACCGGGCGCGGCATCGGCCCGGCTTACGAGGACAAGGTGGCGCGTCGCGGCCTGCGCCTGGGCGACATGCTGCACCGCGAGCGCTTCGCCTCCAAGCTCGGCGAGGTGCTGCAGTACCACAACTTCGTGCTCAAGGAGTACCACCGCGAGGAGCCGGTGGACTTCCAGCAGGTCTTCGACGAGGCGATGGCAATGGCCGAGGAGCTGCGCCCGATGGTCTGCGACGCCGTCTCGCTGGTCCACGACATGCGCCGCGCCGGCGAGAACATCCTCTTCGAGGGTGCTCAGGGCTCGCTGCTCGACATCGACCACGGCACCTACCCCTACGTGACCAGCTCCAACACCACCGCCGGCGGCACCGCCACCGGCTCCGGCGTGGGACCGCTGTATCTCGACTACGTGCTGGGCATCACCAAGGCCTACACCACCCGCGTCGGCTCCGGTCCCTTCCCGACCGAGCTGTTCGACGACCATGGCCGCCACCTGGCCGAGAAGGGCCACGAGTTCGGCGCCACCACCGGCCGCGCGCGCCGCTGCGGCTGGTTCGATGCCGTGGCGCTGCGTCACGCGGTGCAGATCAACTCCGTCTCCGGCATCTGCCTGACCAAGCTCGACGTGCTCGACGGCCTGGAGAACATCCGCGTCTGCGTGGGCTATCGCAGCAAGGATGGCGAGGTGCTCGACACCCCCGTGGACTCCGAGGGCTACGAGGCCATCGAGCCGGTCTACGAGGACCTGCCGGGCTGGAGCGAGTCGACCCTGGGCGTCAAGCGCGTCGAGGACCTGCCGGCCAACGCCCGCGCCTACATCAGCTTCCTTGAGGAGAAGGTGGGCACCTCCATCGACATCATCTCCACCGGCCCGGATCGCAACGAGACCATCGTGCTGCGCAATCCGTTCGGCGGCTGATCGCGCCACCGTCCACCGGAATGCAGAAGGCCGGCCCCCAGGGGCCGGCCTTCTGCGTTGGAGGCGCCGGGCGGGTCAGCCGGCGGCGGCCTGCGCTTCCGCCTGCAGGGCCTGGATGGCCTCGTCGTCGGAGAGCAGCTCGTGGAGGGTCTGGAGCGCCATGCTGCTGTCGCCCTGCATGACGTCGTCGAGCCACAGCAGGGCCTGCTCCCGGCTGGCATTCTCGAGCCCGTTGGCTGCCAGGTAGGCCTTGGCCAGCGCCAGGCGGGCGCTGGCGTGGCCCTGTTCGGCGGCCTGGAGCAGGTAGTCGGCGCCGCGGCGCACGTCCTGCTCGAGGTGCTCGCCGCGAATGTATTCGCGGCCCAGGGTGGCCATGGCCCCGGGGTGCCCCTGGTCGACGGCCTGCTCGAGCAGCTGGCGGCCCCGCTCGCCGTCGCGGGGCACGCCGTCCTCGCCCCGCAGCAGCACGCGACCGAGGTTGGCGCGGGCGGAGGCGTCACCGCTCTTCACGGCCTGGTTCAGCCACTGCTCCGCCTGCTCGGGGTCGGCCGCGACGCCGTTGCCGGCCAGGTAGGCCTGCCCGAGCAGCAGGGCGGCGTAGGGGTTGCCGGCCTGGGCCGCGGGGCGCAGGTAGGCCACGCCCTGTTCCGGGTCGGCCGCGACCGGCCCGCCCTCCAGGTAGGCGCGTCCCAAGGTGAGGCGGGCGCCCTGGTGGCCGCGCTCGGCGGCGCTGCGCAGCAGCGTCATGGCGCGCTCGGGGTCGCTGTCGAGCAGCATCTCGCCGAGGTCCGCCCGGGCCCCGTCGTGTCCCGCCTTCGCGGCGCGCTCGAGCCAGGTCCTGGCATGGGCCCGGTTCTGCTGCACGCGCTCTCCCTCGAGGAAGGCGCGACCGAGGTCGGCCATGGCCCCGGGATCTCCGGCCTCGGCGGCCTTGACCAGGGCCTCGATGTTGCCCCGGGCGCCGAGGTCGCGGTTGACCCGGGTCATCGCCGCCTCGGCCGACTCATGGCCGGCCTCGCGGGCGCGGGTCAGCCAGCGGGCGGCCTTGTCCAGGTCCCGGGGCAGCCCGCCTTCGCCCTTGCGATAGGCGCGGCCGAGCACGACCATGGCATAGCCGTCGCCCTGGTCGGCGGCCTGGCGCAGCAGGGAGAGGCCGCGCCCCGGGCGCGCCTCGAGGGGGCCGGCCAGGTAGGCCTCGCCCAGGGTGGTCATGGCCGAGGTCTCGCCGGCCTCGGCCGCCGCCTGGAGCAGCTCCTCGGCGCGGCTGGGATGGAAGGGCAGGGTCTCGCCCTCGAGGTAGGCCTGCCCCAGCAGGCCCAGGGCCGCGCTCTGGCCCTGGTCGGCCGCCTCGCGCAGCAGCGCCTCGGCGCGCTGCGGATCGGCGGACACCCCGCGGCCCTCGAGATATGCCCTGCCCAGCAGCTGGGTGGCCCAGGGGTGGCCGAGCTCGTGGCCGCGCTTCAGGTAGTCGACGGCGATATAGGGCTGAGTGGCGGTCACGTCGCCGCTCAGGTAGTGATCGCCCAGGGCCGCCAGGGCCAGCGGGTCGTCCTGTTGCGCCGCCTCCTCGAGCAGGGCCACGCCGCGTTGCGGGTCGGCCGGGCCGCCGGCGCCGTCGATCAGCAGGCGGCCCAGGGCGACGCGGGCGTCGAGGGAGCCCTGGCGTGTCGCCTCCTCGAGCCAGCGCCGCGCCTCGCCGGGGCGACGTTCGGTCAGCGCCCGCCCCAGCTGCGTCATGGCGTCGACGTCGCCCTCCCGGGCGGCCTCCTCCAGCATGGCCAGCCCCTGACGGGTCTGGCCGGCCTCGAGCAGGGCATTGCCGGCGTTGCTCAGGGCATCCTCGTCGCCGGCCTGGGCCGCCTGGCGCAGCCAGTGCAGGCGACGCTCGGGCTGGTCGCCCAGCACGCCGTCCGGCGCATGCAGCTCGGCCAGTTCGACCATCGCCTCGGTCTCGCCGGCCGCGGCGCGCTTTCTCAGCCCCTCGGCGTAGCGGCGGGCATAGTCCATGGCGCGGGCGGGATCCTCGCCGAGCCAGCCGTCGGGACCGTGGGCCTCGGCCAGGGCCAGCAGCGCCTCTTCCTGGCCGGCTTCCGCGGCCTTGGCATAGAGCGCCGCGGCCCGTTCGGGGTTGGCCTTGACCCCCTCGCCGCCCTCGACCAAGAGGTCGGCCAGCATCAGCCGGGCGTCGCGGCCGACCTCCTCGCGGATCGCCTGGCGCAGCAGGTGATAGGCCAGCAGGTCGTTGCGCTCGACGCCGTCGCCGGCGCGATAGAGCTTGGCCAGGTTGAGCGAGGCGTGGCCGAGGATGTAGGAGGGGGTGCTGACCGCCTCGGCATAGTGGCGTGCCGCCCGGGCCGGGTCTCGCTCCAGGGCCTTGCCCTGGTCGAAGAGCTTGCCGAGCTCGTAGTGGGCCTGGGGAAAGTCCTGGTCGGTCAGCAGGCCCAGCAGCCGGATCGCCTCGCGGGGATTGCCGGCGGCGATCGCCTTGTCGGCCTTCTTCACCGTCTGCTTGTGCATCCACTCGAGGTTGTGGGCCCGGCCGCCGTCGAACCAGTCGTGGTACTGCTCGGGCAGCGGGGCGTTGGCCTGGGGGGCGGAGTCGATCGCGGAGCTGGCGCAGCCGGTCAGCAGGGCCAGCAGGCCGGCCGAGGCCGCCAGGCGAAGGCCTCGGGTCCGGAGATGCGGGGGCGTGTGGAAGGGCGTCATGTTCATGCGGGTCGGGCCTCGCGGTGGGTGGAAAGGGGGTGCCGACAGCGTGACGATCACGGCTGCCCCAGTCCCTTGAAGGCGGTGGTTTCCTGTTTCTCCTCGTCGAGCACGACGTGGGTCTGTGCCGCGGGATCCATGAAGTAGAGGGTCATGTAGCCGCCGGCGCTGCGGTTGTAGAGCGGGCGCATGCGACGCACGAATTCCTCGACCCGGGGCGCCTCGAAGCGCCTCAGGTAGATCTCCATCCAGGTGAAGTACTGCGGGTCCTTGAGGAAGCCGGTGTACTGCTCGCGCGGCGCCAGGTCGCCCAGGGCGGCCGGGTCGTCGAGGATCCTGAAGAGGAAGTCCACGGCGTCGTGGATGGTGCGGCCCCCGATCTCCAGATCGAAGATGTCATAGCCCTGACGGGAGATGACCTGCATGTTGGTGATCAGGTAGAGCAGGCCGTAGTTCTGGTAGTGGGTGGCGCGACGCCCCCGGGAGACCTCGAGGGGGAAGGCGCCCTGCTCGGTCATGTCGTGGAGCGCGGCGTGGATGGCGCTGACGCCGAAGCGGAAGAGCTCGTCGTCCTCGGTGAGCACGCCGACCATGCTGGCGTAGAGCGCCCGGCGGTAGAAGTGGTTGTTGCAGCAGCTGTTGCCCTCGCCTCCGGGGATGCCGGCGTGCTGATGCGCCAGGCCGTTGAGCCAGCGCTCGACGTTCGCTCGTTCCTTCTCCAGGCCCTCGACGAAGGGCCGCACGTTGGCGTAGGCCATGGCGGCGGCGAAGATCATCGACTCGGTGGCGAACCACGCCTGGGGCTCCTTGGAGTCGTAGTAGAAGTCGGTCAGGGCATCCTGCTCCGCCCAGTGATCGAGGAAGCGCACCAGGCACTCGGCGTAGTAGTCGTCGCCCGTGGCGACGAAGGCGCCGGCCAGCCCCGAGACGTTGTCCTCGAACTGGAACAGCGGCTCCGAGGCCAGTTTCCACTCCTTCGGGTTGGGGTAGTAGCCCGGTACCCGCAGGTGGGTGGTGATCGGCTCGTACTCCATCATCTGCTGGCAGCTCGGCCCCTGGGAGAGGGTATCGAGCTCCTGGAGCAGGATGGCGTTGTCGGTGGAGGCGAGCTCCTCCATGCGCGCCGCCACGTCGAAGTAGCCGGCGTCGGGCGCGGTGACGCGATACTCCGACAGGTCGAGGGCCTCGCGCTCCTCGATGGTGAGGATCTCGGCGGCGCTCGCGGTGCTCGCCAGCCCCGCCAGCAGCAGGGCCAGGGCGGTATGCAGCGGTCGGCGGGTCAGCCGGTGTCGGGCATGAGGCATGGCGGGCATGGCTCCTTGTCGAGAGGGAAGGTCCCCGGTCAGGGCGCGGGGACGTAGAAGCGGAAGGCGGCGAAGTCGGCATGCTGGTCACGCGGGGTGCGCCACTCCTGGCCGTGGCCGCCGAAGAAGGTCGAGAACATCAGGCCGTCGATGGTCACCTCATCGGTGCTGCGGTAGACGATGTTGCCCTGCTCGAGGACGGGCACGCCGTCGATCCACACCCGGGCCAGGCCATCGGCCGTGCCGGGGGTGTTGAGCACCAGCTCCTGCTCGATGGTGATCCACTCGCCGGTGGGGAAGCTCCACAGGCCCCGGCCCACGGAGGCGCCATACTCCTCGTCCTTGCTGGCCACGTACTCGTAGAGTTCGCCCTGGCCGGCCTGGCGCCACATGAAGCGCATCGAGAAGCCGGTCTCGCCGGTGACCTCATCCCCGCCGCTGGGGGCATCGCCGCCGAAGAGCCCCGGTAGCTTGCCGCCCTTGACGAAGTCGAAGCCGGGCTCGAAGCGCACCCGGTAGGTCAGGCAGGCGCGCTCGGCGCCGGCGAGGCCGTCGGGCTCGCTGTAGAAGCCGGCGCCGCCCTGCTGCGTATCGCCGGGGGAGGAGGTGCCCGCCGGGTAGCGCACCCGCAGCCCGGGCTCGCCCAGGCCGGTGGCCTCGGCGTCGAGCAGCGTGACGTTGGCGTCGACGCCCCAGGAGCGGGTGGTGGCGAAGCCCTGGCGCACGCCCTGTCGGGCATCCTCGGCCGAGAGATCGGGGCGGGGCGTCGCCACCTGGCGATAGCGCTCGGAGCAGGCCGCGACCTTGGGGTAGGAGAGGTCGTTGCCCGCCTCCTCGGCCCAGGCGCCGGCCGGGGAGAGGCTCGCCAGCAGGGCCGAGAGGGCCAGGGCGGGATGGCGGAGGGGGCGAAGTTCGGTGCTCATGATGTCTCCTTGGCGATGGGCCGCGACTCGCGGTGTCGCGGCGGTGGCCGTCGGGCGGCGGGCGAGGGGATCAGCCCGTGCCCTGTGTCGGCTCCTCGCTGATGGCCGTGCGGTAGAGGCGGTCGCCGAACTGGATCACGGCGCGTACGCCCTGCCAGACCCACTCGGCGGTGGCGCCCAGCATGGGGGCCTCGGTGAAGCGCACGTCCACCGGCTTGCCGACGCTTTCCGCCGGCAGCGTCTCCTCGGGCACCAGCAGCACGCTGGCCACGTTCTGCTGCTGACGCACCCAGCGGGGGAAGCCGGCGCGCGGCTGGCGCTCGATGTCCAGCGCCACGTTGCGCACCCGGGCGCGGATCGGCGTGGAGGCGTTGGGCAGCGAGACGTAGGCCGTCTGGTTCGGCTCGATGCGGGCGATGTCGTCCATGTGCACCAGCGCCTCGACCATGACGTCGTCCTCGCCGGTGCGAATCAGCGTCATGATCCGCTCGCTCTCGTTGACGTAGGTCCCGTCGGCGCTGCTCAGCGCCCAGGCCACCAGGCAGTTGCACGGGCTGAAGATGTCGTTGCTGGACTGGCGTGCCTCGAGGGCCGTGATGCGCGAACTCTCCAGGTCGCGTGCCGTCTTGAACTGGTCGATGCGGGCCCGGGCGATCTCCGGCGATACCGTCTCGAAGTTCATGGCCTCGCCGCTCTCGGGACGGGCCGAGCTGGCGATGCTGACCGGACCGCCGCCCGCCGACTCGAGGTGCTCCTGCAGGTTCGAGATGAGCTGGTCGTTGTAGCGGAGCGCGGCCTTGGAGAGGATCAGCTCCGATTCCAGGTCGCTGTTGGCGATGCTGGTCAGCGGCTGGTCGCGTTCCACGCGGTCGCCGGCCTGCAGGTCGTGGGCCTCGACGATGCCGGGGTTGGGTGCCCGGATGTCGATGCGGGGCGCGGTGACCGCGGCGAAGCTCGGCTCGATCAGCATGAAGTTGCGGTACGCCGTGGCGGCGGCCACCACGGCGAGGATCGCGATGGCGGTGAACAGCAGCAGGTAGCGCCCCCGCGGCTTGGGGGGGCGCGACGTCGGCTGGGGCGTGGACGCCTTCGCGCGCCGCTTGCGCGGGGTCTGGGCGTCCTCGCCCTCCATCAGCGCTTCGATGTTGGCCTGGCGCCCGGTCAGGCAGCTGCGCACGACCTGGCGCAGCAGTTCGCGGTGGGGCGGGTCGATATCCGTGATCTCGAAGCCGTTGACGTGCTGCCGGCCGTCGGCGGTGGCATGACGGCACTCGGCGCGCACGGGGACGATCAGCTCGGTGGCCCCGGCCGTCAGCAGCAGCGAGGCCGAGCGTTGCTCCCCCGGGCGCATCGGGCGCGAGGTGCGAACGGCGAAGCCGCCCACCGAGACATCGGCCCCGGTGAGTTCCTGGCCGTCCTCGAAGCGCACCCGGAAGGGCGGCGTCACGCGGATGAAGCGACGCTCGTCGCGCCGCTCGTGGCGGATCTGGTCCGTCGGGGCGTCGTGCTGGCCCGACGACCGGCCGGACGCGCCGTTGCCGCGAGGCCCGTCCGGGCCCAGGGTCGGCTCGTGGCGATCGATGTCGTGCATGTCGGAATGATGATCAGACATCCTGCGGATTCTCCTTGCTCTGCGTGGCGCTCGACGCGCGGGTCGACGCCAGGGTGTTGCCGGCACGAGCGGGATCCACCCGCACCGTCAGCCCCGTGAGGGTCATCGAGTGGTGCTTCAGGGTCAGCGTGCAGCCGGCGGGGGCGGGGCAGGCCGCGGCCTCGGCGACCGGACGGCCGCGCGGGTCGTGCAGGTCGCGGGCCAGCTCGGGGGAGACGATCAGGCGGGTGCTGCCCTCGTCGGCGCCCAGCACGTGGCGGGCGCGGAGCCGGTCGGCCCCGTCGTCGTCGGCCAGCCGGTCGGCATCGAGGCGAAACTCGCCGGCCGGGAGCCGCACGCGCCCCCCCTCCGGGGCGTCGGCGAGGGCCAGCGACAGCCAGCGCTCGTCCATTTGCGCCTGGGTATCGCCATGGCCGGCGCCGGTGAGGAGGGAGAGCGAGGTCCGGTCCGGCGGCTGCAGGACCCCGGTGGCGATGACCAGCACGTAGAGCAGCAGGCCGTAGGCGAAGCCGTGCAGCACGTGGCCCATGCGCCGCTGGCGCTTGACCGCCTCCGGGTCGCCCGGTTCGCCGGCGGAGATGCCCTGGCGCGACCAGGCCTGGCGGTTGAAGCGAAAGCTCACGTAGGTCTTGAGCAGCGCGCCCCACACCTGGTTGTAGTAGATCAGCGGTATCCACAGCAGGCTGAACCGGCCGTGCTGCCAGGAGAGGATCAGCGTCACCAGGCCACGGGTGAAGAGGATCCACAGCAGGTAGGCGAAGATGAAGGAGGGCCGGATGAACAGCGTTACCAGCACCGCCACCGTGGGACCGATCAGGGTCGTCCACATGGAGAGCCGCTGGTCGACCAGGCTCCACCAGGTGAACAGGCCCATCGGCCGGGGGCCCAGGGCGATGGCGCGGTTGCTGGTGCGCAGCATGTTGCCGTACCAGCGGCGCATCAGGTCGGTGGTGGAGTGGAAGAAGCGCTTGCGGTCGGGCAGCTCCTCGAACCCCGAGACGTGGACGTCCGGGATGTAGAGCATCCGCCAGCCGTGCTTCAGCAGCCAGTACCAGGTCGACTTGTCGTCGCCGGAGAGGAACTTGAAGGTGCCGAAGCGCCAGTGGTCGACGTGGTCGTTCTCCACCAGGTCGATGAAGTCGGGCTGGGTGGCGAGGTCGGCGCGAAAGGCGCTGTAGCGACCGGTCAACACCAGCAGGCGCCTGGACACGGACATCGAGCTCATCACCAGGTGTCGCTGGGCATAGCGGATGTCGTACCACTCCTTGGTGGCGTCGCCGCCGGTGACGATGGCGCTGTTGTTGGTGGTCAGGGCCCCCAGGTCCTCCTGGACGCTGAAGAACGACAGCGAGCGCGACAGGGTGCCCGGCTCCAGGCGGATGTCGCCGTCCATGGAGACCAGCAGGGCGCCGGGGGCCGGCATGCGCCGGGAGATCGCCCGCAGCACCTCGGCCATGGCCGAGCGCTTGCCGTCCCCCTTCTGGAACATGTAGCGCAGCTCGATGTTCTCGGGCCAGCCGTTCTCCTCCATGACGTGGGTGATGACGTCCACGTCGGTGCGGTCCGAGACCGAGGCGAAGATGGTGGTCGGCACGCCATAGTCGGCGACCTCGCGGACCAGGGCCTCGTAGACCTGGAAGCTGACCTCCGGCTCGATGCGAAAGGAGGTGCAGAGCACGTAGAGCTCCGGGGGGAGCGCCTGCTCCCCCAGGGCATCGGCCTCGGCGCGCAGGCGCGGGAAGATCCGGCGGTTGTACCAGACCGAGCGCACGGCCTGGATCAGCCACCAGCTGTAGCGCCAGATGCCCACGGCCCCGACGGCGAAGAAGAAGCTCTTCGACTCGGTCGAGAAGACGTCCAGCGGCAGACCGTCGAGCACCACGATCAGCAGGGCGATCCCCAGGATGAAGGTCGCGAGCTCCGTCGCCTTGCTGGCGACGGAGCGATCGTCAGGGCTATTCGACATCTCGACTCCCTCAGGCGAGCACGGGACGCACGGAGTCACCCCGGCCGATGGCGTAGTAGGCGAGGCCCGCCGCTTTCACCGACTCGGGGGGGAAGAGGTTGCGACCGTCGACCACCACCGGCGAGGCGAGGGACGCGTGGAGCTCGGCGAAATCCACGGTGCGAAAGGCCTTCCACTCGGTGCAGATCACCAGCGCATCGGCGCCCTCCAGCGCCTGGTCGCGCTGGCCGGCCAGCACCAGGTCGTCGCGCTCGCCGTAGAGGCGGCGACACTCCTCGCTGGCTTCCGGGTCATAGGCCTGGACCCGCGCGCCGGCCTCCCACAGGGCCTCCATCAGGGCCCGGCTGGGGGCCTCGCGCATGTCGTCGGTGTTGGGCTTGAAGGCCAGCCCCCAGAGCGCGATGGTCTTGCCGGCGAGCTGGCCGTTGAAGGCCTGGCAGAGCATCTCGAACAGCCGGGACTTCTGGCGGGTGTTGACGTTCTCGACGGCGGCGATCATCTCGGCCGGGTGGCCGACCTGCTCGGCGGTGCGCGCCAGCGCCTTGACGTCCTTGGGGAAGCAGGAGCCGCCGTAGCCGCAGCCCGGGTAGATGAAGCTGTAGCCGATGCGCGGGTCGCTGCCGATGCCGTGGCGCACCTCCTCGATATCGGCGCCGAGGCGCTCGGAGAGGTTGGCGATCTCGTTGATGAAGCTGATCTTGGTGGCGAGCATGGCGTTGGCCGCGTACTTGGTCAGCTCGGCGCTGCGCACGCCCATGAACATCAGCTTGTCCTTCTGGCGGTTGTAGGGGCCATAGCACTCGCGCATGGCGCGCCTGACCCGCTCCGAGTCGGTGCCCACCACGATCCGCGAGCCGCGGGAGAAGTCCTCGATGGCCGCGCCCTCCTTGAGGAATTCCGGGTTGGAGCAGACATCGAAGTCCAGCGAGACGCCGCGCCGCTCGAGTTCGTCGGCGATGGTCCGCGCCACCCGGCTGGCGGTGCCCACCGGGACCGTCGACTTGTCGACGACGATGCGGTAGTCGTCCATGTGCCGGGCGATGGTCTCGGCGACCTTGAGCACGTGGCGCAGGTCGGCGCTGCCGTCCTCATCGGAGGGCGTGCCCACGGCGATGAACTGCAGCAGCCCGAAGGCCACCGCCCGTTCGGCATCGGTGGTGAAGTGCAGCCGTCCGGCCGCGCGGTTCTGGCGGATCAGGCTCTCGAGCCCGGGCTCGTAGATCGGCACCTCGCCGGCGTTGAGCCGGGCTACCTTGTCCTCGTCCACATCGACGCACATCACGTCGTGGCCGACATCGGCCAGGCAGGCGCCGGTGACCAGGCCCACGTAACCGGAACCGAAGATGGTGATTCTCATGATCGCTTGCTCCTTGCTCGATGACCGTGACGGCCCCGCGCAGGGCGGGGACACGCAACGTCGCATTGACGATCAGCGGAGGGAGCAAGATGCGTGCCACTCTTCGGCAAAGCGGCATGGCCGGCCGCTTGGCGCGGGATCGGGGAGCGGCGGGGCAGGCGCGATCGCCCGCCCGGCAGGGCATAACCGTCGCGGTGACGCGACGGTTATGGTGTGGACATTGAAAGGCCTTTCAAATCAGGAGTTTGAGTGTTGCCTGGCGACGACGATGCGGCCGTCGGCCTTCGCAAGTGCCTGAAAGTGCCGGGTCAATAATCGATGCCGCGGCGCGCCTGGAGGCCGCTGTTGAAGGCGTGTCGCACCTCGTTCATCTCGGTGACGGTATCGGCCATGGCGGTAAGCTCCCGGTGGGCGTTGCGCCCGGTGACGATCACCGTCTGCTCGGCGGGGCGGTTCGCAAGCGCCGCCTTCACGGTGGCGATGTCCAGGTAGCCGAACTTGAGCATGTAGGTGATCTCGTCGAGCACCACCAGATAGACCGTGGGGTCGGCGAGCATCCGCTCGGCCTCGGCCCAGACCTCCCGGCAGGCACGGGTATCGGCCTCGCGGTCCTGGGTGTCCCAGGTGAAGCCGGTGGCCATGATGGCGACCTCGAGGTTCGGGTCCTCGGCCAGCCGCTCGCGCTCGCCGCACTCCCAGAGCCCCTTGATGAACTGCACCACCCCGACCCGGTAGCCGTAGCCCAGGGCCCGGGTCACGGTGCCCCAGGCGGCGGTGGTCTTGCCCTTGCCGTTGCCGGTGAAGACCAGCAGCAGCCCGCGCTGCTCGGTCGCCTCGGCGACCTTCTCGTCGACCCGGGTCTTGAGTTTCTGCATCGCCTGCTGGTGGCGGGTGTCGCGATCGTTCATCGGAGCTCCGTGGCGTGTACAAGGCTTGTCCAGGACTGGCAGCATACGCCAGAACCGCCCGGGCGTCAGCCTTCGAGGCCGTCGCGCTGTCCCACTCGGGCCTCCATGCGCGCCAGGAAGACGGCCATGATCCGCTCATAGAGCGCCCGGCCGAGCACGGCATCCTCGATGCCGGCATCCACGTTGGGATTGTCGTTGACCTCGATCACCACGACCCGCTCGCCGACCTGCTTGATATCGACCCCATAGAAGCCGTCGCCGATCAGCCGGGTGGCACGCAGCGCCGCCTTGATCACGGCGGGGGGAACCTCGGCGGGATCGTGGGTGGTGAAGCCGCCGCTCTTCACGCGCCCGCCGGCGTGGTGGTAGATCTGCCAGTGGCCTCGGGCCATGTAGTAGCGGCTCGCGAACAGCACCTGGCCGTCGAGCACGCCGATGCGCCAGTCGAACGCGGTGGGCAGCCACTCCTGGAGCAGCAGCAGGGCCGAGGTGGCGAAGAGCCGTTCGGACTCGTGCGCGAGCTCCTGCAGCGAGGCCACCTTGACGATGCCGCGGGAGAAGGCGCCGTCGGGAATCTTCAGGACCAGCGGGAAGCCCAGGCCCGCGACCCGTTCGGCCAGCGGTCGACGATCGCCGCGCTTGAGCAGGATGCCCTCCGGGGCCGGCACGCCCTTGGCCCGCAGCAGGGCGTGCAGGTAGACCTTGTTGGTGCACCGCAGGATGTCGCGGGGAGCATCGATCACCACCAGCCCCTCGTGCTCCGCGCGCCGGGCCATGCGATAGGTATGGTGATTCAGCGCGGTGGTCTCGCGAATGAACAGGCCGTCGAACTCGGCAAGGCGCCCGGCGTCACGGCGGGTGATCAGCGAGACGTCGATGCCCTGCCGGCGTCCGGCGCGGATGAAGGCCTTCAGCGCCCCGCGGTTGCTCGGTGGCAGCGTCTCCTCGGGATCGACCAGGATCGCCAGATCGAAGCGGTAGCGGCGACGCGCCTTGGGAGTGCGCCATACTTGCCGCGAGTGGCGGTTGAGCGCCGTCGCGAACAGGTCCTGCTCGTCGACGGTCAGCTCCCGCAGTCGCAGCGGCTTCAGGCGCGCCAGTCGCCAGGTGTCATGGCGACGCACCAGCCGCGCCTCGAGCAGCGGACAGGGCAGGCGCTCGAAGAGCTTGCGCGCCAGGCGGGAAAGGCTCGGCTCCCGGCAGTCACCGAACAACACCCGCAGGGTCAGCCGGTCGCCGCACAGGGCGCCCTGGCGGCTCAGGTCGTCGAGCAGGGCCTTCAGGCCATCGAGCTGCAGGTCGACCAGCGCCTTGCGCCCAAGTGCATTGAGCGTCTCCACCGTGGGCAGCACGCGCTGACCTCGTGCCTGGGCCAGCAACGACACGTAGTAGCCGGTGCCCAGGTCGTCGAGCTCGCTGCACAGGTTGATCACGCGGGTGGTGCGGTCTGGCTCATCGGCGAGCCGGGGCTGCCGCTCCTCGGCGAGGAAGCTATCGGCGGTGATCACATCCTCGGAGGGGAAATAGGGGCGCCAGTCTTCCAGGCGGTCGACGACGATGCGCAGCGGACACATGTCAGGCTTCCAGGCAGGGCGGCGGAGTGCCGCCGGAATGCGGGCAGCATGCGCTCGAGGCCAGGCGTCGACAAGCGCCGGGGAGGGTGAAAAGATTTCATGATCAGCGCCGATGACATCGACATTGGCCATGATCACAATCGTCGCCAAGACCTCCTGGAGACTCGAGATGACCGTCATCCTGCGCCAGGCCACTCCTCATAACCTGGACGCCCTCTATCGCCTGGAGCAGGTGGCCTTCAGCGGTGACCGCTTCAGCCGCCGCCAGCTCTGGCACCTGCTCAATCGGGCCCATGCCTTGACCCTGGTGGCCCAGCGTGACGATCGCGACGAGCGTCATCCCGCGGTCCTGCTCGGCTACGGCACCCTGCTGTTTCGCCGCGGCAGCCGACGCGCCCGGCTCTACTCCTTCTGCGTGCACCCCGAGGCGCGGGGCAGCGGCCTCGGGCGGCGGCTGCTGGAGTCGCTGGAGGCCCGGGCGCGCGCCCGAGAGGCCGAGGTGCTGGGCCTCGAGGTACGGGCCGACAACGACGTGGCGATGGGGCTCTACCGGCGCATGGGCTTCTACCCGGAGCGCTGGCTGAGCGACTACTACGAGGATGGCTGCGCCGGCTGGCAGATGGCCAAGCCGCTGGTCGCCCTCGAGGAGGCCGCGCCCCGGCGCGCGGGCTGATAGAATCGCCTTCTTTCGTTCATCTTTCATGACCCGCAGGACATCGCCATGCCCTCCTTCGATATCGTCTCCGAATTCGACAAGCACGAAGCCAGCAACGCCGTGGATCAGGCCAATCGCGAGATCCAGTCCCGCTTCGACTTCAAGGGCGTCACCGCGAGCTTCGAACTCAGCGGCGACACCGTGACCCTCGAGGCCGAGGTCGACTTCCAGCTCAAGCAGATGCTCGACGTGCTGCGCAACAAGCTGATCGCCCGCGGGATCGACGCCCGCTGCATGGACGTCGAGGAGCCGGTGCTCTCTGGAGTGCGCGCCCGCCAGGAGGTGACCCTCAAGCAGGGCCTCGACCAGAAGGAGGCCAAGGACATCGTCAAGCGGATCAAGGAGAGCAAGCTCAAGGTCCAGGCCCAGATCCAGGGCGAGAAGGTGCGCGTCACCGGCAAGAAGCGCGACGACCTTCAGGCCGTCATGGCGCTGCTGCGCGGGGAGGGCGGCCCCGACCTGCCGCTGCAGTTCGACAACTTCCGCGACTGACCGCTGCGACGGAGCGTCGAGAGCGAGCGGGCCCCGGGCCGGGCGGCATGATCCCGGTCATCCCGATGGCGCTCATAGGCGTTCGCGATTGGCACCGCGCGGCGAAATGCTCTTCAATGAGAGGCATGCCGAATCACGGGAGAGAGCGCCAGATGCCGACCCTGCAACGTCTCGCCTTCCTCGGCCTCGCCTGGGTCAGCTTCGGGGTGGGCGTGATCGGGGCCTTCCTGCCCCTGCTGCCGACCACCTGCTTCATGCTGCTGGCGGTGTGGGCGGCCTCCAAGGGCTCGCCGCGCTTCGCCGCCTGGATCCGCGAACACCCCCGCTTCGGTCCCGCCATCACCGCCTGGGAGGCCGAGCGGGCGATACCCCGCCATGCCAAGCGGCTCGCCGCGGCGATGCTGGCCCTCTCGATGCTGGTGCTGGCCCTCACCGTCAGCCTCTGGTGGCTCAAGCTCGGCCTCATCGCGGGCCTGGCGCTGGTCACCGCCTGGGTCCTGTCGCGCCCCGAGCCCATCGCGGCCCGCTGAATACCCGGCTTTGAGGTTCGGGCTCGGCGGGCCGTACAATGGATCGCAATTACCGACAGGAGCCCTTCCTAGATGTCAGAACCGCAGCCGATCTACCTGAGCGACTACCGTCCGCCCGCCTACCGCGTGACCCATACCGAGCTGACCTTCGACCTCGACCCCGCCGCCACCCGGGTCAAGGCGCGCCTGCACCTCGAGCGCCACCCCGAGCGCGAGGCCGGCGCACCGCTGGAGCTCGACGGCGAGCAGCTCGCGCTCAAGGCCATCGCCATCGACGGCCAGCCGCTTGGCGAGGACGAGTACGCGGTCGGCGAGGCGGGGCTGGTCGTGCACCGGGTGCCCCAGGCCTTCCGGCTCGACACCGAGGTGGAGGTCGCACCGGACGCCAACACCGCGCTCTCGGGGCTCTACCGCTCCAGCGGCATGTACTGCACCCAGTGCGAGGCCGAGGGCTTCCGGCGCATCACCTTCTATCCGGACCGCCCGGACGTCATGGCGACCTTCTCCACCACGGTGATCGGCGATGCCGAGACCCTGCCGGTGCTGCTCTCCAACGGCAACCCGGTCGAGCGCGGCACTCTGCCCGGCAATCGCCACTTCGTCACCTGGGAGGACCCGCATCCCAAGCCCAGCTACCTGTTCGCGCTGGTGGCCGGCGACCTCGAGAAGGTCGAGGACCGCTTCACCACCATGAGCGGGCGCGAGGTGACCCTGCAGATCTGGGTCGAGGCGGAAAACCTCGACAAGACAGACCACGCCATGGCCTCGCTGAAGCGCGCCATGGCCTGGGACGAGCAGGCCTACGGCCGCGAGTACGACCTCGACCTGTTCATGATCGTCGCGGTCAACGACTTCAACATGGGCGCCATGGAGAACAAGGGGCTCAACATCTTCAACTCGGCGGCGGTGCTGACCCATCCCCACACCGCCACCGACGCCGCCTTCCAGCGCGTCGAGGGCATCGTCGCCCACGAGTACTTCCACAACTGGTCCGGCAACCGCGTCACCTGCCGCGACTGGTTCCAGCTCTCCCTTAAGGAGGGCTTCACGGTCTTTCGCGACCAGTGCTTCTCGGCCGACACCAACTCGGCGCCGGTCAAGCGCATCGAGGACGTCTCCTTCTTCCGCACCGCCCAGTTCGCCGAGGACGCCGGTCCCACCGCCCACCCGGTGCGCCCGGACCACTACATCGAGATCGGCAACTTCTACACCCTGACCATCTACGAGAAGGGCGCCGAGATCGTGCGCATGCTCTCGAACCTGGTGGGCGAGGAGGCCTTCCGCCGCGGCAGCGACCTCTACTTCTCGCGCTTCGACGGCCAGGCGGTGACCATCGAGGACTTCGTCGACTGCATGGCCGAGGCCTCGGGCGAGGACCTCGGCCAGTTCCTGCGCTGGTACTCCCAGGCCGGCACCCCCGAGATCGACGCCCACGGCGAGTACGACTACGCCAACGCCGAGTACCGGCTGGTGCTGCGCCAGCGCACCCCGGCGACCCCCGGCCAGGCCGAGAAGCAGGCCCTGCACATCCCGATCCGCCTGGGCCTGGTGGGCACCAAGTCCGGCCGCGACCTGCCGCTGACCCTGGACGGCGAGGCGCTCGGCACCGACGGGGTGATCCACCTGCGCGAGGACGAGCAGGAGTTCATCTTCACGGACGTCAGCGAGGCCCCGGTGCCGTCGCTCGCGCGCGGCTTCTCGGCGCCGGTCAAGCTGCACTTCCCCTACAGCCGCGAGGACCTGGCGTTCCTGCAGGCCCACGACTCCGACGGCTTCAATCGCTGGGACGCCGGCCAGCGTCTGGCGCTGCTGGCCCTGGACGACCTGATCGCCGCCCACCGCAACGGGGTCGAGAAGGTGATGGACCCGCGGGTGGTCGAGGCCTTCCGCGCCGTGCTGGCGGCGGAGATCGACGACAAGGCGGTGCTGGCCCAGATGCTGACGCTGCCCTCGGAGGCCTACATCGCCGAGCAGCAGCCGCTGGTCGACGTCGACGCCATCCACGCCGCCCGCACCTTCGTCAAGCAGTCGCTGGCGACGGCGCTGCGCGACGACTTCCTGCGGCTCTACGAGGAGAACCGCTCGGAGGCGCCCTACGCGCCGGAGCCCGAGCAGATCGCCGCGCGCAGCCTCAAGAACGTGGCGCTCTCCTACCTCATGGCCATCGAAGACGAGGCGGGCCTCGAGCTCGCCCAGGCGCAGTTCGCGGCGGATCACAACATGACCGACGTGCGCCACGCCCTGACCCTGCTGGTCCACGGCTCCCGCGGCGACCTCGCCGACCCGGCGCTGAAGGCCTTCGGCGAGAAGTGGGCCCACGACCCGCTGGTGATGGACCAGTGGTTCAGCCTCCAGGTGACGCGCCCCCAGGCGGACGTGCTGGAGCGGGTGAAGTTCCTGATGGCGCATCCGGCCTTCTCGCTGAAGAACCCCAACAAGGTGCGCGCGCTGATCGGCGCCTTCGCCAACCAGAACCCGGTCAACTTCCACCGGGCCGACGGCGAGGGCTACCGGCTGCTGGCCGACACCGTGATCGAGCTCAACCGGCTCAACCCGGAGATCGCCGCGCGGCTGGTCACGCCGCTGACCCGCTGGGCCCGCTTCGACGAGGCGCGCCAGGAGCTGATGAAGGCCGAGCTCGAGCGCATCCGCGCCGAGGAGCTCTCGCCCAACGTCTACGAGGTGGTGGAGAAGGCCCTCGCCTGAGGGCGCTCCCCGCCTGGCAGGGACGCTTAGGAAACGACGGCGCCGCCCGGGAGGGCGGCGCCGTCGTCGTTAGGAGGGCCGGGTGAGGGTGTCAGTGGATCAGCCAGCTCAGCACCGTCACCCCCAGCAGCCACCAGATCAGCATGACGATGAAGGCGCCGCGCAGCAGGGCGGCCACGCCCTTCCAGAGCAGCCACAGGCCGAACGCCAGCACCAGCAGGCTGATCAGGGTGATCGGGATGCCCAGGCCGTCGGAGAGCCCCTGCATGAAGCTGCCGGCCGCCTCGTCGAGGCGGGAGAAGAAGCCGGTCAGGCCCGCGACGAGAAAGCGGATGAACTCGCCGAAGGCGCTGCCGATGAAGCTGAAGACGTCGTCCATGGGGTGGTGTTCCGGTAGGGGGAAGCCGCGGCGCGGCTCGGCTCGTGGGGGCGAGGCCCGCGGCGTGCCGGCCGCGCCCTGACATCGGGCGATGGGCAGAGTATCGCGACAAGCGGCCCGCCCTGACAAGCGGGGGCGTCGCTCGCCTCAGTTGGCGAACCCCGGCGGGCTCACCCCAGCTGGCTCGCCCGGGAGACCACCCCGGCCTCTTCGGCGGCGCTGTCGGCGAGCGCCCGGCCGGCCTCGTCGTAGACGTGGAAGACCGCATTGGCCCCCAGCTCGCGGATCGGCTCGATCTCCTCGGGGTATTCCACCACGGCGGTGATGCGCCCCGGGAACTCCCGGGAGCGCAGCTGCTTGAGGGCGAAGAGGTTGCCCGCATGGTGCGGCATCGCCAGCACCACCATCTGCACGTCGCGGGACATCAGCAGCTTGTCCCAGAAGTCGGAGTCCACGGCGTCGCCCTCGAGGACATTGAAGCCGCGGCCGCTCAGGGTCTTGACGCTCTGGGGATTGCTGTCGATGCCCAGCACGCGCAGGCCGTACTCCTTCTGCAGGCGACGATAGACGCTGCGTCCGATGCGCCCCATGCCGAGCACCACCGCCTCGGCGTCGCCGACTTCGATGGGGCGGTCGCTGGGCGAGAGCTCGCCGACGCTGATCCGCGGCAGCCGCGGCTCCAGCCAGCGATAGACCCGCTCGCTCACGCCGTTGAGCACCGCCGACAGGCCGAAGCTGAGCGCCACGGCCAGCGAGATCACCACCAGCCAGTCCCCCGAGAGCCAGCCGCTGGAGACCGCGATGGCCCCGACGATCAGGCCGAACTCGGAGTAGTTGGTCAGGCTGAGGGTGGCCAGCACCGAGGTGCGGTGGCGCATCTTGAAGCGCATGAAGATCGCCTGATAGATGACGCTCTTCAGCGGCAGGATCAGCACCAGCAGCAGGGCCGCGCCGAGCATCTCGGCGCTCGGCATGGCGGTCAGCCCGATGCTCAGGAAGAAGCCCACCAGCAAGAGCTCCTTGAGGCTGAACATCGAGCGCGCCAGGGTCTGGGCGGCGGGGTGGGGCGCCAGCAGCAGGCCGATGATCAGCGCGCCGAGGTCGCCCTTCACGCCGACGGCGTCGAACAGCGCGTAGCCCAGCACCAGCGCCAGCAGCATGCCGAAGAGCATCTGCATCTCGCCGTGGCCCAGACGGTCGAGCAGGGCGCGCAGGGCGGGGGCCAGCGGGATCAGCAGCACCAGCCCCAGGGCCCAGGGGCTCGGCAGCTCGCCGGTGGAGGCGGTGATGAAGAGCACCGCGAAGATGTCCTGCATGATCAGCACGCCGATCGCCAGCCGGCCGTAGGCGGTCTGGGTCTCGCTGCGCTTCTCCAGTACCTTGACCACGAAGACGGTGCTCGAGAAGGAGAGCGCGAAGCCGAGCAGGGCCAGGGTGGACCAACCGGTGTCGGCCAGCAGCGAGAGGCCCAGCCCCTTGAACAGGGCGAGCAGCAGCACCATCACCAGGGTCGAGGCCAGCATGTGCAGCGAGGCGCCGCCCCAGACGTCGCGGCGCAGCAGGGTGCGGACGTCGAGCTTCAGGCCAATACTGAACAGCAGCAGGACGACCCCGATGTCGGCCAGGGTCTCGAGCAGCGGGGTCTTGTCGAAGCCCAGCGCGTTGAGCGCGAAGCCGCCGGCGAGAAAGCCCACCATGGGCGGCAGCTTCAGCAGCATCGCGGACATGCCGCCGAGGAAGGCCGCGAGAAGAAAGGCCGGTTCGATCATGCACACTCCCTGTTCTGCAATCTTCGGCAAGACGGATAGTGTAGGGAAGTCGTCAGGTGAATGGCATTCATGATTTGGTGTATGCCCGTCGGCGATGACGCGGGCGTGACAGGGGGCGGCGCCTGCCAAGGGCGAAACGGGCGAGAGGAGCGACGATGGCCAGACTGATCCTCAACGGCAAGTCGGCACAGCTGCCGGCGGTGCGCGAGGCGGTCTTCGCCCGGCGGGCGGCGGGCGATGCCCTCGAGGTGCGCGTCACCTGGGAGGCCGGCGACGCCGCGCGCCTGGCGGAAGAGGCCGCCCGCGAGGGCGTCGATCGCGTGATCGCCGGCGGCGGTGACGGCACCGTCAACGAGGTGGTCAACGGCCTGATGCGCGTGGCGCGGGAACGCCGCCCGGTGCTCGGCATCCTGCCCCTGGGCAGCGCCAACGATTTCGCCACCTCGCTGGGCCTGCCGCTGGCCAGCGAGCCGGCCCTCGCGGCGGCCCTTGGCCTGCCGGGGCATCCCGTCGACGTGCCCCGCCTCGACGACTGGCATTTCCTCAACATGGCCACCGCCGGCTTCGGGGCCGAGATCACCTCCTCCACGCCCAAGGGCCTGAAGCGGCTGCTCGGCGGCGGCGCCTACTCGCTGATCGGGGCCGTCAAGGCCTGGCACATCACCCACTATGCCGGGCGGCTGCGCTGGCCGGGGGGCGAGCGCCGGGTCGAGGTCTGCCTGCTGGCCATCGGCAACGGTCGCCAGTCGGGCGGGGGGCACCTGCTCACTCCCCAGGCGACCCTGGACGACGCCCACCTCGACGTGCTGATCCTGCACGACATCGGCTCGCTCACCCAGCTGCGCGCAATGCGCCACGAGCTCGAGACGCGTCCTGCCCGCGGCACCCACGTGGATACCCTGCGGGTCGATCGGCTCACCTTCGAGGCCGACGAGCCGGTGCCCCTCACCCTGGATGGCGAGCCCGACCAGCGCCAGGGGTTCACGGTGTCGATCGAGCCCGCGGCGCTGTCGCTGGCGATGCCGCCCGACTGCCCGCTGCTCTCCCGGCCGGCATGAGGCTACTATGAACGCTCGGACATGAGATACGTGGCCACCGCCCTCGGGCGGACCGATTCGAGTCGACAAGGGAAGACGACATCATGAGCCTCTCGCTGATTCTCCCCGTGGTACTGCTGGGCCTCCTGCTGGTCTACGGGGTGGCCATCTACAATCGCCTGGTGGCACTGAAGAACCGCTACCAGAACGCCTTCGCCCAGATCGAGGTGCAGCTCAAGCGCCGTCACGACTTGATCCCCAACCTGGTCGAGACGGCGAAGGCCTACATGAGCCACGAGCGGGAAACCCTGCAGGCGGTGACCGAGGCGCGCAATGCCGCCGAGGTGGGGCTCCAGCACGCCGCGGCCCGGCCCGGTGAGCCCGGCCCGATGGCCGAGCTGGCTGGCGCCGAGGGCGCGCTGGGCGCCGCGCTCGGACGCCTCAACGTGGTGATGGAGGCCTATCCGGACCTCAAGGCCTCGGAGAACATGCGTCAGCTCAGCGAGACGCTCACCACGACCGAGAACCGGGTGGCCTTCGCCCGGCAGGCCTACAACGATGCGGTGATGCAGTACAACACCTATCGGCAGAGCTTCCCCCCGGTGCTGCTGGCCGGCTCCTTCGGCCACAAGCGTGAGGCAGCCCTGCTTGAGTTCGATGACAGCGCCGAGATCCAGACGGCGCCTCGTGTGACGTTCTGAGTCACTGCCCATGGACTTCTTTACGGCACAGGATCGTGCCCGCCGCATGACCGGCCGGCTGGTCATTCTGCTGGTGCTGGCGGTGGCCGCCCTGATCGTCGCGGCGTCCCTGGCGGTGGCGCTGGCGGTGACCCTGCTCGATGTCGGGTCGCTTGCCGCCGATCCCCTGGCACGGGCCCTGGAGCCACGCCTGCTGGGCGGGGTGGCCACGGTGGTGATCCTGGTGGTCGGCCTGGGAAGCCTGGTGCGCCACCTCCAGCTGCGCGCCGGCGGTAGCGTGGTAGCCGCGGCCCTGGGCGGACGACCGCTCAACCTGGAGACCCGCAACGAGGAGGAGCGCCGGCTGCTCAACGTGGTGGAGGAGATGGCCATCGCCTCCGGCATGCCGGTGCCGGAGGTCTTCGTGCTCGAGGATCAGGCGATCAATGCCTTCGCCGCGGGCCATGACCTCGACGATGCGGCCATCGGCGTCACCCGGGGCGCCCTCGAGGCACTGGATCGGGATCAGCTGCAGGGGGTGATCGCCCACGAGTTCAGCCATATCCTCCACGGTGACATGCGCCTGAACCTGCGGCTGGTGGCGCTGCTGCACGGCGTGCTGGTGATCGGCCTGGCCGGTCGCCTGCTGCTGCACTCCTCCGGCGGCAGCCATCGGACGCGCTCCCGGCGGGGTGGGGGACATGTCGCGGTGCTGGGCCTCGGCGCGGCGCTGACGGTGCTGGGCTATGCCGGCACCCTGTGCGGCAACTTGATTAAGGCGGCGGTGAGCCGCCAGCGGGAGTTCCTGGCCGATGCCAGCGCCGTCCAGTACACCCGCCATCCCGAGGGGATCGGCGGGGCCCTGAAAGTGCTGGCCGCCCATCGCCTCGGCTCGCGACTGCTCGCCGCCCATGCCCAGGAGTTCAGCCATCTGTTCTTCGGTAGTGGCGTGCGTTCGCTGTCCCGCCTCACCGCCACGCATCCGCCGCTGGAGGCGCGCATCCGCCGCCTAGAGCCCCACTGGGACGGTAGCCTGCCCCCCGCGCCGGCCATCCG
The DNA here is from genome assembly GCF_003056305.1 of Halomonas denitrificans. Classification (GTDB taxonomy): domain Bacteria; phylum Pseudomonadota; class Gammaproteobacteria; order Pseudomonadales; family Halomonadaceae; genus Halomonas; species Halomonas denitrificans. The sequence goes on from NZ_PYVX01000002.1 coordinate 631,645, forward strand.
ACCGGCATCGCCACCTGCTGCGGCCATGCCGCGCAGGGGGACCGCCGCCCTGACGGCGGGGGCGGCGGCCGGCCAGACGAACGCCGGTACCGCGGTGGTCGAGGAGAGGCTCGCCGACGCCGTCGTGGCCAGTGTCGGCCGCCCGAGCGCCGGGGACATCGACCGCGCTCGTCGGCGGCTCGGCGAGATCGACGAGCGCCTGATCGAGGCCGCCCACGAGCCCTCTGCCGCCCGGGCGCTGGTCTACGGAATCCTGATGGGCGCCGATCCTGCCAGTCGCGAGGCACAGCGCGAGGCCCTGATTGGCCAGGCTCAGCCCGATGTGCTCGTCGAACTCGCGTCGCTCGAGGGGCCGCTGTCACGACTGTTGCCGGGCCAGCGCCTGCCGCTGATGGAACTTGCGCTGCCCGTGCTGCGCCGGCTCTCGGTGGTGCAGTCGACGCGGTTCCAGGCCTGCCTGCGCCGGTTGATGGCCCTGGAGTCGCATCCGGGGGCCCTGCAGTGGGCGCTGCACCGGATCGTGCTGCAGGGGCTTGCCGGCGAGCGCCGGGCTCGGCGCGACCGCCATCTGGCCGACCTCTCAGGCCCGCTCTCCCTGCTGCTCTCGACGCTGGCTCGGGCCGGCCGGCAGGATGAGCTGCCGACGCACGATGCCGTCGAACGGCTCTCGGCTGCGCTGGGCGTGCCTCTGGATGTCGTCCCCGAGCCGGCGCGGGCCACGGATCTCGACTGGGCCATGGCACGACTGGTGCGTCTGGCCACGTCCGAGCGGGCCCCGCTGCTGGCGGCCATGAGCTGCTGCGTGACCCACGATGGCCGGATCGAGCCCGAGGAGGCGGAGCTGCTGTGTGCGGTGGCCTGGACACTGGGGTGTCCACTGCCGAATCCGGCGCGCCCGCTCGATGAGTCGGAAGGCGGTGTGGCTGGCGAGTCGGCGGAGGAGACGGCATGATGAGGAATCGTTTGCCCATCTCTCATCAGCGGAGGACGTCGCGATGCTCACCCCCTTTCACCTGGCCGTCCAGGTCCGTGACCTCGACGAGGCCCGGCGCTTCTACGGCGACCTGCTGGGCTGCCCCGAGGGGCGCGCCAGCGATACCTGGATCGACTTCAACCTCTATGGCCACCAGTTCGTCTGCCACCTGAACCCGGCGCTGGGCGAGCGGGGCCTCGACGACCATCGCAATCCGGTCGACGGCCACGGGGTGCCGGTCCCTCACTTCGGCGTGGTGCTGGAGATGGCCGACTGGGAAGCCCTGGTCGATCGCCTCACCGCGGCGGGCGTGCGCTTCGAGATCGAGCCCTACCTGCGCTTTCGCGGCGAGCCGGGCGAGCAGGCCACCATGTTCTTCCGCGACCCCAGCGGCAATGCCCTCGAGTTCAAGGCCTTCCGCGATATCGCCGGCCAGCTGTTCGCCACCTGAGACACCCCGTCACCTTGCGGCCGTGAGGGGGCTCTGGTGCAATGGCGCCCCTTTTCGGCAGCAACAGGAGAACGCTCATGAAACCCTGGATGCCGCTGGTCACGGCCCTGGCGCTGGTCGCGGGGCTCGCCGGATGCGACGGCGGGGAGGAGTCGCCGACGTCGGGGCAGGGCGACGGGGCCCCGTCGACGGCGAGCCAGCCGGCGGAGCCGGCGCCCGCGACGACCGAGGCGCCGCCTGCCAGCGAGGAGACGACCGAGCCGCTCGAGGAGCCGCCCGCCGATCAGGCCGACGAGGCGTCGGCCGCGACCGAGCCGGCCAGCGAGGCATCGGCGGCCGAGACGTCGGGAGTGGCGGGCGAGATCGCCGTCGAGGCAGCGGACGATGCCGGGCCCGCGATGAGTGACGAGGCGCTGCCTGGCGAGACGAGCCGCACCGACGTCGATGCCATCCTCGAGGAGACCGAGCGGCGCTTCGAGGAGGCCAGCCGGCGCATCGACGAGCAGTTCGAGCAGGCGGAGCGGCAGCGGCCCGAGGGCGAGGCGCTCCCCGAGGTCGAGAGCTCGACCGATCTGGACGCGGTGCTGGAGGAGTCCTCCCCGCTACCGGAGGAGGTCTCGACGGTGCCGGACGAACTCGGCGAGGCGGAGGTCGACGCCATCATCGAGGAGACCGAGAAGCGCTTCGAGGAGGCGAGTCGCCAGATCGAGGCGCAGTTCCAGGAGGCCGAGCGTCAGGCACCGGAAGCCTCGTCCGAGCTCGAGATCGACGCCGGCCCCGACGCGGCCGAGTGAGCCACGCGCCCCTGCCGAGCGCCCACGAAAAAGGCCCACCGAGGTGGGCCTTTCTCTGTGACGCTCGGGCGGGAATGCCGCCCGGTCGTCTCCGTGTCAACCGAGGATCAGTCGGCGGCGCGGATGTTGGAGGCCTGAAGGCCTTTCTTGCCCTGGGTCACTTCGAAGGTGACTTTCTGGCCGTCCTGCAGGGACTTGAAGCCTTCAGCCTGAATCTCGGAGAAGTGAGCGAACAGGTCATCACCGCCGTCGTCCGGAGAGATGAAGCCGTAGCCCTTGGTGTCGTTGAACCACTTGACAGTGCCAGTTGCCATTGTCGATTTCCTTAACTAACTAAATAATGGTGCTGGGCCTGGGAGGGTCGACCTCGCCATGGACCCGTAATACGTGGGCAGGACAAGAAGCAAGTGCGCACCGGGTATATCGAAGGAATCGAAGTACAACTGACGACTTTTCTGCTTGCTGACCAACGTAGCGGATAGTGCTACAGCGCCAGGGTTGCGTCAACACGGTGTCGCAGGGAGACTGGCGCTGCCGCCCGCAAAAACACTGTAGATGGAAAGCCCGGGAGCGTCCAGCCTCCATCTCGCCCCCTTTTTCACCGAAAAGAGAGCTTTCATGACCCAACCGCATCTCGCCTCCAGCGACACCCACAGCAAGGTGGTCGGCTACCTGCTGTGGCTGTTCGGCTTCCTCGGCGCCCACCGTTTCTACTATGGCAAGCCGGTCACCGGCACCCTCTGGTTCTTCACCCTGGGGCTGCTCGGTATCGGTTGGCTGATCGATCTCTTCCTGATCCCCTCCATGGACCGCCAGGCGGACCTGCGCTTCCAGGCCGGCCCCACCAACTACACCCTGGCCTGGCTGCTGCTGACCTTCCTCGGGGTGTTCGGCATCCATCGCTTCTACCTCGGCAAGTGGCTGACCGGCATCCTCTATCTGCTGACCTTCGGCCTCTTCGGCCTCGGCGTGCTCTACGACTTCTGGACCCTCAACGACCAGATCTCCATGCGCCATGCCCGCCGCGGCATCTTCAACGGCTGATCGTCGGGCGCCGTTTATCGTGGAAGGCAATCGCCTTCGTGAGTCTGGGGTGAATGAGGTCTGGAGAGTGGCATGTTGATCGACGCACAGTTCTGGCCGTTCCTGGTGGCCATCACCCTGCTCAGCATGAGCCCCGGGGTGGATACGCTGCTGGTGATCCGCAACACCGCACGGGGCGGCTGGCGCGACGGCGTGGCGACCAGCCTGGCCATCTGCTGCGGGCTCTTCGTTCACGCCACCGTCTCGGCGCTCGGGATCTCGCTGATCCTCTTGCAATCGGCCTGGGCCTTCGGGCTGCTCAAGCTGGCCGGCGCTGCCTACCTGGTGTGGCTGGGCGTGGCGAGCCTGCTGGCCGCCCGCCGGGGCCAGGGGCTGCCCGTGGTCGCCGTCGGCACGGAGCGCGCATCGGTGCCGCTGTGGCGGCCGGTGCGGGAGGGGCTGCTCTCCAACGTGCTCAATCCCAAGACGGTGGTCTTCTACATGGCCTTCCTGCCGCAGTTCATCGCCCCGGGGGATCCGGCGCTCGCCAAGTCGCTGTGGCTCGCCGGGGTGCACTTCGTGGTGGCCAACCTGTGGCAGATCGGCATCGTGGCGATGGTCGGCAGCGCCGGTCGGTGGCTCGCGAGCGCCGCCTTCGCGCGCTGGCTCAACGGCCTGACCGGGGGCGTGCTGGTCGGCTTCGGCGTCAAGCTGGCGCTGACCCGCCCCCCGACCTGACGCGGATGCCGAAACGCCAGCGGCCCCGGGACTTCCCGGGGCCGCTTTCGTCTGGGGCTGGTGAGTGGAGGCGCGGCTCTGGCTCAGTTGCTGGCCAGCAGCGAGCGGTCGTAGCGCACCGAGGTCTCCGCCGGGGTCAGCAGCGAGACACCGGCGCTGTCGCCGCCGTTGGCCAGGCTCTCGAAGATCACCCGGTAGGCGAGCACCGCCTGCACGTAGTCGCGGGTCTCGCGGAAGGGGATGCTCTCGACGAAGAGATCGAACGCCTGGGGCGCCTCGCGCAGCCAGCGGTCGACGCGGTGGGGGCCGGCGTTGTAGGCCGCCGTGGCGGCCAGGCGGTTGCCCTGGTAGCGGTCGAGCATGTCGCGGATGTAAGTGCTGCCGAGCCGGATATTGACGGCGGGGTCGAGCACGCCGTAGGGCCCCGGGTCGCTGATGCCGAGCTGCCGGCTGACCTGGGTGGCGGTGCCCGGCATCAGCTGCATCAGGCCGCGGGCCCCGGCCGGTGACAGCGCCTCGGGATTGTAGGCGCTCTCGCGCCGGGCGATGCCCATCAGCAGGTAGGGGTCGACGCGGGTCTGCTCGCCCCAGTGCAGGAACTGGTCGCGATAGGCCTCCGGGAAGCGCCACGCCAGGTCGTCCCACAGCTTGCCGGCGATGGTGGTCTGCACCAGCCGGGCCTGCCAGCCGCGCCGCTGGGCGTAGTCGGCCATCAGCCGGGCCTGCGCCTCGCTGCCGCGCGCCACGGCGGCGTACCACTCGCTGGCGGCGAGCCCCGGCTCGCCGATGCGCAACAGCGCCTCGGTGCGGCGCACGGCCGGCCACTCGGCCACCGCCCGGCGGCTCGCCTCGTCGATATGGGGGCGGGCCTGGTTGAGGGCGTAGGGGCGATCGAGGCGATCGGCGGCGGCGAAGCCGAAGAAGTTGCGCTCCCCGGCGGCGCGGGCATAGGCCTCGCGAGCCCGGGCGTCGTCGCCCTGCTGCTCCAGGGCTCGCGCCCGCCAGTACTGCCAGCGACTCTCGCCTTGCTGGGCGGCGTCCATCCGCTCGATCCAGGCGATCACCCCCGCCCAGTCGCGCTCGCCGAGCGCCGTCCTGACCCTGAGCTCGAGCAGGTCGTCGTCATCGCGCCGCGTCAGCAGATCATCGACCCAGCCGAGGTTCTGGTCGACGTCGCGGACCATGGAGTAGAAGGCCAGGTCGTGCTCGATCTCGCGGCGATGGCGTTCCTGCAGGGCGAGGTGAGGGGCGAGCTTGCGCCACGCCTCCAGGGCGGCCTCGGTATCCGCCCGGGTGAAGCCGTGCATGGCGGCGGCATAGAGCGCGCTGGTGCCGCGGCACTCCGGCCCGAGGCAGGCGGGCGTGCGGGTGACGGCGGAAAAGTCCTGCTCGAGCACGCGCATGGCCGTGCGGCCGTTCTGCCACTCGCTGCCGAGCATGCGGCCGAGGTAGTCGGCAAGCCCGTTTTCGCCGGCTTGCCAGGCGAGGGTCATGCGCTCCCAGACCGCCTCCTGATCGATCTCTCCACTGGCTCGCAGGGTGTTAAAGAGGGTGTCGCAGGCGTCCGGCTGGGAGCGGCCGACCCGCCACAGCTCGCGCCCCCCCTCGGCGGCCGCCTGCGGGTCGGTGCCCAGCAGGGCGGTGTAGTAGTGGCACTGGCGCTCGGTGCCTGCCGGCACGCCGTTGGCCACCGCCCTGAGGCTTTCGTAGCGTCCCGCCTCGCCGTACTGCTCGATGGCCTGGCCGCGCAGCCACCCCCCCAGCGGGCTGTCCTCGTGGCGCGCAATGAAGGCCAGCACGGCCTCGGGCTCGGCGCCGGGCAGCCGCGCCTTGAGGCGATGGTAGTCGACGTAGCCGACCAGCACGTGATCCTCGATGGCGCGCTGGTCGATCTTCTGCCACTGCTGGCTGCGCGCGGCCTGCAGGGCGTCCTGCATGGCGCGATCGCTGCCCTGGGCGAGCAGCGGCAGGCAGCAGAGGGCGGCGGCGATCAGGGACTTGCAGTGACCGAGTGACGGGGGCATGGGGTGACCTCTTGCGGTTCGCGATCGGCGGCCGGCCATGGTGGCCGATGGCGGCGGCCTTGAGTAGTGTCGCCGTGGCCCGACAGGTGCCGGCTGTCCGGCGCCGCGGGGATCATCTATCGTGTAGCGGGATTCGTGGCTGGCGGCAAGGAGGAAAGGATGACCAGATTCAGCGCAGGCGGGCTGGTGGAGCGCCTGCGGCGACGCTCCCGGGTGCTCGGGCAGATGGGGCGCGCCCTGCGGCTCTTCCTGCCCATGATCCGCGACGTGCTGCTGCGTCGCTACCGACCGGTGCCCTGGGGCGCCTTCCTGTGGATGCTGGTGGCCCTGGCCTACCTGGTCTCGCCGCTGGACCTGATTCCCGATGTCCTGCTGCTGCTCGGCCTGGTCGACGACGTGGTGATCGTCGGCTTGCTGCTGACCCGGGTCGATCGCCACCTGGCGGGCTATCGCGCCTGGCGGGAGGGGCGCGAGGGGGCCGGCGAGGCCCCCGGCGAAGGTCGACGCGACGACGAGCGCCTGCCCTGATACGATCGTTTGAATCCTTTCCGACAGGCGCCCCACGAGGTCCGCATGCCCCCCGATCACACCCCCAGCACCGCCGACTGGCGCCGCGCCCTGGCGCGCTTCGTCGCGGTCATCCCCCACACGCGCGCGCTGGGCCTCGAGGTGCTCGAGGCGACGCCGGAGGGCGTCACCCTGCGCCTGCCCTGGCACGAGGACCTCACCGGCGACGCGACTCGGGGGCTGGTGCACGGCGGCGCGCTGACCATGCTGCTCGATACCGCCTGCGGCGCGGCGGTGCTGCCGGCGCTGCCGGCGCCCGAGGTCTGCCCGACCCTCGACCTGCGCGTCGATCACTACCGGCCGGGCGTGGCCGGGCAGGCGATCATCGCCGAGGCGCGGGTGGTGCGGGTCACCGCCTCGGTGGTCTTCACCGAGGGGACCCTTTATCAGCAGGCGGGCCCGCTGGCGCGGGGCATCGGCAACTTCGTGCGCCTGGGGCCGCGCAACACGCCGCCGGGCTTCGCCGAGGCGCTGTTCGCCGATCAGGAGAGCGATAGGGAGAGCGACCATGGGTGATGGCTTCCACGACGTCGAATGGCTGGCGCGCACCCGGGAGGCAGGGGACGTGGCGGCGTGGCTGTCGCTCATCCCCTATGCCCGGCGCATCGGGGTCTCGGCCGAGGCGGATCCGGACGGCGAGGGGCTGCTGTTCCGCCTCGACCCCCGCGAGGAGAACGTCGGCAACGTGCTGCTGCCGGCGCTGCACGGCGGGGTGGTGGCCGCCTTCATGGAGACTGCGGCGACCCTCGACCTGATGCTGGCCGCACGGGAGCCGCGCCTGCCGCGCATCGTCGATCTCTCCATCGACTACCTGCGTACCGCCCGGGTGGTGCCGACCCTGGCCCGCTGCACCCTGCTGCGCGAGGGGCGGCGTATGGGCAACGTCCAGGTCACCGCCTGGCAGGAGCGCGAGGCGCTGCCGGTGGCCACCGCGCGGCTGCACTTCGTGCTCGGCGACCCTTCCGCGCCTCGGCGCGACGGGGGTGCTTGAAAAGCCGGCGAGGGGCCCCATATCGACGACAGCCTACACCGGTGGCGTTGCCACCATCGTCATGTCGAAAGAGGGGTCCGAGCCACATGACCACTGCCACCCATGAAGAAACCCTCGGCTTCCAGACCGAGGTCAAGCAGCTGCTGCACCTGATGATCCACTCCCTGTACTCCAACCGGGAGATCTTCCTGCGCGAGCTGATTTCCAACGCCGCCGACGCTTGCGACAAGCTGCGCTACCAGGCGCTGGACAACGACGCGCTCTACGAGGGTGACAGCGAGCTGCGCATCGAGATCGAGCACGACGCCGAGGCGCGTACCGTCACCGTGCGCGACAACGGCATCGGCATGAGCCGCGACGAGGTGATCGAGAACCTCGGCACCATCGCCCGCAGTGGCACCGCCGAGTTCCTCAAGCAGCTCTCCGGCGAGCAGCAGAAGGACGCCCGGCTGATCGGTCAGTTCGGCGTCGGCTTCTACTCCGGCTTCATCGTCGCCGACGAGGTGACCGTGCGCACCCGCAAGGCTGGCGCCGCCAAGGCCGAGGGCGTGGAGTGGCGCAGCAAGGGCGAGGGCGAGTTCACCGTCGCCGACGTCGAGCGCGAGACCCACGGCACCGAGATCGTGCTGCACCTCAAGGAGGATGCCGCCGAGTTCGCCGACGACTTCCGCCTGCAGAGCCTGGTGCGCAAGTACTCCGACCACATCGAGGTGCCGGTGCGCATGCCCAAGGTCGAGACCGCCCGCGACGAGGACGGCAACGAGATCGAGGGCAGCGAGACCACCACCTGGGAGACCGTCAACGAGGCCACCGCCCTCTGGGTGCGTCCCAAGAGCGAGCTCACCGACGACGAGTACAAGGCCTTCTACAAGCACGTGGCCCACGACTTCGCGGACCCGCTGACCTGGAGCCACAACAAGGTCGAGGGCAAGCTCGAGTACACCAGCCTGCTCTACGTGCCGGGCCGCGCGCCCTTCGACCTCTACGAGCGCGACGGCGCCCGCGGCGTGAAGCTCTACGTGCAGCGCGTCTTCATCATGGACGACGCCGAGCAGTTCCTGCCGCTCTACCTGCGCTTCATCAAGGGCGTGCTGGACACCCGTGACCTGTCGCTGAACGTCTCCCGCGAGCTGCTGCAGCAGGACCCCCAGGTCGACAAGATCAAGTCGGCGCTGACCAAGCGCTCGCTCGACATGCTCAAGAAGCTGGCCAAGGATCCCGAGGCCTACCAGACCTTCTGGAACACCTTCGGCAGCGTGCTCAAGGAGGGGCCGGCGGAGGACTTCGCCAACCGCGAGAAGATCGCCGGCCTGCTGCGCTTCTCCACCACCCATACCGACAGCGCCACCCAGGACCAGTCGCTCGCCGACGTCGTCTCGCGCATGAAGGAGGGTCAGCAGAAGATCTACTACATCGTCGCCGACGGCTTCAACGCGGCCAAGAACAGCCCGCACCTGGAGATCTTCCGCAAGAAGGGCATCGAGGTGCTGCTGCTCCACGATCGCATCGACGAGTGGCTGATGAGCCACCTCACCGAGTTCGACGGCAAGGCCTTCGTCGACGTCGCTAAGGGCGATCTCGACCTCGGTGAGATCGAGGACGAGGAGGAGAAGAAGGCCCAGGAGGAGACCGCCAAGGCCAAGGAGGAGCTGGTCAAGCGCGTCAAGGAGGCGCTGGGCGACGAGGTCCAGGAGGTCAAGGTGACCCATCGTCTCACCGACTCCCCGGCCTGTGTGGTGCTGCCCGAGCACGAGATGGGCTTCCAGATGCGTCGCATCATGGAGGCCGCCGGCCAGGCGATGCCCGAGGTCAAGCCGATCCTCGAGCTCAACCCTGAGCATGCCCTGGTGGCCCGTCTCGAGGGCGTCGAGGGCGGCGACTTCGAGGACCTGGCGCGCATCCTGCTCGACCAGGCGATCATCGCCGAGGGCGGACACCTCGACGATCCTGCCGCTTACGTCAAGCGCCTCAACGCCCTGTTGAGCGCCTGATCGCCAGCCTGACAGCGACATCGCCCGCGATGTCGCCATCCCAAGAGGCCGCCTTCGGGCGGCCTTTTTCGTGGGTGTCTTCCCGCCGGTTGCCGTTGGCGTCAAGGGGCCTTTTGGCTCGACCGGGACGCTTTTTTTCGTCGGAAAGCCGCTATCCTGTCTCCCTCCGCGACCCTCGGTTGGCTGTTGTGCATCGCGGCATGCTCAGGTATGAATATCTGGTCTGACCCATGCAAGATTCCAATAACTAGCGGGAGATCCAACGTGAAGATTGGTGCACCCAAGGAGCTCGCCAAGGGTGAGGCGCGTGTCGCGCTGACCCCCGACAGCGCGAAGTTCATCCAGAAACTCGGACACGACTGCCTCATCGAGAGCGGGGCCGGCGCGGCTGCCGGCTTCGACGACGCCGCCTACCGCGATGCCGGCGTCACCGTGGTCGACGGCGCCGAGGCGCTGTGGACCGAGGCCGAAGTGGTGATCAAGGTCCGCGAGCCCCTCGAGGAGGAGGCCGAGCGCCTGCGCGAGGGCCAGACCCTGATCAGCTTCTTCTGGCCGGCCCAGAACGAGGCGATGCTCGAGGCGTGCCGCGCCAAGGGCGCCACCGTGGTGGCGATGGACATGGTGCCGCGTATCTCGCGGGCCCAGAAGATGGACGCGCTGTCGTCGATGGCCAACATCGCCGGCTACCGCGCGGTGATCGAGGCCGGCAACCACTTCGGGCGTTTCTTCACCGGCCAGGTGACCGCCGCCGGCAAGGTGCCCCCGGCCAAGGTGCTGGTGATCGGCGCCGGCGTGGCGGGCCTCGCCGCCATCGGCACGGCCACCAGCCTCGGCGCGGTGGTGCGCGCCTTCGACGTGCGGCCCGAGGTCGCCGAGCAGATCGAATCGATGGGCGCCGAGTTTCTGTTCCTCGACTTCGAGGACAGCCAGGACGGCTCGGAGAGCGGCGGCTACGCGGCCCCCTCCAGCCCCGAATTCCGCGAGAAGCAGCTCGAATGCTTCCGCGAGCAGGCGCCGGACGTCGACATCGTCATCACCACGGCACTGATCCCCGGCAAACCGGCGCCCAAGCTGTGGCTCGAGGACATGGTCGCGGCCATGAAGCCCGGCTCGGTGATCATCGACCTGGCGGCCGAGAAGGGCGGCAACTGCGACCTGACCCGGGCGGACGAGAAGGTGGTCTCCGACAACGGGGTGATCGTGGTCGGCTACACCGACTTCCCCTCGCGCATGGCGACCCAGTCCTCGCTGCTCTACGCCACCAACGTGCGCCACATGCTGACCGATCTGACCCCCGAGAAGGAGGGCGTGATCGAGCACAACATGGAGGACGACGTCATCCGTGGCGCCACGGTGACCCATCAGGGCGAGGTCACCTTCCCGCCGCCGCCGCCCAAGGTGAAGGCGATCGGCGCCGCGAAGCCCAAGCCCAAGGAGAAGGAGCCGACGCCGGAGGAGAAGAAGGCCGCCGAACACGCCGCCTTCAAGGCGCAGACCAAGCGCCAGGTGACTCTGCTGGCGGTGGGCGGCGCGCTGATGCTGCTGCTCGGCCAGGTGGCCCCGCCCTCCTTCATGCAGCATTTCATCGTCTTCGTGCTGGCCTGCTTCGTCGGGTTCCAGGTGATCTGGGGCGTCAGCCACTCGCTGCACACGCCGCTGATGGCGGTGACCAATGCCATCTCCGGCATCATCATCCTGGGCGCGGTCCTGCAGATCGGCTCGGGCAGCGTCGTGGTCGGCGTCTTGGCGGCGATCTCGGTACTGATCGCATCCATCAATATCGTGGGTGGCTTCCTGGTGACACGCCGGATGCTGGCCATGTTCCAGAAATCCTGAGCGGCGGAGAGACGACATGTTGGGTCAAGGATTCGTTTCTGCCGCGGCAATCGCGGCAAGTGTATTGTTCATCCTCTCGCTGGGGGGGCTGAGTAACCAGGAGAAGGCCAAGCGCGCCGTCTGGTACGGCATCGTCGGCATGGCCGTGGCGGTCTTCTTCACCGCCTTCGGGCCGGGCATCGGCGGCTACTGGTGGATGATCCCGATGATGGCCATCGGGGCGGGCATCGGGGTCTACGTGGCCGGCAAGGTCGACATGACCGAGATGCCGCAGCTGGTGGCGGCGCTGCACAGCTTCGTCGGCCTGGCCGCGGTGTTCGTGGCCTGGAACGCCGACCTGGAGCGGCGCCGGGTGATGGCGGCCCGCGCCGTCGAGGCCACGTCCCAGGAGTTCTCGGCGTTCGCCGCCCTGGTGGCCGAGAAGACCCCGGCCGAGCTGACCTTCCTGCAGGTCGAGGTGGTGCTGGGCATCTTCATCGGCGCGGTGACCTTCACCGGGTCGGTGATCGCCTTCGGCAAGCTCGCCGGCAAGGTCGACGGCAAGCCCAAGCAGCTGCCCGGCGGGCACCTGCTCAATGCTGGTGCCGCGGCGCTCTCCCTGCTGCTGGCCATCCTCTACCTCAACGGCGCCGGCTTCTGGACCCTGCTGGTGCTGGCGGCCCTGGCGTTCTTCATCGGCTACCACCTGATCATGGGCATCGGCGGCGCCGACATGCCGGTGGTGGTGTCGATGCTCAACAGCTACTCCGGCTGGGCCGCGGCGGCCATCGGCTTCACGCTCTCCAACGATCTGCTGATCGTCACCGGCGCCCTGGTGGGCTCCTCGGGCGCGATCCTGTCTTACATCATGTGCAAGGCGATGAACCGCAACTTCGTCAACGTGATCCTGGGCGGCTTCGGTGGCACCCAGGGCCCGGCGGCGGAGATCGAGGGCGAGCAGGTGGCCATCGATGCCGGCGGCGTCTCCAGCGCGCTGAACGATGCCGACAGCGTGATCATCGTGCCGGGCTACGGCATGGCGGTGGCCCAGGCGCAGAACGCGGTCAGCGAGCTGACCCGCAAGCTGCGGGCCGCCGGCAAGGAAGTGCGCTTCGGCATCCACCCGGTCGCCGGCCGCCTGCCGGGTCACATGAACGTGCTGCTGGCCGAGGCCAAGGTGCCCTACGACATCGTGCTGGAGATGGACGAGATCAACGATGACTTCGCCTCCACCGACGTGGTGATCGTCATCGGCTCCAACGACATCGTCAATCCCGCGGCCCAGGAGGATCCCAACAGCCCGATCGCCGGCATGCCGGTGCTCAAGGTGTGGGAGGCCAAGCAGGTGTTCGTCTGCAAGCGTGGCCAGGGGACCGGCTACTCCGGCATCGAGAACCCGCTGTTCTTCAAGGAGAACACCCGGATGTTCTATGGCGATGCCAGATCGAGCATCGACTCGCTGCTGCACCTGATCGACTGACCCCGCCCGCCCGAGCCGCTTGGCGGCTCGGGTGCGGCTTTCCCTCTAGCGGCCCGTCGCGTCGACGGGCCCCTCCAGACGCCCCTTTACGGGGCGTTTTTTCGTTACAATCCCCTCTCCATTCAGTTTCCCGGGGCGATCATGTCAGACCAACCCATGCGCGTGGCGGTGCTCGGCGGCGGCAGCTTCGGCACCGCGCTTGCGAGCATCGCCGCCGACAACGGGGCCGAGGTGCGCCAGTGGCTGCGCGACCCCGAGCTGGCGGCGCAGATCAACCGCGAGCACCGCAACGGCCGCTACCTGCCCGACTATGCCATCAATCCCGCGGTGGTGGCCTCCACCGCCATGGACGAGGTGCTGAAGGGCGCCGGCCTGGTGCTGGTGTCGATTCCCTCCAAGGCCTTTCGCGAGGTGGTGCGCCAGGCGCGCCCCTGGCTCGATGCGGACCAGATACTCGTCAGCACCACCAAGGGCATCCAGGAGGAGGGCTTCAAGCTGATGAGCGAGATCCTCGAGGAGGAGACCGGCTTTCCCCACATCGGGGTGATCTCGGGGCCGAACCTCGCCTCGGAGATCGCCCAGAAGCAGCTCACCGCCACGGTGATCGCCAGCGACGACGCCGAGACCCGCACCCGGGTGCAGACGGCACTGGGCTGCGAGTATTTCCGGGTCTACGCCAGCAACGACCGTTTCGGCGTGGAGCTGGGCGGCGCGTTGAAGAACATCTACGCCATCGCCGCCGGCATGGCAGCGGCGCTGGGCATGGGCGAGAACACCCGCAGCATGCTGATGACCCGGGCGCTGGCCGAGATGAGTCGCTTCGCGGTGAACCAGGGCGCCAACCCCATGACCTTCCTGGGGCTCGCCGGCGTTGGCGACCTGATCGTCACCTGCTCCTCGGCGCTCTCGCGCAACTATCGCGTCGGCCAGGCCCTGGGCGAGGGGCGCACCCTCGAGGAGGCCGTCGATGCCCTGGGCCAGGTGGCCGAAGGGGTCAACACCGTGCGCCTGGTGCGCGACAAGGCCCGCGAGGACGGCGTCTACATGCCGCTCGCCGAGGGGCTCTACCAGGTGCTCTTCGCGGGCGTGCCGGCCCGGGAGATGGCGCGGCTGCTGATGCAGGGCGAGCAGAGCAGTGACGTGGAGTTCGTGCTGCCGCGCGCCGACGTCCGCCAGGATCGCCGCGACGGCGGGGGCGCGGCATGACCGGCGCCGAACGCCTGCTGATCATGCGCCACGGCGAGGCCGCGGCCGGCGCGCCGGACGCCGAGCGCGCGCTCACTCCGCGCGGCGAGCAGGAGGCCGAGCGGATGGGCCGCTGGCTCGCCGCGCGCCCCGATCTCGAAGCGGCGCGCCTGCGCCTGGTGGCGAGCCCCTACCGGCGCGCCCGGCAGACCGCGGCACGAATCGCCGCGCCGTTGGGCCTCGAGGTCGAGACCCTGGCGCTGATCACCCCCGACGACCCGCCCGGCGCGGTGATCGACTGGCTGCTCGACGAGCCCGACGACCGCCCGCTGCTGCTGGTCAGCCATATGCCGCTGGTCGCCGCCCTCACCGGGCTGCTGGTGGAGGGCCGCCCCGAGCGCGGCCCCGGCTTCCCCACGGCCGCCGTGGCCGAACTCACGGCCGAGGTGCGCGCCGCCGGCTGCGCCCGCCTGGCACGATTCACCACGCCCGCCGACATCAATGACCAGGAGGTCCCGTGAGCTATATCGTCACGAACCGCATCCATGTGAACCCGGGCTTCGAGGAGGCCTTCGAGACGCGCTTTCGCGCCCGGGCCGTGGAGATCGACAGCCAGCCGGGGTTCAAGGCAATGCGGGTGCTGCGCCCCCAGGGCAACCAGGCGCCCTACGTGGTGGAGACGGAGTGGGAGAGCCAGGCGGCCTTCCGCGCTTGGGTCGGCAGCGACGACTTCAAGCGCGCTCACGCCAACCCCTTGCCGGCCGAGGCCACCGCCGAGGGCGGCGGCATCGAGCAGTTCGAGGTGGTCGAGGGCACCGTCGCCGGGGCGTTTCGCTAGTCCACGTCTCGTCGGCAACCTACCGACTGGTCCGGTGAAGTGTGGCGCCGTGCTGCTCTAGATCAGCCCCGTGGCCCGCAACACGAAGACACCCAGCGTCACCGTGATGCTGGCCATCAGTGTGGTCATGGCGATGATGTTGGCGGTTACCGTCTCGTCGTTGCCCATGGCCTTGGCCATGACGAAGGCCGCCGCCGCGGTGGGACTGGCGAAGAACAGGAACATCACCCCCAGCGTCGGGCCCGAGAAGCCAGCCGCCACGGCCAGTAGCGTCGCCGAGGCGGGCACGACCACCATCTTGGCCAGGCTGGCGCTCAGGGTGGTGCGATAGCCCTTCTTCAAGGCGCGCGTGGAGAGGGTGGCGCCGATGCAGATCAGCGCGAGGGGCAGGGTGAGCGAGGCAAAGTAGTCGCCGGTGGTGGTGAGCCAGCCGGGCAGCGGTATTTCAAACGCGGCGAAGGGTGTCGCCGCGAGGACGGCCAGGATCAAGGGGTTGGTCAGGATATGATGGAGGATGCTGCCCCAGTCGACTCCCTTGGAGGTGTCGTCCTCCCGGGGCTGGTAGGTCGCCAGTGCGATCACCGACAGCACGTTATAGCTCAGGATCACCACGCCGAGCAGCAGGCCACCCAACGATAGCCCCTCGTCGCCGTACATGCCGGCGGCCAAGGCCAGGCCCACGATGCCGCAGTTGCCGCGAAACGCGCCCTGGACATAGACGCCGCGCAACGGGCGTCGTACCCGCAGCATGGCCCACCCCCAGGAGGCGGCGAAGGTCGTCAGGGTCGCCAAGGCGAAGAAGCTCAGCATCCAAGGGTCGAGGGTTGCCTCCAGGTCGGCCTCGGCCAGGCCAAAGAACAGCATCGCCGGCAGGGTGCCGCGAAAGACCAGTTTGGACGCTGTGTTGACGAAGGCCTGGTCGATCCAGTGCAGGCGTTTCAGGCCGACACCGATGAAGACCATGACGAATACCGGCAGTGTGACATTCAGCGTCGAGAGAAAGATATCGGTCAATGACATGGATGCGCTCTGCGGAGATTATGAGGTGAGGCAGGGAAGGCGCCCCATGGTACATGTCTGAAAAAAGATGCCTCTTCAATCAATTATCGGCATCCCAGTGCCTGATGTTCGTGGTTCAGGTGTGCAATCGGCCTGACCAGGCCAAGCCGTTTTAGACTTTAGTCTCACCCGCGACACTCATGTAGCAGGCTACCAGATTGCAGATGGGACTGCTATTTGTATGATGTATGACTATGATGGCGGGGCGTGGTGAGCCGCCGGGGCCGAGCCGCTCCGGCGTTGCGATCATCACCTCCGCCATGGTCATGACGGGTGACATACCCCCCAGGCCAGTCCTCATGCTTACGACGCTTGTGCCGTCCTGTAAGAAAAAACTTCATGGGCTCCCATTGAGAGAGGTGCTTCGATGAGAAGGAAACTGGTGGCGGTACACGAGCTGTACCCGCAGTTGCTCGACGAGCTATCGGCATCGTTCGATCTGACGCATTTTACCCGTCTCGCCAGCGATGCCGATCACCGGGCGTTTGAAGAGGCCATGTCCGAGGCCGAGGCATATGTCGGATCGAACGTGGCATTCACGGAGGCGTTGTTGGACAAGACCCCCCACCTCAAGGTGGTGGCCAGCGTCTCGGTCGGCGTCGACGCCTACCCGGTCGAGTCCATGCGTGAGCGCGGTATCGTGCTGACCAACACGCCGGATGTGTTGACGGAATCCACGGCGGACACCGGTTTTCTGCTGCTGATGATGGCGGCGCGGCGGGCCGGTGAAATGCTGCGCATGGTGCGCAACCATGAGTGGAAGGCTTCCCTATCGCGCCGGCACTTCGGTCTCGATGTACACGGCAAGACGCTAGGGATCGTCGGGATGGGGCGAATCGGCCAGGCGGTGGCCAAGCGTGGCCACGACGGCTTCGGCATGTCGGTCCGCTACTACAACCGTTCGGCCAAGCCGGAGGTCGAGTCCGCACTCGATGCGCGTCGCGTCGATCTGGATGCCCTTTTCCGCGACTCGGACTTCATCTGCGTGACCATCCCGCTATCGGCGGAGACCGAGGGGCTGATCGGCCGTAACTGCTTTTCGCTGACCAAGCCGCATGCCGTTTTCGTCAACATCTCCCGCGGCAAGGTCGTGCGAGAGGATGAGCTCGTCGCCTGCCTGCAGGATGGAACCCTGCACTATGCCGGTCTGGACGTATTCGATCAGGAACCCCTGCCGGTAAATTCGCCGCTCTTGGCGCTGGATAACGCCGTATGCCTGCCGCACATCGGCTCCTCGACGTTCCAGACACGCAACGCCATGTGCGACCTGGCGGTCGACAACGTCAAGCGGGTGCTGGACGGTGAGGAGCCTCTAACAGCTGTGTGACGCCGAGTGTGACTTAGGAAGAGGGGAGACCGTGCAGGCTGAAGCGTCCAGCCTGCACGGTTCGTTATTTGCTTTTGGTTTATGTCCTCCTGGCCAAGGCGGCGCCTGGGGGGATCGCGGGCCGTGCCCTGGCTGGGCATGCCCCTGAGACCTTGGTCTAACTTCGACTTTGGGCGTATTGCCAAGCCTCTTGGGGGCGTATAGCTTTCCACTTGTATGATGTATGACATGAGGATGACGCCTTCCTCGTGTCACCTAGAGGCTGACAAGAGGACCATCAGGTGACCTTTACACGCGACGATGTCAAGCAAGCGATCAGCGACGGGCTGCTCTCCTTCCCGATCACCGATTTCGACGCTCAGGGGCGTTTCGATGCCGAGAGCTACCGCCAGCGGTTGGAGTGGTTCATCAGCCACGAGATCTCGGCGGTGTTCGTCGCCGGTGGCACCGGTGAGTTCTTCAACCTGTCCCAGGAGGAGTTCCGCGAGATCGTGCGCCTGGCGGTGAAGGTTGTCGACGGCAAGTTGCCGGTGATCGCCAGCGCGGGACTGAGCGTGGCGACGGGCAGCGCCTTCGCGAGGATCGCCGAGGAGGAGGGCGCCGACGGCATCCTGCTGATGCCGCCTTACCTGACCGAGTGCCCCCAGGATGGCCTGGTGGAGTACGCGCGCCAGATCTGCGCCTCGACTTCAATCAGCGTGATCTACTACAACCGCGGTAACGGCATCATGCAGCCTGCTGCGGTGCAGCGCCTGGCCGATGCCTGCCCCAACCTGATTGGTCTCAAGGACGGCAAGGGCGATCTGCAGGCCTTGAACCGGATCATCAGGACGGTCGGCGATCGGCTGGCCTTCGTGGGGGGCGTACCCACCGCCGAGATCATGGCCGAGGCCTATCTCGCGATGGGAGTGAATACCTACTCCAGCGCCGTCTTCAACTTCGTGCCGGACATGGCGGTGACCTTCTACAAGGCCCTGCGGGCCGGCGATACCGACACCGTGCGCCGCATTACCCGCGAGTTCTTCCTGCCCTTCGTCGACCTGCGCGATCACAAGGCCGGCTATGCGGTCAGCCTGATCAAGGCCGGTGCCGAGATCATTGGGCGTCCCGCCGGCAGCGTGCGTGCGCCGCTCGAGATGCCCAGTGCTGAAGAGCGGGTTCGACTGGAAACCCTGGTCGAAACCGCCAAAGGCTTGTAAGCCTGACCATCACCCACTCTTAACAATGACAGCGAAGAGGTGAACCCATGAGCATGCCCAACGTTCCCAAGACCCTTGGTGTCTCCGTCCTGATGGCCGGCATGGCCTTCGGCAGCGCCGCCGTGATGGCTGCCGACGGTCCCCTGCGTGGCAATATCCGCGTGGTGATCGGCTCGACCTCCACTGGGGGTGACACCTACCAGAACTCCAGCATCGTCGTCGATGCCCTGTCCGAGAAGCTCGACCTCAACATGAAAGTGGATGCCGTGGGCGCCAGCTCGGCCTTCCGTTTCCTGGATCGGGATTCGCGTGGCAATACCCTGATGATCTTCCACGATCAGTCCTACCTCGGCTACCTGTACGGCGTTGAGGGATACGACAACATCTTCGAGAAATACACCATCGGGCCGACCGTCGCCATCAATCCCGGCAACGCCTACCTGGTGCCCAAGGATTCGCCCTACGAGAACATGGAAGAGGTGATCGAGGCTGTGGGCAACGGCGAGGAAGTTCGCGTCGCCATCCAGCCGGGCGGCGTCTCCGAGATTGGCTTTAGTGCGCTGAAGAATGCCATCTCCATCGAGTACCCGGGCATGGAAGACAATCTGGTGGCGGTCAATACCGGCTCCCAGGCGGACAAGAATCAGCAGCTCTTCGATGACCAGGCGGACCTGATCAATGGCACCGTTCAGGCCAATGAGCAGTATACCCGCCTGCCGGAAGACGATCAGAAAGCCATGCGCTTCGTGTGGCTGACCGCGCGTCAGAGCACCATCGAACAGGCCCCGGAAGAGGGGCTGGGACAGACTTCCCGCGAGCAGCTACTGCAGTATGTGGAGCCGAACGTGAGCGTCACCATGGGTGACGAGAACTTCACCTTCGATAAGGAGTTCTTCTTCCTCTACAACAAGGATATGGATCCGGCCATCGTGGAGCAGATCGACACGGCCTTGAGCGAGATCTATGCCGAGGGTGAGATCCAGGAGGTTCAGAAAAAATCCTTCTTCATCCCCAACTTCAAGCCCTCCGACGAAGCGGCTGAGTACCTGGAGAACAAGATGACCGTCTACAAGGAAATCATCGAGAATATCCAGTAAGCCACGAGCGCCGGCGGGAATACCCGCCGGCGTTATCCGCCGTTGTTCAACTCCTATAACGTCGAAAGGCTCGCTTGAACGAAAGCCTTCATCGGAGCCGCTATGGAATCAGGACTGACATCCCTGCTCAGTGTCTCGATCGATTTCGAGACTTCTCACTTGTTCTTTCCTCGTATTATTCATTGGTTGATGGGAGGGCTGTTCGCGCTAGTTCTGGCCCTCAATGTGGTGCCCTTTCTCGCCGCGGTCAGGCGAGGGGAGAGGACATTGCCGATCCTGGGCGAGTCCATGGACAAGTTTCGCTTCTTCGGAACCCTGGCGTTGATTGCCGCCTATTTCTACCTGATGGATGTGGTCGGCAATCTGTTTCCCTACACGGGCTACGGCTTTCTGTTTGTCTCGGTGGTCTTCGTTTTCCTGATGTCGCTGATGTACATGCATACCAGGACCAAGCGTAAGGTCGTCACCGCTGCCATCAATGCCATCGTGGCGCCGAGCCTGGCGTGGTTCATCCTCGCTAAGCTGTTTCAAATCACCCTGCCGTAGCGGAGTCGTTCCCGATGCTGGATATGCTGTCGTTACTCGATATCACCTTCTTCCTGTTGGCGGCCCTTGGGGCCCTGGTCGGCATCATTTTCGGGGCCATCCCCGGGATGACCGCGACCATGGCAGTGGCCGTGTGTCTGCCGCTCACCTATGCCCTGGGGCTTCACCATGGTCTGGCGCTCCTGCTGGGGCTCTATGTGGGGGGAATCTCCGGTGGCATGGTACCGGCCGTTCTGCTCAACATCCCCGGCACCCCATCCTCGATCACCACCACTTTCGACGGCTACCCCATGGCCCAGAGGGGGGAAGGGGAGCGCGCCTTGCGTGTCTGCGTGGTGGCTTCCGTGGTTGGTGGCCTGATCAGTGCCGCCGTGCTCTTCCTGTTCGCGCCACTGCTCGCAGAGTTCTCCATCAAGTTCTCCTATGTGGAAAAGTTCCTGATCATTCTGCTGGCACTGACGGTCATTGCCTCCATGTCTCGCAACATGCTGGTAGGCATCTTCAGCGGCGTGCTGGGAATCTGGTTGAGTCTGATCGGTACCTACAGCATTTCCGACGGCGGCAACGGCAAGACACGACTGATGTTCGATTTCCTCGAGCCCTACCTGTTCGAGGGCTTTTCCCTGCTGCCGGTACTGATCGGCATCTTCGGCATCGCCACCATCCTGCTGGAGGCGGAGGCAGGCGTGAAAAGTGGCCTGTCCGACAAGGAGATCAAGATCGGCAAGGGCGGTGGCTTCTCCATGGGCCTCTTCAGGGGGCGTTTGACCAACCTGGTGCGTTCCTCCTTCATCGGCACCTTCGTGGGCATGCTGCCGGGTGTCGGCGGTAGCGCCGCCTCGGTGCTGGCCTACACCCAAGAGAAGAACCTGTCGCGGGATTCCAGCGAGATGGGCAAGGGCGCGCCCCAGGGGCTGATCGCCTCCGAGTCGGCCAACAATGCATTGACCGGCGGCGCGCTGATTCCCCTGCTGTCGCTCGGCATCCCGGGGGACTCCACCACGGCGGTATTGATTGGCGCCTTCACTCTTCAGGGCATCCAGGTCGGGCCGCTGTTCATTCCGGAAAACCACGATACCTGGTACGTGATGATGACCGCCCTGGTGTTCGCCAATATCGTGATGTTCTTCCTGATGTTCTACGCCATCAAGCATATCGCCAAGGTGGTGCTGGTACCCAAGTATATCCTCTATCCCCTCATCGTGATGATGTGCGTGGTCGGGGCCTACGCCATCAACTACGGCATCATGTTCGACGTCTGGACCCTGCTGATCTTCGGCGTACTGGGCTATCTGATCCAGAAGGTCGGTCTCGAGGTGGCGCCCTTGATCATCGGCTTCATTCTCGGGGGGCAGGCGGAGATCTACTTCGTCAAGAGCCTGGAGTCCTTCGGCACCTTCTCGATCTTTTTCACCAAGAGCCCCATCGCCATGGTGCTCTGGGGCTTGATTGCCGCCTCGGTGGCCTTCTCGGTGGTGATGGGGCTGAAAAGCCGCGCTAAGCGTCGCCTGGAAGCGGCGTGATGCTTGCTCATCTCTCTTTTGACCGCGAGGGCCGAACATGACGTACATACGCACCGCTCCCAGGGTGATTCGCACTCACCCGAAGGACAATGTCGCCGTGGTCGTCGAGCAGGGTGGCTTGTCCGCCGGTGAGTGGCTCGATGACATCATCGAACTCCAGGTGGCGGTTCCTCAGGGGCATAAGGTGGCGCTTGAGGCATTGTCAGAGGGCGACGAGGTGATCCGTTATGGCGAAGTGATCGGGATGGCCGCCACGGCCATTCCCCAGGGGGGGCATGTCAACGAGACCAACCTGCACATGCCCACGCCACCGCCCCTGGAGAATTTGGCGCTGGCCACGCGCCAGGCGCCGCATGTGGAGCCGCTGGAGGGCTACACCTTCGAGGGTTTCCGCAATGCCGACGGCAGCGTGGGCACCAAGAACGTGCTCGGCATCACCACCAGCGTGCAGTGCGTGGCGGGCACCGTCGATCACGTGGTCCAGCGCATCAAGCGCGAGCTGCTGCCGCGCTTTCCCAATGTCGACGACGTGGTGGGGCTTAACCACAGCTATGGCTGCGGCGTGGCGATCAATGCGCCGGCCGCTGTGGTGCCGATCCGCACCCTCAAGCACCTGGCCCTGAACCCCAATTTCGGCAATGAGGTGATGGTCATCGGGCTCGGCTGCGAGAAGCTGCAGCCCTCGACCCTGGTCGAGGATCGACCGGTGAAGGTCTTTGAAAACACCGCGGCAGCCGATCCTGAGGCCAACGTACTGAGCCTGCAGGACGAGTCCTTCACCGGATTCGACGAGATAATCGCGGGCATCATGGCCATGGCCGAGCGCCATCTCGAGCGCCTCGAGCGGCGACGCCGCGAGACATGTCCGGTTTCCGATCTGGTGGTGGGCATGCAGTGCGGCGGTAGCGACGCCTTCTCCGGGCTGACCGCCAACCCGGCGGTGGGCTTCGCCACCGACCTGATCGTGCGCGCCGGGGGCAGCGTGATGTTCTCCGAGGTCACCGAGGTGCGCGATGCTATCCACCTGCTGACGCCGCGCGCGGTGGATCGCTCGGTCGGCCAGGCGCTGATCGACCAGATGGCCTGGTACGACGACTACCTCTCCCAGGGCCAGGCGGATCGCAGCGCCAACACCTCGCCGGGCAACAAGAAGGGCGGGCTCTCCAATATCGTCGAAAAGGCGCTGGGCTCGGTGATCAAGTCCGGCAACTCGCCGATCGTCGACGTCATCGGCCCGGGTGAGCGGCTGCGCGAGCGCGGCTTGACCTTCGCCGCCACCCCGGCCAGTGACTTTATCTGCGGCACCCTTCAGGCGGCCGCGGGCATGAATCTGCAGGTCTTCACCACCGGGCGTGGCACGCCCTACAACCTGCCGATGACCCCGGTCATCAAGGTTTCCAGCAATTCCGCCCTGGGGCGGCGCTGGCACGATCTGATCGATCTCGATGCCGGGCGTATCGCCACCGGCGAGGCGAGTATCGAGGATGTCGGCTGGGAGCTGTTCCAGCTGATCATCGAGGTGGCCAGCGGCCGCCGCCAGGTCGCCGCTGATCGGCTTGGCCTCTACAACGATTTGGTGCTGTTCAACCCGGCGCCGGTGACCTGAGTTCCTTAGCGATTTCGATAGGAGGCAAGAGCCCCATGTTTCCCAAGATTACCAAGATGAACATCGTGCCGGTGGCCGGTGAAGATGGTTTCCTGCTCAACCTGAGCGGCGGCCACGCGCCCTGGTTCATCCGCTGCGTGCTGGTGCTGGAAGACGAAGCCGGCAACCGCGGGGTCGGCGAGATTCCCTCCAGTGACGGCATCCTGAAGGGACTGGACAAGTGCCGCCCGCTGGTGGAAGGCGCTTACGTCAACGAGGTCAAGAAGGTATTGAGCCGGGCCCGTGATCTGCTGGCCCAGGGCGGGCCAGAGGAGCGTGGTCGCCAGACCTTCGATCTGCGAGTGGCCGTGCACGTGGTCACAGCCATCGAGTCGGCGCTGTTTGACCTGTTCGGCCAAACGCTGGGCATGCCGGTCGCCGACCTGCTTGGCCAGTACGGTCGTCAGCGAGACGAAGTCGAGGCGCTAGGCTATCTGTTCCTGCTCGGCGACCCGGACAAGACCGATCTTCCCTACCCGAAAGTCACCGACCCCAAGGATGCATGGGACGAGGTGCGTTATCGCGAGGCCATGACCCCTGAGGCCGTCGCCAACCTGGCCAAGGCCGCCTACGAGCGCTATGGCTTCAAGGATTTCAAGCTCAAGGGCGGGGTGTTGCGCGGCGAGGAGGAAGCCGACTGTATCCGTGCGCTCCATGAGGCGTTCCCCGAGGCACGCCTGACCCTCGATCCCAATGGGGCCTGGAAGCTCGACGAGGCGGTGCGGGTGCTGGAGCCTATCAAGCACCTGCTGAGCTATGCCGAGGATCCCTGTGGCCAGGAGGGGGGCTTCTCCGGCCGTGAGACCATGGCCGAGTTCAAGAAGCGCACCGGCATGCCCACCGCCACCAACATGATCGCCACCGACTACAAGCAACTGCAGCTGGCGGTTCAGCTCAATGCCGTGGACATCCCGCTGGCCGACTGCCACTTCTGGACCATGCAGGGAGCCGTGGCCGTGGGGGAGCTGTGCAACGAGTGGGGAATGACCTGGGGCTCGCACAGCAATAACCACTTCGACATCTCGCTGGCGATGATGACCCACGTGGCCGCCGCCTGCCCGGGCGAGATCACCGCCATCGACACCCACTGGATCTGGCAGGACGGTCAGCGCATCACCAAGGCGCCGTTCCAGATTCGTGACGGCAAGCTCGCCGTGCCGACCACGCCGGGCCTCGGCATCGAGCTGGATGACGACAAGCTCATGGAGGCGCACGAGAAGTACAAGCGCCTCGACGTGACCCAGCGCAACGACGCCATGGCGATGCAGTATCTGATCCAGGGCTGGGAGTTCGATCCCAAGCGGCCCGCCCTGGTCCGCTGATGGTCGTGCGCTGATACCCCCTAGATCCCATTGCTCGGCGAGATGACTCGCGTCGCCTCGCCCGACCTGAACGGCGCCGTGCTCCGGCGTCCCATGACAGGAGAAGCTCCATGACTCTGGAAGGCAAGCAACTGATCGGCCAGCGTGCCGTGACCGCCGATGGCAAAGCGATCCACGCCACCAACCCCGCCACAGGCGAGACCCTGCCGCCGGCCTATGCCGCCGGCGGCCAGGAGGAGGTTGACCAGGCCTGCGAGCTTGCCTGGGCGGCCTTCGAGACCTATCGCGAGACCGGCCTCGAGGCGCGAGCGCGCTTCCTGGAGACCGTGGCCGAGGAGATCGAGGCTATCGGCGATGCGCTGATCGAGCGTGCCATGGCCGAGTCCGGCCTGCCGCGTGCCCGTCTCGAGGGCGAGCGCGGCCGCACCTGTGGCCAGTTGCGCCTGTTCGCCTCGGTGGTTCGTACTGGCGAGTGGCTCGACGTGCGCATTGACCCAGCGCTGCCCGAGCGTGAGCCGATGCCGCGGGTCGACCTGCGCCAGCGCCACATCGCCTTGGGCCCGGTGGCCGTGTTCGGCGCCTCCAACTTCCCGTTGGCCTTCTCGGTGGCCGGCGGCGACACCGCCTCCGCGCTGGCCGCCGGCTGCCCGGTGGTGGTCAAGGCGCACTCGGCCCACCCCGGCACCAGCGAGCTGGTCGGCCGCGCCGTGCAACGCGCCGTCGCCCGGTGCGAGCTGCCCGAAGGCGTGTTCTCGCTGATTTACGGCTCCGGCCAGGACGTGGGCCAGGGCCTGGTGCGTGACCCGCGCATCAAGGCGGTGGGCTTCACCGGCTCGCGCAGCGGCGGTACGGCGCTGGCGAAGGCCGCCCAGGAGCGTCCCGAGCCGATCCCGGTCTACGCCGAGATGAGCTCGATCAACCCGGTGTTCCTGCTGACCGAGGCCCTTAAGGCGCGCGCCAAGGAACTGGGCGAGGCCTTCATCGGCTCGCTGAACATGGGCGCCGGCCAGTTCTGCACCAATCCCGGCCTGGTCATCGCCCAGCGGGGCGACTCTCTGGAGGCGTTCCTCGCCGCCGCCGGCGAAGCGATCAAGGGCGCCGCGGCGCAGACCATGCTGACCCCGGGCATCCATGACGCCTACACCCAGGGCGTCGATGGCCTGGTCGCCAGCAGCAAGGCTCGCGAAGTGGCACGCGGCCCGGCCGGCGACGGCCCCAATGCTTGCCAGGCCGGGCTGTTCGTGGCCTCGGCCGACGACTTCCTGACGGATGAGGCCCTGCAGGCCGAGGTCTTCGGTGCCACGTCCCTGGTGGTCGAGTGTGCCGATCAGGCCGACGTGAAGCGCGTGGCCGAGCACCTGGAAGGCCAGCTGACCGCGACCCTGCAGATGGACGACGGCGACCTGGACGCCGCCCGGCGTCTGCTGCCGATTCTCGAGCGTCGCGCCGGCCGTGTGATGGCCAACGGCTGGCCCACCGGCGTCGAGGTGTGCCACGCCATGGTCCACGGTGGCCCCTACCCGGCCACTTCGGACTCCCGCACCACCTCGGTGGGGAGTGCGGCGATTCATCGCTTCCTGCGCCCGGTGTGCTACCAGAACCTGCCTCAAGGCCTGCTTCCCGAGGCGCTGCGTGACGGCAACCCGGCCGGCGTCAGCCGCTTGGTTGACGGTAAGCGGGAGTGTACGCAGTGACGGGCAGGCAGTAAGCTCTTGGCGGCCTTCGGGCCGCCTTTTTAACGTTGCTTCGCCCGCTCCGCGTCTGTTGCCGGCGACGAGGGCCATGAACGGGCAAGGTCCTGGTCGGGATGACCAGGAAAGGCAAGGAAACCTACCGCCGGTCACGCGGCACCTTGTGAAGTTTCAGGGATGACAACGCGCCGTAGGCACACCAGGGGGCGGAGCCCGTCATGCGTGGATAGGTAGTGAGATGTATGATTAATGTCGGCGTGGGGCTCTGTGCATGGCGCGAAATGCGTCAGCGAAGGGGCAGGTGACGCTAGCGGTGCACGGTCGATAGCTGCCGTGGTGAGATGGTGGATCCAGCCCATGAAGGCCGGTTCGTCGGCATCTCGCCACGTGACATGATAGGACTGGTTTATGGCAAAGGGTTCTGAAATGGCGATATCGGGTTCATGGGATGTCCAGCGCGTCACCCGCGAGGGCAGCCTTTCCCAGGCGGTGGTGGAGCAGCTCGAGCGCCGCATCGCCTCCGGTGAGGCGCCGGTGGGGAGCAAGTTGCCCACCGAGAGTGAGCTTTGCGAGGCCTTCGGCGTCAGCCGCACGGTGGTGCGTGAGGCGATCACTCACCTCAAGTCGCTGGGGCTGGTCGAGACCCGGCGTGGCGTCGGCACCACGGTACTGCGTAGCGAAGCGGCCGAGCCGCGGCCGGCCGTGCATATCAGTCCCCGCACCGTGGAGGACATTCTCGAGGTCCTAGAGCTGCGCCTTGCTCTGGAGCCGCGGGCGGCGGAGTTGGCTGCCCTGCGTCACGACGCCGAGGACCGCCAGCGCCTGGAGGCCCGGCATGCTGAATTCATCGAGGCCCAGTCGGCGAAGTCGAAGTCCCAGGCGCGCCGCGAGGATTTCGCCTTCCATCATGCGATCATCAAGGCCACGCACAACGTCTGCTTCGATCGCCTCTACGAGCCTTTGAGCGACAGCATCATCCCGCGGGCCAAGCTGTTGAGCATCGACATCGACCCCAGTGCCGCCTCGCGCTACCTCGAACTGGTGTATGAAGAACATTCCCGGATCCTCAAGGCCATCCTCGACCGCGATGCGCCGGCGGCCCGGGCGGCCATGCAGCAGCACCTTGAGCGCTCCCGCGATATGTATGCTCGCTATCGGGACACCTAGACGGCGCCTCGGGTGCGCCGTGACATGAGGCTCTTCAGCGTGCCAGCCATAGGCCGACGACCACGGCGGTGATCACGGTGACGAAGAACACCCGGTTGCGTGCGCGGGTATCGCGGGCGGGCTTGCGGGAATCGGCCAAGGTAAGCTCCTCTCTGTGGGGTTGCCGCCAAGGGACGACTTGGCGAACCATGGTAATCCCGTTAGCCTGCTATCGCCAGAAGGGCACCGGCCGGCTGCCCTCGAAGGAGCCCCCATGCGCCGATCCGACCAGACCTCGCGTCTTCCCCTCGTCTTCGCCCACGCCAACGGCTTCCCGGGCCGGAGCTATCGCAGCTTCCTGGCGCCGCTGGCCGAGCGCTTCGACGTGCACCCGCTGGACCGCCTCGGCCATCACCCCGACTTTCCGGTGGGGCACAACTGGCTGGCCCTGCGCGACGAGCTCCTCGCGCACCTCGCCGAGCGTCCCGGGCCGGTCATCGGCGTCGGCCACTCCATGGGCGGGGTGCTGATGGCGATGGCCGCCGAACGTGCGCCCGAGCGCTTCCACGCCGTGGTGATGCTCGATCCGCCGCTGATGCTCGGCCTGGACGCCTGGGTGATGAAGGCCGCCAAGCGGCTGGGGCTCGCCGATCGCGTCACCCCGGCCGGCCGCACCCTGGGGCGCCGCGACAGCTGGCCCAGCCGCGAGGCGATGGTCCAGTACCTGCGCCGCCGCGGGCTGTTTCGCGGCTTCACCGACCGGGCCCTCCACGACTACGTGGACGGTGGCACCCGGGAGCTCGACGACGGCCGCGTGGTGCTGCTCTACGACCCCGACATCGAGGTGCAGATCTTCCGCCACCTGCCCGATCACCTGGATGACCTGCCCGCCCGGGTCCAGGTCCCCCTCGGGGTGCTCGCGGGTGACGAGTCCCGCGTGCTCACCGCGCACCGCCGGCGCCGGCTGCGCCGCCGCGGGGTGCGCGTCGCCGAGGTCCCGGGCGGGCACATGTTCCCCATGGAGGTACCCGAGGCGACCCGCACGGCGCTTGTGGCGATGATCGACGAACTGCTCGGGCGATCGACATGAGCGCGCCGCACGCTCACCCGCAACCTCAGCCCTTGAGCCTGTGCGACGGCCGCCTGGCCGCCCTGGCCTGGGGCGACCCCGCGGGCCCCACCTGGCTGGCCCTGCACGGCTGGCTCGACAACGCCGCGAGCTTCTCGCGCCTGGCCCCGTACCTTGTCGAGCGCCTGGGGATCCGCGTGGTGGCCCTCGACTTCGCCGGCCACGGCCTGTCGGCGCATCGCGCGGGCGGCTATGCGCTCTGGGACTACGTCCACGACCTGCTCGACGTCGCCGACGCCCTCGACCTGGCGCGGCCGACCCTGCTGGCCCACTCCATGGGCGCCGGGGTGGCCGGGCTCGCCGCGGCGGCGCTGCCCGAGCGGGTCGAGAGGCTGGTGCTGATCGATGGCCTGGGCGCGCTGACCACCGAGGCCGAGGAGGCCCCCGCCCAGCTGCGCAAGGGGCTGCTCGCCATGCGGCGCAGCCGTGCACGGAGCGCCTCTGGCGCCCGGGCACCGAGCTATCCTGATAGTGAGGCCGCCGTGGCGGCACGGGTCGCCGGTGGGGCGACGCCCATCGACGCCGAGACGGCGCGCCCGCTGATGCGGCGCAACCTCGAGGCGCTGCCCGACGGGCGGGTCCGGCTGCGCACCGATGCGCGCCTGCTGCGCCCCTCGCCGGTGCGGCTCTGCCCCGAGCAGCTCTCCGCCATGCTGCGGGCGCTGCAGTGTCCGGTGCTGCTGGTGGAGGGCACGACCGGCATCCTCGGCGACCGGCCGCGGGCGTGCCGGGCACGCCGCGAGGTGGCCCGGCTCACGCGTCGGGTGCTGCCGGGCGGGCACCACCTGCACCTGGAGCCGGCGGCCGCGGAGGAGGTGGCGAGGACCATCGCCGACTGGCCGGCCCTCGAACGGGCGCACGAGCACCCCCATGATCGCAGGCACGAGAGGGAGGGCGGAGCATGAATCAGCAGCAGCAGGGCGCAAGCCCCCGCGACAAGACGGTCGCCCTGGTGCTCGGCAGCGGCGGGGCGCGCGGCTATGCCCATATCGGGGTGATCGAGGAGCTCGAGGCCCGCGGCTATCGCGTGGTGGCGATCTCGGGCTGCTCCATGGGCGCGCTGGTGGGCGGGGTCTATGCGGCGGGCCAGCTCGCTGCCTACCGCGACTGGGTCTGCCAGCTCGACTACTTCGACGTGCTGCGCCTGGTCGACGTCACCTGGAGCCCGATGGGCGCGATGCGCGCCAACAAGGTGATGAGCAAGCTCGAGAGCCTGATCGACGATACCCGCATCGAGGACCTGGACATTGCCGTGACCACCGTCGCCACCGACCTGACCCGCCAGCGCGAGGTGTGGTTCCAGAGCGGCTCGCTGCTCGAGGCGATCCGCGCCTCCATCGCCGTGCCCGGGGTGATCACCCCGGTGCATTGCGGCGACCAGGTGCTGGTGGACGGCGGACTGCTCAACCCGCTGCCGATCATTCCCACGGTGTCGGCGCGGGCGGATTTCGTGATGGCGGTCAACGTCACCGCCCACAGCCCGCGGCCGGTGAGCCTCGAGGAGCTGCTGCCCCCCGACGAGGCCGCCGAGGAGAAGGCCCGGGAGGAGGCCCGCGATGCCGGCGGCGTCGACTTCGCCAGCTGGATCGATGGGGTGCGCGGCGCCGCCCGGCGGCTCTTCGACGGCTTGAGCAATGGCAATGCTAACGGCAACGGCGGCGCGCTTCCCCCCGCCGCCAACAAGAAGGGTCAGGTGGACGAGGCCCTGGAGCGCGATCGAAGGGAGTGGGGGCGGCTGGACATGGTGCTGGCCTCCTTCGACATCACCCAGGCGGCGCTGGCCAAGTACAAGGTGGCGGGCTATCCACCGGACGTGCTGATCGAGGTGCCCAAGACGGTGTGCGGCGCCTACGAGTTCCACCGCGCCGAGGCCCTGATCAGCCTCGGTCGCCACCTGGCGGTGGACGCCCTGGACCGCTTCGAGGGGCTGACCCATCCGGGCTGGGGCGATCAGGCGATCGTCGTCGAGCCGACGGGCGAAGAAACGGACGAAGAACCGGACGTAGGACCCGTAGAAGAAGCGGACCAAGGAACGGGAGAGGAAGCAGGCGAAGAGAGCGGAGAGGAGAAGGCCCCGTCCTGAGGCGCCGTGCCGCGTCGCGGGCCGGCGGACCGCCGCTCAGGCCTCGGCGCCGCGCCGGCGCAGCAGCACGTAGACCGCCCCGGTGCCGCCGTCGATGGCGGTGGCCGAGCAGAAGGCCAGCACGCTGGGCCACTCGCGCAGCCAGGCGTTCACGTGGCTCTTGATCACCGGGTAGTCGCGGGTGCTGCCCCAGGCCTTGCCGTGCACCACCAGCACGCAGCGCCGCCGGCGGTCGGCGGCGTCGCGCAGGAAGGCCTCGAGCTCCTCCCGGGCCTCCTCCAGGGTGTGGCCGTGCAGGTCGAGCCCCGCCTCCCAGGCGAGCTGCCCGCGCTTGAGCTGCTGGCGGGTGCGCCAGGGCAGGTCGGGGAGGGCGAAGTCGAGGAACTCCGAGGGGCGCACCGGCTCCACCCGGCCATCCGAGGTGCGCCCGCCGCCGGCGAGGTCGTCGGCGACCGTGGTGGCGGCCGCGCGCCGCTCGGCCGCGGCGACGTCGCCCCGGCGCCGGCGACCGGGATCGGCCCGGTTGCTGGCAATGGGGCGCACGCCGGCCTCGCGCAGGGCCTGGCGGAAGGCGTTGATCTCGTCGTCGTCCGGGACGTGGCGATCTCGACTCATGGGACCATCGGGTGGAGGAGCGAGCCGTCAGTATACCGCCCCAGCCGTGGCTGTGAACCGCGGGCCCGGTTACAATCTGGCGTCGTCATCCCCGAACCCCTCGACACCAGGAAGCCCCGTGGCCGAATCTCTCCCCGACGCCTCTACGTCCACCCTCGTGCTGAGCGACCAGGCCCTAAGCGATGGCCTGATCACCCTGCGTGACTGCCTGCGCTGGGCCGCCAGCGAGTTCCACCTGGCCGGGCTGCACTACGGCCACGGCACCGCCTCCGCCTGGGACGAGGGCGTGGCGCTGACCCTGGGCGCCCTGCACCTGCCCTGGAACGTCGATCCGGCGGTGCTCGAGGCGCGGTTGCTGCCCATGGAGCGCGCGCGCATCGTGGCCCTGGTGCGGGCGCGTATCGAGACGCGCCGGCCGCTGCCTTACCTGCTGGGCGAGGCCTTCTTCGCCGGTCTGCCGTTCAGCGTCGACGAGCGGGTGCTGATCCCGCGCTCGCCGATCGCCGAGCTGATCGAGCACGGCTTCGCCGCCTGGTTCCCCGACGAGCCGCCCGCCCGGGTGCTCGACCTCTGCACCGGCTCGGGCTGCATCGGCATCGCCACGGCGCTGCACCTGCCGACCTGCGAGGTCGACCTGGCCGATATCAGCCCCGAGGCCCTGGCCGTGGCGCGCCAGAACATCACCCGCCACGACGTGGGCGAGCGGGTGCGCGCCGTGGAGTCCGACCTCTTCGCGGGTCTCGCCGGTCGGCGCTTTGAGCTGATCGTCTCCAACCCGCCCTACGTGGACAGCCGCGACCTCACCACCATGCCCGCCGAGTTCCGCCACGAGCCGTCGCTGGCGTTGGGCGCCGGCCGGGACGGCCTGGACATCGTGCGGCGCATCCTGCGCGAGGCCCGCGACCACCTCACCGACGACGGCGTGCTGATCGTCGAGGTCGGCAACTCCGATCACCACCTGGAGGCGGCCTTCCCCGAGGTGCCCTTCCTGTGGCTGGAATTCGAGCACGGCGGCCAGGGGGTCTTCGCCCTGAGCGCCGCCGAACTCGACGCCCATGCGGCGTCCTTCGCCTGATTCCCCCTTTTCCCTCTCTCCCGACCCCAGGAGGCGCGCCCATGTCCGGTAATACCTTCGGCAAGCTGTTCACCGTCACCACCTTCGGCGAGAGCCACGGCCCGGCGCTGGGGGCCATCGTCGATGGCTGCCCGCCGGGCCTGCTGCTCTCCGAGGAAGACCTGCAGCACGACCTGGACCGCCGCCGTCCCGGCAGCTCCCGCCACACCACCCAGCGCCGCGAGGCCGACCGGGTGCGGATCCTCTCCGGGGTCTTCGAGGGGGTGACCACCGGCACCGCCATCGGCCTTGTGATCGAGAACACCGACCAGCGCTCCACCGACTACTCGAAGATCAAGGACCAGTTCCGGCCGGCCCACGCCGACTACAGCTATCACCACAAGTACGGTATCCGCGACTATCGCGGCGGCGGGCGCTCCAGCGCCCGGGAGACCGCCATGCGGGTGGCGGCCGGGGCCATCGCCAAGAAGTACCTGGCGGCCCAGGGCATCACCGTGCGCGGCTACATGAGCCAGCTCGGCCCCATCGCCATCGACTTCAAACAGTGGGAGGCGGTGGAGGAGAACCCCTTCTTCTGCCCCGACCCCGAGCGGGTGCCCGAGCTCGAGGCCTACATGGACCAGCTTCGCCGCGACCAGGATTCGGTGGGGGCGAAGATCAGCGTGGTGGCCGAGGGCGTGCCGCCGGGGCTGGGGGAGCCGGTCTTCGACCGCCTGGACGCGGAACTGGCCCACGGCCTGATGAGCATCAACGCGGTGAAGGGCGTGGAGATCGGCGACGGCTTCGCCTCGGTGGCCCAGCGGGGCAGCGAGCACCGCGACGAGATGACCCCCGAGGGCTTTCTCTCCAACCATGCCGGCGGCGTGCTGGGCGGCATCTCCAGCGGCCAGTCGATCATCGCCCACCTGGCGCTCAAGCCCACCTCCAGCATCACCACGCCCGGGCGCTCCATCGATGTCCATGGCCAGCCGGTGGAGATCGTCACCAAGGGCCGCCACGATCCCTGCGTGGGCATCCGCGCCACGCCCATCGCCGAGGCGATGATGGCACTGACCCTGATGGATCACCTGCTGCGCCAGCGCGGCCAGAATGCCGAGGTGAAGGTCTCGACGCCGCGCTTGCGTTGAGCCGCGCCGCGCGGCATGGCTGCTACACTTCAGGCGTCCACCCACACGAGTGACGCCATGAAGATCAACGTCGAATTCGACCTGACCCCCGAGGAGTTTCGTCAGGCGCTGGGCCTGCCCGACGTGGAGGCCTTCCAGAAGGATCTGCTCGACCGGATCCAGAAGCAGATGGAGTCGGGCGTCGAGGGCTACGATCCGATGAGCCTGATGCAGCCCTTCCTGCAGCAGCAGGGGTTGTCGCAGAACCTGACGCAGGGGCTCTCCCAGGGCCTCTCCAGCTTCGGCAACTACCAGCAGATGATGCTCGACATGCTCTCCAAGGCCGCGGCCAGTGCCGGCCGCGGCGAGGCCGCCGACGAGGCCGCCTCGGGCGAGGCGTCGTCCTCTTCCAGCAAGAAGTCCTCCTCCTCCGGCAAGGCGTCCTCCACGGCCAGTGCCCGCTCCCGCGCCAAGCGCGAGAGCTGACGGCGGGAGCCGCTCTTCGACCTTCGCCGGGGGCGGCCGCAATCCGGTTGCAAGCCCCGGCGACGCCGACTAGGCTTTGTGCAGTGCAACAAGTCGTTCGTTAACGCGCCTCCAGGAGGGATTCGACAATGCAGGACAAGATGATCGATGCATTCAACGAGCAGACCCGTCAGTTCTTCGAACCGATGCGCAAGCTCAACTCCCTGATGCTGAACAACATGGAGAAGATGACCCAGTATCAGATGGAGTCCATGAAGCGCTACAGCCAGATGGGCACGGAGCGCCTGCGCGATGCCGGCGAGCTCTCCGACGCCGAGAGCGTGCGCGAGTTCGGCGCTCGCCAGGCCGAGATGATGAACGAGCTCTCCAAGCAGATGCTCGAGGACGCCAAGGCCATGAGCGAGATGAGCCTGGAGTTCAAGGCCGAACTCGAGAAGCTCTACGCCGAGTCCGGCAAGCAGCTCGCCGAGCAGGCCGAGAAGGCCGGTCAGGCGGCCAAGGAGGAGGCGACCCCGTCGGATCAGCCCGCCAAGGCGACCAGCCAGTCCGCGTCGCGCAAGCGCTGATTTCCCAGACCGTCACCACGTCGCGCCGATATCCGCCTCGCGGGTATCGGTGCCCGGCGTTCCGGCCATGGCCGACGCGAAGGGGACCGATGACAAGGGTCGGTCCGAGCGGTCTTAAGCGGTCCATATGAACAACAGGAGGGGTCAATGCAGTCAGGGGTGCAAGCACCGACACCGGCAGAGCTGGAGGCGTGGAACGCCCAGCTCTCGGCGATCGGCGAGGAATATCGGGCCTTGATGCAGGATCTGCTGGCGCGCATGGTGCCCAGCGACGCCGCGGAATCGGTCCATGACGACATGCGGCGCAGCTTCCAGGCCGGCGCCGAATCGCTGATGCGCAATCCGCCCCTGCTGTGGCAGACCCAGTCGCGTCTGCTCCAGGACCAGGCTCAGCTGTGGCAGCAGTCGCTGCGCCGGCTGGCCGGCGAGGACGTCGAGCCGCTGGTCACCCCGGCCAAGGGGGATCGCCGCTTCAAGGACGACGCCTGGCGCGAGGATCCCTACTACCTGGCGATCATGCAGCAGTACCTGTTGTTCTCGCGCCTGGTGGAGGAGCTGATCGAGCGCCTGGACGGCCTCTCGGCGGACCAGAAGCGCAACCTCGGCTTCTACGCGCGCCAGCTGGTCAACGCCATGGCGCCGACCAACTTCGTGACCACCAACCCCGAGGTGATGCGCAAGACCCTCGAGACCCGCGGCCAGAACCTGGTCGAGGGGCTCGCCCGCCTGCGCGAGGACCTGGCCAACTCCGCCGAGGGCCTCAACGTCACCATGACCGATCGCAGCGCCTTCGCCATCGGCGAGAACATCGCCGTCACGCCGGGGGCGGTGGTCTATGAGAACGAGCTGATCCAGCTGATCCAGTACACGCCGACCACCGAGCAGGTCTACAAGACGCCGCTGCTGGTGGTGCCGCCCTGGATCAACAAGTACTACATCCTCGACCTGCGCCAGGACAACTCCCTGGT
Organism: Halomonas denitrificans; assembly: GCF_003056305.1. Lineage (GTDB taxonomy): Bacteria > Pseudomonadota > Gammaproteobacteria > Pseudomonadales > Halomonadaceae > Halomonas > Halomonas denitrificans. Next base: position 667,098 of record NZ_PYVX01000002.1, read on the forward strand.
GCGCTGGCTGGTGGAGCAGGGCCACACCGTCTTCCTGATCTCCTGGCGCAACCCCGGGCCCGCGCAGCGCGACCTGACCTGGGCCGACTACATGCAGCTGGGGCCCATCGACGCCATGGGCGCCATCGAACAGGCCACCGGCGAGAAGTCGGTCAACCTCCTGAGCTACTGTATCGGCGGCACCCTGACCGCCTCCACCGTGGCCTACCTGACCAGCACCCGGCGCGGCCGCAAGGTCAAGTCGGTGACCTACATGGCCACCCTGCAGGACTTCCGCGATCCCGGCGAGATCGGCGTCTTCCTCTCCGAGCCGGTGCTGGAGGGCATCGAGGCCAAGCTCGAGCGCGACGGCTACCTCGACGGCCGGGTCATGGCCTACTCCTTCAACCTGCTCCGCGAGAACGACCTCTTCTGGTCCTTCTACATCAACAACTACCTGAAGGGGGATGCCCCGGCGCCCTTCGACCTGCTCTACTGGAACACCGACGGGACCAACCTGCCGGCCGGCACCCACGCCTGGTACCTGCGCCACATGTACATGGAGAACCGGCTGGTGCAGCCCGGCGGGATCGAGCTCGACGGGGTCAAGATCGACCTGCGCAAGATCTCCACGCCGAGCTACTTCGTCTCCACCCGCGAGGACCACATCGCCAAGTGGAACAGCACCTACTACGGCGCGCTGCTGCCCAAGGGGCCGGTGACCTTCGTGCTGGGCGGCTCCGGGCACATCGCCGGGATCGTCAATCCGCCGAGCAAGAACAAGTACGGCTACTGGACCAACGACGAGCTGCCGGAGACCGCCGAGGCGTGGCTCGAGGGGGCCCAGCAGCACGAGGGCTCTTGGTGGCCGCACTGGCAGGCGTGGATGCTCGACAACGGCTACGTCGATCCCGAGAAGACGGTGCCAGCGCGCCAGCCCGGCGACGGCGAGCTCGACATCCTCGAGCCGGCCCCGGGGCGCTACGTGTGCATGACCATCCCCGAGGTGCTGGGCGAGGCCGAGTCCGAGGCGTAGCCGCCGCCCGACCGTCCCCCGAGACAGAAAACCCCGCCAGCGGCGGGGTTTTTTGTTGCCCGAGGGGTGCGGTGTGCCGGCCCGCTCAGCGCCGGCGGCGCAGTCCCGGCAGCACCAGCAGGGCCGCGAGCAGCCAGGCGGGCCAGCTGCCGGTGCGGGTGAAGGGGGTGAGGCCGTCAGTGGCCGTGACCTCGCCCTCGAGCACGGCGGTCTCGAACTGTGGGGCCCGGGCGGTGACACGGCCCCGGGCGTCGATGAGCGCGGTGACGCCGTTGCTGGTGGCGCGGATCACCGGGCGGCCGTTCTCCAGGGCGCGGAGGCGCGCCATCTGCAGGTGCTGCAGCGGCCCGATCGAGGCGCCGAACCAGGTGTCGTTGGAGACCGTCAGCAGCACGCCGGCCTCGCGGGCCTGCTCAGCCACGAGATCGGCGTAGATGATCTCGTAGCAGATGGCGTTGCCGATGACGAGGCTGCCGACCCGCATCGGCGCCTGCTCCTCCGGGCCCGGGGTCATGGCCGGAGCCGGCAGGTCGAAGAAGGCGATGGCGCCGCGCAGCAGGCTCTCCAGCGGCAGGTACTCGCCGAAGGGCACCAGGTGCGCCTTGCGGTAGGCCCCCTCCACGTCGCCGCGGCCGACCACGCTGTTGTAGTAGAGCCCGCGCGCGTCGCGCTGCAGGATGCCGGTCACAAGCTCGGTGCCTGCCGGCAGGGCGGCATGGGCGCGCTCGAGGATCGGCGCGGCCTGGTCCTCGAACATCGGCAGCGCGGCCTCGGGCCAGATCACCAGGTCGACGTCGTCGTCGAGCCCGCGGGTCAGGCCGAGGTAGGTGTCGACGGCTTGGCGCTGGCCCTCGGGGCGCCACTTGATCAGCTGCGGCAGGTTGCCCTGCAGCAGCGCGACGCGCACCGGCTCGCCCCGCGGCGTGGTCCACTGGTCCGGCAGGGCCAGCGGCACCAGCCACAGCGCGGCCAGCGGGACGGCGGCCCAGGCGCGGCGACGCAGCAGCTCGACGCCGAGGCTGCCGGTGAGGGCGACGATCAGCGACAGCAGGTAGACGCCGCCCACCGGGGCCCAGGGGGCCAGGGGCGAGTCGACCTGGGCGCTGCCGAGCAGCAGCCAGGGAAAGCCGGTGAACAGCCAGGTGCGCAGCCACTCGCCGAGCACCCAGGCGCCGGCGAAGGTGAGGGCGGCGAGGCGCGGCCCGCACAGGCGGCGATAGCCCCACAGGGTGGCGGCGAAGAACAGTGCCAGGCCGACGACGAACAGCGCCGTCAGCAGCAGCGCCAGGGGCACCCCGGTGTAGCCGTAGTCGTGGATCGAGACGTAGACCCAGGAGGCCCCGGAGCCGAACAGGCCGATGCCGTAGCAGAGGCCGCGCAGCGCGGCCTGGCGGGGCGTCAGGGCGGGCAGCCCGAGATAGAGCAGGCCGGCGGCGACCGGGCCCAGCCACCAGAGCGAAAAGGGGGCGGTGCTGAGGGTGGTAAGTCCCCCGGCCACCAGGGCCAGCAGGCAGCCCAGGGCCGGGGGCAGGCGAACGTCAGCCATCGTGTCCATCCATGGAAGGGGGCGGCGGGTTACTCCTCGTCGCCGTCGTCGCAGCGCGAGGCCTCGAGCAGGCGGATGCGCCGGTTGTCGGCGTTGAGCACGGTGAAGCGCCAGCCGCTGAGCTCGGTGTGCTCGCCGCGACCCGGCAGGTGGCCGAAGCGCTGCATCACCAGGCCCCCGAGGGTGTCGAACTCGTCGTCGGAGAACTGGGTGCCGAAGCGCTCGTTGAAGTCCTCGATGGGGGTCAGGGCGCGGATCGCGTAGCGTTCCTCACCCAGCTCGCGGATATCGATCTCCTCGTCGATGTCGTGCTCGTCCTCGATCTCGCCGACGATCTCCTCGAGGATGTCCTCGATGGTGACGATGCCCGCCGTGCCGCCGTACTCGTCCACCACCACCGCCATGTGGTTGCGGGTGTCCTGGAACTCCTTGAGCAGGCTGTTGAGGCGCTTGGACTCGGGCACGAACATCGCCGGGCGCAGCACCTCGTCGAGCTGGAAGGGGCGGCCGTTCTCCTGGCCGCTGCGCAGCAGCGGCAGCAGGTCCTTGGCCAGCAGGATGCCCTTGACCTCGTCGAGGTTCTCGCCGATCACCGGGTAGCGGGAGTGGCCGGTCTCCAGTATCACCGGCAGGTACTCCTCGAGGGGCTGGTCGAGGGCGATAGCGGTGATCTGCGAGCGGGGGATCAGCACCTCGCGGACCTGCTGGTCGCTGATGCTCAGGGCACCCTCGATGATCATCATGGCGTCCTGGTCGAGCTTCAGGCGGGAGCCCGCCTGGCGGAGGAACTCCAGCAGTTCGCCGCGGGAGCTGGGTTCGTCGCTGTCGTTGGACAGGGCACTGAACAACTTATCGAGCCAGGACCTGTTGCCCTGGCCACTCGATCGGTCTTCGCTCATGCGTCGGCTCTCTCGTCCTCGTGGTCGGTATCGCGGTGCGGAGGGCTGGGGGTGAGATACGGGTCGGCGATCCCCAGCGATGCCAGGATCTCGCGCTCGAGGGCCTCCATGATCACGGCCTCGGCGTCGTCGATGTGATCGTGACCCAGCAGGTGCAGGGTGCCGTGGATCACCATGTGAGCGTAGTGAGCGGGCGTCGACTTGTCCTGCTCGCGGGCCTCCCGGACCACCACCGGATGGCAGATCACCAGGTCGCCGAGCAGCGGCAGGTCGATCCCCGGCGGGCCCTCGAAGGGGAAGGAGAGCACGTTGGTGGGCTTGTCGCGGCCGCGGTAGTTGCGGTTCAAGGCCTGGCTCTCCTCGGCGTCGACGAAGCGCACGGTCAGCTCATGGCGGGTCTCGTCGGGCGTTTTGGCGAGCACGGCCGCGACCCACGCCTCGAGCTCGGCCTGGGACGGCAGGGCCTCGGCCGCGAGGGCCACCTGGCGATCGACGATGACCTCGCTCACGCGTCGCCCCGCTCGTCATGGCGCAGGCGCGCCTGGCGCTCCTCGGCCTGGGCCTCGCGGCGCGCCTCGCGCTGCTCCCGACGTTCGCGTTCGGCGGCTTCCTCGCCGGCCTCGAAGTGGTCGTAGGCCTCGATGATGCGCTGGACCAGGGGGTGGCGCACCACGTCCTTGGCGGCGAAGTGGGTCACGCCGATCCCCGGCGTGTCCTTGAGCACGTCGAGCACCTGGATCAGCCCCGAGGTCTGGCCGCGGGGCAGGTCGACCTGGGTCACGTCGCCGGTGATCACCGCCGTGGAGCCGAAGCCGATGCGGGTCAGGAACATCTTCATCTGCTCGCGGGTGGTGTTCTGGCTCTCGTCGAGGATGATGAAGGCGTTGTTGAGGGTGCGCCCGCGCATGTAGGCCAGCGGGGCGATCTCGATCACCTGGCGCTCGATCAGCTTGGCCACCTGCTCGAAGCCGATCATCTCGTAGAGGGCGTCGTAGAGTGGGCGCAGGTAGGGATCGATCTTCTGGGCCAGGTCGCCGGGCAAAAAGCCGAGCTTCTCGCCGGCCTCCACGGCCGGGCGCACCAGCAGGATGCGACGCACCTCCTGTTGGTTGAGCGCCTCCACCGCGGCGGCCACGGCCAGGTAGGTCTTGCCGGTGCCGGCCGGACCGATGCCGAAGTTGATGTCGTGGGCACGGATGCTCTGGACGTAGCCCTGCTGGTTGAGGCCGCGGGGCTTGATGACCGTGCGTGGTGTGCGCAGCAGCACCTCGTCGTCGGCCTCGTCGCCCTCTTCCTCGTCCAGCGCCTCGAGGCCGGACTCCTGCAGAAAGAGGTGCACCGTGTCGGGCTCGAGGTCGCTGGCCTCGGTCTCCCGGTAGAGGTGCTCCAGCACGTTGGCGGCGGCCTTGACGCGATGGGCGGGCCCGGCGAGCTGGAAGATGTTGCCGCGGTTGCGCAGGGTGATGCCCAGCCGGGCCTCGACCAGCTTGAGGTGCTCGTCGCGCTGGCCGCAGAGGTTGGCCAGGCGTCGAGGATCGTTGGGTTCCAGGTTCAGGGTGATGATGCGGTTGGCCTGAGAAGATGGCTGGCTCAAGACGGGGGGATCCGTGCGTTGTGGATGTGGCTCCCAGCTTACTGCCCCGGCGCCGGCCGGGGCAATCGCTGACTCAGAAGCGCTCGGGGGAGGCGAGCTCGCCGCGCAGGGAGTTGGGCAGCGCCTCGGTGATCTCGACGTCGACGAAGTAGCCGATCAGCTCGAAGGGATTGGCGGCGCGGAAGTTGACCACGCGGTTGTTCTCGGTGCGTCCGGAGAGCTGGCCGGGGTCCCGGGGCGAGAAGCCGGTGACCAGGATGCGCTGGGTGGTGCCCACCATGCGCCGGCTGATCTGCATCGTCTGCTGGTTGATGCGCTCCTGGAGGATCGCCAGGCGCTGCTTCTTGACGCTCTCCGGGGTGTCGTCCTCGAGTCCCGCGGCCGGGGTGCCGGGGCGCGCCGAGTAGACGAAGCTGAAGGAGTGATCGAAGCCGATGCGATGGATGAGGTCCATGGTCGACTCGAAGTCCTCGGCGGTCTCGCCGGGGAAGCCGATGATGAAGTCCGAGGAGAAGCTGATGTCGGGGCGCAGGGCGCGGATGCGCTCCATCTTGGCGACGTACTCCTCCACGGTGTGGCCGCGCTTCATGGCGGCGAGCACGCGGTCGGAGCCCGCCTGCACCGGCAGGTGGAGGTGGCTGACCAGCTCCGGGATCTCGCCGTAGGCCTCGATCAGGCTGTCGGAGAACTCCACCGGGTGCGAGGTGGTGAAGCGGATGCGGTCGATGCCCTCGACGGCGGCCACGCAGGCGATCAGCTCGGCCAGGTCGATCTCGTCGCCGAGCCGGTTCTCGCCGCGGTAGGCGTTGACGTTCTGGCCCAGCAGGTTGATCTCGCGCACCCCCTGCTCGGCCAGGTGGATGACCTCGTCCATCACCGCCTCGAAGGGGCGCGAGACCTCCTCGCCGCGGGTGTAGGGCACCACGCAGAAGGTGCAGTACTTGGAGCAGCCCTCCATGATGGAGACGAAGGCGGTGGCGCCGTCGGAGCTCGGCTTGGGCAGGTGGTCGAACTTCTCGACCTCGGGGAAGGTGACGTCGACCACCGAGATCTTGTCGTCGGCCCGCGCGTCGAGCATGCCCGGCACCCGGTGCAGGGTCTGGGGCCCGAACACCATGTCGACATGGGGCGCGCGCTTGCGCAGGGCCTCGCCCTCCTGGCTGGCCACGCAGCCGCCCACGCCGATCACCAGTTCCGGGTTGGCCTCCTTGAGCTTCTTCCAGCGGCCGAGCTGGTGGAAGACCTTCTCCTGGGCCTTCTCGCGGATGGAGCAGGTGTTGAGCAGGATGACGTCGGCATCGCGCTCGTCGTCGGTGAGCTCGAGCTGATGGGATTCGCCGAGCAGATCCGCCATGCGCGCGGAATCGTACTCGTTCATCTGGCAGCCGTGCGTCTTGATGAAGAGTTTCTTCGCCATAAGAGTAGGTCGCGGCAGCTGGCGCGACGGGACACCGTTGGATGGACGTGGGGGGATGGCCGGATGGCCACCCGAGACAAGACCCTGCATTATACGCCGCAGCCGGCAGCGGGGCCAGCGTGGGCCCGCGGTCGCGCGCCCCGACTGTGGTACCCTGTGGGCCTTTCGAGGACGGGGCCAGGCGTCGGCCGGGGATCATGGGCTGGTCAGAAAATGACCGGATTGTGACCGAGACGATGGTCGCGCCGGCTTGCGGCGGGTTTCCAGCGGTTTTCCCGATGGTTGTCCACAGCAGCTGTGGGTAACCCGTCCGTGCGAACCACGCATCGCCGTCGTGCCCGGCATGGACGTCCGGGCGCGGCGCACGCGTCACGACAGAGCAACGACACGCGAGCCTTGGACAGCCAGGACGATGGCATGACGATACACAGACTCAAGATTCTGACACTCGGCGTCGCGCTCGCGACGCTGCCACCCGCCCTCCACGCCCAGGACGCCGCCGATGACGGCGCCTGGGTGTCGGACGAACTCACCACCTTCGTGCGCAGCGGCCCGACCGACGGCTACCGCATCATCGGCACCCTGACCGCCGGCGAGCCGGTGACCGTGCTCGAGACCAGCGGCGACTACAGCCGGGTCGAGGACGCCGAGGGCGACGTCGTCTGGGTGCTCAGCAGCGAGCTCCAGGCCGAGCCCAGCGCCCAGCAGCGGCTGCCGGCCCTGGAGGCCCGGGTCGAGGAGCTGACCGCGGAGCTCGCCGGCATCAACGAGACCTGGGAGACCCGCACCGCGACCATGACCGACACCCTCGAGATGCGCGAGGCGCGCATCGAGGAGCTCGAGGCCCGCAACCAGGCCCTCGAGGAGGAGACCGCGCAGTCGCGGGCCACCATCCGGGAGTTCCAGGCGCGCCTGGACACCCAGGAGGAGGACCTGCTGATGCGCTACTTCATGTACGGCGGCGGCGTGGCCGGGGCGGGCCTGCTGGTCGGCCTGATCGTGCCCCACCTGCCGCGTCGTCGGCGCAAGCGCGACCGCTGGTTCTGAGCATGGTGGACGACTGGTTAAAGCGCTGGGAGGAGGGACGCATCGGCTTCCATCGCGATGCGCCCCACCCGGCCCTCGTTCGTCACTGGCCTGCCCTGAAGGTGCGGGCCGGGACCAAGGTGCTGGTGCCGCTGTGCGGCAAGAGCCTGGACATGCGCTGGCTGGCGAATCGCGACCACCCGGTGCTGGGTATCGAGCTCGCCCAGACGGCCATCGAACAGTTCGTCGCCGGGGGCAGGGGCGAGATCACCCGCTACCACCAGGACGGCTTCGACATCTGCCGCCAGGGCAGCGTGGAGCTGTGGTGCGGGGACTTCTTCCACTTCCATATCGATCAGGCCGCCGAGATCGGCGCCTTCTACGATCGGGCCGCGCTGATCGCGCTGCCCGAGGCCACCCGCCAGCGCTACGCCTTCCACCTGGCGCAGCTGCTGCCGCCGGGGAGCCGGGGCCTGCTGATCAGCCTGACCCGGGAGGGCGGCGGGCCGCCCTACAGCGTCGATGCCGAGGAGGTGCGGGCGCTCTTCGAGCCCAACTTCCGGGTCACCCACCTGGAGGACGGCGAGCCGGAGCCGGGCAGCGGCTTTCGCGAGAGCGTCTGGGCGCTGGAGCGTCGCGGGCCGCTCACCTGAGGCGGCCCGACAGATGGGCTCAGCGCGCCAGCAGGCGCCCGAGCTCCGGGTCGCGGAAGGCGCGATCCAGGCCGTCGGCGATGAGCGCGTTGACCATCCGGGTGTTGGCTTCCTTGTCGGGGCGCAGGGCGTAGCCCTGGGTGCGGCGCGAGGTGTAGGTGCCGGTGTAGGTGGTGCCGGCGTTGACCGCTTCGGCGATGAGCACCGCCTCGAGCCGCGCCTCGTCGATGAAGGGGCGGCTCTCGCCACGCTCGTAGCCCAGGTGCTCGAGGGTCAGCGTCAGGCTGGGCCGTCCCTCGGCGCGCTCGGTGGTGGGGGTGAAGCCCATCTCGCGCACCGCGCGCTCGGCCTCGGCCTGGAGCTCGGGCACCAGCTCGTGGGCGTTGACGGTGATCACCGCGGTGGACATGGCGCTGCCGGTCCGGGTGCCGAGCACCTCGCTGTCGCGGCCGTCCACGGCCGTCACGGTCACGGCCTGGCCGCTGCCCGTCTGGGGCACGGCGGCCGTGCGCCGGGGGTCGAGCTGCAGGTAGTGGGGGCTGGCGCAGCCGGCCAGCCAGCCGGCGGCGAGTAGCAGGGCGCAGGCCCGAAGGACGCGTCGACGCTGCATGGTAAGGCTCCTGATGAAAGATCGGCCCCGAGTATATCGCCCCCGGGGCGCCCCATCAGCCCGGGGTGGCGAGGCTCGGGCGCGGGGCCGGGCGCGCGGCCCGGTCGTCGAAGCGATGCCAGCGGCGCGGCAGCGCAAAGAGGCGCTTGCCGCGGGCCAGTGCCAGGTGTTCGAAGTCGGCGTGGCGCACCGTGGCGAGCCACGGCTCGGCGAGCCAGTCGGCGGCGAGCTCCACGCGCACCTCGGCACCCACCGGCGAGACGGCGGTGACGGTCATCGGCAGGTGCGCCTCGGCGCTCGGCGCAGTGGCCAGCGCGAGCTCATGGGGACGCATCAGCAGCTCCGCCGGGCCGTCGGGCAGGTCCACCGCCAGGCGCGCCTCGCCGCAGGTGAGCACGCCCTGCCGGACCTCGCCCTCCAGATGGTTCACGTCGCCCAGGAACTCGAAGACGAAGCGGTTGGCCGGCGCGCGGTAGAGCGCCTCGGGGGTATCGATCTGCTCGATGCGCCCGTTGCTCATCACCGCCACGCGATCCGAAAGCTCCAGCGCCTCCTCCTGGTCGTGGGTGACGAAGACGCTGGTGAAGCCCAGCTCGTCGTGGAGGTGGCGCAGCCAGCGCCGGAGCTCCTGGCGCACCTTGGCGTCCAGCGCCCCGAAGGGCTCGTCGAGCAGCAGCACCTCGGGGCGCAGGGCCAGGGCGCGGGCCAGCGAGACCCGCTGCTGCTGGCCGCCGGAGAGCTGGGCGGGGTAGCGGGTCGCCAGCTGCTCGAGCTGGACCATCTCCAGCAGGCGGTGCACCCGGGCGCGAATCTCGCCGGACGAGGGGCGCTCGCGGCGCGGCAGCACCGTCAGGCCGAAGGCCACATTGTCGAAGACACTCATGTGGCGGAACAGCGCATAGTGCTGGAAGACGAAGCCGATGCGCCGGTCGCGCACGTGCACCCGGGTGACGTCGCGCTCGCCGAAGCGGATGCGCGCGGCGGGGTCGCGGTCGGGGGACTCGAGGCCGGCCATGATGCGCAGCAGGGTGGTCTTGCCCGACCCCGAGGGGCCGAGCAGGCCGATCAGCTCGCCGTCGCCGATCTCCAGGTCGATCGGCTCCAGGGCACGGGCGCGGGGCCCGTAGTGCTTGGCGATGTTCTCGAGACGAATGCTCATGCGAGGGCCTCCCGGCGCGCGGCGCGCCACTCCAGGCCGGCCTTGGCGGCCAGGGTGAACAGGGCGATCAGGGCCAGCAGGGCGGCGCTGGCGAAGGCGCCCACGGTGTTGTAGTCCTGATACAGCAGCTCGACGTGCAGCGGCAGGGTGTTGGTCTCGCCGCGGATCGCCCCGGAGACCACCGAGACCGCGCCGAACTCGCCCACCGCCCGGGCGTTGGTCAGGATCACCCCGTAGAGCAGCGCCCAGCGGATGTTGGGCAGGGTGACCCGGCGAAACAGCGTGAAGCCCGAGGCGCCGAGCGTCACCGCCGCCTCCTCCTCCCGGGAGCCCTGGGCCTGCATCAGCGGGATCAGCTCCCGGGCGACGAAGGGGCAGGTGACGAAGACGGTGACCATCAGGATGCCCGGCCAGGCGAACATCAGCTGGATGTCGTGGGCGTCGAGCCAGCCGCCGAGCCAGCCGTTGCGGCCGTAGAGCAGCAGGTAGACCAGGCCCGCCACCACCGGCGAGATGGCGAAGGGGATGTCGATCAGGGTCTGCAGCAGGCGCCGACCGGGAAAGGCGAAACGCGTCACCAGCCAGGCCAGCATCACCCCGAACACCAGGTTGATGGGGATGGTCAGGGCGGTCACGAACAGCGTCAGGCCGATGGCGGCCAGGGTGTAGGTGTCGCTCACGTTGGCCCAGAAGGTGCCGAGGCCCTGGGCGAAGGCCTGGGCGAAGATCGCCACCAGCGGCAGCAGCAGAAACAGCGCCGACAGCGCCACCGCGGCGCCGATCAGCAGGCGGCGCAGGGCCGGCGCATCACCGATGCGTTGCATGTCAGGAGCCTCCGTGCAGGCGGCGGATGAAGCGCCCCTGCCACAGGTTGATGGCCAGCAGCAGCGCGAGCGAGGTGGCGAGCACCACCGAGGCGATGGCCGAGGCGCCCACGTAGTCGTACTCCTGCAGCTTGACGAAGATCATCAGCGAGGTGATCTCGGTCTCGTAGGGCATGTTGCCGGCGATGAAGATCACCGCGCCGAACTCGCCCAGCGAGCGCACGAAGGCGAGCCCGGTGCCGGTGACCAGCGCCGGCCACAGGTGCGGCAGGATCACCCGCCGGAAGGCGACGCCATCGCGGGCCCCCAGGGTCATGGCCGCCTCGTCGATCTCGTGGGGCAGGTCCTCGAGGATCGGCTGCACCGTGCGGACCACGAAGGGGATGCTGGTGAAGGCCATGGCCAGGGCGATGCCGACCCAGGTGTAGGCCACCTCGAGGCCCAGCGGGGCGAGCGCCCGGCCCATCCAGCCGTTGCTGGAGTAGAGGGTCGCCAGGGTGATGCCGGCCACCGCAGTGGGCAGGGCGAAAGGCAGGTCCATCAGCGCGTCCAGGGCGCGCTTGCCGGGGAAGTCGTAGCGCACCAGCACCCAGGCCAGCAGCAGGCCGAAGGCGGCGTTGACCAGCGCCGCCACCGCGGCGGCGCCGAGGGTGATCGCGTAGCTGGCCACTACCCGGGGCTCGCTGACGATGGCCCAGTACTCGCCGAGCGACAGACCGGCCAGCTGGCCCACCAGGCCGGTCAGCGGCAGCAGCAGCACCAGCGAGACGAAGGTCAGGCTGATGCCGAGCGAGAGCCCGAAGCCCGGCAGCACCCGCTGGGTGCGGCCGGAGAAGGGCAGGGCCAGGCGCGCGGCGCGTTGACTCATGGCGAAGGCTCCGCGCGCTTAGCGGCGCTGCAGCTGGTCGAGCCGGCCGCCGCTGGCGAAGTGGGTCTCCATGGCCGCGTCCCAGCCGCCGAAAACCTCTTCCACATTCAGCAGCTCGGTCTCGGGGAACTGGTCGGCGAACTCGGCCACCACGGTCTCGTCGTGCACCCGGTAGTTGAAGCCGGCCAGCAGCCGCTGGGTCTGTTCGGCGTAGAGGAACTCGAGGTAGTCCCGGGCCAGTTCGAGGGTGCCGTTGCGCTCGGCGTTCTCCTCGACCACGGCCACCGGGAACTCGGCCAGGATGCTGACCGGCGGCACGATCACCTCGTAGTCGTCGCTGCCGTACTCCTGGCGGATGTTGTTGACCTCGGACTCGAAGCTGATCAGCACGTCGCCGATGCCGCGCTCGATGAAGCTGGTGGTGGCACCGCGGCCGCCGGTGTCGAAGACCTTGACGTTGCCGAGGAAGTCGCGCATGAACGCCGTCACCCGCTCCTCGTCGCCGTCGAAGGCGCGCTCGGCGGCGCCCCAGGCGGCCAGGTAGGTGTAGCGGCCGTTGCCGGAGGTCTTGGGGTTGGGGAACACCAGCTCGACTCCCTCGGCGGCGAGGTCCTCCCAGCTCTCGATGCCCTGGGGGTTGCCCTTGCGGACCAGGAAGGCGGTGGTGGAGTAGTAGGGCGAGGCGTTGTTGGGCAGCTGCTGCTGCCAGTCCTCGGCGACCAGGCCGGCATCGGCCAGCACCTGGACGTCGGTGACCTGGTTGTAGGTGACCACGTCGGCGCGCAGCCCCTGGAGGATGGCCCGGGCCTGGGCCGAGGAGCCGCCGTGGGACTGCTTGATGGTCAGGGTGTCGTCGTGGGTCTCCTCCCAGTGCGCCTGGAAGGCCGGGTTGACGGTCGCGAAGAGCTCCCGGGCGATGTCGTAGGAGGAGTTGAGCAGCTCGCGCTCCTCGGCCATGGCCGGACCGACCAGGCCCAGGGCGATGGCGGAGGCGACGAGGGTGCGGCGAAAGAGGGGCAGCGGCGACATGGTGACTCCTTGGGCGACGGTTTCCTTAGAAGGCTAAGGTAAGCAGCGCGTACTGGAATTACAATGCCGTCTTTTATTCTATTTTGGAACTAGTGTATCCGCCGACGCTGAACCGCCGGCGCCCTCGGTGAGACCGAGGGCGCCGGGGTCGAGCGGGGATGAGGGTAGGGCGGTGACGGGCCTAGAGCCCCATGGCCGAGGAGGTGGAGCGCCGCGGGTCGGCGCCGCCGTAGAAGCGGCCGTCCTCGATCACGATCGACTGGGCGGCGCCCATCGCTTCCTCCTGGCTGAGGGTGTGGCCCTTGCCCTCGAGCAGCTCCAGGGTGTCGGGACTGAAGCCGGCCTCGATGCGCAGCTCGTCGGGCAGCCACTGGTGGTGGAGGCGTGGGGCGCTGACCGCCGACTGGATGTTCATGTCGTGGTCGATGACGTTCATCAGCACCTGCAGGGTGGTGGTGATGATCCGCGAGCCGCCGGGGCTGCCGGTGATCAGGAAGTTCTTGCCGTCCTGCTTGACGATGGTCGGCGTCATCGACGACAGCATGCGCTTGCCGGGCTCGATCTTGTTGGCCGCGCCGCCGATCAGGCCGTAGGCGTTGGGCACCCCGGGCTTGGCGGAGAAGTCGTCCATCTCGTTGTTGAGCAAAAAGCCCGCGCCGTCGACGGCGATCCCCGAGCCGTAGCTGAAGTTGATGGTGTAAGTGTTGGAGACCGCGAGGCCGTCGTCGTCGGCGATGGAGAAGTGGGTGGTCTCGTTGGATTCGTAGGGCAGCGGGTTGCCCGGGGCGATCTCCTCGCTCGGCGTGGCGCGATCCATGGCGATCTCGGCGCGCAGCTCGTCGGCGTAGCCCTCGGAAGTGATGCCCTCGAGGGGCACGTCGACGAAGTCGGTGTCGCCCAGGTACTCCGAGCGGTCGGCGTAGGCGCGCTTCATCGCCTCGGCCATGACGTGCATGGTGTTGGCCGCGCCGAAGCCCATCTCGCCGATGTCGTAGGCCTCGAGGATGTTGAGCATCTGCACGATGTGGGCCCCGCCGGAGGAGGGTGGGCTCATGGCGTAGACGTCGTAGCCGCGGTAGTTGCCGTGGCTTGGCTCGCGGATCACCGGCTGGTAGGCGGCCAGGTCCTCGTGGGTGATCAGGCCGTCGTGGCGCTCCATCTCGGCGACGATCAGCCGGGCGGTCTCGCCCTCGTAGAACTCGCGGGCGCCCTGCTCGGCGATGCGCTTGAGGGTCGCCGCCAGGTCCGGCTGGCGGAAGGTATCGCCGACCTCATAGGGGCTGCCGTCCTCCTTGAAGAACATCGCCTTGGTCGAGTCCCACTGGGTCAGGCGCTCGCGGGTCGCGCTCACGCCGTCGACGAAGCGCTGTGGCACCGCGAAGCCCTCCTCGGCCAGCCGGATCGCCGGCGCCAGGGCCTCGGCGAGGCTCAGGGTGCCATACTCCTCCAGCGCTAGGGCGAGGCCCGCCACGGTGCCGGGCACGCCAGCGGCACGATGGGTGAAGCGCGACCATTCGGAGACGGCATTGCCGTCCTCGTCCTGGAACATCGTCTCGGTGGCGGCCGCCGGGGCGGTCTCCCGGTAGTCGATGGCGATCACCTCGTCGCTCTTTTCATCGGAGATCAGCATGAAACCGCCGCCGCCGATGTTGCCGGAGCGGGGCTGGGTGACGGCCAGGGCGAAGCCCGCGGTGACGGCGGCGTCCACGGCGTTGCCGCCGGCGGCGAGGACGTCGTGGGCGACCTGGGAGGCGAGGAAGTGGCTGGTCGCCACCATGCCCTCGGCGCCCTCCTGGGGGTGGAAGCGCTCGCCCTCGAGGATGGCCGGCTGGGCGAGCAGCGGCGGGGCGACGAGCAGCGTGCCGGCGAGCAGGCCGGCACCCAGCGGGCGAACAATACGGTGAGGCATCGGGACATCTCCTTGTCGAGGATCGTGTCGAGGAGGGGGACTCGACTGATCACTATCGACCCGGATCGGCGATCTCGCAAGGGGCACCCGGGGCGGCCAGATGCGTTAGAATGCCGCCCATCGTGCCCCTCGACTCAAACAGGAACCGATCGTCGCCATGACCGACTCCCGACTCGACTTCCAGCTCGCGCCCTCGATCCTCTCCGCCGACTTCGCCCGCCTGGGCGAGGAGGTCGACGACGTGCTGGCGTCCGGCGCGGACATCGTCCACTTCGACGTGATGGACAATCACTTCGTGCCCAACCTGACCATCGGCCCGATGGTCTGCGAGGCCCTGCGCAAGCATGGCGTGACCGCACCCATCGACGCCCACCTGATGGTCCGGCCGGTGGACCGGCTGGTCGGCGACTTCATCGATGCCGGGGCCAGCTACATCACCTTCCATCCCGAGGCCTCCGACCACATCGACCGCTCCCTGCAGCTGATCCGCGACGGCGGCTGCAAGGCGGGCCTGGTGTTCAACCCGGCCACGCCGCTCTCCTACCTCGACTACGTGATGGACAAGGTCGACATGATCCTGCTGATGAGCGTCAACCCGGGCTTCGGCGGCCAGTCGTTCATCCCGGCGACGCTCGACAAGCTGCGCGAGGCGCGCCGGCGCATCGACGCCTCGGGGCGCCCGATCCGCCTGGAGGTCGACGGCGGGGTCAAGGTCGACAACATCGCCGAGATCGCCCGCGCCGGCGCCGACACCTTCGTCGCCGGCTCGGCGGTGTTCAAGGCGCGCAACGCCGCCGACCCGCACCGCTACGACAGTGTGATCGGCGACTTCCGCCGGGCCCTGGCCGGCGCCTGAGGCGGTCCGGTGAGCGCCGCCGATGCGCCGGGCCCGGCCGCCGATCGCCGCTGGTACCTCTACCTGATCGAGACCGCGGCGGGCGCCCTCTACACCGGCATCACCACCGACGTCGACCGGCGCCTGGCCGAGCATCGCGCCGGTCGCGGGGCCAAGGCGCTGCGCGGCAAGGGGCCGCTCACCCTGGTGCATCGCGAGTGCGTCGGCAGCCACGGCGAGGCGCTGCGCCGCGAGGCGGCCATCAAGCGCCTGCCCGCCCGGGAGAAGCGCCGCTGGCTTGCGCGCGCCAACGATTGACGCCATAAAGGGCGCATCCGCCCGGCATCGGGCGGCGGCCCGGCGCGTCGCGCCGTCATAACCCCCTTTCGAGCAACACGCGGTCAAGGAACGAGGAGACGTCCATGGACGGCATCAACGGCATCGACCCCGGTGGGCTGCTGGCCTACCTGCAGAGCACCGGACTGAGCTTCGCCACCAACCTGGTGGCGGCGGCCGCCATCTTCGTGATCGGCCGCTGGGTCGCCAAGGGGCTGCACCGCCTGCTGATGAGGGGCATGCAGCGGGCCAAGGTCGAGCCGCTGCTGGTCAAGTTCCTGGGCAACATCGCCTATGCCCTGCTGCTGACCTTCGTGGTGCTGGCGGCGATCAGCCGGATCGGCATACAGACCGCCTCGCTGATCGCGGTGATCGGTGCCGCGGGCCTGGCCGTGGGCCTGGCGCTCCAGGGGTCGCTGGCCAACTTCGCCGCGGGGGTCATGGTGATCCTCTTTCGCCCCTACAAGATCGGCGACTACGTCGAGGCGGGGGGCGTGGCCGGAGTGATCGAGGACGTGCAGATCTTCACCACCGAGCTTCGGACCGGCGACAACCGCAAGATCCTCGTGCCCAACGGCCAGATGATGAGCGGCGCCATCACCAACGCCTCGGCCCACGCGACGCGCCGGGTCGACCTGGCTGTCGGGGTCGGCTACGAGGCCGACATCGACACCGTGCGCCGGGTGCTCGAGGGCGTGGTGGCCGACGACCCGCGGGTGCTGGCGGATCCCGCGCCCAACATCCGCATGAGCGCCATGGGCGACTCCAGCATCACCTGGATCGTGCGGCCCTGGGTGAAGGCCGGCGACTACTGGGACGTCCACTGGGAGATGACCGAGGCGATCAAGCGCCGCTTCGACGCCGAGGGCATCAGCATTCCCTTCCCCCAGCGCGACGTGCACGTCTATCACCACGGCGAATCCGCGGGCGGGCTCGATGAGCGCTGAGCGCCACGCCGTCCAGCATGACGCGGGCCGCCGGAGAGATCCGGCGGCCCGCGTCGTTCAGGGGCGGTGGTGGCGTCGCCTCAGTGCAGCTTGAGGCGCGGCTTGAGGAAGCGGTTGAGCCCGTCCACCACGACCATCAGGCCGGTCTTCAGGGTGCCGTGGATGGCGCGCTGGTGCAGGCGGTAGAGCGAGGCGTAGAAGAACTTCGCCAGGTGCCCCTCGATGAACAGGCTGCGCGCCGAAGCGCCGCGCATCAGGCTGCCGATGGCATCGAAGTGCGCCAGCGAGATCAGCGAGCCGCGGTCCCGGTAGACGAAGGCCTTGAGCGACTTGCCGGCACGTTGGGCCTGCAGGTTGTGATAGAGCGTGGCGACCTGCTGATGGGCGGCCTGGGCCCGCGGCGGCACCGTGCCGCCGTCCGGCTGCGGGCAGCTGGCGCAGTCGCCCAGGGCGAAGATCCGCGGATCCTCGATGCTCTGCAGGGTGTCGTGGACCTTGAGGCGGTGGTTCTGCTCCGTCGGCAGGCCCAGCGCCGAGAGCAGCGCCGGGGCCTTGATGCCCGCCGCCCAGACGCCGAGGTCGATCTCGATGCGCTCGCCGTCGGCGGTGTGGATCGCTTCGGCCTCCACCCGGGTCACCCGGGTCTCGGCATGGATCCTCACGCCCAGGCGCTCCAGCTCCCGGTGCACCGCCTCGCTGATGCGCTCCGGCAGCGCCGGCAGCACCCGTGGGGCAGCCTCGATCAGGTGCACCTCGAGCCGGTCGCTGTCCAGGGGGGTGACGCCGTAGCTGTGCAGCATCCGCGAGGCCTCGTGGAGCTCCGCGGCGAGCTCGACCCCGGTGGCGCCGGCGCCGACGATGCCCACCGCCATGCGTGCCGGCCGCTCGAGGCGCGGATCGTTGTGGCGCAGGAAGGTGTTGAGCATCTGCTGGCGGAAGGCCTCGGCCTGCTGGGGGCTGTCGAGGAAGTGGCAGTGCTCGCCGACCCCGGGGGTGTCGAAGTCGTTGCTGACGCTGCCCAGGGCCAGCACCAGCTGGTCGTAGGCGAGCTCGCGGGCGGGCAGCACCTCGTCGCCGGCGTCGTCGAGCACCGGGGCGAGGGTCAGGGTGCCGGCCTCGCGATCGATGCCGCTCAGGGTGCCGCGCTGGAAGCGGTAGCCGTGCTGGCTCGAGTGCGCCTGGTAGGAGATCTCGTCCAGCCCCGAGTCCAGCGCGCCGGTGGCGACCTCGTGCAGCAGCGGCTTCCAGATGTGGGTGGCGTTGCGGTCGACCAGCACGATCTCGGCGCGGCCGCGTCTCCCCAGCTTGTGGCCGAGCTTGGTGACCAGCTCGAGGCCACCGGCCCCGCCGCCGACCACGACGATGCTTGGCAGGTTCATGTCATTCTCCCGAAAGATTGGAGGCTCCAGCATAAGCTGTCGGCGATTTCCTGCCCATGGCCGCTGCGGCATAATGGGGCTCGATTCCCCCGACGAGAGGCGTCATGCACCCCATCCTCCACGACATCCGGCTGGTGGCCTTCGACCTGGACGGCACCCTGGTCGATTCCGTGCCGGACCTCGCCGCGGCGGCGGATGCCGCCCTCGCCGAGCTCGGCCTGGCGCCCCAGGGCGAGGCCCGGGTGCGCGACTGGGTCGGCAACGGCTCGCTCATGCTGATGGCCCGCGCCCTGGAGGGGGCACGGGGCGAGGTGCCGGACGAGGCGCTGCTGGCGCGCGCCCATGCGGGCTTTCTCGATCACTACGGCCGCGCGCCCAGCGCCCGCACCCGGCTCTATCCCGGGGTGCGCGAGGCGCTGGCGGCGCTCGATGCGCGCGGGCTGCCCCTGGCGCTGGTGACCAACAAGCCGAGCGCCTTCATCGCGCCGCTGCTCGAGGCCTTCGATCTCGATGGCCACTTCGCGCTCTGTCTGGGCGGCGACAGCCTGGCGGCGAAGAAGCCCGACCCGGCGCCGCTGTTGCACGTGGCGGCCCATTTCGACGTGGCGCCGTCGGCCTGCCTGATGGTCGGCGACTCGCGCCACGACATCGAGGCCGGTCGCGCCGCGGGCTTTCGCACCCTGGCGGTCCCCTACGGCTACAACCACGGCGAGCCGGTGGCGCTGAGCCGCCCGGATGGCACGGTTGAATCGCTCGCGGAACTCGTTTAGGGTGATTTTGACTGGGCTATAATGAGCCTGATAACGATAGTTTTTTGTTATAACGGATCTCGCGATCTCCTCCGATGGACACCCCATGACGCTGGATGCCCTTGCCCGCCGTGCTACCGACCGCCTCCTCTCGCGCCCCGGCCTGATCGGCGGCTGGCGATGGTGATGCTCGCCTGACCGGGCGCCCCCCGCGGCGTCCCACCCCCGAACACCAGTGTCTTTCTCTCCACCGCGAGGACCCGGGCATGATGACTCCCGAGCGCTTCCATGAGCTGGCCGAGGCCGGCTACAACCGCATTCCGGTCACCCGCGAGGTGCTGGCCGACCTCGACACCCCGCTCTCCACCTACCTGAAGCTCGCCGACGCTCCCTGGACCTTCCTGCTCGAGTCGGTGCAGGGCGGTGAGAAGTGGGGACGCTACTCGATCATCGGCCTGCCGTGCCGCGAGCGCATCGAGGTGAGCGGCTTCACCGTGCGCCACATCGTCGACGACGAGCAGCGCGGCGCCGTGGAGGTCGAGGACCCCCTCGAGTGGATCGAGCGCTTCCAGGCCCGCTTCAAGGTGCCGCGCCTGGACGACCAGCCGCGCTTCGACGGCGGCCTGGTGGGCTACTTCGGCTACGAGACCATCCGCTACATCGAGCCGCGCCTGCGTGGCCCCCACGTCGACGCCAAGCCCGACCCGCTGGGCGTGCCGGACATCCTGCTGATGGTCTGCGACGACCTGGTGGTGTTCGACAACCTCTCCGGCCGGCTGACCCTCTGGACCCACGCCGACCCGGCCGAGGAGGCCGCCTACGCGCGGGCCGTGGAGCGCCTGGAGCGCCTTGAGGTGCGCCTGCGCAGCGCCACCCACACCACCGTCAGCCCCGGCACCGGCCGCGCGGCGGTGGAGGAGGGCGACTTCACCTCGGGCTTCACCGAGGAGGGCTTCAAGGCGGCGGTGGAGCAGATCAAGGAGTACGTGCTGGCCGGCGACGTCATGCAGTGCGTGCCCTCCCAGCGCATGTCGATCCCCTACCGGGCGGCGCCGCTGGACCTCTATCGCGCCCTGCGCAGCCTCAATCCCTCGCCCTACATGTTCTACCTGAACCTGGGCGATCATCAGGTGGCCGGCTCCTCGCCGGAGATCCTCACCCGCCTGGAGGAGGGCGAGGTGACCGTGCGCCCCATCGCCGGCACCCGCAAGCGCGGCCGCGACGAGGCCGAGGACCGGGCCCTCGAGGACGAGCTGCTGGCCGACCCCAAGGAGCTCGCCGAGCACCTGATGCTGATCGACCTGGGGCGCAACGACGTCGGCCGCATCAGCGAGACCGGCTCGGTCACCGTGACCGACCGGATGGTGGTGGAGCGCTACTCCCACGTGATGCACATCGTCTCCAACGTGGTGGGACGCCTGAAGCCCGGCCTCTCCGCCATGGACGTGCTGCGCGCCACCTTCCCGGCGGGCACCGTCTCCGGCGCCCCCAAGATCCGCGCCCTGGAGATCATCGACGAGGTGGAGCCGGTCAAGCGCGGCGTCTACTCCGGCGCCGTGGGCTACCTCTCCTGGCACGGCAACATGGACACCGCCATCGCCATCCGCACCGCGGTGATCAAGGATGGCCAGCTGCACGTTCAGGCCGGCGCTGGCATCGTCGCCGACTCGGTGCCGGAGATGGAGTGGCAGGAGACCCTCAACAAGGGCCGTGCCCTGTTCCGCGCCGTGGCCATGGCCGAACGCGGCCTGGACAACCTCGAGTGACCCCTGATTCCTGTCGCCCGGCGCTGGCCGGGCGAGTGCCGGAGAGCGCACCATGTCCGTGCTGATGATCGACAACTACGACAGCTTCACCTTCAACGTGGTCCAGTACCTCGGGGAGCTGGGCGCCGAGGTGGAGACCCACCGCAACGACGCCATCACCCTCGATGAGATCGAGGCCCTCGCGCCGAGCCACCTGGTGATCTCGCCGGGGCCCTGCACCCCCGACCAGGCGGGCATCTCCATGGCCGCCATCCGCCGTTTCGCCGGGCGGATCCCGGTGCTCGGCATCTGCCTGGGGCACCAGGCCATCGGCCAGGTCTACGGCGGGCGCGTGGTGCGCGCCCCCCAGGTGATGCACGGCAAGACCTCGCGGATCCGCCACCTCGGCCAGGGCGTGTTCGAGGGCCTCGAGGAGCCGCTGGAGGTGACCCGCTACCATTCGCTGGTGGTGGAGCGCGAGGGCCTGCCCGACTGCCTGGAGGTCACCGCCTGGTGCGACGAGGACGACGTCACCCCCGGGCTGATCATGGGGCTTCGCCATCGCGAGCTCGACGTGGAGGGCGTGCAGTTCCACCCCGAATCGATCCTCACCCGCCAGGGCCATGAGCTGCTGGCCAATTTCCTGAAGCGTCGCTGAGCCGTGTTCCAGCCAGAGGAGAAGAATCCCATGCAGATGCGAGAGGCCCTCGGCGCGGTGATGCGCCGCGAGCACCTGAGCTTCGACCAGACCCACGCCGTGATGCGCCAGATCATGACCGGCGAGGCCAGCGAGCCGCAGATCGCCGCCTTCCTGATGGGCATGGCGATGAAGGGCGAGACCGCCGAGGAGATCAGCGCCGCCGCCCAGGTGATGCGCGAGCTGATGACCCCGGTGCGGCTCACCGCCGAGAACGTGGTTGACATCGTCGGCACCGGCGGCGACGGCGCCAACCTGTTCAACGTCTCCACCGCGGCGAGCTTCGTGGTGGCCGCCGGCGGCGCCCACGTCGCCAAGCACGGCAACCGCGGCGTCTCCTCCTCCTCGGGCAGCGCCGATCTGTTCGCCGTGGCGGGCATCCACCTGGACCTCGACGCCGAGCAGGTCGGGCGCTGCATCGAGCAGGTGGGCGTCGGCTTCATGTTCGCCCCCAACCACCATCCCGCGATGCGCTACGCGGTGGCGCCGCGGCGCGAGATGGGCGTGCGCACCCTGTTCAACATCCTCGGGCCGCTGACCAATCCCGCCGGCGCGCCGAACCAGGTGCTCGGCGTCTACGCCCCGGAGCTCGTGCCGCTGATGGCCGAGGTGCTCAAGCGCCTGGGCAGCGAGCACGTGCTGGTGGTCCACGCCGAGGATGGCCTGGACGAGATCTCGCTGGCCCAGCCGACGCTGGTCGCCGAGCTCAAGGAGGGCGAGATCAGGGAGTACACCATCACCCCCGAGCAGTTCGGCATCGAACGTCAGTCCCTCGACCCGCTGCGCGTCAAGACCGCCGAGGACAGCCTGCGGCTGGTCGAACAGGCGCTGGTGGGCGAGGGGCCGGCCGCCGACATCGTCGCCCTCAACGCCGGCGCCGCGCTCTACGCGTCCGGGGTCGCCGATACCCTCAAGGAGGGGGTGGCCATGGCCCAGGATGCCCAGGCCTCGAAGCTGCCGCTGGAGAAGCTCAAGGAGCTTGCCAACTTCACCCGCGTGTTCAACCAGTGAGGCCCGCCATGACCGACCTGCCGACCATCCTCGAGCGCATCCTCTCCCGCAAGGCGGAGGAGGTGGCCGAGCGCTCCCGGGCCGTCTCCGAGCAGGAGCTCTTGCGCCTGGCCGCCGAGCAGGACGCCCCTCGCGGCTTCGTCGCCGCGCTGGACCGCGCCATCCGCGCCGGGGACCCGGCGGTGATCGCCGAGATCAAGAAGGCCTCCCCCTCCAAGGGGGTGATGCGCGAGGACTTCCGGCCCGGCGAGATCGCCGCCAGCTACGCCGAGGGCGGCGCCGCCTGCCTCTCGGTGCTGACCGACGCCGACTTTTTCCAGGGCCACGAGGACGACCTGATCGAGGCCCGCGCCGCCTGCGAGCTGCCGGTGATCCGCAAGGACTTCATCACCCACGGCTACCAGGTGAGCGAGGCGCGGGCCATCGGCGCGGACTGCATCCTGCTGATCGTCGCCGCCCTGGACGACGCCCAAATGGCGGACCTGCACCGCCAGGCCACCGAGCTCGGCATGGACGTGCTGGTGGAGGTCCACGACGCCTTGGAGCTCGAGCGCGCGCTGGCACTCGACCTCGCCCTGGTCGGCATCAACAACCGCGACCTGCATACCTTCGATACCCGCCTCGAGACCACCCTGGAGCTGCTGCCGCGCATTCCCGCGGGCGTCACCGTGGTCACCGAGTCCGGCATCCACCGCCGCGACGACGTGCTGCGCATGCGCGAGCACGACGTCAACGCCTTCCTGGTGGGCGAGGCCTTCGTGCGCGAGGCCGAGCCCGGCGAGGCGCTGCGCCGGCTCTTCTTCTGATCCCTCGCACGCAAGTACGAACGACCGCGGGCAGCCCTTGGGCTGCCCGCGGTCGTTCGTGGCCGTCGGCGGCACCCAGGTGCGCCGCGGCGGCTCAGCGCTGCTTGAGCCAGCCCAGCAGGGCCTGCAGCGGGTGGGGCAGGGCGCGGTCCGAGAAGCGCTTTGCCTGGCTGCGGCAGGAGTAGCCGGTGGCGAGCAGCCGGCCGGCGTTGGCCTCGTCTTCCACCTGGGGCTGCCAGGACTGGGCGTAGATGGTCCGCGAGGTCGCGAGGTTGCGCGCCTCGTGGCCATAGGTGCCGGACATGCCGCAGCAGCCGGTCGCGAGCAGCTCGAGCTCCAGGCCGAAGGCGGCGAAGAGCTGCTGCCAGGCCTTGGGGCTGCCCGGGGCGTTGGTCTTCTCGGTGCAGTGGGAGAGCAGCCGGAAGCCTGGGTCCTCGCCCTCGCCCGGGGCGGCGACGCGGGCCAGGCGCGGCGCCTGGGTCACCAGCCACTCCTGGAGCATCAGCACCTCGGGCACCGCGTCCGGGCCCAGCGCCTTCACGTACTCCTGGCGGTAGGTGAGGGTCATCGCCGGGTCGATGCCGACCAGCGGCACCCCGGCCTCGGCGAGTGTGCGCAGGCGCCGGGCCTGTTTCTCGGCGGTGCGGGCGAAGGCGCCCTGGAAGCCCTGGACGTCCAGCGGCTTGCCGTTGGGCGAGAAGGGCGCCACGAAGACCCGCACGTCGAGCCGCGAGAGCAGCTCGACGACGTCCATGACCAGCCGCGCCTCGAAGTGGCTGGTGAAGGCGTCCTGGACGAGCACCACGCTCTTGGCCTTCTGGGCCTCGGTGAGCAGGCCGAGCGAAGTGGGCGTGGCTGGGGCCACGCCCCAGGCGGCGAGCTGCTTTCTCAGGCTTGCCCGGGAGAGCCTAGGGCTGTCGACCAGGCCGACGGGGCCGGCCAGCAGGCGGTCGACCAGGCGGTTGCCCAGGGCGGCGTTGTAGAGCGGGGCGACCCGGGAGAGGGCGGGCAGCAGGAACTCCATGCCACCGACCAGGTAGTCCCGCACCGGGCGCAGGTAGCGGCCATGGTAGGCCTCGAGGAAGCGCGAGCGGGAGTCCGGCACGTTGACCTTGACCGGGCACTGGCCGGCGCAGGACTTGCAGGACAGACACCCCGCCATGGCGTCGTAGACCTGGTGGGAAAAGTCCGCCTCGCGGTCGTGGCGCCAGGTGTTGAGGGCGCGGCGCGGCAGGCGCCTGACGAAGCCCCAGGCCCCCTCGGTGCGCTGGCGGCGCGACTCCTCGATAAGGTCGGCGCCGGCCTCGCCCTGCAGGCGCAGCCACTCGCGGATCAGGCTGGCGCGCCCCTTGGGCGAGTGGACCCGGTCCCGGGTGGCCTTCCAGGAGGGGCACATGGCGTCGTCGGGATCGTAGTTGTAGCAGGCGCCGTTGCCGTTGCAGTAGACGGTGGCGGCGTGGGCCTGCCAGACCCGCTCGTCGATGGTGCGATCGAACTGGCCCCGGGTGGGCACGCCGTCGATGGCCAGCAGGCCGGGGTCGACGAACTTGACCGTCTGCTCCTCGGCATCGGCACTCGACGTCGCGCGCGTCTCATTCTCTGCCGAGGAGGCCCTACCCGCGTCGTCGGGCGGGATGGAGAGAGATGCGGCGTCGGGCGGGGTTCCCACGTCTTCGGGTGGGGTAGATAGGGAAAGCGGCGTCGCGATCTTGCCGGGATTGAGCTGGTTATGGGGATCGAAGGCCGCCTTGACCCGCTGCAGGCTGGGATAGAGTTCGCCGAAGAAGGCCGGCGCGTACTCGGAGCGCACGCCCTTGCCGTGCTCGCCCCACAGCAGGCCGCCGTACTTCTGCGTCAGCGCGGCCACCTCGTCGGAGACCTCGCGGATCAGCCGCTCCTGATCGGGGTCCTTCATGTCGATCGCCGGGCGCACGTGGAGCACCCCGGCATCCACGTGGCCGAACATGCCATAGGCGAGCCCCCGCGCGTCCAGGGCGGCGCGAAACTCCGCGATGAAGTCCGCCAGGTGCTCCGGCGGCACCGCGGTGTCCTCGACGAAGGGGATCGGGCGCTTCTCGCCCTTGGCATTGCCCAGCAGGCCCACGGCGCGCTTGCGCATGGCGTAGACCCGCTGGATCTGCGGCCGACCCTCGGCCAGGGTGAAGCCGAGGCGCTGGACGCTCGCGTCCGTTTCCAGGTGGCGGCAGAAGGCCTCAACCCGGCGGGCTAGGCGCTCGGGGTCGTCGTCGTTGAACTCGACCAGGTTGATGCCGCGCACCGGCGTGTCCCCGGCCGGGAAGAATTCCGCGACGCTGTCCCAGACGAAGTCCTCCATGGCGAGCAGCAGCACGGTGTCGTCCACCGTCTCGATGGAAGTCGGCGCCGAATCACTCGCCATCAGCGCCTTGGCGTCGCGCAGGGCGTCCATGAAGCCCGCATAGCGCACGTTGACCAGGGTCGAGTGCTTGGGAATCGACAGCACGTTGAGCACCGCCTCGTCGAGCAGGCCGAGCGAGCCCTCCGAGCCGCAGAGCAGGCTGTTGAGGTCGAGCTTGCCTTCCGCCGTCCTCAAGTGCGCCAGGTCGTAGCCGGTCAGGCAGCGGTTCAGCGGCGGGAAGACGGCCTCGATCCGCTCGCGCTGGGTGTCGATGATCTCCCGGGCGGTGCGGTAGGCGGTGCCGGTGACGTCGTCGCGCTCGCACAGCGGCGCGAGTTCCTCGTCGGCCAGCGGGCGGCTGACCAGGCGCTCGCCGCCGAGCAGCACCGTCGAAAGCTCGAGCACGTGGTCGCGGGTCTTGCCGTACTCGCAGCTGCCCTGGCCGCTGGCGTCGGTGGAGATCATGCCGCCGATGGTGGCGCGGTTGGAGGTGGAGAGATCCGGCGCGAAGAAGAGCCCGTGGGGCTTGAGCGCGGCGTTGAGCTGGTCCTTGACCACCCCCGCCTGGACGCGCACCCGGCGGTTCTCGACGTCGATGTCGAGGATGGCGTTCATGTGCCGCGAGACGTCCACCACCAGGCCGTCGGTGAGCGACTGGCCGTTGGTGCCGGTGCCGCCGCCGCGCGGGGTGAGCACCACCTCGCGATGTGCCTCGCGCCCGGCCAGGCGGGCGATCCGCTCGAGGTCCGTGCCGTGCCTCGGGCTCAGCACGGCCTGGGGCAGGCGCTGGTAGATGGAGTTGTCGGTGGCGAGCACCGTGCGGGCGGCGAGGTCCGGGGTGATCTCGCCCTCGAAGCCCTCGGCTTTCAGCGCCTCGAGAAAGCGCAGGTACCGGGCGTCGAGGCCCGGCAGGGTGCTGGCGTCAGCGGTGTCCAAGCGTGCGATCATGGCGTTCTGTTTAGTGGTGGCGCCGCCCTGGCGGGCCAGGGCAGGGGGAAGGGGTGGAGCTACTCTACCGCGAGAGGGCGGTGGCGCGCATCCCGGGGCCCCGCGCCGCGTGGCGCCCCTGCCGCCTTTTGCCTACAATGGGCGGCCTGATTCGGACACCGCCCGACCCTCCTTCACCGACTGCAACGGACTGGATGACATGCTCGATCCCAAACTGCTGCGCAGCGACCTCGACGCGGTCGCCCAACGACTGGCCACCCGGGGCTACGACCTCGACACCGCGCGTCTCGAGGCGCTGGAGTCCCGGCGCCGCGAGCTGCAGGCCGAGACCGAGTCCCTGCAGAACGAGCGCAACACCCGCTCCAAGTCCATCGGCAAGGCCAAGGCCCAGGGCGAGGACATCCAGCCCCTGCTGGCCGAAGTGAGCGACCTCGGTGACCGGCTCGACGCCGCCAAGGCGCGCCTCGCCGAGGTGCAGGCCGAGTGGGACGCCCTGGTCAGCGGCATCCCCAACCTGCCCCACGAGAGCGTCCCGGAGGGGCAGAGCGAGGAGGAGAACGTCGAGCTGCACCGCTGGGGCACGCCGCCGGCCTTCGACTTCGAGGTGCGCGACCACGTCGACCTGGGGGCGCTCCAGGGCGATCTTGACTTCGAGCTCGCCGCCAAGCTCACCGGCTCGCGCTTCGCGGTGATGCGCGGGCCGATCGCGCGGCTGCACCGGGCGCTGACCCAGTTCATGCTCGACAAGCAGACCCTCGAGCACGGCTACGAGGAGTGCTACGTCCCCTACATGGTCAACGAGGCCTCGCTCCACGGCACCGGCCAGCTGCCCAAGTTCGGCGAGGACCTCTTCCGCCTGGACGACGAGCGCGGCTTCCACCTGATTCCCACCGCCGAGGTGCCGCTGACCAACTTCGCCCGGGACGAGATCCTCGAGCACAGGCTGCTGCCGGTGCGGCTCACCGCCCACACGCCGTGCTTTCGCAGCGAGGCGGGCTCCCACGGCCGCGACACCCGCGGCATGATCCGCCAGCACCAGTTCGACAAG
This sequence comes from Halomonas denitrificans, assembly GCF_003056305.1. Classification (GTDB taxonomy): domain Bacteria; phylum Pseudomonadota; class Gammaproteobacteria; order Pseudomonadales; family Halomonadaceae; genus Halomonas; species Halomonas denitrificans. The sequence goes on from NZ_PYVX01000002.1 coordinate 694,525, forward strand.
GTCGAGATGGTGCAGATGGTCGAGCCGGATCAGAGCTATGCGGCCCTGGAGGAGATGCGCGGCCACGCCGAGGCGATCCTCCAGGCCCTGGGCCTGCCCTACCGGGTGGTCACCCTGTGCACCGGCGACATGGGCTTCGGCGCCGCCAAGACCTACGACCTCGAGGTCTGGATGCCGAGCCAGCAGACCTATCGCGAGATCTCCTCGGTCTCCAACTGCGAGGAGTTCCAGGCGCGGCGCATGCAGGCGCGCTTCCGCCACCCCGAGCAGAAGAAGCCGCAGCTGCTGCATACCCTCAACGGCTCCGGCCTGGCGGTGGGTCGCTGCCTGATCGCGGTGATGGAGAACCACCAGAACGCCGATGGCTCCATCACCGTGCCCGAGGTGCTGCGCCCCTACATGGGCGGCGTCGAGACGATCAACGCCTGACGCCCTAGCGCCACGCGGAAGACCGAAACCCCACCCGGGCGATGCCCGGGTGGGGTTTTTCGTAATGCCTGGAGAAAGCGGGAACCGCGCGCGGCGCTCAGGGCGCGTCGGCGATCGTCCAGCTGACGTTGACCCCGGCCTCGATGGTGATGGTGCCCGGGCGATACTCGGCGCCGCCGGCGCCCTCCGGGCGAGCGTCGCTCATCGCCATCATCCGCGGCTGGAACACCGGGGCGCGGGTCTCGCTCACGGCGATCACCTCGCCCAGCTCGATCGCGAGCGTCTCGGCCATCAGCTCGGCCTTGTGGCGCGCTTTCGCCAGCGCCTTGACCAGCGCCTCGTCGGTGGCGGCCTCGCGGTCGGCGAGGTCGTAGCGCACGCCGTCCAGGGCGTTGACGCCCGCCTCGGTCAGGGCGTCGAGCAGGCCCGGCAGCCGGGCGAGATCCTCGATCTCGATGCTCACCGGGCGCTGCAGGCGGGTGCGCACCTGCGGCTCCGGCTTGTCGTCGCCGTGCTGTGCCACCGGCAGGCGCTGCGGCAGGACCTGCAGCGAGCCGGCGGTGATCGCCTCGCTGGCAAGGCCCTGGGCCTCCAGGCGCCGGATCAGCGTGGCGGCGCGTTCCTCCAGGCGCTGGCGCGCCTGGCGCAGGGCCTCGGCGTCGGTCTCGCGCTCGGCTCCCTCGGCCACGGCCGGGGTGTGCTCCCAGAGGCGCGCCTCGAGGGTGGCGCGATCCGGCACCACCGCGAGCTCGGCCTCGGCCTGGACGTCGAGGCGGCGGGGCGTCTCCCCCGCCAGGGCCGCGGCGGTCAGCGGCGGGACGAGCGAGAGCAGGGCGGCCAGGGCCGGAAGGCAGAGCGCGCGGGCGGGGCGTGGGAAGGACATGACGTTCTCCTTGTCGTCGGGGATACCGGGCTTCGAGGCCGCGGCCCGAGGATGGTTCCGCGCCTTGCAATTGCATCGTGCCCCGTCATCATGAGCAGACCATCGACGACCGCGAGATCGGGCATGCCCCCACCCCCCCAGAACGAGCAGCAGAGTATTCCCCTCAACCTGACCCTGGCGCTGGCCGCACTGGTGGTGATCGTCGCCGGCATGCGAGCCGGGGCCAGCCTGCTGGTGCCGCTGCTGCTGTCGCTGTTCATCGCCGTGGTCTGCACGGCGCCGGTGCAGTGGCTCAATCGCCTCGGCCTGAGCCTGCGCCTGTCGGTGTGGCTGACGCTGGTGGTGATCGGCGGTTTCCTCTCGCTGCTCGGCGTGCTGCTGGTCAACAGCGTCGGCACCTTCGTCGACGCCCTGCCCGGGATCGAGCAGAAGCTCTACCAGTACTACCTGGGACTGCTCGACGGCCTGGCCGGGCTGGGCCTGGCCATCGACACCGACCGTCTGGCGGAGCTGCTGGACGCCGAGCAGTTCGGCGGCTGGATCCCGGCGTTGCTCGGCGAGGTGGGCAACCTGATGATGCAGAGCGTCGTCGTGTCGCTGCTGGTGATCTTCCTGCTCTTCGAGACCCTCAACTTCCGCGACAAGATCTCCCGGGCGCTCGTCAACCCGGCGCCGAGCCTGCGGCGCTTCAGCGAGTTCAGCCACACCCTCAAGCGCTACCTGGCCGTGAAGACGCTGATCAGCCTGGCGACCGGCGCGCTGATCTGGCTGGCCTGCAAGCTCCTGGGGGTGGAGTTCCCCCTGCTGTGGGCGGTGCTGGCCTTCGCCCTGAACTACATCCCCAATATCGGCTCGGCCATCGCCGCGGTGCCGCCGGTGATGCTGCTGCTGGTCTCGCCCCAGGGCGGGCTGGTCGATGCCATGCTGCTCTCGGCGGCCTACCTGGGGGTGAACTTCGTGATGGGCAACATCATCGAGCCGCGGGTGATGGGCCGCGCCCTGGGGCTCTCCACCTCGGTGGCCTTCCTCTCGCTGGTGGTCTGGGGCTGGATCTTCGGCGCGGTGGGCATGCTGCTCTCGGTGGTGCTGACCATGACCCTGAAGATCGCCCTGGACAGCCATCCGCAGACGCGCTGGATCGCGCACCTGCTCGGGCCGGCGGTCGGCTCGCCCCTCGATCAGGCCGACCGGCCGATCTCCGAGCGCGACGACGAGTGACCCCGTGAGGAACCCCCAAACGACATCGCCCCGGCCGTGGCCGGGGCGATGAGCGCTCAGGGGAAGGCGCGATCAGGCGTTCTGGTCGATGAACTGGCTCAGCTGTGACTTGGACTGAGCGCCGACCAGGGACGCGACCTTGGTGCCGGACTTGAACAGCATCACGGTGGGCACGCCGCGGACGCCCTGCTCGGCGGCGATCTCCGGAGCGTCGTCCACGTTGATGCTGACGACCTTGAGGTTGCCATCGCGCTCTTCGGCAACCTCATCGACCACCGGCGCCATCACCTTGCAGGGACCACACCAGGGGGCCCAGAACTTCAGCAGGACCGGTGCGTCGGCCTTGAGGACTTCCTGCTCGAAGTTGGCATTGGTGACATCGACGTTGTTGGCCATGTGATTCTCCAGTTTCGTTGCGCTGCATCGAGCGGGTAAGGGGGCATGCGGGCATGCCCGGTCGGACGATGTTAGCGATCGTCCGGGGTGCTGGCAAATCCGCGCGGCCGGCGCGGGCACCGGTCGGCGGTTGCATCGGGGCCGTCATGTTATGCTATAAAGTGATTGTGGGTTATTTTTTTATGTCCTTAAGGTATTTTAAGGGCGCCCTGGCCGGCCGTCATTCACGCCATGTCACGGTCGGCACGCACGGCCAGTACGTATTCCATAAATAGCACGTACCGCACAGACAGCACGCAAAGTCAGCACGCATAGCAAAGTCAGCACGCATAGAGAGGGCGGCCATGAAGCTTCAGCAGCTGCGTTACATCTGGGAGGTGTCACGCCACAACCTCAACGTCTCGGCCACCGCTCAGAGCCTCTTCACCTCCCAGCCCGGCATCTCCAAGCAGATCCGCCTGCTCGAGGACGAGCTCGGCGTCGAGATCTTCGCCCGCAGCGGCAAGCACCTGACCCGCATCACCCCGGCGGGGCAGGCGATCATCGAGCTGGCCGGCCAGGTGCTGCGGCTGGCCGAGAACATCAAGGACGTCGCTCAGGAGCACAGCGACGAGCGCCGCGGCAGCCTCTCCATCGCCACCACCCACACCCAGGCGCGCTATGCGCTGCCGCCGGTGATCCGCGACTTCACCCAGAAGTATCCCGACGTGGCGCTGCACATGCAGCAGGGCACGCCCAAGCAGATCGCCCAGATGGTCAGCGACGGCCAGGCCGACTTCGCCATCGCCACCGAGTCCCTGGATCTGTTCAACGACCTGGTGCTGCTGCCATGCTACCGCTGGAACCGCTGCGTGCTGGTGCCCAAGGGCCATCCGCTGGCGGAGCTCGAGACCCTGACGCTGGAGGCGCTGGCCGACTACCCGCTGGTCACCTACGTGTTCGGCTTCACCGGGCGCTCCCAGCTCGACGACGCCTTCCGGGCGCGCGGCCTGTCTCCCAACGTGGTGCTCACCGCCGCCGACGCCGACGTGATCAAGACCTACGTGCGCCTCGGCATGGGGGTGGGCATCGTGGCGCACATGGCGGTGGATGCCGAGCACGACACCGACCTGGTGGCGCTGGAGGCGGATCACCTGTTCGAGAGCTCCACCACCAAGATCGGCATCCGTCGCGGCACCTTCATGCGCGGCTACATGTACGACTTCCTGGAGGGCTTCGCCGGCCACCTCCACCGGGACCTGGTGGACGCGGCACTGGCCGCCGGGCCCCGCCACGAGCAGTCGCTGTTCGAGGACATCGAGCTGCCGATCCGCTGAGGACTTGCCGGGCGCGCCAGCGCCGACGCCTCTTTTAGTCCGAGCACGCAGCGACAGGGCGCCCCGCGGGGCGCCCTGTCCTGTCGCGTGACGGGTGCGGCTCAGGCGCCCGACGAGGCCGACGGCGTCAGGTTCACGGCGTGCAGGCCGCACTCCTTGCCGCCCTGGTCCTCCCACCACCAGCGTCCCTCGCGCTCGTGCTGGCCCGGCAGGGTGGGGCGCGTGCAGGGCTCGCAGCCGATGCTCACGTAGCCGCGCTCGTGCAGGGCGTTGTAGGGCACGTCGAACATGCGGATGTAGGTCCAGACGTCGTCGCTGGTCCAGCGGGCGAGCGGGTTGATCTTGAAGAGCGGTGCCGCCTCGCTGCCGAAGGCGCTGTCGCGCTCGGCGATCTGCAGGCTGGAGCGGGTGCCCGGGCTCTGGTCGCGGCGCTGGCCGGAGACCCACACCGGCAGGCCCGCCAGCCGGCGACGCAGGGGCGCCACCTTGCGGATGCCGCAGCACTCCTGATGGCCGTCGCGGTAGAAGCTGAAGAGCCCCTTCTCGTGGACCAGGGCCTGCACGGCCTCGGTGTCGGGCACGCGCACGTCGATGGCGATGCCGTAGTGATCGCGCACCCGCTCGATGAAGGCGTAGGTCTCGGCGTGCAGCCGACCGGTGTCCAGCGAGAAGACCCTGACGTCCTCCTTCGGGGCGACCTTCAGGGCCAGGTCGATCAGCACCACGTCCTCGGCGCCGGAGAAGGAGATCGTCAGCTCGCCGAAGGCCCGGTAGGCGGCGCGCAGGATCTCCTTGGGCGTCTCCTGGTCGTGTTCGAGGACGAATCGGTTGGGGTCGAAGGCGGTCATGGCGGTCTCTGCTTGCGATATTGCCGCTACCCTAGCAGAGCCGTGGCGCCCCTCCCCAATACCGAATCATTGGATATCTATGCCTCTATTGACTAATAGAGGCGCTTTCTTATTCCAATCGTCGTCATCCGTCGGCGTCGCCAGGGCGCGCATCAGGTGGCGGATCTTGTCCAGGGTCTCGGCATACTCGGCGTCGCCCTCGGAGTCGGCGACCAGGCCGCCACCGCCCCACAGGTGGAGCCGCCCCGCCTCGGCCACCACGCTGCGGATGGCGATGGAGGTGTCCATCCGCCCGCGCACGTCGACGTAGCCCAGGCTGCCGCAGTAGGCGCTGCGCCGGCTGGGCTCCAGCTCGTCGATGATCTGCATGGCGCGCACCTTGGGGGCGCCGGTGATGGAGCCGCCGGGGAAGGCCGCCGCCAGCAGGTCCATGGGTCGGCGCTCGGCCGCCAGCTCGCCGGTGATCACGCTGACCAGGTGGTGGACGTTGGCGTAGCTCTCCAGGCCGCAGAGGGTCGGCACCCGCACGCTGCCGGGCCGGCAGACCCGGCCCAGGTCGTTGCGCAGCAGGTCGGTGATCATCACGTTCTCGGCGCGATCCTTGAGGCTCGCCTCGAGCTCGGCGGCGAGCCGCCGGTCCTCGTCGGAGGTGGCGCCGCGCGGTCGGGTGCCCTTGATCGGGCGGGTCTCGACGCGCCCGTCGCGGCACTCGAGGAAGCGCTCCGGCGAGAGCGAGAGGATCGCCTGCTCCCCCTCGGGGCCGGGCCAGGCCTGGTAGCCGGCGTAGGGCGTGGGAGTGGCCTCGCGCAGGCGCCGATAGGCGGCCCACAGGTCGCCGGCGTAGGGGGCGCTGAATCTCTGGGCCAGGTTGATCTGGTAGCAGTCACCGGCACGGATGTAGGCCTGCACGGCGTCGAAGCGCGCCAGGTACGCCTCGCGGCTGAGCTCGGCGACGAAGGGGGCGGTGAGGCGAAAGGCCTCGGCCGGGCGCGCCGCTGCCGACAGCCAGGCGAGCACCTGCTCGCGGCGCTCGGCGCTGCCCACCAGCCAGCTCTCCCGGCGCTGGTGATCCTGGATCAGCGCCCAGTCGTAGAGGCCGACCCGGCTGGCCGGCAGGGTGACGGCCGGGCGCGCCTGGCCTGCCACCGGCTCGAGGCCCCGGCCCAGGTCGTAGCTCCAGTAGCCGATCAACCCGCCGAGAAAGGGCAGTTCGCTTTCGGGCGCCTCGCGGGGCAGGCGGTCGAGCAGCGCCTGCTGGGCGGCGAAGGGGGAGAGGTTCGAGAGCGCCGGGTCGCCGTGGACGCGTCCCGCGTCGTCGACCTCGAGCAGGGCGAGCGGATCGCTGCTGAGGATGTCGTAGCGCCCGCCGGGCGCCGTCGGTCGGCCGCTGTCGAGCAGCACGGCGCTGGGCCGGTCGCGCAGCACCGCGAAATAGCCGAGCGGGTCCTCGTGGTAGGGCAGCGGAGTGATCTCGAGCGGTGGTCTCATCAGGCGTCTTCCCCAAACAGGGGGTCCATTCTAGGCATCGCGAGGCGACTTGTCCCTTCCGGTGATCGGCGCATTGTCGACAGGCCCGCCTTCATCGGCCATGTTGTCTACAACCAAAGGTGAAGGCTTTCTGCCGAGCGGCCGGTTGACCGGGAGTAAGGCAGTGGCTAAAGTTCCTCCATCATTTAATTGTCGACAATTGCCATGACCTCAGTCGCACCGGAACAGGCCGCCAACCCCGAAGTCCGCACCCTGGCGGAGCGGGTCTTCAACCAGCTGCAGGACGCCATCGTCCGGGGCGAGCTGGCGCCCGGCAGCAAGATTACCGAGCCGGGCCTCTCGCGCGCCTACGGCATCTCCCGCGGGCCGCTGCGCGAGGCGATGCGTCGCCTGGAGTCGCACCGCCTGATCCAGCGGGTGCCCCACGTGGGCGCCCGGGTGGTCCAGCTCTCCATGAAGGAGCTGCTCGAGCTGTTCGACCTGCGCGAGGCCCTGGAGAGCATGGCCGCGCGGCTGGCCGCCGAGCACATGACGCCCGAGGAGATCGCCGGGCTGCGCGAGGTGCTCTCGGTGCACGAGCGCCAGGCCGACCTCAAGCGCGGCGAGGCCTACTACCAGCGCGAGGGCGACCTGGACTTCCACTACCAGATCGTGCTCGGCAGCCACAACCGGATGCTGATGGGCCTGCTCTGCGACGACCTCTACTACCTGGTGCGGCTCTATCGTACCCAGTTCAGCGCCAGCGGCACGCGCCCGCAGCGCGCCTTCGTCGAACACCACCGCATCGTCGACGCCATCGAGGCGGGCGACGCCGAACTGGCGGAGCTGCTGATGCGCCGCCACGTCAGCGCCTCGCGAGCCAACGTGGTCGAGCGCTATGCGGCCACCCTCGAACCGCAGGAGAGCGACGCCTCCTCATGAGGCGCTCGACCCACTAACCGGAGACCCTCCATGACTCAAACGACGCCCGGCGCCCGCTTCCGCGCCGCCCTCGAGGCCAACCGTCCGCTGCCCATCGTCGGCACCATCAACGCCTATACCGCCATGATGGCCCAGCGGGTCGGCCACCAGGCGATCTACCTCTCCGGCGGCGGGGTGGCCAACGCCTCCTACGGCCTGCCGGATCTCGGCATGACCACCATGAACGACGTGGTCGAGGATGCCCACCGCATCTGCGGCGCCACCGACCTGCCGCTGCTGGTGGACATCGACACCGGTTGGGGCGGCGCCTTCAACATCGCCCGCACCGTCAAGGAGATGCAGCGCGCCGGCGTGGCCGCCGTGCACCTCGAGGACCAGGTGGCGCAGAAGCGCTGCGGCCATCGTCCCAACAAGGCGATCGTCTCCCAGCAGGAGATGGTCGACCGCGTGAAGGCGGCCGCGGACGCGCGCCTCGATCCGGACTTCTACCTGATCGCGCGCACCGACGCCTTCCAGAAGGAGGGGCTCGACGCGGCCATCGAGCGGGCCAACGCCTGCATCGAGGCGGGCGCCGACGCCATCTTCGCCGAGGCGGTGCACACCCTGGACGACTACAAGGCCTTCTGCGCGCGCGTCCAGGCGCCGATCCTGGCCAACATCACCGAGTTCGGCGCCACGCCGCTCTTCTCCCAGCAGGAGCTCGGCGAGGTGGGCTGTCGCATGGTGCTCTACCCGCTGTCGGCCTTCCGTGCCATGAACGCCGCGGCCCTCAAGGTCTACCAGAGCATCCACGACACCGGTCACCAGCGTGACGTGGTGGAGCTGATGCAGACCCGCGACGAGCTCTACGACTTCCTCAACTATCACGACTTCGAGCAGAAGCTCGACGCCTTGTTTGCAGAGAACGAGAACGCGGAGCAGGGCGGCAACGCCTGACACGCCAGGATACCGACAATAATCGACTCACGAGGAGACACGACATGGCAGACAAACCCATCGGTGGCGCCGGCCTGCGCGGCCAGAGCGCCGGCACCACGGCTCTGTGCACCGTCGGCCAGACCGGTTCCGGCCTGACCTACCGCGGCTTCGACATCAAGGAGCTGGCCGAGAAGGCGAAGTTCGAGGAAGTGGCCTACCTGCTGCTCAAGGGCAAGCTGCCCAACCAGGCCGAGCTCGACGCCTACATCACCAAGCTCAAGGGCCTGCGCGGCCTGCCCCAGGCGCTGAAGACCGTGCTCGAGCAGATCCCGGCCGACGCCCATCCCATGGACGTGATGCGCACCGGTGCCTCCATGCTCGGCAACCTCGAGACCGAGCAGAGCTTCGACGAGCAGCAGGACGTCTCCGATCGCCTGCTCGCCGCGCTGCCGTCGATCATCTGCTACTGGTACCGCTTCAGCCACGACGGCGTGCGCATCGAGACCGAGACCGACGACGCCTCGGTGGGCGGCCACTTCCTGCACCTGCTGCGCGATGAACCGGCCTCCGAGCTGCACGCCCGGGTGATGAACGTCTCGCTGATCCTCTACGCCGAGCACGAGTTCAACGCCTCGACCTTCACCGCCCGCGTCTGCGCCTCGACGCTGTCCGACATGCACTCCTGCGTGACCGGCGCCATCGGCTCGCTGCGCGGCCCGCTCCACGGCGGCGCCAACGAGGCGGCCATGGCGATGATCGAGAACTGGCAGTCGCCGGACGAGGCCGAGCGCGAGATCATGAGCATGCTCGAGCGCAAGGACAAGATCATGGGCTTCGGCCATGCCATCTACCGCGAGTCCGACCCGCGCAACGCCATCATCAAGCACTGGTCCCAGAAACTCGCCGAGGACGTGGGCGACAGCGTGCTCTATCCGGTCTCCGAGCGCGTCGAGGCGGTGATGTGGCGCGAGAAGAAGCTCTTCTGCAACGCCGACTTCTTCCACGCCAGCGCCTACTACTTCATGGACATCCCGACCAAGCTGTTCACGCCGATCTTCGTCTGCTCGCGGGTCACCGGCTGGTGCGCCCATGTCTTCGAGCAGCGCGCCAACAACCGCATCATCCGCCCGAGCGCCGACTACGTCGGGCCCGAGAAGAGCGAGTGGGTGCCCATCGAGGAGCGCGACTGAACCAGCCCCGGGGGCGACCGCCGGACGGTCGCCCCGCCTTCCTTCTTCACTCGACGACTTCCCGACGGACGCCATGAATACCGACTACCGCAAGCCCCTCCCCGGTACCGAGCTGGACTATTTCGACACCCGTGCGGCCGTCGACGACATAAAGCCCGGTGCCTACGATACCCTTCCCTACACCTCGCGGGTGCTGGCCGAGCAGCTGGTGCGCCGCTGCGAGCCGGAGCTTCTGACCGACGCGCTCACCCAGCTGATCGAGCGTCGCCGCGACCTCGACTTCCCCTGGTACCCGGCCCGCGTGGTCTGTCACGACATCCTCGGCCAGACGGCGCTGGTCGATCTGGCCGGCCTGCGCGACGCCATTGCCGAGCGCGGCGGCGACCCGGCCAAGGTCAACCCGGTGGTGCCGACCCAGCTGATCGTCGATCACTCCCTGGCCGTCGAGCACGCCGGCTTCGAGCAGGACGCCTTCGACAAGAACCGCGCCATCGAGGACCGCCGCAACGAGGATCGCTTCCACTTCATCGAGTGGACCAAGACGGCCTTCGAGAACGTCGACGTGATCCCCGCCGGCAACGGCATCATGCACCAGATCAACCTGGAGAAGATGTCGCCGGTGATCCAGGCGCGCCCCGACGAGAACGGCAAGCGCGTGGCCTTCCCGGACACCTGCGTGGGCACCGACAGCCACACCCCGCACATCGACTGCCTGGGCGTGATCGCGCTGGGCGTCGGCGGCCTCGAGGCCGAGACCGTGATGCTGGGCCGCCCCTCCATGATGCGCCTGCCGGACATCGTCGGCGTGGAGCTGACCGGCAAGCGCCAGCCTGGCATCACCGCCACCGATATCGTGCTGGCGATCACCGAGTTCCTGCGTCAGGAGCGCGTGGTGGGGGCCTACCTGGAGTTCTTCGGCGAGGGGGCCAGGAGCCTGACCATCGGCGACCGCGCGACCATCTCCAACATGACGCCCGAGTACGGCGCCTCCGCGGCGATGTTCTACATCGACGACCAGACCCTCGACTACCTGAAGATCACCGGTCGCGAGCCGGAGCAGGTCGAGCTGGTCGAGACCTACGCCAAGCAGGCCGGCCTGTGGGCCGACAGCCTGACCGAGGCGCAGTACGAGCGGGTGCTGACCTTCGACCTCTCCACCGTGGAACGCAACCTGGCGGGTCCGTCCAACCCGCACCGTCGCCTGCCCACCAGCGCCCTGGCCGAGCGCGGCATCGCCGTGAGCTCCTACATGGACAGCGACAAGGCCCAGGCGGCGGAGAAGGCGGGCAAGATGCCCGATGGCGCGGTGATCATCGCCGCCATCACCAGCTGCACCAACACCTCCAATCCGCGCAACGTGGTGGCCGCCGGCCTGCTGGCCAAGAAGGCCAACGAGCTGGGCCTTGTGCGCAAGCCCTGGGTGAAGTCCTCCTTCGCGCCGGGCTCCAAGGTGGCGCGCCTCTATCTAGAGGAGGCTGGCCTGCTGCAGGAGCTCGAGAAGCTCGGCTTCGGCATCGTCGCCTACGCCTGCACCACCTGTAACGGCATGTCCGGCGCCCTGGACCCCGAGATCCAGCAGGAGATCATCGACCGCGATCTCTATTCCACGGCGGTGCTCTCCGGCAACCGCAACTTCGACGGCCGCATCCACCCCTACGCCAAGCAGGCCTTCCTGGCCTCGCCGCCGCTGGTGGTGGCCTACGCCATCGCGGGGTCCGTGCGCTTCGACATCGAGCAGGACGTGCTGGGTACCGACCAGGACGGCACCCCGATTACCTTGAAGGACCTCTGGCCCTCCGACGAGGAGATCGACGCCATCGTCGCCGAGTTCGTCAAGCCGGAGCAGTTCAAGCAGGTCTACATCCCGATGTTCGACCTGGACGCCGCCGAGAAGGCCGAGAGCCCGCTCTACGACTGGCGCCCCCAGAGCACCTACATCCGCCGCCCGCCCTACTGGGAAGGCAACATGGCGGCCGTGCGCGCGCTGAAGGGGATGCGCCCGTTGGCGATCCTGCCGGACAACATCACCACCGACCACCTCTCGCCCTCCAACGCCATCATGGCCGACAGCGCGGCCGGCGAGTACCTGGCGAAGATGGGCCTGCCGGAGGAGGACTTCAACTCCTACGCCACCCACCGCGGCGATCACCTCACCGCGCTGCGCGCGACCCTGGCCAATCCCAAGCTCTACAACGAGATGGTGCGGGACGAGAAGGGCGAGGTGCGCCAGGGCTCGCTGGCGCGCATCGAGCCGGAGGGTGAAGTGACCCGCATGTGGGAGGCCATCGAGACCTACATGGAGCGCGACCAGCCGCTGATCGTCATCGCCGGCGCCGACTACGGCCAGGGGTCGTCGCGGGACTGGGCGGCCAAGGGCGTGGCGCTGGCCGGGGTGGAGGCGATCGTCGCCGAGGGCTTCGAGCGCATCCACCGCACCAACCTGATCGGCATGGGCGTGATGCCCCTGCAGTTCGAGGAGGGCACCACCCGCCATACCCTTCAGCTCGACGGCACCGAGACCTATGACGTCGAGGGCGCGCCGGCGCCGCGCGCCACCCTCGAGCTGGTGATCCACCGCAAGACCGGAGAGGTCGACCGGGTGCCGGTGATCTGCCGCCTGGATACCGCCGAGGAGGTGACCGTCTACTCCGCCGGCGGCGTGCTGCAGCGCTTCGCCCAGGACTTCCTGGAGTCCGAGGTCGAGGCGGTCGGCTGAACCGGGCGATGACCGTCACTCCCTGACCCACCCATCGACCCGGCGCCGCCACGGCCCCGGGTCGATCTTTCTCGAGAAGGACGCGAATTCCATGGCACAGCTTCCACAGATCAGGGTGCCCGCCACCTACATGCGCGGCGGCACCAGCAAGGGCGTCTTCTTCCGCCTCGACGACCTGCCCGAGGCCGCCCGGGTGCCGGGCGAGGCCCGCGATCGCCTGCTGATGCGGGTGATCGGCAGCCCCGACCCCTACCAGAAGCAGATCGACGGCATGGGCGGGGCGACCTCCAGCACCAGCAAGACCGTCATCCTCTCGAAGAGCGAGCGCCCCGACCACGACGTCGACTACCTCTTCGGCCAGGTCGCCATCGACAAGGCCTTCGTCGACTGGAGCGGCAACTGCGGCAACCTCTCCGCCGCGGTGGGCCCCTTCGCTATCAGCAACGGCCTGGTCGACCCCGCGCGGATCCCCGAGAACGGCGAGGTCGAGGTGCGCATCTGGCAGGCCAACATCGGCAAGACCATCGTCTCGCGGGTACCGATCACCGACGGCCAGGTGCAGGAGACCGGCGACTTCGAGCTCGACGGCGTGACCTTCCCGGCCGCCGAGGTGCCCGTGGCCTTCAAGGACCCTGCCGACGGCGAGGGGGCCATCTTCCCCACCGGCCGGCTGGTCGACGACCTGGAGGTGCCGGGTGACGTGGTCGCGGGCGGCCGCCTCCAGGCGACCATGATCAACGCCGGCATCCCCACCGTCTTCGTCAACGCCGCCGACCTCGGCTACACCGGCAGCGAGCTGCAGGAGGCGATCAACGGCGACCCGCGGGCGCTCGAGCGCTTCGAGACCATCCGCGCCCACGCCGCCCTGCGCATGGGGCTGATCAAGGAGCTCGGCGAGGCCGCCAACCGCCAGCACACGCCCAAGGTCGCCTTCGTGGCGCCGCCGGCCAGCTACACGGCCTCCAGCGGCAAGGCGGTCGAGGCCGATGCGATCGACCTGCGGGTGAGGGCGCTCTCCATGGGCAAGCTGCACCACGCCATGATGGGCACCGCCGCGGTGGCCATCGCCTCCGCGGCGGCCATCGAGGGCACCCTGGTCAACCTGACCGCCGGCGGCGGCAAGCGCAACGCCGTGACCTTCGGCCACCCCTCCGGCACCCTGCGGGTCGGCGCCGAGGCGAGCCTGGTCGACGGCCGCTGGGTGATCGATGAGGCGGTGATGAGCCGCAGCGCCCGCGTGCTGATGGAAGGCTGGGTGCGCGTCCCCGGCGACAGCGTCTGAGTCGCCATCGCCCTATGCCGTCCGCGCCCCGTGTCGGTGACACGGGGCGTTTCTATAGTGAAGAGTGGTAGAGACACCGACCGACCCGCGACCGCAGGAGGCACCCGATGAGCACCGTGGAAACCAACGTGCGCCCCGAGTACGACGTCGAGCTGCAGACCCTCGCCGACTATGTCCTCGGCTACACCATCGACAGCAACGAGGCGCTTCAGACGGCGCGCCACTGTCTGATGGACACCCTGGGCTGCGGCCTGCTGGCGCTGCGCTTCCCCGAATGTACCAAGCACCTGGGCCCGCTCGTCGAGGGCACCGTGGTGCCGCACGGGGCGCGCGTGCCCGGCACCTCCTTCCGGCTGGACCCGGTCAAGGCGGCCTGGGACATCGGCGCCATCATCCGCTGGCTCGACTACAACGACACCTGGCTGGCCGCCGAGTGGGGCCACCCCTCCGACAACCTGGGCGGCATCCTGGCCGTGGCCGACCACCTCTCCCAGCAGCGCGTCGCCGACGGGCAGGAGCCGCTGACCATGCGGCAGGTGCTTGAGGCGATGATCATGGCCCACGAGATCCAGGGCGTGCTGGCGCTGGACAACTCCTTCAACCGGGTCGGGCTCGACCATGTGGTGCTGGTCAAGGTGGCCTCCACCGCCGTGGTGGCGAAGCTGATGGGTGCCGACCGCGAGCGGCTGCTCGCGGCGCTCTCCCATGCCTTCGTCGATGGCCAGAGCCTGCGCACCTACCGGCACGCGCCGAATGCGGGCTCGCGCAAGAGCTGGGCCGCCGGGGACGCCACCTCCCGCGCCGTGCGCCTGGCCGATATCGCCATGCGCGGCGAGATGGGCATCCCGGGCGTGCTGACCGCGCCGCAGTGGGGCTTCTACGACGTGCTGTTCAGCCACACCAACCGCGATCTCGCCACCAAGCCAGCCGAGGAGCGTCGCTTCACCTTCCAGCGCGAGCTCGGCAGCCACGTGATGGAGCACATTCTGTTCAAGATCTCCTTCCCGGCCGAGTTCCACGCCCAGACCGCCTGCGAGGCGGCCATGACCCTGTACCCCCAGGTGAAGGATCGGCTCGACGAGATCGAGCGCATCGTGCTGACCACCCACGACTCGGCGATCCGCATCATCTCCAAGGAGGGGGACCTCGCCAATCCCGCCGACCGGGATCACTGCCTCCAGTACATGACCGCCGTGCCGCTGATCTTCGGCAGCCTGACCGCCGAGCACTACGAGGATGCCTTCCACGCGGCCCATCCGGAAATCGACGAGCTGCGCGGCAAGATGGAGGTGGTCGAGGACGAGCGCTACTCCCGGGACTACTACGACCCCCAGAAGCGCGCCATCGCCAACGCCGTCCAGGTCTTCTTCGCGGACGGCAGCGCCACCGAGCAGGTCGCGGTCGAGTACCCCATCGGTCATCGCCGGCGGCGGGCGGAGGGCATCCCGCTGCTGGAAGAGAAGTTCGCGCACAACCTGGCCACGCGCTTCCCGGCGGGGCGGTGCGCCGAGATCGTCGCGCTCTGCGGCGATCAGGCCCGCCTGGAGCAGACGGCGGTGCACCGCTTCGTCGATCGCTTCGTGATCTGAGACGGCTGCTCGCTCGCTACCCGAGGGTGTGGAGCGGGCGTCGTGGCCGGGTGTTTCCCGGCGGCGATCAAGAAAGGCGTGACGGGCCATGGCGGGCCCGCCCGGAGTGGGCTATATTTTTTCTTGGCCAGGGGCTTGCGCGGCCCCCGGGAAATCCGTAAAGTACGCATCCGCTGCCGGCAACGGGCAAACGTTGCAGGCGGTGATGGTGGCAGAAGTGCTTGTTTCCATTTGGGTTTTTCGAAGACGCTTTGAAAATTCCCGCTTGACGAACTCGCCGCATTCGGTAGAATGCACGCCACTCGATCGGCACTCGCAGCGCGCTAGCGCAACGAGGTTTCGGTCACCCGCTTCGCTTCTTCGGAACGCCTCGCAGGGTTGACAAGAAACGCCGGTCAGGTAGAATACGCCTTCCTCGCAGGGCGCCAGCGAGACCGCCGCTTCGCAAGAAGCTGGCCGGACACGACGGCAACAGCGAGATGCTCTTTAACAATCGATCAGGTAATTCATGTGGGCGCTTGT